>OZ253944.1:0-2307500 GCA_965267265.1 Parvibaculaceae bacterium
CACAGGCGTCACGCTCATCACCTACGCGCAGAATCTCAGGATTGAAGCCGCAAAAAAAGAGCTTGAGACCACCCAACGATCTGTGGACGAGATTGCGTCTGATGTTGGCTACGAGAACGTGGCCTTCTTCCGCCGCCTGTTCAAACGTGGCACCGGCCTGAGTCCCAGTGAGTATCGGCGAATGTTCGCACCGCTTCAGACCGGGTTGCGTGGTGGGGTTCGCGCGGCAACCAAATGAGGATCACGATATCAACCGCGTGGCTTGCGCCGGGGATGAATGTGTCCATCAGAACATGCGCAACACAGTTCGCCGCATGTAAGCAGGCGATATCGACTCCAGTAGGCGGACTGTTTTCACCACGCCGATATTGGCCTCATCTCGGTCGCGAAGGATCGCGGACAGGATCTGTCGTGCACATTTGTCTGCGGGCATCTTTTTGTAGGTCTTGCCTGCGTGGGCTTGCGTATCGACAACGGGGGGCAACGCTTCAACCACGTGAATGCCAAAGTCCTTGACCTGTTCTCGTAACCCTTGCGTAAAGAACCGAAATGCCGACTTCGTACCGCAATAAAGTGGCGTTCCTGCTGCGGGGGCGAGAGCAAGCCCTGAGGTCACATTGACGATGGTCGCGCGCTTTTGCTTGCGCAAATTTGGCATCAATCCTGTCGTCAACCGAACCGGCGCAGCAAGGTTGGTATAGATACAATCTTCTGCGGCGTCAGGGTCCGTGGTGTCCGTTCGAAAGTCATATGCAACCTCGTACCCCACATTGTTGACCAGAACGTCCAACTCTTTGTCTCCCCATTCTGCAATCAGCGCGTCTACGCCAGCAGAGTTTGAGAGGTCAGCCGCAATCGTGGCAAATCCCTCATCTTGCATTTCCGCCAAGCGTTCGGGGTTTCGCCCGGTCACCGTGACCAACGCGCCTTTGGCTTTCATCTGCCGCGCCAGCGCACGGCCGATGCCTGCAGTTCCGCCCGTCAGCAGGACTTTTTTGTTTTTCAGATCCATAGCACCGCTCCAATTAGTGGTTGATTGTTCGTGACGTCTCTTTGGTCAGGTCTTCGATTGAACGCATGACGAAATACAGACTGGCTTTCATGTCGGCGTTTCTTCGATAGCGACGAGATGGGGATAGAAGGCGACAAGGCCTTTGATTTCGGCGGCAAAGTCGTGCGTTACGTCGTAAACCCAAGCGATGTCCGGAACCTCGACATCCCCGTTGTCGGTAACCAATGAGAGGTAACTGGCCGTCCCCTTGAGTGCGCAGGAGGATGTCGTTTCCGACGCAATCATGCGGGCTGTGATGTCTTCGCGCGGCATGTAAATCACAGGCTCATACATGTCGCGCCCGACCTCTAGAAGTCGCGCACATCTGGACGAACGGGCGAGGACCTCCTCCCCGCGCCGGACGGTTACAACGCGCTCCAACGGTCGAATTCTCATGAAGTGCCTGCGCTCGCTAGGGTTATGGATCGCGGCTTCGGCCAAGGTGACTACCGATTTATCTGTCATTGGTGAGCTCCCTAAAATCCTTCCGGGACGGCGTTTCGTCCCAAGACTTAGTGGTTGATTTTTGAGTTCACAAACTCCACTTTTGAGTTCTAGAGATGCAAAAATAGACCACTTGGAGCATCGATTTTGGACGACCTAGGCTGGGACGATTTGAAGATATTTCTAGCGCTGTCTCGGCAGGGCACTGTCAGGAAGGCGGCCACCTTATTGTCGATCAGTCATTCGACAGTTGCCCGCCGACTGGACACGCTTGAAGCTCGGTTGGGCGTTCGCCTGTTTGACAGGTTGCGCGATGGCTATGCGTTAAACGCGACCGGCGAACGCATACTCGAATATGCGCAGAATGTCGAAAGAGAGATGTTCGATCTGGAACGCAGCATCTCGGGCAGCGATTCTCGCCTGGCAGGGCCCATTCAAATGACAATGCTGCCAATGATGGCCTCGCTGCTCCTGCCAATTCTTGCTGATTTTGACAAACGATATCCAGAGATCGATCTGGAGATATTCGCCACCAATGAGGTCGTGGATCTGTCCCGTCGCGACGCCGACATTGCTGTCCGGTTTTCTCAGGAACCTGAACCCTGGCTGGTTGGCAGGCGTTTGCCACAGTTCGCCAACGCCGCCTATGCGACGCAGAGCTATATCAATCAACATAGCTTCCGGGGCGCCGCCGCCACTGCACGGTGGATCGGATGGCGCGGCGACGGTGAGTGCCCCGATTGGGTTCAGGAAACGGATTTTCCAACCTGCCTTGCGCATTGGCAGGTGAACGATCCGTTTGCCCAGCAAGAGGCGGCGCGTGCGGAATTGGGGATGGCGCTTTTGCCTTGTTGGATCGGGGATCGTGATCCGACACTTGTCCGCGTTCCCCCAGGACGTGTCGGGCTTCTAAACCAAGCCTGGATCCTCACACACCCTGATCTGCGAACCTCTGCGCGGGTGCGCGCCTTAGTCTCATTTCTGGCTTCATCGATTGAAAAACTGGCGCCCGAGCTGCGGGGTGACGAGGTGGCGAAGGCCTCGTAGTCCTTTGCAGGACGAACGCATGAGCTGCTGATCCGGAGAGCTTGAGCTGCCAACGACGCCGTCGATGCATACCCGACGGATCCGATGGTACTTTAGAATGGGTCGTATTATGCTCTGACCTCGGATTATTCCCGTGCGAACCAATTACTTCAAATGCTGTCCGGCATACAGCACAGTCATGGTTTATCCGCAGTTCCACTGGGATTCTTGGAGGTTTTGCTGAACAGGGTGACTGCCCTGACTCGAGGCTGCGTTGCGCCGCCATGGTGAAAAATTGACTCTGCTTCGAGGTTCGGTGACGATACGACCTTTAGTATTTCCTCCAAGCTGGCGGCCCTTGGAATGCGTACATTTATCGTGTTGAGGTTAGCTTATTGTTGGAGATTGCACGATGGAAACATTAGATCAGCGCCAGAAAGATATCTTCAATCTGGTGATGATTAAGCCGACACATTATGACGATGACGGCTATCCCATCCAGTGGCTGACCTCGGCCATTCCGGCAAATACGCTCGCGGTCCTGAACGGCCTTGCCTACGATAGCAAAGAGCGCCAGGTGCTCGGTCCCGACGTCGATATGAAGCTGACGACCGTCGACGAAATCAACACCATCGTGCCGGTCAAAAAGCTGATCAAGATGATTCAGCGGGACGGCGGCAAGGCGTTGGTCTGTATGGTCGGCGTGCAGTCAAACCAGTTTCCGCGAACCGTAGACCTTGCCCGCCCATTCCTTGATGCGGGTATCCAGGTCTGCGTCGGCGGTTTCCACGTGTCCGGGTGTATGGCCATGCTGAAGGAGCTGCCGCCAGACCTCGTCGAAGCACAGGCCATGGGCATCTCCATGTTTGCGGGCGAGGCCGAAGACGGACGGCTCGATGAAGTGCTGCGTGATGCCTATCAGGGCCAGTTGAAACCCGTCTACAATTACATGCACGATCTGCCTTCGCTGCAGGACCAGCCGACGCCGTTTCTGCCCGCAGAGCATTTGAACCGGACAGCTGATGGGGCGTCGAGCATTGACCTTGGGCGCGGGTGCCCATTCCAATGCTCGTTCTGCACCATCATCAATGTGCAAGGCCGCAAGAGCCGCTTCCGGTCGCCAGACGACTTGGAGAAGATGGTGCGTGCAAACTATGCGCAAGGCATCCGGCGCTTCTTCGTGACCGACGATAATTTCGCCCGCAACAAGGAATGGGAACCGCTTTTCGACCGTTTGATCAAACTGCGCGAAGAAGAAAACCTAAAGGTCAAGCTTGTCATCCAGGTGGACACGCAGTGTCACAAGGTGCCCGGCTTTATCGAAAAGGCTGTCAAAGCCGGTGTGAAGCGTGTCTTCATCGGACTTGAGAATGTCAATCCCGACAATCTGGCCGCCGCCCAAAAGGGCCAGAACAAGATCACCGAATATCGCGACATGCTTCTGCAATGGAAGGCGCACGGGATCACCACCTATGCCGGCTACATTCTAGGCTTCCCGAATGACACGCCGGAATCGCTGCAGCGTGAAATCGAAATCCTCCAGAACGAACTCGCCCTCGACCTTATCGAATTCAACATTCTGACGCCGCTTCCTGGTTCCGCCGACCATAAAGGCTTCCAAGAAGACGGGGTCTGGATGGATCCGGACATGAACAAGTATGACCTCAACCACTGGGTTATGAAGCACCCGAACATGACTCATGAGGAGTTCATGGCTGCCTACGAGGCGATGTGGGACGCCTATTATGACCCGGAACATGTTGAGCGGATTATGCGCCGTGCTGTCGCGACGGGCATGAGCCCCGGCAACATGATGTTCCTGATGCTGTGGTTTTATCTGAACTTTAAGGTCGAACGGGTTCATCCGGTCGATGGCGGCTATTTCCGAATTAAATCACGTTTGAACCGCCGCTCGGGCCTACCTATCGAAAGCCCCTTTATCTTCTATCCGCGGTATGCTTGGGAAATTCTGTCGAAACATCTGAGCGTTATCCCGCTGGTTGTGCGCCTGATGATGATCCGTCGCAAGATCAAGCGGGATCCGAACCGTTATGACTATAAAGATCTGGCGCTCACGCTGGTGAACGACGATGACACGCATGATCTCGCCATGTTCAACGAGACTCGCGGGGGCACCGAGGAAGTCGCACGGATCGAACGTCAGGCGGAGATTATAGCCCGCACCAAGGCCAAGCACTCGACAGCGGCAGAGTAGCCCCAGGTTCCTAACTTCTGTCCGTGTGAGATTTTTGTTGGCGGGGCTCTCGGATCAATTCCAAGGGCCCCGTTTTCTGTTTGGCGCAGGACCTCGAGGACGAGCGCTTAGGCAATGAATGCCGATCAGCCTTCAACGACCTTCAGACAGACATACTGAAGTTCGCCAGCCTCGTGAGCTTTCGCTTCATGTTCCTTTAGTTTGGCAGGCACCGATGCGGTGATTGCAGCTTCGCAAGAAGACTTGTCATTGAAAGTCCCGGCGTCTGTCACCGCCCATACGTGCGGACCACTCAGAAGATGGATTGAAACTGCAAGAATTGCGTACATAAAATACCCCCTCAATAATTGAATCATCCCGGCACATTGCCGATGGCTTAGGTAGCAGTTCAATGCAGCCCGCGAAAGCGCACCCAGAGTCAGCAATGAAGGAAAGATGGCGGAGGGGTGGGTTGCTTCCAGACAGGATTTTGATCAGTCTCCAACATCCTCTCGACCCATTGTTTAGTGGGCCAATCTGACGGAGCCAGCATGAAGGCCGTCGTCCATTACCGCTACGGAGGACCGGAAGAGCTCAGCGTCTCCGACCTTCCCGTCCCCGAGCCGAAAACAGGTGAGGTCCGCGTGAAGGTGGCCGCCTGCGCGGTCAACCTGTCGGATTGGGAATATCTGACCGGCTCACCGTTCTATGCCCGCATGATCGGCGGGCTATGGCGGCCGAAGAAGCCTGTGTTGGGCTCCGACATCGTCGGTGTGGTCGACAAGCTTGGCCCAGGTGTCACAGGAGTTTCGACGGGCCAGCGGCTCATGGGCGACGTCGTCATGACGCGGGGCGGCTTCGCCGAATATACCTGCGTTCCCGCTGCTCACATGGTCGCGGCACCGGATGCGCTTTCGGACGAAGTCGCCGCCTGCCTGCCGCAGGCAGGTAGTATTGCGTTGAGCGGGACCGAGGGCCTGACGCACGGCACAAAATTTCTCATCAATGGGTCCGGCGGCGGGTCGGGCACGATGGCTCTGCAACTGGCAAAGGCTGCGGGCGCACGCATCACGGCCGTAGACAATACCGCAAAGGTCGAATGGCTCAGGTCGCTCGGCGCGAACGCGGTAATCGACTACAGTAAGGTAGACTTCGCCGAAACCGGCGAGAAATGGGACAGAATTCTCGACATGGTCGCGACGCGCGGGCCGTGGCGAATTTCACGTGCACTGGCGGAGGACGGCGTCTACAAGGCCGTCGGTGGTCGTGTCGGCATATTGGTGTCTCTCGTTGTCGGCGGGCTACCGTTTCGGCTAAGAGGCAAATCCATTGGGCTGCTTCTCGTGCGGGAGTCGACCCAGCGGGCAGCACAAATGGCGATAGACGGCATAATGAAACCGTATGTGGAAGACGTGCTGCCGCTGTCTGCCGTACCCGAGGCACTGCGCCGTACCGGGTCTGGCGAGGTCATGGGCAAGCTGGTGATCCGGCCGTAAGGCTCTCGTGAAAGGACTTAAGGGATTTAGCTAAGCCCAGCGGGGGCGTCGTCTCTTTCTACTTTCGTGATGGATTTAACATCCCATCTGATACAGCCCGCGCTTTGAATATGAAAAGGAAATGGCGGAGGGGGTGGGATCCGAACCACCGGCAATGCGCGAAGCGCATTGCCTACCTTTGGCAGTGGGTTCGTTATCCCACCGATGCTGGTCAAGTCTGTAAAGGAAATGGCGGAGGGGATGGGATTCGAACCACCGGCAATGCGCGAAGCGCATTGCCTACCTTTAGCAGTGGGTTCGTTATCCCACCGATGCTGGTCAAGTCTGTAAAGGAAATGGCGGAGGGGGTGGGATTCGAACCACCGGCAATGCGCGAAGCGCATTGCCTACTTTTAGCAGTGGGTTCGTTATCCCACCGATGCTGGTCAAGTCTGTAAAGGAAATGGCGGAGGGGGTGGGATTCGAACCACCGGCAATGCGCGAAGCGCATTGCCTACTTTTAGCAGTGGGTTCGTTATCCCACCGATGCTGGTCAAGTCTGTAAAGGAAATGGCGGAGGGGGTGGGATTCGAACCCACGAGACGCTTGCACGCCTGCCGGTTTTCAAGACCGGTCGATTCAACCACTCTCGCACCCCTCCGCAGGGGCATTTAGCCGACTCACCGGGTATCTTCCCGGCGCGGTGATCGTTTAGCAAATAACGCTTCTGTGCACAAAAGAAAGCTTCACAAAATTCGATGCCGATTTAATGCCTTATTTCTCTGATCGGCAAAGGCACTGGCTGGACCCAATCCGTCTTGCTTTCGATCGCCAGTTCGACACCGGTCTCCGTCACAACGATGCGCTTGCCGGCGCGGGCAGGCAACGGGACTTTGTTTTCGATGCAATAGGCGATGAGGGAGGCGACAATATCGCTTTCGGTAAAGCTGATTGTTTCTTCATCATCGAACGTGAGTTCGGTCGACCCGGCGCCGGTCTTGTCGACTCCGACAGCCCTGATCTGGTGCGCGCGATATCGTATGCCGCCGCGCATTTCGTTGTACCGCATCAACGCTTCCAGAAATTCATTCATTGAAAAGACGATTTCACGTTTTTCATGCGGCATGGTGAATCTGCTCGATCGGGGCTTGTGGTCAGAATGGATTACTCAAACCGGACGGAAACAAGGTTAACGCCGCTCATTTTGCGCGTATCAGGTGAATAAACCTGTAAGAAATGGACTTTGCCAAGTTTCCCGCAGTTTGCCACAATGCGCCGCAACACACCGGCGTCAGGGGGCGCTGTAAGAAAGAACGAGTTGGGTGGAGTTAATGGCGATCGATATTACGCAGTGGTGGGTACCAGCAATCATTATGCTCGTGCTGGGAACCGGAATTTTCATTGCAGGGCTGCGCGAATACAGAATGCCCATGCCCGCCGCCCAGGCCCCCGAAGAAGTTGAAGAAGTAAGCGCCGAAGCGCCTGTTGAAAAACAGCGACGCGGATTTCTTGTCCGCACCAGTTGGATCTGGGGTTCCGTGCTGATCGGCGCTGCAGCGCAGTTCTACCTGAGCTTCGTCGCGGCTTAAGTTCCAGACTACTCTCAGCGAACGGCCTAAACGCCTCCTGCATCCGAAAGATCGGGCAAAGGACCACCCTCCGGCAATGCCAAAATTGCCTCTATGAGTCCCCTCGGCTCTGAGAAGCCTGCGTGGGTCAGAAGCATATGCGCCTTATCGATCATCTCGTTTCGCGTTAGCGGCGCTTCAGGGTCGCCTTTGGCGTGCTCTCTTTTCTCCTGAATGGTCTCACCTGATGTCAGCTCGACGGACACCGAACTTCCCCACGCATTAGGATAAGCAGAGGCATATGGCTCTCGGAGCGTCGGCCTGACCTTAGGTCTCGCAGTCTCCAATGCGGCGCGGGCTTTTTCGCCAAATGCCTCAAAGTCCACTTTGTCTAGAAGCAGTGCCGCCGCGACCGTGTGATGCAGTGAAAACTTGGCTTCATATTCCGTTGTCGGATCAACCCGGTCACACACATCAAGCGCGGCTTGATAAACGCCGACGTCGACAGATTGGATCATATCCTCTGTAAGCGCCGTTCCCTGATGCTTCAGTTGCGCGCGAATGGCCTGAGCGGCGTCAATTGCCGGATGGGTATGGCGGCAGGAGGGCCAAGGCTTGATGGATGTTTTCGTCAGCTGCCACGGAGCGTCAGGGTCCGCTAGGACCGCCGCCGGACTTGCGTCAGGGCAGGTTGCTTTGAAGAACCCTTTGTCGCCTTCCAATATCTTCGGCGGACCGGTGAAGCCATATTTCGCGAGTTCGGCCGCGCGGACGCCTGCTTCCGAAGCGTGGCCTGCGTGCAGGTGCTTGGTCATGGCCCCGGTTTCAAGAAATTCCCACAGGCCTGCTGCCTGGCTTCCGGCGTTGCCGAGCGCATGGGTTGCCTCCTCGTCGCTCAGATTGAGCAACGCCGCACCAGCCATTGCCGAGCCAAAGGGACCACAGGTCGCTGTGTTGTGCCAGATCCGATAATGCTCCGCGCCCACAGCCATGCCAATGCGGGTCGTCGCTTCAAAGCCATGGAGCACCGACTTGAGGAACGTGCGGCCGTCAAGCCTGTGTTCTGCCGCCAGCACCCAGGCTGGGGGTACGACGACACATCCCGGATGCACCACCGACTGCCGATGGAGATCGTCGGTCTCCAGAATATGAGTAAGTGCGCCGAGCAAAAAGGCCTGCTTGCCGGTGTCGGGCTTTTGGTTGGTCTCACCACCGCCCTGGTGCCACGCCAGCAAAACCCGGCCTGGTTCAGAGTTTCTGCCTGCACATGTATTGGCAATCGCATCCAGCACAAAAAGAGACGCAGCCGCGAGATCCGCCTCAGTGACCGGTTTAGATCGAATGAGGCTCACCAGAGAGCGGGTCAATGACGGAGCCTTCAAGGTCAATTCTTGGACGTTCGTAAAGGTTTTGTTCGCATTCATCGGGACAAAATTCAGAAGTCTCAGCTCAGCTTTGCTGGGGCGCCATACTGGCTGTCTAGGGCCATGGACGCAACGAGGATCGGACCCGGCAGCATTGAGTTTCGTAGCGTCGAAATTTATGCGGCGTTATAAGGGAATCCAGAGGATTTGACCTGATTCGGCTAAAAGCAGGCAGCGCGACAAATGGACAAGCACACAGCCACTTTCTCCCCATTCCATAGCAGCAACTCTCTGCGGCGCGTTCGCATCCCCAGGCGGCCATCGATCCGTCGGCTCTCAATCGTGATCGGCCTCTTAATAAGTCCACTTGTCGCCGCTGGGTGCGCTGAAGCCCAGCTTGGGGCACATGTCGCCAAGTCTCTGGGGCAGGGCACCGGAGGCGGGATCTATAAGGTCGGCAATCCTTACAAAATCGACGGCCAGTGGTACTACCCTGCAGAAGATGAAAACTATGACCGCAAAGGCATGGCATCCTGGTACGGGCCGAATTTCCATGGAAAACCAACGGCTAATGGCGAGGTATTCGATCAAAACCTCATCACCGCTGCGCACCCAACACTGCCGATGCCAATCTATGCTCGGGTCACAAACCTCGAGAACGGACGCTCCCTTGTCGTCAGGATCAACGATCGTGGCCCGTTTGTCGCGGATCGCGAAATCGACCTGTCCCGCCGGTCGGCTGAGCTTCTTGGATTTCTGAAACAGGGCACCGCGCGGGTTCGGGTTCAATACCTGCGTCGCGCACCCTTGGACGGCGATGTCCCCGACGTGCAATCCGTGGTTGCTGAGAACCGGTTTACAGCGCCGCGACCTGAACAGACCCCTGATCGCGACAATGCGATCGCGGCACCTACCCAGCCTGTCCAAGTCGCGTCACTCACACCAACCTATCCTGCCAGCGCCAGCAGCGGCACCTTGTTGCCGTCTGACATGGCGCCTATCCCAGACGCCCCCGCTGCACCTCAAGCAGCATCCTCCCAATCAACCAATCTGACGCCAGCGCCGCTGCCGGGCACCTATGTCCAGGCCGGTGCATTCGCCAATCAGGCCAACGCGGAAGCTCTCAAAATTCAGCTGTCCGACCTGGGGCCTGTCGATGTGAATCCAGTGAATGTGAATGGGACAGAGCTCTACAGGGTTCGGGTGGGTCCTGTTCAGGATCCACAGGCGGCCAATGGTTTGTTGCAGCAAATTACGGGTCGTGGTCACACAAACGCCAGAGTTGTTATCGAATAATAGCTCGCCGGGCGGTCACTTGACCGCCGTAACACTCCAACTTGAAGAGTCTCATGATCTTTCGTCCTCTTTCGCACAGCATTTTTGCCCTCCTGTTCGTGGTGGGCTCGTTCACGTCCACTACCGCTGCAGCCTTTGAAACCAAAGCAACCTTCGCTGTTCTAATGGATGGCGAGACCGGCGACATCCTCTACGAAAAGCAGGGTGATGTTCCGATGGCGCCCGCCAGTATGACAAAGCTCATGACCATGACACTCTTGTTCGAGGCATTGAAAGAGGGGCGTCTCAGTCTGACGGATACAATGATCGTCAGCGAAAACGCCTGGCGGCGCGGCGGGGCTGCATCTGGGTCATCGACCATGTTCGCCGAGGTCAATTCCCGGATCCCGGTCGAAGATCTGATCCGGGGGGTGATCGTTCAATCCGGCAATGATGCCTGTATTGCAATCGCAGAAGGCATGAGCGGATCGGAAGAGGCATTTGCTGAAGAGATGACCCGCAGAGGCAGAGAGCTCGGTCTCGACCGAGCGGAGTTTCGCAACTCGACCGGCTGGCCTCACCCTGAACATAGAATGACATCGCGGGAGCTGGCGCAGCTGGCCCGCCACCTGATCTATGATCTTAGCGACTATTATCCGTATTACGCAGAGCGGGAATTCACATGGAATGGGATCACCCAGGCGAACCGGAATCCGCTGCTTTACATGAACCTCAATGTTGATGGCCTCAAAACCGGTCACACAGAAGCGTCTGGATATGGCCTGGTCGCCTCAGGCGAGCAGAACGGCCGGCGCCTGATCATGGTGGTCAACGGATTGACGTCTGAACGCGAGCGATCTGAAGAGAGCGAAAAGCTTCTGCGCTGGGGCTTCCGGGAGTTCAAAACCTACGACTTTTATGCCGCTGGCGAAGTCGTTGAGAATGCCGAAGTCTGGCAGGGGGTTTACGATCTTGTACCGCTGGTCGTGGCTGACGATGTCAGTCTCACACTTACGCGCGCAGCACGGCGAGACATGAAAGTATCGGCAAGCTGGGATGGCCCGATTGCCGCGCCGATCAAGGCAGGGCAGGAAGTTGGAACCTTGACCATTGAAGCTCCAAACGCGCCCACACGGACGTTTCCTATTTATGCCGGTGCCAATGTCGACCAGATCGGCCTGTTTGGCCGCGCCATGAGTTCGCTCCTTCAAATGATCACGGGCGAATAGGTTCTTATGAGCGCCGACCGCCCGCAAAAAGGCCGCTTCATCACATTTGAAGGCGGCGAAGGGGCGGGCAAATCTACCCAAATCCGGCTGCTCGCAGAGGCACTCGAGAAAGCCGGACACACAGTCTTACAAACGCGCGAACCCGGCGGGTCGCCGGGCGCGGAAGAAATTCGATCACTCCTCGTCACAGGCGAGAGTGATCGATGGACCGGCATGACCGAAGTGCTGCTTCACTTTGCGGCGCGCGCCGATCACCTGGAGCGTGTCATTCGTCCCGCCCTTGCGGCCGGGACCTGGGTTCTTTGCGACCGCTTTGTTGACTCCTCGGTTGCCTATCAGGGGGTCGCACAGGGATTAGGGACCGATGTCCTGCAGGACCTGACGCGACTCGTGGTGGCAGATACCATGCCGGACCTTACGCTGATCCTCGATCTGCCTGTGGAGGACGGCCTCGCTCGGGCGGGAAGTCGTGGTGACGGCGAAGACCGGTATGAGAAGATGGGGCAGGCATTCCATAAGACGCTCCGCCAAGCCTTTCTGGACATTGCCGGGAGCGCGCCGGACCGGTGTAAAGTTATCGATGCAACAGACAAGATCGATGCGGTGCATCAGGCCATCTGGTCAGAGACAGCGGCCCGCTTCAAGCTCTGACAGTCCGCCCCGGTCATGTTAAGCTCAGCCCATGAGTGATCTTCCTGAACCCGACCGCCTGGGCGACTTCACACACCCGCGCGAGACTTCCGTCCTTTATGGGCAAGCACCAGCAGAGCAAAGCCTGTTCGACGCATTCATGAGCGGGCGTATGCATCATGCCTGGCTGCTGACGGGTCCGAAAGGCATCGGCAAGGCAACGCTCGCCTACCATATGGCCAAGTTTGTGTTGACCTATGGCGACGCTGAGAAGGCGCGAGCGATGGGTGCCGAGAACCTGACCGTCTCGGAAGACATGCCCGCCGCGCGGCAGATTTTGGCGCAGGGCCATCCAGACCTCTTGGTCATACGCCGGCCGGTCGATGACAAAACAAAAAAGGCGAAATCGGTTATCCCGGTAGACGAAGTCCGAAAGACATCCGGCTTCTTTGGCAAAAGCGCCGGGGCAGGTGGCTGGCGCGTCTGTATTGTCGACAGTGCCGACGAAATGAATGCGAACTCTGCCAACGCGCTGCTCAAGGTCCTCGAAGAACCACCTGCAAAATCATTGTTCCTGCTTGTTAGTCATCAGCCCGGACGGTTGCTGCCCACCATTCGGTCCAGATGCCGGCAATTACCGATGCCGGCGCTCAGCAGCAGTGCCATGGATCAGGCGCTGGGCGCTAACGGCGTCGACTTGAACGGTGATGATATCGCAGCCATCGACATTCTGGCTGAAGGCAGCGCGGGGAGGGCACTCACCATCGCGTCTGGCGGTGGGCTGGAGCTTTATAGGTCCATGTTCGACCTCATTTGCCAGCTGCCGCGGCCCGACATTGCCGCGATGCATGCCCTGGCGGACAAGGCAGCCAGACGTGGTGCCGAACAGACATTCGAGATTTTGCTCGATCTCATGCGCGATTGGGTCGCACGCGCTGTTCGCCAGGGAGCAGGCGGTCCGCCGAGGCCGGAAATAGCACCTGGGGAATCCGCCGCCATGACGCGTCTCGTCGGCGGCGGAAACCTTGATCGTTGGGTCGAGGTATGGGAAAAGATCGGCGAATTGGCCACCCGCGCAGAGGCGCTGAACATGGATCGCAAGTTGGTGATTTTGAACGCATTCTCGATGCTTGAGGCCGCCGCTTCCGGCATGGCCCAATCCGCCTGAGCCGTCGGCATTGCTTCCGCCCGAACCTGGTCCGTCCCAACTTTCATCCTGAAGAGTGCTTCCCACAATGTCCGCCGCAAAGTCCTTCTACATCACAACGCCGATCTACTACGTCAATGACGTGCCCCATATCGGGCATGCCTATACGACACTCGCTTGTGATGCACTGGCGCGGTTCAAGCGGCTGGACGGGTATGATGTGCTTTTTCTGACAGGGAATGATGAGCACGGGCAGAAGGTCGAGAAATCAGCCGAGGCCCAAGGCATCACCCCGCAGGAACTCTGCGCCCAGATCTCCGGCCGGTTTCAGTCTCTGGCGGAGACGATGAACTTTTCGATTGATGATTTCATTCGCACAACTGAAGACCGGCACATCAAAGCGGTGCAGGACATCTGGCAACGGATGGCCGACAAAGGTGACATCTATCTCGACTCCTATGCCGGTTGGTATTCCGTGCGCGATGAGGCTTTTTACGGCGAGGAAGAGCTCAAAGAGTCTCCTTCTGGCGACAAGGTCGCGCCCACCGGCGCGCCGGTTGAGTGGGTTGAGGAGCCGAGCTATTTCTTCCGACTGTCCGCCTATCAGGACAAACTGCTGGAACTCTATGAGCAGCCGGGTTTCATTCTTCCGGAAACACGGCGCAACGAGGTTGCGAGTTTTGTGAAGGGCGGGCTTCGGGATCTCTCTATTTCCCGCACGACCTTCAATTGGGGCGTGCCGGTACCCGGTGATCCGAATCATATCGTCTACGTGTGGCTCGACGCGCTCACCAACTATATCGCCGCGGCGGGCTATCCGGATGCGGAGAGCGATCTGTTCAAAAAATTCTGGCCCGCAGATGTGCATGTAATTGGCAAAGACATTCTGAGATTTCATACGGTCTACTGGCCTGCGTTCTTGATGTCCGCTGGTATCGAGTTGCCATCTCAGGTCTTCGCCCACGGTTGGTGGACGAATGAAGGCGAGAAGATTTCCAAGTCGCTCGGCAATGTGATTGACCCGTTCGAGCTTGTGGACACCTATGGGCTCGACCCGGTCCGCTACTTCCTGCTGCGCGAAGTGCCGTTCGGAAATGACGGAGACTTTTCCAAGACTGCGCTCATCAACCGGATCAATTCGGATCTCGCCAATGATCTGGGCAATCTCGCCCAGCGCTCACTCTCCATGCTGAACAAAAACCTTGGTGGCGTTGTTCCAGAGCCCGCCGATCTGCAGCCGCAGGATGAAGCCATTCTGGCACAGGCAGATGCGGCCCTTGACCTCGCGCGCGGCCACATGGACGACCGCGCCATACACAAAGCGCTGGGCGCGATCTGGGATGTGGTCGCAGAAGCCAATCGCTATTTCGCGGGCGAAGAGCCTTGGGCGCTCAAGAAAACAGACCCCGTGCGCATGGGTACGGTGCTCTATGTGACCGCCGAGGTCGTGCGCAATGTGGCGCTCCTCGCGCAGCCCGTCGTGCCGGCTGGGGCCGCCAAGCTGCTCGACGTGTTGGCGGTGCCTGAGGATGAACGGGGCTTCGAATTCTGCGGTGCGGCGCATCGCCTGAAACCAGGCACGGAATTACCAAAACCGGAGCCCGTCTTCCCGCGGTATGTGGAGCCGGAGGCTGGGCCATGAGTGCGCGTCTGGTCGACAGCCATTGCCATCTGGATTTCAAAGACTTCAATGGCGAGTTGGATGACGTGGTGGCGCGCGCTAGCGACGCGGGCGTCGGCCTCATGGTCACCATCGGGACGACGCTTCGGGGCTTCGAGGGCGTGCTGAAGGTTGCCGAAACTTACGACAATATTGTCTGCACGGTCGGCATTCACCCTCATGAGGCAGAGGCCGAGCCCGACGTCGACACGGCGCGGCTTGTCGAGCTCGCCCAGCACCCGAAAGTGGTCGGTATCGGCGAGACCGGGCTCGACTATTATTATGAGCACAGTCCGCGGGATGCTCAGAAAGCCAATTTCCGTGCCCATATCGAAGCGTCACGGCAAACCCAATTACCGCTTGTCATTCACACCCGCGATGCGGATGAGGACATGGCGGACATCCTGACGGAAGAAATGGGGAAGGGGGCGTTTCCCGCACTCCTCCACTGTTTCAGTTCCGGGCGGCCGCTTGCCATGACGGCTCTGGATCTGGGTCTCTATATCTCGCTCTCAGGCATCGTCACCTTCAAGAGTGCGGCGGACCTGCAGGCCACCGCGAAAGACGTGCCGCTGGAGCGCCTGCTGGTGGAGACCGACGCGCCTTATCTGGCACCGGTGCCAAAACGCGGCAAGCGGAACGAGCCATCTTTTGTCGCGCATACGGCAGCGAAGGTCGCCGAGCTGCAGGGCATTGAAACAGACGCGCTTGCTACCGCAACAACCGACAATTTCTTCAGGCTCTTCACCAAGGTGCCGCGCGAGGCCCTCGCATGACAACGCGCTTTACCGTCCTGGGCTGTGGCTCGTCTGGCGGCGTACCGCGCATTGGTGGCTATTGGGGCGCATGCGACCCCAAAGAACCCAAAAACCGGCGGCGGCGTTGTTCCCTCCTGGTCGAGCGCTGGGAAGACGATCCGGCCAAGAAAACGACGGTGCTGATCGACACGTCGCCGGACATGCGCGAGCAGCTCATCGACACAGGCACGCAGTGGATCGACGGCGTGCTTTTCACCCATGACCATGCGGACCAGAGCCATGGGATCGACGATCTCCGCATGGTGGCGATCAACCGCATGCAGCGGGTGAATGTCTATATGGATGCCTATACGTCCGAAACGCTGATGACGCGCTTCGGCTATTGCTTCCAGACGCCGCAAGGCTCCAGCTATCCGCCGATCCTGAACGGCCACATGATCCGCCCCGGTGAGCCGGTGACGATTGACGGGGAAGGGGGCGCCATCACCGCTCTGCCCTTTGATCAGGACCATGGAGACATCCGCTCGCTCGGCTTTCGCATTGGCTCTGTCGCCTATTCGGCCGATCTGGTGGGATTGCCAGAGGAAAGCTTCTCGGCGCTGGAAGGCACCCAGCATTGGGTTGTGGATGCGCTCCGCTACAAGCCGCATCCGAGCCATGCCCATGTGGAGATGACGCTCTCCTGGCTGGAGCGGCTCAAGGTGCCTCATGGGGTGCTCACCAACCTCCATGTGGACCTGGATTACGCCACCCTCGCGAAGGAGCTGCCAGAAGGCCACGAACCCGCCTATGACGGCCTGACGATCACGGTTGAAGACTGACGTCTGCGGCGAAACAAGGTTAACAAATGTCGATAAGCACCTGGAAACGTGACGGTTTTGAGATTTCAACAGACCTTAGTCGCGTTGACAGGGACTGGCTTCTCAGCACGCTCGCCGAGACCTATTGGGCCAGCGGCAACACGCCGGAGACGCTCTGGACATCCCAGGAAAACTCAAGGATCTACGGGCTCTATGACGCTGAAGGCGCGCAGGTTGGCTTCGCCCGCGTGGTGAGCGATATGGCGCGCTTTGCCTGGCTTTCAGACGTGCTGGTTGACTCAAAGCTTCAAGGCAAAGGCCTCGGTAAATGGCTCATGGAGGTTGTCACCAGCGATCCGGCGCTCGCCAAGGTCAATCGCTGGATGCTGGGCACCAATGATGCTCATGGGCTCTATGAGCAGTATGGGTTTGAACGCATTGTCGGCCTGGAGGCCGACAAAGTCATGGTTCTGCGTCGCGCCAAGCACTGACGCGCGAGGTCTCGAGCGTCAGAGATCGTTATGGGCGCCGTCGCAGAACGGTTCGCGTTTGGTCTGTTTGCACTGACAGAAGAACAGCGTGCGGTCTTTTTCGGCCTTGTATTCCATGGGCTCAAAGGACGTGCCTTGATGAGAGCCGTCGCAGAAGGGCTGGTTGGCGGATTTCCCGCAGCGGCACCACCAGTAGCTTTCACCGGCTTTGACCTCGACCTGAGCGGGCTCTTTCGCCGCGATTGTAGGCTTGTCCATAAATGTCTCCTCCAGACAGGGAATGTCGCAGATTCCCCAGATTCCTAAGGTTTCCATCAAAGCCTATGCTTAGGACCAGGTCGACTGGAAAGATATCAATTATTTGCCATAATATAAATTATGCGCCAAATGGATTTGTTGAGCCGTTTGAGATCAATGGCTTATCGATCTATTTGGAATTGCTCTCGGTGTTATGGAAAGCCCTGCCCATGCCCTCCCCTCGGGTCTTGGCACCCGAAATCTAGGCATCTGTTCACGGTGCGTTGGTCCCCCGTACTTGATCCATTCCTTTAGGTGGGGTGAGCGCTGGCCGCCCCCATAGCGAAGCCAAGCGAGCGCCACCCATGGCCGATAGGCCATATCTTTGTGTCTGAAATCAAGTCTCTCCGGCTTTTTGGAAAGTACTTCCTCGACGCCTTAAGGCGTCTCGTCAGTACTGGTTTCGCGCGATGGTTGTGCAACCAGTTTCAGACGCTCGATCACGCCGTCTGCAAGTCGCACAAAGTTTGCTGCAAAGTCGATATCTACCGTTTCCAAATCCTTCGGTCGAGCATGCGCTACATTGTTACGAATGGAATTCAAAGACTTCAAGGTATTCCATTCCGCAACCGTAATCCGTTTGTGCTTACTCAACACATCGATAGCTCTAGCCGCGATTACTTTTCCAGAAGCGGTACTTGCTTGCTTTTCCAAATTATGCGCTACGACCGCCTCCCTGAGAGCGTCCTCCACCTCAGCGTACTTAACCAAAATGGTCGCGACTGGGTATTCAGCGATTGCCCCCAGTCTCGCACGACGCACTGCCTCCCGTTCCCGATGACGCGCTCGCTGGCGCCGAACAGAAGGCAAGTCTTCGTTAGGTTTGACCTCGTCAGCTGCCTCCATCGAAATTCCGACCTCCTCAGCTGCCTCCGTCGAAATTCCGGCCTCCTCAGCTGCGTCCGTTGCGTCAGCCATCTTTTCAGTCATTATTATTTCGAATGGACCAAACTTGCCGCTGCGAAAATTCTCCGCGATATATTTGACGGTCTCAATAACTTGCTTACCGAAGCGTATTGCGAGAAATCCGATCAGTGCTGGCCAAGCACCGTGCTCGAGCAGACCAAGGAAAAAATCCCCAAATCCCGTCATGTGAACCACCATCAGCGCGAAGACCGTTCCAATGGTGGTCCAAAGCCATGCTCCTAAAGCAGTCCAAAATTCACCCATGAAACGCCCCTCAAAAGTCGAGGTTTCGTTCTAGCATGACGCCGTGAAAAGCTGCGAAAAAGCTGCGCTTTGCTGCTGTGCTGTTGGCGGTGGTTTTCTGCGAAACTGAGGCTTTCTGCCATTCTTGCGAAAACCCCGGCAATCGACCCCATGCACGGAGCCCAAGCGCTATATACACGTATCGCCTAGGAAAAATTTCAGCGTCGACGCTTGGCCTTCAGAGCCAAAGCTTCTTTCGTGCATCGGCCATGCTTGTAATTGCCGTTGGCTGGACCGAACGGACCACCCGGATTTTTGCCACCGTGCATGCGGCATCTGCCGTTTTGCATGGCAGGATTGAGACACGGTTGCCCGTTCTTGCGACGACATTTGGCGCCACATCTGGGCGCATAGTCCCAACCCCATTTGCGCCGTGTGTGACCGAGCGCAGCGGTGGACCCAATGCGGGCAACCCGAAAGCCCAAATGTGGGGGAAAAACCTCAGCCATAAGAAAATCCTCCTACCCCTGATGACCTTTCATAATAAGGCGATGGGTGAGGTTGCTGAGATATTGGTTGCCATCTTTGGCTTAGCGCAGGTAGGACTTCCAATCGGCGGGCCCTTTGCCGTCTAGTTGGGCAAGCGCAACCGCGATGGCTTCTGTGCGATCGCGCCAGTCGAAAGCGCGGAACGGGTGAGGTCCATTTATGTCAGTGCCCATCAATCTTGCTCCTGCAAAACAGCATGGCTTTAGACGGGCGACAGCGTCCATTGCCTGAAATCAAACACGAAGATCGCAATAAAGGCGATGCCAAAGAAAACTCCGTAGTCCCCGGGCTTCAATGGCTTACGGCTCATGAAGATTTTCCACCCTACCCAGAAAAGCAGAGTGGCAAGTGTTGCCTTGAATGCTGCAACAGGAACCAAGATCATCAGGATCATTCGGTGCCTTCCGCAATCCGGTCTCTTACGACTTTCAGTCCTCCAGGATTGTTGATTTGGTTGGATAGGTTCAAGCTTAAAGCCTTCGTCTCCGCGATCTGCAATTGAAATTCTATGATATGGCAAATCCGGACGCTACCTCAGAAATACTTGCGCTGCCCCCTCTCCTCCGACAGTGTTGAGGAAACGCATTCCAAAAAAGAACTACTAGTCAAAAAGAACTTCTGGGGGACCCATGCTCAAGCTTCATTTCGCACCTAATTCCCGTGCGCAACGCACGCTCTGGCTGTTGGAGGAGCTGGGGCTCCCGTATGAGCTCAACCGCATGGATTTCCACCCGAAGGACCTCAAGTCAGATGAGCACAAAGCCCGCCATCCCCTTGGTCGTATTCCGGTTTTGGAGGATGGTGATGTTTCCATCTTCGAGAGCGGGGCGATTGCGGAATATATTCTGGAGCGTCACAAGAATGGCGACCTGAAACCCGCCGTCGACGACCCGCTCTACCCGGAATATCTGCAATGGTTCCACTATTGCGAAGGCATGGTGATGCCGCCGGTCAACACAATCGTCGTGCACACGATCCTGTTGCCGCCGGAACGCCAAGACGAAACCGCGCGCGGCCAAGCGCAGCGGCTCCTCACCCGCGCCCTTGCCCCGGTCAACGAAGCCATGGAAGGCCGCGAGTATATTCTCGGCGACTTCTCTGCCGTCGATACGATGCTCGGCCATGCCATCTACATGTCCAACAGGCTGGGCTGCGTCACTGATGAGATGACCAATCTCAAAGCCTATGTGGAACGGCTTGAGACCCGGCCCGCTTTCCAGAAAGCCATGTCGACCTGATCACAACGGGCTCTCTGGCCACCCTCTCTGGGCGCCCGCAAAACCGCGATTTCTCATGATTGCCCCTCCGATCGAACTAGGACTATATTCCTACATTGATCACCAGATAAACGTAGGAGGCAGGCGATGGCGACAGGCAGATATAAGGGCAAAAAGGACCGAATGACCCCGGATGAATGGCATGACAGCCTCATGGCCATGCGTCCGGCCTATGGGGAGCTGGTGAAAATCACCATGACCCATCGGATTCAATCGGTCCAATACAGCGCGGCCCTGATCTGCATGAATGCCATGGCCGATCTCGCCAAGCTGCACGGTCGACATATGCACCATTATTTCGGCTCGATCCCCGACAATAAGAGCTATTAGGGGGGCTGTGGCAATACCATTGGAGGTGTTGCTACCGCCGACGAGATGACAAAATTCCATGCACATCTTGTGCGGTCGGAAATCCGGCACATGCCCGCAATGAGGAAGTTAAGATCATGTCTCGCCTGCTCGACGCCCCTTCATTAGTGGCGCGCTTGTTCAACCATATCGACAATCAAACGACAGATATGGCGGCAGAGAGCTGGCGCGAACCTGTGGCCAATTATCGCTCTCAATCGCGCCTGGATAATGAGATCGCCCTGATCTTCCGCAGGACCTATGTGCCCTTTTGTCCATCCGCTGCTTTGCCCGAAATTGGCGCTTTTATTGCGCGGGAGGCGGCCGGCGTGCCGCTTCTTGTCGCGCGGGGGCCGGACGGCGTGGTTCGCGGTTTTCGCAATGCCTGCCGACACCGAGGCGCCCAAGTGGCTTGTGGGGCGGGCCGCCAGAGCAGTTTCACCTGCCGATATCACGGATGGACCTACGACCTTGAGGGAGGCCTTCGCAAAGTCCCGCACGAACATGGGTTTCCGGACCTGAAGCAGGAAGAGCGCGGTCTGGTGCACGTCGCAAATGTTGTGGAGCGTGATGGTCTTGTTTTCATTCAACAGGAAGATGTGACCGACGCGGAGGAACCAGCAGGTCTGCCTGACCTGCTTGCGGATGACATGGTCCTCGTCTCCGCCGACGACACGGTCATCAACGCCAACTGGAAGATACATGCTGAAAGTTTTCTAGAGGGCTATCACATTCGCTTCACTCACCGCGAAACGTTTTACCCCGTCCAGTATGACAATCTGAATGCGGTGGAATATTTTGGGCGACATGCCCGCGTGACCTTTCCCTTCCAGAATATCGAAAAGTTGCGCGGCCGTGCCTGCACCAGCCGTGACGTCGTCGGCACCACAACTCAGGTCTACCACCTCTTCCCCAATGTGCTGATCGCCACTTTTCTGAGACGAATTATCGTCGTGGTGCTGGAGCCGATTTCCTTAACGCAGACCAGGCAGTTCTCTTACACGCTGGCCACCAAGGAAACGGCGCACGCCCAAGCGTCTGAGATTAAGAGCGACACCGACTTCGTGGCACAGGGAACCATTGAAGACAGGGGCGTTGTTGAAGCTATCCAAAAGAGCATCAATAGCGGCGCCAATACTTTTTTTGAGTTCGGTCTCTTTGAAGGCGCCCTCGCCCATTTTCATCGAAATCTGCATGCGTTCGTCGATGCGGACGGAAAAAGTCCCGCTCAGCCTCGTGATCCGCTATAAAGCCCCATCTTTATTGAACGGTTCCAAGGTTACGCTCATGGCGCTCAAAGCTGCGATTATTCCGGTCACTGCCTTCCAGCAGAACTGCTCCTTGCTGTGGAACGATGAAACCATGATGGGCGCTGTCGTGGACCCCGGCGGCGATCTCGACAAGATCGAAGACGCGCTGAAACAGATGGGCGTGACGCTTGAGAAAGTGCTGCTCACCCATGGGCATCTGGACCATGCTTCCGCGGCAGGAGAACTGGCGCAGAAGCACGGCGTGCCCATTGAGGGACCGCACAAGGATGATCAGTTCCTGATCGACGACCTGCCCGACCAGGGCGCAAAATATGGCATGCAGGTCTACCGGGGCTTCCTGCCCGACCGTTGGCTCGAAGATGAGGATACGGTTGAGCTTGCCGGGCTCACGCTCAGGGTCCGCCACTGTCCGGGCCACACGCCGGGCCATGTGGTCTTCATCCATGAACCCTCGAAGCTTGCCATCGTGGGCGACGTGATTTTCCAGGGCTCGATCGGGCGCACGGACTTCCCGCGGGGCAATCACGACCAGCTCATCTCATCCATTCGGGACAGGCTGTTTCCGCTGGGGGGCGATATTGCCTTTGTTCCTGGCCATGGGCCCATGTCGACATTTGAGTTTGAAAAGAAGACCAATCCGTTTTGCTCGGACATGGCCGTCGGCGCCTGAGAACAGCCGCTACCTTACGAGACCAGCAGTCCGCTGCGGGCCGCGTGTCCCAGCACGCCCATGGTCGTTGCGTGCGCCCTCGCCGCAGGCGTTCCGTCTTTGGCAGCCAGTGTCAACTCTCCCTTTGAGACCGCCCGTTCCAGCTCCTCAGAGATTTGTTGAACGGTCTGGGTGCCATCAAGCCTGCTCAGAATAAAGCGCGCTGTGGCATCTACCTTCACTGAATGCGGCAGGAGGCTCGTCACATAGGTTGCGCCCTGCCGCGCCTGATACAGAACCAATGGCGTGACGATCGGCTGGTCGGACACCATGGGGAGCGCTCTGTTCTCTTTCAAATGCGTCACCAGCGCGCCGGCTGGGATCAGCTTGCGGCAGACTGACAGCAGAGATCTCGACACCGCGCCTCGGTCCGCTGGAAAGACTTCCGCTTTTTTGAGCGCGTTGACAACATGGCTCGTCAACCGGTCGGCGCGGACAGGGAAATATCTATGGCTCTCCATCAGCGTCAGGGTCACGATTTCAATCGGGTTTTCGGTCCGGTATTGCAGCGCGCCGCCAAAAGCGATGGGCCCAGATCTCAGGAGATCCCTGGCAGACAAAGACTTGTCGGTCCGTGCGAGATCGCTCGTCAGACAGAGGGACCCGAGTGCTCTGCCCATATCAAAGGCCATTTGCCGGCGCTTGGCGTGCACCAGCAGCACATGCCGTCGTCTGGTATGTGTCTGCTGATCAATCAGTTTGAAGACATCGCTGGTCGGCAGAGACGTCGCATTTTTTGGACGGTGATCCGGTGGCAATAAGTCAGGGTTGGACTTTATCGGGTCGAGGTCGCCAATTGGCTTCAGCTCGGCCGCATCTGCCATCGCAAGAAACGCCTCTATCGGCATGGCATCGTGATTTGGATCCAGCAAATCCCTATAAATCTCCGCATCCGATGCACGGGATAATCGAACCAGTTCATTCAGCAGCCGACGGGATCGACCTTCCTGCTGACTGGAGATGGTTTTTGCGAGGTTCCTAATGCGCGACCGCGCAATCCGGACATTCTCCAGCGCGCCATCAGCCTCGTTCAAGTCCGCACACAGCTTGGTGCGGAGATCCCCAATGACATCCCATCCCGGACTTACATCAACGCCAATGCAGGCGACACCTCTGTCGCTCAGATGCCTTTTTGTGAGCACCAGCAGCGCCATACGCTCTGCCGTGTTCGCTGTCGAAAATACATCCGCCGCTGAAATGAAGTCGTACGTTTCGAGACCCGAGCTCTCAAATCCGTTGAGGTTAAGGCTGCCGCTGGTCACATTGGGCACGTCGAACTTTTCGCAGAGAGCACCTAGGCGGGCGTCGTTGCTTGTGGACGCAGCGGTGAAGCATGTCTTTGGAAATGCAAACGCGTGCGCAAGGAGGCTCTCGCGCGGATCGCGGCCGATTTCAAGGTAGCCTGCGCCTTCCAGCGTCGGTATCGGATACCCCTCAGCCCAGGCCCGCGCACCAAGCCGCGATGGCGATGTATCCGTCACCGCTTTTTGGGGGCCCGCATCAAGATCCACCGCGCGCAGAGGCGCGGCATCGCTTCGCTTTTCTGTGGTGAACGTCGTCACGTTCATCCCCCAATTGGTAAGCCCAGTCGCGTACTAGAATAGAGTTAGAAGCTTAACGCAGGGTGGACATTTCGGCCCGAATAGGGTTCCTTGTTAATAAATGACAAAAAGTCAAAAAGTGCGGACCACCCGTACTTAAATCGGTTGAATACCCAGGGAGACACAATGAGTGACAATCGACTGCCACGTTGGCGGATCGCGATGTTCAGCCTGCCATCCATTCCAATCTCAGCGCTGGGCCTTCCCATTGTGGTCTATCTGCCGCCGTTCTACGCCAGCGAGATGGGCCTTTCCCTCACTCTGGTCGGCACCATCTTCCTGATTGCGCGGCTTTGGGATGTCTTCACCGACCCTGTATTGGGCATTGTGTCCGACCGCATTCCCAGCCGCTGGGGCCGGCGGCGCCACTGGATTGTGATCGCCGCGCCCTTTCTCATGATTTCAGCCTTTATGCTCTTCATGCCAACCACGCCGCCGTCGGGAACTTGGATGTTCGGCTGGGTATCGAGCCTTTGGGAGCTTGTTAATGGCGGCGTCAATGAGACGGCTGTCTATCTGCTCTGCTGGATGGTGATCCTCTATATCGGCTGGACACTGATTACGATCTCTCACATGAGCTGGGGGGCCGAGCTGTCGCCCGACTATGATGAGCGGTCCGTCGTTCAGGGATGGCGCGAGTTTGCGCTCATCTTCGGCATGTTCACGGTGCTCGCCCTGCCCGCGATCCTGGAGGGCATTACAGGTGAAGCATCCGGTGCCTCAGGCGTCGCCGCCATGGGATGGTTCATCATTATTCTTCTGCCAGTGACGATTGCCCTCGCCGTCTGGTTTGTGCCAGAGCGTGCATCGGTCAAACCCGCGGCCTTTGACTATAAAGAAGCGCTCAGCATCCTCCTTAAAAACAGATTGCTTCAGCGCATTTTGCTGGCCGATCTGCTGGTTGGCATAGGCCCGTCAATCACCGGTGCGCTTTATATTTTCTTTGCGTCCCAAGTGATGGGCCTGCCGCAATTCGCCAGCACGCTCCTGCTAGTTTATTTCATCGCCGGCTTTATCGGCATTCCGATTTGGATCAAGCTGGCAACGGTTTCGGGCAAGCACCGGACGCTGGCCTACGCCATGATCTACGGGTCCATTTCCCTGCCGATGGTTATCTTTTTCCCGACCGAAAGCTTCTGGTGGCTGTTCTTTGGCAATACCGCCTATGGCATCGCCTATGGCGCTGGATCATTCCTACTCAGGTCCGTGATGGCGGACGTCACCGACTACGACAATTTGGAAACCGGTGAACAGAGAACAGGCATGTACTACTCGCTCCTCACCATGACAGCGAAGGTTGGTGCTGCGCTGGCGATCGGGATTACCTACCCGCTTCTTGACTGGATCGGGTTCGATGCGAGCGGCGGAAATTCGCGCGAAACGCTCGATCAACTGCTCTACATTTATGTTGGCTTTCCGGCCCTCTTCATGTTGGCGGCTGCGGCGGTTATGTGGAACTTTCCACTAGATCGAACGCAGCAAAAACTGCTGCGTGAGCGCATCGCCGCCCGTGATCAGCATATGTTAGATGAGCATCCGGTAAGCGATGCGGCGGCAGCCATCACCCAAGTGGGCACCGCCGGTGGCGTTGCTGACGCACCGACCAAATAGAGGATAGACCGTGAAAGACATTCCGGAAGACTTCCGGTCCATCGACGCCCTGCTCCAAATCATGGCGTCATTGCGCGACCCAGATGGCGGGTGCCCTTGGGACTTGCAGCAAAATTTTCGGACAATATCGCCTTACACACTGGAAGAGGCCTATGAAGTCGCGGACGCTATAGAGCGCGGCGATATGGATGACCTCAAAGAGGAGCTGGGCGATCTGCTCCTTCAAGTCGTCTTTCACGCTCAAATGGCCAACGAACAGGGATCTTTTTCCTTTGACGATGTGCTTGAAAGCATCTCGACGAAAATGGTTCGACGCCATCCGCACGTGTTTGCCAATGGCGCTTCCGATACGCCCGAAGGCGTTGCCGCGACATGGGACGAGATCAAACAGGCGGAGAAGGACGCCAAGGGCAAAAGCACGTCAGGCTTGCTTGATGATGTGCCGGTTGTTCTTCCCGCCCTCGCCCAAGCCGTGAAACTCCAAAAGCGCGCGGCCAAGGTAGGGTTCGACTGGCCGAGCGCCACGCCCGTGCTCGACAAAATTCAGGAAGAAATCGAAGAACTTCGCGTCGAAATTTCTGCAGACGACCAAGATAAGATCGAGGAAGAATTGGGCGACCTTTTGTTTGTGATGGCAAACTATGCGCGGCACCTGAAAGTCGACCCCGACGCCGCTCTCCGACGCGCAAACCAAAAGTTCAGAAACCGGTTTGCAGCGATGGAAGCGAACGCCGCGCTTAAGGACACAGACCTTTCTGATCTGTCCCTAGCCCAGCTTGAAGACCTGTGGACTCAGGCGAAAATCAAAGAGAAAGTCACCTAAGCAACGACGTCCCGTGCAGCGCACCATAGGGCCTCGTTGGCTGCCAATATGTGCGGTCCCTGCAGCACGCCCGGCCGATAGTCTTCCCCCGTCTCAACATCCCGGGACACGCCACCGACCTCGCGCAGGATCAAGCTGCCAGGCGCGTGATCCCAAGGCAGCATCCGATGGTAGGACGCAAGATCTTTCACGCCTCGCGCGATGTCAGTGTATTCACGCGCGGCACACATTTCATTCTGCGTGCTGCTGACCTGGCTCTTGAGACGAGTGAGACCTTGGGCCCATTGCTCCGGGAAATGTTTCGTATAGAAAGCGGCCCTTGCCGTTTCCAGCTTCACTGGTGATGTTCTCAGAGAAAGCTTTGATGTGCCGCTTGCAGACGTAAGGGTGACACCAGCGCCGCGCTCCGCCACGAATAACTCATTGAGGACCGGGAAATAAATCACCGATTGTACGATCTCTCCTCTAGTCGTCAGAGACACCATGGTCGCGAAGCCGGGGTCCCCCTTTACGAACAGGGCCGTTCCGTCAATCGGGTCGACAAACCAAGTCGGCTCCGGGCCGCCACTCTTTTGCAGCAAGTCGGGATCGGCGGCCGTTGCTTCTTCACCCACCACAATTGAGCCTGGGACTAGATCCTCAAGGCGCGGTGCAAGAAAGAGCTCCGCTTCCCTGTCCGCGATGGTGACAAAGTCGCCCCTGCCCTTTTCCTCGATGTCCTGTGCGGACAGAGACCGGTATCGAGGAAGAATTTTTTCAGCGGCGGCTTCGCGGACGATAGCTGCAAGTTGATTCATATCCGCTGTCATTCAGCAGCATCCACAAACTCTAACAGCGCGTCTCGGACAATGCCGGGAAATTTCTTTTCAAAACGACCCATCGCAGGGCTTGCGAGGTCTACTTCGACGTGGGTGACACCCTGCTCATCCGATTGGCTTTGGCGGACATTACCGTGTCGGTGCAGCCAAGCAATCGCCTCACCGCTTTCCGGTGCAATCGATAGCTGTAGGCTTGTCATGTCACTTGCGAGGAGTTCGTCAAGACGCCGCAGGAGATGCTCGACCCCGTCGCCGGTTAACGCCGAGGTCACAACAATATTGCTTTCCCGGGACGCCACTTCTGAAAGTGCCGAGGCGGCGTCTTCATCCAACAGGTCAGACTTGTTGAGTACTTCGATCAGTTTGTTTTCGCCTCGGGTATCGAGGTCGACACCCAGACTTTTCAGAACGTCTGAGACGTCGGCTTTCTGTGCTTCCGTCTCTTCATGCGCGATATCGCGGACATGCAGGATGATCTCTGCCTCCAGCACCTCCTCCAATGTCGCACGAAACGATGCAATCAGATCGGTTGGCAGGTCTGAGATAAAGCCAACTGTGTCAGAAAGGATGACTTTTCGCCCGCTCGGAAGCTCAATGGCCCGCATTGTCGGATCCAAAGTTGCGAAGAGCAGATCTTTGGCAAACACGTCCGACTCCGTGACCCGGTTAAACAAGGTCGACTTTCCCGCATTGGTATAGCCGACCAGCGCCACTACGGGATAAGGCGCAGACCGCCGCGTCTTGCGATGCAATTCGCGCGTTTTTTTGACCTTACTAATGTCTTTTTCGAGGCGGTTGATCTTTTCTTGCAAGGCCCTTCTGTCAGCCTCGATCTGTGTTTCGCCAGGGCCGCCCAAGAACCCAACACCGCCGCGTTGTCGTTCCAAGTGGGTCCAAGACCTCACTAAACGGCTTTTTTGATAGGTAAGGTGAGCCAGCTCGACCTGCAATCGCCCCTCCCGGGTCCGCGCCCGCTCGCCGAAAATCTCCAGAATCAATCCGGTGCGATCAAGGACCTTGACCCGCCACGCTCGTTCCAGATTGCGTTGCTGCACGGGCGACAGCTGCCCGTCAACGATGACCAGCTCAACCTGTTGCTTCTTGATCCGCGTGCCAAGTTCCTCGACCTTGCCACTTCCGAACAAAGTCGCGGGGCGGATCGTCTCCAGCGTGATGATATCGGCAGCCACAATGTTGAGATGAATGGCCGCAGCGAGCCCCACGGCTTCTTCAAGTCGTTCGCTGGCGGATCTTCGTTGATCCGTTCCCCGCTTCAACCAGGGCAGGAGCACCAGTGTGTTTGTCGTTGGTTGTTGCTCAACCTGAAAGGTTGGTCGGGAGCGTTTTTTGCTCCCGTCCATGTTCAGATCACCCCAGTTTGGATGGTCAGTCGTCAAGCGACCTCAGCTTTCCTCTTCATCCCCTTCAAACAGGGAAACAGGTTGTCCCGGCATAATCGTCGATATTGCATGCTTGTAAACGAGCTGTGAGTGCCCGTCACGACGCAACAATACGCAGAAGTTATCGAACCAGGTTATCACACCCTGAAGCTTGACGCCGTTCACAAGAAAGATTGTAAGCGTCGTCTTGTTTTTCCGGACGGTGTTGAGAAAAGTATCTTGGAGATTTTGCGGTTTATCCGACATTTTTTTCCATTCCGGGTCGCGCCGGTATCATTTCCCGCCGATGTTCCGTTATCCAGCGAAAGATGACCAGTGCACGCACCTATTTCAGCAAGGTCGCGTCATTTCCACATCAACGCAGCCTTCCTTTTCATTTTGCGGGGCAAGGGCCGCCGCCCCGCTTTGATCACTCCACCCCCGACCAGGCCCTCGACTATCATATAGACCAAATCGCGAGCTGGTCAGTACCCGACCAGCCTAAAGTTCGAAATCGCTCAAGTTAAGGCCAACTTTCTCGCTCTGTCCCGGTAAAGACCATTCAGTTTTTGTGTCATTGGGCCCGGTCGTCCATCCGATATCTGCATTTGGTCAATTGAAACGACTGGCAAAGCCCCCACCGTCGATGCAGACGAGAATGCTTCCGCCGCCTCGAGCGCCTCCTCTCTTGAAAATGCCCGTTCCTGAACATGAATGCCTAATATGTTCGCACATTCCAGAAGCGCCCTGCGGGTAATGCCGCCTAGGATATGGTGGTCCAGCTGCCGCGTTACCAAAACGCCCGCGTCCGTGACAATCCAGGCATTGGTCGACGTGCCCTCGGTTATGTAGCCATCGCGATCCGTAAGCCAAGCCTCAAAGGCGCCTGCGCTTCGGGCTTTCTGTTTGGCCAGTACGTTGGCAAGCAGGCCCGTCGATTTGATGTCGCATCTACGCCAGCGTTCGTCCGGCAATGTTATGACTTTGACGCCCTCGGTCCGCCTTTGGTTTAGCGCGGCCTCATTTGTGGGCTTAGCAGTGATGACAATCGTGACCGACGTCGGGTCGGACGGGAACGCATGGTCACGAGGCGCAACGCCTCGGGTCACCTGGCAGTAAACGATGGCATTAGACAATCGGTTTCTACGGAGGACCTCTCGGTAAATCACGGCCAAAACCTTGGACGTAAACGGTACGGTGATGTCCAACTGGCCAAGCGACCGTTCAAGCCGATCAAAGTGCCACTGTTCGTCGATCAGCCGCCCGTCTTCGACAGCGCAGACCTCGTAAACACTGTCTGCAAACTGGAAGCCCCGGTCTTCAATGTGAACCGCGGCACCGGCGTGGGGCAGATAACGACCATTTACGTATGCAATGCGCGTCAAATGGGCACTTCCTCTCTTAGGTTCGCCATTGTTCGCGGCTGAATAGCGCGACAAGAGCAAGCAATTCCAAACGGCCCAGGACCATGCCGACCATCAGGATCCATTTTGTGATCAATGACATATCCGGATAGGGCGGATTATCTTCCAGCATCAACGGGCGAACCAAATCATAGGCGGGGCCGGCATTGCCGATCGCCGATGCAGATGCAACGAGCGCTGCCTCAAATCCCAAGCCGGACGCCGCCAAGAGTGCCGCCAGAATTGCGTAAGCAACAAGAAACAGAGCAAAAAAGCTCCAAACTGACTTCATAATCTGGATCGATATGGATCGGCGTCCAAAGAGAGTTCTTATGATTCCATGCGGATGCGTTAGGCGCTTGAGCTCCCGTGAGCTTTGCTTTACCAGAAGTGCAACCCGCATCAGTTTGAGGCCGCCGGCGGTCGACAGGGTTGCTCCCCCAACAAGGATCAACCCGATAACAAAGACACTCGACAGGCCTGCGTTCAATGATGGATCAGGTGACATGTAGGCCGTGCCCGTAACCAGGCTCATTGCTAAGAAAAGTCCGTTGCCCAGGGCGGCAATAACATCACCGGTTTCTCCAAGAGCCAGGAAGGCGAACAAGGCACCCGCGGCGAGCACGACTACACCAAGATAGATAACTTCGGGATCTTCACGGTATTCGGCCGCTCTTCCACGAAAACCGGCACGGTGCGTCGCAAAATTGATCGCGCCCAATCCCATAAACACAAACAGGAAGGCCATGGCCCAAGGCGCTCTATATTCAGCAAGACCTGTGTCCGACGGTAAAAAGCCACCCGTGGAAATGGCGGATAGTGCCAAGCAAAATGCATCGAAAGGTGGAACGCCCCCCGCCCAGATCAACAAGAAAGCAGCTGCGGTGAACACCGCATAAATCCCTCCCACAGCCTCTGCGGTGCCGCGAAATCGGTCCAGCGCGCGCGCTTTGTCCGCACGGGTCAAAGGCGACACACGCAGCTCCATGCCGCCGACGCCAAGAGGTGCCAACACGGCCGCTCCCATGACAATGCTCGCCCATCCTCCAAACCATTGAAGTACGGCCCGCCACATGATGATGGCGCGATCAATGATGTCCAGCGATGGAATGACCGAAGCGCCGGTCGTGGTAAATCCCGAGACAGCTTCAAAGTAGGCATCCGTCGCACCGCCGAAAAACCCGGACACATAGAACGGAATTGCAGCAAACAAAGGGATCGCAATCCAGCCCACAAATACCAGCGTCAGCAGATCATATTTCGATGGCCGCCGCCTTACGTCACGAAAGGCCATGATGAGCGCACCGCCCGTGAATCCCGAAACCAGAAGTGTCAGTGAAAATGCAACGATCGAGCGGCTCTCGCCATTAAAAATTGCGGTGATCCAGGGCAACAAAATGGCTGCAGCCAATAGGACCAATAGCCAACCAAGGGCGTGCAGCACTGTGCTGTAACTCATGGCTGAGCCCACATCGCTGTGATCAGAAAAACTCAAGACTGACGCGGAACATTTGTTCGACCGTTCCCACCTGATCACGTGTCGCGAACATGATAACCTTGTCGCCAGCTTGGATTTCTGTTGCACCGCTTGGCGTGACAACTTCGCCCTCACGCGCGATTGCACCGACGATAAGACCGTCTGGCAACTCAACCTCACGTAAGGGCTGTCCAACCAAAGGAGAGGTTTCCAGGGCTTCGGCTTCAATGACCTCAGCAGCACCATCTTGCACGGCCTGAAGGCCTCGAATGCGTCCGCGCCGAACATGGCGCAGCACGTGACTCACGGTCGTGGAGCGAGGGTTCAAGAAGGCATCAATGCCGAGAGACTGCATGAGAGGCGAATAAGTCTGATTGTTGATCAGGCTTAACGCTCGACTGCTTCCTTCGCGTTTGGCCAGGACGCAGGTTAGGAGGTTCACCTGATCATCGTTGGTCAGAGTGACGATCGTTTCGGTCTCCTGCACGCCCGCTTCCCTCAAAAGCTCAGGATCAAGACCATCCCCGTTCAGCACAATGGCCCGTTGTAGACGGTCTGCAGCGAAGATCGCGCGCTCTCTATCGCGCTCGAGCACTTTTACTCGTACGCCACTGTGCTGCCTTTCCAACTCCTGTGCTACATAGAGGCCAATGTTGCCAGCCCCGACAATAAGAACCCGCCGAGCCTCCTGTTCTTCGTGACCAAATATTGAAAGCGTACGACGGACCTCCGATTTGTCGGCGGCGAAATAGACCTGATCTCCCACAATCATCTGGTCATCCGAATGAGGGACAAACAGGTTTCCGTTCCGCACAATACCGACCACGCGCGCCTTAAGGTCCGGGAACAATTCCGTCAGCTGGCGCAGAGGGGTGTTCACGATCGGGCAATCTTCGTCCAGTGCGACGCCCACGACGTTCACCGCTCCGTCGGCGAATTCGAGAATGTCAAACGCACCTGGCACCGCCAAGCGGCGGAGGACCGTTCGGCCGACTTCCAATTCCGGCGAGATGATGACGTCGATCGGCATATGATCGCGCGCAAACAGATCCTGGAATCCCGCCTGCAAATAACTTTGCGCTCTAATGCGCGCAATTTTGGTCGGTACATTGAACACCGAGTGTGCCACCTGGCAGGCCACCATGTTCACTTCGTCATGGAAGGTTACGGCAATCAACATATCGGCATCGGGCGCGCCGGCGCGTTCCAGCACATCTGGATGCGCGCCGTGCCCTACAATTGCCCGCACGTCGAGAATGTCTGAAACACGCTGCACCAGCTGAGCCGACTGATCAACCACTGTTACGTCGTTGTTCTCAGCAGCTAGTTGCCGGGCGATGCCAAAACCCACCTGTCCAGCGCCGCATACGATGACTTTCATATCATCTGTTCTTTCTTGAAGATCTTGTCAATGATCGGTCCATTCAGATCCACGTTTCTAGACCTGCATTGATGCACGATCTGAGGTGTTTACGCCGAGCGATTTTAGTTTTCGGTGCAGTGCTGACCGTTCCATCCCTATAAAAGCAGCGGTTCTGGAAATGTTTCCCCCGAATCTGCCTATCTGAGCAATCAAATAGTCACGTTCGAACGTCTCGCGAGCTTCACGCAGAGGCATAGACATTATGTGCTCCCCACCTGCCCCATTCATTCCGTTGGACGGCGTTGTGCTTTCATCAGTGGGCAACTTATCTGCTGTGATGACCGCATTCGCATCTGACGATGTCAGGATCATCAACCGCTCAATATTGTTTCTCAACTGCCGCACATTCCCCGGCCAGGAGTAGGACTGCAATGCAGCCATTGCATCTTCACTTACTTTACGTGGCGGCAATCCTGAAGACCTAGAAATCTGCGCAACAAAATGATCCACGAGAAGCGGAATGTCATCTCTGCGTTGTTCCAACGACGGCACATTTATCGGAACCACATTCAGGCGGTGAAACAGATCTTCACGGAACCGTCCGGCAGAAATCTCTTCTCGGAGGTCCTTACTTGATGATGAAACGACTCGGACGTCGACTTTTACTTTGCTGCTTCCGCCCACGCGCATGAATGTCTGTTCAACAAGGACGCGCAATATTTTGCTCTGGGTCTCGAGCGGCATGTCCGCGACTTCATCCAAGAAGAGGGTGCCACCGTGCGCCTGTTCAAACACGCCCACTTTACGTGGCCCGTCCGCCCCTTCTTCCGTGCCAAACAGTTCGATTTCCATCCGGTCTGGTGCCATTGTCGCTGCATTAATCGCAACGAAAGCACTGTTCGCCCGCCTTGATGATGCATGAAGCAAGCGCGCGACCACTTCTTTGCCGCAACCAGACGGTCCACAGATCAGAACACGGCTCCCTGTAGGTGCCACTTTTTCGACCGTCTGCCGCACGATATTCATGTTGGGCGACGCTCCAATCAGCGTCGTTTCCTGTCCCGCCTTGACGCGCAGCTCAGCATTCTCTTTGCGAAGACGGTGCGCCTCAATAGCGCGCCGGATTATCAAAATTAGCCGATCCGCCTTGAAGGGCTTTTCGACAAAGTCGTAAGCCCCTTTCTTTATCGCAGAGACCGCTGTTTCGATGTTGCCGTGGCCACTGATGATAACGACAGGCAAATCCGGATATCGCTCAGAGATCACATCGAGTACTTCCAATCCATCCAAGCGGCTACCCTGAAGCCAGATATCCAGCACAACCAGACTTGGCATCCGTTGCTCCAACGCTTGGAGAACGCCGTCGCTATCCGCTGCGACTCGCGTGTCATATCCCTCGTCAGACAAAATCCCGGAGATCAGTTCGCGAATATCCGCTTCGTCATCAACAATCAGTATCTCGGAAGCCATTAGCCCCTACCTGTTTCTACTAAACTCAATTTGTCCAATTCGGTGGACTTTTCGTTCTCGTCTGTCGCTTCGTTCGTATCTTGGCCGATACAGGGAAAGCGGAGCACAACTCGTGCACCGGTAGCCCATCCCTCGCTCTTGGGTGCGTCCAAAAGATCGAGACTGCCGCCATGGTCTTCCATGATCTTCTTAACAATCGCCAGGCCCAGACCCGTTCCCTTGGCGCGCGTTGTCATATACGGCTCGGTCAACCGCATGCGACCGGTATTTGGAAGACCGCGACCCGTATCCGTTACCGATATCTCGATGGTGTCCCCATCCGAACTCGCAACGGTTTCAATTCGATTGTCGCCAGCGTTAACGGCTTCTACTTTTCCTTCGATCGCTTCTGCGGCATTTTTCAGAATGTTTGTGAGCGCCTGACTAATCAAACGCGCATCTCCCTGAAAGGCTATCGGGGCTTCTTGCAATGACAGGACATATTCGATTTCCGGATGCGCCACCCGCTGCAAGAAAACGGCCTGCCGGACGATCTCGCCAAGATCCGCGTCCTTCATCACAGCTTCTGGCATCCGAGCGAATGATGAGAATTCGTCTACCATCCGACCAATATCACCCACCTGCCTGATGATCGTGTCGGTGCATTGCTGAAACACTTCAGGGTCGTTCGCCACTTCTCCAGCATATTTTCGGCGCAACCGTTCAGCCGAAAGCTGTATTGGCGTAAGCGGGTTCTTGATTTCATGAGCGATCCGGCGCGCAACGTCAGACCATGCAGCGTTTCGCTGTGCTGACACCAGTTCCGTTATATCGTCAAACGTCAGCACGTAGCCCTGAAGGTCGCCGCCTGACTTTTCGCCGGTCACACGAACATTGAGTGTTCTCTCTCTCCCCGAGCGGAGCAGCACTACTTGATCTCTGGCTGACCCGCGGATCTGCGTCTTCGCGGCAATTACAACAGGCGACAGTTCCGGCGCGGCTTCCGACAAAAGCTGACCATCGAACGACGCCTCATCAAGCCCAAGAAAGTCTCGAGCGGCACGGTTTGCGTGGTTTATGCGCATGCTGGCGTCCAGTCCGATCACACCCGCACTCACGCCGGCCAAGACAGCTTCGGTAAACCGGCGGCGGTCATCCAGTTCATAGTTGGCTGTCACCAGCTCGTTTTGCTGGTTCTCAATCTGGCTGGTCATACGATTGAATGCGCGCCCAAGTGTTTCAATCTCGTCGTCGTTACTGCCTATATCCACTCGGGTCGACAGATCGCCGTCACTCACGCGCTCTGCCGCGGTTACGAGGCTGCCGATCGGCGACACAATTCGATTGGCCGCCCAAAGGCCCAGCCAAATGGCCGCCAGCAGCACAACAAGGGCAAGCGTCACATAGATCAGCGCGAACGTGACCTGAACCGAACTAAGACCCCCTTCCAAGGTCTCATATTCCGTCACCGCCGCTTGTGTCAGCGCAAGGTGATCAAGCACGCGTGCGTCAACGAATCTAGCGACATATAGATAGGTGTTGTCGAATGCTGGCAGTTTGACCAGCGCTCGGATCTGATCACCATCATTTGCTGTGTAGAGGACAACCAACCCTTCATCCGCTTTATCAAATTGCCCAGAGCCGGGAATTTGCATTGAAGGGGCCACGGCGGCCGTTGCACGCAGCACGGTTTTTCCGTCACGATCGACCAGATAAGCCGCCGGCAGTGACCTAAGAGCCGCCTGGGTTGCCAGAAGCTGCTGCCCTCGCTGAAAATTGGACGTGAGGTAGGGCGCGGCTCTGTTGAGGTCATTTGCCATCGCCAACACGTCGAGCCGCAGAACCTGATGGTGTTCGTCAAGGTAGGCCTCGGCCACCTGCAAAGCGTTGTCGATAATTGCGCGTGTGCGTTCGCTAAACCAGGTATCGAGGCCCCTATCCAAGGTGACAACCGCAAAAACCGCCACCGTGATAGCCGGGAGCACCGCGATCAGCGAGAACATCGTCACCAGGCGGACGTGAAGTTTTGCGCCGGCGATGCCGCTATGGCGCTCCATTACCAGCCGAATAATCCGCCACCCAATGAGGCCGGCAAGAATCAGGGCCACAAAGAAATTGGCCAGCAGGAGCGCGGTGACGACGCCTTTGCTGGGCGCGAAGGGCGTGAGCCCAGTCAGCGTCATGTAGGTGAAGGTGCCCAGGAAAACGGCAATAACCACCAGCCCGATCGGCAATGTCGTACCTAAGCGGAGGCGTCTGCCCAAATCGGACTTCCGCACCCAGCCGGACCACGCCGTCATGTAGTCGATTGTCGCCATTGCGGCTTCAAACCATCCTGAACTGTTGCCGCCATGCGCCAAGCACGGAGGAGACATGTGTCGTGGGGGTCACGGACCGCCAGCGACTGGCGCATTCTGGCGCTTGTCGCGGGCCCTTTCAACAACAATGTTGCAGGATTACATCAGTTTGAACCGCGGATTGTCTCCTAGGTTAACGGGGCATTCGCACAACCTGCACATCAAGTTCGCGTATCTTTTTGCGGAGTGTATTGCGATTTATGCCCAAGAGCTGGGCTGCTTTGATCTGGTTGCCCCGGGTTGCTGCCAAGCTGATGGTAAAAAGCGGTTTTTCGATGTCTTTCAGGACCCTCTCATAGAGCCCTTCGGGCGGCAGCTGGTCGCCGTGGGATGCAAACTCCCGACTGAGCGCACGCTCCACAATATCCCCCAACCCCTCGTCAATCGCGGCGGGCTCGGATACCTGTCCGAAAGCAGGCTCGGTCAGTTCTGTTTGGAGCACAGACACGCCGATCGTGTCTTCCGTATAAAGAGCTGCAAGACGGCGAACCAGGTTCTCAAGCTCGCGGACGTTGCCGGGCCACCGGTAGCGTTTCAAAAAGTCCATGCCATCTGCATCGACCGTTTTTGGGGGAAGTCCCTCTTCCTGCGCCAAGGTCAGGAAATGCCTCACAAGGTCAGGAATGTCCTCCGTGCGCTCCCTCAATGGTGGCAAGCGGATCGGGACCACGTTCAAGCGATAGAACAAATCTTCTCGGAACAAACCCTGGTTGATGAGTTGCCGTAGATCACGATTGGTCGCGGCAACGATGCGCACATCGGTCTTGATCGGGGTTCGTCCACCCACGGTTGTGTATTCGCCCTCCTGAAGCACGCGGAGCAGGCGTGTTTGAGCCTCCATCGGCATGTCGCCGATCTCATCGAGAAAGAGGGTCCCGCCTTCTGCTTGTTGAAAGCGCCCGGTGCTTCTCTGACTTGCGCCGGTAAAGGCGCCCTTCTCGTGGCCAAACAGCTCGCTTTCAATCAATTCACGGGGGATCGCCGCCATATTGATGGCTACGAAGGGTCCATGGCGCCGTTTCCCATAGTCGTGCAGCGCCTTGGCGACCAATTCCTTACCTGTGCCACTTTCGCCCGACACCATCACCGAGAGATCAGTCTGCATGAGACGCGCGAGGACCCGGTAAATCTCCTGCATTGCGGGCGACCGCCCGATGAGCGGGATCTTGTCGTCGTCTTCCTGCTGCGATGTCGGGACGGCGCTCGCGCCTGGGGTAGACAATGCACGTTCGGCGACAGCCACGACCTCATTCAGATCGAAGGGTTTTGGCAGATATTCATAAGCCCCTCGCTCGGCGGCAGTGATCGCCGTCATCAGCGTATTCTGCGCGCTCATGACAATCACCGGCAGTTCTGGGCGAACTTTCTTGATCCGCGGAAGCAAATCAAAGCCATTCTCGTCGGGCATCACCACATCTGTGAAGACGAGATCACCATCGCCCTGGTTGGCCCAACGCCAAAGCGTCGCTGCATTCGACGTGGTCCGTACATCGTATCCGACACGCCCAAGCGCGTGGCTCAATACGGTTCGAATAGCTGCGTCATCATCTGCAATGAGAATGGTTCCAGACGGCATGCTTTAGGTTTCCCTTGGTTGGGTCGTTTCGTCTACCGAATGCATCGGTAGCAAAACTCGAAAAATGGTACGTCTTGGCTGGCTGTCACATTCGATAATGCCGCCATGATCCCCGATGATTTTTGCGACGAGGGCAAGACCAAGACCCGTGCCGGAGGCTTTTGTCGTCACAAAGGGATCAAAGAGGTAGGGCACCAAGTCGTCAGGCACCCCTGGTCCGTTATCGATGATGCAAATCTCAATAGGGAGACCAACACGCTCCTGACTGCCCGGAACGGAGAGACGGACGCCAGGCCGAAATGCGGTCGTCAGCGTGATCTCGCCTTCCGGTTTGTCGATTGCCTCCGCCGCGTTCTTCACCAGGTTTAGAAAGACCTGAATGAGTTGATCCTGATCGCCAGGAACGGGCGGCAAGGAAGGATCATACTCTTCTGTTATCTTCAGGTTGCTTGCAAAGCCCGTTGCGGCCAACTGTTTCACGCGGCCCAACACAACATGGATGTTGGTGGGCACACGCGGTACCGGCCGTTCGTCGGAAAACACTTCCATCCGATCCACAAGGCCACAGATTCGATCTGTCTCATCGCAGATCAACCGTGTCAGGGCGCGATCATCTTCGCTTGCCACTTGTTCAAGCAACTGTGCGGCACCACGAATTCCAGACAACGGATTTTTGATTTCATGGGCGAGAACGCCCGCCATACCTGCTACAGATCGAGCCGCACCTCGGTGGGTCAATTGCCGGTCCATTTTGTGGGCCATCGTGCGCTCTTGCAGAATGACCAGAACCGTGCCGGGCATATCAACAATCGGCGACACCTGAATGTCGACCTCTCTCTCTCCGAACCGGGGAGACGCAAGTTCAACGCCGTATTCATTGACGGATGCTCTGTTCTCCATCACCTGCGTAATAAGAGAGAGAAGCGGGCTCCCAAATGACACAAACTCGGACAAAGGATGCCGGGTGAGGACAGCCCTGCTTGCGTCAAAAAAGGTCTGCGCAGCATCATTGACAAAATTGGCCTGCAGATTGTCGCCGACAGCGATCACAGGATGCGGCATCGCATTCAGCAATTGAGCCGCGTCAGGCGCCAATCCACCATCGTCGGTATTCAGTTCATGGACACTCATGCCGCCGCCCTCTCGGTCTCTGACGTAAAGAACCGCTCCAGCCTGCTCAGGACAAAGGTCGGGTCGTCGCTCGGCAGAATCTGTACCTTGAGCGCATTGACGTCACACTGCCAATCGGCTGCAGCTGCATCCAGATACCAGCCGAGGTGCTTTCGAATGATACGACTGCCGAGGCGTTCGCCATAAAGCTCCAAGGCATCGAGATAGTGAGACCGAATAATCTCCCATCGCGCCTCAGCATCAGGTGCTTCAGTGACGTCACGGTTGGACAAGGCATCATCTATCTGCTTGAGCAGCCAGGGACGACCATTGGCTCCGCGGCCTACCATGACACCATCAGCGCCGGACGCTTTCAGGCAAGCAGCTGCATCGTCAATAGAGAGGATGTCGCCGTTGGCAATGACAGGGATATCGACGGCTTCAACAACTGGCCGAATAGCGCCCCAGTCTGCATGACCTTTATAGAACTGACACCGGGTTCGACCATGGACGGTGACGAGCTTGACGCCCGCCGCCTCCGCACGCTCAGCAAGCTCTGGGGCGTTAAGTGAGTTCTTGTCCCAGCCCAGACGCATTTTGAGTGTGACCGGCAGCGTGGTTGCCTCGACGGTCGCCTCAATAAGCGTCAGGGCATGATCAAGGTCTCGCATCAACGCCGACCCAGACAAACCGGAGGTCACCTGTCGCGCCGGGCATCCCATATTGATGTCGATAACGTCCGCGCCAGCCCGTTCGGCGAGTCTCGCACCTTTCGCCATCCAATGGGGTTCGCGCCCCGCGAGCTGAATCACCAGAGGATCAAGTGTGCCGCTTCCGGCCGCCCGGCGCACCACATCTGGGCGCGCGCGCGCCAGTTCCTCGCTCGCCACCATTTCGGATACAAGGACTGCTGGCGATACCTTTGAGACAGCCACGCGATAAGGCAAATCCGTCACACCGGACATGGGAGCCAGGAAAACTCGGCTTTGGTATATATGCGCCCCGACAGAAATGGTCATTATTTAGGCATATCTCATTTTGCTTATTTCTTGAGCAATTTGTACCGGTTCCGTACCCCCAGCGCAATGTTTAAGTCGCATAAACCTTAAAAACCGAGCCAAATCCCGGGCTTGCCTCGACACTTGTTAGGTGCGAAACGAGGAACATGCGTGTTGTCGCTCTCATTGTTGCTGCCGGTCGAGGGACCAGAGCGGGTGCCGGGTTGCCCAAACAGTATCGCCCGATAGGCGGCGTGCCTATTTTGACGCGCACGCTGAGCGCATTTTGCTGCCATCCTGATGTGGACGGAGTTGCCGCCGTTATTCACCCGGACGACAGAGCACACTATGACAAGTGCGCTCAGGGTCTCCCAAAACTTCTGCCGCCTGTTACCGGCAGCATAACGCGCCAGGCGTCGGTGCATGCTGGCCTGGAAGCTTTGGAAGAAACCGATCCAACCCATGTGTTGATTCATGACGGGGCCCGGCCGTTTCCCCCATCAGACATGATCAGCCGGGTGATTGATGGCTTGCGCGCGCACAAAGGCGTGCTGCCAAGTTTAGCTGTAACTGACACGCTCCGCGCCAACGAAGATGGCAACGCCGGCGACACAATCGACCGCTCCCAGCTCGCTCGAGCACAAACGCCGCAGGGGTTTGCCTACGGTGCCATCCGGGCCGCTCATCGCGAGCATCAATCCACCGACCTTACCGACGATGTCGCCCTTGCCGTCAAGTCAGGTATTGAGACTCGCCTTGTTGAAGGCTCAGAGGAAAATTTCAAAGTGACGACACCTGAAGATTTTGCGCGGGCCGAACGTTTTCTGAGCGCCTCGGAAGAGACGAGATCAGGCTCTGGTTTTGACGTGCATCGGTTTACAGACGGCGACCATGTCACCCTATGCGGTGTTGCTATTCCCCATTCCCAGCGTCTACTCGGCCATTCCGACGCGGATGTTGGCCTTCATGCCATTACAGACGCATTGCTGGGTGCGCTAGGAGCTGGCGATATCGGCGATCATTTTCCTCCTTCGGACGAACAATGGAAGGGCGCTCCATCGCGGGTTTTCCTGGAGCACGCAGCAGCGTTGCTGGCGGCGCGACATGGCCGCATTACGAATGTTGACGTTACACTCATTTGCGAGGCGCCCAAGATTGGTCCGCACCGAGAGGCCATGCGCGCGGCCATCGCCGCAATATTGGGTACGACAAACGACCGTATCAGCGTCAAAGCCACGACGACCGAGGGCCTAGGGTTTACCGGGCGTGGTGAGGGAATTGCCGCGCAAGCACTCGTGACGGTGCGTCTGCCTCAACCAGAGGTGAGCGAATGACTAGATTGGCGGCGCTCATCGCGACCTGGTTTGGATCTGGTTATTTGCCCAAAGCACCCGGCACCTGGGGATCGCTTGCTGCGCTGCCGTTCGCTTGGGGCATCTTGATGGTTGCGCCCGGTGCGCTAGCACTGCTTACCGCTAGCCTCCTGTTGCTTTTCGTCGGCGTCTGGGCCTCTGCGCTGCACAGTGCAACACTCGGCACGCACGACGCCGGTGAGATCGTTGTCGATGAAGTTGTCGGCCAATGGATTGTGCTCGCTGCCGCACCGCTCTCCCCACTGGGATGGGTCGCCGCATTTGTCCTTTTTCGTTTTTTTGATGTCGCAAAACCCTGGCCGATCAGCTGGATCGACAAGCGCGTCTCGGGCGGTTGGGGTATCATGCTGGACGATGTTGTGGCGGGCATTTTGGGCGCGCTCACCCTTTTGCTGCTCGTGTCCGTGGTTGGAGAAATTTGAATGTCTTTGTTTCCTCGCCCGATCCTCCAACTGGCGGAGTTGGTGCTCGCAGACGCCAGTGAGAAATCGCTGAAGATTGTCACCGCAGAAAGCTGTACTGGCGGCCTCGTGGCTGGGTGCCTGACGGAAGTCGCTGGATCGTCAGCGGTCGTGGAACGGGGTTTCGTCACCTACTCCAATGAAGCCAAGCGGGACATGCTGGGCGTGCCGGGCGACATGATTGCAGACCATGGAGCGGTCAGCGAGCCTGTCGCGCGGGCGATGGCCGAGGGCGCGCTTGAGGAGTCCCGCAGTCATGTCAGCGTCTCAATTACGGGTATCGCGGGACCAGGCGGTGGCACAGCCCTCAAACCTGTTGGTCTCGTTCATATGGCCGCTGCACGTTTGCGCTATAGCATCATTCACGAAGTCTACCGGTTCGGGAATGTCGGCCGGGACGAGGTTCGCATGCAGGCCGTGCAGGCAGCACTGGAACTCATCCGCCGTCAAATTGATCGCTGAGCTCTAGGCCTGCTGATCGCCATAAAGCTCATCTGCCCGTTCAAAAAAAGCCGTGACAATCTTGTGAACGGCTTTGTCGAACATGCCGGTCACCATCTTTTCCATCACGCGACTGCGAAACTCAAAGTCTACGGCAAAGTCGACCTCGGTTCCTTCAGGCGTCGGCTTAAACCGCCAATGATTGTCGAGATGCTTGAACGGTCCGTTGACATAGTCGACGTCGATCGTTCGATGCTCCGGGTTCAGGGTGACGCTGCTGCGAAACGTCTCTCGGAACATCTTGTAGGAAATGAGGACGTCAGCGACGATGACCTGATTATCGCCCGCCGTGCCTCTACTTCGAACGCGGACGCCCATGACCCATGGGAGAAATTGCGGATAACTTTCGATATCCGAGACAAGGTCATAGAGTTTCTGAGGTGGGTGCGCGACGAGACGGCGCTCTTTATGTGCAGGCAAGGAGTCAGCTTTTGGAAAGTTGCGCTTCTCGCGCCGCCCGCAACGCGGCGAAGTCCGCGTCCGCATGATAGGAGGACCGCGTCAGAGGTGTTGCGGACACCATCAAAAAGCCCTTGGACCGCGCGGTTGTTTCGTACCCCTCAAATTCTTCCGGGGTCACGAAACGATCAACTGCCGCGTGTTTGCGTGTTGGCTGCAGATATTGCCCGACGGTCAGGAAATCGATATCGGCGGAACGCATATCGTCCATGACCTGCATGAGTTCTTCGCGGGTCTCACCGAGACCAACCATAACACCGGACTTCGTGAAGATTGTCGGGTCGAGTTCCTTCACACGCTGGAGCAGTCGGATGGAATGAAAATAGCGGGCACCTGGTCTGATCGACAAATAGAGCCGGGGCACCGTTTCAAGATTGTGGTTGAAGACGTCAGGTTTCGCCTCAACAACAACCTCAAGTGCGCCCTCTTTGCGGAGAAAGTCCGGCGTTAGAATTTCGATGGTGGTGTCGGGCATGCGCGCGCGAATGGCGCGAATGGTCTGCGCAAAATGTTCTGCACCGCCATCGTCCAGGTCGTCCCGGTCGACGGACGTGATCACAACATGCCGAAGGCCCAGCTTCTCGACCGCATTGGCCACATTCTCCGGTTCTTGCGGATCAAGCGGGTCCGGCAGCCCCGTGCTCACGTTACAGAAGGCGCAGGCCCGGGTACAGGTGCCGCCCATGATCATCATAGTGGCGTGTTTTTCGGTCCAGCACTCTCCGATGTTGGGGCATCCAGCTTCTTCACACACAGTGACGAGGCCGTTCTCCCGAACAATCTTCTTTGTCTCAGCAAAAACAGGGGACCCCGGCGCTTTCACCCGAATCCAGTCAGGTTTCCGCAGCACAGGCGTGTCCGGTCGATGGGCTTTCTCCGGATGTCTCACTCGTTCTTTGGGGCGCTTCTGATCGCTGCCGACTGTTTTGAGGACCGTTACCATGTGTTTCTGTCTGCTGAGTCTCTTGATCTCTATATGGGAGTATAGACCGAAAAAGTTAAGATCGGTCGGCCAATTCACCCATATCCCAGGCGCTTAAACTGGTCGTCAGGTGCCTCTACCTCGCTCAGGGCGGCGTGCAGTTTGTCGGCATATTCACTTGCCAACGGAGACCCTGAAAGGTCGTTTTCCTCGGTCGGGTCGTTCTCCAAATCAAATAGCAGGTTGGGCCCGAGTTTTGGAGGCGCCCAATAGGGAAGACGGTCATTTTCGCCCCAGGGCTGGCGCATGACCGGCACATCGCTGCCGGGCATCCGGTCAAGCGCGGCGCGATCGTCGGGCAAAGGCAGTTCATCTTCGCGGCGCAGGAAATGGGTCGGCATGGTCGACCAGCGATTTGAGAACATGGAAATCGGACGATTGGCGCCATCACTACCACGCGCGTATTTGTGAGTGCCGTCAATCAAATGCACCTCCCTGCCCCACACGCCCGCAAGGAGCCAGTCGCGCACGGATGTTTTGGTGCCGTCCAGGAGTGGTAGAAGCGAACGGCCATGGGTGCGCTGGCGGATTTTGTTCTCAATGCCAAACAGATCGGCGAGTGTCGCAAACAGATCGACGCTTGTGGTGAGCGCGTCGCTGGTGGCCGGCGCCACGCCGGGCGCGGAAATCATGAGAGGGATGTGGCCGAGGGTCTGATAGATGGGCACGCCCGGTTTTCCCCACAGGTCCTTTTCGCCCAGATAGTGTCCGTGATCGGTGCAGAGGATGAAGACCGTGTCATCCCAGAGCCCCTTGGCGTCCATCACATCCAGAACCTTACCCAGCCAGTGGTCGATCATGGTGAGCTTGGCGCCGTAGCAGGCTCTGATCTGCTGTGCCTGACGCTCAGTCAACACGCCCTTCTTCAGCGCGCCCTTCATATAGGGCGGCCAGATCATATGTGGCCCCTCCCAGTCCGGATCATACATAGACGCATAGGGCTCGGGCGTATCGAAAGGCTCGTGAGGGTCGAACTCATCGACGAACAGGAAAAACCGGTCATGATGCCCGGCATTGTCCGCGAGCCAGTTCGCTGCTGCCTGCATGGTGCGCGGACCCGGAAAGTCTGCTTCGCCTGTGAAATAGCCGCGACTGTCGTCATAGGGCATGTGCTTGCGATAGAAATTCGGCGCGCCCGCCCAGCTGGGGTCGGGCTTCGTTTTCCAAAGATCCCCTTCATGGCCGCGCTGATAGTCCCATGCGGAAAAGTCTACGTGGTAATTCTCGCCTCCGGTCTCGAAGAGGTGCGGATGATCGGAAATCAACTGGGAGGTAACGCCCGCCTTTGAAAGCTCGTAGGTGATGGCATCTTCCCAGAGTTCGATGGACCCCCAAGGCCTCCAGAGGAAATCCCAGGCACCGCACAGAATGTCGTGCCGTGCCGGCATACAGGGGAGCGATCCCACATAATGGTGCGTGAATCTGGTTGAGCGCGCCGCAATGCGATCCAGATTGGGTGTTTGAAATTCTTCCCCGCCATAGGCGCCCAGCATGTGCCTGTTGAGGCTGTCGAGTAGAATGACGACCGCGTTCTTCGGTCTTGTCGAAACAGTTTGTTTCTGAGCTTCCACTACCAACCGTCCTCGCCTTGGCTTTGAATGCGTAACTTAGGCCGGATTCGATGGCTACTCAGACGAGCAGACCTGAATTGCCGGTCAGATGTGCAAAGCGCGCCCGAAGGCATCCAGCACAGACTCATGCATCATCTCACTCAATGTCGGATGAGGGAACACTGTTGCCATCAAATCGGCTTCAGTCGTTTCCAGCTGTCGCGCGATTGTGTAGCCCTGGATCAATTCTGTGACTTCAGCGCCGATCATATGGGCACCCAGCAGTTCACCGGTTTTTGCGTCAAAGACCGTTTTGATCAGTCCTTCCGCCTCGCCGAGCGCAATGGCCTTACCGTTTCCGATAAATGGGAAGCGCCCCACTTTGACTTCGTGCCCCGCGTCTTTCGCGGCAGCCTCTGTCAGGCCGACACTCGCCACCTGAGGGTGGCAATAGGTGCACCCGGGAATTTTGCTGGTGTCCATGGGATGCACGCCCTTCACGCCCGCAATTCTCTCGGCCACCATGACGCCTTCATGGCTTGCTTTGTGGGCGAGCCAAGGCGGACCCACCAGATCTCCAATGGCATAAACACCCGGCACACCGGTTTCACACCATTCGTTGACCGTGACGTGGCCCCGGTCCATCTTCACACCCGCCTTCTCAAGGCCGATATTTTCAATGTTCCCCGTTATACCCACCGCGGAGATCACTTTCTCTGCTTTGACGGTTGAGATCTTGCCGCCTGTGTCGATTGTCGCTGAGGCGCCCGATTTCGACTTTTTGAGGTCGGTGACCTTGGCGCCGGTCAGCAGGGTCATTGCCTGCTTTTTGAAAGCTTTAGCGGCAAAGGCTGAAATCTCTTCGTCTTCCACCGGCAACACACGGTCAAGGAGCTCCACCACTGTGACATCGGCGCCGAAGGTTTTGTAGAAACTCGCGAACTCTATGCCGATGGCGCCGGAACCGATGACCAGGACCGACTTGGGAATAGCTTTTGGGACCATGGCTTCGCGATAGGACCAGACGGTGTCGCCGTCGGGCTCCAGACCTGGCAAGGTTCGTGCGCGGGCGCCGGTCGCCAGGATGATGTTCTTTGCGGAAACTTCCGTCGTTTTCCCGTCAGTCTCGACGGCGAGCTTGCCCTTCCCTGCGAGGCTTCCGGTGCCGACAATGACATCAACTTTGTTCTTCTTGAGCAGGAACTGAACGCCCTGGGACAGCTGATCTGCGACGGCGCGGGAGCGTTCAACGATTTTGGTTCCATCAAAGGAGAGTCCTTCGACCTTCAGGCCGAACTCTTCCGCGCGCTCCATGTTGTGGTAGATCTCCGCGGAGCGCAGCAGCGCCTTTGTCGGGATGCAGCCCCAGTTAAGGCAGATGCCGCCAACCTCCGCACGCTCGACGACGGCAGATTTCAACCCAAGTTGGGACGCGCGGATCGCGGCAACATACCCGCCCGGTCCTGAGCCTACCACAACAAGATCATATGATTTTTCAGCCATTGTCTGACCTCACAGCAACATGGAAGGCGGATATTCGATGTAAGACTTGAAGGCTGCCAGCAGCTGTGCCCCCAAGGCTCCATCAATGGCCCGGTGATCGCAGGACAATGTCACGGTCATCACGGTCGCGGCCCTCACTTCACCATCGACGATGATTGGCCGCGCTTCACCCGCCCCTGCAGCCATGATGGCCGCCTGCGGCGGATTGATCACAGCGGTGAAGTTCTTGATGCCATACATGCCGAGGTTGGAAACGGAAAAGCTGCCACCTTCGAATTCTGCCGGCGACAATTTCTTGTCGCGCGCGCGAGCCGCCAGTTCTTTTGCTTCCGCGGAGATTTCTGCCAGACCCTTCTCGTCTGCGCGGCGGATAATGGGCGTGATCAGTCCGCCCTCCAAAGCGACGGCGATGCCGACATCCGAATGATGGTGCTGCAGGAGCGCATCGTCCGCGAAGCTCACATTGGCGTCGGGCACTTTCTTGAGCGCCAAAGCTGCCGCCCGCACCACAAAGTCGTTGACGGAGAGTTTGATGCCTGCATCCGCACCTTCTTCATTCAGGTTTTTGCGCACTTTCAACAGCTCATCCAACACACAATCAATGGTGAGGTAATAGTGTGGGATTTCCTGCTTCGATTGGGTAAGCCGCCGCGCGATGGTCTTGCGCATGGAGTTGAGCGGAATCTCATCAAAGGTCCCCGGTTCATAGAATGCGCGTGCATCCACCGACGACATAGGGCTCGCGGGTTTGCCCGCCGGGCGCGCTGTGGCTTTTGGCGCGGCTTCCACGTCGGCCTTCACTATCCTGCCGCGAGGGCCGCTGCCGGTGACGGATGCGAGATCAATGCCCTTGTCCTTGGCAATGCGTTTTGCGAGAGGGCTCGCAAAAATCCGGTCGCCTTTCGGCTGCGGCGTAGAGGATGCGGCAGTTGGGGTCTTTGCCGCTGGCGTTTTCACCTCAGTATCAGTACTGGACGGGGCTGCTTCGGCTGGCGCGGGCGCCGGAGTTGAAGCCGCCACGCTCTCAGCTGCACTCGCGTCTTCGCCTTCTTCGAGGATCACGGCGATGGTGTCATTGACCGGCACCCCTTCGGTGCCTTCTGCGACCAACAGTTTCCCGACCGTGCCTTCGTCTACGGCCTCCACCTCCATGGTCGCCTTATCGGTTTCAATTTCAGCGATGAGATCACCGGCACGCACTTCATCGCCTTCCTTCACCAGCCATTTGGCTAAGGTGCCCTCCTCCATGGTCGGAGACAGGGCCGGCATAAGAATGGGTATTGGCATGACGTCCCTCCCTAGCGATACATGACTGAGTTGACAGCGGTGACCACTTCGGCCGCGCTTGGCAGTGCAAGCTTCTCGAGATTGGCCGCATAGGGCATGGGCACGTCCTTGCCGGAGACCCGCAGGATTGGGGCATCGAGATAGTCGAACGCTTTCTCCTGCACCTGCATTGCGATTTCCGATCCGATGCCGCAAATGGGCCAGGTCTCTTCAACCACGACCAGACGGTTTGTCTTCTGAACCGACGCGATAATGGTGTCGGTGTCCAAGGGGCGGAGCGACCGCAAGTCAATCACCTCCGCCTTCACGCCTTCTTCTGCAAGCTTGTCGGCAGCGTCCAGTGCATAGGTCAGCCCCATGCTGAAGGACACGATGGTGACGTCGGTACCTTCACGAAGGACCTTCGCTTTCCCGATTGGCACAATCCAATCATCGACATTTGGCACGTCAAACGAGCGTCCATAGAGGATTTCGTTTTCCAGGAAGACGACAGGGTTTGGATCGCGGATGGCGGCTTTCAGCAGACCTTTCGCATCCGCCGCTGAATACGGCGCGACGACCTTCAAGCCGGGCACATGGGCATACCAGGCAGAGTAGTCCTGACTGTGCTGAGCTCCGACGCGAGCTGCCGGGCCATTGGGCCCGCGGAAAACGATGGGACAGGTCATCTGACCGCCGGACATATAGCGCGTCTTGGCGGCCGAATTGATGATGTGGTCGATGGCCTGCATCGCGAAATTGAAGGTCATGAATTCGACAATCGGTTTAAGTCCGGCCATCGCCGCGCCGGTGCCGAGGCCCGCGAACCCGTGTTCGGTTATCGGCGTATCCACAACGCGTTTAGGGCCAAATTCTTCGAGCAGGCCTTGCGTCACTTTGTAGGCACCCTGATATTCCGCAACCTCTTCGCCCATGACAAATACGTCGCCGTCGAGGCGCATCTCTTCGGCCATGGCGTCTCGAAGCGCTTCGCGCACCGTGTTTGTTTGCATTTCGGTGCCTTCGGGGATCTCGGGGTCAGCGGCGACCATCGCCGCTGATGGCTCTGGCGCTGCTTCTGAGGGCATATTGTCAGCTGATGCCTCAACCGCCGATGGCGCCGCTGGTGCCGCCTTTGTCTGGGCTGTGCTATCGATCGCTGACGCCTCTTCGCCCTCAAGCAAAAGAACAGCAATCAAATCATTGACGGGAACATTCTCAGTCCCTTCAGCGACCACGATTTTACCAATCCGACCTTCGTCTACGGCTTCGAGCTCCATGGTCGCTTTGTCGGTCTCAATCTCCGCAATCACATCGCCGGAGCGGACTTCATCGCCTTCTTTCACCATCCATTTCGCGAGCGTGCCCTCTTCCATGGTTGGCGAGAGTGCCGGCATTAAGATCTCGATGCTCATGCCTGCACCTCCTCAATGATATCCGTCCAAAGTTCCGCAGGATCCGGCTCCGGGCTCTCCTGCGCAAAGTTGGCGGCGTCGGTGACGATGGCGCGCACCTCTGCATCAATTTCTTTAAGACCGTCGTCGTCAATTTTCTTCGACTGCAGCAACCGTGCCTTCACCTGTTCGATCGGGTCATGTTCTTCCCGCATGCGATTGACCTCTTCGCGTGCGCGATACTTCGCCGGGTCCGACATTGAGTGCCCACGATACCGGTAAGTGTTCATCTCCAGAATGAAGGGCCCTTTTCCAGAGCGGCAAAACTCAGCAGCGCGCGCAGCGGCGTCTTTGACGGCGCGCACGTCCATGCCGTCTACCTGTTCGCCCGGGATGTTGAAGCTGACGCCGCGTTTGGAGAGGTCCGTCTGAGCCGACGCGCGGCTGATGGCCGTTCCCATCGCGTACTGATTGTTCTCAATCACATAGACGACCGGCAGTTCCCAGAGCTCCGCCATGTTGAAGCTCTCGTAGACTTGACCTTGGTTAGCCGCGCCGTCGCCGAAATAGACAAATGAGACGTTGCCATTGTCCCGGTAGCGATTTGCAAAGGCGAGACCGGTTCCAAGTGAGACCTGCGCGCCGACAATGCCGTGGCCGCCATAAAAGTGCTTCTCCGCGGAGAACATGTGCATGGAGCCACCCTTGCCGCGGGATAGCCCCCCCTCGCGACCTGTCAGCTCGGCCATCACGCCATTGGGATCGAGCCCCATGGCCAGCATGTGGCCGTGGTCGCGATAGCCGGTGATCATCTGATCGCCTTCAACAGAAGCCATCTGAACGCCCACAACCACCGCTTCCTGGCCGATATACAAATGGCAAAATCCACCGATCAGCCCCATCCCATACATCTGACCCGCCTTTTCTTCGAACCGGCGGATTGTGAGCATCATGCGATAGGCTTCGAGGTCTTCGTCGTGGGTGAAGTCCGGAACATCCGGCTGTTTTTTGGGGGTCTTTTTTCGTACTGCTGTCTTCTTGGGGGCTGCCTTCTTGGTCGCCATATATCCGGGCCTCGCGGTTTTTGTGCGGGCGGAACCGCCCTTATTCCGCGTAGTAAGATACGTCCCAAATGTTTGATTTGTATGAAATAATTCGTGATGAACTGAATTTTAGTTAATCAGCCCAAAATCCGGGCTCTTTACCAAAAGTCAGTTTCGATCGAACCTTCGAAATCACTTCGGATCACGATAAATGGTCAATTCGTCAGGCCGGGACACGCCCAAATAGGCACGGGCACGTTCGTCGAGCAGGTCCGGATCCAGACTCTCTGGGCGTAATAGTGCGACTTGATGCTCCAGGCGAGCCCGGTCTGCGCTGACGGCGTCTAGGTTCTCCTTCAGCGTTTCGATCTCCAAAGCCAAGGAGGACCAAGCTCCCAGGCCCTGATCACCGTTCACGGCATTCACGATGAAATAGGCCAACAGAAGACCACACAGGATCGGCAAGACAAGCAGCCGAAGCTTGAGCGGTTCATGAGTTGCGACGAGACCAAAGCGTTCCATAAGGCTGAGAGAATCACAGAGTGATTCGTTCGGTCAAGCTGAAATGATTCGCGATTCTCTCAATGAGTCCAAATAGTTGGAGGTGTGTCCGACAGGACTCACTCACGCTTCTGGAAAGGTGGGCTCGGGATCGCCGGCGCTCCACTGTGGGTACTTTTTCATGACGGACTGAAAGCGGTCGGACTCCAGAAACCGTTCAAGCCACGCGCGCAGGTGCGGCCAATCCTGCGCATCAAACCAGGCGCGGTCTGTGTTTGCGAATTGGCGGATAAAAGGCAGGATCGCATAGTCCGCAAAGCTTGCTTTAGCCCCAAACAGCCAATCTTGCTCGCACAAGCGCGTGTTTAAGTCTGCGAGTATCTCAGATGCAGCTTCCCTATGCTCTTCAGCAACAGCGCCTTCATACCGATTGGCATACTTGTAGCGATCGAGGTGGTGTTTAAACGGCCCATCGATCTGGGCGACAAGTTCGTCTATTTCGGTGCGATCATCATGTAGCCACCCTTCCGGGTCCGCTTGAGTCAGCGCCCAGTTCATGACGTCGAGGCTTTCTTCCAGAATAGTGCCATCACTGAGAACAAGCACCGGAACCGTTGCCTTTGGCGATACCGCGACCATCTCCGGCGGCTTGTCGCGCAGCACCACTTCACGCAATGCGACGGACTGTCCGCTGACCGACAGCGCAAGACGCGCGCGCATGGCATAGGGGCAACGCCTGAAAGAATAGAGAATGGGCAATTCCTGGGTCATTCGCTCAGCTGTACCGGCTTGTCGTATCTCGCACCGAGATGTTGTTCATTGCGCGCTTTTGCAAGATCAATCTGCTTCTGGCGCGAGCTGAATCGCGCTTTTTGTTCTGGGCTTGACGCGTCGAAACAGTGAGAACAGCTCACGCCGCGGACATATTCAGGCGCTGCTTTTTCTTCTTCGGATATGGGGCGTCTGCAGGCATGGCACATGTCGTAATTGCCAGGCGCGAGGCCGTGCTCGACAGACACCCGCTGATCAAAGACGAAGCATTCGCCCTGCCAAAGGCTCTGTTCTTCCGGCACATTCTCGAGATATTTCAGAATGCCGCCCTCCAGGTGATAGACCTCGTCGAACCCTTCAGCCTTCATATAGGAACTGGCCTTCTCGCAACGTATACCGCCGGTGCAGAACATCGCGACTTTCGGTTTCTTGTCCCCTTTCGCCCTCTCCTTCAGTGCCGCCACCCAATCCGGAAATTCCCGGAAACTTGCGGTCTTAGGGTCCACGGCACCCTTGAAAGTACCTATCGCAACTTCGTATTCATTGCGGGTGTCGACCAGGACCACCTCCGGGTCTGAGATCAGCTCGTTCCAATCTTCCGGCTTCACATAGGTTCCCACCTGCTTGTTTGGGTCAGCTGCCGGTTGTCCGAGTGTGACGATCTCTTTTTTCAAACGCACCTTCATCCGATGAAATGGCATGGTGGCAGCGTGGGAAAATTTGAGGCTCATGCCATCAAACCGGCCGTCCGCTTGAATATGGGCTATTGCGGCCTGAATGCCCGCATCCGGCCCCGCGATCGTGCCGTTCAACCCTTCTTCCGCAAGCAGGATCGTCCCCATCACACCATTTTCACGGCACACAGCCTGTAGAGGCGCCTGAAGCGCTTCAAAGTCAGGGAGCGCGGTGAACTTGTACATCGCCGCTACGGTGTAAATCTGCTCGGTGCTCATCTTTCTCATCCTGAGGGATATTCAGTCTGGTTACCCGTCCCGATCCAATTCTGCAAGCCGTCGCCTTCCATCGGTCAAAAAAACCCACGTTTCAGCCGATTTTTCGAATTATCAGGGCAATGCTTCATGTTTTGTAAAAAGGATACTGCCACGCTCATCTCATGCTTTTGGTTTGGAACCAAAGTTTAAGGTGAGGTTATGACGTTTGACGAAGTAGTTGCGCAGTCGCTTGCGCCTGAAACGCTGAGACGCGTGATCGATGGCTATCGACAGGCCCAGCTAGAGGATGACGTCGCATCGCAAGACAGATTGCCAATGCGCTTCATGGCTTCCATGCTCCCCAATATTACGCTCATGGAGCGTGTCGATAATGACTCGATCATCTACCGTATCGCCGGCGAAAACATCATCGCGCGCCTCGGTTTCAACCCGACCGGCCAGAACTTTCTAGATCTGATTGCGCCCTCAGCGCGTGCCGAAACGGCACTTACAAACAAACTCGGGCTAGACGAACGGTGCGGTCACTATTCCGTATACGAGAACCAATATGAGTCCGGACGGCGGATGATGAGCGAAAGCCTCATGCTGCCGATGCGCAAGTCCCAAGGTGACGACGTAAACCTGATTTTGGGCTATCACGTTCATCATCAAGCAACCGACATCGCCTTGCTGGGCGCGCGCACGGCGCTCGGTCTGCGCTGGGTGATCGCCGAGCATGTCGATATTGGATTTGGCGTTCCCACAGCCACGTCGAATTCAGAACGCTCCCAAGGACGGAGGCGAGCCTGATCACGTTGCGTCCAAGTCTGTGTTTCCCCGGCGTAACCAACGGTAGCCTTGCCGGATTGGTAAGAGTCAAAGGGTCTAACGATGACCTTTGACGAACTCATTGCGCGATCATCGGCCCCTGAGAAGGTCGGTGCATTTGTATCGGCGTATCGGGCGTCTCAGATTGATGGTGCCGTAGGACGGCGCGATCTGCTCTCCATGCGAAGCCTCGCGCCGATGCTCGCCAACATCACGATGACCGAGTATGTCGACGACACAACCATCCTCTTCCGGATTGCCGGTGAAAACATCACCGACCGGCTGGGTTTCAATCCAGCTGGACGCAATACTTTAGATCTCATAGCGCAAGAGAAACGCGCAGAAGCAATAGCTCTTCACCACGCGATTATTCATCACCCTTGCGGATCTTATGTGGTCTACGAAAGCGTTTTTCAGTCGGGGCGGCGCGCAAAAAACGAAAGCATCACATTTCCGCTACGGAAAGACGCGAACAACAACACCCTCTTCTTCTTTTCCTATCACCTCCATCACGAGGCGACTGGTTTCGCGGAGGTTGGTGAGGCCACGGCCCTCGGTCTGTCTGAGATCCAGACTGAGCTTATCGATATCGGCTTCGGTTTGCCGGAAAGCGCGCATCCCTTAGAAGTATTGGGAAATATTGGCGCCGCTGGCTGCTGAGGAGGACCAGCACCCCTCTTCATCTTTTGTAAAATCGAAAATGCAAAGTTGAAAGCCTATCGGGTTTTCGGATCGAAGCACGCAGGTGGCGAAATGACTTTCGATGAGCTGGCAGCAGCAGCACATGATCAGTCAGGTTTTGAGCGGTTTTTCTCGTGCTATCGCGCTGCCCAATCGGGCACATCGCCCGCAAGTCAGGACGCTCTGCCAATGCGCGAGCTGGCCAGAGTTATGTCCCATGTGACGCTGCTTGAGTGGGATGCTCCGGACCAGATCACCTATCGGATTGCAGGTGATGCGATCGTCGACAGACTGGGTTTCAACCCGACCGGTGTCAATTTTCTCGATCTTCTTCATGCAGATCAAAGAGCGAGTTCGATCGACGGCCATCGGCTCATGATGACCCACCCTTGCGGCTGCTATCTGGTTTATGAAAACGAATTCGAGAACGGAAGCCGGGCCATATTGGAGACAATTACACTTCCTATGCGGAAAACACCCGATGCGGCGCCGAACCTGTTTTTCAGCTATCACTCTCATCGGAGTACCACAGGGTTTGCCGCGGCCAATGCCGGTACCGCCCTCGTCGTAAACTGGCGACGAATGGAGCACGCTGATATCGGATGTGGAGAGCCAGCTGAGAAGCCGTTGCTCCCGTCGCCTGTCAGCGATGCTGAACCAGCTTAGACTTCTATTGCGAAACGCCCAGGCATCGCTCAATCCAGCGTCGGTTTTCCCCTCAGTTTTTTGACATCACCTCGCTTTGCTTTCGAGTTTAGGCGTTTCCGTTTTGAAGCCGGTGTCGGCTGTGTCTTCACACGGTACTTCACAGGCTCCGACGCCTTCGCCAATAGATCAAACAATCGAGCGCGGGCGGCTTCCCTGTTCATCTGCTGTGTTCGGTGCTCTCTTGCGGTGATTGTGAGGGTGCCTCTGGAGGACAGACGACGACCAGCGAGTGCTTTCAAACGTCTTTTCGCCGCGGGCGATAGTGACTGCGTACCCGCGACATCAAATCGAAGCTGGACCGCAGTGGCAACTTTATTGACGTTCTGACCACCTGGACCTCTTGCTTGAATGAAAGTCTCATCCAGCTCTGAGTCATCTATCTCAACCCGGTCGTTGATGCGTATCTTGGCCATCATCGCCCCTTAGCGAGACGTCAAGTAGTTTGCAGCGGCAATGCCGCAGGAACGGCCCAGCGCGAAACAAGCGTTCAGCAGGTAACCTCCGGTCGGCGCCTCCCAGTTCAACATCTCACCGGTGACAAATGTGCCCGGTCTCGACCTTAGCATGAAGTCGTCATCCAACGCCTCAAACGCAATGCCCCCAGCAGAGGATATCGCCTCCTCAATTGGGCGCGTGCCCGTCAGGTTTATAGGGAGACTTTTGATTGCCTCTGCAAGTGTCTCCACGTTGTCGAGCCTATCCGGAACGCATTCTCTCAAGAGATTTGCTTTGACTCCGGATAGGAAGACCGTCTTTTTCAGATGGGTTGAGAAACTCTTTGAGCCTCGGGGCTTCGATAATCTGGCAATAACTTTGTCTAACGACACATCGGGCATCAGATCCAGATAAAGTTCTGCTTCGCCTTTTCGCTTCAACTCTTCGCGCAGAGCGCGCGCATGTTGATAGATACCACTCCCCTCAAGGCCATACTTTGTAACGACACACTCGCCGTTTAAGCGCCTTTTACCTGCAACAAGCGCGACAGATTTAATAGGCTTGCCCGCGAACCTCTCTTTGAAATGATCGGACCAGGCATGATCGAAACCGCAATTGGCGGGTTCGAACGGCACAACTTCTATGCCCTGATCTTTAACATGCGAGACCCAGCCCGCATCAGATCCAAGCTGTGGCCAGCTTGCACCGCCTAACGCCAAGATGGTCGCCTGCGGTTTGACGAACTTCTTTCCATCCGGCGCTTCGAACCTCAAGGTTCCATCGTCATCCCAGCCAAGCCATTTATGCCGAACATGAACGCTCATGCCCTGCGCCTTGAGCTCCCGTATCCAAGCGCGAAGCAGCGGCGCCGCTTTCATACTTTTTGGGAAAACATGTCCTGACGTACCAACAAAAGTCTCGGTGCCCAGGTCTGCGGCCCAATCGCGAACCACATTCGGCGGGAAATGTTCGATCGCATTTTTAAGGTAGGGGTGCGTCGCCCCATAGTGCGTCAGGAGTTGGTCGACAGGCTCGGCATGGGTGAGATTAAGCCCGCTCTTTCCTGCCATCAGAAACTTCCGTCCGAGCGACGGCATAGCGTCAAACAAATCTACAGCGATACTGCGGCGCGTCAGGGATTCAGCAGCCATCAGGCCGGCTGGACCGCCGCCAACGATCGCGACTTTTACCTGCACAGAAAAAGTCCCGCCCGCTTACCAATCTTGAAGGCCCCTTCACGATCAATCACGGCTTGAATCTTTGGCCGGATTTTCTCGCATGCCTCACGCACCCGATCGGGTTCCGGAAACAAAGACGCGGTCGACTTCACGTATTCAACCACCGCTTCTGCGTGCGGAACGACCAGCTGTCCATCCAACGTTTCAAGGTCGATGCTTTCAAAATGCTCGCCCAATTGTTCTGCGCCGTTTTCAAGTGTGAACTCGTCCGTAAAGCTCGAGTACCACTCAAGTCCTTCCTTAGTCAGTAACCTCTGCAACTGCTGCATGTAAGCGGCGCTATTGGTCGTGGCGCAAAAACAGCCGCCGGGTCTGAGCAAACGCTTCGAGGCTGAAAGTGCCTTGGGCCTGTCGACCACGTGATACAGCATGTGCTTTGCGAGAATGAGATCGAACCCCTCCTCGTCGTCTGGCATTTCTTCTGCGGATACGACCTGATATGTCGCGTGCACGCCTGCATCTGAGAGTCGCTGCTCAGCTGCCTTCACCATGCCGGCCGACACGTCGGTCAGCACAAGTTTCAAATCTTTGGGAAGAGCAGCGGCGTTGCTCGCCCAAAACTCTCCATTGCCGCAGCCGAGCTCGAGAACCCGATGCCCAGCAGCTATTGGCAGCAGGTCGAACACCCAACGGGAAAAATCTAGATACGGGACAGTGTAATCCTCATGGAACGCGATGCGCGTCGCGAGATTGTGGTCTCGCTCATACTGCGCATCGCTGGACATGAGGTTAGGCCTTCAGGACTGATCTGCCGGCATACTCTGCAGCGGGCCCGAGCAGCTCTTCGATGCGGATCAGCTGGTTGTATTTTGCCAAACGATCGGACCTTGCGAGCGAACCCGTTTTGATCTGGCCACAATTGGTGGCCACGGCGAGATCCGAAATGGTCGCATCTTCCGTTTCGCCGGAACGGTGAGACATCACAGCGGTATAGCTCGCCTTGTGAGCCATCTCCACTGACTCCAACGTCTCAGTCAGCGAACCGATCTGGTTCACTTTCACCAGAATGGAGTTCGCCACGCCCATCTTGATCCCATCATGAAGCCGGGCTTTGTTGGTCACGAACAAATCGTCCCCGACAAGCTGCACCTTGTCCCCGATGCGGTCCGTGAGCGCTTTCCAGCCGTCCCAGTCATCTTCATCCATCCCGTCTTCGATGGAAATGATCGGATAGCGGCTCACCAGGTCCGCCCAATAATCGACCATGCCGCCGGCGTCGAGCTTCTTGCCTTCGCCTTTGAGGTTGTAGACACCGCCCTCATGAAACTCGGTAGAAGCTGCATCGAGCGCCAGATAAATTTCCTCGCCCGGCTTGTAGCCCGCTTTTTCGATCGCTTTCATGATGTATTCGAGCGCAGCATCTGTAGAAGCCAGGTTGGGCGCGAAGCCACCCTCGTCGCCCACCGCAGTGTTGTGACCATCGGCATTCAGCTCGGATTTTAGCTGATGAAAAACCTCCGCGCCCCACCTTACCGCTTCGCGGATATTCTCGGCGGCGACCGGCATGATCATGAATTCCTGAACGTCGATCGGATTGTCGGCGTGTTCGCCGCCATTCACGATATTCATCATCGGAACCGGCAGAGTGCGCGCCGCAGGACCGCCAACATACCTGAACAATGGGAGCTCAAGAGACTCAGCTTGCGCCTTTGCAATGGCCATCGACACGCCCAGAATAGAGTTGGCCCCGATCCGCGCTTTGTTTGGGGTGCCGTCCAGCTCGCACATCAGCCTGTCCAGGTGGATCTGCTCCTCGGCATCCATTCCTCCGATCGCGTCAAAAATCTCGCCATTGACGGCTTCTATCGCCTTCAGGACGCCCTTGCCGCCATATCGGTTATTGTCTCCATCGCGCAGTTCGACAGCCTCATGGGCGCCTGTCGAAGCACCGGAAGGGACAGCCGCGCGGCCGACCGCGCCGTCCTCAAGCACAACGTCGACTTCGACGGTGGGGTTTCCGCGGCTATCGAGAATTTCGCGGCCGACAATGTCGATAATGGCACTCATGAGGGGCTCCCAAAGGTTGGTGAACTGGCGTTGCGCGATACATACCCAAGCCAGCCGCGGTTCGGAAGCGTTTTGGCGCAAATTTCTTGATTTCTGTGGAATCTGATGCCTCAAGCGCCGGTGAGGCTCAAAATCAGACCCTTCTGGATGATTGATGTCCGTCCTATCGCCCCAGCTTGGCATCAAGACTCAGCGTATCGTCTTCCCGGAAGGCGAGCAGCACCAGTGTCGCAGCGAACACTGTGAGCGAGGGAAAGAACAGAACTTCCATCGTGTCCTCGGTGAGAAGGTATAGGCCAAGCGGGTCTAGGATGTATTTCCAGATGGCAAGTAGCCCCAACCCCAAGACGATAGACTGGATCGGGTACACAAACCTGCGGAACAGCCCAAGGACAATCGAGAGCCCGAGCAATACCTGGAGGATACCGAGAGGCAATTGGAGGGCCGCCATGCTCAAGGCGCCGCCGTAATAGGTTTCAGACACGCCAATAGATGCGTCCGGCGCCGCAATTTTAATAAGCCCCCAAATCGCCAGGAGGAGTCCGGTGCCTGTGCGAAGCAGAAGAAGGGAGAGAGGCTTCATCATCTTGGAGTCTTTCTATTTCGATTTTTTTGTCGTTTGTCGAGAATAGTTTGAGACGTCCAATGCTATCCAATCACAACCTGTAATTTTTGAGTGTATCCTCTCGCTTCTCGGATATCCCTGAAGCTCGACAGAAAGGACTTCATAAGTAGCTGGCTTTTGCGTCCGTAAGGCTTGTTCTGAGCCTCGACGCCAGCTTTGAGCCGGAGAAGGTCTACAAAAGCCTCCTGTTTTTGTGCACTCATTTGCCCGAAGGGCACATAGGCCATGCTCCAGTTAGCGAACTCACGTTCCGTGACTGGCTTCGACTGCAACGTAATGAGCCCGCGGTGTTGCGGGGCAGGTTCGATCCGTTCGTGAACACAGCGCAATACGGCCTCTCTAGGCCCCTCCAGAAACTGCATGAAGTTGCCATCATGGAAGAGCAGCATGCCCGTAATGCCGTCCGCTTGGTTCCGCGCACGCGCGCTTTGCAATATGCGTTCAAGCGCTTGAGGGGCCACCCTCCCAACCGCTGAACTTAGGTAGATGTAGCTATAAACCACCGCCTTAACTCCCTTCCCGTAAGGAGCAAAACTTAATGTCCCGTTTAAGCGCTCGGAACGTTGAGGTAGAGACCGTTGAGTTCCGAACACCTATTGCTTGATAATACCTTTGATTTATTAATATCCATTTACCAAAAACTTGAGTTTCAAATAGTAATCACAAATGCTGTGTGAACTGCATTTGTGACTTCAGAATCAGCCGCAGTAAAACTACAAAAATGGCGCCACGCGTTTTCCGACGGCTTGACAATGTTTTCCCTCGCTATTGACGCTCCGGCTCCAAGGGGTATCAAGGCGTCCATGGAAAACTCGGACACAGCTTTGGTTCTTTTTTCTGGCGGTCAGGACTCGACGGTCTGTCTCGCCTGGGCGCTTGAGCGATATTCTTTTGTGGAGACAATCGGCTTCGACTATGGCCAATCCCATAAGGTCGAGCTCGATTGCCGTCAGACCATTCGCTCAAAAATCGCCGAACAATTTCCCGAATGGACCCAGCGCCTTGGGCCCGATCATGTGCTCCATCTCAACGCTCTAGGCGAAATCAGCGAAACCGCTCTCACCAGGGATCAAGAGGTCGTTATGGGCAACAATGGATTGCCCACGAGCTTTGTCCCCGGGCGGAACCTGCTCTTTTTGACCTATGCAGCCGCTGTCGGGTATCGGCGCGGTGCGTCCCATCTTGTCGGGGGCATGTGCGAAACCGACTTTTCCGGTTATCCAGATTGTCGCGACGAGACCCTCAAAGCGCTCACCCACGCAATAAGCCTGGGTATGGACCGACCGTTCGTACTGCACACACCGCTCATGTGGGTAGACAAGGAAGAAACCTGGGTGATGGCTGAGAGGCTGGGGGGAAAAGCCTTGATCGACTTGATCATTGAGTATTCCCACACTTGCTACAAAGGTGACCGGGATCACCGACATGCTTGGGGGTATGGATGTGGCGAATGCCCTGCTTGTGAGCTACGGGCGGCGGGGTTCGAAAAGTGGGCGCAGCGCGCCCTCGGACCAGCGGACTAGGCGCCATGTATTCGGTGAAAGAGATTTTTTTCACGCTTCAAGGCGAAGGGAAGCACGCGGGGCGGCCTGCTGTCTTCTGTCGCTTCGCTGGCTGCAATCTGTGGAGTGGTCGCGAGGAAGACCGAGCAACGGCCGTCTGCACCTTCTGCGATACAGATTTTGTGGGCACGGATGGTCAAGGCGGTGGAAAGTTCGCCAATGCGGCAGAGCTTGCCAAAGAGGTCGCCGGCCATTGGCCCAAAGATGCTTCATCCGCCTATGGGAGCGCAGCAAAATATGCGGTGTGTACTGGCGGCGAACCCCTATTGCAGTTAGACCGTCCCCTCATTGACGCCTTTCACGAGCAAGGGTTTGAAATCGCCGTCGAAACCAACGGCACCATCGCAGCGCCCGACGGCATTGATTGGATTTGTGTGAGCCCTAAGGCGGATGCCCCCTTGGTGCAGACAAGCGGGTCAGAGCTGAAACTGGTGTTCCCGCAAGAGCTTGCTGAACCGGCTCGATTTGAAGGGCTCGCATTCGACAATTTCCTGATACAACCCCTTGATGACGATGACTATCAGGCGAATGTTCGTGCAAGTGTCGAGTATTGCCTTACACATCCTCGCTGGCAGCTATCTCTACAGACACACAAGTATCTTGGGATTGATTGATGCGTATCTACAAAGAATTCGGATTTGAAGCAGCGCATTTTCTGCCCTCCGCTCCTGACGGGCATCCCAACTCTCGTCTGCATGGACACTCCTTTCGCGCCGTCGTCTGGATGGAAGGCGAACCAGATCCCGAAACCGGCCTCATACGGGAATTCGGGAGCCTGCTCGAAGTCCTCAATGAGGTTAAGGCTGATCTTGATCACCGGTGCCTGAACGAGATTGAGGGTCTCTCCGTACCCACACTAGAGAACATTTGTGTTTGGCTCTGGGCGCGTTTGTCCCCGAAACTGAGACGCCTTGCCCGCGTTGAGGTCCACCGGGACAGCTGTAACGAAGGCTGTGTGTATGATGGCCCTAGCGAAAGTTCAAAAGGCTAACCCCAATGCCCGATTATACTGAAAACCTGACGCAGCTTGGCAGTTCGGCGGAGGCCCCCGCCTCTCCTGATGCGGCAACGCTAGAGCGTGTTCCAAACCCTCAATCTGGGACGAACTATGTCGCCCGCTTCGTCTGCCCTGAGTTTACCTCGCTCTGCCCAGTCACGGGACAGCCCGATTTCGCGCATCTTGTCATCGACTATGTGCCCGACAATTGGTTGGTCGAGTCCAAGTCTCTCAAACTCTATCTGCAGTCGTTCCGAAATCATGGTGCCTTTCACGAGGATTGCACCGTTGGCATCGGTCGACGTCTCGCGGAAGAGTTGGAGCCCGTGTGGCTGCGCATAGGCGGCTATTGGTATCCCCGAGGCGGGATTCCGATCGACGTGTTTTGGCAGTCCGGTCTTCCGCCTGAAGATGTCTGGCTGCCTGATCAGGGCGTTCCTCCCTATCGGGGCCGCGGATAATGTCTCTCATTGGGACATAAAATGATCTGCCGTTAACGAATATTGTTGGCATTTTAGCAAACCCTGTCTGACAGGATTGTTCGTTCCTGGTTGCTTAGGTGGCGGCCGGCCGAGGATCGGACTTGCGGACGTGAACGAAAATCTCAACACAAGAAACGCTGACGCTGATCTGCGGGAGAGTGTCCTGCCTGGCGGGAATTTGCTCGTCTCGCAATCGGATAGAGATGAAATCACACATGACTCTTTGGGCATTATCACGGCAATCGTCGCGACGATTTATCTCCTGCTGGGGGTGTCACATTTCTTTTTTGTCCCGGCGCCTCATAACATCCCACTTGCAACGGGTGTGCTTCTAAGCTCAGTGCTTATTGGCGTACTTGCAGTTCTGAGCCATCGCTCCGTTATTCCAGCGTCGGCGGCTAACCCTGTCCTCTTTGGTGCTGCTATCATTGTCCTCTTAAACACTTTTATGCACATCTATCTGACTGACGATCTGATGCAGTCCACGAACCTCGCCCTTATTCTTATTGGCTGGGGATTGTTTGTTCTTTCGGTGTCCTGGTTTGTTCTGTTTCTCTGCTGCAGCGCTATCGCTTGGCTGATCCTGCAACAGATGGTCACCTATGACGCCCAACTCATCAGCCACTATACATTTATGTTGCTTAGTGCTGCGGGCGTTAGCACTGCGACCTTCGTAGCCCGATTTAGAACCTACAATCGCGTGATTGCGTATCGGAAGCACGACCTGCAGGTGCAAAAATCCCTGCGCGAGGCGATAGCAAGAGGTTTTGAAGCTGACGTCGCTGAAGAGCGCAACGACGCGAAGGACACCTTTATTGCCCATCTCAGCCACGAGCTAAGAACGCCATTGAACGCGGTGGTTGGTTTTGCTCAAACGATAAAGCTGGAAACCATGGGGCCCATCGGAAACCCCAAATATCTCGAATATGTGCAGGACATTACAGACGCGGGCAATCATCTCACGTCAATACTCGAAGACTTGCATGATCTGGTGCTTGTGGAAAAAGGTCAGCTCAAGGTCACGCTCTCGACATTCGCGGTGCCGGAGATTCTCGAAAGTTGCCTGTCACTGGTCACGCACCGTGCCAGCGCCAAGAACATTGAGATTGCGGCAGACTGCGATCCGGAACTCGCGTTCCTGTCTTCAGACAAACAGCGCTTCCGCCAAATCTTCGTGAACCTGCTCACCAACGCCATCAAATACACACCCGACGGCGGTACCCTTCTATTCAAGGCATCCATCTGTAAAGACGGGCGTCTGCTTTTTGAGGTGATTGATAACGGTGTTGGCATGAGCCGAGAGGAGTTGAAAAAGGCCAGTTCTCCATTCTGGCGGGCTGGTCCCGACATGTCCGTAGGGGATGTTGAAGGATCAGGCCTGGGCCTCGCCATTACAACGCAATTGGTCGGATTGCTCGGCGGTACGTTTGAGCTAAAGAGCGAAAAAGGTAAGGGTACAACCGCAAAAGTCTGGCTACCCCAATCTTGCCGGGCCTATGAGTTGCCTAGCGCGTCCTCGTTTGCGCAAGACTGGCGCTCCTAGCCGCAAACTCTGCCGCCCGCGCTAAGCAATGCGTCACTACACAAGACGGCTTTGCGCGAGTGCCGCTTCAATGAAAGAGCTGAAAAGCGGGTGCGGATCGAGAGGTTTCGACTTGAGTTCAGGATGAAACTGAACACCGACGTACCAAGGATGATCCGGTATCTCGACGATTTCCGGAAGCAATCCGTCAGGCGATGTGCCTGAAACGACCATGCCCGCAGCCTCAAGCTTTTCTCGGTAGGCCATATTGACTTCGTAGCGATGTCGGTGCCGCTCGCTGATGGTCTGGCCGCCGTAAATGTCGGCGACCTTGCTGCCTTCGCTCAACACCGCATCATAGGCGCCGAGGCGCATGGTGCCGCCCAGGTCACCGCCCTCGCGGCGCTTTACCAGTTCGTTTTCCTGCATCCACTCGGTCATCAAGCCAACGGCCGGCTCTGGTGCATTGGGGCGAAACTCTGTGGAGGTCGCATCCTCCAGTCCTGCCAAGTTGCGCAATGCTTCGATGACGGCCATCTGCATCCCAAAACAGATGCCAAGATACGGCACGCCACGCTCACGTGCAAAGCTTGCCGCCGCGATCTTCCCCTCGGCGCCCCGTTCGCCAAAGCCACCAGGCACCAGAATGCCGTTTACGTTTTCGAGGTGTTGGACCGTGTCTTCCTTTTCAAAGATCTCAGACTCGAGCCACTTCACATTCACGCCAACCTTGTTTGCGATGCCTCCATGGGTCAGCGCTTCCGTCAGCGATTTGTAGGCATCTTTAAGACCGGTATATTTTCCAACGATAGCGATGGTCACTTCGCCTTCGGGCTCGCGCAGCGTCTTCACCAGCTCAAGCCAGTTTTCCAGCTTAGGCACCTCGGCGTTCTCGATGCCGAAAACGGAGAGAACCTCTCGGTCCAGCCCTTCAAGGTGATAGGCATGAGGCACGTCGTAGATCGTGTCGACATCCATCGCCTGGATCACAGCGCTCTCGCGCACATTACAGAAAAGGCCGATTTTTCGTTTCTCGCCGGCGGGAATTGGGCGGTCGCACCGGCACATGAGGATGTCTGGCTGAATACCGATGGAGCGCAATTCCTTCACCGAGTGCTGGGTCGGTTTGGTTTTCATCTCGCCTGCACTCGGGATGAAAGGCATCAAGGTCAGATGAATAAAGCAGGTCGCCCCTCGCGGCAGATCGTTGCCGAGTTGTCGGATCGCCTCAAAGAAGGGAAGCCCTTCAATATCGCCGACCGTGCCGCCGATCTCACAGAGCACAAAATCAACACCCTCGTTCCCCTCCAGAACGAAGTCCTTGATGGCATCGGTCACATGCGGAATGACCTGCACAGTGCCGCCCAGATAATCGCCGCGCCGTTCTTTGGTGATGATGTTCTGGTAAATGCGACCGGTCGTGATGTTGTCGCCCTGGGTCGCGGGCACACCAGTGAACCGCTCATAATGGCCAAGATCAAGGTCGGTTTCAGCCCCGTCATCGGTGACGAACACCTCACCGTGCTGAATGGGGCTCATCGTTCCTGGATCGACATTCAGATAGGGATCGAGCTTGCGCAGTCGGACGGAAAACCCGCGCGCTTGCAGAAGCGCGCCAAGTGCTGCGGATGCCAGTCCTTTACCGAGAGAAGAGACCACGCCGCCGGTTATAAATATGTACCGCGTCATGGACCCTCAAACTATATGGAACGCACAGCGATTCGAAGCGGATAAACACGCTGCGGAAAAATTCTTTCAGACAGTGGCTTAGAAGCCCCGGTTCACCCGATATCTACTCTGCGCGAGGAACAAGCGGTCCTTGCGACGCAGGTTCTTCCGCCCCTAGAGGTGCGGGCGCCGGTGTTACCGGAACGGCATCACCGTCGGTATTCGGAACCAGCGGTGCTGACTCATCAACGGGAACGGTGTCCAGGATCGAGCTATTGTTGCTCTCCTGCTTGTAAAGCAGTGTCAGGCTGATACTGGTGAGGAAGAACAGACCTGCCAAGATCGCTGACGCGCGGGTCAGGAGATTGCCGGCGCCTCGGTTGGACACCAGGCCGCCGCCACCGCCACCGCCGATACCCAATGCGCCGCCCTCCGAACGCTGCAGCAAAATCGTTGCAACGAGCGCAATTGCGATCAAAAGATGGATCACAAGCAGAATGGTGGCCATGGGTGGCTCCTCGGTGACTGGGCATGGGCCCGGACGGTGAATTCTCGGCCCAGCGGTCAGGCCGGGCGTTTTCTAGCCCACAAATGCCTGCTTTGCCAGCCCAGAACCACCAAATATATCCTATTAGCCCGCGCTCGACGCTCTGTAGACGCTGGGCGGCATCCCCAAGGACTTTTTGAAGTCCCTGCTGAAGTGGGCGCTGTCTGAAAATCCGCACCAAAAGCCGATCTGAGTCAGCGACAGCTGTCCTGCTTCAAGTAAGCGGCAGGCTTCTCGAACGCGGATCGCGCGGACAAGTTCAGACAGGCTGGTTTCTTCCTTTGAGAGGGATCTTTGCAGGCTGCGGACAGGCTGGCCCAGTTCCGCCGAGATCAACGGCCAGGTCCATCCCCTGGCCACATCGCTCGCAATGAGGTGCGCGATTGCACCGGTGACAGGCTCGTCTTCATTGCCGCCATAGACGACCAGCCGGTCAGGTTCAGCCGCGAGGGAGGCGTGAGGTGTGAAACCCTGCCATTCGATCCGCCCAAGAGCGGTGCTGGAGACCAGCTTTTCAGCGCCCACCATGATCTGACCATCTTGAAGGAGGGTGAGCGGTTGGCCTTTCTCTGGTGTCAACAGAACTGACACACCTGTAGCACCGATCATCTCCAGCAGTGACGTCATGACACCCAGCATCAGCAGGTCCTCAGCCGGATGGGTTGCCTCGCCGGTGACTTTGTACCTTTGGGTCAAAAACGCCGCGCTGCCGTCAGGAATGAGCTCCAACCGATTGGTTGAATGGGTGTAGCGTTCAAACCGCTCCCATTTTTCTGCCACGATCAAAGGTGTCCGAGAGTTCAGGAGGACATGGACGATTGGATCGAAGCCCACATGCTTCAGATCCTGTCCCAGATCCAGGATCAGAGCCGCGCCGCCCCCTTCATAGGCGGCCGCTAATAAGTCGCGCTTATACCCTGCCGGCGCCCGAGCGGTATGGGTCGTTTCCGGGACTTTTGCTTCAGACGGCAACAGATCGGGCCTGCGCGCCTGCAATCCGCGTATGACCAAGGCGGTGAGGCCCGAACTGGTCCATCCGTCGGCTTTTTCTGCCCCGCCAGGCTGGCCGGGGGCGCTCTGTGTCACGGTACCCATGCTTGGAATCTTAGTCTGTGGCGCAGATATTCAAGTCTTTAATTGTCAGAAGGCCTATCTCAAGGTCAGGATAGCCGCCCTGGGAGATGGACTTCATGCCTAATTCACAGCCACAACCCGCAACCCGGTCCATTTATCCCGCCGCAGCCGGGTTCCTCATCCTCCACATCATCATCCTGTTTGGCGGTTTCACGACCCTGGCCGCCGCATTTCAGTTTCCAGAGGTATTGCGGCTGCCCACGCAGGAACGTCTCGCCCTCTTTCGAGACAATCAGCCGATCATAGTGGCGACCTATTGGGCGCTTACCATGTCCGGGTTTACGCAGATCTTTGCGGCTGTCTTTCTAGCCCTAGCACTGAGGCCGTACGCTGGTGGCCTGGTCACGCTTGCCCTGATATTCGGAACCATTACGGGTCTTGGTCAGGCAATGGGATTTGGACGATGGGCCATCCTCATTCCCTACCTCGCAGAACGTATGGCCGACCCGACGATCAGCGAAAGCGGTAAAGAGATGATCGGTCTCATTGAAGGCAGCTTTAATCGCTATGCGGGTATGCTTGTCGGCGAGCATCTGTCCAACATTGCCTGGGGCTTCTGGCTCTTCTTCGCTGGTCTGGGAATCCGCCGGTCGGGGGTCCTGGACCGGCGCCTCGGCACCATGGCGGTTGTTCTGAGCCCGCTCCTCTTCGTCCTGGCGGCGGAACAGATGGGCTATGCGGAAAGCATTTTGGCCATCCTGACCGACTTCGGCCTGCCACTGCTTGCGATCCTCCATTTTGGCGTCGCATGGCAGCTCATCCAGCGCAGAGACCTCGCCCCCGCGCCCAATCTGGGTGCCGGATTTGGCGTAGTTGCCCTCGTTCTATATGGCGCCATGGTGGCACCGACGCTCCTAAATTGAATTTTTTCAGAGACTTAGGGCTGTTTTCGGAATCAATTTCTTAGCCGCTTTAGAGATAGGCCGAGATGATCCCGAAAAAGTCGGAGGCTTTGAGACTTGCGCCGCCAACCAGGGCCCCATTGACGTTCGGGACACTCATTAGCTCGTCAGCGTTCGCCGGTTTCACCGACCCGCCGTAAAGGATACGGAATCCGGCACCATCCTCTCCAAATCGGGCCGTGAGACGCTTGCGGATATGGGCATGGACCTTCGCAACATCCTCTGGCGTCGGCGTCCGACCGGTTCCAATCGCCCAAACGGGCTCATAGGCTATGACGGTGTTTTTGGCCGTAAATCCATCATCCAAGGAGCCCTTGAGCTGGCTTGAGATCACTTTGAGGGTATCGCCCGCATCGCGCTCTTTTTCCGTCTCTCCGATGCAGACAATGGCAGTGATACCGGCTCGGTGCGCGGCCAATGCCTTGGCTTTCACTTCTGCGCTGGTCTCCCCATGATCCGCGCGGCGCTCTGAGTGCCCGACGATGACGAATTTCGCCCCGACATCTTTCAGCATCTCCGCGCTCACGTCTCCCGTATGAGCCCCGCTCTCGTTGGCGTGGCAATCCTGCGCCCCAATGGCGATTTTGGAGCCCTTTGCTTTCGCGGCAAATGCTTGGACGGAGGGCATTGGCGGGCAGATCAACACTTCGCAAGGAACGCGGCCCGCTTTTTTCATTTTGGAGTTGAGTGAATTTATCTCACGAGCTGAGGCTTTCAGACCGTTCATCTTCCAATTGCCGGCGACCAACGGTTTGGGTTTTCTTGCAGCCATTCTTCATCTCCCTGAAAGCTCTCTTCCGCGATTTATGTTCGCGTTTACCAGAACTGTCAGCATGCGCCAAGAAAGAGCCTTTGCCCATGCCAAATTTCTTTTATGCCACTTGCTCTTAACGGGATGGCGCCCGTATCATGCGCCGCGTAGAGAGGCGCTGATTTGGCGTCTCTTTTTTCACTTCATGCCAGGCGGCGAAAGACACGACACATGCTCCACCAATTGAGAAAAACAGCCAGCGGCTGGGTCGCTTACCTCATCATCGTTCCCTTGGTGGTAGCTTTTGCGGTTTGGGGCATTGGCGACATTCTCACCGGTTTCGGCGACGATACAGTGCTGACCGCCGGGGAAACAGAAATCAGCGCCCAACGCTTCAACGCGGAGTATGCGCAACGCCTGGATGATTTCAGCGATCAGATCGGCCAGTACGTCTCGCCGCAAGATGGTCGCCGGTATGGCATCGACAGACGCGTCCTGTCGCAGTTGGCCGGGTCCGCTGTTCTATCCGAAGAGGCCCGCTCGCTTGGCCTGGTAGCATCTGACGAGATGGTCGTGAATGATATTCGAACTGACGAAACATTTTTCGGGGCCTTTGGGCAGTTTGACCGGCAGACCTTCGAGTTGGCGCTACGCCAAAACCAGCTCTCAGAGCAGGTGTTCGTCGCGGATCGCCGTGATTTTTTGACACGCGATCAACTGCTCTCCACCGTGACCGCGGGCGCGGCGCCGGCTGCGGGTCTCGCCGAAGCGCTCTACGAATACCGCTATGAACGCCGCCAAGTTCAGTACATTACGCTGCCGCCAGACCTCATCAAGACTATCGACGATCCCACGGAGGACGTGATTGAAGCCTACCACCAACAAGCCGCGATCCGTTTTACGCGACCTGAAACCCGGTCTTTCAGCGTCGTAACCATTCGTCCAAGCGACATTGCACCGACGCTCGCTGTCGACGAGGAGGTGTTGCGATCTGAGTTCGAAGATCGCCGCGGGGAGTTTGACCAGCAGGAGACACGGACGGTCATTCAAATTCCAGCGACAGACAGCAATGCTGCGCTGGACATAAGCCAGCGGTTACGTAGCGGCGCAGCGATTGAGGACGTCTTGGCAGAAATTGAACTCGGCATCGACGACGTCACCATCAGTGATGCGACGATCCTGGGTTTTCTGAGCCCCGATATTGGGAAAGCCGCTTTTGCGCTGGAAGACGGGCAGATCAGCGATCCGATCGAAGGTCCGCTCGGTCCTGTCGTCTTGATCGTCACAGGCATTAAGCCTGCCGTTCCTGCCGTCTTCGAAGATGTGCGGGATGAGTTGCAGCAAGAAATGGTCGCGCAACAGGCCTCAGATGCCGTTTTTGATATCTACAACTCTATTGAAGACGAGCGCGCCGGGGGCTCTCTGCTTGCAGAGATTGCTCGGAGCCAATCTCTGGACATTATCACCGTGGAAGGCGTGACCGAACAGGGGTTGACCGTCGAAGGCCCGCCGCCCGAAAACATGCCCGATATTCAAGGCCTGACGCCGCTGGTCTTCGCCAATGATGTTGGCATTGAGATTCCGGCAGGCGATCTGGACGACGAAGGCTATTTCTGGGTGGAAGTCACAAATGTTGTTCCGGCTGAGCTCAAACCGCTGGACGAAGTGCGTGATGAGGTGGTCGATCTGTGGAAGCGCGAACAGCGCAAAGTGCTTCTTGAGGAGCTTGCCCAGTCCCTCGTTGAGCGCGGCAATTTAGGCGAAAGCATGGACAAAATCGCTGGAGAGTATGGCCGGGCGGCCCTGTCCTCGCCGCTCATGCTCCGGCGTTTTAACAATGAGACCTTCTCGCGGATCGGTGTCACGAATGTCTTCGCGACGCCCCTCGACAAATTCACCCATGCTCTTGCCGGATTTGGGGACAGTATGGTCCTGATGCAGGTGACGTCGATCGAAACGCCTGCGCCAGGTGACGGAACCGCTGAACTGTCTGAGATTGAGGAAAGCCTCAAAACGACTGCGTCAGATGATCTCATCGCGTCTCTTGTGGTCGCACTGCAGGAGAAGTATGAGGTGGAAGTGAATTATGGGCTTCTTGATCAAATGCTGTCCCCAGGCACTGGCGGCTGATCCAGTCGCCTGAACACAGACTATCTAACCTAAAAGGAGACTGACCCTGGCAAAGGCTCGGGTTGGGTCGTTTCATGTTTCATCCCGCGTTTGACGATTTCGAGTCTGTCTACTCCGATAGAGTGGCTCAGGTTGTCTGGACGCGGCTGGTCGCCGATCTGGAGACACCTGTCTCAGCCTACCTCAAAATTGCTGCTGAACAGCCGAACAGTTTCCTTCTGGAGTCGGTTGAAGGTGGCGATACGCGCGGGCGCTACTCCATCATCGGGCTGGCACCTGACGCCATCTGGAAAGCGCAGGGCGACGACGCAGTCCTCAATGTAAACGCCGAGCATGATCCGTCATCGTTTGAGCCCTGCGAGAAGGGAACGCTGGATGCCCTTCGGGATTTTATCGAAAGCGCCCATATCGATCTTCCGGAAGACCTGCCGCCCATGTCGGCGGGCGTCTTCGGATACATGGGGTACGACGCCGTTCGCCTGATGGAGCATCTGCCGAATGAGAACCCGGATGCGTTAGGTCTGCCGGACGGGCTCTTTCTGCGACCGACAATGATCGCGGTTTTTGACTCGGTAAAGGACGAAGTCATTCTCGTCACGCCTGTACGCCCTGCTGAGGGCACCACGCCAAAAATAGCTTATGAAAAAGCGCTGGAACGGATTGAACAGACCATCACCCGATTTGATCAGGCCCTGCCGCATGCGGAGCCCGAAGTCGACGTTGCCGCCCTACCCGCGCCGACATCCAATACGCCGAAAGAGACCTATTTCGACATGGTCACCCGCGCGAAGGAATATATTGCTGCCGGTGACATCTTTCAGGCGGTACTGAGTCAGAGGTTCGAAACGGAGTTCGAGCTGCCGCCCTTCTCTCTCTATCGGGCGCTGAGACGGATCAACCCATCGCCTTATCTCTTCTTCCTCAATTTCGACGGGTTTTCTCTGGTTGGTTCCAGCCCCGAAATCCTGGTGCGCGTGCGCGACGGCAAAGTGACCATCCGCCCGATCGCCGGGACGCGACATAGGGGGTCAAACCGTGCTGAAGACAAAGCGATCTCGGAAGATCTGCTCAGTGATCCGAAGGAGCGCGCGGAGCACCTGATGCTCCTGGACCTTGGTCGCAATGATGTGGGCCGAGTGTCGAAGCTGGGCTCGGTCAATGTGACGGACCAGTTCGCGCTGCAGTTCACGTCTCACCTGATCCATATCGTTTCGAATGTGGAAGGTGATCTTGATCCGCGGTTCGATGCCATTGCTGCTTTGATTGCTGGCCACCCGGCCGGCACCGTCTCTGGCGCCCCCAAAGTGCGCGCAATGGAGATTATCGACGAGTTGGAGCTTGAGAAGCGGGGCCCCTATGCGGGCCTTGTCGGCTATTTCTCGGCAGGCGGCGACATGGACACCTGCATTGTCCTCCGCACCGCGGTTGTGAAAGACGGCAAAATGTACGTCCAAGCGGGCGGCGGCGTCGTTGCTGACTCGACACCTGAATATGAATATGCGGAGTCGGTCAACAAAGCGAAGGCGCTGTTCCGGGCGGCTGAGGAAGCTGTTCGCTTCGCGTCAGAGGCTGGACGCGGCCAATAAATCTGCGCCGCCTTGGGTCTCAGGGTCTGCCATTTGGGTAATCGGCACCAGTTGAAGACCTTTGGCCTCTAACCCCCGCGTCCAGACCTCAAGCACATCAAGTGTCAGTTCGTGCGGATGGGCAATCGCGATGGCCCGCCCTGTGGCCCGCGCTGTGTTCTCCAACTCGTCCAATTGCGCCAACAATCCGTCGGCGCCCACGGCGTGGTCCAGGAACACATCCCGGCTGACCGTCTCCGCTCCAGCAGCTGTGCCAATCTTCGCCGCAAGCGTGTTCGCGGTGGTGCGACTGTCGAGGAAAAGCAACCCTCTGGCCCGCGCCTCGCGCATGACCGGGAGCAGCGCTCTCACGTCTGCCGTGAAGCGGCTGCCCATATGGTTGTTGAAGCCGATGGCGCCTGGAAACAAATCCAATTGCCGCGCCAATGACGACGCGATCTGCTCGCTTGTTTGATCTGTTGAAAGTGCGTTGGGGCCGGGGTCGGCGTCGCTTTCCGGCTCCATGGGGATATGGACCATCACCTCATGACCTCGCGCAAGAGCTTCCTCTGCCAGCCCTTGGGATGCCCGGCCATAAGGCAGGAAGGAAAGGGTCACCTCCGACGGAAGAGCAATTGCCCTGCGGGTTGTCTTGGGATCAAGTCCCAGATCATCCATGACAATCGCGATCTGCGGTCTTCGAGGCTCACTCTGTGGCAAGCTCACGGTTTCAATGATGGGACGCGTTACTTTGAAGGCGATGTTGACATCCGCTGCCGTAAAATCGGCAGGCAGGTCGAGCATATCCGGAACTGCTTTCGCTGGCGGATCTGCCAACAAAGGCGGCTGTTCTGAGACAGGAACAGGCTGAACCGGCTCACCCGCGGCCAGCATAAATGGATTGTCTTCGCCAGAAATGGGCCGCGCGTTGCTCGGGGCGATGACACGCGGCATTGGCCGATTGGGCTGTGCGGGCCTTGCCACCGCTATCGCACCTGAAGAGTCCGCGTCGACAACAGCAACCAGACCGGTACCTCTATCGGGTAGCGCATAGCCGGCAGACAGGCCCACCAAAGCACCCAGCGCCAGCGCTGCACAAACGGCAAGGACATATCCACCCGACCCCGCAGGGTCAGACGAAATTTCGTCTTTTTGCTCGTTCCGTTGCACGCGGCGTGTCCCTCACTGCAGATTTGTCCACAGATGTGGACAGCCCCAATATGCAGTAGATATTGACCCGTATTTCACCATATATAGTGGCTGGTCCGCAATGCGGGGAATGGTCTTATCCACAGCTTTCAACCGACAATTTGTGCCTCTTGTTGCAGCTGGTCGGCGTCCCTATAAGAAAGTTCCTATATTGCAGACACTTACCCCTAGCCCCCGCGGAGAATGCAGCAATGCTGCTCTTGATCGATAATTACGACAGCTTCACCTACAACCTGGTCCACTTCCTGGGCGATGTAGGTGCCGAATGTGTGGTGCACCGCAACGACAAGATCAGCGTGAGCGATGCGATGGCGCTGAAGCCCGACGCTGTCGTTATCTCACCAGGCCCCTGTGACCCCGATCGCGCGGGCATCTGCCTTGATCTCGTTGAGGCTGCGGCGGAAGCCGAACTGCCGCTGTTTGGCGTCTGCCTCGGCCATCAATCGATCGGCCAGGCCTTTGGCGGGAAAATTGTGCGCGCACCGGAGATGATGCACGGCAAAATGAGCCCCATCTCCCATGAGGGCAAAGGGGTGTTCGCAGGGCTGCCCAACCCGTTTGAAGCAACCCGATATCATTCGCTGACGATTGCGCCTGAAAGCCTACCTGAGTGCCTTGAAGTCACTGCCCACAGTGACGATGGTGTGATTATGGGTGTGCAACATAAATCGCTCCCTATTCACGGCGTCCAGTTTCACCCCGAAAGCATTGCGTCTCAGCATGGGCGTGACATTCTTGCTAACTTTCTCGATCTCGCGGGTGTGAAACGCGCGGTCTCTGCCTGAATTCGAATGAGTAACATGACTGATTTTAAGAGCCTGATAGCCAAAGTTGCCGATGGACACGCGCTTGCGAGTAGCGACGCGGAGGCGGCGTTTGATGCGATGATGTCTGGCGAGGCGACGCCCGGTCAGATTGGCGCCTTCTTGATGGCATTGCGTGTGCGTGGTGAGACCATCGACGAGATCACGGCAGGCGCTAAGATTATGCGGGCCAAGGCGGTGAAGGTGCCCGCGCCGGCAAACGCCATCGATACTTGCGGCACCGGTGGCGATGCATCCGGCACCTACAACATCTCAACCGCCGCGTCCTTTGCCGTGGCCGCCTGTGGCGTGCCCGTCGCGAAGCACGGCAACAAGGCCCTCTCCTCCAAATCCGGTTCAGCCGAAGTATTGGAGAAGCTCGGGGTCAAGCTTGACATTGGCCCTGATCAGATCCGCCGGTGTATCGATGAAGCGGGTATCGGGTTCATGTTCGCGCCTGCCCACCACTCCGCCATGAAACATGTGGGGCCCACACGTGCGCAGCTTGGAACGCGGACGATTTTCAATCTGCTGGGGCCCCTGTCCAACCCTGCCGGAGCGAAGTTTCAGGTCGTCGGCGTCTTTGACTATAAGTGGGTCGAACCGCTTGCCCATGTTTTGAAAAATCTAGGCTCGACACGGGTCTGGGTGATGCATGGCAGTGACGGGCTTGATGAACTCACCACCACCGGGCCGAGCCACGTGGCAGAACTTAAAGACGGAAATGTTTCGACGTTTGAAGTGACGCCGGAAGAGGTTGGGCTCCCGCGGGCGGACGCGGCTGACCTCAAAGGCGGCGATCCGGATGAAAACACGGCGGCGCTTAAACGCCTGCTTGACGGCGAAACGGGCCCCTATCGCGATATTGTCGCGCTCAACGCCGCAGCTTCTCTCGTTGTTGCGGGCAAAGCGCCAACACTCAAAGTGGGCGTGCGGATGGCGGGGGATGCGATTGCCTCAGGCGCGGCGAAAACAGCGCTTGATAAGCTCGTCGCCGTCTCCAACGCAGGCTGACCCATGGCAGATATCCTCGAAAAAATCGGTGCCTATAAGCTGGAAGAGATTGCCGCTGCAAAGTCGGCTCTTCCGCTGAAGGACCTGGAGGACAAGGCGAAAGCAGCGTCGCCGAACCGCGGCTTTGCCAATGCGCTTCGCGCCTCCGTGGACGCCGGCCGCTATGCGCTGATCGCCGAAATCAAAAAGGCGAGCCCGTCCAAAGGCCTTATTCGGGCAGACTTCGATCCGCCTGCATTAGCAAAAGCCTACGAAGCCGGCGGCGCAACGTGCCTGTCTGTCCTGACGGACGGCCCTTCTTTTCAAGGCGCGCCTGAATATTTGACGGCAGCCCGAGCTGCCGTGTCGTTGCCTGCGCTCAGAAAAGACTTTCTCTACGACCCCTATCAGGTGGTCGAGGCACGGGCCTGGGAGGCTGACTGCATCCTGATCATTCTGTCGAGCGTGGACGATGTGCTCGCAGCGGAACTGGAACAGACAGCCTTTGACTGGGGCATGGATGTGCTGATCGAAGTTCACGATGGCGAAGAACTGGATCGCGCCCTTAAACTCAAGAGCCCGCTGATCGGTATCAACAATCGGAATCTGCGTACCTTCGAGACGAGTCTTCAGACGACACTGGACCTCGCTCCGCGGGTGCCGGATGATCGGCTGATTGTCGGCGAAAGTGCGCTTTCAACGCCTGCTGATCTTGCGATGCTCTCGGCTGCAGGGGTGAACACCTTCCTCATCGGCGAAAGCCTGATGCGCAAGAGTGACGTGTCGCAAGCGACGCGGGAGCTGTTGCAGAAGGAAGATGCATGACGGTCCGTATTCGGCCGGTCGAACCAGACGAGATCCCGCTGCTGGGACCGATTGAAAAATCGGCGGGTAAGTTGTTTCGAGATCAGGGCATGGATGATGTCGCCAATGGCGGTCACATGCCTGCGAACTTCATCATCGCCTTTACCCGTTTTGGCGGTGCACTGGTCGCTGATGTCGATGGGGCAGTCGCAGGGTTTGCGCTCGTCGCAGCATACGACAAGCATGCACACCTTTACGAAGTATCGGTCGCGAGAGAGTTCCAGGGCCAAGGCATCGGGCGGAAGCTGGTCGAGGGTGCCTGTGCCTGGGCGGCATCTCATAACCATAAGGCAATCACGCTCTCAACGTTTACCGATGTGCCGTGGAATGCGCCATTCTATGCAACACTTGGCTTTAAGGTGCTGCCTGAAGCGGAATGGAGCCCAGCGTTCCATGTGCTGCGTGGACGGGAAGAAGATGGCGGCCTCGACGTCAGTCGACGCTGTTTCATGAGAAAGGAATTGCCATGAGCGACAAAAAGCTCAGCCACGTGGATGCTGACGGGCGGATCGCGATGGTGGATGTCACTGAGAAGGACGTAACCGACCGGGTCGCAACCGCCCGTGGCCGGATCACGATGGAACCAGCGACGCTCAGTCTTATCCTTGAGAACCGTATCGCCAAAGGCAATGTGATTGAGGCCGCGCGTCTGGCGGCCATCATGGGTGCCAAAAGAACGCACGAGCTGATCCCGCTCTGCCATCCGCTTCTCATCAACAAGGTCGCTGTTGAAATCGAACCTGACGAAAAAGCCAACTCCCTAAACGTCGAAGCGACAGTGCGTGTATCCGGCAAGACCGGCGTCGAGATGGAAGCGCTGACAGCCGTGAGCATCGCATGCCTTACGATTTACGATATGGCCAAAGCCGTTGACCGCAGCATGACCATCGGTGAGATACACCTCACTCATAAGTCTGGCGGCAAATCCGGAACCTACAACGCCTCATGAGTGCAGCTCCTCTTCTACCGGTCGACGACGCGATTGCACGCATTGGGTCTGCCATCTCCCCTCTACCTGCCGAAGAGGTCCCGGTCGCCAAGGCGGGCGGGCGCATTCTGGCAGAGCCCCTGATCGCAAGAAGAACACATCCGCCCTTTGACGGTTCGGCGATGGATGGCTATGCGGTGCGCCTGGCAGATACTTCCGCTGTGCCGGTGAAGCTGAAAGTTGTTGGCGAGAGTGCTGCGGGCGGCTCCTACGATCAATCTCTGCGGGAAGGCGAGGCGGTTCGCATCTTCACCGGGGCGCCTCTTCCTGAAGGTGCCGACACTATTGTGATCCAGGAGGACACTGAGCGGGACGGCGATACGGTTACTATCAACGAAGCTCCCAAACCCGGACAACATATTCGACGCGCTGGGATCGACTTCAAGGAAGGTGACACCTTCTTTAGCGCAGGTCGCCAGCTTTCGGCCAGCGATGTCGCGCTGGCGGCTGCGATGAACATTCCCGAGCTATCGGTTGTGCAAAAGCCTCGTGTCGCGTTCTTCGCAACCGGCGACGAGTTGGTTCTGCCTGGCGAGGCACCGGGCCCCAATCAGATCGTGAGTTCGAACAGCCCAGGCCTCTCGGCGCTCATCACAGAGCTTGGTGGCATCCCTATCGATCTAGGGATCGCTCGGGACAATGAGGCGAGCATTCGGGATTGCGCGGAACGTGCCGGCGACGCAGATATCCTTGTGACTGTCGGGGGCGCTTCGGTTGGCGACCATGATCTGGTGCAGCCGGTGCTCACATCCATGGGCCTCAGCGTTGACTTCTGGCGCATCGCCATGCGCCCGGGCAAGCCGCTCATGTTTGGGGATTTCAATGGAACGCCCTTTCTCGGCCTCCCCGGCAATCCGGTCTCGGCCCTGGTTTGCGGTCACCTGTTCTTGCGGGCCGCCATCGCTGCGAGGCAGCGACAGAAACCAGCTCACCCTGGCCTGGTGCCGGTCACTCTCACCGCAGAACTCCGCGAAAACGACAAGCGGCAGGACTATTTGCGGGCCACCCTCGAGGTGATCGACGGGGTCTGGACAGCCACGCCGCTCAATCGCCAGGACAGTTCCATGTTGAGCGCCTTGTCGCGGAGTCACTGCCTGCTGGTCCGGCCGCCTTATGCGCCCGCGGCAAAACCGGGCGACGTCTGTCCCGCCGTATTGCTGCGCTCACCGGACTTATCCACAGATTAGGCTTGACGGGTCACGAGAACCAAACTAGAACAGAATCAGATGTTTTTGATTTGTTCTCAACTCCGACGAGTTGTCCACAGATCTCAGACCGATTGATGATTTGGTTACTGCACTTTGCGGCTATCTGTAGAGAGCTTTGAAGTGCAGGCATCCCGGAGACTGCCGATGCTGACGCGCAAACAACATGAATTGCTTATGTTCATCAATGAAAGGATCAAGGAAACCGGTGTTTCTCCTTCTTTTGATGAAATGAAGGATGCGCTCGACCTTCGGTCAAAATCCGGCATTCACCGGCTGATCACGGCTTTGGAAGAACGAGGTTTTTTGAGACGATTGCCTCATCGGGCAAGAGCCCTTGAGATTTTGAAGCTGCCTGAGTCAGCCTCTCCGAGCTTCGGACGGAACAGTGGTTTCTCGCCTGCCGTTATTGAAGGCAGCCTTGGAAAGACGCAGATGCCGTCAACATTGCCTGCCAATGAAGACGCTATGCCCGTTTCTGTGATGGGCCGGATTGCCGCCGGGACGCCCATTGAAGCGCTTCAGGAAGAAAGTCATCAGGTGTCCGTGCCTGTCGATATGTTGGCAAGGGGCGAGCATTATGCGCTTGAGGTGAAAGGCGACTCCATGATCGATGCCGGGATCCTCGACGGCGACACCGTCGTCATCGAGCGCTGCGACACCGCCAATAATGGGGAGATTGTTGTGGCGTTGGTCGACGATCAGGAAGCGACATTGAAACGTCTTCGCCGCAAAGGTAATTCGGTGGCACTCGAAGCCGCCAATCCAGCCTATGAGACCCGGATATTTGGTCCCGATCGCGTCAAAGTTCAGGGACGACTGGTTGGGCTGCTCCGCCGCTACTGAGTGCTGAAGGTCGACCAGGGCCTTTCTCCACGCCAATCGCGGACGGTCTCAACGCGTTCAATATTGCCGTCATCATCCAGGTAGATCGCGTGGGCGCCTTCGCGCGCGACATCAAACCGATCAATGATCAGGATTGCATTGCATGTGTCTCTGAGCGTTCGCCGAACGGGGACCGATGCAATGACAATATCTGCGTCTCGGCAGTCATCGCCCAGCGCAGCAACTGATCGGGAGAGAGCGACAACAGGCGCTCCCTCTGCCACGCATCCAATATCGTCACAGGGTAGGCGTCGGTCTGAGATGTCGGCATCCGCAGGCTCTCCGTTTCTTCTCAACCAGCTCTCCCGCGCGTAGCGGGGCGTGCGGCCCGACCAGCGGTATTGCCCATCTGGCTCTTTAACCGCCGCAAGCTTGGCATCCCTATCCACAAGAATGTCCGGTGCGCTGGGCTGCGAGGCCAAATACATGCCGAGGAGAAGAGGAAGTGCGCCCAGACGTCGGAGGCTGGTTTGCCAAAGCGCCATCCACGTGCCACCGAGGGCAATAAGCATCAGGGTGCCTGTTGAAAACGACCCGATAGTGATGATCGCCCCTGCCCAATGGCTGACCTCGCCCGCAACCCAGATCACACCTGAAAGTCCGGTCTCCATTACCCAAAGCGCCGGCGCTTCCAAGCCGAGAGGCATGAGGATATATGCCACCAAGGCTGCCGGCATAATGAGTATGCCCACCAAAGGCATGGCAGCGAGATTGCCGATCAGGCCATAGGCGGCCATGCGATTGAAATGGAAGGCCGCAAACGGTGCGGTGGCGGCCCCAGCGACCAAGCTGGTGATGCAGAGGGTGACGATGTAAACGACTGCCATGCGTATCGCGCCGGACAGGCCAGTTGCGTTCTCTCTGAAACTCAGGAGTTGCAGTTCGCTGCGCTGGTAGACAGCGACCAAAGCCGTCACCGCAGCGAACGACATTTGGAAGCCGGGCTCAAGCAAGCTCTCTGGCCTGAACAGCAGAATAATCACTGCCGCCAGCGCCACGTTGCGAAGCGAAAATGCCGGTCGGTCAAGCAGCACAGCGATGAACATGAGTGCAGCCATGATAAATGCGCGTTGTGTGGCGACTGATCCACCAGACAGGAAGAGGTAGGCAAGAGCCCCCAGCAGTGCGACGGAGGCCGCCCATTTTTTGATGGGATATCGGTGTGCAAGCGGCGGCACGAGAGCAAAGAGCGCGCGGACCAACCAGAAGAGCGTTCCCGCAAACAGGGCCATATGCAGACCGGAGATCGCCAATATATGCGCAAGGCCAGCATCGCGAAGATCTTGTTCGACGCGGTCATCAATCGCATGTCTCAGGCCCGTCATCAGAGCCGCCGCAACAGGACCCTCCTCCTCAGACATATGGTCCATGACGTGGCGAGCGACCCGTTCACGCACGGTCGAGACAGCAATCTCCCATCCCGCCTGGCGGTCAGCACTCAATATCTTTGGAGCTGTTAGCGTGACTCCTGTGCCGCCGAGACCTCGAAACCAGGCTTGCCTTGCGAAATCGAACGCGCCCGGTGCCACGGGCTCAGCCGGTGGCCAGAGCATTGCCCTGGTTTCAATTTCGGCGCCTGGCCAAATGGGGTCATGGGTCTGGCGAACACGGAGTCTAACAATTGCCGGAAGCGCTGCCTTTGCGAGACCACCAATGAAAGTTGGCTCTACCAGGAGGGTCGTTCCCCCTTCCTGGTTCAGGCTCGCCTGGATGACCTGGCCGGCGAGTGGGGCTCCTCGCATCTCATTCTGCAAAACGGGCGCCGCAACGCTGACCGCACGTACCTGGGCCGCCAGGAACCCCAAGGACGCACAAAGCACAAATGCGGCCACGATCGCCCACCATCCTCGATTGCGCACGATATAGGTCTGCATCATCGTCGCCAGACACCCGATGACGGCCCAGCCGATATAGGGTTCGCTTGGAAGCGCAAAATAGACTGCGATTCCCGCAGCTAGGCCCGTCGGCACCCAGAGACTGAGATTATCTTGCTCCCGCACGCAGATTGCCTGCCACCGGCGGCCAAGGCGGCGCCAAACGCCCCCTATGAACGCTTTTGCGTCCTCAGACGACCATTTGGCAGGCCATTGAGACGGATTTTGCCAAAAAACCTTCATTTCGCCATGGAGTATGGCCCAAAAATCGCAGGTTTGTGCGAAAAAGTCATACGCAACAGGCCTTTGGCGTGAGCCATTGATGTGCTAAAGAACCCCAGCCGAAGGGTCGTATTTCCCTCGCGGCGACTTAGCCTGTGGGGCGCAAATTTCGGCGCACCTTCCAGCGGTCTTCCGACCCGGCTTGCCCTTATTGTGACCCACCCCCACCGCGAGGAGCCCCTCGCGATGTGCCTGGAGCTTGATCGAACCTTTGAGCGGATCTGACACAGTTGTGACGCGTTTCGCCCCCTCTCCAACGGGTTTTCTGCATATTGGAGGGGCCAGGACAGCGCTGTTCAATTGGCTGTTTGCACGCCATCACAATGGCAAGTTCCTGATGCGGATCGAAGATACAGACCGGGAACGCTCGACCGACGCGGCGATCGACGCGATTTTCGCCGGGCTCAAATGGCTTGGCCTAGAATGGGATGAAGAGCCCGTCTACCAGTTCGCTCAGCAGGCGCGTCACAAAGAGGTTGTTCAGGAGCTTCTGGCTTCCGGCAATGCCTATCATTGTTACTGCACGCCCGAGGAACTCACAGCCATGCGGGAGAAAGCGCGGGCAGAAGGCCGTCCTATGCGATATGACGGCACCTGGCGCGACCGGGATGTGTCAGACGCCCCAGATGGCGTCGCGCACGTGGTCCGTTTCAAAGCGCCTAAAGACGGCAAGACACTGGTTAGAGATCAGGTGATGGGCGACGTCACCTTTGACAATGATCAGCTGGACGACCTTATTCTGCTGCGGTCTGACGGAACCCCGACCTATATGCTGTCGGTCGTGGTTGATGATCACGACATGGGCATTACCCACATTATCCGCGGCGACGATCACCTGACGAATGCAGCGCGACAGTCTCAGATCTACGCTGCCCTCGGCTGGACACCGCCCATATTCGCGCACGTGCCGCTCATCCATGGGCCCGACGGGGCGAAACTCTCCAAGCGACACGGCGCGCTTGGTGCCGAAGCCTATCGGGATATGGGATACCTGCCTGAAGCGATGCGGAACTATCTTGTGCGTCTTGGCTGGAGCCACGGCGATGATGAGATATTCTCAACGGAACAGGCCATCGAGTGGTTCAACCTGGACAGTATCGGGAAATCCCCTGCGCGGTTTGACTTTGCCAAGCTTGAAAATCTCAATGCCCACTACATCCGGCTTGCTGATGACGACCGACTGACCGAATTGACACTCACCGCCATGGGGACGCTGGAAGGATGGCCGACTGAAGATAGCACCTTCCAGACGCGGCTCCGCGCCGCGATGCCTGGATTGAAAGAACGGGCGAAAACACTGCTCGAGCTCGCCGAAGGTGCTGACTATCTACGTCGGTCCCGTCCGCTGGAGCTTTCGGGCAAAGCCAAAAAGGCGCTCAGCGACGATGCCCGCCTTGTGCTGGGCCGTCTCGCCGACGCGTTGCCGGAGGAGGCATGCTGGACGCCCGATGGGTTGGAGCATGCCATCACCGAATTTCTAACCGCCGAAGACATTAAACTCGGAAAGGTGGCGCAACCGCTTCGCGCTGCGCTGACAGGCGGAAGTGTCTCACCAGGAATCTACGACGTCCTCGCCTCGCTCGGCCGGAACGAAGCCTTAGAGAGGATCCGTGATCAAGTTTAAGCCTGAGCGCCGGCAGTGGCCGGACATGCATCAGGTAACTATAATGCCGCAACCATTCTCGCCCACAGGAGCAATCACAATCCGGGGCGTGAAGACAAGTGAAGGAACAGGTTTACGCCATGACGATTGATAGAAGTGCACGACAAACAAATGAAACTGCCAAGCTTGAAGTTGGCGGCGAAACCTATGACCTGCCGATTTTTCAGGGTGTTGTCGGCCCCCGCGCCATCGACGTCAGCAAGCTCTATGGCCAGTCGGGCTATTTCACCTTTGACCCCGGCTTTACGTCGACCGCGAGCTGCGATAGCGACATCACCTATATCGACGGCGACAAAGGCGAATTGCTCTATCGCGGCTATCCAATCGAAGAGCTCGCAGAGAACGGTAATTTTTTAGAAACGGCCTACCTGCTGCTCAACGGTGAGTTGCCAACGGCCGATGAGTTTTCTGACTTCGAAAAAGCCATCACCAATCACACGATGGTCCACGAACAGATGCAGAATTTCGTGCGCGGATTCCGCCGGGACGCGCATCCCATGGCGATCATGGTCGGCATGGTTGGCGCCCTTTCTGCGTTCTATCACGACTCAACCGACATCAATGATCCCCACCAGCGCATGATCGCAAGCCGTCGGATGATTGCGAAAATCCCGACAATCGCTGCGATGGCCTACAAATATTCCATTGGCCAGCCAGTGGTTTACCCGCGCAATGACCTCGGTTATGCCGAAAACTTCATGCACATGTGCTTTGCGGTGCCGGCGGAGGAGTATCACGTCAATCCAGTGATCGCGAAAGCGATGGATAAAATCTTTATCCTCCATGCGGATCACGAACAGAACGCGTCGACGTCGACCGTGCGTCTCGCGGGCTCTTCCGGCGCCAATCCTTTCGCCTGCATTGCTGCTGGCATTGCCTGCCTCTGGGGCCCTGCGCATGGCGGTGCAAACGAAGCGGCCCTGAATATGTTGCAGGAGATCGGATCTGTTGATCGCATTCCAGAGTATGTTGCGAAAGCGAAAGACAAGGATGATCCCTTCCGTCTGATGGGCTTCGGTCACCGGGTCTACAAAAACTATGACCCCCGGGCGACCGTCATGCAGCAAGCCTGTCACGAGGTGCTGAAAGAGTTGGGCATCAAAGACGATCCACTTCTGGACGTTGCGATGGAACTTGAGAAGATAGCGCTCAATGACGAGTACTTCATCGAGAAGAAACTTTACCCGAACATCGATTTCTATTCTGGCATTACGCTGAAGGCGCTCGGGTTCCCGACCACCATGTTCACCGTTCTATTCGCACTGGCTCGGACAACGGGCTGGGTCGCTCAGTGGAATGAAATGGTCCGTGACCCTGAACAACGCATCGGCCGACCACGTCAGCTCTACAATGGTGAGCCCAGTCGCGCCTATGTTGACGTCGCCAATCGATAACCCTCGGCGAAACTGAATTAGAAGAGGCGCTTGGATATTTTGGCCAAGCGCCTTTTTTAGGCGATGGATTCTTCACCGAGCATCGTCAGCACAACATTCGCAGCACGTGTGCTGGGGCTCGGGCCGCCGACGCCCATCAGCTTGCGCATCTCAGCAAGGTCTGCAAGTGCACGCCGTCGCTCGTCTGTATCTCCGAGCAGCGGAATAAGCGCCGCACTTAAGTCCTGCGGCTTACAGTTATCTTGAAGGAACTCCTTTACTGCCGGTCGGTCCAATATCAAGTTGACCAAGACCACCGTCGGGACCTTCAGAAATCTTGCGACACTCCAGGCAGCAATCGGATCAATCTTGTAAGCAACAACCATGGGTATGCCCGCAAGGCCCAGTTCCAGAGAAACCGTCCCAGACGCAGCAAGCGCAGCCGAAGCCGAGGCAAATGCACCTCGTTTTTCCTCCTCGCCGAGCGCCAAGATGGGTTCGATGGGCCAGTCTTTAACCGCCTCGACGACAATGTCCTCGACATGCGGCACAACGGGGATCACGACCCTAAGCCGCTCGTAATGCTCTGCAACTTGCGCCACGGTTTCGCCCATCAGCCCGATCAGGCGCTTCACCTCATTCGTCCGGCTCCCCGGCAGGGCTAATAGCACTGGCACGTCAGGTGCGATCCCTTTCTGCTCCCGAAACACGGTTCCTTCGTCCGGCGAGGCAATTTTTTCAATGGCGGGATGCCCGACATACTCACAGTCCAACCCTGCTTCGGCTTGAAAAAAAGCGGGTTCAAATGGCAGAAGCGCGAGCACCTTTTTAAGATAGGTTGCCATGGCTTTCGCCCGCCCTCGACGCCATGCCCACACGCTGGGGGAGACGTAGTTGGCGATCGGAATATCAGGTGCTTTTTTGTGGATCCGCTTTGCCACCGTATGGGTAAAGTCAGGGCTGTCGACAATCACGACCAGATCAGGGCGCGTATCAACAGCATGGCGTGTTGTTTCAGACATTCGCTTCAAGATAAGGGGAAGGCGTGGGATCACTTCTCGGGGGCCCATCACGGCGATGTCGGTCATGGGAAAGATCGACGACAGACCTTCGGCCTCCATGCGCGTGCCGCCAACGCCGCTGAAACGGACTCTATCGCCCAGAGCTCCTCGTAATGAGTTCATCAAGGCGGCGCCCAGTGTGTCACCAGAGGTTTCGCCTGCGACCAGCATGACATGATGACGGTGATCGGTCATGTCTTGCCCTCTCCGGTCCCTGCTTGCAGGCCCACAACAAACAGGCCTAACTCATCAGCACGTTTTCCCACACCGTCCGAGTTTGCGATAAGAGCTCCGGATGCTTCATAGGCGATCCCAGCGAGTCCAGCGGCGGCCGCATTTTCAACGGTTGTCAGTCCTAACGTCGGAAGGTCAATCCGTCGTTCTTGTCCTGGTTTGGGCAGTTTTACAAGGACGCCTGATCTAAGGCGTCGAGCCGGCAGCCTCGCCACCCGTTTGAGCATCTCATCGGTACCAGCGACGTCTTCGACATCAAGAACCTGGCCACCGGCAACGACCGCTCCCTGGCCCAGATCTTTTGCCCCTCGTTTTCTGACAATATCCACCGCCATTTGGATATCTGTCTCGTCGGCCAGTGAGGGTTTGACCTTCGTCAACAGGCCTGATGGTGCAACCAGTTCTGCCGCAAACTCCTCTGCAGGCCGAATGTGAAACCCATGCTCTTCTTCAAAGTATTTTATCGTACCGCTTAGAAGACCGTCGTCGCCGCGTCTCAGCAAGCCCAGCACGTGCACAATTGACCTCAGGATTATCCAGTCGGGACGAAAGTTGAAGAGCGTCGGCCGGTCCAGGGGACCAATCATAACCAGCTCACGGCATCTCGCTTCTTTTAGAAGGTCAATCGTTTTTCCCAACGCGCCGTATCGAACCCAAGCATGCGGGAACTGTTCGATTGCCGGATCACTCCACCCTTTTATGCCGACAAGAAAGACAGGCCGTCCCTTCGCGACAGCCGCCTCGGCGACAATACCCGGCAGTGGTCCACCTCCTGCCACTATACCAAGAGCAGGTTTTTCAGAACTCGAAGCGCTCATTTCTGATCTGCGCTCTCTACGCCTTAGTCATCTGTCGAAGCGCGCGGCATACAGATGGACCTGCTGGTCTCTGCCTTGATGAAGCTGATGATATCCATCACGTCCTGTTGTTCGCTAAACAGTGCGGCGACATCTTCGACACGTTCCCGCAGCGTTCCTTCTTCTGCAAAGAGCATGCGATAGGCGGCGCGCAATGCATGTATCTGCTCGCGCTCAAAGCCTCTTCGTTTCATACCGATTACATTGAGACCGGCGAGGCGTGCCCTGTTGCCCAAGACCATGCCGTACGGAATGACGTCGTTCTCCACACCGCTCATGCCACCGATGAAGGAGTGTTTGCCGATGCGAGTAAACTGATGCACACCAGCACCGCCGCTGACAATAACGAAATCGTCGATAATGCAATGACCGGCGAGCATAACATTGTTGGAAAGAACGACGCCGTTTCCAACCTTAGTGTCATGCCCCACATGCGACCCTGTCAGGAATGCACAATTGTTGCCGACTTCGGTCACCAGACCGCCACCTTCTGTGCCGGAGTTCATGGTCACATGCTCTCGGATCATATTATCTGACCCGACAATGAGCTCGCTTTCCTCGCCCTTGTATTTTAAGTCCTGCGGCGGCTGTCCAATTGAGGCAAAAGGAAATATCTCTGTGCGTTCGCCGACGCTGGTTTTGCCGTCAACGACAACGTGAGAGTGCAGCTTGACGCCTTTCGACAGACGAACCCGCGGCCCTACAATCGAATAGGCCCCCACAACAACATCTGAAGCCAGTTCGGCCGATGGATCCACAATTGCCGTTTCGTGAACCTGTGTCATTCGCCGTCTTCCGAGTCCCGGATCATTGCTGCATAGTCTGCTTCGGCCACGACAGCGCCGTCTACTTTTGCAATACCCCGGAACTTCCAAACTGGACCCCGGTTCTGCAGTTTTGAAACATGAAGTTCCAATTGATCGCCCGGAACAACTGGCTTGCGAAACTTCGCTTTATCGATCGCCATGAAATAAACGACTTTTGACCCTGCATCCCCGGAAGTCCCGTGGATCACCAGGGCACCCGCCGTCTGCGCCATTGCTTCAACGATCAAGACGCCCGGAAAGACCGGATGTCCCGGAAAGTGTCCTTGAAAGTAAGGATCGTTGATGGTGACGTTTTTAATGCCGACGGCAGATTCGTGGCCGTCCATATCCCTTATCTTATCGATCAGCAGCATGGGATAGCGGTGCGGTAGAAGTTCCATCACCCTATTTATATCCGCGGTTGCTAGGTCTTGTTTGGTGCTATCCGCTTGTTTGTCTGTCGTTTCAGTCATGTCTTTGGTTCCAAAACTAAGCGCCCCAGAACGCAGTCCGTATCCGCTTTAGCTGTCTGCGTTCTTTTTCTTCCCGTAATCCTTAGCCATTCGCTGCAACGCAATCACCTCACGCTGCCATTCCCTCACGGGTTTTGCCGGTGTGCCGCCCCACCGCTGGCCTGCGGGAATATCGTGAATGACGCTTGAGCGCGAGGCAATTTGTACTCCGTCTCCGATTTTAATGTGCCCTATGGTGCCGACGCGAGCCCCCAGAGCGACGTAATCGCCAAGCTCTCCGCTACCTGACAGGCCACATTGTGCGACGATTATACACCCCTGGCCAATGACCACATTGTGCCCAATTTGGACCAGATTATCGATTTTGGTTCCCGCGCCAATAATCGTGTCCGGCCCTGCCCCTCTGTCAATTGTGGTGTTTGCACCAATCTCGACATCATCTTGAATGATCACGCGCCCGAGCTGAGGGATCTTCTCGTGGGTCGGCAGCCCCATGGCAAAACCGAAACCATCCTGACCGATACGCACCCCAGCGTGAACGATGACGCGATCTCCAATATGAGCATGAGAAATGGTCGCACCGGGCCCGATGTAGCTCTCCCTCCCTATAGTGGTGCCTTTGGTGATCACGGCACATGAAGAGATCACCGCGCCCGCCCCGATTTCGCACTTCGCGCTCACAACGGCGCCCGGTTCAATGGTGGCACCCTCGCCAACCTTGGCAGACGAATGCACGTGGGCGGCCGGGCTTACCTGCGCGGCCTCACCAAAAGTATCTAAAGGCCGGCAACTATTCGGGTAGAAGCATTGCGCGGCAAGAGCATAGGACCGATAGGGCTGATCGCTCACCAGCAGTGCAATGCCAGGCGGTGCTCGATCAATAAACTTGCGACCAACGATACACGCTCTGGCTTTGGTCGCCTCAAACGCCGCGACATATTTCGGGTTATCGAGAAACGCTATCTCGTCAGGCCCGGCTGCATCCAAGGGCGCGACGTCCGCAATCAATATGGATTCATCCGACCCTTCATGCACGGTCGCTTCTATACGCGACGCCAGCTCACCTAGAGACAAAGGCCCTTCTCGATCAAAGAAGCGTTGATCAGCCATCGTCCGCCTCGGTCCTTGTCGTCAGAGTCACTATTGGCCATCCGCCTCTGCGCTCACAGGCGTAACCGTCAGCCTCGACAGACGCTGATTCAACAAGGCCATCGCCTCTTCTGTAATGTTCAGATCCAAGCCGCCAGCGAGCACATTCGCCTGGTCAATCAACAGTCCTGCATTGTGCTTTTGCAGGAGCTCACTGAATATTGGCTTAATCACCTCAGCGATCTGACTGTTCGCTTGAGCCCGCCCCAGTTGAATCTCCTGCTGACGCACTGCAATCTTTTGCACGTGCGTTTGTTGCCGTTGACCGAGGTCGGCTGCTTTTGCCTGAAGCTCTTCCGGAGTGAAGTTGCCTCTTTGCTCACGAATGCTGTCTGCTTCAGCGGCTAGGGCCTGTCTTGTCGTCAAGTCTTCCTGCTGCAGTGCAGCCGCCAGCTCCTGCACCTGCCGCGCTACATCTTTGCCGACTTCGGAATTGGTAAACAAACCAGCCATGTCCACAATCAAAATAACCGTCGGCGCCTTCTCCGCATGAGCGGATGTGGTCATGCCTACTTGCGCGATCAGCATGGCTGCCGACACGGTGACTATTGCGGCAAGTCGTTTTGCTGCCTTACAAAAATACATCATACTTTTTTCCGTTGATTTAGAAACGCGTACCCGCAGAGAACCTAAAGGATTCCGTCTTGTCGTAATCTTCCTTTTTGATCGCCTGGCTCAAGTCGACCCTGACCGGACCAAACGGGGACTGCCAATAGATGCTGATCCCAGCGGTCACGCGCGGCGTCAAGTCATCTTCGACTGTCACAATCTGAGTTGCGCCTGAGAATACATCGTCCTGATCAGCCGTCCCTACGACGCCGAAATCTGAAAACAAACTGGTTGTGATGTCCAATGCCTCGGGCAAATAGTTTGGGAATGTGACCTCTGCACTACCAACAGCGAATGCCTGCGCGCCTAGCGCATTGTCGGAAACCAGATCTCTGGGGCCAACGCCGGAACGTTCAAAGCCACGGAAATCAGATCCGCCGATAAAGAATCGGTCCGAAATGTTTACGTCTTGCCCAATCCCTTCGATCGAGCCCGCCTTAACCCGCAAACTCGCCAGGAATTCGTCGGATATTTCATAGTAAGTCCGTGCCGTTACCTCATTGCGTACGTAACGCACGGATCCACCCACCCCGGCAAACTCCTGATCGATTTCCAGATCCCAGCCCGCTGTTGGATCAACCGGATCATTTCTTCTGTCCAAATAGTAGGTATACCCGACCGACGACTTGATCTCATCGCGGGGCGAAATGAATGCCTGAGCAGAGGTGGTTAAGTTGGTAATTTCCTCGCGGCGAAGTGCATACCGGGTGAGTATTCTTCCGTTTTCTGAAAGAGGAAATCCAAACCGAAACCCGAAACCTGTGACACGTTCGTCGAAGCCTGATTCATCCTGGAAGTCGTTCTCAACACCAAAAATGTCGATCCCGGCGACCAAGTCGCGACCGAGAAAGTAGGGCTCGGTAAACCGAAGGTCGATCTGCTGACTCGTGCCTGACAACGCAAGACGCAACCTCAGAAACTGACCTTTGCCCATGAAGTTCCGTTCGGTGAGACTGATGTCTGCCAGCGCGCTATCTGTTGATGAGAAGCCAAACCCAAGCGACAGTTCACCGGTTGACTGTTCTTGAACGGCGACGTTGATAATTGTCTGATCCGGTGCAGAACCAGGTTCTTCAGTTACCTCTACCGCTGCAAAGAACCCAAGTGCCCGAATGCTTTTTTCGGATCTTTCTAGAAGAACACGGTTGAATGCGTCTCCTTCCGCCATTCTCATCTCTCGACGAATGACACGGTCAAGCGTTCGCAGGTTCCCGTCAATGTTGATGCGCTCTACATAAGCCCGGGGCCCCTCGGTGATGCGGTAAGTAACCGACGCGATCAAAGTCTCTTTATCGCGGCGTACTCGCGGCCGGACCTCAGAGAATGCATATCCCTTTGTGCCTGCTTCAAAGGTCAGTGCATCAACTGTTTCGTCAATAAGACCCGCGTCATAGGTCTCCCCTTCCCGGGTCAATATGAGGGAGTTCAGCTTTTCAATATCAAGTTTATCGAGCTCAGTTGTCACCTCAGACGGCCCAAACGTGTATTGTTCGCCCTCTTCCACCGTAAATGTGATGAAAAACTCTTCACCGTCGCGGCTCAGATCTGCAACGGCAGAGACAACCTGAAAATCAGCGTAACCTTCTGATAGGTAATGGCGTCTCAGAAGCTCCCTATCAAAGGCTAAACGGTCCGGATCGTAATTGTCGGAACTCGACAAAAATTTCCACCAGGCCGACTGTGACGTTGCAATAATCTCCCGCAGCCGACCATCGGAGAACTCTTGGTTGCCGATAAAGTTGATGCCGCCAATCTTCGTGACAGGTCCCTCATTAATTTCAAAGACCAAGTCCACACGATTTTGTGGAAGTTGAATCACCTTTGGCTCAACCGTCGCCGAGAAGCGGCCCGAGCGGCGCATCACATCAACGATGCGCTGAACATCGCCTTGTACTTTTGCCCTCGTGTAGATGGTGCGCGGTTTCAGCTGTACTTCTGTTTCAAGCGCATCGTCGTTAACCGCACTGTTGCCCTCGAAAGCGACGCGATTGATTACGGGGTTTTCTGCGACCGCAACAACCAATCGATTGCCTTCACGGCGGATCGTAACATCTGCAAATAGGCCGGTTGCAAAAAGCGTTTTGAGCGATTGGTCGACTTTCTCGTCGTCGTACTGATCGCCCTCCTTGAAGATCATGTAGGACCGCACCGTCTCTGCTTCGATGCGCTGGTTGCCCTCGACGACAATGCTAGAGATGACATCATTCGCGGCAAGCTGAAATGAGGAGAGCGCCGGCTCCGCCGCGCGGACCGCAGGAGTGCCAACTGCAATGCCGATTAACGCAACGGCAAAGGCTAAAGGTGCCATAGCAGCTGTCAGGTGACCGTAACTCTTATCCATCATCTGCGTCATACGCCCCATACGTTCGTCCTCGCCTTAACTCAGGAGGTTCGAAAGAAACTCAAACACCCGCAGGTGCGTTAGATCATTCCATGTAGCAAAGACCATCAGCATCATCACTAATGCCAAGCCGATGCGGAAACCGTATTCCTGCGCCTCGTCGCCCATCGGCCGACCCCGCACTGCTTCGACGCCATAATAAAGCAAATGCCCGCCGTCCAGCATAGGAATAGGGAACAAATTGATGAGACCAATGCTCACCGACAGAACAGCCGCCAGATTAATCAGAGCAGCTAATCCCAGCGTTGCTACCTGTCCAGACGTTTGCGCAATCCCCAGCGGGCCTCTGAGCTGACTTGTGTCCTCGCGGCCCAGGATCATGTCGCCAAGAAACTCGAAAGTGCGTGAAACGATAAACCAGGTTTGTTCAACACCCATCCATAACGCGGTGATGGGACCATGCCGAACATGGAGGGCATTGGCGGGATCCGGGTCTGCGCCAATTCCCAGCAGACCGATACGCTGAACATTACCGAACCGGTCTGTCATTTCATGAACTTTGGGCGTCGCTTCCAGCAGGATTTGCTCACCGTTGCGATCTACAAGGATTTCGAGGCGTTCGTCAGCACTGAACGAAACGATCATCTGCATTTCACGGAAGCTGTCGATTTTGCTTCCGGATATTTCCAGCACTCGGTCGCCGACCTGAAATCCTGCGGCCTCGGCCGCGCTCTCCGCTCTGACATCCGCCACAAGCGGCGCGACGACACGTTCGCCAAAGGCAAGGATCAGTCCGGCGAAAATCACAATCGCGAGAATGAAATTCGCGACCGGCCCCGCGGCCACAACAGCCGCTCGACTTGACAATGGCTTAGTGTGGAAATTGCCCTCGGCTTGCTCCGGGGTCATCTTTTCCAATGCGTCTTTGGACGGCGTGCTCGCGGCGTTTTCGTCGCCCAGAAATTTCACGTATCCGCCAAGAGGTATCCAGCTGATCTTCCAGCGCGTGCCTTTGCTGTCGTTCCAGCCATAGATCTCCCGGCCGAACCCGACTGAGAATGTCTCAACGGTAACCCCCGCCCAGCGCGCCACCAGAAAGTGGCCCAGCTCGTGAAAAAACACGACAATCGTTAGAACGAACAAGAAGGGAATTACATAGCTGATCAGAGATCCGCCTACTCCCCCAATTCCTGTAATGACTTCCATCCTGGCGACAGCAACTCTCGTTTAAGGGCGGCGCCCTTTGTTTCCCCCATGGACACACACGCGCCCGACCGCTCAGCAGTGATTTTGCTGCCGAGGCGACGACATACCCTAATTCAGCTGGCTCGGTTTTGCACCCATTCCTGTGCTTTTTGACGTCCCAAATCGTCTAAATCCAACACATCATCGAGAGTGGTAAATGGGGCGGCGCGCTTTCGTGCAGCAAAATCTTCCATAACGTCCGCCGCCAACGCCGATATGTCCAAAAACCCTATCCTTCCAGCGAGAAATGCTGCTACGGCGATTTCATTTGCGGCATTCATTACAGTTGCCGTTCCGTCATTCAATCGCAGCGCCTCTGTCGCCAAAGAGAGCGCGGGAAACCGCTCTAAATTGGGGTTTTTGAACGTTAACTGACCAATCTCAGCAAGGTTTAGACGGTCCGCTGGGGTCTCCATGCGCTCTGGCCAAGCGAGCGTGTAGCTGATCGGCGTCCTCATATCCGGCGTTCCGAGCTGCGCAAGCACCGACCCGTCATTGTAAGCAACCATGGAATGAATGATGGACTGGGGATGAATAACGACCTCCAGCTTTTCCCGACCAACGGGAAACAAATAGTGGGCTTCGATCAATTCCAGGCCTTTGTTCATCAACGTGGCCGAATCAACAGAAATCTTTGCCCCCATTGACCATTGAGGATGCGCGACGGCCTGCGCCGGCGTCGCCCTGCGCATGTCTTCGATAGACGCCTCCAGAAACGGGCCCCCAGATGCTGTCAGGATGATTTTGTCAACGCTCTCGAACTTGGAGGGATCTAAAACTTGGAAGATGGCGTTGTGTTCAGAATCGGCCGGTAGCAGTGTCGCCCCAGACGCCGCGACCTCAGCCAGAAAGATATTCCCGGCAGACACCAGACACTCTTTGTTGGCCAATGCCACATAGGCCCCTTGCCTGACCGCCTCTAGTGTCGGCGACAATCCCGCCGTGCCGACAATAGCCGCCATTATCCAATCTGCCGGTCTGCCGCCCGCTTCTTCCAAAGCGCTCCGGCCTGCAGCGCACTCGATACCGGTTCCGTTCAAGGCTTCCTGCAGATCGCCGAAATACGTCTCATCGCCAATTACGGCGAGCTCTGCGTCAAATTCCCTGGCCTGCTCTGCGAGTGTCTTGACGTTTGTCTGAGCCGTCAACGCAACGATGTCATAGGCGTCTCGGTGACGGCTGATGAGGTCGAGCGTGTTGCACCCAATCGAGCCGGTCGAGCCGAGGATCGACACGCGCCGTCGTGCTGTATTGAACTTTGGTGCAGGGCTAACACTCATGACATCCATCCAACCAAATAGTGCACCGCGATGACAACAAATGCGACAAAGGTCGCGGCCAACATGAGGCCGTCGACGCGATCAAGGATGCCCCCATGTCCCGGGATGATCGTGCCGGAATCCTTCACGCCGGCGCGACGTTTCAGCGAAGACTCATACACATCACCCGCTTGAGACAAGAGTGCTACGAGCGCTGAAAAAATCGCAAGCGCCACGACAATCGTCAATGTCAGCTCAACGCTCCCTATGCCTGCGACTACAAAAACAAGGACTCCGATGATTGCAGCAGCGGCCATGCCGCCAATCAGGCCTGACCAGGTTTTGTTGGGAGAGAGTTTGGGTGCCATTTTAGGACCGCCGATGGTGCGCCCCACAAAATAAGCTCCGATATCTGTCGCCCAAACAACGCCTAAGAGCCAGATGATTGTGAGGCGCCCCATATCACTGTCGCCGCGCAGCCAGGCAAACGATGCTACTGCGCCCCCCACATATACAAAACCGATCAGCGCGCGCCATGGCGATACGTCGCGCCACAACGACAGAGCCAGGGTCAGACCGAGGACCGTCGCCAGGAGCGCGAGTCCCAGCCCCGCATCCGCAACCGACATTGCCAACAGATACAGAACCAAACCGATCGTCAATGCGATCTGTTCGACCCATGCAGACCCATCTGGCTCTGCCAATCTGGCCCACTCCATTGCCATCAAGGGGCCGGCAATCATGAGAAGCGCAAGGAAAGCTGTTCCGCCGACCCAAACCGCCCCCAACACGATCGGCGCGAGGACGACCGCAGAGGCAACACGCACTCCAAGCGATGAGGGTTTGGGTTCAGCGGTCGTGGCAGCGCTCAATATTTTCTACCCCTCCCCAAACCGGCGGTCGCGGGAATGAAACTCAGATACCGCGTTCTCCAGTGTTTCTTTTGTGAAATCAGGCCACAACACATCTGTGAAGACGAATTCCGAATAGGCGCTTTGCCACAGCAGAAAATTGGAGAGCCTCTTTTCGCCACTTGTGCGAATGACAAGATCAGGATGCGGCACACCGGCTGTGTCCAGATGCGCTTCGATGGTTTCCGGGGAGATTTGGTCCGGATCGATTTCACCCGCCGAGACTTTCTTTGCAATGCGCCGTACCGCCGCCGCAATCTCCAAGTGCCCCCCATAATTGAACGCAATGACCAAGTGAAGATTGTTGTTTCCCGCGGTGAGCGTCTCAGCCTCTTCGATGAGGGAAATGATGTCAGGATCAAGATGGGTTCGTTCGCCGATTATTTTGATCTGCACACCATTTTGATGAAGCTCTGCAAGGTCACCGCGAATGAACATTCTGAGCAGACCCATAAGGTCTGACACTTCTTCTGGTCCCCTGTTCCAGTTCTCAGACGAAAACCCAAACAGTGTTAGATATTTAATCCCGAGATCGCCCGCCGCACGGACGATCTTTCGGACCGCTTCCACGCCGGCTTTGTGCCCCAGCTTTTTGGGCAGGTGACGTTTCGCCGCCCAGCGCCGGTTGCCGTCCATGACAATCGCAACATGTCGCGGTGCCTTGGCCTCCGCAGCTTGTTCTTTCTCGATGGGCGTCACAACTCGGTTCCGTTCCACAAAATGGCCAATAGACTGAGGTCTATACCTGCATAATCTCAGCTTGCTTTGTTTCGAGTGTCTTATCGATTTCTGCGATGAATTTGTCTGTCGCCTGCTGAACCTTATCGCCAGACGCCTTTTGTTCATCTTTGCTCATATCGCCGTCCTTCTCCAGGCGCTTGAGCTCATCCATGCCATCGCGGCGAATGTTCCGGACAGCGATCCGGGCATCCTCTGCATATTTGGCCGCAACTTTCGTTAGCTCCTGGCGGCGCTCTTCATTCAGTTCGGGGATCGGGATGCGAAGGAGCTGACCATCCACGGCAGGATTAAGGCCGAGGCCGGCGGTGCGAATGGCTTTTTCGGTCGGGCCAACAAGACCTTTGTCCCAGACCTGAACTGTGATCATGCGGCTTTCCGGAACGGACACGGTGCCCACCTGATCGATCGGCATCATGGATCCGTAAGCTTCTACCTGCACCGGCTCCAAAAGGCTCGCCGACGCGCGCCCCGTCCGCAAACCAGAAAACTCGCTCTTCAACGCCGTTACGGCCCCCGTCATTCGGCGGTTCAGATCGTCAAAATCCAGTTCCTGCTCTGCCATGGTTCCGTTCCTTTTGTTTGTTTGAGGCATCAAAGAGCGCAGTTTCGAGCCAGCCGCGCTTATGATCCACCATCTACTTTTGTGAACAATCCCTTGCCCCGCAGCACATCAACAAAGCCGCCCGGATTGTGGATTGAAAAGACCAAAATTGGAATATCGTTCTCTCGGGCGAGCGACACCGCCGATGCGTCCATTACCTTCAAATCGTTTGCCAACACGTCCGTGTAAGACAACCGCTCGTACCGCTCCGCCTTCGGATCAGTTTTTGGGTCGGCAGTGTAGACCCCGTCGACTTGCGTGCCTTTGAGCAGTGCATTGCATCCCATCTCAGAAGCGCGCAACGCGGCTGCCGTATCCGTGGTGAAAAATGGATTGCCCGTGCCGGCCGCAAAAATGACGACCCGCCCCTTTTCCATGTGGCGTTCAGCTTTCCGACGCACATAAGGCTCGCAGACGCTCATCATCGGGATCGCCGATTGAACGCGGGTCGGTACGCCCATCCGCTCCAGTGCGTTCTGCATTGCAATCGCATTCATGACCGTCGCAAGCATGCCCATATAGTCCGCACTCGCCCGCTCCATGCCTTCAGCGGCGCCAGAAAGGCCACGAAAAATATTCCCGCCGCCAATGACGAGACAAACCTGCACCCCAACATTCACAGCCTGCTTAACTTCGTCCGCGATGCGATCGACGGTGCCCACGTCGATGCCATAGGCTTGTTCGCCCATGAGGGCTTCGCCGGAAACTTTCAGGAGTACTCTCTGATACTTTGCGTCACTTGCCATTAAACACTGCTCATCCCCGTTGTCGCTCCCATTGCCCGCCCCCCGGGGAGCAACAGGACCGCATACAATTAAGGCGTGTGAGGCATGGTCACGGTTACTCGCGAATCCTTTGCTCACACGCCTCAAACATAGCGTTACCGGCGAAACATGGCGACCTTGGGGCCGTTCATTTCGCCGGAGGTGGGGCTGTTCTAGCCCTTTGCAGCCGCCGCAACTTCGGCCGCGAAGTCTTCTTCTTCCTTCTCGATGCCTTCGCCAAGTGCCAGGCGGATAAAGCCCGCCACTTTGATCGGCGCGCCGACGTCTCCTTCGGCGTTTTTCACGGCTTTTTCAACCGTATTTTCGCCGTCAATAACGAAGGTTTGTGAAAGCAGAACCACTTCTTCATAGAACTTGCGGATCCGACCCTCGATCATCTTTTCGATGATATTCTCGGGCTTGCCGGACTCGCGCGCTTCTGCCGCGAGGACGTTTTTCTCACGCTCAACTACAGCCGGGTCAAGCTCTTCAACACTTGTTGAGAGCGGGCTGGTCGCCGCCACGTGCATCGCAATCTGTTTGCCCAAGGCTGCAAGCTTGTCTGCATCTCCTTCGGATTCCAGACCCACGAGCACGCCGATCTTGCCGAGGCCGGGCGCCGCCTGATTGTGAATGTAAGACACCACGACACCGGAGCCGACACTCAGTGCTTCCGTGCGGCGCACATTCATGTTTTCGCCAATCGTGCCGACGGCTTCGGTGACATAATCTTCGATCGACTTGTCGGTTCCTGGGAACTTGGCTGCGAGCAATTTCGCGAGGTCCCCCCCCGCTGTGTTGGCGACGCCGGCAATTCCGTTGACCATGGTTTGGAAGTTCTCGTTCCGGGCAACGAAGTCCGTCTCGGAGTTGACTTCGACGACGGCGCCGGATGTGCCTTCTGCGACAACGCCAACAAGGCCTTCAGCCGCAACACGGCCCGCCTTCTTGGCAGCTTTGGCAAGACCTTTGGTCCGCAACCAGTCGATGGCGGCTTCCATATCGCCGTCTGTTTCTTTAAGGGCTGCCTTGCAGTCCATCATGCCTGCGCCGGATTTCTCGCGCAGTTCTTTCACCAGGCTTGCTGTGATTTCAGCCATTGGTAATCCTCATTTGAAAGTGCGGGTCCGCTTCGCCTCGCGAACCGGACCCTATACAATTAACGCGGTTAGGTGACGTTCCTGCTATCAGGACGCGTCAGCCGGTGCTTCTGCAGGAGCTGCTTCTTCTGCGGCTGGTTCTGCCGCGGTGTCCTCTGGCAGAACCTCTGCCACTGGGTCCACCTGCTCGCCGATATCAACACCTGAGCTCGCCTGGCTTGCCGAAATGCCATCAATGGCCGCACGGGCAATCAGGTCGGTGTAAAGGGCAATCGCCCGTGCCGCATCGTCATTCCCTGGGATCGGGTGCGTGATGTGGTCCGGGTTGCAATTGGAGTCGAGGACCGCAATGACGGGGATGCCGAGCTTGCGAGCTTCCTTGATCGCGATCTCTTCCTTGTTGGTGTCGATCACAAACATGATATCCGGAACACCGCCCATGTCCTTGATGCCACCGATCGAGAGCTCGAGCTTATCGCGTTCGCGCGTCAGGTTCAGGAGCTCTTTCTTGGTGAGGCCCTTGGCTTCGCCTTCAAGCAGCTCTTCGAGTTCGCGCAGACGACGAATGGAGTTAGAAATGGTTTTCCAGTTGGTGAGCGTGCCACCGAGCCAGCGGTGGTTGATGTAGTACTGAGCGCATTGCTTCGCCGCTTGAGCGATAGGCTCAGAAGCCTGACGCTTGGTGCCTACGAAGAGAACCCGGCCGCCTGCAGCAACCACATCACGTACAGCGACGAGGGCCTGATGAAGCAGCGGGACGGTTTGTGTCAGGTCGACAATATGGATGCCGTTACGGTCGCCGAAGAGATAGTTCTCCATCTTCGGGTTCCAACGGTGGGTCTGGTGACCGAAGTGAACACCGGCCTCCAGTAGTTGACGCATAGAATATTCAGGGAGTGCCATGACGCCCTTTCTCCTTCTTTTCCGGTTGAACCTCTGCGGGGGGAACCCAGGGAAACCTCCCAAGGACCGGATCGAGTTCTTTCTATGAGGGAGCCTTTGGTCCCGCCTGCCCTAAGGCATTTGGCGCCGCGTGCCCCATGAAAAAGCCCGTATCCCCGCATGTGGAATGGGCGAACGTATAGGGCGGAGCCTCAAAAAACGCAAGCGCCAATTGGGGTTAGGCCAAAATCACCAGAATCCCGTTGCCTCGCTCAAATGTCCTGCACATCCACGACCCCAGGCACCGCCTGGATGGCGGCCCTGACCGGCGGTGTGATGTGGAACCGCTCCTTGAGCTCCACCTCCACCTCACGGCCTTGGGCCGCCAGCAGAACGAGGGAAACAACTCCCCGCCCCTGGTCCGGCAGGCGCGATTTGATCGAACTGAGGGGCTCCGGCGTATCCAGGAAGATTTTGAGGCCGTCCGCGGCCGTTGCCGCGACCTCGTCCACCGGTCGCACAGATTGGGCCCGGAGACGCACTTCGTCCCCATCCCGGTCGATTTCCACCCCGATCACCACGGAGCGCCCCGGTTCCAACAGCTCCCTGAAGGAATTGAGCGCCTCTGAAAAGACCACCACCTCAAACCGGCCCGTTGGGTCGGACAGGGTCACAAAGGCGAAGGGATTGCCCTGTTTCGAGCGTCTGTCCTGCCGAGCCGCCACGGTGCCGGCAACCCGCTCTGCACTTGAGTTTTTCTGAAGCAGTTCGGCATAGGTCACGACGCCGGTCTGTTTCATCGCCTTGGCATAATCGTCCAGCGGGTGGCCGGAAATATAGAAGCCGACCGCGTTGAATTCCTCATTGAGGCGGTCCATGGGCAGCCAGGGCTCCACCTGGGGTAGCACCGGATTGTCCATTTCGCTTTCCATGGCGTCGCCGAAGAGGCTCACCTGCTGGCTGTCCCGCTCGCTCGCCGCCTGGTTGGCGAGGCTCATAATGAGATCCACCGAAGCCAGCACCTGGGCGCGGTTGGGGTTCAGGCAGTCCAAGGCGCCGGCCCGTACCAGATTTTCAAGCTGGCGCTTATTGATGCCCTTCGGATTGAGCCTGCGGGCGAAATCAAACAGGTCCTTGAAAGGGCCGTTTTCGTCCCGCTCTTCCGCCAACTGTTCCATTGCCTGGCGACCAACATTCTTGATGGCACCCAGTGCATAGAGAATCTGGCCGTCCTTCACGTCGAAGGCAGCCTGCGACTCCTGAACGCTCGGCGGACAAACCTTTATCTTAAGTTGATCCGCTTCCTGCTTGAAAACATGAAGCTTTTCCGTGTTGTTCAAATCCAGGCTCATAGAGGCGGCCAGAAACTCAACCGGGTAGTTAGCCTTCAGATAAGCCGTCTGATAGGCCACCAGCGCATAACAAGCCGAGTGGGATTTGTTGAAGCCGTAGCCAGCAAACTTGTCGACGATGTCGAAGACGTAATTGGCGCGGTCGGCGGAAATCCCCTTCTCTTTTGCCCCATCCACAAAGCGGGCCCGCTGGGCATCCATCTCGGATTTGATCTTTTTGCCCATGGCGCGCCGCAGCAGGTCCGCATCCCCCAGTGAATAGCCGGCAAAGACCTGGGCCACCTGCATCACCTGCTCCTGATAGATGATCACACCATAGGTGTCGGCTACCACCGGTTCGATCAGCTCATGCAAGACCTCGGGCTCTTCCCGCCCATGCTTGCAGGCCAGATATTTGGGGATGTTTTCCATGGGGCCAGGGCGATAAAGCGCTACCAGCGCGATGATGTCCTCAATAGTAGACGGCACCGCCTGCCGGATCAGATCCCGCATGCCGCCGCTTTCCAACTGGAAGACCCCGACCGTCTCGCCCCGCTGGAGCATTTTGTAGGTCTTCTCATCATCAAGCGGCAGGTTGGAGAGATCGATCTTGATCCCTCGGCGCTCTACCAACTCAACGGCTTTTTGCAGCACCGTCAGGGTTTTGAGGCCCAGAAAGTCGAACTTTACGAGGCCCGCGGGTTCGACCCACTTCATGTTGAACTGAGTGACCGGCATGTCAGACCGCGGGTCGCGATAGAGCGGCACCAATTGATCGAGCGGCCGGTCGCCGATCACGACGCCGGCGGCGTGGGTCGAGGCGTGCCGATAGAGCCCTTCCAGACGGAGCCCCATTTCCAGCAGTTTGGCGACGGCTTCTTCCTTGTCGCGTTCTTCCTGCAGCCTTGGCTCACCCTGAATGGCTTCTGCCAGCGTCACCGGGTTTGCCGGATTGTTGGGGATCATCTTGCAAAGACGGTCTACCTGGCCAAAGGGCATCTGCAGGACGCGGCCCACGTCCCGCAGCACGGCGCGCGCCTGAAGCTTTCCGAAGGTGATGATCTGAGCCACCTGGTCATGGCCATAGCGATCCTGCACATAGCGGATCACTTCGTCGCGGCGGTCCTGGCAAAAGTCGATGTCAAAGTCCGGCATCGATATCCGCTCGGGGTTCAAAAACCGCTCAAACAGCAGGTTGAACCGCAGCGGATCCAGATCTGTGATCGTCAGAACCCAGGCGACCACCGAGCCGGCCCCGGACCCACGGCCCGGTCCCACCGGGATATCGTGCTCCTTCGCCCATTTGATGAAGTCCGCAACGATCAGGAAGTAGCCTGGGAAATCCATCTTGATGATGACGTCGAGCTCGAAATCTAGCCGGTCCCGATATTCCTGCTCATCGGCAACCGTGTCGGTGACGGCCAGACGTTGGGTGAGCCCTTCATGGGCCTGGCGCCTGAGCTCGTCTGCCTCGCTTACCTCGCCGTCGCCGGATCCGAAACTCGGCAGGATGGGATCTCTGGTGTGGGGACGGCAGGCGCATCTGCGCGCTACTTCTATTGTATTTTCAATGGCTTCCGGCAGGTCGTTAAACAATTCTGCCATCTCGGCCTGGCTCTTGAAATAGTGCTCCGGCGTCAGCCTTCGCCGCTCGGTCTCGATGACGTAAGCCCCAGCAGAGATGCAAATCAGCGCGTCATGGGCTTCGAATTCATCCTTGGTCGTAAAGAAGCATTCGTTGGTCGCGACCAGGGGCAGGTCCATCTCATAGGCAAAGTCGATCAGCGGGCCTTCAGCCTGACCTTCTTCCGCCATGCCGTGCCGCTGCAGCTCCACATAGAGCCGGTCCGGGAAAATGGCCTGAAGCCGCGCCAGCACATCCTGCGCTTTGTCACTCTGCCCCTCCACCAAAAGCCTGTTTACGGGCCCGCTTGGGCCCCCCGTTAGGCAGATTAGCCCTTCACTAAAGGTAGCCAGGTCATCGATAGAAACATGGGGGTCGTCCGTCCCTTCGGTCTCCAAATAGGCTTTGGAGGTCAGCCGCATCAGATTGGCATATCCCTGTTCATTCTGAACCAGGAGCGCAACAGACCCGTCTGGCTCTTTCCGCTCTTTGCGGCCAAGTCCCGGACCGTCACCATCCAGCTTCAGATCCAGTGCGAGGGTACAGCCGGTGATCGGTTGAATGCCGGCTTTCGAGAGCGTCTCAGACGCTTCCAGAGCACCGAAAAGGTTGCCGGTATCCGTTATGCCCACCGCAGGCATCTGCGCCCCTCGGACAAGGCTTGGCAGCTCTTTCAGGCGGATCGCACCTTCAAGAAGCGAATAGGCTGAATGCAGTCGCAGGTGGATGAATTTAAGGTCGGCGGGGACTTGGGGCAGGTTTTTCGACACTGAATGGGGCTCTCAATCTCTCAGGTTGGACGGCGGCGCACAGGCGCGCCAGTCCATTCCTTCAGATGCCCATTGTCGGATGCGGCCCCCGCCGTGTCACCCGTCCCGCCTAAGGAAAGTTGTGGAAAAGACGGATAATCGTCCAAAAAAGGATCCGATTATCCGTCGAGATGCGATCAGGCCCTGGTCAGCCGATCACTGTTATTTTGGCGATCTCGCTCCAAAGCAAGACGGTCCAGCCCATGGCTGCCACGCTCGCAAGTGCTGCAACGTCCTGCATCCACTCGCGAAGTCCATGACCCTGGGTTTGTTCCTTGAGATACCGCATAGGTGCTCCTGTTTGTTGTTCATAAAGGACCGATTTGGCCCGGTACGCCAACGCAACTCGGACAGTTGCCACCCACCCGGTAATGCACGTTTTACGATGGTGCTTATCGTTTGGATCACGTTGGTTATGGAGGTACGCAAACAAACTGTGGGGAAACTATGTTCTTGTTTTGTTCTTTTGTCAAGTCTGCAGTTTTCTGGGAAAAATAACTCGTTCCCGCCACGTGGTGGCAGTTGCGACACTCTTGCGTCTCGACGGAGGGACGTTGCTGATCTAAATTCAGAGAAGCCCATACGGAAGCGTATGGAAACTGCCGGACAACCACCCTGAAAGGCCGACATGTCCCGCTCCGATACTCTGCCTCAGGAAAGCTGGCTGCACAGCTATGCACGACCCCGAGACTTTCTGGACTGCTATAGCGTGGGGCTTGCCGATCCATGGGCGATCCACACAGCGTCGATGACGGAGATTGCCGAGCTCCTGGTGTCCGTCGAGGTCCCCGGCGCAGAGCAACTTGTTCAACTCCGCAACCTCATCGTGAAACCCCTTGGGCTCAAGACGTCCGACGACATCGAAGCAGAGCCCCCTGTCCGCCAAGGGAGACAACCGGAAGTCGGAGACAGGATCGGTTTCTTCAAGATCTACAGCATCCACCCGAACGAAATCATTCTGGGTGAAGACGACGTCCATCAGGATTTTCGGGTCTCGCTTTATAGGGAGGCAGAGACACCCGCGAAGCTCTATGTGGCCACCTGCTGCCAGCGGCACAACCTGTTCGGCCACGTCTATTTGGCGGCCATTCTGCCGTTTCACAAGATGATCGTGAAAGGCATGTTGGATGGCCTTACCAAGAAGCTCGCAAGCAGTGGCAGCAGCGCTGCGGCGGTCGGCTAGAGCACACACAATCTCAGAGATACACTTGGGTTAAAGCGAACCGTATTGCTCCGCCAGCGACGCCCCCTCCAGGAGCTTGCCGTCATGGAGCAGCACGACACGGTCCATTTTCGCCGCCAAATCCAGATTATGGGTCGCGATCAATGCGGCCGCCCCCTCGCCTCTGGTCACCTCCACCAACTCCCCAAAAACGGCCTTAGACGTCTTAGGGTCCAAGTTCCCCGTCGGTTCGTCCGCTAGAAGGAGCTTTGGGTTGTTCGCCAAGGACCTGGCAATCGCCACTCGCTGTTGTTCCCCACCCGAAAGTTCAGCCGGGCGGTGGCTCAAGCGATTCCACAGCCCAAAGCCGGACAGAAGCCTGGCGGCTTCTCCCTCTGCCCCCTTTTTGGCCGTGCCTGCAATCATCTGAGGCAGAACCACGTTCTCCAGAGCGGTGAATTCAGCGAGAAGGTTATGCGCCTGGTAGACAAAACCAATGTCTTCGCGCCGAAGTGCTGTGCGTCCCGCATCGTCCAGGGCGCTGCCGTCCACGCCGTTAATGAGGACCCGTCCGCTGTTTGGTTCTTCGAGGAAGCCTGCAATGTGAAGCAGAGAGGACTTTCCGACACCAGACGGCCCCACCAGCGCGACGATCTCCCCAGGCATCAGGGTCAGGGACAGGTCATCGAATATGTGGAGCTCCGTCTCGCCTTGCTGATAGGTCCGCGTAACTTCATCCAGAACGAGCGCTGGTTCCTCACTCATAGCGAAGCGCCTCCACCGGATCGAGAGACGCCGCCCGCCAAGCAGGATAGAGCGTCGCTCCAAACGACAGGACCAACGACATGATCACGACCGAGGCGACTTCCGACGGGTCCATCTCAGCCGGCATGCGGGAGAGGAAGTAGACCTCCGGCGAGAAGAGCTCGGTGCCGACGAGCGCAGACAAAGCCTGACGCAAAGTCTCAATGTTGGCGCAAAAGGCCGTCCCCAGGACGAAGCCCGCGAGGGTCCCCAGCACGCCAATGCTGGCGCCGGCGATAAAGAATATCCGCATGACCGCGCCGCGGGACGCCCCCATCGTGCGAAGCACCGCGATGTCGCGGCCCTTGTCCTTCACCAACATGATGAGCCCGGAGATAATATTGAGCGCTGCCACCAACAGGATCAGCGTCAGGATAAGGAACATCACATTGCGCTCAACCTGGAGCGCGCTAAAGAAACTCTGATTGGTTTGCTGCCAGGTCCAGACCCGCAGCAATGGACCCGCGGCCTGGGCCACAGGCACGACGAAGTCGTTAACCTGGTCCGGCTCCTCTACCATGACCTCAAGGGCTGTGACGCCGTTCCCTGTCCGGAAATATTGTTGAGCTTCTTCCAGCCCCATGAACATGACCGAGCTGTCATACTCAGACATGCCGATCTCGAAGACGGCCTGGACGGTATAGGCACGCACGCGCGGCGCCGTTCCGAATGGCGTGACCGCACCGCGCGGTGACAAGAGGGTTACTTGGTCGCCGATGTTGACCCTGAGCAGGGATGCCAGCCGGCTGCCGAGTGCCACCCCGCCGCTGGTATCAAAATCCGCCAGCGTCCCAGCAATCAGGTTTTGCGACACGGAACCAAGGCCGGCAATATCGGATGCCCGCATGCCCCGCACAAACGCACCCGATGCGTTGCTGCTGCTCGACGCCATCACCTGGCCTTCGACGAGCGGTGCAACGCGGACAACCCCCTCCGCCTGCCGTATAGCATCGGCGACGGCGTCAAAATCACTGACATTCGTGCCCAGCGCGCGCACCATCATATGACCATTCAAGCCCAGGATTTTGTCCAGCAGCTCGGTGCGAAACCCGTTCATCACCGCCATGACGATGATGAGTGTAGCGACGCCCAGCATAATGCCCGCGAAAGAGAAGCCGGCAATGACAGAGATGAAACCTTCGCGACGGCGCGCACGCAGATAGCGCAAGGACACCATCCATTCGAACCGCGAGAACGGTCCTGTCGCGGACTTACCCTTGGACTCCCTCTCGCCTTTTGGCTCACTTTCGGTTTGGCTGATCGCCGTATCCGTCATACGTCCTGTCACTCCAAGCCGCTGCGCGGCAAATAGAAGCTCGGCCTCAAGCGCCGATCATTTGGTTTAACGCTGCATCAGGCGTCAATTCTTCACGCTCACCGGTCGCTCGGTTCTTCACCTCAACAACGCCGGATTTAAGCCCGCGCGGTCCAACCACGACCTGCCAGGGCAGGCCAATCAGATCCATGTTGGAGAACTTGGTGCCGCCGCGCGCATCCGTGTCGTCATACAGAACATCTACACCCGCATCGGTCAATTTCGCGTAAAGCTCCTCACATGTCTGGTCTGTCTCGGCATCCCCAGATTTGAGGTTGATGAGACCGACCTTATAAGGAGCGACAGATTCTGGCCAAATTATGCCGTTCTCGTCATGGCTTGCTTCGATGATGCCACCCATGAGCCGTGACACACCGATGCCATAGGATCCCATCTGAACCGGCACGTCCTTGCCGTCCGGCCCCGTCACCACAGCGTTCAGAGGCTCCGAGTATTTCGTCCCGAAGAAGAAGATGTGCCCCACTTCGATGCCGCGGGCTGACAGTCGGTCTGCTTCTGCCACTTCCGCTTCGAACTTGGCCTGATCGTGAATCTCATCCGTCGCCGCATAAAGCGCACGCCGCTGGTCGACGATGGCGGACAGGTCCGCATTGTAGTCAATATCCTCGCCGGGGATGTCCATCTCGATCAGGTCTTTGTGGCAGAACACTTCCGACTCGCCGGTCTCCGCCAGAATGATGAACTCATGGCTGAGGTCACCACCGATCGGCCCGGTATCGGCCGCCATGGGCACGGCCTTCAGGCCCATGCGGCCGAAGGTGCGCAGATAGGCAACAAACATGCGGTAATAGGCTTCACGTCCCTTCTCCTCGTCCAGATCGAATGAGTAGGCGTCCTTCATCAGAAACTCGCGGCCCCGCATCACGCCAAAGCGCGGCCGGATCTCGTCGCGGAATTTCCACTGAATGTGATAGAGGTTCATCGGCAGGTCTTTGTAGCTGCGCACGCCGTTTGCGAACAGCTCGGTCACCATCTCTTCGTTTGTGGGGCCGTACAGCATTTCCCGATCATGACGATCGGTAATCCGCAGCATTTCCTTGCCATATCCATCATACCGTCCGGAGCGCTGCCAAAGATCGGCGGACTGGAGCGTCGGCATGAGCAGCTCCACCGCGCCCGCCCGATCCATCTCTTCGCGCACAATCTGCTCGATCTTTTTCAGCACGCGAATGCCCAGCGGCAACCAGGCATAGATCCCCGCTGCGGTCTGACGGATCAAGCCCGCGCGCAGCATCAAACGGTGAGACACGATTTGTGCCTCAGCAGGATCTTCTTTCAATGTGGGGAGCAGAAAATTGGATAGGCGCATGGAAATTGAGGTCTCTGGTATCGGCGGGAACACGAGCACCACCGCCCCATGAGGAACGCCGCCGCTTCGAAATTATGCGTCAGTATTAGGGACTTAGCTGGCAGTTGGCAACGCCCATGGGCGCTGGACTACTGAACCGCCGGGCCATCAATAGAGGCCTGCTGGCGGCCTTTGAGAGAAGTCAGATAGGCTCGAACATCAACATCAGGCCCTTCGGCCACACCGCGCCCTGAAAAGAGCTCGTGCGGTCCGGCTTCCAACTCAGCTGGCGTAAAGGCCATCGTCACATCGTAGGTCCGGTCGATCTGGTTTCTGAGGAAACGCTGTGCCCGATACCATCGGTCCTTTGCCGGACCATCGGCACAAGACGCGAGCTCCGCCGCATCCGTCGCTCCCCATCGGCGCTCAATGCACTGATAGGGGTCAAAGGAGAGATCGTAAATCCGATCGATGACATCGCTGAGGGTGAGTCTGACCGAGGCGCCATTTGACCTCACATAGGTTGTCACGCACCTGGCGCTCTCTTCGTCATAGGCGCGGATGAGATCGCCAACCAGATCATTGCCCTCATAGGTGACGGTAGAAGCGCCCTGGCCATGCATCTCGATCAGGGCTTCAACATGATCCCGCTGCTCCTTCATGGCCGTCTTCAAGCGCGCATCGCGGGACGGCGTGGAGTAGAACTCCCAATAGCCAAACGTGCCGTAGATATTTTGCGGCAGTCTGTTCGGCGCGTTTACCTTGTCGATGCCATTCAGTATGGCGGCGTCGACGGCCTGCTTACGCGCGCGAACGTCATTGCAAAGCGACCTCATTGAGGAGCGTATCTCGTGGACCGGCTCCATCACCAGGTTGCCCCGCGCCATAACGGCTCGGACATAGTGATAATAGTCCAGCGTTTCCCCATTCCGGCCAAACGATGCCTGCCGCCAACGATCCAACGCACGCTTCGACGTGTCCGGATTATCCGTGCCGACATATTGCATCAGGGAATAATTCTGGATGGCCTGGTTTGGGGTCGCCTCAATATGCCCGCCGACCAACGTGCCGTCGGCGAGACGGCGCGCTCCCACGAGACGAATGGGACGCCAGTCTTTAAAGCCTGTTCCCAGTCGCGGGTGCGTCCGCAGGAAGTTGCGCCCATAAAAGGAACGCGAAACAGAGTTGTCTGGGTGAGCTGAGAGCGTCAGAACCCGCCCGTCATCTTCGACCCGCCACACCAGCACAACATGCCCGTTCACGTCATAAACGATGGTGCCTGGCCGGATACCCTCGCGATCGATGACCGGCGAATACATGTCCGTGAAATAGGTCTGATCATTTGCCGCCGCATGGTGTCGATAGCTACCCGTAGAGATCGCGCTTCTGAGATCCACCAGAATGGAGTTGGCGTTTATACCGTTTGGCGTTGCTGGAACGGATTTGCGGGAAACCACCCGATTGCCGCCGCGGGTATAGCGTATGTCGCGGGTCCAGCCTGATTGCGGCAGAACCCCGTTCTGATACGCGAAGGGCAAACCATTCATCCAGGCGTAATAGGCACGCAATAGGTAGGGAAAATCGGCGCAGTCAGCACGGAAGCGCGTATGCCCGTGTCGATGACGGTAGGGATTGGCCGCGCTTTCCAAACAATTGTCGACATTCCAGCAATCTGCCGCCCCAATGGCGGCCACAAACTCGGAATATCCGCGTTCGTCTGTTTCGGTCCAGGTTTCTTGGGTGATCCGCCAGGGCTCCGCCGGCGCCGCGATCGCCGCCGCCTGACTTGCGCAGACAAAGCCTGCGACCATGCTCGTCAACAGACCCGCCTTCCTTACAGATGGGCCAAAATACTCAACCAGATTGGAGATCATCTCCTATGCCCCTTGTCCGTACCCCACCTGCAACGCGATTGCTGGGATCAGCCTCCAAAAGAGGCGGCCAAGAGTCAAGAAAAGTCAGGGAAAAGTAAGGCAAATAGCGGGATTGTGACCAAGAAGACCCGGTCAGGGTGTCACACTTGTGTGGCTTTCACAGGCGGCCTGGAGTGCATTTTCATGCATCCACACCAGTTCCTGGCCATCCAGTGTGATACGGCCGTTTTCTGGCTCGTAGGTCACCGTCGCAACTTCCAGCCTGGGAGATACTGCGACATTGCTGTTTGGGAGTGGATCGATGCGCACATCAAACTCATAAATTGGTCTGGGCGCATGAGCATATGTCGCGCCGACATCCGCTGGCACCGTTTTCGATCCGTTGATGGTGACGCCTGATTTATAGGCGACATCTTCACGCGGCTGATGGGCCGTCACAATTGCGCAGCTTCCAGAGCTGATCTCAACGATCTCAGGCTTGGCGCGTGACGCGAGCATGTCGTCCCCGGCAAGCCCTGCTTCTGGCGGCGCAGGCTCACCTGTCGCGAAAAAACCCGCGAGGAGAACTGCTGCCATTTGTGCCTGATCGTTCATAGTCTCATCCTAACGCCCAACTCTTTAAGGAGTCCTCATTGAGCGTTAACCGTCTTTCAATAAATTTGGCGAGATATCGCCAGCAACTTCAAAAATCCTATGAAAACCGTGCCTTTTGGAACAAAGGCTACGTCTTCGCAGCTTCCAGCGAATTGTGGATAACACGCTAAAAGCTAGTCATAGCACCCATTCCGTAGACTGAACAACAACATACTTCAACGCGAAAAGTCGAACGCTGCGCTAAATCAAATCGACCTTAACAACCGGGGGTATTCCCTCAGTCTGAGGCTCGCTCCGCAACTAAAAAACCAAGACAGATTTGGCTGCAGCTCTACCCCGATACATTTCATCCCAAAGAGACAGGTCCGGCCTGTCGGCGAGCAAGTTCAGCTTGCCATATCTCGCAAACTGAAGCGCAGCCGCCAAGGCGCAGTCGGCGACGGTTAGCTCAGCACCTGCGATGTATCGCCGTTGATCCGACAATAATTCCTCAAGAAAACCGAGAGGTTTGGCGAGCGCTGCCAATGCCCACTCAGCGACGGCAGGGTTTTCCCCATAGCCCGCCGGAGACCTCGTCATATGGACATGGATCGCGATGTTTCGCAGAAGATCAGCGTCAATCATCCGCTCGATTGACCGGACAATTCCTCTTTCGGCTGGTGTGGCGCCCAACATGGGTGCTGTGGGGAACAGCTCCTCAAAAAACTCAATGATCGGGAGCGACTCGAAGATCACCATCCCGTCATTGAGCTCAAGGAAGGGCACACGCTGTAGAGGGTTTTTCTCCGTGATCGCCGCGCTTCTTTGCTCACCCTTTACGAGGTTGACCATCACCCTCTCGACGTCAATGTCGCAGCCGGCTGCCCTCTTTTCCTCGAGGTACAGCTCCACCTTCGTCGGGTTCGGCGCCAGGCGCTGGGTGAAGAGTTTCATTGGCTGTTGGGTCATCTCCCGCCGAGACATTCAGGTCCTCAACCGTTCCACCAGGGCTTGTCCGAAAATGCCCTCAGATCCAACTCAAACGTCCAGGCGCTGCGATGCTGTTGCGCAAGATGAAGATAGGTCTCGGCCATCTTCTCCGGCAGTAAGAGTCCATCATGCTCCAGGCCGCGTTCTTCCCGCAGTTTCTGGAAAGCTTCCGGACCCAACAGCTTGCCGAGTGTATCTGGTGCATCGACCGCACCATCAACAAGCACATGCGCGATATGTATCCCCTGCGACGACAATTCTGCGTTGAGCGATTGGCAGAGCATCCGCCGCCCGCCTATCGCGGCCGCGTGAGCATGCTGCCCCGAATTGCCCCGCACCGCAGCGGTGGCCGACGTCACCAGGATATTCCCGCCGCCCCGCTCTACCATTAGGGGCGCAAGGGTATGTGCGAGGCGGAACAGAGAAAAGCTTGCGATCCGCCAGCATCTCTCGAACGCCTTGTAGCTGGTCTCGCCAAGAGACCTGTTGCCGATCTGTGCACCGAGGTTAAAGATGACCGTGTCTATCGGCCCAACACGCTGTTCTGTATCTACGATCAGGTTTTCGATCACGTCTGGTTCTGTCGCATCCAAGATATGACCATGCGCCTTGCCGCCATCAGCCTGAATTTCAGCGACCATCCGGTCCAGACCCTCTTTGTCGGTTCGGCGACACAGAACCGAATAATACCCGGCTGCGGCAAAGCGTTTGCCGACACTTCCGCCAATGCCCGCGCCTGCGCCCAAAACCAAACAGACTTTTTCCATGTGACCCCTCCCAAACAGATTTATTGCTGATTGACGGTACCAAACCGTGTCGGCCTGTCTTCCGTTATTTGCGGTGTCTGACTGATCGATGATGTTCAGTCTGGTAGCAGATTAGAATCGTTCCGGGGAGCCACGAAAAAGGTTCGAAAATTACGTGACTCAGGGGAAAACCGTCGATATATTCCCCCGCACATAAAAAGGGGCTGGGCATCAAACCCAAGTCTAGGGAGGACACATCTGGCCAAGAGCGGACCACATCACGCTCGGCTTCCGGGACAAACCTGATCGAAGCGCCGGATGAGATGACTGCAGCAAGGTCGTGGAAACGCGCCTTGCTTTTTTTTGCCCGCGATTCCGCGAACCCCACTACCTATTGACACTTGCCATGCCAATAGTAGGATGGTCGCCTGGTAGTGTGGGGGAAATTACGTGAAGAAATTCGTCGGTTTTGTCGCCGCGTTCCTGATCCTGGTAATAGGGGGCATGGCGAGCTTTTTGTTCCTCGCGCCCCGCCCTGCCGACACGACGGATGTCAGCATTTTCGAGGGCGATGCGTCGCTCATCGATTACTGCGACTTGCCAACGCTCGATGGGTCTGGCCTGACCGCCGCACAAATTCCAAAGGCCTACACGCCAGGCTGCGGGTGGGAGGATTTTCCCATGCCGGTGCTCGCGAACTGTACCGAGCCTTTGGCCAACGGTGTCGTCGACATGCGAGGCCTGTGGCTCGCGGAGACGGGTGCTGTTGGGCATGTCGAACGGATCGAGCAATGTGGGAACAGAACCGTCGTGACTTCGTCGGGCATCATCCATGACTTCCTGACAGATGGCACGCTTGCCAATGGGTCGCGGGACATTGAACCGCCCAGGTGCCTGAACACTCTCGTCTCCATCGCGTTCAATGATGACGGCGTGATGGAGTTCAGTCCCTTCGGTCTGCCCTTCACGATTGTCACGCGCCGAATGGAGGGAGATACACTGGTCTGGACCTATCCGGCCATCGAAGGCGACACCCGCATGAAACGGATCTGTAGGCTTCCCGATCGCTATCTTGGCTACCAAAGCCGCGACTAGAACAGATACTCAAGGTGTGTTTGCCTCGCGCCGCAACGGAACCACTTCGTGGAACTTGCCGCTCGCTGTAAATTCAGGGGGAATATCGCTCCCTCGCACCTCGACATCGTCCAGGCCATTGTCGCGAAACACACGCTGCACTGACTCTATGACTTCTTGAAGAACAAGCCTGGCCGCTGCCTCATTTGCCGTCTGTGTACGCAATTCAAAGTCTCTTTCGCCGGTCTGGACGAGCTGAACCCGTTGGGCCTGATCGTGCTCTAGATCGAAGACGAGCGGCGAGAGCGTCACTTCCCCCACGCGGACGAGCGTTGCCTGGCGCCCCTCCACCTGAAAACTGCGAAACGGCGACCCGCATGGGCAGGTTTCCACATCGTATCGAACACAGTCGCCGAGATCGTATCGGATGAAAGGCTGAACGTCGTTGGCGAGCACAGTCAGCAACACCGTCGACGACAATGTGCCGTCAGGAACAGGCTGCATGCCTTCGTCAACTGCTTCGAAGATGACCCAGTCTTCATTCACATGTTTTCGTCCCTCGCTGCATTCGAACGACAGTGCCAAGCATTCGGTGCTGCCATAGGGGTCAAGAATGCGGTATTGCAGCGACGGAAAGGCTTGTTGAACCCGCTCGCGAAGATCGTCTGTGAGCGTCTCGCCGCCGCTCGTGAAGAGCGCTGGCTCTATACGCAGGCGCCCCGCCTCCTTTTCCTTTGCGAGGATGGCCAGCATGCTTGGATAGGTCACAATCCAGGCGACTTGCGGGATGGCATTGAGTGTTGCGACCAACTTATCGATCGGCTGTTCGGCCTCAATAAAGGTCACCCCGAACCCCCTCGCGAGCCTCGGATACAACCGTTGCACCAGTTTGTTGAACCCTACACCGGCGAAATGGCCGTTGCCGCCGGTGAGTGTCACCCGCACACCAAGCTTGCGGATTTTCCGGACGAGCTTCCACTGCTGCCGGTCGAAGCGCGCCATCGAAATGCCGTACGCATATTCAACAAACGAGGACGGCAAGACGATGACTGCTGGTTCGCCTGAAGTGCCGGAAGTCTGGAACAGGGCAACCTCGTCAATCGGCACGCCTACGTTACGGAGGTCCCGCAGATGCGCGCGAGCCTTTTCAAGAGGAAGAGAGCGGATTGTCAGCCAGTCGTCAAATTCCCTCATGAGATCGGGCTTGCGGGTCACCGGTAAGTCGTGAAGTTCGATCTCGCTGGAAGGCGCCAGACCCTGATAGAGCCGGCGAAACAAGGGCGAGTCGCGTCGCGCTTTTTCGACCAGACGCCGCAAATTGCGGCGCTGCCTCGCTTCGATACGTTTGCGCCCACCCCAGCTGGTCCAAACCCCGCCTGCGAGATAGCCGACTGCACTAGGAAGACTGAAGCGCATAGTTATCAACGATCACTGTTGGTGCATCCAGTTGATGCGGATCCCTTGACTAGAGACTACATCAACGAACACAGCATCAATTGACGTTCATCAAATGGCCCGGTCAAGCGACACCGCCTGACGGCCTCATCGATCATCGGCTGATTATGGATAAAAGGCTTAATATTCTTCGTCGAAAGTGGGGGCGAACGGAAGGTCGTCCAGACCGATGCCACTCAATTCCAACAACCAGAACACGCCTGCGAAAACCACAGCCGAGGCAGCCGTGGTGATGAGAAGCTTACGAAAGATCTGCGGACGGACGGGCGCGCTCGGCGCTGACCCTTCCTCGACGTTACCCACTTCTTCCTGTGTGACGATACCAAATGGCAGCACGACGAAAAGCGTCAGCCACCAGATGATGGCATAGGTTGCGATGCCGCTGACAAGGGTCATGGCTGCTTATGCCTGTTCTAGTTCAACCAGGGTCCCAAATAGGTCTTTCGGGTGCAGGAAGACAACAGGCTTCCCATGGGCGCCGATCCGCGGTTTTCCTGTTCCGGTGATGGTGACACCATGGTCGGTCACCTGCTCACAAGCTGCGTCAATGTCATCCACCTCGACGCAGATGTGGTGAATGCCACCCTTGGGGTTCTTGGCCAGGAAGCCTGCGATGGGAGAATCGTCACCCAATGGTTCGAGGAGTTCGAGCTTGGTGTTGCCCAGATCAACAAAGACCGTCGTCACCCCATGATCGGGCTGCGGCACCTGTCCGGAGACTTTGGCGCCGAACTTGACCTTATACATTTCCGCCGCTTCCGCGATGTTTGGCACGGCGATGGCAACGTGGTTTAGCTGACCCAGCATTTGTAACTCCTCGATATTCCCATGCCTTTATTTAGGCCGATGCGGGCGCCGCGGCAAGCGCCCGAGCATTTCCAGGTGAAGTGGCTCCGGTTCACCGTCCGGAAATGCGGAGGCATGGATTACTAAACCCGTGTGACGATGACTTCAACAGCGGCCTTTTTGCCCCATTCCTTGCGGATAGCACTGCGGACCGCTCTGCGCAAATACTCTCCTACCTGCGCCTCATCCTTCCGTTTCCGCTGCGGCAATTGATCAAGGGCATCGTCCAGGGCGTCGTAGGCGCGCTCTTCAAAGCGCACGCCATAATTGTCGCGTTCGGGCAATCCGATCAGGCGGATTTCTGGGTCGCCGCGAACCGCACCCTTTTCATCGAGTGCGACCGACACAAATACCGCCCCGGCGAACCCCAAGCGCCGGCGCTCCTGAATGCCCGCATCCCAGGACGGCACGAGCACATCCCCATCCATAACGACGCGGCCCGACGGAACCTCGTCCATAATCTCTGCTGCACCCGGTGCGAGCCGCACCATATCTCCGTTTTGTATCACGAGCGTTTCAGGAACCTGCAGCTCTTTGGCCAAAGCCGCATGCTCCAGGAGGTGCCTGGCCTCGCCGTGAACCGGGATCGCGACTTCGGGTTTGATCCATTGATACATTGCCGTTAGCTCATCGCGGCAGGGGTGGCCCGAGACGTGGACAAAATGATCTTTCTCCGTAATCACGCGAACACCCGCTCGCGCAAGTTCGTTCTGCATCTCAAAAATGGCGACGTCATTGCCGGGAATGATCCGCGAGGAGAAGATCACTGTGTCGCCTTCTTCCAAAACAATGTCGCGATGGGCATCCGCCGCGATGCGGGCGAGCGCCGCGCGCGGTTCACCCTGCGACCCGGTACAGAGGAACAGCACTTTGTCTTTTGGCAGATAGCCGGCGTCCTCCGCCTCAACAAAAGGTGGGAGGTTTTTCAGATGCCCTGTGTCGCGCGCCGCCGCAATCACCCGAAACATCGACCGACCGGCAAGCACAACATGACGACCGTTCGCTTCTGCGGCACGAATGACGCTTTCAAGCCGGGCTACATTGGAGGCGAATGTTGTGACGACAACCCGACCGTCTAACTCACCGATAAGTTTCGTCAGACTGGTTGCGACGTCTGCTTCGGAGCCTGCTTCGCCTGGCGTAAAGACATTGGTGCTGTCGCAGACAATGGCGCGAACGCCCTCTTCCCCGATTTCTGCCAGGCGTTTGCTGTCGAGCGTTTCTCCAATGATCGGGCCGGGATCGATTTTCCAATCCCCTGTATGCATGACAGTGCCCAGCGGTGTCCGGATCGCCAGTGCATTCGGTTCCGGTATCGAGTGGGTGAGCGTCACGAATTCGATATCAAACGGTCCCAGATCGAACCGCGCGCCGAGATCGACAATATTGAGCTGGACCTCCTGCTCAATCCCGGCCTCAATCAGTTTCCCCTTCACGAGCTCTGCCGTGAAAGGCGTCGCATAAATCGGGCATCTGAGCTTAGGCCAAAGGTGGGCAACGGCGCCGATATGATCTTCATGCGCATGAGTCAGAATAACGGCGATCAGGTCCTGCCGATGTTCTTCAATGAAAGTCGGATCGGGCATGATCACATCAACACCCGGGGTGCGCCCGTCAGAGAACGTGACGCCGAGGTCGACCATGATCCACTTGCGGTCTTCCTCGGTTCCGAACCCATAGAGGTTCAGGTTCATGCCGATTTCGCCTGTGCCGCCCAGGGGCACGAATAGAAGCTCGGCGTCGGTAAGCATATTACTGTCCATGCCTTACCTTACCGGTCGGCGCTCCCGGTGCCAAAAAAGACGTCCCCTGCGGCGATCGGGTGAAGCGCACCTGAGGGCAGCCGCAATTGCAGAGATCCGTCTTCCGACAGGTCTTCAAATGTCCCAACCAAGGTTTCGTCGGCCAGCCGGACGGTGATTTCTTCACCCACCCCCTTCGCACGCTGGACCCATGCCTCCCGCACTGCAGCAAACCCCTGCGGTTGCTGCCAGACCGCGTACCATCTGTCGAAGGACGCTGCGAGGGCGGTCAGAGCGCGCTCCACACTGGTGATCGCTCCGCCTTCCGCCTGAAGGCTTGTCGCTGGGTAGGGCGTGTCTTTGGGGAAGTCGACCAGATTGAGGCCGATCCCGATGGCAAGCCACGAGACTTCTGCCCCTCCAGCACTTTCGGATTCCAGGAGAATGCCACTTGCCTTCTTGCCGTCGATCAGCAGGTCATTTGGCCATTTGAGGCTTACCTTTGCGGCCACTTCATCAGGCAAAAGCATAGATGCTGCGTCATGAAGCGCCAGGCCTGCGACAAAAGACAGTTCACCTGCTTCTGCGGGACCGCAGGCAGGTCTCAATAAGAGCGTGCACATGAGGTTGCCCGTGGGCGACGTCCAGGCCCGTCCCCGCCTCCCCCGGCCCGCTGTCTGACGCTCTGCGACGATCCAGACAGGCCCGCTTGCGCCGTTGGCGGCAAGCCGCTTGGCCTCTTCGTTGGTCGAGTCAATCTCGGCGTGGCGGCTCAGCGTATAGCCGGCCGGGAGAACGACATTCTCCGCCATTCGTTATTGGACAGCCGCGTCTGGATCAGCTGGCGCTTCCACCTCAGCAGCCTCTACTGTCGGCACCAGCGAATTCGCGGCACCTTCTGCCATGTCGAGAACCGGCGTCGGATAGAGGATGAAGAGCAAGGTGAACAAGGCCGAAACAGCAAGAACAGCCCTGATCTCTGGGCCCATCGGCCCGGCAAATGCGGGAGCGGGGTCATCAAAATAGATGATCTTCACGACCCGCAAATAGTAGAAGGCACCCACAACGCTCGCCAGGACCCCTATGATCGCCAGCGCATAAAGGCCTGCATCGATTGCTGCGAGGAACACATAGAACTTCGCGAAGAAGCCTGCGAGGGGCGGAATGCCCGCCAGCGAGAACATGAGCATGGCGAAGACCGCGGCCAGCATCGGCTGGTTTTGCGACAGGCCGGCAAGGTCGGCGATTTCTTCAACCGGCCCTTCTTTGTGTCGCATCGCCAGGATGCAGCAGAAGACGCCTGCATTCATGACCAGGTAGATCGTGAGATAGATCACGACCCCCTTCACTCCATCAGGCGTGCCGGCAGCCAGCCCGACCAGGGCGAACCCCATATGACCAATGGAGGAATAGGCCATCAGACGTTTGATGTTGGTCTGGCCGATCGCGGCGAAGGCACCGAGCACCATGGACGCGATGGAGATAAACACCACCACCTGTTGCCATTGGAACGTCGCATCGGCAAACGCGCCGTACATCACCCGCAGGAAGAGTGCCATCGCGGCAATTTTGGGAGCGGCTGCGAAAAATGCCGTCACTGGCGTCGGGGCGCCTTCATAAACATCCGGCGTCCACATATGGAATGGCACCGCGGAAATTTTGAACGCGAGGCCCGCCAGCAGGAACACCAGGCCGAAGATCAGCCCAGTCGACATACCGTCCATGGCAATGACACCGGCGAGCACATCGAAATTCGTCGTACCCGAAAAGCCATAAATGAGCGACGATCCGTAGAGGAGCATGCCGGACGCCAGCGCGCCCAGCACAAAGTATTTGAGCCCTGCCTCCGTCGACCGCGTATTGTCACGGTGGAAGGACGCTACGACGTAGAGCGCTAAGCTCTGCAGCTCAAGCCCCATATAGAGGGCGATGAGGCCATTGGCGGACACCATCATCAGCATGCCGAGGGTCGCCAGCAAGATCAGAATGGGAAACTCGAACCTGTCAATATTCTCGCGCGCCATAAAGCCCTGGGCCATAACAATGGCAACGGCCGACCCCAGGAGGACTAGGCACTTCATCACGACAGCAAAGCCATCCATGACGAATGCGCCGCCAAAGGTCAGAACCCGGCCCTCGGGCTGGCTGATCACAGCGAAAGCAGCCACGACGAGCAGAAGGATCGACCCGATGCTCACGCTTCGGCTGGATCCGTCACCTCTGAACACGCCGAGCATGAGCAGCGCCATGGCACCGACGGCGAGGATGATTTCCGCAAGGGCCGGGCTTAAGTCCGGCATGGCGAGGGCGGTTTCCATAGTCTTACGTCTCTCCAGGCGTCTTGCGCATTAACGGCCGAAGCCAGCCCAAGCAAAGTCAAATGTGCCGCCGCCGGCCAGCTCATGGGCCTCAACAGCAGCTGTATAGTTTGCGATCAGATTGTCGACGGACACTGCCGTCACATCCAGAATTGGCAGCGGATACACACCAAAGAAAATTGTCGCCGCGATCAAGGGCGCCAGTGTCGCGAGCTCCCGAGGGCTCACGTCCTTGATGTTCTTCAATGTGTCTTTCTCCAGCTCACCGAACACAACGCGGCGATAGAGATAGAGCGCGTAGCAAGCAGACAGGATGACACCGGTCGCGGCCAAGAAGGCGACCCAGGAGCTCACCTGGAACACGCCCACGATCGTAAGGAATTCACCGACGAACCCACTGGTCCCTGGCAGACCAACATTTGCCATGGTGAACACCATGAACGCAAAAGCATAGATCGGCATGCGATTGACCAAGCCGCCATAGGCCGCAATTTCGCGCGTATGCATGCGGTCGTAGACAACGCCGACGCAAAGGAAGAGCGCGCCCGACACCCATCCGTGGGAGAGCATCTGGAAAATGCCGCCCTGCACGCCTTGGGTGGTCGCGGCAAAGATACCCATGGTCACGAAGCCCATATGAGCGACAGACGAGTAGGCGATCAGCTTTTTCATATCATCCTGCACCAGCGCCACGAGCGACGTGTAGATGATCGCCACCACGGAGAGGCCAAAAACCAGCGGTGCGAACAGATCAGACGCGACCGGGAACATGGGCAGTGAGAAGCGCAAGAAGCCGTAGCCTCCCATCTTCAACAGGATACCCGCAAGGATGACCGAACCAGCCGTCGGCGCTTCCACGTGAGCGTCCGGCAGCCAGGTGTGGACGGGCCACATGGGCATCTTGACCGCAAAGGAGGCGAAGAAGGCGAGCCATAGCCAGGTTTGCATGCCCGCCGGGAAGTCATAGGCCAACAGGGTCGGAATGTCCGTCGTCCCCACCTGCCAGTACATGGCCATGATGGCCAGCAGCATGAGAACGGAACCCACCAGCGTGTAGAGGAAGAATTTGAAGCTCGCATAGACACGCCGCGCCCCACCCCAGACACCAATGATGAGGAACATCGGGATAAGGCCCGCTTCGAAGAAGAGATAGAAGAGCACCAGATCCAAAGAACAGAATACGCCGATCATCAGCGTTTCCAGGATCAGGAATGCAATCATGTATTCCTTCACGCGGGTCTGGATCGCATCCCAGCTCGCCAGGATACAGAACGGCATCAGGAATGTAGTGAGGATCACAAACAGCATGGAAATGCCGTCAACACCCATATGGTAGTTGATGGCGCCACCCAACCACTCTGCCTGTTCGACGAACTGGAACTCTGCGGTCGAATGATCAAACCCAAACCAGAGTGATAACGACCCAATAAAGGTGATGGTTGTTACCCAGAATGCCGTCCATTTGGCATTCCGCGCTTCAATCTCTTCATCCGCCCGGATGATGAGAATGACCAGCGCCCCGACAAGCGGCAGGAAGGTAATGATGGATAGGACTGGAATTCCGAACATTATTGGGAACCCCCGAACATGAAGTAGGTCGTGAGCGCAGCAATGCCGAGCAGCATGGCAAACGCATAGTGATAGACGTAACCGGTCTGAAGACGCCCAATGCCGCGCGTGACGTCCAGCACGCGTGCGGCGATCCCGTCAGGGCCCAGACCATCGATGGTTTTCCCGTCACCCTGCTTCCAGAAGAGACGACCGACCCAGAAAGCCGGCTTCACGAACAGGAAGTCATAGATCTCATCCACGTACCACTTGTTCAGCAGGAACTTGTAGAGGAGCTGCTGTTCTCTCGCGAGCGTCTTCGGTGTTTCCGGACGGAAGATGTAGAAGTACCAAGCCGTCACAAATCCAATCGTCATCATGACTAGCGGTGAGAAAACCACCCAGGCTGGAACTTGTTTAAGTTCCACAAGGATATTGTTGCCCTCGGCCGCAAATATTGATGCTGCCCAGAAGCCTTCGGCGGCACTGCCAATGAAGAGGTTGGCGAACATCATGCCTGCGCCCAGTGCACCAATTGCCAACAGGACCAGTGGGACCATCATGGATGGCGGGCTTTCATGCACGTGGCTCAGCACTTCGTTCGAGGCCCGGCTCTTGCCGAAGAAGGTCATGAACATGAGACGCCAGGAATAGAAGCTCGTGAACAGCGCCGCGACGACCGTCGCCCAGAACGCATACATGTGGACCGGGCTGGACGCAGCGAACGCCGCCTCAATCACTGCGTCCTTCGAATAGTACCCGGCGGTGAAGGGGAACCCGGTGAGCGCAATGGTCCCAATGCCCATCATGAGTGAAGTGGCCGGGAGCATCTTGTAGAGACCACCCATCTTCCGCATGTCCTGTTCATCGGACATGGCGTGGATCACAGAGCCACTGCCTAGGAAGAGAAGGGCTTTGAAAAACGCGTGGGTGAAAAGGTGGAACATGGCCACCTGATACGCGCCGACGCCCGCGGCAACGAACATGTAGCCCAGCTGCGAACAGGTGGAATAAGCAATGACCCGCTTAATGTCGTTTTGCACCAAGCCGACTGTCGCGGCGAAGAACGCTGTCGTCGCGCCGACAAAGATGACCACGTTGAGCGCGTCTTGTGAGAACTCAAAGAGCGGCGACATGCGGCACACCAGGAAGACACCCGCGGTCACCATGGTCGCGGCATGGATGAGCGCGGACACCGGCGTTGGACCTTCCATCGCGTCCGGCAGCCAGGTGTGAAGCAGGAATTGGGCTGATTTCCCCATCGCGCCCATGAAGAGCAGCAGACAGATTGTCGTTACGATTGGAAACTCTGCGCCAAGGAACATGAAGCTCTCATTGGCCAAGCCCGGAATGGCGGCGAAAATCGTGTCGTATTCAACTGAGCCGACGGTGAGATAGATCGCGGAAAGGCCCAAGATCAGACCAAAGTCCCCCACCCGGTTCACAACAAAGGCTTTGATGGCGGCCGCATTCGCCGTCGGCTTTTTGTACCAAAAGCCGATGAGCAAATAGGAGGCGAGCCCCACCCCTTCCCAGCCAAAGAAGAGCTGAACCAGATTGTCGGCTGTCACCAGCATCAACATGGCGAAGGTGAAGAGAGACAGATAGGCAAAAAAGCGCTGCTGATGTGGGTCGTGGCTCATATAGCCGACGGAATAGATGTGCACCAATGCGGACACATTGGTCACAACCACCAGCATGACCGCTGTCAGTGTGTCGATGCGCAGGCGCCAGTCCGCTTCAAAAGACCCGCTATCGATCCATGTGAGCACTTGGACGGTCTCAGCCTGCCCCTGCAGAGCCACATTGTAGAAGGCGACCCAGCTCAACAGCGCAGAGATGACGAGGCCGCCACAGGTCACCCACTGAGACGCCGTGACGCCAATCTGGCGTCCAAACAATCCTGCGATCAGACATCCGACGAGCGGAAGGAAGACAATTGCTTCGTACATGTGCCGCTCAGCCTTTCATCAGGTTGATGTCTTCGACGGCAATGGAGCCGCGATTACGGAAATAAACAACAAGAATGGCGAGGCCGATGGCTGCTTCCGCCGCCGCGACCGTCAGCACCAGCATGGCAAAGATCTGGCCTGTGAGATCACCCAGATGAGTGGAGAAAGCCACAAGATTGATGTTGACCGCCAAGAGCATCAACTCAATCGACATGAGAATGATGATGACGTTCTTCCTGTTTAGGAAGATGCCAAAGATCCCCAGCGTGAAGAGGATCGCTGCCACCGTCAGATAATGTGCAAGACCGATTTCCATGTGCGTTTCTTTCGTGACCCTGGCCTTATAGGCCCTGGCCAGGTTCCACCTTCTTGATTTCTATTGCAGTCTCAGCCGTCCGAGCGACCTGATCCGGAATATTCTGTCTCTGCGCGTCGGGTTTCTTCCTGAGCGTCAGAACGATGGCACCAATCATCGCCACCAGAAGCACCATGCCAGCAGCCTGGAAGAAATAGACATATTGCGTGTACATGACCTGGCCGATGGCTTCGGCGTTGGTCACCTCTTCGATCGCCGGGATGGGCGATGCCGCAAGCGATGCAACTTCTGGAGCCAGCGTCCATGTGCCCGCGACCAGAAGGAGTTCAAGCAGGACGATCAGACCAACCAGCGCACCTATCGGCATGTATTGCAGGAAGCCTTCACGCAGTTCCGTGAAGTCGATGTCGAGCATCATCACCACAAAGAGGAACAGAACGGCGACCGCGCCCACATAGACAATAACCAGGATCATCGCGAGAAACTCTGCCCCCATGAGGACAAACAGACCGGCAGAGTTAAAGAAGGCCAGGATCAGAAAGAGCACCGAATGCACTGGATTGCGGGCAGCGATCACCATGAATCCAGCAGCAATGGCGACGCCTGCAAAAATGTAAAACGCTATGGTGGCGAGGATCATTGCCCCTTTGCCCTCTCTCGTGTTGCGTAACCCGCCCTTCGGTCGTTACCGGTAGGGTGCGTCCAATTCGATATTCTTCGCAATTTCGCGTTCCCAACGGTCTCCGTTGTCGAGCAGTTTTTCTTTTGTGTAGAAAAGCTCCTCACGGGTCTCCGTTGCGAACTCAAAGTTTGGTCCCTCGACGATGGCATCAACCGGACAGGCCTCCTGACAGAAGCCGCAATAGATGCATTTCGTCATATCAATGTCGTAGCGGACGGTCCGTCGCGTCCCGTCATTGCGACGCGGTCCTGCTTCAATCGTGATGGCCTGCGCTGGGCAAATGGCCTCGCAGAGTTTGCACGCGATGCAGCGTTCCTCGCCATTCGGATAGCGGCGGAGCGCGTGCTCCCCTCTGAAGCGCGGGCTCAGAAGACCTTTTTCATATGGGTAGTTCAACGTTGCCTTGGGTCCAATGAAGTACTTAAAGGCCAGGAAGAAGCTCGAAACAAACTCCGCAAGAAACAGGGAGCGTACAGATTGTGTCAGACTGGACATAGATCAGCTCTCCTTCAGGTTACGGCGCCAGATCGAACGCGACCAGAACAGCGGCTGTCACCACAACCCACCCGAGCGACAGTGGCAGGAAGACTTTCCAGCCGAGACGCATCAGTTGGTCATAGCGGTAGCGCGGCACATAGGCGCGAACCATCGCAAAGAGGAAAAACACAAAACAAACTTTGAGAATGAACCAGATAATGCCTGGAACCGCATGGAGCGGACCCCAATCAAACGGTGGCAACCAGCCGCCCAGGAACAGGATCGTCACCATGGCTGCCATCAGATTGATCGCAACAAACTCCCCTAAGAAGAAGAGCAAAAACGGCGTCGACGAATACTCTGTCGCATAACCGGCGACCAGTTCGGACTCCGCTTCAGGCAGATCAAACGGCGGCCTATTGGTTTCCGCAATCGCGGAGATGAAGAAGATTACGAAGGCGGGGAAATGAATTAGCCAGTACCAGCCGAACAGTCCAGCGCTAGAATCCTGAGCCCGCACGATCTCTGAGAGGTTCAAGGAGCCGGCCGTCATCAAGACGCAAACAATGACGAAGCCGAGCGAGACTTCATAAGACACCATCTGCGCTGCAGAACGAAGCGCGCCCATGAACGGATATTTCGAGTTGGACGCCCAGCCGCCCATGATGATGCCGTACACACCCAGGGAGGAAATCGCGACGATGTAGAGGATGCCCACATTGATGTCGGCGACCACCCAGCCATCGTCAAACGGGATCACCGCCCAGGCGCTCAGTGCCAAGGTCGCGGTAATAACCGGCGCCAGAAGATAAATCCCCTTGTTGGCGCTTGAGGGAATGATGGCTTCCTTGAACAGGAACTTTGTGAGGTCGGCAAAAGACTGCAGCAGCCCCCAGGGACCCACAACGTTCGGCCCGCGGCGCATCTGCACCGCCGCAAAGATCTTCCGGTCGGCGTAGAGAATGTAGGCTGTGAAGAGCAAAAGCCCTACCAGCACGCCCAGCGATTGGCCGACAATGATAAACAGCGGGAAGCCGTATGTGGTCCAGAGCTCAGCCATTGGTGCCGGTCGCTCCTGCTTCTTTGTTGCCATAGGTCGCAGCGCAATCCGCCATGATCTTGCTCGCGCGGGCAATCGGGTTCGTAAAGTAGAAATCGCTTATTGCGTTGGTGAAGGGCGCGTCGTCCATCGCGCCACCCATAATGTTAGTGGGGCCGCTCGTTACGCTTGATGCACTCGAGACAGAATCAAGCTGTGCAAGATGCGGGTGAGCTTCAAAGAGCGCTGAGCGGAGTTGCTGCAGACTGTCATAGGGAAGCGTCTGTCCCAGCACGTCGGACAGAGCGCGCAGGATGGACCAGTCTTCTCGCGCATCCCCTGGTGGGAAAGCCGCCCGGCGGCCCATCTGGACACGACCTTCTGTGTTCACCCAAAGCGCACTCTTCTCCGTATAGGTCGCTGCCGGAAGAATGACGTCGGCTGTATGTGCGCCGGCGTCCCCATGGGTGCCCTGGTACACAACAAACGCTTTGTCGAGCTTCTTCGTGTCAATCTCATCGGCACCCAACAAGAACACCAAATCCATGTCACCGGCTGCGGCAGCATCCAGAATGCTTGCCACGTCCTTGCCGCCCTCGCCCGGCACAAAGCCGAGGTCCAGGCCGCCGACGCGTGCGGCGGCGGTGTGCAGCACGTTGAACCCGTTCCAATCAGCAGAGATCGCGCCTGCTTTTTCGGCGATCTGCAGCGCGGTTGCATGGACCGCTGCGCCATCCGCGCGGGTGAGCGCGCCCTGGCCCAGAATAATCATCGGGCGTTCAGCCACTTCGAGCACACGGGCAAACGGATGTGATCCGTCAGCAATTTCCTTCAGCGTCTGAGGTCCGGCCCCCAGATGCTCTGTGTCATAGGTAAGGTCGACATCTTCACCGACAATCGCCACTGGGAACCCACCAACGCTCCAACGCTTGCGGATGCGGGCGTTCAAGACCGGCGCTTCTGTACGCGGATTGCTGCCAATGATCAGCAGGGCGTCTGCATCTTCAATACCGGCAATGGTGGAATTGAACAGGTAGGCCCCGCGGTCCCCTGCATTCAGCTTGGTGCCGTCCTGACGGCAATCCAAATTGGTCACGCCGAGCGAGCCCATCAGGTCTTTCAGAGTGCTCATGCCCTCGACACAGGCAAGGTCACCTGCGATAGCGGCCATCTTGTCCGGCGTCGACGCACTCACCTTTGCCGCAATCGCCTCAAAGGCTTCGTTCCAGCTTGCAGCGCGGAGTTTTCCGTTCTCACGTACATAAGGACGGTCGAGACGCTGAGATTTCAATCCATCCCAGATGAAACGCGTTTTGTCGGAGATCCACTCCTCGTTCACGTCTTCATTGAGACGCGGCATCACCCGCATGACCTCTTTACCGCGCGCATCCACCCGAATGGCTGAGCCGACGGCGTCCATCACGTCGACGGTCTCTGTCTTGCGGAGCTCCCATGGGCGCGCCGTGAAGGCATAAGGCTTGGAGGTCAGCGCACCTACAGGACAAAGGTCGATCACGTTGCCTGACAGTTCGGACGTTAGCGACTTCTCCAGATAGGTCGTGATCTCCATGTCTTCGCCGCGGCCGATTGCGCCAATCTCAGGCACGCCTGCCACTTCCTGCGCAAACCTCACACAGCGTGTGCAGTGAATGCAGCGGGTCATGATGGTCTTGACGAGTGGTCCCATCTCTTTGTCTTCGACCGCGCGCTTGTTTTCATCAAAGCGCGACGTGTCGACACCAAAGGCCATGGCCTGGTCCTGCAGATCACACTCCCCACCCTGATCACAGATCGGACAATCCAACGGGTGGTTGATCAGGAGGAATTCCATCACGCCTTCGCGGGCGCGCTTTACGGTTTCGGTCTTGGTGTGCACAACCATGCCGTCAGCCGCCGGCATGGCGCAGCTCGCAACTGGTTTCGGCGATTTTTCAATCTCGACGAGGCACATGCGGCAATTGCCTGCGATGGAAAGACGCTCGTGATAGCAGAAGCGCGGCACGTCGGCGTTCGCCTCTTCACAGGCCTGCAAAACGGTGACCCCGTTTTCCACCTCGACTTCGACGCCATCGACTGTGAGTTTTGGCATGGGTTTACTCCGCCGCTACCGGTGCCGCACCGCCCGCTTTGCGGGCAGCAATACGCTCTTCAATCACTGGTCGGAAATGACGGATGAGCCCCTGGACAGGCCAAGCGGCCGCATCACCCAGAGCGCAAATCGTGTGGCCTTCAACACGTTTCGTCACGTCCAACAGTATTTCAATTTCTTCGACTTCCGCCTCGCCGGCGACAAGACGCTCCATGACGCGCCACATCCAGCCTGTGCCTTCGCGGCATGGCGTACATTGACCGCAGCTTTCATGCTTGTAGAACGCGGAGAGCCGGGCGATCGCCTTGATCACGTCGGTGGACTTATCCATCACGATCACAGCTGCTGTTCCCAGACCGGACTGCACATCTTTCAGCGAGTCAAAGTCCATCAGCACCGTGTCGCAGATGCTCTTTGGAATAAGCGGCACAGATGAGCCCCCGGGGATGACCGCCAGAAGATTATCCCAGCCACCGCGCACGCCACCGCAATGCTTGTCGATCAGTTCGCGAAGTGGAATCCCCATCTCTTCTTCCACATTGCACGGATTGTTCACATGGCCTGAAATCGAGAAGACCTTGGTGCCGGTGTTGTTTGGACGGCCAAGACTGCCGAACCACGATGCGCCCCGGCGGAGAATGGTTGGCGCCACCGCGATGCTCTCAACATTGTTGACCGTCGTTGGCGCGCCGTAGAGACCGACATTGGCCGGGAATGGTGGCTTCAGACGTGGCATGCCTTTCTTGCCTTCGAGGCTCTCAATGAGTGCTGTCTCTTCACCGCAGATGTAAGCGCCTGCACCGTGCACAACATAGAGATCAAAATCCCAACCACTGTCGGCCGCATTCTGGCCCAGGAGCCCGGCATCGTAGGCCTGGTAGACAGCGCGTTGCAGCTGTTCACGTTCGAAGATGAACTCGCCACGCACATAGATGTATCCAGCGTTCGCGCCCATGGCGAAACCGGCAACGAGGCAGCCTTCGATGAGCTTGTGCGGATCGTGCCGCATGATCTCCCGGTCTTTACACGTGCCGGGCTCGGACTCGTCGGCGTTCACAACAAGGTAATGCGGACGCCCATCTGACTCCTTGGGCATAAAAGACCATTTGAGCCCGGTCGGGAAGCCCGCGCCGCCACGGCCACGCAAGCCGGATTGTTTCATCTCCTCGATGATCCAATCTCGTCCCTTAGCTATGATGTCTTTAGTGTTGTCCCAATCTCCGCGGCGACGGGCGCCTTCTAGACCATAGTCATCCAGGCCATAGAGATTGGTGAAGATGCGATCCTTGTCCTGCAACATCAGTCGGCTCCCCCCATTTCGGTGAGGCTTGTGAGTTCGCCAGCGGGCTCTGACCCCTTGCGATCGCTTTGAGGACCAATCTTCACAGGACGTCCCTCTTTCAGGTCTGTCAGAAGCTTCTCGAAGTTTTCAGCGTCCAGATCTTCATAGAAATCATCATTGACCTGCACCATAGGTGCATTGGCGCAGGCCCCGAGGCACTCAACTTCCATCCAGGAGAATTTGCCGTCGCTTGAGACCTGGCGCTCTTCGCCAATCACTTTCTTGCAGACGGCTTTCAGATCGTCTGAGCCGCGTAACCAACAGGGCGTTGTGCCACAGAGCTGTACGAAGTGCTCGCCCACCGGCGACAGGTTGAACATCGTGTAGAAGGTCGCGACTTCCATAGCGCGCATATGCGGCATGTCGAGATAGTCCGCCACATACCGGATTGCCGGTTCCGGCAGCCAACCGCCCGCCTGTTTCTGCGCGCGCCATAGAAGCGAGATGATTGCAGAGGCTTGTCGTCCGTCCGGGTACTTTTTAATCTGACCTTCAGCCCAGGCTTTGTTTTCTGCCGTGAACTCAAACTCTTCAGGCTGGTTCGGGTCCAGTCTGCGCACACTCATCGGTCAACCTCCCCGAACACAATGTCGAGTGAGCCCAAGATCGCCGACACATCGGCGAGCATGTAGCCCTTACATAAGAAATCCATCGCCTGCAGGTGCGAATAACCCGGCGCCTTAATCTTGCAGCGGCTGGGTTTGTTCGACCCATCGGATACGAGATAAACGCCGAATTCGCCTTTTGGGGCTTCCACCGCGGCATATACTTCGCCAGCGGGCACGTGGTAGCCCTCTGTATAGAGCTTGAAGTGATGGATCAGGCTTTCCATCGACTTTTTCATGTCGCCGCGTTTTGGCGGTGCGATCTTGCCATCGGTTGTGGCGACCGGCCCTTCCGGCATCTGTTCGATGCATTGACGCATGATGCGCACAGACTGACGACACTCCTCTAGCCGAATGAGATAGCGGTCGAAATTGTCGCCGTTCTTGCCGACCGGAATGTCGAATTCAAGATCGCTGTAGCACTCATAAGGCTGCGAGCGCCGGAGATCCCAGGCCATGCCTGAACCGCGGACCATCACGCCAGAAAAACCCCAGGCTTGCGCGTCTTCCGCCGACACATTGCCGATGTCCACGTTGCGCTGTTTGAAAATGCGGTTGCCAGTCAGAAGGGCGTCCACATCATCGACGATCTTCTCAATGAAGTCGCAATAGTCATGAATGTCCTGCAAAAGCTTCGGCGGAAGATCCTGATGCACCCCGCCAGGCCGGAAATAGGCCGCATGCATGCGGCTGCCGGAGGCCCGCTCATAGAAGGACATCAACTCTTCACGAACTTCGAAGCCCCAAAGCGATGGTGTGAAGGCGCCCACGTCCAGCGCCTGGGTGGTGACATTCAGCAGGTGATTGAGAATGCGCCCGATCTCTGAATAGAGCACGCGGATGTATTGGGCGCGTTTTGGCACTTCGATGCCCAACAGCTTTTCGACGGCCAGGGCATAGGCATGTTCCTGGTTCATCGGCGCCACATAGTCGAGCCGGTCAAAGTATGGCAGCGCCTGGAGATAGGTTTTGTTCTCGATAAGCTTTTCGGTACCCCGGTGTAGAAGCCCGATATGCGGGTCAACGCGCTCAACCACTTCGCCTTCGAGCTCAAGCACCAAACGCAGCACGCCGTGTGCCGCCGGATGTTGCGGCCCGAAATTGATGTTGATGTTTTTGATCTGAGACTCGGCCATGAACTACCCCTCACCCTCAGATGCTTTTTCGTCGCCGGGCAGCAGATATTCAGCTGCTTCCCATGGGCTCTCGAAATCGAAATTCCGGAACTCCTGCGTGAGTTTCACGGGCTCGTAGGCAACCCGTTTCAGCTCATCGTCGTAGCGGACTTCGACAAACCCGGTCAGCGGGAAGTCCTTCCGCAGCGGATGTCCGGTGAACCCATAGTCCGTCAGAATACGCCGCAGGTCTGGGTGATCGGAAAAGAGAATACCGTAAAGATCAAACGCTTCGCGTTCGAACCAGTTGGCTGCCGGGAAGACGCCCACAACACTTGGCACCTGCATCTCTTCGTCCGTTTCCAGCTTCACGCGGATGCGTTGGTTCTGGTGCATCGACAAAAGGTGATAGACCACATCAAATCGCTTGGCTCGTTCCGGATGGTCCGCCCCGCAAATATCGACCAGTACCGAGAAATGACACGCCGGATCGTCTCGCAAGAATTTAAGAACCTTGACGATCTTGTCAGCGCTCGTGGTCAGCGTCAGTTCGCTGCGTGCGACGTCCGCTGAAGCGATCGCATCATGCAGTCCGGCGGCGATATGATCCCCAAGGTCTCGCAGACTTTCGTCCATGTCGTTTTTCTCAGACAATTGGCATCTCTAACAATGTGGTCACCCGGCGAAGAAGGACCTCTCGCCGCGTAGGTATTCTTTTAACGTTCGATCGTCCCGGTGCGGCGGATTTTCCGCTGCAAGGCCAGGATGCCGTAAAGCAGGGCTTCAGCAGAGGGCGGGCACCCAGGCACATAGATGTCTACCGGAACGATCCGGTCGCACCCGCGAACCACTGAATAGGAATAGTGATAATAGCCACCGCCATTTGCGCAGGATCCCATGGAGATCACATAACGAGGGTCCGGCATCTGGTCGTACACCTTGCGGAGCGCCGGGGCCATCTTATTGGTCAGGGTGCCCGCAACGATCATCACGTCAGATTGACGCGGGCTCGCGCGCGGTGCGGTGCCAAAACGTTCCAGGTCATAGCGCGGCATGTTGGTCTGCATCATCTCAACACCGCAGCAGGCCAGACCAAAAGTCATCCACATCAATGACCCGGTCCGCGACCAATTGACCAGATTGTCGAGCGAGGTCACCAGGAAGTTCTTGTCGGCAAGCTCATCCGACATTTGTTTGAAGAAGGGATCATCCTCGCCGACCGGTGCACCGGTTTTGGGATCGATAACTCCTTTGGGCGCGTCCGTGATAATGGGGCCGGTGGTCATACGCACACTCCACACATCCGACGGAGAAAAAGGCTCAGTCCCATTCGAGCGCGCCTTTCTTCCATTCGTAGATAAAGCCGACAGTTAAAACGCCCAGAAACACCATCATGGACCAGAACCCAAACAGGCCGACGTCCCCGAGCGACACGGCCCAGGGGAATAAGAAAGCGACTTCCAGATCAAAAATAATGAACAGGATTGCGACAAGATAGAACTTCACGTCGAAGCGCATGCGGCTGTCGTCAAAGGCTTCGAACCCGCACTCATACGCTGACAATTTTTCAGGGTCAGGGTTCGACGGGGCAATCACAAACGGCACTATCAACAAAGCAATAGAAATGACGGCCGATAGACCGAGAAAGATCACGATCGGCAGATACTCGCTTAAGAGCTGTTCCATTTTCTGCACCTGAATGACCTGGCCCAGGGTGGTGGTCTGGCCAAGCCTGTCGGCGGAAACCGCCCCGCTGATTTCGCATCTGCGAAGGCCAGGCGATTCTCGCGTGTTGCCCCTCTAAAATCGCGCGGAGTATAGCTCTCGCCTGTTCCAAGTCAAACGACAGAACACATCTAAAATGGCCCAAAACGCACTGATTTTTGGGGTCTTTAGCTCGGACGACATGGGGTTAAGAACCACTCGCATTACGAGCGATTGATCGTCCGGAGTGAGGAAATGACGCGGCACCTTTGCTTGGGCTGCAAGCAGATCAGTCCGCTCATTTTTTGAGAAAAATGGCGGGAGTGACGGGACTCGAACCCGCGGCCTCTGGCGTGACAGGCCAGCGCTCTAACCAGCTGAGCTACACCCCCTGAAACGAAGGCGAAAAGCCTTCGGGGATGCGGTGATGTACGGCAGCCCCTAAGTGCTGTCAAGCAGCGAATGGCTGATTTCTGCGTTTATTCGCTTCTCCTTGCAAAGGCTTGGATTGCGGCTGGTGGGACCACGCGCACGCCTCTGAGTTGTCGTCGCTTTCTGCCTGCGAGCAGCCTGTAGATGGATGAATCACCAAATCGAAATTCTTCGCGCCGGCGCGACGGAAAGTACCTGACCATTCGTTTGACTTTAGAGGGGTGAGGCACAGACCTGTTCACAGGCCGTGTGTAACTCACTGATCGCTGCTTCGCTTGCATCGGCGATTGGGCCATTGGGACGAAATGCCCTATGCCGCGCCCTCTACCGCCACTGCCCAAAGCAGTGTTTTGCCATGCTCAATGGCGCACTGGCAGCACCGCCCTATTCAATGCTTTTCGCGCCGACCCCCGGTTCATGTGTTTCTATGAACCCCTCCACGAGGGGCTTCGCACGCTCACCCGCCAAAAGTGTAAGCGTTATGATCCAGACGATGTGCGCCGCATGGGCCATCACGGCCTCACAAAATCTTATTTCTGGGAGTATCGTGGCTTGCTGGGACAGCGCAGGGGCGTTCCAGCGTTCCCTAGCGGTCTATCCTACAAAGAATTCTTCGAGGTCAGTGCGGCTGGCCGACGAGAATTGCACCGCTATTTCGACCTCCTATCGGACTTAGCGTGCTCAAGGAACAAGATCCCGGTTTTCTGTCTCAACAGAAGTTGGGGACGGATGGAAGCTTTCCGGGCAATGTTTCCTGACAGCGTGCACGTCTTTTCGCTCCGCGACCCAAACGACACTTGGCGCTCACAACAAGCGCGGCGAAGCTACTTCTTCGCCAAACTTCTGTATCTATTCTCCGAAGCTGAGCCCATCAGGATCAAACACCTTTTTCCAGAGATCGCCGATCTCACCTTGCTTGAGCGGATACGCACCGAGCGGACTTTCAAACGCAAAATCTCCCATATTTCCGACCAGAGAATTGCCCCGCTCTTCTGGGAAGCCTATGCCTGTGCCCTGTTAAACGGCGTTCTCTATGCCGATTTCATTCTTGATCTGAGTCCGACCGCTTCCAAGCCGGATGACCGCCAAGCTCTGGGCCAGTATCTCGCACGACTGCCGATGCTTTGTGAGGGGCAACCGCTCCCGCATGGCATCGAAGCGTTGGCGCAATCAGCGCCTGCTGCTTCACCGCACAGAACGAGCGCACTGCCTCAATGCTGCCCCTCTTACCCGCTTGGTCCGGTGGCCAAGCTTCTCGGAAACAGAGACAGGCTGCGAATGTCCGCATGCCAAGCGGGGCCGAAGCTCTCACCCGCTAACCGAGCGATTTTGGGCAACCTCATATGGGACGGACAGGAGCTTGCCGGGAACACCCATACGGCATAGGGTTTCTGAATGGTAAGATAAGCGACCAGAAAAGACTTCAACCCGCCTTTCATCCTCCTTGAGCGTGAAGGTGTTTCGTCTGCTGCCCGATGGCGCGACAGACAACGCGCGCGTGTTTATGCGGCGCTCTTTCTGGTCCTTAAAACATGTTTCTGCACACCCTGCCACTGCGGATCACGCCCCATACGCGTGTGAGCAACTACTATTTCTTCCAAGCATTGAGTGTGGGCGTGATTAACGCCTTTGCCGGCATTTGGTTTGCCTCCAAGGGCATTTCGCCAGAGCAGATCGGCATCATCACCGCCCTCCCCCTCTTCGTGCTGCTCTTCGTTGGCGTGCGTGTCGGGCGGATCGCAGACCATGCCAACGATTGGCGAAATGTTATCGTCATCGGTGCCCTGCTGTCGGGCATCTTTCCCTTAAGCCTTTTCTTCGCCGACGGGTTTGTCAGCATTCTTGCGCTTTGGACCCTTTGCGTTGTGTCACAGATGGCGATCTTGCCCATCGTCGACGCTGCCTCCATTCGCCTCGGACGACGAACAGGTTTCGACTTCAGTCGGCTTTATGCCTGGAAAACCATCGGATACATGCTCGCGATCTTCATCGCAGGTTTCGTTATTGCGGAATTCGGCATCAGCGCATTCCTTCCACTGTTTGTGGGTCTGTCCATCCTGCGGTCAGCCATGGCATTTGCACTGCCGCGTTTTCGCGACATCGGACGGAATCCTCTGCCCTCCATTCAATCGGAGCGCTTACGCGACATTCTCCGTCCGTGGTTTCTATTCCCACTTTTTGGGTGGGCACTGGTCCACTCTACCCATTTTGTCCTGAACGGATTTCTAGGGCTGCTGTGGCATGCGCAGGGCATCCCGGAAAGCACAATTGGTCTTTTGATTGTTGTCGGCAGCGTCGCCGAAATCGGCATGTTTCTGGGGTTCAAGCACATTACCGCGCGCATCTCGCCGCGGGTGCTCATCCTGGCATCCTGCGCTATCGCCTTTGTGCGATGGACCGCCTTTGCCTTCTCACCGGACACGCCGATTTTGTATGGATTGCAACTTCTCCAGGCGCTCACTTACGCGCTGGGCTTTCTTGCCTGTACTCATTTCATCGCAGACGTCGCGGATGAAACTATTGCAGCGCAGGCACAGAGCTTTTTCGGGATTGTACAATCCGGTGTCGCGATCTTTGCGCTCGTTTCTTTTGGTTGGCTGGCAGGTCTCTTTGGCGCTTATGCTTTTCTTGGCTCAGCGAGCCTTGCGGCGTTGGGGGCTCTTCTTGTGATGATCTCCATGACCCTCAAAAGTAGAGCCCCGCACAACGGCTAGGCAGATGCTTTGGCGTCCGCCGCATCAATATCGCTGGCGTCGTGGCGCTCGGGAACCTGACTGCTTTCTTCGCCCCAAACGCGGTTCACTTTCTGGCCGCGCCTTACGGCCGGACGGGTGAAAATTTCATCGGTCCAGCGGTTCACATTTTTGTAGGACGCAACATCCAGGAACTCTTTGGATTCATAGAGCAGCCCTTTGGCGAGCGCGCCGTACCAGGGACAGGTCGCCATGTCAGCAATCGAATATTCATCCCCAGCAAGGAACTGATTATCCGCCAGGTGCCGGTCCAGCACATCCAGCTGGCGCTTCACTTCCATGGCGAAGCGATTGATCGGGTATTCCCATTTTTCCGGCGCATACGCATAGAAGTGTCCGAAACCACCGCCGAGATAGGGCGCGCTGCCCATAAGCCACATGAGCCACGACATGCACTCGGTACGCTTCTTCAAATCTTTCGGCAGGAACGCGTCAAACTTTTCCGCGAGATACCAAAGGATGGCGCCCGACTCGAAGACCCGCGTTGGCGTTTCCGTGCTGTGGTCCATCAAGGCCGGGATTTTCGAGTTCGGGTTGATGTCGACGAAGCCGCTGCCGAACTGATCGCCCTCACCGATATTGATCAGCCACGCGTCATATTCGGCGCCTTTGTGCCCAAGGGCCAGAAGCTCTTCAAGCATCACCGTCACCTTCACGCCATTGGGCGTCGCCAGCGAATAAAGCTGCAGCGGGTGCTTGCCGACCGGCAGTTCCTTTTCGTGGGTCGGACCCGCGATAGGACGGTTGATATTGGCAAACCGGCCGCCGCTTTCGGCATCCCAAGTCCAGACTTTCGGCGGTACGTATGCTTCTGTGCTCATGCGCTGCACTCCCATATTGTTCTTAATGCGATCTCGGCCCTAAGTGTCCATCCAGATCGCCAAATTCAATAGTGGGAAAACCTAGCCGATCTCGCGGCGCAATCCCACCGCCCACACACTCATGTGATGACAAAGGGAGTTCGGGGCAAAATGCGATGAATTTGGGAAAATGGTGGGCGGTGACGGGATCGAACCGCCGACCCTCTCGGTGTAAACGAGATGCTCTCCCAGCTGAGCTAACCGCCCGCTCAGAAAATGTCTGAAGCGCCGCAGACATTAGTCATGGAAAGCCCCACGTCAAGCGCGAAATACGCCACTTTGCCCCAATACGCCGCTGAAAGCCTTGGTATAAGCTGAAGACCATTCAGTCTGCAGGGATACCTATGAAATTCATCGTCAGAGCGCTCGGCGCCCTTCTTCTATTGCTGGTGGCCCTCTTGGGCTGGCTGTCATGGCCAACCTCAACCCCACCCTTCATCGACGACGCGGGTTTACCTATCGCCGGCAGCATCGCTGAAGAAGAGTGGATCGAGGTGAACGGGCTGAAGCAATGGGCCCTGACCCGAGGCCTGGATCGCGACAATCCGATCCTGCTGGTACTTCATGGCGGTCCGGGCGCCGGAGAATTCGCCTGGTTCCGTGCTTACAATAGCAACCTCGAAACCGAGTTTGTTGTCGTGCATTGGGATCAACGGGGCGCCGGCAAGAGTTTCGACTTGGGCGCGACGCCGCCGGAGTCCATGAACCTGCCGCAGTTCATCGCCGACATAGATGTGGTGGTTGATCACCTGCGGGCGAAGTTTGGACGCGAGCGCATTGCGCTCCTCGGACATTCGTGGGGGTCATTGATCGGCACCATGTATACGGCCGCCCATCCTGAGAAAGTGTCTGCCTATATCGGCACCGGCCAGATTGCCGACATGACCGACAATGAACGTGTTTCCTATGAGTTCGCGCTCGCAGAGGCGACACGTCGGGAACATGAGCAGGCAATCAAGGAGCTGACGGAGATTGGACCGCCGCCCTACAGCGTGGAGGCCACCTTGATCCAGCGCGGGTGGCTCACCGAGTTTGGCGGCGGGCTCACCCATGATGGGCGCTCTCAGGCCAGTCTTGCCTGGGTGGCCCTGTCGACCCCGGAATTCAACCTGCTCGACCTTATCGCCCTAGCGAGGAGCGCCTTCTTCGCGCTCGATCACCTGTGGGAAGGTCTCGCGAGCGCCAATCTGGATCAGACGCTTCTCACGTTCGACGTTCCTGTCTTCTTCATCCTAGGACGCCATGATTATCAGACGCCGTCTGTGCTCGCCGAACCCTATTTCAATGAGTTAAGCGCACCGGACAAAGAGCTGTTCTACTTTGAGAACTCCGCCCACGCCCCTCCCTGGGAGGAGCCGGACCGGTTCTTCGACGTCATGGTCAATCGCATCAAGCCGCGGCTCTTGCCGGACCGATAAGCATCAGCGGCCCGGTATGCCTTCAATGTCCGCCTTAAAGCGATAGAGGAAGTACGGCGCAGAAGATTCGATGTGAGACCGGGATTGAAGCATCTGGTCAGGGATGGCGCTGTCGGTGAAGTAATAAAATCCGTCGCCCCCATAGGAGATGCCATCCGCCCATCTCACCCTGTCGCTCTTGATAAGAGTCCGCAAAGATCCGTCAGGCGCCATACGCGCAATACCACCGTTTTCCACGTCGGTAATGTAGACGTTGCCGTCGACATCGATGCTCAAGCCATCGCTCAATGGCTTGTCGCCGATCCGCTCGACTGATGCGGCAATGGCAGCAGGAGCCGCAGGCCGGTCGTGCAAGATGGACGTGGGCACACGAAACAGGCCGTCATGGGTCATGGCGGCGTAGTAGACATAGTCGCCTTCTCTATCCACCACGATGCCGTCAACGCCGGGCTTCAGCGCAATCAGGCCGCCAAAGAAGGTCATCGTTTTGATGGGGTTTTCGATGATCCAGTCTTGGGCGACAACAGACGGGTGGTCTTCCAGGATCCGCCAGGCCTCTCCGCTATCGGTGTCATAAACCACCAGACCCGGGTTTTTTCCGAAGAAGCTCACGTCGGCGATGTAAACATACCGTCCATCAGGGGACACGGTCAGATCGTTCAAGAAGGACGCCCACTCGCCGACGTCGCTGTCGAAAGTGACTTCATGCACCACCTCACCGGTCGCTAGGTCAAAGGCAGTCAGCCCAGCTCCTTGAAATCCGTGGTTGCCGTGATCGATAACCCAGAGGCGGTTTTGCTGATCGACGCTGACACCAAGCGCCGTGACAAAACGGGTCTCCGACACCTCGCGGCTTGGATAGGGAAAAGCTTCGCCGTCGCGCACTTCATAGAGGACGGGTCCGGTGGGGCCAGACTCAGGATGGACGGTAAAGAAGACGCGACCGTCCGCTGAGGCCGCGACATTTCCGAATGGCTCCGGAAAGGCCAGGACGGTTTCCAAAGCCTCCTCGCCGAAGAGAGGTGCTGTCGACAGATCAGGGTACGGGTCGCCGCCGCCATAGCGACCATAGAGTGCCAGGGCGACGATGACTGCTATGCCTGCCAGCGCCAGGCTTATGTTTCTCAACCAAACCATCTCGATCTCCTTGCTCGTTGGCTCCACGGCGCTTAAGCTGGCTATGATAGTTTCTAAAAGCAACTAGGTACCTTTAGGTTCCCATGAATAAAATGGATATTGAGACCAGGTCGGCCGGCGGCGCCTGGCAGGACGAAGCTGGGTTTTGGGCGAAGCTGGAAGAGGCGGGCGCTAATCCTGAATGCGAGATCCGGCGGCTTCTGCGCGTGGTTCTCAATCGATGGGCACCGCTCATCCTTCTGAACCTGGCGCAAGAACCTCGCCGGTTTGGCGAGCTTCGCCGGCGCATCCCGACATTGTCGCAAAAGGTGATGACCCAGAATTTGCGGGCACTTGAGGAGGCCGGCCTGGTTTCGCGCTCGGTTGTCGACACGTCCCCACCGCAGGTGACCTATGCTCTCACGCCCGCAGCAGGCCCCTTGATTGAGCATCTGATGCAGATTGCCGCCTGGGCAAATGACCACACGGCGGAGGTTTGAAAAAAGTACTTGCTGGCGGGCGTGAATTGAGATCAAAGGCGGTTCAGAACACCTGACCTCTTTTCGCATGACGAACAGACTTGCTCGTCATGTGGAGATGCTCCATGACGCGTAGTCTCGCTCCCTTCTTTTCGCTTTTTCTTTCCACCGCAATCCTGCTGCTGGGCGACGGGCTCTTCGGCACGCTGCTTCCAATCAGAGGGAGCCTCAATGGGTTTTCGGCGACCAGTCTCAGCCTGATGGGTTCAGCCTATTTTGCGGGCTATATGCTGGGAGCGCTGTTCGGCCCGGCGGGCATCATGCGGGTGGGCCATATCCGGTCCTTTGCGGTCTTCGCGTCGATCGCCTCCGCGGCGCCGCTTGCCCATATGCTGATTTCGGAGCCGATTGCCTGGGTCCTGCTTCGCGTCGCCACAGGCTTTTGTATCGCTGGTCTCTACATGATCATTGAGAGCTGGCTCAACGAACAGGCGAGCAATTCCAATCGGGGCACGGTCTTCGCTGTCTACCGTGTGGTGAGCCTGGCGGCCCTTACACTCGGCCAACTGGCACTCAATCTGTTCGATCCGAGCGGGTTCGAACTCTTCGCCGTCGTCGCGATCCTGACGTCCTTTGCGCTGGTCCCTGTGTCCCTTACGACAGCCGTGCAACCGGCGCCCATCGAAACCGCCCGGGTGAAACTCACCGAGCTCTGGGCAATTTCGCCGGTGGGCGTTCTGGGGTGTTTTGTCGTCGGTTTGGTCAACGGGCCGTTCTGGGCGCTCGGACCGGTTTACGCGCGGGATGTCGGGCTCGACATTCAAGGCGTCTCCTTTTTCATGACGCTGGCCATTCTGGGAGGTGCGCTGCTGCAGGTCCCTGTGGGGCGTCTGTCTGACCGGGTTGATCGCCGCTGGGTTCTGATTGTGGTGCTGGCTGGAGTCGCGCTCACAGGTGCCTATCTCAGCATAGCGCCCGGACAGGTAGGACCGTCCGGCATTTATCTCGGCGCCTTCTGCTTTGGAGCCTTCGCCCTGTCCCTCTACGGGCTCTGCGTGGCGCAGGCAAACGATCACGCGGCGCCGCACCAATTTGTTCTCGTCGCGAGCGGCCTGACCTTGGTCTTTGCGGTGGGCGCGATGACCGGGCCCCTCATGATCTCCGGTTTGATCACCCTTTTCGGTATTGGCGCGGTATTCGCCTTGTCGGTGGTCTGCTCCAGTCTGTTCATCCTCTTCGTACTGGCCCGAATCCTGGCGCGCGAAGCGGTTCCTGAGGAAGATAAAGAGGACTTCGTCGCGGTACCCATCAGTCAAACCACCGCCGCTCCACTCGAACTGGATCCGCGGGCTGACGGCGAGGAAGGCCCAGACGCGGTGGAAGACGAGGTCAAATAGGGCCGGTCCCCAACCGGCAACAAAAAAGGCCGGCTCTCGCCGACCTTTTTGCGTTCTCTGGCTTGGCAGCCGGAAAGCGTTAGCTGTTCACAGCGTCCTTCAGACCCTTACCAGCTTTGAATTTCGGCTGATTTGACGCAGGAATCTGGATTTTTTCACCAGTCCGCGGATTACGGCCTTCAGACGCATTCCGGCGGGTCACGTTAAATGTGCCAAAACCCACCAGGCGGACTTCGTCACCTCCTTTAAGGGTTGAGGTGATTGTATCAAACACGCAGTCGACGGCCTTTGTGGCGTCGCCCTTTGCCAGACCGGTCTGGTCGGCGATGACAGCAATGAGATCGTTCTTGTTCACGTTCGGCCCCTCTAGGCTGCGGGGAGCGAATCCCCAGGAGATCAGGGAAAAGTGTAAACACCCAGCGAGAGCGGGGTCAAAGGATTAAGCGAAGAAAGCGCAGATTTCTGCGAGTTTTTCGAAAATCATCCCTTTGCTGCACCTGCGAATGAGGGACACAAAAAAAGCGCTGATCTCCCTAGCTATACCAGGTCAAAAAGCGCTTTTTCTCTTTATTTAGTGGGCAGTAAGCCCTTCAGCTGATGTGGCTTCTGCAGCCCGTTCTGCTTGTTGCGCTGCGTAGGCCTCTTCATCCCACTCAATCGCCTCAGGCATCTTGGTCAAAGCGCGCACAAGCACTTCATCCACGGTTTCCACCGGCACAATCTCCAGCTGATTCTTCACATTGTCCGGAATATCAGCAAGATCCTTGGCGTTATCCTTCGGAATCAAGACCGTTTTGATGCCGCCACGAAGGGCTGCGAGGAGCTTCTCCTTCAGACCACCGATCGGCAGGACACGACCACGCAGGGTAATCTCTCCGGTCATCGCCACATCCTTGCGGATCGGAATGCCGGTCATGATCGACACGATGGTTGTCGCCATGGCGACACCTGCACTGGGCCCGTCCTTCGGGGTTGCCCCTTCGGGGACGTGGACGTGGATGTCTTTCCGGTCAAAGACCGGCGGTTCCACACCAAATGTCGTGGCGCGCGATTTCACATAGGAACTCGCAGCCGAAATCGACTCCTTCATGACGTCTTTCAGGTTGCCAGTGACCGTCATGCGGCCCTTACCCGGCATCTCGACGCCTTCAATCGTCAAGAGCTCACCGCCCACTTCGGTCCAGGCCAGGCCGGTGACCACGCCCACCTGGTCCTCGCCGTCAATTTCACCATGGCGGAATTTCGGCACGCCCGCAAAGTCGGCCAGATTGTCTTTGGTGACATTGATGGCCGTTTTATCAGAGGTGATGAGTTCCTTGACCGCTTTCCGGCAGAGGTTCGAGATCTCACGCTCCAGGCTCCGCACCCCCGCCTCGCGGGTATACGTGCGGACCAGCTCAAGCAGACCTTCATCGTCGATGGTCCACTCCTCCGCCTTCAGACCATGGTTCTTCATGACCTTGGGGATGAGGTGCCGGCGGGTGATTTCCGCCTTCTCATCTTCGGTGTACCCGGCGATGCGAATGATCTCCATCCGGTCCATCAAGGGACCTGGAATGTTGAGGGTGTTTGCCGTGGTTACGAACATCACATTGGAGAGGTCATATTCGACCTCCAGATAGTGATCCATAAATGTGTTGTTCTGTTCCGGGTCCAACACTTCAAGCAAAGCCGAGGACGGATCGCCGCGGAAGTCCGCGCCCATTTTGTCGATCTCATCGAGCAAGAAGAGTGGATTGGAATTTTTCACCTTCTTCATCGACTGGATCACTTTGCCGGGCATGGATCCGATATAGGTCCGGCGGTGACCCCGGATTTCGGCTTCATCGCGCACACCGCCAAGTGACAGACGCGCGAACTCACGCCCCGTCGCTTTCGCGATGGACTTGCCGAGCGACGTTTTACCGACACCTGGAGGACCCACGAGGCAAAGGATCGGACCTTTGAGCTTATTGGCTCTCTGCTGAACAGCCAGATACTCAACGATGCGTTCCTTGACCTTTTCCAGGCCATAGTGATCCGCATCCAGAATCTCTTCTGCTTTGGACAGGTCTTTCTTGACCCGACCTTTCTTGTTCCAAGGAATGGACAGGATCCAGTCCAGATAGTTGCGCACAACAGTCGCTTCGGCAGACATCGGGCTCATCTGTTTGAGCTTCCGCATCTCTGCATCGACTTTTTCACGCGCTTCTTTTGACAGCTTGGTTTGTTCGATCCGACTTTCCAGCTCGTGCAGCTCGTCGCGACCATCTTCGCCATCGGAGCCGCCAAGCTCCTTCTGGATCGCTTTCATCTGCTCGTTGAGATAATACTCGCGCTGAGTCTTCTCCATCTGGCGCTTAACGCGGCTACGGATCTTCTTCTCAACATTGAGAACAGAAATCTCGCCTTCCATCATGGAATAGACGCGCTCCAACCGCTCTGCCGTGCTGGCGATTTCAAGAAGCTCCTGCTTTTCTTCGAGCTTAATGTTGAGGTGGCTCGCGATCGTGTCTGCGAGCTTGGCGTAATCCTCAATCTGCGTTACCGACCCCAGGACTTCCGGCGGCACCTTTTTGTTGAGCTTTACGTAATTTTCAAAATGCCCTGTGACGGTGCGCGCCAGCGCTTCCAGCCGCTCGTCATCTGCATCTGTGTCGGGGATGGGCGTTACGTCTGCTTCGAAGAAATCCTCACGACCGGTGAAGCGTTCAACGCGGGCGCGTGACGTTCCTTCCACCAAAACCTTCACGGTTTGGTCGGGCAGTTTCAGTAATTGAAGCACTTGGCCAACTGTGCCGACATCATAAATGTCGCCTGGATTGGGATCGTCATCACCCGGATCTTTTTGCGCGACCAACAGAATCTGTTTGTCGTCCTGCATGACTTCTTCAAGCGCACGCACAGATTTTGCGCGGCCCACAAAAAGCGGAACGATCATGTGTGGAAACACGACGATGTCGCGAAGCGGCAGCACAGGCAGGACGCCGCCGGTGAATTCCGGCACATCGTCGCTTGATCCCTGTCTTACTGCTTCGTTTTGAGGTTCGTCGTGATTGTCACTCATATTGGAGACCCTGTTGTTTTTGGAGGCCGCTTTGGTCGTCCGACCGGCGCCCATGGGCTGATTTGCTCAGCAGTATGCCATGGGATTGCTGAACGAATGCTGACCATCAAACTAGCCGGATTCGTGTAAATCGGACTGATTTTCACCCAAATCAGCGCATTTCATGTCGATTAACAGAGAAATGGCCCTGAAGGCAAAAGCTTTCAAGGCCATCAAACTCGATATTATGGAAAATAAATTCCCAATCAGGCGCTTGTCTCTACGTCACCCGAGCGTTCGGAGTAGATGTAGAGTGGCTGGGCGTCGCCCTCGACGACCTCGGCAGAGATCACAACCTCTTCGACGCCTTCCAGCGCAGGCAGCTCGAACATGGTGTCGAGCAAAATACCCTCCATGATGGACCGTAGGCCACGCGCGCCGGTTTTGCGCTCAATCGCCTTATTGGCGATGGCAACCTGGGCATCATCGGAGAAGGTGAGCTTCACGTCTTCCATGTCGAACAGGCGCTCATACTGTTTCACCAGTGCGTTTTTCGGCTGGGTCAATATTTGAACGAGAGCGTCATTGTCCAGATCGCCAAGCGTGGCAATCACCGGCATACGACCCACAAATTCCGGGATCAGACCAAATTTCAGTAGGTCTTCAGGTTCCAGTTCCGTCAGAACCTCACCTGTCCGACGCTCATCCGGATCTTCCACCTTGGCACCAAAACCAATGCCGGAGCCCTGGCCGCGCGATGAGATGATTTTTTCAAGCCCTGCAAACGCGCCACCGCAGATGAAGAGGATGTTGGTCGTGTCGACCTGCAGGAATTCCTGCTGCGGATGCTTGCGCCCACCCTGCGGCGGAACAGACGCAACCGTGCCTTCCATAATTTTCAGAAGGGCTTGCTGAACGCCCTCGCCCGACACATCACGGGTGATCGAAGGGTTGTCAGACTTGCGGCTGATTTTATCGACCTCGTCGATATAGACGATGCCACGCTGCGCCCGCTCAACATTATAGTCAGCTGCCTGGAGCAGTTTCAGGATGATGTTCTCCACATCCTCCCCGACATACCCAGCCTCCGTCAGCGTCGTCGCATCCGCCATGGTGAAAGGCACATCAATGATGCGTGCGAGAGTCTGAGCAAGCAGCGTCTTGCCGCAGCCCGTTGGGCCGATCAGCATGATGTTGGATTTCGCGAGTTCCACATCATTGTTCTTGGCCGCGTGGCTCAATCGTTTGTAATGGTTGTGGACCGCGACAGAGAGGACGCGCTTCGCGGCTGCCTGCCCGATCACATAATCGTCCAGGACCGACATGATCTCTTGCGGTGTTGGGACCCCATCGCGGGATTTCACAAGCGAGGTTTTGTTCTCCTCGCGGATGATGTCCATGCACAGTTCAACGCATTCATCACAAATAAACACCGTTGGTCCGGCAATCAGTTTGCGGACTTCGTGCTGGCTTTTGCCGCAGAAGGAACAGTAAAGCGTGTTCTTGGAGTCTCCGCTTCCGCCGCCGCTTACCTTGCTCATGTACTCTCCTTGTGGCCCAACTATGCAGACCGTCTTTTGGGTGGTAACCGTCACGACGCGATTACCGGAATTTCGTTTCAAGAGCCTAGTCGCTCAAAGTGGACATTCTGTGGCTCATTCAAAACTTGCGCCAATGCCCTGGCGTTCTGCGATTCATGCCCATCGAAACCGTTTTATCATACGAGCATGTTAGCGCCTGAGGCATCAAGATTTGATTAATGCTTTCAATTTCAATGGGTTAGCAGCCAGATAACTTTGTTTTGACTGAGCCCGATCGGCTCAGAATCGATAAAATCAGTCCTCAACCTTGCCAAAATCCTCGCGCGTAGCGCCAACTTTGTCGATGAGTCCGAAGTCCATTGCCTGCTCAGGAGACATGAAATTGTCCCGTTCGAGGGCATCGCGGACGGTTTCAATATCCTGACCCGTATGTTCCACGTAGATCTGGTTCAATCGCTCTCTGAGCGCAAGTGTCTCGCGCGCATGGATTTCGATATCGGTCGCTTGTCCCTGGAACCCGCCGGAGGGCTGGTGAACCATGATACGCGCGTTGGGTAGCGCAAAACGTTGGCCCTTCTCGCCGGCGGCAAGAAGCAGTGAACCCATGGATGCCGCCTGCCCCACACAGACTGTCGTGATCGAAGGTTGGATGTACTTCATGGTGTCATAAATCGCGAGACCAGACGTCACCACGCCGCCCGGCGAATTGATGTACATCGAGATTTCTTTGCTGGGATTATCGGCTTCCAGGAAAAGAAGCTGCGCCGTGATCAACGTCGCCATGCCGTCCTCCACCGGGCCGGTCACGAAAATGATCCGCTCCTTCAAAAGACGGGAGAAAATATCGTAGGCGCGCTCCCCACGGTTGGTCTGTTCGACCACCATTGGCACCAGGTTCATCGTGAGCTCAAGAGGATCTTTCATGGTTCGCTTTCCAAGGGTTGCACGCATCACTTCGCTGGCACACCGTTTTTTGGGAAACAGCGTCGCCGCCAGCCGGGTCTTCCCACATCTAGGCATAGGATGATTCGGTAAATGGACCGTGGAGAACTATAGCGCAAGCATATGATTCTTCACCGTTCACCATATAATATGGGGTCCGGCCGCAAAAAAGCCATTCTAACACCCGAAATCTCCAAAAGCTGCGTATAATCAATCATCTAGTTCACTTGTGGTCGCGGGGAGGCCCTATGCGTTTTGTTTCGTCTACTTTTGTAAATTCCGGCCGGATATTCGGTCTTGCCCTGCTCATGCCGGTCATCGCCGCCTGCAGTTCCGAACGGGCAGGCGACGTCACCATCATCAAGCATCCTGCCTACGAGTGGGACTTGAACGACAATGGGGCGGTGACGAAAGAAGAGTACAAGGCGTACCGGGAAGGCATATTCACGACCGCCGACGAGGACCGCAATGGGGTGGTGGATGAGGATGAGTGGGATGACATCCGTGATGACAATGAAACAGGTATCCGACGTGCTGCGTTCATCGCCCTAGATTTCGATGGGAACGGCGTTTTGACATTTGGTGAGATCATGGCGTTGCCTGAGTCTGACTTTGATGCATTAGACACCAATGGCGATACCGTCATCAGCTCAGCGGAACTAAACGATGCCTCTAAAAGACGAACAAGGGGCGGCTTGAGACGGCGCGACGCTGACGAAGGCTTCAGACGCGACCCAGACGCTGGAACTTTCTAAGAGAACCGAGTCCTGTACCCGAAAAAAGCAAAACCTCATTTACGCTTTGCGATGACCAGAATCGAGCTGGGCAAACCCAGTGTGCCAGATTCGCACTAAAAGTCAGTTCTCGTCCGCCCTTGACAGATGACAAAAAAGGCTCCATGTTTAAGTCTTTTAAAAGGTCGAAACTAAACATCAAAAATATTGTCGAACCAACACCGAATAACCCAAACTCAAATCAGCAAAACCGAACCAACAGCGAATAATCCAGAACCACATGACTCAGAACCTGTTGACGCAGATTTTAACCCGTCACACTACTAGCGTGAGCGCTTTCAAAAAGAACCCATCTAAAGTCGTTTCTGAGGCAGGAGGCGATGCTGTGGCGGTTCTTAATCACAATGCGCCAGATTTCTATGCTGTGCCAGCTGAGATGTTCGAACAGATCATGGATCTGTTGGAAGATTTGGAAGACGCGAAGGCCGTGAACGCCAGTAAGGGTGACGCAACAGTATCGGTTTCGCTAGATGAATTACGAACTTGAATTCACGAAGGCGGCACTACGGAAATTCAAGAAGCTAGACCATGTGATCCGCAACCAATTTGTTGATCAGCTTGAAAAGGTCTTAATGGATCCAAAGATCGCGAAGAATAAACTTCGTTCGGTAGACGCTTATAAAATCAAATTGCGCTCAGTTGGGTACAGACTTATCTATACTGTGGACGACCACAGGCTTATTGTCAGAGTTGTCGAAGTAGAACGCAGGGACCAGATCTACAAAGGTATTAAAAAGCTTTTGTCTTAACCCCGCAGATATGAACCAATGACAATCGGTGTGTTGCTTTCAGAATAGGCCGGAGAGTTCTCTCCGGCCTATTCTATTCGTGCGGCTGGGCGACTTAGTCTTCTTTCTTCGCAGCCTTCTTTGGCGCAGCTTTCTTCTTCGCCGTCGTCTTCTTTGCTGCTGTCTTTTTGGCCGCGGTTTTCTTTGTCGCCGTTTTCTTTTTGGCGGCTGTCTTCTTCTTCGCCGTTTTCTTTTTAGCCGCTGGCTTTTGCTCTTCTTCTTCCGCATCCGGGTCTGAAGTTAGCTCTTCCTTGGTCACGACCTTGTCGGTGACCTTTGCCAGTTCTGCAATGAAGGCGACAACCTTATCTTCAAACAGCGGCGCGCGGATTTCTGCGATTGCCTGTGGGTTCTTGGAATAGAACTCGTAGACCTGCTGTTCCTGCCCCGGGAATTGCTGAGCGCGCTGCGCCACCGCCCGGTTTACCTCAGCGTCTTCGACCTTCACGTCGTTCTTGGCGCCGATCTCCGCGATCACAAGGCCAAGACGGACGCGGCGTTCCGCAATAGCCTGGTACTCCGCACGGAGTTCTTCTTCCGGCTGATCTGCGTCCTCGATTTTTTTGCCTTCATTTTCAAGCTCATGCTCGAACTGATGCCAGATCTGATCGAATTCCTGCGTGACCAGTGTGGGCGGCAGCTCGAAGGAATGCAGTTCGTCGAGCTTATCGAGCATGTCGCGCTTGAGCTTCGCCATCGACACATTGTCATAGTCCGCCTTGATCTGCTGGGACATCGCATCGCGCAGCTTCTCTAGGTTTTCCATGCCGAACTTTTCAGCGAAGGCATCGTCGATGGTGATTTTCGCAGGCGCCTCGACACCTTTGACCGTCGTTTCAAAGACGGCTTCTTTTCCAGCGAGGTTCTCCGCCTGATAGTCCTCCGGGAAGGAGACCGTTACATCCAGCTTGTCATCTTTCTTTGCGCCGACGAGCTGATCTTCAAAACCTGGAATGAACTGACCTGAGCCGAGCTCAAGGCGCGCGTCGTCCGCCGTCCCGCCGTCGAAAGCCTCGCCGTCAATGCGACCGATAAAATCGATCACAACGAGGTCACCCTCGTCCGCCTTGCCGTCTTTTGGCTCAAAGTTTTTCTGAGCTTCTGCCAGGCGCTCGACGGCTTCGTCGATCTCTGCGTCTTCCACTTCAGCGACCGGTTTTTCCAGCTCGATCTTGGAAAGATCCGCAATCTCGAAGTCGGGCACGATTTCAAATGCGACTTTGAAAACAAGGTCGGCCTTGCCTTCAATGACCTGCTCTACTTCGCCTTCCAGATTGATTTCTGGCTGCATGGCAGGCTTCATTTCGCGTTCCTGAAGAACATCGCCGCTCGACTGGCTCACGGTCTCCTGGATGACTTCGGTCATGACCTGTTTGCCAAAGGTGCGGCGCAGGTGGCTGACAGGAACCTTGCCAGGGCGGAACCCCTTCAGGCGGACCTGGTTTTTCATCTCGTCGAGCTTGCCGGAGAGTTTTTCCTCAAGAGCTGCCGCTTCGATCGTGATGGTGAGCTCGCGCTTGAGACCCTCAGAAACCGTCTCGTTGACCTGCATGACTATTATCGCTTCCGTTCGCTTTCAGCCGGTATCGGCTCGATTATTCCCGCTTTTTCCCTCAGAAACAGGCCGTCACGAACCCCGGCGTGGTGCGGGCGAAGGGACTTGAACCCCCACGCCTTGCGGCACTAGAACCTAAATCTAGCGTGTCTACCAATTCCACCACGCCCGCACGGATTACCTGCCATAAGGGCAAAAGCGAGCCGCTGCGTTCCTGCCTTCTGGGGCCGAACGCGGCTCGTCTGAATTTGGCGCTCTCTATAGCAAGGGTCTTCAAGCTTGGAAAGCCCAATAAAGGCAGGCATTTGAAGGGTTCGGACGCCTTTTGGGTGCGATCAGACGCCCGCCCGACCCAGGAAAAGCGGCACGGCCCAGTTTTGCACCGGTCTAGTACGCATTAGGGACCCTTTTGGGGCTCGCCATGCCCGGTCATAGTGCTTCCCGCGCGACCTTGGTCAAAGAAGTGACTGAACGGCGGGTGCCTTGCCTAGGGTCAGGCAGTAACTCTCAAAGCAGCTTCTCAAGCCACATCACGTCCCAATAGCGGTCAAATTTTCGGCCGACTTCGGAATAGATCCCCACCTCGGTGAATCCAAGGCGTCTATGAAGGGCAAGCGACGCATCGTTGGGAAGGGTGATCCCCGCCAAGGCCCGATGCACGTCTTCGCCTTTGAGCGCCTCGAAGAGCTTGGTATAGAGCGCCGATCCCAACCCTCGACCCCCGGCTTTAGGGTCGAGATAGACGCTCACCTCAACGGATGTTTCATAGGCAGCCTTCGGCCGGTAAGCGCCGGAGCAGGCCCATCCCAGAACAACGTCCCGCTTCACAGCGACGAAGCACTGGTGCCGTCCGGCCGTGCCGAGTTTCTGGCGCCAATAGTCGCGGTCCTGTTCCGTCTTTTCTTCGATGTCGAATGTGATGGGTGTTTCGCGGATGTAGTGATTGTAGATGCTGTTGATTTGCGGGATGTCAGCCTCCACAGCAAAGCGAATGGCGACGTCGCTCACGAGGACAGCTCCTGAAGCAAAGTGGGTAATTGCTCCGGTAGATCCTCCGCAATCAAGCCCCGCCCGACCTTGGCGCCGGCCTCTCCATGCAGCCAAACGGCTGCCGCTGCAGCTTCAAAAGCTGGCATGTTCTGCGCAAGCAAGCCTGTGATCATGCCACCTAACACATCTCCCGACCCGGCTGTCCCGAGCTCTGGCCCCGCATTCGCGTTAATGACCGCTCTACCATCTGGGGCAGCAACCACAGTATCAGCCCCCTTCAGCACGATAACCGCATGCGCGACCTGCGCGGCTGTGCGGGCGCGTTCAAGCTTGGATCCTTCAAGCTCCGGAAAGAGGCGCTTGAACTCTCCTTCGTGCGGCGTCAGCACAACCGGTCCGGCAAAATAGTTCTCAATGGCGACGAACAGATCGCGTGCATTGCCTTCAAAAGACGTCAGCGCATCCGCGTCGAGCACGGTCGCAGCGCCGGATGTCAGCACCGCTTGAACATTCTCGCGCGTCTCCGCGCCAACACCGTTGCCCGGACCAATCAGAACCGCATTCTTGCGTTTGTCTTCAAGCAGGTTTGTGAGGCCTTCAGCCCCCTCAAAACGCTGCAACATAATCGCGGTCAAATGCGCGGCGTTTACCTGAAGTGCGTTTGGCGGGGACGCGACTGTCACAAGGCCCGCGCCTATCCGCAACGCCGCTCTCGCTCCCAAGCGGGCGGCACCGGTGGCGCTTGGTCCGCCTGAAACGGAGACCGCGTGGCCCCTGGAATATTTGTGTCCTTCTTCGATCAGCTTCGGAAAGCCGGCTTGCCAAACCGCCGGACCATTTTCAAAGGTCTCAATAGTGAGATCGTCAAGCGCGGCTTCCTCAATTCCGATATCCGCGACAATGGTTTCACCGCAATTCGTCCGGCCGGGCAACAAAAGGTGCGCCGGCTTCTTGCGAAAGAAAGTCACTGTGAGTGCAGCGTGGAACGCCGCACCACGAACGCCGCCCGTATCCCCGTCGATGCCACTCGGTACATCGACAGCCATGACGGGTATGCCGCGAGCCGTTGCGGTTTCCGCAAGCACTCTTGGCGTCCCCTCAAGGTCTTTGGAGAGCCCGGCTCCGAAAAGCGCATCAACGATTAGGTCCGCATTCTCGACCGCATCAGGGGTGAGGGAGTAAACCGGCCCGTTCCACTGATGCGCCATATGCCCCGCATCCCCCTGAAGCGCTTCTCGCTCTCCCATCAGGAAGAACGAGACGCCCCAGCCCGCTTGGCGCAGCAAGCGCGCAATGACGAAACCATCTCCACCATTATTGCCGGGCCCACACAACACGGCCACCTGACATCTCTCAAAGCGTTCCAGGATGGCGTCGGCGCAGGCTTTGCCTGCCGCTTCCATCAGGCTGACCCCACTCGTGCCCCGCGCCATAGCCCATCGGTCGGCGGCATACATCTGCTCAACGGTAAGTATCTCACTCATGGGGTGAGTATAGGCGCGTTGCAATGGCGTAAAAAAGGCGCTTCCAGTGGGTCTAGTTGACCTTGGTCTCCGCTTCGCCACCCTGTTCGACCACGGACAGGGTGGACCCGTCGGTTTCAAACACGGTCACTGAGCAATTGTCCGGACGGAAACAGATCACGCGCGGATCGCTCAGCGCGTGCCCGACGGCGGCGTTAATCGCTATGAAGTGAGAGAAGATAACGGTATCGGATGTCAGTTCCAGCAGCGCTTCTACAACGGACTGTTTCCAGCCAACCAAGTCCAGATTGTACCCGACGGGCGCTTCTGTTTCGGCCCAGGTTCCACCCATGATCTGCCGCAGCCAGACGCCACGTTCTTCCAGGCTTAAATCAGGTGACGGTATCTCAGCGACACGAGGTTCGATCGTTGCTTTCAGGCTCCATGCACTTGCAAGTGGAACAGCTGTCTCCTGACAACGGCGCAGGGGACTCGACAAGACAGGCAGGGCCTTTGCCTCGCGCGACATGATCACCTTCGCCGCCGCCTCAGACTGCGAGCGACCCAGATCTGACAGGCCGGGGTCCTTGTCCTCGCTCCAGCCGGCTGCGGCTTCACCATGTCGGATCATGTATATGCGTGGCATGCTCTTCTCCCTCGTCTGGTGTCGCTCTGCCGCAGCTATCGACAGGCATCGCACCGACGAATAACCTTCTTGTGTGTCAATGCGGAGGGAATAGCATGTCCGACCAAGACGGTCCAAGCACCGGGTCCAACAACAGCGATATCGTCAAACTCATCTACCTTTTGAATTTCGGTGGCTTTCTGACCGGCGGACTCACAACCATTATCGGTCTGGTCATGGCCTATCTCCGGCGCTCCGACGCAGACGATCTGGCTGAGACACACTTCACTTATCAGATCCGCACGTTTTGGATCGGCTTGCTCTACTTTTTTGTCAGTGCGCTTCTATTCGTGTTTGTCATTGGCATGTTCATGCTGTTGGCAACGGCCATCTGGGTCATCGTGCGGAACGTCAAAGGGTTCTTCTGGATGAATGATGGGAAGCCGGTGCCAGACCCCGAAACCTGGATCTGGTGACAAAAAAGGCGGCTCCAAGAGCCGCCTTTGTAACTGCAGCCGTGCTGATGAGTTAAGTGAGCGTAAACACGTTGAGGCCGGTATCCGTGTTTTCAACGGTTCCAGGACGCCCGAGGCTTTCCTGGGTCAGCAGGCTCTGAATATCGGCTTCCGCAGTTACGTGTGACACGAAGCGCGCATCGTCTGCGTCCTGCCGTCCCATCACGATGCCGAATTCCGGGCCGCCCCGCCCGTGCATGACGGTAAAGGTTTCGATCTTGGCAGCACCGTTTGGATTTTCTTCCACACGGGGATGGTCCATCGCGTCGAGCTCAGCCTGGTAGGTTGCGGGGTTCTCCCGCTTCCACGGGCCTTCTGTTGGCGTTGTGGAATAAAGGCCGATGCCATGCTTGGTCACGTAATACCCGTTCGACGTGCACATGCCTTTCTTGCCGGGGTTTGCTCGGAGCTTCTCAACCATCGTCGCGATCGAGTGCATGACATAGTTGTTCCCAGCGCCGCCAAAGTACGGCAAACCGCCGGTGACCGTAAGCGGGCGCGGGTCACCCACCTCAATGCCCAGTTCTTTCATGCCAATTTGAACAGCACTCGGGAAGCAGGAATAGAGGTCCATGATGTCGATATCTTCGATCGACCATCCGGCTTGGGCGAATGCCTTCTGACCCATCGTTCGGATGGCCGGGCTTGAATAGAAATTCTGGCGCTCCGTCAGGTACCAGTGATCGTTCGCATCTCCTGAGCCGTGGAGGTAGACCCACTTATCTTCCGGCACACCCAGCTCGCGCGCTTTTTCAACAGACATCATGACCACCGCGGCTGCCTGATCGACGGCCATGATGGCGTTCATGTATTTGGTGTAGGGATAGCCGACATACCGGTTGGTGTCAGAGGGCGTCGCAATCTCTTCTGGAGACCGCTCGACCGGGAACCAGGCCTGCGGGTGAGAGGCAGCCACCTTGGTGAAGGGTGACATCAATTCGCCGATGAACAATTGATGGTCCTTGACTGACCTGCCTGCTTGACCGCGAAGCGCGTTTTCAAACAGCGGATAACAGTTCACGGGGTGCTGAAGTTTGTGGAGGTTCTCTACCTCCGTCACACCCGCTTTTTCATATCCAATATCGGTGCGTGTGCCGCCTGGATCATCATTCCAAGTCTCCGGCGTCTTGCCCGCCATCAAGAGCTTTTGCATAGAGCCGAAGCACTCGACGCCGGCAAGCAGCACAATGTCCTGGTCGCCTTCAGCAATGCGCTCTGCCGTGTAATTCACCAGCATTTGCGGGGTGTTACCGCCCGTGGGGCCGTAGCAGGTGTTTGCGGGTATCGCGCCCAGCTTGTTTGCCAGCGTCTGGGGCAAGTTTGCATATTGATTGATCGGCAACGCGCGGCTGCCAGGGCTGTCGATCACAAAGCGTGTGCAAGTGATGGTATCGAGCTTCCCCGTCAATTCAGCAACGGTCGTGTCCGCCAGCGCCAACCTCGCGGCATCTGCCATGAGGGAGGCAGGGTCTTTGACCTTATCGAGGTCTTTTTCTTTTTGAACAACCTGCCCACATCCAACCAGGATGGGCGTACGCGGATCCACCATCCGATAACTCCCGTTTGTTTAGCTCTGAAGCCCAGTTGCGGGTGAAGATAACCATAGGCAATGAGCTGTCCAGTGCAGCAATATGACGTCGCGTTTTGCGCCACTCACGCGCATTCACAGAAATGTCAGTCGGGTTCAATTGGATTTCGCGCGGGCACGCGTATCTAGTGATCAACCTGACCAGAAGGGGCACGCCATGACGGACAAAGATACATCTAAAGCGCCAATCAAAGTCACCCTCTACCGCTGGGCCGGGCAATGGGGCCCGTTCAAGGTGAAGATCCCCTGTGGCGAATGTGCGCTCACCGTCGACATTATCGAAGACACGATGGCGAATGAGCTGAACGGTGTTCCGGTCGAACTTGATGTTCGTGAATGGTTATCGGAATGGTGGAAACCACTTCGGAAAGGCGCCTGGCATGCGCCCATCGTTCTAGTTGAGGGCGAGGTTGTGTCGGAAGGCGAAGCGTTGAACCGGGGTGTCTTGGCGGAGAAGGTCATGAACATCGCAACCAACCGCTTTGCCCTTGAAGGCAATCAGATGTTCGGCAAGGAAAGTTGCCCGCACTGCAAGCGCGCCAAAAAATACCTCCAGGACGCCGGGATCGAGTACACCTACCATGATGTGGTGAAGAACCCCGGCCGTATGTATGAAATGTTCCCGCGCGTGAAGGCGCATATTGGCGAGAAGACGCCGGTGACCGTTCCGCAGATCTGGCTCGACGGCGAATATATTGGCGGCGCCGATCAACTGTCCGAAAAGCTTGGCGTTGACGTTGAGCCGCAGGTGGACAGGGCCCGCTCGTCGCTCTCCCCTTCCAAGTGGTTTGGTCGACGACGGAAAGCCGCAGCAGCTTAGGTGACCCTCTTTTCGGCCGCCCATAAGGCCAACAATAGAGGTGACAGGGCCAACTCGATGATCATGAGGGTAAAGAACAGCGGGTGCGGCTGCCCAACTGACCAAACGGACAAAAGGCGCCCCACTCCACCTGCAAAGAACAATGCAGCAAGCCAGGGGACCAGGTACAGGTTCTGAGCCAGGTCGCTCGCCGTGCGGGTCAAGATGACGCCGTAGGCAATCCAAAACACCGCGTAAAAGCGCAGCTCAGAATCCACGTCAGGCGATGAGAAGCCTTGTGGCAAATCCGGCGCGGTGAGAATCAACGCGATGAGAGCAGCAAAAAAGTTTGCCGTCGTCTCCGCGCCCAAAAGCATCATCGACAATCCAATGCCGACCGCGGATGCGCCCAACACATAGAGGTTGATCCGAAGCAACAGGCCCATTTTGTGCTCCCAGTATCATGCGTACAGGAAGCAGAATGGTTGCATGCACCTGCGCTGGTTCGGATAAGGCAGATTGTCGCGCGCTAAGGGGCAAAAAGCTTGAAGCCTAGATCGGGTTTTTGTCGCGATAGTCAAATGCGCTGAGCAGAAACCGCGCGCCCAGAACAAGCGCATCCGCATTCACGCTGTGATCCAGTCCGGGCATGATCTGACCGGCGGCGACGACCCCTGCACCCTGCAACGCCTCCAGCGCCGGCTCTTGTGCAGCGGCCGGGACCATGCGGTCGGCATCACCATTGATCAGCATGACCGGTGGTTTCGAGACGATCTCGTCCGCCAGCTTGTCACGACCGACCAGGCCGCCCGCATATCCCAGTAAGGCAGCAGGCGCCACAGAGCGCCGTGGCCCCACATGAAGCGTCATGACCGTGCCTTGCGAGAAGCCAACGAGGGCCAACCGATCCGGCGCCACGCTTGCCGCATCAAGCTCTCGGTCAATAAGTGGCTGCAGGGTCTCAGCAGCGATCTCAACTTCAGCAAACAGACGCGGGTGGCCCGGTGGCAATCGAGGTATCCATTGAAAGCCTCCTGGTGCATCGGGACAGGGCGTCGGCGCAGACGGCGCGGAGAAAGCAACATCGGGCATGGATGTCGCCCAATAGTCGGCAAAGGTCATGAGATCCGCGCCGTTGGAACCCAGCCCGTGCAGAAAGAGGACGAGCCACTTCGCATCGCCACTGAGAGCTTCTCGTCGAAGGGGTTCGATCATCAACTCTCCCTCATCCTGAGGAGACTGCCATTCAGCCGTCTAGAAGGATGTGAATTGCCTTCGTGCTTCAAGACGCGGGCCGTGGCCCGCTCCTCAGCATGAGGGCACGATGCCAGGCAGGTCATCCAAAATATCGCTTCAAGCGAAAGACGCTTTCTTCAAGCACCTCAGGTTGTTTGGAGAAACAGAAGCGCACCATATTGGCCGGGATGCCACCATCCCCTGTCCGTGGCTTGTAGAAAGGACTTACGGGGATCGCACTCACGCCCGCCTTCTGCGTGATCTCTTCACAAAAGTCGAGGTCGGTCCCATTAAAGCCCAAGCCTGAGATGTCGGTGGTAACAAAATAAGTGCCGTCGGCACGGACCACATCAAAACCGACAGCGCCCAAACCTTTGGACAACAGGTCCCTCTTCTGTTCCAGATCACTTGCCAGGTTCCGGAAATAGGCGTCGTCCTGCATCAGGCCCCAGGCGACCGCTCGTTGGAAAGCAGGCGGTGTGGTGAAGGTGACGAACTGATGGGCCTTGTTGACTAGCGTCAGCAGGTCCGCCGCCGCGGTGATGTACCCTATTTTCCATCCCGTAAGAGAGAAGCTTTTACCAGCTGAGGCGATCCGAATACATCGGTCGCGCATGCCCGGAAGCGCCATGATCGTCTCATGGACAGCGCCTGAATAGACGAGGTGCTCGTAGACTTCGTCGAGCACGACATAGGCGTCGTGTTTCAACGCTAGATCTGCAATCCCCTGAAGCTCTTCTTTGGTGAACACTTTGCCGGTCGGGTTCATCGGCGTGTTCACGACGATCAACTTGGTTTTCTCAGTAAAGGCGGCAGCCAGGGCGTCCATATCCAGATCCCAGTGGGGCGCTTCCAGCGCGACAGTCACCGCGTGGGCCCCAGTCGCCTCCACCATCGGAAGATAAGAGTCATAAAAAGGCTCGATCAGGATCGCCTCGTCGCCTGGATTGAGCAGCGCCAAAAAAGTGTCGGCCAAGGCTTCCGTCGCCCCCGACGTCACCAGCGTTTCCGTTTCCCAGTCGATATTGAGCCCGTAAAACCGCGTGTCATGATCCGCAACCGCTTTGCGAAGTTCCGGCAGTCCCATCGATGGTGGGTATTGGTTAGGCCCTTCCATGACCGCTTGGGCGGCCCGCTCCCGCAACTCGACCGGGCCTTCATCGTCTGGGAAGCCCTGCCCCAGATTGATCGCGCCATGGGTCGTCGCCATGGCCGACATGGTGCTGAAGATGGTTGTGCCCAGCCCTGAAAAGACTGTGTTGCCTGGCCGCATTACGCCCCCAAAACTAATGAAATTCATGGTGGGCGGAGCATTTCAGAGGTTGGACGGCAGGGCAACGAGAGCGTGCCTGCTCAAAACAGTATAATAATTATGCATTTGCCTATTTATTGTGCTCAATATCTGCCCAGCAAATAAGCTAAAGACACCAACTGAGCTCCTATCTGTTTGATTTTATTCATCTATTTGACGCCCAAAGCGATGGCATAGCTTGTGCTAACCAATTCTTACCGCGGGCGCGGCGGTGACGCGTCAGATTGAAAGCTACACAGGCTGTACCTGGGAAGGAGGCACGTATTCGCTTCACAGGTGGGTCGGGAAACAAAAACGATGAAAAAAATCGAGGCGATCATTAAACCGTTCAAGCTCGACGAAGTGAAGGAAGCGCTTCAGGAAGTTGGGCTCCAGGGGATCACGGTGACCGAAGCCAAGGGCTTTGGCCGTCAAAAAGGACATACAGAGCTCTACAGAGGCGCTGAATATGTGGTCGATTTTCTCCCGAAAGTGAAAATCGAGGTGGTGCTCGACAATGAAACCGTGGAAAAAGCGGTTGAGGCTATTCAGAATGCGGCCCGCACAGGTCGTATTGGTGACGGGAAGATCTTCATTTCTACCGTTGAAGAAGCAATTCGTATCCGTACCGGGGAGACCGGCGACGAGGCGATTTAAGACCACATGCCCCGCCCGGGGCTTGTGCAATCCTAACCGGTAGGCAGAAGCCTGCCATCACTTACGAGACACAGCAGGGAAAGAGAACACTATGGCCGATGCCGCCGCTGTCCTACAGACAATCAAAGAGAAAGACGTGAAATATGTGGACCTCCGGTTCACCGACCCGCGCGGAAAAATGCAGCACGTGACGTTTGACGTGTCACTGGTCGACGAAGATTTCTTCGCAGATGGCCAGATGTTTGATGGTTCTTCAATCGCTGGCTGGAAAGCAATCAACGAGTCGGACATGATCCTGATGCCTGATTGCGATACAGCCGTTATTGACCCGTTCTATGCGCAGACGACGCTTGCTGTCTTTTGCGACATCATTGAACCAAACACAGGCGAGCTTTACGAGCGCGACCCTCGCGGAACAGCGAAACGCGCGGAAGCCTATCTGAAGAGCACAGGCATCGGCGACACGATCTATTTCGGCCCTGAAGCTGAGTTCTTTGTTTTCGACGATGTGCGCTTCTCGGCCACGCCTTACAATACAGGCTTTGTCCTCGACAGCGTTGAGCTGCCAGACAATACGGGCACTGAGTACGAAATGGGTAACCTCGGTCACCGTCCGCGGACCAAGGGTGGCTACTTCCCGGTCAACCCAATCGACAGCGCGCAGGACCTGCGTTCTGAAATGCTCTCCACCATGGCTCAGATGGGTGTGGAAGTTGAAAAGCATCACCACGAAGTGGCTGCTGCCCAGCATGAGCTGGGCCTGAAGTTCCAGCCACTGACAACGGTTGCTGACCATCTGCAGATCTACAAGTACTCGATCCACAACGTGGCCCATGCGTTCGGTAAGTCCGCCACCTTTATGCCGAAGCCTGTCTTCGGTGACAACGGTACGGGCATGCACTGTCACCAGTCGATCTGGAAAGACGGCAAGCCAACCTTCGCTGGTAGCGGCTATGCAGATCTGTCAGAAACCTGCATGCATTATATTGGCGGCATTCTGAAGCACGCGAAGGCGCTTAATGCATTCACCAATGCATCGACCAACTCCTACAAGCGTCTGGTACCAGGCTACGAAGCACCTGTGCTTCTGGCCTACTCAGCTCGTAACCGCTCTGCGTCTTGCCGTATTCCTTACGGTACATCGCCGGCATCCAAGCGGATTGAAATCCGCTTCCCAGACCCAACCGCCAACCCATATCTCGCCTTCGCTGCAATGGCGATGGCTGGGCTTGACGGCATCCAGAACAAGATCGATCCAGGCGATCCAATGGATAAGGACCTTTACGCTCTGCCACCAGAAGAGCTGGCCGACATCCCAACGGTTGCTGGATCACTTCGTGAAGCCATCGAAAACCTCGATGCTGACCGTGAGTTCCTGACCAAGGGTGACGTCTTCTCCAACGCTCAGATCGATGGCTATATCGAGCTGAAGATGGAAGAAATCGAGCGCTTCGAAATGACACCGCATCCGGTCGAATTCGACATGTACTACTCTGTCTAAGAGCAGACACATCTATTCTGAGAAGGCCGGTGGAAACACCGGCCTTTTTTGTACTTAGTTGGCCATGCTTTCGACCGGGCGAACATGCGCATTTGGATAAAGACCAAACCATTTGGTGAAGGTCTCGCAGAGGTGTCTCTCGCCGATAAGAGATATTTTCTCTTCTCTCAGGCACGCAGGTAGGGACTGGTCTCCCATCCAGCATTCGATAAGCGTACGCGCATCTGTCGTGACGTAGAGGTCCACATCGCGCCCAGGATCATCTGTGCAGACATCTACTCGTCCGGCTTGGCAAATGAGCCACCATTTGTCCATGCCGTCGACATCTTTAAAGGAGAACTGCAGGATGGTCTCACCGTCTGGCAGGGCATTCGTGTCCAGAGTTTTCTCGACATAGGCGAAGAGCAGCTCTAGATCGAGTTCCTGTTCCGACGCCCTGCCCCGGACCCACCGCATGCCCCATTCCGCCAATCCGTCGATGACCGGCGCAAGTTCGCGGCCCGCTTCGGTCAGGTGGTAGGAGCTGCCTTTCTGCCCTTGTATTTTCCGACGCACAATCAAACCACCCTGCTCGAGCTCTTTTAGGCGGCGCGTCAGCATGGTCGGCGATATGTAGGACAGTGCGCGTTGCATTTCACTAAAGCGGGTCGCACCAAAAACCAACTCACGCACAATCAACAATGTCCACCGTTCGCCGAGCAATTCAGTCGCTTTGGCGACCGGGCAAAACTGCTTGTACTGCATGATTTGTCCCTCAACTACATATTGTGTAGCGCGATACTACAATCCGTGTAGCAGCATCCCAAGAAGTTTGGCGATAGCGTCCGCCGCGAATTCACTGTTTGTCATTTTCTTCCTCGGAGATTCGCTATGAGCCGATTTCTTATATTTGTGTATGGCGTTACCGCGTACCTGGCCGGGCTGGTGTCGCTCACCTGGTTTCAGTTCTTTATTGTTGAACTGTTTCTTCCTGTCACGATCAACACGGGCGCTCTACCATTTAACGTTGCCGACATGATCACCAACCTCACCCTCATTGGATTATTTGGCCTGTCCCATACGGTTATGGCACGGCCAGGCTTCAAAGCCTTTTGGACTAAGCTGATCCCACCAACTGCTGAACGGAGCACCTATGTGTTGACCTCGGCAATCTGCATAGGTGCCATCATTTTTTTCTGGCGTCCGATGAGCGGATCATTGTGGGAAGTTACGTCACCAGCCGGCATTTTCGCCCTTAAGGCCATTGCCATGTCGGGATGGGCTTTAGTGGTTTATGCCACATTTGCGATTAATCACTTCGATCTGTTCGGATTACGGCATGTCTGGCTTCAGTTGCGGAATCGTCCCTATACAGACCTTCCTATGCGTGAACCACTGCTCTACAAAATCGTCCGCCATCCCATGCAGCTGGGTGTCCTGATCGGCATCTGGGTGACGCCTCATATGACCGTGGGCCACTTGATGATGGCAGGTGGCCTCAGTCTCTACATTGCCGTTGGTCTCTTCTTTGAAGAGCGCGACCTGATCCGTTCCTTCGGTGAACAATACCGGGACTATCGGGCCCGCACCCCTGCTGTCTTTCCAAGTTTCTTCAAGCTGTTGCGGATCTGAAACCGATGGCCCAGGGCCGGACACGCGTTCGGCCCCCTTTTCTCTAATTTATTTATTTAATCATCTACTTAAATGAACTATAGGTAGCGCACGCAAAAGGTCTCAGAGGCGGGCATTACCCATGAAGCTCTACAATGCGAATGCAGGAAACCCGAAACGCGCCAGGATCTTTATCGCGGAAAAGGGCATCGATATTCCGCGGGTCGATCTTGAAGCTGGGACGGACACGCGGACAGACGCGTTCCGGAAGATCAACTCGCTCGCCGAACTGCCTGTCCTAGAGCTTGATGACGGGCGCATCCTTACGGAGAGCGTCGCCATCTGCCGATACCTGGAAGCGAAATTTCCAGAGCCGGCGCTCATGGGGCGAGACGCCTTTGAACAGGGCCATATCGAGATGTGGAGCCAAAGGATATTCCATCAGTTGTTCCTGCCCCACGGTCATTATGTGCGCCACACGATCCCGCTCTTCAAAGATGTCATCACGCAGGTGCCTGAGTTCGCAGCTGCTGAACGCGCGGTCATTCCCCAAAGATGGGAATGGCTGAACGAAGAAATCTCTGATGGACGCCCCTTTATCTGTGGAGACGGATTCAGCATGGCAGACATTCACGGCATGGTGGTCCTTATGCTGGGCGGCTTCTTTGATCTACCAATCCCCTCATCTTGTACGTACGCGAACCAATGGGCCGACCGTGTTCGCGCACGTCCCAGCTGGGATGCGTAGACAGATCAGACTCCGGTTTTTTGTTTGATCAAATTGCCAGACTTTTTCCTCTGTTTACTGATTAATTTGCATCAAAAACAATAGGTCAGCAATGCAGACTCATAGTGTGACGCAGTGTCACATCGCACGATTCCCTTGACAGAAAGCCGATTCCTTGCTACACAGTTAATGCTCAATTCATAAGGAGGTTTCGAAGATGACCCCACCTGCGAAGAGTAGCGTAGCTTGAAACGATTGGCGCATATGCCATTTTCAGGCAGTGATATTTCCAAAGAATTTTTGAAGCGTAGAGTCCGAACGGCGTGTGCAGAAGCGCAGCTCAAACGCAAAGGATTTTAGGCCAGATAGCGCAAACACAGACCTTTAGCCACAGCTGCCTCCAGCAGCGTCGGTCTCTAGACATACGATGAAAAGCCCGGCTCTTTAGCATGGGCACGTGCGAGAAGCACAAGAGCAACCCCGTCCCAGGTCGCCGGCCTGAGGAGATCGGGGTTGCGTTGTTTGGGTAACCCAACCCTCGGATAACAGCATCTTCCCTTTCACAAACGAATCGGTTTCTGCCAGAAAGTCGGACTAGCGCAGGTCGCTTAGTTGGCGTCTGTCTTCAAGCCGGCCCGCAGTTCTTCAACAACCAATGCCGGAGCAAGTTGGCTTGACGGATCTTGTCCCAACGCCGGATCAGCGGCGCTTGCCTGAAGATCGTCGGTCGTCGGGTCCCCGAACCCCAGCTCCGGCACAACCCATGCAATTGATGTCGCCCACCATCGATGATCCGCGTTCTGTTCCAGCTCGTTGAGCCGCGCCGCCAAACCGTCGAGTTTCTTCCGTGGTTGCGGATTGATTGACGTCACATCGAACCAGGATTCCGCCCGGTAGAAGAACCGGTACCTCCAACCGCCTTCACTTGGGGAAACAACAAGCACCCGAAACAAGTCGCCAGCGGCATGGCGGAGCCCAAAGAGCGTCGTCGGACGATCAACCTCCACAACTGCGAGATCTACATCTGGATATCGGGTCACCTTGATCCCCTCGCCTGCCTCTACCCGCTCGATGTCTGCGACGACTTGGTCGTGCCGTTCTTGCCACCCATTCTGCAATGCAAAGGGATTATCCAGCAGCGTGGTCTTCAATAACTCAAAGCAATGTTCGTAGGCTTTCGTGAGGTTTTTGAGATGCTGCTCTGTCATGGGGGCGCCATAGAAGGGCTCGAACTGCGCGACCTCAGACATCAAAGTGAGCTCCAGCGCCAATGCGTCAGGCCCTGACCAGTTTGCCATATCCCCTGTGGCTGCCGTTCTCAGAATGAGATCTTGGTGCTTCAGCGCAAGCTCTGGATAGAGAACGCAGAACGCTGAAAGAACCCCATCCGCGTCGATGTGGTTGTTGGTGACGATCGAATAGTCCCCCAGCAGATCCTGGCGTTCGCCAGGGGACATCCCGGCAAGTATCAGGGCCGACCCGGTTGTCAGGTCATGGCGCAGCGGTCCCGGCGTGGAATGACCCGGCCAATGGCTGAGCGTCCGATATCCGTCCGTATAGCCATCGACCATCAGTGTTTCTTGAGGATCCAGTCCGTCATGAAAGGGCTGAAACGTGAGATTAGACATAGTGCTTCTCCGTCTGTTTCGTCCAAGAAACACCCGTTCGAATAATAAGTAAAGTTTTTTCTTTCTTTATTAGGCTGGCAATCGTTCCGCAAAAAGCCGGGCATAAAGACGTGCGCGAGCATTCAGGTCCCCCGGCTCCACCCAATTGCGATCCATCTTCGTCCATTCCTCTCTTTCCGGATCAAGACCTAAGTCCATCAGATAGTCGCTGTCGGCGATAAAGAACTGACGGCGATACCCTAGCAGGTAGCCTCCGTGATCAGCCCGAATGTCGAGTGCTTCCCTGTAGTCGGCCAGCCAGATGTTCTGATGCGCCATCATGCGTTCCGGACAGAGGAGCGTGCCGAAATCTCCACCGACCTCGTCGCCTTCCATCACGTGTGCCAAAGACGCCCATGTCCGGAACCCCAGCTCCATTGCGATGACATTCAGACAGAGGCGTCGTTTGACCTGCCCGACCAGTTCCTGGTCGGTGAACGATGCCATTTTGGGTAAAGCCCGCATCCGGGCGACCTGAACCGGCTCGCCCTTTTCGATTTGTTTGTGCAGTCGACGCGCCTTTGATTTCAAGAAAATCAAGACGTCGGTAACAGTCTGGCCTAAGGGGTTTTCCTGCTGATTTTCGGACTCAGATGCCACAGACATAAAGTCACTCTCCTTAACGCCCCTCTTCCGCTCCACGGGGTCATAAGAAAGCAACTTGTCAGATTGGGACGGTCGCTCAACAGATGGGCGGGTGCTTTCGCTTTTGGCGGACCAGGCGCGCCCGCAGCGCCTTTCCCGCGTCTTCTACGCCGCTCATGCGCCGTTGGCAAGACGGTTTAGCTTCTCACAAATTTGGAGGTGCGCGGTTCGTCCATCACATAAAGCGTGTAGTCCTCATAGAACTTCTCCCGGCCTAGTTCCTGAACCCGCAAGTGCTCCGGATGGGTGCGCCAAGCTTCCAGTGCTTCCGCACTCTCCCACTCGTGAACAGAAACGCGCTCGCCGTCATCGGCGAAATAGCCCTTCCAGGAAATGAACCCGGGCATGGTGCGGGCAATCGCCCCCATCCTGTCCGCGAGGTCGTAATACGCGTCCGCGTTCTCAGGCCTGATCCGCGCGCGAAAAATTGCGACTATCATCTTGGATCTCCTTCCCACCCAATCCGGTCCAGTACGAAGTCCGTCCTCTCTTTAACGGAGGCTTTGGGCAAGACAATGGCGTTGTATCCGAATTCAGCGAAACTCTGCAGCAAGCGATCATATTCGGCGACTGCATCGTCGAAGCTGGCTTGCCTCTCTGCATCCTGTTCAAAAATTTCGGGCCAGGGCGGCGTTAGAAAGACCAGGTCTGCATAGCGCCGCTCATCGACAAGTTGTCGATGACTGTCTTTCAAGTGACCATCGATATGGGCGACATAGGAGATGGCATCGAGGAATGAGCGGTCATAGAAGACCGGGCCGGTCATGCTAGCGGCTCTGTCAAACGCCGCGACGGACATCTCGATGGCCATGGCCGCAAAGGCCTCCGGGTTCACCCAAGGCAAGGCGTCTCCACCTGTCGCCTCTTCTTCGCGCACGATTTGGCGGCCGGGTTCCTCAAATACCGCGAACCCGCGCCGCCTTAGTTCTTCCAATAGTGTTGACTTGCCGCCGCTGGAACAGCCGGACAGCACATAGCGTTTGGGGCCGCTCACGTCAGGCCTTAGCGAACGCCTGCGTCTTCCAAGTGCGGTCCAAGACGTCCTGTGATCCATGCAAAGAACATACGGTAGTCGCTGATGAGCGACCAGATGGGATAGGTGAAGGTCGCCGGCTTGTTCTTCTCAATCGTGAAGTGGGCGACCCAGGCGAAGAAATAGCCCGACAAGGGCGCGGCCAGAAACCACCAGGCATTGACGAAGACACCCAAGCCCAGCGCGACGATGGACAAGACTGTCCCAATATAGTGCATGGTCCGGCAGGCAGGAACGGAATGCTCCTGCAGATAGTATGGCCAGAACTCGGCATAGGTCGTGATACGGCCACTCTCACTGGTCTCTGCTGACATGACACGTCTCCTCTTCGTTAGAATTCAAGCTACGTCTGCGGATTTGGCAACCACGGCTGAGCGGGACCCGCTGCCCTGGAACACCGGCCAGGCCAGCTGCTCGCCCAGGGTGACGGGCTCAAGGTCCTCAACGCCGAACTCTTTTGGAACCTGTCTGGTGATCTTAGCGGTCCCGAACAAAACATCCCAGAAAAACAGCAGATTGCCGAAATTGCCTTTGTAATTGGTGACGCCATCATCTTTGTGTTTTCCGTGGTGTGCGGAATGTGTGGCAGGTGTGGAGATGGTGCGTTCCACGACCCACATGACCGGCGACAGCCATTTGATCTTGTAGAGCGGACCATCCCAGCGCACGTCGGAGTGGGCGCCAAAAATCACTACCATTTTGACCACAAGGTAGAAGGCATAGACATAGCCGAGCCCCATATAGATGAGGGCACCTGAGAGCCAGAGCCCCGGCATCATGGCGTAGTAAAACAGGTTGTTCCGGTAGACGATGCGGATGCTCAGATACTCGGAATTGTGGTGCGAGCGGTGCAGATTGTAGAGCCACGGAAACGTGTGAGAGGCGCGGTGCCACCAGTACTGCGTCATATCATCGAATATCAGCAGCAAAAGAACCTGCGCGACAATCGGGATGGCGATAAGCATGTCCTCAGTGCCCGGCGCAAAAGTGCTCATCAGCCAAGTTGAGCTAAAGAGGATTGCAGGCTGCGTAAACGCAACCAGCGCGAACATCGAGATCATCTCGACTTTGGCGTCATCCGGCTTCTCGCCGTCTTTTTTGAAGAACCCTGTACGGATTGCTTCTGCTGCTGCAAACGCGATGAAAAAACACAGGATCACTAGAATTTCCGGTTTCATGCCGTCCTCCTCAGGTTGCTGACCTCTTGATAAGGCGGTTCAACGCGCTAAAATGTATAAATTTTTACATTTGGAGAGTTTTTTTTTGGTCAGCCGGCTCGATTACGGACTTCCAGGGCTTCAGGAGACCCTCCCCGCCCCCCTGCGTGAGGCGCTTTTTGATGCAGCCGTCTCGATCAGCTATGCCGACGGCCAGTTGATACAGGCCCGCGGCGACATGGATCCCTCGCTTACCATTGTGAAGTCCGGCGCAGCGCGCCTGGGTCAGATTGGGATTGACGGAAGCTATGCCGGAATGGCCGTCATGGGCCCGGACCAGTTCTTCGGGGAGTTCACCATCTTTGGCGGGCTGCCCCGGGAGTTTGACGCATTTGCCGTGGGGCCTACCGTCATCGCGAAAATCAGCAAGACGCGATTTGACCGTCTGCTGGACAAGCATTCAGGGATCCGGTCCTACTTTTTGGCGTTCCTTGCTCAACGCCTCCACGCGGCGCTCACATTTGTCGACGATCTGAGACATCTGTCGCTCAATGCGCGGGTCGGTAAGACCGTCAATATGATGCATCAGGCAGACCGCAGGCAGCCGACGGTTAAAGTCACCCATGAAGAACTTGCGGAGGTGCTGGGTGTCACGCGCGTGTCCATCAACAAAGCGCTCAAGGAGCTGGAACAGCTTGGTTTGCTGTCCCGAGCCTATGGCCAAATTGAGATACCGTCCTCAGAAGCGTTGGACGATTGGGTCAGAGAACAATCGCGACCGTCGGCGGCCGAAAGCTAAGGCTCAAAGCTGACAGATAGTCAAAACTTTCCTTCCGCAAACACCTCCCCCTACACTACGGACACTACGTCACGGAGGGAGGAATTCATGGCCACCGCACGCCGCAAAACAAGCACCAAAAAGAAAACTGTCAGCAAAAAGAAGACAGCGAGAAAGAAATCAACGCCCGCCATGAAAGAAGCGACACTGATCACCGGTGCGTCTGGCGGTATTGGCGAAGCGCTCGCGGCTGAGTTTGCGCAAGGCGGCTCCAATCTCATTCTCGTGGCGCGCTCGAAAGACAAGCTGGAAACCATCGCCACACGTCTCGCCAAAGAGCATGGGATTGTGGCCCTGGCGCTGCCAGCTGACTTGTCGAAACCCAACGCTGGCCAAAAACTCTTCGACGCTGTTGCGGCGAAAGGCATCCATGTGGAGACCCTGGTGAACAATGCCGGTGTTTTGGAATTAGGGGCTTTCGCGGACATCGATACGAAACGGCATCTGGAACTCACCCATCTCAACATCACGACGCTCACCGAACTCACCAGCCTGTTTGTACCGGCCATGGTTGAACGGAAATCCGGGCGCATACTGAACGTCGCCTCTATCGCAGCGTTTCAGCCTATCCCCTCTCTCGCAACCTATGCCGCGACCAAGGCTTATGTGCTGTCGCTTACGGAAGCACTCTCTGAAGAATTGAAGCCTCACGGCATCACAGCAACAGCCCTTTGTCCTGGCTTCACAGCAACCGACATGGTGGCGACGGCGCAGGCGGGAAACGAGGCCGCGGCCAAACTTCCAGGCTTCCTGATTTCTGATGTGGCCAGTGTTGCCGCAGAAGGATACGCCGCGTGCACCAAAGGCGAAGTAATCCGCGTTCCGGGTATGGTCAATTTGGCCGCGTCGGTCGCCGGGCGCGCCACTCCCCGCTGGCTTGTCCGCGCTGTGTCTGGAGCGCTTGGCCGGCTCGCCCTTTAGGACAAAATGCCAAATCAACCCTTTGTTTTCGCTATGGTTTGGGTCACACTAGTCCCAAGCGGTCGGGGGACCGGGATCTCGTCGACGAGACCCATTTGACATTGAGGAATGCCGGATAAAACCGGTTCGATCGCCTGCGCATCAACGCTGGCTGTGGGAGGAAAATATGGATCACAATATTGGGCTGATGCTCGAAAAACGCGCGCATCTTAGCCCCAACCTTGAAGGATGCGTTGAGACCGAAAGCGGTCGGCGCTTCACTTATGCCGAGCTGGATGCCAGGTGCAACAAAACAGCCAACATGCTTGCGGAACAGGGCGTCAAACCCGGCGACCGCGTCGCGCTCTTGATGATGAACGGTGTCGAATTCATCGATGCGTTCTTCGCCATCGCCAAGATCGGCGCAGTCTGTGTGCCTCTTAACTGGCGTCTGACGCCGGATGAGCTTTGCTTCATCCTGAAAGACAGTGGCGCGACCACCCTCATTTTCAGCTCTGACTTCACCGAAGCCGTCGAAGACATTCACGGTCGCGGTGGTGATGCCACGGATGTCTCGCGCTGGATCAGCGTTGGTGAACGGTCAGCTATCGCTCAAGACTATGACGCGCTTCATGACTCTGCCTCAAGCGATCGTCCTGCCATCGGCGCCAAGGATGATGACATGCTCTTCATCATGTACACGTCCGGCACAACGGGTCTGCCTAAAGGGGCCGTGCACACACACAACTCAACCATGTGGGGGTCGCTGACGACACTGGCAACAAGTGATAGCAGGCAAAAAGACCGCTATCTGCTTGTCCTGCCGCTCTTTCATGTCGGCGCGCTGAGCCCGATGATCGCCTGCGTCCATGGCGGCGGCACCTCGGTTGTGATGCGCGGCTTCGACCTGGACGCCATGTGGACCAATATTGAAGCCGAGAAGATCACAACCATGCTGGCTGTGCCTGCCATGTTGAACTTTATGCTTCTGTCCGGCGCGAAAGACACAACCGACTATTCATCGCTGCGCTGGGTGATGAGCGGCGCGGCACCGGTGCCAGTAACCCTCATCGAGACTTACGCCGGCATGGGCATCGAAGTCCATCAGGTCTATGGCCTTACCGAGACCTGTGGTCCTTCCTGCCTTATCTCGCCAGACGATGCGATGGTGAAAGCGGGTTCCACAGGCAAGGCCTTCTTCCACACGAATGTCCGCGTTGTTGACAGCGATGGCAATGACATTAAAGCGGGCGACGTCGGGGAAGTGCTGGTTTCCGGCAAGCACATCATGAAGGAATATTGGAACCGCGCTGATGCCACCGCGGAGACGATTGTCGATGGTTGGTTGCACACAGGCGACCTCGCAACTGTCGATGAAGATGGGTTCGTTTACATCCAGGACCGGATCAAAGACATGATCATTTCTGGTGGCGAAAATATCTATCCAGCGGAAATCGAAAACGTGCTTCTGGCACACCCGAAAATTCAGGACTGCGCTGTCATCGGTCAACAGAACCAGCAATGGGGTGAAATCCCGATTGCGGTTGTTGTGCGGGAAGACGATAGCCTGACCGAAGCCGAAGTGATGAAGCACTGCGACGGCAAGCTCGCGCGCTACAAACTTCCCAAAGGTGTTGAGTTTATCGACGCCATCCCACGGAACCCGACCGGTAAGGCGCTCAAGCGCATTCTGCGGGACCAGTTCCCAGGGGAAGAAGCTAAGGCCAGCTAGCAAAAGCCGTTACAATCAAGCTAAGCCGGGTACGACAATGTCGTGTCCGGCTTTTCTATGTCAGTGCTATATCCACTTTAGCCACTTAAAAAGAGCGTAGAGACCGGCAGCCAAGCCGCCACTTAGGACGCAAACAATCCAAAAGGCATAGGGTGACTCAACTCCGGGTAGGCCGCCCACATTTATGCCCAACAATCCCGTCAAAAATCCCAGGGGCAGAAACACTGCCGCCACGACAGAGAGAACCAGCATGTTGCGGTTCATCTCTTCAGCGCGTTGGGCCAGCAAAGTATCGTTTATTACCGTCGCCCGTTCTCGCGCGGCATCTAACTCGTCGACCAACCGTACCGTTTGGTCAGAGATTTCCCTTATCAGCATCCGCTCTGAGTCATTGAGCTGTGTCACATCGGTTTGGCTGAGCCTTTCCAGGGCAGCGCGCTGGGGCGCAACATACCGTCGCACAACGACAAGCTGGCGTCTGAGTTCGCTCAACCGCTTCCGGCCGGTTACCCCAGTTTCCTCCAAGCTTTCTTCCTCAAGCTTGTCCAATTGTTCGATCAGTGTCGTGACCATTGCTTCAATCTTTGCAGATAAGCCATCAATCAAAACAAATACAAACCGGCCTATCGTCGGGGGTGCTTCGTTCCGACTACAAGCTTCCGCGATTTCATCCATCGGCAGAACTTGGCGTAACTGTACGCTGACAATTCGAGTTTGCTCGATCCACAACCGAACAGACACCATGTCTTCTGGCTCATTAGACGGGCTAGCAGACACTCCTCGCAAGACAAGCAACAGGCCTCCTGAAAGCTTACTGAATCGTGGCTGGGTCTCAGACGCCAACAGCGCCTCAACAATCATGGCCGGCAGGTTCAAGCGTTCCAGCCGTACAGCCTGTTCCTCATTTGGGTTGTGTTGAACACGAACCCAAAGAAACTCTGAGGTGTTGAGGGAAAGGTCGTTTGGTATCCCGTTGGCATGTTCAGCGCGACCATCCGTACCAATTACATAGGAGGAAATTGACGTTCTTTCAGTTTTGGCCACCGCTAAACCCTATACATATTTGGCGAATTGAGTACCAAGCATTTCTTCCATCAAAGAGCACAACAGCGGTTTGCTTGTAGTGCATCTAGCTAGTGGTAGGCGGACTAAATCAGCCCCGCCTATCACTCTACCGGCTATTGGCGATACTGTGCAGTTCCGGCAGGAGCGCTTCAAACCCGGCAAGAGCGCTCTGAATGTCCGGGCCCCCGGCAATTTTCCGAGCGTCTTGCATCGTCACCCAGTTACGCTCTCGGCTCTTGCGCTCAGGCCATTCGTCATGCTGCTCCGTGAAATGGAGCGGGATGTAGGTTACCAGAAGATCTCGCGGACCATCCGCCAATTGCTTGACGGCTTGCACCTCATGGGCGAACTGGTCCAGAGCCCGGCCTCGGATGCCCGCTTCCTCATATGCCTCCCGGAGAGCCGCTTCCGCATGAGTCTCGCCCTTCTCCACGGACCCTTTTGGGAATATCCACCGCTCATGGGTGCGCGACGTGATCATCAAAACCAATGGTTTTTTCTCACGTATGACAAAGGGGATCGCGCCAACCTGGCGTAACATGACCAACTCCCAGATGATTGCAGTTCAGCAAAGCCCCACTGAACTTACGTGCATATTGTGTCTGGATTCGAGGTTAAAGCCAAGCTGAGGCCCCATCGCTCGGCATCGCCTACCTCTCCTGACAGGAAACGACAGGATCCTATGCTAGTGATCTTTGCGACCGATATGAGACCGGACAGAGACAGCTATGGCTCAAAAGACTGACATCCCGTTCGAAACAGAAAGCGTTTCTGCAGTGTTTGACGGCTATCAGGGCAAAACACGCCAGAAGCTTCTGGCGCTCCGCAATCTGATTTTCCGAACCGCCGCTCAGACGCCGGGTGTGGGTGAGCTTCAGGAGACCCTAAAATGGGGCCAGCCCAGCTACCTGACACCGGCAACGAAAAGCGGCAGCACCATCCGTATTGATGCGATCAAGGGTGATCCTGACCATGTCGCTGTTTATTTCCATTGCCAGACCAATTTGGTTTCGACCTTTCGCGACATGTATGGCGACAGGCTGTCCTTCGAGGGCAATAGGGCCCTTATACTCGACACCAGATCGAAGCTGCCTGAGAAAGAGCTGCGGCATTGCCTCGCGCACGCGCTCACCTATCACCTAGCTAAGAAAAAGAGGGCTTGAGTGGCGCAGCGCTGGCACTACGCCGCCTTTTCGCCTCTCCAGAACTTCAACATGCGTCCCGTAACCCCGTCGCGCACGAAAACCATATGATAGAGCGCCGCGACGATATGGAGGCCGATCAGCGCGATGATCAGGTTCGTGGTCAATTCGTGAAACCCGCGAATAAAGAGAAACGTTTCTTCCGAGCCCGTGCCATCTCCATAAGCGAATAAGCCAAACGGGGTGATCAGGGTGTCTGCGTTGACTGCGCTGAGTATGCCGGTCGCGATGAGCGCACCAATCAATCCGTAGAGCGCCCAGTGCGCAATATGTGCCAAGACCTTCTGCCAACCTGGCATGTCAGCGGGCAGCGGCGGCGCGCCGTGCTTCCACCGTAGGTAGAGACGGATCGCGAACAGGACCGCCACGATTGTTCCCAAGGTTGCGTGATCATTTCTGGACTCAAACCGATCGAGCTCTTCCATCACGCCGCCAAACTTCTGCGCGATGTAGAGATCCATCATGATCGCAATGGCCATCAGCCAGTGCACAACCTTTTGCGCGACCGCGTAATCCTGCTTTTGAACCTGCGCCATGACCACCAGCCCTCCTCTTTCGACTCCGTTTGAGCTCCTGACCGGCGGCAGCCAGCAAGGAAATTAATTACGTCACTTGACATATTTATTGTCCTTTTATATGTCAAGTGACATGAACACAATTATTTCCGAAACTCGGCCGGGCAAGCGCCGCCAACAGAAACGGGCCGCAGAAACGCGAGAAGCATTGCTGCAGGTGGCGACCGACGCCTTCGCGACCCACACCTATGACGGAGTGTCCGTCAGAGCGCTTGAGGTCGAAGCTGGCGTCCAGCGCGGCGCCGTGGCCTATCATTTCTCAGACAAAGAGGGTCTCTGGAAAGCGGCGGTGGATCGGATCCTCGCAGTCCTTCTGGCGCGCGTGGAGCCCCTCGCGCCGGTTCTGAAGGATCTTGATGATGATGGGCAACTCAAGGCTGTCATCACGGCTTTTGTCCGCTTCAGCGCGGAAGCGCCAGAACTCAACCGGTTGATTATTCAGGAAGGCCGCACCAGCAGCTGGCGGCTGGACTATCTGATTTCAACCTTCCATCGAAACCGCCTCGCATGGCTCGAGGATTTTGTCGGGGTCGTTCAGGACCCACACTATTTCTACATGACGGTCGGCGCCGCGACGATGGTCTTCAATGCGGAACATGAATGTCGCGAACTCTTCGGTGTCAACCCGATGACCGACGAGTTCATTCGCGAACATGCGACGCGGGTCGCCGACATGGCCGTCTATTTGCGCAACCGGGAACAGACGGAGTCATCATGATAGGTAAGTCGAAGAAGAAACCTCAGACCGTTTTAGTATGCGGTGCGTCGGGCGGCCTTGGAACCGTCCTCGCACGCACTCTGCAGGACAAAGGTCTGATTGTACGCGGGACCATGCGGGATCCTTCCAAATCCACAACCCCTGATATCGAGATGTTGGCCATGGATGTTTTGGACGAGCAATCCGTGATCGACTGCCTCGCCGCCGCAAAGGAGGCCATGGGCAGCGTCGACATTGTCGTGAACTGCGTAAACGAGATGGTGCTTGGCTCCGTTGAAGAAACCTCCATGGAGGAACTCAGCCGGGTCTATAACATTAACGTCCTCGGCGCTGCGTCTGTTGCAAAAGCCGCCGTCCCGATCATGCGGGCGCAGGGCCATGGCCTCATCATCAGCATGAGCTCTCTCGGCGGATTGTTGGCGGTACCATATCTCAGCGCCTACACATCTTCGAAATTCGCACTCGAAGCTTTCAGCGAAGCGCTCTACCACGAAGTGAAAGCGGATAATATTGATGTCGCCATCATGCAGCCTGTGGCGATGCATATGGACCGGGCAGACACAGGGGATCATCTCAAAGTCGCCGCCAATGCCTCTGACACATCGATCACACAATCAATCGTGCGGATGATGGCGAAGGACACCCGCGAGAGCAAACTCACGCCCGAGATCGTCTCGCTCGCGATTTATGACGTAATCAAAAGCAAAAAGCGCAAGCTCAAAAACCCGCTGGATCGCGCCCGCGTGCTTGGCAAGGTGAAGCGCATCGCGCCCCAATCGCTCATCAACAAAATGATTGATGGATTGGTGCGCGACGCTCAACGTGCATAAAAGAAATCGCCTAGCGCGGCAGGATTACTCGGCGGCTGCCAGTGTCTCCACTGTCTGAGGCCCGCGAATGAGACCACCGGGACGCTTGTCTGTGACGACGCCGCCCTTGAATGTCACCTGACCCGACTTGATGGTGTAGTCGTACCCTTCCGCCTTTTGCAGGAGACGCTTACCCCCTGCGGGGAGATCGAAGGCCAACCAGGGTTTGCCGAGCTTGATGCGGTCCATGTCGACAACATTCACATCGGCCAGATAGCCGGGCTTGAGAAGACCGCGATCGTTCAGGCCATAGAGACGCGCCGTATCAAGGCATTGGCGCTTGATTGCATTCTCCAGTGTAATGGTGCCGCGTTCGCGTTTCTTCACCCAATGCTCGAGCATGAAGGTGGGGCTTGCGGCATCACAAATGGTGCCGCAGTGCGCGCCGCCATCCGACAGGCTGTTCACCGTGTCGTCCGCATGCTGCAGATCGACCAGGAAGTCGAGATTGCCATCCACATAGTTGAGGATCGGCAGATAGATGAAGCCTTTGCCTTCATCCGCCATCATCATGTCGTAGGCATATTCAGGGCCCGATTTGCCAGCTGCTTCTGCGCGGGCGGCAACGCTTTCATCGGCCTGAGGTTCGTAGTTGAAGTCTTCGTCCATCTCGAATTGTTGCGCCCAACCGCTTGTGATGATCGCGAAGACCGGACCCAGATCGATGTTCTCCGGCGCAATCGGCTGCTCACTCAGCAATTGTGCCTTGAACGCCGGATCTTTGAGTTTCGCATATTGCTCTTCCCAGGGGAGTTCCGCGATTGTCGCCCAGCTTGGGTGAGAGATGAAGGGGTGTACGGTGCCGCGCCAGGCCATCACAATGCCGTTCCCGCGGAGCGCGATCTGCGCCACGATATTGGCACCCTTCGCGTTTTCAGCGCGCATCTGCGAGATCTGCTCATCGAGCGGGAATGCTTTGGCGATGGACTGAAGCGCTGCAAACGTCACCGGCATGCCTGTTTCCCGGCTGAGCTCCCCCATCCACTCAAACTCTTTCCATTCCGGATTGAGGTCAGACGCCATTTCGAAAACACCATGGCCGACACGGCCCATAGCGCGGCCGATGCCGATCAGCTCTTCCTTGGTGGCTGTGGTGCCGGGGACTAGTTCGCCATCAATAGAGCGGTGAAGGATCGTGCGGGATGTCGAGAAGCCAAGCGCGCCGGCTTTGAGGCCGTCTTCCACAATCTTGGACATTTGCTCAACGTCTTCATCTGTCGGGACCGCGCCGGGCTTTTCCCGTTCGCCGAGCACATAGGCGCGCACCGCGCCGTGAGGCACATGGGTCGCCACATCGACGGTGCGCGGCAGGCCTTCGAGCGCGTCCATATATTCCGGAAAGGTTTCCCAGTTCCACGGCAGGCCTTCGGCCAGCGCGGTGCCTGGAATATCTTCCACACCTTCCATAAGACCGATGAGCCAGTCATGCTTGTCCGGCTTGGCGGGCGCAAAGCCAACGCCGCAATTACCCATGACAACCGTGGTCACACCGTGCCAGCTGGACGGCGCCATTTCGTCGTCCCAGGTTGCCTGACCGTCATAATGGGTGTGCACGTCAACAAAGCCCGGGGTCACGATCCTGCCGGTGGCATCAATCTCTTCACGGCCTTCCGCTTTGACCTCGCCCACAAGCGTTACGCGGTCGCCGTCAATGGCCAAGTCGCCCACAAAGGGCGCTGACCCTGTACCGTCAACGATCGTCCCGCCGCGAATTACCAGATCATGCATCGTCTCTCTCCCATTCCTCCAAATGACTATTTGTCATGAAAGTAACAGGTTCCGCGGACGGATCAAATTTGTCGGCAGTGCAAAAGCCTTGGCTATGGCAGGGATATTGTCGTTCCACACGGCAAACGCACTGTGACGTTGGGGAATTCTTTGTGTGGCAGTCCCCGTGTGCACCCCCTCGAACCCGCCGTCATTTCGGGCGACCGAAACGGGTGCTGGGCGCGGTGAGGCCCTCTTTGCACATCCCCACCGCGCCCTTCCCACCGCCTCATAGGCAGGAGTTAGGCAACTTGCAGCAACTCGATCTCTTCTTTGGCTGCGGCGACTTTTTCGTGTGCGTCCTGCCCAAGCGCATCAGCAGCGACAAAGGTCACATCAGTGATGCCAATGAACTTCAACGCGTGGCGGAGATAGGGTGTTGCGAAGTCGATGTCGCTGCCCACAGGCGTTCCGCCCGACGCAACGACGACAATTGCCCGCTTGCCCTCGAGCAACCCAACGGGTCCGTTCTCCGTGTACTTAAACGTCACGCCGACGCGGGCCACCAGGTCAATCCAAGCTTTCAACGTTGCCGGGATGCCGAAATTGTAGATCGGCGTTCCGATCACCAGCGTATCCGCCTGGGCCAATTCCTTGATCAGACTGTCGGACTGGGCGAGCTTGGCCTTCTGTGTTTCGCTCCGGGCGTCGGCGGGCGTGAAATTAGATCCCACCCATTCTTCATCGACAAAGGGCAGGCCATCAGACACGTCACGCTCTTTGACGAGAACAGCCGTCTGGCTCGCCAGATGGTCAATGACTTTCGATGTTAGATCGCGGCTTACAGAGTCTGTTTTGCGGGCGCTCGCTTCAATGCGCAGGATGTTGTTTGGGTTCGTCATGATGGTCTCCTTTCACTGTTGAAAGGGATATATCATTTCTGATTTGGAGAAATAGAGGACCTATTGTAAAAATACTGTTCTCTAAAGGAGAACAAATGGACCGATTCGAGGAGTTTGAGACCTATGTGCGCGTGGTCGAGGCAGGATCTCTGACGGCCGCCGCAGAGCAGTTGAAGATCGCAAAATCGGCGGTCAGCCGGCGCCTGAAGGATCTGGAGACACGCCTCGGCGTGCAATTGATGACCCGCACCACACGTCAGATCACCCTCACAGACTCAGGCAAGGCGCTTTACGAGCGGGCGTTGCGCCTGCTGGCCGACTGGAAGGAGACGGAAACCGCGATCAGTTCGGACACGGCTGAACTATCCGGTCTCATCAAGGTGGCCGCTCCTGTGTCCTTCGGTGTTGCCCACCTTGGGCCTGCCATCATGGACTTTACGGAGAGCCACCCGCACGTGCAGTTTGATGTGGATTTCAATGACCGCACCATCGACCTCATCGCCGAGGGGCAGGACCTCGCCATTCGTATCGGCGAGTTGCGCGACTCCGGTCTTGTTGCGCGCAAGCTGGCGCCAATCAAATCCGTGGCCTGCGCAAGTCCTGACTTCATTAAACGGAACGGCCTTCCGAAGACACCCAAGGACCTCGAAGCCTTTCAGGAGCTTCGCTATACCAATCGACCGGACAAGGCGTGGCATTACACGGCGCCGGATGGATCGCAAGGGACGATCAAAATGTCCTCGACACTCGCGGGCACCAATGGCGAGTTTCTGAGAGATGCCGCCCTGGCGGGCAGAGGTATTCTGATCGAACCCTGTTTCATCATTCACAATGAACTCCGCGATGGGTCCTTGGTTGACCTGTTCCCGGACTATGAATGGCAAAGTCTCGCCGCCTATGCCGTCTACCCACCAACCCGCCACCTCTCCAATCGGGTTCGGGCGTTCGTCGACTTTCTGGTCGAGCGGTACAAGGGCACGCCCTACTGGGAGGTGTATTAGCGTTGTCGCGAAGAGGGCCGGTCAGGCGCCTTCTATGCCCGGAACCTTCGCGATAGGGCGCGTGTCCCTGTAGCGCGGCACTTCAGCGATCCGGGCGTAGTCTCTATAGATCGGCTTCAGCTCTGCACCGCCGAAGCGTTCAAGGGCCGGGCCTAGACCCGCCCTCGGGGCCACATGGAACAGAGTGAGCCACCAACTCAACAACCGCCGAAACCAGCGCGGCAGACGTTTCTGTTCGCCGAAGTCGACAACTACCAGCCGGCCGCCTTCTGATGTGACCGCATAGCCTTGGGTCAACGCTGCTTCCCAGTCTGGTATCATGGAGAGCGAATAGGAAAAGAAGACGCGGTCAAAGGCCTCGCGGTTGAACAAGTGAGCCGCATCGAAATCGGTGGCGTCCGCCTGCGCGACCTTCACCCGATCCGTGAGCCCTGCCCGTTTGATCTCTGCCCGCGCTGTGATCAGCATTTCGGCGGAAATGTCGAGGCCATAGAAAAGCGCATGGGGATAGCGCTTTGCCGCTTTGATGAGATTGCGGCCCGTGCCGCAGCCGATCTCCAGCACAATACCGCCTTCCGGCGGGGCGAGTTCGGCGATCAGGCGGTCGCGCCCGAGCAGATAGTATTTCCGCGTCACATCATAGAAATGCCGCTGGCGACGATAGATGCTGTCCATCAGGGCACTGGTCGCATTCATGGCCCTATCCCTCAAGCGTGTAGAGATGCACGCCGCCGTAAATCGCGGAACGGTCGCGAGCCGTATAGTCGAGACTTTTTTCTCGATGGTAATGCCAGCGGTTGAGCGTTTCGTCGGCCACCCTGCCCGGCAGGATTGTCTCGCTGCCCGCCGTGCGGAAGATGACGCGGGCGCCGGGCTCCGCGGTACGGGTGATCTCCCGCCAGAGTTCATTCAACTGCAGGTCCGTCATCCAGTCTTGGGCGTCGAGCAGAACATAGGCGTCGAACGCTTGCTCCGGCTCGTCCGCCAGGAGTTCCGTGAAGGACCGGTGCATGACACGCACCCTGTCCGCGCGGTCGCGCATGTCTGCGAAATGGTTGGCCTGCAGATAAGGCGGCAGTGGCCCCGCCGGACCGGACGAGGCATCACCGTCTGCGGGCGCATAGCCGCGGCCGAAGGCCTGCCAGGCGAAATAGTTCTCGTTCATGGGGAAATCACAGACGAGTTTTTCAAGCCGGCCTTTCAGCACGGCCGCCATGTCCCCGCCGCCATCTGCCGCGAGGGCTTCATACTGCGCCGGCGGAATGCCGAGGCCATAGAGCGACATTTTCTTGGAGGTCACCCATTTCACGACCCGCTTGTCAAAAAGCGGCGCCAGGACCCGGTCGAAATAGGAGCGCTGTTCGGCAAGGCTTCGGGCTTTTGTGAGCTCGCTTGGGTCCACGCCCAAGCGCCGCGCCATGAAGTGCGCCGCGCCAATGAAATAGCCCAGAAGGCCGTGGTGATAGAGATCGCGGGAGAAGAGCGTGTAGCGGCGCTGACCCATCAGGTCGCGGCCTTCCCAATAGGACCGGCTTTCCGCATCGAGCTTCGGCTGCAGAAAGCGTTTGTAGGCAGCGATGTTGGACTTGCGGTCCGCGTCCCCAAAGAAGCGGTAGAAGCTTTCATAGTTGGGAAGCTCTCGCGCGGCGGTGAGTTTCAGCCGCGTCAGCGCCAGGTGTGCCCGGTTCAAGTCGACGGCGACAATCTCGCGGGGGTTGGCGGTGAGATAGGAAAGCACGTTGCAGCCGCCGGATGCGATGGTGAGCACGCGGGACTTGGGGGTGAGCGCCAGCGCCTCCATGTCCACGTTCGGGTCTTCCCAGATTTGCGGGTAGACGAGACCTTTAAAGACGAATGTGAAGAAGCGTTCCGTGAACCCGGCGCGCGACGCCGCCTTGTTCTGATGCACAGCAGACTTCAAACGCCTGGTCGTGTCTTTGAGTGCAGTGGACGAAAGGTCGGATTTTACGGACGCCGGTGTAGAGGGCATGGGGGCTGCCTTTGTGAGCGAAAAGAGACGCCTCGCGGGCGCCGACTCACTACCGCCGATCAGCCCCGAAGCTCTCCTCTGCTTAGCAGGACGCCCATGACAGTTTCATTGCCGGAGTGTGTAGGTGGGGTGACGGCCATTGCCGGATCTAATTTCTCTGCCGGTTTGCGAAGCGAAGGTGTCATGGCCCGAACAAAGTTCGTCCCCCCGGTCTTGTTCCGGGGGTCCAGTGCTCCGCAGAGATGCATATTGTTTGAAGCCATGAACGCGCAGAGCTAATCCTATGCAAAAATCAAACTCCAATAACTTCATAGAGTTTCAGCGCGAAAGCAGCCAGAAACCAAAGAGATGTAGCAAACCCCACGAGCATCAGTAGCAATACAAACTGGATGACCCAACCGGGGAAAACACGCTGCAACTGAACAGGTATGTTCAAAGCGGGACCATCTTTGGACCGCACGTGCTCGGCCAAAGGCACATCGCCATTCAGCGAGAGCAGTTGAACGGTCGCATGTTCTTTGGGGCCAAGTGTCGGGAAGCCAATAACCATCGACCCTTGTCGGTCTGTAACTTCAAAAGGTAGGGGCGGCGTAACACGAATTTGATCATCCAGAACATGTGCGGAAAAAACAATTTCTACATTCTCGGTAACAGCACGCCCAACGTTCTGGACTGTGACTATGTTAGTTTGGATTGGAATGATATTCCCTGCGTTGCCTCTGATGTTGAAAGCAAGTTGTCCTGGGTAGAAGACCAGCAATCGAGGCTTTGCCTCGAGCCGTTGCACCGCTACACCCGCGATAATCGTTCCTATGATCGCGAATCCCCAAGGGATGAGTTCTATTCCAATCATCGGGGCGTCGTTCCTTCTTTCTTACAGGATACGATAATAACCAAACTCCAAAACTCTCAGAAGATGTCTTCAACTCTACTGCGTCTATAGTGCTCGCTATCCTACCTTACCAACGCATCTGCCGTGCGGGCTTCGTTTTTGGCATAGTCGCGGAAGGCCTTGAAGACACCCATTTTGGTATCCGGGTCCTGGCCGTCGCCCATGCGCAGTATCTGCAGGCAGAACCAGCCCTGCTGCCCCCAGCCGTTGAGACCTTTCATGAGCGCGAAGGGAGAATGGGGCCCAAGCCATCCGGGGCCGATGCGCAGTGTCTTCTCGAAGGCCGGTGTCTCTGTCATGGCGCCGGAGAGCAGCTTGTTCGGTACGTCGGCGTCCACACAGAGCGGACGGCCAAGGCCCACCATGTCCATCTCGCCCGATGCCAGCGCTGCGTTCATGCCTTCCGTTGAACGGAAGCCACCGGTGACCATGAGCGGCATGGTGGTGGCTTTGCGGATGTCCGTCGCATATTCCAGGAAGTAGGCTTCGCGGGCGATGGTGCTCTCTGCGCGCTTCTCCGAGCGCTCGGGATTAAGCGTCATGTCGTCATAACCGCCCATGCGCGGTTGCTCATAAGTGCCGCCGGAAATTTCCAGCAGGTCGACGGTCTCGTCGTTTAGCCATTTCGCCACCTGAAGCGAGTCCTCATGGGAGAAGCCGCCGCGCTGGAAGTCCGCCGAGTTGAGTTTGACGGCAACAGCAAAGTCCGGTCCCACCGCGCCGCGCACGGCCCGCACGATCTCCAGCAAAAGCCGCGCACGGTTTTCGAGACTTCCGCCCCACTCGTCTGTTCGGGTGTTGACGTCCGGCGACAGAAACTCAGAGATGAGATAGCCATGGGCGCCGTGCACCTGCACGCCGGTGAAGCCCGTGTCCCGCGCGACCTGCGCCGCATGAGCAAAGCGGCCGATCACGTCTCTGATCTCATCGCCTGTGAGGGGACGCGGTTTGCCAAACTGGCTGCCCGGCATTTCAAGGGCAATGTCGGAAGGGCCGACCGGCTCCGCCGCCACAGAGGCTGGCGTTTGACGGCCCGCATGACTGATCTGCATCCAGAGATGGGTATCATTGGCGGTGCCCGCATCCGCGTAGGCACGGAGAGCGGCAATCGCTTCATTCGACTGGGGCCCGTCAATGGCGACATTGCCGGGACGTTCCATATAGCGGCGGTCCACCTGGACATTCCCGGTGAGCAGCATGCCTGCCCCACCTTCCGCCCAGCGTCTGTAGAGATTGACGTGACGGTGGGTCGCCTTGTTGTCCGGGTCGCCGAGGCCTTCGGTCATGGCCGCCTTGCAGAGGCGGTTTTTGAGGGTCACGCCGCAAGGCAATGTGAGCGGGTCGTTGATGGTGGGCATGTCGGTCCTCCCCAGATGCATTTTTGTTTCTGAACATCATATGAGGCATTCGACGGCTTTTGCCAGCGCTGCCGCACGAAACTGGCACTGCGCTTTTCCAAACAAAAGCGTCATTGCCGGACTTGTTCCGGCAATCCAGGGCTACATTCTCGGCCTTCGCTTGTCGCCCCTGGATCCCCGGGACAAGCCCGGGGATGACATCTCTTGTTTCATGCGCAGGAGCGAGCAAGCCGGGTTAGAATGAGGTTTGATTCGGTTCGGGGTCACGGACCCCCCTTTCCATTGAGTTTTTATGCCCGCCAAAAAGAAAACGACGGCCCGCAAGACGGTCTCCAAGTCCAAGAGCAAAGCCGCCTCTCACAAATCAGATTCTGGCGATCTCTTCAGCACGCCCAAGGCACGAGCTGGGGCCCGCGCTGGAGCGAAAGCCGCGAAGAAAGCAGCACCGAAGACCGCCGCCAAGAAAACAGCGTCGAATAAGGCTGGCTATTCGGCCAAGGACATTGAGGTTCTGGAAGGGCTGGAGCCGGTCCGACGCCGCCCGGGCATGTATATTGGCGGCACCGATGAGAAGGCGCTGCACCACCTCTTTGCGGAAGTCCTGGACAATTCCATGGACGAGGCGGTCGCGGGCCATGCCAGCTGGATCGACGTTCACCTCTCGGCGGATGGCTCCCTCAAAGTGTCAGACAATGGCCGCGGCATTCCCGTCGATCCACACCCTAAGTTCAAGAGCAAGTCTGCGCTTGAAGTGATCATGACCACGCTTCATGCGGGCGGAAAGTTCGGCGGCGATGCCTATGAAACTTCCGGCGGCCTGCACGGTGTCGGCGTGTCCGTCGTGAACGCGCTGTCGGACACGCTTACTGTAGAAGTGGCTCGCGACCAGCAGCTCTATGTGCAGGAATTTGCGCGCGGCAAAGCCAAAGGCAAGTTGAAGAAAAAAGGCGCCGTCAAAAACAAACGCGGCACGACGGTCACGTTCCACCCGGACGCCGAGATTTTCAAAGGCGGACTCAAATTCAAGCCCGCCCGCCTCTACAAGATGGCCCGGTCCAAAGCCTATCTCTTTGGCGGCGTGGAAATCCGCTGGTCCTGCGATCCATCTCTGGTGGGCGACAAAGACCCAACACCGGCGAAAGACGTGCTCCATTTCCCGAACGGGCTGGTGGATTATCTCACCGTTTCCACAGAAGGTCTGACGTCCGTCACCGCTGAGCCTTTCACCGGCCGTGTGAAGCGCGAGAATGGCGGCCATGGCACCGTTGAGTGGGCGATTGGCTGGTACAATAGCGATGGCTTCATCTCTTCTTATTGCAACACCATCCCCACCGCAGACGGCGGGACCCACGAAGCCGGCATGCGCGCGGCCCTCACCAAAGGCCTCAAAGCCTATGGAGAGCTGACGAACAACAAGAAAGCCGCCCAGATCACCGCAGACGATGTGCTGACGTCAGCGGGCGCAATGCTTTCCGTCTTCATCCGCGAACCGGAGTTTGTCGGCCAGACGAAAGACAAGCTCGCAACCGTCTCCGCGCAGAAACTCGCTGAGGGTGCCATCCGCGATCATTTCGATCACTGGCTGTCGGAACGCCCGCAACAGGCAGCGAAACTTCTGGAGTGGGTGATTGATCGTTCCGAGGAACGGCTGCGTCGCAAGCAGGAAAAAGAGGTCAATCGTCAGTCAGCGACGCGAAAGCTCCGCCTGCCGGGCAAGCTTGCCGATTGTTCCCAGTCTGGGGCTGCGGGGTCCGAACTCTTTATCGTTGAGGGCGACTCCGCCGGCGGCTCTGCCAAGCAGGCGCGAGACCGGAAGACGCAAGCCATCCTGCCCCTAAGGGGAAAAATCCTGAACGTGGCGAGCGCGTCTGCAGACAAGATGTCCCAGAACCAGCAGATCAGCGACCTCATTCAGGCGCTGGGCGTCCGTCCGGGGCAGTATTACCGTAATGAAGACCTGCGGTATGAGAAGATCATCATCATGACCGATGCGGACGTCGACGGCGCGCACATCGCCTCGCTCCTCATCACCTTCTTCTTTCAGCAGATGCCGGAGCTTATTCGCACCGGTCATCTCTACCTCGCCGTGCCGCCGCTCTATAAAATTGCGCAAGGTGGCAAGACGGCTTATGCCAGGGACGACGCAGACAAGGATGCGCTCGTCGAGAATGAGTTTTCGGGACGCGGCAAAATTGAAATCAGCCGCTTTAAGGGCCTGGGGGAAATGCTCCCCGCGCAGCTCAAAGAGACAACCATGAATCGGGCCAAGCGCACGCTGTTGCAGGTTGTGATGCCGGAGGAAGAAGTCGCCGAAACCCGCTCCTCTGTCGCTCGACTGATGGGAAACAAACCGGAATTGCGGTTCAAATTCATCCAGGAACGCGCCGAATTCGCGACAGATCTGGACATTTAAGTGCCATGCGACGGCAAATTAGGCTTGCCGTTCTAACTGTTGCCCTAAAACCACGAAACCTGTGGCCGTTTTGTTGACATTCCCCTGTCAGCCCTTATGTTCCGGCCAATTCGTATGGCAGCGCTGAACTCTAGCTGCCAGCGCCGTTGAGCTTTTCACCATCCGGGTGGTCGTCTCGCGGCATATTTGAAACGGCAGAACAGAGACATATGACAGCTGACGACACGGGCAGTGAGCCCAAAAAGACGTTTGATGATTTGGGCCTTGGACCCAAGGTCCTGGATGCGATCGGCGAGGCCGGCTACACCCACCCCACCCCCATTCAGGCGCAAGCTATTCCAGAAGCGCTCGCAGGGCGCGATATTCTGGGGATCGCCCAAACGGGCACCGGCAAAACCGCCTCCTTCACGCTCCCCATGATCGAAAAGCTTAGCCGTGGTCGCGCCCGCGCGCGGATGCCCCGCTCGCTCATCGTAGAACCGACGCGTGAACTCGCAGCGCAAGTCGCCGAGAACTTCGAAGTCTATGGCAAGAACCACAAGCTGACGATGGCCCTGCTCATTGGCGGCGTCTCCTTCGGTGACCAGGAAAAGAAGCTGGACCGTGGGGTGGATGTCTTGATTGCAACGCCAGGACGCCTGCTCGATCATTTTGAACGCGGCAAAGTCCTGCTCACAGGTGTTCAGACGCTCGTAATCGACGAAGCCGACCGGATGCTCGATATGGGTTTCATTCCCGACATTGAGCGTATCTGCAAGCTCATTCCGGGTAAGCGTCAGACGCTTTTCTTCTCGGCGACCATGCCGCCAGAAATTACACGCCTGACAAAAGCCTTTTTGAAAGACCCTGTGCGCATTGAAGTGGCGCGCGCGTCTTCCACTGCCTCAACGGTCACGCAGAAACTCGTCAAAACACACCGCCTCGATAAACGAGAGGTCCTCCGCGACATTCTGAAAACCGAAGACGTGAAGAACGCCATCGTCTTCTGTAATCGCAAGCGTGATGTGGGCATCCTTCATCGGTCTCTGGTAAAGCATGGTTTCTCTGCCGGGTGCCTCCACGGCGACCTGGACCAAAGCACGCGGATGCGCACGCTGGACGGCTTTAAGAACAATGACATCCAGATCCTTGTTGCCAGTGATGTCGCCGCGCGCGGCCTGGACATTCCCGACGTGAGCCATGTGGTGAATTTCGATGTGCCCTCCCACGCGGAGGACTATGTGCACCGGATCGGCCGGACCGGTCGCGCAGGCCGCGAAGGCGCTGCCTTCATGCTGGCGACGAAGGAAGACGGCAAATACCTCATCGCCATTGAGAAACTGATCTCCAAAGAAATCGACGACGACACGCCTTACGGCAAAAAGGGCAAAAAACCGGCGGACGCTGCCAAAGCTGAAGCTGAGGCGTCGGACGACAAAGAAGATGCACCGAAAAAACCGCGCCGTAGCCGCCGCAAGAAAACAGAAGATGCGCAGGAAGCCGCTTCTGAGGCAGCGGCTGACGCACCGAGCGCAGAAGAGCCCGCGGTGGAAGGCACCAAAGAGGATGCACCGAAGCCCAAGCGGACGCGGACACGTAAGACTGCAGCAGAGAAAGCAAAGAGCGCTCCAGAAGCTGTTCAGGCAGACGAGGGATCAGGGTCAGATGCCAAGCCCGTGCGCGGGAAGAAAAGCCGGGACCCCTTTGGTGGCCATATGCCTGCCTTCATCGCTCGCCCCATCGTGCGCCGTGCCACAGCGGAAGCCGATGTCGAAGAGGTTGAAACCGTCGACGCCTAGCTCGCCTGCCGCCCTTATTGAACGGTTCTCCCCTCGCCGGTGGGGCCAGTCTCAAGTCCTCCTGAATGACGGGCAATATTAGGTTGAAGTTGACCCTCGAATAGCGCATCCTCATTTAGTAAAAAGCCATTACTAAATGGGAGGGAGTTATGGGGATGTTGCACAGGGCTGTGCTGGCCGTGCTGGTTGCTGCGGGGATTGGCGTCACCTCAGCCGCGATCGCGAAAGTCCCAGAAAGCCAGGCCGCTCGACTGGGACGTGACCTGACACCACTCGGCGCAGAAAAAGGCGGCAATGCCGACGGGTCGATCCCGGCCTGGACGGGTGGCCTCAGCTCCCCGCCGTCCAACGTGACTTATCAGGTGGGCATGCATCACCCGGATCCGTTCGCGAACGATCCGCTTCTGTTTACGATCGATGCGAACAATGCCGCGCAATATGCGGACCGGTTGACGGGCGCGCACAAAGCGCTGCTCGACATCTATGGCAGCTCTTACTTCATGCCGGTCTACAAAACCCGTCGGACGTGCACCTTCCCGGATAATGTGTTCGCGGCGGCACGAAATAATGCGCTGGTGGGCGAACTGGCGGAAGGCGGCAATGGCGTGAACGGCGCCATCATGTCAAAGCCCTTCCCGATCCCGAACAACGCGCTTGAGATCATCTGGAACCACATGCTGGTTTTCATCAATTACAAAGCGACTCGGCAATATGCGGCAGCGGTTCCAACCGCGAGCGGCGACTACACACTTTACACTGTTCAGGATGAGGCAATTGTCGCCTGGAATGATCCGTCTAAAGACAAGGCAGAAGACTTGGAGAATATCTGGGCGCTCTATATCGCTCACACGGTGGCGCCAGCACGACGTGCCGGAAATGTGACGCTTGTGCACGAAACCATCAATATGGCGAAGCAGCCGCGTCTGGCCTGGCAGTACAGCCCCGGCACGCGCCGCGTCCGCCGTGCGCCGAACATTGCGTATGACAATCCGGGTGTGAATTCGGATGGCATGTTCACCGTGGATAGTCTGGGCGGCTATAACGGCTCGCCCAACCGTTATGATTGGACCGTGATCGGCAAGAATGAATATTACCTGCCAAACAACAACTACCGGCTGGGATCTGATGCGCTGGAGTATGACGACATCATTACCGCGCGCCATATCAACCAAGAGCACACACGCTACGAACTCCAGCGCGCCTGGGTGATCGAAGCCAACCTGAAGCCGGCGACACGTCACGTGTACCAACGGCGGCGCATGTATCTGCAGGAAGACAGTTGGGGCGTTATCGCCACAGAACTCTACGATACGCGTGGCCAGCTTTGGCGTACGCAGGAAGGTTTCCCGAAAACCGCTTATGAAGTGCCGCTCTGCGCTGGTGCGGGCATGGCCTATTACGACCTCACCAATGGGCGCTACCTGATGGGGGGCATGATCAACCAGGAGCCGGCGGTGAACTTCTTCGCGACAGAATTACGTGAGGATCGCTACACACCTGCGTCCATCAGGCGGTTGGGCGTGCGATAACTCTCTGACGCTCACGAAAAAGGGCAGCTTCCTATTGGGAGCTGCCCTTCTGTTTGACGGTGATCCGTCTATTTCTTGATCTGGCTTGCCAGAGTTTTCCGCGTCTTGTCCCCATATGGCGGACGGAACATTTCAGCCACCATCTTGGACTTAGACTGGGTGTAGATCGACTTGGCGTGGCTAAACTCTTTGAAGCCATCGAACCCGTGATAGGCGCCCATGCCGGACGGACCAATCCCACCAAACGGCAGATCTTCCTGGGAGATATGCATGATGACATCGTTGACGGTCACACCACCTGCGGTCGTGTTTTTCATCACCTTGTCTTCTTCCGCCTTGTCCTCTCCAAAATAATAGAGGCCGAGAGGACGATCGTTCTCATTGATGTAGTCAATGGTCTCGTCGCTCTCTTTGTAGGTTTTCACCGGCAGCAAGGGACCAAAAATCTCCTCCTGCATGATTGTCATGTCCTCTGTCGGGTCTAGCACGATGGTCGGCGGAATTTTGTGGGCTTGTTGCTGAGAGAAATCCTCATTGGCCGGATTGACTTCCACAATCTTGGCACCCTTGGCTTTTGCATCTTCGATATAGCCATTGAGGCGATCAAAGTGCCGCTGATTGACGATCGATGTGTAGTCGGGATTGTCTTTGAGCGTCGGATACATCTTCGCGACTGATTTTTCCGCCGCACCCACAAAAGCATCAACCTTGCCTTCCGGCACGAAGACATAATCCGGCGCCAAGCAAATCTGGCCGGCATTCAACGTCTTGCCGTTCATGATTCTTGCGGCCGCGTCATCCACGTCAGCACTCTTAGAAACAATCACCGGCGATTTTCCGCCCAGTTCCAGCGTCAGCGGCACCAGGTTTTCAGCAGCTGCCCGCATCACATGATGCGCAATAGACGTCGCACCGGTAAAAAGGAGATGATCGAAGGGCTGGCGCGAAAAGGTTTCACCAACGGCTGGACCACCGGTCACCACAGCCACTTCTGTTTCGTCATAGGCTTCCCGGAACAGCCGCGCCATCACGTCGGAGGTGACGGGCGTATATTCAGAAGGCTTGATCACCGTCCGGTTGCCTGCAGCAAAAATGCCTGACAGGGGCACAAATGTAAGATTGACCGGGAAGTTCCAAGGGCTGATGACCCCAACGACACCCTTTGGCTGATACTCAATCCGCGCTTTCGCACCAAGAAGACCAAGCGGGAACATGACTTTCCGCTTTTCAGGTTTCATCCATTGTTTGAGGTGCTTCTTTGAATGTTTCAGTGGCCCGATCGAGCTCATAATGTCGGTGAGAAGCGACTGTTCGATGCTCCGATGCCCAAAGTCGGCGGCCATGGCTTCTGCCAGCTCTTTCTGGTTATCCACCAGGAGAGCAATCGCGCGATCGATCCAGTCAATCCGTCGTTCCAGACTTGGCGCGCCCTCTTTGATATGTGCCTGTTTCTGGCGGTCGACGATCTCTCTGATTGCACTGCCGGCCGAGTCCGCGTCCGAACCTCTTGTGTCTTCAGCTACGCTCATTTGTTCCTCCGAATGGCGGCCCCGGCCGCATTTTGTTGCTTCCGCACCCCTGATTGCTTCCTCAGAGGCTGGTGTTCTGAGTCCACGCGGCTGCAAGTCGACGCCACCGCTGTCTCCCTTGGCATGGAGACTAACATCGCCTTTCACATCACGCTATACCGTCAAAACCGCATTAAACAGCGGGTTTTCCCCAGGATTTCCCGGGGTTTTGCCCTATGAATGTCTCAAAATTTACGATCGCGTAATAAAGGCTGCGTAGATTAATAGGCCTAGGGATAATCCATCTGATCCGGGGAAGTATCGTGGTATCAGCGACCAACACATCACCAGCTTCGGCATTTGGCTCAAAAGCCATGCAGCTGATGGGTGATAATAGTATTGAGCCAACACCCAACGCTTACAGCGTCTGGTATGCGTACGCCTCTGGTGAGAACCCGGAAATAAATCAAAAGATCAATGAGCGAATTGAAGCATCGCGACCATTCGATTCTCCCTTCATGTATGAACTCGAGTCGCTTCTGTGCGCGCCAGAGGAACAGCTAGCTGACACAACTATTGAAGCTGGTGATCAGCTGACCGGAAAAATAGACAATGTCATTGAACTGATCGCAAGCGTATCAGGGGATACCAGCCGATTTGGCAAATCGATGCAGGGAGTGACCGACGCTCTCTCCAGCGAGATTTCTGCGGCGGATCTGGGACAGGTCGTTGAGACGATTGTCGCAGCGACAAAGCAGATGGAATCCCGGTCGCGTGAACTTGAAGAGAAACTTACTGAGTCAAAAGGCGAAGTCGAAGAATTGCGGAGCAACCTAGCGCAGGCGCGAACCGAGGCACTGACCGACCAACTTACAGGTATTGCCAATCGTAAGGCGTTTGACGAGGTTCTTCTAAGCTCAATCGCAGCTGCTTCACAAAACGGCGAAGATCTGTGTCTCGCTATGGCAGATATCGATTTCTTCAAAAAATTCAACGACACATTTGGCCATCAGGCCGGCGACCAGGTTCTCCGTCTTGTCGGCCGCTGCCTGAAAAGCAATGTGAAAGGTCAGGACACCCCTGCTCGTTATGGTGGCGAGGAATTCGCGATGATCCTTCCAAACACCGCTTTGGAAGATGCGATTAAACTGGCCAACCACATTCGTGAGACAGTCAAATCCCGCGAACTCGTCAAAAAATCTACCGGCGAAAACCTCGGGCGAGTGACCATGTCCCTGGGCGTTGCTCAGTTTGGCATGGGAGATACACCCCAAGCGATGATTGCTCGCGCGGACGCGGCGCTCTATGAGGCCAAAGAGCAGGGCCGCAACCGGGTTGTTGCCGCCACTGAAGCGCCCAAAGCCGACGCCGCTCAGGCCGCCGGCTGATTTCCGCGGACTCAGAGGTCGGCGTTTACGTCGCGTCGGCCCACCTTTCCCACTGAAACATCTAATCCACTTCCGTCTCTCGTCGCCTGCCGTTAAGGTTTGCGCCAATTTGGCGCGCCCAAAGCTCACAGCACGAGCAGGAGGCGTGTCGTCGGCAATAACGAGCACTTACGGGACGAGGACTTATGGAAACGATTACATATGAAGTGTCGGAAGGCATTGGCCGTCTGACACTTAATCGGCCTGAGGTTTTAAACAGCATCAATATGGAGATGATCGCCGAGGTTCGCTCGGCGGTGGCAGACTTTGCGGCGGACGATGCGGCACGTGTTCTACTCGTCACCGGCGAGGGTCGAGGGTTTTGCGCCGGCGCCGATCTTTCCGCCAATGTCGCCGGTGATGATGGTATGTCCCGCGGTGAACGCGTCGCGCATGGGATGGATATCGGGTTTAACCCCATGGTGCGTGAGCTTTCAGAAGTGCCCAAGCCTGTGGTGACCGCTGTCAATGGTATGACGGCCGGAGGCGGTGTTGGCCTTGCGCTCGCCGGCGACATTGTGATTGCCGCGCGCTCCGCCAAGTTTGTGCAAGTATTCGGACCTCGTTTGGCGCTCATCCCAGATATGGGCTGCACCTGGTTCACCCCTCATCTTGTCGGTCGTGCACGTGCCCGCGCGCTTGCCCTTTTAGGCAATAAGCTTCCGGCGGAAACCGCCGCCGAGTGGGGCCTGATCTATGAGTGTGTGGATGATGATAAGCTCCAGGAGACGGCGACTGGCTACGCAACACAGCTCGCTGCTGGCCCAACCAACGCATTTGCTGAAATCAAAAAGGCTTTGGACATGGCCGAACACAACACACTTGCGCAGCAATTGGACTATGAGCGCGATACGCAAGGCATGCTCGGAGACCATCCGAACTTCGCTGAAGGGGTCGTCTCTTTTCTCAAAAAGAAAGAACCAGAATTCGTTGCAGGCTAAACTGCAGCTAAACAATCAGGGAGAAAGTGATGGACTTTCAACATGTACGCTTAGAAATCGAAGATGGGATTGCGACGCTGACGCTCAACCATCCAGAAGTAATGAACGCGGTCTCCATGGAGATGCTTCAGGGCCTTGAAGAGGCCATGGATGTGGTTGAGGACCCGGACAGCAATGTGCGCTGCCTCATTCTTACAGGCGAAGGACGCGGTTTTTGCGCCGGGGCCAACCTTCAGGGACGGAACGAAGGACCGCAGCCCAAAAACCCCGATGCGGGCTCCGCGCTTGAAAAAGCCTACCACCCTTTCCTGCGCCGCCTGCGCAACCTTCCCTTCCCGCTCGTAACATCGGTGAATGGCGCAGCCGCAGGCGTGGGCATGAGCTTCGCCCTGATGGGAGATATGATTCTCTGCGCGCGGTCTTCTTACTTCCTGCAAGCGTTCCGACGCATCGGGCTTGTGCCTGATGGCGGTTCAACCTGGCTTTTGCCGCGCCTTGTTGGCCGCGCTCGAGCCATGGAACTTTCCATGATGGGCGAAAAACTCCCTGCGGAGACCGCTCTGCAATGGGGATTGGTCAACCGAGTGTTTGATGACAATGCCCTGCCGGAAGAAACTGAGAAAGTCGCCCGTCAATTGGCCGACGGACCGTTCTCGCTCGGCCTCATTCGTCAGCTCTATTGGGAGAGCGATGACAATACTTATGAAGAGCAGCTCAATCTCGAACGCCAACTTCAACGGCAAGCCGGCCGAAGTGACGACTTCAAAGAGGGTGTGAAAGCTTTCCTTGAGAAACGCCCGGCGGAATTTAAGGGCGAATGAGCCTGACCAAAGGTTCCGATAGACAAGGGCTGCTTCTAGATGAAGCGGCCCTTACTTTTTGGTGGTGTTCCGTCTTTTTCGCGGTTTCCTGGGCTTAGCCTTCTTATTCCGAGTTGCCGCTTCTATGGCCTCTTTTGCCCATTCAATCAGTTCTTCCGGCTCGTCGTACAATCGGTCCGGTATCTCCCAATAGGACATGGAGATCTTGCGTCCCGCTTTTCCGTCTTTCGGCGGCGCTTCATACAGGAACTGCGGCATGCCTTCGTCCTCAAAGGCGCCTTTGTTGATTTCGTCTGCTTTGAAGTGGAGCGTCTCGCTGGCGATGAGGCCAAACATCAGGTCGCGATAATACACACCGGCGCCCCCAAACATGCTCCGAATTCGGATGCCGCCGAGCGGCTCAAGGACCTCTAGCACAAAGGCTTTGTACTCAGGGCTAACCGCCATGTGTCTCGTTAGTTAGAGGCCGTCGCAGGCGTGATCGTGAAACTCTCTCCGCAGCCACAGGCATCAACAGCATTCGGGTTATTGAACTTGAAGCCGCTGGTGAAGGTGTCCTGCTCCCAGTCCATTTCCGTGCCAATGAGAAAGAGAACGGCTTTGGGGTCGATGAGAATACGCACGCCCTTGTCTTCGACCACTTCATCGAGGGGCGCGATGTCTTCCGCATAGTCCATGGTATATGCCATGCCTGCGCAGCCGCCTGTCTCCACGCCGATGCGCACGCCGACGAAATCTTCCTCAGCGTTCTCCATGATCGCTTTGACCCGCTCCGCGGCGCGGTCGGTCAAGGTGACTGCTTTAGGTCTTTCTCTCACCGTCGTCATAGCAACTCCGATCAGCTTCTTCTTTCAAATCGCATTTCCGAACCGCAAAAGTCTGCGACTTTTGGCTCGAAAGTGCTTAGTACATATTGAGCGCGACACGCGCTTCATCGCTCATCCGGCCAGGATCCCACGGAGGATCAAACACCAGATTAACATCCACATCACAAATTCCGTCTACCGAGCGGATCGCATCTGCGACCCAGCCCGGCATTTCGCCAGCAACCGGGCATCCAGGCGCGGTCAGTGTCATATCAACCACGACGTCGCGATCATCCGAGACATCGATTTTGTAAATCAGGCCGAGCTCGTAAATATCAACCGGGATCTCCGGATCATAGACCGTCTTAATCGCCCCGATCAGATCGTCGGTCAGACGCGCCAATTCATCAGCTGGAATAGCCGACTGTGACGCAGCCTCACCGGCATTGTCCGGTGTTGCTTCTGCCATCGTCTCCTGGGCTTTCTGGGCCTCCTGCGGCAGATCTTCTGTCATATCCTGATCCACTTATTCTCTCATTCATCAACTGAAGAACTTGATGGCACCCGCAATCGCGTCCGCGAGCGCATCGACTTCAGCCTTGGTATTATACATCGCAAATGACGCGCGGCACGTGCCTGTCACATCAAAACGGTCCATGAGCGGCTGCGCGCAATGGTGACCTGCTCTCACCGCCACGCCGGCCCTGTCAATCACGGTTGAGACGTCATGTGGGTGTGCGCCTTCCACAATAAAAGAGACGATCGCGCCTTTTTGAGGCGTTGTCCCTAATATCCTCAGGGAATTGATTTCGGACAGACGCTCAGTGGCGTAAGCCAAAAGCTCTTTTTCATGGGCATAGATGGCATCCATGCCAAGGGATGAGACGTAATCGACCGCGGCACCCAGACCAATGGCCTGAACGATCGGCGGTGTGCCGGCCTCAAAACGATGGGGCGGCTCCCCATAGGTCACCATGTCCATTTTCACTTCACGGATCATCTCACCGCCGCCGCGATAAGGGCGCATGGCCGCGAGCCTGTCGCGTTTTCCATACAAGATACCGATCCCGCTGGGCCCGTAGAGCTTGTGCCCGGTAAAGGCGAGAAAATCGCAATCAAGATCTCGCACATCCGTCGCCATATGAACGACTCGCTGGCTTGCGTCAATCAGGATGGGAACCTCATGATCGTGGGCGATCCGGACCATTTCCTTCGTTGGGGCAATGGCGCCAAGGGCGTTGGACATGCCCGTTACAGCGACCAGCTTCGTGCGTGCCGAGAAGAGCTTCTGGTATTCTTCAATGAGCAGGTCGCCTTCATCGCTCACCGGCACCCATTTCAGGACCACGCCTTTACGTTCCCGCAGGAAATGCCAAGGCACAATGTTGGAATGATGTTCCAGCACGGAGAGGATGATTTCGTCGCCCTCTTCCATTTCCGATCCGAGACTGTCCGCGACAAGATTGATCGAGTCGGTCGCCCCGCTGGTGAAGATGATCTCGTCAGAGGATGCCGCGTTCAAAAAGGCCGCCACCTTCTCACGGCAATCTTCGAACTTCTGTGTCGCTTCATTTGAAAGATAATGCAGGCCGCGGTGTACATTCGCGTATTCATTCTCGTACGTGCCACGCACCGCATCAATCACGACGCTGGGCTTCTGGGCAGATGCCGCATTATCCAGATAAACAAGCGGTTTGCCATAAACCTCTCTCGACAGGATCGGAAAGTCCCGCCGGACGGCTTCAACGTCGAATTTCGGGGCCAAAGGCGTGGTGCTATCGATCATACTCATACTTTACACCTCCCCCGCAATGTTGAGCGCGGTTTCGCCCGCGAACCATTCCGCCGCTCTCGCGCTTAGTGCGTCGCGGGCGACTTCATGGGAAATCTGCTCCAACACATCGCCTAAGAAAGCTGAAATCAACATCTGGCGGGCGACCTTTTCTTCGATGCCTCTCGAACGCAGATAAAAAAGCGCATCATTGTCGAGTTCGCCGATCGTGCTGCCGTGGGCACATTGAACATCATCGGCGTAGATTTCGAGCTCAGGCTTGGCATTCATTGCCGCATCTCTGGAAAGCAGCAGCGCATTGCTCATCTGCCTGGCGTCGCTCTTCTGAGCATGCGGCGCGACGATGACTTTGCCCTGAAACACGCCGGTGGCCTCTCCGTCGAGCACACCCTTCGCCAAGGCACCACTCGTGCAACCCGGAACCGCATGATCTACGACGACGGTGGAGTCCAAATGTTGCGCCGCCCGAAGCAGGTAGGCTGTGTTGCTCTCAGCATGGGCCTCTTTGCCGGTGAAGCGGAGGGCCGACTGCAGCCTTCCCGCGCGTCCGCCGATCGCTAGCGTATTCGCCACGTAGGACGCGTCTGATGCGATGTCACCCAGCACGGTCGCCAAGTGAACTGCGTCGGCATCTTCGTCTTCCAACCGGATGTGGGTGAGCGAAGCACCCTCGGCCAGGTTCAGATTTGTGACGCGATCCACAAGGTAAGCGCCGCCCCAGCCGATCTGCGCCTCGAGCAGTGTCATGGACGCACGTGCGCCCAGCTCAATCACATTTCGCGTATGAGCGGCCGTTTCACGTCCGTCTGGGGTGTAATGGATGAGCTGCACCGGATGATCAAGCTGAACGCCATCGGCCAATCTAATGACGGCGCCATCTTTCGCGCACGCCGTGTTCAAGGCCGCTATGGGGGCCATCGCTTCCGGGCCATTTGCATCAAACGCGTTTTCAAACTTCGTTCCGCGCTTCAATGCTTGTTCAAGCGGAAGGATTTCGACACCCGCAGGCAGGTCATCCAACTCTGAGAGGTCCTGACGGAAGAAACCGTTCACAAAGACAAGCTTGTGGGATTCAATTCCCGCAAACGGATTGCTCCGGCCCTCTGGCACCAGGACGGCGCCTTCATGAGCGACAGCGGGATGCCAGTTTGCCTTGGCCACCAAGCGCGAAAGGTCTGTATAGAGCCAGGCTTCCACGCGGCGATGGGGGAATCCCGCGTCTGCAAAGCTTGCACGCGCCGCGTTCCGCCGAACGTCAAGCCAGGCAGGCCCCTCATCAGTGACGCTGTTGGCGTCCAGATATGCTTCAGCCTGATCGCTCATGCTGCACTCTCAGTCAAATCGCCATAGCCCGATGCTTCCAGCTCCGCCGCGAGTTCCTTGCCGCCTGAGCGGATGATCTTGCCTTTGGCGAGCACATGGACATGGTCAGGCACAATATAATCCAGCAAGCGCTGGTAGTGCGTGATCACAATCATCGAACGGTCGGGCGCGCGCATCCGGTTCACGCCATCCGCCACGATTTTGAGCGCATCGATATCCAGGCCCGAATCCGTCTCATCCAACACAGCCAGCGAGGGCTGAAGCAAGGACATCTGAAGCGTTTCCGCCCGCTTTTTTTCACCGCCGGAGAAGCCCACGTTGAGCGGGCGCTTCAACATGTCTTCGTCCACCTTGAGCTCTTTGGCTTTCTCACGCACAAGTTTCAGGAACTTCACCGCATCCAGTTCATCTTCACCGCGTGCCTTGCGCTGCGCATTCACCGCAGTTTTGAGGAAGGTCATGGTCGTGACGCCCGGAATCTCCGTCGGGTATTGAAACGCCAGGAAGATACCCGCCGACGCGCGCTCTTCGATCGAGAGCTCCGCCAGGTCCTTGCCCTTATAGGTGATTGACCCTTTGGTAATTTCATAGTCCTCGCGGCCAGCCAGCACGTTGGACAATGTGCTCTTGCCGGATCCGTTCGGGCCCATGATCGCATGCACTTCACCCTCACCGATTGTGAGCGAAATACCGTTCAGGATGGGGGTCCCGTCTACACTTGCATGGAGGTCTTTGATCTCAAGCATTCTTATTCGTTCCTTCTGGCGCGGGCCATCTATTCTTGTTTCACCGCATTTCCGGACGCTGAAGTGCTTCAACTTCAGCTGGAAATGCTCTAGCCCACGCTGCCTTCCAGGCTGATGCCCACGAGCTTCTGGGCTTCAACGGCAAATTCCATCGGCAATTGCTGCAGCACGTCACGGCAGAAACCGTTCACGAGCAGCGCCACTGCTTCTTCTTCGTCCAAGCCACGCTGGCGGCAGTAGAAGAGCTGGTCTTCGCTGAGCTTCGACGTGGTTGCTTCATGCTCCAACACCGCGCTTGGGTTCTTGCTCTCAATATAGGGCACTGTGTGTGCGGAACAGCGGTCGCCGATGAGCAAACTGTCGCACTGGGTAAAGTTCCGCGCGTCTTCTGCCTTCTTGTGAACCGACACGAGCCCGCGATAAGTGCTGGATGAACGGCCGGCGGAGATGCCCTTTGAGATGATCCGGCTCGATGTGTTTTTGCCGAGATGGATCATCTTGGTGCCGCTGTCGACCTGCTGCAGATTGTTGGAGATCGCGATGGAGTAGAACTCACCGACAGAGTTATCGCCGCGCAGAACGCAGCTGGGGTATTTCCATGTCACCGCGGAGCCGGTCTCTACCTGAGTCCAGGAGATTTTCGAATTGTTACCGCGGCAATCGCCGCGCTTGGTCACGAAATTGTAGATGCCGCCATTGCCGTCTTCATCGCCGGGATACCAGTTCTGGACGGTCGAATATTTGATCTCCGCATCTTCCAGGCAGACGAGCTCCACCACTGCGGCGTGCAGCTGATGCTCATCGCGCATGGGCGCGGTGCAGCCTTCGAGATAGCTCACATAGGCGCCGTCTTCCACGACGATCAGGGTGCGCTCGAACTGTCCCGTATCCGCTTCATTGATGCGGAAATAGGTGGAGAGTTCCATCGGGCAGCGCACGCCCTTCGGCACATAGACGAAGGAGCCGTCGGAGAAGACCGCGGAATTGAGCGTCGCAAAATAGTTGTCCGTAACGGGGACCACGGTGCCCAAATATTGCCGAACGAGTTCCGGATGATCCTGCACGGCTTCCGAGAAGGAGCAGAAAATCACACCGGCTTCGGCTAGGCGCTCTTTAAAAGTTGTCGCCACCGACACGCTGTCGAACACCGCGTCAACGGCGACGCCGGCGAGCGCCATCTGTTCGACCAGCGGAATGCCGAGCTTTTCATAGGTTTCGAGAAGCTTCGGATCGACTTCATCGAGACTTTTTGGACGGTCATCGTCGCTCTTCGGCGCCGCATAGTAATAAGCGTCCTGATAGTCGATTTTCGGGTAATTGACCTTCGCCCAATCAGGTTCCTCCATGGTCTGCCAACGGCGGAAGGCTTCCAGCCGCCATTCCAGCAACCATTCCGGCTCATTCTTCTTGGCCGAGATGAACCGCACCGTGTCTTCGTTCAGACCCTTTGGGGCTTTCTCGGACTCGATGTCTGTCGAGAAGCCATATTTGTATTTTCCGACGACCTCGTCGACGGCTTCAACTGTTTCCCGTGTGGCAACCATACCGCTTACCCTTCCGCTGCAGCCAGGCGGGGGCCCGGGCTGCTGGTTCGCTTACTCATCTGAACTGCCTTAATCCAGGCAGCGCAAAATTTTTCGATATCTTGTTCCGTTGTCTTCCAGCCGAGGCTCACGCGCACCGCACCGCCTGCAAGTTCTTCGTCCGCCCCCATAGCGTCGAGCACATGGGAGCGCGCGACTTTGCCGGAGGAGCATGCCGACCCGGCGCTCACCGCAAGACCTGCGAGATCAAGCTGCATCAAAAGCGTTTCTGCTTTGAGACCGGGCGCTGACAAACAGCTGGTATTCGCAAGCCGTTCAACGCCGCCGCCGAAAAACTCTACGTTGGGCACTGACGCTCGCAGGCTTGCTTCAAGACGATCTCTTAGATCCAGCATCTTTTGTGCGCCGTCCAGGTCTCGTGCAAGAGACGCCGCGGCACCAAATCCGGCAATGCCGCTTACGTTTTCTGTGCCAGAGCGACGACCGCGTTCCTGACCACCGCCGGTCTGCCGGGCGGCGACATGGGCGTCTTCTGCAAGCACGAAGGCGCCGACACCCAAAGGTCCGCCAATCTTGTGTGCTGAAAGCGTCGCCATATCGGCGCCCGAAGCTTTCATGTCGAACGCCGCTTTCCCCACAATCTGAACGGCATCTGTGTGCAGGATACCGCCATGGGCGTGCACCAAGTCGGCGATTTGCTTCAAAGGTTGCAGCACGCCCGTTTCATTATTGGCCGCCATTACGGACACAAACGGACGATCTCCCGCTCTATCGAGCAGATCTTTGAGGGCGGCGGATGAAACGCGCCCATTTTCGTCAACTGGTATTTCCATCACCGGAAGCTTCGCTTCTGCGGCGGCAAGCTTGGCTGCTTCCCCAACAGAAGGATGTTCAACGGCTGAATAAAGAATATCTGTCGCGCCGCGCTCTGCAGCCTGACGGAAAGCCAGATGGTTCGCTTCGGTCCCGCCACTGGTGAACGTCACGCAATCGGGTGCGACACCGACAAGGGTCGCTACCGCCTCTCGTGCGTTTTCAACGAGCGCGCGTGCCTCTCGGCCTTCTTTGTGAACTGATGACGCGTTGCCGATGCCGTCCATTGCCGCGCACACAGCCTCGTATGCTTCCGGGCGCAAGGGCGCGGTCGCATTGTAATCGAGATATGTACGCTCACCTGTCATCGGCTGGTGCAGTCATTTCTTCTTTGGCGGCCAAGTTCCAAAGCTGGTTTTTATGTCAGGGCCGCGGTTAGAGGCTAGGTGTCAACCTGCCACATCAAGGGCAAGTTCCCGGGCTTCCGATATTGCCATTGCTGGTGTTGCTTCCTGCACCACTGATGGTGCGGCTTCCTGTTGATGTGCCGTCCGGCGAACCTGCCGGTTCATCACATCCTGCAGTGAAACACTGTCCAGATAGAGATGGATCTGATGGCCCAACTCGTCCCACAAATCATGGGTCAGGCAGCGCGAACCATCCGAAAGACAGCCGGTTGCTGAGTTGGATTTGCATCTTGTCGCTGACATAGGTTCATCAACGGACAGGATGACATCAGAGATGCGTGTGTCTTCCATGGAGCGCGCAAGCAGATATCCGCCGCCCGGTCCCCGAACAGAACGCACCAATCCGCCACGGCGCAGCCGGGCGAACAATTGCTCTAGATATGAAAGCGAGATTTCCTGGCGTGACGCAATGTCTGCCAATGAGACCGGGCGTCCCTCGCTGTGTTTCGCCAGGTCGGTCATCGCCATTACGGCATAACGGCCTTTTGTGGTCAGTTTCAAAACTTCTCTCCTTTGGTATTGAGCGCGGCACTCTGCCACCTCTTCCCACCCACATTGCCCCGTGATGCCCTACACAAGGGCTTTCGAGACTATGACCAGGCCAAATTCAAACGCGGTACCAATTTCTTGCGCATTGGGCTGCTGCCTGTGTTAAGAAACGGCGCCTTTCATGGCACCTCAGACAATCAGCTAGGGCACAAAAGCAGCGAACCGCTCTTTTACCCACCCTGGTAGTCAAGTATTTAGAACTTTATCCCCGGACTTCCAGCTTTAATAGCTGATTATTTTACTGGGGAATAGAGGATGGCGGCGAAATGGCAGAAAACTGCCCTTTTTTCCGCACGTTCAAGGAACAAACAATATGCCGGAAGTTATTTTCAATGGTCCTGCGGGACGGATCGAAGGCCGTTACCACATCAGTCAAAAGCCAAACTCCCCGTTGGCGCTGGTGCTGCACCCCCACCCGCAGTTTGGCGGGACCATGAACAATCCGGTTGCTTATGCGCTCTATCAGACGTTTGTCGATCGCGGCTTCAACGTTCTGCGATTTAACTTTCGGGGTGTCGGCCGCAGTCAGGGGGTCTTTGACGGCGGCATTGGCGAACTCTCAGATGCAGCGACCGCGCTCGATTGGCTCCAGGCGCAGCATGCCGAAGCGCCCCAATGCTGGATCGCCGGATTTTCCTTTGGCGCGTGGATCGGGATGCAGGTTCTGATGCGCCGGCCTGAGATTGACGGTTTTATTTCCATCGCACCGCCTGCCAACATGTATGACTTTTCTTTCCTGGCACCGTGCCCGTCCTCCGGCCTCATTACGTCCGGCAGCGTCGATCAAGTCGCCCCTGAAGCCGACGTGCTGCGCCTAGTTGAGCGTCTCAAAACCCAGAAGGGCATCGTGATCGAACACCAGTCCATCGCTGGGGCCAACCATTTCTATGATGATCACATGGAAGAAATGCTGGCTGTTGTCGGGGGCTATCTCGACAAACGCCTCGCGCCCGCGCCAGAGGCCGAGGAAGAAGAAGCAAGCTAGTATTCGTTTGTCGCATTTCCGCCTAAACCCCTTGGCGGTGAACCGGCGTCCCCGTTCGGCCTTGCCTTAAACCCATGGCGGCTTCGGCCTCACCCTAGAAATGCTTTAGGCGGGCATTTTCTCGGCACGGTGGAGTACGCCGCCGGTCTGTGGCGCAGGTACCCGAGTGGTGCCCGGGACACTGAGGGGCAGGCCACGCAGCGAACGGACCGCCAGATAGGCAAACGCTTCCGCCTCAATATCGTCGCCGCGCCACCCCACACTCTCAGCAGGCTCGACCGCCACGCCGAGACGTGTCCGCAGTTCATCTAGAATAGCCGGGTTGTGGCGCCCGCCGCCGCATACAATCCATTTATGGGGTCTGGACGGCAAGTGTTCTGTCGCCCGCTCAATACAGGCTGCCGTGAAAGCGGTAAGCGTCGCCGCCCCATCTTCGAGGCTCAGGCCTGCGACCGGGTCCATGCGAAAATCCAAACGGTCGAGGGATTTGGGGGGCGCCAGGTCAAAAAACGGATTGTCGAGCATTTTGGCCAAGATCGCCTGATCGACCTGCCCTGCTCTTGCCAACCGACCATCTGCGTCCATTCGACCGGCATTATGGGACTGGACCCAGTCGTCGAGCGCCCCGCTGGCGGGGCCGGTGTCAAAGGCCAGAATGTCTTCCGGCCCGTCGCCCAACCAGGTGACATTGGCGACACCGCCCAGGTTCAGAACGGCAATGGGCCGTGGCCCCTCCAGATTGGCCGCCAGCGCTTGATGATAGAGCGGTGCGAAAGGGGCGCCCTCGCCCCCTGCCGCAACGTCTGCGCTCCTGAAGTCGTTCACCACGTCAATGCCCAAGGTGGCGGCGAGCTGATCACCACGACCAAGCTGGACTGTGCGGCTTTGGTCGGGCGCATGGAGCACGGTCTGGCCGTGAAAACCAATCACGTCGATATCAGCAACACTCAGGCCATTTTCTTTCAAAAACGTGGCGACGGCTTCCGCATGTACTGCGGTCAGTTTCTGCTCCGCGATGGCAACTTCTTCCGGCACAGGGTCGCCGGCCTTCCAGTCTGCCGCCGCCTCCACAGCCTGGCGCAGGTAGGCGCGTTCTTCGTCGGAATAGATGAGAGCGCCCGCGGGACCGGGGTTCAGAAAGGTCTCGCCATCGGTCTCCAGACCCGCAATGTCGATCCCGTCCATAGAGGTGCCGCTCATCAGCCCAATCGCTACGTAGGTATCTGCCATAACTGTGTTCCTCCCGCCGCACCTTCTCGTCCCGCCTTAACGTTCGATGGGCCTTGCCATTTTTGGCGTAATCCGTGATACACCAGCCGGACGCCGCGCCCAAGCGGCAGAAATACTAAAAAATGGCCTGACCGCATGAGCAGTTACAAATCTGATTTCCTGAACGTGATGGAAGAGCGTGGTTTCATCGCCCAATGCTCCGACTTTGAGCTGCTCGATGAGCGGCTCTCCTCAGGCGTGGTCACCGGCTATGCGGGGTTTGACTGCACAGCGCCCTCTCTTCATGCCGGCCATCTCATTCAGATTATGATGCTACGGTGGTTGCAGACGACAGGGCACCGCCCGATTGCTCTCATGGGGGGTGGAACGACGCGGATTGGAGACCCGTCTTTTAAAGACGAGGCTCGCCCGCTTCTGACAGATGAACTCATTGACCAGAACCTTGCCGGTATTCGCTCTGCATTCGACAAGCTTCTTACCTTTGGTGACGGCCCGACCGATGCCATCATGGTCAACAACCGGGACTGGCTGGATGAGCTTCAGTACATTGATTTCCTCAGGGATTATGGCCGCCATTTCTCCGTCAACCGGATGCTGAGCTTCGACAGTGTGAAGCTGCGCCTTGACCGCGAACAGTCGCTTTCTTTCCTGGAGTTCAATTACATGATCTTGCAGGCCTACGACTTCGTGGAGCTGAACAAGCGCTTTGGCTGCGACCTGCAGATGGGCGGCTCTGATCAGTGGGGCAATATCGTCAATGGTATCGAGCTTGGGCGCCGTACCGACGGTGTGTCGCTTGTTGGTCTCACCACCAACCTGCTCACGACCTCAAGCGGCGGTAAGATGGGGAAGACTGCAGACGGTGCTGTCTGGATCAATGCCGATATGCTCTCGCCCTACGACTATTGGCAATACTGGCGGAACACCGAAGACGCGGATGTGGGCAAGTTCCTGCGCCTCTTTACTGAACTACCTTTGGATGAGATTGCACGCCTGGAAGCCCTTGAGGGTGCGGAGTTGAACGACGCCAAAAAAGTGCTGGCAACAGAAGCCACCGCCATGGCCCATGGCCGCACGGAAGCCGACAAGGCGGCTGAGACTGCGCGCGTGGCTTTTGAAACAGGCGCGGTTGCGACCGACCTTCCCACCGTCGAAATTCCTGCTGCCGAGCTGGATGCCGGGCTTGGTGTTTTGTCCGCTTTTGTCACTGCAGGACTTTGCAGCTCCAATGGCGACGCGCGACGCCAGATCAAAGGCGGCGGCGCCAAGGTGAATGACAAGAGCGTGCAGGATGAGCGCGGGTCCCTCACGAAGGATGACCTAACTGATGAAGGCGTCATCAAATTGTCGATTGGCAAAAAGAAGCATGTGCTTCTGAAACCGGTTTGATTGCAGTCTCCTGCCATAGACTGTCAGGATGTGGCGTTTTGAACCGCGAGGCTGTCGCCAAAATCACCTATCCTTCTCTTGCGAGCAGCCCATAGCGCCGCCGAGCGAAGAAAGGACAGGGATCATGACCGACGAAAACCCCAGCATCATCTCTCACGTGTCCATCGGCACGAACAAATTTGACGAAGCGACTGCCTTCTATGACAAAGTGGTGGCAACAATTGGTGCCAAGCGGATCATGGAGCATCCGGGTGCTGTTGCTTACGGCAAACTGTTTCCTGAGTTCTGGGTGCAGACACCCCATGATGGCGGCACGGCAGAAACGGCCAATGGTGTCCATTTCAGCTTTTTCGCGACGTCTAAGGCCCAAGTCGATGATTTCTACAAAGCGGCGCTCGATGCCGGCGCCAAAGATGACGGCGCGGCGGGCCCCCGCGCTGACTATGGCCCCGGATATTACGGTTGCTTTGTTTATGATCTCGACGGCCACAAGATCGAAGCCATGTACTGGGATGAGAGTGCGGCGTAGGACCGATGATAAGCCGACAGCTTAGTTGGTCTTGCGGAAAATCGTCATGCTCGGGCCCGACCCAATAGTGTCCGGTTAAGTTTCAAAACAGCGATAGAACATCAACGAGACTGAGGCTCAGTGTGGTTTTGGGATTATGGCACACAAACAACGCTGTCCCCCTCACCCGACCCTGGCGGGTCGACCTCTCCCCCAGCATATTGGGGGAGAGGTTATTGTCTATGGCTCTGCATCAACATTTTCGTCCCTTCTCCCCTTGGGGGAGAAGGTCAGGATGAGGGGGACTATCCAATAGGTGTTTAACAGGGCACTATTGGGTCAAGCCCGAGGTTGACAGTCTTGTTAATCATCCTGCCAATGAGCTTTGTCTTTCTTGGCCCGCTTGACCATCTTGCCGAAGCTGCGGTCGCGACTGTGACGCTGGGCGAGGGTCTCTGTGTTCCGAGCCTCTTCTGCCGCAAGTTTCTGCCAGCGCTTCAGGCGCTCGGGGTCGAGGTCACCCTCTTCGATAGCCATCCGCACAGCGCAGCCTGGCTCCTGATCATGGTGGCAGTCATTGAATTTACAGGACGCCGCAAGCTCCAAGATGTCGGCGAAGACTTCCTTAATGCCCTCTTCTACCTCCGCCAGCTGGATTTCCCGCATGCCTGGCGTGTCGATGAGCCAGCCGCCTTCGGGTAACCGATGCAGGGTACGACCGGTGGTTGTGTGACGCCCCTTGGAGTCATCCATCCGAATATCGCGGGTTTCAATCTCGTCCGTTCCGATCAGCGTGTTGATGAGTGTCGACTTGCCCACGCCCGACGAGCCGACAAAGGCAACGGTTTGTCCGAGCCCACACCAGGGCTCAAGCCGTTTCGCCGAGGCCGCGTCGCGGGCGTCGATGCTTTCCACAACCAGGCTTGGATCGAGTGCGGACACCGCATCCGTAAACTCCTGCGGGTCATCGACCAAATCCGCCTTGGTCAGAACAATGACCGGCGTTACCTGCGCCTCATGCGCCAATGAGAGGTATCGTTCCAGCCGGGCCAGGTTGAAGTCGAAATTGCAGGACGCCACGATGAAGAGCGTGTCCACATTGGCCGCGATCAATTGTTCGCCGCGATGCGACCCAACCGCTTTTCGCTTAAAGAGGCTCTTGCGCTCGAGCAGTCTTTTGGGACGGTAGGTGTCCGGCTCCAGCAGCAGCCAATCGCCCACCGTCGCCTGGGTGCCCTCCCCATCCTTGGATATGTACGGCATGGTCATCCGATCCAGGTCTACGCCGATGACATGGATCTGAGTGCGATGAACCGATTTCACGCGGGCCGGGATGTAGGTTTCGAGATCGTCTGCGTCCAATTGACTCGTAAAGAAGTTGCTCCAGCCATAGTCAGCGAGCTCCGAAACTTGGACAGTCATGTCCAGGTGCCTGCAGCACGTAGCTTAGAAACACAATGACTCATGAAGCTCCTGTCTTTCGCTTTCACGTCATTCTGACCGCTCGGGCGAGCGTCGACCTGCGTCCCCAACATAAGGCGGTTTTCGTTTTGTGTCAGGTTGGGATGCACAAAGCAAAAGCCCGGCAACAGAAGCTGCCGGGCCCGCTCATCCACATGATCCTGATCAGTCTATTCGGCTGCGGTTCCCGACAGTGCGAAGATCGCATCCTTGCCATCGCCGCCATTGATCTCTTTCAGATATTTGATGCCTTCTTCTGCAATGTCGTCGCCCACCATGCGATCGCCTTCCGCATAGAGCTCCTGCATATCGACATAGGCCGCATAGTGCGGCGCGGTGCGCTCGGTAATGATGCCCGCTTTCAGAAGCGTCTTGATAAGCGTGCGGAAGATGCTCGTGGATTTGCGCATCTGGCGGCGGGCTTCTTTGTCCCCCATCGCTTCCATCAGCGCCGATTGCACCCATTGCCAATCAAGGCCGATTTTGGCGTACATGTCTTTCTTCTGCTCCGGACCGCTGGAGTTCCGGAAGAGCATCATGAACACTTCCAGCGCCCAATCTTCAATCTGATCCCGTTCCGCCTCCGGCAGATTAGGCACAGTACGGTCCGCCCAGATTTTCCCGAATTTGTGATGGAAGGCCTCGTCGGTCATAACAAGCTGCATGAGCCGTGTCAGCACAGGGTCTTTGGCGTTGGAATAGAAGCTCGCGAACGTTCCCATGGCAAGCCCTTCGAGCACCATCTGCATGCCGACCAGCTTCTTCCAGACGATGGGCGTGTTCACCAGTTCGACAAGGAGTTTCTCAAGCACCTGGCCGCAGGGTGTCGGCTTGCCCCAGCGGGCTTTAATGTATTGCGAGAAGCCCGTGACGTGGCGCGCTTCTTCACGGGTTTGGTTCGCCGCATATTCCTGTGCGCCCGGGTCGCGCATGATGTGGCAGAGCGAAGCCGACAGATTAAGCGCGCCCTGCTCACCGTGCAGGATAGACGACATGGTCCAGCGCACGCTCTCATTCACGAGGAAGACTTTTTGATCCTGGTTCAGCTTGTCGGACACCGCTGTGCGCAGTTCCAGGTTCATGTCTTCGGAAATCAACATGTCCCGCTCAAGGTCCCATGGGGTTCCGAAGTCGATATATTTGGTGTCCAGCGGATCCCAGAAATGATCGTGTGTCGCGGAAATGATCTTGTCGAACGCTGTGGACCGACTGCCATAGCGATCCACTTCCATCATGGCCGGAAAATCGTCCGGCGCGACGGCATCGTAAGCCGGGTCAATGGTCATGCTTTCCTGATTATCAGACATTGACTGGTCCCCTCCTCCAAGGTCTTCAGTTCGAAATGACGATGGCGTCATCTTAAGCCTCAATCTGGCTCATGACAAAAAATCAAGGTTGCGGTGGCTCCCCTAGGACCGGAGATGCCCCATTTACGGCGGTTGTGGGTGCTTCAGCCACCGGCGGCGCTTCAGGCTCCATGATCTCGCCAAACTCGAAGATTCGGCGCAGAAAGCCAGGTGCGAGAGCCGCCAGCGGATTTACGGTAATGACCGGCTGCTCGGTGGTGCCCCGCATGGCGTAGGTTGCCGCGAAGATGCCTTCGCCATCTCTACCCACCAGAATGTCGCCCAGGACCGGTACAGCGCCGATCGCTGAGTTAAGCGTATAGGCCGGCACAATCGTGCCGTTCAGATCAAAAATACCCTCCGCCCGATCAACCTGTCCTTTAATGGTGAGGCCTATGGCCGGACCGCTCATCCGTGCGTCAAGGACATGAAACCGCTCTGTTGTCATCTGGAACGGCATGTCGAGCCTCACGAAGCGAATGCCTTCGCCCTGAAGCGTATCGCCAAGCCCCGTCAGCGAGCCGACCGTCAGTAGGTTGGCGAGGACCGGTGCATTCACAATGCGGAAATTGTCGACAATAATTTTGCCGTCGAGGGGTGCTCCCGGCGCCATGTCATCAAAAGTGCCGGTCAGGTCAAGAAGGCCGCCTTGCATGCTGTCGTAGAAACCGATCCCTCTCAGGACGCTCCCGGCGGCATCAGACTGCGCGGCAACCGCCCGGCGGCCCTCAGGCGTGGGCGAGATGGTCGCCCGAAGCTTTGCTGTCTCGCCAATGTCGCCCGACACGACCAAACGCTGCGTCTCGCCTTTCAAGATCAGCAAGTCCACATCGACATTCTGCGTGCGCACCCCGCCATGCGCCAGCGTCGTTGGAAACCGAGCGGTCAGTGAGATATTCGTCTCCTCTTCCGGCGTGATTTCCGGAAGAGGTGTGACCTCGATCTCGCCCGCCCCATCCGACACATCGGCCGTCTCCACAGACTGAATGTCTGTCGCTGAAACCGGCGCGGCATTGCCTGAAAAGAGGTTGGTGAGGACGCCGCGCGCATCAAAGCGCGGACCTTCGGCATGCATCTCCAACACGCCATTTTCCAACCTGATCGCCCTGAAGCTCGCTTCCGTCTCTGAACCGAGTCGGGCATGTGGCAGCACGATCTCCAAAACGTCTCCATTGTCCGCGAGCAGGACCGACCCAGACAGGTCAATCTCTGCGCCGGCGATGGCGATGGCGTTGAGGCGGATCTTTCCTTCGTCTTCAAACAGAAGATTGAAGCGTCCCTGCGCAGGCGATCCGGCAGGCTTCGACCACAAAATGGTCTCTTCCTTGAGAACGGCGTCGGTCAACATCATGGCGACTGTGCCATCAACAAGATTTGGGCCTGATCCCCGTACGGTGACATCGGAGGTAACCGGCCCATTCACAAGTGATCCAACGCGGAGCCGCAACGCCTCACGCTGTTCATCGTTCGTAGTGCTGCGCAGTCGAAACACGCTTGACGGTTCGTCCCCACTCTCAAACGTCTCCTGCCAATTGAGGGTCACCGGCACCCCGTTGAGGGTGACAGGTCCTTCTGCCGTGAGGCCCTGGCGTTCGACCTCGATCACAAGGTCGCCGCCATCTATGGACACACCCTCAATGATGTTCGGCAGACCAACCTCCCGCGCTACCGCCCGGCCGGAGAACCCGACATCGTCCATCGTCACATCTTTGGAGAGCGGAAGGGTCAACGAGGCCTGAACGTCGCCATATCCCCCAACGATCGCCGGGTCCATGCCGAAACGTGAGATAAACCCGAGCGGTGGATGGTCCAGCAGCGCGAGGATCGTTGCGGTCGCGCCGGCAACATTCAAGTCAATCTCTCCCGGACCGCCGCGCACATGCAATGCTGTCGCGGCAAAATGGCCGGAATTGATCTGCAGGCGGTCATTGGCGATGTCGATAAAGGCCCGATTGACCCAGGCGTCGAAGCGATCGCCTTGCAAGACACCCCGCCCGGCTACCCGTTGCATGGGCGGCATCTCACGCAGGTATTTGACGGTCGCTCCAGACAGGTTGAACTCGAGATCCAGGGCTTCATCGGGTAGCTTTTCCCGGCGATCCGCCGCTGCGATCATGCCGCCCGGAAGGTCGATATTGATGCGCGCATCTTCGATGGTCCCACCAGTGACATTTTGGTCGAACCAGTCACGGGCCCCTTTCGCGAGCGGAACCGGCCAGATATCCCTCAGCCGTTCCGTCGATATGTTGGAGGCTTCTCCCTGGGCGGAGATCGCCAGCGACTCAGGATGATCGGCAATTTGTCCCGACAGCGCGAGAACCCCGTCGCCAACACGAATGGACAGCGCGCTGATGTCAGCGACGAGATTGTCAAAATCCAGGCGCCCCGTGAACGAAATCGAGTCAATGTCTGCGACACCGTCCGTGAAGCCCTCTATATCGAGGAACAGGTCTTTGGCATTCAGGGCAACTGTCGCACCGGAAATGTGGAAGTCTTCCGGCTGGTCGTAGACCGCGTTCCCGCTCAACGTGCCTTTGTTGTTCCCCGCTTCAAAGTCCAATCGCTTGAGCAACAAAATGTTTTCGGCAGGGTCCAACGTAAGCTCAGCGGTCGCCCCATCAATTGCGAGCGGCGGACGGTCGTCCGGCAGGATCGCTTTTCCAGCGCCCACGGTGAGGTCCAGTTCGGCGCCGAGCCACACACCGTTTCTGCCAATAGTGACCGTGCCCTGTCCGGAGACCGGTGCGTCCAGGAGTGCGAGATCGGAAAACATCGCACTGTTGCGCGCGAGCGCAGCGGGCACAAATCCGCTGCCCGTCGCTTCGAAAACGACACGGTCTGCGCCTGCCGGTGCGCTCCCCAACATTTCAAGGTCGAGCCGTGCGTCGCCGGCAACAAGCTCTGCATCGAGGAAGGCCGATACGCCGTCCTCGCTCCTGCTCAATACCAGCGTGGCCTCATCGGCGACCCACTCCACGTCATTGACCCTATCAATGAAGCGCAAAGACGCATCCCGCATGCCGAAAGACTGCAGCTCACTTAACAAGCCCACATCATTCGGAGGCTCCGCCAATTGGGTCATGACTTCTTCGAGATCGATCAGGGCTTCGGTGTCCGCCTGGTCTGGGTCTTCCGCGAGTGCCAATTGAACGCCTGTGTCGGGCCTGCGCACGATGGCCGCGCTGACCCCAACGAGGTCTACGCTCTGCAGAGCAACATTTCCGCGCAGCAACGATCGAGCTCTCAGATCGATCTGGATCTCCGGCACGCTCACCACCGGCTCGTCTGCGGCGTCATGCAATTCGACCCCAAAAAGACTGATGACCAGTTTTCTGTCCTCGGGGACCCACCGAAGCATCGTGTCCTGAAGCGCCAGGGTTCCTTGCTGCAGCTCGGCATTTGCCTGCTCAAGGATTGTTTCGTTCAAGAAGCTCAGAGGCACGGGCCCTGCTGCCAGCCGCCAAACCAAAAGCGCGAGCAGGACCGTTGCGGCCGTCACAAGGACGCCGAGCGCTTCCAATCCGTATTTGACCGCTGGACGGATCAATTCTTTAGTAGCCTCATTCTCGTTGCTGAGCGTCGCCTGGCAGATCACCCTCTACATGGTCAAAGCGCCTCGCCGTCCGCTCGACACAACACAGGGTCTCTTCGCCAAGGTGCGTATCGACTCTTGACTTAGATGTCTCATAAATATGGCACCAAGGTGTTGAAATATCTCAAACTCAGCTAGTTTCTGCCGATGAATTTACCGGCGACGTGGGACCGCCCCCTCACCCCCTGAATTCGTGGCGCCCCAGTCATTCACTTCCTGATGAAAGAGATCTGAAAATATGGCCAAAGAGCTTAAAGAGGGCTTGAAAGCCCCCGCCTTTTCCCTGCCCACCGATGGCGGCGGCAAGATTCGCCTGGCAGACCTTAAGGGTCAAAACGTTGTGCTCTATTTCTACCCTAAGGATATGACCCCGGGCTGTACGACAGAGGCCATCGATTTTTCCGGGCATTCCGCCGCATTTAAGAAGGCGAATACCGTGGTCATCGGCGTTTCAAAGGACAGTGTTGAACGGCACGACAAGTTCAAAGCGAAACATGATTTGACGATCACACTCGCGTCCGACGAAAGCGGCGCCATGCTTGAGAAGTACGGTGTCTGGCAAGAGAAGAAGCTCTACGGCAAAGTCTTCATGGGCATTGTGCGCTCGACCATCCTGATCGATGCCGACGGTAAAATCGCCAAAATCTGGCCAAAAGTGCGCGTGAAAGGTCATGCGGACGAGGTCCTGGCAGCGGCGAAAGCCCTTTAACATGCCCCATGACTCCGGCCCGTCGACCTGGTCGTCCATTGGTGAGGCCGCGCTCAGCGTCCTCAAGACACCCAATGCCGCGGCGAAAGCTGACCTTGCCCAAAAGGTCGGGGCCGACTGGGCTCGGAATGCGCTGGCGTTTGAGTTTCCAGACGGTGCTCCGCCCGACCGGCCAGCCCGTCCTGAAAAACCTGAACTGCGCTTGCCGCGGGACATGCCCCGCCGCCGCGCAGGGGGCGAAAAAGGACGCTTCGCTCTCTTACATTCGCTCGCCCATATTGAGCTGAATGCCATCGATCTTGCCTTCGATATGGTCGCCCGTTTTGGCGCTCAACAACCTTTGGATTTTACCGGGGATTGGGTGCGGGTCGGAGCCGAAGAAGGCAAGCATTTCAAGCTCTTAAACGACCGTCTTCATGTGTTTTCGGGTGGCTATGGCGACCTGCCCGCCCATGACGGCCTGTGGGATGCCGCCTTCGCGACCCGCCACGATCTGCTGGCGCGGCTTGCGGTTGTACCGATGGTGCTGGAGGCACGTGGTTTGGACGTCACGCCGCCGATGATCGATAAGCTGATCTGCGCGGGAGACGCGCAGAGTGCCGATATCCTGCGGATCATCTATGAGGAAGAAAAAGGCCACGTCGCCGCTGGAAGCCGTTGGTTTGCCTCAGAAATCGCGTCCCGCAAGCTCGACGCCGAAAGCACTTTCCACGATCTGGTCCGACGGTATTTCAAAGGCGACTTGAAGCGCCCTTTCAATGATGCGGCCCGCGCTGCGGCCGGTCTATCCTCCGACTTTTATGAACCTCTCGCGGCGACCCCGATCGAGCGCTGAAACTGTTCGCATTTCCAGCCCTTCAGTAGGGTTTTGTCAAAAGGCCAAGAATTGAAATTTCAGATAAAGCTTTGGGTGTGGAAAACCCATTTTTGTCGCGTGAGCTTTAAGGTTAATACGATATGTTAACGTCCATCTGTTGAAATCTTTGTCAATATAGGATGGAATTGCGTCCTAGTATGCGAGTGGGTTCACAAGGGGTTTTCGAGGGGCATGATTGAAACCATCTCAAGGGTGATGGACAGGGCGCGAACAATGACCGCCCACCTATATGCAGAGCGTCAGATTTATCTGAGAAGTCACGGACACGTGCAGTTTGTGTCCCTGTCTCCGCTTACGCAGATCGGCATGGCGGCCATTGCCGTCGGCTTTTTGTCCTGGGTCGCGTTCACGTCAGTGAATGTCGTCTTTAAAGAACAGATTATTGCGTCGAAGGACCGTCAGTTCGTGAAGGTCCAAGCGGCCTACGAAGAACGCATCGCTCAGATGCAGGCATCCTACGATGACTTAAACGGTCAACTGATTCTGGCGCAGGAACGCTTTATTGCGACGACTCAGGAACTGGAAGCAAAGCACGACCAAATTGCTGAAGTGCTCAGCCATCGCGAAGCTGCCGTCCAATCGTTGAATTCGCTGCGCTCGCGGATCGCTGAAACGCAATCAAGTGGCTCCGGCAGCCGCAGCAACAAAATCATGATGTCGCTTGCTGAAGCGCCCGGCGCGCCGCGCGTGTCGCGCTCCGAAACGGTGACAACGCTTGGCACATCTGACCAAGGCGCCAGCCTGTTCAATGTTCTTGCAGCGGATACCCCGTTGATGTTCGGCGGTTTCCTGCGCGGCTCGGTTTTCGGCAACGACCCAAGTTTTGATCTCGATACGCGACTTTCCAGCCTTGATCAGGCGCAGCAAAGCCTCATCAATTCCATGGAAGAGATCACGGACAAGGAAATCCGCGAACTTGAGCATGTAATCGCGATGACAGGTGTCACCTCCCCGGAAGAATTCATGGAACGGGTTGATGCAGACGGCGTCGCAAGCGGGGGTCCTTATATCGATCTTGTTAGCAGCGATGGTCTTGCAGGTGGCGGAACAGCGACTTCCTTCAATCGCCAAGTCCACCGCATTGCACAAAACCTCGATCATCTCGCCGCATTGAATTTCACGGTGGGCCTTCTGCCCCTCGCCTCTCCCCTTGAAAACTATCGCATTACAAGTGATTTCGGTCCGCGCATGGACCCGTTTAAGCGGCGCATGGCATTCCACTCCGGATATGACATGGCGGCGCCGTACAACACACTTGTTTACGCACCCGCCCCCGGTGTGGTCACCTATGCAGAAAGGCGCGGTCCCTATGGACGCATGGTCGAAGTCGACCATGGAAATGGGTTCCGCACTCGCTATGCTCATCTCAACAAGATCAGCGTGTCTGTTGGTCAAGAGGTGGGTTTTCAGGATTTGATCGGGAAAGTTGGATCTTCTGGTCGATCAAGCGGCCCACACCTTCACTATGAAGTGTGGTTCGACGACCAGATCAGAGATCCATCAAAGTTCATTGAGGCAGGTAGGTATGTTTTCACGCACGAAGGATAATGAGAAGCCAGTGAGCGCGCAGCCAGCACCGCAGCGGCGGCCCAATTCTCGCACGGCACCATCAATCATATCGAATGACCTGGTCGTTCAGGGCAACCTGATTGCAGGCGGTGATATTCAGATCGACGGAACGGTCGAAGGCGACATTCGTTCTGCGTCTATCACTATCGGCGAGCAGGCCTCCATCACCGGCGAAGTCGTCGCGGACGATATTGTGATCCGTGGACGCGTGGTTGGCGGCATTCGTGGACGCCGAGTTCAGCTCTGCTCCACCTGTCATGTTGAGGGCGACATTCTTCATGAAGCATTGGCGGTCGAAACCGGCGCCTTCTTTGAAGGCAATTGCCGCCACTCGGACGACCCTTTGGCTGAGAACGCGCAGGCAAGCGAGCCGGCGCGTGCGGCGGCCACACCACAGCCAGCCCCTGCGCCTGCGGCAGCTGCCAAGTCCCGCGGCGCAGCGCCAAAAGCCGCCGACAGCCCTGTCGTTGTGAAAGACGGCGGCGTCGTTGTGAAGCGCCCGGCCGCTGAATAACGCTTTCAGACATCCTTTGAAAGAAGCCCTGAGGCGCATGCCTCGGGGCTTTTTCTTTGAGTGCGCGAGATTTATAAATTGTCATTATTGACAATCTAATTCGGCCTTTCTTCGGTTCATGAAATAGGAGCCGTCAGGCCGGGGGTGCCCCACCGAGCGCGGCCAGCACGACAACCAACCAGTTCGGCAACCGACCGTCTCGAAGGTCAATGATGCTGAGCGCAAGGAGACAAACAAACCCAACAAAGGGGATGAGCGCTGTCATGGTCTAATCAAATACAACATGGGCCCGGAGCCAGGGCGCAAGATGGTCGAACGTGAAAGTGCCCGCATCATAAAGACCAAAGATGAAGTCGGAGATCGTCTCCGCGTCTGCGGTGACCCGCGCGCCATTGATCGCCAAGAATGTATAGGTGACGGCGAAGGCAACGCGCTTGTTGCCATCAATAAAGGGATGGTTCCCCGCCAAGCTTTCCCAAAGTGCGGCAGCTTCTTCAATCAGGTCGGAATAGTAGCCCGTCTGCGGACGATAGAGCGCAGCTTCCAGGAGTCCTAAATCTCGGACACCTTCGGAGCCGCCGAACTGCTCAATCTGATCTGCATGAATAGCGAGCACTTCAACCATCGTAAGATGGTCTGTCACTCAGCGAGTTTCTTGTAGAGAGGGGCGTACTTATCAAGACTGCCTTGATAGGTGGACATGACATGGGAGCGCGGCTTTTCCTGGCGGCGCTTTTCAAGAAGGTCTGCCAGGGCCTCATCCACAAGGGCCTGAAGCTGCCGTCCTTCGCTCGCCGCAAGACGGCGAATGTCCGACAGAATGTCTGAACTTACCTGCGTGGCGAATTTTTCGCGGCTTTGAGATCCCATCTTGCATCTCCATGAGCTTGTCCATTTTCATGATATATCATGAAATGTCAAGAAACCCACGTGCGGCTGACTTTAGGGCCGTTCGGAGCGCACCAACGCTTTTTGATAAGGGTGGCGGTGGACGCCACAAAGAAGAGCAGCGGCAGCCCGCTCGCCCCCACCCAGAGCGCGGCGGCACCGGCAAATTTCACATCGCCCAACCCCAGACCGGGCGCACCCCGCAGGCGCTCGAACAGCACACGGATAGCAAGAAGAATGCCTGGCCCCACAACCAGCCCGATGGCCATGTCGGTCAGGCCCGGCCCATTCTGAGAGAGGAAGAAGTTCGCCCCTCCAAGGATGGCGAGAGCCGCCACCCACCCATTCGGCAACCGCCCGTCACGAAAGTCAGTGATACCCAGTAGGATTAGGCAGCCAAGTCCGACGGCGGTGATGAGGAGAAGCGTCAAATGAGCACCTGCAAACTCCTGCTTTTTGCAACTGGACGCTTAAGCAAACACGCAATTACTAGGTACGCCAACAAACAAGACCGTGTTCCACCGAGAGTCCAAATGTGTTTCAGATCGTCTGCGGATCAATCACGCCAGTGCACCCCACTGACATCAATCGTATTCACCGATGGTAAGATAGTGCCCTCAATGACTCGAGATTGCGGAAATTTCGGAATAGTTTGCTGCCAATAATCGATAACTTGCTGCGACATGATATATCTATCTTCGCAGTTGGCACCGAAAATCATGTATAACTTGGTACCGTCATCCCGTAACGCAACACCTACAGGTCGAAGCGAAAGAAGCTCTGCGGGCAGATGAACAGTAATTTCATTGATCACATCCGGAACGCTCTGCCCGTCACCTTCCCACAACAGGTGATATCCAACAATACATGAGGAACGAGAGGGCAGCTGAGTCACATCTTCTGTGTGTGACTCCTGCTCCTCCGAGTCACACGCGATCAGGAGCAGAGAACCACAAGCCATCACGGATATTAATGCTGTACGGAGCAGCATACTATCTCCTTGTAAATATCCTTACAGTGTTATGCATTGCATTGTCATGCGCACTTTGTTGCAGCGGTATTCTTACGCGCCAATTTATCCGTTCTAACCCAAACCGTTGTGACTGAATCACCATCTGGTTGGGAGAAGCAGGGTTCCCTGTGAAGCCAGATGAGAAACTCAGTACCGGACTGCTACCAGGTGATGTAAGCCTACTGATAGGCTTACCGGCCGAATCCACTGGAAACGCACTAACCGTAATCCAGAATTGATTTGTTGGCGGAAACGCGACACTCGAGCTCTCTAAGGCTATCTGATGCCCTGCAATGAGTGAAACTTCGTTCCCATTCCCTGCTACTACATCTGACAGCTTCCAATTGTCTTGATCAAACTCGTTTCCAACTATTGATGGCCTTACCGAGTCCATTGAGAAGCCAGAATCATTACCGCTAAAAAAGAGAGCTTGCTCTTCAATACCGGAGTTTTGGCTAGGCGTTTGGGAGTTTTTTATAGCATTTCTCGTTGCATTATGCGCAAGTCCTGCGCCGTAGCTGGCGGCATATTGGAATGCCGCTGTTTTCGCACCATTGGCAAATTTGCCACCTCCGATGACTGAGGCGGTGCCACCGATCACAGCACGACGAGCAGCTTCGACAGCTGCATTTCCGCCGCCGGGAACAACCGCGCCCGCCCCGGCCGAGAAAACTGAGGAGAAGAAAGCGCCAGCAAACTTACCGCCCTGGGCAACAGCAAGACCACCCTGGGCAACACCGTTGATAACAATACTGGCTGCGTAGCTATCTATGCCGAACGCCCCGGCGCTGAAAGAAGCGCCTGCAGCGGCAAAGGCTGCTCCTTTTAAAGCTTGACCCCAGGAGGCGCCTTGTTCCACCGCGATGGAGAAACTACCGATGGCAGCGTTAGCCACCAAACAAACCGGGTTGCCGCCGCACACCACTGTGCCAATAGCTGCGTTTAAAATTGACGCAACCTGAGGGCCAAAGGCTTTTGACGCCAGCGTCACAAGAGGTCGCGCAATAAAGCCTAGTGCCTTTTTGAAGGCCTTAAAGAAGAACCCACTTGGATCAACATAGGCCAGAGGGTTGTTGAGAACGTAGGAGTAGCGATTATAGTTCTGCGGGTTGAGGGGTGCCTGGACGTTCGGGTCGGCAGAGATCATGCGGCCGATGCGCGCGTCGTAGAGACGGCCATTCATGTGAACGAGGCCGACCTCTTCCAGATGCTCGTGAGACGTAAAGCCCCGATTGGTCTCTGACGTGAGGGTCTCCAGGAAGTCATCTGCCCAAGTGGTCTCGAAGCGCCGGGCGCCCCAGGAATCATAGGAATTGGCCTCCGCGATGAGGCCCGCACTGTCGGTGATGGTCTCAATGGAGCCCAGATGATCCAGGTGATAATAGCGGGTGACGTCTGTCTGATTGTTGCCGGATGAGATCGTCTCCGCCACCAGGGCCACCATGCCGCTGGGACCATGGATGTAATTGAGCCAACGGTCTTCCGCTGTCGCTGTGTCCCGCTCAAGCTCCAAATAGCCTGCCGCAAAATAATAGGTCGTGAGCGTGCCCACGGTCTGTTTAATACGGGCATCACCTGGCCCATAGGCAAAGGAGACCGTGCTGCCACCCCGGGTGATCTGGAGCGGCTGATTGGCCGCATTCCAGGTGATGGTGCGGTTATTGCCGGTGAGCATGTTGCCATTGGCGTCATAGGTGAATGTGGTGGTCACCGCGCCGGTGATGGCCGTCACCCCATGGACGGGCTGGCCCACGCCGCCATAGGTATAGGTGCCTGTATCTGACTTGCTGGTGATATTGCCCAGCGCGTCATAGGCGATGGTCTTGAGGTTGGCGCTGTTGACGTTGGACGAGACCAGACGGTTCAGCGCGTCATAGCCGAAATTCTCGGTGAGCGCCCGGTTCGTATCCGTTCGGCTGCCCATATTACCGATCGTGTCGAACGTGTAGGTCAGGTCCTGCACATTGGGGGTGCTGGAGCCTGAGGCTGTCGCCTCAATATCCGTGAGCCAGCCCCGATTGTCGAAGGCGCGCACCGTGGTGACGCCATTGCCATGGGTCTGGGACGTGATCTCCCCCGCCGATATTGGGGAAAAGCCGGTCCGCGACTACCAAAAGATCATTGAGAGATGGATGCAACCAACACCCTGATCAATCGAGATCTGCCACCTCGGCTGTTGTGCCTTCCACGCGCGCAGCAAGGGCTGCGGCCATAAAGGGATCAAGATCTCCATCGAGCACGCTATCGGGGTTGCCTGTCTCCACTCCGGTGCGCAGGTCTTTCACCATCTGATAGGGCTGCAGGACGTAGGACCTGATCTGATGCCCCCATCCAATTTCAGTCTTTGAGGCGGCTTCCGCGTTGGCTTCTTCTTCGCGCCTCTGCAGCTCCGCCTCATAAAGGCGCGCACGGAGCATATCCCACGCGGTGGCGCGGTTTTTGTGCTGTGAGCGTTCGTTCTGACACTGCACAACAATGCCTGTCGGTTCGTGAGTGATGCGCACGGCACTGTCTGTCGTGTTCACATGCTGGCCGCCCGCGCCGCTCGCCCGATAGGTGTCGATGCGGCAGTCGCTCTCATTCACCTCGATTTCGATTGAGTCATCGATGACCGGATAGACCCAGACCGAGGCGAAGCTCGTATGACGCCGCGCATTGGAATCGTAGGGAGATATCCGCACCAGGCGGTGCACACCGCTTTCGGTCTTGAGCCAGCCATAGGCATCTTCGCCCTTGACGAGAATGGTCGCTGATTTAATCCCGGCCTCTTCGCCATCGTGACGTTCGATCAACTCAACCTTGTGGCCTTTGGCTTCCGCCCAGCGCGTATACATGCGCAGCATCATGGAGGCCCAATCCTGGCTCTCCGTACCACCCGCGCCTGAATGGATTTCCAAATAGGCATCCAAATTGTCAGCCTCGCCTGACAGAAGGGTCAGGACCCGCTGACGGGCGGCGACATCGCGGGCCGCTTCGAGCGCAGCTTCCGCCTCTTTCACGACATCCTCGTCGCCCTCAGCTTCGCCCATCTCGATCAATTCGAGATTATCGTTGAGCTCCGCCTCAAGCCGCAGATAGGTTTTGATACTGTCTTCAAGCTTTGTGCGTTCGCGCATGAGCGCTTGCGCCTTTTGGGGATCATCCCACAGGGTTGGGTCTTCGGACTGCGCGTTTAGCTCGTCCATCCTCTTCTGGGCTGTATCCCAGTCAAAGATGCCTCCTCAGCAAGGCCAACGAGTCTCTGATCTCGTCGGCGATCGCTAATGTTTCTGCGCGCATGAATGAACGTCCCTTTTAGATCGCTTCTCTGTTGCTTGTTTGATGAGAAGCAATCTAGTTCTATGTATTGCCGCGTTTTCGAACCAGAAAAGTCTGTAACTTTTGCTGAAAACGCTTTTATCTTTTTCTGTCACGTTTTCGAACCGCAAAAGTCTACAACTTTTGCTGAAAACGCTCTCATCTCTGTTTGCCGCATTTTCGAACCGCAAAAGTCTGCAACTTTGGCTGAAAATGCTCTCATTTCTGTTTGCCGCATTTTCGAACCGCAAAAGTCTGCAACTTTGGCTGAAAATGCTCTCATCTCTGTTTGCCGCATTTTCGAACCGCAAAAGTCTGCAACTTTTGCTGAAAATGCTCTCATCTCTGTTTGCCGCATTTTCGAACCGCAAAAGTCTGCAACTTTTGCTGAAAATGCTTGTTCTGCGGCGCGACCATACCGGCGCGCAGCTGATTTGCCTAGATGTCTTGAAAGAAGCAGTTGCGAGGTCAGTAAAGCCCGCCGGTGCCATTGCCCAAGGGCGTTGATGTTCGCGACGTGACCGGTGGCTCCCCGTCCGGGCCTCCGACGCCATCCAGCTCAGGCAAAACAACGTCCACCGGCTCCGGCGCACGAGGCTCGGTGCCTTCCTTGAAAGCTTCAAGGATCACATTGCTCTCGCCCGGTCCTGCCAGAAGACCGGTCTTGGCATTGACCCGTACGAGGTTGATGCCCGCCGGAATGCGGAACGGAACCGGCGCGGTGTCAGCCAAGGCAGCGGTCATGAAGTCTCTAAATATGGGAGCCGCAACCTTGCCCCCTGTCTCTCCGCGGCCCATTGGGCGCGGGCTGTCGAAACCGACAAAGACGCCGACCACGAGGTCAGACGAAAATCCAACAAACCAGGCATCGCGTTCGTCATTGGTGGTGCCCGTCTTGCCGGCCAGCGGATGCCCAACGGCGCGAACAGACGTCGCCGTGCCGCGCTCCACCACGCCTTCCAGCATGGAGACAACCTGATAAGAGGTCTGTGGGCTCAAAACCTGCGCCCGAATGTCAGGCAATTGCGGGATGTCCTGGTTTTCCCAGACGTCTGCCACGCACCCCTCACACGCCCGCTGGTCATGACGGAACACGGTGGTGCCGCGGCGGTCCTGAATACGATCGATCAAGGTCGGTGTTACCTGATGGCCGCCATTCACCAGCATGGCATATGCACTGGTCATGCGAAGAAGCGTCGTTTCGCCTGCCCCCAAGGCCATCGACAGGACGCGCGGCATATTGTCGGTAATGCCAAAGCGCCGCGCATAGTCGCGTACCGTACCCATGCCAATATTTTGCGCGAGCCGCACGGTCATCACGTTCCGAGACTTTTCAATGCCCAGACGCAGTGTGGATGGCCCATAAAACCGGTTGCCGTAATTCTCCGGCTTCCAGAGCGCGAGACCTGGCCCCTGGTCCATCACAAACGGCGCATCGAGCACCATGCTGGACGGCGTGAAGCCACGATCCAGCGCAGCGGCATAGACGAAGGGTTTGAAAGCGGAGCCTGGCTGCCGGGTTGCCTGGACCGCGCGATTGAATTCAGAGAGCTCATAGGAAAAGCCGCCCTGCAATGCGAGCACGCGGCCTGTGTGTGCATCCAGCGCAACGATGGCCCCGTTCACTTCCGGCAGCTGCCGAAGCGCATAGTGTTTGGGGGTGCCATTCTCGCCAAGGACCGGATCGACAAAAACAATGTCGCCGATCGCCAGGACGTCATGGGGGCGCTTCACCTCCGGTCCGATGCGCTTGTCGTCGATATACCGCCGCGCCCAGGTCATTTCTTCGAGTGGGATGGTGGAGGTCACAATTTCATCGCGGAACGCGCCTGAGACTTCGCGGGTCGGACGAATGCCGATCTTGGCATAGTCTTCCGACAAGCCAATGACGGTTGCGAGCGTCCACGGCGCCAGATCCGTCGCGAGATCAATTTCGGTGAGCGCCGTCGTCCAAGTGGTATTCGGCGCCAAGGTATCAATTGGCCCGCGCCAGCCATGCCGCTGGTCGTAAGCAATGAGACCCTGGCGCAGCGCATCGCGCGCCTGCCCCTGCAGTTTGGTATCGAGGGTCGTGCGAACGGACAAGCCACTCTCGTAGAGCTTTTCTTCGCCGTAGCGCTCATAAAGATCGCGGCGCACCTGCTCCACGAAATAGTTCGCTTCCACCAGCTGCGCGCCAAAGGCGCGGGGTTTCACAACCAGATCTTCTGCGCGGGCGACGGACGCCTGATAGGTCGAGATAAAGCCATTGTCGAGCATGCGCCCGATGACCCAGTTCCTGCGGCCGATCGCTTTTTCGCGGCGGCGGAACGGGTGGTAATTGTTCGGCGCCTTCGGCAGTGCTGCGAGATAGGCTGCATCTGCGAGGGTGAGTTCCGTGAGGCTCTTGTCGAAATAGTTGAGCGCTGCAGCAGCCACACCGTGGGAGCCGAGGCCCAGATAAATTTCGTTCAGATAGAGCTCCAGGATCTGGTCCTTGGTGAAGGCGCGCTCAAGCTTCAAGGCGAGCAGCGCTTCGGTCACCTTTCGCTGGAAGGTGACGTCGCTTGTGAGCAAAAAGTTTTTGGCGACCTGCTGGGTGATGGTCGACGCGCCGACAAGGCGTCGGTCATTCATCACGTTCCAAACGTTGGTGACGACCGCGCGCGCAATGCCGCGGGAGTCCACACCTGAGTGCGTATAGAAATTTTTGTCCTCTGCCGCAAGGAAAGCCTGCACCACATGTTCCGGGATGGTCTCGATTGGCACGAAGATGCGGCGCTCGCGGGCATATTCAGCAATCAGACTTCCGTCGCCCGCATGCACACGGGTCATGATCGGTGGCGCATAGTCCGCCAGATGATCATAAGACGGCAGATCATTGGAAAGGCGCCACAGCATATAGAAACCAGCCAGGGCCGCGCCCAGTCCCAGCACCACCAGTCCTGCAAATAGAGTGGCAAACACACGCAACATGCTTCGATTGGCCCCTTTCGCCGCACTCGGTGCCGGCGATGTTCCCGGCTCAGCCCCATTCTTCCGGCGTCGCGACACGATACCAGACCATAGGTTTACCACGGCTGCGCGCAACCGCGAGATGGTGTCTTCAGAAAATACGGCCAATTTGATGCGCTATGGTTAATAAAACAGGGGAAACTAACGATTTTTGGGTTCTAGCGACGAATTATGGCAGCCATTTGGCCCCCGGGGATAAGTCAGCTTTTCAGCTCTGCTGGCAGGCATTCGAAAAAGTACAATTTATTAATTGAACATGTTCAATTAATAACCTATATAGACCTCGAAGCCGATGACAAACGAGGAAAAGCCTGATGACCGCCCCTTCAATCGACAAAGAATTCGCAGACAAGTTCATCCACTCCGTCAACCGACCGCTCGAGTATGGCGTTTATTTTCTGTTCCATGATTGGTGGGCGGAAGCGCCGCAGTCAGCGATCGACTCGTATCTGCAGCTGTTGAACGAGTTGCCTGAGACAAAGAAGTTTCTGGAGGAGCGGTATCTTGCCGACCCGATCCCGCTTGAGCGCCTGGCTCAGTGTGCGCCGGGCACACTCGGCCACGGCTACCACAAGTTCGTTGTCGACAATAAGCTCGAGGAAAATCTTGGGAGAAACTACAAGAAGTTCAATGAAGAGTTGACCAGCTCCGGCAAGCTGGACCGCCTGCCAGACGAACTCAGCTTCTTCATGGTCCGTGGGTTCCAGATCCACGACATGATGCATGTGCTGACAGGCTATGACGCAACTTACGCAGGCGAGCTTGCCGTCGCCGCTTTTTATCTTGCGCAACTTCAATTCCCTTATCACGCGATGCGGATGGCGGTGACGACGGCCCATATGGCCTATCTTGATCCAAAGATCATCACCTGGGCGATGGATGCCATCTGCGACGGTTGGCAGTTCGGTCGGACCTCCCCGAACATTCAGTTCGAACGCTGGGAAGACGAAATTGACACACCACTGGTCGACATCCGCCGGAAGTGGAACTTGAACACCGAGGCCTTGGCGGCGTAGGCACGCAGCCACCCCTCGAGAAAGACAACGATGGCAAGAACAGCCGCGACACCAGAACAGCGGGCGCAGATACGGGATCAAATCCGTGCTGCGGCCGCTGACGTCTATGAAGAAAAAGGCGCGGCGGGCACCTCTGCCCGCGCGATTGCCGTCAAGGCGGGCGTCTCCGTGGGCACGCTCTACAGCTATTTCGCCAACCTTCCGGACCTGATGCGGTCCCTGTGGACCGAACCGGTCGAGGAAGAGATGGTGCGGCTCCGCGCTTCCATTGCTCACACTACCGACCCATTGGATGTCGTGGAGCTTTTGCTCACCGGCTATGCTGACTTCGCATTTCGCCGGCCCGATATTCTCAAAGGTGCCTTCCTATTTGTTAGGAAGGATGAGGGGTCGCCCATGGCGCCGGCCCCAGCTACTGTCGAATTTGAGCAGATGCTCATTGACGCAATTCAGGCGGGACAGAAGTCCGGTCAGATCAAACCGGGCCCAGCCGGTCAAATGGCTCACACCCTCTGGGCAGGTGTTCATGGTGCATTGGCTCTGCCGGTCAATATTGAGAGTTTCGACTTTGGATCGCCGAAGCAGCTGGTTGATGACATGACGGCTCTGCTCCTGGAGAGCATCAAGGTCTGACGCGGCTTGATGGCACCCTCCCGTTGCGTGCCGTCATTGCCTCCTTGCACACTAAATGGCTGTCATATCGCGCAGTGTCATCTTCCCCAGCTGTGACATGTGCACTTCATCCGGACCATCGGCAATCCGGCAAAACCGTGCGCGCGTAAACACAGCCGGGATAAGCGTATCCTGGCAGACACCCTTCCCTCCAAATACCTGCATGGCACGGTCGGCGACATCCTGCGCCATTTTTGGCGCGACAATTTTCACCATGGAAATATAGGGTCGTGCCGCATCAAGCCCTTCTTTGTCCATAACGCTAGCGGCCTGCAGTGTTAGAAGACGACATTGCTCTATGTCGCAACGACTGCGCGCAATCTCGTGCTGTACACTGGTTTTCTTGCTGAGCTTCTCCCCAAATGCGACACGTTCTTCCGCGCGCTCACACATGAGTTCGAGGCAACGCTGAGCCAAACCGACAAAGCCCATGGCATATTGAAATCTGCCAGGCCCCAACCGCCCTTGCGCGATCTCGAAGCCACAGCCTTCACCCTTGATCATGTTGGTCGCCGGGACGCGGACATCGTTGAACAGAAGCTCTGCTTCACCGCCCGGTGAGTGTAGATTGTCGAAAGCCCGAAGGGGTCTGACGAGTTCAACTCCCGGCGTGTCCCGCGGCACAAGGATCGTCGAATGTCTGCGGTGGCGGGAAGCGTTGGCATCCGTTAGTCCCATGACCAACATCAGCTTGCAGCGTGGACCCACAGCGCCGGTGGTCCACCACTTACGCCCGTTCAACACATACTCATCGCCGTCCCGCTTGATTTCCAGTTCCATATTTGTGGCGTCACTGGAGGCAACCTGCGGCTCCGTCATCGCATAGGCTGACCTGATCTCTCCTTCCAGCAGAGGCGTGAGCCACTCATCCTGTTGCGCCGGCGTGCCATACTTGGCCAGCACCTCCATATTCCCTCGATCAGGCGCGCTGCAATTGAAGACCGGCTGAGCCCAGGTCACTTTACTCATGGTCTCAAACAGCGTCGCGATCTCAAGATTGGTCAGCTCAGGGCTCCACGGTTCATACTCCTCCGGCAGAAACAGGTTCCACAGACCGGCTTCTTTCGCCTTCGCTCGCAGCTCATCAAACCAGTCGGGCGTCTGCCAGAGATTTGCCGGGTCGAGCGTAAACTCTTCGAAGTCATGTTCTCTTGGATAAATGTGCTCGCGCATGAAAGCTTCCAGACGCGTATTTAACTCAATGACTCGTGGTGTTTGCTCAAACCCCATAACGTTCCTCCCAATAAGTTGATTGAATTTCCAACAGTCTGAATTCTTGGCAAGGCCGAGTATAGTGAACACGAACGACTTGTCGGACCTATCTTTGACGGAATTTAACCGGCCTAACAAAAGTGCGCCCGGTATCCACAGACGTTCAGGTCACGTCGCCCCAGACTTCGAGATGGTTCACCCGTTCCACGCGGCGGGTGGTTTGCAAGGTCAGGATCGGCTCGAGACCCGTCTCAGCGAAAAGAGATCGCATGGCTTTCTGTTCTGCGTCGTTTGCGTTTGCGAAGCAGTCCGTCAGTCGTTGAAGAAGGTAGAAACGGTAGGGCATGACCGCTGTCTTGATTTTGAGACCGCGCCAATCGAACTCCGCCATCCCGATGCCGCGCTGCGCCGGATCTTCCAGCCCATTTGTGCCAGGCACAAGATCGGGCCGGTCGGCCAGCCACTCATTTGCATATGCAACGTGGGCTGTAATTTCAGAGAGATACTCATCGGCCACATAGCGCATGAGATCTTTGAGCGTATCTGGCACGCCTTCAGCACTGATCAGGCCGTCGGACGGCGCTGTCAGCCGATGGTCCACACAGATCTCTGGACCATTCATACGCTCCGTCCAACGAAAAACGCGCGGTGCGATGGTCTTCATCAACTTCGCGGGATGAGGGTCTCTTCCCAGATGCGCATAAAGCGGATTGAACAGACCATAATCGCCAAGCGTTGCCTGATTGCCGAGCAGGAATCCGAAGGCTGACAGGTGCGCATCAAAGCGCTTCAGAAAGTCCTCATAAGACCGTTCGATTTCCGCCATCGTTTCCGGCACGACTCCGAATGCGGTGGCCGCATTGCGCATACGGCCACTGTTAAAGTCGAACATATCGCTGGCCTGCTGATCATTAAGGCCCGCTGGCATCGCTTCGGCAAAAAAGCTTTTAATGAAGGGAAGATTCTCAGCGTCAAAGTTCCAGCGATAATGCATGGCGGGACGCAAAAGCCCCTCCCCGCCGAACAGCTCGAACAGGTAGGAAATCGCGCGCAGAACGGCATCCTCCGGCACGATGGCGTGTCTGCCCAGTGCACGGTCTTCAAAGGCATCAAGGATGTCCGTTCCATCCTGCAGGACCTCGCCATCAGCTGTTGTGACGACAGGGATGATCATGCGCCCAATCTGAGGCAGGATTTTCTCAGCGAACTCCGGGTGTCCCAGGGAGCGTTCCTCAAATGGAATTCCGTTGTGGCGCAGATAAGCGCGGACCTTCCCCGTATAGAGGGACCCTGACATTCCATAGAGGGTATAGGGGGCAGCAGACATTTAGAGCTCCGGCCGGTTGATATTGACACTCATAGTGTCAATTTAATGGCATAGTGCGTGCCACTTGTCCACCTGCGTCCGCCGGAGACCGGCATGGTCATCAATTAAACGGAGCTAAGCGTGCTATGGCGATCGCAAATTGGAGGGAAAGACGATGTTGCACCCTGCCTAGGCGCGCCGTTTCTCCTCCCGGACCGCGTCCGGCACAGCCCATTCGCGCCCTTCCTGGTTCAGATAATGCCGATACATTTTTCGGAACTCCGAGCAGATCGCATCTGAGATTTGGAAGACGGGTCGCTCCAGGCCGCCCGGTCGGTCTGTCAGGATGAGATCCCGAATAGCATCTTCATCTTCGTCAAAGACTTTATTGGCAATCAAACTGAGTCCGGAGAGCCCTACAGCGTTGAGCACCTTCTTCGTGAGCGTATTGTTCGCCGCCGCAGAGGCAATCGCAAACCACAGATGTGTTTCATCGCAGGGAGTCACAAAGATGCCAGCAACCGTACCGCCGCCAAAATGCTGCCGTACGTGCCCGCCCATGAACCACTCCGCTTTCTGGGAGTCGCCGATGGTCTCGACATGCTTTCTCAGCTTCCGCGAATTGGGGAGGTCTGTATCGATCCACCAGGCAGCGCTGCGGTCATACCGAGCGGTAAATCCCCGACCATTGGCATGGTGCTCGAATTTGTACGGCGGCACCCGCACCTTGGGGAACGCAAAAGTCGCTTTGTGCAAGAACGGAACATGGCTGTCTTCCAAAGCCGTTTCCACGGTGAGGGAGAAATCGCCTTGCTGATGCCTCGTCCAATATTTGTGAGAATGTGACGTCGTTGAGGGGGAAAACACCGCACAGTCAGGTGGCTCATGGTCCGGCTTTTCCTGTTGGTCCATCCAGATCCAGATAATTCCATCCCGCTCCCTAACGTCAAATACATCAACCCGCGCATTGCCCGGAATGCGCTCGCCCGGCGGTTGAGAGGGAATCTCCACACAGCGGCCAGACGTATCAAACTTCATGCCGTGGAAGGGGCACTGCAGACAATCCTCAACGACTCTGCCTTTCGAAAGATCGGCTCCGCGATGGGGACACATGGCCTCCATCGCATGCGCGACACCGTCGGAGTCTCGAAACAGCGCCACCTGCTTTCCCAGAAACTTGCGCCGGATCGGCTCCCTCTTCACCTCATGAGACCAGCCCGCCCAATACCAGGTGCGATGAACGAACATGCTGGTGCCCTCCCCATCTGGGTTTCGTGTTGACCAATTGGAGCGCTTAGGTAGCGCAGGGCTTCAATTTAGGTCATTTGACCTTTTTGTCAATCAAAATAGGTTGACTGACCAATTTTTTGAAGATAGATCAGCATAATGAGCACTGCAACAAGACAGCCCTATGCCAAAGGCCTTCGCCGCACCGAAGAAATTTTGGCGGCGACCCGACAAATGTTGATAGAGGAAGGAGCGGAAGCCGTCACAATGCGACGCGTTGCGGCAAAGCTCGGCATGAGCCTTAGCAACCTGCAGCACTATTTCTCCACCAAAGAAGACCTGATAAATGCTCTGGTCGATGCTCAGTATGAAAGCTATGCGCAAGGCTTGGAAGAACGGGTGCACAGCGGCCAAACGCCGGAAGAGCAGCTCAGTGCTTTCGCGCAATATATCAGCGACGACTACCAAACTGATGAGGGGTCTATCCTGGTTTGGGAGCTATGGGCTTTCACCGGACGCAACGCTTATGTTGCGGACGCGGTGAACAGAGCACACGAGAGCGAAAGGCGCCTCATTCGCAAAATCATCAAGCAGATATCGCCGGGTCTGCCCAAGTCTCAGCTTGATGCCAAAGCGACGGCGATCACATCAATGTTCGAAGGCGTTGGTCTCTTTGTTGCGCCAGGAAGGTCTCAGGCGAAGAGCAGGAAAGCCGTTACTGAGCAGTTGAAGGCTGCCGCCATCGCGATCGCCCGCGCCTAGTCAATAAGTGCCTTCAGCGAGCCGCTCACCGAAATAGCTGTCGACGGACTTCACCAATGTGCCGGCGACCCGACGACGCCAGCTTGTTGTCGTGAGATTGCGCTCATCGGACCGGTTGGTGAGAAAGCCGAGTTCCACGAGCACTGAGGGAACGTCCGGCGCTTTCAAAACGCGGAACCCAGCGAACCGATGCGTGCGTTGCAGAAGCGGCGTCACGCCTTCCGCGTTGCGCACCACCGTGCGGGCGAAGCGCACAGAGAAGTTCTTCGTTTCTCGCTGAGCCAAGTCGATGAGGATGTCCGTCACTTCCGACGACTCTCCCTGGAGATCAACGCCGCCGATCACGTCCGACCTATTCTCTTTGGCGGCGAGCGCGGCTGCCTCTTTGTCGGATGCCGTCTCAGAGAGGGTGTAGATCGACATACCACTCACGCCCCGCCGGTCGATGGCATCAGCGTGTATCGACAGGAAAAGGTCCGCATCATGACGGCGCGCGATGTTCACCCGTTCGCGCAACGGAATAAATCGGTCGGTATCGCGCGTGAGGTGCACCTCATAGCGGCCGGTCGCACGAAGCTGGGCGCCAAACTCTTTGGCAAAGGCGAGCACCACGTCCTTCTCAAGAGCACCTGATTGACCGTGGGTCCCGGGGTCGACACCGCCATGTCCCGGATCGACAACAATGACGCGTTTCCGATCAATGTCAGCCGTCGGTTCTTGCGGCGTGGAGACCGGCGGTGCGGCCGCGGTCGGCGGGGCGATCGGGCGGCCGAGGCCCACAGTCCGGGCGAATTCGGCGGGTGTTGCCGCTTTCAGGTCAACGACGATGCGATGACCAAAGCCGCTTTGCGCCGGCAGCGCGAAATGACGAGAAATAGCAACGGGTCCCGTCGCATCGACAACGATGCGGGACAGGCCCTCCTGGAACTGGCCGTACCGAAAGCCGGTTACCAAGCCGCGCCCGGTCTTGCCCGTGTCCGGCGGCAGCTGGAAATTGACATTCTGAAGATCAATAACCACGCGGTAGGGATCAGCCAGGGTAAAAACGTTCTGCGGCACACTTGTGCCCTGCCCAAAATCGATGACCAGCCGGGTCATGTTGCCTTGTTCGCCGAGGCGGACATTGGAGACCAGCGGCATCGTCGCCGCAGCCGCAGGCCCCTCGGCAGCCGCAGGGGTCCCAATCGCTGAGCCGGTCACCATAAGCAAGCAGGTCAGCGCACAGGCGGCCAGCCTGTTCGCCGCGTTGGCGATCATCCGATCGATCTTGCTGAATGGGTCTCTACGCATACGCTACCAGGTCCTGTCGCCACCGCTTCAAGCGTGATTCCCGTGTTTTCACCCGAGATCACGCACTCAACATACCCCGTCTATCTGGCGCCACCTCACCGACCGCTTGGCCTCTGGCCGGATCGGCACCAAAAACAGAAACACATGAATTCGAGATTTTCTGCTTTCAGCGCCAAATTGACGTGTTTCGCTTGATATTGCGTTACTTTGCGGGATTTTAACGCAATATCAACGCTTAAAATGGTTAATGAATTCACACCGCTCGGATGCGAGGCGCAAAGCATTGCTTGCCAAGCCTGAATCCAAAACGGTACAAGACACACACCTAATTCGACGGTACGTCATTTGAGTCGGCCCCATAAACAAAACGGGTCGATAGACGGGCGGGAGGAGGCGGTTTTCCTAGTAAAACTGCCCGCTTATTCGAAGAAATAGTCTGAAGACCAGACGAAACTCGAAAAGCTCATCCCACCAGCCCAATGGTGTATCGCCAGCGGTTTGCCCGGCCCTTGCCATCCGGCTTTCGCCAAACAAACCGCATCTGGACGAATTTTCGTCTTTTCGGTTGACCGTGCCCAACAACCAACCAAAGCAAGGGCACACAGAGAAACGATGCAAACGACGCAGTTCATGATCACAGGCGAAGCGAACAGGATGGTCCTTACCGACCGCCCTGCGCACAGCCTCGGCGTCAGCGCGTTCCGTTTGCCCCAACCACTTTCATCAGACCATGCAGCTTTTGCTTCGGCACGTCGCCTAAGCCCCTACACGCATGGCGCACAAACAAACGCCGCCCCATTGCCGCCCGAGCTTCTCTCAGAGTTCGGCTCCCGCAATGGCGTGATACGGCGTCTCGGAGAACCCCCTCATGGGAAACAAAATGCTCATCGATGCCGCCCACCCGGAAGAAACCCGGGTTGTGGTGGTGCACGGCAATCGGGTCGAAGAATTTGACTTTGAGTCCGAAAACAAAAAGCAGCTTCGCGGGAACATCTATCTCGCCAAGGTAACGCGTGTCGAACCGTCGCTGCAGGCAGCCTTTGTCGAATATGGCGGCAACCGCCACGGCTTTCTTGCCTTCAATGAAATCCATCCCGACTATTATCAGATCCCTGTCGCTGATCGCGAAGAGCTTCTGAAGGAGTGGGCGGAGGAGACACGCGCTGAAGAAGACGAGGACGAGGACACAGCTGAGGAGGCAAGCGCCGAATCTGAAGCAGATGTAGACGCAGAGTCTGAAGCCGACGCTGAGACAGATGCGGATCTCGAAGCCGCGGCTGACGAGGCTGATCCTGACGAGACGGAGGCAGATGCCGAGGCCGCAGATGGTGAAGACGATGAGGACGCTGCTGATGTCGCGTCCGACGAGACCGTCGAAGCCATGGGCGAAGAGGACGCGATTGAAGAAGCGCAGCCCAAGAAGCAGCGCCGTCAGATGCGCTCCTACAAGATCCAGGAAGTGATCAAGCGCCGTCAGGTGATCCTGATCCAGGTGGTGAAAGAAGAACGCGGCAATAAAGGCGCAGCTCTCACGACCTATCTCTCGCTTGCCGGGCGGTATTGCGTGTTGATGCCGAACACGGCGCGCGGCGGCGGCATCTCCCGCAAGATCACAAATGGCGGCGACAGGAAAAAGCTGAAGGCCGTCGCCGAAGGTCTGGACGTGCCGGAAGGTATGGGACTGATCGTCCGCACAGCGGGCGCGAAGCGCACCAAAACCGAAATCAAACGCGACTTTGAGTATCTGCTGCGTCTTTGGGAGCGGGTGCGCGATCTTACGCTTGAATCTATGGCCCCTGCCCTCGTCTATGAGGAAGGCAGTCTCATCAAACGATCGATCCGCGATCTCTATTCCAAAGACATTGATCAGGTGTTGATTGAGGGCGAAGGCGCGTACCGCGAAGCAAAAGACTTCATGCGGATGCTTATGCCGAGCCACGCGAAGAATGTGCAGCCCTATAAAGAACGCGAACCGATCTTCCAGAAGCACAGCATCGACACGCAGCTTGATGCCATGTTCTCCGAGACCGTTACGCTCAAATCTGGCGGCTATCTGGTCATCAACCAGACCGAAGCGCTGGTGGCGATCGATGTAAACTCCGGTCGGGCGACCAAAGAGCGCAACATTGAAGCGACCGCGCTCAAGACAAACCTGGAAGCAGCCGCCGAAGCCGCGCGCCAGTTCCGCCTGCGGGATCTTGCAGGCCTCATCGTCATCGACTTTATCGACATGGATGAGAACCGGAACAACCGGGCGGTAGAGCGGAAGCTTAAAGAAGCCCTGAAATCAGATCGTGCCCGCATTCAGGTCGGGCGTATCAGCCATTTCGGTCTTCTGGAAATGTCGCGTCAGCGCATGCGCGCCGGGATTATTGAAGGCTCAACGGTGGTTTGTCCGACGTGTAACGGGTCCGGTTTCGTGCGTTCCGTTGAGTCAACCGCGCTCCACGTTCTACGCGCCGTTGAAGCGGAAGCCGTCAAAGGCAAGCATCCGGCCTTCACGGTCGCGGTGTCGCCTGACGTTGCCATTTATATTCTCAATCAGAAACGCTCGCACCTGCTTGAAATCGAGTCCACCTACGGCGTCTCAATTTATGTAGAAACCGACCGCGACGTACATGGGTCCGACTATAAGGTGGAGCCCGCGGCCGCGCGCGGTGCTATGCAGGCACGTCCGCCGGTGACGGGGTCCGATGTGGTCGACGACATCACGGACGAAGACGCGGATGCGCGCGCAGACAATGAGGACGACGAAGAGCAGCCGAAACGCAAACGTCGGAGACGCCGTCGGCGGGGCGGACGCAAGTCTGATGGTGAGAACGGTACGGACGCCGACGCAGAGACGACGTCAGCGGATGAAACCGCAGACGCGGACAGCGATGCGGAGGCTGAAGCCGAAGCTGAAACGTCAGACACCGATGACGACGGGTCACAGGACGAAAAGCCTAAACGCCGCCGCCGCAGAGGTCGTCGTGGCGGGCGCCGCAACCGCAAACCCGCAGATGCAGATGCCGAAGACAATAATGCTGAGGCAGATGTCGCCGCGCGTGAGCCGGACGACAAAAGCGAAGACAGTGAAGGTGCCGAAGGCGAGACGGAAGACGCACCTGTTCTGGTTGCTTATTCACGCGAACCTGGAACCGAGGACGCCTCGTCGGCGTCGGAAGTTGCGGAAGAAGCTGCGGCTGAGACGTCAGAAGCCGAACCTGAAGCCGACACGGAACCAGAAGTGGTAGACGTCGCGGCCGACGAACCGCAAGAGGAAGAGGCCGCGATAGAAGACCCGGCAGCTGAGCCTGAGGAGGAAAAGCCTGCCGCGCCCGCACGAAGTGGCTGGTGGCGGCGACGGTCGTCCGCTGACTAGTACGTGGCGGGAAAATCTAATTGAATGCCAAGGGCGCGACGGTCTTTCCATCGCGCTCTTTGTCTTTTCGGTGACATTGGTTCTTATTGAACAATGTCCATCCAGGGCTCGCGGTCCTCTTCACCACCGAAGAAGTCCGGGTCCCAAAATATTCGCCAGAGGGGCACACCAACCGGCTCGCCCCGTGGTGTCGCCGCGAGCGTCGCCAGCATCTGATCAACACGTTCCGCATGCTCTGCGGTGTTTGCAAGACTGTTCTGCTCTGATGGGTCACTCTCAACATTGTAAAGCTCGATGTCGCCGGAGCTAAAGTGGATGAGCTTCCAGGGGTATTGGAACAGGGCTTCTCCATCCAGCGCGACGGTTACAAAGTCTCTCGCCTCTCCTTTCTGGCCATCCCGCAATACGGCCCATCGGTCTATTCCATCGAACTCAGCAGTGCCGGTGTCGGCCTTGAGCATAGAGAGGATGGACGGTAGGACATCTTGCACCGTGACCATATCGCCTACCTGTCGTGGCTCCAGTTCGCCTTGCCAATAGACAAAAGAGGGAACACGCACGCCCCCCTCGTAGAGGGTCGACTTACCACTCCGCAAAATACCGTTATCGGCTCCACCTTTGAGAAAGTTCTCCCGCATAAATTCCAGGATCGTCACCGGTAACTCCCAATCTCCGAACCAATCATCAAGAGTCGAGAAAAAACTGACAGCACCAGGGGACACAGCTGAGGGATTAAGGCCACCATTGTCACTCATAAACCAGATCAACGTATTGTCGAGCATCCCCTGTGCTTCCAGCGCATCGACGATCTGCCCGACGCCCACATCCAGTTCCGTCACCATGGCCGCGTGAATGCGCCGATATGGATTTTCAATTTCCGCGTAGGTAGCGATCATCTCTTCAGGCGCCTCATTGGGAAGATGGGGGGCGCTAAATGCGGCATACAAAAAGAGTGGCGCGCCCGGATCACGGGTTTCAATGACGCGGACAGCCTCATTTGCCATTAGATGAGTCGCGTATCCCTCCTCTCTCAGCACCTCTTCGTTGCGCGCCCAGTCATACCCGCCGCCATGTACATGGTCCCAATATCCGATGCCGCCTGTTAGATGGCCGTAAAAGGAGTCGAAGCCGCGCGATGTCGGCAGGTATGCGCGCTGTCTAAAGCCTAAATGCCACTTACCGACCAGCGACGTCTGGTAGCCCATCTCTTTGAGGTATTGAGGCAGGATAGTCTGGTCCAAGGGAAGCCCTGTTGGCACCAATTTTGACAATGCCCGTGTGATCCCCAGGCGCGCAGTCGAGTTGCCCGTCAACAAAGCAGCTCGGGTTGGACTGCACATGGGCTGAGCATAGAAACGATCGAGCGCCACGCCGCCATTCGCCAGCGCATCAAGGCGCGGTGTGCGGATCTCACTGCCCTGATACCCGACGTCCTTCCACCCCAGATCATCCGCGACGATAACGACGATATTTGGCAGGGGTGCGACGTCAGGTCTAGTGTTGCCTGCGTCTTCGTCCATAGCCCAAGCGGTCGAAGAGATTAAAAAGCTGACCATAAAAAGAAGTCGGGACATTGGCGGTTCTCCAGGTTGGCGTTTTCTTCGGGCTCAGCCCGCGCCGTTCACCATTAGTAACCACAAGTCTCGCGTCTATTCCAGCCAATGCACCGTGAACAGATTAATCAAAAATGACTGAGGTAATTTGGCCATGCTCTGCGCCAATTATGCGCCCAACCATTTCTGAAGGCGGCGCGCTGCTTCCGCCATATCCGCAGTTTTTCCGGCAAAGGAAAACCGCACATACTGATGCCCGTGCGTTGGGTCAAAATCAGCTCCGGGGGTCGCAGCCACACCTGCTTCCTTGAGCATTGCTGTACAAAATGCCGAGCTGTCGTCGGTTAGGTCGGAAACGTCGGCATAGAGGTAAAATGCGCCGTCGGCGGGCGCAAAATCTGTAAAGCCTGCTTTGGGCAGTTCTTCCAGCAAAAGCTTTCTGTTTTCTGCGTAGACAGCAACATTGGCATCGAGGCTCATTGTCTCGTCGAAAACCTTTTCTGCGGCGATCTGGGAAAGTGTCGGAGGCGAGATAAACAGATTCTGTGCGAGACGCTCAATCGGTCGAACCAGGCGTTCTGGCACCACCGCCCAACCCAGCCTCCAGCCGGTCATGCAGTAATATTTGGAGAAGCTGTTGATCACGATGGCGTCGTCTCCTGCTTCGAGAGCAGATACGTCTGACTGACCATAGGTGATCCGGTGATAGATTTCGTCTGAAAGGAACCAGCGCCCAGCACTTTCATTGCATTCGACCAGCTCGTGCATCTGCGAGCGGGTGAGCATGGCGCCTGTGGGGTTGGACGGGCTGGCGACCAAAACACCTTTCAACGGTCCATTGTTCTCTTCCGCCTGGTCGATCAATTCCGGCGTCAGGGCCCAACCGCTCGCCGGGCCAACCGGAATCGGCACCGGCTCACACCCAAGCGCCAGCAGCGTATTACGGTAGGCCGGGTATCCCGGTTCCGGCACACCTACTTTGTCTCCCGCCTCGAAGCAGGCCAGAAATGTCAATATGAAGGCCGCGGACGAGCCCGCTGTCACAACCACGCGGTTGGCATCGACGGTCACGTTGTGATGCTGCGCATAGTATTCGGCAATACAGGTGCGAAGCGACGGCAGGCCTAGAGCATCGGTGTAAGCCAACGACCCGGCGCTCAAGGCTTTACCGGCAAGCGCGCGCACTGCGTCCGGTGCTGGCGCGCCAGGTTGACCCACTTCCAGATGCATAATGGAACGTCCGTCCGCCTCCAACTGGTTCGCAGCCGCCATCACGTCCATCACGACGAACGGATCAACGGCGCTCCGGCCAGACGTATCGGGTTTGTCAGCGCACATGAGAGATTGTTGGCTCGGCGTTGCGGCTACCCACCGATGGCTTCGGCGCCGAGCCCCGCCCCATCAGGATCGACCGCAGCTTCACAGGCTGCCAGGGCGCCTACGAAACCTGATCGACAATTGATCGCGTTGACCAACGGTGCAGGCGCGGGCGTCGCAGCCTCAATCGCCGCACCTAAGCCTGAGCCATTATTTGCCAGCAGCTGGCGAGCGACCTGTTGAACGCCTGCGACGGCTGTCGGCCCGCCACCGGACGCAGCGACATAGGCAACTGTCGCTTGGTCAGGTGCCACCGCAATGATCGGCGCCAAAAAGGCAGGAGCCAGACCGCTGACCGGTTCGTCGGGCGAACGGGCCAGAATGACGCCCATACCACTCGCGGTGCGGCCGGTTCCGAATGCACCATTGCTCGTGACCGCGCAGGCGACGGCGTCGCCATTGGCCGTTGCCACAGCGAACCCGGTTGATCCGAGGTCATTTGGCAGTTTTCCCGGAGCCCCTAGTTCTAATGCCACATTGTCCGCCACACCTGCGGCGCCGGTTCCGTCTGTCGGCGCGACACCTTGGAGGTTCGCCCAGAGTTTTTCAGCGAACGCGCCTGCACCAACATTTGCGGACGGTGTGCGAAGCGTCACAACGCCGGACGACAGGCTGCCGGCGTCGCCAATCACGGGTCGATAGTTTTGTAAATCCTCGGAGGAAACGTTGCCGCCTGCTTCGCGAATGGCATTTGCGAACCCGGCTGCCGCGTCTCCTGCGTAAAGAGCCGCGACCCCGCGGGACCGCACCAGACCTAACGTCGACGCCAGCTCGATCTGTGTTGCTTCGTCAAGCTCTCTCAAGGGCAACCCGGTAGGTGCCAGCAAGCCTCGCGCCAGGGCCTGGTCACCCCGGATGGTGGATGCGTGCGTCTGAATAGATCGTGCCATGGCGCGCGAGACCGGCGTACCTGTCGCCGCCAAACGCTCAGCCGGCGCCAACAGGCTGGACCACGCTGTTCGGCCATACCGCGCATGCATGAGTGCAAACCCACGGACATTCCCAGGAATGGCGACTGGACCACCGGCACTCGCCCTGCGTGGGAGAAATTCAATGCTCTCGGTGGTTCGCTCAGAACGGTCATGGACAAGACAAATGCCGCCCCCGCCAAGGCTTGCTGCCTGCGGCTGGGTGACGGACAAAGTAAAATAGAGGGACACAGCGGCATCGACAGCCGTTCCACCTTTTTCAAGGACATCGCGCGCGAAAAGCACTGCTTGAGGCTCATCAGCCACGACAAAGCCACCAATGGCGGTCGCTGTTTCATCTTCTGCAGAGGCCCGCCCGACGCCAGTCAAGCCACGGCTGTTCCGATCCGCCGTCGTGACGCTGCCGAGTGGTGCGCTTATATCAGGCTCGTCGGACCCAAACAGACTTCCGCATGATGCGAGCCCCGCCGACAAGATGAGTGCCGCAGCGACTTTGAAAATAACAAGTTGCGAATTCCGGCATGTATTGCCGGTCCGGTCAAAATTTGGCCTCATTGGATCTTGATTTTCCCTCGGTCGCGGAATGAATGCCCAGGCTGCCTATTCGCCTGACATCTGACGGTCTAGCACCTCTGGGCCTCATTCTTCAAGGAACGGACTTGGCATTGGCCTAGGCATAAAACACCCGCATGGGCGGGTGTCGGCAGATTAACCAAGACGGGCTTCAAAAGCACGTTTCGGTCACATGTGCGCGATAAAGTGGGTCTGCGATTGACCCTGTGCACGGGCTCTCCTACGGTCTTGCGCACGGGGTGCCTCAAACTGCCGGGCAGCTTGCGACTGTTTTTCGGCTAACATATGGGACGATCTTCCGGGAAGCACGCCGCTTGCCGCAAGAGTCTGGATTTGGAAATTACAATGTATGCTCTGATTGCACGCCCGCTTCGTATGTTGTCGACCATCACCGCCATGACCCTGGCGATCATGATCGCGCTGCCTTCCCCAGCCCAGGCGCTAGGGCTCATTCGAGACGCTGAAACCGAATATCTGATGCGGGCGTTTTCCGACCCGATCTTCAGGGCTGCGGGGCTCGATCCCAAGGCTGTCAGAATTCATCTGGTCAACGACAGTTCGCTTAACGCTTTTGTCGCCGGCGGCCAGCGCATGTTCTTGCATACAGGCCTTATCCAGGAATCGGACCGCCCGAACATGCTGATTGGCGTGATTGCGCACGAAACAGGCCACATCGCAGGAGGCCACCTTTCGCGCACACAGCAGGCCCTTTCGTCTGCGTCCGTGCCGATCATCGTTTCCACTCTGCTCGGGGTCGGCGCCATCGTTGCCGGGGCGGGTGACGCTGGCTTGGCGATCATTACTGGTGGTCAACATCTCGCGCAGCGCGACTTTCTATCGTACAGCCGCGCTCAAGAAGCCTCAGCTGACCAGGCGGCTGTCACCTATCTTGACCGGGTCGGCTGGTCCGGCCGAGGCATGATGGATACATTTTATCTGTTCCGCGGGCAGGAAGTTCTCAGTGAACGTCAGCAGGATCCCTATGCGCGCTCTCACCCACTCTCCACTCAGCGCTTGAGCGCCCTTGAGGACCGCGTCCTGAAATCTCCTTTTGTGGACGTGCAAGACCCTCCCGAGTGGGTCGCAGCCTTTGAGATGGTCAAAGCGAAGCTCCACGGCTTTATTGACCGGCCTGCTGTCACCTTCCGGCGCTATCCGGCAACTGATACCAGCATCCCAGCGCGGTATGCGCGCGCGGTCGCCCATCACAAACTCGGTGATGTTGCCAGAGCGACCGCGGAACTTGAGCCCCTGCTCGCGGCGATGCCGAATAATCCTTTCGTCTGGGAGCTGAAAGGTCAGATTCTCTTTGAGAGCGGAAAGATTGAAGAATCTGTAAGCCCCTACCGCCGTTCGGTTGAGCTCGCGCCCAATTCGCCTCTCCTGCGTGTCGGGCTCGCTCAGTCCCTGATCGGGCTTGAGAGAGAGGCTGAGACGATCGAGGCCCTGGAACAGCTCGAGATTGCCCACCGGACCGACAAAGAGAATTCGCGGGCTTACCATCAAGCGGCGATCGCTTATGCGCGGCTCGGCGACTATGGCAACGCGGAGCTGTCGACGGCTGAGCGGTTCTATGTCCTTGGTCAATTGCCGCGGGCAAAACAGCACGCTGCACGCGCTCAGGTTGAGTTGGATCAGGGCACACCTGGCTGGCTGCGTGCCGAAGACATTTTGCAAGAAAAACCACAAGGAAGCTGAAATGACGTTTGGGCCTCGTTTGCCTCGCCTGTTTACCGGAATTATGGGATCTGCCGCGATTGTGGCAATGCTGACGCTCGGCAGCACCGCTGTCACAGCAGAAAGCGCTCAGTCTGAGTTCAACGCCGACCAGACGGAAGCCATCGGTCAGATTGTGCGTGAGTACCTGCTTGAGAACCCCCAAGTCATGATTGAAGTCTTCGACAGGTTGGAGGCGCAGCAGGCGGCCGCTGAAAAAGAGGCAGCGGAGGCGGCGATTGCAAGCAACAGCGACGGCCTGTTCAACGACGATTATTCCTATGTGTATGGCAATCCGGACGGCGACGTCACGATTGTCGAGTTCTTCGATTATAAATGCGGCTATTGCAAACGCGCCGTGAACGACGTGATTGCCGCCGTGGAAGAAGATGGAAACATCCGGCTCGTCTACAAAGAATTTCCGATTCTGTCTGAGCAATCGGAGATAGCTGCGCGTGCAGCCATGGCGGCGATCTCTCAGAACAAATATATGGAAATGCATCTGGCCCTTATGGCGACCAGCGGCGACTTGGACCTTGATCGCCTCATGCGCATCGCCGACGATGCAGGCTTGGACACGGACCGCCTTGCCAAAGATATGGAAGACCCGGGTATCCAGAAGGCGATCGATCGCAATCACGAGATTGCGCGCGCGATCGGCATTGAAGGTACACCGGCCTTCATTATCGGGAGCCAGATGGTACCTGGCGCAGTGGGCAAGGCGCGCCTCCTCGAAGTTGTCGAAGAGGAACGGACAGCCTGCGTTAGCTGCTAAGCGGGTTTAACTTCAGATCAGTCCCGCGACTGGCGAGCTTGGATCTGCGTATCTTTTACGCGGCATGCGCCCTGCGAGATAGGCGAGACGCCCCGCCTCCACCGCCTTCTTCATAGCTTCGGCCATGAGGACGGGCTCCTTGGCTTCGGCAATTGCCGTGTTCATCAGCACGCCGTCGCAGCCCAGCTCCATCGCGACGGCGGCGTCTGAGGCGGTGCCCACACCTGCGTCCACGAGAACGGGCACGTTGGACTGCTCAATGATCAAGCGAATGTTGATCGGCGTTTGAATACCGAGGCCCGAGCCGATAGGCGCGCCCAACGGCATGATTGCGACGCAGCCCATCTCTTCCAGACGCTTGGCGAGCAGGACATCGTCTGAGCAATAGACCATGACCTTGAAGCCTTCCTTGATGAGGAGCTCGGCCGCATTCAGGGTTTCGATCATGTCGGGATAGAGTGTCTTGCGATCACCCAGAACTTCGAGCTTCACCAGATCCCAGCCGCCCGCCTCTCGCGCCAGACGGAGCGTGCGCACGGCCTCCTCGCCGGTGAAACAACCGGCTGTGTTTGGCAGGTAGGTGTATTTCTTGGGATCGACATAATCGACCAACATGGGCTCATTCGGATTGGTGACATTCACGCGGCGCACGGCGACCGTCACGATCTCGGCGCCGGAGGCTTCGATGGCGCGCGCGGTCTCCTCAAAGTCCTTGTACTTGCCGGTGCCGACAATCAGGCGCGAAGAATAGGTCTCGCCGGCGATGGACCAGCTATCGTTGGCGTCCTCATTTTCTGTCTTTACCGCTGCCTCAGCCATTCCACTCATTCCTCGCTCAATCACGCTTCGCATCATCTTATCGAGCCTCGCTTCGCTCCGGTCGGATGATGCACGGTGTTCTTCTATACGCATCATCTTATCGATCCTCGCTTCGCTCCGGTCGGATGATGCGCTAACCACCCCCGACGAACTGAACAAGCTCCAGCGTGTCGCCATCATTCACTTCCGTCTGATCATAAGCCGACCGGCGCACAATTTCGAGATTATGCTCCACAGCTAGTTTCTGCGGATCAAGGCCGAGTTTGACCAAAAGGCTCGCCACTGTTAGCGGGCCTTCGAAGGTGTGACGTTCGCCATTTATGGTCAGGGTCATGATATCACTGCGCCCTCTCGTTCCTGACTTTGACGCGAAAAATCCAGCGAACACCGCGTTTAGCATGGTCTGAAGCATTCTGAAATCTAAACTGCCGGGAAAAGGTCTACAATTGACCAGGGGACGCAATTTCGAGGGAACCATCATGACAAAGACCACGCAAATTCTTCTTACGCTGGTGTGCATTCAAACGGGCCTGGTGCCGCTGCTGGCGGACATCAATCCCAGCCACCTTTTTCATGAAGGCTGGCTGCCTCATGCCCGCTTTCACACCGCCTGGGCCATCACTGTCAGCGCGGGGCTGGCGCTCTATGTTCTCTTTCTCACTTGGGCGCCTGCGGACGACCGCGCCCAGCGGCTTCGCTATGCTTCGGTGCCGGGATGTATCATCCTGGCTTCCTTTTTCTTGGCCTTTTTCTTTATAGACGAATTTGGGGGCGGCCTCACCGATGTCGAAGATCCGATCCGTTTCTTCGGTTTTGACGGGAACGTGTTTGCCTTCTCCGTTGCTGCCGTCATTCAGGTCGTGGCCACTTTCCTCGCGTGGCAGATCCGAGACGCGTGAATCTTCCCTCGCTGAACCGGCAGACCGTTGTAGGAATCCTCCATCGGCCACTACACGGCGCCTTCTACGCGGCTAACAGCTGTTCTATGGGCATTTCGTCCACGAGCATTTTGGGGCGTGACAGGTAAAATTCCGCGACGAGACTGCCGTTCACTTCTTCAACTGTCGGTTCGACACCTTGATCGCGAAGCAGGTCGAGCGCTTGTACCTGTTCATCCTCTGTTGAAAACTGGCGTTGCATATAGGTCTGACCTTCCAGCTTTTCAGTCACATATCCCCAATTGTCCAAGGTCTCTTCAATTGCATCGAACGGGAACATTCTCAAAACGAAATTGGCGATCCAGGGTGAGCTGCCCGCCGTAATCGCGGGTAGAAGGTTATCGAACGTTTTCTCTGTCACATAGCCGACACATCCGGTGGAGGTTACCAGGTCGGTCGGCGACAGGACCTCGGCAGCTTGTGCCGGCAGAACTCCCGTTTCCAAGTCTATCGCCAGACTTTCATCCAATAGCCCGACATCTTCTGCAAAAGAAATTGCCTTTTCCGCCAGATCCAATCCGACAACTTCTATATTTTTGGGGTTTTCAAGATCGGCGAAATATTCCTTATCGCGAGCGGCGACTTCCTCTGGCCTCGCGACAGTCGGATCCGTATCACCCCAATGCGAATAAAGTTCGTCCATGGACAAGTCATGTTTGAGCAATGCTGCGTTGACTCCATAGGAGCACCCCAGGTCCAACACATGCACCGTATCATCTTCGTTCTGACGAACGTGCTCGATGATTTTGCGGAAAATGGGAAGTGCCCTATCGGGTATGGAGTAGTTCAGCTTTTTCAGTTCCCTGAAGTAGGCCCTGGGATCAGGCTGATTGTAGATATGATCCATATTGGCTTTGACTTCATTGATATCTTGAAAGTCAACATTTTCCATTGTCGGCCTTCTTTTGGTTGCTCACATCCACGTCACCACGATTCCATCCGTCATTGGCAATAGGATGTGCAAAAGCGATTGCCGCCGCCTGTCCGGCGCGGCCCGCAATTGTTTATTTCGGTTTGATCCGCGAAGCGTAACATGGTCACCGTTGAATTGTAACCGTACCAGGGTCGCGTAGCGGTATTAAAGGTCTGGCGGCAGACCCCCGACGGGTTGCATTTCTCGCGCTATCCGTACACCCAACAGGCAAATGGGAAGATTGGCGCAATGAAAGACGCATTGGATTTTACCGGCAAGCAGGTGCTGTATTGATCTCGCCAAGTCAGGACGCAGCAGGGATCGTCACCAGCTCAACGGGCCGTCGGAGCGACATGGGCAATGGCGGTGCATAGCCAAACCGGATAATGAGATCAGGACGGGATTGAGGTGACCCGAGCCAATCGCCGAATTCGCGTCGCACTTCCGGCACTTCAACTGGTTGATTGATATGTGCATGCCGAATGCCAAGTGCCGTCGCCTGCAGGGCAAACCGCTGAAACGCCCTGCCGACCTTCACCCAGGACTCCTTGTCGTCCCGGTCTCCCGTAAAAACGGCGACGCCGGCTGACGACCGCACATGTTCAACATATTTTGCGTTCTCCGTCTCTTTTTCGAAGAACCACCCGAACAGGCGTGTTCCAATCCAGGTCGGCAGGGTCGGGTTGCCCGATGCCGCGGTAAACAGGCCGTCGCCTGAGCGCATCGCTTCGTCGGGGTTAAACCTAATCCAATCGAGCAATTCCTGCACGAAATCAGGATCGTCCATCTGAGCGCTGTTTCCCGCGACCACAAAGTCGAGGATGTCCTCACATTCTTCGGGCGCCACAAATAGCCGCGTCGTGACACCGTCGACCTCCGCAGCCTTCTCAAGCAAGCGCAGATGCTCAGCGGGGACCATGCGTCCGTCGTAAACTGACCGGGTAGACTGGCGTTTCGGGATAGCAGCATACAGGTCGCCTGGACGCGCTGCGCTTTTATCCAACGCAATCTGAAGCTGCCCCTCTCCCGCCGCCACGAATTGCAGACTGCCAGGTCGGCCGCCCGCTTCTCCGGCGATGAGTAGGTTCTCCGCCGCGCAGCCAAGGCTGACATAGAGATGGTGATCGTCCGGGTCGACCGCCCGCGTGGTGCGTTTAAAATCTGGCAGGATGGTGATGCCCGTGGCGGTCGGCTGAAAAAGCCAGGGTTGTGTGTTGTGACCATTGGCGGCCAATGTCGCATAGCGGATCAGGTCTGACAGGTCAGGCGGCGTCGGAGGGGGTCTCCTTTGTTGCGCGGCTTCCTGATTGTAAGCGTCCATGTCCCCATCCGCACATCCGTTTAGCGGCAGCGACATGCCTGCAGCGGAGAGGGTTAGAAAGTCGCGACGGTTATGCATGGGGCCGACCTCCGCTGTTTGGACGGTGGACAGACCCTATCGATCATGACCAGGAAATGCGTTGACCTCGCTCAAACGAACCGACCTTCCCTCGCGGAACGAGGGGGTTAGCGGCAGCCCCTCGACGGGCTCTGATCGAAACGCTATCCATACCCTCAATAAGGAATTTAGGAGGATTGGCGCCATGAAGGACGCATTGGATTTTATCGGCAAGCGGGTGCTTGTCGTTGGCGGCTCTAGTGGGATCGGCAATGGGATCGCCCGCGCTTTTTTGGATGCAGGTGCTGAGGTGCACGTTTGGGGGACGCGCGCGGCGGCTTCCGACTATGCAGACGGTGACGGGTCTGATCTTTCCAACATCCACTATGCGCAGATGGATGTCAGCGACTTCGATGCGATCGAGGCCTATGCGCCGCCGTTCGACAGTCTCGACGTGTTGGTGCTCTCCCAGGGCACGGTGCTCTACAAACGCCAAGAGTTCAAAATGCCGGGCTGGCAAAAGGTCATGGACGTGAACATCGGGAGCCTGATGGCGTGCTCGGACAAGTTCCACGACATGCTGGCAGCATCCAAGGGTTCGCTTATCACGATCTCGTCGACTGCTGGCTATCACGCCACACGTGGCAACCCGGCCTATAGCGCATCGAAGACTGGCGCGATTGGTCTCACCAAGACGCTCGGCGAAGCGTGGGCAAGCGACGGCATTCGCGTGAATGGAATTGCGCCTGGTCTGGTGGACACCAAACTCACCAAGGTCACGACAGAGAACCCAAAGCGGTTGGAAGGCTCGCTCCGTAACATTCCGCTGCACCGTCTCGGCACGCCGGAAGACATGGCAGGTGTTGCCCTCTTCCTCGCGTCGCCTCTGTCTGCGTACATCGTCGGCCAAACCATCCCCGTCGACGGCGGCCTTATTCTGTCTTAAAGGAGGCATTCCATGAAAGCGCTGACGAGCCACGGGGCGGGCGACATTCGCTACGAGACCTATAAGGACCCAGAGTGCCACGCAGACACCGACGTCATTGTGAAGATGAATACGTGCGGGATTTGCGGATCCGACCTTCACATCTATCACGGGGCGCAATTCACCGGCGATACCGGCTTCTGTGTCGGCCATGAGGCGACCGGCGAGGTCGCCGAGGTCGGTCGGAGCGTGACGCGCTTCAAGGCGGGGGATCAGGTGATGCTCTCCGCTGCCGTCGGGTGCGGCGCCTGCGGACCTTGTCTCGCCGGTCATATCAACCGCTGCGCCAACAATCAGATGGGCTGCTATGGCCTTGGGCACAATCTGGAAGGCTGCCAGGCCGAAGGCATTCGCGTGCCCATGGCGGATTTCAATTTGCGGGCGATCCCGGAGGGCATCTCAGAAGACCAAGCGCTCATGCTCACCGACAATCTGCCGACCGCCTATCTCGGTTGCCTCAATGCGGATATCGGCCCCGGCAAGTCCGTCGCCGTGGTGGGTCTTGGCCCCATTGGTCTCATGGCTGTGGAAATCGCCTTCGTGCTTGGCGCGTCGAAAGTCTATGCGCTCGACCTTGTACCCGAGCGCCGGGCGCGCGCCGAAAAACTCGGCGCGATCGCCGTTGATCCGGCCACTGCCAAAGAACGGCTGATGGACCAAACCAAAGGCCGGATGCTCGATTGCGCTGTCGAAGCCGTTGGGTCCGACGCGACGATCCGTGCCGCCATTGATCTTGTGGGACCTCAGGGAACTGTCTCTGTTATCGGCGTCAATCAGAGCATGGATTTTCAGTTCCCCATGGGCCTCGCGTTCATCAAAGGCCTCACCTTTCGGATTAGTGCCTGCTCTGTGCAATGCCATTGGGATGAACTGATTTCGCTCATTCGGGGCGACCGGCTTCATCCGGAAATGGTGATCACGCACCGCATGGACCTCTCAGACGGCCCAGAAGCGTATCGGCTCTTTGACACCAAGGAAGACGGGGCGCTCAAGATGGTGATGTCCGCCTGATCCACCCAGATATTCAAGCACTTAACGGATGGTGCTGGCGGGGCGCAGCGCGTATATAGGGGCGACTCGCGTTAACCTCAGGGCCAGGTGTTAACCCACCTGCCGGTGATTCAGCGTAATGTCGCAGCGTCGAGGGACGGACCACATTTTCGCCCTTTTCGACTTCTAGATAAGCGTGCCCGACGGGCATTTCGATTTTCGGCGGTTTTCTGCCGTTTATGGGCTGAAAGAGATGATGGATACGGGGCATGGCTAAGCCGATCTACGTGCTGAACGGGCCTACCTTGAACATGCTTGGCACGCGTGAGCCTGAAATCTATGGGTCACAGACGCTGGCAGACGTTGAGGCCATGACGGCCGAGCGCGCCAAAACGCTCGGCCATGTCATCGACTTTCGCCAATCCAATTCCGAGGGCGAGCTCGTCGACTGGATCCTGGAAGCCCGGGAAAAGGCGTCCGGTATCATCCTCAATGGCGCGGCCTACACCCACACGTCAGTTGCCCTTATGGACGGCATTTCTGCAGCAGAGGTCCCTGTTGTCGAAGTCCATATTTCAAACATTTTCAAGCGGGAAGAATTCCGCCACCATTCATTCGTTTCACCTGTTTCTCTTGGTGTGATTTGCGGGCTCGGTCCGATCGGCTATGTGCTGGCGGTTGAAGCGCTCGCGGCGCATCTGGAAAATTAGAAGATAAAAGAGGGCACAGAGCCACATGAGCACAAAAGGCGTCGATCAGGATTTGGTCCGGCAACTCGCGGAGATTCTGAAAGAAACAGATCTGAGCGAGATCGAGGTTGAAACAGATGATTTGAAAGTGCGGGTCGCACGCCAGTCGCAGGTGGTGAATGTTGCCGCTCCCGTCGCAGCTGCCCCCGCGCCAGCTCCTGCCCCTGCAGTCGCCGCACCTGCTGCCGCTCCCGCTTCAGACAGCGGCAGCAAGTCGTCTCATCCAGGCGCCGTTCCCTCCCCCATGGTGGGCACGGTTTATGTCGCCGCTGAGCCCGGTGCGGCCGCGTTTGTGAGTGTCGGCACCCAGGTGACCCAGGGCCAGACGGTTCTCATTGTTGAAGCGATGAAGACCATGAACCAGATCCCCGCGCCCAAGTCCGGCACGGTCACGGAAATCCTTGTGGAAGATGGACAGCCGGTGGAATTCGGCGAACCCCTCCTCATCATCGAATAAAAGCCGGAGCGCGCGCCCCAATGATCGAGAAAGTTCTCATCGCCAATCGCGGCGAAATTGCGCTTCGTGTGCACCGGGCCTGCAAAGAGATGGGCATTTCCACCGTCGCCGTGCATTCCACGGCCGACGAAAATGCCATGCATGTGCGTCTGGCGGACGAGAGTGTGTGTATCGGTCCGCCGGCTGCCACCGACAGCTATCTAAACATCCCGGCGATCATCTCCGCCTGTGAGATTACCGGTGCAGACGCCGTGCACCCCGGCTACGGCTTCCTGTCGGAGAACGCTCGGTTCGCCGAAATCTTGGAAGCGCATGACATCACCTTCATTGGTCCAACGGCCGAGCACATCAATCTGATGGGCGACAAGATCGCGGCCAAGACCACCGTCAAAGATTTGGGCATTCCTGTCGTGCCTGGCTCTGATGGTGGCGTGACCAGCGACGAAGAGGCCATGCGGGTGTCGAAAGAGATCGGCTTTCCGGTGCTCGTCAAAGCAGCCGCCGGCGGCGGCGGACGCGGCATGAAAGTGGCGCCGACGGAGGATGATCTGCTGGAAGCGTTGCGCACGGCGCGTTCCGAGGCGAAAGCCGCCTTTGGCGACGATGCCATGTATATCGAGAAATATCTCGGCCAACCGCGCCACATTGAAGTTCAGGTTGTGGCCGACTCTCATGGCAACGTGGCCCATCTGGGTGAGCGTGACTGCTCGCTGCAGCGCCGTCATCAGAAGGTGCTGGAAGAAGCCCCCTCGCCCGCCCTCAATGAGGAAGCAAGGTCCAAGATTGGCGAGATTGTGCGGAAAGCCATCGGCAACCTTGGATATCTGGGTGTCGGGACCATCGAATTTCTCTACGAGAATGGTGAGTTCTATTTCATTGAAATGAACACCCGCCTTCAAGTGGAGCACCCTGTCACTGAAGCCATCACCGGCATCGACCTTGTGCGCGAGCAAATCCGCATTGCGGCGGGTCTTGAGATGAGCTTCACCCAGGATGAGGTTGAATTTGTCGGACACGCCATTGAATGCCGGATCAATGCGGAACATCCAAAAACCTTTGCGCCCTCGCCCGGCACCATCAAGGGTTTCCATCAGCCCGGCGGGCTTGGCGTTCGCGTCGACAGTGGCGTCTATGCCGGCTACCGGATCCCCCCCTATTATGACAGCCTGATCGGCAAGCTCATCGTACAGGGGCGAAACCGCAATGAATGCCTGATGCGCCTTCGCCGGACCCTGAACGAATTCGTGATCGAGGGTGTGGACACGACCATCCCGCTGTTTCAGGACCTAGTGAACGAACCCGATCTCATGAACGGCGACTATCACATTCACTGGCTTGAAGAGTATCTCGACCGTTCGTGAGGCACCGAACCGCTTCGATGGATGACATCAATCCCGAGACTTTGCTCCGCGCTTACGCTTATGGTGTCTTTCCCATGGGGGAGGCTCGCGGCTCCGATACGCTCTATTGGGTTGATCCCGAACTTCGCGGCATCTTGCCTCTTGATCAATTCCACGTTCCACGGCGCCTCGCCCGTACGATCAAGGCCGATCCGTTTACTGTCAAAGTTGACACCGCCTTTCGCGCGGTGATGGAAGCCTGCGCCGAAGAGATGCCGGGCCGCGGCGGCACCTGGATCAACGCCGCAATCTTGAAAGCCTATACCGAGCTGCATGCGGACGGACACACCCACTCTGTCGAATGCTGGCAGGACGATGAACTTGTGGGCGGCCTTTACGGCGTGTCACTCGGACGGGCGTTCTTCGGAGAAAGCATGTTCAGTCGGGTACGCGATGCGAGCAAAGTGGCACTCGTTCATCTGGTCGCGCGACTGATCCACGGCGGTTATGTGCTTCTGGATACGCAGTTCGTGACATCGCACCTCGAACAGTTCGGCGCGATTGAAATCCCCCGTGACGATTACAAAGTGCGTTTGGCTGACGCGCTCACCGGCGCACCAGGCGACTTCTATTCGATTGGACCGGACGTTTCAGGCGCCGACATCTTGCAGTCGATCAACCAAACATCATAGACGGGGTGCTCTACCGCGTTCAGGCCCGGGCTTGAGGCAAACATCCATCCTGAGAACAGGCGCTCTGGCGGCCTCGGCACATCTGATTCCAGCGCGTCCCTCTCAGACAGCTGATCCGCCAGGGTCTTGCCGATGTCGAATACTTCGACAAATGCCGTCGTTTCCGGCGTTTCGGTCGGTGGGCGTTTATTACAACTGTCTGCAAGAATTTCGAGCGTGCCGAACTGCACCCGTTCGCCAATCGGCACTTCAAGGCGCGTGATGCGCGCCGTGATCTTATCAAGGCCGGTAAAGATGGCCGTCTCCCCGACAGGTTCGGCAAGGCCAGACACGCTAGAGGAAATCAACACCCCCACCGCCAGAAAACCGCCGCAGATGCCATAGCGCATTGCGGTCACTCGCCGCTGCCCTGAGCGCTGAAGACCGCCTGACCCACCAGGCCGATCAGGTCAATCGATCCTTGCGTGAATTGAATTTCATCGCCGTTTGTCAGCATCTCTTCCGATCCGCCTGGCGTGATGGAAACATAGTTTCCGCCTAACAGACCTTCGCTGGTGATCTTCGCAGAGGAGTCGGTCGGAAGCTGGACCTCGTCGGTCAGGTTCAGCGTGACAACGGCGTAGTAATTGTTGGTGTTGAGCGACTGGGCGGTCACCGTGCCAATTTTGATGCCTGACATACGGACATCAGATCCAGTTGCCAGACCATCTACCCGGTCAAATTCCGCCGTTACTTCAATACCGCTGACCCTGCCCACGTCGGACACCGAATATCCGTACGCAAGAAAGGCGGCTGCAATCGCAATAACGATGCCGCCAACCAGTGTTTCGACAAAGCTGTTATCCATCTTTGACTTCCCTGCCTTTACCGCCCGGCGAGTGTTTACCTAACTCGCCAGAGCCGCTTGGCGGATGGTCCACCGCCTGAATCACTCAAACTATCCCTACGGTTTAATGATATTCCGTTTGGGATTTCCTAATAAGGCCTCTATCACGCAGAAGTGTGGCCATCCTGCGCCATTTCGGGAGCTTTTTTCGTTCTTTTTCGCTTATTCGGGAGACCAGGCGTCGTAATCGCCGGTCACGCGGGGACGACCGCCCTGGGTCGACAGGCTGCCGTCCGGCCGGTAGGCGTAGGGCGTGCCGGTCAGATTCGGCTGGTGGGGCTTCTGCCATTCGCGAACCGTGTACTCTTCGTCGGTGGGCACCGTGTCAACGGTCTTGTGTATCCAGCCGTGCCATTCTGGCGGGATGCGCGACGCTTCAACCAGGCCGTTATAAACCACCCACCGCCGGTCCTCTTTTGACCGGTAGTATTTGTTTCCCTGCGCGTCTTCTCCCATCAGCTCGCCGTGACGCCACGTATGGAAACGCGTGGCGAGAGTTTGGCTATGCCACCAGGTAAAAAACTGCGCCAGAAAGCTCATGGCAAGGTCCTGTATTCCATCTCGTATCGCTGTTTACACACGAGATTCTGGGTGAGAAACGCGGCGAATATGGCATTCCGCGGGGGTTCCGTCCAGTCCTGGCAGCGCGACTAAGAGGACCGCGGCCACCAGATCCAGATACCTGTCAGACTGAGGACGAGCAGCAAAATTGCGGCGCCATCCATGACCAAAACACCCAAAACACCGAAAAAATTGCCGGAATGGATATCAAGCACGATCCGATAGAGCGGTAGTCCCTCGCCGCGGAGGTGTGCGTTCATTGCCGGGATCAAATCGGCGGGCACGGCCATGCTTGAGGACCAAGAGACGGGCTGCTCAGGCGCACCAACAGGGGTCCAGACGGCGGCTTCCCTATCGGCTGCAAAGAGCGTCTCGCCCGCCCTCACAAATAAACGCTCTCCAGACGTCCCAAGTGCGTTGATGTCGGCGCCGAATACAACGGGGAGAAACCGCTCAACCAGCTCGCCCTCTCGAGTGATGAGTACCAATTCCCGGGGCATGGCGAGCACAATGAGCTCTCCCGGTGCCACAGCTCCTACTAAGCCCGACGCGCCGCCCACAAGAGGCGCTTCCTTAACGAAAAGCCACCCCCCTGCCGAGCTAATGATCGTATCGCCTACATCGAAGGAGCGTGCCGTTTCGTCAACGCCGGCAATGCCATACCAATCAAGGATCCAGCTGTTCTCGATTTTGACATTGTCGAGGTTCAATGAACTGGCGTGGTTCAGCAACAGTCCTGTGACACTCAAGAGCACCACAAATAATGCGGCAGTCAGACCTATGCGACGATGCCAAAGCCGCAGCGTCCTTGTCGGGAGCATAGATCAGGCGTCCTCGCGCACAATGTCGTCCAGACGAAGGGCGAGACGCGCAAGCTTTGTCAGCGCCCGCACGGACAAGGTTGCCCCGGAAATCCCGTCAACTTGATCGGAGAGACGCTCATCCTCCGCCAAGCTCATGCCGCGAAACTGATCGGTGAAAAATGGATAGCGCACTTCCCAGCCATGGCTTTCGCGATAGATCAACACCTGCACGCGTTCGATCGTTCCAGACTTCACGGAAATCCCGGTTGTGATGGGCTGGGTCTTTCCAATTTCCTCAAGGATCCAGACGGTTCGTTCTGCATCCTGCCAGTACCGCATCCTTAGACCGCCCGGTTTGCGGCCGAGGATTTTTTGCATCTCGGACTTAACGTCCCCTTTGAGCCAAAGGAACGAGGGCTCCGGTGCAGGACTCCCAAATACGTCGGACAGGAATGCATCGGGCTCCATGAACACATCGACGGCACGTGCCGGCGTTATGGCCACCATCGCCAGGATCATTGGAACTATGAGAGTCTGCTTAAGCATCCCTTGGCCTGTCGTACGGAAACAGGGCGCCGGAGTCAGGCGCCCTGTTTATTTTACTCAGTGTCGGCTTCCTTAGAACTGGAATCCGACGCCCAGATTAACGCGGTCATCTTGCGTCCCGCCTGTTGGTGCGCTGTCGAACTGATAATCAGCTTTTAGCACTGTGTCAGGCGTTGGCCAAAAGTTTGCGCCAAAGCGTGTCTGGGAGAATTTGGAGTCCGTGTTATCCCCGCCATTATTGTCCCATTCCGCATATTGGACGAAGAAGCCTAAGTCGCCAATTTCCGTCGCGAAACGGTATGACGGTTCAATGTACCAGCCATATTGTTCATCGCGGCCGACCGCAGCAGCTGCGTTGCTGTCCAGATCCCAGAAGGCCGCGAGCGCCCTAAAGCCAACCCGGCCCGGACCAAAGGCCATGGACGCATCAATGTGCGCTTCAAGCAGGGTTGCCGGTGTTTCTTCAGCTGTCCCTTGCGTCACGTCGAATTGGTGCTGTGCGGTGACACCGACCTCAACGCCCGGCATGCCCGTCCATTGCACGCGACCGGTCACAGCGCCGTCTGCTGCGCGCGCCTCGGCGACTTTCTGGCGTCCATTGCGGATTTTGAAGGCGTTCGAGCCCGTTGTCGGGACCTGAAGGCCGGAGTGGTACAGCACGTTGTAGCTGAATTCGTTGCTCAACTGTCCATGGGCGCCAATACCGGCCTCCCACCACGTGGTTGGGATGATGTTCTTTTCGACTTCGTTGCGCTCAACACCATAAAAGGTCGGCGGCTCATGGGTTTCATTTAGAATACCCACTGGGATCAATTGCACACCCGCTGTCAACGAGTGGAACTCAGCGACGTCGAACTCAAGGTAAGCCTGCTCAAGCTCCACTTCGCCCGGCTGTCCTTCGCCAGCAAGCGCGTGCTCAAGCTCCAGTTCAGCAAACATTCGAACATTGTCGGTGAATTCGTGGGCGATGAAGAGCACAAACCGGTGGAAGTCCACTTCCTGCTTGTCGCCGCCATTGTAGTGCAGCTCACCATAGCCGCCGATGGACGTGCGCTGCCACCAGCCTGGCTCGGATGATCCGCCGCCACTGGAGGCGATTTCTTCAACCACTTCGCCGGTCGCTTCAATCTTCTCATCCGTGTCTTCGAGCTTGGATGTGAGTTCGTTGATCTGGGCCTGTTGAGCCTGGATCATCTGCCACATCTCCTCGCGGGTGGGCAGATCATCGGCGAATGCCGACGTAGAGAGGAGCGCGAAGCTTAAGCCGAGCGCCCCTGATTTGATAAAGTTTTTCATATGCATTTTCGATCCCGTTCCCGCCCCTAACTTGATTTTTGATATGATTAGGGGCTTTCAGCGGAATGTAATGACGCTCTTGCGAGTCATTTTCAAACAAAATTTGATAGTGCTTCGCATTACTGACGGTGTGTGCTAATTCTGCATCATGAAAAATCAAGCGCTGCCCTCAGCAAATTCTGATGATCCCTCCCCGTCTCGAATGATGTCTCGCCGGAGGTGCCTCACGCTTTTTGCCTCTGCTGCCGCCCTCCCCCTGTCCGCTCACGCTGGTCAAGCCAGCACCCATACCTGGAACGGACATGCGTTCGGCGGCGATGTGTCATTGACACTGGATGGTTTCACGGCGACCGACAGCGCCGACTTGATCAACCGTGCCGTGCAGGAGCTCGATCGGCTGGAAGACGTTTTCAGCCTTTATCGGCCGACGTCAGCCCTGACTAAGCTAAACATGGAAGGCGTATATGCAGATGCTCCTCAGGACCTGAGAGACGCACTGGACGTCTGCCGTGACCTGCACGAGCGCTCCAACGGCGCTTTCGATCCGTCAGTCCAACGCCTGTGGTCGTATTACGATGCCGAGTCTGGCGGATCTGCGCGCGGCCAGGCTGCGGACCCTGATTTTGCCGATGCACTCGCTTCTGTCGGCTTTAGCAGAATAAAAATGTCCGGCGGCGACATCACTCTGCCGAGAGGCGTGTGCCTCACCCTCAATGGCATTGCGCAGGGCATTGCGACTGACAGGGTCACCGACCTGTTTCGCGCCGCGGGGGCGCGACACACGTTGATCAATCTCGGAGAGTTCAGGGCCCTCGGACCAAAGGCCGACGGCTCGCCTTGGCAAATCGGTCTCAGAGACCCCGACGCCGTTTGGCGGCTGCGCGATGTTGTGCAGATCAAAGGTGGCGCGCTTGCGACGTCTGCAGGCTCTGGGTACAGATTTCAGAACGGTCACCACTTGCTTGATCCCAAGAGCGGAACAAGCGCCTCGCACTTCAGCTCGGTAAGCGTCATCGCGCCTACAGCGACCCTGGCAGACGGCCTTTCCACAGCCCTTTACGTGCTGCCCCTGGAAAACGCATGGCAGCTGGTCGACCAATTCGAGAATGTCGGCGCTCTATTTATGCTGCCAGACGGACGCACCATCACCACCAAAGGATGGCAAGCCACATAGACTTAAGTGTCCTGGGACTTAAGTGTCCGGGGACTTAAATGTCTAGGTCCCAGGCGTCGCCCGTTGCGACCTTTTGCTCTGCCACGGCAACGGCCGCTTTGGGTAGCTTTAGGGTTAGCTGCTGACGCATCTGCCCGTCCTCTTCGAAGAAAGGACGCTTGTCGGCCAAGATCCAGTCGACACGGTGCAATAGATTTGCCGGTGTCAGCGGTTTGACCAAGAACTGACTCGCACCGGCATCAAATGCCTGACGGATAAGCCGAGGACGGCCATGGGCCGTCAACATGATGACGGGAATGAAACAGGCCGGCTTGTTGTCGGCCTTCCGCAGCACTTCAAGAAACGAACAGCCGTCCATCGGCTTCATTTCCCAGTCGCTGATAATGAGATCGGGTTGGCAGATCTTGATCTCGGACAAGGCTTCTGTGCCATCGGTCGCCTCACGGATGTTGCGAACCTCAAAGGCTTCCAGGATCGTGTGAACCAGGCGCCGCATGTGGAAATTGTCATCAACGACCAACACATCAAGCGTGCTGAGCTCACGCCCATAGGCGTTGCTGTGCTTTGCCGCGATGGTTTGCGTGCTCAATGTCGACCCCAATCCCTTAAGCAGATTGTGATTTGCCTGGCGTTTACCAAGAAGACCAAGCGTTCCTGCCCAATTCTTTTACGCGCCAAACCCTTCTGATTGGTAACCAGCACTGAAGGAAACGGCGGTTGATTCGCGATTTTTGCGCCGCGGACGACTGTCCGACGCGGCCCCACCCTCAATATTTCGAGGCCCGTAGGCCATTCGACAGAAGCTCTTGACGCCCCTGCCTCGGACCACCACAGTTTGTGTCGGCTCAGATGAATAACACAGCATCTGGTACCAACCGGACATAAGGCGGCGTTCAGGTTCCGTCCGTCCCTTCAGCAGCTGATCTGGGGAATCTCCCCAGTGAATCAGTGGGTTAAGGGCGCGGGACCACGGGAAAACTGCCCCTGATGCCCATCGTGGGACCAGCAACTGCGCATCTGAGACCGGGGGTATAAGACCGGGTCTCGTCGGCGGCGAAGACCCTTTGCTAGAGGAAGACGGGGGCCAGATGCGCATACAACGGTGTTTCACGGACGAAGCCAAATCGCCTTATGACGGGATCGAGTTCCGCACGACCACGAGCGAAATCCGTAACCCCGACGGCACGATTGTGTTTCGGCTTGATGACATTGCCGTGCCCGCGGACTGGAGTCAGGTTGCCGCCGATATTCTGGCGCAGAAATATTTCCGAAAAGCCGGCGTGCCCGCGGCGCTCCGCCCCGTCAAAGACGACACTGTTCCAACCTGGCTTTGGGCCCACGAAGCCGACGAACCTCGTCTCGAAGACATGCCCGAGAACGAGCGCGTCGGCCCAGAGACCGACGCCCGCCAGGTGTTCGACCGCTTGGCTGGCACCTGGACCTATTGGGGCTGGAAAGGCGGCTATTTCGACACTGAAGCCGACGCGCGGGCATTTTACGACGAGCTTCGCTTCATGCTTGCCACCCAAATCGCCGCGCCGAATAGCCCCCAATGGTTCAATACCGGGCTTCATTGGGCCTACGGTATTAACGGCCCGGCTCAAGGCCACCATTATGTGGACTTTCAAAGCGGCGAGCTGACCGAAAGCGACAGTGCCTATGAGCATCCGCAACCCCATGCCTGCTTCATCCAGGGCGTCGATGATGACCTGGTGAATGAAAACGGCATTATGGATCTGTGGGTCCGCGAGGCGCGCCTGTTTAAATTCGGGTCGGGCACCGGTTCCAACTTCTCCCATCTGAGGGGCGAAGGTGAGTCGCTCTCCGGCGGTGGAAAATCCTCGGGCCTGATGTCGTTCCTCAAAATCGGGGACCGGGCGGCTGGCGCCATCAAATCCGGTGGCACGACACGCCGTGCTGCGAAGATGGTGGTCGTCGACGTCGACCACCCAGACATTGAGCATTTCATCAATTGGAAAGTGATTGAGGAGCAAAAAGTCGCAGCCCTCGTTACGGGCTCCAAGATCAATGAGAAATTCTTGGGCGCTGTTATGCGCGCCTGCGTCAATTGCGAAGGGCCGGAGGGCGACTGCTTCGATCCGAAGAAAAACCCAGCGCTCAAACGCGCGATCATCGCCGCGCGCGAAGCCATGATCCCAGAAAACTATGTGCAGCGGGTGATCCAGTTCGCCCGCCAAGGCTTCAAAGAGATCGAATTCCGCACCTATGACACGGACTGGGATTCAGATGCCTACCTCACCGTGTCGGGTCAAAACTCCAACAACACGGTCCGGGTGACGGACGACTTTCTGAAAGCGGTGGAGTCCGACGGTGACTGGCACTTGATCAACCGCACCGATAGCGCCATCGCCAAGACGTTGAGCGCCCGAGATCTGTGGGACCAGATCGGCCAGGCTGCCTGGCAGAGCGCCGATCCCGGCATTCAGTATCACACCACGATCAATGACTGGCACACCTGCCCGGAAAGCGGCGACATTCGCGCGAGCAATCCGTGTTCGGAATATATGTTCCTGGACAATACGGCGTGCAATCTGGCGTCCATCAATCTGATGCAGTTCCGGCAGGCGTCGGGCCGCTTTGACGTGGAAGCGTTCGAGCATGTGGCGAAGCTCTGGACCGTCGTGCTCGAAATCTCCGTGCTGATGGCGCAGTTCCCGTCGAAAGAGATTGCCGAGCTCTCCTACAAGTTTCGCACTCTGGGCCTCGGCTTCGCCAATATTGGCGGCCTCCTCATGTCTCAGGGCATTGGCTATGACAGTAAGGAAGCCCGCGCGATCACGGGCGCCATTTCGGCCATCATGACCGGCGTTTCCTATGCGACCTCAGCGCAAATGGCGAAGGAGTTGGGGGCCTTCCCGGGCTATGGCGAGAATGAAGCCCCTATGCTCCGCGTCATGCGCAACCATCGGGCTGCGGCCCATGGCGAAGCAACCGCCTATGAGGGGCTCTCCACCAACCCGGTGCCGCTTGATGCGCCCCACTGCCCGCAGGGCGACCTTGTGGAACATGCCCGTGCCGCCTGGGACCTCGCAGTCTCTATGGGCGAGAAATATGGCTATCGCAATGCGCAGGCGACGGTTGTCGCGCCAACCGGCACCATCGGCCTCGTGATGGATTGCGACACCACCGGCATCGAACCAGACTTCGCACTGGTGAAGTTCAAGAAGCTTGCCGGCGGTGGCTATTTCAAGATCATCAACCGGGCCGTACCGCAGGCCCTTCGCACATTGGGTTATAAGCCCGACCAGATCGAAGAGATTGTGGGCTATGCGGTGGGCCACGGCACGCTCGCGAACGCGCCCGGTGTCAATCACGAGACGCTTGCCGCAAAAGGCTTCACGCAGGACGCGTTGGAGATCGTGGAAGGCGCGCTTGCGACCGCGTTCGACATTCGATTTGCCTTCAACAAATATTCCCTTGGCGAGGCGTTTTGCACCGAGACACTCGGTCTCGACGCGGACGCAATGGACGATATTGATTTCGACATGCTGACAGCGCTTGGCTTCAGCGACGCCGAAATTGACGCTGCGAACTTGCATGTTTGTGGCGCGATGACGTTGGAAGGTGCGCCGGGCCTCGCAGACGCGCACCTTCCCGTCTTCGATTGCGCGAACCCGTGCGGGCGCACGGGCAAGCGCTTTCTGTCGGTGGAAAGCCACATTCGCATGATGGCGGCGGCGCAACCCTTTATCTCCGGCGCCATTTCCAAAACCATCAACATGCCGAACGCCGCCACGGTGGAGGACTGCAAAGAAAGCTACATGCTCTCCTGGAAGCTGGGTCTCAAAGCCAATGCGCTTTATCGCGACGGCTCCAAGCTCTCCCAGCCGCTGAATGCGCAGCTGGTGGACGATGACGATCTGGACATGGAGTTGGGCGACACGGAGATGGCAGATGGGGACATCGCCGCGGCGCCGACGCTCATTGAGCAGCCCGCCGCCGCCCAAGCGGCAACGCTCGCGGGCAAGCTCGCGGCGAAAACCATTGAGCAAGCGCAGGTGGCCGCCACCAATTCTCTTGGCGCTGCCATGGCGGACGGCGCCTCTTTAACAGGAGATCGGGGGGAACGCGCGAAGCTGCCCGACCGCCGCAAGGGCTATACCCAGAAGGCGGTCGTGGGCGGCCACAAAGTGTATCTGCGCACGGGCGAGTATGAAGACGGCACAATCGGTGAAATCTTCATCGACATGCATAAAGAAGGCGCCGCCTTCCGCTCTCTCATGAATAATTTCGCCATCGCGATTTCGCTCGGCATGCAGTACGGCGTGCCACTGGAAGAATATGTGGAGGCCTTCACCTTCACCCGCTTTGAGCCTGCGGGCCTTGTGCAGGGCAATGACACGATCAAGAACGCGACGTCGATCCTCGACTATGTGTTCCGGGAGCTCGCGGTCTCCTATCTCGGCCGTCACGATCTGGGCCATGTGGACCCGGCGGACCTGACGCCCGACGCTATGGGCGACGGAGAAGAAGAAGGCAAGCTGCCGCCGGCGCCGATGCCGGCAACTGCCATCGCCTCGCCGGGCTTTGCGCGGAACACGCAGCTCTCAAACCTCTATGTGGTGCGGGGCGGCGCCGCGACAGTGCGCGCCGGCCAGGCCGCCGAAGCGCTGACCGCAGAAGTGGAGGCCGCGCCCGAGACAATGCTGACAACGGAGACAGAGATTGTCGCGACGGAGCAGATCGCCGTCGCCACAACCGTCCAGGCCGGGGGCGGCAACACGTCGATCTCGCGGACCATGTCGGCGGCGGTGGAAGCACGCATGAAAGGTTATGAGGGCGAAGCCTGCGGGGAATGCGGCAACTTCACCATGGTGCGGAACGGCACCTGCCTCAAATGCGACACGTGTGGTGCGACGAGCGGGTGTAGTTGATACTCGATTTGCCGCCAGTTCTGGTCATCAACAATTCTGGTTCGAGACGGCCCACCAATTCTAAGATTGGCGGGCCTCCTCACCATGAGGAAATTGTTTTTATCCAACCCTCACCCTGAGGAGAAGGCGAAGCCTTCGTCTCGAAGGGTCGAAGGATGGCCCCCCGCCGCCACGAGGATCATTACACCGCCCCTTGTCACCCCGGATCTGATCCGGGGTCCATAGTGAGGTAGCATTCGCGCGCGAGGCTCCATGGATCCCGAGGCTGCAAGTATAGGCATGAGTTCCCCTACACCCTTTTTCCACTTGTCATTCTCGGGTCAGGCCCGAGGGTGACAGCTTCGGTTCGTGTTTGTCGCAGCGGATAACCAAAAGCTCAGTGTCATTACCGGGCTTGTCCCGGTAATCCAGGGGCTGCAAATATAGGCGTGAGTTTCCACGCCCTGGACCCCCGGAATAAATCCGGGGGTGACGGCTTCTATTTGAATGAGTGTTTGAGTGAAAGGACCCTGCCCTCACGAGTGAGACCCCAAAAGGATACTGGATCGCCCACGCCACGGTCACCGACCAGGCGAAGTATGACGAATACCGCGCCGGCGTCGCCAAGCCGTTTAAAAAGTACGGTGCCAAGTTCCTCGCCCGCGGCGGCGACTTTGAAGTGGTGGAAGGCACCGCCAAAGAACGTCACATCGTGGTCGAGTTTCCGAGTGTCGAGGCCGCCAAGGAATGCTTCCACTCGCCGGAATATCAGGCCGCCAAAGCCAAACGCAAAGGCGCGTCAGAGAACGACGTGATCATTGTTGAGGGGGTTTGAGGGGCACGACGCGTCCAAGCGCTGATCGGATGTCTCTGCTGAATCACAACAAAATTAAAGTTGCTCTACAAACAAAAGACCTACCATAATTGAAACATTCGTTTCATTGGGTGGGGGTTGGATTGTCAAAGACTTCAGATGATTTGTTCATTTACAAACCAAACTCTAAAATTGGATCTCTATCGGCTGAGGAAGACCAGAAGTTCCTCAATGAGTGTTTTGTTGAGCTACCATGTTTGGAAGCGATACTCGACCCCTCTGATCCTACATCAATCCTCCTTGGTAGAACTGGATCAGGGAAGTCAGCGATAGTTCAAAGGATTATCGCAACTCAGGATAATGTAATTGAACTGGACCCTGAAGCACTAGCGTTCAACTACGTCGCGAACTCCAGCGCTATACAAGCCTACGGTAAGTTGGGTGTGGATTTTGACCCATTCTTTAGGCTTCTTTGGCAGCATATTATTTCTGTCGAACTCCTCAGATCAAAATTTCACATCAACGATGAAGCAAGCCAGCGCAGTTTTCTTTCTCGCCTGCAAGAATCATTGAGCAGCCGCAAGAAAAAGGACGCTATCGAATATTTCAGGACCTACGGAGACGACTTTTGGCTTGAGAGCGGTGTGCGGGCAAGGGAAATCACAACAACTTTCTTAGACAAAATCAAATCTCATGTGGGGATCAGTGGAGAAATCATCGGAGCCGGTGCAGGAGTGGGCGGAGAGCGCAACGTCAGCGAGCAGGAACGAGTAGAAATAGTCACCAAGGTCCAACGTGTTGTGGACGATGTTCAAATTCGCCAACTTGCAAATGTAATCGATTATCTTCAGGAAGACGTTTTTACTGACCCAAAAAACGTCTTCTACCTAGTAATAGACAACTTGGACACCAATTTTGCGGTCGATGCGGTGAAATTCCGTCTTCTGGGTGCGTTAATTGAAAGTCTAAAAAAATTCAGAAAAGTGAAGGCACTTCAAATTGTAATAACAATGAGGGCAGATGTTTTCGAAAGGATCACCCGTGAAGTCAATCACGTAAACTTTCAAAGCAACAAGTTTCGCGACTACACGGCAGAAATTAAGTGGTCCCGTCCCCAACTGGAAGAACTTGTCGACCTCAGAATAGCCAGTCTATTCAGGGAGAAATACACCGGCAAGAGAGGTTCTATATCGACCATCTTGCCCCCCAAAATAAGAAAAGAAACGATCCTATCCTATCTGTTCGAAAGGACATTTCTTAGACCACGCGACACAATTGACTTCCTAAATACCGTTCTCGACCAAGCAGTGGGAAAAGGCCAGATCAGTGAGACGGTCGTAAACAACGCAGAAGGCATCTACTCATCGAACCAACTCACGGCTCTCAAGGAGGAATGGTCGTCAGTGTTTCCAAATGTAAGCGGCATGCTCCGGTTATTAGAAGGAATGAAAGACGGAACAGAAGTGAAAAACATACCGCGAAAGATGATTGAGACAGCTGTGGAAATCTTGGCTACAACCACAGAGGAAAATGACCCAATCGTTTCAAGAGCGCAGTCACTCTATGAGCCAGGTTCTGAGACACATGAAGCAGCACTCATTGAAGTCGCCAAAGAGATTCTGTCAGGCCTTTATCTAACTGGAGCCGTCGGTGTGAAACCTGGCTCCAAGTCGTCTACCCAATGGGCACAATCTCACAGCCCAACAATTTCTCCTGGAGAAATGACAGGCGACTCAAAAGTTTATGTTCACAAATCTCTTCATAGATCGCTCGGCATTACGCCGATTAAGAGCAAATAACTCCCTCCCCATAAACACCTGATTCTGGAATGCTAAACGAGCGCTACGCAAATTCCTGATGTCGGGCGTAGTAACCTCGAACATGACATGCGGTCACCCGTCGTTAGGTTTTACCTAAACAGACATGCGGGGCCGGGTGACGGTCACGCAATCGTCTATTCCACACGTGGTGTCATCCTCGTGCTCGCCACGAAGACCGATATAGCCTTTCGATTCAGTATGGACCCTCGGGTCAAGCCCGAGGGTGACAGCGTTGGGTCGTGTTTGTCGCAGCGGACAATCAAAGACTCCGCGTCATTACCGGGCTTGTCCCGGTAATCCAGGGTAAGGGAACATGGGCCGACCTACTTCATGAGGTCGTCATAAAGGTCTCGCCATTGCGGATTGTGTTCCTCAATCAAATTGATCTTCCAAGCCCGTGAATAGGCCTTGATGTTCTTTTCTCGCTGGATCGCGGACCCAGCATCACCGGCTTCTTCGAACCAGACCAGATGCTTCAGATCATAGCGGGAGGTGAAGCCGTCCACCGTACCGCTCTTATGCTCATAGGCACGACGAGCAAGGTCGCTCGTCACGCCGCAATAGAGCGTGCCATTGCGACGGTTGGTCATGAGGTAAACGTGAAAGCGTTTCTCCATGGCAGAAGCTTGCCGCCCCTAGTCTAAGGAAACAAGTACATCCAAAAGCTCAAGTGAGTGGGCACGCCGCTACATCACCCTCGGCGTCATTGCCGGGCTTGTCCCGGCAATCCAGGGGCTGCAATCGGAGGCTTCAGTTCCATCGCTCCTGGACCCCCGGAACAAGTCCGGGGGTGACAGTTTTCTTTTGATGTTCGTCCAGAGAAAAAAATCACCTCCAAAAAAACTTATCCTCCCCCCACTTTGCATCCCTATTTAATAAGGCATCTCCCGCCTGAGTGAGGGGCGTGTCGACCGTTCCGATGTGACGGGTGGGAGCGCGGCGCCCGGGGTAGTGAGGGGTAACGGCCTCATGAGCCGGGGCTGCCTGTCTGGGGCCGGGGCAAGGAGAATCCCCGGGAGCGCCCTCTTAAGCCTGTGGACTGCGGCCGGATGCGAAAGCCCCGCGACCTGCATTTCCAGAAACAAGCGGGAGCTCAGTGGCCAGGGTTACGACAGGTGGATGCAGCTGCCGCGTGCGCGGAGTGCCGGAAGGCCTCTAAAAAAGAAATCAGACGAGGCGTTGCGGCATTCCGCGTCCCTCACACCTAAACCAGACCTGCAGGTGATGAGCCGCGCGGGGTTTGCTGGCATGCCCCAGACTCAGTGTTACCTCCGGTCTTATCAGGGTTTGCTGCCTGATCCCTGGTTCGAGACGGCGCTAAAGCGCCTCCTCACCATGAGGCTTCTATTTCAAACTCGCCCTCATCCTGAGGAGCGTTGCGCAGCAATGCGTCTCGAAGGATGAATCACCCGGGACAAGTCCGGGGGTGACGGCTGAGATTGGAGAGAGTTTTAGAACACCAAACCCGGGCATGACGCTTTGGTTTGTCGAACCACCGGAGTGATGACAGGATGGTCACATCAAAAGAAAAGGACTCGGGCCTCATGAAACCAACGTTACGAATAGCTCTCGCCGCGGTTGCCCTCAGTACGCTCACGGTGCCCGCGCTCGCCGGTCACCATGAGGCAGGCGAGCAGGCAGCCGCAGAGGCGCCGGACCCTGGTTTCATCGCACAGGCGGCCGACGAGATTGTTCTGCAGCCGGTGCCAGGGCTGGCAGGCCTCAGCGGCGCCGTTCTTTATGGCAATCCAGAGGAAGCCGGGCTCTACGTGATCCGCGTTCGGTTCGATGCCGACGTGCGCAGCCCGCCCCACTCCCACAATCAGGATCGATTTATCACCGTCATTGACGGCACCTGGCATTTTGGCGTCGGCGCATCTGGCGGGTGCGACGGCACCAAGCCGCTCCCCGCCGGGAGCTTCGCGTTTCATCCGAAAGGCGCCGTCCATTATGATGGCTCCTGCGGCGAGCCTGTGACCGTGGAAATTCGGGGACAAGGACCCGTCTCCACGGACTTTGTGCGGTTTGAATAGGGGACCTCTCATGAGCAAGATCATCCCAGCCCGCATGACCGCCGAAATTGACGGCGACTTTGTCGTCTTCCTCATCGGCATGCGGGTCAATAAATGGTGGTTGCCCCACAAATGGGTACCTGTCGCGCGGGCCATGGGCCGGATGCTGCAAGAGCTGGAAGCAGCGCCCTCAGAGGAGACCGGCTTTTTGGGTGTGGAACGCGCGCGGCTTCTTTTTGTCCAGTACTGGCGCTCTTTCGAACAGCTGGAGGCGTACGCCCGCGCCGGCGATCACGAACACTGGCCCGCCTGGGCACGCTTTAATGCTTTGTTAGGCAGGACCCGCGGCGATGTGGGCATCTGGCACGAAACCTATCTCGTGAAGGCAGGGGCTTACGAGAACGTCTATAGCGGCATGCCGCCCTTTGGCCTCGGCAAGGCCATGGAAGCCCAAGGCGGATTGATGCCGGCAACCGGGTCACGGGAGGCCGCCCGCGACCGGCTCCGCGCGCAATAGGCGCCGACTGCCTGCGTGGACATGTCACAGGCGCCAAAGCGCGAACACGGGAGTGCATGCAACTAAAGATTTAGATTTTGACGGCAATCTTACCTTGCCGAAGCTTGCGTCGGCTGAAAGTGAGGGTGCGTGTCCAGATCAAAACTAATGTCGCCTAACACGGTGGCATTCGCTGACCTGTGGTATCGCACACGTGATCTCAAACAGGTGGCGGCACCGCACAAAACAGACATTCCCATGCGCGAGCTCGCGCGGTTCATGCCCAACATGGCGTTGGTTCGTTTTGAAGCTGATGGTCGCGCACGATATGAGCTGTTCGGGACCCGGCTTGTCGAATGGGCCGGGGTCGATCTCACCGGCCATTATCTGGATGAGACTCTGAGTGCCGACGCCAAGGCCCAGCGTGATGCAGGGCTTGCAGAATTTCATGGGTGCGCAGGACCCGACGCGCTCCGGGCGCGCTGGTCGATCGGCGAAGCCACAACCACCGGCGGCCGGGTGGTGCGCATTGAGGACTTGGCGCTCCCTTATTTCGACGGCGAGGAGCTGGAGATGCGGCACATGAATTTTGGGACAGTCCTCGGCACGCTCGACTATGGCGAAGGCATGACTGGCTTTGGAACCGCAGAAGAGATGATCTGGTTCGACGCAGCCAAAGAGCGCCCTGACTGGCTGTCCTTGGCGACGCCAGAAACGTGCCCCATCGCAGCGGTACAAAGCTGATGTAGCGGCGGCACGCTGTAGGGCTACGTTAAGAATTCCATACTAAAATATTCGGCCAACATTATTTCACCATTGAGGTGTTTCTATTGCGTGCCGCGTGTCTCAAATCCCCCAAACTAGCCGCTTTTGCCGACTTGTGGCATGAGTTGCGCGCGGCGTCCGAGCAAGACCTTCCGTCCAATGAGAACTTCCCCCTAGAAGATCTTGCACGCTTTTTGCCCAATTTGGCGGTCACGCGGCGCCGTGAGGATGGAACGCCCTACTACCATTTTTATGACACGGACCTCGCGAAAGAATTCGGCCACGACCTTACCGGTCAAGACGTCACCACCAACATGACAGATGAAGCGCGCGAACAGTTTCTCGAGGTCTTGGCGATAGCTGACGCTCAAGAGAAACACGGCTTCGCGATCAACCGGCGCTGGTTCATTGGCGAGGTTGTGACGCAGGACGGACGGCGGGTTGAACTTGAAGGGCTCACCCTTCCCTTTTTTGCGAAGGATGGCGAGATCCGCCGGGCGACCTACAATTCGGTTGTTGGCGGTGTCGCCCTCGGCGACGCGCTGGGCGCTCACTATCCGAAGACCGATGGCGTTGAATTTAATGCTCTGAACGAACGCCCTGCATGGATGCATTTACGCTCTGAAGCGATTGCTGCTGAGTAAGGGTCCGCGGCCCTAAAACCTCAGCGCATCTGGACAATTCCTTGTCCTCATAATAAAACTCTCATTCTATCTTGAGGGTTCCGATGTCTCCTGTGGTTGTTAAGTCAAAAGCGACGCTTGAATTCGCCTCGCTTTGGTATGGTGCGCGAGAAAAAGCAGCCGTTCCTATTCCTCAAAAGTCGGACCTGCCACTTCGCGGCCTCGCCGCCTTTATGCCGAACCTGCTGCTCCATCGCATCGAAGAAGACGGACGTGCTTTCTGCCTGTTGTTCGGAACGGCCCTCAATGACGCCTTTGGAGAAAACCTGACGGGCACCTATCTTGAGGAAAGCATGGGTGTCAACGATGCCGCAAAGCGGAAGGCGACTTTCGACACCTATTACGCCGAGAACGGGCACAATGTTCCATTCGGACGATGGGTCAGTGGCACGCTCAACAGCCGCACAGGCGAGATCATAGAGTTTGAGAGCCTGGCACTCCCCTATATCGAACCGTCAGATGGCTCCACGCGATTGATGGTGCATGTCCTGCCACTCGCCAAGCTCAGCTATGGCGATCGGCTTATCCCGCATTTCACCGAGAACACCGTGCGCATGTTCGCGCCGCAAGGACCGCGACCTGAGTGGCTCATGCCGCCGGCTCAGACCTGAGTCTTACTTCTTTTCAGGTGGCGGGATGTGACGGAGATGGAGCTCGCGCAGTTGATGATTGGCCGGCTCTGATGGCGCGCCCATCAGCAGGTCTTCTGCCTGCTGGTTCATCGGATACATGGTGACTTCGCGAATGTTCGCCTGATCCGCCAGCAGCATGACGATACGATCAACCCCCAGCGCGATCCCGCCGTGCGGTGGCGCGCCAAAGCGGAAAGCGTTCAGCATGCCCGCAAAGTTCTTCTCGGTGTCCTCACGGGAGTGTCCCGCAATCTCGAAAGCCTTCAGCATGCATTCCGGGTCTGCATTCCGAATAGCACCCGAACCAAGCTCATACCCGTTGCAAACCAGGTCATATTGCTGACCCATCACATCCAGCGGATCTTGCGTGTTCAGGGCTTCCAATCCGCCGACCGGCATGGAGAACGGGTTGTGAGAGAAGTCGACCTTGCCTTCGGTTTCATCGAACTCGTAGATCGGGTAGTCGGTGATCCAGCAAAAGCGGAAGACGTCCTTCTCAATCAGTTCGAGTTCCGTGCCGATGCGCGTGCGGGCATTCCCTGAAAGTGCCGTGGCAGCGGCTTCTTTGTCACAGGCGAAGAAGAGCGCATCGCCCGCTTTGACGCCTGCCTTTTCCGCCATGCCCTGAAGAATGTCGATGGGGAAGAATTTGGCGATGGGGCCTTTACCGGCCAGCGCCCCGTCCACTTCCTCGAAAACGATATAGCCAAGTCCGGCTGCGCCCTGATCCTTGCGGGCCCAGTCATTGAGCTTGTCAAAGAAAGAACGCGGACGGTCGCCAGCGCCCGGTGCGGGAATGCCGCGCACGATGCCGCCTTGAGCAATCACGTTTTTGAACGCCTTGAAGGTCACTTCCTCCGGCGTGAAGAACTCGGTGATGTCGACAATTTCGATTGGGTTCCGCAGATCCGGCTTGTCATTACCATATTTCAGCATCGACTCTTTGTAAGGGATGCGGACGAAAGGCGCCGTATCGGCCACGCGCGGTGTCGCCATGGACCCGGCGAACGCACCGAACGTATCCGCCATGACTTTTTCCATCGCGGCGAAAACTTCGTCCTGCTCGATGAAGCTCATCTCCACATCAAGCTGGTAGAACTCACCGGCAGATCGGTCAGCACGGGCATCTTCGTCGCGGAAACAAGCGGCGATCTGATAGTAGCGGTCGAACCCCGCCACCATTGTCAGCTGCTTAAACTGCTGAGGCGCCTGCGGTAGCGCGTAGAACTTGCCGGGATGCAGTCGGCTGGGCACCAGAAAGTCCCGCGCGCCCTCCGGGCTCGACGCCGTGAGAATGGGTGTCTGATAATCCAAGAAGCCCTGCTCTTCCATAGAGTTCCGCATGGCGCGGATCAGTTTTGAGCGCAGCACAATGCGTTCATGCAGACCATCGCGGCGCAGGTCCAGGAAGCGATTGCGCAGGCGAATGTCCTCCGGATATTCCGGCTCACCGAATACCGGTAGAGGAAGCTCCTGCGCTTCCGAAAGGATCTCGGCGTCTTTCACGAGGATCTCGATCGCGCCCGTCGGCAGGTTGGGGTTTATCGTGTCTTCGGACCGGGCCACCACAGGGCCATCAATGCGCATGACGGATTCGGCGCGCACCCGCTCGGCCAGTTTGAAGCCCTCGCCCATATCCGGATCAAATACCAGCTGGGTCAGACCATAATGGTCACGCAGATCGATAAAGAGCAGACCGCCGTGATCGCGCTTCCGGTGGACCCATCCAGACAGACGTACAGTCTCGTCGACATTTGATTTCGTGAGCTCGCCACAGGTGTGGCTGCGATAAGGGTGCATTTTGGCTTCAACCCTGAAAAAAGGCAGGAGTTAAGGGGTGCATGGCGGATGCCGACCCCCGTTCTGGGTGCCGAAAAGCGCATGAGACAGCTGATTTGTCAAGGTCTGACGGCTGGGGGTCATGACCCAGGCCAATCCATGGGACGGGGTCTCTGGATGGGGGCGACAGACCGCCCAGATTGCGCTATAGGGGCCTCATGGAAATTATTACGACGACGGCCCAGCTGGAAGCAGCATGCGGCCACCTTGCCAAGGCCTCCTACATCACCGTCGACACTGAGTTTATGAGGGATTCGACCTATTGGCCGATTCTCTGCCTGATCCAGGTTGCCGGACCTCGCCATGAGTTCATTATCGACCCATTGGCGGACGGCATCGACCTTGCGCGCTTCTATGAGTTGATGACGGATCGCAACGTGATCAAGGTTTTTCACGCAGCGCGCCAAGACATCGAAATCTTCTATCATGAGGCCAAAGCCATCCCCGACCCACTGTTCGACAGCCAGGTGGCGGCCATGGTCTGTGGATTTGGCGAGTCGGTGGGATACGAAACCCTGGTGCGCAAGCTTGCCAATGGCAAAGTCGACAAGTCGTCGCGGTTCACGGATTGGAGCCGTCGGCCGCTCACGGACAAGCAACTATCCTACGCGATGGCCGACGTGACACATCTGCGGAAAATCTATGATGTGCTGGCGCGCCAGATCGCTGAGAATGATCGGGTTGCCTGGGTGTCGGAGGAAATGGCCATCTTGCAAAACCCAGAGACCTATGCGCTACGGCCAGAGGCCGCCTGGAAACGCATGAAAATGCGTGTGAAGGGTCGCAAAGCTGTTGGCGTTCTAATGGAAGTCGCGGCATGGCGGGAACGCCAGGCTCAAGAACGCGATACCCCCCGCAACAGGATCATGAAAGACGATGCTCTGTTTGAGCTGGCCAATCAGCAACCGAAAGACCTGAAAGGCCTGGATCGCCTGCGCGCCGTGCCTCGCGGATTTTCCAACAGCCGTTCGGCAGCGAGCCTGTTGGAGGCAATAGAAGCGGGTCTAAAACGAGATGAATCCGATCTTCCTAATATCGAAGACCCACGTCCGTTGCCGTCGGGCATTGGTCCCCTCGTTGAACTGCTCAAGGTGCTTCTGAAAATGCGGAGCGAAGAGCACAACGTGGCGCCCAAACTCATCGCCACGGTGTCCGACTTAGAGCAGATCGCCGCTTTCAAAGATGCCGACGTCGATGCCTTAAAAGGGTGGCGACGAGAGATATTCGGCCAAGACGCTCTGGCTCTCAAAAAAGGCGAACTGGCGATCTCTGCAAATGGCCGGCAGTTGAAAGTGACCCGCATCCAGACCGAAAGTCTTGCTTAGTGAACTTTTGATTCACCAACCCAAATCGAACGCTGGTGTTTTAACTAGAATTTAGAATTCTCCGTTGATCTTGTCCCAAACGGGAATTTTAGGGACGGGGAATCAAATGTTGGGTGGAATTTTCAATGCCAATATTGGCAAACGGATTTTTATTGCTGCGATCGTGCCGATTGTGGGCATTGCGCTCTATGCGGCGTATATCGTCAGCGCTGAATACCAACGATATTCATCGTTAGGCCAGCTCCACACACTAGCCACCGTTTCCCCAAAGATCAGTTCCGTCGTAAACGAGTTGCAGGGCGAACGCGGCATCTCCGCAACCTACATTTCGTCGGGCGGTAGCGGCGTTTGGTCAAGACGCCTCGATGAACAGTTTGCATCGACCGACGCCGTGCTCACGGAAATCCTTCCTTTCCTGCAGGCCTTTCCGGCTGCCAATTACGGCACAGACGTTGAAGAGCGCCTCACCACGGCTTTAGCAGAGTTCGAACGTCTCCAAGGATTTCGTGACCGCACCAAGTCCACGCGGACAACGATTGAGGCCACGACAGAATATTACACTCAAACAATCCGACAGCTGCTCGATATCGCGTCAGTCGTGTCTTCTCTCGCAGACGATGCTGAAATCAAGGGCCAAAGCATTGCCTATATGAGCCTGCTGGAAATTAAAGAGCGTGCCGGGCTTGAACGTGCCATGGGTGCCAAAGGCTACGGTGCAAAGGCATTTGACTCTCTGACACACACGGAGTTTGTAACCCTTATCGGTCAACAGGACTCCTACATGGAAGTTTTCCGAGCCTACGCGTCGCCTGCGGCTGTTGCCTTCTATGATGAGACCGTTGCTGGCACAATGGTCGATGACGTGGAGTATTGGCGCGATATCGCCGTCGAGGCGGGCTATGACATGCTCTACGACGATATTACAGACATCCAATGGTTTGACGGGATCACACAGAAAATCGATCTCATCACTCAAGTCGAGGACTATGTCTCGAAGGAGTTGATCGCGACTGCAGATGGCGCGCTCAGTTCAGCCTGGATGGCGCTTATGGTTACTTTGGCTTCCTCTATCGGCTCCCTGATCGTTGCAGGTGTTGCCTGTTATGTGGTTGGCCGCTCGATCACCAAACCGCTTGCCGGACTCCAGGATGTGATGGGTGAAGTCGCCGATGGTGCCTTCGATGTCGAGATTGCTGGAACCAGTCGCCAAGATGAAATCGGCGACATGGCGCGCGCCGTCGAAGTGTTCCGTGATCAGGGTGCGGCTGCCGAACGTCTCAAGGAAGAGCAGCAGTTGGCCGAGAAGCGGGCTGCCGACGAAAAACGCGAGAGCCTCAACAAGATGGCCGATGAGCTTGAAGCGTCAATCGGGCAGATGATTGATGCCCTCACGGCCTCTTCTACGGAACTGGAATCCACTGCACGGTCCATGAGCGAGTTGGCCGGGACCACAAACGAAGAAGCGATTTCTGTGAGCAATGCCAGCACCGGCGCGACGCAGAATGTTGAAACTGTCGCATCTGCCGCCACTCAATTGTCAAACGCCATTGGCGAAGTAACAGAGCAGATCTCGATTTCTGCAGCTTTGACGCAAGAATCGCGTGCCGCATCCGAACAGACGGATGTGCAGATGAAGAACCTTTCAGAAGCGGCCAACCGGATCGGATCTGTGATGGAGCTGATCCAGGAAATCGCTGAGCAGACTAACCTGCTCGCCCTCAATGCAACGATTGAGGCGGCGCGCGCAGGCGATGCCGGCAAAGGGTTTGCGGTTGTGGCCTCTGAGGTGAAGGACTTGGCCAACCAGACCGCCAAGGCCACGGGAGAAATTTCAGACCATGTCTCCCGCGTTCAGGAAGAAACAAAAACCGCCGCAGAAGCCATGAGCGGGATCGCCAACAAGATTGGCGAGATCAATCAGGTCACGTCTGCGGTATCGGCGGCTGTTGAGGAACAGAGTTCTGCAACGCAGGAAATCTCCCGGAGCGCCGAGGAGACAGCTGAAATGAACCGGAATGTCTCCTCCAGCGTGGACACCGTCCGCACCGCTGCAGAGCAGACGGGATCTGCCGCTGATCAGGTGTTGAGTTCCGCGGAAGCGCTTTCCAAAACCGCCGAAGATCTGCGCAAGCAGGTAGGCGATTTCGTCTCTTCGATCCGCGCCGCGTGAGCCCCTCCGGCGCATCGAGCCTAGGGCCGCTTCTTCGGAAGCGGCCTTTTTTTGCCAGATCAGACGATTTCGGTTCTGGCTTGTAGATCCAGCGTGCGCGCCAGAGCGCCCAGGCGCTTCTCCACCACTTCGCCACAAAATTCTTGATGCGATCTTTGTATATTTAGCGTCAGGGTATCTTTCGTTGGGACAAGCCGAGTGTATGGCAAGACGCCGACGCTCGCAGCACATAGCGTAAAGGCAACCCGGAGAGCGAGCCCGGTGACACGTGCCCGATGATGCTCGCCGTCGGCCAACAATCCGTCGAGGTTCCGTACGACCGCCGGCTCGCCTGACCCCTCGTGACGATGGAACCCTACCCGCGCCAGAAACACCCGTTCGGCGTGGCTCACCCCTGCAAGGGGCGCCAACAGTGTTTGTTCAAACGCGTGCATCGCCCTGTAGTCCGGATGAACGTACCAGCCGATATCCGCAAGGCTGCATGCTGCAAGTCGTAACCGCCTCTGCGCATCCGTTTCGCCCAAGCCTTCGGGGCCAAAAAGCGGCGCAATCCAATCAGCCAATTCATACCTGTGATCGGGAAACCGAACGAGGCGCCGTGCCAGATCGCTCGCACCCGCCAACAGGGGATCTGCTGACCGGTCGGCCTCCGACAATTGATCGAACAACACGCCTTCGCGCAGACCATACGCTGAGACTTCGACCTTCTTCACTTTCGTCGCCGCGATCAGCTGACTAAGGACCATGGCGCCGATGGGAAGGGCCCCAACGCGGCGCGTGGAAACATCCGGAATTTTGGCCAGAGACTTCGGTCCCAAGCGTTCGATCAGTTTGGCAAGGTCTGCTGCCTCGGAGGCCGGCATTTGATACTCATGCAGCACCCGCACGGGGTAGTCGTACTGCGCCATGTGAATTCGGGCGAGGTTTCGCCAAACGCCGCCAACCGCATACAAGGTGCGGCCCTTTCCGGTACCAAGCCATTCGACTTTTTCGAGCGCTTTGTCGACCTCTTTGACCAACTCTTTTTGGGACCAGCCGCTCCCCAAGAGGCGTAAAGGGCCTAAGGGAAGCGTTTCCCCTTTGCCCATTTCGCCATTCTTCAGATCCACGAGCTCAAGGCTTCCGCCGCCCAGATCTCCGATAATGCCGTCGGCTTCTGGGATGCCCGACAGAACACCGAGCGCGGCATACTCGGCTTCCTCTTTGCCGGAGAGAATGTGCATCTTCAATCCGGTTGCGGCTTTCACGTCCGCGGCAAATGCGCCGCCATCTTCTGCGTCGCGCACTGCTGCTGTGGCGACCATCGCGGTATGTTCCACATCGAGCTGAACGAGGAGTGCTGAGAAGCGTTTCAATGCGCGCATGGCGCGTTCAATTCCGCTTGGGTCGAGGCGTCTGGTCTCGCTCAGCTGTGCGCCAAGCCCCGCCATCACCTTTTCATTGAATATGGGAACAGGATTGCGCTTTGCGCCCTCATAGATCACCAGCCGAACAGAGTTCGACCCTATATCTATGATCCCAAAGCGTCCCTCAATCTGCGTCTGATGCCCGACCCGACTGTCGAGTGGTGATCCATCAAGTTTACGCTGGAGGTTGGTCACCTGGAGAAGGCTCGTTTCGCTTTAGTGATTTGCCGCGACCCGACAAGCTCGCATTATTCATAAAGAAGGTGTGCGCGTTAAACGGTTCCACCCCGGACTGCCGTTCAATACGCTCATAGCGACCGTCGGGCAACATATTCCAGCTTTGCTCATTGTCCTTGATATTGGCAACCATGATCTGGTCAAGAATCTGCTCATGAACCGTGGGGTTCGTGACCGCTACAAGGTTTTCCACCCGGCGGTCGAGGTTTCGGGGCATCCAGTCAGCAGAGGAAAAATACACCTTGGCCTCATCAGAGGGCAGTTCATGGCCATCGCCAAAACAAACGATTCGGGAATGCTCCAGGAACCGGCCGACAATGCTCTTAACGCGAATATTTTCTGAGAGGCCCGGTACGCCCGGTCGCAAGCAGCAAATGCCACGCACAATCAGGTCGATCTGAACCCCCGCCTGGCTTGCGGCGTAGAGGGCATCAATGATGATGGGGTCGACCAGGGAGTTCACCTTTACCCAAATGGAGGCCGGTCGACCTGCCTGCGCATGCTCCATTTCCCGCTGAATGTGGCCCAGAAGTCTGGCACGCAGATTCTTGGGCGACATGGCGATTTTCTCAAGGCGTTCCGGCTCTGCATATCCGGTGAGGTAGTTGAAGACCTGTGCCACGTCCCTGCCGATCGCCGGGTCATCAGTGAACATAGAGAGGTCGGTGTAAATCTTGGCCGTGATGGGATGGTAGTTCCCCGTGCCCAGATGCACATAGGACCGCAGATGGCCGCTCTCCCGGCGCACCACCAGGCTCATCTTGGCGTGGGTTTTCAGTTCAATGAAGCCGAAGACAACCTGCACGCCGGCGCGCTCCAGGTTCCGCGCCCAGACGATGTTGGCCGCCTCATCGAAGCGGGCTTTGAGTTCCACCAAAGCCGTTACCGACTTCCCGGCTTCCGCCGCCTCAATCAAGGCTTGAACGATCGGCGAGTCCTTGGACGTTCGATAGAGCGTCTGCTTGATGGCGACAACGTCCGGGTCCGCTGCAGCTTGCCGCAGGAACTGAACCACAACGTCGAAGCTTTCATACGGGTGATGAACCACAAAGTCTTTCGCCCGAATGGCCGCAAAACAGTCACCGCCAAAGTCCCGTACCCGCTCTGGGAAGCGTGCATTGTAGGCGGGAAACTTCAGGTTCGGAAAATCATCGACGATCAGTTGGTCGGTTTGCGCCAAGCCGATCAAGCCATCGACCAAGACCAGCTCTTGCTCGCCCACTTCCAATTCCTGCACCACCAGCTTGCGAAGGCTCTCGGGCGTGTTTTTTTCCATTTTCAGGCGGATGACGCTGCCGCGGCGTCTGCGCTTCAGCGCGGACTCAAAGAAGCGCACCAAATCCTCGGCTTCTTCTTCGATCTCGATATCGCTGTCGCGCAGAACCCGGAACGCGCCTTCGCCGATCACCTCATAGCCTGGAAAAAGCCTGTCAAGGAACAGGCGGATGAGGTTCTCCTGGCTCAGAAAGCGGATCTCTCCATCGGCATCGTCAGCCTGCGGCAGACGGACAAAGCGTTCGATCTGTTGCGGCACCGGCAACAGGGCATTCATGAGCTTGCCGTCGGTCACGCGGCGCAGTTGCAACGCCAGGCTAAAGCCTGAGTTCGGGATAAAGGGAAATGGGTGCGCCGGATCAATCGCGAGAGGCGTGAGCACCGGGAATACGGTTTCCAGGAACCGTTCTTCAAGCCAAGAGAATTCGCTCGGCGCAACCTCGTCTGCGTCAATCACAGAGATCTTGTTCGCCCGAAGCTCCTTTCGAAGCTCTTCCCACTGACGCTGCTGCTCCGCCATCAGCAAATAAGCGGCTTCGTTCACGCGGGTGAGCTGCTGCGCAGCGGTCAGACCATCCTGGCTGCGTGTTTCCACGCCCGCATGGACCTGGCCCCGGAGGCCCGCAACGCGGACCATATAGAACTCATCCAAGTTGCTTGCGGAGATCGACAGAAACCTGAGGCGTTCCAACAGCGGGTGGTTCCGGTTTTCGGCTTCTTCGAGCACACGCTTGTTGAAGGCGAGCCAGGACAGCTCGCGGTTCATAAACCGCTCCGGTGATTCCGGATCGATGGGGGTTACCGCGGTGCCGTCTTCGACGGCCTTCTCACCAGTTTTGACGTCCTCATTTGCAGCGTCGGATGGTCGGGGCGTGCTCATACTCGTTTCTCGCGGACTGCTGGGCCAACTTCATTTGAAGGGCCAGTAGGTGGACTTACTCCCTTGAAAACTAACTCAAAATTGTAACTGAGTCATGACGATGGCATGGCCTGCCGGAGTACCTCGGCGACCAAAGGCACCGTAATCCGCCGTTTTCCAGCCAAGGCTGCCTGATCGACGGCCGCAACTATCTTGCCCGCCGCCTCAATGGATCGGTCCATATGGGTCGCCAGATAGCGAAGGGCCTGCTCCGGTGCCGTCAATTGCCGATCCTGAAAGAGTTTCTCCAGCACTGCGCGCAAAAGCTGATCGTCCGGCATGCCAATCTCGGCGGTGACGACTGCCTTCAGTCTTGAGGCAAGGTCTGGAAGGCTGATGGTCAGATTGGCAGGGCTCACTTTCGACGTCATAAGCAGCGAAACGCCTTCCTCCCTCGCCAGGTTGAGGAAGTGAAAGAGCGCCGCCTCGCGGGCCACAGGGAGTTGATCCACATCTTCCAGCAAAACCGCTTTGCTCTCACATAAGGCGGGCACACGCGCTTCCGTCAGCTCTTTTGCGGTCAGCGACTGGGCATTGCTGGCAGCTTTCCAAACAGCACCCAGGTGGCTCTTTCCGGCACCGGCAGGGCCGACCAACATGACTGCTGGCGTCGTCCAGTGAGGCCATTGATCCACCAAGGCGACCGCTGCCCGGTTGGCGTCAGCAACCAAGAAGTCGTCGCGCTCGAAGGCAACACGATGAGGCAGATCCAGTGGAAGTTGCGACGGCGTCACGTCTCGTCTCCGCCGTTCCCCTGATAGAGCGTGCTTACCAGATACCTGGCCGTTGCGAAGCGGACCAGCACACCCAGTGCAGCGGCGACCGGCACCGCAAGCAACATGCCGACGAAGCCAAAGAGATAGCCGAAAGCAAATAGGGCCAGCATGACCCAAAGCGGGTGCAGCCGGACGCGGTCCCCCACCAGTTTCGGCGTCAGGAAATTTCCTTCGATGAACTGGCCCACGCCGAAGACACCAGCGACGGCAATGATCCATCCATAATCCGGCCAGAACTGCACCACGGCGATGATCATCGCGAGCACGAACCCGACGATGGTGCCGACGTAGGGAATAAAGCTGATAATTCCGGCAATCGCGCCGACAATAAATCCGAACTCAAGTCCGAGCAATGACAGGCCAATGGCATAAAAGCTGCCAAGCAACAGGCAGACAGCGCCCTGCCCGCGCACAAAGCCTGCAAGCACTTCATCGATTTCCCGAGCGATGGCGCGAATGGTGGCGGCATGATCGCGCGGCAGGAGCCCGTCCACCCGCTCCACCATATTGTCCCAGTCGAGCAACATGTAGAACGCCACAATCGGGGTGACGAACAGGAGCGAGACAAGGCCGATGATCGCCATGCCCTGTTGCCATAAGCCTGCGAGAGAGTCGACGAGCATATCCTGAACGCGCGCGGCTGCTCTGCTGATAGCGGCCTGAACGTCTTCTCCCTCGCCTGCCAGCAACTGTCCCAGCCGGCCTTCGCTCAAGCTCAAGAACAGGGATTTGGCCCGCTCGGCCAGGCGCGGTGCCGCTTCGAGAAGGGCGACCGTCTGCTCATAGGCGACAGGCATCAGGACAATCAGGGAGGCAAAGAAGAGAAGGATGAAGAGCGCGGTGATGACCGAGGTCGCCGCCAGACGGGACAGGCCCCATTTCTCCAAGCGATCCGCCGCAGGGTCGAGCAAATAGGCCGCGGCGAGGCCTGCCACGAAGGGCAATAAGACACCGCTCAAGAGCCAAACCAGCGCAATAAATACAAGAAAACCGGCGACCCAGATCATCGCTTGGCGTTGAATGGTCATCCCGTTTTTCCTCGGCTCAGCGTGCGGTGATCCGCTTTAACGAATGGCGGCAAGATACCAATAGCCCTCAAAATTGTTCAGAGTCAGGTTTTTCTGCGCCAGGTTAAGCTCTAGCGTGTCCACCGTGCCGACATAGTCCAGCTCCACCTGAGCGCCTTCGGTCGAAATCGCAACAATTGTGGTTTTCTGGATTAACGGGATTTGAGCCAAGCGGTTCCTGATGGTCTGCCACTCCCCGATCGATTCATAAGCGACCGAGGCAGAGAGAACGGCGCGTTCCGCAAATCGAACTGTACTTTCCCTTTTCCACTCCGCCTGGGTGGCATCCACAAAACGACCGGCCAAACGGTAAGCTGCCGTCTGAAGCGACGGCGCGCTTGTTTCTCGCCCTGACCAGGAACTAGGCGCCCCTTCGCCCGCCGGATAGGTGATGATGCGGACGGACAGGGCCGAGGGTGTGTCGCCTGTCTGTGCGTGGGCAACCATCACCCGATCTGCTCCATAGCGCGATGCCAGGTTAGACAGAGCAGGCCTATCACCACCGAGCGCCTGCTCAACACTCAAGGAGGTCATGTCCCCGAGGTCGCCGAGCGGTACGACCATCGGCGTCAGAATATTGTCCAGATCTGTCGCAGCCCACGCCGCCGTCCAGGCGTTGCCCTCGTCCCATAGACGGTCGCCGGTCTCATCCGTCAGAACTGGCACAAGAACAGCCGTTCTCTCCCGACTTTCAGAAAAGGGAATCGACCGCGCCGTAAACAGGTTTCGGACAGCGGCGGGCTGAAACCGCACACTCAGACTGGCGAGATACCTTGTGGCGGAGCGCTTTTCGTCGGCGACCTGAAAGGACCGGACCATGCTTTCCGCCAATGCAGTATCGACGGTAGGAAGAAGCGACCAATCTTCCTGGAGGGCCAGGCGCTTGAGCAGGACTTCCAGGGCTCGGCGTTGACCGTCGGCCACTGCTGCATTGCGCGCTTCGGTTGCGGTCTCAGCCGTCGCATCGACAGGGATACCAGTCACTGTGAAAACATCAGCCGCCATAGTTTTTGTGCCAACAGCACCGAACAGCAGGGTGATTGCCAGCAACGCCCCGAGGTGGGCCTTAGCGCCAATTGTTCTGATTTGCCGTCTCATACTCACTCTTTTCCCAATTTGGGGTGATTTGCGCCCCATGACCTGCTGGTTCTCGGCAAGCTACAACATTGAACGCCGTCCATGAAGCATTACGACGGCCAAATTCGGGCCATTTGGCGTCAACTTCACCTTGCATCGCAGCGCATTTTGCGGTGTTTTGAGCGCGAACTTCGAGGCTCACCTCGTCGATTCCATTGAACCTGACGCAAGGCCCTCCCGCCCTATGACCAAATCATCTAACGATCGCCCCAATCGCTACACCTACCGCGACGCGGGCGTCGATATTGACGCTGGGAACGCGTTGGTCAACGCCATCGCGCCGCTGGCACGGGCCACTGCGCGGCCAGGGGCAGATGCGAGCCTTGGGGGCTTCGGCGGCTTCTTCGATCCCAAAGCAGCGGGTTTCAAAGACCCGCTCCTTGTCGCGGCGAATGACGGCGTGGGCACCAAACTCAAGATCGCCATCGAAACAGGCAAACATGACACAGTCGGTATTGATCTCGTAGCGATGTGCGTGAACGACCTGATCGTGCAGGGTGCCGAGCCGCTATTTTTCCTGGACTATTTCGCGACCGGCAAACTGGAACTCGGCGAAGCAGAAGCGGTCATTGCCGGGATTGCCAAAGGCTGCGAGATGGCAGGCGCGGCGCTGATTGGGGGCGAAACAGCCGAGATGCCCGGCATGTATGCCGCAGGCGACTATGATCTTGCCGGTTTCTCCGTCGGTGCTGTGGAACGCGACGCCGTCTTGCCCCGGCTCGATGTCGGGCGTGGTGACGTCCTGCTGGGCCTTGCCTCAAGCGGCGTCCACTCAAACGGCTTCTCACTCGTGCGGCGTCTGTTGAGCGACCACGGCATCGGGTTTGACGCGCCGTTCCCCAGCGGTACGGGTGAAACGGTTGGCGACGTGCTGCTGACACCGACGCGCATCTATGTGAAGCAATTGCTGGCCGCGATGAAGGCGACCGACGGCATCAAAGCCCTGGTGCACATTACTGGCGGCGGCTTTACCGAGAATGTTCCCCGAGTACTGCCAGACAATATTGCCGCCGACATTGACGGGGCCAGTTGGTCCCAGCCGCCTGTGTTCAAATGGTTGGCCGAGCTTGGCGGGATCGACAATGCCGAGATGGGCCGAACCTTTAACTGCGGCATCGGCATGGTCGTGGTCGTCGATGCCGGCAGCGTAGATGCTGTCACGTCAGCCCTTGAGAACGAAGGCGAAAGCGTCGCCCGGATCGGCACCTTGCGGGCCGGGGAGACAGGGGAAGTTGTGATCAACGGGCAGCTGGGATCTGCCTCATGAAGCTCGGCGTTCTCTTTTCCGGCCGCGGCAGCAATCTCGCCGCGCTCATCAATGCCTGCAAGGACGAGACATATCCAGCGGAAATCGCCATTGCGATCTGCAACAACCCGGATGCAGAGGGCATTGCCATCGCGGAAGAAGCGGGCATCCCGGTTCAGGTGATCAATCATAGAGAGTTTGAAGATCGCGACACGTTTGACGCGGCCCTTGATGCGACGCTCAAAGAAGCCGGCGTCGAACTGGTCTGCAATGCGGGCTTTATGCGCATTCTCACAAGCGGCTTTGTCAAAAGCTGGCACAATCGACAATTGAACATTCACCCCTCGCTTTTGCCCGCGTTCAAGGGCCTGCATGTGCATGATCGAGTTCTGCAGTCCGGCGTTCGATTGACGGGGGCCACCGTCCACTTTGTGAGAGATGAGATGGACGAGGGTCCGATTGTGGCGCAGGTGGCGGTGCCTGTGGAGCCGGACGACACAGTCGAGACGCTCATGGAGCGGGTTCTCAAAGCCGAGCATCAGCTCTACCCGATGGCGATCCGGCTGGTCGCTGAAGGCAAGGCCCGTGTTCAGGGAGAGCGGGTCGCGATTGAAGGCGTTCCGGAATCAAAAACGGGCCCGCTGTTCATTCCGCCACTTGGATAAGTGGGGCACCAGCGGACCCGCTTTTTGGGTTCTCAGTCGCACGAATTAGCCGACGATTTCCGCGTCTGTGAAGAAGAACTTGATTTCCTCGGCAGCCGTTTCAGGAGCGTCAGACCCGTGCACAGAGTTCGCTTCGATGGACTCGGCAAAGTCTTTGCGGATGGTGCCGTCAGCAGCATCGGCGGGGTTGGTTGCGCCCATGACTTCGCGGTTTTTGGCAATCGCATTTTCACCTTCGAGGACCTGAACGACAACGGGGCCAGATGTCATGAATGCGACGAGATCGTTGAAGAACGGACGCTCTTTATGCACACCGTAGAAGCCTTCGGCCTGTTCCTTGGTCATGTGGATACGCTTCGATGCGACAACGCGAAGACCATTGTCTTCAAAACGAGCGATGATCTGGCCGGTCAGGTTACGGCGGGTCGCGTCAGGCTTGATGATAGAAAAAGTGCGTTCGAGAGCCATTGGGCATTCCTTAGTGTCAAAGAGTGTCTGTAAAGACCGGGTTCTGCCCGCGTTGGGCTTGATTTGGCGCGGGTTATAGCGGGGCTTGGTGGCATCGGCAACCGGTGCGTGGTAGATAGCCCCCATTTCCGCTAAGAAGCTCGACGGCCCAACCAAACTAGCCCCATGTTGCACATCAACGATATCACCTACCGGATCCAGGGCCGCCTGCTGATCAACCATGCGACGGCAGCGATCCCCGCGGGCCACAAGGTCGGTCTCGTGGGCCGCAATGGGTCGGGCAAATCCACCCTTCTGAAGCTCATCACGAAGCAGATCGAACCCGAAACCGGCAGTATTTCGCTCCCCAAACGGTCGGTCATTGGCGCTGTGGCGCAGGAGGCGCCCGCCGGCCCCATCAGCCTTATCGACACCGTGCTGGCGGCGAACAAGGAACGCTCGGACCTGCTCGAGGAGGCCGAAACGGCGACGGACCCGCACCGGATTGCGGAGATCCAGACCCGGCTCGCTGACATGAATGCCCATGCGGCGCCCGCCCGGGCCGCAACCATCCTGGCAGGGCTCGGGTTTGATGAGGAGGCGCAGGCGCGCCCCTGTTCGGACTTTTCCGGTGGCTGGCGCATGCGCGTCGCTCTCGCTGCAGTCCTCTTTGCGGAACCGGATCTGCTTCTCCTCGACGAGCCGACAAACTATCTCGATCTGGAAGGGTCGATATGGCTGGAGAACTATCTCAAGACCTATCCCTACTCCGTCATCATTGTCAGTCATGACCGGGACCTGCTGAACCGTTCTGTCCAGGGCATCCTGCATCTCGACCAGATGAAGCTTACCTATTACCAGGGCGGTTATGACCGGTTTGAGCGGACGCGTCGCGAAAAGCAAGCTCTGCAGATGGCTATGAAGAACAAGCAGGAAGATGCGAAACGGCACATGGAAAAATTCGTGGAGCGGTTCCGTTATAAGGCGAGCAAGGCGCGGCAGGCGCAGAGCCGCCTGAAGGCGCTGTCCAAGCTTGAGCCAATCCCCGATATCGTCGCCGACCGGATGATGCCTTTCCATTTTCCGAATGCTGAGACACCCCTTGCCTCGCCCATCGCGCGCCTGGAAGGGGCGTCCGTGGGCTATGAGGAGGGATCGCCTGTGCTGTCCCGGATGGACCTGCGGATCGACCAGGACGACCGGATTGCTCTGTTGGGGGCAAACGGCAATGGCAAGTCGACCTTTGCCAAATTGCTGTCGAGCAAGCTCACCACCCAGGATGGTAATTTCTACAAATCCAAGAAGCTCCGCGTCGCCTATTTCGCGCAGCACCAATTGGACGAATTGCACGCGGACTGGAGCGCCTATGATCACTTCCGGGAGCTGATGCCTGACGCGACCCAGGCGCAGGTCCGCGCCCGGACCGGCACGGCGGGCTTCGGCGCCGACAAGGCGGACACGAAGGCAGGCAACCTATCCGGAGGTGAGAAAGCACGACTGCTCTTTTCGCTTGCGACCTTCCATAAACCTCACCTCATGATCCTTGATGAGCCGACCAACCATCTGGACATCCAGGCGCGCGAAGCGCTTGTGCTGGCGCTCAACGAATTTGAAGGCGCGGTGATCCTGATCAGCCATGATCGGCATCTGATTGAGATGACGGCGGACCGGCTCTGGCTCGTGGCGGATGGCGGTGTCACCCGCTGGGAAGGCGATCTTGCGGACTACCAGAAATGGCTGCTCGACCCTGCCCGCCGCAATGGGCCCCTCTCCCATGTGGAAGGCGAGGAAGGCGATGACGCGCCTGATCCGGAGGCCACCCGCAAACAGCAGCGCCAGGAAGCGGCGAAGGCGCGTGCCTCCATCGCGCCGCTCAAAAAGGACATTGAAGAGGCGACAGCGGCGATCGAAAAGGCGCGGACCTTCATTGAAAAGGTCGACGCACGCCTCGCGAATGGCGGGCTTTATCGGACCGACCCTGACCGGGCGGCTGAACTCGTGCGCGGCCGCGCGGCGGCGCAGAAGTCCCTCGAAAAAGCCGAGGACCGGTGGCTCGCTGCTTCAGAGGCCTATGACAAGGCCAAAGAAGCGATAGCGAAAGGCTCCGACTCCAAGTCCAAGACCTATTCGAATTGATTGCCTAATACCCCGGCCGCGACCTGAGCGCCGGTCCGACGAGCATCGTGGCCGACAATGATCGCGAGCGTCGGATTCTCCGCCTCAAGCGCCTTGAGTTCGGCGACCTGCGCATGGGTGCGAGGACGGTTTTCGCCGAGGAAGCCATAGCTCACAAGGTTGGGGCGGGTCCTCACCTGGTCAATGCCGGCATAGTTCCATGCAACATCGCCAATGAAGAAGTACTCTTGGCCATCGTCACGGCGTACATAAATGATCTGGCTCCCCGGCGTATGTCCTGCAGCTTCAATCAACACGACCCCTGGCGCGATCGCGAGCATGCCGTCATAGGAGAGAGGTTCGTAGTCGTCCAGCGCCCCTTCGGGATAGTGCACGTCTCCCCATTTTTCCGGATAGGCCAGTTGCAGATCTGTCAGGCGCACGCGATCAAGAAGTGCGATGGCATCTGGGTGCGCAACGGCACCGCCAACATGATCATAGTGCTCATGGGTGAAGACGATCTGCTCCGCACTTCCGAGTGCCGTCATAAGTCGTGCATAGGAGCCATCGTCGAAGTATGAAGCCCCACCACCGATGGCCGCCTGTTCTTCGCTCATCGCTGAGTCGATCATGATGTGTCCGTCGGGATAGACGACCTGATAGGCATAGATTGGCAGCTTGTGAGGCGCCCAACTCCAGCCGGTAATCACCGCGGCGCCTGGAAACTCAATTCCCACTGGCGCTTCCGTGTTCACCTTAGTCGGAAGCGGGCCGTCAATGCTCGCGCTCAATTCCCGAACTTGTTCCAAATCGATGGAATAGAGCGACTCGTCAACATCGCTCATCTGGAGAAGAGCGATGTAATAGGCCAAACCACCAAGAACCAAAATTGCCAGAACGACCGCGCCAAGTTTTTTCATGTCTTCACCCCAACCCTTTTGCCTTCACCTCAGGCTTTTTTCTCCCAACCACCGGCATCGTTTTGCTGCCAGTAGGTTACATCATGACCGTCATCGCTGAGCGCCTTCCAATGCCCGCGGGCGGCGCCAACGGCGTCGTCGTCGCGGCCGTCGAACATCAGCACACAGCGCTCAAAAGGCTCGATTTCGGTCGGTGACGCCCCGTCCACCAGAAACAGGACTTCAGCCCCGTTCGGATTGCCGCCCTCCCCCGTAAGGGCCACTGGTTGTCTCTCCAATGGGCCGTCGTCAACTGTTCCATGAGGCAGGAAAGCATCATCGCTATAGGTCCACAGGGCGCCGTTCAACGCATCCAAACGCTCTGGATTACCAACATGAACCACCGCTTTCCAACCACGCTCCAGACTACGCTCCAGGAGCGCCGGCAGAACCTGCTCCAGTGGCGTTCGCTGCAAGTGGTAGAAAAGAACCTCGGTCAATTTTCGTAATGGTCGGCGACGAGCTTGTTCAACAAGCGCACGCCATAGCCCGACCCCCAACTTGTGTTGATTGCGTTTGCTGGCGAATTCATCGCCGTGCCCGCGATATCGATATGCGCCCAGGGGCGGCCGTCGATGAAGCGCTCTAGAAACTGCGCGGCGGTTATGGAGCCGCCAAAGCGGCCGCCGACATTCTTCATGTCCGCAAATTTGAGTTGATCATTTTGTCGTAAGGTTCGCCCATTGGGAGACGCCAGACCTTCTCATTGACCGTCAACCCCGAGGATGTGAGCTGTTCACTCAGCTCGTCATCGTTGGAGAATAGACCCGCATATTCCTGACCAAGGGCCACCATGATGGCGCCAGTCAACGTTGCCAGATCAATCACGAATTTGGGATCGAACTTGTCCTGCGTGTACCAAAGCGCATCAGCCAGTACGAGACGGCCTTCTGCATCTGTGTTGATCACTTCAATGGTCTGACCATCCGCGGCGGTCACAATGTCGCCAGGTCGTTGAGCTCCGGCGTCCGGCATATTTTCGACCAGACCAATCACGCCAACGGCGTTCACCGGCGCTTTGCGGGCCGCGAGCGCGTGCATGAGGCCCGTCACACAGGCGGCACCGCCCATGTCGCCTTTCATGTCCTCCATGCCAGCACCTGGCTTCAGCGAAATACCCCCGGTGTCGAAGCAAACGCCTTTGCCGACAAATGCGACCGGCGCCTCGCCTTTTTCGCCGCCCAGCCATTGCATGGTGACGAGCTGACTTTCCCGAACCGACCCCTGCCCAACACCCAGAAGCGCACCCATGCCGAGCTTATGCATGGCTTTTTCGCCGAGGACGTCCACCTTGACGCCGAGCTTCGTCAACTCTTTTGCGCGACCAGCAAACTCACTTGGGTGAAGTATGTTAGCGGGCTCATTGACCAGATCCCGGGCGAGGCACACGCCATCAGCAATCTTACCGAGCGGTGAGAAATGACGGCGCGCCTGCGAGGTTACGCCAGACATGACCGTCACCTTGCTGAGTTTAGTCTTGGAGGGAGCCGGGCGTTTTTTCTTAGAGTAATATTTGTCGAACTTATAGCCGCGCAGTTTGGCGCCCAGCGCCAGATGGGCCGCAGCTTCTTCCTCGTCCACCGGGGAACCCTTGACTGCATCAACAGCTACCGCGACCGTCTTGTCGGCTGTTTTTTCCAAGTGACCCACGAGCGATCCGCCCAAGGTCTCATAAACCGTCGGCGTAAGCTTATCCGGCTTGCCAAGCCCTACGACAACCACCCGAGCCGCGGACAAACCCTTCGGGGAAAGAAGATCGATCATCTGGCCCTCCGAGCCTTTGAATTCAGCGCCTTTCATCGCGCGTTTCAATGCTCCGCCCGTCTTTTTGTCGATTTCCGCGGCACGACCGCTCAGCGGCTTGCCTTCGGCTGCAAATACGGCCACCGCCCCTGTTTTAGGCAAGGAAAAATCGGCAAAAGTCACATTCATGGATCGCGCCCCTTAGTTTTCGCTTTTGGTCACTGGGTTTTTCTAGCTTTGTGCAACAGAAACCCGCTGAATTCTGCCGCTTCCCAGAAAGGTTAAAATGGATTAACCATTCATTCTTAACATGCAAGCTATCTTAGAGCGAATTCGCGGCCTAGTGCCTTTTCGTATGGCAGCTTTTGAGACCTAAGGACGACACGGAATGATGAGCGGCTTCACCCGCTATATTCTTTGGCAAGCGACAGGCCCGCTGCTGCTGGCGACCCTCGCCCTGACCGGGATTATCTGGCTCACGCAGGCACTGCGACTGCTTGATGTGATCATCGCTCAGGGACAAGGCGCCGGAACTTATTTTTACCTGACGCTCCTTTCCATCCCAAGCGTGTTGACGCTGATTCTGCCAATCTCTCTTTTCATCGGAGTGCTCTACGCGCTTCACAGGCTTTATTCCGATAGTGAGCTTGTTGTGATGTTCTCGGCAGGCATTAGCCGGTGGGGAATTGCGAAGCCGCTGTTGATGCTCACCGGGATTGTGAGCGTGGTGATCTTGAGCCTCAATGTTTACCTCGCGCCTGCCGGCCTTCGGGAAGTCAAAAAACGGCTCTATGAGATTCGGGCGGACTTTGCTTCCGCAATGATCCGCGAAGGCGCATTCAACAACCCGATAAACGGCCTGACAGTCTACGTTCGCAACAGGACACTGAGCGGAACAATTGAGGGCATCCTGGTTCACGACAATCGGGACCCTGCCGAACCGGTCACCTATATGGCGGAGACGGGGAACCTTGTTTTCTCAAACACTGGCCCCCGATTGGTAATGTTCAACGGAAACATTCAGCGTGCCAGCAAGGAAGATGGCGGCACGTCGCTCAGCCTGCTTTACTTCGATAAATACACCTATGACCTCAGTCAGTTCGCTGCAGGCACGTCTACCAAGTATTATGAAGGGCGGGAGCGGTACCTGACGGATCTTTTGTGGCCAGACCCAGACGATGTTTACGCAAATAACTATAGAAACCGACTTTTGGCCGAAGCGCATGACCGCCTCGCCGGCATCCTTTACCCATTCATGCTGACTTTTATTGCGTTAGCGAGCCTCATTTCCGCGGAGTTCAATAGGCGAGGTTATGCGATACGACTAACGATTGCTGCGGTTCTCGCGCTGGGTGCACGACTTGTATCTCTTGTTCTGTTCACTACAACCGTGACGTATACGGAAGTCGCGATTACTATGTTTCTGTTTCCTCTGACAATTTGCGCAATTGCCGCAGCGTCAATTGCGGGCTTCAGGTTCGGGCGGCTTATCGAACCGCTTCGGGCATTGGCCCCATCTAGGTCAAAGACTGTTGTTCATGGCGGAGGCAGCTGATCCGTATGCACCTCTCTTGGACATTTTCCCGATATTTCAGCCGACAATTTCTTTCGGCGGTGGGTGTCTCTTTCTTAATCTGCCTCGCCATCATCTTTCTCGCCGATTTTGTCGAACTGCTTCGGCGGACCTCAACAAAAGAGGATGTTGGCATTGGCGTCGTGATCTCTATGGCGTTCTTGCGTCTTCCTAGTCTTGGCTCCGAGGTCATGCCCTTTGCCGTATTGATCGGCGGTATGGCGTCGCTGCTCCGGTTAAACCGAAGTCATGAATTGGTCGTTGCACGCGCCGCCGGGGTGTCGGTCTGGCAATTCCTGATGCCAGCCGTGTTTGTCGCGTTCTTTATCGGCGTGGTCTCCGTAACAGTATACAACCCTGTTGCTGCGACGATGGTTTCGCAATTCGGGCAGTTGGAGAGCAAATTCATCAAAGGGCGCGCAAGCCTCCTATCCGTGGCTCAAACCGGCTTCTGGCTTCGGGAGTCCGACGAGACCGGTAAGTCGGTAGTCCACGCGCTACGCGGCAGCAGCACGGATGGGATTGAGCTGCAAGATGTGATCATCTTCCGCTATACGACCGACAATTTATTTGCAGGACGGCTCGATGCTTCAAATGCTGACCTGCGACCTGGCTATTGGCAGCTGACGGACGTTTGGGTGGCTGAACCGGCGGGACAGCCTAAATTTCACGACACCTATCAATTGCCAACGGAGCTTCAGCCAGAGCGTGTCCATGAGAGCTTCAACAGGCCCGAAACGATTTCTTTTTGGGATCTGCCCCAGTTCATTGACCTTGCAGAGGAGGCGGGGTTTTCGGCACGACAGCATCGCATTCATTTCCACTCGCTGCTTGCCAGCCCGATATTGTTTGCCACCATGGTTCTGGTCGCAGCGACTTTTTCTATGCGCATTTCTCGCCTCGGCGGGGTCGGCCAGCTTGTCGTCGCCGCTATTTTCGCCGGTTTCATGCTGTTTTTTCTAACTCGACTCTCTCTTGCATTTGGCAGCTCCGGCATTATTCCGCCGATACTTGCAGCATGGGCGCCAGCCTTGATTGCCATGCTTCTTGGCCTCGCAGCTCTTTTCCACCTGGAAGACGGCTGATTTCGTCAGAAAAACAGCAAAAGTACTGGAGAGGGTCTGCAAGATATTCAGATTGTCTGGTAGACATTGTGGGGTGAAACGCGCGGGGGATGTGCGGTACGACGAGCGGGGATAAATTGTTTTGAGTTGGCGAGACTTTTTTGGAGCCAGACACTGCGCTTGGATTTTCGCAATATTGCTATGGTTCCTGCCCAACAGTGTTTCAGCTGCCGAAATTGAACCCGGCGGCGACGTCCTTATGCAGGCTGACCAACTGTCTACGACCAGGAGTCGAACACCGTAACGGCAACGGGAAATGTTGAGGTGGCCTATGGCGACCGCATTATGACCGCCGACAAGATGACCTATAACGAAACCACCGGCGTCGTCATTGCCTCAGGCAATGTTGTCCTTCTAGAGCCCAGTGGTGACGTTATCTTTGCTGAACGCGCAGAGCTTGCAGATGAACTGCGCGAAGGTGTTGTTGATACGCTTCAGGTGCTAATGGTCGATAAATCCCGCCTGGCAGGGAACGAAGCCCAGCGGCGTAACGGCAATTTGACAACCGTCTACAAAGGCGTCTTCAGTCCATGTGAAGTCTGCGCAGAAGAAGGCAAAACGACACCTCTCTGGCAAATCAAAGCTTTCCGCGTGGTCCACAATCAGGAAGACCAAAGGATCATCTATGAAGATGCGTTTTTTGAATTGTTCGGCATTCCAATTGCTTACGTTCCCTTCTTCTCGCATCCAGATCCAACGGTGGACCGCCAATCGGGTTTTCTTGCCCCTTCGTTCGGCAATTCCAGCGATTTAGGCACCTTTTTGCAGGTCCCCTACTATTGGGTCATCTCAGACCATATCGATGCGACCATCGCCCCAACCTACATGACCAAAGAAGGCACTTTGTTTGAGGTTGAATACCGGCAGGCGCTAGAGAGCGGGTTTTTCGAGGCAGACGTCGCTGCCATCTGGCCAGACGGTGAACAGATTGCCGGCACGCCAGCGGAAGAAGATTTTCGTGGCAGCCTGTTTTCAACAGGCCAGTTCCAAATTGATGATCAATGGAGTTGGGGATTCAATAGTGAGCTGACGACGGATGACACGTTCCTGCGCCGCTTCGATCTCTCAAACGAAACAGACCTGACCAGCACCATTTATGCCAGAGCTGTAGATGGGCGCAACCTGTTCACCGCCGAAGGTTTTTATTTTCAGGGACTTCGTTCCACCGACAATGCTCGACAAACGCCAATCATCGCACCTCTCCTAAACTATCATCACGAGTTTGGCGGAAATATTCTGGGCGGATCGACCGCGTTAGACGTGAATGCGATGATCCTGAACAGAAATGACGGTGCCGACTCCCGGCGGTTTTCGATGGACTTGGGATGGGACAGTGAGACCGTCACATCGACAGGCGAAGTCTATTCCTTCTTCGCCAACCTCCGCGGCGACGTCTACCATACGGACAATGTGGTGCTTGACAGCGGACAAATCTCTACGCCCACAACCGTCGCGCGCGCGCTCCCCACGGTCGGCGTTGAATGGCAATGGCCACTGGTGCGCAGCGCCGGTACGACCCGCCAAGTGATCGAGCCGATCGTCCAATTGATATATGCGCCAAACACCGGCGATCGCGACGATATTCCTGACGAAGATTCGCTCAGTTTTGAGTTCGATACTTCAAATCTTTTCGATGCAAGCCGGTTTGCTGGATTGGACCGATGGGAAGGCGGGTCTCGAGCTAATATTGGTATGCGGGCGTCAGTTTATGGTGAAGACGGAGGGGCCGCTTCATTGGAGTTCGGGCAGACGTTCAGACTCAGGGAAAATCATACGTTTGACAGCGCCTCAGGGCTGAGGAACCAGGAATCAGACTATGTTGGGCGTATCTCCCTCATACCATCCGACAATTTCTCGATCGATCACCGGTTCAGATTGGACAAAGACGATTTCACCTTCCGTCGTAACGAAGTTGATGCGTTCGCGCGCTGGGGGCCCCTGTCGGGCACTGTTGGCTACGCATTCTTCGATCAGAGCCTGTCGGCGGCGCTTGGCGAACGTGAGGAATTCACCGGGAGAGCAGCTTACAGGGTGACCGATTATTGGACTCTTTCGGCAAGCACCCGGCGGGACATTGAAGGACGGCAGACACTAAGCAACTCTGTTGATATTCGGTACCGCGATGAATGCATGACGGTCGGCCTTGGTTTTGTCCAATCGTTCACACGCGATCGTGATATTGAGCCTGAAAACTCCCTGATTTTTACGATCGTCCTTAAACATCTGGGCGGTACCCAATTCACCAGGGCTTTGGGCTCAAATTCAGACTGATTGGGTCTAGCGCAGGTTGATCCAGCGGACGAAAATTGTATTGTGGGGTCACTACTTAGCGGCCTTGGGGCCAAGTATAAGAAGCTATTTCCTGGTTGATAATTTGATGACCCATGTGTCCTTGCGTCCCGCTCAATTGCCAATCGGCAAGATGATGGCAGCTCTTTTCCACTCGCTTTTGGCCATTGGCTTTGTTTTCTTTGTGACCACTGGTCCAGTGCGCGCGGCTGGCGAGATCTTGGGGATCGCGGCCATCGTAAACGATGCGGTGATCTCCAAATATGATTTGGACCAACGCGTACGCCTTGTTGTTGCCACCTCGGGTATCCAGCCAACCCGTGAGAACATCGAACGCATACGTGAACAGGTTCTTCGGTCGCTGGTGGACGAGAAGCTCCAATTACAAGAAGCAGAGCGACTTGAGTTGGAAGTCGACGAAGAAGAAGTCGATGAGTCGATTACCGGTATCGCGCAGCGCGCCGGCATGACGTCTGAGGAAATCATCGCATATCTGGACGAAAGCGGGGTCAACGAGGCTGCGCTGAGAACTCAAATCACTGCTGATGTTGCCTGGAATAGGGTCATCGGCGCCCGCTTTGCACCACTGGTGCAGATCGGGGAGGATGAAATTGATGAGACCCTTGCCCGCATTAACAACGATGCAAGCCAAGTCCAATTCCAACTCGCTGAGATTTATCTGAGCTTTGACAATCCAAATCAGGAACGGGAAATGGCGCAAGGCGCTCAGCGCCTGGTCGAACAATTGCGGGCTGGCGCACCTTTCCCGAATGTTGCGCAACAATTCAGCCAAGCGGCATCAGCGGCGAGCGGCGGAGATATTGGCTGGGTGTCTGAAAGTCAGTTAGCGCCTCAGATTGCTGAAGCGGTCGCGCGAATGGATGTCGGCACAGTGTCCAACCCGATCAGGTCGTTGAATGGCTTCTACATCATGCAGTTGAGATCAAAACGGCAGGGTCTTGGGCCAAACCCTCTAGAAACTCAGTTCCAGATCATGCAGGTCTTGTTTCCCCTTGCTGCAGATGCGCCGGAAAGATCTGTTGCGGCTCGTGTTGCCCAGGCAAATAAATTCAGGTCGGATTTTCGGACATGCGCGGCTGCGCCAGAACAAATCAAGGCTTACCCTGGCGCGCGCATCAGCCAACCTTCCGCAGTGACTGCAGCACAGCTTCGCAATCCGCTACGTGACCAAATGCTTCAGACAGAGGCCGGCAATGTGGTCCCCATCGGACGGACGGAACGTGGCATTGAGGCATTGATTGTGTGCGACCGAAAAGACGACCTTGGCAACCAACCGACACGCGACTCCATTGAAAACACGCTTTTTAATCAGGAGGTCTCGATGATGGCACGTCGGCACCTGCGTGACCTTCGACGTGACGCTGTTATCGAGTATCGCTAAACCTCCCATCTTGTTTTGGGGCCTCGTCTTAGAGAGGGCCATTGATGTCTTTCAATAGTGCCAGGGCCCCTGGACCGCTCGCCGTAACTATGGGGGAACCTGCCGGAATCGGCGGCGATATCCTTCTGGCGGCCTGGACTAGACGGAGAGCAGACGCTCTGCCGCCGTTCTTTGCTATTGACGATCCAGATCGCCTCATGGCCCTAGCAGACCTTTTGCGCCTTGATGTGTCCTTACAGATCATCTCGTCACCTGATGAAGTCAATAGCGTGTTTCGGGATGCTCTGCCTGTGCTGCCACAGCCACTCATTGTTCCGGTGGACGCCGGCAAGCTGGACGGGCGCAACGCTCCAAGTGTGATCGGCTCCTTGAGCCAGGCATTGGAGCTGGCGCTGGCAGGGCACGCATCAGGTATCGTGACAAATCCCATCCACAAGCAAACACTCTATGAGGCGGGTTTCGAACACCCTGGTCATACCGAGTTCCTTGCAGAGGCGACCGATGGCACCCCTGTGATGATGCTCTCTTGCCCGGGCCTTCGCGTCGTACCCGTCACCATTCACATTCCGCTGAGTGATGTTCCCGGCCAACTCACAAGTGATCTGATTCTGGCGCGGGGAAAGACGCTCGCGTTTTCCCTGGAGCAAGATTTCGGATTGGCCCACCCCCGCCTTGCGGTTGCCGCTCTTAATCCCCACGGTGGCGAAGATGGGGCTCTCGGGACAGAGGAAACGCGCATCATCGAACCCGCGGTTCAGGCACTTCGGGCGGCAGGAATTGATGCGACAGGCCCCTTCCCGGCGGATACTCTGTTTCATGCCGAAGCGCGGCGCGGCTATGACGCGGTGCTTGCCATGTATCATGACCAGGCCCTTATCCCACTTAAAACCATTGACTTCGACAATGGCGTCAACACGACACTGGGCCTCCCGATTGTCCGCACATCGCCGGATCACGGCACCGCCTGCGACATAGCTGGCACGGGGAAAGCAAACCCGGGCAGCTTCATCGCAGCCCTGCGGCAGGCAAGCGCCATCGCCGCGCACCGTGCTATCGCCCCATGAGTGACGCCGACGGTCTTCCGCCTTTGCGAGAGGTTCTCGCCGCTCATGGGCTCAGCGCCAAGAAATCACTAGGTCAGAATTTTCTACTGGATCTCAATCTCACCGGTCGCATCGCAAGAACCGCAGGTCCCCTTGAAGACGTGACCGTGCTGGAGATCGGGCCCGGACCAGGCGGTCTGACACGTGCACTGCTTTCTGAAGGCGCGCGCCATGTTGTCGCGATTGAGCGTGACGAGCGCTGTCTGTTAGCCTTAAATGAAATCTCCGAAAGTTATCCCGGACGTCTCTCGATTGTTGAGGGCGATGCCCTGCAGCTTGATCATTCAAGTCTCATTTCCGGGCCGGTCCGCATTGTCGCGAACCTGCCTTACAATATTGCGACCCCATTGCTCACAGGTTGGCTGGAGACAGAGCCCTGGCCGCCCTGGTTCAAGAGTCTCACCTTGATGTTCCAGAAAGAGGTCGCCGAGCGGATCGTCGCGGAGCCCGGGAGCAAGGCCTATGGGCGGCTCGCAATCCTGTCGCAATGGCGGTGCATCGCGCAGAAGATGTTCGATGTAGACCGGATGGCCTTCACGCCGCCACCAAAAGTCACGTCCTCCATCGTGCATCTGGAGCCGCGTGATCAGCCCCTGGCCGAGGCTGATCTCCAGGATCTGCAACGGGTGGTTAAGGCCGCGTTCGGCCAGCGGCGGAAAATGGTCCGGGCGAGCCTCAAGGCACTCGGGGTCGATCCTTTGGCACTATGCGATGAGGCCGGAGTGGATCCCTCTAGCCGCGCAGAAAAACTCTCCATTGAGGAATTTGCGGCGCTTAGCCGGGCCTACACCGCCTTGAAACGGAGTTGAGCCGGGCACCGCCCCGTGCCACATTGCGCCCCAACAAATATCGGCCAACCAAGCCTAATTGGGCAAGCCTAACAGGGAACGCGTGATGAAATCTGAAGCCATTGTCGAATATGGAGCCCCCCTGCAGTCCGTCGAGAGCGAACTGCCAACACCGGAAGGCACCCAGGTCCTTCTCAAGGTCACCCATTGCGGGGTCTGCCACTCGGATGTTCACCTGCATGACGGGCATTTCGACATGGGCGGCGGCAACAAGCTCGATGTCCGCGGTGGCCGGAAGTTGCCTTTCACTCTTGGGCACGAGATTGAGGGTGAAGTAATCGCGGTTGGGCCTGACGTGGAAGGTGTTGCGGTAGGTGACCAGCGTGTTGCCTATCCATGGATCGGCTGTGGCGAATGCCCCACCTGTCGCCGCGGAGAAGAGCATCTTTGCAACAAACCACAAAACCTGGGCATTCAGGTGGCCGGTGGTTATTCCACCCATGCGCTTGTGCCCCACCCGCGTTACCTCTTGGACTATACAGGCGTCACGAAGGGGTTGGCCGCAACCTATATGTGTTCCGGCCTCACTGCCTATTCCGCCATGAAGAAGCTGGGCGACATCAGTCCCGAAGAACGGGTTGCGATCGTTGGCCTAGGTGGTGTCGGCATGATGGGTCTGCAGTTCGCCAAGACACTGTTTGATGCGGCCCCAATTGGCGCTGACGTCGACGAAAATAAGCTGCAGGCTGCTATGGGCGCAGGCGCCCACGCGACCTATAACCCGAAAGATGAAGACGCGATCAAGCAGGTGTTGGCGGACACAAATGGCGGCGTTCCGGCTGCTGTGGACTTCGTTGGATCCGAGTCCTCGCTCCAGTTTGCGTCATCGATTGTCCGCAAAGGCGGCCAGGTTGTCATCGTTGGGCTGTTTGGCGGTGGCTTCTCCATGCCGATCCCCATGTTCCCCATGCGGGCCATCAGCATTGGCGGATCCTATGTCGGTTCGCTTCAGGAAACCATCGACATGATGGAACTCGTGAAGGCCGGCGAAATTGATCCGATCCCCGTCGAAGAACGTCCGCTCGACCAGGCGACGAAGTCGCTCGACGATCTGCGCACCGGCGGTGTCATGGGTCGCGTCGTTCTGAAACCCTAAGACGGGAAGGCGCGCAGCATGATCCGTATCTGGGGCCGCGGCAGCGCCTTCAATCTCCAGAAGGCCTATTGGGCCTTGCTGGAAACTAACCAGACTCATGAGCGGATCGATGCGGGCGGCGATTTTGGCGGTCTGACCGACCCTGACTTTGTTGCCCGCAATCCCAATGGCCGGATACCTGTGATTGATGATGATGGGTTCGTGCTCTGGGAAAGCCACGCGATTGTCCGGTATCTGAGCGAGCGGTATGCACCAGCATTGGTGCCGGAGGGGGCGAAAGCACGGGCGCTCGCTTCCCAGTGGATCGACTGGTCCCAAACCACCCTCCAACCGGCCTTCATGGATCTGTTCTGGGGCGGGGTGCGTATGCCCAAAGAAAAGCAAAGCGCGGCGTTTGTTGAGCGGGCGCTCCGACAAACACTGGCAGCCCTTGCCATTCTTGAGGACGAACTGTCAGATCGCCCCTATCTCGTGGGCGATTCATTCTCGGTCGCCGATATTCCAGCCGGCACCCATCTCTATCGATTTTTTGAGATGGCGGATATTGAACGCCCGCCCCTTCCGAACGTTTCCGCCTGGTATCAGCGCCTTCAGGAACGCCTCGCCTACCAGCAGGCGGTGATGGTTCCCTTTGACGACCTCATCGGGAAAGAGAGCTTTTGAGCCGTCCCCTGGGGAGCTTGCCGCCCTGGTTCGAGACGGGCATATCGCCGACGCTCATGCCCTCCTCACCATGAGGTTTGTAGATTAATCCTCACCCTGAGGAGGACCGTAGGTCCGTCTCGAAGGGTCAACTGCTAATGCCGGTATGTCTGTTTAAAGAGCTTGCTGAAGCTGTTGGACGAAGGTCCTGAGCCCTACACGGCGCTCCCGGCGAACGCGTTCCGCCACCAGAATGGCGGTTAGCTCAGCCAGCGCTTTCTCCACATCGTCATTCACGATGATGTAGTCATACTCCGCATAGTGGCTGATCTCGTCAGACGCTTTCGCCATTCGGCCTGCAACCACATCCGGCGGGTCCTGTGCCCGCGTGTTGAGGCGCTTCTCTAATTCGTGCCCGCTCGGTGGCAGGATGAACACTTTCACGAGATCACTTGAAGCGCTCTCTTCGAGCTGCTGCGTCCCCTGCCAGTCAATGTCGAACATCACATCGCGTCCAGCGGATAGAGCCTCTTCGACAGGTGCCTTCGGGGTACCGTAATAGTTGTCAAACACCTTAGCGTGTTCCAGGAACTCACCCTTGTTGCGCATCACGCCGAAATCTTCTGTGGTGAGGAAGTGGTAATCCTTGCCATCCTCCTCGCCTGGACGGGGCTTCCGGGTCGTGGCGGAAACGGACATGGTGATCTCGCCGTCACTTTCCAGCAGTCTGCGGGACAGCGTTGTCTTGCCAGCGCCCGACGGCGATGACAGGACAAGCATCAGTCCTCGGCGATGAATATCCAGCTCACTCATTCGACGTTTTGCACCTGTTCTTTCAACTGATCGATGACGGCCTTGAGATCAAGGCCAATCCGGGTGAGGTCATTGTCTGCGGCCTTGGAGCATAGTGTATTGGCCTCGCGGTTGAATTCCTGCGTCAGGAAATCCAGGCGGCGCCCGACAGGCTCATTGCTAGCGGCGAGCACCCGCGCCTGCGCTACATGAGCGTTCAGTCGGTCAAGCTCTTCGCGCACATCCGCCTTTGTTGCAAGAAGCGCTGCTTCCTGGGCCAAGCGATCTTCGGATAGTGAAGGCGATGCCTCCAAAAGCTCCGCAACCTGCTCTTTCAATCTCTGTCGGAATGCGTCTGTCCCTCCAGCCGGGGATTTTGCGGCGTCGCCGGTCAAAGCCTCTATTCGGTCAATCTGCGACTTTACGATTTCATCCAATTTCTGGCCTTCGTCACGGCGTGCTGAGGCCAACGCTTTCGCAGTCTCGCCAAAAGAAGTGATCAAGGCTGCGCGGAGCGCTTTCTGATCGGCTTCATCCTCTTCTACGTCTGCTGTTTCGAGCACACCCCTGATAGCCAGAAGCCCGTCCACAGTGGACGGGGCCAAGTCCAAGCCTTCCGCAGCCGCAGCGGCGGCGACCGTTTTGCTCGCCTGCAGAACATCACTTAAGACAGACTCATTCACCCGCACGCTTGTCTCCGCAGCCAACCTATCCATCTGCAGCACCGCCTGACAATTGCCGCGCTTGATTGCCGTGCTCAACTCGTCGCGCAAAGCCGCTTCTATATCCTCGAAGCCAGCCGGCAGGCGGAAACGACAATCGAGACTCTTCCCGTTCACACTCCGGATTTCCCAATGCCACCGATAGGCTCCATGGCCACCCTCTGTTCGGGCAAAACCGGTCATGCTCTTCAAGGCCATGAACGCATCCTTAGTTGGGAATCAACAAACGCACCTATCGCGTCGAGCCAGTATATCAATGGTTGGCGCCAATGGACCCTACTGACGGCGTGAGCGCTCAATCCGGCGCCATCTAGCTACATTTCTGTTGTGTTCCGCCAGCGTCGAGGCAAAGACATGGCCGCCTGTGCCGTCCGCCACAAAGTAGTATTCATTCGTCGTGGGCGGATTGAGCACGGCTGCAATCGATGCCTCGCCCGGATTGGCGATCGGCGTCGGGGGCAGTCCGTCGATCTGGTAGGTGTTGTAAGCCGTCTTCCGATCTATTTCTGATCGGCGGATGGGTCGTCCGAGAGGTCCCTGTCCGTTTGTGATCCCGTATATGATGGTCGGATCGGATTGGAGCCGCATGCCGCGCCGCAACCGATTGATGAAGACCGCGGCGACGCGAGGGCGTTCTTCTGCAACACCCGTTTCCTTTTCCACAATCGACGCCAGGACCACGGCTTCTTCGATCGATGTGATGGGCAGGTTTTCTGCGCGTTCATCCCAGAGACGCGCCACTGCCTCGTTATGAGCCGCCTCCATCTCCGCAACTATGTCCGCCCGGCTGGTGCCCCGTGTAAAGAGATAGGTTTCAGGCAGCAGGGCGCCCTCTGCTGGCAACTCCGGCGGCTCGCCCACCAGCACCGGATCTGCGGCAATAATCTGCATCGCTTCCCAGCTGGTCAGCCCTTCGGCCACCGTTATTTTGTGCAGGATCGATTTGCCTTCCTGCAGGATACCGGCGATTTTGTCCATGCTTGCGGCAGCAGGAATGAGATATTCCCCAGCCTTTAATGTCGCTGTCCGGTCTGTCACCTGAAGCGCGATCCGGAAGATCAACGCATTAGTGATCAAGCCCTTCTCTTCAAGAAGCGCCGCGGTCCGATTAAGGCCCGTGCCTCTTTCCAGGAGGAAGACGCTGTCCGACTCAGTGGGACCGGGGCGCTCGAACTGATTTTTCCCGTAATAGAAAGCCCCAGCCGCACCCCCCGCTATCAGCAGAAGCCCGATGAGGGCGAGGACGAGTATCAGCCGCAGCCATCTGTCCTCTGGTTTGGGATCGTCCGGGGTGGAACCGTCTGCGCCAGAAGTCTTGTCCTCACCGCCGGCCGTTTCGTCGGGCGGCGGCGCCTCAGCGGCTTCTGACGAATCATTTGACTTTGGCTCTTCCGGGGTGCTGTTCAAGCGTCGACTTTTTTCATAACAAGCGATGCGTTGGTCCCGCCAAATCCGAAGGAATTGGTGAGAACAGCGCCCACTTCTTTTTCACGCGCTTTCAATGGCACCAGATCCATCTCGGTTTCAACGGAGGGATTCTCCAGATTGATGGTCGGCGGCACCACATTGTCCCGCATGGCTAGGATTGAGAAAATCGCCTCTACCGCGCCTGCGGCGCCCAATAAGTGACCGACCGACGATTTGGTCGACGACATGGACATAGTCTCGATAGAGTTCCCGAAGAGGCGCGATACGGCACCGAGTTCAATCTCGTCGCCGAGCGGCGTCGAGGTTCCATGTGCGTTCACATAATCAATATCCGCCACACCCAGACCCGAATGTCCCAGCGCCATCTTCATTGAGCGGAACCCGCCATCGCCATCGGACGCCGGTGCCGTGATGTGATAGGCATCTCCCGAAAGACCGTAGCCTGCAACTTCTGCATAGATTGTCGCCCCACGTGCCTTGGCATGTTCGTACTCTTCAAGCACAACCACACCCGAGCCCTCACCCATAACAAAGCCGTCGCGGCCTTCATCGTAAGGACGGGACGCTTTTTCCGGCGTGTCGTTAAAACCGGTGGAAAGTGCACGGCAGGCCGCAAAACCAGCGATGCCCAGACGGCTGATGGCGGATTCAGCGCCACCGGCCACCATCACGTCAGCATCACCGAACATAATGAGGCGGGAGGCATCGCCGATTGCGTGGGCGCCTGTGGAACAAGCGGTCACGACCGAATGGTTGGGTCCTTTAAGACCATATTTGATGGAGACATAGCCTGACGCCAGATTGATCAGACGGCCCGGGATGAAAAACGGGCTCACGCGGCGAGGCCCCTTGTCGCGCAGTGTGATCGCCGCTTCTTCAATGCCAGGAAGGCCGCCGATCCCTGAGCCGATCATCACGCCGGTCCGGCATTTCTCTTCTTCGGTCGAAGGCTCCCATCCGCTGTCCTTGATCGCCTGCTCTGCGGCGGACAAGGCGTAGATGATGAATTCGTCGATCCGCTTGGCTTCTTTGGGGTCTACCCAATCGTCCTGGATGAAAGCCCCCTCGCCTTCGCGCGGCACCTCGCAGGCGATCTTACAAGGCAGATCGCTGGTATCGAATTTGGAGATCATGCCCGCGCCGGACTCGCCGTTCAGGACCCGTTTCCAGGTGGTGTCGACGCCACATCCAAGCGGCGAGACCATTCCCATGCCTGTAACAACAACACGACGCATTCGCATACACTCCAAGTTCTTAAGCCAAGCTGAGTTGGATCTTATTGTTCAACGAGGTGGGTACCCCGTGACCAGCCTACGCTGAAAAGACGACGGGCGCATGCATCCTTTGGATGCAGCGCCCGACATCGTTAATGCGTTTAGGAGTTGGCGCCGATGAACTTCACTGCGTCGCCAACCGTCAGAATGGTTTCTGCAGCGTCGTCTGGAATTTCAACACCGAACTCTTCTTCGAAAGCCATGACCAGCTCGACATTGTCGAGGCTGTCCGCGCCAAGGTCATCGATGAAGCTTGCGTTTTCCTGCACCTTGTCGGCTTCTACACCGAGATGCTCAACAACGATTTTCTTCACGCGCTCTGCAATGTCACTCATGTTCTGTCCTCAGATCCTTCGTGTTCTTCCCTGGCGCACTCGCCTGGAATTGTTTATCAGCGCCTTACCGGCGCCGGTGGCTGGCCTCGCGCAGACGCGCTTGGAAACTCTTGTGGCGGGTGAGGTTTAAGACCTCATCTTCTCCCTGTTACCACTCGGCGGCTGTTCTGGCCTCTAAACGCCGCTTTCGCAAGTAAAAATCGCGGGTTAGGTAACACACTTTTTGACGTCGCGCCAGTTTTGACAAAGGCGAAATTGGCCTAAAGGTGTGCCTCTAAGTCCTTGATATTGCTTGCTTTAAATCATGATCATGCCGCCGTTTACATGAATTGTCTGGCCTGTGACGTAGGCAGCTTCTTCTGACGCCAGATAAAGCACGCTGGAGGCGATTTCATCCCCTGTCCCCATACGGCCCATGGGAATCATCGCATTGACCCGTTCCTGCTGGCCTTCATCCAACGCATCCGTCATCGCCGTGGCGATAAACCCTGGCGCCACGCAATTGACGGTGACGTTCCGCGACGCGACTTCTTGAGCGATGGATTTGGTCATGCCGGTGACGCCGGCCTTGGAGGCCGCATAGTTCGCCTGCCCCGGGTTGCCCATCGTGCCAACAACTGAGGTGATGGAAATAATCCGGCCCCAGCGGCGCTTCATCATGCCCCGCATGGAGGCCCGTGCCAGACGGAAGGAGGCCGTCAGATTGACCGCAAGAACCGTGTCCCACTCCTCGTCCTTCATGCGCATGAAAATGTTGTCTTTGGTGACACCCGCATTGTTCACCAGGATATCCAGCTGCCCCATGGCCTCCTCAGCCTGTTTGGGCAGGGCATCAACGGCGCCGCTATCGCTCAGGTTGCAAGGCAAGATGTGGGCCCGGTCACCGAGTTCAGACTGCAAAGCTTCTAACGCCTCAACCCGGGTGCCCGACAGCGCCACTGTCGCGCCTTGAGCGTGAAGCGTCTTGGCGACGGCGGACCCGATGCCACCCGAAGCGCCAGTGACCAGCGCGGTTTTTCCAGTTAGATCAAACATGAAAATTCTCCTTGAGCAGTCGCGCCCAACTAATTGAAATCAAAGGGTTTCGAGAAATGACGCAATGTCGGCGGGTGTGCCAACGGCGGCACCGGCAACGGACTTGTCGATCCGGCGTGTCAGGCCTGTCAGCACCTTGCCTGCCCCAGTTTCCACAAGCTCGGTCACGCCCTGTGCGGCGAGATATTTGACGCTCTCACGCCAGCGAACCATGCCGGTGACCTGCTCCACGAGGAGCTTGCGGATCTCGTCCGGGTCCGACACAGCTGACGCGGTTACATTGGCCACAACGGGAACGGTCGGCGTTTTCATTTCGACACCGGCCAGAGCTTCCGCCATGGCATCTGCTGCGGGCTGCATCAAAGCGCAGTGGAAGGGGGCACTCACCGGCAGGAGCATGGCGCGTTTGGCGCCTTTCTCTTTAGCGAGCTCAGCGGCACGCTCGATAGCGGCTTTGGAGCCAGAAATCACCACCTGGCCGTCAGCATTGTCATTGGCGGCGGAGCAAATCTCATCTCCGGCCGCTTCTGCGGCGACAGCCTGGGCGTCTTCGAAGGACAGCCCCAGCATCGCGGCCATGGCGCCCTCGCCCACCGGCACCGCTGCTTGCATGGCCTTGCCACGGGTCTTCAAGAGCCGGGCGGTGTCTGCGAGAGAGAAAGTGCCCGCGGCGGCAAGCGCCGAATACTCGCCCAGGGAGTGGCCGGCAACGAAGCTTGCCTTGTCCGCCAGTGACCAACCGCCTTCGCTCTCCAAGGTCCGCATGACGGCGACGGAGACCGCCATCAGCGCCGGCTGGGCGTTTTCGGTCAGGGTGAGCTCATCTTCCGGGCCGCCCCACATGAGGCCAGTCAGATCCTGACCGAGTGCGTCGTTCACTTCGTCAAAAACGGCCTTGGCGACCGGGAAGGCGTCTGCCAGTTCCTTGCCCATGCCCACTGCCTGCGATCCCTGCCCTGGAAAGGTAAATGCCCGTGTCATGCGTCCCCGCTTTATTCTCTGTCATGCGTGACCCTTAAAACCCCTGAAATAGGGCCAAAGTCAGGCGGACAGAGATACAGGGTGGCTCGGGGGAGTCAAGCTGGCGCCAATAACCCTAGAATGGCGCGCCAAATGGGCATAAAGCCCCTTGCGTCCCGGCTTTTCCTGACTATAGTGCGCCGCTTCAGAGAGGCCCCGGTTGGGGGCTGAAGGAAGCGTCAGGCGCCAGTGGATCTGGGGTTTGGCAGGAGAGGTCTCCGCGCTTCCGGTGTCTCCGCTTCTTTGATGCACCTTTAGAGCCTTCCGGGGCTCAAAGGGGGCTTTGCGCCGGGGTCCGTATTTGAGCGACGGGCCGATGCCAGATCGCTTCAGGAAAGGAAGGCCGATATGCCTCTTTATGAGCATGTCTTTATTGCGCGTCAGGATGTGAGCGCGCAGCAGGTTGAAAACCTGACGGAGCAATTCTCCACCATCATCACCGAAAACGGTGGCTCCATCGCGAAAAGCGAGTATTGGGGTCTGAAAAACCTTGCCTACAAGGTCAAGAAGAACCGCAAGGGCCACTATCAGCTTTTGAACATCGATGCGCCGCATTCAGCCGTTGCTGAAATGGAACGCCAGATGGGCCTGAACGAAGACGTTCTGCGCCACCTCACACTGCGCGTGGATGAGCACGAAGAAGGCCCATCCGCCATGATGCAGAGCCGCAACGAACGCCGTGGTGGCGGCCGTGATCGTGGCGACCGTGGCGGGTTCCGCGGTGGCGACCGAGATCGCGGTCCACGTGAAGATCGTGCCCCCCGTGAAGAAGCAGCTGCAGAAGCTGCCCCTGCTGCTGAGGAGACAAGCGAATGAGCGTCCCACAATCTGCCGCTCGTCGGCCTTTCTTCCGTCGTCGCAAGACATGTCCCTTCTCTGGCGCCAACGCCCCAAAGATTGACTACAAGGACACAAAGCTGCTTCAGCGCTACGTTTCTGAGCGCGGCAAAATCGTGCCGAGCCGGATTACGGCCGTATCAGCCAAGAAGCAACGTGAGCTGGCCCGCGCAATCAAACGCGCCCGCTTCCTCGCTTTGCTGCCTTACCTGATCAGCTAAGACTTTCGGTCGGGCGGACGGCGCCGCCTCTGCCCGACCAACTATCTGACGTTTTAAACTCGCCTCGGAGATCTTCCCATGCCGCCATATTGGGCCATCGGTGTTGGGGCTGGTCTTGTCGGGGCGTTGCTGTTTCTAACGGCGGGCGTCGGTTCCCCTATTCTTGGGCTCCCGCTCTTTTTCGCGGCCCTGCCCATCTTCCTTGCCGGTCTCGGCTGGGGATCACGGTCGGCTCTGATCGGCGCCGTCACCGGCTTTGTTGTGCTCTCATCCACATCCAGCTTCACCGCCGGGCTCGTGTTTCTGGTGGCCGATGGGCTCGCACCAGCTTGGCTCGCCTACCTTGCGCTCCTCCATCATGTTGAGACAGTTCCCCAATTGACGCCGGCGGAGGCCGCGCGGCTCGCCCGCAAGGGCGAGGTGCCCGCTCCAGCAGAGCCGTTGCCGGAAGAGCCTGCTCCAACCGAGTGGTACCCGGCTGGCGCCCTCGTTGTCTGGACCGCCCTCATTGCTGTCGGTGTGCTCGTTGTGTCCGGTCTGTCGACGATGGCTATGGGGGTTGAAGGAGGGCTCGAAGGGGCGTTGAGAATGCTCCTGTCAGAAGATCTTATCGAAGGACGAGCGATTGAAGCGGGCCTTCAGGATCTCGGCCTCAATGCCGATCCGGAGCGGATCCTTAGCCTGATCGTGATCGCGCTGCCCGCGTTTGTGGTCATGGCCTGGAGCCTTCTTACGCTCGGCAATATGTGGCTCGCCCAGCTCATTTTGGAACGGTCGGGCAACAATCTGCGGCCGACCCCGGATTTGCTTCAAATTGAGTACCCACGCTTCCTGCTGGGCCTATTCCTAGCGGCACTGGTTCTGTCGCTTATCCCTGGATCAGCGGCCCAATTGGGCGGCGCGATCATGATTGCCCTGCTGGTCCCATATTTTCTGTTGGGTCTGGCGGTAATCCATGCTATTTCGCGCGCTTGGACGGCCCGGATCGCACTTCTGGGCGTTTTTTATGTTTTGCTGATTTTTACCGGATGGCTGATCGTACCGGTTTGCCTGATCGGACTCGCGGAACCCTGGGCTGGCCTACGCGCCCGGTTCGCACAATCTGAGGCCCCGACGGGCGAGGAGATAAGTTAATGGAAGTGGTTCTTCTGGAGCGAATTGAAAAGCTCGGACAGATGGGCGATGTGGTTCAGGTCAAAGACGGGTATGCCCGCAACTTCCTGCTGCCCCGTGGCAAGGCATTGCGCGCCAACAAAGAAAACCTGTCTCGCTTTGAAGCGGAACGCGCTCAGCTCGAAGCGCGGAACCTAGAAGCGAAGAAAGAAGCTGAAGGCGTCCACCAAAAGCTCGACGGATTTTCGATTGTCGTCATCCGCCAGGCTGGCGAGACCGGACAGCTTTACGGTTCAGTCTCCCCTCGCGACATTGCAGAAGGTCTCACAGAAGGTGGCTTCTCCGTTGCCCGCGGACAGGTTGTGCTCGCAGCACCCATCAAGACGCTCGGTCTCTATGATGTGTCTGTGAAGCTTCACCCGGAAGTGACATCGACTGTTGTTGTGAATGTGGCGCGGACAGAAGAAGAAGCTGAAGCCCAGGCACGCGGCGAAGACATCAACGCCTTGAACGACGACGAAGAAGACGAGTTGGATGCCAGCGAGTTCTTCGACGAAGATGCGGCGCCTAACCTCGAAGAGGACACGGCGGAAGAAGCTGAGGCATCGACAGAAGAAGAAGCTGAAAAGCCGGTCGAATAATCATCTTTCGAACTATGAATTCCGAAGAAGGGCGCTGAAGCGCCCTTTTTTGTTGCGTTTCATCCGCTTCTTGGCCGGTCGTTTGCCATCGCCAGATTATTCATAGTTGGCCCTTCTTAGGGATTCCACTCTAGCTTTTTCGCGCTGCATCAGGAAAAGATGGCCTTGCACCTCAGGATTGTTCGGTTCGATTTTGCTTGAAGGAACTGGGTTGTATTCGTGGATCACTTTCCAAACCGCGTGCATGTCGATGACTAGTTCGCACGTCCATATGACGTTTGACTCTATAATCCCGAAGTGAACCTGCGAGTTAACTCCCTTCGAACGCCAAAAGTTCTCAGATTCCCGCCTCCGTCTCCTTAGCGCAGAGATCGAATCTAACGATGTAGGGACCGCAAGGATGAGTTTTTGTGCAACATCGTCAAGTTCCGGTGTAGTTGCCAACACCTTCAAACACTCGTCCCAGTGCCATTGCATCTGCAGGTCCGCCTCCGGATTCCGCTCCCTTTCAAGTTCGCGCGCTATGTGCGACAGCAGCCAATTCAGCTGGCTTAACCCAGCCACTATCTTGTCGTGCAGTTCAAGTTCCACTAGGGGAATGCTGCTCAACGCGGTTGCCCTCGCATTGCGCTCTATTGAACGCCGATCAATCAATATCAGCACAAAAATTGAAAATGCCGTCATCAGTCCGGCCAACAAAGAGCCAGAAGCAGCCAAAAAGTCTGCCACTTGATCACTGAGAAACAATGCAGACCCAACAACCCCAACCAAAACCCCACCCAAAAATGCGATCTCTTCTTTGCGGTCTAAGAATTTCCACCAGTGCCGCCACGTGACATGCTCATCCAACAGCCTGCTCCGAATTACCCTATGACTACGCCATGATAGACAAACCTTAGAAAACTCAGCAGCATACCAAAAGCTCTGTTTTCGTTTGCGATTTCGAGAAAACCAGTTTTCAATATTGGTCCCAGTGGTTGGTCGTTTAAGGGCTCATGTACCTGGCCTACATGCAGATGACATACGGCAGCCAAGTGAGGGGGCAGCGCTGTCGTCCACCTGAAGATCAGGAGGCGGTAGATGTTTGCTTTTGTACTCGATCGATTGATTTCACATGGAGACCTGACGCTGATTGATGCGTCTGGCACCATGCGCCATTTCGGCGACGGCACCGGCACGCCGGTCACCATAAGACTTCATAAGAAAGGGCTTGAGTGGCAGCTCGGTCTCAATCCTTACCTTAAGCTCGGTGAAGCCTATATGGATGGGTCACTCACTGTGGACGAGCCCGCGCGGATCTATGATGTGCTCGACATCATTCTCTCAAATGTGGGGATCGCCTGGGCCCACCCGCTGGCCAAGTTTGTCGGCCGCGTTCGACGGGCGAAGCGGCGGATTGATCAGTTCAATCCTGTCGGCAGAGCGCAGGCCAACGTGGCACATCATTATGATCTGGACGCCGGGCTCTATGACCTCTTTCTAGACACTGACAAACAATATTCGTGCGGATATTTCGAGACCCCGGACACCAGTCTTGAGGCCGCCCAACTCGCCAAGAAGCGGCATATAGCGGCCAAACTGGACCTCTCCCCTGAGACCCATGTGCTGGACGTCGGCTGTGGCTGGGGCGGCCTCGCCCTCTATATCGCCCAGGAGACCGGCGCTAGGGTCACAGGCGTCACCTTAAGTGAAGAGCAATACAAGATCGCGACTGAACGGGCCGCGCTCGCGGGCCTATCGGGCCGCGTCGACTTTCGGCTCCAAGATTATCGAGAGGTGGATGACACCTTCGACCGCATTGTCTCTGTGGGCATGTATGAGCATGTCGGCGTGCATCATTATGACGAGTTCGCTGCCAAGATTCATTCCCTCCTGAAGCCGAGCGGCATTGCGCTCATTCATACGATCGGTCGTTTGGATGAACCGGGTGCGACAAATCCGTGGATCGCAAAATACATCTTCCCAGGCGGTTACATACCTGCACTCAGTGAAGTCGCCCCGACATTGGAACGTCATCAGTTGCTTCTGAACGACCTGGAAGTATTGCGGTTGCATTACGCTGCGACGCTACGTCATTGGCGCGACCGCTTTCTTGCTCGGTGGGACGACGCTGTCGCGCTCTACGATGAGCGGTTTGCCCGCATGTGGGAGTTTTATCTCGCCGGATCGGAGACATCCTTTCGCCACGAAGGAATGGTTGTGTTTCAGTTCCAACTAACGCGAGAGATAGATGCGCTTCCCCTTACACGAAACTATATTTCTGACTGGGAAGAGCACCACCGCGACTCACTTGTCCAGCAGAAAAGAGTTTCGGGTGGATGACTAATGAATGAACTAAAACGCTCGCCCGGTTTTGTCCCCGTTTTCCACAGGCGGCGAAAATAGTTCAGCGAAAAAGACGCGACCTGCTTCCCGCTAGATCGGCATTGCCTTAAAACAGGAGCATGGAAAACACGCTCCCGGCATATAACGATCCTCAAAGTGGGGGTGACGAGTACCGCGTCGCGCCTCACAATATAGAGGCCGAACAGGCACTGCTGGGTGCGATCCTGATCAATAATGATTCGTTCGACCGGGTCGCCTCCTTTCTTGAGGTCTCTCATTTCTATGAGCCGCTTCACGCGCGAATCTATGAAGCCGTCTCGAAGCTCATTTCCGGCGGGCACATCGCGACACCGGTGACGCTCAAGAGTTATTTCGACCAAGATGAAGCCCTGCAGGAAGTGGGTGGCGCTCAGTACCTGGCTCGTCTGGCCGGTGCCGCGACAACGATCATCAATGTCGCCGAATATGGGCGCACCATTTACGACCTTGCTGTGCGGCGCGACCTTATCCGCGTTGGTGAGGAAATTCACAACCGCGCTTTTGATGCCGGAGTCGACGACCCGCCCTCCAGCCAAATCATGGACGCTGAGCAGTCCCTCTACAGCCTCGCGGAAAAAGGCAAGTATGAGGGCGGCTTTCAGAGTTTCTCAGATTCGATGCGGATGGCTGTCGATATGGCCGCCGCGGCCTATGAACGGGACGGGGGGCTCTCCGGCATCTCGACCGGCTTGCGCGACCTGGACGAGCAAATGGGCGGGCTTCAGCCCTCCGACCTGATCATTGTCGCGGGCCGTCCGTCCATGGGGAAGACGGCGCTGGCCACCAATATCGCCTTCAACGTGGCGAAAAACTACAAGGCGGAACATCACACGGACGGCACGGTTGAGGTCAAAGACGGCGCGATCGTGGGTTTCTTTTCTTTGGAAATGTCCTCTGAGCAATTGGCGACCCGCCTGCTCGCTGAACAGTCCCGCGTGCCCTCCGGCAAGATCCGGCGCGGCAAGATTGACGAGAATGAGTGGCATCAATTCGTCGATGCCAGCCGGGAGCTCGAGGGCATCCCGCTTTATATTGACGATACAGGTGGCCTCAATATCGCTTCTCTTGCGGCGCGCGCGCGCAAGCTGAAGCGTCAGCGAGGTCTTGGCCTCATTGTTGTCGACTATATCCAGTTGCTGTCCGGGTCCGGCAAGTCGGGGGACAATCGCGTCCAGGAAGTGACTGAGATTACGACAGGTCTCAAAGCGCTCGCGAAAGAACTCAACGTGCCCATTATGGCGCTGTCTCAGTTGTCCCGTCAGGTCGAAGCCCGGGACGACAAACGACCGCAGCTCTCTGACCTCCGTGAATCAGGGTCGATTGAGCAGGACGCGGATGTGGTGACCTTCGTGTTCCGGGAGGAATATTACGTCTCGCGCCGTGAACCGTCGGAAGGCACGCCGGAACATCTGCAATGGCAGACCGATATGGAAGCTGTATTCGGGAAAGCAGAAGTCATTATCGGCAAACAACGGCATGGACCGACGGGAACCGTGCGTCTGCAGTTCGAAGCGGAGATCACCCGCTTCAGCGACCTTGCCGATCGTGATCGCCTACCTGAGTACATGGAGTGACCTCGCTTGCCGTCTGATAGCACGCCGCGCGGATTTGGCGCTGACGAGATGACAAGCGCCCGTGCCGCCGCTTCCAGCGGCACACTGACCATCAATCTGGATGCGATTGCGGACAATTTCCGCCTGATCCAATCCGAGACGACAGCAGAGGTCAGCGCCTGTGTAAAAGCGGACGGGTATGGCTTGGGTCTGGTGCCCGTCGCCCGCGCGCTCTCACAAGCGGGCTGCGCCACCTTTTTTGTGGCGACTGCCATTGAAGGCGCAGAGCTCCGTTCTGTGCTTCCCAATGCAACAATATATGTGCTGAATGGTCTCTATGACGGGGCTGAACCGCTCTTTGAAGCTGAAGACCTGCGTCCTTGTCTCTCCAGCCTGGAAGAGGTGCAAGAATGGGCGGCGTATTCTGGACAGGCCGGACCCTTGCCGGCGGCGCTTCATGCAGACACGGGCATTCACCGGTTGGGCATTCAACCGCAAGACATAGCAACGGTGGCCGAGCTTGCGGCCTCGTTCGAGACCGACCTGGTGATGAGTCATCTGGCCTGCGCAGACGATACGGATCACCCCTTGAATGAGAAACAGCGGGCTTTATTTGACAATCTGCGTCGTCAGCTCCCAGAAGCGTCAGCCAGTCTCGCCAACACGGCCGGCATCTTGCTGGGTCAAGAGTTTCACTATGGTCTTGTCCGCCCTGGGATTGGTCTTTATGGCACCAATCCCTTTCCCAATCCGGGCCATCCCTTTCATCCGGTCGTGAGCCTGAAATCGCGGATTATGCAGGTCAAAACCCTGGAGCCGGGCGCACATGTGGGCTACGGCGCTACCTACACGGCTAAGCGGCCGACCCGCATCGCAACCATTGCGACCGGCTATGCCGATGGATATTTCCGCGCACTTGGAAGCCCAGCCGGTGACGGCGTGTCTGTGATGATTGAGGGCCACGCGGCGCCTCTTATCGGGCGGGTCTCTATGGATATGATCACGGTCGATGTGACCGATCTGCCACCGGATGTCCCAAAACGGGGGTCTTTCGCAGAATTGATTGGAAAAAATGTCACTGTAGGGGATCTTGCACGGGCTGCGGGCACGATTGGTTACGAAGTGCTTACCCGTTTGGGGTATCGATATCAGCGGACGTACACTTCATCGGACGGAATCAGTGCCGCCTGAGTAGATGTAAAGAGTGAGGCAGAGGGAGCTAAGTTTGAATCCGCTGGGGATAATCGGCAAAGTTGCGATCACCGCGCTCAGCGAAACGGGACGGCTGTCCGTGTTTACGTGGAGGGCGATCACCCACATTCTGCGCCCGCCCTTCTACTGGCGTCTGATTGCCCAGCAAATGATGCGCATTGGCTACTTTTCGCTGCCCGTCGTTGCATTGACCGCCTTCTTCACCGGCGGCGTGCTCGCCCTCCAAATCTATTATGGCAGCGATCAATTCAATTCCGAGAACATCGTTGCGACCATTGTGGCGCTCGGCATCACCCGGGAGCTTGGGCCCGTTCTAGGCGGCTTGATGGTTGCTGGTCGCGCCGCAGCCGCCATCGCGGCGGAGCTCGGCACCATGCGGGTGACGGAGCAGATTGACGCGCTGTCGACACTGTCGACCAACCCGTTCAAATATTTGGTGGTGCCCCGTGTTGTCGCTGCGGTGATCACCCTGCCCGCCCTCGTCTTCGTTGGCGATGTGATCGGCATTTTCGGCGGCTTTGTCGTGGGAACGCAGACATTGGACTTCAATGCGGGCGTTTACGTTAAAACCACGGTCGACTTCCTGGAGCTTGATGACATCACTTCCGGCCTCATCAAATCTGCCGTCTTTGGCTTTATCATTGCCATGATGGGCTGCTATCAGGGCTTCCATAGCCGCGGCGGCGCACAGGGCGTCGGTCGCGCCACGACCAACGCCGTCGTGAACTCTTCCATTCTCATCCTCGCAGCGAACTATGTGATGACGTCGCTGTTCTTCTCCTCTTAAGGCTGGCTTCATGAATATCTCCGTTCCAGCAAAAGACGTGAAGATTGAACTGAAAAAGGTTCACAAGCGTTTCGGCAAAAAAGTCGTGCTCCATGATCTGTCTCTGACCGTTCCCAAAGGAAAATCTTTGGTTGTGATCGGCGGGTCAGGCAGCGGCAAATCCGTGATGCTGAAGTGTATCCTCGGAATCGTTCGGCCTGAAAAAGGCAGCATCAAAGTCGACGGCAAGGATGTCACGCGCCTCGCTACTGCCGAGCGGGAAAAAACACTGACGAAATTCGGCATGCTGTTTCAAAACTCAGCGCTTTTTGACAGCCTGCCGGTCTGGGAGAATGTCGCCTTTGGGCTCATCCAGGGTCGCAATATGCGGCGCAAGGATGCAAAAGAAATTGCGATCGAGAAACTTGGCCAGGTGGGTCTAACCGCTGACATTGGAGACCTCTATCCCGCCGAACTGTCGGGCGGCATGCAAAAGCGCGTGGGGCTCGCGCGCGCCATTGCCACGGATCCGGAAATTATCTTTTTCGATGAGCCCACCACCGGACTCGACCCAATCATGGCCGATGTGATCAATGACCTGATCCTCAATAGTGTGCAGAAGCTGGGTGCGACGGCGCTCTCCATCACCCACGATATGGCAAGTGCGCGAAAGATCGCGGATTACATCGCAATGATCTATAAGGGTGAGATCATCTGGGCGGGCACCCGCGACGAAGTCGACAATAGCGGCAATGAGTATGTGGATCAGTTCATCCATGGCCGCGCCGAGGGGCCCATCAAAATGGATGTGCTGAAACCCTGATGGCCGCGCGCGCCCGCGTGTCCTCTGTCGATTGGTAAGGAAGAACGTGGCTAAAGCCCGTCGTCAATTTGTCTGTCAGGCCTGTGGTGCACAGACACCGCGCTGGGCCGGTCGCTGCGACGCTTGCGGCGAATGGAACACAATTTCAGAAGAAGTAGCCGAAACCTCCGGTGTTGCCGGTGGCCCAGCCAAGGCAAGTTCGGCCAAGAAAGGTCGGCAGATTGCGCTTGTGCCCCTCGCAGGCGAAGCGACCGAAACACCGCGCCGCACCACCGGTCTCAGAGAGTTCGACCGGGTGCTAGGTGGTGGCCTTGTGCCCGGCTCGGCTGTCCTTGTGGGCGGCGACCCGGGCATCGGGAAATCGACATTATTGCTCCAAGCCATGGCCGTGCTCGCACGGAGCGGCGCTGAAGCTGTTTATATTTCTGGTGAAGAAGCCATCGATCAGGTGCGCATGCGGGCCCGGCGGCTCGGGCTTGACGACGCGCCGGTGTCTCTTGGCGCAGAGACCAACCTCCGGGACATTCTCGCGACCCTGCAAGACGGCCCTGCACCTGACGCCATTGTGATCGACTCGGTTCAGACCATGTGGACGGATGCCCTTGAGTCTGCACCCGGCACGGTGAGCCAGGTGCGTGCGTCGGCGCAGGAACTCACGCGCTTTGCCAAGAAGTCAGGTGCGGCCATGATCATTGTCGGCCATGTCACCAAAGATGGGCAAATCGCTGGACCCAAAGTCGTCGAGCATATGGTCGATACGGTGCTCTATTTCGAAGGGGAGCGCGGCCACCATTTCCGGATTTTGCGCGCGGTGAAGAATCGCTTCGGCCCCGCCAACGAAATCGGGGTCTTCGAAATGGCGGAAGGCGGGCTGATGGAGGTCGAAAACCCCTCTGCCCTCTTCATCGGCGAACGCGATCGGGAGGCAAGCGGCGCAGCTGTGTTTGCTGGGATTGAAGGCACGCGACCCGTCCTCGTTGAGATCCAAGCGCTGGTCGCCCAAAGCGCGCTCGGTACACCGAGGCGTGCGGTGATCGGCTGGGACAGCGGCAGGCTCTCCATGGTGCTCGCGGTGCTGGAAGCGCGCTGCGGCCTTTCCATCGGCAATCAGGACGTCTACCTCAATGTTGCCGGTGGATTACGGATTGGCGAACCTGCTGCCGATCTCGCAGTAGCTGGAGCTCTCATCTCTTCTTTGTCAGGCCTCCCCATCCCGCCGGACACGGTTCTCTTTGGTGAAATTTCGCTTTCCGGTTCGCTCCGGCCTGTCAGTCAGATGGAAGCCCGTCTCAAAGAGGCAGAGAAGCTGGGCTTCAAGCATGCGATCCTGCCCAAAGCCGCAGGGCGCCAGAAACCGTCGGGCGGGAAACTGAAGCTGACAGAGCTTGAAGACCTGGGTGATTTGATTGCCAAGCTTTCGACAAACGACGCCTCTCAGCCGCACGCCCGTGAAGCATAAGGTGACCGGGCGCCTAGAGGGCGCTAAACTGTGTACGTGTGGCGTTGGAGTTGGGGGACAGACCCGTCATGACCCTGTTTGATATTGCTGTCATTGCGATCATGGTCGTATCCGGCCTTTTGGCTATGGTCCGCGGGTTTGCAAGTGAGATCCTCTCGATCCTTGCCTGGGTCGTGGCCGCCCTTGCTGCCCTGCTCCTCTATCCCCTGCTTATTCCGCTTGTGCAGGCTGTAGCAGAGCCCTATTGGCTGGCCTTGACCATATCAGCGGCAGGGATATTCGGTGTAGTCTATATCGCCATCTCTGCGCTGACCTATCGATGGACGGACCGGGCCCATGGCGGAGAGATCGGGTTTCTGGATCGCTCTTTGGGCTTCATTTTTGGCGTGTTTCGAGGTCTTTTGGTTGTGGCCATTGCCTTCCTGCTGTTTACCTGGCTGGTGCCGGAGCGCGAGGATCAACCTGAGTGGATCGCAGACGCCCGTCTCCTACCGCTGGTGGACTTCGTCGCTAGCGGGCTTTCGGCGCTTGCCGCTCAGCAGTCAACCGCCCCCACAGAGCCTTTCTTTACGCCTGAGGGACGGCGCAATGCGCCTCCTGTAGACCAGGGGACAGAAGAGCCTAAATCAGGCACTGACAGCGACGATACGACAGGGTATAAGCCTTCCGAACGGAGGGGGCTCGACCAACTTTTCGAAGCCACACAGGAATAGAGGACGACCACCCAGATGTCCGACACAGGTTCCACGACAGGTTCTCCATCAAGCGCCTGGGCCCCGAGGGCCGACCAGCACTCTCAGCATAAAGCCCGGCAGCCGGAGCATGGAGAAGGCGCCAGCGTCATCCTGGACAGTCACGATGAGCTTTATGCCGACCGCCTTCGCGAAGAGTGTGGCGTTTTTGGCATTTTTGGACATCCGGACGCCGCGGCGCTCACCGCACTCGGTATGCATGCGCTTCAGCATCGCGGACAGGAAGCGGCAGGCTTGGTCTCGTTCGACGGCGAGCACTTCCATTCAGAACGCCGCATGGGCCTTGTGGGCGATCATTTCACCAGCGCCAAAATGATGGATCGATTGGGAGGCACGAGCGCCATCGGTCATGTGCGCTATTCGACCACTGGCGAAACCATCCTAAGGAATGTTCAGCCGCTTTTTGCCGATCTTTGGGGTGGCGGCTTCGCCATCGCCCATAACGGCAACCTCACTAACGCCCTCACCCTGCGCGACGATTTGGTTCGCTCTGGCGCGATCTTTCAGTCTACGTCCGACACAGAGGTGATCCTTCAGTTGGTGGCGCGTGGTCGCCATGACCGCACCACCAACCGCTTTGTCGACGCGCTCCGCCAAATTCAAGGCGCCTATGCTTTGGTGGCCCTGACCAACAAAAAGCTGATCGGTGCCCGCGACCCGCTCGGTATCCGCCCGCTCATCCTGGGCGAACTTGACGGATCGCCGATCCTCACGTCCGAGACCGTGGCCCTTGATATTATCGGTGCGACTTTCGTGCGTGAAATTGAACCCGGTGAAGTCATCGTGGCGACCAAGGACGGCATTGAAAGTCTGCATCCCTTCCCGCCCATGCAGCCGCGGCCGTGCGTGTTCGAATATATCTATTTTGCGCGTCCCGACAGCGTTGTCGGCGGCCAGAGTGTCTACAATGTTCGGCGCAAAACAGGTGAAGAGCTTGCCCGTGAGTCCCACGTCGATGCTGATGTGGTTATTCCCGTTCCGGACTCCGGCGTACCCGCAGCTATCGGATACGCTGCCGAAGCCAACATCCCCTTCGAGTTGGGCATTATCCGCAACCATTATGTGGGACGGACCTTCATCGAGCCGACGCAGCACATTCGCGCGCTTGGCGTTCGCCTGAAACACAATGCCAATCGGGCGCTTGTGGAAGGCAAACGGATTATCCTGGTCGACGACAGCATCGTGCGCGGCACAACTTCTGCGAAGATTGTGAAGATGATGTATGAGGCCGGTGCACGGGAAGTGCACATGCGTATTTCCAGCCCGCCCATCACCCATCCGGATTTCTACGGTATTGATACGCCGGACCGCGATCAGCTGCTCGCCGCCAATTATGATTTGGAAGGCATGCGCAACTATATCGGCGTCGACAGCCTCGCCTTCGTCTCCGTCGACGGGCTTTATCGCGCACTCGGGTATGACGGGCGGGACAATGACAATCCCCAATTTGCCGATCATTATTTCACCGGCGAATACCCGACACAGCTTGTCGACCAACAACAAGAAAAACGCTCCGCCCAGCTCTCGCTGCTGACGGAAATCGCTTAAAGGCAGACCCAACTCATGGCAGGACGACTTGCAGACAAGCTCGCGCTGGTTACCGGCGCGTCACGGGGTATCGGCCGAGCTGTTGCCCTCGCCCTGGCCGCGGAAGGTGCGCATGTCATCCTCGTGGCGCGCACCGTCGGGGCGCTCGAAGAAGTCGACGACGAGATCCAAAAGGCGGGCGGCACTGCAACGCTTGTCCCCCTCGACCTCACCGATTTTGACGCGATTGATCGCCTGGGAGGCACGATATTCGAACGCTGGGGCAAACTCGATATTCTGGTTGGCAATGCCGGTATCCTGGGACCGCTGACCCCTACAGGGCATATCTCCCCGGATGATTGGGACAAAGTCTTCGCGGTCAATGTCACGACCAACTATCGCTTGATCCGGTCCCTCGACCCCCTGCTCCAGCGGTCGGAAGCCGGCCGCGCGGTTTTTGTCACCTCTGGCGCGGCTCGGAAGTGCCGTCCTTTCTGGGGCGCATACTCTGTGTCCAAAGCCGCCCTTGAGGCCCTTGTCAAAACCTGGGCCCATGAGGTCGAGAAGTCGGAACTTCGGATCAACATGGTGAGCCCTGGACCGATCGCCACAAAAATGCGGGCGACAGCCATGCCCGGGGAAAACCCCGAAACACTTCGAACGCCAGAGGAGATTGCGCCGCTCTTTGTCGACCTGGTAAGTGCTGACTGCACCCGCCACGGCGAGGTGATTTCCTTCCAGCCATGACGCTAACCGCCACGCTTTCAAAGCTCACATCTTGTAGCGGGCGCGAAACATACTTACTTTGATCATCGTAACCGCGATGCATGAACCGTCAAAGGAAAGGGACGATGGACAAATAAACCGAGCATAAGGAATTCCTCTTGCCGGAGATTTGATCCATGCCACCATTTTTGGTTGCAGGCGATGCCCTCGCCTATTTGTTGCCAGACGGCACAGCACTTTTTTCAGATGTTACATTTGCTATTGGACCGAAACAGCACGTCGCGCTTGCAGGCCCTAATGGTGTGGGCAAATCGAGCCTCGCCCGCCTCATAACGCAGGAGTGTAGTCCGCACCAAGGCGCCGTCTCTCGTCACGGCGCTATTGCTCACCTTGAGCAGGATGCGGTGCCAAACGTAGGACTGCGTATCGTCGACTATCTTCAGATCGGCGACCCGTATGATGCATTAATGCGCTGTCAGGGCGGCGTTGGTTCATCGGAGGATGTCGCACTGATCGGCGACAATTGGAGCCTGGAAGACGCACTTTCTGACGACCTTCATGACGTTGGGTTAGAGCATTTGTCGCCGGTCCAGAGCCTCACCTCTCTCAGCGGTGGTGAATGGCTTCGCCTGCAACTGCTTAGCATTCAGCGGCGTGAACCAGACCTCCTCATCCTGGATGAACCGTCCAACCATTTGGACCAATCGGGCCGTATCTGGTTAGAGAGCTGGCTGCGCGACGCTGACTTTGCCTGGCTCCTGATCTCACATGACCGCCACTTATTGGACTTGCCAGAAGAAATCTGGGACCTCACGCCCGCAGGGCTCGACATCTATGGCGGCAACTACACGCACTATCTGTTGGAAAAAACGGCTCAACAAAATGCTGCGAACGCCCAATTTGCACACGCAAAACGGATCTTGCAGCAGGCCAAACGAGACCATCAAACCACACACGAACGCCAAGAACGCAAAGCGAGCAGAGGCAAACGCGCTAGAACATCCGGCAGCCAGCCTAAGATCGTGCTTGATGGACGAAAGACTCGGAGCGAACAAACGTCCAGCAGACTCTCAAAAATAAAAGACGCACGGCTTGCCGCCGCCGAAGACCGCATCATCGCCGCCCGGGCTCAGGTCAAAGACAGAACGCCCATCCAGTTCGATGCTGCGGCAAGTGAAGTCTTTTCCCAACAACCAGTGCTGACCCTAACCGATGTCTGCTTGAGCTATGGCAGCCGGACCTTGTTCGCACATTTCGACCTATCGCTCAGAGGGCCACAGCGCATCCACATTGCCGGTGAAAATGGGAGTGGCAAGACAACGCTTCTTGATCTCATCTCAGGCGGGACGGCACCAGATGCCGGCACCATCACTCGACATGTGCCCCTCGGCTATTTGTTGCAGCAGCAAACCCGATTGACAGCAGAAACGTCTGTTGATCGGTGTCTCGCCTATCGCCCCGATTGGTCTGAAACCGACATTCGAACGAGCCTGGCCCGTGCGGGCTTGCGGCGGGAGAAGGCTGTCATTCCATTCAACCAGCTCAGCGCCGGTGAACGGCTGCGCGCCGATCTTGTTCGACTGCTTAATTGTCCGTCCCCGGCGCGGCTGCTTCTATTGGACGAGCCCAGCAACCATTTGGATATTGATGCGTTGGACGCGCTTGAAGCCGCCCTAAAGTCCTACAGGGGATCTTTGTTGTTCACGTCTCACGACCCGGTTTTCGTGGGGAACATGGATGTCACACACACGGTTCAACTTCGACGGTCCTAGCCGAGTTTGCGTTTCTTTGCCTTTGCAGCGTAGGGGTTATCACGCTTCCGCATGTTCAACCGGATCGGAACGCCAGGCAGGTTGAATTCATCGCGGAGACTATTCACCAGGTAGCGTTTGTAAGATGTGGGTACCTCGTGCGCCCTGCTTGAGAAGATGGCAAAGGTTGGTGGCCGGCTTTTTACCTGAGTTGCGTAGCGGAGCGTCACCGGGCGCCCTCGCGATGCCGGTGGAGGGTGCTTTGATGCGGTGACGCTCAGCCACTTGTTGAGCTTTGCCGTGGGAATACGCGCGTTCCAAAGGCCGTGGATATCTTCAATTTTCGGCATAAGTTTCTCCACGCCTTTTCCTGTCAGCGCTGAGAAAGTGACAATCGGTACGCCGCGCACCTGGGGTAGGAGCCGGCCAAGCTTCTCTTTGAGGTCTTCCATGGTCTCTTGGGGCGTTTCCACCAGATCCCACTTGTTGACCGCGATGATAAGCGCACGGCCTTCCTGCTCAACGAGGTCAGTGATGTGCAAGTCCTGTTTTTCGAAGGGAACGGTTGCATCGATCAGAATGACAACGACTTCGGCGAACCGGACCGCGCGCAACGCATCTGCCGCAGAGAGCTTTTCGAGCTTCTGTGTCACGCGGGCGCGACGACGCAGGCCCGCGGTATCGTGCAGCTTCACGCGACGCCCGCGCCATTCCCACTCCACACCGATCGAGTCGCGCGTAATACCTGCTTCCGGTCCGGTCAGCATCCGATCCTCGCCAAGCAACTGATTGATCAGCGTCGACTTGCCCGCGTTGGGCCGGCCGACCACCGCAACACGGAGCGGTGTCTCAAGGTCAGGCTCATAGGGTGCATCAGGGTCAAAGCCCTCTTCGTCTGCCAACACATCTTCAATCGCCTGGTTGGCTTCCGCTTCCTCGAAGGCTTGCGCAAAGGGTAGGAGCGCATCATAGAGATCGCCCAGACCTTCGCCATGCTCTGCGGAGAGCGGTATTGGTGCGCCGAGGCCCAGCTCATAAGCCTCCAGCTGGCCCGCCTCGCCGGCGCCACCTTCGCACTTGTTGGCGGCAAGAATCACCGGGGTTTCCACTTTTCTCAGAAGCTGTGAGAAATAGGCGTCGGCTGGTGTCACGCCAGCACGGGCGTCAATGAGAAGGAGGCACACGTCTGCCTCAGCGATTGCCAGCTCCGTGCCGCGCTGCATCCGGGCTTCGAGCACGTCGCCCTTGGCATCTTCGAGACCGGCTGTATCGACGATCGTAAACTCGAGTTCGGCGAGGCTGGCGTCCCCTTCCCGTCGATCCCGCGTGACGCCGGGTGTATCATCAACCAATGCCAGTTTCTTTCCAACCAGACGGTTGAAAAGTGTCGATTTGCCCACGTTCGGACGGCCGACAATGGCGAGTTTAAACGGCATTGGTTTCCTGTCCGCCATTCTCAGCGGCTCCAGATAGGTCCCCCTACCCAAGTTGGCTGGGACGGAACCCTATTATCTCTATTTCAAAGCGACCAGACGCGCATCGTCGGTCAACACAAACAGTGTTTCATTCGCGAGGATTGGCGGTACGAAAACTGTGTCCGGCAGCTCAATACGGCCTAGCTCTTCGCCAGTATAGGGAGACAAGGACACCGCTTCACCAAGCGATGACACCAGAACCAGCCGGTCGCCCGCAAGCACAGGACCGCTCCACTCGATTGAGCCATCGCGATCTTCTTCATCTTCAAATCGTTCCAAGTTGTGGATCCAGCGGATACGCCCATCGCGTCTTGAAAGCGCAACGACTTCTGCATCCAGTGTCACCACAAAAATAAACCCACCGGCTACCCATGGTGTCTGCGTCCCCGCGATGTTCCGGGTCCAGACGCGTTCACCTGTGCGAATATCAATGGAAACTGCGCGGCCTGAATGGCTCACCGCGTAGACCCGTCCTCTGTCAATCACGGGCCTCCCGGCAATATCGTTGAGCTCCGTGAGAGAGGTCACATTGCCGGTACGCGTCAGACTGTCCGACCAGAGCGAGTTCCCATTCTCAACACGCAGCGCATAGAGCTCGCCAGAGGAGTATGGCGCGACGACAATTGACCCTGATACCGCTGGCGACGTGGCCGCCAGAATCCCGGCACTCTCAACAATGCCCCGGTGACGCCAAAGGACAGATCCGTCCTCAATGTTCAGACAAATCATCTGGTTGTCTGACGTGATGGTGAACATGCGCCCGCCGTTTACCGTTGGAGCAGCCCGGAAAGGCACGCCAGCGCTGGTGCGCCAGATTACCTCGCCGCTTCCCGCATCCAGGGCAATGGCCTCGCCAAACCCCGTGGTCACAAACAACCTGCCGCTATCGAACGCTACGCCGCCGCCGCGTCCTTCATCTGCGTCTTCATCTTCAGGGGCAAGTTCCGCCTCCCAGACTTCATCGCCGCTGGTGGAGTTGAACGCACGAACAGTGGCCTCCGTGTCCAGCACGTATACCTGTCCCGCGGCCACAACCGGCGCTGTTGCCAACTCGGTCGAGCCGCTCGACCCAGAACCCGCATTGCTGCTCCACAGCACATCCAGCGCGCCCGACGCCTGCAAATGGTGCATCGCATTGTCCGCGTACCCACCCGGCTGCGGCCACTCTTCGTTCACATACGGGCGCGGCAAGACAACTTCGAGCGAGGCCAAGCGCGGATCAGCTTCAAGCTTTCGTTCGAGCGCCATCACCGAGATGCGCTCTCCTGGCAGTGCTTCTTTATCATCCGATGACACAAGATCGCCAATGGTGTCACACCCGGCCAGTGATATAGCTGCGACCAGGCTTAGCGTCGCCACACGCCATGTTGTCATTGCGCTTCTCCCGTTTGTTCTTCTGAGGTGGTCGGTCCGGCGTCCTGTGGCGCCTCGTCCGTCGCCTCCAAAGGACCACTTTCGGCCGTGGGCACATGAGGTGCGATGAGCGCGAGCATCACATGCGCCCGATCCCGAACGCCGGGAGTAGCGGTTTGATCCCCCACGATGGCTTGAAAGAAGCTCTGCGCTTGCGCGTATTTCTGTTCGGCATAGGCGGCCATGCCAAGCGCTTCGCGCGCCGGATTGCGCCAAGGTTCGCTATTTTCAGCTAATGGCACTAAACGAATAGCCAAATCGTCGTAACTCGTTCGCCCTACCAGCAATGTGCCGGATTTGACCCTTGCAAGGTCCCGCAGAATATCCTCCGCGCCGCTGTCTGCCGCAACCTCATCATACGCGGCAATGGCCTGGTCGACGTCGCCCGCCGCCGCAAGGGCGCCCGCTGCTCTCAGGCGCGCCAGCGCTGCATATCCTGTCGGCGACCTGTCTGCCAATGCCGTGAAAATCGCCGGGGCGTCAGCGCCGTCTCGCGCCGCTTCCACGACTGCCGTCGCAAACGCTTTTGAGGCGTCTTCTGCTTGAGATTGCGTATACGCGCCCCACCCCACGATCAAGCTTGTGAGCCCTATAATGGCAACCACAAAGCCGATCAGGTATATGCCGTATTTGTCCCAAAGATGCTGTAAGCGGTCGCGGCGAATGTCTTCTTCGACTTCGCGAAAAATGTCGGCCAAGAATAGTCTCCGAGGTAGGTCGAGGCGTCTGCCAGCGCGGCAGTCCCAAAATCGGTGTTGGGGCCGTAAAGTAGCGTCAATTCAATGACTTGCCAACCGTGCTTCCACCAACAAATGGGACGGAAAGACGAATTAGCTTAACGGCCCCGTGCTTCGCTCAATCGACCTTCTTCATGGCGTAAGTGTGCTCTTTCGCCGGAAAGGCTCTGCCTCTGACTTCGTCCGCATAAGCCTCGGCGGCACCGGCAATCGCTGCGCCCAAAGTCGCAAACTCTTTGACGAATTTCGGTGGCTTGGGCGACAGACCCAACATGTCCTCTAGCACAAGAATCTGACCGTCGCAGGCGGCAGACGCCCCGATCCCAATGGTCGGGATGCTTATCTGGCCAGATATCTTTGCGGCAAGAGGCTCCGCCATGCCTTCCAGAACAACCGCGAAGGCGCCGGACTCGGCGATGACGAGCGCATCGTTCTCGATCTCTGCCCAGTCTTCTTCAACCCGGCCTTGGGTTTTGAAGCCACCCATCACATTGGTGCTCTGGGGTGTCAGACCGATATGCGCCATGACGGGGATGCCGCGCTCGCTCAGATATTTGATGGTCGGGCCCATGCGGGCACCACCCTCCAGCTTAACGGCAGTACATCCGGTCTCTTTAATGATCCGGCACGCATTGCGGAAGGCGATCTCTGGTGATTCTTCATAAGAGCCAAATGGCATGTCAACGACGACCAAGGCCCGTTCGGTCCCACGCACCACGGCGGCACCATGTGCGATCATCATGTCGATCGTCACGCCGAGCGTATTTTCCATCCCGTACATGACCATGCCAAGGCTATCGCCGACCAAAAGAAAGTCGACATAAGGGTCAATATAACGGGCTGTGTGCGCATGATACGCGGTCAATGACACGATGGGCGTTTTGCCCTTGTGCGCCATAATTTCGGGAACGGTAATGCGCTTGATCTTGGTGTGAACCGACATGTATCCGGCCTCCAATTGCGACCGCGTTTCACCCACAAAAGGTGCCCAGAGTGTGCCCTGGGGCGGTAATTGCCCCTGCCATATGGGGGAATTAGAGGCTGTGGTCAAGCTTTGAGGAACACCCCTTTTTCTTCAATTATTTCAATCACTTAAACGACAACTCCGTTAACTTTACGCTCGGTTATGGTCACGTTTTGCAGATTGAGACACCCCCATCCACGAGGAAGGCGGTGCCGGTCACAAAGGAAGACGCATCCGAGGCAAGGAAGAGAGCTGCCTCTGCCTGTTCCGTCGGGTCCGAGATTCGCTTAAGCGCGTGCATTTCGCGCACGAAAGCCCGCATGTCCTCCGTGTCCGCCATCACGTCAGCCATCGCTGTCTGTGTGCCGCCGGGAAGCAACGCGTTCGACCGGATGCCCTCAGCGCCATACTCGACAGCAATGGACTTCATTAGACCGATCATGCCGGCTTTGCTTGCGGCATAGGCGGCCACGCCTGGCATCGCTGCGGTATGTCCGACAAATGAACTCACAAAGATCACTGAGCCTGCGCCGCGGTGCAGCATTGCGGGTACTTGGTGCTTAGCCCCAAAGAACGCACTGGTGAGATTTGTAGAGAGGACGAAATCCCAATCTTCGCGATCCAGATCGACAAGCGGTCCCATCGGGCCAAGCGTGCCGGCTGCATTCACGCCAACATCCAGACCACCGAACTCCAAACAAGCGGTCTCTACCATGTCCGCGGCAAAAGACTCGTCCGCGACATCTCCGACGATCGCCACAGCCCGTCCACCGCTCGCTTCGATCTCCGACACAAGGGTCTTGAGTTCGCTCTGGCGTCTTGCACCAACAACAACCGCTGCGCCTTCTGACGCCAATCTCAGAGCCGTTGCACGTCCAATGCCGGAACTGGCACCGGTTACAATCGCTACTTTGCCCTCACATGATTTGTCTGTACGCGCCATCCAACCGTCTCCATAAATTGCATTGGCGCAATCTAGAGAGAACAGTCAAAGCCGGCTCGCCGGTTTCGGTCTTTCAATGGATGGTGAGCTCAGAATGACGTCTGTCAGTGTACCTGCACGTCAGGCGGGCTGGACGGCGCTGCTTGGGAGAGCACCAAATCTCTGTACATGATGGAGAGAATGGCGACAGAAATGATCTGCGCAAAAACACCCAGCACCGCCCCACCGATGATGCCAATCACTGGTCCCATCACGAGGGCAACGACGCTAATAAGGATGCTCACGACAATCGCGACAACCATGAGCGCCAGGATGTTGAGGGCATGCGCGCCGAATATCCGCAGCACATTGTCCTGCGTTGCATCAAGGATCGCGCGGGCATCAACGGCCGCATCTGTTGCGACCGCCGGTAGCAAAAGAGAAAGGCGCAGTGCATAAGCGAGCCCCGCGACGGCCAAGATCAGGCCAACCGGGACCGCGAATACGGATAGCGCCGTCCCAGCGCCCACGATCATGACCAGCACACCTGGGACGACCAGAAGCGAGAGAAAAATCGACGTCAGCATAAACCGTGCTTCGCGGCGTCCAAACTTGAAATAGAGCGCCGTGGAACTTGTTTCGCCGAGCAGGATGAAACGATGCCATGCCACTGCGATTATCGGCCAAAGAAAAAGCCCCAGAAGGGTCACGGCCACGGCCTGCCAACCCCAGCTTGCCTGGAAGATTGCTTCGACATCCGCCGGGTCAATGTCCTCTGTGACAGACTGAACCGACATGGAATGAAGGACATTGGCAGCGATATAGACAACAACCGGCGCCCAAACCAGCTTTACCATGTCCCCAAAATGTGACCAGGCGCCTTTATATGACTCTGTTACCGTTCCTACTACGTCGAGCTTGGCCATTTATAATCCCCTAGCCTGGTTTCGTTACTGAGCCGCCGCGCCCAGTGCCTCAGCACGGTCGCGAAACTCTTTATTGTCGGGGCTAATTTCATGCGCACGCAGAAAATCGCGCCGTGCATTTTCAGTGTCACCCGTCGCTTCAAACAGCAATCCACGCACATAAAACGCCGCCGGGTTCTCAGGGTTCAACTCGATTGAACGGTTTATGTCGCTCATTGCTTCGACCGGCCTGCCCAACTCCCGATAGGCATTGGCACGATTTGAAAACAGAAGGGCGTCATTTGGCGACATCTCCAGAGCCGAGGAATAGTCCACAACCGCCATCTCCAGATTGCCGGTGTTCTTATATGCGACGCCGCGATTGAGAAGAGCGACAATCATGTCGCCTCTCTCCAGGTCGCCCGATTGAATGGCTCTGCTGCAATAGTAAATAGCGAGCTTCATGTCGCCGCCGCGGAACTGCTCATAGCAGTTATTGTTGTCTTCCACGCCATCTGCCCAGGCCACACCGCCCGCGCATAGCAACATCCCGACCATCGCCCCAATTTGCATTCCACGCATGCTGCTTCCTTCGCCGCAACTCTCTACGGCGAAAGACTACCTGCCTTTCGGGAGCGTGGGAACAGCCACTCAGGCGGAAAATGCCTCAACCGCATTGGCGGTGTTCATGAAGTCCCGGAAGCGCGACCACTTGCCGTCAGCCATAGTGATCACATGGACGAAATCTGATTTGATTGTGCCGCCAGTGGCTTTTGACGTCAGATGCAGATGGCCTGTCACAATGACTTTGTCCTGATCCGCCAAAAATTCCTCCGGTTCGAAGACGTGGATGTCAACGGATGAGAGGACGGTCTCGAAAAATGTCTTCGCTTCATCAAGACCATTGTAAGTGCCGGCATAGGGAATGACGTCCTCAGGACCGTAGAATTCGATCCGGATATCCTCATTGAGGAAGGACAGAATTCGAGGTATGTCGCCTGCCCCAAAAGCCTCGAAAAGTTTCTGCGTTTCCGCGATGTTCTGCTCGCCAGACATCATGCAGCCTCCGCTTCAGGGCGCACAAAGCGAAGCACCAATCTTTCAAAACCATGGTTCAACAGGCTGGCTGTCTGGGGAACAGGAAAAGATCCTCCCAGCAAAATCTCATCGCCTCGTTCCAGAATGCCCTCCAAGAGGACGCGGGCTTCCAGTTTGGCCAAGGCTGACCCCAGGCAATGGTGAATGCCGATGCCCAAAGTGAGCTGTTTGTTTAGGTTAGGTCGATCCATATCAAACCGATCCGGGTCTGGGAACACTGCCGGGTCGTGGTTTGCAGCGGCAAAGAAAAGGGCCACCCAATCTCCCTTCTTTATTTCCGCTTCGCCCACGCGCGCATCTTCGGTTGCGATGCGGAAGAGGCGCTGGGGAGGACCTGAGTGCCTGAGTGTCTCATCAATGAAGGGAGGCAAATCTGCCGGGTCGGATTTTAGGCGTCGATGGACATCTTTCATCGTTGCCAGGTTGTAGAGCAGGTTCCCGATCAGAAAGGTTGTCGTTTCAGCCCCGGCGACCACAAGCGTGATACAAAATCTGATGACCTCTTCAACGGACAGTTTTTCACCCTCCGCTTCAGCCTCCAGCAGGGCGCGCATCAGGCAGTCGGGGACTGCATCCGCCGCCGCAAGGGCGCCCGCCATGGCGGAGACTTTTTCGATAAAATAGGCAGCCAATTCCTCATTACTTGCCTGACGCTCTTCGGCCGTCAGATCTGCCGACAACATGAATGCTGTCGCCCAGTGGCGGAAACGATCTGCGTCTGCGGGCGGCAATCCAAGCAAATGCACCATCACGCGCGCCGGCAGAACCGACGCTACTTTTTCAATCACATCTATGTCGTTTGCCCCAAGGTCACGCAGCAATTCTTCAACGATTGCTCGGACGGCAGGCGCTTCCGCTTCCATGCGTTTACGCGAAAAGGCCAGATTGACGATGCCCCGCAACCGATCGTGTTCTGGATTGTCATGATTGACCAGCATTAAAGTCGGCGCTGATGAGGCCTCCTGCAACGGATCCCGCGACGAGAATACACGGTGATCACGCGCCGCTGACGCGACATGATCGTAGGACAAGAGAACCCAGGCCGACACCGGCTCATCCTGCCCTGGCACCGTTCCAGGCGGGTAATCCTCATATCCTTTAACCGGGCCCGCTGGCCGCAATCTGTCATAAAGTGGGTAAGGGTCTGCAATGGTCGACGGCGCAGTGAGACGCGCCAAATCATTTGCGATTTCGGATGCGTTCATCTTTTCCTCCCCGAGAAGACCATTAATTTACATCATAAATTATTTCTTCTGTAAACTTTTAAAGCCTGACGAACGGGAAAGACCGGCCTAAAGTCCATGAAAAGGCTCCGGAGATTCGCGGCATTCATGTCTGATAACAAAACAAAAGAGCGAACAGAGCGGGCACCTGCGGATGCGGCCCTGCGCTTTCTAGAATTCTATTATCCCATTCATTACAAGGCGGGGTTGCGGGTTGAGGATGCCATGCGCGGTGGCCAGATAGGACGCCACCAGGTCGCCATCCTCTGGCTGATCCATTCGGAGGGGACTGACGGCAAACTCATGAACCGCAAGGACATTGAGCGGCATCTGGGCGCGTGGTTTGAGATTTCCGGTGCGGCGATCACCAAAGCCATCAGAAGCATGGCCAGCGAACCGCTGTCGCTCCTAACAGTCGAGGAAGCAGCCCACTCGGGCCGCGAAAAAGTGGTAACCCTCACCCGCTCCGGCGAAAAGTTCGTTGACGGAATGATCCGCCGCGGCGATGCCTTTATTCAACGCATCATCGAGACCATGAGCGACGAAGAGATCAATCAGGGCCTCCACTTCTTTCAGCGGATATCTGATGTCATTGACGATCTGAAATAGAGAGCGGTCAGTTCTATTCGTCTTTAGGATGGCTGCGCAATAAGCTCAGGAGATTGCCAATCGCCCGCTCCCAGCCGCCTGAAAAGTCCTTAGCAGCTGCTGTATCTGGCAGGGACGAATGGATTAGGCGGAGGTGGGTCCCCTGCTCTACCGAGCTCATTTCAATTTCCACCTTTGAAGAAGGGGTGAGATCCTTCTGCCCGTCGACGGACTTCGCAAACTGTGCCCAGGTGAAGGCAAGTCGCTTGCCTGGCTCAATGACCAGGTATTCCCCTTCGAAACCCGTCGTGCCTTCCTCATTCTTGGATTTCACAAAACACCATTGCCCGCCGAGACGAAGATCGATGGTGGCGGAGACGAGGGTGTTCGGTCGTGGGCCGAACCACTGCATGATGATCTCAGGGTCGGTCCACGCTTCAAAAACGTCAGAGGGAGATGCCTCCAAGGTGCAGTCCACAATGATTGGGTCATCGCCGGGGTCGGATTGAACAAACTCCACCATCAGCGTGACTTCTTTTTGAAATGGCGGGCCAGTCCGTCGAGCTGTTTCGTCCAGAATTTCCTGTAGTCAGACAGCCAGTCTGCCGCATCCTTCATGGCCACCGCGTCGAGACGGCAATGTCGGGTCCGCCCCCGCTTTTCGACAATGACAAGACCGGCGTCGCTCAGAACGCGCACATGTTTCGACACGGCGGTTTGCGACATGTCGAAGGGCGCCGCAAGGTCCGACAGTGTGGCCTCACCCTCCATCAAGGTGCTGAGGATCGCGCGGCGTGTCCCGTCGCCTAGGGCGGAAAAGGTTGCATCCAAGTCTGACATGAGCACTCCGTCAAAACAAAACCAATTGGTTGAGTTTTAACACAACTGCCCATCACCGACAATTGTTCTGTGGGCCGATCTATTGAGACTGCTCGACCATATAGTCGACGGCGGCTTTAAGCTCGTCATCAGAGCAATCGAAGCACAGGCCTTTTGGCGGCATTCCCTTAAAGCCATTGATGGTACTGTCATACAAAACATCAATGCCTTTAGCGATCGCCGGTTCCCAGGCCGCCACATCGCCCAACTTCTGTGCGCCGGCTGTGCCCGACAGATGGCAGGTGGCACATTTTGACTCGTACACCTCCTGGCCAGAGCGCGGGCCAGACGCGTGGGCAAATGTTGCGGCCGTTGTAAATCCAACTATTAGGAGACCTGAAAGAAACGTCCTCATCCTACTTCCCATCCAAAACGCTGCGTACCCACTCGACGACGAAGGGTATGCGCTGTGATCAGACGCGTAAAGTCGAAACTCAAGGTGTGGCCTCGAACGGCATCTCAGCCGAACTCAATTCTTCGGTTAGCCATTCAACAAAAGCTTTTAGCTTTTTCGAGTCGGATTTTTGGGGTCCGACAATGACACGGTAGACCAGTCCCTCAAGACGTATGTCTGGACGATAAGGCTCCAACCAGCCCCGTGTCACCATGTCCCCAGCCAATACATCGCTTAGAAGAATAAGGCCCTGGCCCGCCAGCCCCGCCTGAAGCACTTCGTGTTCCTGCAGAAACTCCCGAAACTTGGCATCTCTGGACGGCTCATCTTCTGCGGCGGTAAACCAGTCCGACCACGTAGTTTGTTTGAGGTGTTTCGACACCCAGGCCGTGCTGATGAACTCTGCGTGCGACAGGTGCTTCAGATTCTTGATGTAATCCGGCGAGCCAAACGCCCCGACGTTTTCTCTCATAAGGATCGAGTCGTTTTCCGAACCCTCATCGTCACCATACCGAATAGCGACATCAATCGTCCGATCCCGGTGCAAATCCACCACGCCCGTCGAGGATACCATCCGAATCCGGAGCTCTGGGTACTGTTGTTCGAACGACTGAATACGTGGTGCGAGCCAGAGTGACGCAAACGCCGGCGTGGTCGAAACGGTAAGCGTGTTCTCGGCAACGCTCAGCGCATCCAACGTGGCTTCAATGCGCGAAAATGCGAATGCTGTTGCCTCGGAAAGCTGGCGCCCTTCCTCCGTCAATGAAACCTGGCGGGTCCCCCGCCGAAAGAGCGTCACACCTGTCTGCGCTTCCAGTCCGCGTATGTGATGGGAAATTGCCGTCGCCGACACGTTTAAGGCGTCGGCAGCCGCCTTGAAACTCCCGAGCCGGGCAGCAGCGTCAAAAGCTCTCAGTGCGGCTAGTGATGGCAAGGACACGGGAACCCCATAGATGAGTCTAATTTACTTATAGATGGTCAAATTGTTCTTGTCACCCCAGCTTTAATTACCATTTTTCTTCTACTCCGCAGCTGATGAAGACATTTTCCTCATCAACCTCTCAGCTGCTGAAAAACAAGCGAAACTTCATGAACGGGAAAGATCCATGTCTACACTTCTTCGTATTGATGCAAGCGCCCGCCATGCGCGGTCTCTCACGCGCATGATGAGCGATCATTTCCTCCAGGCATGGCGTCGGGTCTCTCCCAACGCGACGGTTATTGAGCGCGATGTGGGTCTGCATCCGCCCGCGCCGATCTCAGAACAATGGATTGATGCCGCATTTACGTCGGTTGATCAGCGAACAACTGAACAGAAAGCGGAACTCGAAACCTCAGACCGGCTGATTGATGAAGTGGAGAAGTCGGACATCATCCTGATCGCCACGCCCATGTATAATTATGGCCTGCCTGCTTCACTTAAAGCCTGGGTCGATCAGATCGTCCGTGTTGGCAAGACCTTTACCTTCGACCTCGCGCGAGGTGACCGACCGCTTGAACCGATCTTCAGTGGTAAGACACTCATTCTCCTGACCGCCGCGGGAGAATTCGGTTTTGGACCGGGCGGCATAAACGCAGATGCCGATCACCTCGTTCCCCATGTCCGCACCATCTCGAAATATATCGGGGCAGACGGCTTGCACCACATTGGGATTGAGTATCAGGAGTTCGGCGACGATCGCTTTGACGCATCAAAGGCGGAGGCACTCGCTGATATTGAGCAGCTGGTCGATACCCTCGCGGGGCAAAGCAGCATCCTTCAGGTGGATGCTTAGCAATTATTCCCACTCGATGGTGCCGGGCGGCTTTGACGTTACATCATAGACGACCCGGTTGATGCCGCGGACTTCATTGATGATCCGTGTTGAAACGCGGCCTAAGAAGGCATGCTCGAAGGGATAATAGTCGGCGGTCATGCCATCGGTTGACGTGACCGCACGAAGCGCGCAGACATAATCATAGGTCCGGCTGTCGCCCATGACGCCCACAGTCCGGACCGGCAGGAGCACAGCGAAAGCCTGCCAGATCTCGTCATAAAGCCCGGCTTTGCGAATTTCGTCCAGGTAGACTGCGTCGGCCTTCTGCAGGATGTCGACCTTTTCGCGGGTGATCTCTCCGGGAATTCGGATCGCCAGGCCTGGTCCCGGGAAGGGATGACGGCCGACAAAGGCTTCCGGTAATCCGAGCTCGCGACCCAGCGCGCGGACCTCGTCTTTGAAGAGTTCCCGAAGCGGCTCCACAAGATCCATGTTCATGCGTTCCGGCAGCCCGCCCACATTGTGATGGCTCTTGATCGTCACACTCGGGCCACCGGTGAAGGAAACGCTTTCGATCACATCTGGATAGAGCGTTCCTTGCGCCAAAAAGTCGGCGCCGCCAATTTTCTTTGCCTCTTCTTCAAAGACATCAATGAAGGTTGCGCCGATGATCTTGCGCTTTTTCTCGGGATCGGACACACCTTCCAGTTTGCCGAGGAACAGATCTTTCGCATCCGCATGGACCAGCGGGATGTTGTAATGGTCCCGGAACAGGTTCACGACCTCGTCCGCTTCCCCTGCCCGCATGACGCCGGTGTCGACAAACACACATTGCAGCTGATCGCCAATGGCTTCATGCAGGAGAACGGCGACGACGGAGGAGTCGACCCCGCCGGAGAGGCCGCAAATCACACGACCTGACCCGACCTGCTCGCGCACTTTCGCAATCTCGGTGTCCTTGAACGCCGCCATGGTCCAGTCGCCAGAACATCCGGCAATTTTGTGGGTGAAGTTCTTGAGTAGCTCAGCACCGCGCGGGGTGTGCACCACTTCCGGGTGGAACTGAACGGCGTAGAACTTCCGCATCTCATCTGCGATGGCCGCATAAGGCGCACCTTCCGATACGGCGACGGTTTTGAATCCTTCGGGCAGTTCGACCACACGGTCTCCGTGGCTCATCCAGACCTGCTCTTTGTCGCCGGGCTTCAGCACACCGTCAAAAAGCGCGCAATCTTCAACTACTTCAATGTCGGCCCGTCCGAATTCCTGGTGATCATGGGACTCAACGCGCCCCCCCAGTTGCGCGCACATGGTCTGTTCGCCGTAGCAAATTCCCAGAACCGGGACGCCCGCGGTGAACACCGCCTCCGGTGCTCGCGGCGTATCGATGCCCGTCACGCTCGCCGGGCCGCCGGACAAGATGATCGCCTTCGGGTCGAATGTTTCGAGCGCTTTTGCCGCCGAGTTAAACGGAACAATCTCACTATAGACGCCACTCTCGCGCACCCTGCGGGCGATTAGCTGAGTTACCTGGCTGCCAAAATCAATAATCAGAATACGGTCGGTCATGCGGCTCTACTGATGGTCGGGGAGAAAACGAATTGCGTGTGACGGGACTCACCATTCCAGGTCGGCTGAGTCAAGGAAACACGGGCGCGCCTCATTGGATGCGCTCCAGTACCACGGCGAAAAACCCGTCTGTGTCGGTGCTGTTTGGCGTCAGGCGGAGGCGCGAACCCTCTGGCGCCGCGGGCATGGGCACACCGTCCGGCCAGCTGTCGCGCCAATCGCGCTCCTGGAACAGTGTGATCTCTTTCAAGAAAGTATCGATCTGCTGGTCATTCTCGCTCGGAAGGACGGAGCAGGTAACATAAACAAGACGACCGCCTGGGCGCACCAGGCGGGCCCCGCGGACCAGGACCTCAATCTGCGCGACGCGGTAACTGTCCAGCTTCTCCGGCGTCAGGTGCCAGCGCGCTTCCGGCTGGCGGCGCCATGCGCCGGTGCCGGAACAGGGCGCGTCGACAAAGACGCAATCGACCAGGCCTTCCAAATCCGCCAGATCAGGGTCAGCAGCATCTGGATCAAAAGCATGAAGTCGTCGGGTCTCGATTGTCGCCGCCCCCGCCCTTTCCGCGCGTGGCTTTAGACGTCCCAGACGCCTGGGGTCTGTATCGCACGCGATGACAGAGCCTTCGCCCGAGAGCATGGTCGACAGGGCGAGCGCCTTGCCTCCCGCGCCTGCGCAGAGATCCACCACACGATCGCCAGGCTTAACGCCGGACACCATGCAGGTCAGCTGAGAGCCCAGATCCTGAATTTCCACCAGGCCCTCATTGAAGGTCTTCGTGTGTGTCACGCGTGCGTTGCTCATAGAGCGCAGGGCCCATGGCGAAACTTCGCAGGGGTCTGTGTCTATATCTTCTGCCGCCAGGCGCCGCTGTACATCTGCGCGTGTCGCCTTCAAGAGGTTCACTCTGAGGTCCACCGGCGCGCGGGTATTCAACACCGCCAGCTCCGCTTCCAGATTGTCACCAAACGCGCCGGCCAATTCTGGGAATAGCCACTCCGGCACATTGAACCGTGCATGATCAGGCGCGGCCCTTAAGCGATCATGGGCCTTCGCCAGGACAGAGCATTCGCGTTCATCCAGAGGCGACGGCGCAAAACGCTCTCCACTAAAAAGGCCTTCGATATCGGCTGGCTGCAGTTCGTCGTCGACCAGGAGCGATGCCAGGATCAGTGCCCGCGGGGTCAAACCGTCTACCGCAAAGCTGTAGAGCGCACGATGACGCAGCACATCGAACACACGCGCCTGGATTGCGGCGCGATCCTTGGAGCCCGCATAGCGATTGGCCTTCGCCCAGCCAGCTAGCACCCGGTCTGCCATTTTCCCCTTCTCGATCTGATCGAGAATTTCAATAGCAGCAGAGAGGCGGGCGGCGGGCTTCATGAATGTCTTTGTATTTGAGGGTTAGCCCCGAGCACCCGGATAGTTGGGCGATTCTCGTGTGATGGTGACATCATGCACATGGCTTTCGTGCAGGCTCGCGGCAGAAATTTTCACGAAGTTGGCTCGCTCCCGGAAGTCCGCCATCGTGGCCGCGCCTGTGTAGCCCATTGCCGCGCGAAGACCGCCCACAAGCTGATGCACAACGCTGCTGATCGGACCTTTATAGGGCACCTGACCTTCCACACCTTCCGGCACAAGCTTCAGCGTGTCCTGAACATCCTTCTGGAAATACCGGTCGGCGGAGCCAACGGCCATGGCGCCCACTGAGCCCATGCCGCGATAGGATTTGTAGGACCGCCCCTGATAGAGAAAGACTTCGCCGGGGCTTTCTTCAGTACCGGCAAAGAGCGACCCGATCATCGCGCACTCTGCGCCGGCGGCCATTGCTTTCGCCAAGTCGCCAGAGAATTTAATGCCGCCATCCGCAATAACGGGAATGTCCGATTTCTGCGCCTCTTCGACACAATCAATGATCGCGGTGAGCTGCGGGACGCCGACGCCGGCGACGATCCGTGTGGTGCAGATAGAGCCTGGGCCAATACCGACTTTTACCGCATCCGCGCCTGCATCAATTAGGGATCGTGCCGCCTCCGCAGTGGCGATATTTCCTGCAACAACCTGCACGTTGTTTGAAAGCTTTTTAACCCGCTTCACGGCGTCTGCGACATGGATCGAGTGGCCATGCGCTGTATCGATGACGATCAGGTCCACGCCTGCGTCGATCAATTGTTCGGCGCGCGCAAACCCATCGTCACCAACTGTCGACGCTGCCGCGACCCGCAGCCGTCCCTGATCGTCCTTACAGGCATCCGGGTGCGTCTGCGCTTTTTCCATGTCCTTCACGGTCACAAGGCCGACGCAGCGATATTGATCGTCCACCACGAGCAGCTTTTCGATGCGATGCTGATGCAGGAGCTTCCGCGCCTGATCCTGCGTTACGCCCTCTTTCACCGTGATGAGGTTCTCGTGGGTCATAAGGTTGCGGACGAGCTCTGCCGGATTGTCCGCGAAACGCACATCCCGATTGGTGAGAATGCCGACAAGCTTCTGGGATGAGGGTTCGACGACAGGAATGCCGGAAATGCTGTGGCGTTCCATAAGCGCCAGCGCGTCGGCCAAAGTATTTTCAGGGCTGATGGTGACTGGGTTAACCACCATGCCGCTTTCGAAGCGCTTTACGCGCCGGACTTCTTCCGCTTGTTCGTCAGGGGTCATATTCCGGTGAAGCACACCGAGGCCACCTGCCTGGGCCATGGCGATCGCCAGCCGCGCTTCAGTGACCGTGTCCATTGCTGATGAAATGAGCGGGATACCCAGCTTTATGGATCGGGTGAGGCGGGTGGACGTATCAACCTGGCCCGGCATCACGCCGGATTCGGCGGGCTGCAGGAGCACGTCGTCAAATGTAAGAGCTTCGCGGAACATGGGGCCAACCTCCGGCTACAGCGGGATAATGATGTTGGCGCTGGTGTGTAACACCAGATTGGACAATTGCAAAGAACGATATTGTGACGCAGCCTTGCACAAAAGATGGGACGTCTTGCCCGGGCGCTCCTACGCCTCTTCCTCGTCGTCCTGGCGGCCCCGAAAGCCGGTGGCCAGCACATACATCTCGGAAGAATCGGCGCGGCTCGCGGCTGGTTTCACGTGCCGGACGGCTTTGAAATCGCGCTTAAGCATCCCCAAAAGCTCTTGTTCTGCGCCGCCTTGCAGCACTTTGGCGCAATAGGTGCCGCCCTCACACAAAACATCGTGCGCAAATTGGGCGGCCGCCTCCGCCAAGCCCATGATGCGCAGATGATCGGTTTGCTTGTGACCCGTTGAGGCCGCCGCCATGTCCGAGAGGACCACGTCGGCCTCTCCGCCCAGCCATTCTTTCACCTTTGTGTCTGCATCGTCTTCCATGAAATCGAGCACATAGAGCTCCGCCCCGGGAATCGGATCGATCTCCTGAAGGTCGATCCCGATGACCTTGCCCTTTCCTTTATCTGCGCCTGTGCGGGCAACGGACACCTGTGTCCAGCCGCCGGGGGCTGCGCCGAGATCAACCACGCGGCCGCCTTTCTTCAGGAAGTGATGTTTGTCGTCCATTTCCGTGAGCTTAAACGCCGCCCGAGACCGGTATCCCTCCTCCTTGGCGCGCGTCACGTAGGGATCATTCAACTGGCGCTCGAGCCACAGCTTGGATGAGAGCTTACGTCCCCTCGCGGTCTTCACCCGTTCGCGGAGATTGCGCCGTGCCCCTTTTCGGCTGGTACCGCCTTTGCCGGATTTCTCACTCATGATCACTGCTCATCGCTGCACCTCTCCGCCAGCAGGAGCGCTTGTCTGGGGCGTCTTGGATTTTCGCCGTCTGCGACGTCTGCGGCGGCGCCGACCGCCGTTCCCACGTGTTTGATCAGCTTCCATCAGAGAAAACAAGATGCCTTCTCTCAAACCTCGGTCCGCAACTCTCAGCCGATCCGCTGGCCAGGACTGAGCAATGGCTTCCAAAATCGCGCAGCCGGCAAGTACAAGGTCCGCGCGCTCATGGCCGACGCAAGCATGAGCGGCCCGCTCGGCCAGTGTCATGCCGAGCAGGGTTTCTGTGACTTTAGACACGTCGTCCAAGCCCACCCAGGCACCATCCACCTGGGCCCGGTCGTAGCGTTTCAGTCCCAAATGCACACCGGCAATGGTGGTGACTGTCCCGGATGTGCCTAGCAGATGAAACGGCTTGTCAGCACAGTCAAAACGGGCCAGCCGCTCCTGGAACGGGGCGAGGCGGTTGGATACATCGGCCACCATCTCCGCAAACAAGTCTTTGGACACGGCGTCGCCACCGTAGGTCTCAGCTAGCGTCACCACCCCACAGGGCAGGCTTGTCCAGTCGAGGATTTCGGGCTTTGGCCTGCCCTCATGGTGCACCCACATCAGCTCGGTACTGCCGCCGCCGATATCGAATACCAACGCCGCTGCATGGTCCGGGTCCAGCAGAGGCGCACATCCTCCGACTGCCAGCTGGGCTTCGTCCGCCGTCGAGACAATATCCAACTCGATGCCTGCTTCCCGCTTCACCCGGTCTATAAAGTCAGCGCCATTCGCTGCCGTGCGGCAGGCCTCCGTCGCAATGGAGCGCGCACACGTCACCCCACGGCGCTGCATCTTCTCGGCACATATTTTGAGCGCCGCTGCGGCTCTGTCCATCGCGGCGTTGCTCAATTGGCCGGTCGAGGCCAGCCCTTCCCCGAGCCGCACAATGCGCGAATAGGCATCAATGACTCTGAATCCGTCACGGCTTCTTTTGGCGACCAGCAACCGGCAATTATTGGTGCCAAGGTCGATGGCGGCGTAAACCGGTGGATCTTTAGGAACGGCCGGTTTGCTCTGCCGGGCAGGTGATGCTGGTTCTTTCTTGTCTGTCTGAGCCGAGCTTTGCTGTTTAGACGTGGCGCCTGCACCGTCGCTCGCCACCTTTTTGCGGCGTCGCCGGCGGCGTCTTCGTTTTTTCGGTTGAGCATGATCATCGCGCGCAGCGCTCTCGCCGGACTTCTGCCCAGCGGCGCCGTTCGTCGATCCCTCCACAGGTCCCGCATCCAGTCCAGATGCCGCTGCCTCCCCCGAAGCAGCTTGGGACCGATCTCCCGTATCCGTCACATCGATCCACCTGGGAGCGCGGCGTATCCGAAGCGTTTTCGCTTCGCCTACCCATCTCGACCAGGGTCCTTTAATCGTTAGTTGTGACTAGCTTAACAGGTTCGAGAGACGGAAGGAATGGCCGCTTTCAGGCTGCTTAACATCTGTTGACGCGAAGGCGTCGGGCACATAAGTTCTGCCCCACTTCGGCGGCCTGAGAGGCCGATGAAGCTGCCCGGATGGGGAATCGTCTAATGGTAGGACCACCATCGGGTCAATAAAATCAATGGGGTTTAGCAGTTTCCCCGTTTTGTTCTCGACGAGAAATCAATAGCTTGCACGCCGAGTGCTAAGCAGATTCTGACACCGCATCTACCGATTGTTGAGGACTAGTGGAGATTGCGAGTGTCCCTAGTTTCATCAACTCTTCATCGACAATTGCCCTTACTTTGATGCGCCCCGGTTCCGGTATAACTGCTGGGCTAAGGATCACATGAAAATTGAAGGTAGCAATGCGATCGTCCGACAAAGCGTTCTCCGATAGCTCGGACTGCGCGGCGGGATACGCAGGGTGATCGCTGGCAGTCAGATTCGCGACATGCGCTGGATCAGCTTTTCCCGGTAAATAAACACGCAACTCGATCTCTTCCGGCATCATAGACAACGGTGTCGTTATGCAAATCGCCATCCCAATTTTTGGGATGGTGATGGGAAAGCTTGCTCCTGACAAAAACATCTCATCGCCATAAACTCCGACGAGACTTATCTTGTTGCCAAGCTCGTAGCGAATATCGTCACAAAAAATAGTGTAGCCAAAAGAAGCGCCTGACGAATCTGTCATCAGACCAACTCTTCCTCTGCTACCTCGCCCAAAGAGGAAGCGCTGCTTGCCTGTGCTAGGTTGGCCCAATCACCCACCGGGACAATCTGCGGACGGGCATTACCAGCCGACGCAACAGTACTGCGATGGATATTGGAGAAAGTTTCATGTCTGGGCTCTGACAAAGTGACCTCAATAGTCCGGTCGAGCGCAAATGCGAGATCTGCGAGCGTCTCTAACGTCATGTTGCTGGTCCCGGCGAATTTTCGCGAGATATGCGACTTGTCAACGTCAAGAATCTGACCAATCTCAGTCACGCTAAGGCCCCGCTTTTCTTTCTCTTCCTCCAAAGCCATGTTCAGCGCACGTTTGATCTGGCCGATAAGCCTAGTATAGGTCCGACGTCTCGGACTGACTTTCAGTTTAGAGGATTTCATTTGCTTTGATCCCTGTAACTAGTTTTGGTGCGTCTAGATCTAGTCCATCGCGGAACTGGATAGTTTGATCAATGAATGGCTTATAAGCAGCGATTGTCTTCAGTTTGCTCTTCAATTCCGCCGCCACAACAATGAAGTTTGCCCTTCTCGCAAACCATCCAAATACTCTCACGTCTATCGGCCTCAATTCCCACACGTACTGCTTCAATGGATTAAGCAACTTGTGGTGCTGATTAAGGACCATCTTTTCTCCCACGACAAATTCATACAGCACCTGTTCCACCTGTTCGTATGGCGTGACATTGCGGCCTCGCACGCGGGGCCACCCTTCAATCTGATCTAAGCCCGAGTTGTAAAATTCAGGTGCGAAATAAATTTGTCTTTCTGGAAGTTCCCTCGGACCCAGATCGGCCTCATGCCGTATCAGTGCTCCTTGCAATTCCAGTTCATCCAATGTTGCCATATATGTCAACAGACACTTTAAATAGGGTAAATATCCCCAGAATCAAACTTAAAATAACCATATCGATTTAGATGAGACACGAAAACCACCTCGCCGATCGTTTCATGCTAACCGCTTGATCCTCAAAAGAGATTCCGCTACACCCTGTCGCGCAAACCATTGATTTCGCACGGGAAAAAATGGCAAGTGCTAAACCATCCCGTAAGTCATTGATTTCATTGGGGAATCGTCTAATGGTAGGACGCCTGACTCTGACTCAGGTAGTCTAGGTTCGAATCCTAGTTCCCCAGCCACTCAATCATGCAAATCGAGCAAGTCTCCCGGCGCCGGAAGTCGGACATTGCGTCTGGTGGGTATTACCCGCTCGCAAGATGCGAAATTTGGGTCAACAAACGCTCTCGAAATGCCGGTTCCGCATCGGACGCAAGGCAGAGAAAAACGCCAGTCAGCGCCTGATTTCGAAATTCGTTCAGGTCAAAATACCCGTTCGCCCAATCCTGCCGGGCAAGACGATAACAGCCGTAGATTTGTGGCCCCAGGACTTCCGGTGGGATTTGTCCGCGTAGAAGCCCTTCCTTCACGGCCCGCGCGCACGCCTCAATCGGTTGTTGAACGAAATGCGCGAAAATTCCTTTTCCTGAGCTTTGTTCGAACAGGCCGCTGCGATCGCCGGCGATAAACGCGGCCCGGAAAAACGCCTCATCAGTTGCGAAATGATCAGCTAAGTCGTTGATCTGCGTCGCGAAGGAATCCTCCACACCTCCCCTGCTCGCCTGGTCTTGGATAATCCGCAATTGCGCAACGAGGTCATTGATGATGACGGCCAGGATTTCGTTTTTGCCGCCGATCAGATTGTAGATCGTCGGGACGGTCAAACCGGCGCGCGCCGCAAGATCACGAATTTTCAGCGCCTCAAAACCCTCACTGGCAATCAGCGAACGTGCCTCTCGCAATATTGTCTCACGGCGTTTCGCCATGTTTTTCGTGCGCGTGGTTTCGCGCGCGCTGAGCGTCTCGGCAGTCATCCGGTTTCCTTACGACGATTTTTGCGTTGACACAAGAATTAAACTTTGTTTAAATTTAAACCTCGTTAAAAAATGGAGGACATACCATGGCCCAACCCGATTATATGGACTCAATTGAAGCGTGCGCGGCTCATTATGGTGAGGACGCAGATGCCATGCGCGACTACCTGATCGCCGGACACGAGCGGGCAGTGACCTTGGACAATCGCGGCCCGATTGAATTTGACGAGAATGGCCACCTCGCGCGTGAGATTGTGGATGCCTATAACAAGCATGGTTTCTACGTGTTTACCGGGGTTTTGAAGCGGGATGAGCTCGGAGACATTGAGCAAGATCTGGCGCAGATGAAGAAACGATTCCCGGTCGGGCCTGGCGAGAAACTCGCGACCGATGGCTCGCCAGCTTTGGGGGCAGATTGTACAGCGCCAAATTTGATCTGGTCGAAACCGTTAGGTGACCCGCTCGGCGGATCCGAACTGGCCAATGGACGCCACGAGGTGAAGCTGCACGAACCAACGGCCGCCGATGATGCGCCCGAGTCTGCGCCTTTCATCCTGCTCGGCTCGCTGCAGTTTTCAGAAACGTGTCTGCGTGTTTACGGGCATCCGCAACTGTTGAAAGTCGCGGAAGAAATCAATGGCAAAGACTTCGCGCCATTCAACGAGAGCCTTTTCATCAAAGAGCCTGGCATCGGCGCGGCTGTCTCCTGGCATCAGGACGGCACCACGCATTGGGACAGCGACGACTTTGATGGCGGCATCCATGGCTTCAACTTCATGGCCCAGGTCTATGGCAGCACAGCGGTCAACGGCGTTTGGGTTTTGCCGGGCAGCCACACTCTCGGCAAAGTCGACATCAAGAAATTGGTCGAAGACTCAGGCAGCGAGCGGATTGCCGGCACTGTACCGCTGATCTGCGATGCGGGCGACGTGATCATGTGTAACCGTCAGCTGGTGCACGGCTCTTTCGCCAATACCGGGTTCGAGCCACGGATTACGGTCAATATGGGCTTTCACCGACGCAGCTCTGTGCTTGGCGTCATGGGGGCCGGCACGCACAATGAGGCTCAGATGTTCGATGCCGACCTGATCGCCAAGCGCTCCGAAGTCATAGGGTATGGCATTGACGCCCGGCGCCAGCGCTTCCCAGACGAAGAGCCGTTTGAGTATCAACCATTTGTCGAGCAAGGACTTTCATATCAATGGAATGAAGACGCGAAGGCGTCGCTGCACGACTACAATGCTCTGGATTTGAGCATTTAAGGTCGATCCCCTTCGGTCCACGCGTGCTGGTGCCAGCTTGCTGGTGCGAGCCAGCGCCGCACACAACATTCAGCAAGAGCGCGCCATGTCACACTCCGCCAACATCCTCGCCATGCATCCGGAGATGCACACACTATTCCCCAACCGGCCTCCTCGTTGGAACCTGTTGGAGACCGATGGAGACGTCAAGCAGACCATCGCGGCGCGCGCCGACGAGGTCGACATTCTCCTGTCTGCAAGCATTGAGAAACTCGACAAGGACATGTTGGCGCGGTTTCAAAATCTCAAAATGATCGCCTCGATCTCGGCTGGATTCAGCAATATTGATCTCGACGCATGCCGTTCACGCGGGATTGCTGTGACCAACGCGCCGGGTATGAATTCCGGCGATGTCGCGGATCTGGCGGCGGCGATGATGACGTCCCTTTTGCTGCAGATGCCGCGGTCACATTCTTACATTATGAACGATGAATGGGTGACGCCGGCCGGCCCTATCCGACCCTCGTTGCGCGGCCTGCCCGTCGGCATTGTCGGCCTCGGCGCGATCGGACAGGAAATCGTCAAACGTCTCATCCCGTTCGGCGTCGATCTAAGATGGTGGGGGCCGCGCCCGAAACCCGGAATCGAGATTCCGTATATCGACAATCTGGCAGAACTGGCGGAGCAATGCCGCGGGTTGATCATCTGTTGCCGTCCGGATCACACGACACGGCATCTTATCAGTGGAGAAATTCTAGAAAAGCTTGGCCCGGATGGCATCCTGGTGAATGTGTCGCGGGGCAGCGTGGTTCACGAGGACGCCTTGATCGACGCGCTGAAATCAGGCCGCCTGGGCGGCGCCGGTCTCGATGTCTTCGAACCTGAACCAACCAATAGTGCGCGCTGGGCAGATGTACCGAACGTGATCCTAACGCCGCATCAGGGCGGCTCGACCTATGAAACACTGTTCGCACAGGCAGAATTGGCACAATCGAACATAGAGAATTTCCTGGACGGAAAACCGCTCCTATCCAGCGTGCTATGACAGGCGATACTTTCGAAGCTTAGGCGGCCAGAGGGTCCGAGTGCTTCTAAAGGGTGTTCTCGACGCGCTCCTTCAGCGCCGCGTTCATCGCTTCAAATCCTCTGACCGTATCCTCGCCGATGAAGGCAAAAATTGGATAGCTGAGCACGCCGGTGAAATGCTCGCCGTGGCGGAACTGGGTCGTGCCGCGATCCGTTTCCTCAAGCAGGAAATAGTGCTCGCCATCAAAGATGCCACTGACGCCAGCGCTGCCCAACCACCGCAACTCCGCGTTTTCATTTGCGACCAGCACCGTGGGCGAAAAGACGTTGGTAGAGCCTTCCTGAAGCTGCAAGACATTGCGCAGCTGTGAACCTTCTTTGATCTCACCCTCCATGGAGATGATCAAAGGATTCCAGTCAGCATGTCCATCCGTATCCGCCAACACCGCCCATACAGCAGGTGCTGGTGCTGCAATTTCGATCTCTGTGTAGACCGACGGGCCGGTCACCCTGCCGATACCGTAAATCACGATCGCTGCGACGATGAAATAGCCAGTAACTCGGATGAATTTGCGCATGGTCCTTGGTCCTTTTGCTTGCATGCCTGTTTGGCGGTGCTGATCTGTCGGACCCAAGATTTATATATTTTTATTCGCATATAAATTTCCTATTTCTTGATTTTTTATATAAATTTTTTAATATATCTAGATGTCGCTTCAACTGGACCACATACGGACCTTTCACGCAGTGGCACAGCACGGTTCGCTGCTGGCGGCGTCACGGCACCTGGGTCTGACGCAACCGTCCGTGGGACGTCACATCGACCTGTTGGAGGACACGCTTGGGCTTCGCCTTTTCACCCGCGGACGCGAAGGTATGCGCCTCACGCCCAAAGGCGCTGATCTCCTGTCCGCCGCGGGCGACATGATGGAGACCGCGACTGAGTTTGAACGGGTCGCGGCGGGATTAGAGGAACAGATCGCAGGCACTGTTCGCATTTCTGCCAACGAGATATTCGGATCGCTTCTGCTACCCAGCCTGCTTTGGCCCTTCATATCCGACCATCCAGAGATCGAGGTTGAGCTGGATGTGAGCAATCAGGCGTCCAATCTGCTTCAACGGGACGCGGACATCGCGATCCGGCTTTTTCGACCCACTCAGAATGATCTGGTTGCCCGCAAGATTGCAGATATCCCTCTCGGATTGTTCGCGCACGAGACCTATCTGGAGCGACAGGGAACCCCTCCAACCATAGGGGACCTGAAAGGACACGTCCTCATCGGTCAGGATCGCGCCACCGGCCTGATCAATGCGTATGCGGCTGCCGGTGTTACCCTCCAACCGCATGATTTTGGCTTCCGGTGCGACAATGATGTTGCGGAAATCAATGCCGTGCGCGCCGGGATCGGGATTGGGCCCCTTCACATTGGCATGGCGTCGCACTGGTCCAATGTCAGGCAGGTATTAGCGGATGTCCCCGTGCCCCCTCTTGAGCTCTGGCTCGCCTGCCATGCCGACGTGCGGCACAATAAACGCATTCGTGTGGTGATGGACTTTCTCGCCGAGGCGCTCAAGTCTCCTTATGCCTCCACTCCTCTGTGATCAGCCTCCACCTGCCCTCAGTCAAACGACCTGCCGGTCTCTTGTTCATAGAGGACCGGCAACAGATCGGACAGATAGCCCATCTCCTCAATGGCGTGGGTCATCAGCGCCGTCGCTTGCCATTCGTCCAAAAGCAAATACCTCATCAGCGCCGTGTTGCCGACAATGCCTTCGATTGACGAGACCGAATTGTTGCCCTCCCTTCGGGCAACATGACCCATCCAGAAATTGCTGCGCATTTCGGCGCCCCACGGCGTGTCGCGCACCACATGGCACATTTTGGCGAGGTAAAGCGGCTCTTCCAACAGGCCGGCCCGGGCGCAAAGAACGAATGTGTTCACGTCCAGTTCAGGCATTGCTCCTAGCACCTCCTCCGGAGGCACGAACTGGATGCGGAGCTTCTGCATCTCGCCGCCAATATATTCATGGACCAAATGACTTGCCCCGACGATCTCGCCAGGCACCTTATTCTCCCAATCCATCCAGACATGGGCGGTTGGGTGCCACCATTTATAGTGCTCGCTTGTCTGCAAGAAATCTGTAAACCACCACGTCACCATCTCCGCTTTCACGCCCGGCATACGGGTGAGTGCCGAGACCTGATAGGTCCCGTCTGGCAGGCGCTTCACGCCGGTTTCAAGCGCATCATACCCCGGCGTTAGGGCATCGTCCGGGTTAATCGTATTGGCAAACGGTACAAAGCCCCAGATGGCAATCACCAACGCCACAATTCCAGAAACTCCCATCAGTTTTTTCATCATTCCACCTCTTTCATCGGACTTAGGCAGTTTATTCTATGCATGTAGAATTTTCTAGTTTTTTCTATGATCATGGAATATAAGATGCTCGAAACCTGAAAAAATGAAGGAAAAGCTGATGAAAACCCAACGAATCCTTTATGTGCTTGGCGGTTTTGTAGGCTTGGCGGTATTGGCGCTTGTCCTGCTCACTGCCAATCGTGCAACCCTGATCAACTGGCAGATTGAACGCGGCGTGCAGGAAGGTGTTGCGTCTCAGAACATCCCACCGACGCGTTTTGAATTGATCTTTTGCGGCACAGGCACGCCACAGTTCTTCCCGGATCGCTCGCAGCCTTGTCTCGGTGTTGTTGCAGCGGGCAAGTTTTTCCTGTTCGACGCTGGGCAGAATGCCTCACGGCAAATGAGCGCGACGGGGTCTCCCTTCACCAAGCTGGAGGCGGTCTTTCTGACCCACCTGCATTCAGACCATATGTCGGGCGTCGCCGATGTCTTGCACAGCAGCTGGTTGATGGGGCGCCAACATGATGTGGGCGTTGTGGGACCCCCTGGCACGCAACAGCTGATAGATGGCATTCACCAGGGCTATGCAAATGATATTGAGGAACGTCAACGGGTGCTGGGTGTGGAGTATCTGGAGGCCAAGGTGACCCTGGCTGAGGCCACAGAAGTCGTGATCGACAACGAGGAGGCGGTCATCGTCTATGACGCTGACGGACTAGTGGTCGAGGCCTTCCGGGTCGACCATCCCGATTGGCCCTATGCCTATGGCTACCGCATTTCCTATGGCGGTAAGACGGTTGTGGTGAGCGGCGACACCAAATATACGCCCGCCATCGCGAAACACGCACGTGGCGCCGACATGCTGATCCATGAAGCCGTCAATCTCGACATGATGGAGCAGATCGCGTCGGCTTTGCGTGAGTTCGGCGGGCCCGTGAACCCTGACCGGCTCGCGCTTATCAGCGCCGTACATACCCCGACACTAGAAGTCGCGCGTGTGGCCAAGGAGGCAGACGTGGCGACACTCGTGCTCACCCACCTCATTCCACCGATCCCCGCCAACTTCGTTGCCGAGGAACATTACAGTCAAGGCATGGACGAAATCTATGAGGGTGAGCTTGTCATGGCCCGAGACGGGATGCGCATTACGCTGATAGAGTGATTCAAAGACATTTGACCAGGCACTGCAGCAAGATGGCACACTCATCCTCGGAGCGCTCTCGTGGGCGTCCCCGATCAGAAAAATCCGACGATCTGCGGCGGGCTATTCTAGACGCCGCAGTGGACCTATTCGGCGCGCGGGGCTTCGACGGCGTCTCGCTCGGTCAAATCGCGTCCGAGGTTGGCGCGGATGTTGCCCTCACCCGCTACTATTTCGGCTCCAAGCACGAAGTCTGGATTGCGGCGATCACTCATCTTACCAATCAGATTGAGGCCGAAGCGGATCGCACAACGTATCCGGACCAGACAAGTCAAACCGATCAGCTTAAAGCTGCAATCCAAGATTTCATTGCCGTCTCCGCAAGATGGCCTCAGCTCAGCCGGATCATTGTCTTCGATGGGGACAAAGAAGATGAGCGTGGCAAATACATCGCCCAGCATCTGGTCCAGCCCTTCTACAAACGTATGTCGAAGCTGATCCGGGGTGCCAAAAAGGAAGGCACTATTCCCAACGTCGCCGAGCGCACGCTGTTCTTCATGATCACCCATGGAGGCTCTTTTCCTATGGCGCTCAGCGCCCTCACCAATGCCTTTCCCGGCGGTGACATCAAGACCGACAAGGCGCTGAAGGCCCATGGCGACGCGATCATTAAGCTGATCTTCAATGACGAAACGGCATGACGCGTCGATGTCCCGCAAGGCCGATCGCTCTATACCTATTGGGACTCCTCGCGTGCGTAGCGCACCTGGAGCGCGCAGCCGCGGAGGACACAATTGACATTGTTCTTGTTGGGGACACAGGCTTTAACAGCGCCAGTGCGCGGGTAACGCCAGAAGGCGGATACAAACAAGGCCAGCTGTTAAGCATCGATGAGGCGTTGTCCGGCATTGCCCATGAGCTTGACGCGGATCTTGTGCTCGCAAACCTCGAGACCGCTGTCACCTCCCGAAACGATATTCGCGGCGTCTCCAAACGCTTTACCTTCCGAACCCACCCGAAAGCTGTCGAGGCCTTTGTAGATGCCGGGATAAACGCTTTTTCTCTAGCCAACAATCATGCGCTCGACTATCGGCAGCGCGGAGCCGGCGAGACGCTCATCAATCTCGAAGCTCTGCGCCAGCAAGGCCTGCTTGCCTTTCCCGGCCTTGGCCAAACCCGCGACGAGGCTGCTAAACCACATTCTTTTTCTCTTGCAAGGGCGCGGGTTGCGGCTTCATCCATCGGCATAGGCGGATGGGGACTGCCGACAAAGGCGCCATACGCCGGCATGCTGACCTATCCCGCCGACTTTGAGACCGTGAGCCAGCGTCTCCAGAGTGCAGATGCGGACGTGCGCATTCTGGCGGTTCATTATGGACGGGAGTTTCAACCGGCCACATCCGATGCGACCCGCACACGGTTTCGAACCGCCATTGCACCAGACGGTCTCACCATCATCGCAGGGCATCACAAACACATCGCTACAGGCATCGAAATGGTTGAAACACCGACAGGCGGCATGGGTCTCATTTTCTACGGTCTGGGAAATTTTCTGCATCTCGGTATGCAGAACATGGGGCGCCACGATTTGTGTCACGATTTTGGCTTGCTGGCGCGCATCCGGCTCCTCCGCGCCGACGACGGGACTGTGTCGGTCCATTCCGTTCGGGTCGTGCCGCTCACGGATATGCATCGGGCGACCAAGCCCCTGCCGCGTGAAGCCAGCGCCCTACGGGTGGCGGTACTCAACCACCTGTCATCTCAGCTGGACGCACCTCAGGATGGCACTCTCGGTCTGCGCTTCAACCTTCTCGAAGACGGGTCTGGTCTCTGGTGTCATCCAGCGGCAGAGGATGCCGCCTGCCGCACGACTAGGTCCGCGGCAGTTTCTCAAAGCACCGAGGCCCGCATTGCGCGCGCCTGCCGTCGGGTCCTCACAAGATAGGTGGAAGTGTTAGGCGGCTAACCGCGCCTTAGCCGCCGACTTGGTTGCGTCAAGCTCTGCCTGGCCCATCCCAAGCTGGTTGGCAATGGCCAGGATCGCATGGTTCTCGAACCGATGAAGCTCACCATCTGCGAGGGCGATTTCCCAAAGTCCTTCGACAAGAGCCATCTTTTGATCTGTCGAATATTCCTTATTCACCGCCTGCAACAGGTGATTGTCATCATAGGTGATGCGGGGCTTGTCGGCGGCGTCAGACAATATCTCCCCGACCTGTGCTTTATTGACACCAAACCTGCGGTACAGGATGTCTTCTATGGCGGCACGCTCTGTGGCGTCGAAATCATCATCCATGCGAATGATCTCCAGCAGGAGACCAACAGCGACGGTGTTTTCATCGGGCAAATCACCCGACCCTGCGATCAGTCGTTTAAGTGCGTCGATCACGTTAAGTCCCTCAAAAATCGCCTGTTTTCGTTGCCGGAATATAGCTTGCCACGAAGGTGTCACGCGAGCTTCATTGCTTCGTCTTGTTGTGAAGTTTTCATGACAGACTTGATCTCTGCAGCGGCTAAGCCGTCGGACGATCCCCGAATACATCCTCGGGCATGCTCCTAATCCAGGCGCCGATCTCCTGCAGATGACCACATGGGTCGACATCATGGGAGCAATGCCCAGTCTCATGGGATGAATGCGCGGGTTCCGGCACAGGCATCTTGCCAGTCTCCCCATAAACCGATGCGACGGGTTTTGCGTTCATGGATACAGTGCCTTCGAAGACCACGCCCGCCACGCGAACATCCTTCAATCGGGCCACGCCTAGGTCGAACGGATCGTCTTCCAGTACGACGAAATCCGCCTGTTTGCCGGCGACGATCGACCCGATCTCATCGTCCATGCCCAGCGCGAAGGCTGCATCAATGGTGATGCCTTTCAATGCCTGTTCCAGGCTCAACCGTTCTTCAGGCGACACCTGTTTTCCCGACCGCGTGATCCGCGCTGCGGCGCACCAGGCAAGAAAGAGAGGCTCAAGCGGCGCCATCATGAAGTCGGAGTGGAAGGACACGCGCATATTGTTGCGTAAGATCGATTGCGACCGAACCAGCTGCCCTGCCCGTTCCGGCCCGAGGTCGAGGTCCGCCAGCGTGTCTGACAGGGCATGAATATAGTAGGGGTTCACACTTGCATGGGCACCGAGTGCCGCCATGCGCGTCGACTGCGCATTGGTGTGAAAGCCGACGTGATGCATCATGAACCGATGATCGAAGCGCGGTTTGGCATCCTGGGCTTGGGCCAGGGCATCGAGCACTGAGTCCATGCCCTTATCGCCATTGACATGTACGTGTATCTGGTAGCCGGCTTCCCAGAAATGTTTGACCCCTTCAGCTAGAACGTCGGGCGACATGATCCACTCGCCTTCGTGGCCGTCAATATAGCCAGGTTCGTTCATTTGCATGAGCGCCGAGAACATGGCGCCGTCGGCAAATAGTTTCACCGCTTTCAGAAAGCGCACGCGGCCTTCGTCCTTGCCCAGCAGGTCTTCCATTGCCTTCAGACCCGCCGCAAAGTCAATCTCTGCGTCGGGCGGGCCGGCACTCCGCTTCGCCGCGCGATTGCTGAAGCCGCGGCCGTCAAACACATTGACGACACGCATGGGCAGTTCAGGCTGTTCTATGACGGCATCTATCGCGGCCAGTTCATAGTCCGGATGAATGGTGCCGAATAACATATCTGCGGCTGTCGTGATGCCTCCCTGCCGCATCAGATCGCAGGTGATGCCCAGACCCTTGCGATACCAATCATCTTTAAGAAGCGTCGACATCAGCTTCCCGGTCACCATCATGTTGCCGGTTTCAAAAAAGTGTCCCCGGTCAAAGTCAACCTGTGGATGATTGCCCACCACTTCTTCTGTAAGTCCGAGCGCCGCCATCGCCGCGCTGTTCAGATAGGTTTCATGAAAGGAGCGCTGGAACAGGATCACCGGACGGTCGGGTGCAACAGCATCCAGTTCAGACCGTCCCCATTTGCCATGATCCAAAGGCTGATAGCCGAAGGAAATGAACAGCTCTTTCGTGTCCGTCCGCGCCGCCAGTCTTTCTCTCAAGCGGGCTTCATACTCAGCAGGTGTCGTCGCTGCCGGGTGAATATCTCCACCGGCCATGCGCCAGGGCTCGGGCGCGATGATTTCCATCGGGGTGAGGATGGCGCCCAGAAACGGGTGCACATGATTGTCGATGAAGCCCGGCATCAGCACTTGGTCAGCGAAGCGATCGTCAATGGTGACGGCGCGCCCCGCGAACCAGGGCTCCATCGAGTCGAGGTCGCCCACAGCCATAATCTGCCCGTCTGCCACGGCAACGGCGGTCGCCTCCGGCAATGTCGGGTCCATGGTGATGATTTTGCGCGCGGTGAACACGATGACGCTCTGAAGCGGACCGTCGTAAGTTTTTGTCATAAGGCCCCGAATTTTTGTCTCTTTTCTGTTTACCACCTTTGGCGTCAGGAGACATCTTGTTCCTTTTTTCTCGCCCGCTTAGGCTGCGAATAACAAGGGGCGGAGGCCTTAACTTATGGACATGTCAAAGGTACTTGACGGACCCGCTGTGGGGATCGAGACGGTAGACGCCTGGCTGCGGGCTGAGGTCTTCACCTGGCCATCATTTATACAACTGCTTATGCTGCTTGCCATTATTTTGGCGGCCTACCTGACACAACGTGTTTCCACATCCCCAGTCGAAAGGTTCATCGGGCGCGCCAAACAATTCGGGTTTCTAGACAAGCCTATGCAAGGGCTTCAGCCGCTGATCGTTCCGTTTGTAGCGATGGCGATGGTGTGGCTCACTGTTTTGGCATTCGTTCAATTCGACTACACGACCGGACTTCTCCAAGCGGCGGGCAATCTGCTCACAGCCTGGGTTGTTATCCGGTTACTCAGCACCTTGTTGAAGCAGTCTCCATGGTCTTCCCTCATAGCCGCTACCATCTGGACAGTCGCAGCGTTGGCCATCCTTGGGTGGCTTAATCCCCTTCTTGGCTTCTTAGACAGCGCTGCGTTGCAGGCGGGTGATGTACGCATCTCAGCGCTAGGTATCCTCAATAGCCTCCTTATATTGGCAGCCTTTCTGATCGTCTCTCAACTTCTCCTACGCTTGGTTGATGACCGGATGCGGGCCATGTCCGCCGTAACGCCAGCCGCAAGAGTACTGCTCGTCAAGCTTCTGCGGATTGTATTCATAACACTTGCTGTCGTGGTCTCACTCACAAGCGTCGGTATCGACCTTTCAGCGGTAGCGATTTTTTCCGGCGCAGTAGGCATCGGTGTCGGGTTTGGTCTGCAAAAGGTAATCTCCAATCTATTCAGTGGTATCCTTTTGCTTCTTGACCGGTCCCTCAAACCAGGCGATGTAATTGAGGTTGGCGATGCCTATGGATGGATCGACAAAATGGGTGCCCGCTATGTCACTGTCGCAACCCGTGACGGGAAAGAATTTCTGATCCCTAACGAAGATATCATTACGCAACCGGTCATCAACTGGTCGCATAGCGACAAAGCCGTTCGGATCAAAATTGGCGTGGGCATTTCCTATGGATCTGACGTCCGCAAGGCGATGGATTTGATGGTACAAGCTGCAACCGATCAATCCAGAGTCATCAAGGATGCCGGACATGAACCCCAGGCACGACTGACTGAGTTCGCCGACTCGTCTGTCAACCTGGAACTTCGAGTTTGGGTTCTGGACCCGGAAAGAGGTATGGTGAATATTGCAAGCGATATCCGGCTGGCCATCTGGGATCTGTTTCATGAAGCGGGAATTGAGTTTCCCTTTCCGCAACAGGATGTTCATGTCGCCTCAGCCGTTGGCCTGGAAGCTGTGCTGGACAAGTATTTAAAGGGCAGATAGGAACCGGGGCGTTTCAGATTGTACATTTCCACCGCTTTTAATGGCCCGCTCAACAATCGCTTAAATGACAGATTTTTTTGATGCGATTGTTCTTGGGGCTGGCGGTGCCGGGCTCATGTGCGCCGGCATGGCGGGTCAATTGGGACACCGTGTGCTGGTCCTGGACCACGCCAAGAAGCCCGGCGAAAAAATCCGCATCTCGGGCGGAGGGCGGTGTAACTTCACCAATATCCACACGGAGGTCGACCGCTTTCTGTCAGCCGACCCCTATTTCGCCCGCAATGCTCTGAGTGCCTATACGCCCAACGACTTTATCGCGCTGGTCGAGGCATATGACATTGCTTATCACGAGAAAACGCTCGGCCAGTTGTTTTGTGATGGGTCTTCTCAGCAAATCATCGACATGTTGCTTGCGGAGTGTGCCAAGGGTGACGTCGTCATCCGGCTCGAGACCTCAATTCACGCGGTCAAAAAAACTGACACAGGGTTCATTGTCGAGACGAGCACGGGCCCGGTCGAAAGCGCGTCTCTTATCGTTGCGACCGGCGGCAAATCCATTCCGAAGATGGGCGCAACAGGCCTCGGTTATCAGCTGGCCACGCAGTTTGGTCTGCCGCTGGTCGACACACACCCGGGGCTTGTGCCTTTCACGTTCGACCCGGCCTGGAAAGAGGCGCATGCCGACCTCCCAGGGGTCGCGGTTGATGCGGAGGTCTCGACGTCTGGCACCAACTTTAAGGAAGCTCTTCTATTCACCCATCGGGGCTTAAGCGGACCGGCTGTTCTTCAAAGCTCATCCTATTGGCGAGAAGGCTCACCAGTTGACGTTGACCTTCTGCCAGACACCGATTTGTTTTCGGCGCTCCTTGAGATGCGGGACACACGTCCCAAGATGGACATTACCGTTGCTGTGTCTGACTTTCTTCCCAAGCGCCTGGCGGAGCGGATGACGGATCAAATCACTGGGCACAAACGTCTCGCGGACCTCTCCAACAAGCGTCTCAAAGAGGTCGCAGATCAGGTTCACAGGTGGCGGTTGGTGCCAACAGGAACCGAGGGTTACCGGACAGGGGAAGTCACCGTTGGGGGTGTAGCGACCCAGGCGCTCCAACCAAAGACGCTGGAGGCACGCACAGTCCCCGGACTCTATTTCATTGGGGAAGTGGTGGACGTGACAGGATGGCTCGGTGGCTACAACTTCCAGTGGGCCTGGGCATCCGCTGCCGCGGCAGCGAGGAACCTCTAACACACTTGCTACCAGGGCAGCGCCGTGCCGTCGTATGCGAAGAAGCCACCCGATTGCTCTGGCGAGAGACCATCGATCACGGTTAGCAGTTTTGCCGCAGACTCTTGCAGGGTCAGGACGTTCAATCCACTCTTTGCGTAGGGCGCCGAGAGCGTCGTCGCGACTGTGCCGGGATGCAGTGCCACGCAAACTGCCTCAGGTTTCCGCCGCTTGAGTTCAATCGCTGCCGTACGCACGAACTGATTGAGCGCCGCTTTCGACGCGCGATAGCCGTGCCAGCCCCCGAGTTGATTGTCACCGATGCTCCCCACTTTCGCAGACAGGGTTGCGAAGACAGACTTCCCCTCTCGCGGCAATAGAGGAAGGAAGTGCTTCATCAAAAGCGCCGGGCCGGTGGCATTTACGGCGAAAAGCTGCGCCAGTTGCTCACCCTCCAAATGCGCCATGCGCTTTTCGGGGCTGAGGTTCTCGCCGTGCAGAATGCCGGTTGCGTCAACGACCAATCTGACCGGTGCGTCAAACCGTGAAACAGAATCTGCTGCAGCCGCAATGCTGTCCTCGTCTAGAAGGTCTAGCGCCGGGTCGGTCGACCTGCCAAAAGGCACTACCTCTGCGAAGGACTCCATACCTTCTAGGTGATCGACAAACGCGCTCCCTATGCCGCCGCTGCCTCCAATTACCACGGCGACGCCCTCCGATGGAAAGGAAGACAAATCTTTGAACGTCGTCAAACTGAGGCTCCGTTGCGGCGGGACATGCGGGGTTTACGGATGTCGGGCGGCGTTGGATCAAGCCTTTACCGCGCAATGCGGCGCTTCAGCGCCTGGATTTCATTCTCCAGCACATTCAAAAATTGCGACCGATCGCGGGCGGTGAAGCCGGCATTATAGGTCTGTGTATTTGTGCTTTCTCGGAGATGCTGTTTGAGTTCCCGCATCCCCAACGCCATGCCGATATTATCTTCGCTGAACACCTTGCCCGTGGGACCAATGACCGTTGCGCCCTTTTCGAGACAGCGGTCGGCCAAGGGAATGTCCGCAGTAATGGCAATGTCGCTGGCCGTCGCTCTCTCCGCAATCCAATCGTCCGCAATATCCGGCCCTTCCGGCACGACAATCTGGTTTATGAGCGGATGGCGACGCGGGCGCATTCCGGCATTGCTAACAATAAAGACTGTCAGACCATGGCGTTCAGCCACCTTTTCGACCTCGTCTTTGACCGGACACGCGTCACCGTCAACGTATATCTGGATCACGTCTGGCGTCTCCCAATTCCAACAAATACAGGCCCATGTAGACGCTTTGTGGGTATATCAGAGTTTGCCGGTACCGACGTGTTTTGCCTGTAAACCGCCATCTGTACGTCTTCTGTTAACTGTTCCCCGGCCAGTTGGCAGGCTTCTCTGCCGTATCGGTAAACGGGCTCGTGGGTTTTTAATGCGCTCGCTTTCAAACCATTAATGAAAGATCAATTTGGCCGTGCCAAGCGGCCTAGTACCAAAGTCGATTAACGGCAAATTATCTTCTCGACAGTAGAACGTTAAATAAATCTGCAATCTTTGTTTGAGTCCGGGGTCATTTTAACGCATGCAAAGTCGCCAGGAAGGACTTGCCGAGACGGGTAAGGGTGCGAACGCGCCACCTATACTCTCCAATCGGGCCCGTGGCGATAGCGTCGGGACGATGGCTGGGTCTTCGCTGTCTTATGACATGCATCCCATCACGATGGGCTTCCTCGACCCAAAGGCGGAAGAAGCCTACCAGCAAGACAATTACGCGCGACAAATTGGCTTTACGCGATTTTGCATCGTCGCAGGCGCGGTCATTATGGCCGCGTTTGGGATCCTCGACTATTTCATCGTCCCGGACATTCTGTATGAAGCCTGGTTCATCCGGCTTGGTCTGGTCTGCCCGCTTCTGCTGGGAATTGTCGCCCTCTCCTACGCGCCCTGGTTCAATTATCGGCATCAGTTCTGGCTTTCATTCTCGATGGCAACACCAGGCCTTGGTGTCGTTGCCATGATCGCGTTGGCGGACGCCCCAGGGAGCTATCTCTATTATGGCGGCCTCATCGCCATCATTTGTTTCAGTGCGTGTCTATGGCGATTGAACTTTGCGTATTCGCTCGCCTGGGCACTGGCCACTTTTACGGCTTATGAGGCGGTGGTGCTGTTTATCAACCCTCAACCCGAAAATGTGCTGATCAACAACACAGCATTTATGCTTTTGGGAATCGCAACCTGCAGCTTCTTGACCTATGTGCATGAGCGCCAAATGCGTTCTGCCTTCGTGGATCATGAACGCTTGAAATCCGAACGCGAGCGCTCTGAAGAATTGTTAGAGAAGTCGGAGACGGCAAACCGGGCGAAGAATGACTTCCTTGCGATCATGAGCCACGAACTCCGCACACCTCTGAATGCGATTATTGGTTTCTCCGAGATTATTGCGACGCAGATGTTCGGGCCCATCAACAATGAACGCTATGCTGATTATGCCGGTGACATTCGCAATAGCGGCTCCCATCTTCTAAGCATCATCAACGATATTCTGGATCTGTCGAAGGCCGAAGCTGGCAAGCTCGAGCTTGACGAAGATGCGCTCGATCCTGTCGAAGCGCTCAATCAGACGATGCGCATGTTCCGGCCGCGTGCCAGTGAGCTGAAGATCAAGCTGACCTTCCGCGTTCGCGATGATATTCCGTGGCTATTGGCCGACCCGCGCCTGTTCAATCAAGTCGTGATCAATCTCACGTCAAATGCGTTGAAGTTTACGCCTGAAGGCGGCCAGGTGAGCGTTGAGCTAGGTCTCTCCGACATAGGTGAGCTGGAATTAAAGATCGAAGACACAGGTATTGGTGTCGACGAAGATGACATTGAACGCATCTTCGAGCCTTTTGTTCAAGTCGAGAATGCGATGAGCCGCACGCAGCAGGGAACAGGTCTTGGCCTTCCACTTGTGCGCAAGATCATGGCGCTGCATGGCGGCGATGTCCGTCTGGAGAGCAGAAAAGGCTCCGGGACCAACGTGCTTGTTACGTTTCCCCGCAGCCGTTTTGTTGATGCACCATCAGAAGATGGAATGCGCTGGGCGACCTGATTGGATGCCCTCAGACAGTCGTTATGCCGGCTTTCGCACGGTCATGACGTAGACACACTTGGTCTTGTCTTCTTCGAGCGATATTCGCTCACAATCCAGACCATCAACCATGTCCCACATTTCGTCTGCCGTTCGATAGACCAGACTCCAGTCCGTGATGAACTCAAGCGGCCACATGCAGGTTTCTCGTCCCGTCTTCACATTGGCGAGCACCATGTATCCGCCCGGAGCCAATTGATTGTAAAGATCGTGCGTCAAGGCTTTCGCACGACGCGCGGATAAATAGTCGTATAGGCCCAGACTGTAGATGATGTCCTGCGGCGGCAGGGAGTTAAACAGCGGCCCAGCTTTCAACAGTTGCGCAAAAGACGCTTGCAAACACTGGATGTGCGCATTACCCCCATGCCGGACAACCTGCGGATGTGCGTGCTCATAAGCATAGGAGAGCGCGTCATGATCTTGATCGATCAGCGTAAAGTTCACCGGCCGCGGCAAGGTTTCAATCTTTAGGTAGTCTGCAACTTCATAGGCTGATCCACAGCCAAGGTTGGTGATGTTCATCACGTCACTACCCGCTGTCTCGCGCACCTTCTGATCGATGAATTTCTGTGTCATGCGCAGGCGCGTTCCTACGCATTCCCCGGTCTCAATTCCAATGCGGTGCAGAAGCTTCTGGTAGGGTGTATCGCCTACTTTTTCCCATCTGTAGACGTAATTCATGATCTGATAGTCGCCAGGATAGCCCAACGGCTTTTCATAACATCGGCGCATCACAGGGCCCGGCATAAAGTCTGGCGTCAATACCTGCTCTGTGTACCGCTTATGCTCAGCCAGAGCGATAGGGTCGCCCAACATCGGGAACGTAATGTCATTGCCGCGGTACCAGAGTTCTTTCCACTGTGGGACCATCTTGTCTTCGCAGGCGACGAGGGCCTCATGAAGCTGCTTGGCCCGCTCCTCTTCTGACACATCGCCAAGTCTGTCTTCAAAGCGGGACAGTAAGTCGCGATAGGACCGGAACAGGTAGATTATCTCCGCTGCAAGTTCCTGATACTCAGGAAGAATGTTTGATGCCGTCCCAAACTGGGGATCTGCGAGGGCGCGTGACAGCAGGAATTGATCGTGATCCGTCACCACGGAAGGGATATCGATATACCCGGTGGTCAGCTCTACGGCGACCGTTGTGCGGACACCACTTGGTTCTATGCGGCGAATACGACCGGAGCCCTCATAGAGGGTGTCGTCTGCGATGCACAGACGGACTGGAATTTCATCGCCCAGCCGTCCGTCCCAGTAGTCCAGTTCACCGCTTTGCGCGGCTAGCCCTGTCATTGACACGTCTTTCAATGCCGCCCGATCGCCGCCGAGGTCTACAGCGGGTACGATGTCCTTGAAAAGATGGTCAGCCCTAAACCTCTCAGCCCGATAAAAAACCTTTCGGCCTTTGGCACCTGTGAGCTGCTCATATGTACGCATTTTTACTATTCCTTGATGAGCAAAACTAATTTTGCCGTTTCAATATAGGACATCCGAATCCGAATTAGTTACAAATTTCCAAGCTTAACCATAGTTATGCAAGGTAATAGTGCTGTTTCGTCCCGGGTCATCCCTTTGATACAACTGCAAGTTCACTGCCACCTCTATCCATCAACCGCAGCAAGGGCGGCAGAAGGAACCAACAAATGCCTAGCGCCACCACCACGATGATCGAGGTTTGGATGCCAAGCGACCGGTTGATCTGAAAGCCGGACAGAGACAACACAATAAACCCTGCTGCAAGCGAAACGCTGGTGATCACCATCGCCACTCCCACGGTCGAGAAAACTGTTTCAATCGCTGCTGCCGGTGAGGCGCCAGCCGCGCGCTGACGACGGTACTTCATAAGAAAATGGATTGTATCGTCCACCACGATACCCAAGGTCATGGTGGTGATGACAGCACCTGCTATGCCGATGTCCTGAATGAAGTAGCCCCACAGACCGAAGCCTACAATTGCAGGCAAGAGATTGGTCGCCAGGCTCAACGCACCAAATGCGAAGCTGCGCAGCGCGATCGCGATGATCAGTCCGATAATCAGAATGGACACAAAGGTGCCCGTTATCATTGAACGAATATTGTCGTTGGAGAGATAGGCGAAGAGCACGTTAATGCTGATGCCGGTCGTCGCAGCTTCCTTCGGTGCGTTTGCGGCGAGCCAATCGGTCGCTTTTTGATGCAACTCGCGAATTTCACCAGACGTCAGCCCGCGCATAATAATCGTCACTCGGCTGGCGCTTCGCGAGACATTAATTCTATCGGTGATGTTTGCCCCAAAGGGCAGTGAGAGTTCGTATAGAAGAAAATATTGAGAGATAAGATCCGCATTGTCTGGGATGCCATTGCGGGACGGTTCGTCTTCCACACGCATGGCTTTGTGTATGCGTCGCGTAATCTCTGAGATGTCGGCTACACTGGCAACACCCGGTTGTTCACCCAACCAGTGGGTGAAATCCGCCAAAAAATGTTGGTATTCAGGCGTGTACACGCCCCCGTCAACGCCTGTCTCAAGGTCAAACTCCATGATGTTGAGGCCGGTCAGACGCACTTCAGCGAAGTCCGACGCCACGCGGTATTCGAAGCGTTCGTCGAAATAGCGCACGAAGTCGTCATCCAGGCGTATTTGCCCTAACCCGCCCATCGTCGCCAGCACGCCAGCCGTCACCATGATGAGAAGAAGCCAACGAAGTTTGTTTATAGTGCGCCCCACGCTCGCCATCAGCGCAGCGGACCTATCCTTAGAAGGTTTCATAGGCAGCAGCGTCAGTACGGCAGGCAACCAGGTAAAGGTGAGCAAATAGCTCAAGACGATCCCGGCAAACACAATGTTGCCCATGTCGTTGAGCGGAGGGGCATCTGCTCTGTTCATGGCGAGAAAGCCAACCGCGGTTGTAAGATTTGTCAAACCTACTGCAGCGGCGTTTGTTTGAATGGCTTGTCTGATTGCCGCCGTGTTGTCAGCACCCGATGCCAATTCATGCTTAACTGCAATAACGACATGAATCGTTGATGCCAGCGCGATGGAAATCACGATGATCGGTGCCGCGATCGACGCAGGCGTAATGACGTGCCCAAACCAGCCAGCCACCCCCATAGAGCCGATACTTGCGACACCCAAAATGGAGAGAACTGCCATCGTCCCGTTGCGAGACCGAAGAAACACGGCGACAATAATCGCGGCAACAACCAACGCGACCGGTACCAGCAATCTGGCATCGACGTGGGATGCCTCATTAAAGGTCGTCATCAACATGACGTTGCCGGTCAAATCTACGCGCAAATGTGGATAGTCCGCCTCAATCCACCGGGCGAATTGATGAGCTGCCTGCGTGATTTCTTGGACTTCCGACGAGGCGGACGGCGGTAGCTTGAAGTTGACGTTGACGCCGGTAGCTCGGCCGTCCGCCGACAGAAGCCGATTTACGATGAGCGGATCGTTGAGAGCTTCCAATTCGATGGCAGCGACAGCCTCCGGCGTTAGCTGTTCCGAAGACGGAACCATCTCCAATACCGAAAAAGCATCTTCGTCTGAGACGATACGCGGAAAATTCGAGAGACTCTCAACCTGAGTCGAATGTGGAAGCTGCCATGCTTGGTCAGTGATCTCTAGCAATGCCTGGAGCGTCTCTACAGTCGCTATCCGGCCCGAGACTTCATCGCGAGGACTGATGACGAATAAGATATTGTTGTTGTGGGAAAATTTGCGCTCAAAATCTCTCAACTGCAGCAAGAGTTGGTTTTGTTCGGAGTAAAAAATGCGCGTGTCAAAGGACACCGTCAGGTTCTTACCGCCGGCAACCATTGCGAGAAACAGCAGCACCCAGGCTGCCAGCACTAGTCTAGGGTTTTTCTGACTAGCGTCGCTAGGCCAATTACTAGTCAGGTGCCCCACTCCACTTCGTTTTACTCTTATTTGACTTGACGGCTTCTGATTACGCCGAAAAACTGATCTTTTGTACTGACCCATCAAAGGTTGCCCTGACCGAAGGCCTTTCTTCAATAGTTCTTTGTATTTGGAGGGAAAATAAACGTCGTACCTGTTGCATTGTCCGCAGAAAAAGGTGTGTTTTTGCACCTCTCACGAAATATTAAACAAATAAAGGCATGATTTCATTTAATTGAGGGTCTCTGCGTGCATGCGTGTCCGAGACCGGAACTGCGACGAAATGTATGACTGATGTCTCGACTAGCCACTATCAGCTCATCCGAGCTTCGCAACCTGTCACAACGTGAGTTCCTGACAGGCCTGTCGGAGATGTCGCCGAGCGCCATCGACCGATTCAAACGCATGCGAAAATTGAGCGCAGATCACAGTGAAGCGCTCACTAATTTCCTTCGGCAACATCCGGAAAAGAGGCTGACGTCGGAGAACAGCAAGAAACCACCGGCTGCTGTGAAGGTAAAAGCAAAAACGAAGACTGGTCCGACAAAGTCACCGGCAAAGCCAGTAGCGGTGAAGAAGCAGGCTGACGATGACGGCTATGTACAGCTGTGGTCGCGAGTCCGGGCATGGTGGGACGGTGAAGAATTTGTTCCTCAAGGTGCCAAATCAGCTGAGACAAAACCACAGATGGCGATTGATCCAGCTGACAGCCCGCCCGTTGATCCCGTTGCAGAACGCATCAAGATCATCCAAAGCATTTGGGGGGAGGGAAACGCTCTCCCCGGCGGCAGCACGATGACGCTCAATCTGCTTGCCGACGTGAAACCATCGGCCGACTCTGTTATTGCGGATCTAAGCGGTGGGCTTGGAAATGGCGTTCGCCATATGGCGTCGAAACTTGGTGCCACTGTGCATGGATTTGAGCGGGATGGCGACTTGGCGGCTGCCGCTCAAGAAGTCTCAGAATCAACAGACTATGCGGCGCGGGCGTCAATTCTCCCGTTTGAACCAAACCGTGTCGACGAGGTTCTGGACAAAAACAGTTACAATATTGTCGTCGCGCGTGAGCTTCTCTGCTTCATTGCTGATACCAAATCTGCTCTGAATGCAGTCGGGGAGTCGCTGAGCCCGAATGGTTCATTCGTTTTCACCGATTTCGTTCTCGCCAACCGGGCAACAGAGAACAAATCAGTCATTGAATGGCGCCAAGCGGAACCTGCCAAACCCTATCCGTCTACGGTCGACGAATATAGAGAGTTGCTTCACGAATTGCGGTTCGATGTAAAAAGCATGGACGATATAACTTCGAGCTATATCTCGGCCATTCAGACCGGCTGGAAAGCAATGGTGGAGAGCCTGAAATCCGGTTCGTTCTCGCGCACCTATGTGGATGCTCTCATGACTGAGGGTCAGGTCTGGCTTGCCAGGTCCCGCGCTCTGGAAAGTGGACAGCTCCGTGTTGTTCACGGTCGCGCCGTGATGCAGCGCGGACCAAAACGGTCGCTGACCGACGCGATGTCCATCGACTAGGGGTCAACATCGACCGGGGCGGTCTCACCCACCCGGCCGACGTGTCACCCTCCACATCGCTGATTTCGTTACAAAATCTTACAATTTCTTCCTTGCTGCGCCTTGGCGTGTGATATATCGAACCTATATATAGCCACGATACGCGACCCCCGAAACAGCGTGGAAGCCTCGTTTTCCCCCAAAAAGAGGCCCTATTGGAAGAATGGACGTAAAAACACTCTGCCTTGGCGCGCTCGATCTGGGCGACGCAACGGGATATGAGATCAAGAAAATGTTCGAAACCGGCATTTTTTCTCATTTCCACGAGGCAAGCTTCGGCTCGATATATCCCGCCCTCACCCGGCTGACAGATGATGGTTTGCTCACATGTAAATCACAGCAGCAAGGTGGCCGGCCCGATAAGAAAATCTATTCAATTACGGCCGACGGCCGACGTGAGCTCGAGCTGGCACTTGCGCGGCCCCTTGCGGAGGACCGCTTCAAGTCTGAGTTTCTCTTTGTGATGCTCTTCGCCGACGCATTGTCGCCCGAGCGTGTTACCAGCCTCATAGAAGACCGCGTTCAAGGCATTCAACGCGAACTTCAAGAGCTTCGGTCTGAACAAGATAGTTGCGTAAATTCGGGACAGGAGTTTGTCCGGAAGTATGGGGAGGCTGTTATGGACGCTTCCTTGAAGTTTATCTCTGAAAACAGGCACCTGGTGGAAGATCCGGTCCGTAATAATGAGGTGGCACCGGTACGCTGACGAAGCCGGTTCCTAAAACAACAAGCCGTCCTGAAGGTCGGTACTAAGGCCCGCTAAGTGGCCAAGAATAGAAGGTTAAAGAAGATGAGCTTGCGGCGTTCTCACATATTGGCGCTGATCATTGCGGCGATCATCGGCGCATGGGTTCTGTCAGGCCAGATCGGCAATGGCGAAGCTGATGTGGCCGTGGTCACGGAGGACGGCGAGGTGGTCGCTCCAGCCAGCACAGACGATCCGGCTGCGCGAACTCCGAGAGTCCGCGCCGCGATATTTCATGCCGAGTCCCGTCACACAGAAGTGGTTATTCGCGGTCGGACAGAAGCCGTCAGGTCGGTTCAGGTCCGTGCCGAGACATCTGGAACCATCGTAGAACTGCCCGTAGAAAAAGGCTCTACGGTGGAAAAGGGTGATGTGATCTGCCGTTTGTCCCTCAATGCACGTGATGCACGGATGGCTGAGGCCGAAGCTTTGATGCGACAGCGCTGGCTTGAGCTCGACGCGGCTCAGAAGCTAGCGGCCCGCGGCCACAGGTCCGAGACTCAGGCAGCAGCTTCTCAAGCCGCCTACGATGCAGCGCGCGCCCAGGTGAAGCAGCAAGAAGTTGAGCTTAGCCACACAAGAATACTCGCCCCTTTTGATGGTGTGATGGATGCCCGGCCTGTTGAGGTCGGCGACTATCTTCAAGTTTCACAACCATGTGCGACTATTGTGGATATGGACCCCTTCCTTGTGATTGGTCAGGTTGCCGAAACCGATGTGGACAAATTGCAGGAAGGAACAATGGGAACCGCGACGCTGGTCACCGGTGAAACTGTTGAGGGCAAAGTTCGCTTCATCTCGACCACAGCGGATGCAGCGACACGTACATTCCGGGTTGAACTTGAAGTTCCGAACCCTGATCGCAAGCTGCGCTCAGGCGTCACCGCTGAGATCCGTGTGCCCAGCACCGAGGTTATGGCCCATCGCGTGCCACCCTCCATTCTGGGTCTGGATGATGCGGGAACCATTGGGTTGAGGATCCTCGATGACGACAATGTGGTCCACTTCAAACGTGTGCAGATATTGGCGGATGGTCCCGACGGCGTCTGGGTCACGGGCCTGCCTACCAGCGCCAAACTCATTACTGTCGGACAAGATTTTGTCGTCCCCGGGCAGACCGTAGATGTGACATATGAAGACGAGATGGGGGCTGCCTCATGAACAGCTTTATCGATGCCGCGATAGCCCGCACCAGAACCGTCATGACATTGATGGTTCTGATGGTTCTGGCCGGCGTTTCCTCTTACATCTCCATCCCAAAAGAGGCGGATCCGGACATTCAGATCCCCGTATTCTACGTGTCCATTGTCCATCAGGGCATTTCTCCGGAAGACGCGGAGCGTCTGTTGATCAAGCCGATGGAGACGGAACTCAGATCGCTAGAGGGCCTGGACGAACTGACCGCCATCGCCTCTACAGGTCATGCGGGGATCATTCTTGAATTCGACGTGAGCTTTGACAAAGACACGGCGCTTGCGGACGTTCGCGAAAGAGTTGACTTGGCGCAGGCCGAGTTGCCGAGTGATACGGAAGAACCCACGATCACCGAGTTCAACACATCTCTATTCCCTGTCCTTATTGTCACGCTGTCAGGAGACGTGCCGGAACGCACGCTGTTTCAGCACGCTCGTGCGTTGAAAGATGAAATTGAGGGGAACGTTCCGACAGTCTTGGAAGCTGCGCTTGTGGGGCACCGGGAAGAATTGCTTGAGGTGATCATCGATCCCTCCCGCATGGAGTCCTATGACGTCTCGCAATCCGAGCTCATCAACGCGGTATCGCTCAATAACCGCCTTGTTGCCGCCGGCGCAGTCAATACGGGCGAAGGACGGTTTTCAGTAAAAGTACCAGGTCTCTTCGAGGACCGCGACGATGTGCTCAATCTACCCATCAAAGTGTCCGGCGATGGCGTCGTTACCCTTTCTGATCTCGCCGACATTCGCAGGACTTTCAAGGATGTAGACTCCTTTGCCCGCTTTAACGGGCAGCCAGCCATTGCGTTACAGATCACCAAGCGGATCGGTGAGAACATCGTCGATAACAACCAGCAGGTGGTGGACATCGTCGAGAGCTTTTCTGAGACCTGGCCCGACGAAATTCAAGTGAACTACACGCTGGACGCGTCGACCTGGATCTTCCGTGCGCTCGGCTCGCTGCAAGCTTCCATCATCACGGCGATCGCGTTGGTGATGATCGTCTGTGTTGCAGCGCTTGGCATGCGCTCTGCGCTTCTTGTTGGGATCGCGATCCCGACCTCCTTCATGATCGGCTTCTTGTTCCTTTCAATCATGGGCATGACGGTGAACATGATGGTGATGTTCGGGATGTTGCTCTCAGTCGGTATACTCGTCGATGGCGCCATCGTCGTTGTTGAATATGCCGACCGAAAAATGGCAGAGGGGCTAGACCGTCTTAAGGCCTATTCTCTCGGCGCCAAACGCATGTTCTGGCCCATCGCCTCGTCAACAGCGACCACCCTGGCTGCCTTCCTACCCATGCTCGCCTGGCCGGGTGTGAGTGGTGAGTTCATGTCCTACTTGCCCATCACATTGATCGTGGTGCTGACGGCGTCCTTCATCACCGCGATGCTGTTCCTGCCGGTTCTCGGCTCACTTGTCGGGAAAACAGAAGACCAGGACAGCGACGTTCTCAAGATGCTTGCAGGAGCCGAAACAGGCGATGTGCGAGATCTTCCCGGGCTGACCGGCACCTATGTTCGTATGTTGGACAAGCTTGTCCACCGACCGCTCCTGGTCCTTAGCGGTGCTGGCGTCGTGCTGGTCAGCACGATTGTCGCCTACGGCTCTTTTGGCAACGGCGTGGAGTTTTTCGTCGATACGGAACCGGAGCAGGCCATCATTTTGGTGGGCGCGCGCGGCAACTTGTCTGCGACCGACATGCAACGTCTTGCACAAGAGGTCGAGGAGATCGCTCTGTCGACGGCCGGTGTCCGTACCGTATTCTCACAGGCAGGCACAAATGTCGGCGGTGGCGGTCCTGGACAAGGTGGCGGCGACAGGCCTGCTGACCTGATCGCCGAGATGATGATCGAACTTGATAAGTATGAAACACGTCGCAAAGGCGCCATCATCCTGGAAGAAATCAGACAGAAATCTTCAGAGATACCAGGGATCACCGTCGAGGTCCGTAAACGGGAAGATGGGCCGCCGACAGGCAAAGACATCCAAGTTCAAATGACTTCTGATAGTGAAGAAGCTTTGATTGCGACGACGGCGTTCATCCGCAACTACTTGGAAGAAAACGACGCAGAACTCATCGACCTTGAAGACTCGCGTCCATTGCCTGGCATTGAATGGGTGCTGTCGGTCGACCGCGAGATGGCGGGTCGCTTTGGCGCCGACATTACGACAGTCGGTGCCACCGTTCAGCTTGTGACCAACGGCATTCTCATTGGCAATTATCGTCCGGATGATGCTGAGGACGAAGTTGATATTCGTGTGCGCTACCCAAATGAATATCGAAGTGTGGCACAACTCGATCAACTGCGGATCAGGACAAATAACGGCCTCGTACCAATCAGTAACTTTGTCTCTCGCGAACCGCAGCAACAGGTCTCCACCATAGAACGCATTGACGGTAGTCGGCGGTTTATGATCAAAGCCAATACCGCAATAGACCCGGACACTGGCATCAAAATTAATGTAGATGCGAAAGTTCAGGAACTTAAAGAGTGGATAAAAACCCAGACAATTGATCCGCGGGTGACCGTAAAGTTTCGCGGGGCCAATGAAGAACAGGCAGCAGCCGGTGACTTCCTTGGCAAAGCAATGCTTGCGGCACTCTTCCTGATGTTCATCATCCTGCTCACCCAATTCAACAGCTTCTACTTTGCTGTTCTGACGCTCTCAACCGTTGTTCTTTCAACGGTGGGTGTGCTGCTCGGCATGATCGTGACCGGACAAACCTTCTCCATCATCATGACGGGGACAGGGATCGTTGCGCTTGCTGGGATCGTGGTGAACAATTCGATCGTTTTGATCGACACGTTCCAACGCCTGCTGCGAGACGGAATGGACGAAATTGAAGCCATCCTTCGAACAGCCGGCCAGCGACTGCGGCCCATCCTGCTGACGACCATTACAACCATGTTTGGGCTTTTGCCCATGGCTATTCAGGTCAACGTCAACTTTTTTGCTCGCGAGATTACCTATGGCGGCCCGGTCGCCGCCTGGTGGGTGCAGCTCTCAACGGCAATCATCTTTGGCCTTGGCTTCTCGACACTCCTGACCTTGGTTCTGGTTCCAGTGCTCCTTGTAGCGCCTAGCCGCTTGAAGCGGTCGTTCCAGGAAAGCAGGTTCCTGCGCCGCACCCCAGAAAGCTGGAGCCATTCTCAACCAGCCGAATAGAAGGCTGATTTCGAAGGAGCATCTTGTCGTGGAATTGGAAGGCCCTGCTGAAACAGCGGGGCCTTCTACTTTGAATCCGCCAGGAATTCGTCTTCGTCATCATCTGAGACAAAAGCCGTGCGCTTCTGATGGTGGCGGTAGCGCATGGTACTGATCGGCAGAACTGCAAGATAAGCAGCAACCAGAACACTCAAGGTGATCCAGGGATAGCTGAACAGAACCGCGACAGACAAAGCAACGCCTAAGAGCACCGGCAGCATTTCATCCCGACGTACCCGCATGCCCAATCTTTTGCCGGAGAAGGTCGGGATCTTGCTCACCATCAAGAAGGCAATGCCCCCGACATAGGCTGCCACGAGAACGGGCACATCTTTCAGGAATTCGATGCCGATGAAGGAGAGGTAGAGCGGCAGCATCACCAGACCGGCTGCCGCAGGAGACGGGACACCCACAAAATAGTTTGCGGTCCAGGCCGGCTTGTCAGGGTCTTCGATCGCCACATTGAAGCGTGCCAGCCGCAGCGCGCAGCAAACCGCAAATCCTAGAACGACGATCCAACCGAGACCGCCCAGGCTATCCAGGGTCCACAGGTAAAGCAGCATGACAGGGGCCACACCAAAGCAGAGGAAATCGGAAAGAGAGTCGAGCTCTGCGCCAAACTTGGTTGTGCCTTTGAGGAGCCGTGCTACGCGGCCATCCAGGCCATCCAGGATTGCGGCAACGCAGATTGCCAGCACCGCCAGCTCAAATCTGCCGTCCAGCCCAAATCGAATAGATGTCAAGCCAGCGCATAGCGCCATGACCGTCAGGCTGTTGGGCACAAGACTGCGGATTGGCAGGGTCTTAAGACCGCGGCGCTGATGGGTGCCAGGGACATTGTCGCGGGATCCGAATGGAGAGATCGCCATAGGCTGCTCCTCTATTCCATCAACTCTAACTCTCAGACGCTCAGTCTCCGTCCCCTAGCGGATTTCTGCAAGCCTTGCCGTTTCCTCCGACCGGGTGTCGGCGAGCACCGTTTCACCGGCGATCATGGTCTGGCCGACAGAAACCAGCGGGGCTTCGCCGGGTTCAAGGTAAACGTCAACCCGGCTCCCAAAGCGGATCAGGCCAAACCGTTCGCCGGCCTGCAGTGCATCCCCATCCTTGATTTCATTCACAATCCGGCGGGCGACGAGCCCGGCGATCTGAACCACCACATAGCTCTTGCCGGCGGCTGTATCGATGACCAGCGAGTGACGTTCATTGTCGTCGCTTGCTTTGTCGAGTTCGGCATTCAGAAAAAGTCCTGGGCGGTAGGCGGTCCGGGTGACGGTGCCCGATACAGGCGAGCGGTTTACGTGGCAATTGAAGACATTCATGAAGATGCTGATGCGTGGCCGCGCCATTTCTCCTAGACCCAGCTCAGGCGGCGGGGCTGCCTCTGTGATCAGGCTGACCACACCATCCGCGGGCGAGATCAACAATCCCTCGCGAGCAGGCGTGAGGCGGTCAGGATCACGGAAAAAGTAGGCACACCAGGCCGTCAAAATGACGCCGAGCCAGCCAAGCGGTTCCCAAAGCAGGAACAGAAGCAAGGTGACGGCGGCGAAAATGAGGATGAACCTGTGCCCTTCTTTGTGAATTGGCACGAGAACAGAGGTGAGTGCGTCCATTAACGGTTCCTGAGTTTGATTGCGCGGCCTTACCGCTATTTCGCCCACCTTACAGCGGCAATGGCTTGAGGTTAAGCGCTGTCTTAGACGTTTTGGGGTTCGCTTAACGCCTGGGTTTCCGCAGCTTCTTCCAGCTGCCGGTTCCACATATCCGCATAGGTCCCAGACATCGCGAGCAATTGCCGGTGGCTCCCTCGCTCAACGATCTGTCCCTTTTCAAGAACCAAAATCTCATCAGCGTCGACGACCGTGGACAGGCGGTGGGCGATGATCAGCGTGGTCCGATTTTCAGAGATGATCCCCAATGCGGCTTGAATCTCCCTCTCTGTTGCGCTGTCCAACGCAGACGTCGCTTCATCCAGCATCAGGATCGGCGGGTTTTTCAGAATGGTGCGAGCGATTGCAACCCTTTGCTTTTCGCCCCCAGAGAGCTTGAGGCCTCGCTCTCCCACCATCGTGTCATAGCCCCGCGGCAGACCCGCGATAAAGTCTGAAATTTGCGCGAGCCGGGCCGCTTCTTCCACCTCGGCATCGGTCGCATCCGGTCGGCCGTAGCGAATATTGTAGCGGATCGTATCGTTGAAGAGGACTGTGTCCTGCGGAACGATGCCGATGGCGGCTCGTAAGCTGTCCTGGGTGACCCTCGAAATCTCCTGCCCGTCAATGGTGACCGACCCTTCCTGCACATCGTAAAAGCGATACAGGATGCGGCTGATGGTGGATTTGCCGGCGCCAGAGGGCCCGACCAAGGCAACGGACTTGCCGGCCGGCACCTCAAACGAAACGTGGCTTAAAATACCCCGGTCCGGGTCGTAGGAAAAAGACACATCCTCAAATCGGATGGCGCCGCCAGACACCTTGAGGTCAGCCGCACCCGGTTGGTCCACAATCTCAGGTGGCACCGCAATGAGGCCAAACATGGTTTCCATGTCGACAAGCGCCTGCCGGATCTCTCGGTAGACGGAACCCAACAGATTGAGAGGTGCCGACAGCTGGATCATGAAAGCGTTCACCATCACAAATTCACCGACCGTGAGTGTTCCTTCGGCGACGCCATAGGCCGCCATCAGCATGAGCGTTATCAGGCCCAGCGTGAAAATGAGGGTCTGCCCGGTGTTCAGGATCGAGAGCGACGTGGAGGTGCGGATCGCTGCCCCTTCGTAGCCGGCCATTGCCTTGTCATATCGGCCGCTTTCGTGGTTCTCATTGCCAAAATATTTGACCGTCTCATAGTTCAGGAGACTGTCAATTGCCTTCGTATTCGCTTCTGTGTCGCGGTCATTCATCTCCCGACGGATGGCCGTGCGCCATTCAGTCGCCCAGTAAGTGAAAGCGATATAGAGAGAAATGATGCCGCCGGTGACCGCCGCATAGCGCCAATCGAAATTCCACCAAAGGATCCCTGCGACCAGCAGCAGTTCGATGATGGTCGGGAAAATACTGAACAGCGAGAACCGCAGCAAAAACTCGATTGCTTTGGTGCCGCGCTCGATAATGCGGCTTAAGCCCCCGGTTCGACGTTCCAAGTGAAAGCGGAGCGATAGCGCATGGATATGCTTGAACGTGCGCAATGCGAGTGTTCTGACAGCGTTTTGTCCCACGCGGGCAAACAGGCCATCGCGCAGTTGCGCCATGGCAATCATCATGATCCTGGCGACGCCGTATGCCACCACCAACGCGACGGGCACGGCAACCATCGCTGCCGTAGAAGTCTCATCGGCCGTCAGGGCGTCGACAGCATCGCGGTAGAAGAAAGGCGCGTAGACAGTGAAAACCTTCGCGGCAAACATCGCGATGAAGGCCAGCACGACGCGGGTTCGGAGATCTGCGCGGCCTTCTGGCCAGAGTAGCGGCAGAACGGCGCGGTACGTACTTGTCGTCTGCGGAGGCAGAGACAGGTCAACTGGTTCGTTCATCGCGCCGATGCGTGGCGTCATACGCCCTCCTCTTGGCCCGTTCCGTCTGTCTCTTCGGATGTTCGCAGAATGCAGCAAAACACCCCGGCCCGCAGGACCGGGGTGCGGAACAAGCGTTCTCACTATTTAGGGCGTATGGCTCCTAGTGCCAAGGGCCGCGTTTGCAGCCTCCTGGAACGCAGCGCAGGCGCCATTACTCGGCCGGTGTCGATAGGATCTGCCCCGGATAGATCAGGTTTGGATCCCGGATCTGATCCCGATTCGCCTGATAGATCACCGTGTAGCGGAAACCGCTGCCATAGAGTTGACGAGCAATGTTCCAGAGATTGTTGCCCGGCTGGATGACAACCTGACCTTCTGCGATCTGCCGACGCACTTCTTCGGCGACGCCCCGCTCAAACGGTACTTCGACGCGCGCGGAGACCTGCCCGTTAGCATCGAGCTGATCAATGCGCATGGTGTAGGTGCCAGGCTCCACCGCGCCGTTCGGGCGTAGTTCCCAGCGGCCTTCGCCATCCGATGTCGCATCGCCAATAGATTGATCGTCTAGGTAGATTCGTACCTTTGTGTTCGGTTCTGTAACGCCTGAGATAATGACGTTTCCATTTTCGTCATAGTCCACAGCTTCAAGAACAAGATTGCCGGCATCGGACGGAACGCCCGGACCTTGCAACACACGGCTTGCCTTACCCGGTTCTGCGAGCACGACAAGCGCCTGGCCGCCTTCCTGCTCAGGAACTGAAACGGAAACCGACTGGATGGAGTCGATTTCACTACCATCCGGATTGCGAGCGGTCAGCGTCAGTTCCACGTCGCCGGGTGCCAGCGGCGTGTCCAGAACGATTACCCATTCGCCGCGGCCATCAGCCTCTGCCGTCGCAATAGCTGCACCATTGCGCTTCAGCGTGATCGTGGCGCGCGGTTCGGAACGTCCTGCAATCACAGCCATGCCGTCTCTTTCGACACGGACGATGTCGAAGGTCGGGACAATTTTCTCGGCAACTTCTTCTGTCGGCGTGGTCTGCTGAGGCTGACCCACGGGAGACGTCGCAACCGTTTCGTCGGTATCATCGCCGCCCATGAACAGAGACAAGGCGATGATGATGGCGATAATCGCTGCGGCAGCCGCACCGCCAATGGCTAGGTTTCGCGATGACATTGGCACAGACCCCTCTTTCGGTTTCTTCCGTCCTGGCTATTCTACTGGTGCATGCTACCTGGCTATCCAGAAAATGCTTCCTTCAGCCACATGCATGGTTAACACCTGTTCCAGACTGGGACGCAGGCAACAGTACACAGTGGTTATGACGTTAGAGTGCAAATACGGCACCAATTTGAAGCCCCAACGCCCCAGAAAGAGCCAGGAGATCGCATGCCCCGCCTAAATGTCTGCGTCTATTGCGGGTCCAGCAAAGGCGACGCCCCTGAATTCGCCGAAATGGCAGAGAGCCTCGGCCGAACCTTCGCCGCGAACGATGTGGGACTGGTTTATGGCGGCGGCGGCATTGGCCTGATGGGTATCTGTGCCCGAAGGGTGATGGCTGACGGCGGCCATGTTACCGGCATTATTCCTGATTTTCTGCAGACCAAAGAAATCGCTTACAACGAGGTGAGCGAGCTCCTGGTCGTCTCCTCCATGCATGAGCGCAAGCAGAAAATGTTCGAGCGGGCGGACGCCTTTCTCGCCCTGCCGGGCGGGATCGGGACCTTGGAAGAAGTGATTGAGATGCTCACCTGGGCGCAGCTCGGGCGTCACAACCGACCTATTCTGTTCCTCAATCTGAACAATTTCTGGGATCCGCTGATCAGCCTGTTCGACCATATGATCGATCAGGGGTTCGTGCGCTCGTCAATCCGCGGTCAATATGCGGTCGTCGACCGTATTGAAGACGTCTTGCCGCGAATCGAAGCCGCGCTTTAGTAGGAATGGAGGAACCGGAACGTATGCCCCGGCTCCTTTGTTTCAACACTCAGGCGACTGCCTCGAGCTTTACCTCACCTTCGCTCAGGAAACAGGATTTGGTGAAGAGCGACAGATTGAGCGGATTAGGCGTACGCACATCCGCCAGCGTGGGCAGGTCATGGGCGCTAAGCTCATATTTCCGATCAATCTGGGAAATCAGAATCAGGATGTGACCGGAGACGGCGGCCCAATTCTTCAACTTCTCGATCTGCTGATTTATCTCGGGACTAGTGCGTCGCTGATCCAGTATCTGCAAATAGTCGATGGCAACGATTGTGCCGCGGGGTTTCTCCCTCAAGCGATCAACGATGTAGTCGGCGTCGATGTCATCGGACGTGTCCAGGAGAAAGGTGTTTCCCAGCTTTTGGGGATCGCAGCCAATGGACTTCAGTCTTTGGACCACGTTTGCGTCATTGTAATCCAAGGTGAAGAAGGCGCCTTCCGCGCCCGCCTTAATCGCTTCGACGACAATCTCCAGCGCCATCAGGGTCTTGCCGTGCTCCGGCCGTGCGCCCAACAGCACAAGGTCGCCCTGTTGCAGCTCTTGCAAAATACGAGAAGCCGGCCTCTCGTCGGCATACCGTTTTGCAAGATGGCTCCAGCTTTGGAAGCCTTCTTGTCTGGCGACACGGTCCAATGCTTTGTGAAGGGTGATCGCTTCTTTGCGCGACATCAGCTTTGCTTGACGTTTTAGGCGATAGATTGGGGCAGACAGTCTCATACGAGAACCTCCTATTGCGAGCGGTGGTCGCAATCCCTCCTTTTGCGCATGCTCGAACAGACGGTTCGATGAGTTGAGTACCCCACATGTGCGATGCTTCCCCAATGGAGGGGGGCGGCGCGGGCCAAGCCGTGGGGGAAGGCTATGGCGCGGTGACCCTCAAATCAACGATTCGCTCAAGGGCGCGGCTACGCCGCCCGTGCAACGCGGCGAAGCTCCCGTTCGCGGCGCCAGGTATCCCAACTAAAGAGCGCCAGGCCTGCCCAGATAAGACCGAACGTGATGAGGTGGGTGTCGGTCAGCGGCTCGCCGTACATCCAGACGGCAATCACCAGTTGCACTGTCGGCGCGAGGTATTGCATCAGGCCCAAGGTGGCCAAGCGGATACGCTGCGCCCCATAGTTGAACAGGAAGAGCGGGATGACCGTCATTGGGCCTGCCAGCATCAGCAGGAAGACGGTCCAGGCACTTTCATGCATCAGCGCCGTGCCCGCAGCGCTTTCCATGAAGATCAGATAGCCAATCGCGAAAGGCAGAAGGATCAAGACTTCGATAGAGAGCCCCTCCAACGGTTCTACGTCTGTGATTTTGCGAAGATATCCATAGATCGCGAAGGTCACGGCGAGGAAGAGCGAAATCCAGGGGACAGCGCCGAAATCTATCGTCATCCAGAGCACGCCGATGGCAGCAAGCACGACGGCGGCAATCTGAGGCGGTGTCAGTTTTTCCGAAAGAAAAGCAACGCCGATCAACACGCTGATCAGGGGATTGATGTAGTAGCCGAGGCTTGTCTCCAGCACCCGCTCTTCGTTGATCGAATAGATGAAGACAAACCAGTTCGTGCCGATGATCAGACTGGTCGCGGTCAAGGTCAGGAGCAACCGCTTGTTTGTCAACGCTGCAACAAAAGCGGCCCGCCGCTTGAACAGAATAATCAGTCCGACGGTGAGCACTACGCTCCAAAGCGTGCGATGGGCGAGAACTTCATAAGCAGACACATGGGTGAGCTGCTTATAGAAGATGACGGTCAGGCCCCAAAACGCATATCCGGATGCCGCGCCGATGCCGCCCAACAGGGCTTCGCGCCCAGCGTCCTTCTCCAGATTTGTACTCACCCCAGCTCACCTTTACCGGAAGCCCGGATGAGCGGGCTTCCGCTTGAGAGCCGGGCTTGAAATCAGGCTTCGAGTTCAGGCAGAGGCCCGAAGAAACCATAGACAGCGGAAATCATTCCATCGTCGTTCATCATGCACATGTCGAACCCGGTCAGTGCCAGTTCGTCGCCATTATGTATAGCCCAATTGTAGCGATACAAGCCGTTGTGCGAGTCGATGCCGCTCGCGCGTGAGTTGATAGCCTCTGGCGCGATCTCCGTCCGGAACTCGTGGATCATCTCAACGAAGGCATCGATGCCTGTCACATCCTTTTTCGGATCGAGAAAGTGCACATCGGGGGCAACGGCTTTTTCCAGGTGTCCACGAACTTTGGACAGATCCATTTCGTTCCAGGCCGCCAGCATGTGGTCGAAGTTTTCGGGGTAACTGCTCATAACGTCTCTCCTGAGTTAAAAAACGAGGGGGATTTAAAAAACCGACTGTCTGTCTGTTTTACCTACGAAGAAGTTTGATGTAAAGTCCTTTTATGGCTACTCAATCAGAAAGACGTGCTGCGACACGCAGCTCACTCATCAGTTCCGCCGAAAAACTCTTTGCAAATCAAGGGTTTGAGGGAACCTCCACCGACGACATTCTGGCGAAGGCCGGGGTGAGTCGGGGGGCGATGTATTATCACTTCCCGACCAAACGGGACGTATTTGAAGCGGTTTTCGTGGCGTCTGCAGACGGCGCCATCAAGCGTTCCGGCCGGGCGGCCAAGAAATCGGAGTCGCCCCTGGAAAGCCTGATCAACTCCTGTCTCTCCTGGCTGAAAGAGGTCAGAAAGCCCGAGATTGCGGCGATTTTGATCGATCAGGCCCCTCAGGTGCTGGGCTGGGAGCGTGCCCGCGACCTGGAAGCCGAATCGAGCCTTGGCCTGATGACAGCGGGCCTCAGAGCGGCCTCGGAGGCAGGAGAAATTGCCGTGCCGTCTATTGAGATTGCGGCCCGGTTTCTGAATGCGGTGCTGGCTGAGGCCGCCCTGGTTGCCATGCACAGCGATCGCCCGGTCCCTCAGGAAGAATTGGAAGCCTCTATCCGCCACCTGATCATGGGCATGGCGACGCAGGCAGAAAGCGCTTAGCTCCCAGGCTGTTTCAGCGTGGTCTGAGTGTCAGAGGACAACGGCGCAGGTGCGCCGTCGCGCAGAAGCTTGTAGGTGATGCTGTCTGTGAGCGCCTGGAAAGACGCATCGACAATGTTGGGCGACACGCCGACCGTGAACCAGCGGTTGCCATCCCCATCCGCACTTTCGATCAGCACCCGGGTGACCGCTTCGGTGCCGCCCGTGAGGATACGCACCTTAAAGTCCACAAGGCGGATTTCGTCGATGTAAGACTGGTATTTGCCGAGGTCCTTGCGCAGCGCTTCATCGAGAGCGTTGATCGGACCGTTCCCCTCGCCCACCGAGATAAACTGTTCTCCGTCCACAACCACCTTGGCGGTGGCTTCTGACACGGTCACCAATTCGCCCAACGCGTTGTACCGACGCTCGACCAGGACGCGGAAGGAGTTGACCGTGAAATATTCAGGCACCTGCCCCAGCATCTTTCGGGCGAGCAGCTGAAAAGAGGCCTCCGCGCCATCGTAGGCGTAACCCAGATATTCGCGCTCTTTCACCTCTTCCAACAGGCGATTAATGCGGGGGTCCTTGCTATCGACGTCGATACCTGCCGCCTCAAATTGAGCCAGAACGTTGGAGCGCCCTGACTGATCCGAGACAGAGATATGGCGTTTGTTGCCAACGCTTTCCGGCTCCACATGCTCGTAAGTGGACGGATTTTTCAAAATGGCCGAGACATGGATGCCGGCCTTCGACGCAAAGGCGCTCTCCCCCACGTAGGGTGCATATCTGTCCGGCGCGCGGTTCAGGAGTTCGTCCAGCGTGCGCGATACATGGGTCAGGTCCTTCAGCTGCGCTTCGGTCACACCGATCTCAAATCGGTCTGCATATTCCGGCTTCAGAAGAAGAGTCGGAATCAGTGACACCATATTGGCGTTGCCGCAGCGCTCTCCCAGACCGTTGAGCGTGCCTTGAATCTGACGCACACCTGATCGGACAGCCGCAAGCGTATTGGCCACCGCATTTTCCGTGTCGTTGTGACAATGAATGCCCAGACGCTCGCCGGGAAACTCTTTGGTGAGGTCGGCGACGATCTGCTCCACCTCGTGAGGAAGCGTTCCGCCATTGGTGTCGCAGAGGATCGCCCAGCGCGCACCTTCATCCAATGCCGCCTTGACGCAGGCCCGCGCATAGTCAGGGTTTGCCTTGTAGCCATCGAAAAAATGCTCGCAATCGATCATGGCCTCGCGACCGCGACCGATGATGGCGCGCACGCTGTCTGTGATGGTCTCTAGGTTTTCGTCATTGGTGATGCCGAGGGCCACGTCCACATGGAAGTCCCAGCTTTTTGCAACCAGGCAGACAGCCGCCGCTGAACTGTCGAGGATTGCTGCAAGGCCGGGATCATTGTCCGCTGACCGCCCCGCCCGTTTGGTCATGCCGAACGCCGTGAACGTTGCGTTGCTCAGCTTCGGGTCGCTGGAGAAGAAGTCCGTGTCCGTTGGGTTAGCACCTGGATATCCGCCTTCCACATAGTCGACGCCCAGTTTGTCGAGCAGGCCTGCAATGAGCCGCTTATCCTCGACAGAGAAATCTACGCCCTGTGTCTGCGCACCATCGCGCAGCGTCGTGTCGAAAAGATAAAGCCGTTCTTTGCTCATATTACTTATCCAGTTTCGGCAAAAAATATGCCGTCCGTTCCTGTGTCGCCACCGGCCGGTTCTTTGCGTCTGAATTTCTGAAGAAAACGTGCTCGAACGGCGGCGGCCAATGCTATTAGCCGCTGATAATCAGACCCTTAATAATGATCGCGTTGATGATATTCATCGGATCGGTCTCGCCGTTAATGTCCAGTTTCAAGCTTTTTGCCCACTCAAACGGGCCAAGGCCCGCTCGCGCCCGAGAAGAGGTAGCAGGTTTGCGAGCTCAGGTCCATGGCGAAGACCTGTCAGCGCCAAACGCAAGGGCATGAAGAGCGCTTTCCCCTTCCGGCCCGTGTCTTCCTTGAGCGTGCCTGTCCAGCTCTTCCAGGTCGTCTCGTCCCAGGGCTCCGCAGGCAGTGCGGCCGCCGCCGCGGTGATGAAATCAGCATCTTCCGCTTCGATGAGAGGTTCGACCGGTCCATGGGCAACGTGCCACCATTCCGCGACACCATCGAAGAGGGTGAGGTTGGGGCGAACCGCGTCCCAAAATTCCGCGCCGCCGTCTATCCCGCGTTCCGCCAGACGGCCCACCACATCTTCAAATGGCATGGCATGAAGAAGGGCAGCGTTAACACGCTCCAATTCCCTCTTGTCGAAACGGTGGCCGGATCGCCCGACATCCGCCGGTGCAAACTCGTCCGCCAGCGTAGTGAGCTGATCGCGGGCGACGGCCGCATCAGACGTGCCCAGTTTTGCCAGGAAGGAATTCACCGCCATCGGTTCAAAGCCGGAGTCCCTGAGCGACTCAATTGAATATTCGCCCCGAAGACGTTTCGAGAGAGGCTGTCCCTCTTCATTCAGCAAGAGAGAATGATGTCCGAAGATCGGCGGCTCAGCGCCGAGAGCACGGAACACCTGCACTTGTGCGCCGGTGTTGGTCACATGATCCTCGCCGCGCACGATGTGGGTGATGCCCATATCGATGTCGTCCACGACGCTCGGCAGGGTGTAGAGGTAGGACCCATCGCCGCGAATGAGGATCGGATCAGACAGGCTCTTGGTGTCGACTTTCACCGGCCCCAAAAACAGATCGTCGAATTCGACCACTTCAGGGTCAAGCTTGAAGCGCCAATGCGGCTGGCGGCCGTCGGCCTCAAACGCGGCTTTCTCTTCTTCGGTCAGGTTGAGCGCGGCGCGGTCATAGACGGGGGGCAGTTTCCGACCCAATTGCCGTTTGCGTTTGCGGTCCAGCTCATCCGGTGTCTCGTAGCAGGGATACAGGCGGCCTTCGGCCTTCAGCTGCTCCACCGTCTCGGCATAGCGATCAAAGCGGTCCGACTGACGAAAAATCTTGTCGTGGGTCAGGCCCAACCATGCCATATCGGCGACAATCTTGTCGGCATATTCCTGCGTTGACCGCTCCGTGTCGGTGTCGTCCAAACGCAGAATAAAGGTACCGCCCTCTTTCCTCGCCAGCAGCCAGTTGAACAAGGCCGTGCGGACATTGCCGACGTGTATGGTGCCGGTGGGGCTCGGCGCAAATCTGAGACAAGCAGTCATAATGTTCCTTACCGCGCGTCGCGATAGCCGTTGGTGATGGGATAGCGACGGTCGCGACCAAAGTTCCGAGAGGTGACCTTCACGCCGGGTGCTGCCTGCCGACGCTTATACTCCGCAATGTAGAGCAGATGTTCGATGCGCTTCACCAGATCATGGTCGTGGCCACGCTCGACGATTTCGGCGACGGGCATCTCCTTCTCGACCAAACACTCCAGAATGTCGTCCAAGACCTCATAAGGCGGCAATGAGTCTTCGTCTTTCTGATCTTCGCGCAATTCCGCAGACGGGGGCTTGGTGATGATATTGACCGGGATCACCTCCCCGCCGGGTCCAAGGCCAATCGATGGCTTGTTCGCATTCCGCCAGCGGCAGAGCGCAAACACCTGCAGTTTGTAGAGATCCTTAATCGGGTTATAGCCGCCATTCATGTCGCCATAGAGTGTGGCGTAGCCGACCGACACTTCCGACTTGTTGCCGGTCGTCACGACCATGCTGCCAAACTTGTTGGAAAGCGCCATGAGAATGGTGCCGCGGGTCCGGGACTGGAGGTTTTCTTCCGTCGTGTCGGACTGGGTGTTTGCGAACATGGGATCAAGGGCTGCGAGGAAGCCTTTCACCGGTCCCTCGATGGGAATGCTGTCATAGCGCACGCCCAGCGCCGCGGCGCACTGTTCCGCATCGCTTACGCTTTCCTCGGCCGTGTATTTGTAAGGCAGCATAACGCAGTGAACTTTGTCCGCGCCCAACGCATCCACCGCAATGGCCGCACAGATTGCGGAGTCGACGCCGCCGGAAAGACCCAGCACAACACCCGGAAACCGGTTCTTGGTGACATAATCACGCAAGCCCAACACGCAGGCATTGTAGATGGCTTCATCGCCCTCATGGATCGGAGCCGCGTCACCTTTCGCGCATACCCAGCCACCATCCTCGCGGGTCCAGGTGGTCACATGGACACATTCCTCCCAGGCGGGCATTTGCGCGGCGAGGGAGAGGTCGCTGTTCAGGATGAGCGACGCGCCGTCAAACACGAGCTCATCCTGCCCGCCTATCTGGTTTAGATAGACAAGTGGCAAGCCGGTCTCATTGATCCGGGCAACACAATGCTGCATGCGGGCATCGTGTTTCTCTGTGTCGAATGGCGACCCATTGGGCACCAGCAGGATTTCGGCGCCGGTCTCTTCCAGACACTCGGTCACGTCTTCAAACCAGATGTCTTCACAGACGGGCACGCCCAGTCGCACACCTCGGAAGGGGAGCGGTCCCGGCATGCTACCAGGTTTGAAAACCCGCGGCTCGTCAAACACACCATAATTTGGCAAATGCACCTTGTGGCGCTTGCCGACAATCTCGCCACCGTCGATCAACACCATGGAGTTGTGGAGACCGGATGCTTCAAGCGAGGGCGCGCCAATCAGATAGCCGGGTCCGCCGTCCTCGGTGTCCTTCGCGAGCTCTGCCAGCGCGTCATCCACCGCGCGTTGAAAAGACGGCTTCAAGACCAGGTCTTCCGGTGGATAGCCAATCAGAAAAAGCTCGGGGAACATCACGAGATCCGCACCCTCCGCAGACGCGTCGGTCCGCGCAGCGCGGGCTTTCGCCATGTTGCCGGCAATGTCGCCCACGGTCGGGTTCAACTGGGCCAGGGCTATTTTCAACTGATCGGTCATCGAGGGTTTGGGGACTCAACTGTGTGTCGGATTTGGAACGTGTTTCTAACTTGCTGTTCGTGCATGAACAATAGGTGCGCTCAATTACGTACGGGATTTGGCGACTTACAGGTGGTGCATAGCTCTCGCCCTGTCTATATGCTGGCGGCAACAAACATTAAAAATGGGGAGAAATAGGATGGCTGACGCCACAAACCGCCAGATCCTGCTGGTCGAAACACCCAAAGGCAAGCTGGGCCCAGAGCATTTCAAGCTCGCAGAGACGCCGGTGCCCTATCTGTCTGACGAGGGCAGCCTTTTGCTTCGCACCCACTATATCTCGCTGGATGCGGCCAACCGTGCCTGGATGCAGGGCGCGACCTATCGCGACGCTGTAGAATCAGGCCAGGTCATGGCCGGCGGCGCCATTGCGGAAGTCATCGAGAGCAAATCGCCTGATTTCTCGGGCGGCGACCTGGTCTTCGCCGATACGGGGTGGCAGGACTACGCCGTGGTTCCCGCAAAGGTCGCCCAGAAAGTGCCCTCGATGGAGCCAAAGACGCACCTGTTGAGCGTCTATGGTGTGGCGGGGCTCACCGCCTATTTCGGCCTTCTTCGTTGCGCCACGCCAAAGGCTGGTGAAACGATCCTCGTGTCGGCTGCTGCGGGCTCCGTCGGTACGCTCGTCGGACAGATCGCGAAAGCAGCCGTACCAGATTGCACCGTAATAGGCATCGCGGGCTCAGACGAGAAATGCCAATGGCTGAAAGACGAGCTCGGCTTCGACGAAACGGTAAACTACAAAACCGAGCCGGTCTTCAAATCACTGAAAGCCGTCGCACCGCAAGGCATCGATGTCTATTTCGACAATGTGGGCGGTGACATTCTGGAAGCCGCCCTCTTCCGCATGAATAATTTTGGCCGCATCGCCTGCTGCGGTGCGGTCTCTCAATATGACGGCGCCCCACCCTCAGCAGGTCCACGCGGCGTCCCCGGTCTTATTGTCACCAAGCGTCTCAACCTTAGAGGCTTCATCATGTCCGACTTCCCCAATGAAAGGGAGAAGGCATTAAGGGACCTGGAAGGCTGGGTGGCCGAGGGCAAAATCAAGGTGCAAGAAGATGTGATTGACGGGCTGGAAAACACGCCCGCCGCCTTGATCGGTCTTTTGGCCGGTGAGAACCGCGGCAAGCGCATGGTCAAGGTTGTCTAGACCACGCGCATGAGCAAGCGCCCCAATTTTTTGATGTTCATGCCTGACCAATTGCGCGCGGACTGCGTCGGCGCGTTTGGCAATCCGGTTGTGCAGACGCCCCATCTGGACGCGTTCGCCGAGCGCGGCGTGAAATTCACGAATGCCTTTTCGCAGAACTCCGTGTGCAGCCCCAGTCGTGTGTCCATGTTCACGGGCTGGTATCCGCATGTACGCGGTCACCGCACGCTCACCCATCTGATCAAACCGTGGGAACCCAATCTGCTGAAGCTCCTGAAGGATGGGGGCTATAATGTGGCTTGGGCCGGCGCGCGCGGCGATACGTTCGCGCCGGGGGTGTTAGAAGAGAGCACCAGTTTTCACGGCTTCACAACGAAGCCCACCATGTTTTTTGAATTCGACAACACACCCCGTGAAGATGCCCTCGCGCGCGCTTTTTATCATGGGGAACGCAAAGGCAAAGATGGCTCGGGCGACGGCCCGTTTGTCGATCTTGATGAAGCCAATTTGCAAACGGCCATCCAATGGCTGGAAGATGCGCCAGAGGGACCGTGGGTGCTTTTCATCGCGCAGATTTTCCCCCACCTGCCCTTCGAGGTGGAGGCTCCCTGGTACGCGCTGCATGACCGCGCCGACATGCCAAGACGCGCGCAGGCAGACCTCTCGACAAAACCGCGTTTCATGCAGGTGTTAAAAGACGCTCATGGCCGCGACCGCCTGACGGAAGACGAGTGGCAGGAGATCGTCGCCACCTATTACGGCATGATTTCGCGCATCGATGCTCAGTTCGGCCGCCTGATGGCGGCGCTGGAGAAGAGCGGGCACGCAGAAGATACGATGACCTTCTTCTTCACTGATCACGGCGAGTATGCGGGCGATTTCGACCAGGTCGAAAAATGGACCAGCGGTCTGGACGAGTGCCTTGTGCGAAATCCGCTCATCATTGGTGGCCCGGGTGTCGCCCAAGGCGGCACTGCGGAGAGCATGGTGGAGATGGTCGATCTGCTGCCCACTCTGCTGGACTATGCGGGGATAGAGGCGCAGCACACCCATTTCGGCAAAAGCCTGCGCCAGGTCCTTGCCGATCCGAGTACCCACCACCGCGACTTTGCCTTTTCGGAAGGCGGTTATGCGCGCGGTGAAGAGGATCTGGTTGAGCGGGCGTCATTTCCCTACGATCTGAAAGCAAGCCTGCAGCAGGAAGACCCGACGCTTGCAGGCAAAGCCATTTCAATCCGGAGCAAAGACTGGACCTATATTTACCGCCTGTATGAGAGTGATGAGTTTTACGATCGGACGCATGATCCGTTGGAGGAGCGCAACCTCGTCAACGACCCAAACCGCCAAACAACGATCAGAGAGATGAAGGACGAAGTGCTGACCTGGATGGTCGAGACCGCCGACATCATTCCCTGGGACACTGATCCAAGAAACTGAGATTCAATTTAACCACCCCCAACTAACAGGAGACAGATATGTCAAACATGATCAGCAAAGAAGTGCAGTTGGCTGCACGGCCGGAAGGCGAACCGAAAGACAGCGACTTCCAAATCGTGGAAGTGCCCGTGGCCTCGCCAGGCGCCGGCGAATTCCTGGTCCAAAACCTTTGGATGTCGGTCGACCCCTATATGCGTGGCCGCATGATGGACCGCGAAAGCTACGTACCCCCCTTCCAGATCGGCGCCACCATGGACGGCGGATGCATCGGCAAAGTGATCGAGTCCAACAATGAGAACTTCGGCGTTGGCGACTATGTGAACTCTATGAATGGTTGGCGGGAGTTCTATGTCTCCGACGGCACCATGGTGAACAAGATCGACCCGGCCATGGGTCCCATTGAAGCTAATCTCGGCACGCTCGGCATGCCGGGTATGACTGCCTATGCAGGCCTCTTCAAGGTGGCCGGCCTTAAAGACGGCGAGAACGTCTTTGTGTCCGCCGCGTCTGGCGCTGTAGGTGCTGTGGTCTGTCAGCTGGCGAAAGCGCATGGCTGCTATGTCGTAGGGTCCGCTGGGTCAGACGACAAATGCAAGTGGCTCGAAGAAGTCGCCGGTATAGACAAGGCGATCAATTACAAGACGTGTGGCGACCTGGATGCCGCCGTTCGTGACGCGTTCCCGAAGGGCATTGACGTCTATTTCGAGAATGTGGGCGGCGCTCATCTTCAGGCCGCTATCAACTATATGAACCCCCATGGGCGCGCAGCACTCTGCGGCATGATTGAGCAGTACAATGACACAGAGCCACGGCCCGGCCCGAACAATCTGATCCAGATTGTCGGTAAGAGCCTGAAGCTCGAAGGCTTTATTGTATCAAACCATCTCGACATCATTCCCGAGTTTTATGCGGAGATGGCGAAGCTCATCAGCAGCGGCCAAATGAAGACGGAACAGACGGTCGAAGACGGAATTGAGAATGCCCCAAAGGCATTTCTCAATCTCTTCTCGGGGGCGAATTTCGGCAAGATGCTGGTGAAGATCAGCGACGACCCATCTTGATCACCCGTCTGGCTTTTCGCCAGTCGCATTGATAAGATTCTGAGCCCGGCGGCACCAGCTGCCGGGTTGTCTTTTGGAGGAGTAAGACCGTGCCGACCACTAACCAACGCTGGGTGCTTGCATCCCGACCCGATGGGAAACCTGCCCCGGAGAATTTCCGGTTGGAAGATGTCGAGCTGGCCGATCCGGGCGAGCATGAGTTGCTCATCCAGGCCAAATACATCTCCATTGACCCGGGCATGCGGTCGCGCCTGTCGGCGGACAGCTATGCGGCGGCGCTTCAGATCGGCGAAGTGATCGAAGGGGCGATGGTTGGCGAAGTTGTTCAGTCCAACAATGAGAAGTTTGCCGTCGGCGATCTGGTCACTGGCGGGTTTGGATGGCAGTCCCATGCGCTTTCCAATGGGCGGGGTCTGGCGAAACTGGATGCGGGCATGTTTCAGGGGCCCCTCCGTGTGACGGCGGCGATCGGTGTGCTGGGCATTCCAGGTCTCACCTCCTATTTCGGCCTCCTGGACCTTGGAAAACCGAAGGAAGGCGAGACAGTCCTCATTTCTTCCGCCGCCGGCCCAGTCGGTGCCACGGCAGGGCAGATCGCGAAGATGAAGGGGTGCCGCACGGTAGGGATCGCTGGCTCAAAAGAGAAATGCGCCTACGTCACTGGTGAGCTCGGGTTCGATGCCTGCATCAACTATAAAGAGGTCGCCAACCTGGAAGATGCGATCCAAGGCGCCTGTCCGGATGGCGTCGACATCTATTTCGACAATGTCGGCGGTGAGATGTTGGACGCTGCCATCGCAAATACCAATGAGCGGGCGCGGATCATCATCTCCGGCGCGGTCGCGGAATATAACAAGCCCGAGCCGCGCGGCATCCGCAACACGCTGCGCTTCATCACCCATCGCCTGCGCATGGAAGGGCTGGTCGTGTTCGACTATTTCAAACAGTTCCGCGATGCCCAGGCGGAGATGGGTGGGTGGATTATGCAGGGCAAACTGATCTACACCGAAGACATCAGTGAAGGTCTTGAGACAGCGCCTGCGGCATTTGCCGGGCTCTTTGAGGGCGAGAATTTCGGGCGCCGCCTTGTCAAGGTGAGTTGAGTGAAGGTGAGCTGATTTCCTCACGAAAAATTCAATTTCATTCAGTACCGCGCGCGTCCTGTCTATGGAAGAGTTGGCGCTCCTCCACGAGATCAGGGCGCGACAATGCAATCGGTGAAAGAACGGTATTCCGCAGCAGCTTTTGAACGGGAGGAAGCGCTCTGCTGCCCCGTCGACTATGACCCGAAATACCTCAAGATCATTCCGCAGGAAGTTCTGGACAGGGATTATGGGTGCGGCGACCCCTCGACCTATGTGCGGTCCGGTGAAACGGTTCTCGATCTTGGCGCTGGTGGGGGCAAGATCTGCTTTATCGCCGCGCAGATTGTCGGCCCGGAAGGCAAAGTCATCGGCGTCGACGCCAATGACGACATGCTTGAGCTCTCACGCGGCGCCCAGCCTGCGGTGGCGGAACAGCTTGGATATGACAATGTGGAATTCCGGCACGGCAATATTCAGGATCTGAAGACCGATCTTGACGCGCTTGATCATTGGCTGAGCGCCCACCCGGCGAAATCGGCGGCTGACTTCAAAGCGCTGGAGGCACACCTGGAGACAAGCCGGCGAGCACATCCGCTGGTGGCCGATGACAGCATCGATGTTGTGGTGTCGAACTGTGTGCTGAACTTGGTCTCTGATGAAGAAAAGCCTCAGCTGTTTCGGGAGATCTTCCGCGTGCTGAAACCCGGTGGCCGGATCGCCATTTCAGACATTGTTTCAGACAAGGAGTCACCGGAACACTTGAAAGAAGACCCCGAGCTCTGGAGCGGATGCATCAGTGGTGCGCTGACAGAAGAAGGCTTTGCCGACGCCCTCGCTGAGGTGGGGTTCGCAGGCGTGCGGCTCGACAAGCTGGAGCAGGCGCCGTGGCAAGTGGTTGAAGACATCGAATACCGCTCTGCGACTTATGTCGCCTACAAGCCAGCGGTCAGCTCGGAGGCTGAGGGTCTTGAGGTGATCTATACCGGCCCATGGGAGCAGGTGACAGACGAAACCGGGCGGACCTTCCAGCGCGGCCGCCGCGTGCCCCTCACTGGCGGAGATGCAGACCGGCTAAGGAGCGGCGCCTATGCAGGCCATTTCGTGATTTTTGGTGAAGAAAACGAAAGCAATAGCTGCTGCTAAGAAAAAAGGCGGGCACCAGGCCTGGGGTCGCTCTTCTCAAGTCCCTTGCACTTCCGATCTGATGAGATGCTTTAATTTAGCTAGAGAAGTCTTTGCCTTATTGGTTTCGGCAAATGAAAAACTTATGTTTTATGTTTAAAAAATCCATATTTTGAACATTCAGGCTGTCTAATGTTCAAAAAATGTGCTTTTATGCATGATTAATGCGGCATATGACTGCAAAAACCTGCTTTGTGAACATGACATTCGATCCTGCCAAACCTCACAACACACTGCCAGATTTACCCCCAACGCAAGATGTTGAGACCAAAAAGGTTCTTCGTGCTTGCATTGGCGCGCGCGCCGCACTTGCATCCTTGAAGGAAGCTGGGTCCCTGATACCCGATCAATCGGTTCTCATAAACACAATCCCCATACGCGAAGCGCAAGCTAGTTCTGAAATTGAGAATATTGTCACGACGGCAAACGAACTATTTGCACATGCCATCGATCAAGACAGACTAACGGCACCCGCTACAAAGGAGGCATTCCAATACCACTTAGCACTCTACGAGGGTTTTCTAAGTCTAGGCCAAAAACCACTCTCGAGCGCAACAGCAATTGCTGTTTGTTCAAAGATCAAAAATGTGGATATCGAGATACGTGCAACGACGGGCACTCAACTTAAAAACGATCTCACCGGAAAAATTATCTATACACCGCCAGTTGGACAGGACTTCCTGAAAGACAAAATGACGAACTGGGAGCGGTTCATTCATGACCGCTCGGAAATCGATCCCTTAATCCGCATGGCAATCGCTCACTATCAATTTGAGGCGATCCATCCCTTTGCGGACGGGAACGGCAGAACAGGACGCATCCTAAATATACTGTTTCTCGTCAAAGAAGGGTTGCTTACTCTCCCGGTTCTCTATCTAAGCCGTCACATAGTGAGCAATAAGCAAGCCTACTACGCCGGTCTCCAGAACATTACACAGAACCAAGACTGGGAGACTTTCATTCTCTATATGCTTGAGGCTATTGAAGAGACCGCGCTTTGGACCACTCAAAAGATCAAAGCCATTTGCGCACTGATTGATGAAACCGATCAATATATCAAGCGGCGTCTCCCTTCTATTCATAGCCGGGAACTTGTTGACGCAATATTCAACAACGCTTATTGCACGATCACAAACCTAGTGGAACGTAAGGTCGCGAAGCGTGTAACAGCCTCAAAATACCTCAATGCCCTTGAGAACATTGAGGTCATGATGATGTTTAAGCGAGGTCACACAAAAGTTTTCGGGCATAAGAAGTATGCTGAGCTGCTGACCAGCGACGAAAACTCGTTTGAACCTTACGATTAAAGGCCGTCAGATCGAGACGACGTTGTTTTCCGGTGCGCGGCTGTCGCGTTCCTTTTTCAGCCCTTCGGCAATGAGGAAGGCCAGTTCCAATGACTGGCTGGCGTTCAGGCGCGGATCGCAGTGGGTGTGGTAGCGGTCCGACAGGTCTTCTTCGCCGATTGCCTGAGCCCCGCCCAGACACTCTGTCACATTTTGACCTGTCATCTCAAAATGCACACCGCCCGCATGGGTGCCCATATCACGATGTACGCTCATGAACTGCTGCACTTCGGCCAGCACCCGGTCCACCGGACGGGTCTTGTAGCCGGTCGATGCTTTGATGGTGTTGCCGTGCATCGGATCACAGGACCAGACCACCTTGCGGCCTTCCTTCTCAACAGCTTCGATCAACGTCGGCAGATGTTTCTCAACATTTTCGGCACCGAACCGACAGATGAGAGTCAAGCGACCGGACTCATTGTCCGGGTTCAACATATCGATCAGGCGAAGCAGATCGTCAGATTCCATGGACGGACCACACTTCATACCGATCGGATTTTTCACGCCGCGGCAGAATTCCACATGGGCGTGGTCCGCCTGGCGCGTCCGGTCGCCGATCCACAGCATATGCGCTGAGGTGTCGTACCAATCGCCAGACGTCGAGTCGACGCGGGTCATGGCCTGCTCGTAGCCCAGAAGCAACGCCTCGTGGCTCGTGTAGAAAGACGTGGTCTGCAGCTGCGGTACAGTGTCCGCATCGATGCCGCAGGCACGCATGAAGTCGAGCGCTTCGGTGATGCGCTGCGCCACATCCTCGTAGCGCTTCTTGCCCTCGCCTTCGCCGACGAAGCCGAGAGTCCAACGGTGAACATAGTCCAGGTCGGCGTAGCCGCCCGTCGCGAAGGCGCGGATAAGATTGAGCGACGCCGCTGACTGGCTGTAGGCCTGCAGCTGACGACGGGGATCGGGCACGCGGGCTTCTTCGGTGAATTCGATGCCGTTGATGATGTCGCCCCGGTAGCTGGGCAGGGTTACGTCACCGATGGTCTCACTGTCGGACGAGCGCGGTTTTGCGAACTGACCGGCGATCCGGCCGACTTTCACCACCGGCACTGCCGCCGCATAGGTGAGCACCACCGCCATCTGGAGCAACACCCGGAAGGTGTCGCGAATATTGTCCGGGTGGAATTCTGCGAAGCTCTCAGCGCAATCGCCGCCCTGCAGAAGGAACGCCCGGCCTTCGCAGACCTCGGCCAGATCCTTCTTGAGATTCCGGGCTTCACCGGCAAATACGAGGGGTGGAGATTTGGCCAGCGTGGTCTCAACATCTGACACCACGGCCGCATCCGGATAGGTCGGGACCTGGAGAATGGGTTTCTCTCTCCAGCTCGAAGGGGACCAGTTTTTCGATGCGCTGCCGTCCGGCATGGCTAACCTCTTGTAAAAGAACACTTATTCTCAAGTTTTCTGACGCATCCAACCGCCCGGTCACGCGAAATATGCGTTTTGGGGCGACGTGCTCAGAAGGCGGGAAGTTATAGGCCCAATCAGTTCCAATGAAAAGGCTAAGTGCTTGAGATGGTTAGTCCCTTTCGGTGTTTCAATCGGTGTCACCGGCTTGTGAGGGACCTATCCTTCCATTCCTTCCGCCCAGCGCTTCTGCATTTCTTCGGGGGAGACGTCCTCTGTCTGGGTCGCGATGAACCAGGTGTGCCCAAACGGGTCCTGCAGCATGCCGCTGCGATCGCCAAAAAACTGATCTTTGACCGGCCGGAGCTCGACGCCGCCTGCCTCAATCGCACCGGCGAAAACGCTGTCCACATCGTCCACGTAAATATGAAGCTTAACCGGCGATCCGCCCAGGCTTTCCGGCGATAACGCGCCAAAATCCGGGTATTCGTCAGACAACATTAAGGTCGACGTGCCCAGCGTTAACTCGGCGTGCCCAATGCGCCCGTCGGCCGGGTCTTCCAAGCGGTACTTTTCAACGGCGCCAAAGGCACGTGTGTAGTAGTCAATCGCCGCTGCCCCGTCCCGTACGACGATATAGGGCATCAGACCGTGAGCTTTGACCTTGGTCATGATCCTTCTCCTTGCCAAGTCCATTTAATTACGTTACGTAGTGTTTCATAATGATGAAAAGAGTCAAGACCGAAAAACCCAAACGGGGGCGACCCCGAAGCGAAGCTGCGCGGCGCGCAATCCTGGAGGCCGCTAGCGCGCTCCTGGAAGAAGGCGGGATGTCAGCGGTGACCATGGAAGCGGTCGCCACACGCGCAAAGGTGGGAAAGCCCACAGTCTATCGGTCGTGGCCCAACGCCCAGGCGCTCGCCATGGCCGCCCTTATGGCCAGCGATACGTCAGCCACGGACGTGCGCGAAACAGACTCACCTTTAGCAGACCTCGAACGGCAGTTGCTGAAAGTGGTGGCAAAGTTCGCGACCAAGCGCGGGGGTCAGGTGCGCCTGATGCTGGCGGCGGCGGAGCAGGACAGTGAAATCGCCAAAGGTTTCCGAAATCAGGTGATCCTCAAGAGCCGAGTGGAGGGGAAAGAGATTCTCCAACGCGCTATTGCCGCCGGAAAAATCCGCGGGGATGCAGATATCGAGATTGCCCTAGATATGGTCTATGGACCGCTCTTTTATCGGGTCCTGATCGGTCACCTGCCCCTCGACGAGACATTCGCCAAGGGGCTGTTTCGTGAGGTCCTTAGAGGTTTGCAGCCTGACGACTAATCGGCGGCTTTCAGCTCTGGCGCCACCCACTTTTCTTTCATGGTGACGAGTTCTTCCGCCGCTGTTGGATGGACCGCGACCGTCATATCAAACTGCGCTTTCGTGGCCCCCATGGTGACAGCGATGCCGATTGCCTGGATCATTTCGCCCGAATGAGGTCCGATGATGTGGCAGCCCACAACCTTGTCTGTTGCGGCATCGACGATGAGCTTCATCATTGTCTTTTCGTCGCGTCCCGACAGAGTGTGCTTCATGGCGCGGAACTTCGATTTGTAGATATCGATGGTCGAATATTTGGCGCGGGCTTCTTCTTCGGTGAGCCCGACTGTGCCGATCTCCGGCTGAGAGAAGACTGCGGTAGGTATAATTGAGTGATCGACAGCCTGCGGATTATTGTTGAACACCGTCTCCGCGAACGCCGCGCCTTCGCGGATCGCAACCGGAGTCAGGGCCGCCCTGTCGGTCACATCACCGACGGCGTAGATGTTGTCCACATTGGTCTGAGAATATTCGTCGACCAGAATCTCACCGTTGCTCCCTAACTCAACGCCGACATTCTCAAGCCCAAGGTTCTTTGTATTGGGATTACGCCCGATGGCAAACATAACGAGTCCTGTGTCCAACACCTCGCCATTGCTCAAATGGGCCTTGTATCCATTGTCGGTTTTTTCAATTTCGGTGAAGACGCTTCCCGTGACGACGCGGACGCCCTTCTTTTCCATCTCTTCGTGCAGGGTGACACGCAGATCGTCATCAAATCCGCGCAAAATCTCTTCCCCGCGATAGAGGAGCGTTGTGTCTATGCCAAGGCCATTGAAGATGCCTGCAAATTCGACTGCGATGTAACCGCCACCTGCGACCACCACTTTCTTCGGTAACTCATCAAGATGAAACGCTTCATTAGAGGTGATGGCGTGTTCGACGCCTGGCAGGCCTTCGTGCACATTCGCGGTCGCGCCGGTGGCGATCAGGATTTTGTCAGCAGTGACGTCTCGATCTTCCGCGACCAGATGTACCGTATGCGCATCTTTCAAGACGGCACGGCTTTCAATGATCTCTACGCCTGAATTGTTCAGATTGCGAATGTAGATCTGATTGAGGCGGTCAATCTCTTTATCTTTGTTGTCCCGCAATGTCGCCCAATCGAATGAGGCCGGCGGTACTGTCCAGCCAAAGCCAGCAGCATCTTCAAACTCTTCGTGAAATTGGCTCGCATAGACAAAGAGCTTCTTCGGAACACAGCCGCGAATGACGCAGGTGCCACCAACGCGGTATTCCTCCGCGACGGCGACTTTTGCGCCATGCGACGCCGACATGCGCGCCGCACGAACCCCACCTGACCCAGCGCCGATCACAAACAGATCATAGTCAAAATTCGTCTTAGACATGGCGCAGTTCCTTCACGTTCTTGTTTCTTTCTGGATGGCCCGCAGATCCGGGTATCACCTTATTTCGGCTCTACCAGATGTGTCCCTTCGTCGGTTCCGACAATAGCGACACTTGCGATCCCGATAAACAAACCGTTATCGACCACGCCGGGGATCATATTCAGGGCCTTATTGAGCCCGTCCGGGTCCGGAATTTCCCCAAATCTGCAGTCATAAATGAAATTTTCGCTGTCGGTCAGAAACGGCTCGCCATACTCGTCTGCCCGGCGATCGATAGCCCCTGAACATCCGAAATCGGCCGCAATGCGCGTGATTTTCTCTTCTGTTGTCCGGCACCCGAACGGGATCACTTCAATCGGTAGCGGAAAGGCGCCGAGATTTTTGACCTGCTTAGACGCATCTGCGATCACGATCATGCGATCTGAGGCAGTCGCCACAATTTTTTCGCGCAAGAGCGCGCCACCGCCGCCCTTGATCAACCTGAGCTGGTCATCAAACTCATCAGCCCCGTCGATTGTAAGATCAAGATGCGGCGTGTCTGACAGTGTGGTGAGTGGAATGCCCAGTTTCTCCGCCAATGCCGCTGTGCGGTCCGATGTCGGCACGCAGATGACGCGGAGCCCATTCGCGACCTTTTCCCCCAAGAGCCTTACAAGATGTTCAGCGGTGGAGCCCGTGCCGAGGCCCAGCTTCATGCCGTCTTCAACAAATTCCAACGCACGTTCCGCCGATCGTTTCTTTTGGTCGTCTGCGCTCATTCTGTCTCCTCGCGACTCACCTGTGGCGGATGGTTGTTGGGCGCCAATATTGCGGGCATAGGCCGTTGCCGCAAGGCCAAACCAGCAGGTTATCGTAACGGACGATCCGCCTTGCGTCCGCCATAGGTATAGGTCCCGGAGATACTGACCTCTGTGACGCGGATGTTGTTACCTTCGAAGGCGAATTCCCATCGATCTACCGTCGAATAGCCGACGATTTCCGCCTCTAAGGTAAAGCGGTCCGGCGATACCCATTCACCTTTGGCAGCTACGGTGCTGTTGTTTGTTTCAGTCAACTGATACACACCGTCCAGACCGATCTGATAGGCAAGGTCCCAGGTTTCGCGTGCCTGGTAGCTAATCTCTGCATGGTCAGCCCCGTCAGGGAAAACGAAACGAAGATTACGGGTGTTGAACGGATTGCGCTCCAGGACGTAAGTCGTCCCAGATATGCTCCTGGCGATGTCGGGGAGTTCGGTCGGCGCGTTTCGCGTCTGAGAAAGCTCTGGCGGGTCCTTATAGGCTGCGAGCGCTTCCTCGCCCGCTTTGTCCGCTGGCAGCGGTGTGTCGGAAACGATCGCTTTCAAAACACGATCGTAAAACAGTGTGGCGCCTGCGAATTGTGCGATCCCACTGCTCTTCGCGGTCACGACAAAGATCAAATTGTGGGCCGGCGACACAATGATGTACTGCCCGTTCGTGCCCAGCGCGGTGTAGTTGCCTGTCGCATCCAGCCACCATTGATAACCGTAGCCATTGGTAAGGGGGCGTATGAAGCGTTGTGCCACCCAGTTCTCGATCGACTTCTCCTGATTGCGGCTCATATCTGCATTTAAAACATCGACCACGTTTTGGGGATAGGCCCAGGGTGTGATGCTGTCGCGCACCCACGCCGACGACACAATCTGCCTGCAATCCCAATTGCCCTGTTGCAGCATGAGAAGACCAATCTTTGCCATATCATTGGGTTTCAACCACATGCGCGCCCAAGCAATAGCCCAACCTTCAGAATTCCATTCCCATTTGACGTCCGTGATCCCCAACGGTCCGAAGAGATTTTCTCGTGCAAACTCAAGCGTGTCTTTGTCGGTCACCTCCCTGACGATTGCCGCAAGCAAAAACGTGCTGATGTTGCTGTAATCGAACCGTGTTCCCGGCTCTGCCGCCATCGGCAAATCAAGTGCATACTGCACCCAGTCCTCTGAATGCTGAAGTTGAAACAGCCCATCGTGACCGTAGAGATAGGAATCACGGCTGTGTAAACCTGTTTGCATGGTCAGCAGATCGCGAACCGTCAGCGCCTCTTTGCGCACATCCAGGTTTTGAATATCCCGGTCTGCAAAAATATCGACCAGGCGCACGTCAGCGCTTGCAAGATATCCTTTGTCGATAGCGATCCCAACCAATATGGACACGATACTTTTGGTCGCAGAATGGATGACATGCATCTCACCAGGAGGGTAGAGCGGGTTGCCAAAATATTCCGCGACTACGTGCCCGTTTCGCACGACAGTCATTGAGTCGACATAAAGCTCTGGGTCCGCGGCGGCTTCGCGCTCATAGAAGGCCATCATCTCCACGAGACGCTCAGAGCGCATGCCCTGTTCCTCAGGCGTGGATCTCGGCCAAGTCTCTGTCGGCCACACGTCGAGCGCGACGGGCTCATAGGCAAGGGGCTCAAACTCCGGAACCGGTGCATAGGCCCAGGCCAGAAAGGCTGCTATGCCGGCGGCTAGCACCCCGATCACAAGGACGCCCGCGGCCAGCGCCCGCTTCATCGATTATGCCCCCAGGCGCTCATCCTGTGCTCTCCTCATTATCAGAGACCAGCCATTGCAACATATTTGATTTCGAGAAATTCCTCGATGCCCCACTGACCACCTTCGCGCCCAACGCCCGATTCCTTCCATCCGCCGAAAGGCGCCACCTCAGTGGAGATGATCCCCGCATTCACGCCAACAAGCCCGTACTCCAGGGCTGCAGCAACTCGCCAGCACCGGCCAATGTCGCGGGCGTAGAAATAGGCCGCAAGGCCAAAAGGTGTGTCATTGGCCAATTGGATGGCTTGTTCTTCGGTTTCAAACCGGAAGACCGGGGCCACTGGGCCAAACGTCTCCTCACTGGCAATTTTCATCTCAGGCGTCACGTCTGCCAGCACCGTCGGCTCAAAGAAAGTCCCGCCCAGTGCATGGCGCTTGCCACCGGTCAGGATGCGCGCACCTCTATCGACCGCGTCGGCGACGTGCTCTTCCACCTTCTCGACGCCGGCCATATCAATCAATGGTCCCTGACCCACGCCGTCTTCCAGCCCGTTGCCCACCTTCAGGTCGGCAGCTTTCGCAGCCAGCTTTTCGACGAACTGGTCGTACAGGCTGCTGTGCACAAGAAACCGGTTCGTGCAGATACAGGTCTGGCCGGTGTTGCGATACTTGGCCGCCAAGCCGCCATCAACAGCCGCATCAATATCTGCGTCATCAAAGACAATAAACGGGGCATTGCCGCCCAGTTCCATGGACATTTTTTTGATGGTGGAGGCCCCTTGTTCCATCAATAAACGGCCTACTTCCGTTGAGCCGGTAAAGGTGAGTTTCCTCACCTTGGGGTTTGAGGTGAGTTCACCGCCGATGTCGCCGGACTTACCGGTCAAAACGGAAAACACCCCTTTGGGCACGCCTGCCCGCTCGGCGAGGTCCGCCATCGCAAAGGCCGATAAGGGCGTCTGGGTCGCCGGTTTGGCCACCACGGTGCATCCGGCCGCCAGGGCCGGGCCGACCTTCCGGGTGATCATCGCTGCAGGAAAATTCCATGGGGTAATCGACGCCACCACGCCAACGGGTTGTTTCAGCACGACGATCTGGCGGTCGTCCGAGGGGCTCGGCACGACGCTCCCGTGAATCCGCTTGGCTTCTTCGGCATAAAACTCAAGAAATGATGCGGCATAGGTGATTTCACCCTTGGCTTCCGCCAGTGGCTTGCCCTGCTCGCTGGTGAGAATGACGGCAAGGTCATCCGCATTCTCCATCATCAAGTCGAACCATCTGCGCAAGATGGCGCTCCGCTCTTTCGCCGTGAGCGCTGCCCAAGCGGGACCGGCAGCATGTGCTGCGTCTATGGCGCGTTCAGTCTCCGCTTTGCCGAGAACCGGCACGTCCACAATCACCTCACCGGTAGCCGGATTGGTTACAGCCGTTTTGCCGGCATCCTCGCCGGTCCAGCTCCCATCAATGTAGCAAAGAGCGCGCAGGAGATTGGGGTCGCGAAGGTTCATGGAGCAGTCCTTTTGGTCTTGAAATGGGGCTTGGCATGCCCGCTTCGATGCTATTTTGCGCAATCTGTTGCAGATGCATCAAGAGGTTGACCATTTTCCCGTGTCCTTTCGACACAAAATAATCGACACACGGGCGTGATGGGGAGACGATGCAGCGTAATGACTGACACTGCTGCATTCTCCGATACCTACACCACGGCCCGCGACAGATTTGTTGAGGCCGCCCGAAACGCCGGGGCCGAGTTGCAAAGCTACGTGAACCCAAACGCCAAAGGACCGGCTGGCGAGCCCCTCTCTCTCGACACGGCCTGGTTTGGTCCGAAAGATGCCAGCGCTGTCTTGGTCAATACGTGCGGGACACATGGGGCAGAGGGATTTGCGGGGTCTGCCGCTCAGTTGGACTGGATCGAACGAGGCGGCCCGTCTTCTCTGGCTCGCGGGGTGGCAGTTCTCCTGATCCACGCGGTCAACCCGTTCGGCTTTGCCTGGTGTTTGCGGGGCACAGAAAACAATGTCGATCTCAATCGCAATTGGTTGGATCATGCGGCGCCGCATCCCGAAAACCCGCTCTACGAACAGATACACCCGCTGCTCTGTCCCAAACGGATCGACGAGAAAGCCGTCAATCGCCTCCTCAACGAGGGCGCGCGCCTGATTGCCAAACATGGCCTCTGGTCCATCGAAGACGCCATCAGCCGTGGGCAATATACGCATCCTGACGGCTTTCATTTTGGTGGCCTATCGCTCGAGTGGTCGACCATAACCCTTCAAACGATCGTAGAAACGGAATTGGCGCAGACACAGCAGGTCGCATTCATCGACTGGCACACAGGGCCGGTCGGTGATGGGGAGCTGATATTTCTTTGTTTTTCACCTCCGGGCAGTGCTGGACTTGCGCAGGCTAAACGCTGGTGGGGCGACGAGGCGCTTAGCTCAGAACAGGTCGACCAACTTTGGGGCTCTAAGCGCCCCACACGGAACGGCATCCTTTTCTGGGGGATTGAAGAGGCGCTATCTAGCCATGCGACCTTTGCAGGCGCTGTCGTGGAGTTCCGTTCGGCGACGCCAAAGTCGAACGCAGCGGAAGCGCTCCGCGTCTCAATGCTGGAACGGTGGCTCCGCTTTGAAGGAGGGCTGGATGCGCCGGAAGCCGCTTCTTACCTCGCAGAGATACGAGAGGACTACGCGCCAGACCGCAAAAGCTTCCGCGAGAGTGTTATCAGGAATGCGCGGACCACCTATGCCCAGACGCTTGACGGACTTGCCGAATGGCGCGGGGCTGACGCAGCGGATTAGACTCCCTAGACATGCGTTCTGAGAGATTGAATCAAGAAGTTCAGACATAGATTCAACCGAGCTCTGAGGCCGGCACAAATCCTCATCCAATCTGTGAGCAACCAGTTCCGTCAGATTTTGAGTCCGGTGCCCGCAATAAGCAGTTGAAATAGAATCTGTTTATGACTTATCCACAGAGTGTTTTCTCGCCTGCCAGTTGGTGTCAGCTTATGAGCCCCTCTCCAGTCGTTCTATTTGATCTCGACGGCACACTTGCCGATACGGCACTTGATCTCTGCCACACCATGAATGTGCTGCTGACCCGTCATGGCCGTTCGCATGTGCCTTACGAGCAAATGCGTCCTCTGGTAGGCGCAGGAGCTCGGAAGATCATGGAGCGGGGATTTGAAGCGACGGGTGCCCCCGCAGACGAGATTTTGCTCGACCAAGTGTTCGAAGAGTTCCTGGAATATTACGGTGCACACATTGCAGACCATACCGTGCTATTTCCCGGCGTCCTTGATCAGCTCAAGGCGCTGCACGCCCGTCAGATCGGACTGGCGGTCTGCACCAACAAACCCGAACGACTGACCCGCCAGCTGCTGACCACACTCAATGTCGCTGATTTCTTCCCGGTTGTGATCGGCGGCGACACGCTTGATGTAAAAAAGCCTGACCCTCTACACCTCACTGAGGCGGTTTCCAGACTTGGAGGTGATCCGGGCGGTGCGGTGATGGTAGGAGACAGCGGGCCCGACATCAAAGCGGCGCAAGCGGCCGCCATCCCATCCATCTGCGTGACCTTTGGGTACACCGACACGCCGGCTACAGATCTCGGAGCGGACCATCTCATTGACCATTTCGACTCACTGCCCCACGCTCTGCGCGTTCTGCGCCCCGATCACTTTTGAGCGCCAACTGAGGTGGAACATCGTCATGACAGATCTTCATGAACTTGATTGGGACTACCCCGAACCTTTTGTCATTGAACGCACGGTCGCCGCCGATGACATTGACGGGTTCGGTCATACCAACAATACGGTTTATATCCAGTGGCTCGACCAATGCGCCTGGGCGCACACAGATGCTGTCGGATTATCGGCAGAAAAGTGCGTTCAGCTTAATCGCGGCATGGCAGCTATTCGCCATGAGATTGATTATTTGATCTCCGCAAGACTGAATGAAGAGCTCGTCATTGGGGACTGGGTGACGTTTAACGATGGCCGCCTGCGCGCTCAACGCCAATTTCAGATCATCCGGGTGAGCGACAATCGCACACTGCTGAGGGCCAAGACCGACTACGTTTGTACAGACCTCAAACGAGGCCGGCCCGCCCGGATGCCTGAAGAATTCATTACAGGCTACCCAGTCCTGCCCAGTGTCGTCGCCATATTGAATGCAAAAGACAGATCAACAGAGGCTTAGAACGTCGTCGCCATCCACCAGACGGATGGCGCGGTAGTCGCATTTTCCAGTGCCGCGCTGGAAAAGTGAGTTGGCGATCAACCAGACCTGTACGATTTTCGCTGGCACATCGCCACCAATCGCGCGCTCATAGTCTTTTCGGATCGAGCGTTCTTCAGAGAGCCACTTTCCGATGTCTTTCTTGGTCCGGATAACCCAATGGGTTTCACGCTCTTCCCACCACGCAAGAGGACACTGGAAAATAGTGTCTTCTGGAAGGGCCGCCGACCACATATAGGTCAGATCTAACCCATTATCGAATTCAACCGCGATGGAGAGATAATCGTGGGTCGGCTCAATATCCTCCGGCAAAACGGATGGCAACTGGTGCGCAATCCAATCCCAATTGAGGGTCACCGTATCTGTCAACGGACGCTCAGCCGGAATCTGTAATATTCCAACATCCTCATGAGTTGTGCAGTGAATACAGGCGTCGTCCTGCTCGGACGCAGGCTTATAGAGCGCGCCCTCCCCCAGTCGCCAAAGATAGCGCCAGTTCTCGGGCGGACGGACCGGGTTTCGGGCCTGCTCGGCGGCTTCAGCGAGCATATCACCTAACGCGCCTTCAGCATTTGATGCCAAGCCTTCGAGGCCAGCGGCGGCCACGTTTTTCCATTTCAGGATTGCGACTTCAAACCGCCCCGTCGGGCCTGACGGCACTTCGCCCCCAAGAAAGTCTCCGGCTGGCGTTTCAAACACGCCAGGTCCGGCGGCGATGAGATAGACAGGTCCTGACTGTTCAGCAATGAATGAGCTGGCCTCGCCGGTCACCTTAAACAAAGGTCCGTCGCCAATGCGGCACCAAAGGGCGGACCCAGCATCCAGACGGATATCCAAGGGCTTCGACATCCAGAGACTTCCCTGCCCCAAGATCGTCACCTGATCGCCGATATCGACGGCTATGCCGGTGTCGACCCACTCATTTGATTCTACCGACAGATCCAAAAAGCCTGAGCACGCAATCGTTGCGGCGGCTTCGCCCCCCAACAGCGCAGTCAATCCTTCTCTAAGAGCGACCTTTGGGGGGGATGGATGACCTCCCAAAAGGTGTTTGGTCACCCGAGGCGCCGCAAACCGTGTCAGGGTCGTCAGTGCGCCGATGCCGCTTGCTTTTTCCGCCATTCATCTTCCTCCCTAGCCAGACGCTGCCACACTTAGAAGGATTATGAAAGACGGGGACATCCGGAGTCCCGCCTCATACCGATGGCTTTACCGCCGGGTCAGTTAGTTTCTCAGGAGAGATTGCGGTCGGGTCGGTTGCCGGTCGGGAATGTTGAAATCAATTGAGGTTTGGACAGGATCGAATATGCCTTCCAGAGTCGACTTCACGACCCCTTCCGTATGACAGACGGTTTCGTTCACTTCGCCGATCGATTTGCATTCGATGTTGGCCGCGTTGATCTCATAGGTGAAGTAATTCCCAGATCCGACAAATGTGCATGGAGGTCTGCCGAAGAAGACATGTTTGTACTCGGCAATCTCCATGTCGGGCAATTGTTCGACGCCACGGCCTGAGGCTTCGCTTGTCCGGTGCCGGAAATAAACCTTGTGAAAGTGGGTGTCGAAATAGAGGCGCCCTTTGGTGTAAAGGCAGAGCTGGGTCACCGACGTTTCTGTGGGCGCCATTGTCGGCGGTACGATCGGGGCGTCGAAGCCTAATGAAGCGGTCACGGAGCGGGACGGAGGGATAAGATCAATCGCGCCCTTGAACAAGGAGACAGATTTCTGATCCGGTGCAAGGAAAGCAATGCTCCCCACATAGTCGGTTTTGCCGACATAGGACGTCCCGTAGTTTGCGACTTCAAAGGAAAGCGCGTCCCGATCAACCGAAATCCCCAGGAATTTCAGCCGCAATTGCTGTTCCCATTGGAGCAAGAAGGCGATCAACACCATGATCGCAAGAAAAATCAGAAAAATCCGGCTCAATACTGCTGGAAACACAACACCAGCCCCCAAACTCTACGCGCACCCAGGCCACTTGGCCCTTTCCCCAGATTTTGAATTTACCACGAGAACGGAAAGCTCGCTGAAAATCGTAACTTATGGTTAACCATGAGGCTCAAGTGACATCACGTCAGGCGCTTGCCCAGGAACGCTTTTGCCAATTCTTGCGTCTGTTCGTGCTGCTGCACATCAAGGTACGCAAGATGCTGGTTTCGAACCCGTTCAATCATCTTCGCTTGGTAGGCTTGTGTTCGTTCGACAAACCTTCTGACGGCGGCCTGTTTCGTGGAACCAAGGTCTAGATATCCGCTCGCTGACATAATGCGGTTTTCCAGAAAATCCGGTGTCGCTGTCAGCCAGCAAGATAAAATTTTGCGTTCTACGTATTTTGCAAGGGTCGCAACATTGTCGGGCCAGAGCGCGGACCCCTCAAGTATCAGGGGAGAGGCTCCTGGTACCTCGATCCGCTCCCGTATGATCTGCGCGATGCGACCCCACAAACTTCCGTAGTGCGCCAATACGTCTTCCAGCAACCATTCCACTGTATGGGTGGCGTAGTACTCCGTCACGTTTGCAGGTACTTCTTTTCCATCGGTCTTCCAGGGCCTGCCCGGGTGAACTGCGAGGCTATCTGTCGAAATGGTTTTCCACCCGAGCTCAGAGCTTAGTTCAGCCGCAAGCGTGGACTTCCCGACATTAGACGTGCCGCCGATTAGGATCACCTTAAGATCCGCTTTCTTTAGAGCCATAAGAGATGCCCTGTCGCCGCGTGCCCTGCGCTTCACCCGTTGATCAAGGCGTCTATAGAGTCTTGATCATACCCCAGCTCCATTAACAACTGCTCTGTATGTTCGCCAAGGTGAGGGGCGTGCCGCTTGACCTCTGCCCGGGTGGTGCTGAACCGTGCTGCGGGCCGCGGCAATCGAAACACACCCAGGTCCTCTTCTTCATGTTCCTTGATGATCTCATTGGCTTCGATTTGCGGGTGATCCAGTAGCGTTGTGCGATCCAGGATCGGGGCGCAGGGTACCTGGTTCGCGTCTAGTACGCTAAGCCACTCCGCACTGGTTTTGTTTTTGAGAACTTCCTGCGTCAGCGAGAGCCGCGCGGGCGCATTCACCACCCGGCCGCTCGGCGTGTTGAAGCGTTCATCGTCAAGCCATTGCGGCTGCTCAAGGGCTGCGCACAGCCCTTTCCATTCATCATCAGATACGGCGCCGACGGTGATGTACCCGTCCTGCGTTTTGTAAATCAAATCCTGTGACAGCTGTGCCCGGGCCGCATGCTTCTCACCGCCGGGAAAGGTCAGCGCCACCAAGCCCTCAGCCCATAGGAAGGCGATCATCGCATCCAGCATAGACAGTTTGATGTGTTGACCTTCGCCTGAGCGCTCACGCGCAAACAAAGCCGCTGTAATGGCCTGCGCCGCGGTGACTGCTGTTAGTTTGTCAGGAATGATCGTGCGGATCATACGCGGCCGTCCTGTATCCCGGTCCGCCTGAATGGCCGCCAGCCCAGACAGCGCCTGGATCACCGGATCATAGACGCGTTTCTTGGCATAGGGGCCGGTCTCTCCAAAGCCTGAGATGGACACATAGATGAGGTTCGGCTGCTCCTTGCGAAGGTCCTCTTCCCCAATGCCCATACGCTCGGCGGCACCTGGCCTGAAATTCTGGACAACCACATCTGCGGTGGCCACCAGCTTCTTGAGGGCGGCAAGACCGGCGTCGCTTTTCAGATCCAACACCAAAGAGCGTTTGTTTCGATTGGCGGCCAGGAAGGTCGCCGTTCGGTCACCTTTGGCAGGCCCCAGAACCCGCACCAGATCGCCCGTCTTGGGCTCTACCTTGATCACGTCGGCACCCTGATCCGCCAGCATCATGGTAGCAATAGGACCTGAAATCATCGTTGTCAGGTCTACTATTCTGACCCCATCCAAAGCACCTGGCATGTGACCACCCTCCTTTTTTGTTGGACCCGCATTCTTACCAATTTCCGCAGCCGCGCCAATCACGGTTGCGCTAGAGACTTGTTTCTGCATTCTTGCGGCATTCAAATCCGACATTCATGCACATAGGAACGTCATGGCAGATACACAAACACATGATCTGGACAAGAACACGCTCATGGAGACGATGGGGCTGGTTCGCACCGTATCCATAGACGCTGAGGAAGGACGCGCGGTTCTTGAATTCGAAGCTAAGCCTTCTCAGTGTCATTCGGGCAACATCGTGCAAGGCGGATTTGTCACCGGCTGGATAGATGCGGCGATGGCCCGAGCGCTCATCATCAAAACGGAAGGTACGCTCCTGCCGCTGTCCCTAGATATCAAAATTGCATTCTACGCAGCGGCGCATCCGGGTCTCGTCCACGCGGAAGCCTGGATTGAGCGCCTCGGGCGAAAAACCGCCTTTGTCGAGGGTCGTTTGACGAAACCCGACGGCACCGTGATCGCTAAAGGCATGTCGACGGTACGGCTGGTTCCAATGAGTTCTTAGTCTCACCAAGACGCTCAGAATTTTGATGGAATGGTTTGGCTCGGCCCGTGCGTCGCCTCGCAAAAAGAGTTAGTCTTTAGATAGCTTCTGTGAGTCTGGACCGATAAAGGGCCATGAAGGAAAAAGAACTCAGACTGGCCCTGGTGTGTTACGGCGGCGTGTCGCTCGCCGTATACATGCATGGTGTCACCAAAGAGTTCCAAAAACTCATTCGCGCGTCGGCGCTCTATCATCAGATCAGCGACCCCAAGGACCGAGCGGACCAAACCTATCTAAGTGTCAATGATGACCCTGAGCGCGAGACGGACACGGAGAGTATCTATTTCGAATTGCTCCAGGAGATAGGACAGGAGCTTGACCTTCGCGTCTTTGTCGATGTGATCGCAGGCGCCTCCGCCGGCGGCATCAATGGTGTGATGCTGGCTCGCGCACTGGCACACGACCTGCCGCTTGATGCCCATCGCCATATGTGGCTCGAAAAGGCTGACATCACGGCACTCATGGATCCAGAAACCATCGCCGGCAAGTGGAGTAAGGCGTTTCTACGGCCCCTGTTTTGGGACATCAATGACCGATGGTTGAAGAAGATCGCACCCGAACTCGAAATGCGCGAGAAGCTCTCCACGTTCATGCGGTCGAAATGGTTTGAACCGCCCTTCTCCGGCCTATTGATGACTGACATGTTGCTGGATGCCTGCCACGCCATGGGGGAGCCCCGAACGCGTCGCGCGAGCCTTCTACCGACTGGCCAGGAGCTCAACCTGTTCGTCAGCGTCACGGACTTCTACGGGTATGAACAAACCATACCGCTTCACGATCCTCCCATCGTCTCTGAGCGAGAGCACCGACACGTCTTGAGGTTTGACTATCTGCAACACTCCGATGGTGACGTACAAAGCCAGTTTGATACGTCCCATATCCCTGGGCTTGCGTTTGCTGCGCGGGCCACCTCATCGTTTCCTGGCGCCTTTCCCCCAACACAGATCAATGAAATTGATCGGGTATTGAACAACCGTGGCGAAGAATGGCTGACGCGAGATCGCTTTATTGCGCGCAGTTTCAAGTCGATGATCGACATTGGGCATAATCCACTCGTCAGCTCGTTTATCGATGGCAGTGTCTTGAACAACAAACCTTTCGCGGAAGCTGTTTCCGTTCTCTCTGATCGCCCCGCCTACAGGGAGGTAGATCGGCGGGTGATCTATATTGATCCTGATCCGGAAAGCGGAAAGATTGAACGCGGCGGCGCATTGCCTGGATTTTTTCAGACGCTCAGGGCCTCTCTGTCAGATATCCCACGGAATGAACCCGTCCGCGATGAGCTCGCGGAGATCAATGAGATCAGCCAACAGGTTCACCTCTATCAGGAAGTGCTAAAGGCGACGCGCCCGCATATCCAGCGCGCCATTAGCGGCATTCTTCCGAACGGTGTGCCGCTCCACCCTAACCCCCATCAACTGGCACAGCTGCGGGAAACTGCAAATGGTCATGCAGCCCGCGACGCTGGCTATGCCTATGACGGGTATATTCAAACGAAGGTCTTGTCGGTTCTGAGTTGGATATCCGACATGCTGGGCGACCTGGCGCCCCAGGTGGCACAGCCGAGCGCACGGGCAGCGCTCGCCAGATCTGTTGAAGATTGGGCGCGATCGGAAGGTATTTTTCCGGTGGAGTTTGAAACGGGTGACCGAACAGACGAGTTCTCACACAGCACAGCTCGATGGGTCACCTTCCTGCGGCGTTTTGACGTGGGCTTTCGCCAACGGCGCCTAAGGTTTGTGATCCGCCGCCTCAATGAGCTCTACGCAACCTCTGACCATTCAGAAACACGGCTCGACAGCCATGGCCTGGATGAGTTCAAGGGTGTCCTCTACCGCGCCTTGGAACGCCTGCAGCGGCGCGACGCCTGCAGTTTTTTCAAGTCGGAGATTCACGAGACGGCGGGAAAGCTGCTCGCCAACACAGAGGGTAAGGCAACGCCAGAGGAGTTGAATCCGCTTTTGGTTGAGATGCGCGAAGCGCTCTCCCTTATCGAAGTGGATACGCTGTTGGACGATGAGTTCTCGATCATGATCGTGAACTTCTTGCCTGACGAAGCCCGGCAAGAATTGATTCTGGCCTATCTCAGCTTTCCTTTCTTTGACGTGTTGACCTTCCCGTTGCTTCGATGGCAACCGCTTGATGACGTGGATACTGTATTGGTCTCCCGCATCAGTCCGCAGGACTGCACGGCGCTAGAGACCGCGGAGACGCGGACCGCGCTTAGGGGTCGAGAACTCGGGCATTTCGGGGCTTTTTTCAGCCGGGAAGCGCGGGAGCATGACTATATCTGGGGCCGCCTTCACGCCGCGGAACGCCTAGTCGATTTCGTGGTCGACGCCGCTTCGTCGGGACTGCAGTCAATTTCGATCAACGAAGAAGCAGTCAAAAGCCGCCTGTTCCGATCCATCCTAAAAAATGAAGCGGAACATTTGACGAAGAGCGCGGCTTTATTGCGCAACCTCTCCGACAGAACTGATGCGTTGCTTGCCGGAGAGGCCACGGACACTCAATAAGCGCCTATCCGATAGGAATGGATCTTCCCTTAGCGGGTGCGCCTGGTTTTTTCGGCAGTTCAATGGTCAAGACACCCTTCTTGAAATTCGCCGAAACTTTTTCCTCGTCGATGTAGGAGGGAAGCGTAAAGCTCCGCTGGAATGAGCCATATTGCCGCTCGATGCGGACCGCCTTGCCTTCCTCTTTCTCCTCATGCTCATAGCGCTTCTCCCCTTTGAGGGTCAGAACGCCATCATCAACCGTGAGGTCGATGTCCTTCTCTTCCATGCCCGGTAGCTCTGCCTCAAGGGTGATGGCCTTGTCGCTCTCGCGGACATCAATGCTGGGCGTGAGTGTGCCTCGATTGAAGAAGTCTAGTCGGTCGACCGGACCACCATCGGAAAGCGTTGGCGAACGCCCGAAAAAGCGGTCAAATAGGTGATCCATCTCAGAGCGAAATCCGTGAAATGGTTCGTGCCACAGCGACGAACCAAACGGCTTCGTGATGGGAACGGAAGATGATTTTGAAGTGGTTTGATCTTTTTCTGACTGGGCCATGGTGTACCTCCTTGATCAAATTGCTGCGTTCTCAGACGGAAAACCGTCCACACTTCTGCTGAGAACGCATGAAAGCCCCGAGCCTCTAATAGGAGGATTTTAGCCCTATGCGGACAGACTTCAATTGATGGGAATCAATCCCGTTTTGGATTTTGGCTGATCTCAGTTAGCCAGGCGTCTATGTCCTGCCAGACCACTTCCCGCTGTAGATCCCGCAAGAGCATGTGCCATCCGTCGGGGTAATCCTTGGTTGTCAGCGCTGTCTCGAAACGCCCCCGAATGTCGCTCACGGGACCGCGCGGGATGATTTCGTCTTTCTCGCCGTATAGAAGCAGCGTGGGCACATTGACTCCCTCAATGGAGAGATAAGCTTCTTCCATCAGGTCAACCAATCCATAGACAGCATCGATCCGTGTTTCTTTGATCACCAGCGGATCGCTGGAGAACGCCCGCAGCATTTCGATATTGTCTGATGGCCATCTCTCAAGGCTTGCGCCGGTCAAGGTGAATTCCGGCGCCGTATGCGCGGCCAGCCAGAGCGTGCTCCGGTAAAGCGGGTTCAAAGTGGACCACCCCCAGACCGCGGGGGCGACCAAGACGATACCATCGATCTCGACGGTGCCCTCACCCACCGCGGCGAGTGTTACCGCACCCCCCATGCTTGTTCCGACCACGAAGAGCGGCGTATCGGGATGACGTTCTTTTACAAGGTGGATAGCGATGCGCAGATCACTGACCAAAGCATCCGCGCCTGCCCATTTACCGCGGGCTGGCGCTTGGCCAAAGCCTCTTTGATCATAAGCATAGACGGCAACATCTCGTTCTGCGAACCAGGGGCCCGGCATTTCGAAGGCGCGGGAATAGTCGTTGAAGCCATGGACGCCGAGTATTACCGCCCGCGGTTGTTCCGCAGCCCAAACCCTGAGGGGCAGCCGCGCTGCATCCTCCATGACGAGGTTTTCAGTAGCGAGCGCCGGGGGACGCACCGGCGTTCCCACCGTGAGGGTCTGGGGCGCACAACCGGCGAGCAGTAGGATGACAACGACCCAGAGCTTCATGCGTTCAGACGCTCTTTTGCAGAAGTCTTTTCACTTCTCTTCGCAGAACGGGAAGTAGATCCGTTTCGAACCACGGATTCTTTTTGAGCCAGACATTGTTCCGCCAGGACGGGTGCGGCAGTGGCAAGTGGCTCGGCATATAGTCGCGCCAATATTCCACAGTCTCGGTAAGCGTTTTCTTTTTGGTCGTTCCGAGGTGGTAAGCCTGTGCGTACTGACCTATCACCAGGGTCAGTTCCATATTGGGCAACGCTTCGAACAAGCGTTCACGCCAGAGTGGCGCACATTCCTTCCTTGGCGGCAGATCTCCGCCCTTGGCATCAAGGCCTGGGAAGCAGAACCCCATGGGCACAATGGCAAGCTTGGTCGCGTCGTAAAATGTGTCACGGTCCATGCCCAGCCAGTCGCGCAATCTGTCGCCGCTTGGGTCATCAAAGGGCACACCTGACGCATGTACGCGGGTGCCCGGCGCTTGGCCGACAATACAAATCCGCGCCTTGGTCGAGACCTGAAGGACTGGGCGCGGCTCATGGGGAAGCGGTTTCTTGCCCCCCTCCTCGTAACACACCCGGCACTTACGGATGTCCTTCACAAGGGAGTTAAGAGCCCTAGCACTCACCCGCGGCTACCTCCTTATTGCGATGCCTCTCGGACCATGTTGCGGCCGATAATCATCTGCTGGATTTGGCTTGTGCCTTCATAGATGCGGAAGATACGTACATCGCGGTAGAAACGCTCAACCCCGTAATCGGCGACATAACCAGCCCCGCCAAAAATCTGCACCGCTTTGTCGGCGACGCGCCCCACCATCTCCGACGCAAAATATTTGCAGCAGGAAGACTCGGTTCCGACATCCTCGCCGGCGTCACGACGCTTTGAGGCATCCATGACCATGCAGCGGGCCGCATAGGCCTCTGTTTTGCAGTCCGCCAGCATGGCCTGCACCAATTGGTGGTTGCCAATGGGCTGGCCGAATTGCTTGCGCTCTGCGGCATATTGAGTGGCGTCTTCGATGAGGCGTTCGGCTACGCCGACGCAGACCGCAGATATATGCAAGCGCCCGCGTTCGAGCACCTGCATGGCGGTGACAAAACCTTTGCCTTCGTCTTCGCCGAGCAAAGAGTTTGCGGGGATACGTGCGTTGTCGAAAATCACGTCGCAAATGTGGGCACCCTGCTGACCCATTTTTTTCTCAGATTTACCAAGCGAGATGCCCGGCGCGTCTGCGGGACAGACAAAAGCGGACACGCCCTTTGCACCCGGTGTATCAGGGTCAGTCCGTGCCATAAGCGTGAACATGCTCGCCTTCGCCGCATTTGTGATGTAGCGCTTGGTGCCATTGACGATGTAATGGTCGCCGTCGCGGATCGCGGTGGTGCGAAGGGAAGCGGCGTCTGACCCGGCTTCCGGTTCGGTCAGCGCAAAGCTTGCGATGGCCTCGCCGCTGGCAAGCTTGGGAAGCCATTCTTCTTTCTGATCCTGGCGTCCATGCATCACGATGCCCTGTGAGCCGATCCCCACATTCGTTCCGATGACAGACCGGAAGGCGGGTGATGTCCGACCCAGTTCAAACATGAGCAGGCATTCCTCCTCCATGGTGAGGCCGAGCCCGCCATATTCGGTGGGGATCGAAATCCCAAACAGTCCCAGATCGCGCATTTCCTGCACAATCTCTTCCGGCACTTCATCATTCTCTGACACCTGGTCTTCGATGGGCCGGAGGCGTTCATCAACAAACCGTCGGATGGTGGACAAAAGTTGATCGCGTGTTTCGAGATCAAGGGCCATGCATTCCCCGCAAAATCTTAGTGCAAAAGTTGCGGGACTTTAGGCCATGGACACAGGCAGCGTCAAAACACGCTGCTGCGATTGGCTCAGGTTCGATAGTAGACGCTTGCGCCTAGAATATTCGTGACCTGGCAGCCTCCATTAGAGAAGGGCAGATACATCATCTCATGGCGCTTGAAGCCATCTTGGAGAGACCCATTTGGGCCCGCCATGGCAATAGGTTTCCGCTGCGAAATTACCCATTTATATGTCTGGTGTAGCAGCTTGCCCGTCGGCAGACCACCGGACTCGATTTTGGAGACTTCCATGCCCGAGGCGTTCACACCAAAAGCATTGACGATATCTTCGCCCATAATACGAAACCAAAAACTCAACGGCTCATGTTCGACTTTAATGACAAAAACCTGGGAAAGCCGCTTTGGTAGAGCGACCGGATCAATGCAGGAGGAACAGGGCATGGGCATGCCGTCCCGCGCCTTGTTCCAAAAATCAAACATCTCCTGAAAGACCTCGCCCTGCAGCGCCGATAGTTCTACCTGTTTGATCTGGTCATTGCCGACCTTACGGCGAAGCTCCATCACATCGCTGGAATAAGCTGACTCAACATCAATTTGGTCTTGAAGCCCCATCGCGGCTGCTGCCTTCATAATCTCAACTCGTCTATTCTGTTGGATTTCTCCTAATGAAGACCTAAATAGAGGGCCAGATCGCCCTTTTTGGGGCAAAATAAGTCCATTTCCATGGCTTTTTCGCGCGCGAACTGAGACAAAACAAAAAAGAAGGCATCAGAAAAATGAACGCACCAACCGGACGGCTTGAGGGATACCAGGCCTGGGAAGGCGGGACAGATCCGTTTGAGGATTATGCGGGCCCGTACTTCTTCAAAAAAATGGAAGATGGCTCCATCAGATGTGCGTTTGAGGCGCTTCCCCATCATTGCAATGGCGGCGGGTTTCTCCACGGTGGGTCGCTCATGACTTTTGCGGACTACGCCCTCTTTGCCCTTGCGGGGGACGTGCTCGATGGTCCGGGTGTGACCGTGTCTTTTAACTCCGAATTCATCTCCGCCGTCGGGGCTGGCAACTTCATCGAAGCGACGGGCGAAGTCGTCCGCAACACCCGGTCGATGGTCTTCGTGAGGGGCCAGGTATTTTGTGGCGATGAAACACTTCTGAATTTCAGCGGTGTCATCAAACGGATCCGAAAGTAGGATTGCTCCCATGGTAACGCTGAGCGCACTCGATCAATCTCCTATTCGCGAAGGCGGCACCGGCGCGCAAGCGCTGCAGGAGACGATTGATCTTGCAAGGGCTTGCGAATCTGCGGGGTATCAACGCTACTGGGTCGCCGAACATCACAGCGGTTCGTCGTTTGCGGGCTCGGCGCCTGAAATCCTGATCGGCGCGATTGCTGCCGCCACCAACACAATTCGAGTGGGGTCTGGCGGTGTGATGTTGCCGCATTACAGCCCCCTAAAGGTCGCTGAGGTGTTTCGGGTGCTGCACGCGCTCTATCCTAACCGGATCGACTTAGGACTTGGTCGCGCACCCGGATCAGACCAAAAGACGAGCCGAGCACTGCAGCCAGGCCCGCAGGCCTACCCCATCGATGTCTTCCCTCAGCAGGTCGAACTGTTGCAACAATTCCTTGAAGATGCACAGGGGCTGCAGGGAGAAGCCGGCGGTCTGCCGACCGACCATCCGTATCAGGGCATTCATGCAGTGCCTCGAGGACCCGGCATGCCGGAGCTCTGGATGCTGGGGTCCAGCAATGATGGTGCTGCCTATGCCGCCCAGTTCGGCATGCCCTATTGCTTTGCGCATTTCATCAATCAGGATGCCGGGACGGCACCGCTTGAGATTTACCGAAAGAGTTTCCGGCCGTCTCGTATTTCGTCACAGCCCAGAGGGTCTATCGGCGTATCGGTCATGGTCGCAGATACGGAAGAAGAAGCTGAACGTCAGTCGGCCTCAAGAAACCTTTGGGTGCTCCACCTCCTCCAAAACAAGGCGGGACCGTTCAAATCGCTTGATGACGCCTTGGCTTTCCCGCTCCGTCCCGACGAAGCGCAGATGCTTCAGAGCGTGAAACAACGGAGCATCACCGGCACGCCTGAACAGGTGCGTGGACGTCTCCTGCAGATGGGGGTTGAATATGGCATTGACGACTTTGTCATTTTGACCATCACGCCGGATCACGAAGCACGCAAGCGATCGTATGAGCTGCTTGCAGAAGCGTTTGAGGTCGCCCACGCTTGATCTTGGGAGAGGTGAATGAGCCAGCGACAAAGCGAGACGCGCTATGAATTGTTCCGTCGGCTGCTCGTCCCTGCGATCGCCCTGCACAACTTCGAAGAATGGCTGACCTTTCACTCCAGCGGCGATCGAGTATCTGAAATAGCCGACTCTTTAGGTGTATCAACGGCCCCTCCTCCTGAGCCTGTGATCGAGACTTCCCTTCTCCTTGTGACGGTAACGTCAATCGCGATCGTGGCAATCGGCTCCGTTGGGCGTCCGTCGGGTGTCAAAAACGGCGCGATCTGCTTCATCGCCAGTGCGTACCTGGCGAATGTCTTTCTTCCTCACTTGGCCATCGCGACGATTTACGCCACCTACACACCCGGTCTCATCACCGCTCTACTCATCAATCTGCCGCTGTGCGGCATGGTGCTTATCAGCGCGAAACAATCGGCACTACTCTCCATTAGGGCGCTCTGGGTTATCTTTTTCAGTGCAGCGCTCGCCCTACCGTTTCTGGTTTTGACGAGTTTCACGGTCTCCTCGCATCTGTTGGGCCTCTAAACGCTAGTCAGCGGGAGCGGGTTGGATTTCCTGTCCAAGCCGCTGTGCTTTTCGCTCATAGGCTGCGCGAATGCGGGCATGCCGTTCTGACGTAAGCGGAAAATTCCAGATGATCATCACAGAGCAGATCCAGAGACAGAGGGGCAGCAGGCAGTACACCATAGTAATCCCGAAAGTGCCGAGATCCGTTTGTGTTTCTGCCTGCGGATCAAAACCCATATAGGCAATGAGCGGCAATGCAATGCCGACACCCGCCGCCTCAAAGAACTTCCGGACCATCCCCAAAAAGGCGAATAGAAAACCCGTCCGATGCTCGCCCGTGCGCATAGTGTCTAGATCCACCACATCCGCCAACATGGACGCGCCTAAGATCGGCGTCGCGCCCGCTGCCAGGCCCTGTATGAGCGTCGCAATCAAAATGGCGGCGAAGGTATATTCCGGCACCGACGGGATCAGCAGGTAGACGACAGCTGGCACTGACGAGAACGCGATGAGCGAACACGCCGCGGCGACACAGAGCGCACGGTGCTTCCCCAACCTTTTACCCAGTACAACCCATATGGGTGAACCGACGATCGCCGCGACAAAGAGGACAAGGATGACAATGAAGCCACCCTCCCCAATCTTTAAAACATGATCAAAGAAAAGGATGGCGACGGCTGCATTCAATGAACCTGCGAGGGCACCCACCATGGTCGACAGCAAGATGCGCCGGAACGGCCCGTTGCGGGCAAATGCCTTCAACCCTTCTTTGAACGGCACGTTCTGAGTCGTCTGGGATTGGGGTTCGGACACGGTCGCAAACAAGATCAATGCACAGAGCGGCAGCAAGACGACGGTCAGCCAGCCAAGTGACCCCATTGCCTCCCGAGATGCCGAGTTGAACGTCTCGCCTTCTTCGGCGCCGCCCGCGAATGAGACGCCTATAATCGGCGCGCTGATCGCGAGCACCAGCCCCAGCAGTAGAAAGATTTCTCGAGCCCCGGTCACGCGACTTCGCTGATGGTAGTCGTTGGAAAGCTCTGCTCCCCAGGCGGCATAGGGAATGCCGATCAGGGTGAAACCCAGATAGATCGCCGCAATCCAAACCAACAAATAGCCGAGGCTAACCGGTTCAGTCGGCACAAAAAGCATGTAAGCCGATAGCACCATGATCGGCACGCCAACGGCGATCCAGGGTCTTCTTCGTCCGAACCGTGTGCGCGTGCGGTCGCTGAAGCGTCCGATCAACGGGTCGGTGATCACGTCAGAAAAACGCGCAAGCATCAGGACCAAGCCTACCGCCGCCAAATCAAGACCGAGGGTGCCGCTGTAAAAAGGCGGGATGTAAATCGCGATCGGCAGGCCGATGACGGCCAGCGGCAAGGTCATCTGTGCATAGGCCGTCAAACGCCAGGTTGGAATCGAGTCAGCCGTCGCCCCAAGCGATTCTTGTTCCTGATTCTGCGCTGACATGATCCCTCCTCACCGACCGCCAAATGGTAACACAAGTTTACGACCTGCCAAAAAGCCCAGAAACCAGTGGATAAATGGCGGAAATTGACGGGATCACGACCCCGTTCATCTGGTTCAGGAACCGTTCAGGTGGATCTTGGCATTTTCATATCAACCGCTGGGAACAGCGGCCTGAATGCCCCAGCCAGTATGTCATGCGTTTTCTGGTTGGGTCCTGAGGGGGCAAGGCGGTGTCTGAATGTACCCCCGGCCACCGCCTTCGCCCCTCTCTACCTTCCCTACTCCCCCTCACCTCACGCTGAGGAGCGGACCCTGTCGGTGCGCGTCTCGAAGCGTGCGCGCATTCATCCTTCGAGACGAAAGCTTCGCCTTCTCCTCAGGATGAGGCTGCGTTTAAACCTTTAAGCACTCGCACTGGGTCGAGCTGAGACACGCTCATGCCAGGCATTCAAATTGCTCGCCTCATCCGGGATGGGAATTCCCACGAAGGTTGCAAAGTCGATCACGCAAAGGGCTGTGATATCCGCGACGGTAAACTCGTCCCCGGCGAAATAGTCGCGCCCCTCAAGGTCTTCGTTCATCCAGTTCAAAATGAACTCAGCGCGCTTTTTGCCTGCTTCCCCTGCTTCCTTGATCTGACCTCCCAGACCGGCCGTCAACGGATGACAATGACGCCAATAGGCACCCACCGTACTCAGCAGCTGAAACTCGATGCGGCGGTTCCACATCTCGACCTGCGCTTGTTCCAGCGGCGTTGATCCAAAGAGCGGGTTCTCCGGATGAGCCGCTTCGAAATAACGACAGATGGCAAGGCTCTCGGCGATACAGGTGCCGTCATCCAATTCCAAAACCGGTATCTGTTGGAGAGCGTTTTTCTCTTTAAACGCCTCGGTCCGGTTTGCGCGTTCCATCACGGGTGTTGGTTCCAGGGGCACGTCAATGCCCTTCTCAGCCAGGTAGATGCGGACGCGGCGTGGATTGGGCGCGCGGGTATCGTCATAGAGTTTCATGGGGCTTTCCTTCTTCTGTTTTACGAAATCATTCCGATGGTGGCGCCGGTCATGGCAGCTGCAAGCGTGCCGCCGACAAGCGCCTTCATCGCGAGTGAGGTGATTTCCTGTCGCCGGTCCGGCACAATGGCAGAGAGCCCGCCGATCATGATGCCGACGGAGCCCAGATTGGCAAAGCCGCAAAGGCCATAGACCATGATCAGTCGAGAGCGTTCCGACAGCTCTTCAACCGATGTCTGGGTCAGACTCACATAGGCGAGGAATTCGTTGAGGATGGTTTTTGTGCCCATGAGCTGCCCTGCGACCGCAGCTTCCCCCCACGGCACTCCCATGAGCCAAACGAGCGGCGCAAAGAGCCAACCGAAGACTCGTTGCAGCGTCAACGGGGCGTCTCCAACATTCGGAAACAGGCCCAGTAGAATGTTGGCAAGCGCGACCAAAGCGACCAGGACCAGCAGCATTGCCAGGATGTTGAGGAACAGAGCCAGCCCATCCAGTGTGCCGCGGGTCACCGCATCCATGCTGCTCTGATAGCCGAGATCGTCTGCGCTCACCTCTCCAACGGTCGGTGTTTCGTCTGCGGGTCCCGGCACCATGAGTTTCGCGACCAGAACGGCAGCGGGCAGAGAGATGAGCGAGGCAGTGAGTATCTGGCCCATCGCACCTTCAAGAATGGAAGACAGGACAAAGGCGTAGAGAACGATCACCGTGCCGGCGACTGTGGCGAGCCCCACGGTCATCAGGATGAAGAGCTCAGAGCGTGTCAGGCGTGCCATGTAGGGCCGAATGAGAAGCGGTGACTCCACCATACCCAGAAACACATTGGCCGCTGTCCCAAAACCGACCGCGCCACCGAGATTGAAGGAGCGCTGCAGCGCCGCGGCGAAGCCTTTTGTCACCCAGGGAAGAATACGCCAATACCACAGCAGGGCAGACAGGGCGGAGACGACGAGGACGAGCGGCAGGGCCTGAAAGCCGAGCACGAACGCGTTTTGCGGGTTGGACACGTCAAACGGCGCATTCCCGCCACCGACATATCCAAAGACAAAAGCTGTGCCTTCGTTGGTGGCTGCCATCAGGGTGTCGACAACCCCGTTCAGCGCAATCAACCCGTCGCGGGCCAGCGGTACCTGCGTGAGCGCCACCGCGATCAAAATCTGCAGTCCCAGACCTGTCGCCACCAATCGCCAGGAAAGCCGTGATCTGTCCTCGCTCAATGCCCAGGCGAGGGCGGTTAGCGCCAGCAGTCCAATGGCGCTCTGCGCCGCGTAAATGGTCATGAAGTCCCCAATTGCCGCTCAACAACCCCGCGCATCTTACGGGCATGAGGCGGCACGGCAACCACAATGCCTTGAAATTTCACTCTTTTTGCCGCCCATAGCCATGGCTTGACCCATGCGGCCTGCTCGGGCACAAAGAGCGCCAAATTTCCCGTAAATCTGCGGGCGGAGGGGCTTTTTTCCAATCTGGACGCGCCGCCCGAACACCTAAAAGAAAACACCTCACAAGGAGACAGTCAGACATGAGCATTAGCTTTGAGGGCAAAGTAGCCATCGTTACCGGCGCAGGCGGGGGCCTTGGTCGCTCGCACGCATTGGATCTCGCCAAACGCGGCGCAAAGGTCGTCGTCAACGATCTCGGCGGTTCTGTGGACGGGTCCGACGGCTCTTCAGCTGCTGCCGAAGCTGTGGTTGCAGAAATCAAAGCGGCAGGTGGTGAAGCCATCGCCAACGGGTCTTCTGTTACCGATGATGACGGTGTCGCCAACATGGTCGCTCAGACCATGGACGAGTTCGGCCGGATCGACATCCTGCTTAACAATGCTGGTATTCTGCGCGACAAAAGCTTTGCCAAGATGGAGATCAGCGACTTCCAGATGGTGATCGACGTTCACCTGTTCGGCACCGTGAAGCCAACCAAGGCTGTCTTCCCAATCATGAAAGAACAGGGCTATGGCCGCATCATGGTCACGTCTTCTTCTTCCGGCCTCTATGGCAATTTCGGTCAGACCAACTATGGTGCCGGTAAGCTGGGTGTTGTTGGTTTCATCAACACACTGAAGCTTGAAGGTCAGAAGGACAACGTCCGCTGTAATGCACTGGCTCCCGTCGCCTACACTCGCATGACCGAAAACCTGATGCCGCCGGAAGCGGAACAGATGCTCACACCTGAAAGCGTAACACCTGCTGCCATGTACCTGGTCTCTGAAGATGCCCCAACCGGCATGATCATGTGCGCAGGCGCGGGCGTTTTCTCCGTGGCGAAGATCATGGAATCAGACGGCATGTATCTCGGACGGGATGGCCTCACCGCAGAAGACGTTGCTGAAAACATCGAGAAGATTTCCGACATGTCCAACGCGAAAGCCTTCTTCATGGGTGGCGAGCAGACCGGCAAATTCTTCGAAAAAGCATCCGGCAAGTAAGCTGCATACTTGTTGAAGCTGAAAGGGGAGCCTCGCGCTCCCCTTTTTTTATGGCCGTTTGACGGCACCCGCCATGTCTCTACAATCCACCTATCGCTCACAACCTGCGCAGGCTTCCCATCTCCCTAATTCGTCTCTTTGGCGCTCTTTTGATCAGCTTTTTGTGGCTTATGCCAGCCGCCCAAGCTGATACTTGCGATCTTGACCGGCCAATCATGTTTGGCGGGCTCGACTGGGATTCAGCTGCCTTCCATAACGAAGTCGCGCGGATCATCCTCGAAGAAGGGTATGGCTGCGAGACCGACGCGCTGCCAGGCTCGACCCTGCCGCTGGTGACGGGCCTCGGCCGCGGCGACGTTGACGTGCTGATGGAGGTCTGGCGCGACAATCTGGTGGAACCCTGGACGGCTGCGTTAGAACGCGGCGATGTCATTGATCTGGGCATCAATTTCCCTGATGCCGTGCAGGGCTGGTATGTGCCCCGCTATCTCGTGGAGGGCGACGCGGCACGCGGCATTGAGGCAGCGGCGCCTGAGCTCAAATCCGTTTATGACCTGCCGCGCTACGCCTCCCTCTTCACCGATCCAGAAGAGCCCAGCAAAGGCCGCTTCTACAATTGCATCTTGGGATGGCAATGCGAGCTTTTGAACAGTGCGAAATTGCGCGCCTATGGGCTTGATGACAGTTTCACCAATTTCCGTCCCGGAGCCGCCTCTTCGTTGGCGGCCGCCATCGCCTCTGCTTACACGCGGGGTCAACCCATCGTCGCCTATCATTGGGGGCCCACCTGGGTGCTGGGCGCCTATGACATGGTGCTTCTGGAGGAGCCTCCCTACTCACGCGAGGCATGGCAGGCGTTCAGTGATGATCCGGACAACGCGCCGCCGACCGCCTATCCCACGACAGAAGTGTCCATCGGGGTGAACACGAAGTTCGCGGCTGAGGCGCCGCAGGTCATTGCGTTTCTCAAGCGCTATCGAACCACCTCCGCCATGGCGAGTGAGGCGCTCGCTTTCCTCAATGCCAACAAGGAAGCAACCACGCGGGATGCTGCGCGAAACTTCCTGGAGACACGACCAGACGTCTGGCGGGAATGGGTGACGCCAGACATTGCCGCACGTATTGTGGGTGAGGGCCGCGAAGAAGAAGCCTCGTCCTTCCCGCAAGAATGGCGCTTTCCTATCTCCACCTGGGTGAATGAGTGGATCGAGGGGTTCGTGGCTGATTATGGCGGCGTCTTTGAGGCGGCGGGCAATCAAGTGCTGAAACTCATTCTCCTGGTCGAAGGAGGGCTCCAGGCACTGCCCTGGTGGGTGGTACTGGGTCTCGCTGCATTCATCGGCTGGCATGCGACGGGCAGCCTCTGGGCGCCTGTCGGCTTCACGGTCGCGCTTTTTTCAGTCGGTGTTCTGGGGCTTTGGGACCTCGCCATGCAAACCCTCGCACTCACCACTGTCTCCGTGCTCGTCGCCCTTGTGATCGGCATCCCCTTTGGCGTGATGCTCGCGAAGCTTCCGCGCACCCGCCGCTTCTCGCTTCCGGTGCTGGATGCCATGCAGACACTGCCGAGCTTCGTCTATCTCATTCCGGCGCTCATGCTCTTTGGGCTTGGCAAGGTGCCCGCTGTGTTTGCCACGGTGATCTATGCGACGCCGCCCCTCATTCGCCTGACGGATCTTGGTATTCGGCTGGTCGCAGATGAGTTCACGGAAGTGGCGGCGGATCTGGGCGCGGAACGCTGGCAGCAACTTGTGGATATTGAAATGCCGCTGGCGCTTCCCAACATCATGGCGGGAATCAACCAGACCATCATGATGGCGCTCTCCATGGTGGTGATCGCCTCCATGATCGGCGCGCGCGGCCTCGGCGAGCAGGTGCTGCTCGGCATCCAACGGCTGGATGTCGGCCAGGGCCTCACGGCGGGCATTGCCATTGTCGCTCTCGCCATTGTCTTTGACCGGATCACTCAGGCCTATGGCAAGCGGGAGATCAAGCGCCCAGCGCTTCTTCGTCCCCTGAGGCAGTGGATCCAAAGTGTCACCCAACGAGACAGCTGATGGAACCTCAACTTATCCAGGCTCCCTTCCCGCAAGACTTTATTGATAGGTTTGTGGCGGCCTCTGAACGCATATTCGGGCAAGAAGCTGATGAAGTGTGGCTGAACTCCCTGACATGGCGCCTCATCAACCTGCCCGACGTCACGGTGTTTGCTCTTGAAGAGAATGGGCGGCTTATCGCCTACAAGGCCGGACATTCGCTTGCCTATGACCGGTACTATAGCTGGCTCGGCGGCGTCGACCCGGAGCATCGGCGAAAGGGCTTGGGCAGCGTTTTGATGGAAGCGCAGCATGAATGGCTGGGCCGGGACCGCTTCAAACAGGTCGAAACCTATGTGGAGCCCCAAAACACGGCCATGGTCCAACTCAATCTGAAGCATGGCTTTATTGTCGGCGGACAGTTCATGAAAGACGGCAAACCCTTTCTCATCATGCAGAAAGAGCTTTAATCGCGCGCCTACACAACGAGGTCAGACTGGTTTAATGGGAGGCAAGTTCGTTGGCTAAGAAGCCGCTCATCGCCATCATTATGGACGAAAACACCAGCGCTGATGGTCTTAAATACGAGGCATCTAAGCGCTATTTCGAGGCGATTGCCCGCAATGGAGGTATACCTTTTGGTGTTCCCTATCTTGCGGAAGTCGTGGATAGCACGCTCGAACAATTCGCTGGCCTGGTGTCGGTTGGTGGGCGCTTCGCCTATCCCGACAGCTGGTACCTGTCGGACGAAACCTCACAAGCGCCGAGTTCTGACAGGTTCGAGGTCGAGCGCGCGTTAATGCAGGGGTTTCTTGATCGCAATAAGCCCGTCCTTGGCATATGTGCTGGCATGCAGATGCTCGCTTGTCTTTATGGCTGCCGGCTGTCGCCAGATGTTGTGCAACTCCTGCCCAATGCGCTTACACATGATGGCCGTGGATTGTCGCATGTGATCACGGTAGCGCCAGATACAAAATTGGCTCAGCTTTTGGGCAGTGAACAATTTGAAGTTAACACGTTTCACCGAGAAGCTGTCGCCTCGCTCGCCCAAGGCGTCACCGCCTCCGCTCATGCGCCCGATGGCGTGATCGAGGCCATTGAAGTTCCATCCAAGCGCTTCGCCCTTGGCGTTCAATGGCATCAGGAATTGCTTGAGCCCACGCATCCGGGCGAAGAACTTTTTGTAGGCTTCATTGAAGCCTGCACTTCCGGAGCTTAGACGGTCTTCTCCATATGCCAAGCGCGCATTGGTCTCGGACCCTCGCGGGTTCCGACCTCGTCGTCAAACACCCGCGCGACGCGCCACCCATTCTTTTCATAGAAGCGGCGCGCTCGATCGTTTCCCACTGCGCAGTGCAACCAGATGCGCTGATAACCCTCTGCCTTCAAGATTGCCTCAACGGTGGCCAGCAAACGCGGCGCAACATTTGTTCCGAAATGGCTTGGGGCTATGAACACCTGGGCAATACCGTCACCCTCCCACCCTGAAAAGCCGACGATCTTCCCGTCTTCTTCTGCAACAATCATGCGCGCCAAGCCGGAGACTATACGCTCTTCAAAATAGGCTAGATCCCGGAACTTGGCGGCTACTGGGTCTATATGCCCATGCCCGGCGTGCCAGCTGTCATTCCAGACCCGCGCAAGGGCGGGAATGTCCGTCTTTTCAGCCTTCCGGATGTTCACATCATGAATAGACATATTTGTATCAAGTTCCATCCAGCTCAGCTGTCATCCCGGATTTAATCCGGGATCCATACCACGGTAAACGCCTTGTGATGACCGATTTTATCTATCTGCGACAGGCCCTATGGACCCCGGGTCAAGCCCGGGGTGACACTCAATGTTACGACGTACCGCCCAATAAAAAAGGGGCGGATGCAACACCCGCCCCTTAAATCTATCAACAAAAGTGGAGTGGCTTAGAGGCCCAACACCGCTTTCGCCATGATGTTGCGCTGAACTTCGTTCGAGCCCGCAAAGATCGACGTCTTGCGCACCGAGAAATAGTAAGGCGCAATCGTCTTCGCGTAGGACGGGCCAACATCCGGTTCATTGGACTGGATCAGCGTGTCCTCAACATAGGGCTGAGCATAGGAGCCGACCGCTTCCAGCGCCAGTTCCGTACATGCCTGCTGCAGTTCTGTTCCACGACACTTCAGAAGCGAGCTTTCCGGGCCAACATTGCCGCCGGTTGAAAGCGCGGAGAAAATCCGCAGCTCCGTGAACTCCATAGCGCGAACCTGGTTTTCAACGTCGGCAATCTTGGCCTTGAACTCCGGCTGATCGATCAGCTTGCCGCCATCAATGTCCGTGTCGGCCGCAATGTTGCGGATGTTTTTCAGCGAGTGATAAAGGCCAGGCGAATAGGCATTGCCACGCTCAAACTCGAGCAGATATTTCGCGTAGGTCCAGCCTTTGTTTTCTTCACCGATGCGGTTCTCAATCGGAATCTTCACATCGTCGAAGAAGACCTGGTTCACTTCCTGGTGCGGTGCCGGCGATCCATCAAGACAGACGATCGGCTCGACCTTCACGCCAGGTGAATCCATGGGCACAAGCACAAAGGAAATGCCTTCCTGACGCTTGCCTTCATTGGATGTCCGCACGAGGCAGAATATCCAATCCGCGTGCTGTGCGACCGACGTCCAGATCTTGGAGCCGTTCAGCACATAATGATCGCCTTTGTTTTCGGCTTTCATCTGCAGCGACGCGAGGTCGGAGCCGGAGCCGGGCTCGGAATAGCCCTGACACCACCAGACATTGGTTTCCAGAATGTCCGGCAGGAAGCGCTTTTTCTGTTCTTCCGTCCCGAATTTCATGATGACCGGCGCCACCATGGTGATGCCGAAGGGAATGGTGTGGGGCACATGAGCGCCGCTCATTTCGACGTCGAAAATATATTTCTGCGTCTGCGTGAAGCCCGGTCCGCCATGCTCAACCGGCCAGTTGGGCGCCGCCCAGCCTTTTTTCGCCAGCGCCTTCTGCCATTTGACGTGCAGATGTTTGTCGATATAGCCGTTCTTCGACCGAGAAACCTGGTCACGGATATCGTCCGTATAGTTCTCAGCGATGAAATCACGCACTTCCTTGCGGAAGGCTTCGTCTTCTGGACTGAAAGAGAGGTCCATAAATGTCTCCTACTGCGACCGACTTAACTTAGTCGATAAGGTCGAGATACTGAATGTCAGGCGCGCCGGCGAGCACTGCACCGAGAGCTGGACCTGCCGCCTTGAAGTAGTCCGTCTGGCCATGCGCTTCGAGCGCTTCCTGCGACGCGTACTTCTCCATGATGACATAGGTCTGCGGATCCGCTTTGGACTTGGTGAGGTCGTACTGAAGGTTGCCCTCTTCGTTTGATGTCACCTTGTCGCGCAGATCTTTGAAGGTTGCTTCGAAATCAGCTTCCTTGCCTTCTTGCACTTTCAATGTCGCTACAACGCCAATCACGCCCATGGAATTTCTCCCTGAAATTTGTGGATTTTGAATTTGCCCGGACTTTAATGGCTGAGGGGCCATTCAGCAACGAAAAGCCTCTGCAAAAACAAACAAAAAGGCGGTGCAGAAATGTTCAGCACAGCCTCTCAAGACCTTATTTTCCCTACGTTTTTCATTGACCTTTGTAGGACGGCTCTCGTTTTTCGAAGAAGGCGTCAAGGGCTTCCATATGATCATCGGTGTGATGCGCCAATGCCTGCATATTCGCTGACATCTCCATCACCGTGTCATAGGAATTCATCATGCCTTCGCGCATCAGGCGCTTGGTCATGCGCAAGACATTGGGTGACTGACCGCAGATGCGCTCCGCCAGTTCGTTGGCACGATCCATCAGCTCATCATGCGGAACGACTTCGGACACCAGGCCCCAGTTTTCCGCTTTTTCGGCGCTGATGACATCGCCGGTGAAAAAGAGTTCCGATGCGCGGGCCATGCCGATGATCTTGGGGAGCAACCACGCCCCTCCATCACCGGGGACGAGACCGATTTTCAGGAACGTCACCCCGAACTTGGCTTTGTCCGACGCGATGCGGGTATCGCACATGCAGGCCACATCGTTCCCGAGACCGATGGCAGGACCGTTCACCGCCGCAATGACAGGTACTTGCATGTTCCAGATCGACCGGACGATACGATGAATGCCATTGCGATAGCGATCCGCAATCTGAACACCCGGTCCGCTAAACCCGCCACCCTTTTCCCGCATGGCTTTGACATTGCCGCCTGCAGAGAAGGCTGAACCCGCGCCGGTCAGAATGACACAGCGCACATCCATGTCTTCATTGATGCGTTTGGCCGCCTCAGTGAAGTTGTCCGCGTCTTCCGCCTCGCCTAAAGGATTACGGCTTTCGGGTCGGTTTATGGTGAGCGTGACCACATGGCCGTTCTTTTCAAAAATAAGTGGATCAGACATGGAATTCTGCCTTGCTGGCGCTGCGCCGACCACGCGGCTGTCGACTTTTTGATTGTGGTTTCTGAGAAGTAAATGAACACAGTTTAACCTCTCTTTTCCAGCGCTTTTCACAAGGTCTCGTCCAACCAGGTCGACTTATTACAAAGATTTTAACGCATCTGGTCGACGATAGGATCGTTTCCCGTCGCATAGGGTCTCGATCCAACACAATGATCCGAAAACCAAAAGGAGAAATTGGATTTTAGAAGAAAGTTACTGGAGGTCATGAATACCGAAAGCGGCTCAAGAGAGATCCTCCAGAAGCAGATGAGCTTGGTGGCGAGGTCGCACTTACGTGGTTACAAATTTAGCGTCCCCGCGTGCATCATCCTTGGCCCCGTCTTTTTGTTATGGGCAGAGTGGCCCATTGTTGCCGCATGGACTGCATTAGCTTTGCTGATGCAGGGCGTAACCCTGGCAATGGCGAAAGCATATATCAATGCGACAGCACTCCGTTTACTCTCAAGCAAAGAACTGTCTGCCTGGCAAGCAAAATCCTTTCTGACCACTGCGCTCTACAACATCGTTGGGAGTTCGACACTTTTCGTCTTCTGGATTGACGGATCGCCAGAAAACAATTTCTTCCTGTGCATGATGGTCGTAGCTACGATTACGCCGACCGTTTTGGTAAACTATGTTCACTTACCCAGTGTCGCTGCATCAGCAGGCGTCATTTCTATTATCTTCCTGATCGCCTTGGTCTGGAATGCTGCGCCGTTCATGTGGGTGATTGCAGCCGTCTTCTGTATATATGTCGGCTCGATGATTGGGCACACACTCCGCATCAACCGCGATGCCTATCAGGCCATGCGCCTATCTATGGAGAAAAGCCAACTCATAGGAGAGTTGTCCAAGGCGCGGCATCGGTCTGACGAGGCTCGAATGCGAGCCGAAGAGGCGAACAATATCAAGTCGCTTTTTCTTGCAAATATGAGCCACGAGCTACGTACACCTCTGAATGCCATCATTGGATTTTCAGAGGTGATGTATAAGCAAATGTTTGGGCCGCTCGCCAACGATCACTACGAGCAGTATGCAGTCGACATTCATGAGAGTGGTGTTCGTCTGCTTAATCTCGTCACGGATATTCTCGACATCTCTAAGATCGAGTCGGGCGAGCATAGCTTATCGGAAGAAGAAGTCTGCCTTAGCGACATTGCTGAGCAATGCGAAAAGCTGGTCGCGGTGCGCGCAAAATCGAAGCAAATCAAAATTGAACGAAGCTTCCAACCTCATCTGCCGAACCTGCACGCGGATTCTCGTGCCGTATCGCAGGTCTGGCTCAATCTTCTGACAAATGCCATCAAATATTCGCCCGAGGAAACCTACATCCGCCTCACCGCGAAACAACTGCCAGATGGGTCGTTGTCAATAGGTGTCATCGACAAGGGGCCAGGCATAGCCACCGATGAATTTGTCACCGTTTTTGAGTCTTTCCGGCAGGGTGTCGAAGGCATCGCACAAGCCGACTCTGGTACCGGTCTCGGACTTTCGATCGTCAAAGGTCTGATGGAGGCTCACGGCGGACACCTGGTGCTGGAAAGCGAGCTTGGCCGAGGAACAAATATTCAAGCCGTGTTTCCTCCATCCAGAGCCATCGCATCATTTGTCAAAAAATCTGAACATGAAAATAAACGCATGCCCGCCTGATCAGAATTTTGGTTTGCACAAGCTTCCGCAAAAGAGTCGTCTTTTGTGCCGGCTACCTGTCCCAAGCGGCATGCCTGCGTAATGCATCCGATGGCAATCTGCGGCTCCAATTGACGAGATTATCAGCCTCCAACACGCACCAGTTAATAGCGGTTGACGTCCCGGCTGCTCGCGATTTTCGCGACATGGCCGTTCTTTTCAAAAATAAGTGGATCAGACATGTACTTTTTTGGTTCCCCGCGTTTCATCCGCGCCATGCGGAAATTATCGTTTTATTTTATGGGCTTAAGCGCCACCTGTCTCTAGATCAGCATGAAACAGGCGCAGTTTTCCACCGCTTTCGGCGCCCAATGAACGTTTTTTAACCAATCTCTCGAAGTGCTTTTTAACACTTTTGACCGAGGCTTCCGTCACTTCAAGTGAGGGACCGCTCGTTCAGCGGCCGTGCCACGCCGGGGGGCTCTGGGATCATGAGTAAATTGCTAAACTGGTGGGCTGGCCTATGGCCGGTCGACGAGCGGCATGCTCTGGTCGACCAACAGCTTATGCGGCAGCTCGCGACGACACACGTCGAGGGCTATAAGCAGAACCTTCCGACCGTCTATGCGCTGGCACCAACTTTTCTGTTTTGGATCGACTGGCAGATCATCCTGGGCTGGGTGATGGCCACCACGTGTGCGCAGTTCATTAATTCAGCCAACGCACGTGCGTTCCTGAGCGCGACAGAACAGGACGCACTTCCAGAACCTCAAATCAAAATTTGGGCTCTAAGACTCGTCGGCTGTACCGCCCTCTATAGCGGTATGTGGGCATCCTGCATCGTCTTGTTTTGGGCCGAAGGCGTGTTGCTCAACAACTTCTACCTTCTGGCCGTAATCGCGATATCTCTGGCGCCCGTGACATTGCTGAATTCTGCGTACCTACCGAATTTTTTCGGTGCTGCAGGCACCAATTCTGTGTTCATGCTGACAAGTCTTCTTAGCCATTCGGATCCTGTCTACTGGGCGATGGCTATCGCCTACTCCATGTTCTTCATCTCAATGTCTGCGCACGCCATTCGTATCAATCGGTCAGCGCGCGCAATGATCGAGATGTCCATTGAGAAAACAGCTCTGATCGACGCCCTTTCGCGCGCCAAAAAGAAATCTGACGAAGCCCGCGCCGTGGCGGAAGACGCGAGTCGCGCCAAGTCTCAATTCCTGGCCAATATGAGCCACGAGCTGCGCACCCCTCTGAATGCCATTATCGGATTTTCTGAGGTCATCAACCGGGAGGTTTTCGGTCCGCTCGAGAATGAAAAATATCATCAATATACGGGCGACATCCACTCAAGCGGTAAACACCTCCTCGCTCTCATCAATGACATTCTCGATCTTTCAAAAATTGAAGCCGGTCAATACTCGATTTTCGAGGAGCGCGTTGACCTTGCGCTGATTGCAGACGATTGCCACAAGCTTTTGGACCTCCGCGCAAGCGTCAATGACATCAAAATCGAGAGACGGTTCAGCGCTTCGCTTCCAGACCTGCGCGCCGATAAACGAGCCGTTCGACAGATATGGCTGAACCTTCTGACTAACGCGGTGAAGTTCGCACCCAGCGGCAGTCGGGTCCATATCGTTGCGGACCATGAACCTGACGGCTCATTCCGCATAGGTGTTTATGACGAAGGGCCCGGCATCGCGCCCGAGGAGTTGGAGAAAGTTCTGGAGACCTTCGGCCAGGGCAAAGAGGGAGTTTCCCGTCCCGGGTCCGGCACCGGCCTGGGCCTCAGCATCGTCAAAGGCCTGGCAGAAGCCCATGGCGGCCTGTTCACCCTGGAGAGCGAGCTGGGTGCCGGCACGCAGGCCAGCGTCATCTTCCCACGGGAACGGATCATGCCCCTCGGCGCGGACTCGCTCGACCGGCTCTCGAAAGCCTATCCATGACACGCGCATAGAAAAAGCCGCGGAGCACAAGCCCCGCGGCTTTCTTCTCTTTGCCAGTCGCTTGCTTTATGCAGCAGCCGAGTAGCGTGTCAGGTGATGATCAACATTGCCGAACTGGGTGTCGATCATGGTCAGACGTTTGAAGTAGTGCCCGACATTCAGTTCGTCGGTCATGCCCATGCCGCCATGCAGCTGAACCGCCTGCTGACCGACATAACGACCAGCTTTGCCGATCTGTACTTTGGCGCCGGACGCCGCCTTGCGACGCTCTTCTTCGTCTTCGCCGAGCTTCAGTGTCACCATATAGGTCATGGAAACCGACTGCTCATAGGCCATGAACATATCGACCATACGGTGTTGGAGCACCTGGAACTTGCCGATCGGCACACCGAACTGCTTGCGGGTCTTACAATATTCGACCGTCGCATCGTTCAGCTCTTTCATGCCACCGGCGGCTTCTGCGCTCAGTGCGGCAATCGCCTGGTCGGTGACTTTTTCGATCAGTGGCAGTGCCTTGTCGATTTCGCCAATGACCGCGTCTGCGCCGACCTTCACGTTTTCTAGTGTAATTTCCGATGCGCGGCGACCGTCTACCGTCGGATAGTCACGGGTTGAGACGCCTGCTGCAGATTTATCGACGATGAAGAGCGATACGCCGTCTGCATCGCGCTGGCCGCCGCTGGTGCGGGCAGAAATGATGAGCTTGTCTGCCCAGGGTGCGCCCAGCACAACAGCTTTGTAGCCATTGATGACATAGCCGTCGCCATCTGCCTTTGCTGTCGTCACCAGGTCAGCCAGGTTGTAGCGCCCCTGTGGCTCGGCATAGCCAAACGCCCAGACATTTTCGCCACCGATGATGCCGGGAATGAGCGCTTCCTGCTGAGCAGCAGTTCCGGCTTCGCGCAGGAAACCACCGCAGATGACGACTGTTTCCATGAAGGGCTCGATCACGAGGGCACGACCGAATTCTTCCATTAGGATCATGGTTTCGATTGGACCGCCGCCAAGGCCACCCTGCTCTTCGGAGAATGGCGCTGCCAGGAGACCAAGCTCAGCGAACTGACCCCAGATTTCCTTGCTCCATCCATCTGCGCTCGCAGAAATCTTGCGGCGTGTGTCGAAGTCATATTTGTCCTGAAGGAAGCTCTGCACCGTGTTGCGCAGCAGTGTTTGTTCTTCAGTGAATGAAAAGTCCATGATGGTTCTTCCCTGCGGTCGTCGCTCTGCTATGTCTTTTTTGATGTGACCGCCAGCGGATCACTCCGCAGGCGGCACTTTTTGATTGGCTATTGGGCTATGTGTTAGAGGCCCAAAACCATTTTGGCAATAATGTTATGCTGAATTTCGTTCGATCCGCCGTAGATCGAGGTTTTCCGCATATTCTGGTAGTTCTGCGCGACCCCGATTGAGTATTCCGGGCCGGGGGTGAAGGCATTGTCGCCCTCGCCCTGACCGTGTGGCGCATAGACAAAGGCGTAATTGCCAACAGCTTCCAGCGCGAGTTCTGTGATCCGCTGCTGGATCTCCGTTCCCTTAATCTTGAGGATGGAGCTTTCCGGGCCAGGTCCCTGTCCGCGACTTTCGGCAGCCAGCGTCCGGAGCTCGGTCACTTCAAGTGCGGAAAGGTCGATCTCAACTTCGGCAATCTTCCGACCGAACTCGCCGTCTTTGATGAGCGGCTCACCATCCAGAAGTTCACTGCCCGCAATGTTTTTCAGACGCTCTACGGCCTTTTTCGAACGGGCCACACCGGCGATCCCGGAGCGCTCATTTCCGAGGAGGAACTTGGCGTAGGTCCAACCTTTGTTTTCCTCGCCGATCATGTTCTCTGCCGGCACTTTGACATTGTCGAGGTAAACCTCATTCACCTCATGTGCGCCGTCCATCGTGATGATGGGACGCACTTCAATGCCGGGCGTCTTCATGTCGATCAGGAAGAAGGAGATGCTTTCCTGCATTTTCGCATCAGGATCGGTGCGCGCCAGGCAGAACATCCAGTCGGCAAACTGCGCCAATGTCGTCCAGGTCTTTTGACCATTGATGACGTAGTGGTCGCCTTCGCGGACGGCCTTTGTCTTCAGCGACGCAAGGTCAGATCCAGCACCTGGCTCTGAATAGCCCTGACACCACCAGTGTTCGCCATTATAGATGCCCGGCAGGAAGCGCTTTTTCTGTTCTTCATTGCCGAAGGTGTAGATCACAGGACCCACCATGGACAGGCCAAAGGGAAGCAGCGGTGTGGTTTCAGCGCGCGCGCATTCTTCGTTCCAGATATAGCGCTGCGTAATCGTCCAGCCGGAACCGCCATGCTCTTCCGGCCAATGCGGTGCCACCCAGCCTTTTTTGGCGAGAATTTTGTGCCAAGCAAGCATGTCGTCGCGGCTCATGTCGCCACGAGAACGGGTGTTGGTGATGCGCGGATAGTTTTCTTCGATGAAGCTGCGAACCTCATCGCGGAACGCCAGATCTTCTGACGAGAAACTCATGTCCATAGGAAGTACCTCCTGGATCTTCTGCTTACGTTTCCCAGAGCGGGGTCTCTGAGAATCTGATTTGGCGGGATTTTACTGACAAACTGTCACGCTGCAAGGCAGCTAAACGCCCGGATTCTGAACAGCGGCGGCTGCAGATCTGCACAGATCAATGGCCAGAACCGACCCCAACCCGCTGCCATTTTTCAGCTCCAAGCTTAGAAGTGGCTCAAAGCCTAGCTCTTTCAAGAGTCGCTCGTGGCCGGCGTCCGCATCCGCATGGGTTGCCCGACAATGGGCGATGGACGCGGGATTTGCGGCATCCAAAACGGCGGCTGCCGCGACGGCAACGGGTCCGTCGAGCAGGACCGGGATGTTCTGATACCGCGCTGCCAGGATGGCACCGGCAACTGCGGCAAATTCGCGCCCCCCTACCCGACGGAGCACCTCTAGCGGATCACCGGTATTGCCCCCGAGGCGAGCTACCGCAGCGTCAACGGCTTTGATTTGGCTCTCGTACAAATTGCTGCTTGGTTCCTCGCCGAGCCAATCCTCGGCCGTTCCACCAAACAGTGCCAGTGCGAGGGCTGCTGCGACTGTACGGTTCCCTACGCCAATATCGGTGACGCAGAGAAGGTCCGCGCCGCCAGCGATCGCTTCCATGCCAAAAGCCATGGTGGCCGCACACGCCGCTTCGTCCAGCGCATCTTCAAGGGTGATGTCCGGGGTCGGCAGATCGAGCGCCAGATCAAACACTTTCAGACCCACATTGCTCTGAAGGGCGGCCCGCGAGACAGCGGCACCGCCAGCCGCAATCAGTTCCACACGCTCTTGAGTCGCAGACATAGGCTCTTCAGCAACCCCTCGGTCGAGTATGTTGTGATTGGCGGCGAAGACGGCGACAAGCGGCTGGGTGATCGCCGGGTTGGCGCGGCTTTGCCAGGCCGCCAGCCATTCAGCCAGAGCCCCCAGCTTGCCCAAGCCTGGCTCGCACCCGGCACGAACGGCGTCCGCTGCCTCTGTGTTCGGCAGCGGCGGTCCGTCCATCAGGCGGCGGATATCGTCGAACGGCAGGCCGGTGGTGGCGCGCTCCATGGAAAGCTCCTGACTTTTAACTTCGCAGGGCTATATAGAGCGAAGGCGCCCATTGGCCAAATCACAGTCCGGCCTGTATGGTCGCGCCTGATTTAGAGGAAAGAGTTTCCATGTCGACCGATCCGATCAAAAGTCCTTGCAAGCGCCTCTGCGCTGTTGACGGCCGGCTGGGCTTTTGCCGCGGGTGCGGACGGACGCTCAAGGAAATTGGCGGATGGAGCCAATATAGCCATGAAGAGCGGGATATGATTATGGATGAACTGCCAGGCCGCTTCACCAATGTCGGGCTTGTGGTGCCAGAGTGACCTCAAGCCGTATCTTCGACTGAACGGGTCCCAAGTGGATCGGTCTTAAGTGTTTTGCCGTTAAGGGCACCCAGCCAGTCCAGGCTTTGGCGCATAGAGACAATCTCACCGATGGCAATGATGGCCGGTCCCTTGAAGCCGGTGCGTTCGACTTCGGCGACCGCCGTACCCAGCGTTGCTTCCAGCACTTCTTGATCGGGCAGACTTGCGTTGCGCACAAAGGCGATCGGTTCGCTGGCCATACGTCCGTTTTCCAACAACAATTTCACAATCGCGTCCAAGTGGGAGAGCGCCATATAGAGCACAATGGCTGGCGAGCCCTTGGCGATCGCGGCCCAATCCAAATTCTCTGGCACGTCGCCGCCGGCCATATGCCCGGTAACAAAAGTCACCGCATGATTGGTATCGCGATGTGTCGCCGGAATGCCGGCATACGCCAAGCCGCCAATGCCTGCGGTCACACCGGGGATCACCCGGAAAGGAATTCCTGCTTCCACCAAACTCAACGCTTCTTCTCCACCCCGCCCAAACACAAACGGGTCCCCGCCTTTGAGACGCAGCACCCGTTTGCCTTGGCGCGCAAGCTCAATGAGTTTCGCCGAAATGTCCCGCTGTTTTGCGCTGGGCTTGCCGCCGCGCTTGCCCGCGTAGAATTTTTCAGTCGTCGGTGACGCAAGCGCCAAAATTTCCTCACTCACCAGTGCATCGTGGACAATCACGTCCGCTTGCTGGAGTGCATTGACCGTGTGCAGGGTGAGAAGACCCGGGTCGCCGGGCCCGGCGCCGGCCAGCCATACCCAGCCTGCTTCAAAGACCGGCAAGTGCGAGAGCAACTGATCGCCAGCACGGACAGGCGCTTTGCCCATCGCCTTCGACGATAGCTGCACAACCTTATGAGCGTCTGTTGGATCAGTCATTTCACGTATTTTTCTCGGTAAAATTTTAAAAACACATGCTCTAGGAGTAAATAATAGCAGATTGCTTGGTATTCAAGCATCAAAGAGTTCGGCAGGACCACGCTTTTCGTTGTCCATCGGCGGTCGCAGACGCAGATTTCTTCCCAAATATTCCCTGGGCTTGGGCAATGTTCGCTATGCGAGAAATCCTATCTCATCTGTTTCGGCTCGGCCTGCCCATTACCGTCGGGCGGACCGGCATAATTGGGATGGGGATTACCGATCTTGTCGTGGTGGGCCATCTAGCGGCAGATGAATTGGCGCACCTCTCCTTAGGGCTCGCGATCGTGGGCGTGCTTGTTCACGGAGGCATCGCGCTCCTGTTTGGTGTGCAAGTGACCAGTGCGAGAGCGCTGGGAGCTGGAGATCTCCCTCTTGCCGGCCTCGCGTGGCGGCGTGGGTTGATTATTTCCGCCGTCGCTGGAACTTGTTTTATCCTCGGTGTTGCGCTGGTCAGTTTGCCCTTTTTTGTCTTGCTGGGCATTGATCCTGCTCTTGCAGCACCAGCAAGCCGGATTGCGACAATCCTCTCGCTCTCCGTCCCCTTGCATCTCATGTTCATCGCCTCGACGAATTTTCTGGAAGGCCTTGAGCGGCCGACACCCGCCGCGATCGCTATGTGGTGCGCCGTGGGACTCAATCTCGCCTTGAATCTCGTTCTCGTGCCGATTTTTGGCGCGGAAGGTTCTGCTTGGACGACGTTGGCATCGCGGAGTGCCCTCGCGGTCGCAGCTGTCGGTTTCATTCTGACCGATGCTCGCGCGAAAGCCGCGCTCGCACCTCATACCAACTCGATCTCCTACGGCGCGCTCATGAGCATCGGTATAGCGGCAATGACAAGCTCCATCGTCGAGGCGGGTGCCTTTTCAGCCATGAGCCTTATTGCAGCCCGAATTAGTGCGGAGGCGCTGGCGACGATCAATCTTGCGACAGGAGGCCTGCTCACGTTGGTCGCCATGATCGCGCTGGGCTTCGGCAGCGCATCTGCAATCCTGATCGCGCAGCATTTGGCGGAAGGTCGGCACGCTGAAGCGCAGCGGGTGAGCTATACGGCGATTGCGCTCAATACCGTCACTTTCATTGCGATTGGGCTTCTGTGCGTGTTGTTTGCCAATACCGTCGCTGCGATGTTCACCTCAGGCGACAATATTGGCGCCTTGTTCGCCGGGTCGATGCTCCTCGTCGCGCTTTTGATGACGCCGGATTGTGGACAGATGGTTATTGACCCTTCGCTGCGGGCGACAGGCGACAACTGGTTTCCGACAATTGCCAGAGTCCTGGCGTTCGCCGGGATTGCGCCTTCTTTGGCTTTTTGGCTCGTCGAATATCAATCCATGGGTGTCGACGGCGTCCTCATCGCCCTGATCGTAGGAAGTGGCCTGGCCTATCTTGCACTGCTGGGCAGATGGGCCGTTGTGTCGCGCCGCGTGACCTGATCAAAACAGCCCGATCTGCTTAGCTGAAACTGACAAAAAAGCATCAATTTGGCCGAAAATATTCACCTTCCGGCAAAGCCCCATACCCATAATCCTCACATGAGAAAGAACACGTGGACATGGGTTGGACTGGCTGGTCTCGCAATGACCGCTTTTCTTTTTGCCATGCTCCAAGCGGCGCCCGGTCTCCTCGGTGACCGGCATGACCTCTCCAGCATGGGACTTGGCGGCGGACTGCTGGGTCTTGTCGGCTTAAGCGTTCTTGTCGGCTGGCGGTCGAGCTCAGGCTTTGCTCTCCGTCAGGCCATGAGCTGGGCGGCTATCGCACTCTTCCTCGCCATCGGCTATGCCTATCGGGACGATCTCATGGGAGCAGCCCGGATCGCCGACGTCCCACGCCTCGCAGCACAGGCGGTAGAGGCCCGTCCCGTAGAGTCGCGTCATGGAGTCGTTAGCCTGGGTGGTGATGGCAGCGGGCATTTTTGGGCCGACGCCAATGTGGACGGCACCCATGTGCGCTTTCTGGTCGACACGGGAGCGAGCCATATTGCGCTGAGCCCGTTTGATGCCCAGCGGCTCGGTTATGACCTGGACACACTGGACTATCGCGTGCCCTATCAGACCGCGAATGGAGTGGCCTACGCTGCGCCGCTCATGCTTGATGCCGTCTCAGTCGGCTCTATCACGGTTAGGGATGTTCGGGCATCGGTTTCGCAGTCCGGCCTGTCCCAATCTCTCTTGGGCATGAGCTTTCTCGGCGAGCTGAGCGCGGTGGAACTCTCGGGCGGTCGGTTGATCCTCCGAGAATAGTTGGGTAGCGGCGCGAAAGTCATTACGCTACGCAAATGCTCGCAAATGACCTTTCCCCAAAAGCAATTCTTGATTTGGCTGCCAAACGGCGACGACGGGCGGCCTGGGTGTTTCTGCTCGGGCTGCCACTGGCGTTTGGGGGCTTCATCTTCGCGGCAGCGCTCGATCCCCTTATTGGTCAGGAGCGCGCCGGGCTTGTGATGCTCGGAGGTCTGGTCAGCGCCTTCGTGCTTTTCTTCATTGGGGTGAACCTTTACAGGTGCCCCTCTTGCGGCAGGATACCCGGTGAATGGACCTCTCCAGAGCGGTTCCGCCTTTGGTTTTCGACTAGCGTTTGTCGGCACTGCGAGGCGCAGCTTCGGTAAGAGCTAATGCTTAATAGCGTTTGGCCCATCTTTCGCACACCCATCACATAAATGCCTGTATAAGACCCCCGCCGCTCTCGATTGGAGCGGGAAATGCAGATTGCAAAGGATCCATTCGCATGTTGCCTAAGCCGAGCCCCTCGATTGCGCCAAACTCGGAAGAGTTCGAGACCGCGCCCCTCGTCGCCCCGCAAGGGTTCCGAGAATATGACGCCCGCTGGCTGTTTCCGGATGAGATCAATCTGCGCGGCATTCAAGCGCTGGGCATGGGGCTGGGCACCTTGTTGCACGACCTAAAGGTCGACCCGCGCATCTCTGTAGGCCATGACTACCGGTCCTATTCCGGATCCATCCAGCAAGCGCTCATGAACGGCCTCATGGCCGCTGGCGCGGAAGTGTTCGACATTGGACTCGCGTTGTCGCCCACCGCTTACTTCTCGCAGTTCGCGCTTGATGTACCCGCGGTCGCGATGGTGACGGCAAGCCACAATGAAAATGGCTGGACAGGTGTAAAGATGGGGGCTGCGCGGCCTCTCACCTTCGGGCCGGACGAAATGAGTGCGCTGCGCAAAATTGTGCTCAATGGCACCTACCAGGCGCGGGCCGGCGGCAGCTACCACTATGTGAACGACATGCGGCAGCGCTATATCGCTGATCTTACAGATCGCCCAAAGATCAAACGCAAACTGAAAGTCGTCGCGGCCTGCGGCAACGGCACCGCCGGCATCTTCGCCCCGGCGGTCCTTGAAGGCATCGGTGTTGAGGTGATCCCGCTCGATTGCGATCTGGACCATACCTTCCCGCGCTATAACCCAAACCCGGAAGACATGGAGATGCTTCATGCCATGCGGGACAAGGTTCTGGAAACCGGCGCAGATGTGGGTCTCGCTTTTGACGGCGACGGCGACCGCTGCGGCGTGGTCGATAATGAGGGCGAAGAAATTTTCGCCGACAAGGTGGGCGTCATGCTGGCACGAGATCTCTCCGCCAAACATGACAACGCCCAATTTGTCGTTGATGTGAAATCGACGGGGCTGTTCCTCACAGATCCGGTTCTGATCGAGAACGGTGCCAAGACAGACTATTGGAAAACGGGGCACTCCTACATCAAACGTCGTGCGCACGAATTGGATGCACTGGTAGGGTTTGAAAAGAGCGGTCACTATTTCTTTAACCCGCCCATTGGCCGTGGCTACGACGATGGTCTGGTTTCAGCCATCGCGATTTGCGACATGCTGGACCGGGCGCCTGATCAGAGCATGGCGGATCTGAAACGCGCACTTCCCAAGACCTGGGGATCGCCCACCATGTCGCCTCATTGTCCAGACGATAAGAAGTACGGTGTTGTGGATCGCATCATTGAGCGTATCCAAACGATGGCTGACAAGGGCGACCCGTTGATCGGCCAGTCTATCCGTAGCGTTGTGACGGTGAACGGTGTTCGGGTCACCGTAGAAGACGGGACTTGGGGTCTTATCCGCGCCTCATCCAACAAGCCCGGCCTGGTCGTGGTTGTGGAAAGCCCTGCATCCGATGCCAACAAGAAGGCCATGTTCGATGCGCTTGACGCGCTGCTCGCGGAAGAGCCCGATGTTGGCGAATATGATCAGAAGATCTGATTAGACGCCGTTCAGCAGCCCATAAAACATTCTGAGTGACGTCAGCAGCAGGAAAAACGCAAAGGCGCGGGCAAGAGCCTTGCGGCTGATGGCGTGGGCCAAATTCGCTCCCCAAGGGGCCGCCAGTACCGTCGCTGGAACGATGAGCGCGAGCCCAATCAGGTTGACATAGCCGATGCTCAAGGGTGGTCGCGCCTCAACGCCGAGGCCCGACAGCATAAACCCGATGGCCCCCGGCACGGAGATCAGGAGCCCGAGACCTGCTGACGTTGCAACCGCCTGATGAATGGGCCGCCCAAAGAGCGTCATGACCGTAACGCCAAAGGTGCCCCCGCCAATCCCCATCATGGCGGATACACCGCCAATGGAACTGGCAATGGCCCCCTCGCCGGCGCGCCCCGGAAGATCGTCGCCTAAACGCCATTCTTCCTTGCCGAACGCCATATTGAAAGCGACGAGAAGCGCGACCGTAGCAAAGACCGCGGTAAGCGCTTCACCGTTCACATAGGCCGCCAAAGCGGTGCCGACGCCGACACCGATCAGCATAGGAAAGGCCCAACGTTTCAACAATTCAATGTCGACCGCGCCCTTTTTGTGATGCGCCCTGACCGACCTTATGGAGGTCGGGATAATCGTGCCAAGCGACGTCCCCACCGCCAAGTGCATGCGCACACTCTCGTCGATGCCGATGAGCGTGAACATATGAAAGAGCACCGGCACAATGACGATGCCGCCGCCCACACCGAGAAGGCCTGCCAGGACACCGGCGATCACACCGGTCACCAACAGTGCGCCGGCGAACAGAATGAGTTCGCCGAGTTCCAACCCCATAAACTCCATGCCCTACGCCCTCACCCGTTCCGCGTCACGGGGCGACTCTTCCATCGCTTCCGTTTTGATTTTTGAGAGCGCTTCCGTCACGACAGAAAGCCCCGCCCCTTTTTTGTAGGCGTTCTCGCTGATATGCCGCCGCCAGGCCCGCGCGCCGGGCATGCCTTGAAAGAGACCCAGTATATGCCGGGTCATGGCGTGGAGGGTTACGCCTCTCTCTAGCTGGTTTTCCATGTAAGGGAGAAAAGCCTCCATCACTTCATGACGAGACCTGACCGGTTCGGCGCTGCCGAAGAGACGGCAGTCAACCTCAGCCAAGACATAAGGCCGTTCATAGGCCGTGCGCCCCATCATCACGCCATCGACCTTCCGAATGTGCATCTCTGTTTTATCCAGCGAGGTGATGCCGCCGTTGATACAGATTTCGAGATCGGGATAGGTCCGCTTCATCTCATAAACGAGGTCATAGTCCAGCGGCGGGATGGTGCGATTTTCCTTCGGCGATAGGCCTTCGAGCCACGCCTTGCGGGCGTGGATAATGATCGTGCGACACCCCGCATCTCTCACTTTTTCGATGAGGGTCGGCAGTGCCACGCGCGGGTCTTGGTCATCGACGCCAATGCGGCACTTCACCGTCACCGGTATGCTCACCGCCGCCGCCAGCGCCGCGACGCAGTCAGCCACCAGGTCCGGTTCTTTCATGAGGCAGGCACCGAAGCGGCCGGACTGAACCCGGTCCGAGGGACAGCCAACATTCAGATTGATCTCATCGTATCCATAGCCTTCGGCTATGCGCGCGGCTTCGGTGAGCTCCCTGGGGTCGCTACCGCCCAGTTGAACGGCGACCGGGTGCTCGGCCTCATCAAACCCCAGCAGGTAGTCCCGTTTCCCATGAATGATGGCCGGCGCCGTCACCATCTCGGTATAGAGCAGCGCGTGTTTTGAGATGAGCCGCAGGAAGAACCGGTCATGACGATCGGTCCACTCCATCATCGGTGCCACGGAGAAGCGGCGATTGGGCTCTGGCTGGGTACTCATGCCCCCTCTATGCCTGAGCCAGCCAAATGCGGCAAGAGGCGGCGCGATGCACACTCCTGACAGGCAGGTGTCAGGAGCCTACAAATAGGGAGAAGTACTTCAATTCCCTGAAAACATCCCTTCTATTCAGAGCCTCATGGAACCCTTCAAAAACAGAATTTCGGCAGACCTGGTTGGCCATATTGCTTCCCAGCTGAACACACATGTTGCGGGGTTCAAACCCACTCCTTTCAAGAAGCGCATTCTCGCAGAACTGGACGATCTGGAGCTGAAAGAACGGGCTCAGCTCATTGCCGACCATCTGCATGAGGCGCTGCCCACCGCGCCAAAGAAACGGGCGAAGACCATCCGTGCCATGCTGCACCCACGCGGCACCGAAAACGGCCAACAGAGCGACGCCGAGGGGATTACAGGATGGGGCATGTTTCCACTCGGCATGGTCGTCGGACAGCATGGGCTCAAAGACTTTGAAGGGTCTCTCAATCTGCTCAAGGATATGACCGGCCATTTCTCGTCAGAGTTCGACGTGCGCTATTACCTGATCGAGGATCAGGAACGCGCGCTAAATCTCATGAGCGGCTGGGTGGACCATCCTGATTTCCATGTCCGGCGTCTGCTCTCCGAAGGTACGCGGCCTCGCCTTCCCTGGGGTATGCAACTGCCGCGCTTGATCGAAGACCCATCGCCTATGCTGCCGCTGCTGGAGGCGTTGAGGGACGACAGCGAAGAATATGTGCGCCGGTCTGTCGCCAATCATCTGAATGATATTGCCAAGGACCACCCGGATTTGATCGCAAAGCTCGCGAAGAAATGGCTCAAAGGTGCAAGCCCAGAGCGGCAGAAACTTGTCCGCCATGCCTGCCGGTCGCTCATCAAACAGGGACATCAGCCGACGCTTGACGCTTTCGGTCTGGGCGCGCCTAAGATCGCCGACCCAAAAATCACGATCCGCACCAAGACGGTTCAGTATGGCGACGCGCTTAGTTTCACGACCTCGCTGCAGTCGACGTCGAAGAAGCAACAAACCCTGGTGATCGACCATCTGGTCCATTTCAAGAAAGCGAACGGGGAGCGGGTGGGCAAGGTCTTTAAATGGAAGAAGCTCACCCTTGCGCCGGGGGAACGCCTTGTTATTGATCGCACCCACGCCATCAAACCCATCACCACACGCAAGTATTATGCGGGCAAGCAGGGGCTATCGGTCCGTATCAATGGCGCGGATTTCGGGTTCGAGGAATTTACCCTCAAGATGCCCAAATAAAGCAGCTGCACCTGCCAACTGGGGGGCACCTATTCAGGAGCGATCACCCAGTCCAGACCGTCTACCGTGGGCGTTACCTCCACGGTCATGAATGTCCGGTGGGCGGCGACAGCGCCTTTCCAGATTTCAATCCAACAGGAGAGAAGGTTGTCGCGCTCGTCGCCTTCCAGACCGCGCGCGATCCGTAAGCCTTTCTGGTGGACGGTGAACGTAGCCGCGTCTGGACCCGGCTCAATGCGGGTTTCATCGCCCATGCCCTGCAACATGTGGCTGAGAAATTTGGCGGCGCTTTCGGGCCCGCCTTCTTCTGCGCCGACCGCCGCCGCCATGGTCTTGTAGTGATGAAGACCTGTCAGTCGCGCAGATAGGTGTCCCAATTCCAACGCCCGCTCGGCCCCCAGAACGCCGACCAGTTCCCGCACACCGTTTCGAATATATTCGATGGCATAGTTGCGATTGGCTTTGGCCAGTCGCTCCTCAGACCATTCAGCGTCCGGTGGGGCCGGCTGTTCATTCGGGTCGTAGGCAGGCGGGCGCTCATCCGGCGCAAAGGCGACGCGTTCATCGTCCGTCAGATCGTGGTCATATTCCTTGAAGTAACCACAAAAGCCGAACTGACCTGTCATATCTTCTGAGACGCAGACAAATCCCAGCCGCGGATTGCCGAGCGATTTGCCATTCTGGCCATACCAGCCCCGCAAAAAACCGCGGCTCGCTTCAACAGGGATGCCGCACACCACAGCGCCGTCATACATCCAGCGGGGGTAGCGAAAGCGCACCCAGGCTTTCTTGTCGCTTTCGTACATGTATTCCACCGCGACGCCGCCCATCGCGTTTGAGAGCACGTGGTATTTTGCGCAGGCGACCGCATCGGGAAGCCCCTCCAGACCCAGCTTGTTAAAGCTTGAGAGAAACTTCTCCTCGTGCTGCCGACGGAACAACCGAAACATCCAATCGCCGATGACGCCCGGCCCCTCCCGGGTGGAGACCATCAGCTCAAGCCCCAGAAGATATTGATGATGTAGATCAGACTGTGCAGCGATGGCAGCCAGGTTGTGCGTCATTGTGTAGGCTCCATTTGTTTCCGGTCTTGTTGTTGAATTTCAGCCACGCGCGCCGAGGATTTCTTCAATCCAAGGGAGATGTTCGCGCCCAACAAATATCTCACCATCAATGACATATCCCGGGGCGTCGACAATGCCGGCCTCCTCTGCGTGCGTCTGAGCGGCCTCCTGAGCTTCGCACAGATTGTCAGTGGTGAGCTCGTTTGTGTTGGTCTCACATTCGGCCAGAAGGACCCTTACCACCTCCAAATCATTGAGATCGGCGTGATCCACCCAATAGGCTTTGAATGCGGCTGTCACGAAATCGGTCTGGCCTGTTTCCAACATTGCAAGCGCCCCCAGCGCACAGGCCGTCTCAATCGGCTTTTCTGGAAAGTTCAACTTGAGGCCCTGCACCGCCGCATATTTTTCATGGATGGCGCGCCGAGATTCCGCGCGCACCCGGCGATGGGACTCGCCCACACTTTCTTTGCCTGACATTTTCGGGACCTCGCGCTCCGCGGTTTTGAACGGTCGCCAAACAAGGTCAATGCCGTGCTTTTCGGCCAGTGCAAGCGTCGGCCGCAGCGCCAGATAGGCCGCCGGAGACTTAAAGTCGACATAGACCGTCAGCATGGCACGATCTCATAAGCAATGTCAGGCGCAGGACCTCGACTGCCGGAAAGGCGCCACCTCAAATAGGGAATGTGTTCGCGGCCAAACAAGATGTCATCGCCGATCACATAAGTCGGCACACCATAGATCCCATTGGGATGAAATTGTGCCTGTAGCGCATCGTGAAGATTGCGGCCTTCACCGGTTTGAAACTCTCTAAAGCCTTCTGGATTGATGCCGGCCTCACGCAAACAAGCCTCAATGACAGAAACATCTTCAATATCGAGCTCTCTCCGCCAGAACGCCGGGTAGACCGCCTCAAAGTAGGCACCGAGTTTTGGGCGGTCCTCCTGAGCGGCCCACAGAATGCCTATATTGGCGATGGACGACTCCCAAATCTTCTCCGTTCCTTTCAACACAAGGCCCTGCCGTTCCGCATACCGCCGCGCATCGCGATAAGAATAACGGATGGCATTCCAGGTCCTCGTGCTCCGGCCTTCGGACTTGACCACTTTGCCTTCCTTCTTCTCGGCGGAGCCCAGATAGCTCGGAATGTCGAGAGTTAGGGGCCGCCAATCAAACTGCAGTCCAAGCTCCGCCTCCAGCGCCAGGGTCGGCCGGATTGCGACGAAAGCATAGGGGCTCTTGATGTCAACATAGACGATCAATGGTGCGTCTGATTCAAGTACCTTCATCGTGTTCTTCCGGATCCCTCCTAAACATCAATCACACATCTTGATAGCGCGTAGGCGGTTGGTTCAACCGCTTTTCGCATGTGGCGCTCCATGATCGTGCAACAGCTCGCCGATCCAGGTTTCGATGTCAGATAGAGATGTCTTGCGACCGTCAAGCAGTCTTTGCATTAAGGCCCCCAAAATAAAGACAAGGACCTTGGGCGCTGCTTCTTTCCCGACGATCTCCACGGTCATTTCCAAATACTGTTTGTTGGCCAGCTTCATATTCTTGTCGCGCGCAACATCTCGGTGCGACATACCACGCAAATAATCCATGAGGAGGAATGCCTCTCCTTGAAAGTTTTTTTCAAGTTCCATCAAAACAGTCATGAGGGCAGAGGCTTTTTCCTGCGCGGTCGCGTTGCCCATGTCCGCCGGCATCAATCCGCCATCTCGTTCGATCACGAACACTGTGCAGGCAGAAAAGAGCTCTTCTTTTGAGGGGAAGTAATGGTAGAGCGCACTCTTGGACATGCCGATTTCCTGAGCGATCTGCCGCATGCCCAGACCATTGAAACCGTGCTTGGAAAAAACCGGTGTCGCTTTCTCCACTATCTCGCGCCGATAGGCAGCATGATCCACAATTTTTGGCATCGATATCTCGCCTCATACCCAGCTGAGTTGACTCCACTGGTACCATATCTTATTTTCGACCATGTGGACTATAAAAGAGCGGGTGCAGATGAGGTGAGGAATGATTGACTGGACATTGCCGCCTGTCCGACGCGGCTTTCGTGGATCTATCGACAAGCTGCTGGGCCCAGGTGCCACACCCATGGAGTATGCTGTACAGGTGGCGTTGCCAGGCGCGGTGACATTGGCTGCCTATCTCTATGCGCAGACGAGTTTCCCGGCGTGGCCGTGGTGGAAGCTGATGATCTATTGCTTTCTGGTGTTCGACATTGTCGGCGGCATTGTCACCAACGCTACCTCCTCGGCCAAGCGCTGGTTTCACCGCGAGACGCAGACCTGGCGCGATCATCTCGGGTTTATCGCACTCCATGTCTTACAAATCACAATCGTTGCGGTTCTGTTTCGTGACTTTGACTGGAGTTACGCAGCCGGTCTTTCAGCCTACCTGCTCTCAGCAGCTGCCATCATTTTGATGTTCCCGCTCTACCTGCAAAGACCTATTGCCCTCTTTCTCGTCGCTGTCGGCATGCTCTTGGAAATCTATGGCTGGGGGACGTCAGTGGACGTTCCGTGGTTCACGGCGTTTCTCCTGCTCAAGCTCTTGGCCGCTCACCTGCTGCGCGAAGAGCCGTATCGTCCGCAGGTGTGAGCGGAATTACCGCTGTTCTTTCAGCACGTGCCAATAGGTCCGCACCTGCTCGACATGCCGACGGGCTTCATAGCCGCGGGCATAGCCATGGCGTAGTGTTGGGTAGACCTTCTCGTCTGACAGAAATCTGAGGACCTTCTTCACGTCGACCCAAACGTTCTTGTCGAGACCCCGCTGTTCGGCCAGGGCTCGCGCGTCGTATACGTGGCCCATGCCCATATTGTAGGCGGCGAGCGCGAACCAGTATCTGTCGTCGCCTTCCACACCCTCCGGCACGCGTTCAAGGAGCTCAGCAAAATAACGCGCGCCGCCCCAAATACTCTCTCGGGGGTCCGTGCGATCCGATACCCCAACACGCTCGGCGGTAGAGCGGGTCAACATCAAGATACCGCGCACACCGGTCGGGCTGACGGCGTCCGGGTCCCACTTGGATTCCTGATAGGCTTTTGCTGCCAAAAGCATCCAGGGAATCTCGTTCCGCCTTGCGCTGGTGCGAAAATCGCGCTCGTACTGCGGCAGGATTTCTTTGATGTCCCGCCGAAAGCGCACCATATCCAAATAGTCAAACTTCGGGAAGAAGCCGAAATGAGAGGCTGTCAGCCGATCAATCTCTTTGGCGGTGCTTTCCCTAGAGAACCAGGCATCCACCGCATCTGCGAGCTCGTCGGCCTCCGGTGCGATCACCCACGCAAGCGGTTCCTCGTCTGTCAGAGCGAAGGCTTTGATCAGGTCTGGATAGTGTCGTCTTGTCACGCGGAAAACCGGATCGTCGGCGACCGTGCAATCATATTCCCGTTCCCAGACCTGCTGCATCAGGGTTTCAGGGCCAATATCAAGCTCCGTCCAGGCCAGACCATCTACTTCGCTCGCCAAGTTTTCCAGCGCGGCTACATGCGAACTCCCCTCGGTAACGGCAACAGACCGACCCACCAGATCTGCGGCCTTTTTGGGCGGGTTGCCGTCTTTGCGGCACACGACCACCTGGCGCACTCGGTCATAGGATGGCGCAAAACGATACGCATCGTTGCGCTCGGGCGTTACTGTTAATCCCGCGGCAGCGATATGGGCGCTGCCGTTGGTGATCGCTTCAAATATTTCCGGCACGGTGTCGACTTCCAAAAACTCCACGTCGACCCCCTGGCCAAGGGTCGCTGCAAAGGAGTGCACCAGGTCTACCTCGAACCCTTCTTCGGTGCCGTCACGGCCGAGATAATACGTGGTTGGCGAATTGCGGGTGACCACCACAATGCGCCCCTCCTCCTCGATCGCAGCAAGGGAGGTGTCGAGCCCCCAATCGCTTAAGGAGCGATAGAGACCGGCAACAATGAGCAGGCCAATGATCAGATAAGGCAGGTGCGCTCTGTCGAACAGGATCGCGTTCGGACGCCGCCTTCTTTTGCTATCACTCAGCGCACTTCTCCTGATTGCGTCCCACCTGGCGAACCTAGCAAAACGGCAACAAAAAAGCCCGCGAGGATTTCCCCGCGGGCTTTCAATCTGCGGAACGAATTGGGCGCTATTTGGGCAATTCGTTGTAGGGCTTGTCTTTGTCCACGCGGATGTCCTGCGGCAGGCCGAGAACACGTTCTGCGACAATATTGCGAAGGATTTCATCCGTGCCGCCGGCGATGCGGTAGCCAGCACCGCCCATCCACTGGTTCTGGAAAACGGCTCCCTGTGGGGAGACATCACGGTCTCGAATAATGCCGGCCTGTCCCTGCAGGTCCATCGCGAAGGATCCGAGATCCTGCATCTTGGCCGCGGAGACCACTTTGGAGATGCTGCTTTCCGGTCCCGGCGTTTGACCTTTGGAGAGCGCGGTCAATGTCCGGAAGCGGGTATATTTGAGCCCCTGCGTCTGCACATACCAGTCGGCCACGCGCTCGCGCACGGCGCCGTTCGACATGGCCGCCATCTGTTCCAACTCGCTTTCGCGGCCAAGAGCCATCAGCTCCTCCCAGTCAGCACCGCCGCCGCCGCCAACGGCCAGGCGTTCATTCATCAACGTGGTCAGCGCCACTTTCCAACCGTCGCCGGGATTTCCGAGGCGATTGGAGTCCGGCACACGAACATTCGTGAAGAAGACTTCGTTGAACTCGCTTTCGCCCGACATCTGTTTGATCGGACGCACATCGACGCCTTCCGACTTCATATCGATGATGAACATGGTGAGACCCTTGTGCTTCGGCACATTCGGATCGGTGCGGACCACGACAATGCCGTAATCGCAATAGTGGGCACCCGACGTCCAGACTTTTTGGCCGTTGATCACCCAGTCGTCACCGTCTTTTTCAGCCTTGGTGCGGAGACCGGCGACGTCGGAGCCACCTGCAGGCTCTGAGAAGAGCTGACACCAGATTTCGTCACCGCGGATCGCAGGTGCCACATAGCGCTCTTTGTGCTCCTCAGTACCCCAAGCAAGCACGGTGGGCACACACATGCCGAGACCGATCTGGAAAAAACCGCCCGGCACGAGGTAGTTGGACTCTTCCTGGCTATAGATCACGTTGTGAATGGAGGAGCCGCCCTGACCGCCATATTCCTTTGGCCAGGTGATGCAGGCGAAACCGCCCTCGGCTTTCGTCGCCTGCCATTTGCGCGCCCGGGCCAGCGCGTCGTCTAGACCGAGCGATGGCAACGCGTCTTTGCTGCTCTTTTTGCGCTCTGCGTTTTGATCGAGCCAGGCACGCACTTCTGCGCGGTAGGCTGCTTCTTCTTGTGTGTCGTTAAAGTCCATGGATCATCTCCATCAGAGAAAATGCAATAATTTCGAAAAGGGTCAGGCCGCGTTGCGGGTTTCGAGCCGCGCGACCAGTTTGTCTTTCCACTCGAGGGCGCTGCCCAGCGCCAGGGCCAGGAGTTTCGAGCGGCGGAAATAAAACTGCGTGTCTGCTTCCCATGTGTAGCCAATGCCGCCATGCACTTGGATGTTCTCCTGGGCCGCATAGCGATAGGCCTCCGTTGCCGAAATCCGCGCCGCGGCCGCTGCTTCCGGCAGCTCTGCGCCCCGGTCGTTCAGCATCATGGCGCCAAAATAGCAATTGGAGCGAGCAAGCTCGAGCTTCACATACATGTCGGCAATCTTGTGTTTGATGGCCTGATAGGACCCGATCAGGCGCCCGAACGCATAACGCTCAAGCGCATAGTCGCGGGCCATCCACATGGCCGCTTCTGCGCCACCGATCTGCTCAAAGGCCATCAGCACAGCAGCGCTGTCAAAGACTGCGCCGGTGTTCGCCCAGCCCTCACCTTCGGTGCCCATAAGCTCCGCTGGAGTGTCCTTGAAGGTGATGTTGGCGTGAGACCGTGTTGGATCGATGGTCTTCACACTTTCGATTGTGATGCCACTCGCCTTCAGGTCGACCACGACAAGCGACAATGCCCTGTCGCCGGCACCACCGGTGTTGGCCAGCACGATCGCGACGTCTGCAATGTCACCGTCAGGAACGGCAACCTTAGTACCGTTCAGCTTGCCGCCGTTGAATGAAACTTCCACGGTCCGCGGGCTCGCGGCTGTAAATCCTTCTGCCATGGCAAAGGTGCCGATCACCTCACCGGCGGCGAGCTTTGGCAGCCAAGCCTGTTTCTGCGCTTCGGTCCCGGCTACAAGGAGAGCTTCCGTCGCAAGATAAACGGAGCTTGAGAAGGGCACCGGCGCTGCAGCGCGGCCAAGTTCCTCGGCCACAACACAGAGTTCCAAAGGACCAAGGCCCAGTCCGCCATATTCTTCCGGGATGGCCGTGCCCGTGACGCCCATTTCGACAAGCCCGTCCCACACATCCTTGGCGAAGGGTTCGTCGCCATCCAGCACTTTGCGTACGCGGGCCAAGTCGCACTTGTCCGCCAGCATTTTCTTGACCGACTCTTTCAAGAGTTTTTGGTCATCAGAAAAGTCGAAATTCATATCGTCTCCCAAGTGTCCTGATCAGGTGCTTTGCCCGACCGTTTTATGAGCGGCCAGATCCCCATGTTTCAAATCCAGAAACTAGGGCCGGCGCAGCGATTAGCAATAGTCAAGTCGGCGCGTATTCTTGCTCTAAATGCCTAGAAATCAAAGGTTTTGTGGCTATCCATTGGTTCGCGTAGGGGAACCGGGACGCAGCTTAGAGGCTTTACGCAGGGTCACGTGCCATCGCTATTCAGCGGCTTCTGACTCTTTGCGTGGTGAAGACGTCGTCTCATCCAAATCCAGGGCACTCAGATTCGCCTTAATCGCCGTCAACACGTCTAGCATTGTGTCGAGCTTGTCTGAGGGTACGTCTTTCAAAGCCTCGCCAAACATGGACCGCGCGGCCTCGCGCATGTCGGGCAGCACCGCCATCCCCTGATCATTGATGAAGACTTTGCGCGCGCGTCGGTCGGCCGGATCAGGTTCGCGGGTGATGTGTCCGCTCTCTTCCATCCGATCGAGTAAACGGCCCAGCGGCGCTTTTTCCATCTCAAGCTCATTCGCTAGCTGAGTCTGAGTGAGGCCTCCGTCCTGCCGCTCCAAATGGGCAAGAACCCGGGATTGTGCTTCCGAGATGCCAAGCCCAGACGCTTTGAGCGTGCGTGCCCAGTTCCGCCGGATCAGGCGCTGCGCATCATGCATGAGCCAGGCGAATTTGCGCTCAAACTCGAAGTCATCGCCGTTTTCTGCATCGGACATTCGGACCTTATCCCCGCCTTGTGTGGGTCGCTTATCCTTGATTTAGGTGACCATTGCTGCCCTAAAAGGAACGCTGGATATAATACCCATAGTTACTATAATCAGGGCAATAAAAATTCAACAGCCGGTTTGGCCAAAAAGCCCATAGGTAGACCCCATGATCCGATCCCCCCACAGCCATGCGCTTCAATTGTCTCGGCTTGCCAAGGCAGCCGCTCAGGCGGCGACATTGGCGGCCGCTGCTTTGTTCCTTGTGAGCTGCGGTGAGGACCAAGCTGCTCAAACCGGCGGCGAGACGGCACCGATCGCAGCGGTCAGCGTATTTTCAACCCAGGTGGCGCAAGAGGAACTCGTCAAGCCTGTCACGGGTACTGGCACCATCGCTGCACATAAATCGACGGATGTCGGGCCTTTGGTTGATGGCATCATTGAAGAAGTATTCGTGCGCGTCGGTGACCGCGTCGCAGAAGGTGACCCTCTTTTCAGGACGCGCGACGTAGAGTTTCGCCTCAGGGTGCAAGAGCTCGAAGCGCAGCATCGCTTGGCGGAAGCTGAAGCGCGCAATTCGCGCCGTGAGCTTGACCGCATCAAGGCGTTGCATGGGCGCGGAGTCGCGTCTGTCGGCCAGCTCGACAATGTTCAGACCAAAGCAGATATCGGCGCTGCGCGTCTCAGCATTGCCCGCGCGCAGCTGGACGCCGCGAAACAATCGCTGAAAGACGCCACCGTCACAGCGCCCTTTGACGGTGTTGTGACGTCACAGGACATTTATGAGGGCAAGTTTATGGCGACGCGCATGGGCGGTGGCGGCATGGGTGGCCCATCCGGTGTGGTTCAGGTTCTCAAGATCGACATTGTTGGGGCCATTATCAATGTGCCGGAAGTGCATGTGGGACAGATCGGCGTTGGAACGAAAGCCCGGGTGTATGTCGATGGGATCGACAAGGTGTATGACAGCGAGATCCACATATTCAACGACCGCGTGGATCATACGACGCGCTCGGCAGAGGTTCGGGTCGGTCTCGCAAACCCCGACTATCTCATCAAGCCCGGCATGTTCACCCGCGCGGAGTTTTTTCCCCCGCCGCGGCAGGCGCTCACTCTCGACCGCAAAGCGGTGCTCGGGATTGAAGGCAATCACTATGTCTTTATCCAAGATGCTGCCGGTCGTGCGAAGCAAATGCCCGTCCGGGTGGCACAGATCGATGCAGAGCGGGTAGAGCTTCTAGAAGGCTTGAACGAAGGCGCGACGGTACTGATCGGTCCAGCGCTCAGCTCCCTTGTTGAAGGCATGCCAGTTCAGATTGAGCCTGCAGTTTCTGAGGGGCAGCCCTCGGCCGCCCTTTCATCCGAGCTCGCGACCGGAGTTCAATAGACCATGTGGATTTCCGACGTCTCCATCAAGCGACCTGTCTTCGCGGTGATGCTCATTGGTGCCCTTGTCTCTCTGGGCTGGCTCTCTCTTGACCGCCTGGGCGTAGACCTCTTCCCCAAAGTTGAGTTTCCCGTGGTGTCTGTGGAGACACGGCTTGAAGGTGCGTCGCCTCAGACTGTTGAAAGCGAACTGAGCGATGCCATCGAGGAGCAGGTGAACACGATCTCCGGCATCGAGACTTTGTCCTCGACCAGTTCTGAAGGCCGCAGCTCCGTCATCATTCAATTCGAGCTCGATGAGGATGCAGACGCAAAGGCGCAGGATGCCCGCGACAAGGTGGCGCTTGCGCAGGGCGATATGCCGCGCGACGCAGAGCAGTCGATCGTTCAGAAGATCGATCCGGACGCGCAACCCATCATGTCGATCATGATCGCTGGCGACATGCCCATCCGCGATCTCACGCGTTTTGCAGACAAGACAGTGAAGGAACATTTGCAGCGCGTTTCAGGCGTGGGGTCCATTCGAGTTGTTGGTGGCCGGGATCGGGAGGTGCGCGTCTGGTTGGATGCGGTCAAGCTCAGGTCTTACGCCGTGACGGCAGACGATGTGATCAGCGCGCTTCGCCGTGAACATGCTGAAATTCCCGGAGGTCGATTGGAAACAGCCGGTCTGCAGTCCGAGTTCTCGGTGAAGACGATGGGCGAAGTGACGTCAGTTGCGGAGTTTGGCGACATCGTCATCAATTTTCGGGATGACGGCCTGCCGACACGCATCCGCGACGTGGCGCGGGTCGAAGACGGTATGGAGGACCGGCGCTCCTACGCCGAGCTGGATGGAAAGCCGGGGATTTCCCTCGAAGTCCGGCGCCAGTCAGGACGCAACACGGTTGAGGTTGCCCAGGCGATCCGCGCGGAACTTGATGGCATTCGCGCCCTCGCACCTCCCGGTGTTCGCATTGTGTCTGCCCGCGACACGTCCATGTTCATTGAAGCGGCGGCCAATGACGTTTTCGATGACATCATTCTCGGTGTCATTTTGGTGATTATGGTCACGCTGGCGTTCCTCCTCAGTTTCCGCGCGACATTGATCGTGGCGATGGCAATGCCCACGGCGCTCATCTCCAGTTTCTTCGCGTTCTATGTGATGGACTTCACCATCAACATGATGACGCTGATGGCGCTCTCCATCTCCGTCGGCCTGTTGGTGGATGACGCGATCGTGGTGCTTGAAAGCATCTACCGCAAGCTTGACGAAGGTCACCCGCCGATGGAAGCCGCGTCCCTCGGCGTCAAACAGGTCGGCCTCGCGGTGTTCGCGGGAACAGCATCCGTATGCGCCGTCTTTGTGCCCATCGCCTTCATGGAAGGCATGGTGGGCCGCTTCTTCTTCCAGTATGGCATGGCCATCACCTTCTCCGTCCTGGTCTCTCTTCTCACGTCTATCACACTCACCCCGATGCTATGCTCACGGCTGCTGAGTGAGGCTGCCGACAAGCGTGAAAACATGGGACGTGTCGCCCGGTTCTTCGACGACGGGTATGTGAAACTCGAACAGGTCTATCGAAGCTTGTTGGGTTTCGCGCTGTCCTACCGCTGGATCGTCATGCTCGGGGCCGTGGGCACCGTTGTCCTTGGCGTGATGGTCGCACGGACATTGCCGATCGCTTTTGACAGCAGCTCCGACCGCTCAGAGTTTCTCGCCAATGTCGACCTTCCCTTTGGGACCGGCATCGACCAGATGCGCACGATCGCGAGCCGCGTCGCCACACGCCTGCGCGATGTCGACCATGTGACCACTGTCTTCTACACCATCGGGGCTGACGCTCAGGAGCGGGTGAACGAAGCGGAATTCTATATTGCCGTCACGCCGAAAGCAGAGCGCGACGTTGGTATTGTCGCGCTTATGGATGCCGTGCGCGCGGAGATGAAACTCTCTGCGCCTGAAGCGCAAAAAGTGTCCGTCTCCGAAGTTCCCTGGATTTCAGGCGGCGACGCTAATTTTGGTATCAACTATGCCATCAGTGGGGCCGATCTAGGTGTCTTGCAGCAGCGCACCGATGCAATCCTTGCGCGCATGCGGGCCAGCGGCATGTTCGCCGACGTGCAATCAAGTTTTGAAGCAGGCAAGCCCGAAGTGCAGGTCGCCATTGACCGCCGCCGCGCCGCCGACCTGGGCGTCAGTATGCGCACCCTCGCGGAGTCTGTACGTGCGCTTGTCGGGGGCACCGATGTGACAACCTATGAAGAGTTCGGGTCGCGCTACGATGTCCGCGTGCGTCTTGAAGAAGACCAGCGGAACGACGTCACCAAACTTGAGATGATCCAGATCAGGGCCGCCGATGGTCAGCTCATTGATATCGCCAACCTCGCTCAATTCGACATCGATGCGGGGCCCGCACAGATCACCCGCCAGAACCGCTCTCGCAGCATCATGATCATGGCCAACACACCGCAAGGTGTTTCGCTTGGGCCGGCGACCGATAAGCTTGAGGAGATCATCGCGGAGGTCGGCTTGCCCGCCGGTTATATCTGGAGCGCTGAGGGCGAAGCCAAACGGATGAAAGAGAATCAGCAAGCCATTGGATTTGCCTTCATGGTTGCTTTGGCGGCGCTCTACATGATCCTGGCGAGCCAGTTCAACAGCTTCGTCCAGCCGATCATCATCATGCTCACCGCCCCCCTCTCGTTTGTGGGGGCATTCATAGCCTTGAAGATCTCCGGGCTTGAACTCACCATGTTCGCCCAGATCGGGTTGCTCGCCCTCATGGGCCTGGTGATGAAAAACGGCATTCTGCTTGTGGATTACGCCAACCAATTGCGCGAACAGACGGGTTCGGCGCGCGAGGCCATGCTGGGGGCCGGTCCGGTGCGATTGCGCCCGGTGTTGATGACCGCCTTCTCCACCATATGCGGGATGATCCCGGTGGCTTTTTCGGTCAGCCAGGGCGCTGAATTCCGCAATGCGATGGGCTTTCTTGTCATTGGCGGACTTGCCTCATCCACCTTCCTGACGCTGCTTGTCGTTCCTGCAGCCTATACGCTGATGGATGATGCGGGCGGACTCATCAGACGGGGCATCAATCGGGTCATCGGTGGCGATGAAGAGACCGGCGCACGCGGTCTGGCGAGGTTCAGAAGAAAGCTCTAAATTTTCGTTGGACGGTTGGCGTCGCGACATTAAAAGCATACATTCGCCGTTTCTGCGAAGTGTTTCGCCTGCCCCCGCTTGCTTAGAAGATTGTCGTGCCCCATGAAAACGGAAGAACCGCGTCCCGTTCTCCTTAAGGAATATCGTCCGCCAGCGTTCTTGGTGGATAAAGTTTCCCTTGACGTCTCCCTTGATCCGGAAAAAACAGAGGTACGCTCTGTTCTACAGATGCGTCGAAACCCCAACGCTGATGGTGATGCGCCGCTGGTGCTGGATGGCGAGCACCTGTCACTAAAGGAAGTACGGGTCAACGATGAACGTTTGGGTGAAAACCAATACCGGGTCGACGACACATCCTTGACCGTTGTGGAGGTGCCAGACTCGTTCACCCTCTCAACGCTGACCACGTGTTCGCCCGCGACCAACACAGAGCTAACAGGCCTATACCAGTCGAACGGTATATTCTGTACCCAGTGCGAAGCAGAAGGCTTTCGCCGGATCACCTATTATCTCGACCGGCCGGATGTCATGGCGGAGTTTCGCACGCGCATCGTTGCCAGCAAAGAACTTGCGCCCGTCCTGCTCTCAAACGGCAATTGTGTTGACGAGGGTAGAACAGAAGACGGTCGATATTTCGCCGAGTGGCATGACCCCTTCAAAAAGCCAGCCTATCTATTCGCTCTTGTCGCGGGTGATCTTGCCATGGTGGAAGACACCTTCCGCACCGTGTCCGGGCGCGATGTAAAACTCCGCATCTTTGTCGAGCCCAGGAATGAAGATCGCTGCGGCTATGCGATGGACGCGCTCAAACGCTCCATGAAGTGGGACGAAGAGGTCTTTGGCCGGGAATACGACCTCGACATCTTCATGATCGTCGCCGTGAGCGCTTTCAATATGGGGGCAATGGAAAATAAAGGCCTCAATGTCTTCAATGACAAATATGTTCTCGCGCGACCTGACACGGCGACAGATGCCGACTACGCGGCGATCGAGTCCATCATCGCCCATGAATATTTCCACAATTGGACCGGCAACCGCATCACCTGCCGCGATTGGTTCCAGCTTTGCCTGAAAGAAGGCCTCACTGTTTTTCGTGACCAAGAATTCACGAGCGATCAACGGTCCCGTCCGGTCAAACGCATCTCAGATGTGCGTTTGCTCAGGACGCATCAGTTTCCCGAAGACGGCGGCCCTCTGGCGCATCCTGTCCGCCCCGACAGCTACATAGAGATCAATAATTTCTACACAGCGACCGTCTATGAAAAGGGTGCAGAACTTGTTCGCATGATCCATACACTCTTGGGACCTGCGCGGTTCCGCAAGGGCATGGATCTCTATTTCGAGCGTCACGACGGCGAAGCGGCAACAGTCGAAGACTTTCTGACATCACTCGCGGATGGCGGCCAAGAAGACCTCACTGCTTTCAAGCGTTGGTATGGCCAAGCGGGCACCCCAGAAGTTCTCATCGCGGGCAAGTGGGACGCAGCCACAAAGACTTACACGCTTAATATGAGCCAGGTGTCGGCGCCAACGCCAGGTCAACCGACAAAAGAAGCGCTCCCGATCCCTATCGCACTCGGCCTGCTCGATGCACAAGGCCGTGAAATCGAACTTCAATTGGAAGGTGAGGTAGCGCCGAGCGGCACGTCCCGCGTGGTGACGCTCCGCAAGCGGGAACAGGTATTCCGCTTCCAAAATGTGCCAGAGCAACCGATTCCCTCGTTGCTGCGTGGCTTCACAGCACCCGTGAAGCTCAATGCCAATCAGAGCGAGCGTGACTGGACATTCCTGATGGCCCACGACACCGACCCATTCAACCGATGGGAAGCAGGTCAGAAATACGCGTCCGCTATTCTTATCGGGAATGTGGAAGCCATCCAGAAAGGTGAAAAAGAACGCCAGGGCCGGGCGTTCGCAGACATCATTAGGGGTCTGCTCGCAGATCCGCAGCTTGAGCCTGAGTTTGTGGCGCAGATCATAACGCTACCGGCCGAACAAACGCTCGCGCAGACCATTGCCACCAATGTCGATGTGGAGGCGATACATGCCGCCCGGGAAAATCTGAAGGCTGCCGTTGCCGATGCAATATGGGATGATTTCAGGACGGCTTATGACCGATTTGAGGTTGATGGACCGTATTCGCCTGACGCAGAGAGCGCCGGACGGCGAACATTGCGGAATGTTTGCCTTTCCTATCTGGTCTCGAGCGACAGACCAGAAGGGCGGGCCCTGGCCGCGGCGCAATTCCAGACCGCGAACAACATGACCGATCAGATTGCGGCACTCGGTCTGCTCGTCGATCAGGACGGGCCGGAACGCGATGCCGCGCTGAGCGCCTTTCATGACCGATGGGCCGAGGATCACATCGTCATTGACAAGTGGTTCGCGCTGCAAGCGACCTCCAGCCGCCCTGCTGCGCTCGAAGACGTGAAACGGTTGACCGGTCACGCTGAGTTTTCCATGTCAAACCCGAACAAGGTGCGCGCCTTGATCGGCAGTTTCGCCTCCGCAAATCAGGTGCGCTTTCATGCGGCTGATGGGTCCGGTTATGCGTACGTGAGCGACAAGGTTCTGGAGTTGGACCGGATCAATCCGCAGGTAGCAGCGCGCATGTTGGGGGCGTTCCGATCCTGGCGTCAGTTTGATGCCAGCCGGCAGTCTTTGATCCGCGATGCCTTACAAAAGGTGGTTAACACGCCTGGCATTTCGCAGGATGTCTATGAGATTGCGAGCAAGTCTCTCGGCTGACCGAAACGCCAAAAGTGAGTCATAAATGCACCGCTTGAACCCGTTTTTTGGTTCCGCGCTGTGCCTGATCTGGACAAGGGTCGTCTTCCCCTGAATCATCAAAAACGCGAATCACATCCGCAGAACCTGACCTTTCTGCAGGATTGGCGAGCGCGGTTTGGAGGTCTAGGATGGACCACGCCAAAGGGGGCAGATGAGCATGAACCTTGTGGCCACAGTAAGAGAAAAGATGCCTGGTGCTATGTCGCGTGAACCTGCCGGGACAGACCTACCCGCAAAAACGACGGAACCAAGCGCCTGGGCGCAAAAGCTGACACTCGGCGTGTCTTCTATTGCGTTGGCCGCAGTGAATGGTGCGCTTTGGTGGCAAGAGGGCATTTCACGGCCTCTGATGTTCGCCGCTTTGGCCAGCATCGCCTGCGTTGGCCTTGGCTACGCTCTTATTCGCTCCAACCAACGGAAGTCGGAAGCGCAAGTGCGGGCGGCAGACAATCAACAACGCTTCGATATGGCATTTGCCGGGGCCCGGTGCGGCATCTGGGATTGGGACATCGCAGAAAACAGAGTCTACTGGTCGAAAGCCATGTTCGACATGTTGGGGCGCAGACAACCTGCAACCCGCATGACTCCCACCGAGATCAAGGCCCTTACTCACCCCGACGATGTCGGCGCTATTGACGAAATTATCGCAGCACCCGAAAAAGCGTCCCGGTCATATGACACAAGCTTTCGGCTTCTGCATGAGGATGGCAGTTGGATCTGGGTGCACGCAAAGGGCCAAGTCTGGAGCGGCCCCCGCAATACGGGCGATCGTGTCATCGGATTGACCATCGATATATCCGAACAACGCAACGCCGAAGCCTCTGCCCAACTTGCGACGGACAGACTGAGCGATGCAATTGACAGCATTGGCGAGGCATTTGTCTTGTTCGACAAGGACGATCGTCTTTTGGCCTGCAACGACAAGCTACGAGAGTTTCTGCAGATCGACGCCGAACGCGCCGAGGCAGGCACACCCCGCGCGGCGCTCCTTGAAGACACAGGCGTCGCAGACGACTGGCTATTCGACCCTGCAGCCGCAGCAACAGAGATCAGGCTACCCAGCGGTCGCTGGCTGCAAATCAGCACACGCTCCACCGCAGATGGCGGGTATGTGAGCGTGGGCACGGACATTTCTGCAATCAAAGCGCAAGAACAGGCGCTCACCAATCATCAGGATCAGTTGCAATCGACCGTCCGCGATTTGGAACAGTCAAAGGCCAAACTGCAAGACCAGGCAAGTCAATTGGTAGAGCTTGCGGAGAAATATGCGGCAGAAAAATCCCGCGCTGAAGCCGCAAACCGCTCGAAATCCGAATTCCTTGCCAATATGAGCCATGAGCTACGCACACCGCTTAATGCGATTATTGGCTTCTCCCAAATGATGGAAACGCAATTGTTCGGCCCGCTCGGTGCGCCAAAATATGATGAATATGCGACCGATATCAAAGCAAGCGGCGAGCATCTGCTGGACGTCATTAACGACATCCTAGATATGTCGAAAATCGAAGCAGGGCGTCTAACGCTCGAAACCGAACAGCTCGACCTTGCAGATGCCGTGCGCGACGCCTTGCGTCTTGTCGCGGGCCGTGCGGATATCGCCCAGGTGCGGCTCAACAATGACATTGGCGTTCAACCACCCGTGCTTGCGGACAAGCGCGCCGTGAAACAAGTCCTTCTCAACCTGCTTTCTAATGCTGTGAAATTCACAGACACAGGCGGCGAGGTGAAAATCACGGCGGAAGCGTCAGATGGTTGGCTCAAAGTCGCGGTGGCTGATACGGGCATCGGCATTCCAGCTGCCCACCTGTCCAAGCTTGGGAAACCATTTGAACAGGTTGAGTCTCAGCACAGCAAGAAACACAAGGGAACAGGGCTCGGCCTCGCCTTATCGCGATCGCTGGTTGAAATGCACGAGGGTGAGCTCACTATTGAAAGCGAAGAAGGTGTCGGCACGACCGTGGCCTTCACTCTGCCCCTTGCCGCGACACATTAGTGTGACGCTCAGAGATACCATTCAAGTTCGCGGTCGGAAATGATCTTGTTGAACTTTTCAAACTCCAGCCGTTTGGTCTCTGAATAAATGTCGACAAACAGATCGCCAAAATAGTCCCGCAATACAGGCGACCCTACAAATGCGTCCAGGGCGCGCGGCAGTGTGAGCGGAAGATCCGGATCGACCTGATCGCAGGCATTGTTTTTTGTCGGCTCGCCCGGATCAATTTTGTTTTCCAGCCCATAGTCAATGCCGGCCAGGATTGCGGCAAGCACAAGATATGGATTGGCATCGGCGCCCGCTACGCGATGTTCTATTCGCCGAGCTTGAGGCGACCCGGTCGGGACACGAAATGCTACTGACCGATTATTGTATCCCCAAGCTCCATTCACTGGGACGAACACATTTGGCGCGAAGCGCCGGTAAGCATTGAGGTTGGGTGCCAGTAAGGCCATTGCTGTTGGAAGCGTGCGCTGCAGGCCGCCAATGGCGTGGCGCATCTGCTCAGTGCCCTGTTCGCCCCCATCGTCAAAGATGTTCGTGCCGTCGGCGTCCAGTAAGCTTGTGTGGATGTGGCATCCATTGCCAACCTGGTCGACATAGGGTTTTGCCATGAAGCTCGCACGAAAACCATGCGCCTGGGCCGCTGCGCTAATCAAATAGCGCAGCAAGATGCCATGATCCGCTGACCGCAATGGGTCCGGTCCATGCTTTAAGTTGATTTCATATTGGCCGGGCGCAAATTCGGCAACAGCCGCTGAAGCTGGAACGGACAAGCCTGCCGCAAAGGAGCTGATATCTCTCAGAAGATCGCTGAAGCCATCCAACTCCGACAGACCATAGACTTGATTGCTTGTCTCCCGATTGCCGGTGCTCGGATTGATGGGCGCGAGCGGGCGTCCGTACGCATCCGGTTTTGGATCAAGGAGATAGAACTCAAACTCCACCGCTGAGACCGGCGTCAAGCCTCGGGCGCCCAGACGTTCAGCGACCCGCGCCAGCACATTGCGAGGCTCGAATTCGCATGCCCCCCCTTCGGGCATCTCCATGGTCATCATTACCTGAGCCTGATCCGCCGCCCAGGGCACCTCAGCCAATGTGCCTGAAATAGGGTGTGCTGTGCCGTCCGGGTCGCCGTCTGAGAAGCCGCGCCCGTGAACGTCTTCGTTTTCGCCCGTCACATCCAGGAAGTAGACCGACATGGGCAGCTGCAGACCATCGGTGAAGACCTTGCTCGCCTCCGCGAGCGGCATACGTTTGCCGCGGACCGTGCCGCATTGATCAGTGAAGACGGCATTCAGATAGGCGACATTAGGATGCGCTGCGCAGAAGGCTTTCCAATCTGCCAGTGTCGCTCTTCCTGCAGACGCAGGCTTCTCTCGGTTGCTCATAGCCGTCTCTTCTTCGCTTCGATTTTTGCCAATCATAAGCGAGAGACGTTAACAGGTACCAGCCGCAAGCAACCAAGCTGTTCTAAATCTTCATCATTCCGGGTCAGAGGGCTGCAAACGCCGGTCCAAGGCCCTTTCTGCGGGACGGACCCGACGCATCGCTTCGGCAATTTTTGCCCGGGATTCAGGGGACAAATCAGCGAATGCCTCCACCAGAATGTCCTGGGATTGCGCCGCCATGGCATCCATGCCGGCACGCAGATCAGCAAATGCCGCCGCAGCCGCGTCGGGGTCGTAAGGGTCGGCACCGATGGCAACACTGAGCGCCCGACGCGCCTGGCGCATGTCTCTGAAGAGCGGGCGCAACTCTGCCCGGTTCTCCCTCATGGCCGCCTTGAGCTTATCTCTCTCGTCGCCGGACAATTCGCGCGCCACGATATGGTGCGGCAGCCCCAGCGGCGACGCGTGTCCACGTCCACCTCGATCCATATTTCGCACCATGCCCACGGTGATGGCGGCGATTAAAAACAGATTGATCACCAAAGAGACCAGTAATGCCGGCCCCAACCATCTACGGACGGTCCGTTCGTTGTTCGGCGTTTCGCTGCTCATTGCCATTCCTCCGCCAACGTCGTGTCACCAAGCGCAAGCGCGAGGACATCGTAAGATTGTTCATCGCTCCAACTATCTGTCGCGATCGTGGTCACAACACCGGACGTCACACCCAGCACGATGGATGCGGCCAGGGCGCCAGCTGGGATCGCTGACGATCCGTAGGGCCAAAGCAGGTCCAACACCTGTTTCACGAAACCGAGTCCGCCGATCCCCTCATCCTTTTGGGTCGACAAAATCCGACGCTGCAATGCGTAGCTGGGAGCCTCAACGGGTGCCAATGCCAGCAAAGCATCCAGCTCCGCCTCTTCTGCCCGGCGTTTCGCAAGAAGCGGGTCTGCCGCGATCGCAAGTCGGACATGTTCACGGTCTGCTTCCGGCCAACGGTCTTCGTCCGCCCCGTAAGCTTCTAGCACTTCTAGTGCCCGGGCATTTGGCTTTCCATGTTCTGATGCGTCTGTCATCGTTTCATGCTCATCTTCGGGTCAGGTGATGCTGTATCACCCTCTCCGTTTAGTTCAGACCATTCCGGTCTCAGTGTTCGTTTCAGCGCCCGCCGTCCCCGCGACAAAAGCGACTCGAGTGCTTCGACGCTGATGCCCATTATCTCAGATGCCTCAAGGTTCGAGAGATGCTGATAATGGGACAATATGATTGCCGCCCGTTGTCTCTCCGGGAGCGCCTGAATGGCCGCATCAATCTGGCCAGCAAGCTGCTGTTGATACACCTGCGCTTCCGGATCGGGATCATCGCTTGGTGCATCAAAGTCGGGTGCCAGCGGTTCCGGCTTCTTCTTTCGCAGGCGATCCAAACACTGGTTCATCGCTATGCGGTGCAGCCAGGTCGAGACCTTCGCTCGTCCCGGCTCCCAGCGCGCCGCTGCCTTCCAGGCGCGCATAAACGTATCCTGCGCGACATCTTCCGCTTCGGCCTGGTCGCCCAACATGCGTCGAGCGACCGCGAGGACGTGAGACAGGTGAGCATCCACCAGCGCTCGCCCAGCGTTGGGATCGCCGTTGGCCAGGGCCGCCATCAAGGCATCATCCGTAGATGCGCGCGCGGGCGTTCTGTTTTCAGTCTTCAGAGGAATGACACCCTGTCCTTTCCTCGATCGTCCTTGAACTCTGCTACTTCTATAGCGAGGCGCCGCGCACAAGTCACCTGGTCTGGAAACAGATGTTCGCGACGCGACGCCCATGGCTTACCGTTCGCCGAACCGCTCTTGCATTTTCTGGTGCATGGCTTCGGCCTCTTCACGTGTTATTTTGCCGTCACCATTTTCATCAACGCGATCAAACATGCCTTCGCGACCCTGGCCGCGCGGCCCAGCCGCCATTTCTTCAGGGCTTAAGAAGCCGTCTTCGTTGGTGTCCAATCTTGCGAAGCGGCGTTGTTGACGTTCAGCTGCTTTTGCTTCTCGGGCAGCCGTCATTTCGTCAGGCGACAGAAGGCCATCACCATTGGTGTCGGCGGCGTTGAAACGTGTCTCGCGCGCGCTCTCCGCCTCTTCGCGGGTAATTTCGCCGTCTTTGTTCAAGTCAAGCATCTCGAACATGCGGTCAGGGTTTTGCGGGCCACCGCCAGGACCTTTGGCTGCGAAAGCTAGGCCTGCGGACGCTAGCAGGATCCCTGCCAAGGTTGATGATAAGATCAGTTTGTTTTTGCGCATTGTTCATCTCCAGTGCAGGCCCGTGCTCGCGCTCCGGGTCAAAGAATTAGAGCGGTAGGCACGCAAGGGGTGGGGGGGCGCACCTACCGCAGGAACACACTTGGCGTAAATTCATGGTCCGAAAATCCCAAACCGGAGAAGCGTCGCCAGTTGCATTCAGTTCATTGAACGCAAGCACTGCCTCTTTCCGTCGGACAATCACGAATTATTTTAGGAGATGCGCAAAAAGGGCCGTTTTGTAAGGCTTGCAACAGCGTTCTTCCCGTCTTGGGTCTTAACACTGAAGGCTTCGGAAGCACCTAGAGCAGGTGCATCGATAAGCGCAAGAGCGAGCGTAGATTGAAGTGTTGGCGACCATACGTGAGATGTGATCCACCCTACCTGTCGATCACCATTGAACACAGGCCCCAATGGAACGGTATCAACAACGTCAAGTTCAAGGCCAACCAAGGCATGTGCGCTGCCGGTTTTCTCAATGTGCCTCAAAGCTGCTTGTCCGTTGAAAACAGTGCGGTCCAGGTCAACGAGCCCACCCAGACATAAGTCGTATGGTGACCGGGCCTCTTCCGGGTCAACCGCCGTGAAAGCAGATTGGTAGTCAATGCCTTCTAGAGCGACGCCGTTTTCAACGCGCGCAATGTCCCGAACAATAGCGCCGACAGGACGAATACCTACGCTTTGGCCGGCGCTCATCAGGCGGCGCCATACAACCGACGCATCCGCCGGGTCACACCAGAGCTCAAACTCAGGGCCGCCCATCATACCGGTCCGGCTGACGTACACGGGCATGCCGCCGAGCTCAATCCAAACACCTTGATTTTTGGCGAGCGTATCCGGGCTCTCCATGCCCGCTGCTGCGAGCACATGGCCGGCCATTGGGCCTGCGAGCGACAATCCGCCGATCGTGCCTGAAACATCTTCCACGTGTACATCAAACCCGCGTGCGGACTGACCCAACCAATCCATGGCCGACGAGCGCAGCACAAGGCGAAACTCGGCTTCATCTAACCGGAACAGCATGCCTTCGGTTATGATGCACCCGTCCCCGGCACACAATACCGCCCGAGTGGCTTGATTTATCATCAGGCTCCCGACCGGTCGCGTCAGCAGACGATCCAAATAAGCCGCAGCTTCGTCACCAGACACTCGGATCTTTGCGAGAGGTGATATATCCGACAAGCCCGCCCGGGTTCGCAACGCATCATATTCCTGCTCAACGCTCGTATAGACCTCTGCCACCGTATACCCGGCCCACTCAGTCCATCTGTTGGTCCGGTTTTCATCGGCCATTTCAAGATGCAGGGGCGTCGTCAGCACATGCCGAGCATAGGGCGGCTCGTCCGCTGCTTGTTCGAACCACGCAGGATCGGGCGCAACGCCGGGGCCATTGAGCGGACTGTCCTGCGATATGTCCGACCGTTCTTGGTATCCGTTCTGGGCGGTCTCGTCTGAGGTCATGATACCTTCTCCGCAGCCAATGCTGCTTCAGCAGACAATTTTCCCGGTAGACCGTTTAAGCCGCCACCGGGATGCGCGCCGACACCACACAGATAGAGGCCACCAACACCTGCTTCATAATTTGCCATGCCGGGAGCTGGACGGAAGGACAGAAGCTGGTCGAAGCTCATATTACCCTGATGCCAGCCGCGTTTGCCCCATCCGAAACGTTCCTCCAATTCCGGCGGTGTGAGGATTTCTCCGGCAATAATTTTGTCGCTGAGGTTCGGCGCATATTCAGCAATTGTGTCAATGACCCGTTTCACAAACGGCTCCTTTTGGGAGTCCCATCCGCCCTCCACGTCGTAGGGCACATGGGGCACAATGATCGACATCACATGGTGTCCCATCGGGGCCAACCGCGGATCATGATAGGAGGGAATAACCACTTCCATCACAGGTTCCAAAGTCAACTCACAGCGCTTGGCGGCGGTGAAGGCACGCTCTACGGTCCCCATGTCCGGTGCGATCAACAGTCTGCCGCCATATTCGCGGTCGGAGAAATTCTCGAATGTGGGCAGACCTTCCAGAGCCAAATTTATCTTTGCGGTCGCCCCTTTCATCTTGAGGCGACTCAGATGGCTTACCTTGGGCGTTTCAAAATGGCGTGGATCAACCAGGTTGAGGCAAGTGGTTTTCGGGTCGACACTGCTCAGCACGATTGGCGCTTCGAATATAGTTCCGTCGTGCAGCCGCACACCTTTGGTGTGCCCGTCCTCAATGAGGATTTCCTCCACGGCGCTTTCAAGCCTGATGCGGGCGCCCAATGCCTCAGCAGAGGTCGCCAGCGCCTCGGTGAGTGCACCGGTGCCACCGACCGGATAGCCTGTTCCCTGCCCGATCGCTTGCTGCGTCCGCTTGTAGATCAGAGAAAAAGCCGTGCCGGGTGTGTGTGGTCCCGCGTGCGCACCAAGGGTCGCCTCAAATGCAAGAGCGCCTTTGATCAGATCTCCTTCGAAGGTTCGGTCCAGCATGGCCGCAGCGCTGGAGGGTACCGTTTGCAAAAACGCGCGTAGATCGGCAGGCCCCATCTTTTCCAGACGCAGTGCCAACGAGACTGCGGCTTTTGCGCTTGCATCATCGGCAGCGTCCGGCAGCTTTTTCTCCAAGAGCGGCTTCAGCAGTTTCACATATTTGCGGAGACGGCGGTCAAACTGCTTCCAGCTTTCGCCATCGTGCGCCGCATGCTCTGTGATGCTTGCGACTTCCTTTTTCCGGTCAGACGAGAGCACGAGGTGCTTCCCGTCACGATCGAGCGCGACGGTCGCCATATCTTTCGTCGCCCATGAGAGACCGTGCTTTGAGAGTTTCAGGTCCTTGTCAATTTGTCTTGGGAAGCCTGACACCAGATGTGCCGCTGTCGAGACCTGGTAGTCGGGTGAAATCTCCGCTGTCTGGGCAGCACCGCCTACGGTCTCCGCTTTGTCCAGAACCACAACGCTCTTTCCAGCCTTTGCGAGATATCCTGCCGCAACGAGGCCGTTATGGCCGGCTCCAATAACGATCGCATCATATTGAAGGGCGTCGTCACTCATGCGCGTCTCCCCTTCAATGACCCCAAAATGCCTTGGGCAGCATTTGCCCCCGCGGCGCCCAGCGCCAGCCCAGCCGGGTGACCGCTTGCCGAGCAAACATAGAAATTTTTGATCGGGCTCTCGTGCCCGCTGAAGCCCGGAACAGGTCGGTTGAAAAACATCTGATCAAGCGACATCTGTCCGAGAAACGGATCCCCTCTCGTATAGCCGGCCTGATCTTCGATATCCGACGGCAAACGGAGTTCTTCCGCAACAATGTGATTTTCGAAACCTGGCGCGTGCCGCGCGATCATTTCTTTCACCGTCTGCACGAGCGCATCGCGGCGTGCCGTTGACCACACGCCATCATGAAGCTCGGTTGGGACGTATTGCGCTGATACAGCAAATATATGGCCGCCGGGTGGCGCGAGACTCGGGTCTTCGAGCGTCGGAATGGCGACCTCCAGCAGCGGCGCGGTGGGCGGGCGCTCATCCAGCCAATCTTCGTGGGCGCGTTCCATAGACTCCAAGCCGCCGCCAATCATCAGACCGCCGCTCAGCGCTGGATTATCCGGCGCGATGCCTTTTATCTCTGGCAGACCTTCTAAGGCAAAATTGATCCGGGCGACGATCCCCTCCATCCGCACATTTGCGACATCGCGTGCGAAGCCATCCGGAAGGCCTGACCATTGGAAGAGGCTCAGGAAGCTCCTTTTGATGTCGAGGTCCGACAAGACGATGCCCGCGTCAATTTCTTCGCCATCTGCAAGCATGACCCCGGCCGCCTTTTTGTCTGCCATCTTGATGTCAGTCACTTCGGCATCAAACCGTATTTCGCCACCGCGCGCTCGGACCACACGTGCCAGGCAATCGGCAAGTGCCTGCGTCCCGCCTTTCGGACTCATACGCCAGGGCGCCCCACCTGCCGTGCCTGTCATCCATTGGGCCGGTAGGAAAGCGGCGCCCGTCGGATCTGCGGGCCCGAGCGCCCTGCCAATTAAAGCGGGTGCCGCTAGGTGGGCGCGAAGTTCCGGGGTCTCAAAATAGCCTTGCAAAAAATCATCCAGCGAGAGAGACCAGAACCGGGTGAGATCGTAGAGCGCTTCCGGTTCCATCTGCATCACAGATTTCGTGCGCGCGATCATCTGTTTGAGTGCGGCGAACGACCATTCGCCCGGGTCTTCTTGCGCCTTTAACAAGGATTGACGGATGAGCGCTGCCTGCCGCTTCATATCCCGGACAAACCTTGGCCAGGCATCTGCATCGGACCGTGAATGCCGCGCGAGCTCCCTGCGCATCACATTCGCGTTCGCATAATTTGCGACATGTGCCCCATCGTCGAAGAGAGAAATACCCCCTTCGCGGCGGACCAACTGAAGTCCCTCGCGCGGCAGATCAAACTCTCGGATAAGTTCCGGCGGCACATAGCCATGGGAAAAACCTATTGGCGCTGCTGAGTAACCAGGTGCCAGCTGACTATGGGCCGCGCCGCCGCCGACGCCGCCGGAGCGTTCCACGACCAAGACGGAGAGGCCTGCGCCGCCAAGTCGCGCGGCCGCAGTGAGGCCGTTCAGCCCCGCTCCGATTACCACTGCGTCTATGCGATCCATTGACCAAGCAACTCCAACACTCATTCATGTCTCAGATAGAGACATAATCCCACCATCGCCTCGCTTTCACGATCTGCGCTGCCCCTCAACGGGACAGAGCACATCGCTTCGGCAGCCCCGTTAACCTTGTTTTCTGCAGAATTCCGGCAAAGACTGGCCATGCCATGAACCCGGCGCCAAGCAAGACGGTCTGGGGCTATCACTGAACTGCAAATGTTTAGCCAAACTATGACGCCTGCGCATTCAGGAAGGCAGATCGCCAATTATCTCGCCATAGGCGTTTACCACGTCAGCCTGTGCTTCATTGAGTGATGCCAGAAGAACCGTAAAGTCCGGCGCATTGCCTGCTTGGGCCAATCGCATTTTCAGGCTTTCTGTCGCGGTGTCTGGAGAGACGTCACCTGTCACACATATCCGCAGGATTTGTGTGAGGTCATGCTGTAAATCGAACGCCGCCTGCAATCCATCGGCCTTGCTTTGACTCAAGAGACCAAGTTCAGCAGCTTTGGTAAAAACAAATCGCGTGTCCGGTGTGAGAATGTCTGGATGGGCATGCGCATGCACCAATTGAAGATACTGCGCAATAAATTCCAGATCGATCAGACCTCCGCGGACATATTTGAATGCCCAAGGGTCTTTGGAGCCAAATTCTTTGTCGATGCGGACCCTCATTTCCTGCACATCGACTCTCGTTTTCTGCGCATCGCGTTCCTGCGTGAGTGTCTCTCTGATAATTTCCTCGACCTTCGCGACGATTGTTGGTGGCCCGCTGATAACACGGGCGCGGGTCAGCGCCATGTGTTCCCAGGTCCACGCTTTTTCTGCCTGATAAGTTCTGAAAGAAGCAAGCTGAGACGCTACCGGGCCAGCATTGCCGGAAGGCCGAAGCCGCAGGTCCACTTCATACAGTTTACCCTCAGCCGTTGGCGCGGTGAGCGCACTGACCAATTGCTGCGTCGTCCGGGCGTAATATTGGGACGCGACGAGCGGCTTCTTCCCACTAGACGCGTCGACGCCCTCGGACAGGTCGTAAATCGTGATGATATCGAGGTCCGAGGCCGCGCTCATCTCTTGGCTCCCTAATTTGCCCATGGCAATCACAGCCATCTCGCCGCCAGACATGTGTCCATGTTTCTCTTCCATCTGCTTGGCAACATGGTCCTGCATTTGACGGATCAAGGCGGTGGCGACGCAGGTATAGGCCGGACCAGCTTCTCGGGCGTTCGCACTTGCAGATAGGACGCGCACTCCGAGCCGGAACCGCTGTTCCCGCGCCCAGACCCGCGCCAAGTCAAGAACATCCTCAAAGTGCTGTGCCGCGCTCAAGGCATCGGAAAGTTCTGCCTCCAACACGGCAGCGTCCGGGAGCGCAGAGAAAAAACTGGGCGACAGCACAGCATCCAAAACGCCTGCATTCTGACTAAGATATGTCGCAAGACGCGGTGCCGTGCCGCAAATCTCCGCAATCAGGCTTAACAGGCTTGGATTGGCATAGAGCAACGAGAACAGCTGCACGCCAGCAGGCAAGCCGCTCAGAAACTGATCAAAACGAACGAAGGCAATATCCGGTTCTGCGGTGCGCGAGAGCGCCCGCAAGAGTTCAGGCATCAATGCCGTGAGTCGTTCCCGTGACCGCGGACTTCGGGTAGCGGCGAACCGACCCGTATGCCAACCGCGAATGGTCGCCGACATCTCAGCGGCATTCTCAAACCCCAATTCGCTTAAGGTGGTCAGTGTTTCCGGGTCGTCCTCCGTTCCCGTAAACACAAGACTGCCACCCTCTTCGCCCAAGGGCGGCGCAGTCTCAAAGAGCGCCGTATAGTGCGTTTGCACATTCGTCAAATGGCGCAGAAGCTCCTGCTCAAATCCATCTCGATCATTGAACCCCATAAAACAGGCAACATGCGCAACTCCTTCGGCACTAGAGGGGAGAGAGTGCGTCTGCTCATCGTCGATCATCTGTAGCCGATGTTCCAAGGTCCGCAGGAAACGATAGGCCTCCTTCATCTCGTCGGCGACGCGAAGCTCTATCCATTCCTTCTCGACCAACTTGTCCAACATGGGCATGGTCTGCATGCCGCGCAGGTCTTCATCCCGTCCGCCGGCGATCAATTGCTGAGTCTGGACGAAGAACTCAATCTCACGAATGCCGCCGCGGCCAAGCTTGATGTTGTGACCTTCGACGGCGATGGTGCCGTGCCCACCCACCGCATGGATCTGGCGCTTCATGGAATGCACATCCTCGATCGCGGCATAGTCGAGATATTTGCGCCAGATAAAGGGGGACATCATGGAGAGGAAACGTTTGCCTGCGTCGAGGTCACACGTCACAGGACGTGCCTTAATGTAAGCTGCGCGTTCCCAATTCTGTCCGCGGCTTTCGTAATATTGTTCCGCCGCAGGCAACGAGACGGCGACGCGGGTGCCGCCAGGGTCAGGACGCAGTCTTAGGTCGGTCCGGAAGACATAGCCGTCCGCCGTTCGCTCCTGCATCAATCTCACAATATCTTTGGTAAGACGCACGAAGAACGTGCTTTCGTCGAGACCCTCTTTGAGGGACAGCGTCCCCGGTTCGTAAAAAACAACTATGTCGATATCACTGGAATAGTTGAGCTCGCCCGACCCGTATTTTCCCATGGCCAGAACGACGAGGCCACTTGTTGCCGACGAAATGTCGGTGCTGACAATGTCGCCTCTTTCCACCGCATTTTTGAGCAACCAGGAAAACCCGGCATCTAAAACCGTGTCTGCGAACCGGCTGAGATTGCCGGTCACTTGCTCAAGGGACCAGGTGCCGGCGATATCTGCAGCAGCCGTGCGTACCGCCATCTCTGACTTGGCCTGGCGCACGATAGTCATGAGATCGTCAAGGGTTTTGGCCTCCGCTGCAGCGGAGGCGAGCGTGTTTACAGACGTCTCAAAGGCTTCGCTCGGCGGCTTGCTGGCAATGGATGGCAACAAGTCCGGGTAACGTAGGCAGGTCCGGGCGATGAACGGGGAATTTCCTGCAAGGGAAATAGCAAGCGTGCCAAAGGCGTCAGTCCCCGCCATCTGCTGCCAGTCGCCGCCAGCCAGCGCTGTACGCAAATCAGTTAGGAACTGCTGGCCGTACGCTTCGTCAGATGCTTTTGGTAAGGCATCGGTGACGTCCAGCAAAGACACATCTGGCTTTAGCGCCATGGCACCTCTTACTCCCTCTTAGCCAAAGAAAAAGGCCCGTCGGAAACCAACAGGCCTATTCCTACAGCATTGCTGAAGTGAGATCAGCAGCCAGCTGCGTCTTTCAGCTGTGAAGACGGGCGGAACCGCAATGTCTTCGATGCTTTGATCTTGATCGCTTCGCCTGTGCGTGGGTTGCGACCCATGCGGGCTTTGCGTTTGGAAACAGCAAATGTTCCGAACGTACCGATCGTGTATTTGCCTTCCTTCTTGGATGCTTTGAGACCGGCTTCGATTTGTCCGAATACCAGTTCCACTGCACGTTTCGCTTCCGCTTTGCTCAAGTCGCCAGCGTCTGCAACGCGCTCAATAAAGTCTGCTTTGCTCATAAGTCCACTCTCCTATATTGGCCTCCGGGTGCCCCCGTCACAACGAGCAGTAACAAATGACAAATACCCCCGCTACGAAAATTCGCGCTGTTTTTCCTCTCTGGTGCATTTTTCCGGGGATAAATGTCAAACAGAGGCGGAAATGATGCAAATTGGTGTCGCTTCACGCGCCTGAGGTGCAAGAATCCGGCTTGGGAATGCGGGTCAGAGAGCATTTTCCGAATCAGTTTTAGTCTAAGCTAAGTGCGAATCGTACTCAGGGAGCAGGCATGAGCAGGATTGGAATGATCGGTATGGGTGGCATGGGTCACCGTGTCGCCGCCGAACTTAACGCGGGCGGACATGACCTTATCACCTGTCTCGAAGGGCGAAGTGCTTTGTCCAAAACCAGGGCCGCTGAAGCCGGCGTGCGCGATACAGGCGCGCTCAATACGCTTGTCAGCGAAGCGGAAATTCTCCTCTCCATCATGCCGCCGGAAGATGCACTGGCTGTTGCACGGGAGGTTGCCGCAGCCTGTCGCGCGACGGGGTCATCCCCGCTCTATATTGACTGCAACGCTGTCTCTCCGGCGACAAGCCAACAGATAGGCGACACAATTGCTGCCGCTGGTGGGCAATATATTGACGCTGGTATTATCGGGATGCCACCGCAAAACGGTCAGCGCATCAGGTTGTTTGTCAGCGGCGCACACCTGGAGGCGCTCGACCCGCTGGACGGCCATGGACTGGATCTGAAGCCCGTCGGCCCACATATCGGTCAGGCGTCGGGTCTCAAAATGTGCTACGCCGCGCTCACCAAGGGTCAAATGACCCTGCATTCTGCAGTTCTGATGCTCGCGCACGCCCTTGATTTGTATGAACCCTTTACGGAGGAACTCGCGCTGAGCCAGACCGATGCCTGGCAGCGCATGCAGGTCACCACGCCTTTCATTGCTCCGGACTCCGGCCGCTGGGTTGGTGAAATGCATGAGATTGCCGCCACATTCCGTAGCGCCGGCCTCCCGGCCGGGTTTCACGAGGCAGCCGCCCAGGTGTTTGAAGCCGCATCAGCGACACCTCTTGCGCAGGAGACCCGCGAAACCGCAAAGTTTGACACGCCATTGCCCGAAGTGGTGAAGCTCTACACAGACGCCTGTCAGGCAGCCCTGAAGACGTCAAGCTAACGCCCCCTCACAGGTAGCCGGAGAACCGCCTTTAAACCGGGCTCTGCATCGTCCAGCTTGAGTTTGCCGCTGTGCAAATGGGCAGCTGCGGACACTAGAGAAAGCCCGAGACCACTGCCTGGCGTATTGCGACTTTCTTCGAGACGGACGAACCGACCCAGGACACGTTCGCGATCTTCAAGCGCAATGCCGGGTCCGTTGTCAGAGACGCTGACCGTCACCGCGCCCGGCTCGCGCTTTACGATCACCTTAATTTGGGGTGCGCCACAGGCCGCCTTGCTGCCATGTTTGATGGCATTGTCGAGCAGGTTGGCAATAGCTTGCGCCAACAGCTCCCGATTGCCGAAAATTTCGAGGTCTTCATCGGTCTCAACGCTGCACCCGATACCGGCATCTTCTGCCACAGGCTCATAAAGCTCGACCGCGTCACGTACGAGTTCGCCCAAATCGAAGCTGGTCATTGTGTCTCGCATAGACCCGGTTTCGGCCCGGGCGATAGCGAGAAGCGAATTGAAGGTCGATAGCAGATGATCGGCATCCGCGATGGAGCGTTCGAGCTCAATCCGCACGTCTTCCGATGAGCCTTCCTGCATCATCGCCATTTCGAGGCGGGTCCGGAGGCGATTGAGTGGGCTTCTCAGATCGTGGGCGACATTGTCAGTCACCTCGCGCATGCCGGTCATAAGGCTTTCGATCTGCTCCAGCATCTCATTCAGGTTTTCAGCGAGCTGATCAAACTCGTCGCCTGATCCGGCGACAGATACGCGCTGCGAAAGATCGCCCCTTATGATGTTGCGGCTGGTCTGGTTGATCTCATCGACGCGCGCCAACATGTTCCGACTGATGATGACCCCACCCACAAGCCCCAGTGCCACGGTCAATGCAATCGCCCAGGCCAATGATGTGGTGATCAGGTTTTCAATGCTGCGGAGTTCCTGGACGTCCCGCCCAACCAGAAGGAATGATCCGTCAGGTAAGGGAAAGGCACGGGCGCGGGCGGAATGGACTTCCGAGCCCTCCATGGTGAGGCGGTTAAATTGGAAATCCATCCACCCGTCGGGACCGGGCTCCACCCCCGGTCGGCGAGCGAGATTGCCAGCAAGCACGCTTCCCCTTCCATCAACGAGAAGATAGAGACTCTGGCGTGGGTCGCGGCTGCGTTGAATGACGATGTGCACAAGCTGCGCCAGGCCGCCCTGCGCATATTGCTCCGCCAGACCCGTGATCTCTGCTTGAACCGCTTCGTCCGACTGGCGCGCGAGAAAGCCCGCCGTGTTCCAATAGACATAGCCTAGGAGCGCAATCGCAGAAGTCGCGAAAAGCGCGAGATAGATCAGCGCTAGTCTGAAGGTGGTTGTATTTAGGAGATTACCCTGCTGCACGAAGCGAGTATCCGGCACCTCGGATCGTATGCAAGAGGGGAACGTCGAAATTCTTGTCAATTTTCGACCGAAGCCGCGAAATATGCACGTCGATCACATTGGTTTGGGGATCGAAATGGTATTCCCAGACGTTCTCCAGCAGCATGGTGCGGGTGACGACCCGGTCCGCATTCTTCATGAGATATTCCAGCAGACGAAATTCGCGCGGCTGAAGGTCAATCTCGGTCCCTGCCCGGGTCACTTTGCGGGCGAGCAAATCCACTTCCAAATCGCCGACCTGGAGTTTCGTTTTTACCTGATCCGGGTTGGAGCGACGGACCAAGACTTCAATACGGGCGAGAAGCTCCGCGAACGCGTAAGGCTTGGTGAGATAATCGTCCCCGCCAGCCTTCAGGCCCTTGATCCGGTCGTCCACCTCTCCCAAAGCGCTTAAAAACAGCACGGGCGTTTCATTGCCTTGTTCACGGATGGTGGCGACGACGCTCAAACCATCCCGCTTCGGCAACATTCGATCCACCACGAGCACATCATAGGGAGCGGACATGGCGAGCGTCAGGCCATCATCACCATCGGCGGCATGGTCGACTGTATGACCACTTTCCCTCAATCCTTTGACCAGGTAGGCCGCCGCCTCGACGTCATCCTCGATGACCAGTACCCGCATATGTTCCTTCCCTTTCGCCTCAAGGTCCGAGTTTGTCACGCTGTTGAGCGGTTCTTTCCATTCTAGCTTGGAACTCTGTGGACTGGCGAGTGCGGCAGATGATGCGGACATGATTTCCTCTCTAAATAGGTGGTCACGACGGCGTTTCGCGGGGGGACCCTGGAGCGGGTAGTACTGCCCCGCTCCAGATTCTTGGAAACGATCAACTTATTGATTTCGGATGTACGCATCCTAAATCAAGTTGATCTTTGGGTGCCGTCGTGACCAATCAGGTTCCCTCACCTGTTTCCGGTTCAGCCTAAGGGAGCCAGGCTGATTTCTTGGATGCCTCAGGTCTCAGCCAAGCGCAGCGCCACAAAGCGCTGCCCTTCGTCGGAGCGAACCAGAAGCAAGACCGATTTCCGATCCCTATCCTTTGCATCTGCAATGTCTTCCGTAATGTCTGAGAGGGTCTCCACGGGATCGCCCGCCACTTCGACAATGATGTCGCCGGGACGCAGACCTTTTTCAGCGGCCTGGCTCGCAGGTTTCACGGCCCGGATCACAACGCCTTCAGGGCTTTCTGCGAGCGCCAATCCCAAACCATCCAGTACGCTGTCCTCCTCTGGCGCTGTTAGAGAGGCCGATTGGCGTTCTTCCGGATAGGCACCGATTTCGACATCGAGCGCCTGGCGTTCACCATCCCGCCAGAGATTGAACTGCGCTCTATGACCCGCCTTCAGCGCGGCGACCGCCTTGCTCACATCCTTCGGCGTTTCCATCACCGTGCCGTCGATGGAGTAGATGACGTCCCCGGGCTCCAAGCCACCTGCTTCAGCAGGGCTTCCCGGCACCACCTGAGCAACAAGGGCGCCTTCATCTTCCGACAGACCCAATGTCTCGGCAATTTCCGGTCCGACGGGTTGGATCGCGACACCCAACCAGCCGCGCTCGACCCGCCCGTTTTCGCGCAGATCCGCAATCACATCAGCGGCGACGTTCGCCGGGATCGCAAAGCCGATACCGACATTGCCGCCAGTAGGCGAAAAGATGGCCGTGTTCACACCAACCACATTTCCAGCGAGGTCGAAAGTCGGCCCCCCGGAATTGCCCTGATTGATTGAGGCGTCGATTTGAATGAAGTCATCGTAGGGCCCAGCGCCGATATCGCGCCCGCGGGCCGATACAATGCCGGAGGTGACCGTGCCGCCGAGACCAAACGGATTGCCGACGGCGACAACCCAATCACCGACACGCAGATCATCGGTTTCTTTGAACGAGACGAAGGGCAGATCTTCGTCTGTCTCGATTTTCAGGAGCGCTAGGTCGGTCTTCTCATCGGTGCCGACAATCTCCGCTTTGACCTCGGTGCCGTCTTTGAACACGACGGAAACATCAACACCCTTATCGACCACGTGGTGATTGGTGACGATGTAGCCATCCTCGGAAATCACGAAACCGGAGCCTTGCGCCTGTGGTCGTGGGCCGCGGCGTGGGGCGCCTTCATTGCCTCTTTCTCCGCGGGGTCCCTCACGGAAGAAACGTTCAAAAGGATGGCCTGGAGGAAAGCCAGGCCGGGGGCCCGACGTAGCAGCCGGCACCTGCTGTACAACCTGGATGCTAACCACGGCCGGGGTCACCTGTTCCACCATGTCCGCGAACCCCGCCATGGGGACACCGGTTTGGAGCGCCCGGACACTGGTGTCAGCTGAAACGGGATAGGTCAGCGACGCCGCGCCAAATCCGATAATCGCTGCTGCGCCAACGGCTGCAAAGAAGGTGCCTTTGTTGCAGAAGAAGCTTTTGTTTTGGGTGTCGTCAGGTCGAGGCATTTAGAGGGAACTCCATAAAATGTGTGCCCACTAAAGATGGGTGCTCGAGTCTTACTGTCACCTGAACGGCCTATTACATTTCGTTTAGCGGAGCGCCGCCTTCTCGCCACAATTGAAACCGCTTTGGCGCAAACTCTAAGGTTTCACGCTTGTTAGCACCTCAATGTCTGACTCCAGCGTCCTGTGGACCGGACACTTATTCGCGATCTCGACAAGCTTGGCGCGCTCCTCGTCGCTCATGTCCCCTTCAAAAAAGAGCTCTCGGCGCATCACATCGATCTTCTGATTCCCTTCTGCCGCGCATTCTGCGCAATCGTCCGCATGCACTTTCTCGTGGGAGAGGGTGACTCCCAACTTGGTCGCCTTGATGCCTTTCCGCTCCGCGTACATGCGCATCGTCATAGAGGTGCAGGCGCCCAATCCGGCCAAGAGCAAGTCATAAGGCCCAAGGCCTGTGTCATCGCCCCCCACTTTCTTCGGCTCATCGGCGAAAATTTCGTGATTTCCCACACGGACAAGATGCTGAAACTTGCCAGCGCCTGTTTCTTCGACGGTGACTTTTCCCTGTTCAAGCGGGAAAAGGTCTGCAGCTTCTGGATCAGGGAGGTACCGGTCCGCCCAGGACGACAGCACATCGGCCACATAGATGGCGTCTGCTTTGCGGGTCAGCAAATGGTCGGCATTGTCCAGCGACACAAAGCTCTTTGGGTGCTTTGCCGCCATGTAGATGTCGGTTGCATTGTCGATACTGACCTGCTGATCAAGGGGCCCGTGGAAAACGATCAGTGCCTTTTTCAGCTTGGCAATTTTGTCCTGCAGGGTCGTTTCTGCAATGTCCTCAAGGAACTGCTTTTTGATCTTGAAGGGCCGGCCGACGAGCATCACTTCCGCCTCGCCTGTGGTTTCAATCGCCTCAATATCGTTCGCGAATGACTCGGCCACATGGTGCGCTGTCGAGGGCGCGCCGATGGTCGCTACCGCCACCGCTTCGGGCACATCTGCCGCGGCTGCCAGTACAGCTGCGCCGCCGAGTGAGTGGCCGACCAGAATGCGCGGTGCTTCGTGTTCGGCCCGCAGATAGTCTGCGGCGGCGACGAGGTCTGCCACATTGGATGAGAAATTCGTATTGGCGAAGTCGCCTTCACTCATGCCAAGACCCGTGAAATCAAATCGCAAGACCGCAATCCCTCGCGCGGCGAGTGCGCCGGCAATTCTCGATGCGGCAAAGATGTCTTTGGAACAGGTGAAGCAATGGGCGAAAAGCGCATAGGCGCGGATAGGTCCGATGGGACGATCCAGCCGTGCAGCAAGCGTGTCGCCTAAGCTGCCTGTAAAGCTGATTTTTTCAGAGCGTACGGAACCGGTTGCCATGGAGCCCTCCCAGGGTGCTTTCCAACAAAATCAAACGGCACTCCTGGGGAGCCCCGTCTCAGCCTAAACTAGCACCGATATGGAGAATGCAGCGGACCGGCTCAATCTTGTCCGGGATCACGGGCGATCACAATTTTCTCAAGTCGGGCTTTTTCGGCCTCTGAAAGCGGTATCGGCGCTTCTACGCTGCCCGGTTGGCGGCTGCGGAGATAGACCAGAACCGACGCAACGCCTATCAGCAAAACAAGAAATGGGGAGAGCCACAGAAGAACCGTTCCGGCGCGGAGCGGCGGCCGCAGCAGCACAAATTCCCCATATCGGTCGACAATGTAGGATAGGACTTCCTGGTCGGTGTCGCCCGCGGTGAGCCGGTCGCGCACGAGGACCCGTAGGTCTTTGGCCAGCGGCGCATCGCTGTCGTCGATCGATTGGTTCTGGCAGACCAGACAGCGCAACTCCTGCGACAGTCCCCTGGCCCGCTCTTCCAGCACAGGATCATCCAAGCGTTCATCAGGGTCCACTGCCGCTGCGGGGCTCGCAAAGACAAGCACAACCATGAGTGCCGCAAGCCGGATCATGCGGCGGCCTCGGGCTTTGCGGTGCGGGCTCTCACAGGCGCGCCCACGCGGTAGCGCCTATCACTCAAGGAAATCATGCCGCCGATGACCATGATGACCGACCCAATCCAGATCCACGGGACCAGGGGGTTCACATAGGCCCGCACGGTCCAGGCACCGGTGCCCGTCGGGTCACCAAGTACGACATAAAGATCTGCCACCCAGATCGTGTAGATGCCAGCTTCCGTCGTCGGCATCTCGGACACGGTGTAGACCCGTTTCTCCGGAGTCAGGGTCGCAATCTCTCTGCCATTACGTTCAACTAGGAAAGAGCCTCGGTCGGCTCGGAAGTTCGGGCCGTTATAGGCTTCAATGTTCTGGAACGTGATGGAGTAGCTGCCCACCTCGAAGGTTGCCCCAGGCGCCAAAGCCTCGACGACTTCGACGCGCCAGGAGGTGATGCCGACAATGCCAATCACCATAACGCCAACGCCTGCATGGGCCACACAGGTGCCCCAGGCGGAGCGCGGCAGGCGGCGGGCCTTGTTGATGGCTTCTGAGATGGACGCCCCACGGAACAGTCGCACGCGATAACCGATTTCCGAGAACGCGCCGGCGATCAGCCACACGCCGAGCGCGATACCAAGAGGGGCGGCCCAGGGGCCGTCATTCTGCCACATCCAGGCGGCGGCAAGACCGATGGTGCTGATGGCTGCGGCGACGCCGAGACGTTGCGTCGCTGCGAATACATCTGCCCGCTTCCATCCCAGTAGAGGACCAAAGGGCACCAGAAGCAGAAGGGGGATCACGATCGGCACGAATGTGAGATTGTAGAAGGGCGGGCCGACGGAGATTTTGCTGCCGTCGATCGCATCGAGCGCCAGCGGGTAGAGCGTGCCCACAAACACCGCAACCGTGGCAGCGGACAGAAGCAGATTGTTGACGATGAGCGCGGCTTCCCGGCTTATGGGCGCAAACACCCCCTCGACCTTCAAAGACGGCGCGCGGAGCGCATAGAGCGTCAACGCACCTCCGACAAAGAAGACAAGGATGCCCAGGATCACCACGCCGCGCGCCGGATCGACCGCAAACGCATGCACCGAGGTGAGGACACCGGAGCGCACCAGGAAGGTGCCAATGAGGCTCAGCGCAAACGTGAAGATGGCCAGCAGTAAGGTCCATCGTTTCAGTGCACCGCGCTTCTCGACAACAATGGCTGAGTGCAACAGTGCCGTGCCCAACAACCAGGGCATCAGAGAGGCGTTTTCTACGGGGTCCCAGAACCACCAACCGCCCCAGCCGAGCTCGTAATAGGCCCACCAGGACCCCATGGCGATCCCAAGCGTCAGCGAGCACCAGGCGGCCAGCGTCCACGGACGCACCCACCTGGCCCAGGCCGGATCGACCTTGCCCTCCAGCAGTGCCGCCACGGCGAAGGAGAAAGCGATAGAGAAGCCCACATAGCCCATATAGAGAAAGGGCGGATGAAACGCGAGAGCTGGGTCCTGCAGAATGGGATTGAGACCGTTGCCATCAAACGGCGCTGGATCGAGACGCAGGAAGGGGTTCGACGTAAACAGCAGGAACATGAGAAAGGCGGCGCCAATCAGTCCCTGAACGCCCAAGACCCTCGCGCGCAAACCATCGGGCAAATTGTTCCCAAAGAAGGCGACTGCGGCGCCAAAAGTCGCGAGGATGAGGGTCCACAGCAGCATCGAGCCTTCATGGTTTCCCCAAGCGCCCGTGAGTTTGTAGATCATCGGTTTGGCGCTGTGGGAATTCGCCGTCACAAGCGAAAGAGAAAAATCGGAAACCGCAAAGGCATAAACCAGGGCCGCGAAGGATACGGAGAGCAGCACAAACTGTACCTGTGCGGCGGGGACCGCGAGGCGTCCGAACGCTGCGTGAAAGGGCATGCCGAGCAGCGGGCCCAAGGCCTGGATAAGCGCAACGCCTAGGGCAAGCACCAATACAAAATGGCCAAACTCAGCAATCATGGGTATGCCCCCTGACCATAGGTCTCGCTGTGGGGCGCTTCAGCTCCCTCACCCTGCCAATTGCCCGTACGCTTCAGCGCATCGGCGACCTCAGGCGGCATGTAGTTTTCATCATGCTTGGCGAGCACCGTGTCAGCGGTAAATTTCAGGTCGGCCAGCAAAATACCTTCAGCCACAACACCCTGTCCTTCGCGAAACAGGTCCGGCAAGATCCCGTCATAGGTGACGTACAAGGTTTCCGAGAAATCTGTTACGGCAAAGCGGACGAAGGTGCCCTCCCCCCGCTCGATGCTGTCTTCCACCACCAGACCGCCAATGCGCATGCGCGTGCCTTCTTCGACGTTCTGCTCGACAATGTCCGCCGGGCTATAGAAGAAAACAATATTGTCGCTGAGGGCATAGAGCACGAGCCCTACGGCCAGCCCCAAAATTCCGAGGCTGGTCCCAATCATTGTGGCACGGCGCTGCTTTCGCGTCATATGTCCTCGCAGTAATCAAATGGACGACCAGGCGCCCACTATTCTTTGCCTCAGATATACCTGTGCTCGCCCCGGTCTCAAACCGGCAAATCGCCGCGCATGTCGTACTTAAAGCCCCAGCGCTGCTCGGGTTATCGGCCCCACCATACCGTCAACATCTAGCCCCAGCTCCTGTTGGCGTTCGCGGACGATGCGTTCCAGGCTCGCATCGAAGATGCCATCCACATTGATCGCGTAACCAGACGCAACCAAGGCCTCTTCAAGCGCCCGAACGTCGGCACCGCTCATGGGGGGATCGGTAAGCTTCAAGGTCCGAAGCCCTGCATCTTCCGCTGTCGCGCGCACGGGCGCTGCCGCCTGCAAAACGTCTCGATCAACGCGGACACCTCTTGCCACAAACGGCAATTCAAGCGCCCAATTGCCTGCCTCCATCAACGCCAAAAACGTGTCCATACGATAGACAGTCTTTTGAAGCAGACGGTTTCGGTGAGAGGCCAACCAGTTACGGCGTTCGGTGACATAGTGTTTGATCCATGATCTGCCCTCTCCAGCGTCAGGCGCGCCATGCCTGTCCACTGTCCGGTTTTTGATGAAGCTCCAGGACCCGTGGATGTGGCTGTCATAGACCACCGCGATGGCGAGCGGGTCTGTGAGCCCCAGCGCTTCCGCGGCGCGCTCAGCGGGGCGCCAATAGGCGTCATCAAAAAAGCGGTCTTGTTCCTCTTGCATCACCGGATCGTTGCCTGCGGCCTCCAACAGCCCCTTCAATGTTGCGTCAAAATCGAGGCTGACGTCCATGTCCCGAAGCGGCTGAAGATAAGGCTCGAGATGACGCCCGAAGGCCGCACCCGCGGCATTGACGTAGCGCTTGATCAACAGAAACAGGTTTCCGGATGCGAGGGTGGTCTGTGCCCGCCCGTAGGTCAGGTGGCCCGTATCGCCTGGCAGCACGGTCACCTTTCCATAGTCACCCAGGGCGGCGCCGGTTTCGAAAATATTCACCACCGCCTGAGCGGCTTTCTTCTCAATGTCGCTAATCGGCATGTCCGCTCCTTAACCCCGCCCGGTTGACCAGAACCCGCAACTTGTGACTTCATATTGAAGCCTAGGGGACGATGTGAGGATAGGGGATAGAATGAATTTGTCACGATTACAGTTGGGATGGCGCGCCATGCCCAGCTTGATTGCCAGTGTGTTTCTGGCGGCGTTCCTTGCGGCCTGTTTCCCAACCTCTGAGCACCCTATTGCCCTCAATGGTGAGTCGGACACGCCCACCATTTTCTCCGGCATTTGGGAAGGCGGCCTCGGCGACGGCAAGGCGACCCTCATTTTCATGGAGGGCGCTGAAAATGCACCTCCTTCCCCGCGTTTTACCGGTCTCTTTATCCGTCATCGCGAAGGCATGCCCTCGATCAATGAAGGATGGATGGAGTTTGAGGCTGAGGCGGCTGAAATACGGGGAGAGATTTTTCTGTCCCTCCTTTTAAAGCGGCTCGACGGGAAACCCGCTGAGCCGGATGAAGCAGGATACTACCTGTTCCGCGTGCAAATGGACGGGGACGAGATGTCGGTCACGACCCTGGACGACCGGGTCATGGTCGAGCTTCTCAATCGCGGTGCTCTTGATGGGACCGTGTCCACGTCGGTCGGTCTGCAGGTCATCCGGATCACGTCAGACAGTGTTGGTCTGCGCGCCTTCCTGGCGAACGCTGATTTGGAGGAGATTTTTTCCGAACCGTTTGCGCGCTTCACTCGTCAGCGTTAGGTGTATTCTGCCTCTCGAGAACAGCTTCGCCAGCGCGAACCTGCGCTTCCACGGCGGGCACCCAGGGCGCACCTTCCGGTGCCTCAGACAATAATGCTTTCCATTCTACCAAAGCCTCTGCGACGTCGCCACGCTGGGCTTTGGCCAGTGCCACATAAAAGCGCGCCCGCGGATGTGCTGGGTCTTCGCGCAATGCCGCTTCAAAGGCTTGACGCGCCGGTGGCGGGACCATGCCGTCGCTCGACAGTGTCAGAGCTTCACCTAGGCCGGCCAGAGCGTCCGCGTCCCGGCCTTCAAGCTGCATGATCGTGCCGAAGGCATTGATCGCATCACCGTAGCGGCCGAGCTGCATATAGACGGGTGCAATCAACCGCCAGCCTGTGGCGTCATCCGGTTCTTCTTTAAGCTGTGCTTCCAAGCGCGCCACAAGACCTTCAACGGGCAACTGATCAAGGGGTTGCTCCAGACGCTCGGCGTAAGGAAGTCCTGGCAGTCCGGGCGAGCCCATCACAAGGTAGGTCGCCAGCACACCCACGGGCAGCAGACCGGCAACAGCCGCCATAAGAATCCGGTTGCGCCCTACCTGCGCCGATTGGGATGTTTCCGTCTCGTCGCTGTCTTCGGCATCAGCAGCAGCGAGCAAGCGCCGTGAGATTTCAATACGCGCCGAGGCGGCTTCCGCCTCCGGCAGGATCCCCTTCTCAACGTCCCGGTCGATTTCTTCCAGCTGGTCCTGATAGACGGCAATGCCGGCTTCGCGGGAGCCGCGCGCCTTGCCCTCGCCCAGCACGTTCCGGAGAATATAGGCGATGGTCGCAGCGGTGACGGCCGCAAACAAAAGCCAAAGCAACATCTCTTGGGGGCTCAGAGGCACCGGCAATCTCCAGCACAGGTAGAAGTCAGATCCGTGGTGTCGATTGTATAGAGGGTCCGCCGCCGCGCGTCACCCTATGGTCACCGGTTGACGCACTCGGCAGCATGCAATTTACCGCCTCTATTTTAGGCGCTGACTGTCTCAGGCTGCTTTTGACCCTCAGGTGCGTCAATTCGTTGCAACGGAAGATCGATAAAGACGCTGGTCCCCTCGCCGCGGGCGCTTTCGATTGTCAACTCTCCCCCATGAAGTTCCGTCAAGCGCCGTGCCAGCGGCAGGCCGAGTCCAGTGCCTTCATAGGTTCGCGTCAACGTGCCGTCGATCTGACGGAAGGGTTCGAGCGCTTCCGGGATGTCCTCAGGCGCCATTCCGATGCCCTGGTCGATAACTGCGATACGCAAAGCAGTGTCTGTTTCTGTGACATCCACGCGGACGGTGGTTTTCTCACGAGAGAATTTAACCGCATTCGACAGAAGGTTGATCAGGATCTGTTTCATGGCGCGCTCGTCGCAGCGGACGCCCAGCCCGTCAGCGACGCTGCGTTCAAGTTTTACGCCGGCCTGGTCCGCCCGCGGCGCCACAATCCGCATCACGGTGTCGATGGTCTCTTCAATACCGACAATTTCTTCCGCCAGCTCAAACTTGTCGGCTTCGATCTTCGACAGGTCCAGAATGTCGTTGATGATGTTGAGCAAATGAATGCCGGAACTGTGAATGTCCTGGGCATACTCCTTGTATCGATCATTACCGAGTTCGCCATAGATCTCGCGGTCCAAGGCTTCTGAAAAACCGATGATCGCATTGAGCGGTGTCCGGAGCTCATGGCTCATATTGGCCAGGAACTCGGTTTTCGACCGGTTGGCAGAATCGGCGACATCACGCGCGTCGCGCAAGCGCTCTTCTTCTTCCCGCCGATGCGTAATGTCGTGGAGGGCGATCAGGATCGTTGCCGCACCGCGATAGCGCATCGCGGACGTGGTCACGTTCACCCAGAGGTGACGCCCATCTGCTGATTCGATGGCAATCTCGGCCGGCTCGCGTGCATTCAAGAATGTCGTCACGTCTTCGAAGCGATTTTCCAACATGCGGGCTTCGATAACCTTTTGCAGGTCCAGATCTTTAATTTCGTCCGGCGCCACGCCGAGCAAATCGCAGGCTGCTCGGTTCCCAAGCTGGATTTTCGTCTCGCCAGGATGAACAAGCACTAAGGGCAACGGGGCTGCACGGAACACGCCCTCAAAACTACGTTCATTCGCCCGTGCTTCCGTTTCGGCGACCTGGCGCTCTGCAATCTCCTCGGCCAGGCGGCCGGCCATTGTCTTATGGTGTTCCATGGACAGATATTCCGTCCGGCGCAGGCGCCCCCACAATCTGCCCAATTGGATGCCGACGAAATTGACCGTCACACACATAACGGCCAATACAGTCAAGCCATAGAGCGAGATATTGGGCGTAAAACTGGTCGCGGCGACCAGCCCGATACTGCAAAGGATGCCGACCATCGCGCTCAAATGGAGACGATTGGGGACAGCGATATAGTAGGTAAACAGAATAACGATCGTCGCCACTGCCATGTCGCGGACCGGCGACGTGCCGACGATGGACGACATCAGGAAAACGGTAAACAGATAGACCTGTGTAAAGGTGACACTTGCGTAGAACGCTTTCGGATCTTTTCCGTCAGAGAAAAGAACGACAGGTACAAAGGCCACGATGACTGTCAGCAAACGCAATGCAAGCAGTTGGAGAAAAGCCTGAGAATAGCCAAGTGTGATGTAGTCAACGCCGGCGGCCACCATGAAAACCAGCGCCGCCAACATCACCGCGCGGCTTCGCGCGATCACCTCGCCCCAGGTGTCTTTTACAAAGCGCGCTTCCAGCGTCCGGTCTGCAAATTCCCCGTCCCAGCGGTAAATAGGCTGGTCCGAATTTGTGTCGACCGGCTGTATAATTTCTGTCGTCGACATGGCACTCACTCAACGCATGACTTACGGATTTGGACGCCTGACCTTCGCCAAATCCGCGTTTCCCCCAGTGTTCTCCGAGAGTACCCGCGGGACCGAAAAGATTTGGTTATGGCGAATGCGCAATTTTCACTAAAAAACGACAGATCTGCTCTGAGGCCAATCCGGGCGCTATAGTGAGGACTTGTTAACGATAAGGACCGCGATTCCCCGCGGTTTCCACAGGGAGTGATGACGTGTCTGGGGTGTTGGACGGCATAAAGGTTTTGGATTTTGGGCGTTACATCGCGGGGCCGTATTGCGCGACGCTATTAGCAGATATGGGCGCCGACGTTATTCGGGTCGAAAAGCGAGAGGGAAGCGAAGACCGGTTCGTCCAGCCCGTGGTCCCCGACGCCGCACCAGGCGAAGGTGGCGAAGGCACCATGTTTCTTCAGCTCAATCGTAACAAACGCGGCATGACGCTCGATCCCATGTGCGACAAGGGACGGGAGATTGTCGCGCAACTGGTGGCGGAGGCGGATGTCGTCGTCGCCAACCTGCCACCCCAAACGCTGGCCGCCATGGGTCTCGACTATGAGACTCTGTCAGCGACGAACCCAAAGGTCATTCTAACCACGGTCTCTGCCTTCGGACATGGTGGCCCCTACTCCAACCGTGTGGGCTTTGACGGGGTGGCACAGGCGATGAGCGGCGCCGCTTACCTTACCGGCCGAGCCGACGAGCCTACCAAGAGCTACGCCCCTTGGGTCGACTTCGGAACAGCGGTTCTTTCTGCCTACGGAACAATGGCGGCTCTTATGGCTCGACAACAAACCGGTAAGGGGCAGATGGTGGAAGGGGCATTGCTCGCCACAGCGCTCAACTTCTTCAACTTTCACCTGATCGAACAAGACCTGAGAGGCACCAATCGCACCGCCATCGGCAATCGAAGCCCCTATGCCGGCCCGGCGGACTGCGTGCAGACAAAGGATGGATGGATTTTCGTTCAAGTAATCGGCGACCCGCTCTTCAAACGCTGGGCAAAGCTGATGGGCGAGGAAGACTGGCTTTCGGACCCGCGGTTCGGCGACGACCTAAAACGCGGGGAGCACGGCGAAGTCCTGAGCCAGCGGACGGCCGACTGGGCTGCGCAATACACAATGGCAGAGGCGCTCAGTATCTTGGGCGATGCAAGAATTCCCGCAGGGCCCGTTTATTCCCCGGCACAGGCGCTTCAGGACCCTCACATACAGGCGATGAACTTCATGACTCCGGTCGACTTTCCGGGGCTGCCGCACCCGGCGCCGGTCATGGATACCCCGGTGAAGCTCTCCGACACGCCAGGCGGCATCCGCCATCGTGCGCCCCTGCTCGGAGAGCACACAGACGCCATTCTGGCGGATCTTGGATATGACAAAGCCGAAATCGACGCGCTGCGAGATGAAGGCGTGGTCTGACTGATCTTTCGTTTTGAGGGGATACCCTATGCCGATGCCTGACAACCTTCCCCATGTGTCGCTCATGGAGGGTCCCACGCCGTTGCAGGAGATGCCGCGCCTGCGCGAGGCGCTTGTGTCCGAGGGGCACGCCTGCCCGCACCTTTACATCAAACGAGATGACCTAACGGGCCTCGCAGGCGGCGGCAACAAAACGCGGAAGCTTGAATGTCTGATCGGCGACGCGCTTGAAAAAGGCGCCGATACAGTGATCACCGCTGGTGCTCTACAATCCAACCATGCACGACAAACGGCGGCGGCGGCGGCCAAAATGGGTCTTGCAGCACACCTCATTCTGTTTGAAACCGTGGCTTATAACGACCCTGCTTACGGTACGTCTGGCAACCTCCTTTTAGACGGCATTTTGGGTGCAGAGGTCCATCGATACCCCAAAGATGCTGACGCTCGGGCCGTTTTCGAGGACGTGACCTCAGACATTCGCGGGGCTGGTGGCACGCCCTACCTCATTCCTGTGGGCGGGTCCAATGCCATCGGGTCGACCGCGTACGCACGGGTTTTCCTGGAAATCCAAGATCAGGCGCAGGCACAGGGTTTGACCGTTGATCGCATCTTTCATGCGAACGGCAGCCTGGGGACGCAAGCCGGTTTGCTCGCTGGGCGTGCGCTGGCAAAAGGCGGTCCCAAAATAGACGCGGTGAGTGTCTCAAAGCCCAACCGCGAGGCGCTTCTCGATGAACTGTTGGAGATTGCCAACCAGACGTCCGAGCGCATTGGTGGCGGCGCGGTCATCGCGGATGACGTGCATGTGGATTTTCGCCACCTAGGTGAGGGATATGGATTGCCAACCGAAGGCATGGTCTCGGCCGTCGAACTCGTCGCCCGCACTGAAGGCATATTGCTCGACCCTGTCTATACGGGGAAAGCGATGGCAGGGCTCATCGCTGCGATTCTCAACGGCGAGGTTGCAGAGACAGAGACAATTGTCTTTCTGCATACAGGGGGCATGCCGGGTCTCTTCGCTTATCCCGGCGAGTTTCAATCGAAGTAAGCAATGTGGTGAACGCGCGGTGTTTACGCTGACGCCTGAAGCGCAACGCGTCCGCGCTTGAGCAAGGTCTCCGCACCGGCGTGACCGGTCAGCTGCTCAGAGACTTCTGCCGCAACCTCCAGATAGGCTTCCGCATTATCAGCTGTGTCCGCATCGCAATGGCGCAGCTCTTCGAGAATTGCATCTTCATAGGTGACCATATAGGCCTCAAGTTCCGGCAGCAGTTTGTCATACGCTGCCTGGGCACCGATTGATTGCGCCATATCTCTCGTCTGCAGCACAAACTTAAGCTCGCGCCGGATACGTGAGAGTTTCTCATCGTCTGGCATATGAGCAATATCGACACGGCGCGGCCCTGATCGCCCAAAACCACCAATTCTCTGCAATGGCAGGGCTGCGCTCAGGTCCTTCGGATAATGAGCAAACTCATCGCTGATGGCAGTGGAAATGACGTTCCGTGCTTTCAGCAGCCGCTGTCCCCAGTTCCCGATCCGCAACAATTCGATTTCCCGGGTGATCCCTCTTGAGAGCTCCGAGAACTCGATGATTTGTATATGCAGTTCCTCAAGGTCTGAAAGACCAGGTCGCAGGTTCTCGAAAAACGACGCGATCATCTCCAGCCGTCGAATAAGACGCTCGCCAAGGATCGAGAAATCCGTCCGGGAGATCATGGTATCGTCTGTCTTCTGGGCAATCTTGCGGGCAAGACGCAGGATCTGCCAGGGACAGTCCAAACGGCCCATGACGGCAAGCGCCAGGTAAATTGCTCGGTCGGGATCTCGTTCGTAAAGATCGTCATAGAGGTCCCGCACGTCAGAAACCATCCGGTCATCAAACGATGAAATGTGCCGCGGCACACTTGCCTGCATCTCCTGCATCTCATCCAGAATGACGAAGACATCGGCTACCTCGCGCGCATCGCCGATGACGTCGTAGCCACCCAATTGCGCCGCGGTGCTGTTGGCAAATTTGGTGTCTGTTTCGCAGCGGGAAATGGCCGCAACCATCGCAGCGCCCATCGCCTGCAGCAGAACGGTTACCGCCGCGTCCAGTGCTTCCTTGTCGCCACTATCAATATGCGTTTCGACACGTGCCGCCATGGCGGGAAATGTATCGGGAATGAGTTCTTTGGTGATCCAAGTCCAAATCGGCTCAACAGAACTGCGTGGGATCAGTCCCGGCTCTTTCTCGCTGCGCTCTCCATCAAACAGGAAGTCTTCGAAGGGCGCTGTAAAAAGCCGCAAATCCGTCAGTGTGCCATCTCGCTTGCCTTTCATTTTTGCCAGTGCTGGCGCAAGGCTCTCGCGAATGTCATCGATCGCTAGACCCAGATGCTTTGCTGGAAGGGTGCCGTTTTCAACTGCATCCATGAGCTTCACCGCTGCCGGCGGCGGCAGATCGGATAGAAAATGTTTTAGTGCATCGGTCTTGGTCACAACCAACCTTCCAAATTGCTCCGTCACGCGCGGCTCCATCATGCAGCCGCACGGGCACCCGGATCGGGAGCATCCCGCTCTTATTTTTATGGTGTCATGTTTAACAATATGTTCACAAACCCAGTTCTTAAGCACTAAAAAAGGCCGCAGAACCTTGATTCTGCGGCCTAATTTAGTTCGAACTCGAAAATTTATTGCATGCGCTCGATGATGATCGCCGGGGCCATGCCGCCAGCCGCACACATCGTAACAAGACCGAACTGCTTGTCCTGACGTTCAAGCTCATCGACCATGGTGCCGACAAGGATCGAGCCGGTCGCGCCAATTGGGTGGCCAAGAGCCATGGCGCCACCATTAACGTTCACTTTTTCCCGATCGAGATCGAGATCGCGGATGAACTTTTCTGTGACGACAGAAAACGCCTCATTGATTTCAAAGAGATCAATGTCGTCCAGAGTCATGTCGGCTTTTGCGAGTACTTTCTTCGCAGCCGGGACTGGCGCATTCAGCATCAAGGTTGGGCTGTCACCCATGTTCGCCATCGCAACCACGCGTGCCTTCGGCTTCATGCCATTGGCTTTTGCATATTCCGGAGAGGCGAGCAGAAGCGCTGCAGCGCCATCAACCACACCGGAAGAGTTCCCTGCATGGTGCACGTGGTTGATCTTGAGATCCGGGTACTTCGCCGCTACGAGTTTCCGGAAGGTTGTGCCCTCCTCATCCAGCTCGAAGTCCGCAATCGCCTCAAACGATGGCGCAAGGCTTGAGAGCCCTTCCAGTGTTGTCTGCGGACGCGGAAACTCTTCCTTGTCCAGCGCAAGCGTGCCGTCTTCGTGATACACTGGCACGAGTGCTTTATCGAAATGGCCACCCTTGATCGCGGCGTCTGCGCGTTGCTGGCTTACGAGAGCCAGTTCATCCAATGCCTGACGGGGAATCTGTTCCAGTGTCGCGATCGCATCAGCACACACACCCTGGTGCGGCTGCGGGTGTTCGTGACGCAGGCGCTTGTTGCCATTGTCCATGAAAGGCGACCCGCCTTTGTTCATCTGACCAAAAAGCGACATCATCTCGGTGCCACCTGCGATGGTCAGGTCTTCCATGCCGGACATAATGTTAGCCGCGGCAATGTTGACTGAGGTGATGCCGGAGCCGCAGAAACGGTCGAGCGTCATGCCGCTTGAGCGCACATCATAGCCCGCATCAAGCGCTGCCATGCGGCCCAAGTCGCCGGACTGTGTGCCTTTCTGAGAGCTTGTGCCCCAGACAATATCGTCAACTTCTTCAGTCTTGATGTCGTTGCGCTCTTTCAGCGCCTTCAAGACGGTTGCCCCAAGCTGCTGCGGGTGAATTTCCGCCAACGCGCCTTTGCCTACTTTGCCGATGCCGCGCGGGGTGCGACAGGCGTCGATAATCCATGCCTCAGCCATGTTTCTCACCTTCATGTTTTTTGTTTCGAACAGTTGGGATAATGGGTTCCAGGCCCGCTCGCAACCGGTCTCGAACGTCCATTTTCGTTGACGCAGGGGCCGCTTGCGGCTGTTCTCCAAAAAACTTGGGTCAACCGGCCGGGAATGGGCTGTTTTTCGCCAAAATCTGACAAAACAGGTACATTGGACAGCAAACATTACCCAGATCGGGCGTGGAGGCGATGGTGTCCGGTAGCTTATTTTCAGATCTGCAAGCACGGCTCATGCAGGAAATTTGGGCCGAACCCAAAGAAGACATCCCGTTTTTCAAGCGCCCGTTTGTGGTGGCCGCTCAGATCTTATGGGTGGTGGTTCGTGACCTTCTTACAGGCCAAGCCAGTCTCAGAGCAATGAGCCTTGTCTATACAACGCTGCTCGCCATCGTGCCCGTCCTCGCGTTGATGTTCGCCGTCCTCAAAGCCTTTGGCGTTGATGATCAGATCGAAACCCTGATGCTGGAATTTCTCGCACCCATGGGCCAACAAGGTGTCGAGATCACCGAGCGGACCATCGCTTTCGTTCAGCAGGTCAACATTTCCGTCCTTGGGTCGGTTGGTCTTGTGTTTCTGATCTACACGCTGATTTCCCTCATTCAAAAAATTCGGGATGCGTTTAACGCAGTCTGGCAGGTGAGTGCGGATGGGTCGCTTGCGCGGCAAATGGCCTCCTATGTGAGCGTTGGATTGCTGGGTCCGCTGGTGTTGTTTCTCGCCATTGGGGTCATCGCGACAACCGCCAGTTCGTTTCTGATGGATACGGTTGGTGCGTTTGGACCCCTAAGGGCAGCCATTGAAGAAGCAAGCCGGCTCCTACCGTTCATCATGACGATGAGCGTATTTGCATTCATTTACCTGGTTGTTCCGAACACGCGCGTGAATATTTCCGCCGCTCTCGTGGGTGGTGCGATCACAGGCGTCATGTGGGTCGCGACCGGTTGGGCGTTTGCGACCTTTGTGGTGACGTCGGCGAACTATGCCGCCATCTATTCAGCATTTGCGAGCGTCATTCTCGGCATGATCTGGCTCTATGTCGCCTGGCTCATCGTCCTGGTTGGATGTTCGATCACCTATTACTTCCAGAACCGCGCGCATCTCTCTCCGGAATCCGGCCTCATGCGCCTGACTTTGGATCAGGTGAAGCGGACCTGCCTTGTGCTCCTGACAGTGATCCACCGCTCTTTCCATACGGGCGACACGTCCTGGACCAGCAAGCGTCTGTCTCGCCGCCTGGGCATTCCACCGCAAACCGTTGAACTCATCGCTGATCCCATGGTGCATGCGGGGATGGTCGCCTGGGCCGGAAAAGAGAAACGCCTGGTGCCCACAAAGCCTGCGGACATGACGCAGGTGAAAGAGGTACTCGAAATTATTGCGACACATGATCACCATGGCGCGGCTGAGGACACCACGCTCGGCGCCGACCCATCTGTCGATGCACTTCTTCATTCGCTGACGGAAGCGGAAAGCTCCGTTCTCAAACAAACCACAATCGCCGATCTCATCGAACAGGACACCCCGGCCACTTAATGCAACTATATAGTTGCATATTAGTCATTGCGATGCTATATAATGCAACCAGGAGGTTGCATTATGACAGATAGCATTACCAAAGTCGTAGACCTTGCTGCGCCGATCTCGCGTGTCTGGCAGGCGCTGACCGACCATCAAGAGTTTGGCGAATGGTTCCGCGCCAAGGTAGACCGTCCCTTTGAGGTGGGAGATACCCAGCAAGTCTCGAGCACCTATCCGGAATATGTAGACCAGCCTTGGGAAATGCGGATTGAGCGGATGGACCCTGAGCGTTTGTTTTCGTTTAAGTGGGGGGATATTGGATGTATCGCCGGAGACGCAGATACTCCCCCTACACTTGTCGAATTCCGCCTCGAAACCAGCTCCAAGGGAACCCGTCTCACAATCGTCGAGTCAGGCTTTGACGCTTTGCCCGACACGCGCCGCCACGACATCTTTAGAGACAATACAGAAGGCTGGTCCCAGCAAGTGAGGAACATTATCGCCTATGTCGACACCTGAGCATTCTTCCATCCATATTAACGCTGCGCCCATCTTCGCGGCGCTAGGCGATCATACCAGGCTCGCGTTGATCCAACGGTTGAGCGATGGGCCTTCCCTCTCAATCGCTGAATTGACCGATGGGTTCAACTTGACCCGACAAGGTGTCACTAAGCACCTCCGCGTCCTCAGCGACGCAGGACTCGTTTCCAGCGAGAGAGTTGGCCGGGAAACAAGATTTGTACTCGTGCCAACGGCCATCCAAGAAACGCAAGCGTATTTGTCCGACATTTCCGAGCAATGGGATCGTGCGCTGGCTCGCCTCAAGACATTTGTTGAAGACTAAGCTGGGTTGTCGACCTCCCGACAAAAAAAGCGCCGCCCCGACGGTGAGGTCAGAACGGCGCTCAATTGGCAGAAATGTTTTGCGAGGAGGAGACTACATAACCTGCCATTGACCATCTGGTTGGCGACAGGCGGTTCCGTAAGCCTGTTGAGGTTCGCCACCGATGTAAACGGTTTGCTGATATTCGCGGCAATAGCCTTGCGCGGATTTATAAGACCGACCAGGGGACACAGTGCCGTAGTTCCCGCTGTCGTCATTGTACCAGTCCTGTTCGTAGCCGGTATCAAGCGCACGAGTTGATGCGTAGGCAATGTGCTGACGATCGCGGCGATCAAGACTGCGTCCAATCCCCTGCCCCAGTGCAGCACCAGCGACGGCGCCAACACCGGTCGCAATCAGACGACCACTCCCCGATCCGAACTGCGAGCCCGCAAGCCCCCCTGCGATGGCGCCGATGATTGTCCCGGCACCTTCGCGCGGACCGGCACCATGGGCGTAGCAGCCTGTGAGAGAAACGGCGATGAGGCCCACCGTGGCCAGCTTGGCGATTTTCATTACGAACCCCGTTTGTTCGGTTGATCCAGATTTTTCTCTAATGACGCGTTCCCGGACGGAAAACCGCCAAGTCTGATTGGGCACTTTTCCTGGTAACGCTCTAGCGTGAGATCAACTGTAAGTGCGGGGGCTTGATCCGGCCCTGAACACCTCGTTCATCTGGCGTTCATCTGAAAACGGCTGAATTCTGCGAAAAATCAGACGCGCGGGAGCGATATCTCGGCGCGGAGACCCTTTTGTTCACTTTCGGACAGGCGCAACTCACCGCCATAAAGTTCTGCCGTTTCGCCGACAATGTTGAGGCCCAACCCCGAGCCGGGCACTGCTTCATCCAACCGTTCGCCGCGCTTCAACACCTGGGCCCGCTTCTCGGGCGGCAAGCCTGGACCATCATCGTCGACGGTAATCGTCAGCATAGGGATGGTTCCGGTGTCCGCCGTCGCGGTCACCCGCACGTCTTTCTCTGCCCACTTGCAAGCATTGTCCAGGAGGTTGCCGACCATCTCTTCCAGGTCTTGCGCTTCCCCTTTGAAACATAAGCCCTCATCGACCTGCATGGTGACCTCTACATGGCGGTCCTGATAGATGCGTTCCAGCGTTCGTGTGAGACCCGCCAGCAACGGTTCCACCGGCGCCGACGCGCCCAGCACTCGGGCGTTCGCGGCGGTGCGTGCTCTTGAGAGATGATGTTCGATCTGCTGGCGCATCAGACCCGTCTGATGCGTCACCGTGTGAGAGAGCGGGCCATCATCGTCGCGCGCTTCATTCGCGAGCACACTTAACGGGGTTTTGAGCGCATGGGCCAAATTGCCCACATGGGTCCGTGCCCTCTCCAACACATCATTGGCATATTCCAGAAGGGAGTTCAGCTCATTGGCTAGAGGCTCAATCTCAGTTGGGAAGTCTCCTTTGAGCCGGGTTTCCTCACCGTTGCGAATGTCATGCAGTCCCTGCCGGACACGCTCCAGGGGCCGCAGGCCGTAACGCACCTGAATGAGCAGCGCGATGAGGATGCCCGCACCAATCACGGCGAGCGCTGCCGCCAGCAGGCCGCCAAACTCGTCGACCTGTTCCTCCAGCTTGGAGATATTCCCCGCAACCGCAAAGGATATCTGAGCATCCAGACCAGGCACTCGTACCACGCGCTCGACAACGCGGAGCGGTTGGTTTTCCGGGCCGAGGCTTTTTCCTGTCAGCAATTCGTCCAGGGGCCTCCCCGCCTCCGGAAGGTCGCGGCTTGGCGTCCTCAGTGCCTGGTCAAAAAGCGAGCGCGACCGCAAGGGTGTCTGTTTGCCGTCGGCGGCCTCCGGCTTGCCTTCGCCGACGGCGCGAACCTGCCAATACCAGCCGGAATAAACCCGTTGAAAGCGCGGATCGCTGAGCTGTCGCGTCAGACTCAATTCGCCGTCGTCGGTCACTTCAATGGCGGCGATCAAACTGTCGAGAATGGCGTCCAAGTTCGCATCGAACGTCGCTTCCACCGACTGGCGAAAGATCGACGACAGGGTAAGGCCGCCCGCAATCAGAACGATCGCAAGCCAAATCGCGGCCGCGGCGGTGAGCCGGAACGCTAGGCTATCAAGCCGCATCTTCGGCAGTTGCAAGCCGGTACCCCAATCCCCGAACCGTTTCAATAATGTCCTTGCCGAGCTTGCGGCGCAGACGCCCTACGAAGACTTCGATCGTGTTTGAGTCGCGATCAAAATCCTGATCGTAGAGATGCTCAACCAATTCGGTCCGAGAGACAACCTTATCCTGATGATGCATCAGGTAGGCGAGCAGACGGTATTCAAGCGAGGTCAGCTTGATCGGTTCACCATTGAGGGTCACACGCGCACTGCGGGTATCGATGCGCAAACCTCCGAGCTCCAACTCGCTGGTTGCATGACCGGCAGAGCGGCGCAGCAGTGCGCGCACCCGCGCCAGCACTTCTTCTGTGTAAAAAGGCTTGGTGACGTAGTCATCCGCGCCCGCATCGAAGCCGGCGACCTTATCAGACCAGCGGTCCCGAGCCGTCAGGATGAGCACCGGCATGTCTTTGCCTGCCCGACGCCATTTTTCCAGGACGGTGACACCGTCCATTTCCGGCAGACCGAGATCGAGGATCACCGCGTCGTAAGGCTCTGTGTCGCCCAGAAAGTGACCTTCTTCACCATCGGTCGCGGTGTCGACCACATAGCCGGCATCGGACAGGGCTTCGCGCATCTGGCGGTTCAAATCAGGATCATCTTCAACTACAAGCAACCGCATACCAACCTCCAATTCGTTGGCGCATGTTGAGCGTTATCGCCCACCCCTACGCACATTCATAATGCGGCCATTGCGGGCGTTTACTGCGACCAGCAGTACCTCGCCTTCGGACAGCATCTTTATGTTGTAAACACCTGCCTGCCTGTTGAGCCCTGCATCCAGGAGACGTCCCGGATACCGGGACCGCACCGTCGATAAAGCCTGCTCCATCGAGATGTATTGTCCCGAGCGCACGGCATCGCGGGCATCATCCTGGTCGGACCTTGCATAGGTATTGCCAAAAGGGCCCGCCCAAAGCCCTGGGGGATCGTCGTTCGCGGAAGCAATGTTTCCGCTGGTGATGAGACATGATAGGGCCAACAGCGTGGCAAATATGGCGGACTGGCGTTTCATGACACTCGTTGTACGCAAGATCGCCTGAACCCGCCATGAACATGGGCGTTCAGGTTCGTTAAGGAACCCGGCACCCAGCTGGAGGGGTAGATCGCGATCGATTTAGCTGGATTCAAGCTAAATCGATAAACGTGATCGCTTGCAATACATTTGAGCAGGACCGCCCTCAAGTTTTGGCGCAAAACCGCATACACTTTTCCTGGTCCCGCTCTAAAACCCTTCCATATGAACATATTCGCTAAAGTCGGCGCGGTCAGTTCTCAATGTGTTAATGGGCGCACTTTCGTCCATATATCCGATCCCCATGCCGCAAAAGAACATGAGATTGTCGGGAATGCCCAAAAATTCGCCAATGGTCTTATACCAAAGCGCCCAGGCTTCCTGCGGGGCGGTATGGAGCCCTTCTTCACGCGCCATCAACATGATGCTTTGAATGTACATGCCGAGATCCGACCATTGCCCCAGGCCCATTTGCCGGTCGATGGCGAAGAACATCGCGGCCGGAGCGCCGAAGAGATCAAAGTTTCGATTGAAATGCTTTTGACGTCCCTCTTTGTCCTCGCGGGCAACATTGATGGTCGCGTACATATCTTCGGCACATTTCGACCGGCGCGCCTTGTAAGGATCGGTCAGTTCTGCGGGATAAATGTCATATTCGGTACCACCATCCCCAAAAGGATTGTCGACAATCTTGGCTTGCACGATAGAGCGAAACTCAGCCAGCTTGTCCCCGCTGATCGCCCAAACGTGCCAGGGCTGGAGATTGCCACCGGAGGGCGCGCGGGCCGCACTTTTCAGGATGCGGTTGATCTTCTCCGCCTCGACCGGCTGATCGGTGTAGGCGCGGCAGGTGATGCGGGTGTCGAGAGCTTCTGAAACTTTCATGGAAACCGTCTTTCGTCGAACAGGTGCCCCAAATGAGCGATAAGAGTTTAGCGCGCCGTCACGTCAGCCCAAAGGGCGTCTGCACCGCGTTCAATGGCCTGACGGCCCAACCGCGCGGCCCAGGACCGACCGCTTCCATACTCCGCGCGCCAACTCCACAGTCGGCGGGTGACCAGATGCAGGCCGTGTTCATAGGTGAAGCCGATGGCCCCATGAACCTGATGAGCGATGGATGTGGAGAGATTGACGGCTTCGTCGATCCGAGTCTTGGCGACCGCGACTTCAAAACCCGGGTCCTCTGAATGGCTCACGCTTTCGCAGGCGTGGGCTGCGATGGCACCGGCCGCCGCCGCCTGGGTCGCCAGCACGGCCAATTGCTGCTGCACCGCCTGAAACTTGCCGATGGGGCGTCCAAACTGCTTGCGGTCATTTGCATATTCAACCGATTGGTGGAGAAGATAATCGAGGCCACCGGCCATGAGACCGGAGCGCATGAGCGCGCCCCAGGTCTCGAGACCTTCCGTGAGCGCGCAAGGAGCCGACATCACGGCATGGGCGTCGAACGTGATCGTGTCGCGCGGTTCGCGGGCGATGTTTTCTTCTTCTGCGATCTGCACGCCGTTCAAAGGTACCGACGCGACCTGATACCCGCCGTCCCGGCCTTCGACCATGGCAACTCCACGACTGGCTTTGCGCCCCCATGGAACATGCTCCGCGGTTCCGCTTAAGGTGCCGTCCTCGTTAAGAGCAACGCCTGTTAGAAGCGTCAATGGCCCGTCGGGCACCTCCAACCCGGCCTCTGACAGGAGCCACGCCGCCACCATGGTTTCCGCCAGCGGCACTGGTGCCGCATACCGGCCCTGGGCTCGGAGCAGCACAAGTGCGTCTCCCCAGGTGCCGCCTGCACCGCCTTGCGCCTCACTTGCCATGAGGCGGGTGAGCCCGTTTTCCTCCAGCGCCAACCAAAGCGCCTCCGGCCAGGTTCCTTCTTCTGCGCCTTGCACCGTCTCTTTGGTCGCGTGATCGGCAAGCAGACGTTCGATGGTTTCGCCGAGGAGATTTCTGAATTCGCTCATGATGTCCTCCTCACCGAAGCCCAAGACCGCGGGCAATAATGCCGCGCAGAATTTCGCGGGTGCCGCCGCGCAACGAGAAAGACACGCTGGCCTGTGTCAGGAAGCCGAGCACCTGCGCATAGTCGGACCCGGTGCCGAGTGTCGCTTCGACGCCTGCCAGCTCATGGGCTTTGACCGGCAGCTCCTGTTCGTAAAGCGCGCCGAGATCCTTCACGACAGATGCTTCCTGGATTGGGTTTTCTCCCGCTTCCAGGAGCCCCGCAATGGAGACGGACATTTGTCGCAGCGTCACAAGATGAGCCACGAGACGCCCAATCTCCGCATCGGCGCTTGTGTCGTTCCGGCGTCCCAACTCCCGGATCAGTTCGGTCAACAGCAAGAAACTGGAGAGGTAGCGTTCGGGCCCGCTTCGTTCATAGGCGAGCTCAGCCGTGACCTGCGTCCAACCATTGCCCTCTTCACCGACCATCATATTGTCCGGCACGAAAACGTCCTCAAACACGACTTCATTAAAGTGCGCGTTGCCGGTGAGATCTTTGATCGGGCGAATGGTGATGCCCGGCGTCTTCAGATCCACCAGGAATTGGGTGAGGCCTGAATGCTTTTTGTCAGGGTCAAAGTTCGTCCGAAAGAGCGCAATCATGTAGTGCGCATTGTGGGCGTTCGACGTCCAGAGCTTGGTGCCGTTCACCAGCCAACCGCCGTCCGTCTTCTCCGCTTTGGTGCGCGTCGCGGCCAGGTCCGACCCGCTGTCGGGTTCGCTCATACCGATGCAAAAAAGCAGCTCTCCTTTGGCGGCCTTAGGCAGGATCATCCGGCGCTGTTCTTCGGTCCCGAAATTGAGCAGCAATTGGCCGCTTTGCCGGTCACCAATCCAGTGCGCGCCCACGGGGGCCCCTGCCGCCAACATTTCTTCCAGCATGACATAGCGCTCTAGGGCGGACCGCTCATGACCGCCATATTTCTTGGGCCAGGTCATGCCGATCCAGCCCTTGGCGCCCAGCTTCTTAGAGAATTCCGGATCGTAGCCGCTCCAGGTCTGCGCGCGGACCACCGGCGGAATGTCTTTCAGGGCATCGTCCAGAAACGCGCGAACCTCACCGCGAAGCGCTTCGGCTTCCGGCGGCAACCGGCAGGGATCAAATCGGAACGTCTGCATGGGTTTGGTATTCTCCCACCTATGTCGGTTTCTGAATCGAGGCGGCACCTTGGGCCATCAGATCGCAGCGAGCAAGCCGCAGATTTTCGCCCGCGAAAAACCGTTGCCGACGTTGCGTGAGGTGGGTCTTTATCTACGGAACCTGTCGTGCGTAGGCTCGATTCAGCGGCCCAACCACCCTGGTTCGAGACAGCCCGCTCCCATTCCGGCAGCGGGCTTCCTCACCATGAGGGAAGTTTAGAGTCGGGCCCTCATCCTGAGGGAAGGCGACGCCTTCGTCTCGAAGGATGAGGGTTTTTGGGTAGTAGTCACGACACAATCGCCGTTGATCCGCCGTCGATACGGAAGTTGGTGCTGGTGATCGAATCGGCAAGAGGGCTCGCGACAAAGGCGACCAGGGCCGCGACCTCCTCCGTGCGCGCGATGCGTCCCGTGAGACCGCCGGTCACTTCTTCCATGGCCTTGGCTTCAACTTCTTCCCAGCTCTCACCCCAGTCATTCTTCTTGGCGAGCGACATGAACCAGGCTTCGACCTCTTTGGTCTTGATGAGGCCGGGTGACACAATGTTCGACGTCACGCCGGTACCGGCCAATTCTTTGGCCAAGCTCACCGTCAATGTGTGGAGAGCGCCTTTAGACGCATAATAATGGGGCATGCGGGCGGCGGGCGTCGTGGACCCAATAGTGCCCAATTGGATGATCCGCCCCCAGCCGCGCTCTTTCATGGGTTCGACGAAGTGACGGACCATGCGCACAGCGGAGAGCACGTTCACATCATAGGCTTCATGCCACGCCTCGCTGTCGGCGCTCGCCCAGCTGGCGCGATCAGCCGTGCCGTAATTGTTGATGAGAATGTCGAGGGTTCCGAGAGCGTCGACCTCGCCTGCTACCTGGGCGGCGCCGTGGTCGGTTCGGATGTCCCCAGTGACCGCGGTGGCATCGCCCCCTGCGGCGTTGATCTCCGCAGCCACAGGCTCCGCCGTGCCCTCGTCCAATCCATGGACCAACACCGTCGCGCCTTCAGCGGCGAAGAGTTTGGCTATCGCTTGTCCGGTGCCGCGATAAGAGCCCGTGACAAGCACGCGCTTGCCGGTGAGGTGTAGATCCATGACGTTTCCCCGAGTGGTTTTGGGGAAGTCATAGCAGGAAAGTCGGAAGGGGGGAATTTGGACGCGGGACCGCGCTATTGGTCAAGCGATGCAAAGACCGGCGTGCTTTCGGCAGTGTAAGAGGTGTATTGCACGCCCACGCGGACGCCGGCCAGGAAGACCATCAGGGTGACGGTCATCAACAAAAGTACAAAAGACATGCGGCGCATCGATGCCCGCCGTCTCTCTCTTAAGAAAATCATCCGCTGCGCCATGGCACCGTTCCTCATGCTCGACATGGCTCTTGTCGAACCATCAGAATACGGATGAAAGCCTAATCAAATGATAAATAATTCCTTTCGACTTAGGAAAAAACTGTCAGAATTTTTCCTCGTCTTTGGGTTTGGACGCGTAGAAAAGGTAAGGCCCCACAATGGCCCGGATGTCCATTTGCTCCGCCCATTTCGGTGTTTCGTCATGGCAGTGGAAACGGATTGCTCCGCCGGTTGGATCCGCGACACCGCCTGCAAGCACCTGCGCAAAGACTGCCATCGCCCGCATCGTTTCCGGTTCCAGCGGATCTGATAAGACCGCCGCCGCCCACCGCTCCGCGGCCAGCGCCGAGGCGTCCACATCCGTCGTCTCCCCAAGGCTTTGTCTGTTGAGCAGCGCCCAACTGAGTGCGGTCAACACATCCTCACTGAGGCCCCGCCCGAAATGCGCCACAGCGGCGCCCAGGACAATCAGATCCCGACCTGACATTACGGCGCCTGACGCGGGCGGTTCGGAATTTCTCTTAGGACTCAAGGTACTAGACCGGGTAAACGTTTCGGGCTGGATGAGGACGGATTGGGTCATAGCTTAATTATATGCGATATAGGTTTATTTTCCTATAGCTCTTTTTCGATAATCTGGTGCGGTCAGACCGTCGGGATATCCAAGATCACATAATGAAGGGCCAGCCGTACCGTTCCGCCGGTGAAGTCGCTGCCCGTCGCTGTGATCCTCACAGGCGTGGCGCCATAATAGGCGGTGGGCGTCCCGCTCACGCCATTGACCGTGCTGCCGGCGGTGAGGCCAATTAAGGTGCCATAGCGCCCCGGGTCCGCCCCCACGCCAAGTGTCCAGGAGGTGGGACCGGCAATGTCGGTGAGGACCCGGCCCGTTACGCCAAAGACGATGGCCCGATCCGGAATGCTGAGGCCCGTGTCATTGAAAGCACCCGCCGCGACCGTGTGGTCGAGTTCTACGGTTTCAATACGGGTGGCGGCGTCATGCGCGCTGAGTGCCGCGACCATGGCCGACGGGCCGGTTCGCCAGTCTGTCCCATCATAAATGAGCCATGTGCGTGTGCTCGCGACCCATGCCTGCCATCCGATTTGGGGCTCAAGAAAGATCCAGGCCCCATCGATCCATGCGGCGATTTTGCCGTCTTGTCCGGCCCAAGTGCCGCTGGCGTTTTGACCCACGATCCACCGGCCTCCTTCAGCGGGCGAACCAGGAGCGGTCGTGTCGCTTGCGCTGTCCACGCTTAAATGCACGAGCGCATCAAGTCGGTTGAGGGCGTCGTTTACGGTGACATGTTTTTGCGCCTGGGACGCTTCTACAAAAGGCAAGGAAAGGTGCGTGGTATCAGACATGAAGGGTAACCTCTCTCGCGGTGCCGCGACCATAGGCCTGGCTCAGTTGCGCGACCCGCAGGTCGAGTGTTGGAAAACTATCGCTGCCGAAGTCGGCGATCTGATCGGCGCTGGTATAGGTCGCCGATGTAGTAGCGGCCGCGAGGGTGCGCTTCACGCTTGCCCCGTCCAACACGTCTATCTCGTAGGCTTCGAGTTCTTCACCGAGGGGCACGTCGAGGCCGACCCAGGTGTCGCCATCCAATCGAGTCCGGCGTGTCCAGCTGAGTGCAATGTCACCCGCCGTGTCCCGTTGGGCTCGTATATGCACCGGCGAAAAGGGCCTGAGCCCGACACCGTCAAATGCAAGCACTTCGGTGGCGTAGGTTTCGTGACCAATCTCATATCGGCTGGGTCCATAGCGCCAATGAATGTCGAGACCGCGCTCCTCCGATGACAATCCAATCTGCTGCACCGCGTCATTCAACAAAACAAAGCGGGCGCCGGGCGCGAGTGTCGCGGCCATCGCCGCTTCTGTTCCGGCTTGCCCACGCAAAAAGTTGCTCAGCCGGTAGGTGTTTACGTCAATCAGATCGGCGGTCGCGAACTGGATAACCTCCCACCTGCCTGGCGCCGTTTCGAGCGCCGCCAGGTTTCCGCCATTCAGCACCGCCTGTTCCGAGAGGCTCTGCAGCTCGCCGCTCGTGAGGCGCACTTGAACCGCGTTGGCTCTATCCCAACGGCTGGCTGCACCGGCAGCAAGATCGTTCAAGGTTCTGCCCATGGTTGCGGCCAGGTCAATAACTCGGTCCAGTAAAAAACCGGACCCGGTGGCGCTTCGATAAAGTGCCACGCCGCCTGGCCAGGGAACCGCCGTTGCGGCAACAAATGGCGCATGGGGCATTTGATCGTTGTTCAGCATAGGCAGATCTAGAAAAGCCACATCCGGTGCACCAAAACTTGGCACGGGCTCCGCAGGCCGCTGCCTGTCGGGCGCGGCCAGGAGACCGAACACGCGTGCGTCGGTCTTCGCTGCTTCAGCCTCAATGGCGCCTTCATCTGAGACGCCGGTGAGCCGGTAATCTGCCTCCCGGTTCTCAAGTGCGAGGGTCACAACGTCGCCGGGCTCCAGAGCCAAGAGACTGGGTGGCAAGGCGAGCGATGCTCGTTCGCGTTTCACCCACGTATCCTGTAGCCAGATTTCAGCGATCCGTTGTGCATTCGCCTGCGTCAATACCATGGGCAAGGCCGCCGTCGAAACGCGCTCGGACGATACCGTTGCGCGCCGTGCTTCGACCGCTGCCTGACGATAGTCAGACTGCGCATCCAGATAGGTCAGCTTGGCTGCAAAGGGCAATTCGGTTTCCTGACCGCGGGTGAGCAAAAAACCCGCCTGCGCGGATTCTGCCGCTACTACCAGCTGGTCAGGTATGACGGTGGCAGACGGTGCATTTCCCATGTGCCGAAAGCGGATGACGCCTTCGCTTTCCACCGCGTCAAAGAAGTGGGCAAGCATCAAAGGTTCAATGGCCTGACGCGGCGACAGAATGCGATCAAGCACAAACCCCTCGACCGTGCCCGCCAGATTTCCGGCATCAAGGGGAATGTCGCCGCCCGCCTTTGCCATCTCGGGCACGAGCAATGCGAGGGGCACCGCGCCCAACCGACCGGTGATCCAGTGTCCGAGCTTCCAATTGTCGCCATCGGACCAGACCGATGTAAGAGAGGGAAACGAGGGATAGGGGCGCGCATCCCAGGTCCAGATATAGAGATGATCTGTGTCCACCATGGGCCCGCCATAGATGGACGATACAGGGTTTGCGGTGGCGTCCTGCCAATGTGTCAGATGCGCTTCCAGAAACCGACGTTGGGCATAATCATCCCGTAGCCCGTTTGAAAAATAAGGCGCATTGCTCTCAGAGGATTTTGGGTCAACGAACACATTGGGTTGATTGGCACCCTTGTCGATGGCGGGGCATCCCAGCTCCGTAAAACGTAATGGTTTGCTTTCCGGCACCCAGTCGGTTGGGCTTGCCGCCTCGACACCTGCCGGCCGATCGTAATGAAGGTTGCTCCACCAGCTTTTCAGGTCCTTGTATCGGAAGACCCAGGGCTTCCCATGAGCGCCGTCGGTAATGGCGGTGCGGATCTGAGCATCGCGGTCGCCGCTGCTGGCATAGAACCAGTCATAACCCTCCCCGCCTACAATATTGCCCGTGAGGTAGGCCAAGTCATAGGCACTGGTGGCCCCCGCTTCAGCGTCCAGATGAGAAAGGCCATCGCGCCAGTCCGCAAGGGGCATGTAATTGTCGACACCGACAAAATCGATGTTCGTATCCGCCCAAAGTGGATCGAGGTGAAAAAAGACGTCTCCACTTCCATCTGCCGGTTGGTGACCGAAATATTCGGACCAGTCCGCAGCATAAGAGATCTTGGTCGATGGCCCGAGCAAGGTCCGCACGTCGGCGGCGAGCGCAACTAGTTCTGTCACGGCCGGATAAGTCGTGGCGCTGTCGCGGAGCTGGGTGAGCCCTCGCATCTCCGTCCCTATCAAAAAGGACTCGACGCCCCCCGCCCACACACAGAGTGCTGCCTGGTGAAGGACCATGCGCCGGTAAGACCATTCGGTGGGACCCGAATAGGTGATACCCGCCGTTGTGATTGCAAAGTCGCTCGCCGACGCGGTTCCGAAAAAGGCGGCGACATCCGATGCGATAGCAGCCGACTTGTCGGCGGACCCTGCAAAGCCCGGCGCCGGGTCAATCGAGATGCGACCACGCCAGGGGTAGGCGGCCTGCTCAGCGCCGCCATAAGGATCGGTAAGCCCATTGCCGACGGGCACATCCATCAGGATGAAGGGATAAAAGCAGACTGACAGTCCCCGGTTTTTCAGATCTTCAATCGCCCGCTTCACTGACGTGTCCGACGGTGTGCCGCCAAATGCCGGACGACCGTCGACCTGGCTCACCGGCAAAGCCGTCGCTCGATCCAACCCGGCGACGCGCCAGTCTTCAGGGATGGTTACCTTGTCCTGGCGGTCTACTTTCGGACGTAAGGTACAAGTGCCGGCGCGCAGATCATCGCCATACCAGCTCACCACCAGTGCCGCCGCGTTCAAGTTTGGGCAAGTCGCCTGCAGGTCATCAAGCGAGGCCTTCCAATCGGTCCCACCGATGCGGTTGTTGGTGTTTTCCGGATCGCTGACACCGTCTGCGAAGATCCGCCGGACGGCTTGCGTGTCATAGCCGAATTCCGTGGCACCTGGGATGATGGTGACGGCTTTGATGTCCTGCTCAATGTCGCTCAGCGCGTGAAACACTTCGAAGGAGAGCTGCGGCAGTCGGTTGCCGAAATCTGCCAGCTGCAAATCATCAAACACAATATAAGCGAGCCCCTGATAGGCAGGGACATTACCCGACCCTTCCACCGCTTCCATGGTGCTGTCAGGCTGTTGGGTCTCGGTTCCCAGATAGGTCCGGTAGGAAATGCCGGTCAGGTCCAGCAGGTTGCCATCCGCCCAAATGCCGCCAACGCGGGTGATGGGTCCTTCGCAAAGGGCAACGGCACAGGAGACTGAATAGGTGTAGCTCGTCGTATTGACTGAACTCCCGCCGCCAGTGCCTTTGCCGCTTCCGCTTGAGCTTGTGGTCGCCGTTTCTTTGAACTTGGTGGACCAGATCACCTGGCCGGCCAAGCGCACACGGCCATACACGCGCGGGATCGCGGCGCCTTCGGTCGAGGCCTGCACGTCGAGGTCCGACAGACGCGGACCGTCGCGGGTGACCGAGGTGCCAAAAAGCTGATCGTCAATGAACGAGCCTGCGATTGACCCGACGGCTTGGCCAATGGCCGCGCCGGAAACGTTCGCCCCCAGGAAATTTGCACCCGACGGCAACAGCGCTGACCCGGCAGCTGACCCGGCCGCGCTTAGAAGGACCGAAGCCACTAACAAAGCCCTCCTGGAAACCGGAAGGCGTAGGCGAGATGCCGCGTCCACCAATCACCCATATGGACCTCCGCCACAGCGCGTCCGGAGCAGGCATGGATCATCCGACCCCCAAAACTTTTGATCGCTGCATGTTTTGCGACAGTCGCAGGTGTCATTCGAAACAGGAGTACGTCGCCGGGTCGTGCCTCCTCCTTCTCAACGACTAGGAGATGTCGCTCTGCGGCCTCCGCCATGTTTTCCACATGCGTGCCGTCGCGATCGAGCACTTCGGCCCAGTCGGGCGTGTAAGGCGGCGGTATTTCGGGCTCCTGGGCATAGAGATCGCGATAGACCCCACGAATGAGGCCCAGGCAGTCGGCCCCCACTCCCAGTCTGCTCGCCTGATGGCGATAGGGTGTGTCGATCCAGCGGCGGGCACACGCGACAATCTTATCCGGTGTAATCGCGTCGGTCATGCCTGACTGCCCCCATCATTGTCGCCGCCACGTACCGGATAAGAGAGTGCAAAGTCATTCCCTGGCATATGAGGAAAGCCTCGAAACTTTTCGGCATTCGCGAATTTCGCGCGGCAGGTGTCGAACTGCTTGTCGCACCCCGCGGAGACGCTCAGGGTCACGCCGGGTTCAATCGCCTGGGCAGGAGCATGCCAGGCTTCGAGCACAACTGAGCCCGCGCGGTTGGTGTGGCGTTTCACTTCCAGCACTTCATTTTGATTGACGCCGGAGGTGAAGGTAAGCAAACCTCGCGTGAACCAGGCATCGGCATAGGCATCGAGCCCCATGACAACCATCTCGCGATTGTCTGACACGCTGATTACCGATGCGGAGCCGGTAAAGGCACTGTCGCTCAGATTGACGCCGCAGCGGGCATCTCCCAGATCCGCATCACAGGCATATTGATAAAGGCGCCCCGTCGGCTGGTTTAGCCGATGAGAGAGACCGCGCACCTCCGCCGTAAAACCATTCGGCCCGCGGCTGATTTCGCCGAGATTGCCTTTTCGCATCAGCACCCGCTGGTCGAGCGCCTGCCAGTTCACCCGCCAGATCTCAATGTCCGCGTCATCAAAGAGACCTGCTGCAAGGTCGCCGTCATCCAGATAATCTGATGACAGTGCCCCTAAGACATCGAGATTATCCACGGCGAGGCCGCCAGACGAGGCAAGTGCGCTTGCCGTAAACCCAGCCGCAGCTTCAAACAGAGTGCCCGCGAAGCTCAGGTCACGGTCATGATCTGTAAAGCCCATTACGGTGCCGTCTCGGCGCGTCAGCTTCCAACATTGGCACAGCGTTGTTGTGCCGCTGTCCAGGTGGGCCTGAAAATCAGCAGAGAGTGACTTCATGTTTGTGGTCCTGAAACTTCAGAGTCTGATTTCGACCAGAGGGATTGATGGGATGTCGCCCGCATCGAAGCTTGAGAGCGAGATATCCAAAAAGTCCGTGTCGAAGCGCACCGGCACATCGAACTCAAAGCCCGCGGTGACGTTCAAACCCAGCGCCGGTTCACGGCCGGACAGAAAAGTGATCCGACCGTTGGTGGCATCCACGACAAAGTCAGAGGCAAGCGTCTGTTCAACACCGTCGACTGCTACACGCACGGTGCCTTCCACCGGCTTTGTGATTGCGCGGGAATATGTGGCACCGCCCGACGCATAGTGTTTCTTCAAATCGAATGTCGATTGAGTGCCATCTCCGGTCCCCAGCAGTTCATCCACCGGCGTTGGCGGCACGCCGAATGCGCCGGATGCATGATCCGCACGGTCCCTCCAGCGAAATCCATGAAGCCGCCCGTGGCGGGCTTCGAAGAAGGCAATCACCGCGTGGAGATCTTCCAAAGAGCGAACTCCATAGCCAGCGTCATAGCGCCTGCGGCTGTCGGACCACGGGCTGTTCCGCTCCTCGTGACCTGAGCCCAGGGTGACAATATCCGTTCGCCGCTCCGGGCCGCCGGAAGACCCAAAGGCGATATCCAGCGGAAAGCGGACTTCATGGAATGCCATGATTGCTTTTCCTTCTCAGAGATTACGGTTGCCGCGATTGACCGTGCGCTGAAGCATCGCCGCAATCTGGCTCTCGCTGCGCTTGAAACTCGTGGCATCTGTCGCCGTGACATTGAATGTGATGTTGGGCGTGCCGGTATTGCCTTGCGCGGCCACGCCGAGCTTGCCATCAGCGCCACGTGCCAGCGGGAGGATTGCCTCCGCTCCAGCCTCTCCGGCAAGACCAAGTCCGCCCTGCATGGGAAAGAGAGTCGGGTCTGACAGCACCCCGCCCTTGGCGAAGGCCCGCAGCCGTCCGTGGGACAGAACATTCCCCTTTGCGTTTGGTGTGAGGATAGACCCGAAGAGATCACCCAGAACAAATCCGCCTGTTCCCACTCTGCCACCTGTACCGGTGCCAAAAATGTCCTCTGTTGCCAGTTTCGCGAGATCAACCGCGAGAGACTTCAACACATCTTGGAAAGACTTGCTGCCCACAATCAGATCGTCGAAAGCGGATCCCAGAACCCGATGCACATCCTGCCCAACCTTTGACGCGCGCTCCCCTTCTCGGACGATCCCGGTAAAAGCACTCTTCGCGTCGCTCCCAAGACGGGCGCTGGCGGACGCCGCCGCGTCAAACTCTGCACGGAGCGTGCGCAGGTCAGACGACAAGGTGCCGACATCGAAACTGTCAAACTCCATCTAGATCTCTCGCTCTCTGTTCATCGGGGAACCGGGCCATCAAGCCGGTGAGGCCCGTCAGGGGCATTGGTTGCTGTTCGGGTACGACAAACACAGATGCCGCCCCCTCCATCTCACTTAAGGTTGCCGACCAGAGAGCCTCGGGTGTCCAACGCAACACGCCAAAACCGAAGCTCACGAGGGCCTTCCAGGGAAAGGGGGCAGGTCTTGTGAGCCCTCCCCTGATCCATTGAGGCTCGCTTCCACTTTTTCGACCCTGTCAGCCTCTGCGCCTGCAAAGGTCACACGCAACAGTTCGGCAAGGGTGCGAATAAGCCCGGCCATGCCGCCGTCAAAGGTCATCGCTTCTAAGTTGTGTGCATCATTCTCGTGCCCCCCACCCTTAAGGCCCGCTTCGAGGAGGTTCAGCGCATCCGCACTCGTCAAATGCCCACGAGAAAAACGCTCTGCGAGCGCCAAAATGTCTTCGCCGCCATAAGCCGCCTCCAGCTGGGCGAGCGCGCCCAAGGTCAGGCAAAGCGTGTAGCTCTTGCCGCCTGCCTGCAACGGGACTTCGCCGCGATGCCGGTTCACCATGTCAAGCGCTCGTGAAAAGAAGCTCGCCAGCGGACTCAAGCGCCAGTTCAAAACGGAGTTCGTCTTCGTGGCTGCCGGCATATTCAAGCGACGTGATCTGAAACGGACCCTCCACCGAGCCAAAATCCGGGATGATGACTTGCCAATTGCGAATGGTGCCATCAAAGAAATAGCTGCGGACGAGAGCGTCGGACGCGTCGTCTTTGAAGATCCCACTGCCGCTGAGGCTCGCGGTCTTCACACCGGCACCTGCCAGAAGTTCCCGCCAGGCGCCTGCCGACTCTGCGTGTGTGATGTCCACGGTTCGGGCATTGAATGAAATGGCGCGGGCGCGCAGTCCGCCGATGGTCGTAAAGGTGCCGAGGCCGTCGCTATCGACTTTGAGCAACAGGTCTTTGCCACGCTGAGCGGTCATGCTCACGTCTCCTCTATTGGTCTGAGAAAAGTGTCAGGTTGTGGGTTCTGTATAGGCGCGAAAGATGAGGCGGCCGCGCAGCGCTTCCGCCTCTCCGACATAGGCCACGCTTGCCCGTTCCAATTGCAGGTTCACAAGCACGTGGCCGGTCATCGACAGGCTCGCATCCTGCAACACCTGATCGATGGCGCTCATGATCTCTTTGGTTTCCCGCCGCCCGGGCGCACGCGACCAGGCGGAGAGCATGATCTGGTGAATGGCACCGCCGCCACCGCCAGCGCCATCCGGTTCCACGTCTGTGTCGCCGAGCGTTACAAATGGAAAGGCCGCGTCTTGCGGCGGACGATCGAACACCCGCCCACCCACCAAGGCGGACAGACCGGCGTCGGCAACAAGGCTCGCATGAAGGGCTTTCTGAAGTTCCCAACTGGCCGCGAGGGTCATGGGTTCCCGCCTTCCTCGCAGGTGCACCTAAGCCAGTGGCGGCGACCGTCAGTATCCAGCACAGCGCGAATGTTGAAGTGTCTCGTTCCCAGGCGAAACCGCATGTCGGTTGTAACGCCCTCACGATGGCGAATGGTGATGTCCGTTGTGGTGAGAGGCGCAGCGCGATCTGCGGCTTCCCGTTCGCGCCCTGCCTTTTCAGCGATCGCCGCCCAAACGGTGGCAACCTCGACCCATGTCTCTGTCGCGCCACCGCCCCCGTCGGCGACGCGGGTGCGTTCTTCCAGCACCAGACGGTGGCGCAGATCGGCGATCATAGGCGGAGCTTTCGATAAGGCGCGAGCAGGCGGCGAACCGGCGGGGTCAGCTGATCGCCGTCTCCCGGCGCCAGCTCACGATGCTCGAACCAATGCGCCACCGTCATCAAGATGGCATGACGAATATTCTGGGGCACCTCACTGCCGTTTGTCCCAAAGCCGCTCACGAAGCGGACCACAATGCCCGCCGCAATGGATTTCGGCCTTGGCCAGGTCGCACCATCTGTGCGCACCAGCCGAGCGTTGAGGCCCGGTGCCAAATTGTACGAGCTTGCATCAAGTGCGGACCCATCGACGGACACGCTCAAAATCGACGTGACCGGCCCCAGATTGAAATCAACCACGGGGCCCGGCCACGCGTCGAGCACAAGGTCCCAGGTCTGATCCAGCAGGGCGAGGCCCGCATAGGCCTCAATGCTCATTCGTGCGGCGGAAATGTATCCTTCGATCAGACCATCTTCGTCGATGCCATCGACGCGTAGATGTAGTTTTGCATCGGCCAGGTCAACAGGCTCGCTGACCGGACCGGTCACCAATGTATGGGGCATTGCATGCTCTCTCTGTCAAGACAGGTTAAACATCAACACCTCCCCATTTGGGGGAGGTCAGAATGGCAATGCCATTCTGGGTGGGGGAGGTATCAGACGATGTCACCCCCACCCTGCCCCTCCCCCATCAAGGGGGAGGGAATAAAAGTTCAAGCGTACTAAGCGGCAATGCTTACGACACAGGCTTCACATTGCCATGGCCCAGCAAGGCCAGGGACGCTACCGGCGTGCCATTTGTGTGAATGCCGGAGAGCTCTACCTGCACTCGGCAATAACGGGCATCGCCCACATAACCGACGGCAATCGTCTGCCCGTCTTCCGATGGATCATCGATCAGGGCAAAAGTCCCGCTCCCATCCACTGTGCCGCCCAAAACATCGCTGTCACTCACGACAGCGGTCCAATTGGTGCCGTCTTCACTTTCTTCGAGCTTGAGAGCGAGTGAGACAGTCGGAGACAGCGTGTCGCCGCTTGTGCCAAGCGACACAATATGTTCCACGCTCTCAAAACCCTGACGGTCAATCGGTGCACCGACGCGGGTCGCTGTGGTCACGGACGGGTCAAGGGTTTGAACGATGCCCAGGTTTGAATGTAAATCACGCATGCGCAGGCCTCCTTACGCTGTGCCGAATTTCAGAAGCTTGATCGCCTCGAAATTCTGAATGCCACCGCCCACACGCTTGGTCGTGTAGAACAGAACATAGGGTTTTGCTGTGTAGGGATCGCGCAGCACGCGAATGCCCAATCGATCCACGATGAGATAGCCGCGGCGGAAGTCACCATAGGCCAGTGCGAAGCTGTCTGCTTCGACATCCGGCATGTCTTCGGCTTCCGCGATCGGCACGTTCATGAGCCGCGGTGCTTCACCTGCTGTGAGGCTTGGCTGCCAGAGATAATTGCCGTCTGCGTCTTTGAATTTCCGGATCTGCGCCTGCGTCTGCCGGTTCATGACGAAATGGGCATTGGCCCGGTACCCGGACTTCACTGCATAGACCAGATCAAGCAACACATCTGACGGGTTGGACGCTGGGAAAGCGCCTGAGGCGCCGGTAGCGACATACCCCACCTTGCCCCAAGTCCAGCTGTCATTGTCGACCGAGTCATAAGAGAGGAAGCCGCGGGGTTTGCGCACGCCGTCCCCAGACACAAAAGCCGCACCTTCCTGCTCAGCAAAGGCAGTCTGTACTTCTTCTGCGATCCATTGATCGATATTGACGGCGCTGTCATCGAGAAGGGTCGATGTGGCCGCCGGCATGGCATAGAGCTCCATGACGGGAAACTCGAGCTCCGAGATTTTCGGGGTGCCTGTTTCGGCGCGCGGCTCCGTTTCGCCGACCCAGCCGGTCGCTGCACCGCTTGTCGCAAAGGGCTTCTTGTAGGACGCCGCCCCGATCTGACGCACGCCTGCAATGGCGCGAATGGGTGAGGCTTCTGACACGATCCGGTCAATCATCTGTTCCGTTTCGCTCGGAACCAAATAACCGCCATCCGGATCAGACTGAACCGACAAAGCCTTTTCTTCCAGACTGCGCAGCGGTCCGACACCGCCCTGGCGGACATAGGTTTCAAATGCGGCTTTGTGTTCCCGCGCGACGGGACTTAAATGTGCTGCGGCACCAATCTCCGGTCGCGTGAGAGACAAAGCCAAGCCATCAACCGTTTTTTGCTGAAGGTCCAAGGCCGCGTTCAGCCGATCCACTTTCTCGGTGGTGACGACATCTGCGGTGAGCTTGCGCTCAACCTGCCGCAGACGGTCGTCATTGGCTTGTTTGAAGGCATCAAACCGCACCATGAATTCATCCATGGCGTCGCGCACTTCGTGCACTGCAGGTGCGCCGCTGTCGGCGCTCTTCTTTTCAGGCGCAACAGATTGCGCAGAGTTGCTGAGCGCGCTGCCAATGCGGTGCACGCCCGACTCTCGTGTGAGAGGCATATCGTTCTCCTTAGGTAGGACTAGTGAATAAAATGGGTGCTGGCGGCACGAATGGTCCGTGCAAGTGCGCCCAGCTCTGTCATGGTGACGCCAGCATCCCGCCGTGCCCTCACCGCCTTGTAGCCGCCCGCAATCAAGGCGCGGGCGTCCGATCGGCTGAGCCCCGCATCCCGCGAAAGCCAGCGTTCAAGTTCTCGTTCTGTAGGCAACCCTGCTGACTTAACCGCGTGTACGCGAGCGCCCGGTTGCATCGGGAACGTCACGACTGAGATTTCCCACAGGTCTATTTCCATCAGGTGTCGTAGACCAGTCTTGGCATCGCGCACGGCTTTCACGGTGTGGAAGCCGATGGACAGACCGTCCAATGCACCTGCTTTCATAAGGGAATGCACGTCTCTGGCCCGCGCCACATCCAATGTCAGACGACCGCGAACATAGAGACCGCGCTCATCCTCGCGAATGTCGTCCCAGCAGCCGATGGGATCCGCCGGGTCATGCTGAAAGAGCATACGAACATTGTCTGCACCCCGCTTTGCAAGACTCGCCTGAAACGCGCCGCGCTGAACCAGATCGTGGCTTAAGTCCTCGGCACCAAAGAGGCTCGCATAGCCCTCGAACGCGCCGGCGTCATCCACGTCGGCAACTTGAAAAGCTGCGCGTTTGGTTTCACAAGCAGCGTGTTTATATGTTTCATCACCTGACTTCGTGTTCATCTTTCTCCCGGCACAAAAAAGCGCCATAACTCGTCTGTGAGTAGGCGCTGGTTGGATTTGTTGATCTCATCGCACACCCTTCGAGACGAAGGCTGCGCCTTCTCCTCAGGGTGAGGTATTGGTTTAGAGGGCCTCATGGTGAGGAGGTGCGGTCGCGCCGCATACTCTGATGTCATCCCGCACTTGATGCGGGATCCATTGTGACTTTCATTCTCACTGGGAGACGGCATAGACCCCGGATCAAGTCCGGGGTGACAGGCCGTACAAGTTGCCCAACTGGTGTCCGCCGCTGACCCCTCACCCGCTCGCCGCATCGCGGCTCGCTTCCCTCTCCCCTTTCAAGGGGAGAGGGATGTCCGAGTGTGAACGAGGACAGGGTGAGGGGTGAAAGTCAGTGTCAGTCACACATATGATGTCTACCACCGGTCACTCTCCGGCAATCGCCCGGTCGAGCTTGTCTTCAATGCGCGTCAGTGCCGCGCGCATATAAGCCGCCTGCACCTCCAGCCGCGCTGTGCGTTCGCCCATATCACCGTCGCTGATCACCTGGCGCTCCAGTTGATTGATCCGCTCCGACGCCGCACCAGCCCAGGTAAGCGCGCCGGCAGTCTGGATGAGGATTGCGAAAATGAGGGCAAGGGGCACGCGCCGATCCAGATGCCACCGTGCTTGTCGCGTGTCTTCAGCCATTCGCCTGCGGCTCCTTTGTGCCCAACCCTAGGGCGCGGCGTTTTTCGTCCTCACTTAGAAACTCTGCGTCCTTTACCCGAGACCAAAAGGTCTCCCGCTCGCCGGCGAGGGCCGGGATATCATCAAGGTCCACCTCTAGGCGAAGGCCCTGCCCAAACCGGGGCCCGAGCCAATGAGTAAGCGCTGTCGCCGACTTTCTCACCAGAGGTATGACGGTCTGCCGCCAGAACACCAGATTGGCTTCTTTATAGTTCGAGAAAGTGTTGTCACCGGGAATGCCCAGCAACATGGGCGGGACGCCGAAGGCCAATGCGATTTCCCGCGCTGCGGCATTCTTCGCCTCGTTGAAATCGAGATCGCGTGGGCCCAGCCCCATTTGCTGCCAGTCCAGGCCGCCCTCTAAGAGCAGGGGCCGGCCCGCGTTGGCCGACCCCGCATAATTGTCTTCGAGTTCTCTTTTCAAGCGTTCGAATTGATCGTCTGTGAGAGTGCCATCCCCGCCTGCCCCTTTGTAGACAAGTGCTCCCGACGGACGGGCAGCATTGTCCAACAGGGACTTGTTCCAAGCGCCGGCGGCATTGTGAATGTCGACAGCCTTCGCGGCGGCTTCCAGCGGAGAGAGGCCATAGTGATCATCTGTGGGGTGAAAGGCCTTCAAATGCAGGATGGGTTTCGTCGGCTCATCGCGAAACAGAACCGTTCGGCCATTCACCTCATATTCGTATCCCTCCGGCCAGCCGCGCACCCCTGGCAGGACTTTCATGCGATCGGGCCGCAGCGCATAGAGTTCGCGCACCTCGTCGCCAATGCTGACGGCTTCCAGATAGGCATTGCCTGCCACTTGCAGGTGGCCATACCAGGCTTCTAGCAGCTCAGTGCCGCTCTCAGCCGGGTTGGGCCGTGCCAGGAGATCCAGAAGCGGATGCTCGCTCAAGGTCTGATCACCCTCGCGGAGCGCCCACGGAATGCTCGCGGCCGCTTCCGCAATCATGCGCACACACCGGAAGGCGACGGCGTTTTGTTCATACCCTTCGCGGGCCAGCCGATCATAATCACGCGGAGTCCAGACCGGTCGCCCTAGAGAGCTCAGCGCGATGAGCGCGCCGGTCGCGCTCGCTTTTGTATGTTCTGGCTTTGGAAAAAGCCGAGCCCATAGGCCAGACGGCTTTTGCTGTGTCAAAGCGTTCATCTGTTTTCTATGTGTCCTTTGACACCCTTCGAGACGAAAGCTGTGCTTTCTCCTCAGGGTGAGGTTGACGACAAAATTCGGGCCTCATGGTGAGGAGCGGTCGGAGACCGCGTCTCGAACCATATGAGTCTCTTACAAGCGTCGAATAGCGGGGTCGCCCGCGCTTCGCATGAGATCGGTGATGGCCCAAACGAGCGCGTCGAGGCGATCCGGACTTTTGCCATGGCCGGCGAAATTGCACATCTGATCCTCAAGCTCCGGCATGGGGGCCACGTGCGACACTCTTCCTTGTTCATAGAGCGCCGCCACGGGTTCAGCACGAACACGCTTTCCGCGTGTGGCGCGGACCTGGCGCACCGGCAATGCCGGGGCTATGTGATGCAACACGCTGACCACCATCTCACCACCCTGGTTCACTTCTGCAATCACGCGATCTGCGTCAGAATTTTTGTAAGCCTCTGCGACCCGCGCGGCCCAAGCAGCCGGTTTGGCGCGGGCGCGTGAGTAGTCGGCCAGCACATAGAAACGGTCGTCGCTTCCAAGACCCGCAACGACGATGCCGCATTCGTCTGCGCCGTCGCCGGAACTCGCCGGCGGGTCGACGCCCACCACGACCCGCACGCACTCCGGCGCCGACGCGCGACGGCTGTTTTCAATCAGCGTTCGACTCCACAGGGCGTCGGGGTCATCTTCCAACAGTTCGCCATTCAATTCCTGTCGACCAAGCCGGGTCCCTTCGTAGGTTTTGATCACGGCCGAGAAAAAAGCGTCCGCCAGGTTCGCGCGATTGTCATAGGTTGTTGCTCTGGTGACCGCGACCGTGTCATCGGCCAACAGACTTCTGACTAGGGGCACCGCGCGCGGGGTCGACGTCACAACCTGTTGCGGGTGCGTGCCCAAACGCAACCCGAACTGCAACATGGCCCAGGCCGCCTCTGCGTCCGGCCATTTTGCCGCTTCATCGCTCCAGGCCGCGTCAAACTGAGGGCCTCGCAGCCCCTCCGGATCGCTCGCGGAATGCAAACTTGCTACCGCCCCGTTGGGCCATACCAAACGCCGGCGCGTTGCTTCGTAGCGCGGCCTTAGGTGATCTGGACCGATGTTCTGCAAGCCCGAGGGGCCGTCCACCATCACCTCGCGCGCCTCTGCGTAATTCTCCCCCACCAGGGCAATGCGGCCCGAACGCTCAGAGGCGACCCGCGCCGCAATCCACTCCGCACCAGCGCGGGTCTTGCCCGCGCCGCGCCCTCCCAGAATGAGCCAAGTTGTCCAATCGCCCGCCGGGGGCCATTGGCTGGCCCGCGCCCAAAAGTGCCAGTCGTGGGCAAGAAAGCGCAGCTCATAGCGGCTTAGGCCCTCGAGAAACGCGTCACGATGAGCTTGCGGCAGCGATGCGAGCCAGCCGGCGCGCCAGATCCTGTCTGAGCGCATCGTCCGTCTTCGTCCCGTCATCGCTGTTCGTTTCTTCTCTTTTCCGTTTGGCTTCTGCCCGCTCCGCCGCTGCGGTGCGTTTCAGTTCAATCAGCTTGTCCAGGGTCCGGGTGAGGTTCGACAGGGTTCGGGCATCTCTTTCATGATCTCGGCTTTCTAATGCTTCAGCCAAACGTCCTTCAATCTCCGCAATCTGTCGCTCGACCAGTGCCGTCAACCGCTTGCGCAGCGTCGCCGGGTCGGTGTTCCCGGACGCCATGCTTCGTTTGGCGGCCTTCTGTTTTTCATATCGTAACGGCCAGCCTTCGCGCTTTGCATGTGCAACGATCTTCTGAACTGTGAGCCCATACTCTTTTGCGATACACGCAAGCTTGTCGTCACCCTGATAGACGCGTTTTATGCGCGCCCAGTCCTTATCCTCAAGCTCATTCGGCGCTTTGGGGAGGGGGTCGGACATCACATATTCTGATAGAGGTTTGTTTTCGGACCACGCAATGGATCACTGGTCGTCGCCGCCTTCGCCTGAAGGGCGCTGCCTGTTTCATACAATTCCGGAGATGGACTTTAGATAGGGTAGGAGCGTTTCATGTTCAAGAAGGAATTTGCATTTTCTGCAAATTATTTTCCCTGCTCCGGCCATGTCACGATACGGTCCTCGAGATCCGTCGGGTCGACGTCATCTTCGCTTACCGTTCTTCCTCTGACCGACATGCCGGCCAGATGCACCGACTCTTCTTCGCCGCTCACCAACGGATGCCACCAGGGCAAATCTTTACCATTGGCAAGCAACCGATACGCGCAGGTCGAGGGCATCCAATTCAATTGCCGCACATTCGTCGGCGTGAGCGTGACACAGTCAGGCACTTTGATTGACCGGTTGGGATAGTCACCGCACCGGCAGGTATCGCAATCAAGCAAGCTACAGGTGATGTCTGTATATTCCAGCTCGCCCGTGTCCTCATCTTCAAGCTTAATCAGACAGCATTTGGCGCACCCGTCGCACAGGGACTCCCACTCTTCGCGGGTCATTTCCGTCATCTTTTTGGTTTGCCAGAAAGGTCGTTCGTCCATAGGCCTTTAGTTCGTCTGCTACAGCTGAATTCACTCGAGTTTACGCTGATTCAGCGCGGTGTGCAGAGGCATGCCCCATAAAGCTTCCCGGCACATGGTTTGCGGTGCTCCTCTCAAGAATTTTCGACAGGGCCCGCTCTGTGCCATCGCGGCACAGGTGCGTTCTATTGTGAGACCGGATACCGTGCGCGAAGACGAGAATAATCAAGAGTTGCCCCAAAAAGGCACCCGATCACGCCATCTTCTCTGGCGGGCATTTGGCGCCCTTGTCTTTGTTGGCAGTGTGGTCTTCGGCACGCTGGTACTCGATACCCTGCCTAAAATGCAGCGGCAGCTGCTGGGACCTTTGGGCCCGGACGCTTTGGCGCTTACCGTGCTTGACCGGGATGGCGAGGAGATCGCCAATCGCGGCGGCCGCTATGCCCAGATCGTGCCGCTGGATGAGATGCCGGACTATCTGGTGCTCGCAGTGCTCAGCACCGAAGACAGGCGCTTTTATGATCATTTCGGGTTTGACGTGTTCGGCATCGGCCGGGCCATTGTTGCCAACCTGAGTGCCGGCGGCGTCGTGCAAGGCGGCTCCACGATCACGCAGCAGCTGGCCAAGAATCTCTACCTCGGGTCAGAGCGCACTTTTTGGCGGAAAGCCCAGGAAGCGGTGATCACTGTCTGGCTCGAACAAGCCTACACCAAACAGGAAATCCTCACCCTTTATCTGAACCGCATTTACATGGGCGCAGGTGCCTATGGTTTTGAAGCGGCGTCACAGCATTATTTCGATAAGTCTGTGCGCGAGGTCTCGCTCGCCGAAGCGGCCCTGCTTGCCGGGCTCATCAAGGCGCCCTCTCGCTTTGCGCCGACCAATGATCTTGCTCGCGCGCAGCGGCGGGCAGAGATCGTGTTGAGTACTTTGGTAGAGAACGGTGTGCTCACCGAAGGCGAAACCTTCGCAGCCCGGGTAGAGCCAGCGACCATCATCAAGCGGGCGCCGCGTCTGGGTTCTCAATATTTTGTGGACTGGATCGCCGCAGAAGTCGCCGAGATTCTGCCGGGCATCAAAGGCCAGCTGATCATTGAAACGACCCTCGACCCGGTGCAGCAGGCCGCCGGGGAACTTGCCATCGCAGATGCGATAGCCGAGCGGGCCGCAAATCTCCCGGAGGATGTCGAGGAACCTCCCGCGCAGGGCGCCCTTGTGTCCATGGACCCCGATGGGGCACTTCGCGCCATGGTCGGAGGCCGGGACTACCTGGAGAGCCAGTTCAACAGAACCTTTCAGGCCGAACGCCAACCCGGTTCCGCCTTCAAACCGTTTGTTTTTCTCGCCGCGCTTGAAAACGGGCTGACGCCTGAGTCCCAGGTGAGTGACCGCCCAATTTATGTCAATGGCTGGTCGCCACAGAACAATGGACGGTTTCGGGGCAATGTCAGCCTGCTCACAGCCATGAAATACTCGATCAATACGGTCGCCGTGCGGTTATCGGAGCAGGTTGGCCGCATTGAAGTCATTGATGCCGCCGAGAGGTTGGGCATCACCTCGCCGCTGGCCTCGCACCCTTCCATCGCGCTCGGCACAGAGGAAGTAACTCTGCTGGATCTCACATCCTCCTATGCCGTATTTGCGAATGGCGGCTTCCGGGCGAAGCCCTATGGTATCAAACGCATTCTCAATCCCGACGGCGATATTCTGTTTGAACAACAATCGCTGGCGACACGTGTGGTGGCACCGGGTGCTGCCCGCTCTATGAACTACCTGCTCTATCAGGTGATCCTGTCGGGTACTGGCTCGAAGGCGGCAATCGGCGGGCGGCCCGCCGCGGGCAAAACTGGGACCAGCCAGGATGGGCGCGACATCTGGTTTGTTGGCTACACGGCGGATCAGGTCGCCGGTGTCTGGTTTGGTCATGATAATGCGTCGCCAATGGCTGAAGCCGAAGGCGGGGGCTTGAGCGCCACCACCTGGGCCGCATTCATGAAGTCTGTGCATGAAGGGATGCCGATTGCAGATCTTGCAGGTGGCAAACCGGCGCCGGTGCGCCGCGTCGAACCGGAGAGCGACGCTGAATCTTCGTTCGCGACCAGCGACCAACCGGAGTTGCATCGGTTTTATGTTTCGCTGTCGAACCTCTTTCGCGAAGCCCACCGTAAGCAGGTGAACCCCGGACCGGGCATGCGACGCGGTGGACAAACATTGCCGCGTTAACTTCAAAACGCGCTCTATCTGGTGCTTTGTTCCTGCTGTGGTAAAACCTCATGGGAGATTGTGTTTAGGGAAACTTGGGGCTCATGGTTTCGGTACTTCTGAAAATACTCGGCGTTATTGTCGGCGGTCTCCTGATCGGATTGGGGCTCACCTGGTTTTCAATCAATGCCGGTCTTGGCACCGCCCTCCAAAACGGGGCTTGGTCGACAGACCCAGCAATTGGCAGTCAGGGTGCCGGGCCCTACACCCGAGCTGCTGTCGCCCGCGCCGGCCTCCTGGCTCTGAACAAAAGTGAGACGGTCTATTTCACCGCCGTCATTGATGATGCGGGCGAGGCTCTCTCAACCAAATGCAGTTACCGCGTTGAAGGCACGCCGCTTGCGACCCGCTGGTGGAGCATCACGGCCTATGGGGCGGATCATTATCTGATCCCTAATCCAGCCGGTCGTTACAGCCAAGCCATGAATACAGTTACTCGCGAGGCTGACAGTGGCTTCAGGATTTCCGTGAGTCCCAATGGCAGCGGTATCAATGGTATTCCAACTGGTTTTGACGGGACTGGCGAAGGCGAGGCCTTTAGCCTGACACTCAGACTCTACAACCCGGACGAGGAAACCTATTCCGACCTGGCAGGCATTGCCCTTCCCACCATTACACGGGAGACCTGTTCATGAAGGGCTGGCCCTATTACCTCGCCGCGATGGTCATTCTCGGTGGCATTATCCACATCGTCACGATCCTCGCCTTTCCGAGCTTTGTCATGGATCGCCTGATCAGCGGCGTCGAAGAGCAGGTCGGCATCGGCGTCGTGGCCCATGCGCCTCGCGCGACGGCGGAGAGTCGAACCGTTGTACGACCAAGTCCCGACCTCATCTATACGCTCTGTGCTTTCGACGTCTCAGAGCGTCCGTTGCACATTTCGGCGCCGGTGCCGAAAGACACCTATTTTTCACTCTCCATGTTTGCCGACAATAGTGACAACTTCTTTGTGGTGAATGACCGGCAATTGCCTGCGGACAAAATCGATGTGGTCCTGGTTCAAAGCGAAGATCAGGTGAGCACACTCGGCGGCGCGCCGATCGTCATCGCGCCCTCAGATCGTGGCGTCGTGCTGTTCCGAACGCTCATTCAATCGGAAGACCGGTTCGAGGAACTGAATGCGGCGCGCCTCGAAACCATCTGCGAGGTGATGTAAGGGGTGTGAAAGCAACCCGCCCCTGCTAAACTCCCGCCAATTGGTCAAACGGGGGTTCCATGGATCGCAATGTCCTGGTCGGCGCTGGCGCCGTCATTGTCGTTTTAGCGCTGCTCGTTTTTTCACTCAATGTGCCAGGCTCTGCTCCATCAGATAAAGGCGCTACACAAGAGTTGCGCCCCATCAGCTTTGTGACCGACTGGAAAGCGCAAGCCGAGCATGGCGGCTTCTATCAGGCCCTGGCGAACGGCTATTACGCGGACGCCGGGCTGGATGTCACCATTCGTCCGGGCGGGCCCGGCATCAATGTGCCGCAGCTGCTGGCTTCGGACAGTGTGGATTTCGGCATGGGGTCCAACAGTTTCATTCCGCTCAACATTGTCGCCGCAGATGCCGGGGCGAAAGCTGTGATGGCCTCTTTCCAGAAAGACCCGCAAGTGCTCATCACCCACCCGCGGGACGATGTAAAAACACTGGCAGATATGCGCGGCATGCCGATCATGGTGTCGGACGCCACGATCAGCGCGTTTTGGGTGTGGCTGCGGTCGCGCTTCGGCTTTACAGACGATCAGATCCGCAAATACACGTTTAATCTCGCACCCTTCCTGGTTGACGAAACCGCCATTCAACAGGGCTATCTCTCGTCGGAACCCTACTCGATTGAAAAAGAAGCGGGCTTCAAACCCCAGGTCTTTCTGCTCTCCGATCATGGCTATCCCGGCTATGCGACATTCATCCTTGCCAACACCTCTATGATCGAGCAAGAGCCGGAGCTGGTGCAGGCCTTTGTGGATGCCACCATCAAAGGGTGGGTCTCTTTCCTCTATGGCGATGCGTCCCCAGCTACGGCGCTCATTCTTGCCGACAATCCGGACATGAGCGAAGACGTGGTGGTCCAAGCCATCGATAAGCTCAAGGAATATGGCATCGCGGATTCCGGTGACGCGCTCACCCTCGGTATCGGCGCCATGAGCGAGTCGCGGTGGCAGAACTTCTTCACCGTCATGTCGGAGAATGGGGTCTATGACCCGGCGCTCGACTGGCGGCAGGCTTACACATTGGAGTTCGTGAACAAAGGTGTCGGCCTTTATCTCAAAGAACAGCTGACGGCTGAATGACCACGCCCTCCCCCGCTCCCGATGGATCGCTGCTAACACTTACCGGCGTTGGAAAATCCTATGATGGTGATGCGCCTGCGGTCACGGACATCAACCTCTCTATAGAACGCGGATCGTTCGTGTCCCTTGTGGGACCATCGGGGTGCGGTAAGAGTACATTGCTGCGGCTGATCGCGGGGCTTCTTCAACCGAGCCACGGGTCACTGAATTGGAACGGCGCTGGCCGACCGGACGATCTTGGGTTTGTCTTTCAGGACGCCACACTGCTTCCCTGGGCCAGCGCCTTCGACAATGTCTATCTGCCCCTGAAGCTGAAGGGGATGTCGCGCGATGACGCCGGCACCAAAGTACAGGCGGCGCTGGCACGGGTCGGCCTGGCGGATGCATCCGACAAATTGCCCCGAGAACTCTCCGGCGGCATGCGCATGCGAGTGTCCATCGCCCGCGCGCTTGTGACAGAACCGCCAGTGCTCTTGATGGACGAGCCCTTTGCCGCGCTTGACGAGTTCACCCGCGAGAAATTGGATGATGATCTGCTGACCCTCTGGCGGGAGTTCGGCTGGACGGTGATCTTTGTGACCCACTCGGTCTATGAAAGCGTCTATCTCTCCGAAAGGATCCTGGTGATGGGAACCGGCTCAAATGGTTCTAGGGGCGCCGGGCGGATCGACGAAGACATTCGCATTGACGCCCCCTACCCTCGGGGCCTCAGTTTTCGCCAATCGCCCAGCTATTTCGAGCATTGCAAGGCCGTCTCCGCGGCGCTCAGGGATGGTGACAGATGAGCGCACGTTTCTTTCGTATTTTCACGCCCATCCTTGTCGGCATCGCCGCCCTTCTATTCTGGGAAGCGGCTGTGACATTGGGCGATGTGCCGAAATTTGTGTTGCCTGCGCCGAGTGTGATCGGCGCGGCGCTGGCTGAAAATTTCGAGAGCCTCATGGCGGCGCTCTGGGTGACGCTGCGCATTACTCTGCTCGCTTTCGCTCTTGCCGTGATCGGCGGCGTGGCGCTTGCCATTCTCTTTTCGCAGAGCCGGCTCGTTGAGATGGCGCTCTTTCCCTACGCCATTATCCTGCAGGTGACGCCGGTGGTTGCCATTGCGCCGCTCATTCTCATCTGGGTCGGTTTTGACAATGTCAATCTGGCGCTGCTCATTCTTGCCTGGATTGTCGCCTTCTTTCCGATCCTGTCGAACACCACGCTGGGTCTGCGCTCTGTTGATCACAACCTGATGGACCTCTTCACGCTCTATGGCGCGACGCGCTGGCAACGTCTCTGGTCACTGCAATTGCCCGCAGCGCTGCCTTATATTCTGGGCGGCATGAAAATCTCCGGTGGGCTCGCGCTTATCGGTGCGGTGGTCGCTGAGTTTGTTGCCGGGTCCGGCACCGGCACCGGGCTTGCCTGGCGGATCATCGAGGCGGGGAACCGGCTTCAGGTGCCGACCATGTTCGCCACCCTGCTTCTGCTCTCACTTCTGGGGATTGCGATCTTCTTCGCGCTATCGCTGCTCGAGCACCTGGCGCTTCGCCGCTGGCATGAAAGCGCCGTGGACCGCGGCTCTTAAATCGAACTCGCCGCTCCGAACAGACCCTAATCACTTGTGTCACCCACGACTTGATCCGGGGTCCATACGAAATATCGGTTGATCGCACGCGGTTCTTTTTGAAACCATGATTTCATGGGCAAGACCTACTTTGTCTACATGCTTGCGAGCAGACGCCGTGGAACGCTCTACGTGGGCGCGACAAATGATCTACTACGCCGCATTTATGAGCATCGGATGGGGTCGGCAGTTGGCAGCTTCACCGAAAAATACTCAGTTAAACGCCTCGTTTGGTTTGATAGCGCCTCCAGCATTGAGGCAGCCATAGAACACGAAAAACGCCTCAAACGCTGGAAGCGGGCATGGAAGTTCGAACTCGTAGAGAAAGACAATCCCGAATGGCGGGATTTGTATGACGAAATTAGCTCATGAATGTACACCAAAGCCCCATAGATCCCGGCTCAAGGCCGGGATGACATCAAGCAGGTGACTTGCGTAACAAGAGACTTAAGACCGAAACGCGCCAAGTTTTACTATTTTTTACATCACGAAATTGTAATTCATTCTATTTCACACCCCACTTGACCCTGAATGCAAAAACAACCATGTTTGCGGCCAATAAGTGAGTATTTCCAGCTGCTGCGAGAGCTGGGAAACAAATCACACTTACGTTCTCAGGAGACGTGATAAGGAGATTGGGACTTGGCCCAGCACACCAATAAACGCGCGACCACCCAGGCTGTGACCGCCAACCGTCTGCTGAATGGCGAAGTGGTCTATCTCACCGCTGAGGGCTCTTGGTCCGACTGGTTGAAAGATGCCCATGTGGCGGACGGCAAAGAAGCCTGTGCTGCCCTTCTTGAAAAGGCGGAGCCTTCGGTCGCAGCTCAAGAAGTGGTGGAGCCCTACCTCTTTGAAGTGGCTGTTGAAGACGGCGCGATTGTGCCCGCCAGCGTGCGCGAGAAAATCCGCATGGCCGGCCCGACCATCCGTCTTGACCTCGGCAAGCAGGCCGCGTCGGCGTAAAGCGCCGTACCAAAAGTATTTTGAAGGCATAGCACCATGTATCGTTACGACGAATTCGACCACACGATTGTCAAGGAACGGGTCACCCAGTTCCGCGGACAGGTTAAGCGCCGCCTGGCAGGTGAAATTACGGAAGATCAGTTCAAGCCGCTTCGGCTGATGAACGGCGTCTATCTTCAGCTCCATGCGTACATGCTACGCGTCGCCGTGCCCTACGGCACGCTGTCGGGCAAGCAAATGCATATGCTCGCCGACATCGCAACCAAGTATGACAAGGGCTATGGCCACTTCACGACACGCCAGAACATTCAATATAACTGGCCTGCGCTGTCAGACATTCCAGCTATTCTGGACGATCTCGCGTCCGTTGAGATGCATGCGATCCAGACATCTGGCAATTGCATTCGCAACGTCACATCCGACCAGTATGCGGGCGCGGCGGCAGGTGAAGTAGACGATCCGCGCATCTGGAGTGAGATCATTCGCCAATGGTCCACCTTCCATCCTGAATTCTCTTTCCTGCCGCGGAAATTCAAGTTTGCCGTCTGCGGCATGAACGAAGACCGCGCCGCGATCCGGTTCCATGACATTGGTATTGAAGTTGTGAAAGGCGCCGACGGCGCGCCCGCCTTCGACATCTATGTGGGTGGCGGCCAAGGCCGGACACCGATGATCGGACATTTGATCGGCGAAGCGATTCCGGCGGTGGACCTGATCGCCTATCTGGAATCGATCATGCGCGTCTACAACATGAATGGGCGGCGGGACAATCTCTACAAATCGCGTATCAAGATTCTCGTTCATGCACTGGGCGCTGAAGAGATGAAGCGCCAGGTGGAAGAAGAGTTTGTCCATGTCAAAGCCAAAGGCGTGGTGACGTTGCCGGAAGAAGAAATCGCACGCATTCGGGCTTACTTTGCGCCACCGGCTTATGAAACGCTGCCGGATGAGTCGTCAGCGCTCAATGAAGCCATGGCGGACAATAAGAAGTTTGCCGACTGGGTGAAAACAAACGTCGCCGAGCACAAGATTGACGGATACGCGATTGCCAACATCTCCCTGAAGCCCGTCGGCGGTGTTGCCGGTGACGCCAGTGACGATCAGATGCATGTGATGGCGGACCTCGCCACCAAATACAGCTTTGACGAGTTGCGCGTGACCCATGAGCAGAACATCGTGCTCGCCCATGTCAAAAAGGATGACCTGTTTGCGCTCTGGCAGGGTCTTGAGGAAGCCGCGCTCGGCACGCCGAACTTGGCGCTTATTACCGATCATATCGTTTGCCCGGGTCTCGATTATTGCGCGCTTGCCAACGCGCGTTCGATTCCGATCAGCCAGGAGATCGCCGAGCGCTTCAACGATCTCGACCGCCAACACAATATTGGCGAGTTGAAGGTCAAGATTTCAGGCTGCATCAATGCCTGCGGTCACCATCATGTGGGGCACATCGGCATTCTGGGTGTCGACAAGAAGGGGACCGAGTTCTACCAGATCTCTCTGGGTGGCTCGGCCGACGAAAACGCGTCCGTGGGCGAAATTCTGGGCCCTGCCTTCACGGAAGACGAAATCGCAGACGCGATCGAAACCGTGGTCGAAACCTACATCAACATTCGAAACGAGGGCGAGCGGTTCATTGATACTTTTCGCCGCGTCGGCAAAGAGCCGTTCAAGGAGACTGTTTATGCCACTCATTAAGAACGGCGAGTTCACAGAAGACAATTGGATCCTGGTCGGCGACGAAGACGAGCTGCCCACTGACGCGCCTGTGATTGTCTCCGCTGCCCGCTGGCAGGCTGAGCGTGACGTGCTTGTCGGGCGCAACGCCCCGCTAGGCGTGAAGCTTGAAGCCGGCGAAGCGCCTGAGCTTATTGCCGATGACCTCGACCGCTTTCAACTGGTCGCGGTCAACTTCCCGGCATTCAAGGACGGGCGCGGCTTTTCCTATGCCAGCCTGCTGCGGGACCGTTATGGATTTGACGGGGAAGTGCGCGCCGTGGGCGAAGTGCTTCGCGACCAATGGTCTCTCATGGTACGCTGCGGTTTTGATGCGTTCGACGTTGCGGACGGCACCAAAATCGAGGCCTTCAAGGGGGCCCTGGGAGAATTCAGCCATGTCTACCAGGCGACGGGTGATGGCAAGAAAACCGTCTGGCAAATGCGCCACGGCGGATAAACATCTCACGAGGAGGGCCCTGTCGGCAGCGGTCCTCTTTTTCATGAGCCTTATCATGACGCTTCCTGCCCGCGCCGAACTGATCGTGCTCGCAGCACCGACCAGTTTCGACAGCTATTATGCGCCGGTCGCGAGCGAGATATTCACCTTCCATGTCGCCTTCGCAAAAGCCATCAAAGCGCCTGACAGGGTCCTGATCCTGACAGACGCTCAAGGGTACGACCGCTACGCGGCAGCGATCGGTGAAGACAAGGTTCTGAATTTCCCGGTAGCAGATATTTGGGCGCGGGACTTCGCGCCGTCCAACGCAGCGCGCCCCATCTTTTTTCGCTATACGGCCGAGGGCCAGGGCGGTGGCGTTGAGGGTCAGGAATATGCAGACATCGTTCAGATCAATCTGGCGGAACTCGTAGAGCGGGCGGGCCTTAAAATCGGCGCCACGCACCTCTTGAACGATGGCGGCAACTTTGTGGACGACTATGCCGGCAATGCTGTTGTCAGCACCAAGTTCCTTACCGACAATGATCTCACGGAAGACGAAGCGCGAGCGCAGTTGCAACGGGTCACTGGCATCACAAATGTTGCGTTTATCGATGCTGATGAACAGGGCGGCCTTGAACATGCGGACGGTGTCGTGAGCTTCGTCGACACCAACACGCTGGTGATCAATTCCTACCCAGAAGACCCGGCCTACCGACACCAGCTCTATAAAGACCTCGAGCGCGGCCTGCCGGGGGTGACGATCCATGAAATCGTGACGCCCTATGACGGCTCAGAAATTTATGACGAACGGTTTGGGTCTGCCTGTGGGCTTTACACCAACGCCCTCGTCACACCGGAGCGTGTCTACCTGCCGCAGTTTGGTATCCCGGAAGATGCGATCGCGCTCACTCAGGTACGGGCTGCGACCAGTCGGGAGGTAATCCCTGTCTCTTCCGCCAAGGTTTGCCAGATGGGCGGCGGCGTGCGCTGCATGTCCTGGCAGCTGCGGGGCGCCCCGGCAGACGCCCTGCTGGCCTTTGCCGCGTCCGAGCGCGCCCGAAATTAAGGTCTCATAAACCCTAAGGGCAGATTGTCTAAAATCTTGCCGTTGGCCTTCAGCGTTTCTCCATAAGCGACCCTGTAAAACACTCCTCTGTTTCGAGGAGTATTCAGATGAGTCAGTCTCTGTCGCCCAATCGCTGGCATTTTGTGATCGCTGCAACCGCATACCTGTTCATTGCGGTGGTTGCGGCACCTGTCTTCGCCGCGAGCCCCTCTGTCTTCATGGAACGGGACACAAATCGCCCGGGAGCTGACTACAGAGTGCTGTCGGCCGGCAGAGAGGGCCCACAATATTGTGCGTCTGCCTGCTTCGCAGATACTCAATGCCAGGCGTGGACTTATGTGAAAGCAGGCAATGAAGGTCCTGAGGCCCAATGCCATCTGAAACTTGATGTTCCCCATGCCCAGGCGACGCCCTGCTGCATCAGCGGCGTCGCTGTTGGATCAAGTGCCCCGGGCCGCACCCGCGGATATTGAAGTTCTCTCTTCTGCTTATGAAACTCTGATATGTCACCCCGGACTCCGAGGGCATGTTAGCCTGGTTCGAGACGGCGCTGCCGCGCCTCCTCACCATGAGGCATAGATTCTGTCTCTTTCCCTCATCCTGAGGAGCGGTCGTAGACCGCGTCTCGAAGGATGGATCCTCGTGTCGAGCACGAGGATGACAGGGAGTGTTGGGCAGTAGAAATCAGAGAAGCATCTTCAAACCGGCAGGTCTTCGGCGGAGCGGCGTCCAAACAGCTCGCCGCGCACCGCGCGATGCCGCGCCGCATCGCCTTTGATGCCTTCAATGCTCTTTTCAAGCATCACAAGGGCCTTATCAATCGTCGCGATCAGGTCCCGCTCGGGAATGTCAAAGGCCGATTGCTCAAGCGCCACCCGATATTCCACATAGCGGTTCGCCATGCGGTCGGCCATATCATCAATCACCTTGCCATTCTCTTCGACACGCAAGACCACGTCGACCGCGTCTGAGAAGGCGGCGCTGTCCGCTTCCATGGCTTCGCGTACAAGGGCCAGACGCAGAGCGTCAGCGGCCGTGACCGCAATGGAGAGATTGGCGAACTGATCGATCATGGCGACATCGCGCAATACATCATTGCCAAAAGCGTGCAGTAGGGATGTGCCGCTCGCGGCATGTTGGCGTCGGAGCGTCAGATAATAAGCTCTCTGGTCTTCGGCTTTCTCGGCACCCTGAAAAATGCGCTCGACCAGATCCGGTTCACGGTCCGCTGTCTGGTCCTTGATCGTTTCCGCAATGGTGCGCAGCTGCGCCTCTTCTGCGGTCAAAGGCAGGTTTGCCGCGGCACTTGCCGGCTCGGTCAAGCGTGTGACCTGATCTCCGAGGCTGCTCAGAAACGAAAACTCATTCGGCTTGGTACGCCCGAGATCGGCCTGGCCGGCACAAGCCGTGAGGCTCAGGGTCAGCAGACCGGTTCCTAAAATTTGTGTCTGGCGACGCGCCATATCACATCCAATTTCTGACGCCGCGACGCTCAGCCCGTCGGCGGCATAGTTTCGCCACAAGCCTAGGGCGTAATCGTTAGATGGCTGTTAATGGCTTCTGTCAGCTTTGACGGAACCCGAGTGATCCGACCGGGAAACTTTAGGAAACGAGGACTTTTAGGCGCATGGACGATTCCCTTCCAAGCTTCGGACCGGCGCCTGTCAAAGGCCGCCGATGGTTAATGGTTTTGCTCTTGGTGTCACTGGCCATGGTTGTCGTTGGACTGCAGGTACCGGCCGTCACGGTCAGTTCCTTCTGGTTCTATGAGAACGATCTCTCAATCCTGGACGGCATCCGGTCTTTCTTCGACGAAGGGCAGACGGCTCTTGGCCTTTTGGTACTCGCCGTCTCCGTCGTCTTTCCGGTCGGCAAAATCTTACTGGGGCTGCTGCTGGTCGCACGGGGTCGTCGTCGATCGAACGGCACCGGCGCGCTGCTGGGCCTTCTGGTCTGGCTGTCGCGATGGTCGATGACCGACGTCTTTGTCTTTGCGCTCATTGTGCTGGTGCTCAATGGGCAACTCCTGACCACAGCGGATGTTCATGGGGGCGTCGCGCTGTTTGCCGGTGGCGTGCTGTTGTCCGCTTTCGCGGTGTCAGAAGTCCGACGGCGGTTGACCGCTGTGCCCTCCTAAAACCGCATTGCCGAGAAGTTTTCCGGGTCAACCGATGGCTCACGTCCGGCGACCAGGTCGGCGATCAGCGCCGCAGAGCCCATGGCCAGGGTCCAGCCCAATGTTCCATGTCCGGTGTTGAGGTAGAGATTGTCTCGCCCCGGGGCTTTGCCCAGGACAGGCACACCGTCCGGTGTCATGGGGCGCAAGCCACACCAGAATTCCGGCTCGAGATCGTCGCCCAGCGCCGGAAACAATTCTCTGACTGCTGTCAGGACCGACTGCGCCCGATCAGATTCCACCGTTCGGTCGTAGCCCGCAACTTCCGCCTGTCCCGCGGCCCGCAGGCGATCACCAAGACGGCTCACCACGATGCGACGCACTTCGTCGGTGACGCTCACCTCCGGCGCAGAGCCGTCGTCTGGCACATCAAGGGTCACAGAATAGCCTTTGACCGGATAGACAGGCACGATCACGCCATCGAGCAGCTGCGGGCTCATGACGCCGGCAGCAAGGACAACAGCGTCGACCTCTATGCGTCTCAGGTTGGTGCGCACATGGGTGATGCGATTTCCCTGCCGTTCCAGCTTATGGACTGTTTCGCCATAGAGACAGGTGACACCCATCTCTTCGATCGCCTGGGCGAGAGCAGACGTAAACTTGTAGGCGTCGCCGCTCTGGTCGGCCCTCGAATAGACGCCGCCGGCAAGCTCACCGCGTTGGTGTGCCGAGGCCAGTGCCGGTTCCACCGCAACGCACTCCTGGGCACTCAGTTTTTCCTGATGCAGGCCAAACGGCTCCAGGCGGTCCGCTTCTTTTGCTGCATGGTCTACTTCGGCTTCAGTAGCGAAGACACGCAGGATGCCCTTCTGCTTGCGATCGAACTCTGGCGCCATGCCCTTAGCATTAAGATCGTCGAGCGTCTCCTGCATGACGGTGCGGCTGAGAAGCGCCAGACCCACATTGCGCTCGGCACCATCGCGCTGCGCTTTGAGCGTGCAGCGCCGCCAAAACCGCCACAGCCATTTCCATTGAGCGGGGTCGGCTTTTAATCTGAGCCGCAGCGGCGCGTCCGCCCGCCCAAGCCATTTCAGCGCCTGCGTCGGAACACTCGGTCCAGCCCAGGGCGCCACTTCCCCGGCACTGAGCTGACCGCCATTGGCATAACTCGTCTCGAGGGCCGGACCCTGCTCTTTCTCAATGAGTGTCACTTCATGCCCATCCCGTCTGAGCCGATAGGCTGTAGTGACGCCAATCACGCCGGCGCCGATAACCACAATTTTTTGTGGCGCATTTCGCTGCTGCGGTGTGGGCGAAGACATATAAGGCCAGAACTCATTGCCGGAGGGAGGTGCCGCTTTCCTAGCAAACTGATCCGGTGTGAGCAAAAGAAATGGACGGAAAACACTACACCTTGTTTCCTGTTTTCGTTTGCTCACAATAGGGTTAGCGGGAAGCGGATTTCGGAGGACGGCTGCCATGAGCATTGATTGGAACGAGCCCTGGCCCTTCACGCCGTCTGCGCGCATGCCGCGTATCGTGCGGGCGCAAGGCCGCACCCTCTTCACAGAAGATGGCGGGGAAATTCTGGACGCCGCCGCCGGTGCGATCATCTGCAATATCGGCCATGGGCGGCAGGAAGTGGCGGACGTCACCGCGAAAGCGATGGCGAATACGAGCTACATCGTGCCGCCCTTCATTACCCCGGAACGCACGGCGTTGGTGGAACGGTTGCAGCACGACTGGCTGCCAGCGCATCTCACCCGCGTGCATCTCTCGAGCGGCGGATCGGAAGCTGCCGATGCCGCCTGCCGTCTGGCCGTCCAGTACTTCCGTGCAATAGGTGACGAGAAGCGCTGGAAGGTGATCGGCAGAGACATTGCCTATCACGGCACGACCATCATGACCCTGGCCGTCGGCGGTCACCCTGCGCGCCGCGCAGGACTTGAAAATCTGTTTCCCAAGGTGGGTCATGCCCCCACCCCTTATCAGCTGCGCTGCCCGCTTGGGCGAGGTCACGAAGGTTTCGATCTATGGGCAGCCGATGAGTTTGAAAAACTGGTGGAGGCGGAAGGGCCCGACACCATTGCCGCCTTCATTGCGGAACCCATCACCGGGTCCAGCGGCGGGGCGCTCATGCCCGGCGCGCGCTACTGGCCGCGCATTCAGGAGATCTGTGACAAGCACGGCATCCTCATCATCACCGATGAGGTCATGGTGGGCTTTGGGCGCACAGGAAAAGGCTTTGCCGCGGAGCATTTCGATCTCAAAGCGGACATTATGGTATCCGGCAAAGGTCTTGCAGGCGGCTATGCCCCCATCGTTGGGGTTTTTGCGACAGAGTCGGTGGTCGAACCCATCGCCGCGCAAAACGGGGCGCTGATGTTCTACACCTATGGCGGCCACCCGGCGGCGTGTGCCGCGGCGGACAAGGTGCTGGAGATCATGACCCGCGAAAACCTGGTCGCCCGTTCTGCGGAGATGGGCGCGCTGCTTGGTCAGAAGCTCAACGCAAAGCTCGGCGATCACCCCCATGTCGCGGAGATCAGAGGCCAAGGCCTCTTCTGGGCGCTTGAGCTCGTGGAAGACCGAGACACCCTTGCGCATTTCCCGAAAGAAGCGAACTTCACCGGGCGCGTGACCGGCGCCGGATTGCGGGACGGCGTTTTCTTCTATGCGGGCGGCACTGGCGAGGTGCGCGACATTGTGCTCTTGGGCCCGCCCTTCACGGTGACAGAAGCCGAACTCGACCAGATGGTCGACGTGCTCGTCCACTCCATCGACAGTGCCGCCGCCAAGTTAGCCAAGCCGGGTGCGGCGGCGGGCTAGCTCAACGCCGTGCCGAAAAGCGTGCCCCAGAATTTGGACGGCTTGCCGGTTTCCATTTCGACCCGGTCCGCCTTGTCACCGAAATATTGAATGGCCTTCACGCCCAGCCAGCGCAAAGGTTCCGGTTCCCATTTGGACGGTGTGTCGTTTACCCAGGCGAGGTCGGTGATGTCGCTTTCACGCTCGAGTACGAGATCGGACAAGATCCGGCCCGCCAGGTTGGAAGCCGCTACGCCCTCGCCCGTATAACCGCCGGCATGGCCGAGACCCGTCCGATGGTCGAAGGCGACAGAGGGCCGCCAGTGCCGCGGCACACCCATGAGACCGCCCCAACCATGGGTTACGCGATAGTCTTTCAGAACCGGAAAGAGTTTTCGAAGCGTGCGTTCGACATTCTGCACCATAGGATCATCCGGCGGAATGACGCCCCGACGCTTTGAGCCAAAGTAATAGCCAGCGCGTCCGCCAAAGGCGAGGCGCCCGTCGTCGGTCTTCTGGCCATAGATGGTGACACGGCGGCTGTCGCCAAAAGTCTCGCGATTGGCCAGCCCGATCTCATCCCAAACGTGGTCAGGCAGGGGTTCTGTCGCCACCATCATCGAATAGAGCGGCAGCACCTCCCGCTCCTGACCTTTGATGGATTCCGTGTAGCCCTCGGTTGCGCGAATGATTTTCTGCGCCTGCACCCGACCCTTGTCTGTGTCGACATAGCCCGGCGCGATTTCTGTTACGGGGGTGCCTTCGTAGATCTTCACGCCTTTGGCGCGCACGACCCGGCCCAATCCTTTCACCAACCTTGCCGGATGAATGACCGCGCAATGCGGCGTGTAGGTGGCGCCATAGTTGGGCGTCATGCCGACGCGCTTTTGAGACTCCTCAGGTGGAAGCCAGCGGTAATCGTCTTCACTAAAGCCCAACGCATGATGATGAGCCATATCGTCCTGCATGTCTTTCACGTGGAAAGGCGCGATGGCGACTTCCACTGTGCCGCCCTTGGCAAAGTGACACTCGATGCCTTCGCGCTGGGAAATCCGCCCGACTTCATCCACCGTGTCGTGCATGGCGCGCAGCAGACGCACACCCGCATCCCGCCTCTTCTCATTCGCCAGCATGCCGTCAATGCCCCAGGCGAGCCCCATGCACCAACCGCCGTTTCGACCACTGGCGCCAAAGCCCACGGTGTTGGCTTCGAAGATTGCGATGTCGAGAGACGGATCTTTTTCCTTCAGGTAGTAGGCCGTCCAAAGACCTGTGTAGCCCGCCCCGATGATGGCGACGTCAACCTCTGCCGGAAGGTTTCCTGCCTCAGCGATTGAGGAGGGTGTATCCAGGCTGTCGAACCAGAAGCTGCCATTGTCAGCTCTTGGGTCGCTTAGAGGGCGTTGCTCTTCGGATGCCATTCCTGTCTTCCGTGCATTTAAGTCGTGACGACCCTTGAGAGCCGCTGCTTATCAGTGAGCCTAGACGCTCCCTCTGGTCCCCACGAGAAAATTTACATCACGAGCGGTTGACTCAGGCGCGCCACGCCCTTAAATACACCTGTAAGTTAATTAACTTATTGGTGTATTATGAAGCCCGATCCCCTCAGTGCCACCTTCTCCGCCCTCGCCGACCCGACGCGCCGCGCCATTCTTGCCCGTTTGGCGCTGGGCGAAACCTCGGTGAAGGAATTGTCGGAACCGTTCGACATTTCCGCGCCCGCCATCACCAAACATCTCAAGGTATTAGAGAATGCCGGCCTTATCACCCGCGGGCGCAAGGCCCAGTGGCGCCCCTGCGCTCTGGAGGCCGGACCTCTTCGCGACATTTCAGACTGGGTCGAACAATACCGCCTTCATTGGGAAGGAAGCCTCGACCGCCTCGATGCCTACTTGCAGGACGTACAAAAAGGAAAAGACAGATGACTGCCCAAACACAAGCTGCTGCCGAAACATTCGACCTCACCCTTGCCCGCGTGTTTAAAGCGCCCCGCCCGCTTGTCTTTCAGATGTGGGCAGACGCCGACCATAAGAGCCAGTGGTGGCGACCGAAGGTCTTCACGCTGGTCGACGCAGCCGAAGACTTTCGGCCCGGTGGCGAATGGATGTCGGTCATGGAAGCCCCAAGCGGCAACCGCTACCGGATGGAAGGCACCTACAAAGAGATCATCGAGAATGAGCGGATCGTCTTCTCCCACCATTGGGTTGAGGACGGTGAGCGCGGACCGATGACGCTGATCACGGTCACTTTCGAGGATGATCCAGAAGGCACCCGCCTGACCTTCACGCAGGCCTTGATTGAGAACGAAGCGGACAGGAACGACCAGCAAAATGGCTGGAACGAATTCCTGAGCATGCTGGAGGCGACGCTTGCAGACGCAAGCTAATGGCTCGACATCGCAAGGCTCGAGGCGTTGCCCAATTTAGCATCAAACACAGCGCGGCGGATCAACTGCCGCGCAAATTGATTGGCCACTGCGCCTAGTCTGTGGCCCGGGGCCAGGTGAGGTCCATCAGATCAGACAAGGTCGGAACATCTGTTGGTGTCTTTGACTTGTCACTCGACTTTGTATTTCGGACAGGCATGGGGATGACGTCTGCCGCCTTTTCGTAGGTGCGGCGTTTCCCATTTGACTCCCTCGGCCTGAACTCGATGACATTCGGCATCGCCGTCTCCGTGGGTTGGTGCTCCCGGCTTAATCCGACGTGGTTGCGGGAACCTTCCCCAAAGTCTCCGCTTATTATCGTGAATAAAGTGTTAACGCCGACCCCTCTTGCCGTACAGAAACCGGTATTTCGGCATATGAAGCCCTCCCTAAAGCTTCAATTTTTCACAAATTTGAGCACGGGCTGCCCCACTGCTTGTTAAGAATTTTGGCTCAAATTGGAGGCAGACCGATGTTGGACCTGGGGCAGGCTGATTTCCATGACCGAGTTGACGCATCTGCGAGATCTGATCGACCTTGCAAAAGAACCGTCGAGTGAGAGACGGCGCGAACTGTTGCGCAATGTCACAGACCTCTTCCTGGAAGACCCGGAAGTCTATTCCGGCCAAGAGACAGAGCATTTCTCCAACATCATGGGCACAGTGGCGCGCTCGCTGGAGGCAAGTGTCCGTGCCGACCTCTCCCGCCGCCTGGCGACCGTGGCCGAAGCGCCGCGCGATCTGGTGGCGCAGTTGGCCAATGATGAGATCAGCGTCGCGGCGCCCATTCTGGAGAGCAGCCTCGCCCTCACCGAGGATGACCTTCTTGAGATTATCAGCCAGTGCAGCAATGCCCATCGATCCGTTGTCGCAGGGCGGCCGGATGTGAATGAAACCATTTCTGAGGCGCTTGTCGATCATGGGGATGACACAGTCGTCAATGTGCTGATCAACAATGCCCAAGCCCAAATCGGGGAGACAACCATCCAGAAGGTTGTGCGCCGTGCCGCTTCCAATGAGACCCTTCAAACATCGCTGGTCGACCGGCATGACCTGCCGCCGGACGTGTTGCACGACATGTTCTGGGTGGTGTCGACCAAACTGCGGTCGCGTATTCTGGAACGCTCGGCGGAACTCGATCCGGAGATCGTCGACCGCGTGCTCGCACAAACCGAACGTAAGATTATGAAAGATGCCAATCGGCGAACGGAGGAGCGCTCTCGCGCGCAACAGTTCATCGACCGCAAGGCGGAACTGCGTGAGCTTTCGGAGACCTTGCTGGTCAATCTGGTTCGAGCCAATCGCCTGGACGAGCTCATTTGTGGTTTCGCCCGGCTCGCCAAAATTGACGAAGAGACCGCAGAACGCATCCTGAAAGACCCGTCGGGCGAAGGTCTTGCCATTGCCTGCAAAGCGACACGCCTAGATCGCTCAACCTTCTCAACCCTCGCAGTGATTGGCGTACGGGGCAAAAAGAGGTCAGTTCAGGAAGCTCGTGAGCTGTTCGACGTTTACGATCAGATTCCGCAGGATATGGCGCAGAGGGCCATGCGGTTTTGGCGGGTGCGCCGCGAAACACAAAGTGCTGCGGCTTAAGCTTTCTCAAACACCATCATCGACCACGTCACGCCCGGCCGTCCGACCCGGTCAGACTTTTCTTCATGGCGAACAAGCGTCAGCCTTGTCGCGGCGGCGAGCTTTGCCGCATGGTCGGGCGACACGTCGTACATCGCACGGCCTTCGGGCACGGGCCCATGGCGCAGGCTCATTGCCGCATAGGCGCCAGGTTTCATCAGCGCCGCAATGGTTTTGAAACCGTCCGCCTGGTGCTCCTCCGGCAGATGCATGAATGATGCGCTAGCGAGAACAAAGTCGAAGGTGCGGCCCATCTTCGTCACCTTCTCTAAGTTCGGCAGGCAGTCATCCACCCAGGTGATGTTTTCATGATCGCGGTCCTCGATCGCAAAGGTGCGCATCGCGTCTGCTGGTTCTACGGCGACGACCTTGTGGCCGAGCTCCGCAAAACCCCGTGCATCAACGCCGACACCGGCGCCGATGTCGAGCACGTTGCCCGGCTCTTCCGGAAAGAAGAAACGGAAGGACTTGTGCCTTTCGGCAAAAGGAAGTTCCGCATAGCGGGTTCTCAGCTCAGCTGCTTCCGCATTGTAGGGCAGAAAGCCGCGCGAAATGCTTTCGTCGGGCGCTGTCATATTATCAACCGCCTTCTTGTCATCCCCCTTCGGGGCCTTCCGTCGGGTTGCTTTCCGGGAGCATTTCCACATAGATCGACTGGCTTGGGAAGGCAAAGCCAGTGTCGGCACCTTCGACGATCTCTTTAATCGCGAGAGCAAACTGCTCTTTGATTTCGAGCCACGCGCCCCAGTTTGTCGTCTTGGTGAAGCAATAGATCATGATGTCGATGGAACTGTCGTTGAAGGCGTCGACGCGCACAAAAAGAGCTGTTTCAGGGGGCTGGGCGAATTCGTCCGACGCCCGAATATAGCTTTCAATGCCATCGCGCACCTGTTTCAACTGGTCCAAGGTCGAGCGATATTCCAGTCCGATCTTCCAGTAGATACGGCGATGGGTCATTTTCGTGAAGTTGGTGACCGCCGCGTCTGAGAGCTTCTGGTTCGGCACATAGACGGGCGCCTTGTCGAAGCGGCGCACCGTGGTGGAGCGGAAGCCGATATTCTCCACTGTGCCTTCCACAACACCGTCGACCAGGATCCAGTCGCCTTTGCGGTAGCGTTTTTCAATCAGGATCGACAGCCCACCGATCAGATTTTTGAACAGATCCTGCGCGCCGAGCGCCACAGCCACGCCAAAGAGACCGAGCCCCGCAATGATGGGGGCGACCTGAATGCCCCAAATCTGCAGAATGGTCGCCGCGCCGATAATGATGACGCCCCAACGCACTCCGGTGACAAGCCAGTCGACCATTTCATGGGTGAGCACCCGCTCCAACTCGCGGAGCAAGAGGCTCAGCGGCGTTACCGCATTGTGGAGCGCCCAGAAGATCGTGAAGGCGATGAGCGACTGCACGGCGTTGCGCGCCAATTCCACTGCGGTTCCTTCCAGCTGTAGATAATCAAGCGCGAAGAACACGCCCACGATAATGAAGGTGGCTTTCAGCGGGTCGGCGAGCGCCTCGTGGAGGTAATCGTCAATCTTCGTTTCCGTGTCCGCTACCCAGCGGTCTACAAAGGAAAAGACGAAACGGGTGAACAGGCCACGCAGAAAGTAGAAAACAAGGAAGATGCCGACGGCGGTCAGAAAGTGGCCAATGTCATAGCCCAGAATGCCGGTCTGCCAGACTTCAACAACCAGGTCCAACAGTTCGCCCAACTGCCCGTTCAGTTCTTCCATCCGGTGTCCACCTGCTACCCATCCACATAACTGTCATTGCCGGACCCACGGGTCTGGCTTCGCCAACCCAGGGATCAACCTGCCCGGCAACCCAGGATTTCAAACGAAAGCACAAGTTTGTCGCCCCTGGACCCCCGGAACAAGTCCGGGGGTGACGTGATAGTAAAAAAGTACGCCCGTGCCAACTACGCCGCAGCAGGTGCCCGTTCCCGAACGGACGAGAAACGCACCTTCGGCCATTTCTCTTCCGTGTAGCCGACTTCCCAGGCGCTTTTCGCCATAAAGACCGGCGCCCCGTCGCGGTCCTCTGCCATGCTTGCCTGATTGCCGTCGACAAAGCGTTTCAGTTCCGCTTCGTCATCCGCATCCACCCAACGCGCCGTTTCGTAAGGAGCCTGCTCCAGCCCCACTTTGATGCCGTATTCTGCCTCGATGCGTTGGGCGAGGACTTCGAGCTGCAGACGGCCCACCACGCCGATCACCCAGTTGGCCCCGAGGTGCGGCTTAAAGACCTGAGTGACCCCTTCTTCCGCCAAGCTCTCCAGTGCGCGGCGCAGGTGCTTCGCCTTCATCGGATCATCAAGCCGCACGCGTTGAAGAATTTCCGGTGCAAAGTTGGGGATGCCGGTGAAGATCAGGTCTTCATTTTCTGTCAGCGTGTCGCCCACCCGGATCGTGCCGTGGTTGGGAATGCCGATAATGTCGCCGGGCCAGGCCTCGTCCACCAGTTCCCGGTCCTGAGCAAAGAAAAGGATCGGGTTGTGAACCCCAATTGCTTTGCCGGAACTGGAGAGCTTCAGTTTCATCCCGCGCTTAAACTTGCCGGAGCAGAGCCGCATGAAGGCGATCCGGTCGCGGTGGTTCTGATCCATATTGGCCTGCACTTTGAACACAAAGCCGGAGACTTTCTTTTCATCCGGGCTGATATTGCGCGCCGATGAGGGTTGCGGGCGGGGCGGCGGTGCAAACGAGGCGACCGCATCCAGCAATTCGTCAACACCCAGTTCGCGGAGCGCGGTGCCGAAGAAGACTGGGGTCAGTGCGCCTGCTCGATAAAGGTCGAGGTCGAAGGGTGAGCACGCCCCCTGGGCGAGTTCCGCTTCTTCTTTCAAGGTGGTCAGCTCATCGTCACTCAGGTGACGGGTGATCTCATTGCTGTCGACGCTAAGCCCCGTATTCTCCGGCGTCTCGCCCTGCTTGTAGGAGATGAACTCGTCCCGCGTGAGATCGTAAATGCCCTTCAGCCGGTTGCCCTGCCCTACGGGCCATGTCATGGGCACCGTATCCAGCGCTAGACGATCGGCCACTTCTTGCATCAGGTCGAACGGGTCCTGCCCTTCGCGGTCGATCTTGTTGATGAAAGTGATGATCGGCACATCGCGGAGACGGCAGACCTCGAAGAGTTTCAATGTCTGCGCTTCGATACCCTTGGCCGCATCGATCACCATGATGGCGCTGTCAGCCGCCGTCAGGGTCCGGTAGGTGTCTTCGGAGAAGTCTTCGTGGCCCGGCGTGTCGAGCAGGTTGCAGATGACCCCTTTATACTCAAACGTCATCACGGCGGAGGTCACCGAGATGCCCCGCTCCTGCTCAATCTTCATCCAGTCGGAACGGGCCCGCCGGCGGTCGCCGCGCGCTTTCACCTGCCCCGCCAGGTGAATGGCGCCGCCCCGGAGAAGCAGGTTTTCCGTGAGTGTCGTCTTCCCGGCATCCGGGTGAGAGATAATCGCAAAGGTCCGCCGCCGGCGGACCTCCTCCGTTTTTGGTTCAGTCGTCGGTTCAGCACTACTCGTCATGTCAGCAGAAACGCTCACGGGTCACATTTCCAGAATTGGGGATCAAATTTGGCCGGACCCTATATCAGCTGAGCAGGATTTGGCAATCAGGCGAGCGGGTTCCAAACCGCCTCATCGACCGCGTGCTGGGTAAGCTTCCCGCGCATGCGCAGCTCGTCCAGGATATCGAGAGACTGATAAGGGATCCGGGCACAAGAGAGCACGGGGCCATCGCCATCATCGACGACGCGAACCGCGTTGATCTGTTCCTTATCATGCAGCATCTGGCAGATAGCCAGCACAAATTTGGGCTCTTCTTCGGCGAGCGCCGGATTGTCTGACAGGCCTTCGGTCAGCAATTGCATCAGGTCGTGGGTGGTGAGGCCTGCATATTGTTCGGCGCTCAAGGGGAACCCGTCCTGCTCTGTCGGTCCCGGCAGCGCGTCGAGATTGACCAATCTGTCGCGATACAGAAAAAGTGTCATTGGCCACTGCTCCCCTCTTCAAAGACCGCTTCGCCCGCGAGCCTTCTCTCAGTGGCCTATATCGTCGCATATTCGGGTGCGCGGCGCGAGACCGGCTCCCCCTCTTAGGTGTGATTGGCGATTTCAACGAGCGTGCCATCCGGGTCATAGAAATTAACGGACAGAATGGCGCCTGTCGCGCTGACCCCTTCCACGGGTCCATCGACGATCTCCACATGATGTTGCTTCAGGTGCCTCACGACCTCTCGGGCGGGCGTGTCGGTCAAAAGACAGAAATTGCCTGTGCCCGGAGTGGTGCGTTGCGCGATGGGTGGTACATTGCACGCCTCCTGAAGACTGATCTTCTGTGTCCCAAAATGGAGGGACCACTTGCCCGGTCTCTCCTCCCGCGCCTCCATATTCAGCACATCGAAATAGAAGTCCCGTGTTGCGGCCAAGTCGCGTGCACAGAGCACAATGTAATCAATCGCTTTCATCCGCATTTGCGCCAGATTCCCTTCGGTTCACCCAGAATACGCAAAGTCACTGTGTTGATTTGCATCATTGCATGGCCGTCCGTTTTCGGCGACTTTCGCGCCATCAACATTGAACTAAACGAGGGTCCGCACCCCGGTGCTGGCCCCTCAAAGGAGAATTCCATGACAACTGCGAGAGATATCGCGACCAAACATATGGAAGCCGCCTTGGCCGAGGCCAAAGCGGCAAATGTGCCCGCCGAATCCGTTGCCCGGGTGATGCTCGAAAAAGTGGTGCACGTGTACAAAGAAACCCGCTCGGAAGAAGACATTGCTGCAGAGCTTGTCTCCACTTCCGAGAATCTCAGCCAAGACGAAGACTATATGTTTATGCGGCCCTAAAGCTGCCGCTCGCCCGAAGCCTCGGGCTCACGATGATGGCGGGTCGCCCTTCACCGGTTCGGTGAGGAAATGGCGGCCCTGCCTGTCTTCAATCTCGACGACCCAAAAATCAGGATCGAACTTTTCCTGCCGAGCGAGATAGGCGTCAGCGTCCGCTTCCGGCACCGGGCCGTCGCCCACACTGTGTATCCAGATCCGGCCGCCATCCTCCCCCCAGGTGGGCCCATACACCTCCGCAGTCCCGTCGAGACGCGTCACTTTCACATAGATGGTGCCCGCTTCTCCGTTGCCGCGCCGGACGACCATCGCCGGTACGTGCTCAACGCTGGCCCTGCGGATCAACGCCTTCACCCAGATGTCAGCTTTTAGGTTCACTTAGTTCCCCGCCCGTTGTTTGCCTGGCACCAGCTGGTTAAGCCTAAATTCAAAGAGGACCAGGTGGACCCAAATTCGCTTGCCCATGCTTAACCCGACGACCGGCAATCGCAAAATGGCGGGAAGCCGCCAATCCCAGAGGGGCTCGCGACGATCGACCCGCATTTTAGGTAAAGGAATTAATCAACTCGCTCAAAACTCACAGGTTTTTGCCAATTGAAGCGATTGCGCTGACCGCCTCAGACTCCTAAACTCTCCTCCTTCAACAAGATATTCGAAACAGGTTAGGTATAGGGTGGTCATCCAACCTGTTGACGAAAGCCCTGATTATGAAGGGCAAAGGGCGCAAAGGCGTCATCCGGCGAGGAGCGGTTGCGGTATGAGTAAAGTGGGCATGGGGATCTTCAAGCGGACCAAGGTTCTGGCGAGCAGTTTCGCGCTGGTCATCGCTGGTTTCACGGCTGGACAGGCGGAAGAAACACCGGTCGCGGCACTGTCAGAAACGGAAGCGTCCCCAGCCTATTATTTGCCATTGGCGCGTCCTATTCAGCCAGGTGAGGTGCCGCTCACCGGGGTTCATGCCGTGGCCCGACATTATATTGCGTTCGACAGTGCGGTTGACGATGCGTTCAAGAGCCAGCTTGCCACGCCGCGCGAAGTGCGCCGTCTGCTGGATGGGCTGCGGTTCAACGAACCACAGATGGTCGCGCAATCCTGGCTTGCCCATCGCGGCCTGATCGCCGCTGAAAACCCTGAATTCCAAGAAGGTGTGCGGCTCGCGCTCGCCCGCGACGGCGCGGTTTCCGTGATGCAACAGCTTTCTGGCAGAGGCAGCTTTGCCCGAAACATCCATGGCGCGGACTCTGCGGTTTCTGCCGTGCTGGAACGGGTCGCCAATGACAATTACCGGATGACCGTGCTGAAAGGACGTTTCCTTGAAACCGCGCAAGAATTTCAGACCAAGCGGTGGGGGATGATTGACCGCGAAGACCGCGACGCTTCCTTCGATTTTGCCAACAATGAGCATGAGGACAGCCTGGGCGACAGAGTGGCCCAGACATTGCGGAATTTCTCACCCATCAGCCCTGCTCACGCCTATGCGTCGCCGCTGATGGAACGGGTGCTCGCTTATGGCGCGCTGCATGTGATTGCGACCTCGCTGGAAACTGAGGTCTCCACAGCAGAAATGGCGCCTGCGGACCGGCGAACGACCAGCTGCCTCAACTGGGCGAAACTCAACCTCAATCAGTGTGTTGCGGCCGCCCACTTCCCGTCAGAAGAAGCCTGGTGCACGGCGACCCATGCGATTGACGATGTCCGCGCCTGCTGGGCGCAGGTGCTGCCCGCGGCTGATCGCTGAAGACCAAAGATTTCCTAAAAAAACCGGCAGAAATCTGCCGGTTTTTTTGTGCCCACCTTTCGATCAATGGCCGAAACCGACAATTTGAGGTAAATTTTCGCTGTGTTTGAATAAATATAGAATAAAGTATTTCTAAAATAACCTCGTATTATTCAATCACTGAAAAACTATATACTTCCGTTCTGGGCACTTAGAGCGATATATATTCAATTTTACTTACGTATTTAAATTCTATTCAGTGATTGGGGGTCTAAGGTTCGTGCAGTTAAGGCCGGACAGATGGATGCTCTCCGTATCGGAGGCTTCCCGCCCGGCCGCGTAAAGGGCCGATATGATGTTTTTGGTAAGAATTGCCTTCTGGGTCACCGTGGTAGCGCTGTTGCTGCCGAGCCCGCCACCTGCGCCATCCACGGACGGGATGGCCGGCGCCGCGATGACCGCTTCTCTCAGCGACGAGAGGGCGGAGGAGCAGCTTAATCTGACTGATGTTGCTGGCGCAGCGATGACATCGGCAAACGATGTTCTCAGCTTTTGCGACCGAAATCCCCAAACATGCGAAACCGGATGGACAATCGCCGTCCATGTTCAACGCCAAATCAAACACTATGGCGCGCTTGCGCTGGATTGGGTCGCTAACCAGCAAGGTTCAAACACCCCGGCTCATCACCCCGGCGCGCGACCATCCGAGACGTCTTCACCCAGCGTCGAGGTCGTTCGTGGGGCTTGAGCCCCGAGCGCTGAGGTTTCCCCTGCCTCAGCTCTCTCCCCTAGGACGGTAGCCCCCGTCCATTGGGCGCACAGATCGCCGGTTTCCCGTGCCCTTTAACCGGTCGTCTGTGCGCCCCTCTTTTTGCCTATAATCAGCCAATATCACGCCTTGCGGGCGGCCCGTCAGCGGGCTATCTCAAGGGTGCGCGTCTGCGGTCGTCTGCACTCAAAAAGGAAGCTTATGGCCATTCAGGATCTGATCGATGACTTCAGTTATCTCGATGACTGGGAAGATCGGTACAAATATGTGATTGAGCTGGGCAAGGGCCTCGCGCCTTTGACAGATGCTGAGCACAGCGACGATACGAAGGTTCAAGGCTGTGTGAGCCAGGTCTGGCTCGTTTGCGAAAGTGATGATGCGGGCGCTCATCTCACATTCCGTGGCGACAGCGATGCGCTCATCGTCAAAGGTCTCATTGCGATCCTGCTGGCCATGTATTCAGGCCAAAGTCCCGACGCCATTCTGGCATTGGACGCAAAGTCCATTTTTGAGCAACTGGGACTGGACGAACATTTGAGCCCGCAGCGCTCAAATGGCCTCCATGCCATGGTGTCGCGGGTGCGCGAGGATGCCGCGCGGCAGCTCGCCCAGGCTCACACAGACTGATCAGCCCCCGACGAGTCTTCGTCGCAGGCCGACCAAACATAGGTCCCGTGTCGGACGTCCGGGCTGCCGCTTAGTTTATAGTGATGTGCCAACCGGGTGAGGGCGAGCTTGAGGACCAGTTTGGCGGACCGCTGCGGCCAGCCAAGCGTGCGTTCCGATTGCTCGAGACCCTGAAGACGGCAACAGGTCTCAATGACAATATCAGCAAGCCCGGGCCCCACTGCGGCCAGTGCCCGCTCGACCCGCTTGCGTGCATCAATAGCATGGGCTGACAGGTCAGGCTGACCGGCAAGGCCAGCCGCTGAGCGGTCTACATGAGCCAGCATGCCCTCCCAGTTGACGGTCGTGCGGGCATCCAGGCAGGCCATCGTGTAATCGCGGCGCAGCTGTTCACCCGCGTCCGCCTCCGCGTCCGAGAGATAAGCAGCTCCGTTTTTACCTTGTCGCCGGCGCAGCCAGCCCAAGGGAGACTCCCCCAGATTGACGTCGCGCCGCACCATGCCGCGCCCGGGCTCATCGATAACAGCCTGCCCCCTGAGTTGATGCTGTGCTTGAAACGGATCAGCGCCACCCGTTTGACGCCGCCACCAGCTGTGGCCCGCCTCCGAGAGATGGTAGACGGGGCCCTCGCCGCAAGGTGCCCCTCCCTCCTCAGATGCCGGGCGTGAGATCAGCAGATCTGAACGATGGAGTGCGTCCAAAACATCTGTGCCCAGTTTCATGACGGGCTTCTGCCATCGATTTCGAGGGCTAAACAAGCCTGCATTGTTTTGATCACTGGCCAATTGCTGCAGGAAATGCTCTGATTCCCGCAGCCGTCGAAACACCCGCAACCCCTCACGGCGCAACACACCTGCCGCAATTTCCATATCCAGTCTCCTATTGGATGTTCGACGTTAGTCCGGAACGGGCAGCGGACAGGATGGCGAGCGCCCTCTCCAGACGGTCCAGCATTAGATCAAGGCGGATGTCATCCCGGCGGTCTTCTACCCGTTCGCAGGCATAAGCCGCTGTTGTCCGGTCCCGTCCGAAATGCCGGCCCACGGCGCCCAGCGACAATCCAAACGTGATGTGGGTCAGATACATGGCAATTTGCCGCGCTTGTGCGACATGCGCTTCGCCACGGGTGCTTCCACAGAGCGCTTCGGGCAAAATGTTGTAAACTCTCGCCACCACCTCGCAGGTCAGTCGTACGTCGGCGGCCTGGTGCGCCCAAAGGGCCGCTCGTTTCTCAGCAGCCTTCGTGGGCAAAATGCCGTAGCGTGATAGTTCTTCCGTGTGATTCAGTGAGACATTTGAGGACAATCCTTGCATTTTTTCTCGCCTCCTATCTGGCCATCTGACGTTTGCGCTTCGGTCGCTTTGACCGTGCCCATACATATAGGGCCGTCTGCAAACCCCGGGGGTAAATTTTGCATTTTACGCAATATTTTTGAATGCCGGGCCTATGCTTCCAGCGCGAGATGTAAAGTGAGAGAAAGCCTGTGAAAAATCGAATCCGACATTACCGTCGACAAATGGGACTGACGCAGACTGACCTGGCAAATCGCCTTGGCACGACGGCAGCCACTGTTTCCAGACTGGAAACGGAGGGGATCAAAATCTCAGTCGATTGGCTGGCGCCACTTGCCAAAATCTTTCAGGTTCAACTCACAGATCTGATTGATGAACCCTCGCCAGAACGTATTGAAATGCTTGGAGAGTTGACGTCCGACGGTACCGTTTCCAGGCCCAAAAAAGGCTTAGATGCAGGTTTTTTGCTTCGCGTTCCGGCCGCCGTTCCAATCGCTGTTCAGGTCAGACAAGATGTTGGCCGGTACCGGGCCGGGACACTTCTGGTCGCCGACCGGCTCAATGGCGATGACATCAAACAGGCGTTTGACCGGGATTGTCTTGTGGGATTGCGGGGCGGTAAAATATTTCTTCGGCGTCTCGTGCAAAGCCCCAAAAATGGGGCACGGTTCGGCCTGGTGCCGCTCGAACCGGGAATCGAAACCAAATATGTGAGTCAGCTCTCATGGTGCGCCCCGATCGTTATGTCGGTCCAGTATTTTTGAGTACCTGGTTTACGTGATCCGCAATCTATCCCCACCCCGCCGTCCGTGCGTCATGCTGACGCGATGGAACAAAATGACATCATTCTGACTGAGATTGCGCAATGCGGACGCGCGGCGTTTCGGCGCCTGGTGCGTGCGGGTCGTCTGACAACAGATCATCAAGTTCGCGGCACGAATGACGACGTTGATGTCATCGCGGCGCACATAATCCGACATAAAAGACAGCTCAGGGTTGAGTTGAGATTGCAACGCGCCGCACCCTGGGCATTCGCGCCAGCGCGCTACGCCTCTTTATTGTCGCATCTTGCCACGCTGCTGGAGGCTCAGTCAGTGGCGCTCAACAAGCACCGACCTGACCAGCGGCCGCCGCCGGAGACTTGATCGACTTTGACGCCCCAGGTCCCATTGAAACTCTGTCCGTCTTGCGCCAGCCGGAGGCGCGCGCCGCCGCGCCCAAGTTCGGACAACCAAATGCCCTTCAAGAGGTTGTTCTCACGCGATGCGATCAAAAGGCCGGGCCGGGGTGCGAATTCGGTGCGCCGGTAACTTCCTGTGACGCGTCCGTCTCTGTCGACGAGGTGTAGTCTCCCAAACTCAGTGTCCCAAAGCCCCGTGAACCCGTCGCAGCTTGTCCCGAACGCCTCAACATTCAGGGGATGTTCGCTCAGAATGTGACCGCCCCGATCGGGGGAGGCAAAGACCCGCACAACATAGCGACCGGGCTCGCCGGGTGCGGCGAGCAGAATTTCAGATGCTGCATTGCCGGCCAGCGCATATCGCTGTTCACGTCCCTCGACGCTGCCAGCTTTTGCGACGCCAATCGCGCCATCCAACTGAAGACAGGCAGAAGGTGCGGTGTTGGCCGCAACAGACACGGCCTCACCGATCCGGTACCGCTCCTGATTGAGACTGAGCTCGACAGGCTGAGAGGCACGCACTGCCGCATCTTTGGCTCGCTCGAGGGTCAACGGAAGTGCGCCCGTTACCGCCGCCAGTGCGCCGATGGAGCGATCGCTCGCAGAGCGGATGGGTGTGTCGGCAGGAGATAATATCGGCTGCGGACAGGCGGACTTTGCCCGACAGAAGCCCAGAGCCGCAATTGCCTGCCCCACCTTAAGGTAGGCACTCGCGAGTTCGTTCGCGCCACAAACCGGGCCGACCGTTTCACTCGGATCTGCGGTAACGGGTTCCGCCGCGATGGCAAGGGCCGCATCCAGGCGCGCCGCGCTCAACATGGCCCGCGATAAGGCTTCAAAATAGGCCTTGGTGTATTCTTGGCCCTCGTCTCGGCGGGCCCATTCCGCCGCAACATCTATTTCAGCGATGAGCGCCCCGACACGCCATGCATGTTTTTGCACCCCTTTGCGAAGTTCGCTCTCTTCGACCCAGGCTTTCAACCCACTGCGCATATCTACCGCGCGCGCGGACAAAGCGTCAGCGTCGAGTGACATTTCCGCGGAGTCGATTGCAAGACGGACAAGCGCCCTTTCAACACCACCCAACACAACGGCAAGGCCAGTGGGAGCTGCTTCTTCACCAATGCCGGGAAGCGCCGTCCGCCCCCCAGCGAGTTCCGCCAGAGACATCTCAGCGATGGTCAGATCGGCTGCGAAGGCAGCTGAGCGTTCGCAAGCCATGATGGGGCAAGCCAATGTCTGACATTGTCGGGCCTGAGCGATCACTTGGTCAGCAAGACGTTCAATCCGACTTGCAGCGGAGCGGACCGGCGCAGCGTCTCGGGCGCAATCGAGCGGCTGCGTTTCATCTGCCCGCATGGGATCATGGCGTTGACACAGCCGTTCATTCTCGCAGTCCCGCATGGCGTTTGTGTAGCTTCTGAGGCCCGCGATCGCTCTTGCCGCTGCTTTCTGTTCTGCGGCCAATGTGCGTTCATATGTGGCTTTCATGCCCGGCGGCGCCCGGTCATTGATCGCGCTTAGAGCAGCCTCGTTTTCGCGGATGCCCGCGAGCGCGGCTTCGGCACGCGCGCGGTACGCCGACACGGTCTGCGCGAGATAGGTGCAACGTTCACAGGGTTGCTTGTCCACAGCTCCGCCACGTTCGACGTCCGCCAGCAAATCGAGGACCTGCGACATATCTATGTCGAGGCGTATGGTCGCCGGCGAGGCTAAAGGTTTGACCAGCCGAACACTGGTCTGACTTCCGGTACCGCCGATCCAAAGCCACGCGCCAAACCCTAAGGTTACGACAAGCACAAGCGCGCCCAGAACCAAAGGCAATCGCCGCCTATGGTCCTGCCACCATCTCATGTGCTGCGTTGACCGATGCCAGGTGTCATCAGAACCGGGCCTGACGGGTTAGTATTGACCACAACTTGCCGTGACGGATGCACTTCTCTCGTCGACAGTGGAACAAGCACCGCTGCCAAAGCAAAATGCAGCAGGCACGCCAGAAAAGAAGAAGCCAATATAGGAATTGCCTGCGCTCTGTTGGAACGTCCCGGTCATCTCAAAACGACGGGTGCCGCGGCGCGGAAAATTAATCACATCGCCAACGGCTGGTTCCGACAAGGGGATGTAATCCCGCGCATCAAAGACAACGCTTGCTGCCCCCGTCGCTTTAACTTCGCACCAACCAGAAAACTCAGTGGAGCCAGAACCGCTGGCTGTCACAGGAAAGCTCGCCCGTTCGCCCAGAGCAATTGTTTGCGTGCCGCCTTCGATGGTCGCCCGTTCGCCGGCGATGCTAGGCGACGCCAGAAGCAGGCCCGACAGTGCGCTGGCAACAAGTATTGTTCTAGTCGGGGGTTTGATCATGTGTCAGGGCCTCTCAAAGAACTGCGAACGCACGGTGCCGTCGTCGCTTTGCACCAGACTGACGCGCACCCGTTGAATGGGCAAGGCCCAACCCGGTTGATCTCAGAGATTTGTAGTCGTCGTGAGCTATTTGCTGCGGCGCGAACCGCCACTCTTCTGGCCGAGACCCATTTTTTTGGCAAGCTTTGACCGCGCGGCCGCGTAATTTGGCGCTACCATTGGATAGTCTGGCGGTAAGCCCCATTTGCGACGATATTCTTCCGGCGACAGGTTATAGTGGGTCCGCAAGTGACGCTTTAGGGATTTAAAGCGCTTTCCATCTTCCAAACAGATCAAATAGTCGGGTGTGATCGATTGGCGCACGGGAACTGCTGGCTCCGCGACCGGCGCATCTTCGCCCGCGCCTCCCTGCTCCACACTACTCAACGCTCCAAACACAGTTTCGATGAGCGCAGGCACGTCTGAGACGCTTACGGCATTGTTCCCCACATATGCCGACACAATCTCGGCGGTCATCTCTACCAGATCCGCCCTATCTTGCATGGAAACACTCCACTCAACTGTTCCTCTTGGAATTCTTTGTTGAATCGCCGTCTTAATTGTCGTCAGCGGCTAACAATAATGCCGGTGACTTATAGCAATCGAAAGAAACACAAGCAACGCAGCATGAGAATTTAACGCACATTTGGCGTTCATTTGCAGTTAATTGCTTCTGCACTTGCAGACAGAAACTTTTATTGTAGGAAATTTGCAGATCGAAGGTCTTGCTCTGCTACCGATCCTGACCCCTCAGAATGCCCAAATCGTCGAGATACCGATCGAGGGCAACGGTCATGATGTCCTGATGGGTCCGTCCAAGAAGGACAGCAGCGCCTTTTAAACGCTGATGTCTGTGCTGTTCCAAGCGGACAGATATTTTGACCCGAGGCGGGACGGATCGCCGTCTTTCGACAAGTGGGCTGACATCCCGCTTTCGGCGCTCAGGACCAGCATAGACCTTTTGGTCTGCTTCATCCGCCGTCTGACAGGGGTAGGCACCGACAGGCGGCTCCAGCCGCTGGACCGACTGCGCAGCATTGCCGCTGCGTTTTGTTCGCTTCGGAGCTTGTTTCGGTTTCTTCCGTTTACCGAATTGTTGCTGCGCCTCAGCGCCAGGTCCGCTCACAGACGCGGGTGTCGCATCGGGGCCGGGCTCAACGAGCGGCGGCGGTGTCGCGCCACCGCGCTCCATCATGTCCGCTGTCAAAGTTGCAAATCCATCTGAGCCGCGTGGCGCGGGTGCTGACGGTTTTGAAGCGCTCATGTCTGGGTCTCCTGACTGCGAAACCGGGTACGTGTTTTCAACCGGCACCCCGTCCCCGGGATCATACTTTTGAAACTGTTTTAATGACCGGCGCGCCGACCAAATGCCGGCGCCTGACGACCAAGCGCGTTTACATTGGTGGGAAGGTGGGCGCCAAAGCTGTCCGTTGGCGCTTGAGCTGAGGCGGAGCGAAGCCGATCGATGCGGTCCGCCAGATAGGTCCACAATGCCTCGACTTCGCCGGCACTTTTGCCATTGGGCTTGGTTTCCATGACCGTCCGCCCGTCAATCATGCTAGCCGCAAAGTCGACCCGGTGGTGAAGCGTCACGGGCGCGACCGTACCATGTTGCGAGAGCGCGACGGCGGCATCGGCTGTGATCCGCGTCCGCGCTGTCGCCGCATTGACCACAAACACCAGGGGTTTGTCATGCCACTGCGCGATATCGACGGTTGGACCCACAGCACGTAAGTCGTGTGGGCTTGGCCGGGTCGGGACCACAACCATGTCTGCATGAGAGACCACGTCAGAAATGGCCCGGGTCACAGCGGGCGGTGTGTCAACAATCGCGAGCTTCATGCCTGCCTGAGCAGCTTCACGGAGCGCCGGACCGACACCGCCATATTCTGATTGGAACGCTCTTAGGCCGCCGAGGGATCGCACCTCCATCCATTTCTGCAGACTGCCTTGCGGGTCCGTATCAATCAGACCAACGGGCCCGGCGCCCGCCAAGTGGGCGGCAGCGGCCACATGGCCGGCCAGAGTCGTCTTTCCGACACCACCCTTCTGGGCAGCAAAGACCAGAACAAACATATCCGTCGACATCACACCACTCCTTCGAGCGAAACCTGCCAGCGACCAGTGACCGGCAGACCTCACCCTAGAGACGTGCGAGTTAACAGATGTTCAAACGGACAAATTGGCTAAAACATTGACAAAACTGTATTTTTTCGCATTTTGAGGGACAGGTGGCGGCGCGTTGACGAAGGCCAAAGGAAACATGTTTTTACGCGATATTTGGTATTTCGCGGTTGCAGGTGAGAGCCTGGCGCCAGGTGCGATGCAGCACAAAGTTCTTCTGGGAGAGCCGATTGTGATCGGCCGCGAAGCCGATGGCACACCCTTCGCTTTGCGCGATATCTGTCCCCATCGCGGTGTGCCTTTGTCATCGGGTGCTCTGTTTTCCCCCGAGACAAGTGGGTGTGGCACGAGCGCCATCGAATGCCCGTATCACGGCTGGAAATTCAGACCCGATGGCCGGTGCGCCGAAATCCCCTCGCTGGTGCCAGATCAGGATATGGATGTGGAACGCATCAAAGTCCGCGCCTATCCCGTGCGAGAGGTTCAGGGGAATATCTGGGTCTATATCGCCGATGATGCGCATCCGGATGCGGCACCGAGCATTGATCCGCCCATTGTCCCAGATTTTGCCGACAAAGTTCCGAACATTCGCGAGTCCATGGTCTTCGACTGCCATATCGACCATGCCGTCATTGGTCTGATGGACCCGGCGCACGGCCCTTTTGTGCATCAGGCCTGGTGGTGGCGGTCGTCCAAGTCGATCCATGAAAAAGCCAAAGACTTTGCCCCAAACCCGCGCGGCTTCACCATGGTGGCGCACACACCCTCGTCCAACTCCGCCGGCTATAAGGTCCTTGGCGGCGCCCCCGTCACAGAGATCTCGTTCCAATTGCCCGGCATCCGCATCGAACACATCAAAATCGGTAAGAATACGGTTTGCGGCCTGACGACGGTGACGCCGTTGGATGAAAAGCGCACGCAAATCACCCAGACGTTTTACTGGACGATGCCGTTTCTCTCTTTTGCGAAGCCCATCGCGCGCCTGTTCATGCGCGCTTTTCTCGGTCAGGACCGGGACATGGTCAACCTGCAGCAGAAAGGCCTCAAGTTTGAGCCGCGTCTGATGCTGATCAACGATTCAGACGTGCAGGCCAAATGGTATCACCGTCTTAAAACTGAATGGGCAAAGTCCGTCGAAGATGGGAGCGAATTTGTCAATCCGATTGAGCCCGTCACACTGCGTTGGCGCAGCTAACGCGATCCTCAATTTGCGCGGCACCTACACTGTTTGACAGGCTTAGGCACCTTGCCTAGCGTCGGTCCCCCATGAGAGATCGGATTATTGAAAACCTAAAAGCCCGTTTTGCCGCGTATGACGATTTGGCGGCCGAGCTTAATGACGGGGCGCTGGACGCCCGTGTCGATGTGCCTAAGCACAAATCGTTGAAGGAGCATTTGTGGTGTGTCGTCGGGGCACGAGAAAGCTACGCAGCTGCGCTCAAAGCCGGTGAGTGGCAAGGGTTCACTTGCTCAATGACCGCGTATTCAAATGGTGATTTCAAGTCCGCTCTGAGGTCCTCTGCGCAAGCGGTCATGAATGCCGTAGACAACACATCGGAGTGGACAGAGGACCATGACAGCTTGCTCGCGACATTATCCGAGCACGAAGTCATGCATGAAGGCCAGATCATTCGTCACGTCTAAGCCACGAATGGGGCTCTGCCGGCCTCATGGAAATGGGCTTAGTAGACGCGTGAGGATATGAAATAGAAAACTCCGCCAGGCGTCGCGCCCAGCGGAGCTTCATGTCATCAAGAGTGACTGTTTAGAAACGGTAACCGAAGCCGGCACCGAAGATCCAAGGATCAAGATCGACATCCGCCGTGATGGCACCGCCATTGATGCTGACGTCGGTGTTGAGCCAGAGTTTCTTCACGTCAATGTTGAAGACCCACTGGTCTCCCAAGTCGTAGTCCATGCCTGCCTGCAGGGCATATCCAAAATTGTCTTCATAGTCGATGGATGCGACCGCACCGCTATCTTCATTGTAGAAGATCGTGTAGTTGATGCCCGCACCGACATAAGGGCGGAACTGATCTTTCGGGGTGAAGTGATACTGCAGCAAAAGTGTGGGTGGTAGGATCCAGACATCACCCAGATCAACACCCGCCGTCGCCGACATATCGTGCGGCGATGTGGCCAGGATAAGCTCGGCCGCGATGTTGTCTGTAAAGAAGTAGGTAATATCAAGCTCAGGCACCAACGCGCCATCTGCTTCTACCGATCCGGTCAACCCTGTGAGCGATGCACTTTCATCTGGCGACACGTAGATGCCGCGTACACGGATCAACCAGGGACTGTCACCGCCCTCTGCGCGTGCCTCAACTGTTGTACCTAGTAAACCGAGGGTTCCGGTTGTTAACCCGAGTGCAAGTGCCAACGCACCTGCCATAGCCCCTAACTTTCTCATTTTCTTCTCCTCATAGGGCACCTCACTATTGGGTGCGTTGGGTGAGGAGGAGCACGTCCCGGTTGCTCCTTCTCTTCAGCACAGAGTCTGAGCCACCGGCGAGGAGAATAGATTGATACTGATCAATTTTTTATGAACGTGCGACAAAATGCGCGGCGTGATGCCTGTTCGCATCAATCCGCGCCGCATTTGTCAGGTTGGGTCGGTAGCCTGCCTCAGATTGCCTGGGCGGTTGCTTCCTGGCGCCATCTGACCTTCAGGAAAGCCGCAAGACCATCAATGGCCTGTTCCCCTTCCGGGAGAATCGGGAAGAAAACATGCCAGACATGGATCATGCGATCCCATACTTCCAGCTTGCAGTCTACACCTGCGGCGCGTGCCCTCTTTTCAAATTCTCGACTGTCATCCAGCAAGAGTTCTGCGTCCCCGACCTGAATAAAGAGAGGTGGCAATCCTTTGAGATCTGCGAGCAGCGGAGATGCCAGGGGATCTTCGGTAGACGCGCCGCCTAGATATAGCTGCGCCATTTCAGTGATGCCCGTCCGCTCAATGACCGGATCGGCGCCCGCCCGAGTCTCATAGGTTTCAGATCGTCCGGTGAGATCGGTCCAGGGGCTGAGACCGATGGCAGCTGCGGGCATGGGCAACCCCATGTCCCGCGCTTTCAACAATGTCGCAAACGTCAAGCCGCCCCCTGCTGAATCGCCCCCTACCGCGAGGTTCGACGGCGACACACCATCGTCCAGCAGAGCCTTGTATGCGGCGACGCCATCATCAACGGCGGCTGGAAACGGATTTTCAGGTGCCAGGCGATAGTCAAAACTGACGACCCGCGCGTCCGCTGCTGTAGCAAACCGCCCCGTGAGATTGGCATGAGAATTAGGGGAGCCGAGGACATACCCGCCGCCATGGAAATAAAGCAGGGTGTGCTCGGGATCTTTCCCCTCGGGCTTGAACACTTGTGCCGGCCGGCCGGCAATTTCTGTGTGTTCCCGTGTGATCCCTTGCGGCTCTCCGAACGCAGCGCCCAACGCGTCCATTGATGCCCGCCTTTCTTCGATGGACTGGCCTTCGCTGCCCATGGCGGCTTGTTTCAAAAGCTCGATGACCTGGTCGATTGGCTGTTCAGACATGGTTTTCCTCCCATTGATCGTCGGCGCCATCGTCATTTTGGGGGGACAGCGGCGCCCATTGTTTTGGTTGCTGTCATGATGACCCAAAGAAAGCTCAGCGAAAAGGAGTGACTAGAAGAATTCGCCCTGCGCGAGCGAATCGGCGTATTTTATCTATCAGGTGGCGAGACGTGCCGCCGGCTTGAGTGGACGCCGGCCGCGCGAACTCTGGGAAGCAGAAACATGGAAAATGTGGCCTATTTTGGCGGCGCTGACAGTGCTCACGGCATTGCCTATAGCCGCAACGCCTTCCGGCAGATGTCCCGCCTCCCCAAAAACCACCGTGCGCAGCTCAAGACGGCGCTGATGTCGATGCGAAGCGATGACAGTCAGGACCAGGTGCTCACTGGGTCGCGTCGCAGCCGACGCCTCGATGACGGCCTCCGGTTTGTGTTTGAACGCAATGGTAGTGCGCTCACCGTGCTCGCGATCACCGATGCCGGTTCCCTTCCCCAATCAAAGGACACACCCCCATGAGTTCTTCCCTAAAGCAGGACAGCCGGTCTACTGAACCGCAACTTGTCTATGGGCCAAGCGGCGACGCGCTTTATGCCCTGGTGCCTGTCGCGGAATATGAACGCCTCAAACGCGCCGCGGAGGATATTGCCGATATCAAAGCGGCCAATGAGGCGCTGGTGGGCGATCGGGCTGACCTTATCCCGGCGGAAGTGGTGCATCGGATCGCGGACGGCGAGAACCCGGTCAGGGTCTGGCGGGAGCATCGTGGCCTCAAAGGTGTCGAGCTTGCCCGCGCCGCCGGTATCAGCCCCGCCTATCTCTCCGAAATTGAGACCGGCAAGAAAGACGGCACCTTCCGCACTATGACGGCAATTGGGCATTGCCTCGGCCTGCCGCTGGATGACCTTGCGCCGATCGCCGACGACGACGAACGGATCAACCGCGAACAGGCTGCGCGGATCAACGATATCCGCGCCCAAATCCGCTTCATAGAAGGCCTGATTGTCGGCCCCGGCGACTTCAGCACCGGCGCGGTACGGCAGGCAGCGGCGACACTTGCCGCTGACGCGGAACAGATGCTGACGGAAAGCGGAACCGAATCCGATTGGCTGCCGCAGGTTCTTGAAGGCGTGGAAGAAATTCTCGACCTGATTGACCGGGCGGAAGGCGACATTATTGAGACCGCGCGCTCAACGCGCGCTGACCTGGAGAAGGTGGTAACGCTCAGCGCTTTTCGGGCTCCGATCAACCAGGCAGGCGGTACATCCTAGGCGGACGTCTCTGACGCCACGATCCGGTCCCAGAAATGCAGAATGGAATCGGCACGGTCCATGGTCACGCTGTCGAACAGCGCAATGGTCCGCTCCATTTCATTTTCGCTCAAGGCACCGCCTGGGCGCGCACTGCTGAGCGCTGTCGCGACCTGTTGGAAAGCCTCGCGGGAAAGCCCCATCGCCTTACCCGCAACAGCCAGCGGTTCTCCACCCGGGTCACCTATAATCCAGGCCGCGGTCGTCGGCGATATGCCGGCTGACATGGCAAGGGCGCCTTGTGCTGTCTCTTCTGCGACGCCCGCAATGAGGCGAAGCTGCGCGCCTTCCGACATGCGTTCGGCAGGACTTAGCAATCGATAGGTCTCGTGAAGGGCTGGATCACCGTCATGTAGCAGTTCAGCAACGTCCACTGCGTCGGCCAGCGCCTCCGAGATCCCGCGACGGTCAACGGCGAACCGTTTTAGAATGAGGGCGCGCTCTTCACCGTCCGCCCAGAAAAACATGAGGTGCGCTAACCAGGGTGTTAGCTCGCGGCGTTGCAAAAGCGGCTTGATGAATTCCGGTTTGGCGGAGGACCGTCGGACTATCGCTTCAAGCGTATGAACTGACAGGGATGCCCCGGTGTTTGCGACAAGGCGCTCCAGCACTTGCGCTTCTCCTCGTGCGGCCAGCGCATCACAAACAACGCGCGACAATTCAAGGCGCGAGGCGATGCAAAGCCTGTGTTGTTCTTCACCTTCTTCTGCCACGCGGACAAGATCGCAGTTTGTGACACAAACACCTTCAGACAGGATCGGCTCGCAAATCTCAAACGGTTCGGCCAACAATGCATCCAGGAGGGCGCTGGGTGCCGCTTCAAGCGGCGCGATCCGCGCGGCAAGACGGCGTTTGAGATTGAGGTCCGTGAATGGCAACAAATCAATCAGCGCGGTTTCGGCGAGTGCCAATTCGTTGGGGGTCATCTGGCCTGTGCCGGTGAGGACGAGGTCGGCGAGCCGCCTGGTCAGCAGATCGTGTCCCTGACCGCTGGACCCAATGAGGGCAGCGGCCGTCACAGCGATATCATCGTTTTCTTCCGGCGCTGCAGACACAGAGCAAATTCCCAGATTGGCGGTCTTTTGTGGCGCCTATGCAATCATTTGAGGCTTAAAATGGTGTGAATATGACCCTTCGGATTGGCGCCCATCTGCGGCATTGGCGTCGATACTCAAAGTCCGATATCGTCTGTTTTTCGCGGAAAACCCGCGAGCCGGTTGGCATCTGGCGCGAGCCATAGTGAAAGAGACCTGTTATGATTGTGCGTCGCGTAAAAGTTCTGTCAGGAATGATGTTGTTGAGTGCTGCTCTGGGCCTGTCTGCCTGTGCCTTTGAGCGTGATCCACAACTTCTGCAAGACCCGCTCTACAAGGCCGGGCACGCGGATGGATGTCAGTCCGCCCACACGCGGGTGTCGGGGTTTGATGAAACCATCCACCGCAATAAGGCTCTCTATGAAACGGAGCGCGCGTATCGCACAGGCTGGGGAGACGGGTACGGATCATGTGGGGGTCAATCGCGCTTCGACGATCGGTCGATCTTGAATGAGGGAAATGAAAATTCCGGAATCGGCTATTAGCGTCTGACCCGCTCAAGGTCGGAAATGCCACCGCGATGGGGAGAGGCTTTCTGACGGCGGGTTCGTTTTGGGGGGAGAAAATATGAGAACACTCATCAGTGGGCTGGCCTTGTTGGCGATCGCCATCGGCGGCGTTTTCTATGGCACCTACAGCACGCTCGACCCGTGTCGGGCGCTCGCCCAGGAGATGGCCGAGGACACACTGGGCAGCATCGCAGAGAGGCCCATGCGACTGGTCACAAGCCAAATGACAACTGGAGAGTGTGTGGAAGGCCTTTGGGAGCGATGGACAGATTTTGGCGAGTGACACCTGCGCGGACCGGCCGCCTCGCTCTTGTTGGGTTCCTGGCGATGACTCTTTTCCTCGTCGCCCTGCTTACCGATTTCGCTGACGCGCGGACGCGGGTCGAAACCGGCCGCGATCTCCAGCAGTTCTGTCAACTCGCCATCGATCAAGAACTTGAACGGCCTGGCGAGCGCATTACCGGCAAGGCGCGCTATTGCCGCCAGTATGTGAGCGGCTTTTTCGCAAGCCTTCACGCGATGCAGGTGAACGAGGGAACGCGAAAGGTTCACTCGAACGAGGAGACCGAACGGTTCCAATGCGCGCTGGTCCCTCGCGCCGCGACTTATGAACAATTAGAGCGCCAGATTGTCCGCTACGCCGAGTGGCACCCTGAATTGCTGGATGAGCCGGCGATCCGACTCATCCAACGGGCGTTCGATTCCATCGACCCCTGCTAGGGGTTTGGCCTTCCGTGCTCCGCTTAAGCTACTTCCAGGTCGTCAGGCAGTTTGCCGACATAGCGCGCTGACGGACGGATCAGGCGGCCTGTGGCCTCCTGCTCCATGATATGGGCCGTCCATCCGGCGACGCGCCCGACTGCAAAGGTGGGCGTGAACGCCGCGCGCGGGATCGCAAGTGCTTCCAGTAATAAAGCCGTATAGAACTCGACATTCGTATCAAGGGGCCGATGGGGCTTCAGTTCCTTAAGCACGGCCTTGGCGGTTGCCTCAACCTCTCGCGCGAACGCTGTGCGTTCCTCAACTCCTTGCAGATTTTTGATCGCACCACCCAAAACGTCCGCCCGGGGATCACGGACGCGGTAGATCCGATGGCCAAATCCCATCAAACGATCACCCGCCATGACCGCCGCGCGAAGCCACGGCTCGATGTTTTCCGGATCGCCGATGTCATCCAGCATATCGAGCACCGGACCGGGCGCGCCGCCATGAAGTGGCCCTTTAAGGGCACAGAGTGCGGCCACCACGGACGACACTTGCTCGGCGGCGGTTGAGGCAACGACCCGCGCGGTGAAGGTCGACGCGTTCATGCCATGATCGCTCACGGTGACCAGATATTTGTCCATGGCGTCGATAGCGTCGGCCGCCGGCTCCTTCCCATGCACCATGCGCAGATAATCCTCCGCATGGGGCCCTGCCGCGTCGGGCGCGATCGGGTCCTTGCCGTCTGCCGCCCGGGCGAGAGCCGCCACGAAAACCGGCATGGAGGCCACCAGCCGCACATGCGGTTCAGTTGGATGCGTGTCCGGCAACAAGCTCAACCCGACACGGAGCGCCTCGGTGATGGTGAGCCCCTCTGCGGCCTTGAGCAAAGCCGGCACCAGGTCGAACGCTTCGACACGGGCCTGGCCCAATGCCCGCCGTGTGTCGTCTCTGCTGGAGGGTGTGCCAGCGGTCGTCCAAAGGTCAGCAACAACTCCTTCGAAATCCGTGGTCTCTGCAAGCTCCGGCAGATCACGCCCCGCAATGATCAAGCGACCGGCGGCGCCATCGACACGGCTCAGGGCCGTTTCCGCAGCCACAATGCCCTCAAGACCGCCAGCGGCACCCTTGGCGTTTTTGGTCTCATCGTTCTTGTTCATCATGCTTTCTCCTTATTCCAGCCTCAGCGGACGGTCGGCCCGACTTGTCGAACCTCTCGCCTCTTCTTTCTGCGGTGCAACATGATGGCGCTTGTCTAACCAGTCAATCTTGATTAAGCTAATCAATGTATGAACAAATTGGTCAATACATCGCCTGACGACGAGGCGCTCTACCTCAATGCCAAGGAAGCTGCGGCCGAATTGGGGGTGAGCCTGCCGACCCTCTATGCCTATGTGAGCCGGGATCTCATTCGCTCTGAACCGGTGCCGAACTCCCGCGCCCGAAGATACAGAGCGGAAGATGTGCGCGGGTTGAAAGATCGCAGAGCATCAAAGCTCGGAGAGACCAAGGTGTCTCCGGATGCGGCTGGTTACACATTGAACTTTGGACCGCCTCTGCTGGATTCTGCGATCACTCTTATTGCCGACGGCAAGCTCTACTATCGCGGATCGGATGTTGCTCAGATCGCAGCACACTCCTCGCTTGAGCGCGTGGCCACCCTGCTTTGGGATTGCGCCAGCGATCCTTTCCGAGATGATGTTATGCCGCCTGGTTTGCCGACGATCCCCGGGGACCTGCCACCGGTTGACAGAGCGCTCACGGCATTGCCCATTGCGGCGACACTCGACACAACTTTGTTCAACACAACACCGGAAGGGCTTGCAGCAACGGGTGTCAAAATCATCCGCCTGGTGGCGGCCACCATTACAGGTCAGGCCGCATCTGCTGCGCCCGTCCATCTGCAGCTTCAACAAGCTTGGCAGACGGACGCGACAACGGCGGATGCCATTCGCGCCGCCCTTGTTCTGTGTGCGGATCATGAGCTCAACGCCTCAGCCTTTACTGCGCGCACCACGGCTGCGGCAGGAACCACACTCTATGGCGCGGTGATGGCCGGCATGGCTGCCCTTCAAGGGTCCAAACATGGCGGAATTTCGAGACGGACCGAAAATCTGTTGCATGATTTGGCTGAAAGCGCCGATCCAGCGGCGAGCGTCCGGCAGCGATTGAGAGACCAGGAGCCCATGCCTGGCTTCTCGCACTGGCTCTATCCTAATGGCGACCCGCGGGCAAAGGTACTGATGTGTCTGATGGCCGAGCATCGCGGCGACACCCAAATCTTTGCTCAGATGAACCAAGTCATCGACACCATGAAAAGCGCGGCGGGCATCAAACCCAATATTGACCTCGCCCTTGCGGCGCTCTGCGTCACCTATGACCTTCCGCGTGGCTCTGCATTGTCGATATTCGCGCTGGGCCGCACCGCCGGTCTCATCGCCCACGCCATTGAGCAACAAATGCGACCGGGCCTCATCCGGCCCCGCGCCCGGTATACGGGGCCAACACCGCGATGAACCATAGCGCGATTTTCGTGTAGGATGTTGCCATGACCAAATCTACTGCCTTGGTCGCTGGGGCCACGGGCCTCATCGGTCGCCATCTGCTGGAACTTCTGCTCGCCTCACACGCCCACGACAAGGTGATTGCTGTCACGCGGCGTCCGCTGGATCGTTCCCACGAGAAGCTCAGCAACCTCGTCGTCGACTTCGATCAGTTGGAAGACGCTGTGCGCAGCTCCGGCATTGAGGTAAACGAAGCCTACTGCGCCCTCGGCACCACGATCAAAAAAGCAGGAAGCAGAGACGCCTTTCGGAAGGTGGATTTTGACTATGAAACGGCTTTTGCCCGCGCAGCACTAGCCGCTGGTGCGTCTAAATTCGCACTGGTCTCTGCAGTTGGTGCCGACGCCCGTTCGCCGATCTTCTATTCCCGCGTGAAAGGTGAGACAGAAAGAGCAGTGCGCGATATGGGGTTTGCCGCGATCCATATTTTCCAGCCCGGCGTCTTGTTGGGAGAGCGGCAAGAATCGCGGCCTGCTGAACAATTGGCTGTCACTCTCACGCCGCTCTTGAACCTTGGCCTGCAAGGTCCCTTCAGAAAGTACCGGGGCATTGAGGGAAAGACCGTCGCTCAAGCGATGATCGTCGTCCTTGCATCAGGCCAACCCAGCGCCACGCATCGCTATGACTCCATGATCAAAGCGACCCGCTAGGCGGCGGCCGACGTCCCATCCTTCTTGGGGCCGTGGTCGATCAGAGTTTTCTCGTACAGAACCCGTTCTGCCGGTATGCTGGCACACGCGCATGTCCCGACCCCTTCACAACTGGACAGCGTCAAAGTGCCACCAACGGCTTCAACCATCGCGCGCGCAAGCGGCAAACCGAGACCTGTGCCAGATTTTGTTCGTGTATGCGTATTCTCGACTTGTTCAAAGGGCTCAAAGATTTTTTCCATCTGATCTTCCGGTATGCCGATACCTGTATCGTGGATCTGTATTTCGAGCGACCCATCCTCATTCATCTGGGAGCGAAGTGTGATGGTGCCGCCCCGGTCCGTGAATTTGATCGCGTTGGAGATGAGGTTCAGAAGCACCTGCTGCAGATGTCGCTCGTCGGCGCAGATTTTCGGCACAGGCCGATCCATCAGTTCGAACTCGAAGGTGAGACCGGCTTCCTCCCCTGACGGCTGTAACATCCTCAAAACTCTTGCGACAGTGTCTGAGGGGTCAAACACATCTTCATGCAGCTCAAACCGACCCGCTTCGATTTTTGCCATGTCGAGGATCTCGTTGATCAACCCTAAAAGGTGATCGCCGCTTTGATAAATGTCCTCAATATATTCGCGATACCGCGGCGGTTGCAGCGCGCCGTATGACTCCTTGCGCACCAAATCCGCGAAGCCGATGATGGCATTGAGCGGCGTGCGCAGCTCGTGGCTCATGCTCGCCAGGAAATTTGTCTTGCTTATGCTGGCCTGTTCTGCCCGCTCTCTGGCGATGTCGAGCTCGCGCGCACGATCACTCATAATGTCTGCGACGGACGCCAACACATCCATCACACTCCCAACACCAAAATATTCCTTATCTTTAACAACAATGAACCCTTTCAACATTGATCCATGACCGGCCGAGACCAACATTTGATTGAGAGTCTCCGCCGCCAACGATGTTGCCACGATCATCGGATCTGCGTCCATCAGCACTGAAATGGGTTTGCGCCCGTATATTTCTTTTCCATAGAGAACCGTATAGGTCAGGGTGAAGTCCTGTCGGTTGACAATGCCGACGATCTTGGCGCCGTCCAGGACCGGCAAGTGCATGATTTCCGGCTCTGACATAAACTGATCAAACACATCAGCGCAGGGCATATAAGGCGGAATGGGGCTCACCCTGTGTGCGATCTGCTCGGCGCTGCACCCTGATCTAATACTCGACGTCTCACTGGTCACCCGATCACCCTCTACCACCTGAACGCAACAAAGACTTGGGTAGGCGGCGCGCACAGATTTACCGATCACCGGTGCGGCCCGCGGCAATCCTCGATGAAGGTGCTTGACCAGACGTTAAGAGCCGCGCGCAAATCGATTGCAATTCAAAAGTTTCATATCACTGTCACATGGTTTAATGAGGAATGAAGCACGCGCTGCATCAACGGCGATAAGGGGGGATTTAATGGCGGCAAGCGACGGACAGACCGCGTCCAGCGGATTCCTCACCTGGTACATGGTGGGACAAGCCACCTGGTTCACCAGCCTTGGATTGCAGTTCGTCCTGTTTCCCTATTTGGTCGCCATTGTTCTTCACGAAACGCCGGCGCGGGTCGGGATTGCTCAGATGAGCCTCTCCCTGCCGGCCATCCTGTTCATGCTGCTGGGTGGTGCGACCGCTGACCGAGGCGATCCCCGGACCATCCTGTTTCGCATTCATCTGCTTGCCGCGCTGCCCCCATTGGTTCTCGCCTCGGCGTTGAATGTCAGTTTCCTTACCTTCGAGATGCTGGTTGCCTACGGGCTTGTCATGGGGACCGCTACGGCGTTTGCAATGCCCGCAAGGGACGCCACCTTGAGCCGGGTCGCTGGTGACAATGTGCAGCGCGGCGTGACACTCGCGCTTGCAGTCCAGCAAACCGCCCAATTGACCGGCATGGTGATGGGCCTCGCAGCGTCGCTCGTCGGTGCGCCGCTGCTCTTCGCGTGGCAGTCGCTCGTTATGCTCGCGGGCGGTATTGCCTCACGTCAGTTGCCGAAGAAGCCGGACAATGGCGATACTGTTCATGCATCGCGCGGACAGGCAATGAAAGATGGCCTGGCTTATGTGCGGCAGTCGGACGTGATCCTGCCCGTGGTCATCGCCATGTTTGCTGTTGGTGTGTTCTATATCGGCTCGTTCCTGGTCATCCTGCCGCTCATCGTGCGGGACTTTTACAATGGCGGGCTGGTCGAGATCGGCATTGCGAATATCGCGTTCTGGGGCGCAACCATCATCTCCACCGTCGCTTTATTGCGCGTCGGTCACGTCGCGCGACGCGGGCGCGGTGCGATCATCGCACTTGCCGTCGGTGTGCTCGTGGTTCTGGCCTTCTCATTCGAAATGCCGTTTTGGCTTTTCTGCCTGTTCTCCTTCATCTGGGGATTGGGAGCCGGGTGTGTCATGACCCTTAGCCGAACCATTGTTCAGGCTGAAGCAGCGGAAGCTTACCGGGCACGGGCGCTCTCTATATTCCAGTTGGGTTTTGCCGGAGGGTCCCCCTTGGGTTCTTTGATCATGGGCGTGCTTGCGGGTCTTGTTGGCGCGCACATGGCCATGTGGATCCCAACCATCGGGATGACGTTGGTCTTGGCTTGGCTTATGCTGAAATCACGGCTTTGGACGCTGCACGCGCACGACGCCTCGTGAGAGACCCGAAAGGACGGATGCGATGCGCCCGATGAACCTCTATTTCGGCGGCCTGGTCACCTGGTTCGGCGCTATCGGCATCCAAACCGTTCTTTTTCCGTTTTTGATTACGGGGCAGCTTGCGCTGGGTCCCGCCGAACTTGGTGTCGGCATGATGGCGCTGTTTTTGCCCACTATGTTGTTGATCATGGTTGGCGGAGTGACGGCTGATCATGTGGACGGTCGACGCATCCTGGTTCTGGTCCATTTTTTTGCGGGCCTGCCGGCGCTTGGCATTCTGATCGCACATCTTTTCAATGCGCTGACTTACGAGGTGTTGATCATCTATGCGCTGGCGATGGGGGTTGCGGGTGCTTTCATCATTCCTGCGCGCGACTCGCTTCTCACGCATATCGCTGATGGGAAAATCCAAAAGGCGGTGATGGCGGCTACTGTTTTTCAGTTCGGGGCACAAATCGTTGGATTTGGTCTTGCCGCCTTAGAACCCCTGATCGGCATCGCCATAATCTTCGCAGCACAGACCGGCATGTTGTGGATGGGCGGTTTTCTGGCTCTTGGTCTTCCCCAGCACAAACCAGAAGGGGCATCGGCACCATCGCTTGCGGCCATCGTTGATGGTTTTCGTGAGGTCGGCCGTGATGCCCGCCTCTTCGCGCCGACCGCGATTGTGTTTGGTGTCGGTATCTTGTTTTTCGGAACATCACAGGTGGTTCTGCCCTTCATCGTCCGCGACGTCTTTCAGGCGGGGGACAATCTCGCGAGCGACCTTGCCATTGTGAATGTGTTCATGATGTGCGGCATTGTGTTTTCCGCCTCCCTAATTGGTCGGCGTGGCGGCATTGACCGACAGGGGCGCGCCCTTATCCTAGCCCTTGGTACCGGCGCTTTCATTATGGCCTCGTTCGGGTTCGTTCCCACCTTTTGGCTACTCACAGCGGCCACATTCCTCTGGGGGTGTGGTGGCGGCGTGGCCATGACCATGAACCGCACCATCATTCAGGAAGCGGCACCCGCCAGTCATCGCGGACGTATTCTAGCGGTCTTTCAAATGGGGGTCCTGGGCGGCGCACCCGTCGGCGCATTCCTTTCCGGCTTTTATGTCGAATGGTGGGGACCGCAAAATGCGGTCTTGCTCCCCGCCGCCGGCATGCTGCTCATGTTGGCCCTGGCATGTTTTGCCACGCCGATCTGGGGCATGCGTTCCCCTGCAGCTTCCGCAGCGGCAGACTGACTGTTCACCCTTAAAACCGCACTGAAGCTTGCGCTGTGAGTTCAATCAGCATAGGGCTGTAGGGTATTCGCGCCTAAGGAATCCCTCGTGTCGACAGAACCTAACAATAGAGCTGATCTGCATTGGTATATGGGGGGCGTGTCTGCTTACTTCTTTTCCGGCGGTGTGCAGACGGTTCTTTTTCCATGGCTTCTCGTCTTTGTGTTGAATGAAAGTGCGGCCCTTACCGGCGTGGCGCAGATGTTCGCCATGCTGCCCATGCTCATTCTGGGGTTGTTCGGCGGCGCGACAGCTGACAGGAAGGAGCTACGCAAATATCTGATGCGCCTGCAGCTAGCCGCGGGCGTGGCGCCCATCGGTCTCGCACTCTTCTACATAACCGGCTACCTGAACTATGAGGTTCTGATCAGCTACGCGATTGTTCTCGCCGCCTTGGGTGCCTTCACCATGCCGGCTCGTGACTCGCTTCTGAACCGTGTCGCCAATTCAAGCCTTGGGGGGAATATTCAGCAGGCCGTTTCCATGGCGACGGGCGCTCAGTTCCTATCGCAGGTGGTTGGGCTCTCAATCGGCGGCCTGGCGGTCTTTGTGGGCGCCGTTCCCTTGATGGCGGCCCAGTCCGTATCCCTTCTGGTCGCAGCGGTGACGACCATGCGGTTGCCTAAAGCACCGCCGTCCGTCTCACAAGCATCTCACGAAGACCGACCGTCTCAGCTCAGTCAGATCCGCGAAGGCATCGACATTGTCTGGCAAAATCAGGACCTGCGGTCGGTCATTCTGATGATGTTCTTTGCGGGCATCCTCTATATCGGCGTCTTTATGGTGCTGTTCCCTATCCTGATCAGAGATGTTTATGGCGGTGACTCCTTTGAAATCGCCTTCATCAATATCTGTTTCTTCGGCGGGATCGGTGTTTCATCCATGATCCAGACCCGATTGCGGCCGATCAGACGCCAGGGCCGCGCCATCATGCTCGCCATGTGCTCAGGCTCCATCATGATGGTGTTTGTACATTTCCATCCGCCGCTCTGGGCGGTCTACACGCTGGCCCTTTGCTGGGGCCTGTCGTCCGGCGTTTCCATGAGCCAGTCGCGGGCAATCGTGCAAATTGCGGCGGTGGACAGTCACCGGGCGCGGGTGCTGTCGGTGTTTCAGCTCGGCATGATGGGCGGCGGCCCGATCGGTGCCTTTGCGGCGGGCTTTGTGATCGAAGCGCTTGGACCGCTCAATGCGGTACTTGTGCCATCCTCCTGCATGGTCTTCCTGTGGCTCACCATGTTTTTCACCACGAACCTTTGGAAGATCGAAGCGGGAACGGGCCAGACGACCGAGGCCGCCCAGCCCTCTTCCTGATCACTTGTATTCGCGTTCGTCCCACCAGGGGAAGAAGACGGGCATGTCTTCCGACACTTTGCAGGGGTAAACGGCTGGGCGTTTTTCCAGGAAGGACATGACACCCTCTTTCGCATCTTCAGACGCGCCACGCGAGAAGATGGAGCGGCTGTCCATCTTATGCGCTTCCATCGGATGATCAGCCCCGGCCATGCGCCACACCAGTTGCCGTGACAAAGCAATCGAGACGGGTGCCGTGTTGTCGGCAATCTCGCGGGCAATCTCGCGGGCCTTTGGAAGCAGCTGGTCTTCCGGAAGCACGTCGCGCACCAGACCGCCGCGCAGCGCTTCCTGTGCATCGAACACTTTACCGGAATAGATCCATTCGAGTGCCTGGCTTACGCCAACCACACGCGGCAGGAACCAACTGGAGCAGGCTTCGGGCACAATGCCGCGACGCGCGAACACAAATCCGAACCGCGCTTTCTCCGATGCCAGACGAATATCCATGGGCAGTTGCATAGTCACGCCGACACCCACAGCCGCGCCGTTGATCGCGCCGATCACGGGCTTCAGGCTTTCGTAGATCCTGAGCGTAAGACGACCACCGCCGTCGCGCACCGACGGGTGGCTCCAATCGATCTCACCATCTGCTGATGCGGCAGACCCCGCTTTGTCAGGCCGATCGTCTCGGTTTTCATAGTCGAAGGTCTTCGCGCCTTGCGACAGGTCTGCACCCGCACAGAACGCTTTTCCCTCGCCCGTGATGATGATGGCCCGCACGTCGTCATCCGCGTCCGCCTTGTCAAAGGCATCGATCATGTCGATCATCATCTGCCCCGTGAAGGCGTTCATCTTCTCCGGACGGTTCAGCGTGATGGTCAGGATGTTGTCCTCGACCTCATATTTGATTGTCTCGTAGCTCATACTTTTTCTCCCTGTTCAAACCCTTTTGTGTCGAGGGATATGTTTCCCCTGCGTCACCCTCTTAGGCGCGCAAATTGGAGATCCCTCGCGAATTCAGCGGTGCATAAATGTCTGCACCTGATATAACAGCCTTCGTGAAAAGGCTGCACTAGATCATGATCGTTTTAGGTGGCCTCACCTTAAAACGATAAACATGATCGGTTTCAATAGGCTTGAGCGGGATCGGACGGAAAACCGCATACACTTTTCCTGATCCCGCTCAGAAAAAGCCTGCGCGACGGTCTCGCAAGATCGAACAGACCGACCAACTAAGACACGCCGGGAGACGTACCTGATGTTTCATCCATGCCACCACGCCGCCAAAAACCCCGACAAACCTGCCTATATCATGGCCGCGACCGGGGAAGTTGTGACCTATGGCGAACTGGAAGACCGCACAAATCAAGCCGCGCAACTGTTCCGCGCAGAAGGCCTGAAGCCAGGTGACGCAATCGCCATCTTCATGGAGAATAATGCTCGGTTCCTGGAGCTGTGCTGGGCGGCGCAGCGGGCCGGTCTCTATTTCACGGCTATCTCGTCGCGTCTCACCGCACCGGAAGTCGACTACATTGTTGGCGACTGCGGCGCGAAGCTCTTTTTCACCTCAAGTGCCATCGGCGCCGTCGCCAATGAGCTTGTGGGTCAGGGACTTCTCAAAGGCGTAACCAAGCGCTTCATGATCAACGGTAAGGACGATGGTTATGAGAGCTATGAAGAAGCGCGCAACGCCATGCCGACAGACCGGATTGCCGACGAAACGGCGGGCACGGACATGCTTTATTCCTCCGGCACCACCGGACGGCCAAAAGGCATTCGCCGCAAACTGTCGGGAGGCCCGATCGACGAAGGTGAGGGCTTGCTCAACCTGGTGACGCTGCTTTACGGCATGACCGAAGACACCATGTATCTCTCGCCCGCGCCGCTCTATCACGCGGCGCCGTTGCGGTACAATATGTCAGTGCATCGCATCGGAGGTACTTGCATCGTGATGGATCATTTCGATCCTGAGCGGGCGCTTCAGCTGATCGAGAAACACAAAATCACGCACTCTCAATGGGTGCCCACCATGTTTGTGCGCATGCTGAAAATGCCACAAGAGGAACTTCGAAAATACGACCTCTCCTCTCATAAGGTCGCCATCCACGCTGCGGCGCCCTGCCCGATCCCTGTGAAAGAACAGATGATCGAATGGTGGGGACCTGTCATCTATGAATATTATGCGGGCTCGGAAGGGAATGGCTTCTGCCAGCTCAACTCCGAGGAATGGATGGAGCACAAGGGCTCCGTCGGCAAGCCTTTGCTCGGATCCGTCCATATCTGCGACGAGGAGGGAGAAGAACTCCCGACCGGCGAAGCCGGCACGATCTATTTTGCGCCCGCGGAGGATGCCGATCCCGACGATATGTTCGAGTATCATAATGACCCGGACAAAACGAAAGACTCGCGCCATCCCAGCAAGCGTGGCTGGTCGACGTTGGGCGATGTGGGACGCGTCGACGAAGACGGGTATCTCTACCTCACGGACCGCAAGGCGTTCATGATCATTTCCGGCGGTGTGAACATTTATCCGCAGGAAGCCGAGAATATCCTGATCACACATCCAAAGGTTGCGGACGTCGCGGTCATCGGCGTGCCGAACGAGGATTTTGGCGAAGAGGTGAAGGCGGTGGTGCAACCTGTCGACTGGAACGAAGCCGGTCCTGACCTGGAAGCCGAACTGATGGATTTCTGCAAAGAACAGCTCGCGGCGATCAAGTGCCCCCGCTCCATCGACTTCGATGAGGAATTGCCGCGGCATCCAACCGGCAAGCTCTATAAGCGTCTCGTCCGGGATCGCTATTGGGGCAATCATGACTCGAAAATCGTCTGACCGGCAGACGACAAAAACACCCCGTCGCCGAAGTTCTCTTCCCGGCGACGGGACCATTCGCCGTGAGGACATTACGCCAGCCTTTATCGACCGGTTGGAGAAGCAGGTGGCGAGCCTGCCGGACTATTCCCTCATCAGCCATGAGGAGCGGCAGGCGTCCCGAGAAGCCTTTCTTCAAAAGCGACGAAAGAACCAGAGCCTGTGGGTGTTCGGCTATGGCTCTTTGATGTGGAACCCAGCCATTCATGTTGCTGAATCGGCCCGTTCTATGCTCTTCGGCTACCACCGCGCTTTCTGCCTACACTTGGTCATTGGACGCGGCAGTCCAAAACGGCCGGGCCTGATGTTGGGTCTTGATGCGGGTGGTTCCTGCGTTGGCCTTGCGCACCGCATTGCCCCTGAACATGTGGAAAGCGAGACCGAAATTCTCTGGCTCAGGGAAATGGTTGGGACCGGCTACGTCCCCAAGACGGTTCAGCTCCGCATTGGATCAAAGAAGGTCGAGGGGCTCACCTTCATCGCCAATCGGGACAGCAAACGGTATGCCGGACGTATTCCGTTTGAAAAGGCGGTCCGGCGCATGGCGAGTGCCGAAGGCGACATTGGGACGAACAGAGACTATCTCTATCGTACGATTGCTCATCTGAATGATTTTGGACTTGCGGAAGGTCCTCTGCATGAGCTGGAACGCGCCGTTCGCGAGCGGGCCGGAGACCTTTGAATTCGGCCTAAATCCGGCGTAACATTGCGTCCGAACGGGGTACGTTCAAAACCAAAGGCTTTTTCATGTTTCTTCTGCGCCCTGCCCTTATTTGCTTTGCTCTAACGATCGGCGCGGCATTCGCCCTTCCGGCCTATGCTGTGGAAACCCATTCGTCCGGCAAGAACTGCCGCAATCAGCAGGGTGTCGGCGGAAAATTTGATCGGGAATTTTTCGTCTTCTTTGACGTCGGCTCTACAGCTCTGGACCGTGAAGACAAAGCGATCATTCGGGAAGTTTATGACCGCGCGACAGGACAACATGCGGTGCAGATATGTCTCTTCGGCAAAGCAAGCAAGACCGGCGACCCTGCGTCCAATGCGCGGCTTGCCCGGCAACGCTCTGAAGCCGTCGCCGCGGAGCTCCGGCGCCTTGGGTGGGAGCGCGGCAAGATCGCCATCGAACCCGAAGGTGAAACCTGGGGATGGCTCGAAGACCTCACCTGGGAGGCCGGAGAAGACCGGCGCGTTCGCATCAGGCTCTCGAAGTAACATGGAGACCCGCTGACATGCTCGCCGCCCGCCCCAACAGAAAACGGCGCGCCAAGCCCGGCGAGCGGCTGGCCAAAATGCGGTCACAGCAGATAGAGCGGTTGGAGGGTCAGGGCTATGTCATTCCCCTTCATCCGATGATTGGCCACAATCTGGGCCCGGGTCTTTTTGACTGGGATCGGTTGGAACGACGACAGATGAAAGAGGCACATGCGGCCGCCTGGGCCGGCCCGACGCCTGAGACAGCGCTTCGTCGTGTGAAAAAAGCTCGGGAAAGAGGCGTTTCTCACCACGATTATGTCTTGGAAATTCTCGAACGAGGCCGTTACCTTTAGGCCAGATTTTTCAGGGCATCATCCCCAACATCAAAAAACATAAACGGAGGCATTTACATGCGCATTTTTGACACCGTTGCTGACTATGCGGCGGAAAAAGGAAAAGAGATCGGCGTCAGCGACTGGGTCGAAATCGATCAGGACCGCATCAACATGTTTGCGGACGCGACCGGCGACCATCAGTGGATCCATATTGATCCGGAGCGCACCCAAAAAGAGCTCGGCATGCCGACGATTGCCCATGGCTACCTGACGCTCTCTCTGCTGCCAAAGCTGATGGGTGAAATCAGTGGCGTAAAAAGCGTGACCCGCGGCATCAACTATGGGTCCAACAGCGTGCGTTTCACCAATATGGTGCCGGTGGGCTCGCGGGTGCGTGGTCGACTGAAGCTCAAGGATGCAACTCCAAAGAGCGGCGGCACGCAGATCGTCAATGAAGTGTCGATCGAAATTGAAGGTCAGGAGCGCCCTGCGCTCATCGCGGAAACGATTACGCTTCTTTTCGAATAGACGTTTCGTCCCTATCTTAAGAAGCCTTCGACGGGTTTCCCGCCGGAGGCTTTTTCATATGTGAAAGACCAACATGCCCCTCGCGCTCCCGCCTACTGCCCCCATTGCCGACCAACGCTCTGTCACCGATACCCGCCATGGGATTACCCGCACCGACCTTTACGACTGGCTGCGGGACCCTAATTGGCAGGCGCTGATGAAAGACCCAAGCGTTCTGCAACCGGATATTCGGGCCTATCTGGAGGCGGAGAACACCTATGCAGATGCTGCCTTCGAACCGCTTGACGACCTCCGAACGTCTCTCTTTGAGGAGATCAAAGGCCGGATCAAGGAAGATGACAGCTCTGTTCCTGCGCCCCACGGGGACTGGCTCTATTACTCCAAATACGAGACCGGCGTGCAGCATCCGCTTTTTTGCCGGAAGCCTCGTACTGGTGAGGACGCAGAGACCGTCATCCTCGATGGAAACGAGGAGGCGGAAGGTGAGGCCTATTTCAAGATCGGCGGCGCCTCACGGAGCCCCGATGATGCGCTGTTCGCGTGGAGCAGTGACGTAAAGGGCTCCGAATATTTCACGCTCAAGGTCCGTGACATCCAGACGGGCGCTGATCATTCAGATGTCATCCCGGATACCAGCGGCGGCGCGGCCTGGGCATTGGACAGCCAGACCTTCTTCTATGTACGCGTTGATGAGAACCATCGCCCCAGCAGAGTGTTTCGCCACCAGCTGGGCGATGATCCGGCAAAGGACGTCTGCGTTTATGAAGAGGCCGACCCCGGCTTTTTTGTGAGTGTCGGTACGGTGCAAAGCGGGCGCTACATCATGATCAGTGCCCATGATCATCAAACCAGCGAGAGCCGCCTTATCGACGCCACCGCACCCGACGCAGAGCCCTTTCTGGTGGCCGCGCGCGAACCCGGCGTGGAGTATGACATAGAGCATGATGCGCCGCGCGACCGCTTCTTGATCATCACCAATGCGGATGACGCAGAAGACTTCAAACTGGTGGAAACGCCCACGTCCGCACCGGATCGTGCCAATTGGAGCGATGTGATTCCCCACCAGCCCGGCACTCTGTTGCTCGATCACTGCGCCTATCAGGACTTTCATGTGCGTCTGGAACGGCAGGACGGACTGAACCGGATCATCGTGCGCACGCTCGCAGATGACAGCGAACACGCCATTGCCTTTGAGGAAGCGGCCTTTGATCTGGGGTTTATGTCGGGCCTTGAATATGAGACGACCCAGGTGCGGTTCTCCTATTCTTCCATGACCACGCCTGAGCAGATTTTCGACTATGACATGGGCACTCGGGAGCGAACGCTTCTGAAAGAACAGGAAGTCCCCAGCGGTCATAACGCTGCCGACTATGTGACGGAGCGTATCTTTGCAACCGCCCGCGACGGCACGCAGGTACCGATCTCGCTCGTCTACCGCGCAGGCACGAAGCTCGATGGCACAGCGCCCTGCCTTCTTTACGGTTACGGGGCTTATGGCATTTCGATGCCAGCATCCTTCTCTGTCAGTCGATTGAGCCTGGTTGATCGCGGGTTCGTCTACGCCATCGCCCATATTCGGGGCGGCAAGGAGCGCGGCTATGGCTGGTATAAAGACGGTAAGCTCAACAAAAAGCCAAACACGTTCAAAGACTTCATCGCGGCGGGGGAACATCTCGCGGCGGAAGGCTATACCGCCCGAGGCAACATCACCGCCCATGGGGGCAGCGCCGGGGGCATGTTGATGGGGGCTGTCGCGAACCTCGCACCGGACCTCTTTAAAGGCATTGTTGCCGAAGTGGCTTTTGTCGATGTGCTCAACACCATGCTGGACGACACGCTCCCGCTGACACCGCCCGAATGGCTGGAATGGGGCAACCCGATTGAAGACAGGGCTGCCTATGAGGCGATTGCCGCCTACTCGCCCTATGACAATGTCACCAAGCAGCCTTACCCGAACATATTGGCACTGGCAGGCCTTACCGACCCCCGCGTGACCTATTGGGAGCCTGCCAAGTGGATTGCAAAGCTGCGGGAGCATTCAACGAGCCACAACGCTATTCTGTTCAAGACCAATATGGACGCGGGCCATGGCGGCGCGGCCGGGCGCTTCGAGCGCCTTAAAGAAACCGCGCTTGTCCATGCGTTCGCCCTCGCCGTTCATGGACTTGCTTGAGTGCTCCTCACACATCCTTCGAGACGCGTTGTATGACAACGCTCCTCAGGATGAGGCCCTTTTAGGCGCACACAAACCTCATGGTGAGGAAGCTCGTCGTCCAACGACGACGAGCTGTCTCGAACCATATAGTGTGCTCAGACTGGCTTATCACCAATGATCGTTACACGTTCCATGCGGCGCTCAGCCGGCCAATAGTCGGAGACGGCATAGTGCTGCGCTGACCTGTTGTCCCAGAAGGCAATGGAGTTGTTCTCCCACTGGAAGCGGCATTGATATTCTGGAATGGCGGCGCGGGAATAGAGGAACTGCAACATGGCATCTGACTCGGCGCGGTCCCAGCCTTCAATATATTGGGTGAATGCGAGGTTCACATAGATGGACTTGCGTCCACTCTCCGGATGGGTCCGGATCACCGGGTGATGCGGGTTCGGATATTTCTTGTTGTAGACCTCAATCTCTTCGTCTGAGAGCCCCTTCTTGCGCAGGCCAGCGCGGAAGTTTGCAAAGTCATGAACCGCGATGGCGCCATCCAGCTTTTCTTTGATCTCATCGGACAGGTCGTCATAGGCCATTTCCATGTTGGCGAAGAGCGTGTCGCCGCCTTTTGGAGGGACTTCCCGTGCCCGCAAAATAGAGCCGAGGGAGGGCTCCAGACGCCAGGTCACATCTGAATGCCAAGTGTTCTCCCGGCCCTTATTGTCCTTGTTGTGGAAGATCTTCAGGACTTCCGGATGCTCCGCGTTCTGAGGTCCAAACGGATGAACTTCCAGGTCGCCGAACTTCCGGGCAAAATCCAGGTGCTGTTCGGTGGTGATGTCCTGATCTCGAAAGAAAATGACCTTATAGTCTACCAGCGCGGCGCGGAGTGCAGCGGCCAGCTCATCGCTCACGGGCTTTGTCAGGTCTACGCCATAAACAATTGCGCCAATGTTCGGGCTCAACGCATCAAACGTCAGTCCAAGGGCCTCTGCATTCTTGATGGAAGCGGGTGCGTTCATTGCCGGTCTCCTCCCCAGGCAGTGCGAATAAATGCCGGCACAGTCTGCCGCGCGTTGACGGCCCCTGCCCCAAAATGATTTACTAATTCCACATCGCGGAATTAGTAAATCGGCCGGTATGACAGAAAGAACCATTGAATCACTGACGCGGGGCCTCTCGGTTGTTGAGGCTCTCAATCGGCGTGTTTACACAACTCTGGCCGACCTTCATGAGGATACCGGGCTGCCGAAATCGACATTGGTCCGTCTGCTGGACACGCTGATCGCTGCTGGCTATGCGCGACGGATTTCCCGAAGCGCCGGATATTGCCTGACTGATCGGGTGACGCTCCTTGCGGGCGGCTTTCAAAGTGCTGACCAAATTGTCGAAGCGTCGCGGCCTCACCTTCGCGCGGTGACCCGGGACCACAAATGGCCGCTTGCGATCGCAACTCTGGACGGCGACGCCATGCAGGCCCGCTACAGCACGCTCTCCCATTCCCCGTTCGCGCTTGACCGCATCTATATCGGGCGGCGCATTCCGCTTCTCATCTCTGCCATGGGCCGCGCCTATTTCGCCTTCTCGTCCGAAGAGACCCGCGCCTTGTTGCTCGCCACGTTACAGGGCACAGGCCGGGAAGCAGACCGCGCTGCGCGGGATGAAAAATACATCTCGCGGCTGATCGAAACGGTCCGCAAGGAAGGCTATGCGGTGTCGGGCCACGTTCAGGACGACCGGGCCTTCGGTCTCGCGGTCCCGGTGCTGAAAGATGGCGAAGCGCAGGCCGCCATCACCATGCGCTTTATCCGTTCCGCCATCACGCCTGCAGACGCTGCTCATCAATTCATTCCCACCTTGCAGGAAACCGCGAAGGCAATTGCCGCTGAGATTTAATGCTCCTCGTCTTCCTCAACTGGTGTGATGGTGATCGTCACCTCGCCTGTCCCTTCCGGCGTTACAGTGACCTTCTGCGCAATCGCATCATAGTCGGCGGTGCCCCCGTCCACAGATAGGCTGTACCCATCCGGATATTGCAGGACGGGCACAAACAAGGTCGCTTCGCCGCTTGCTTCGGGCTGATAGCGCGCGATGAACTCTCTTGTTTCGAGGGTGAACTTTGTCTGCAGCGGTGTGCCCTTGCAGGCTTGAAGATAGGGCCGCACAAATCCTTTGAGCGCCCGACCGCCGGAATTGATGTCCGCCGGATCATCCTGCTGATCCCGGCTGAAGATGGACAGGTCTTCCTGGTTCCACCCATCGCCAATGGCGAGGTCATTGGCATTGGACGCCGTATAGTTCCAATGGGTCGAACTCAGGTGCAGGTCATCGAGCGCGTTATAGAGAAACTCCAATGCCATGACATGCGACGTCCAGGGCGCCTCTGAGCGATCCCCATCCGCCCAGGCCTGATAGGCGGTGGCACCATCGAGGTCATAGGGAATGCCGCATTCACCAATGAGTGTCGGCGCACCGGCGCCGCCGTTCAACGTGCGGCCGGCATTTTGAATGTTGGAGAGCTGTCGCTTGTAGTGCGCTTCAATCTCTTCACGGCCATTCAGTGTCTTGCCTGAGAAGGGATTCACCGCGGTGGGATACATGAAGGTCTTGGTCGTCAGGGTCGCGATGTCGTACCAGTGGGACGCATTGACGGTGCGATCCGGCGTTGCTTCAGGAAATGCGCCGCCCAGCAAACCGGTAAACGGATCAAGCTCGGCAAAGATCAACCAGTCATCCCGAACAGTGCGGACTTCATTCGCGACCTTGTTGAAGAACGGCGCCATGTAATCCTCTTCGAGATCGACCTTGCGACCGTCGACCGACTGGAAGAAGTCTTCGCGCAACGCCTCGACGCCCTCATTGGTCCGGCGATAAGCGCCTGCTTTTTCGAACGGGTCTTCTGCGCCCGGCAGCCAACAATCCACATTGTCTGGATTGATCTTGCGGTTTTCAGTGACGACCGACGCCATCTTCTCCAGCGAAAACTCCAGCTGCGGCACGGAGCGGGTCACGCCGTGGGCGACGGCCAAGCCATCGAGTGCCGACCAGGCCGGCCCTGGCGTTGCGATGCGCGGGTTCTCTTCCGACTTACCCACATGTTGATAGGACAGGCGCTGCCCGACAAAGCCGGTGCCGGGCTCGTTCAGCGTGTCAAAGCCGATCACATTGGGAAGATCCTTCACCCGTTTCGCAATCTCGACCAGACAGCCCGCATAGTGATCCTGCAGATAGTCCTGCACATTTTGACCATCGATCATCATGTCCGGCGCGAAATCACGGCCCGCGAAAAACAATGTCCACATGATCCCATTCGCAGGTAGGCGGTAGTTCTGCGCCCATGTCATGGTGGGATAGTTGTCTTCCTGACGCCCGCCCCGCGCATAGTCGTATTTGTACTGCATCACATGGGCAGCACCCGCCTCATGGAATTTGGTGAAGTCGAGCCCCACCTTTTCAAAGATCCATCCCGGCGCGCCATCACCGCCGGTCATACGGCTCCAGACGTCCTGGTGAAAGTCGACAAACACATAGAGACCATAGTCACCGGCCCGGCGGCAAAGCTCCGCATAATAATCCAGATAATCTGTGTCATAGGCGCGGGGCCCCGCATGCTCTACCGCCTCCCAGGTGGTGAGAAGACGCAGACAATTGAAGCCCCAGGCTTGCAACCTGGAAAAATGCTCGTCGGCTTCTTCCAAGGGGAACGGTCGGCCGATGAATGACACAGTGCGATGATCAGAAAAATCTGTGGGATGGTTGGTCCCGCCATCCGGGTAAGGCATTTTGCAATCGCCGCCGAGATTTACGCCGCGTAAAATGACACGGCGTCCGTCCGCATCCATGAACCACGACCCGTCAATGCCAATTCTCGGTAAAGCCACCCTCTTCTCCCTGTCGTGCTTTTTGTCTTGTTGACGGCATCAAACAGGAAAGACGCCCGCGCTGCAATCGCAACCGTGACTTGTCATTCATGCCGCAGTCACCCATTCTGCGGCCTCACGATTTCATTAGGCGGTTTTCCATGAGCAATGCGTCCCTTCTTCCTCTCCCGGCCCATCCCGAGGACGTTTCCTGGCCGACCGCCGACTGGGAGACCGCTGAACCCAAAGCGGGGGTTGATCGGGCGCGGCTTGACGCGCTTGTTGACGACGGGTTCGGCGCGCAAAACGGACCGGACATGGGCGAAACCCATGCATTGCTTGTCGTCCAACATGGCAAGATTGTTGCGGAGCACTACGCGCAAGATTTCACGGCGGCCTCGACGTTTCCTTCCTGGTCGGAAGCAAAAAGCATCACCCAGGCACTCATTGGTATTCTGGTGCGCGACGGCAAGATCGATATCCATGCGCGCGCAGATGTGCCCGAATGGGATGATCCCACAGACCCTCGTCATACAATCACACTGGACCAGCTGCTGCGCATGTCGAGCGGCCTGGCGTTTCGAGAAGAATATACGGACCAGGCGCCCTCGGACGTGATCGAGATGCTTTGGGGTGCAGGCAAGGAAGATACCGCCGCCTTCGCTGCGTCTTTCGATCTGGAACATGCCGTGGGGTCGCATTGGTCCTATTCCAGCGGGACGTCAAATATCGTCGCGCGGTGCGCGGCCCGAGCTCTGGGCGCCACTGGGTCCAACTTCGAGAAGTTCATGCGTGAGGAGTTGCTCGATCCGATTGGCATGAAGAGTGCCGAGCCGAAGTTCGACGATGCGGGTACCTTTATCGGCTCCTCCTTCTGTTTTGCCACCGCGCGCGATTTCGCAAAATTCGGGACGCTCTACCTGCGCGATGGCGTTTGGGACGGTCAGCGCATTCTGCCTGAAGGCTGGGTAGACTATGCGCGCACTCCTACGCCACAAACCCCCGCCATGCTCGAAGAAGACGGTCCCTACGGTGCGCATTGGTGGCTGGAACGTGGCGGCCCAGGCAGCTTTTCAGCCAACGGGTTTGAAGGACAGTTCACGATTGTGGTGCCGGATTGCGACCTCGTGCTGGTGCGCCACGGCAAAACAGACGCCTCGCTTGGCGACAATATGAAGGCCTGGATGGCCAATGTTGTCGACTGCTTCCGAGTTTGACTGAAACGTCAAGGACTCTTTTCGGCTGACTTACTGAAATGCCACCCCTATACATACTGAGTTGTATTTTTTAGTTCACCGAATATTGGGGGAAGTATGTATCGAGTAGTTTGCGCAGCGCTTGTTGCTGTCGCTATTGGGGGATGTTCATCAATTATCGAAGGCACGTCTCAAGACATTGTTGTGAATACAGACCCGTCGGGTGCTAGCTGTCTATTTGAACGAGAAGGCCGGACGATCGCAAAAGTAGACCCGACGCCCGGGGTCGCGAACATTGACAAGACCAAGCACGACATCACCATCAAATGCTCCAAGGACGGGTACGAAGACGCGAGCTACCACAATAAGTCTGACGTTGCCGCCATGACGGCCGGGAACATCATTCTTGGGGGCGGCGTCGGCTGGATCATCGACTCGGCATCCGGCGCCGACAATAAGTACGATGGCTCTGTCTTTTTGACGCTGAAAGAAAGCAACTAAGAAAAGTCAAAACAGATTGCGGGTGTCGCAATCCCTTGCGGCACCCCATTCTTCCAGCCGTTTTGATTTCTGGCCCAAAGGCCCACCCGCGGCTATGATCGCCCCAACAAAAATTCTGATTGGGGGAGACCATGAACGCGGAAACACCTTTCACGACGCCTGAAGATGTCGGGCTCGACAGTGCCCGGCTTTCCAATATCTCCAACTATTTCGGCTCCTATGTGGATAAGGGCAAGCTCGCCGGTGTCTCCACCCTCGTGGCGCGGGGCGGCAAGATCGCCCATTTCGAAACGGTGGGCGAGCGGGACCGCGAAAACTCGCTCCCATTAGAGAAAGATACCATCTTCCGCATCTACTCCATGTCGAAGCCGATAACCTCTGTCGCTCTCATGATGCTCTACGAGCGCGGGCTTTTTCAGCTTTCCCACGAAGTGCACCGCTACATACCTTCGTTCAAAAAACTGCAGGTATGGGACGGCGGCACATATGACGACTATCGCACCAAGCCGTGCGAGCGGGCAATGACGATCCGGGATCTGCTGACGCACACGTCCGGTCTCACCTACGGCTTTATGCATGTGCATCCTGTCGACAAGATCTACCGGAAACAGGGCATTGAAGGTGCGGCCACCGCCAACGGTATGAACCTGGAAGAGTTCTGCGATGCTCTTTCAGACATTCCCCTGCTCTTCTCGCCGGGCACGCAGTGGAGCTATTCTGTCGCAACGGACGTCTGTGGTCGCTTGGTGGAAGTGCTTTCAGGACAGCCGCTCGACAAGTTCCTGCAAGAGCATATTTTTGGACCACTGGGCATGGTCGATACGGGCTTCATGGTTCCCGCAGAGAAGATCACACGCTTCGCGGCGAACTACGAAAAAGATCCCAAGACCAAAGAGGTCCGCCTGTTTGATCCGGGCAGCGACAAGAGCACCTATGCCAGTCCAAAGCCCTTCTTCTCCGGCGGCGGCGGGCTCGTGTCGACCATGACGGACTATTGGCGCTTCTGCCAGATGTTCCTCAATGGCGGAGAGTTGGACGGGGTGCGCATCCTGTCGCCCAAGACCGTTGATTACATGACACTCAACCACCTGCCGGGCGGCAAGACCATGCCGGAAATGGATCAATCCGCCTTTTCAGAAACAGGCTCCGAAGGCACGGGGTTTGGTCTCGGTTTCTCCGTAATTATCGATCCGGCTGAAGCGCAGGCGGTAACTTCAGAGGGCAACCACTCTTGGGGTGGCGCGGCCTCGACCTATTTCTGGATTGATCCACAGGAAGACCTGATTGGCATTTTGATGACGCAGCTCATGCCCTCTCGGGCCTACCCTCTGCGGCCCCAGATGCAGCAGCTGGTCTATGGGGCGCTGGTTGACTGACATCACCAGCTCTGGACGACATGACGAACGATGACCTGAGCGACGTTGCAAAAGCGTCGCTTGAGAAGCATGCGGCCGATCCGGTAGTGCTGGCGCCCTACGATCCTCTTTGGTCCCAGCAGTTCGACTATTTAGCGGGGCAAATGAAGGCGGCCTGCGGAGACCTGCTTGTTGCGGTCCATCACATTGGCTCGACCAGCGTGCCAGGCTTGGCGGCGAAGCCCCTCATTGACATGATGCCCGAGCTCAGACGTCACGATGATGGCCCGTCGATCGCACCGCTGCTGGAGCCAATGGGCTTCATCTATTTCGGCGCCTACGGAATTGAAGGCCGTCACTTTTTTCGGCGCAAGGGTTCCCTTTCTGTCAACGTGCACATGTTTGAAACGGGTCACATTGAGATTGAACGTCATCTTATGTTCCGAGATGCGCTGCGGGCTAATGGTCAGCTGCGGGCGGCCTATCAAACTTTAAAGGAAGAGCTTGCTGCCCGCTTCCCCAATGATGTGGAGAGCTATGCGCAGGCGAAAAGTGACTTTGTCGAGGGCGTGCTGCGCGCCCTCGGCGCACCAGAACGTCCAAATCTGCATGAAGAACAGGGCGGACCTGACGCCTGATGCCGCTCTGGATCGCCATCACCATCGCCGCCGCGTTTCTGCAGAACCTGCGGTCCGCCCTGCAGCGTCAACTTGCGCGTGATCTGACGGCGACCAGCGCCACCTATGTGCGTTTCCTTTTTGGGCTGCCGGTCGCAATTATCTATCTATGGGTCCTGCTCGCGACTTTTGACGTTGATGTTGCTGCGCCGCCGCCGGAGTTCTTCATCTATGCCGTCCTGGGTGGCGTCGCCCAGATCATCGGCACTGTGCTGCTCGTTGCTTTGTTTGCGCACCGCAACTTCGTTGTGGGGACGACCTATTCCAAAACAGAAACGGTGCAAACCGCGCTCTTTGGTATTTTTGTGTTTGGCGAGACCATTACCGTCGGCGCCGGTATCGGCATTGCGGTGAGCCTTATCGGCGTGATGGCGATCTCGATGGCACGGACGGAGGCCTCCCCCACGGCGCTGATCACCTCCCTCACGGAACGCGCGGCGTTGATGGGGATTGGCTCCGGGGCGGCCTACGGTGTTGCGGCCGTCTGTTATCGCGCGGGGTCCCTGTCGCTTGGCATGGAGGGGTTCCTGGTGCCCGCCGCCATCACTCTTGCGGTGGTGCTGACGATACAGACCCTGCTCATGACCGCCTGGCTTCTATGGCGCGATCGCGTCTCTCTTGTGGCTACGCTCAAGAACTGGCCAGCGTCACTCGCCATCGGGGTCGCCGGTGCGTTGGGGTCCATCGCCTGGTTTTCAGCTATGACGCTGCAAAATGCCGCCTATGTCCGCGCGCTCGGACAGATTGAACTGGTCTTCACCTTTGCCGTTTCCTGGTTCTGGTTCCGCGAACAAGCGAATGCAAAGGAAATCGCCGGTGTGTTGCTCATTGTCGGCGGGCTCGTTGTGCTGGTTCTGGGAACCTAGCGCCTATTTTTTCGAACATTCGTGAAGCTCGGCGTAGAAGGCAAACTTGCAGTGGCACATATTAAAATATATGTTTTAATTTTTGGGGGCTGGAATGAAAAAAAGGCAAACCACCCGAATTTCCTTGTTGCTTTTTGCAATTGCAACTTTCGGCAGTACTCAGATCGCGATCGCTGACGAGCCTGTCGATGCTGCAGGAACACTTACTGAAGTAGCAGTGGTTCACGGCAACTACTCTAGGGCGACTAAATTGCTGTATGACTCAGCGGGCGACGGGATCATAAAAGGAGTAACCATTACCAATCTTGGCCCAGCAAATCTGCAGGCTACCAATAAGCTTGGCTCCTGCAACTACCCAGATGAAGCTAGCGAATGCAGTTCAGATTGGACGAACTGGTGCGCTCCAACCACGATTGGTCCACATCAGACAGCAGTAGTTTCGGGTACTGAAGTTCTTGTCGGCCTTGAAGGATTCATTCAAGCGTCTTGCCATCAATCCAATGGGAATAGTTGGCAAAACTACATTTCAGGAGAAGAAGCGGAATTCGCATTCCGATGCGACGGTCTTCATTGTAAAAACTAGGGCTTGCGCGGCGCATCATCAAACCGGCACATCGCCCGCGATGGTGGTGCGATGCATGACCCGCAAATGCCCGTCATAGCCGCCATCCGCCAGATGCAAGCAGCACCGATTGTCCCAAAGGGTCAGCATGTTTTGCTGCCACTTGTGACGGTAGACATATTTATCCTGGACCATGTGGGCAAAGAGTTCGCCCAAGAGCGCCTGTGCTTCTGCATCTTCCATCCCCTCAATGCCAATGGTGTAGGTCGGGCTCACGAAGAGCGCCTTGCGTCCCGTCACCGGATGGGTGCGGACGAGAGGATGCAATTGGGTTGTTTCGGCTTTGGTCGATGAAATGATTTTCATCGTGCGCTTCTCGGTCTCTTGCGCAAAAAGGCCTTTGGACCCGTAGGGCAGGATGGCGCTGTGGATCGCCGTCAATCCATCGAGCCGCGCCTTCATCTCGTCCGACAGGTCGTCATAAGCACGTGTGCCATCGGCATAGAGCGTGTCGCCGCCAACAGGAGGTGTGACTTCAGAATGAAGAATGGTGCCCGCTGGCGGGGTCTCCTGAAAACTCCAGTCCGAATGCCAGCCCGCGCCAAAATTCGTCGCCTTCTCATCCGGCTCGCGGCGCAGTTCGAGCACGTGGGGCCGCCCTTCCATGGACTCTATGAAGGGGTCTTCCCCGAACTCCCCGAACTGAAGCGTGAAGGCTTCGAGTTCATCGAGGGTGAGCGGCTGATCCGGAAAAAAGATGACGCCATGGGCCGCCCAGGCGTCTTTCACCTCCTGCAATGTTTCGGAAGGCAGAGGCTTGGAGATATCGAGGCCTGTGATGCAGGCACCGAACCCGCTCGGGTTGGGCATCACCTCGATGGACTGAAAGTCTGAAACTTGTGTCTGCGCCATATCTATCTCCCCCTCTTTCTCTGAGAGTACCCCGCTCCCGCGCACTGCGCACCCTGGTTTTGGACTGAGGGCGGATTCCGGCTCAAAAAAAGGCCCGGCATGTCTGCCGAGCCCTTCAATACCGATTTCTGTCAGATCATTCTGCGGCTTGGGCGCTCGCGTTCCCAGCCATGCCACCAAGGCGGCTTGCGATGATCGCCTCTGCTTCCGTGACAATGCGGGAGATGAGCTCGCCGCAGGTGGGCACGTCGTGGATCAGGCCCTGCACCATGCCGGCAGACCAGATGCCATAGTTCGGATCGCCCTCTTCGTAGACGACCTTGCCGCGCTTACCGGCGACCAGATGAGCGATGTCCTCAATCGTTGCGCCGCCTTTGCGCTCAATGGCGACAACTTCCTGACTGACATCGTTGCGCGCGACTCGCGCCGTGTTGCGAAGCGTGCGGAAAATGAGATCGGTCGCCCGTTCATCATTCTCCACAATCTGTTCCTTCACCTTCTGGTGGATGGGTGACTCAGCCGTCGCCATAAAGCGCGTGCCCATATTGATGCCTTCGGCGCCCAACGCCAGAGCAGCCACCAAGCCGCGGGCATCACCAAAGCCGCCAGAAGCGATCATGGGGATTTTGACTTTATCTGCGGCGGCTGGGATCAAGATCAAGCCCGGAATGTCGTCTTCGCCAGGGTGGCCCGCGCATTCAAACCCATCAATGGAAATGGCGTCAGCACCCATCTTTTCTGCTTTGAGGGCGTGTCGGACCGCGGTGCATTTGTGGATGACTTTCACACCGGCTTTTTTGAATTCAACGATGTGGTCTGCCGGGTTGTTGCCGGCGGTTTCCACAATCTTTACACCGCTGTCGATGATGGCCTGGCGGTACTCATCGTAAGGCGGCGGGTTCAGCGCCGGCAGGATCGTGAGGTTCACACCGAAAGGCTTGTCGGTCATGTCCTGACATCTCTTGATCTCCTTTGAGAGATCTTCCGGCGTCGGCTGCGTGAGTGCCGTGATGAAACCCAGGCCACCGCCATTGGCCACGCCTGCGACGAGTTCCGCCCGTCCAACCCATTGCATGCCGCCTTGAGCGATCGGGTGTTCGACACCGAACAATTCCGTAAATCTTGTCTTGAGCACGTTTGTCTCCCCTGTTATCGGCGCTCTCGATCACGTCTCATGGTGAATTCGGGCCGATCTCCAAAATCTCATCCCTGAGATTTAGCAAATCGGCGCGCCTTGTGCATCTTTCCAGCGGTCCGCGAGGGCGTTCGGACCTCTAAACCTTGAATTTTCCGCTGGCTCGCTCCACATTACGGTTCATAATTGCACAACATGAGATCGCTTATGAACACGGGCGCTGATTGGAACCTCTTTCGCACCTTTCTGGCCGTCGCGGACGCTGGATCCCATTCCGCAGCCGGTCGGCGGCTGAAACTCAGCCATGCAACGGTCGGGCGGCATATCGCGGAGCTGGAGCGGCATCTCGGTCAGAAACTGTTTGTCCGGGACACTGACGGCTATGCCCTGACACCTGCGGGAGATCACCTAAAGCATGAGGCAGACCTGATGGCGTCTGCCGCGCTCCGGGCTGAGCGGATCGCGGCGGCGGAAGGCGAAAGCCCGAAAGGTGTCGTCCGGGTCTCCACTGCCGCCACCCTCGCAGGCTATTGGCTGATGCCCCACATGCAGGAGTTCCACGAAGCCTATCCTGACATTGAAATGGAATATGTGACCGATGCGTGGCCCGCCAGCGTCCGGCGCCGGGAAGCAGATATTGTGATCCGGCTTTATGGCCCCGGGCAGGAAAACCTGGTGGGCAAAAAGATTGCGCGCTGCGGCGTCGCTTTCTACGCGTCTAAGCAATATGTCGAAAAGCATGGGATTCCCTCGTCGCGGGAAGAGTGGGCGTCTCACACTGTGATCGGATTTTCCGGCGCCGCGGCTGAAACCGAACTCAATAAATGGTCAAACCATGTGACCCGGGAGGCCCCCACCTGGCTCCGCTGCTCATCGACGGCGGATCAGCTTCGGGCCGTGCGCATGGGCGTCGGCATATCCGTTCTCACCTGTCTTATCGGCGACCATCATCCGGATCTCGTGCGCATCGCCCCGGACAAGCTCTTCAGTGCCACGGATATCTGGCTGCTCGCGCATCCCGACCTGCGTCAGACGGAGCCTGTCGCAACGGTTTTCGACTTCATTGCGGAGCGGGGCAAACAAGACAGGGATCACCTTCTCGGCCGGGTTTCCTGAGGTCAAAAATGACTGCCGCACTGTTCACGAAATGACATCAACCTGATCATAAACGAACCTGTCACCTGGCGAGAACCGCACTATATTCCCGCTCAACAAAGTTGAACCAGATCGCTCGGAGACTGATCCATGTCGCTACCTCCCGTCTTGCAGAACTCACTGGAAATCCCAGTGGTGGGCTCGCCGCTTTTCATCGTATCGGGACCAGAACTTGTCATTGCCCAGTGTAAGGCAGGGATCGTTGGCTCCTTCCCCGCGCTCAACGCGCGCCCGGAGCCTGTGCTGGAAGAGTGGATCATCCGCATCAAAACAGAGCTGGCCGAATACCAGGCGGCCAACCCTGACAAAAAAGTGGCCCCCTTCGCCGTCAACCAGATCTGTCACGCGTCCAACGATCGCCTGATGCATGACATGGAGGTTTGCACCAAACACGAAGTCCCCATCATCATTACGTCATTGCGCCCACCCGCGGAGATCGTCGAAGCGGCGCACTCCTATGGCGGCAAGGTTTTCCACGACGTGATCAATGTGAAGCATGCCAAGAAAGCGGCCGAGCAAGGCGTTGACGGTCTGATCCTGGTTTGCGCTGGTGCAGGCGGTCACGCCGGCACGCTGTCTCCGTTCGCGCTGGTACGGGAAGTCAAAGAATTCTTTGACGGTACCATCCTGCTCTCCGGTTCCATCTCAGACGGCTTCTCTGTTGCTTCTGCGCTGGCACTCGGCGCAGACCTCGCTTATGTCGGCTCGCGCTTCATTGCGACGGAAGAAGCGAATGCAGACCCGAAATACAAGGACGCACTTCAGAAATACGCCGCAGACGACATCATCTATTCGAACCTGTTCACAGGGGTGCATGGCAACTATCTGGCGCCGTCCATCGCTGATGCCGGGCTTGACCCGCACAACCTTCCGGTCGCCGACAAGTCCAAGATGAATTTTGGCTCCGGCGGCAACATGAAACAGAAAGCCTGGAAGGACATCTGGGGATGCGGTCAGGGTATTGGCCTGATCAATGACTCACCCTCCGTCGCAGACCTGGTCGACCGCATGAAGGCCGAGTTCAACGAAGCCCGCGAACAGTTCAACGCCAAAGCAAGCTGATCGGATTCTAGTCGATGAATGTCTAAGCCCCGCGGGTGTCGCCCGTGGGGATTTTTTGTTTTTGCGCGAGAAGTCATTTAACGGACCGTTAACTATAAACCCTTCCTCGCCTGTGTATCGGCGGCTCTTAGCTGACTGTCCCGAATGAGGGTTTGCAATTCCTTCAATACTGTCGATCTAAGCTGTTCGTCCGGGGCAGATGAACTGGGTTTTGGGGGGTCGGTGTGAATATTATTGATCACACGCTTGCGGAGCAGATGAACTTTTCTGATCGGGAGATCGAAAAACGCAGGCGGTTGTTCGGTCTTGGCGAGAGAGATGCCGCGGTGTTGCTGTCTTGCAAACCTGCAGTGGCAGAGCGTCTGGATTGGGCAATCGAAGAATTCTATGCGCGTCAAATTGATGATCCTGAAATTGCGCTGATCATCGGTGATTCAGAAACACTGTCGCGCGTCAAAAGTACGATGCGCACCTACATTCTCGAACTATTTAGCGGTTCCTATGACCATGAATACGTAAACTCTCGTCTGCGTGTAGGGAAAGTTCATTGGCGCATTGGGGTAACGCCAAAATTCTTCCTGTCGGCACTCAGGCGACTAAGCGCCGTCTTGTACGCGATCATGGATGAAATCTCAGACAGTCCAATTGAGCTTCATGCTCGCAAAGAGGCGATCCAAAAGATCCTGTTCTTCGACTCACAATTGGTGTTTGACACATACATCAATGCGCTCACAACGGAAGTTTCCGCAGCCCAGCAGGAAACGGCGAGCTACGCTAAAAGCCTCGAAGAGCAGATTGCCCGGCGCACGCAACAGTTAAAAGAACTTGCCTTGACTGACGAACTGACGCGCGCACATAACAAGCGGGCCTTTGGCGAACATGCCAAACGAGAATTGGCCGCAGCGAAACGCGCCAATCGCGAATTGTCGCTTCTGTACATCGACATAAACGATTTTAAGCTCCTTAATGACACGCTGGGCCATCAAGTAGGCGACAACCTTCTTGTCAGCGTGGTCAAGCATCTAAAACAAGCGTCGCGAGAAAGCGACATTGTCTGTCGCCTTGGCGGCGACGAGTTCTGCGTTCTCCTGCCCGATGCTCCAGCAAGCGCTGCCGCCCGCGTTGCGGAGCGATTTGCAGAGCTGATGTATGAGGAAGCCAGTTCACCTGTGGGTGCCAGCGTTGGGATCGCCACAACCGGACCGACACAGTTCCACAGTGTGGATGAACTGGTCGCACACGCTGATAAGAGTATGTACAAGGCCAAGCAACGCACCAAAGCGGGCAAGCCTGGACTTGTTTGCATCGATAACCCGATATGCCCGTCCGAACAGGACGACTGCGAAACGCAGACAGCCGATCAGCTGAGAAGCGAGGCCAACTGATCGCCTGACCAGCCACTTGGTTGTTATGCCGCAACTTCACGTTCCGTCGCGTCCATCGTGTGCGCGTCCAGGCAGTCCATACCTGCCAGCGCTTGCCGGAGAGCTACGTCGATCGGCGTATGGGGTTCTTCCCCCAAGAACGCCGCCAGTTTTGCATTATCGAGCTCGACGGTTTCCTGCCAGAGATACCGCATCTCCAAGAGCTCCCGCAGCATGGCCACGAAGGGCGAGGCCAGCCGGATCACGCCCCACGGCATTTTTTTCACCTTCATGTTTTCATCGCCGGCCACCCGCGCGATCGCCTGTGCCATCTCAACGCCGTGGTGAAAGAAGTGCCCGCGAAAGTGAAAAATGTCGTTCTGGGCAAGGTTATCTTCCCGCTCCATCAGGCGGCGGAACGTGTCCGCAAGGTCTGGCAGGTACGCCCAGGCATGCCCCTTGTCGTGCAGGCCCGGATAGACAACAGATCTGATTTCTTTGCCGGGCTTGACCAACGCATTGGGAAGCCAAGAGCCCGGCGCGTGGGCTCCAAAGAAGTCGCCAGCGCGGACGGTGAGGGAGCGGATGCCTGCCTCAACCAACATCTGTTCCATTTCGACGCGGATGCCCCCCTTGTTTGTCTGGGGGTTTTGGGGCGAGTCTTCTTTCAGCAGCGGCCAGGCGTCAGGACCAAAATTGTAGACATTGCCAGGAAAGAGCAGCCGCACGTTTTCGGCTTTGGCAGCGGCAATCGCGTTGGCGAGCATTGGCACGGCGCGCTCCCGCCACTTCTGGTAGCCGGGTGGATTAGCGCCATGGAAGATCGCGTCCGCGCCCTTGGCTGCTTTCAGGACGTCTTTTTCCTTCAGGGCATCACCTTTTCGCCAGTCAGTCACGCCGAGGTGGCCGAAGTTTTTCGCTGCCTGTTTCGGTTTTCGGGCGAGGGCACGGACGGTCCAACCGCCGCGGGCAAAGGATTTCGCGACCTCACCGCCGATGCCGCCGGTGGCGCCGATAACGAGAAGGGTCTTTGAGGGAGTTTGGGAAGTTTGGGTCATCAGATGGGCTCCGTTTCATTTGCCCCACTGATATGCAACAAACATGTATGAATATAAATTGCCTATTTTTGTGGATTTTCTATACTTTTTTGTATGAATGAGATTGAACCGGATTGGGCCCTTTATCGCTCGTTTATTGCCGTGCTCCGCGAGGGGAGCCTTTCCGCTGCCGCAGCCTCACTCAAGCTCACCCAACCAACCCTCGGGCGCCACATCGACAGCCTGGAGGCGACGCTGGAGACGCCTCTTTTCACGCGGTCGCGGATGGGCCTTGCGCCGACAGACGCGGCTCTGGAGCTGCTTCCCCATGTGGAAACGATGGAGGCTGCAGCAGCAGCGCTTATGCGCACCTCAAGCGGCGAGGCCTCGGAAACACGCGGCACCGTACGGCTCACTTCAAGTGAGATCATGGGCGCGGAGGTGCTGCCGGCGATGCTCGCCCGCTTCCATGAGCAATACCCCTATATTGACATTGAACTGAATCTCGACGACCGCCAGCAGGATTTGCTGCGGCGCGATGCGGATGTGGCGCTCAGAATGGCGCGGCCAACGCAAACGGCACTGGTGGTCCGGCATGTGGGCGATGCCCGCGTCAATCTCTATGCCCACGAAACCTATCTCGCCAAACACCCCCTGCCCGGCTCTCTGCCCGAGATCGCTGGCATGGCTGTCATCGGGTATGACGACAATTCACGGATATTGGACCTGATCCGGATTGGACAATTCTCGGTGCCACCCAATACGTTCACCCTTAGAAGCGACTCTGAGCTCGCGCAGTTGGCGCTCCTACGGGCAGGCGCGGGCATTGGTGGCGCTCAAGCAGGGATCGCGCGCCGCGACCCCGCCTTGGTGCCTGTGTTTCACGATCAGTTCGAATTCACTATGGAAATGTGGCTTGCCTATCACGAGGACCTGCGCGCCAGCAGGCGGGTTCGGCTTCTGGTCGATTTTCTGAGCGCTGAACTCCAGGAATACGCAGCGGAAAACGCCCCGTAGTCGCGGCCGGTTTCAAGTGCTATATCACTCCTAACTATTCATTTTGATTGGAGCCTTTTCATGTCTCAGGCCGCCGCGTCCACCGACACTCAGCCCGTCGCCAACCCCAAACTTCCTCCGTTCAATTGGGAGGATGCACTCGGTTTCGACGACCAGTTGAGCGAAGAAGAGCGGATGGTCCGGGACAGTGCCGCTGCCTTCGCGCAAGATAAGCTGATGCCGGGGATCATCGAAGCCAATCGCAACGAGGTTTTCGATCGTTCGATCATGAACCAGATGGGCGAACAGGGGCTTTTGGGTTCCACCATTCCAGAAAAATATGGCTGCGCCGGGCTCAACTATGTCTGCTATGGCCTGGTTGCCCGCGAGGTCGAGCGGGTCGACAGTGGCTATCGCTCCGCCATGAGCGTGCAATCAAGCCTGGTGATGCATCCGATCTATGCCTATGGCAGCGAAGAACAGCGGATGAAATATCTCCCCAAACTCGCGACCGGCGAATGGGTTGGTTGCTTCGGCCTCACCGAACCCGATCACGGGTCCGACCCTGGCTCTATGAAGACAAGAGCCAAGAAGGTTGACGGCGGCTATTCGCTCTCCGGCTCCAAGCTCTGGATCACCAATTCCCCGATCGCCGATCTGGCCGTTGTGTGGGCGAAGACTGAAGACGATGTCATCCGCGGCTTTATCGTCGAGCGGGGATTTGAGGGGTTCGAGACGCCGAAGATCGAAGGCAAGATGTCTCTGCGGGCTTCCATTACCGGCGGCATCATGCTGGACGAATGTTTTGTGCCGGAAGAAAACCTGCTTCCCAATGTGCGGGGCCTTGCAGGGCCGTTCGGGTGTCTTAACCGCGCCCGCTACGGGATCGCCTGGGGCGTGCTTGGGGCTGCAGAATTCTGCTGGCACGCGGCGCGCACCTATACCTTGGAGCGCAATCAGTTTGGGCGCCCGCTTGCCGCCAACCAGCTCATCCAGAAGAAACTCGCGGACATGCAGACAGAGATCACCCTTGGCCTCCATTCCTGCCTGCAGCTTGGCCGGAACTTCGATGCCAATACAGCGGCACCTGAGTCCATTTCGCTTATGAAGCGGAACAATTGCGGCAAGGCGCTCGACATTGCCCGTGTTGCCCGCGACATGCATGGGGGCAACGGGATCTCCGACGAATATCACGTGATCCGCCACACCATGAACCTGGAAACGGTCAACACCTATGAAGGCACGCACGATATCCATGCGCTGATCCTTGGCCGGGCGCAGACCGGCATACAGGCGTTCTTCTAAGCCCCAATGACCTCACCCGACCTGAGCGTCGCCCGACACAAGGGACACGGGGCGATTGAGGGCACGCACGACGTCGCCGTCGTGATCGACGTCATCCGTGCTTTTACGTTTGCTAAGACAGCGTTCGACAATGGCGCTGAGCGCATCCTGCTGGCTGAGGAGGTTGAAGCCGCACGCGCGTTGGCCGCCGCTTATCCAGACAGTCTCCTGGCGGGCGAAATTGAGGCGCTGCCCATAGACGGGTTTGATTTTGGGAACTCGCCTGCCCAGATCGCCGGATTGGATCTCACCGGCCTGACGCTTGTCCACCGCACCACCAACGGGACGCGGATGGCGATCCAAGCGCTCGAGGCCGCCTCCCATGTGTTGGTGACGGGCCTCAGCAATGCCGAGGCAACCGCACAGGAAGTGGCAAGGTTGGCAGAGACGGGCGCGACGCGCCTGTTGCTGGTCGCGACGCATCCGACTGGTGACGAAGACGTCGCCTGTGGCGATTTGCTCCTGACCCTGCTTGGGCAGGCCGGGGGCATCAGCCATGACCAGGCCTTTGACCGCACGCAAGGGTCCGAGGCCGCCGCCAAATTCCTGGACCCTGCCCAACCTGAATTCCCCGCGACGGACATGGTCCACGTACTTGCCATGGACCCGCCTCAATATGCGATGCGGGTCAGGATGGAAGATGAGGTGCCGGTGGTAAGGACATTCACGCTCTAGTCGGTCTGGCCTCTTTAGCGCCACCCGGCGACTTCCTGATTGATGGCAGCGACATTATGGATGTGCCGCCCTCAGCGGTGCGGCGGAAGTTCAGTTTCGTGCTTCAGGTTCAGGATACGGATTGAGCCTTCACCTGACTTTCCGAGTCTTTTGGTGTTTCCACAAGGGGTTGTTCAAAATACTCCTCGTAGATCTTGACGAGCTCTCTTGCCCGCTGTTGGTTGGAAAACGACCGTTCCGCATAGCGGCGAGCGGCCGTCCCCATCTCCCGTCTCAACGGCGGGTCTTCAATCAAATCCTGCAAAGCGTCTGCGAGTGGTGCCACAGTTTTGGCCGGCACCAGCCGTCCTGTCACTCCGTCGATCACGACATCGCGGCACCCGGGGACATCCGTTGCCACTGTTGCACGCCCGATCGCGGCGGCTTCAATAATCGTCCGTGGCGCCCCTTCTCGGTAAGAGGGAAGACAAAAGAGGCTACACTGCTGATAGACCTCAATCATGTTCGTCCTCCAGCCCCACCATTCGATATGACCTGTTTCTACCCAGTTTCTAATCGTCGTAGGCGCAAGGGTTGCCGGATTTCCAGGATCAACATCTCCGACAAGAACAAATCGTGCTTGCACACCCCTTAGCGCGAGGGTCTTGGCAGCCTCATAGAATTCGACAACCCCTTTGTCTTTGAGCAACCTGCCCGCGAGAATGACGATCGGCTTTTTTGTTTCAGGTTCGAGCGCGTGAACATATTTCTCTAAATCTATGCCGCCCCCCACCAGCACAAAGGTTTGCTCTTCGTTGACATATCCGCGTTGAAGAAATACGTCCCTATCATTGGGATTTTCGAAGATTGTCACCGAGTTTTTTTGTTTGAGCACAAATCTGTACGCGATCGATGCGATAGCGCGCAATGTTCTGATCGCAAGGGATTGGCCAATAAACAAATATCCCAGGCCCGTGACGCTCAGCACTACGGAGCGGACGCCGAACAAGCGCCCAAACAGACCTGCGTACAGCACCGGACGCGTTGTTGCCGCGTGAAGGAGATCAGGACGGACGGCTCTGATAACACGCGGAATTTCTTTTATGAGCGAGAAATCATATAGAAACCGCATACGATCTCTCGGCGCATTGATGCGGTGAAGAGTAATTCCTTCCAAATCCAGTTCATCGAGAACCGGATCATCAGGAACGGCGACGTGAACATCAGCGCCGAGAGATGCCACCCATTTCACACGATCCACCCAATGTATCGTGAGATTGATGGCCAACGGAAAAATATACAAAATGCGCTGTGACACGCCCGTCCCCACAAACACTTAAGATCGTTTGAGCGCTGCCCTTATTGTCAGCACCACTCGTTCGATCTGGTCATCATCCATCGAGCTGCCTGATGGCAAGCACACCCCTGTTGAGAATAGCTTATCGGAAACTCCCGTCGAGGTAAAACGTTCGTTTTGAAAGACAGGCTGCTGGCTCATAGGTTTCCAGACCGGCCTGCACTCGATGTTTTGCTTATCTGCGAAATGACAGATTTCTGCCGGCGTCACCTGAGATTCCCCTGAATCAACGGTAATTACCGACAACCAACGGTTGCAGACTCCATAGTCTGCCTCCGGCATCATTGAGACTGATGAAATTGAGTTAAACGCTTTCCTATATTTGGCGAATATTTCACGCCGACGATGAACTCGCTCATTGAGGACTTCCAGCTGTCCAACGCCGACCGCTGCACAGAGGCTCGGCATGCGGTAGTTATAGCCGGTCTCTGTATGCTCATAATGGGCTACCGGCTGTCTGGCCTGTTGAGATAGGTACTTGGCGCGCGCGATCATTTCCTCGTCGTCACTGGCGAGCACACCGCCACCAGCTGTCGTGATGATCTTGTTGCCATTGAATGAATAGACAGCGAGCTTAGCGCCCTTCCCCGCATGCCGGTCTTTGTATCGAGCGCCCATTGCCTCGGCGGAGTCAACAATGACAGGAATTCCATAGCGATCGCAGATGCTCACAATCTGATCCAGGTCACACGACTGCCCATATAGATCAACCGGTATGACCGCCTTCGGCAACTTGCCCGCTTGGTCTGCTTTTTCGAGCTCTGTTGCAAGAAGTGTTGGGTCAAGTGTCCATGTATCAGCCGAAACATCCAAAAAGACAGGATTGGCCCCATGAAACTTAATCGGCGAAACGCCTCCAATGAAGGTCAGGTCCGCCACCCAGACATCATCACCCTGCCCGACGCCGACCAATCGCAGTGCTATGTCCATGGCACCTGTGCCGCTGGATAACGCAACCGCGGCTTTATGTCCGGTCGTTGCACAAAATGCCGCGTCAAAGCGGTCGATCATCGGACCTGCAGGCGCAATGAAGTTGCTGTCAAAGACCTCATCCACCAACGCGCGTTCACGTCCGGACATGTGTGGGACGGAGAGAAAAATACGGTCCCTATCAGTCACTGCTCATACTCCGCGCAGGTACACCGGCGACCTTTTCGCCATCCCCAACATCTGAAAGGACCACCGCGCCGGCGCCAACAATTGCATCAGATCCTATTTGCACACCTTGAATGATCGTGGCGCCTGCCCCAACCAACGAGCGGTCGCCGACTGTTACCTCACCGGCCAGCGTTGCGCCTGGCGCAATATGAACAAAGTCGCCGATCTTACACTCATGGTCGATCGAACAGGATGTGTTCGCAATCACATGCTGTCCGATTTCCACATCGGGTTGAATGACAACACCGGCACAAATGAGTGAGCCGTGACCGATACGAACAGTATCATGCACATGCGCGGTTTTGTGGGTCGCGGTAATCCACTCCGCCGGCAGATTTGCGACACGTTGCCTTGTTGCATTGTTGCCGATTGCAATCATCGCCGAGCGGGTCTCCGTCTGCCACCACGACAGGTCAGGTGTCACCCCGTCGACGCTGGCTGATAGAAGTACTGCTCCCCGTTTTGATACATCGTCGTCATACACACCCGCGATTGTCTTCCCTTCGGATTGCAATGTGGCTATTGCCACTTTGGCGTGGCCTCCGGCTCCCAACACCCAAACGCCCCTCATATCTGTGTGTCCTCTTTCATCTTGCCCCTCGCCAATCCCGCTTTTACCTGCTCGTCAAACCTCGGCATCGTTTGGTGCCCGTCTGCACTAACGCCCTGACGGGCAATGACGCGCAAAACGGTCTTCAACAATATGAGCAGATCGCCTGTAAAACTCTGGGTGTCAACATATTCAACATCCAGCTTAAAGCGGTCATCCCAACTCTGTTTATTTCTACCATTGATCTGCGCCAACCCTGTGAGTCCCGGCCGAACTTCATGGCGCCGCATCTGTTCCGGGAGGTAGTAAGGCAAGTAGTCCGGCAATAAGGGGCGTGGCCCCACGAAACTCATGTCACCGCGCAGAATGTTCCAAAGCTCGGGTAACTCATCCATGCTGGTTGACCTCAGCATGCGTCCGATTGTCGTCAAGCGTTCTTCATCAGCTAAGAGGTCACCCTTGGCATTGGTTGCGTCGAGCATCGTCCGAAATTTTATGATCTGGAACGGCCCTCCCTTGAGACCAATCCGGTCCTGTAGGAAAAAAATCGGCTTCCCTAAAGTCAACCGAACCATAGCCGCAATTAGGACCATCGGTATTGCGAGAATGGCGAGCGCGCACAGAGATGCAGCTATATCAAAGCACCGCTTTAACATAGTCCGAAAATTCCGGGCTGTTCAGTCCGTGCACTAATCAGGCAATGCATCCGCTGTTCCATGTGTCCTGTGCTTCATCTGGGCGTACCGCCAACTCTGATAGCTTTCATTGATTCTAGCCATCTGAAGATTCGCGCCGCCTCGCCTGCGTCAATGTTACAGCCACCACGCCGAAAACACCCCACAGCCACCAGCTCTGCCACAGACCGTGAGAGACGCCAACAACAACTAAAACAGCCGATGCCAAAGCCAACAATGCCGGGTGATCGTCAGGCTTGAACTGATCTATCGACCGGGTTAAGCCCACCCATATCAGTGCGGTCATCAAGGCCCCGACAAGCCCCATTTCAATCCAGACCTGCAATATGCCATTGTGCGGATGCGGGATGTCTGGACCGGCGAAATAGAGAAATTCATTCGTCCAATCGGTTATGGACCTTGTCGCTTCCAAGCCGTGCCCAAAAAAGGGCGCCTCCATAGTCTTATGCGCAACCGCAATCCAGATATCCAGACGCGCGCCGACCGATGCAACCTCTATGTCAAAACTGCGGGATGGATCTACCCATTCAATGGCCAGAACAAGAAACGGTTGCGCGAGGATTACCAATGCCCCGCCCCACACCACAAGGCGTCCTGCCAGTACCGGGTGAGTTGATGCAGCCGCGAAGACAACGACCCATATAAGAAAAGCAGCCAAGGCTGTCTGACTTGCGGCAAGCATCAGCAACGTGCCAAGGGTCGCGGTGCCGACAACCACCCATGATGTGGTCACCAAACGGCGAGCTGCCAAAAGAACCGCGGTTGAGAGGAGCACCAAAAGAACAGCCCCGCGGTTTTCGCCTGAATAGCCGTGAATGTAATGCAATTCAGGAGGGAGCAGCGCGCCCAGAGGACCGAAGGTGGCAGCAGCCCAAGCCAGCAGCACCAACCCCAATACAAACCCTGTTAGAAGAAACTTGCGCGACCAATCTCCGCCGATATTGGAGCTCTGTGCTGCAACCAACACTAAAGCCATCGCCGCAGGGAGAAAAACAGCCAGTTTCGACAGGCGATCAAACGCAATTTCACGGTCTGGCGCCCAGAGGACACTTAATCCCGCGAAACAACCGACGGCGAGAACCCCGCCCCAGACCTTGGAACGCAATACCGCAAGGCTCTTTTGTTCCACAAGCCAGCCGCTGAAAACCAATGTCGTCGCGATGGGAACAATCACACCAGCGCTCTTAGGTGAGATAAAACCGAAAAACGAAAGGAACAGCATGAGGAGAGAAAAACCCCATAGACGCAAACGGCCTGGCTCAGCCCTTCCTTCACTCACGCGTCTTCCTCCTCCCTGAACGGCAATGCAGCGACCTAGTTTGACAGAAGCCACCGTCTGTTCTCACCATTCAAGTCCCGTCCGTGTGAGCGATCGGCAAGCTGTCCACCAGTCAAAAACCTGCGCTTAAATCAGTGGACGGTGCCCCACAGTAGCTCTCAATCATTCTTCCTGTCTGACCCCTAGGCAACTATACCGCAAGTACCACCACAAAACGCCAAGCCGCTTACAGGCTTCGTTTTGAGACGTTCATGCCGCCGCAATATCGCGCATCCTGCCGGGCGTTATTTCCTCATTCGCTATTGAATATGGATAAAGGGCTCTCTGAGCGATATGCTCGATATTGATCAGTATCGACGAATTGGCTGGGGCGGCAGGATTCGAACCTGCGAATGCCGATACCAAAAACCGGTGCCTTACCACTTGGCCACGCCCCAACAGACAGAGTTCGCCGTCCAGACATGCACATAGCTTGAAGCGGCGCAGGGTGCAATATATATCGAGATAAATCGCTCATTTCTGCCGGTTTTAGACAGATTTTTGCCCAAGAACGCAGGTGACGACCGTGACACATCAACCCAGCCCCGCTGATCGACCCTTCTCTCTAAAAGGACTCGACCACATCGTGCTGCGGACAGCCGAGCCGGCAACGCTGATTGGGTTTTATGTCGACATACTTGGTGCGATCGTCGAGCGGGAAATTCCGCAATATCGTATTACCCAGCTTCGGGCTGGGCGTTCGCTGATCGACATTGTCGGGGTTGAGACCCCCATTGGCGCCGCGGAGGATCGAAATGTTGACCATTTTTGCCTGCGGATCGACCCATGGGACGAAGACGTCTTGGCGAGCTACCTCACCGCCTGCAACCTCGAAGTAGAAGAAAGTGGCATTCGATACGGCGCTGAGGGAAACGGGCCATCAATTTATATTAAAGACCCTGAAGGAAATATCGTTGAGTTGAAAGGTCCACCGTCGGACTAGATAGCTTCGGAGCACGACCTAAGGCGCTTCGATACGTCCCACCGCCTCCTCAACAAGACTGCCAAGGTAAAGATGCCCCGAGCGTTCATTGACGCTGGTGATCGTCGTAAAATTCCCAGTCGGATCCTGGAGGTTGCCGATCACTTCTCCGGCCTCATTGACATTCACAACCCATCCGTAGGGCTCCACCAGCGCCTCACGCCAGGACTCTGGCAAGCGCATCAGAACTTTGCGCCAAAACGGCCATGGGAGGACCTGATCCAATTCCGGTGAGCGCTCTGCCACCAGGGCGATCCAAAAGCTGCCGTCAGGGGCTCTGGAGATATTGTCAGGGTGGGCCGGCAGGTTCTCAATGAACAAGTCTGATTGTCCCGCTTTGGGCCCAGTAAGCCATAGGCGGGCTACGCGGTAGCGGAAGGTTTCATTAACCAGGACAAAACTCTCGTCTGCCGCCAAAGCAACGCCATTGGCAAATCCCAGCTCATCCAGCTCAACTCGAGTAACGCCTGTCTCAGGATCGAAGGTCAGCAGACGTCCCGTCGTCCTGCTCTCAATCGCATCCAATAGATTATCGTGAATATCGAAGCGGGCAGACGCGTCTGAGAACCAGATCTTGCCGTCGCTTGCGATGTCGAGATCGTCGACAAAGATCATTTTGTCGCCGTCGACACTATCCGTGAGCACGCTGAGTTCGCCACCTGGCGACAAGGACAGGAGCCCCTTTATGGCATCCGCAACGATCAAATTGCCTGCAGCGTCGAACTGAACTCCGAGCGGACGACCGCCTGTATTTGCTATTTCAATAGCATCAGCCTCAGCCCCTTCGGCAGGATTGATGCGAACAATGCGTCCGTCGGCATATCCGGTGTAAAGCCATCCAGCCGGTCCGATCGTCGTATCTTCGGGTCCTGTGCCTTTCGCCTCGGCCAGTCGGGTTAGATCCGACAGGGCTTCATTTGCGGCATAGGGGCCTGATTTTCCCCTATCTTCAGGCGGCGACCAGGCTATCGGGTCAATCGGCACCGGCCAGAGCGACAGATAAACTGCCGTCAGGCCCAATAGAACGGCCAATAACCCTAAGAATTTCGCCATTCTTTATCCCCCCGTTAAGACCCTTGCCGCATCTTGTAGTCCTTAAGTCTGGGCGTCAAATACTTGGTGCACCAGGCGTGGGGACCGTATTGCGTAGTATTCGAGGGCTTTATGGCGGCGTTTTTGCTGATTCACGGTGCGTGGCACGACGAACGGTGTTGGGAACTACTGGTCCCTCAACTTGCCGCTCGGGGCCATGCCGTGCATACGCTGACACTCCCGGGCCATTGGAACCGCCCCTTGCCCAGCTACCAGGTATCTCTTGGTAAGTATGGAGAAGCCATCTGTAATGCGGCGGGCCAAATCGGCGAACCCGTCACTCTGGTGGGTCACTCAATGGGGGGAATGGCAATCTCGCGTGCGGCGGAGATGCAGCCGCATCTTTTCGATCACCTCATCTATTTGGCCGCCTATCTCCCCCGCATGAACAAATGGACACGGATGCGATCCTTGACGATAGGCGACGAGCAGACGCGGCTGTGGCCTGCCATTCGAACTGATTGGTTGCGGTTTCGCGTGCATGTTAAGCCTGAGCTCGCCGGCGATGTTTTTTATCATGACTGCCCTGACGAACTTGCTCGCCAAGCCGTCGATCGACTTTGCAGCCAATCCGGAATACCCCTCGTCGAGTTCGCTAGGATTACGAGTGACGGTGCCGGAAGCCGTCCTATGAGCTATATCGAATGCCTCCAAGACCGTGTCATCTCTCCGGACTTGCAAAAACAAATGCAAGGGCATGCGCCGTTCAAGCAGGTATTAACCCTCGACAGCTCACACTCCCCATTCCTATCGCAGCCAACCGAGCTCGCGGAGATATTGCATGGTATTGCGGGGGGCCACGTCTCGCGTCGCACGAGCACGTCTTCACGACCCGCAAAGTACGCTCAAGGGAAGAGCAGCGTCCTGCCACCTCTTGCTGAGGTGAAAGCCGGATAATATACTCTCGCCTCTACTACTCATTCATTTGGCGGAGTGTGGCGCAGCCTGGTAGCGCACCTCGTTCGGGACGAGGGGGTCGGTGGTTCGAATCCACTCACTCCGACCAGTTCATGTGATTTCGTGACATAGGATTGGTAAAAAGTACATCAATACCTGGTCTAGCTTTACGGAAAAATATATCTGAGAAATATTGAAGCTTTCGGTTTCAACATCGCCCAAGCTATGTTTGACCGTCGACCTCTTATCCAACTGGAATCGCCATTGATCATCATAGGAAAAAATGAGTAAACCGATTTTTTCGTTTGAGGGGAAACGTGTATTTGTTGCTGGACACCGGGGTATGGTTGGATCGGCATTGGTGCGGCGGCTCGCGCGTGAAAATTGCGAGATCGTTACAGTGGAGCGCAGCCAACTTGATCTAACAAGGCAATCAGATGTCGAATCCTGGATGCTCCAAGAACGACCGCAGGTTGTTCTGATTGCCGCGGCAAAGGTAGGGGGTATTGTGGCGAACTCAGAATATCCAGTCGACTTTTTGTGGAACAACATCTCCATTGCCTCGAATTTGATAAATGCTGCACACATAAGTGAAGTCGAAAAACTCACTTACCTTGGCTCATCGTGCATTTATCCCAAACATGCGCCACAACCCATCCCAGAGGCAGCCCTTCTCACAGGACAACTCGAACCAACCAATGAGTGGTACGCGATTGCAAAAATCGCCGGGCTGAAACTATGCCAGGCTTACCGGCAGCAATTTAGAGACGATTTCATCTCGGTGATGCCAACAAATCTTTATGGCCCTGGAGATAACTTTGATCTGCATACGTCCCATGTGCTCCCAGCACTTCTGCGCAAGGCGCATGAAGCCAAAATCGCGAACAAGCAATCACTGGAAATCTGGGGATCGGGAAAGCCCAGAAGAGAATTCCTGCACGTCGATGATTGTGCGGATGCGATAGTGCATGTGATGAAGTTCTACTCGGGTGCCGAACACATGAATATCGGCTACGGCGAAGATATGACGATTGAGGAGCTTGCCAGGAAGATCATGAGAGTCGTCGGCTTCGAAGGGACCTTGGAGAAGGATACCACCAAGCCTGATGGGACCCCTCGCAAGCTCATGTCAGGAAACAAGCTTAAACAGCTGGGCTGGTCGCCCAGCATTAGTTTAGAAGACGGGCTTACGGAGTGTTATGAATGGTTTCTGGAGCACAGGGGTCGTCTGACCTAGCGGACACATAAGAGCAGAGCCAAAAACCGTCCTCCCACCAGCTTTCCCTACCTTCATTTACAGGTCGTCGGCACTGACCTTTTGAAAAGCTACAATTTCCGACTTCCGCGAAACGTTAAACACACGAATTGAATTCTGCTTACAGAACACCGCGAGGGCCGCATATTCGCTGCGAACAACGTCTGGCTTGGGAACGGCAATGCGCTCATTGGGTCGATGGTAATCCTTGATGAAATGATCTTCACCACTTTCACTGAATGTTATCGCTCCGTATTTGTCGTGCGGCGCCCGCATCTCCGGAACGTGATGCGTTCCATCGACGCCTATCAGGTATATGGGATCGCAACCTGCGTAGGCGGCGGCTTGAACGTTAAGCGTTACAACCGATTGTCCGACGTAGAAACCGCGTAATCCCTGCGTTGAAAACCTGGGGCCTTGTCTTGTAAAAGCCCCTCGATGCGCTAATGATCTGAAGAATATCGTCCCGGGTTTGTGGACAAGTCCGGCACGTGAGAATTCTTTTGGGAACAGCTTAACACATTCGAGCCCATCGAACTCGGCCGCATGCTCCTCGAACATTAAGATGTCAGCGGCAGCGTAGACGTCCGGTCTCCATGTTGTGAGACCAAAAGCCCTGAATATCTTGTTGCAGGCGAAAGTCTTCATCCCAGAGGCTGCCAGTCTTTCGACATCAGATAGATTCAAACTGGGGCCATTCCCAACTATCAATGCCGGCCTGCCAGAGAACCGGTCACCAAACTCACGCATTGCCCTGTCACTATCATCAGCCCAACCCAATTGGGCGGCACGGTACCCTACATACTCGATCGCTCTCAGTGAACGATACTTCAATGATGTGGATGCGCGCCGAAGGAAGGATAACTGTGACATAATTTTCCAGTATGCACTAACCTAATCATGCCCAAGGTGTTCTTGGACCACGAACCTGTCAATCGCCGACATCACACTCATTGGCGAGAAACCATAAAGGCGTGCCGCACGTGCGTGCGAGATGGTGAATGGTTTATCATCACTCGGCATTACCGTGATCTCGGATTTGCTCCCTACTTTAGCGACAATTCGCCGTACAACCTCTCCCACAGTGACGCTGTCGCCGCTCGATAAATTGATCACCTCAATCCCACTATGCTCTCTCACAACCAGCATGGTGACCAACTTCGCCAAATCCGACACCTCAACGACATTGTTAAACAGGCCATCAGGATTGGTGATATGAATGACCTCATCGCGAACAGCCTTCTTCACCACAGTGACGAGAAAATTGCTCGTCGCATCTGCGCCAAGAATTGCAGGGCATCGTATGATTACACCGGACAGCGTCGCGCCAGCATGCTGCAGTGCCTGCTCGCCTAGTAATTTGGATCGACCATACGGATGGGACGCGAGTGTAGGGTGTTGCTCAGTGAGCACTGGCACGCCGATGGGTCCGTAAACAGAAATGGTAGAGAACAGAAAGAAAGTCGACACGCCTATTTCTTGAGCGTACTCGACTAGGTGCGCTGTCAGGTCTGCATTGCCACGCTGATAAACATCGTCCGAAACGCCCAGGTCGACACACTGCGCGGCCGCGTGAGCGATCAAATCAATGCCATCATTCGGAAGGAGGGCGCGGTCGAACAGGTCGCCAATGATAACACGAACATTCGGCGGCCACCCTTCCTGAAGACGAGTAGCTTTATCGGGATCTCTGATTGGCGCAATTACGTCATGACCGGCTTCCGCCAATGCGCTCGCAATATACCTTCCAGCGAAACCGCCGGCTCCGGTGACCAATATTGATTTCTTCCTCATATCGAACTATTCCGGTTTTGTCGTTGCAGCGGACCTTCGCTTCTTAGGGCCTGCTCAAGATGCGGGTCTGTCAGAAGAGCAATATTCCTCCCGTCATGGACCCCAACCGTAAAATTCTGATAATGCGTCAGGGATCAATTCAAGACACAGCCGTTTTTGTTGATCCGAAAAGACCTCGCGCCATTCCTCGGTTTGCCCTTTTCGAAAATGATAGAGACCTTTAATCAAACTCGGCCTCTCTCTTATGAAAGACTGCAAATCAAAAGGCGAGGTATCGATATCATAAAAATCAAGTATGCGTTCAAAGAATGCAGATTCATTGCTGATCATACTCTCATAGCACGTAAACAAGACTTTTATCTTGCTGTGTGTATCGTCGGCGATCTCCATCCAACTTTGGGCAAACCCTACAAACTCGGGCAGATATGACTGAATGTTCGTTGATAGCTTAGACTCAAATGAGGACCAAAGGTATGACGGATCATGTTCGCGGACTAAAGTATAGCTTTTTCCCCGGCGTCGTTCGTTTTCAGTGTGGTGAAGCCAGGATAGGACTGCCTGACGAGGATCTCGGACGTGCACTACGATACGATTTATTCCAGCGTCCTCAAGAGCCCGTATGTTCGACTGTGTGGCGGCCACATGTTGCTGGCAAATTGAAGGTCTGCGCGACAAAATTTTCGCCCATTGTGGGGCAACATTGTCAATGCCAAACAACGTGCCCGAAATTCGGGTTCGTGGGAGGTCCAGCAGGTCGGAAACAAAGAGCCAAATATAAACACTCGCCGATTTTGGCATTGTGAATATCGTAATTGCGGGCAGACGTCGCTGCATTGCCAATTCGCTCTTCTCAATCGCCAACGCCGGGTCACTGGGGTAGTTGAATATCACCCGATCACCGCCTTGAAAGGCCAATTCATCCATGAATTCGGTGACGCCTTCAGCGCGGCCTAGTCGCACCTGTGCAGCGAGCATGTTTTCCAAGACACCGCCCCCAGTAGACATGCCCCGTTCTCGCCATAAGTCCTCCATGACAATCAGACTTGCGCGCCAATCGCGCCAAAGGACTGCTTTTTCTCCTGCATGTCTCAGTAAGACCTCGTACTCTTCGTCGTTTTGTCCTGCGCGCTTAATACGAGTTCTGAGTAATTTGATGCTTCCGTCAATCTTGAATTTGGCAATAGCTTCCTCGATCTCCATCTCCGTCGCTTCTGAAACATCGCCATCTCTGCGCATTTCACCGATCCTCCTGTCGAAAGGCCGATTGATATTTCAAGGGTTTTTGGGGCCAACGTGGTCGGCTATAGGGCGCCAACTCAGAACATGGAACATTTACAGTCTACCGTCGGCGGGCAAATTAGCGACAGTGTACATGTTTAACAAAAAGGAGATATGGATAAAAAGGAATGGTTTTGCATAAGTCGTCGGCGTCGGGTTACCCATTGTCCGATATGTCACGATGGTTCGACTTAGTCAGTCGACAGTCCTGATCAACTATGTCATGTGACCGGCGAAATCGTTCAGGCATTCGCCATAAGTCAACGTAGCTTTCGTGAATTGGGTTCTTAGCGTCCCAGAATTGGAGCCAGCTCCGAAGTGCAAACAAAAGATCGCGCTTTAGATACCGTTGACGTCTTGGAATTGGGTGAGCATGTCGTCGAAAACCTGTTGGTAACCCACCTGGTCCTTCGACTCGTTTCTTGCGGCGGGCGCTCTTGGATTATTGATTGTTTCAATAATGCCCTTCGCATTCCCCGAGTAGTTCAGGTTTCCATTTTCAATTTCGTCGGCCAGACACTCGAGTCCGATTTCGGTGGTGATTGTGCAAGGTTTCCCTGCATCTATCGCTTCGTAAGCAGTGGATGAGAAGGAGCTCACTACGTGGTCAGAAATATACATAGCTTCACCGATATCGATCTCGTTAACTAGATGGATATCGTAATTCGTCACCCCAGCATTAAACAACAACTCGTTCCAGGTAGATTCCATGGGACGCCCAAGCGGATGGAGGCGTATCAGCCAGAACCAGGACTTCGGTGCGGCCAAGATGGTTTCGACTACACTTTTCGGGATCATGCCCAGTCCATATTGGGCAGTGAACATGACGGTCTTCTCAAATGCGGAGGCACATTGAATTAGATTTTGCGCGGCAACCGATTTTGGTTTCTGTGGATCGGCCGGTTCAAGTCGCTTATTGCCCACAAGGTAGGGTACCAGATTCTCGGCATTCTGAATGTTCGACTCAGACATTGCACCCACTGCGGCATTCTCCCAGCACATCAGAAAGTTGGGCAGCGACGGATAGCCTCCCTCTGGAATGGATGTCCAGTCTGTGAACGCCCAATGATACTTTCCAATCAGTCCATGTTGAAATTCAATCGTCGGAATACCGGCATCCCTACAAGCCCAGATCAGGCTGGCGGTCCCCTCATTGAAATCATAAAACAGAGACAAGCCAACTGCCCGGGGTTTCGCAACTGCCAGCACTTCATCAAAAAAGTGCTTTCTGCGCACAATGTTCATCAACACGCCCTGGACAGCCTGACTTGATGGCATGGCACCTTCTGGAACATTCTCATATTGAATGAGATCCCGAACAAATTGCTCATAGATATGAAGCCCCTTCCAACGCCCGCCATTGTCATATCGGTCAGCATGGTATTCCAGGAAGAATGGAACAATTCGGCGTGGTGACAGGTTTTCTGTTTTCTCTCCCCGGAAAACCTCAAATGAATAGCAATTCACAGACCTCATGGCGTCTTCTATGAAGTCGTCACAATCTGCATTGTGAAACGGGGCAGAAGGGCTTGGGCGAGATACTCTAGAGTATCTGGAATAGCACAGTATGGCATCCTGAAAGCGATCCTCAGATAGTTCCTCCAGTGAACCCACGTTGATGTGCGATTTGCTGAGCGGTTCGTGAAGAGGCTTGCCAGCTACGTCGCTGAATATCCCCTGCAGGTCCTTCACGAGGGTTTCATTAGCCGCGCCGTTACTGGGAAAGGAGCGAAATCCGAGGACTTGGTTCTCCATCGCTGTGGCGAGTATGCATCGCAATACTGGCCAAACGTAAAACTCGCCATGCCGTAGAGCATTGACATCGTAAGTCTTTTCTACGTGGGACAAAAAAGAGCAAACATCTTGGCGATAACTCTCCGGCCGTATAACGCCAAAATCACTGTTCAGTCCTTCGCCTCTCATCATCGTCATATCCTCATTTGAGGATATGCATCGAATTGAGATTCTTTGCCCTCGGAGCAGAGTTAAGCTCCTCAAGATACCGGTCAGTATCAATCTCGCCAAAGATTTCAGCGAACTCCGAGTAAAGTAGTTCCTCATATTCCGGCTCCCAAACCAACTTTTGGTTTTTCAGGGCAAACTGATAGTCCTGTCCAGGTTCAGTGCCAATGAAATGAAAGTGTGTTTCCTTTTTGTAGTTGAACAACACATAAGGCCGATCCGAAAAGATAGCAGCAACAGACGGACCACTTGGTCCTCCGAGAAAAGCCGCTCCGACCATACAGAGCGTGAAGTCTTCGTTCACGTTTGTATTGTGTTTTTTTACAAGCACCACGTTTTCGAGCGCGCCAAGCTCCTGTACATCAGGTTCAAAAAATTCCGACGTTCCAGTAACGACAAAAAACTTGGCGTTGACGCCTTCTCGACTACATCTCTCGAAGAATCCTTTCCAGGCCGGAATGTTCGAGTTTCTTCGGCTATCGCGGTGTAGCTTATTTACTCGCAAGTGGACCACGACGGGAATTGCATCTCCCCTGTGTTCGATCAGGAACTTGCGCATTCGATCGACTAACGAATGCCGAGGTTCTAAAAAAGGAATGAACCCGTGACGGGTGTGAAATTCGTTCACGTAGGGAAAGTTTTTCTGGTAGCCAAACACTCTGTCAAAGTAGTCTTCAAGCGAGGGCCACATCGCATACCTGTCAATATTTTCTGATAAAAACTTCTCGAAGTGTCCGCGATCGCCAAACACAAAAAACGAGTCAACTCCTCTAGGAAATGCGGCTGTCTGCGTCAGTGCATTTAGTTTCTCGAAATAGTTGTATGTATTGGTCTGTTGGTCATCGCGGGCTGGACTTTTAGCGTCAGCAACAAAGGCAATATCAAACTGGCTAATACCCTGCTCGATCTGAATACACAGCGCCGCTTCGAACATGTAGAATAATTCGCCAATGCTGTAAGGCATGATCGACATATCAACAACGATCAATAGCCGATCTGTTTTTACGACCTCACCATAGGTGTCTTCTAAACCGTCAGGCCTTCTGAGCGAAGCCTTCCAATCGCGCCGCAGTTTTGCCAATGCGGCGTCGACGGCTGCGAGCGCCCGCCCCTGTTTGAACTTCGCTAATAATTGCAACGACTCGTATGCCTCTTTCCTATAACCTTCCCTGGCAAACACCTGAGCGACAGGCCAGAGAATCCTTAAACGTTGCTCTAAAGAAGCCTCAGTCGGCCAAGACACTTCCAACGCCTTTGACGGATAGCCAGACTCTATTAGGCATATTGCGTAGTATTCAAGGTATCTGTAGCTTTCAGGAGCCAGCGCAACGGCCCTAGCGTAGGATGCCAATGCGTCCTTTTGCAGTCCGAGCTGGTGCTGATCGCGCGCATATGTATACCAAGAACCCGCATTTTCGCTATCCAGTTCGGTCAGTTTTTTTGAATACACCAAGGTTTCCGATGGCGTCGATCCGCCGCTGCGCAGCACATTGTGGTAAGCCCATAGATCTTCGGCAACTGCCTCATCCATTTCGCAAACAGCTCTCAACAATGGCATGGCCTCGGTCGTCATATTGTGTGATAGCAGATTTTCTGCCAGCCCCCGAAGCGACCGATAGTCGCCCGCGGAGAGACGCGCCGCTTCTGCCCAGATCTTGCCGGCGTCGTTAGGGGCGCCCGCATCTGAGAGCATACGGGCAGCACGAAGCAGATCATTCACACCATCATGAGTCGGAGGGATTTCTCTTATCGACTTTCGCGCAATTGCAACTGCGAGAGCAAGCTTGCCGGACCGCAGCGCATTTCTTATCGAATTAGATAGCATTGTCATATGCTTCTGCTGGCTAAAAATGGGAATACTTGAGGAAATCTCAGGAATCCTGGTACTTTTAAACACTTCAGATGAACACAGCAAGCGCCAGACCTAATTGTAGTTGACTAAGACACACGCTATAGCGCCACTCGACCAATTCAGTGCCCATCAGCGAATGGATTTTTTTGTTTTGCGCAGTCGGTGCATACCAATCGCAAGTTTAGAATCAGGGATTGGTCTTTGGTGACAAAGCACGCCTAGTACACTTCCTTCGGCTTGGGCTTTGCCTCATAGATCGAATGCCACCGAGGCAACGAGGGTTGCCATCCAATACGATGATCGGTGCACCACCAAGACCACACAGCCATGCTCAACAGCTTAACTATTACTAAGTGAGCCTTATTTTCAATCACTCGAGTAATGCACTGACGGTGCGCCTGCAGAGCCGCCGAAGAACGTTTGCAGAACTTCGTAGTTAGAGTTTGGGTGATTAAATCTTCAAACAAGTCGACATCGTTAGAAAATATACGATGAGCGCTGTTTCCGCCTGGATCGGCCCCGGTTACGGACCGATAGCCGGCTAAGGCATCGTTGCCGCTGGATCGTCCGCCCAAAACTTTGGATAACATGACTGGACGCGTGATGTTACGCATTTCGAAAAGAATGACGCAGGCCATACGCCCAGTTTGTAACGCGGTTGTCCCCGTCTCACATCACCATTGCGCTAGTCTGAAACACCTGCGACAACTTGAAGCCGAAAATTAGCCACCAACACGAGGCCTCAGAAAGATCCAACTTTGGATTGCGAGACTGTATTTTGCATATGGAGCATTTCTTTCCCACAGATCCGCCAGGCATATTGTTCGTATACACCATGCTTCTCCAACAACTCTACCGATGAGGAGCCGATACAATGCCTGACAGTTCAGCGCTAAAACAGCGTCTGTCTTCTGGCGACCCGTCTTTTAGAAGACGTGCTGCGGAGACATTGGCTGAAATTGAAGCACACCATCCCATAGACGAGTTTCGGTACAAGGGTCTAAATGTATGGCCAGTTATCAGAGCCCATATAGGGCGGTCAATTCAGGAGCCTCATCTGAGCATCGGCCGATTTCTCTCGAAACTTTCGCCGGAGACAAATTTCCTAAAAAACCATATGAGACAGCATTATTCGGATGTTCCCGATACTGACAAACTGAACATGCATTATTCGCTGAGTTTCGATCCGGTCGACCTAACTAAACTAAACTGGCCTCATTCGGAAACGGGAGTTGGCAACACCGATTTCTTGTTCTTTGCTCGTCGCCAGCGTCATATTCACAAAACAGCATCTAAGTACTATTCATTTCCTGACCTTCTCATATCCGAGTTACGGAAATTTGGCACCGTAGAAAAAATCGAAGAATACGATTCTGGGGTCCCATTGACTTCACCCAGACTCGAACCCTCACAGTACTTTGTGACCCGATGGGCGGGCGATAAAGACTTCCTTATGCGCCGATGCGCACCAAAGCTCACTCCCTGGCCTGAAAGAAAAACGGTCGCATCCTTGCTCGACAGGATCTGCCAACAACACGGTTTGGTGGGCATTCGCATTTACGACATCGAACTCATTCTTCAAATGATTGAAGCCTATCTGCCAATCTTCGATACGGTGCTGGCGACAAAAAATCCCAAAGCTGTCTTCTTTGAGCTCTTTGCTGAACCCGCGACGATGGCGCTATGCATGGCCGCCCAAAAACAAAGGGTGAAAAGTGTTGAGATCCAACATGGCCTGATCGGAGCCTATCAGTGGGAGTACACTCATTGGTCTAACTTCCCTGAGGCCGGTTTTTCGCAGCTACCAGATGCTATCTGGGTGTGGGATACAGAAACGAAAGAGGATGTGGAGCGGCACCTTCCAATGGGTAGTGTGCCCTACCGAGCTGTCGTCGGGGGTAACCCGACATTTTTCAAATCAAATTCTAGGCCTGGGGACCTTGCATTTCGGGATAATGTCTTCCTGAACTTGGTCGAACAACATGATGGCCCAATTGTATTGGCAACCTTGCAGTACGACGAAACCTTTCCGCAATTGATGCTCGATTCGATGGCCCAGGCTCCCGCGAATTGGCTTTGGCTTATTCGGCTACATCCCCAAAGTATGCCGGCCATTGACACGATTGAGTCAAGCATACGCTCAAAGGGACTACTGAACTTTGATATCCGACACGCTTCTTCGGTTGATTTATTTGAACTTATGATGCGGGCCGACCACCTAGTCACAGGTTATTCTACGACATCAATTGAGGCCCAATCGTACGGACTCGATGTCTCATTGTATCACACGCAGGCAACGGAACTACTACAGACATATATCGAAGATGGGCGGATGCAGTTCTGCCCGAATTCCGAAGACCTGATTTCGAATATTTCCAACGGTTTGCGAAAGAAGGACAGTCGCAGATTACGTAATAGGTACGTCGATCAAGAGATAGATGTGGGAGGCGTGCTGGATGACATTTTTGCAATTCATCAACCAGCAGCAAAATATCTTGGAGAATTCGACCAAGCCTATTCGGAGCTGCTGCGGAAATCAAGAAAGAAACATCTATCATTCCCCATCAGGCCTAACGAAGAAGCCAGCGCTCCTATCACAGAAAAACTGGCTGCAGTCGCGAAATCACAATTCCCCGAGTCGTCATATTCGCGATTGATGTCAATCGGCAATCGAATTCATGCGATTGAACTCTATTTCGGGTCAATAAAATCCAAGCTCGGCAACAGGAAAGTCAGATGAATTTCTCCAGCAGACTTTATGGGCTCGGCGAGAGGTTTCTCTTTTTTCCTATCTTCAGATAGTGTTCAAAACCGCAAGTCAACACGCCGTCCTCTACCGCTCGGTCTACTTCGCGATTGATCTCTCGATACCTTTCTTCATCGAACCATTCTGTAGGGCTTGCGCGCGTTTCGGACACCGTGCGTATATAATGTGCAAAAAGATCTGCGTCCCCTGCCAATTGTCTCTCTTGTTCCGCGTTTGTATTTGTCAGCAAATAAAACTCTTCATCGAACTCATCCTTCATGAGACTGTCGATTGCAAGCTCAAGCGATTCAAACGCTCGCGTAATAGCAGTGGTCTTATCTGTCTCCCAGGCAATCCGCTGAAATGCAGAAGAGAATGGCAGCTGGGTGCCCGGCGTAAAACCTAGTTTGAGCAAAAACTCACTCGAAGACACCTGTTCGCGCTCTTCAATAAATTTGAACACAATGCAATTCACATACTCGTTGAAAAGCGCCAACATGATTGGGCCGTTACTGACAAACAAGTTTATGTCGGCGTGTTCATATAATGCACTACGCAGCTCTGTGTTCCACAACACCGCAGGCAAATATTCGACATCTCCAAATCCTTTGTCGAGAGTCTCAAAAGATTTTTCAGAATCACGCAGGACCACGAGAAGGTAACGGCTGCGGTCCAGATCGCGCGCGAACCTTCTCCACTCATCCATGTCGCTGTTTCGGTGAGACTGCGTGTTACTCTCTCTGAGCGTAATCACAATTACTTTTCGATCACCCCGGCGGGTCTTAAGCCAACTTCTGACAATGCCCCGCGCATGCGAAGAACTTGCAAGAGACGGTAGATGGCTGCCTTCGATGCCTGCCACATCAAAGGTTACATTCCAGAGGTATGCTGCAGTGGGCTCTGCGACCCTATAGTCAGATGGAAAAAGGTTCCCTTTGCCAAGTTTCTCATAAAGAAACGCTTCGTCTCGTGTCGAACAGACAGTAACGCCAGAACACGCGGGGTGGAGCGCGCAACTATCGACAACAATGTTGCGCAGGCGCCACCTCTTTTCCTCAGTTGACTGATAGAAGAAATCGCGAAATCCGTCGCTTGGACCAGGAGGGATAACCACATGAAATGACTTTAGGCCAAGTTCTTCCCGTCGCACATTCGCGTGGCATAGAAAATTTACGATATCAAAAGTGGGTGGGCATTTCTCGAGATCGTAGAATGCTATCAACGCGTCTTTTGATGCTTTGGGTCGATTGTCCGACGCAGGATCATCGACGATACGTAAACTCCTTGCAACTTGCCGGAGCAGTGACTTTTCCATCCTATGCACAAATAGAGTAAGAGGCCGCAGAATTGGATAGAGAATGGGCGGCACAAACCATTTGACCAACCTAGCAATAGCTGAGCCAACGATCGGCTTGGAAACAGTCACACAATCACTCCCTGAAGAGATCTATAGGCACTTATATCAACATGTATTTTTTAAGCAAAGGTCAACAAAGACTCTGCTTGAATCCTAGCGCCTCGAGCTTCCACAAACTTCTTCTTCTGCGACCAGTCCGATCGAATTGTCGCAAGAATTTCATCAAGCGCTCTTATGACAGAGCCGTTGTGGGATGCATATGAGCCACCTGGGTTGTCTATGGAAAGAAACTCGATCACTTCCCGCGGTGATGAGACAGAGGTGGTTGTAGGCGAAACGAAGTTTGATTTTTCCAAATTGTGCTGAGTTACCAGAAGCGCGAACGGTCGCTTCATTTCCGCTGCAATACCGCAATACGCTGGTGCGTCTGAGATGATGCATTCACTAAGCACCATCGCTCTGCGAATCTCTGAGCTACCCGCCGAAAAAAAATCACAATTTGTTACTCCTTCGGCCAGTAGTAACTCTTGCGCCGCTTGGCTCATAGCTACATCGGTTTGTGAGGCAAAAAACAGAAAATGAGTACTATCGCTTAATTCCATCAGCGCAGGACGCAGCACCGGAAGACTGGCCACAACATTATCAAGGTGAACGAAGACTAGTCGCCGCGACTTCTTCATCGCGGCTAAATAAGCGGCTTCGAAATTCACGCTATCTCCTGTAATGCTCTCGTTCGAGCTGGCTTCAGAGAAAGCAGGAATTACCTGAAGGTTTGTTGCGAACACTCGCGGGAAAAGACTTTTGGTTCTTGAAGCATCATCAAAAACATCTTTCGACAATTCGTCCCAGGCTAATAAATAGTCTGGCAACAAATCATAGTGCAATGAAGGGCGCGCGGACCAGCCGACAAACATTGGATCATCGACTACCGAGCCCTCCTGCACTCCAACCGCGGGAATATTTAGTGCCTTTGCCGCCAGAAACACTCCCATTGAATCAAAATCAAGAACCGCGGGAGCAATTAGGATCTTAGGTTTTATCTCCTGCAACATATCCTTGAAGAAATTACCGTCGGCAACAACACCCACGATGAAGTCGCAAATGTCTTCGGTATTGATTTCGAAATCAATCGAGCGACCAAACGTCGCCATCAGACGACGTAATTCCGCAAGCTGGCAGCCGACTTCTCTCTGCAAAAGCGTCTTGAGATGCTCGCTTTGGTCTATCTTTCTTCGTTCCAGGCCCCAGTCAACAAAAACAGTTGGGTGATTGCGAGGTATCCGCCTGTAGAGTGTTAGGTCTCTTACAAATTTCTCAACACTAATGGCCGGCCCAATATGTTTCGTAGCATCGAACACTGCATGAGCAACAGTCTGAAACCCGGCGCCAAAACGAAGAGCATGCCGGTAGTGTGCCGAGAAGAACAGCACATCATATTCGCCGCCGATGAGATGGTTCGAACCTGCAATTAAGAAATTTCTGGTCAGCGCATCAGATGTCCGACCACCTCGGCAATCCGTCTCAAAAGCAATTTGTTCTTGTTTAGCGCGACAAAGCTCAATGACATCGTCAACTGGGCCGTTGCTTTCTATTAGACGCATCCTGCTTGACTGGATCAGGAACGTTCTTAGGACAGGCCAGACGAGCGTGCCATTTATCTGAAATTCATTGACCGGCGCCTGGCGTTCAAATTCTGCAAGCCAAGCGAGTGATTCAAACTCACAGTAAGAATTGGTAGTCATGAATTCACTTGCCAAACGGGACTACGGCTTCGTCTACACAACCGGACATGAAGCGGAACTGCATTGATGAACAAAATCCGTCCTCTGCCGCAAAGACTTACTTGCCAAATCTCCAGCCTTTAAAGTAGGTTCCGTGCTGTGCTGAAACAGCCCTGTTTCAGCGTAAAAATCTGCTGTTTTTGGGTACGTGTGTCAACCATCGTGCAGATTTATGGTTATCCCCGATTCTTGGGACGTCCCGAATATGTTCATCCAGCTAAGCAATGTATCGGTGCACTTTCCAGTGTCTTTAGCAGGCTCCAAACGCTTGTTTCACAAAGAGACGCTTCAATCTGTTCTTGGAGGTACTGTTGTCTTCGACGAGAAAGATGCGTCCGTAACGGCATTACACGGCATAAACCTCAACCTGACCGATGGAGAGCGATTAGGGCTTGTTGGACATAATGGCGCAGGCAAATCGACTCTTTTGAGGGTTATTGCTGGGATTTATGAACCTACTTATGGACGCATAGCATCGAGGGGGCGCGTTTCAGCAATGTTCAGTCAATCGCTTGGCATGGAGATGGACTCGACTGGCTATGAAAACATCGAAATTGGCTGTCTGTTTCGCGGCATGGACAAAAACGAGGTGGCGGCGGCGGCCGAAGACATAGCCGATTTTACAGAACTGGGGCCATTCCTGGACATGCCTATCCGCACCTATTCATCCGGCATGATGGCCAGGCTGTCTTTTGCTATTACTACTATTCACACTCCTGAGATACTAGTCATTGATGAAGCAATCGGCACCGGGGACGCTTCATTTCAAGAAAAGGCGAAACAGAGATTAGATGAATTCATGGCAAGGACCCGCATACTTGTTCTTGCAAGCCACAACAATAGTCTACTGCAACGCTTTTGCGATCGAGGCATATGGCTTGAAAAGGGAAAAATAATCGGCGATGGCCCAATTGATGAGGTATTGGGGGCTTACAACAATTCTGTCAAACGCTAGACAAGGGGAGTCGTGTGAGGGAGTCTGCGTCGACTAAGTCAACAACGTCCAATTTGGAGCACTTCGCCAAGAGCACTCGTGACTTGTGGAGTGGCGTGCGCATGTGGCGTGTGTGGAGTTCCTGGGCATGGCTCGACACCAAACGTGCTTATAGGCGGTCCCTGCTTGGCAGTCTTTGGGTCACCATTAGCCAAGCACTATTTGTGATTGGCTTGGCGATCATATTTAGCACAATCTTCAATGTGGAGATCAGGGAATTCACCCTTTACGTCGCCGGAGGCATTGTTGGCTGGAACTTTATCAACTCATTTGTCAGAGATGGCGCAGTGACATTCGTCTCTGCCGGATCACAAATTAGATCCTACAATCTACCATTGTCGCTTTATGTTTTTCGACTCGGCGCTAAGAATTTCCTAAATTTTCTTCATATCCTTGTCATTCCGATCGGCGTCATTGCCTTTTTTCAGATGGAAGTGTCACCGTTGATCCTCATGTCATTGATCGGCATAGCCGCCATATTCATTAATGGGATCTGGGTTTCTCTTTTGCTCGCGCCAATGTGCGTTCGTTACCGTGATCTGGTCCCGATCATCCAGACGACCATGCAGATGTTGTTCTTCCTGACTCCGGTTTTTTGGCGGGCCGATGCCCTAAGCGCTAGGATGCAGATTGCTTACTATAACCCGTTCTATCACTTCCTCGAGCTGTTCCGTGCCCCGCTCTTAGGATACATGCCAAGCGCAACAAACTACCTGGTTGTTTTCTGGTTCACCGTCTTAGGATCCCTTGCTGGCGTCATTGTTTTTTCAAGATACAGACACCGAGTAGCATACTGGATTTAGAAATCTCACACACGATCGCACAGTAGAATTGGTAAAATCGCGGGCGAGATGTGTTAGTTGGCCTACTATGTTATCAAACGCACGACCACAAATGCTTCAGCTGCTTGAACGCCAACAGTGGCACCTCGGCCTCGGGCCAGGTGCTCCGCCGACTCTATGGATCTTGCATGAGGTACTGCCCGCATCTCGTCACCATAGACCCGAAGAGCATTCAATTTCAGCTCTAGCGTGCCTGAAACATCGACGTACCGATTGGGCGTAAACGGATTAATGTCACTCGGCGCCCAGTCTGTGCTCGACTGGATCTCATAAGCATAGATAGCCTTAACGGTATGACCAGGTGTCGGCCGAAACGCAGTAATCACGGCGCGAAAGGAGTTTTCGTGGTCAATGTGCAGACTGCCGCTGTGACAAACATATACAGTAGTAGGTGCTGTTTCGATGGCGATGTTCTCCAGCACGCCTATCATTTCTACAAGCGGTATCGTATCGCTCACGTTCTCCGGCAAGCCGCCGAAATGTACCGCTGAGATGCCAAGGATGTCCGCAGCGAGATGCGTCGCTTCTCGTCTCGCCTGATCACGCCCTGTTCCATCACCGAACATCACTATGAGATCGACGATGGAACCTGCCTTTGCAAAGCGTGCGATCGTGCCGCCACAGCCCAGGACTTCATCGAGACCATGGGGCGCTACAACTAAGATGCGTTCAGACATTCAGTCCTCAGCCTTATTTAAGATTGGTCGCCTTATGCGCCATAGAACGAGTTAACGGTATCAGCGACATAAGCAACCTGATCATCGTTCAGCTGTTGGTGATGGGGTAATGCAAGTACTTTTTTGCACTGTGCTTCCGCGACCGGCAGATCGCCTTTCTTGCATCCCCACTGTTCAGCAGCTTTGTGAAGATGCAAGGGAGTCCCATAGTAGACCAAAGACTCGATGCCATTCTGTCTCAGATAGCTCTGAAGCTCATCTCGCCGTTCCGATTGAGTGATGAACATCACATATGATTCATTGCAGCCTTCTTCGGTTCGCTCTGATGGAATAAATACCTCGTCTGCCTTGATCAGTTCCCGGTAGAGATCTGCATTGTGCTTGCGTTTCGCGATTACGTCGTCCAGTTTTTTGAGGCGGAATTTCATGACTTCAGCACTCAGAACATCCAGCCGACTATTGATTCCGTACATCACGACATTGTCCCGGCTTTCGATGCCGTGGTTCCGATAAAGGTCCACTCTACGCGCCACATCGTCATCGTCCGTCAACAGAAAGCCGCCATCGCCTAAAGCGTTGAGGTTCTTGAGCGGATGGCAAGAGATGGCTCCAGACGCCCCAAACAACCCGCCATGCTTTCCTTTGTAGCGAGTTCCCATTGACTGGGCTGAGTCTTCGAGAATTATCAGATTGTGTTTCTCGGCGATGGTGGTCAGGGCATCCATGTTGCACATGCGTCCGGTCCAATGGACCGGCATTATGGCTTTCGTGTTAGGTGTGATTTTGCGTTCCACATCCGCCGGATCAATCAGCTGATCACTGCCAACATCAGCGAAAACCGGCGTGGCTCCCACATGTACGATTGCTCCCGTCGTCGCGACAAATGAAACCGCCGGGTGGATCACTTCATCGCCTTTGCCAATCCCAGCAGCCCAAAGGCCCATCATGAGCGCATCAGTGCCTGAGTTCAGGCCGATGCAATGCTTCGCGCCCGTATATCCTTCTACCATTTTTTCGAACTCGCGCAGCTCAGGCGTCATCACAAGATGGCCTTTGGCCAGCGTTGCCTCAACGCAGGCAAGCAGCTCATCACGCTCCTCTATGAACCGTTGCTTTAGGTCGATGAAGGGAACCTTGATATCACTCATGGATGACGCCTCGCGTAAAAGTCTCGAACAGTGTTTATGATATGATCCTGCTCTGATTGTGAAAGATATCCATCAACTGGAAAGCTGATCGTTTCATTCGCATGCCGGTCGGTAACAGGGAAATCGCCCGCCTTATAGCCAATCTGCGCCAGGGCAGGTTGGTGGTATACAGGCGTTGGATAGTGAACTTTTGCCTCGATACCCTTTTCAGTACAGTACTCAAGCAATTCATCCCTGTCTTCAACATGAAGTATGTAGAGAAGAAAAACGTTCTTTACAGCTGGATCACGATACGGCACCCGCACCTGCGGAACTTCCGAAAATGCCTCGTCGAAATATTTTGCGGAGCGGATGCGCCCATCAACGATTTCGTCAATGTGCGACACGCTCCACTTACCGACCACCGCTTGCAGGGAGTCCAGCCGAGAGTTGTAGCCAAACATAACCATGTCATCTCGGTTTTTGAGCCCATGGTTTCTCAGTAGGCGCGCGGTCTCATTCATCTTGTCGTCGTTGGTAACGATGATACCGGCATCTCCCCAAACATTGATGATCTTCAGGGGGTGCATGGAAAACCCTGCAGCAATACCCCAGGTCCCAGCCTTTCTGCCATCTCTCTCAGCTGTCAAACTCTGACACGCGTCCTCCACCACGGGCAGCCCATGGCGGTCTGCGATCTCCATGACCCTGTCCATGTCGGCAACGTCGCCGGTCAGATGTACCGGCATTATTGCCTTAGTCTTTTCGGTGATGGCGCCTTCCAGTTGGTCAATATCGAGACAAAAGTTTTCGGCTGTATCAATGAGGACCGGTCGTGCGCCGACCTCATTTATAGCGCCGACTGTGGCCCAAAACGTATTGGCCGTCGTGATAACTTCATCCCCATACCCAACGCCCAGCGCTTTCAAGGGAATCTTCAGTGCGTCGGTGCCTGACCCAACACCGATTGCGTATTTTGTTCCGGCAGCTCTCGCGAACATGGTCTCGAACTCATCAACGACCCGCCCAAGTGTAAAGTCGCCGGATTTAACCAGTTCGCGCAATTCTTCAAAGATCGAATCTGGATTGCTAAATTGCTGACCTAGCGGTGAATAGCGCACATGCACAGTAGATTCGCTCCTTCTCAATTTGATCTAGGTATGGCGGTGTCCGCGGATTCGGAGCTCCAAACCGGCGACGTGCCCACGCGACCTCAGCATCGTCAAAAAGGGCCCCTGAAGTGAGGGTCAGGAACATCATAAGCCAGTTCGCCCTGATCTTCCTTCCACTTTGCAAGCGCCCCTTTCAAGATATCATCAGACAATTGTAACATCTCACAAGATGTTCGAATGATGCTTCCAGCGTCAGGGTAATATCCTTCCGCAAGGCCTCGCGAGCTCGGTGTCGGGTGGCCAGGCAGGCCCTGTCTCGCAGGCGGCGACTTGAGCGTTGTCCCGGACTCGGCAATGCGAGCAACAATCTCAGCACCTATGCCAAGGTTTACAAATCCTGTGTCGACCGTCATCAATCGGCCGGTCTTAACAACCGACTTCTCAATAAGATCCATATTTAGAGGACGAACAACACGCAAATCCACAACTTCAAGCGACGCGCCAAAGTCGCTCAAGATTTCGGCGGCCCGCATAGCTTCCAGCGTCATATAAGAGGTCGCAACAACCGTCAGATCACTGCCTTCACGAACGATACGAGGACCGTCGATGGCTTCATACACGTATCCATCCGGCACCTCACCCTGTACATAGTGGCACCACCTATGTTCAATCACGACAACTGGATTGTTATCCTCAATCGCGGCTATGAGCATGCCTTTGGAATCCAAAGGATAGGCCGGCATGATCACTTTCAAACCGGGTATCATCGCAAACATTGTTTCGAGACTCTGAGAATGCGCAGGCCCCTGACCCCAGCCACGCCCAATGACGAGGCGAAGAACGATGGGCACATTGTGTTGCCCGTTGCTCGCATAGAAACTCTTCGCTGCGTTGTTAAAAATCTGCTCAAGCGCAAGCAAGGCAAATTCAGTTCTTTGAAAACTTATCACCGGCCGTTTGCCGGTCTGGGCCGCGCCGATAGCAACACCACACAGGCCGTTTTCAGCGACCGGCATTTCGATCATTCTTTCTGGCCCGTAGATATCTGCCAGATTTCTGAGCGTGCCCCAAAATTCAACCGGATCATCTACCCCCTCGGCAAACAGGAGCACCGACGCGTCTCGCTCGCCCATCACCGCGAGACCATCACGAATGGCCTCAGCCGCAGTAATTACTCGATTGTTTACCATTCCGGTGACCAAGGTTGGAGATTGAAAATAGGAAACATCAGAAGTGTCTCAATCGCTGTATACATAGTTCATTGCCTGTTGAGGCTTAGGAAGGTCGCTAACACGCGCATGCTCAAATGCCGCATCTATTTCTTCGGACAGTTCCTTTTTCATCAACTCCACACCATTGTGATCGATCAATCCGTCTTGCGTCACACGATCTATGTAACAACTTATTGGGTCGAGTAGTTTCCATTGCTGAAACTCTTCCTCAGTACGATATCCGAGATGATTGTCGTAATTCGGACCGCAATGCTCACGCCACCTGTAGGTATCCATCTGAAGAAAGACCGGCCCGTTTCCGCCGCGCAGATATGCAAGCGCTTCATCGGCGCACTCTTTGACCGCATCTACATCGTTCCCGTCGCAGTGTATTGTCTTCAGGCCATGCGCTGCCGCTAACTCGTACAATGGTCGGTCTGGCTGTCGTTCGCGGAGCGGCGTGTATACCGAATACAGATTATTTTCGCAGGCAAACAGAACCGGTAGTTTTTTCACAGCCGCGAAGTTTGCACTTTCATGAAAGACACCCTCTTCGACGGCAGCATCACCAAAAAAGGCCACACTGGCGCGATCGCTCCCATCGATCTTGTCCGACAGCGCAGACCCTACGGCGAGCGGTATTGAGCTCGAGACAATTGGAATGCTTGCTACGAACCCCACGCTATTGTCCATCAGATGCATAGACCCGCCTCGACCGCCTACGCATCCGTTGTCTTTGCCATAGATCTCCGAAAGCATCGACTTCAGGTCGCCGCCCTTTGCCAAATAGTGGGCGTGACACCTGTGAGTTGAATAAGCCAGATCAGACTTTCTTAGTGCTGCGCCAACGCCTACAGCCGCAGCTTCCTGCCCAATGGACAGATGGACAGGACACCGCATCTCCTGTTCAGAATAGCGATCTACAATGCCCTCTTCGACTGCGCGAATTCGCACCATGGACTTGAGTAGATCAATTCGACCACTCTGATTAGGAATACTCATTGTTCATCCCATACTTGATCAATGGTGTCTGGCAAACGTCGCTCATGATTGCATGCTAGAAATCGTAATCTCGTCGTGCCTTCGAAACACGATTGGCTTGCACAAATAGCTCAAGCCCGAAGAACAAAGCCGCCGGGAGATCCCTTGAGCTCCTCAAGGAACTCGCGTCCCCATTCAATCATCTCACCAATTCCTTCATGCAGTCCAACTTCCGGCTCCCACCCGAGATCATCCTTTATCTTGGTGCTATCGAGCCAATACTGCGCGTCTTCGCCAACTCGCCCGGGCGTCATTTCCACCCACCCATCGAAGTCAATCTCAAGCAACTCAGCGACTATCTCAACCAGTCGTCGCATGCTCACCGGTTCTTTAGTCCCCGCATTATAGGTTTCGCCGAGTGGAGCTTTTGTGCATACCAAATGCACAGCCCTAGCAAGGTCCCGCGCATGCAAAAACGATTTGCGCACTACGCCGCCTCCCTGCAGAGGGAACTTCTGGCCGTCTAGTCCGCACATGATTGCTTTGGGAAGGATCCGGTAGGCATATTGCCCGGAGCCATACGCGTTCGACGGGCGCAAGATGTTCATTGGAAAATTCTGAACCGCCCACATTGTATCCAGGTGCAAATCGGCAGCCATCTTTGAAACCGCATAAGGGCTTGTTGGCGTCAGCGGTGCAGTCTCAGAAACAGGGTGGTCGTTAGAGCCATAAAGTTCAGACGTACCAATCTGTACGAACCGTTTGAGGAAATCCCTCTTCTCTAACGCTTCACAGAGACGTGCAACAGCCACCACATTGGTTTCATAGTATCTATGGGACTTCTCCCATGAAGTTGCATAAGCAAGCGCGGCAAAATTAACTATGTAGTCTGGCTTCTCTGCGTCTATTAGTTCCAGGAGACGGTCTTGTTCGAACACCAGATGCATCTGATGGTATGTGTGGCGCGGATCGCCGTCACCGACCCGAAGTGTGAGCATTGGCGAAGGCCAGGGATTTCTCCCCACTGCGATGACTCGCTCCGTATCTGATTGTTCCAGAAGATATTTTGTGGTGTGGATTGCAAACGCTCCAGCCCCACCAATTACCATATACTTTGCCACGTTAAACCGCCCAGTTCATTATCCCCATTATGCAACCCCTGTTACTACACTCCCGAACCACAATCAAGCAAACCAAATGTATCATAGGCGTGCCAGCGCGATGTCGACAGCGGCCGAAAGCGACTTGACGGTAAAATCAGGCACTTGCCTCAATTGCTCCGTATAGCCGTGATCAATGAACACCGTCAGGCACCCGGCACTCGCTCCGGCGTCCACATCTCGCCACCTGTCCCCGATCATTGCGCTGCGCTCCAACACGATGTTCCAGTCTTTGGCAGCTTCCCTCAGCATGCCGGGGGCGGGTTTGTATCGATCTGTCTCGTTGCGATCTGTGCACACGTATATCGCATCAACGCAAGTCGCGGCCCTCAATGCTTCGTTCATCGCCTCCATCTCCACTCGGGAGATCTTGCCTTCGCTTACGTCGTTTTGATTTGTAACAACAATTGCGAGATAGCCAGCATCATGCACTCTGCGTATGGCATGGGCCGCGTCTGGATAAAGCTCAAAACCAGCAAGACTTGTTGGTGCGTAAGGCCTCCCGCCTTTGGTAACGCTTTTGTTCAACACCCCATCCCGATCAAAAAAGATCGCACGCGTGTCGTTGGGTTTTTCGTTGTTCCTCACAATCAGGTTCTTCCGAATGATATCGATTGAAGTTGCTTTTCTCGATACCCGCGAGCGCGGATCATATCCACCAGGAAAGACGGCTGATCTCTTACCAGACGTGCCATGCTCATAGCTGAATCCATGTAACACTTCTGTTTGATTTCCATTAGGACCTCGATGATCGCTTCGCGTGCTCGCCAAGAAGTGAGTGCACGGATTGTTTCGCGGCTCATTGACTTCCGATCGAGGCAAGTATCCACAATCTGCATATGCTCCAACGCGATCTCTCTTCGCCTTGCCGGCGACTGAGCCAGAGTCATTGAGCCATCATGGACTCTATAGCGATAGGTTATCTTCTGAGATCGGCAAGTTGAGGGAGAGTTGGTCGAGCAGAAAGCACGAAGCAAAAATTCTCGATCGGCGGCAAACCTGTAGCTGGTATCAAAATGACCATGTTCTTGGAATACTGCCTTCCGAAAAAGGATCCCATTTATCGCGCCAGCGCCGAAAGTCAGGTTTAACAGGTCGCCGTCAACCGAATAGGAAGGAAATACTCTGACTTCCCGATCTGCCGGCTCTGCAGTGTCTTCAAACGCCTCCACATTGTTGGCGTATAGACTCGCCGACCCATTTCTTTCCATCATGTTGAGGTAGTGATCAATTGTTCCAGCAGGCAACAAATCGTCGGAATTGAGAAACAAGATTGCGTCACCGGTCGCTGCAGCAATTGCCAGGTTCCATGCATCGTACAAAGGCAGGCCCGGCCGTTCCAATATTACGGCGTCGTCAATTGATTTAATGAACTCAAGCGTCCCATCCACCGAACCGGCATCAACGAAAATATGCTCAACATCGGTCCGGACGGGGCACGTGCTGACCATATCCTGCAAATAGGGCAGTCCATTGAGCACAGATGTTACTACCGTAATACGGGGCATTGTATCGCGTCGTTCGGTGTCTGCATAGGAAACGCCTTCTCTTTTGAGCTCGCTTGGACCTCAGGTGGATTCAACATATCCATCCGCCTTGAGTATGGTCCAGTACCAATCTCCAGCGTATTTTACTTCACGGAACAATTCTTCCCAAACCTCCGGCATCTCATAATATTTGGCGGTTAGCACCCAGCTTTCGAAGATCTCCTTCTCTAACTGAGTTCGATAAGCGTCGACCTGTAGGAACTGTTTTTCGGGATGCCTCACAACTCTCGCAGCCTCATTGAGACATTGGATTACGCCTGACCGTTCAAAGTTATGCAGAACATTAATTGCAAGAACGCAATCAAAACTGTCGTCTGGAAATGGGAGCTCATCGGCACTTCCAATGTGCAGTCGGCCGACCACTTCGGGCGGACAATGCGTCACTGCATACTCACTAATATCGAGTCCGAAAGCCTCAAGCCCCGGGCAGACCGACATCAGATCTTTCACCAAAAAGCCTTTGGCACAGCCAACATCAAGGACTCTCATGCCTGGCTTCAATCCGAAGTGGTCGACGATGTCCCGCGCAACCGAAACCCAACGACCATCATAGTGATACCCGCCGTAGCCATATTCCCGCGGACCGTCAAAAAAGAGTTCACCAAACCTGTTGGCTTCAGCAATAAGCTCTGCGCTCTTCGCGGTCTCGCGCTTGGTGATGTCTCTCTTCGATTTAGGTAAACTTCTGAGTAAGTTAACTTCCGCCATATCAGCTTCGCTTTAGCTCCTGCGCCTGGTCGATAGCCGCTCGTATCCCCGCGATCGGCGGCGTCAATTTTAGGTCTGGAAAAGCAGCTCCAATGGCGCTTGCATCGAACGCTCTATAACCATTGTGCGGCATGGGGCCTGACCGAACAGATCCTTTGACTTCACCCGCCCCCCCTACACAGGACATTGTTTCTTCTGCCAACGCCCGGAACGAGATCACTTCACCTGAGACCGCATTGATGGCGCCGCTGCTCCTGCAAAGTACGATGCGGCATACAAGCTCTGCGACATCACCAACGGATACATGGTCACGGAGTTCTTCGCCCTCGCCAAACAAAACAATGTCATGCCCTTCCATCGCCCGGCGCCTAAAGCTATTGGGGCCGTAACCGTTATGTGGATCCGACGCGCCGTAGATCAGCGTTGGACGCACGAATGCGAGAGGTGTTTCACCCGCGACTGAAGCAAGCATTACCTCCCTCGCAGTATGCATTATGCCGTGCGGATTATCGGCACCTTGCGGACTATCTTCATTTAGTGGTGCGTCTGAGTCTGCGTACACAGCATCGGAACTTATGTAGACCAGGTGTGCCACGGGCTGCTTCTCAATTGCGTCACACACAGCGGCCATCATTTGGATGTTTTCCAGCATCATTTTGTGATTTTTGCACGGTGCCTTGGCGGATGTGATCACCAATACCGCGTCTCTGTCTAGATGTTCGGCAAGTTGTTGCGCAGCGTTCGGCGACAGAAGATCAACCTCCGCACTCGACAATGCTGTGGTTGGTATCCCTTTTTCACCGAGGCTGCTCACTACATGGCCGCCGACAAATCCGCCGCTGCCCATCACGACCACTCTCTTCGGTGGTTGTTCTTTTTCGAAGGTGTGCTTCAGCATCGGTTGTCCGCTTTCTTCATCTAATTCACATTATTGGAGCCCGACTAGGCTAGCATCTTTGTGCCGAGCGTATGCAGTTTGAGTCCCGCTGCTGTCGCTTCAGCCGCATCAAGAACCCCATACGGATCCAACACGATGTCGCCTCGCATGCGAGCTGCAATCTCCGCAGGTGATAAGTCTTTGAAATCTGCCCATGGGGTCATGATTGCGATAGCGTCTGCTCCGTCACATGCCTCCAACGCAGTGCCAGCGTCGTGCGCTTCCGGCACGATGCTTCCCTTCACAACAGGATCATAAACGGATACCTGCTTTCCATTTAACCTGTTCAATAACTCCAGAGACGGGGCGTTTTTGGTACTGTGCGTGTCTTCTTTGTACGCGAGACCCAATACGCCCAACTTGGCCGCCGGCATGTCAGCATAGAGGACTTCACTCAATGTCCTATAGGCCCAACCTTTTCTGTGCGCACTGTTGCCTATCCACGACTTCACAACTGACGCATCGGACTCAACTCTTCCCGCGAGCCTCACCACGGTTGCGAGATCACGCTCCAGGTTACCCCCTGAAATCCCTAGACCTGGTTTAAGGTAGGAGTAAGGCCCAATTCGCCGATCTAAACGCAAGGCCGGAACGATTTCCGACCAATCCGCGCCAATTCCTTCGCAGAGTTCAGCCAACGTATTCGCCGTTGACACCATAGCCACAAGACAGCAATTGATGGCTATCTTCGCGAGTTCTGCACTCTCATATCGCATGGTGAGTATAGGGCAATCAAATGCCTCAAGCAGCTTCCGGTAAGGTTCCGGCAATGGGACAGATGGATCCGATTGACCGACGATGTAGCGCTCAGGGTGGCGCGCCCGTTCCAACGCACGCCCAAAGATCAATGTTTCGACCTGATAGATGAGCCGTTCCTGCGGAAAGGTTATCTCTCGGGTAAAACCTGGAGGAACCTGACAAAGGATAACAAGTGTCGCTGAGGGTCCTAGCGCCGGCGCGACACTAGCGATCAGAGCGCGAATCCCAGAAAGGTCGCTCTGTCCGCTATCGTCGGTTGGGACGTCGCTAGCAATGTATACGACGTCGCATTCTTCCAGTTCCGACAGGTCCCCGGTTACATGGATTTTCCCTCGGTTTTTTTCGAAGCATTGGTCCAGGCCAGGTTCCGAGACTGGCAATTTCCCTGAAGATATATCCTCTGCCACGGTGGCATCAGGACTATACCAAACCGTAGGGAAGCCTATATCTGCATATGCAGCACCGGTGTTGATACCGAGATGCGTGAGCCCTGCAATTCCAATCGTCGGACGGTCGTCAATCATCTACCTTACTCCACTACCTGCTCACTGAGGTCCGACAATACCTTGTTCAGCCATTGATCCTGCGACAGATCGCACTCGACTCGCCGTTCCACCAATGACTTAAAGTGTGAATACTCCAATGCCCAAGTCGGATCATCTTGGACGAGCACTACAATTTCCTCTGCAGGGCGGCCACTCGGCAGCACTCGTGTGCGCTTTGTAAAATTAGTGGGACCCCACTTACAAAGCGATTCAATGTGAGCGCTGCCTCTCTCGGCGAGCAAGTCACATGTAAAATGGTTCCGCCACATCAGCAGCGTCATTTCAATCTCAACTCTGGGTTTGAAAGACTCAGCCGCAATGACCACGTGATCGGGCGCTTTGTTCTCGAACCTGTTTGACGAAACCACGCTGAAGTGATCGCCCGGATGTCCAAACCAAAACGAAACAATATCGAGCATATGTGAGCCAAGATCAGGCAGAACACCTGCACCTTGGTCGCGCCAAGCCGACTCCCTGACCAAACGCGCCGTTCCGTTACCGTAAAACAGACGGCACGAATAGATTTCGCCCAATTCACCGGTTCTCACCAGATCTGCCATACGTACATAATGAGGCTCGAAGCGATGATTGTACGCAGTATAGATCACCACTCCCTTTTGACGGGCGAGCACCTCAAGGTCTTTGAGATCCGAATTTTTTTCGGCAAAAAGCGGCTTCTCTACCAGCGCTGATTTCCCATTCGACGCCAGATAGGTGAGTTGTTCGATTTTCGGTTCGTCGGGGATGCACAAAAGTGCCGCGTCATAGGCAGACAATGGGACATCTTCAAGCGAGCGATAGTCCGCTTCCGCATTCACTGGATCAACGGAAGCGACGAAGTCCGCCCCCGCGACCTGTCGCCGCTTGTATCCCTGGACACCAAGCCCAACCACGATCACTCGCATTCACTAGAACTCCGATGTTCAACCCTCTCCGTACCGGGCGGCATTTTCTACCTGTGCAATCTTCTGATAGACGTCGTCTGGGGTGACAGGAATATTGCCTTCATGCTCACACTCCACAGCTGCCGCCATCGCTCCCAGAACGGTTGCGATGAATTCATTCCCCGTGCTTTGCATTGCCAATGTTCCGTAGGCGAGCAACGCGTCACCTGCGCCAACCGGGTCAACGGCGGTATCTACAAAACTATCAACGACGAAAAATGAATCTAGCGCTTCGTGGTTCGAATGTCTGCAAGTCAGAACGCCTCGATCCCCCAGCTTTAAGATAAGCACTTTGCAGTTCGCTGCATCGTAGAGCTGAGTTGCCAATGGCCGGATACCTGAATCTTGATCACCGAGCGCAAACCGCGCCTCGCGTTCGTTAGGTGTGATCAAATCAAAGTCTTGGAATTCGGTTATATTGCCCCAACGGCTAGCAACCTGGCTGTCCGCAACCCGATAAGCGCCTTCAGGTATACAACTGATCAGAGATGGGATTGTACGCCGATTGAAGATGCCGTGGCGGAAATCGCTAAACACGATCGCATCGCTCTCACTGTTGGTGATGCTGTCACAGATTTTCTCACTGATCGAGTCGCTGATCGAACTGTTATCGACAGTATCTAGTTTGATCAGCCTGTAGCCACCTGCCACCACCGCATTCTTGTTGGTCGTTGGTCGGCCTCGGTCAATAATTGGGTCGCACTCGACGCCCGCTTTCCTTAGGTCATTAAGCACAAAATCCCGATATTCGTCATCGCCCAGAACCGTTGTGAATTTTACCTCCGCGCCTGCCGCACGAAGGTGCTTTGCAACGACCCCCGCGCCGCCCACATAGTCTATCTTGTTTTCGACCCGCACACTTAGAGTGGGGGTCTTTGTCTGACCACCAATCATCGTGCAGTTTGTGAAACTATCCACAATGGTGTCACCGATGACGTGCACCTTTTTGCCGACCGATGCCTTCAGACCGCGCCGCAGATCATCAAACGAAACACCCTCTGAGGTCATATTGACCAGGAGTTTCTCCGTCTGAATTTCCGGTGGCGCGAGCTCAATCAGCGCCGACGATGAGTACACGATATCCCCAGGCGTGAAAACTATGTCCCCACCGTAAGACTTTACAACTTCTTCTTCCTCAGCGGTCTTAGGCGACGCCGCGCCAGCAACATACTCGTACCCCTTCGCAAAAAAGTCCGGCTGAAGCTTTTTGAGGTTTTCAATCGGCGTTGCGTTTGGGTCCACAATGACGTAGTCGACCATATCTAACGCAGCAAGATTAAGTGCTCGAAGATCTTGTGGAATGTGGGGACGATGTGTGCCTTTGGTTATGTGCCTGTCGGCAGTCAGGCTTGCGACAAGGATATCAGCTTTGCTTTTCGCGAATACCAAATGCCTTAGATGTCCCGGGTGCACAACATCGAAGACACCGTGGCACATGATTGCTGTCTTTGAGCGCGGGAAGGTCCCAAGCTCGCGCGAGAGCTCATCTACTGTCTTAACTTTGTGGCCATAGCGCTCGTTTAGTTCGTCTGTCATGTCAACTCAGCCAACTTTTGCGTCATTTTAGAGGTTTGAGGGCAGACTGCATCAATCACCCAAATACTTGAACCACGCTTGGGTTGCTTCGCGTATCGATTCTGGATCCCACAGAGGTGCGTCGTTCCACAACTCGATTTCTGCCTCCATTAAAGCAACACCATCTTCAAAAGAAACGCTAGGCGCCCAATCCAAAAGGCTCGTGATTTTGCCGATGTCCGCGAATGTGCAGTCAGGTTCACCAGGCCGTTTCGGCAAATGAACGACGTCACCGCCGAGTAGTTCAACCAAGCGGTTGATCGACTGCGGGTTTCCGGCGCCCACATTAAAGCGCTCCGCAACCAGGTCAGTCTCTGCGGCTGCAAGAAATGCCCGTGCCACATCGGTCGCGTAAATAAAATCTCGACTTTGAGTTCCATCGCCGACAACAGTAAAGGGTTTCCCAGCAAGCTTTTGTTTAAAAAACACTCCGAAAACAGCGCCATACGCGCCGGTGGTCCGAACCCTATTTCCATAGGCGTTGAAGATGCAGATTGAGTTCACAGGAAGGCCATAGACCTGATGCCAGTGAAACACGCTTTGCTCCCCCATGTATTTCGATAATGCATAAGGGTATTGAGGGTCGATCGGATGGTCTTCGTCAGTTGGCGTGTCGGCGACGCCATAACAAGACGACGATGCCGCGTAGACCAGCTTGGAAACTCCAGCATGCCGCGCCGCCTCGAGTACACGCACTGTGCCCTGCACGTTTACATCCATGTATTCCAAAGGCTGGTCTATCGAAGGTACAATGTCTCCAATTCCCGCCAGATGAAAAACATAGGTCGCTCCTTCGAAGACCGGCGAAGAGGCGTCGATATCGCGAATGTCGCACCAGTGTGTGCCAAGAGATTTCTCGTCGTGCAAATGCGCAAGGTTGCTTTCGCGGCCCCCCGTCAGATTGTCGATCACTCTTACTTCGTGACCATTCTCGATCAGGACATCGACGAGATGGCTGCCTATAAAGCCTGCCCCCCCGGTTACAACACTTACGACTTGCCCTGTCATTTCGCGCCAAGTTTCTGCAGGGTTTTCACATTGAAGTATCTATCGTCTTCCATGCTGTTCGGAATCTTGCCGATCTGCAAAGCCATGGCCACATCCCGGATTGCTTGCTCAATGGTATGCTTGGGCGCAAAACCCAGAACTCGGTTGATCTTGTCAGAGTTGATATGATAGCTGCGGTTATCGTCGCTTGCCTCGACGCCAATAGATATCTCTCCTTTTTCTGGGAAGATTTCCTCGACAACTTTCTTAACGAGCTTGGCAATTTCCATAATCGACAGGTTTTGATAACCACAGTTGAAAATCTCGTTCTGAACCTTTTCGGCAGGTGCTTCGAGCAAAAGCATGCAAAGATCACAATAGTCTTGAACATGGAGATTTGGTCGCAACTGATCACCGCCAAAGACCCGGATCTTTCCATTTGTTACCGCATGATTGGTTAGAATGTTCACCGACAGGTCCATCCGCTGCCTTGGCGCATACCCACACACTGTCGCAGGTCTGAAGGTGACGCCAACAAAGTCGTCAGTCGTATGTTTTGCAAGCAGCGGTTCACACATCCCCTTGTATTTGTTGTAGAGCGTTAGCGGCACAAGCGGGTGATCCTCTGTCACATTCGGTTGGTCCGATACGCCGTAAACAGAACTCGATGAGGCGTAAACGAACCGCTTTACGCCAGCTCGTTTGGCGGCCATAACCATGGGTTCAAAGGCATCATAATTGACTGTTGTGCTAAGCCCCTCATCCAAGACAAAGCTTGCGTCGTTTGAAATACACGCCAGTGATATGACTGCGTCAGCGCCGGCAAACACCTCATCCAAAGCGTCTACGTCACGAATATCCCCTTGCACTATTTTGAGCGCAGGATGATCAGTCGGCAGATGATCACTCCCGAAATACATAATATCGAACACAGTTACTTCATACCCTGCATCCAACATCTGTGGGACCAAAAGGCTTCCGCAATAACCAGCCCCGCCAGTGACGACGACCTTCTTGTGCATTTATTAAGTCCTTTTCACTTAACTGCGCCGATCAATAGACGCATCTCTCTTGAGGCAATATCCACTCTTGCTATCACTGGTCTGTCGCTGCAGTCCACGCGCGGCGTGTGCGGCCGATGAGTGAGGAATTTGTGACTGGGATTTCATTAAATGATGAGCCTTGGAATGAGAGCCTGCATGCCCGCATTTACGCTCAGCCGTCCAAGGTCAAGTTGTTGCCCGCAACGCTGCAGAGTTCGCTTAACCTAGTACAATGCCAAATCGCCGGCCATCTAAGATGTTAACGTTCCCTCTGTCTCTTCCAGATCAATTGTGTATCCGGCAGCGCACGCATCATCGTAGAACATCTGTACCGTCTCTCTGCTGAACTGGGACAGGTCCTTCCCAATGCCGGACAGTTTACCAATCTGATCGTGCGTCATCGTGATTATGTCGCACCCACACTGGTCAGCCTGAAATAGGTTCAAGACTTCTCGAGGACTCGCCCACAAGAGCTGCGCTTTGGGTTTGTCCTTCAGGATATTCTTCGCGTTTGTCATTACCGGGATGGGGTCGACGCCCGTATCTGCAATGCGCCCCGCAAACACCGACACAATCGCAGCAGTGTCTGCACTCAATGCGTCGGCGACCTCTTCAATCTGCGCCGGCGCCAATATCGCTGTCACATTCAGCTGTACCCCATTGCGCGCCAGGTTTTCAATAAGTGGCGCGGACGATTCTCCTTTGGAGTTTGTCACCGGGATTTTAACAAAAACATTGGAACCCCATTGCGCAATCGCCTCAGCCTGGCGCTGCATACCATCAAAATCGTCTGAAAATACCTCAAATGAGATCGACTTCCCATCGATCACATCAAGCACATCCAAAGCGAACGGTTTGTAATGTTCAATGCCGGCCTTGCGCATAAGCGTCGGGTTCGTCGTGAAGCCCGCGATCAAAGGATTCTGCATCATCTTGCGAATGCCAACTATGTCTGCGCCATCCGCATAAACGGCGATATTCAGGCTTTCTGCCAAATCACCCACTGTCATTTGTCTACTCCCACTTTTGGCAACCTCATCGCACTGAACACTGTTCACAGAGACAGAAAGTCAAATTTCGATCACGCGGCTGGTGACACAGGCAGGCCTAGTCGAAAGCTCGCGCATTTGTCGTCGGCCTGAAGTCTGTTCATGAACTTTGATTTTCCCCTGACGCCCCTAGCGCCTTCGAATTTAGACGGTGATACCGTTTCCATCCGTTGCTGTAAAGTGGACATGTCACTATTCCTCCAGTCCTCCTTTTTTCCCAAAAAACAGCCTTCTAGTTTTCCCAAAAAACAGCCTTCTAACGGGCCTGAATTGAAAGCCTTTGGCCCCAATGCTGCCAGGTTATTTCTCAGATCCACAGGAGCGCCCAATGGATTCTTGATTTGACCAACGTTTCTGTATAGGACAGACCGAATTAGACCAGTATTTTACCATTCTTGGGAGAGTTTACCCTGTCACACGCTCAGATTTACTTTGAGGAAGTCCAGAAGATCGCAAAGTCCGTTGATTTCAATCAAGTAGGGAAGTTGGCAGAGGATCTTGAATCATTACGATCTGCAGGTGGCAGATTGTTCATCTTAGGTGTAGGAGGGAGCGCCGGTAACGCGGCCCATGCGGTCAACGACTTTCGCAAGCTATGCGGGATCGAAACCTACGCACCAACAGATAACGTGTCTGAGCTCACAGCGCGAACAAATGATGAAGGTTGGGAAACGGTATTCACTGAGTGGCTGAAAACTAGTCGATTGTCTAATAAGGATGCAGTTTTTGTCTTCTCAGTGGGTGGCGGAAACGCCGAGCACAATGTGTCTATGAACATCGTCGCTGCGCTTGATTATGCGAAATCTATGGAGGCCAAGATATTTGGTGTCGTCGGCCGAGATGGCGGACACACAAAAAGAGTCGGAGACAATGTGGTCGTTATTCCAACAGCAGACGCTGAACGGGTAACGCCGCATACTGAAGCTTTTCATGCCACCGTGTGGCATTGCCTCGTTTCGGATCCCGTTCTACAGACAAACGCAACAAAGTGGTAACACGCCGGTTTGTCCGATGGGCGCCCGAGGCGGCAAGCAGAAGATTATGGACTATCTTGCACTTATCCCCGCCAGAGGTGGCTCAAAATCCATCCCCCGTAAGAACCTTCTCTCGGTCGCCGGCAAAGAGCTGATTGGGTGGTCAATAGAACACGCCTTAGCAAGCATAAGCGTCAATCGGGTTGTCGTCACCACCGACTCTGCAGAGATTGCGGGAATCGCCAGAAAACACGGCGCCGAAACGCCGTTTCTTCGCCCTGCCGAATTTGCCGATGACAAGGCATCAACTGAAGATGCAATGCTTCATGCCGTGAGCTGGCTCGCCAAAAATGAGGGATACAATCCGGATGCCGTAGTCCTGCTTCAGCCGACGTCCCCAATTCGTCACGCCAATCGTGTCGACGAAGCAATCACTCAATTCGAAAGTGATGCAGCTGACAGTCTAGTAAGCGTTACTGAGGCACACCCATTTATCTGGCGGATTTCCAGCGAAGGTGCAGAGGCCAGTTATGATTTCACTCACCGCCCCCGCCGACAGGACTTCCAGGCAAGCGAGCGGACCTATCGGGAAAACGGCTCCATCTATATAACGAAAACCCAAGTCCTGCTTGACCAAAAGTGTCGCCTGGGTGGCAGAATCTCGGCTTTTGTCATGAGTGACTTGGAAAGCGTCGACATTGATACGCCGGAACATCTCAGGCTGTCAGAAATTATCCTTAATGAACAGATATTGTAGAAAGCGTAGGGCTTTTGAGCATGAGACAGCTTGACCAATTCTTAAATCAGCCTGCTGCCCTTATTGCTTATCATGGTAAAATGACCGGCATTTCTGAAACAGACAGAGTACTATCTTGACGTCGTCAAAGTTAGAACGAGTGAGTGCAAAATGATTATCGAACGCTGGTTGGTTTCGCATGTGATCCGCCCTGAACAGAGCACACGTGAAGCCCTGATCAAAATCTCCGAAAACAAACGAGGCTTCCTCGTATGCGTCGATGACCATTTTCATGTGCTGGGCGGTGTCACTGACGGTGATATTCGGAGATATCTAATGAATCAGACGTCTTTTGATCTGGATACGCCCGTCGCGGAAATTTTCAATCCGTCGGTGGTGACGGCGGATGACGGCATGTCAGGTGCTGACATTGCAGCTTTGTTCTCAAACGTAATCCAATTCGTCCCGGTCGTAGATAAGAATAAACATCTCGTGGGTATTGCAGTACCCGAAGCCCGCGAGATGCGTTTTGGTGACATTACAGTTTCGGACGATAGTCGCTGTTTTGTTATTGCCGAGATCGGGATCAACCACAACGGAAGTCTTGAACTTGCGAAACAGCTCGTAGATTTAGCTGCAGACTCTGGGGCAGACTGCGCTAAATTTCAGATGCGCGATATGGAGTCTTTATACCGGAACCACTCTAAAACCGTTGCGGCGAATGAAGATCTTGGCGCCCAATACACGCTTGATATTCTTTCCAAGTCACACTTGTCGCCCGACGAGATGTTTGAGGTATTCGATTATTGCAGTACTAGAGGACTGGTGCCTCTTTGTACTCCTTGGGATCACAAAAGCCTTCGCGAACTAGAGAACTATGGAATTCCAGGCTACAAAATTGCCTCTGCAGATTTAACAAACCACGATCTTCTGATCGCAGTGGCCGAGACAGGTCGACCGATTATCATGTCGACGGGCATGTCGTCCGACAGCGAAATTCGAGACTCTTGTTCGCTCTTGAGACAAAATAACGCGCAATTTGCGCTCCTCCACTGCAACTCCACCTACCCTGCTCCATTTAAGGATATTAACCTCAACTATCTGACACGCCTCAAATCAATCGGCGATTGTCCGGTTGGCTACTCAGGACATGAGCGAGGGTACGAAGTTCCTGTCGCAGCGGTGGCACTGGGCGCAAAGATTGTCGAAAAGCACTTTACCGTGGACCGCAATATGGAGGGTAACGATCACCGCGTAAGCCTGTTGCCGGGTGAATTCGCCGATATGGTCAGATCGATAAGAAATGTAGAGGAAGCACTTGGTACCGACTCTCCGCGCGAGATCACACAGGGAGAGTTAATGAATAGGGAAAATCTCTCCAAATCTCTAATTGCTACCTGTGATATTCAGATCGGCCAAACCATTGATGCATCGATGTTAGGAGTTAAAAGTCCTGGGCAGGGTTTGCAACCAAACCGCAAAACAGAGCTGGTTGGGCGACAGGCTCGCCGGGATATAAAGAACGGTGAGTTTTTCTTCGCTTCCGATTTATTGGATACCTCCGTTGAGCCACGAGACTATTCATTCAACAGACCAGTTGGTGTTCCGGTGCGCTATCACGACTTCAGAAAACTCGGCGCTCGATCCAACCTTGATTTCATAGAATTTCACTTCTCGTACAAGGACCTTGAGCTCGACCCTGCAGAGTTTTTTGAAGAACCGTTAGATCTAGATTTCGTGTGTCACAGTCCGGATTTGTTCACGGGCGACCACTTGCTCAATCTGGCGGAAGCAAGCAATCCCGAGTGGACAAGGTCGATTGATGAGCTGCAGCGTGTCGTTGACACAACATTGAGCCTTAAAGAGTACTTCCCAAAATCCGGAAGAGTGAAGATTGTTGCCAGTCTCGGGGGGTTTTCGCGCGACAAGGAACTACCGGTCTCTGACCGCAAAGGAATGTACGATCGCGTTGCTGAAGCACTTTCTAGAGTCGACACAACCGGTGTAGAAATCTTACCTCAAACACTACCGCCATTCCCTTGGTATTTTGGAGGTCAACTCTTCTGTAATCTATTTGTCGACGCAGAAGATTCGGTCCAGTTCTGTAAAGACACAGGCCATAGATTGTGTTTCGACGTCTGTCATTCGAAACTGACCTGCAACCATCGTAGTTCTAGTTTCTACGAGTTCGTTGAACTCACCGCGCCATACACCGGCCATCTGCACATTGTTGATGCAAAAGGTGTTGACGCCGAGGGATTGCAGATTGGTGAAGGCGAAATGGACTTTGCTGAATTAGCAAATCAACTCAACATTCACTGCCCCGATGCCGGCTTTATCCCTGAAATCTGGCAAGGTCATAAAAATGGTGGCGAGGGATTCTGGTTCGCTTTGGACCGATTGGAGAAATGGTTTTGAGTGCGTCTGCCTGCTGAAACTAAATCGACAAAAAAAGCTTCCCAAGACACAATGCAGGAGCTCGACGTTATGCCACGCGCACTTATCACAGGTATTACGGGCCAAGACGGTTCTTATCTCTCCCAATTTTTGCTGAACAAGGGATATGAAGTCCATGGGCTGCTTCGTCGAAGCGCGTCCGCCGACGTGGTGGATTCAAGGCTCAAATGGCTTTCCATCGAAAATGATGTTCATCTGCACGACGGCAACCTGACAGATCTCTCCAGTCTCATCAGAATATTGCAGGATGTTATGCCGCATGAGATTTACAATCTGGGGGCACAGTCGTTTGTGAAATCATCGTGGCATCAACCCACCCTTACCGGCACAGTCACCGGACTTGGAGTGTCTAACATCCTCGAGGCCACCCGACTGACCTGCGTTGACGCTCGGTTCTATCAGGCGTCCTCGTCAGAGATGTTCGGTTTGGTGCAAGAGCCGAGGCAATCAGAGACCACCCCATTCTATCCTCGGTCACCATACGCTGTCGCCAAACTCTATGGTCACTGGATGACCATTAACTACAGAGAAAGCTTCAGCCTTCACGCAAGCTCCGGAATCTTGTTCAACCATGAATCTCCGCTTCGCGGAATCGAATTTGTAACACGAAAAATCACGAACGCTGTCGCGCGAATAAAGCTGGGCTTACAAGACAAGGTGCATCTAGGCAACCTTGATGCAAAACGCGATTGGGGACATGCGAAGGACTATGTCCGCGCAATGTGGCTGATGTTGCAACAGGACGAACCAGACGACTATGTGGTTGCGACAGGTGAGACACATTCAGTCCGTGAGTTTTGTGACCTGGCGTTTGGGCATGTAGGCCTTGAGACAAATGATCATGTGGTCGTGGATCCGCAATTTTTTCGACCTGCAGAAGTAGATGTGCTGCATGGCAACCCCAACAAAGCAAAAGAAAAATTGGCTTGGGCTCCGGAAATCAGTTTGCAGGATTTGGTTGAGGAGATGGTTGAGACGGACCTGGCCATGCTCAAATCTGGAATGCACCTTTGAATTTCTCTTGCTATTTCAAAGAATCCCTATCCCGGTGAGGCTTTCAAGCCCGTCAGATCCGAAATCTTGCTGTTAACGCAAGCCGAGCAAGAGAACGTTTCCTTAATACTGCAATTGTCTGTAACTTTCTGACACAGCGTTGTGGTTCTTTAGGGTAGCGGCATACCGATCCCACCGATCTCCGCATCGGCAACACTCCCCAGTGCGATGATGTTCACTGTATCGACGATCATTCCGTGTTACGAGCGCGCAGGCAAACTGGAGGCTGCGGTCGCCTCTGTGTTGGCGCAAAAACAAGTACACCCGTTGGAGGTTTTGGTTGTGGACGACGCCTCGCCAACCCCCATCAGGGTGCGCGAAACCACATCTGTGCTCACTCTTCGGCTCGAGAAGAATAAGGGAGCAGCTGCTGCGCGCAATACCGGTGTCGCGAAGGCCAGTGGGGACCTAATTGCTTTCCTCGACTCCGACGATGTTTGGCTCCCTAACAAGCTCGCAAATCAACTTTCACTTTTCGAAAAACTGTCCCGCGTCTACGATCCAGATCTGCTGGTCGTTGGTTCGGGCTTCTATGATCCCAATCGAAAAAACGGACAGCTCCGGTCTCGTTTGCCAATTGACGCGACAGACGCGGCGTTATTCGCCAGCGGCTGCTGGTTTGCGCCTGGTTCCACCGTCCTCATGAGCCGAACGGCCTTCGAAATCGTCGGGCCACAAGACGAAACCATGCGCCGCCTGGAAGATTTGGACTGGTTCATTCGCTTTGGGCAAGCAGGCGGCAAATATTTCTGCACCGATACTCATGATGTTGTCATTCGCCCCTCGGGCAATGCGCCATTTGATGCCGTTATGAAGGCCGTAGAACAACTCACCTCAAAATATGGCCCCACTGGATTCTCGCCCCTTCCGCCACGGGCTTGGAATCGTCTTGCCGCCTATCTCTCGCTGGAGAAGGCCGTTGCCTATGTCGGCAACCGCCAATTAGTGCCGGGAACGCTTGAGTTGATGAAATCCGTCATCAGAAAGCCCCGCGTGCAGGCGGCAATAGAGCGTTTCTGGCTTGAGAGCGCCGAGATCCCTCATGAGGTTCAACAAATCTTCGCGCAAATGCTTGAGACCCAAGAGTGACGCATTAAGCCAAGCAGCGCCAAAAATGCACGCCCCTATCGTCCGCTGAAGTTGGGCGCCCGCTTTTCGACGAAGTGCGCAACCCCTTCTTTGAAGTCTTCGCTTGCGAAGCTTGACTGCATCTCTGTATCGGCCATCGCCGTCGAGACGTTGAAGTCCTGGAACAGAGACTTGTAGACCTGCCGCTTCATGACGGTCATTGATCTGGGCGATGCTGTTTCCGCGAGGCCTTTTGCATAATCGCTCACCTCGCCCATCAACGCATTGCCGGGCACGGACCGGTTCACGAGGCCTAAGCGTGCCGCTTCTTCGCCGGTGAACTTGCGGGCTGACATCAGTATGTCGAGCGCGTTTGCAGAGCCGATCAGCCTTGGCAACAGCCAGGCAATGCCATGCTCTGCCACCAAACCGCGCTGAGCAAAAGCCGTGGTAAACTTCGCGGCGTCGCTGGCGATCCGCATGTCACAGAACAGGGTCATGACAAGGCCAATACCCGCGCACGGGCCATTGATCGCCGCGATGATGGGCTTCGGGCATTCGAACATGTAGCCAAAGCGCCCTTCGAAATGCTCAAGCACGGAGGGACCGAGGTCGCCGTCGAAGGACACCTCCGCTTCTTCGCCCTTTTCGACAATGCGTCGCCGTCCGTCGCCATTTGCGTCAATCTTTTGCAAGCCGCCCATATCGGCCCCGGCGCAAAATCCGCGACCGGCGCCAGTAATGACAATCACTCTGACGGCATCATCAGCGGCTGCATCATTGATCGCGGAGCGCACATTATTCTCCATGGTCGCCGTCCATGCGTTCAACTTGTCCGGACGGTTGAGCGTGATGGTGGCGACGCGGTCTGCGACGTCATAGATGATTTCGTCATAGGTGCTCATGTCTTTCTCCCCGTTTAGGCATTCTTTTGAATTTGCGTTAGCCTATCATTTCATGCACGCGCAAGACGGCACAAGAGGGAGAGGAACATGACCGATTTCAGCCAAATTTTGGTCGATCACCCGGCAAACAAGGTAATGCGGATCACGCTGAACCGGCCTCAAGCGATGAACGCCTACACCACGCGTCTGTGCGAGGAACTAACGGAGGCGATCGAGGCCTACCTGCGCGATGACAATCAACGGGCTCTGATCATCACTGGGGCAGGCCGCGGTTTCTGTTCCGGTGGTGACGTAAGCAGCAACGGAGACGATGAGCATCGTGCTCTTATGGCGAGCCAGCTCTCCCACGGCCGGGAAATGCGCGACGGCATGCATCGGGTCATCCTCGCACTGCAACGTTGCGACAAGCCGGTGATTGCCATGATCAACGGTCCTGCGGTCGCGGGCGGCCTCACCCTTGCACTCGCTTGCGATATTCGGATCGCCTCGGACCAGGCGAAGCTTGGAGACACGAGCGGCCGCTTTGGCCTCTTGCCGGACGAAGGCGGCGCCTGGTTTTTTCCGCGGGCCATGGGCATGGACCGCGCCCTCAAGATGAGCATGCTGGCGGAAACCTATGATGCCCGGACCGCCATGGAACTTGGTCTTGTCACCGAAGTTGTCTCCGACAACGCCCTGGAAGATGAGACACTGAAACTGGCGACAGCGTTGGCGGAGCGTGCACCTCTCGCTGTGCGTCTGGCCAAACAGATGATGCTTCGTTCCGATGACGTGTCGTTGGAGCGCTCTCTCGGTGACGCCGCCTTGTCTGTCATGGTCACCAATCCGTCTGATGATGTGAAGGAAGGCGTCAAAGCCTTCTTTGAGAAACGGGCGCCAAAATTCTCAGGCAAATAGAAAAGGGCCGAACTGCGTTTTGCAGTCCGACCCGTCTTCTTGGACGCTCCTAAAGCAGGAACTCTCTTTCGAAGGTCTTACGCCTTCTTTTGATTGTGTTCGCTGACGATCTGCTTTGATTGACGCTCGGCAAAGCCGTAAATGCCTTTGGACATAAGAGACGCCTCCGCTTTTCGGCGTGCGCCATAGACCTCTGCACGCAGGCCGTGCACTTCGATATCATCCGGTGCGGCGAGGCCCGCCATCTCCGCCAAATGGCAGGCGAGCCTCAGATCCCCTTCCCCGACAAGTTTCGCAGCACGCGCCGCAAGGGCTTTGGCTCCGCCCGCCAGAGATGCCATCTCCTCCGCCAACGCCTTATCAGGAGCGGGTTTCAGATTTGCCGGGTTGCCGTCATACCAGCCGCCGTAAAGACGCCAGATATTGTGGATGACAAATTCAGGTTCATCATACACGGGCTGCAGGTAGGGTTTGCCCATCAGCTCAGCTGGGAGCTTCACGGAATGGATGATCTCATCCAGACGCGCGCCTGTGTTCATCATGTCAACGGTCTGGCTTACCAGTGTCTCAAGCGCCGTCGCGATGTGATCCAGTACCGTGGCAATGCGGGCCTTGCCGCCGATGGGCAGACCGTGCGCCGGCAATAAGAGTTCCGGTTCTTTGGCGATCATCTCCCTCAGCGCCTTCGCCCATTCAAGCGGGTAGCGCTGTACCTTTTGCGGGTTCCCGGCATTGGGAAAAACCCAGGTCACAAAATCGCCTGAGCAGATCGCCTTGTGTTCGGGCACCCAGGCCCAGAGATGGTCATCGGTCTCCCCAATTGCGTGGTGCAGCTCAAACTGCGTGTCACCCACTTTGGTATTGAGGTTCTCCCGGAACGTCGTGTCGGGATCGATCCAGGGATCAGGACCGAACCGCCGCTCGGCAGCCCCCCGCCCTTCACCTGCCCCCTTTCCTTCACCTGCTTGGCCCATGCGGAGCTCTGTCGCCGGTGCGAACTGACGTGCATTGATGGTGAAGTTATATCCGTTTGTCGCCTCGTAGCGGCGGAACCTCGGTGAGACGTTTTCGTGGGCGATGATGCGCGGTCGGCGATGACCTTTTTCACAGGCCTCGCAGACGAAATGATTGGTACCGCCCACATGGTCCGCATGGCCGTGGGTGTAACAGATGTTGGAAACGGGCTCGTCGGTCCATTTGCGGAGCGAGTTCAAGACGCCGCCGCCAAACGCTTCCAGGCTGGTGTCGAACAGAACGAGGCCGTCGCCTGTCTTGAAGGTTACCACATGAGAAAAAGCTTCGATCAGGGCAATGCCATTGCCGAGCACTGACAGCTCCATCGTCGGGCGGTTTACGAGGCCCGCGCCTTCATAAATGTCATTGTCGATAAAGCGTTCCGACAGCGCCAATAGATCAGCCATGTGATTTCTCCTGGTTCCTGACAGCTGGTGTTCCCAAGGACCACAGATCGCGCTTTGCTGTCGAGGAGCGACGCCCCAAATTCCACTCTGCGGGATTTTTCTGGGGCTCAGTTCTTGCGCAGGCATTTGGTGATATCGGCCAAACAGGTATGATCGCGCCAGAGCCCGCGCATTTCGACGAGGCGACACAATTATTGGAGGCGTTGGTACCGACCTGAGGGGTCAACGCAGAGGGAGAATTTGATGAGCTTCAAAATGCCGGATCAGGGCCGCGATTGGGAAAGTCTGCGCCATGAAATGACGGAGCGGGGCGGCAATGATGTGAAATGGCGCGACGGCAAGACCGCTGTCTATGTCTTTAATGCCGGACCGGACGTCGCCCGCGTGCAAAAAGAAGCGTACACCATGTACATGTCGGAGAATGGTCTTGGGCCGATGGCGTTCCCTAGCCTCAAACAGATGGAAGACGAGGTTGTCTCCATGGGTCTCAACCTGCTCCATGCGCCGGAAGGAGCCGCGGGCAACATCACCTCTGGTGGCACGGACTCCATCACCATGGCCGTGAAAACAGCCCGGGACTATGCGCGGGCCGAAGGCACGTTAAAAGGCCGACCAAATATCGTCGCACCCTGGTCTGCTCACCCAGCCTTCGACAAGGCTGCCAAGATGATGGACATGGAAATGCGGCGGGTGCCCTGTGGTCCTGATTTTCTGGCCGACGCGGCCGCCATGGGTGCTGCGATCGACGACGATACGATCATGCTCGTGGGCTCAGCCCCCTGCTTCCCGTACGGGTTGGTTGACCCAATCGAGCGCTTGGGCGCGGTTGCCGAAGCCCATGGCACCTGGCTGCATGTAGACGCCTGTGTCGGTGGCTATTTCGCTCCATTTGCGAAGATGAATGGCGTGCCGCTGCATGCGTTCGACTTTGAGGTGCCAGCGGTGAAGTCGATCTCGGCGGACCTCCATAAATATGGCTACGCGGCCAAAGGCGCTTCTACCGTCCTGTTCCGCTCAGAGGAGCTGCAGTCGTACATGGTGTTTGACTGTGCGGACTGGCCTGGCGGGCGCATGATTACGCCAACCCTTGCGGGCACGCGGCCTGGCGGCGCTATTGCCGCTGCATGGGCGGTCATGAACTATCTGGGCGTCGAGGGCTATAAAGAGAAGCAGGGCATTGTCTGCGCTGTGCGCGAGCACATCGAGACCGGTGTGAAGCGTATGGGCTTCAAGATCGTCGGTAAGCCCTTACTGGGCCTCGTCGCCTTCTACCATCCGGACTATGACGCCTTTGCCCTTTGGGGAAAAATGGCGGAACGCGGCTGGATGACCTCTGTGACGACCGAACCGCGTTCACTGCACCTGATGCTGTCACCCTTCCATGCGGCTGTGCAGGACCAATACCTCGCGGACCTGCAGGCCAGCATGGCCGAGATTGACGCCGGCGCAGCCACTGACGTGAAAGAAGTCCGCTACAGTTAAGTGAAGGGGCGCGTTAGCGCCTGCGCTGGCTACATCAGAGCGATGTAAAGCAACATTCCGGCCGTCCCTGTGCCCGCGATGATGGTGCCCAAGGCACCAATGGGACGAAGCGGAATTTCCGACCAGGACCCCGAAAGCGCGATGGCGTGGGAAATTCGGGCGAGGACGAAGAGACCGCCGAAAATCAGCACCAATGTCGGGTAACCGCCTGATAGTTCCAACAATGCCAGCAAAACGATGAACAGGGCTGCGTTTTCGGCAAGGTTCCCGTGACGCCGGATTTTCCGCAGAAAGTCAGGATCACCCCCGTCGCCGAAGCTCAGCCCTCGTTGCCCGCGTACAGTCCCGACTGCCAACATCAAAACATATTGCAAAAGGCCCAAAACGCCGGCCACCGCGGCTGTTATCACTGGAAATTCCATGTTTGTTCTCCTCCCACAGGGCTGATTCACCCTCAATATTGCCTTAGTTGGCCCCGAAATCCACCAACCCAAATCGGCGAAAATCGGCCCAGACCGGTGCTTTTTTCGGCCTTGCGACAATTTCTCCAAATGTTTGTCTTGAAACTTTTGTGCAGTGCACATATCTAGGACCCAAGAGCAAGAACTGACAAACAGTCATTCCCCCAACAGGAACGCTCTCGGCGGGCAAAGTACCGCTAACCCTTTGATCTTGGAGAAAGATCATGATTACAGCTAACCTGAAACAGACAAAAACAGATACTCACCAGCCTCTCGGACAGACTTTTGCGAATGCGAAGACTCTGGTCTCCGAGCGCCTGAAGGCCTTAGGAATTGAAGACGCGACGGACTTTGCCACCAGCATTGGCTATCTCGTCGTCGGTGCCTACGGCATCACCATGGTCCTTAACCTCACGGCCAATTACTAAGGCCACCGGATCGCGTTTCCGCCCAATAGCTTAGTCCCCCTCGAACCGGAAACGCTTTCAGCCCCCACTTAAGAACGGCACCGGCGATATCCCCCGCTCGCCGGTGCCCATAATCTCTTGAAGAGACCCCGACGAGCGGTCATTCTGCCCCCAAATTTCCTCTGACAGATTTGGGAGCCAGACCAGATGGCCGTTGCAATCCCCTTTGTGCGTGACATTGACATTGACTATGGCCGGGTGGACCAGGTGAGCCCCCTCATCCGCCGGGTCACTGCAAACAATCCTGGCGGGTTCACCTTCAAGGGGACGGGCACCTACATCATCGGCAAAGGGACCGTGGCGGTGATCGATCCCGGTCCGATCGATGAGGCTCATATCGATGCGCTGCTCAAAGCGGTTGAGGGCGAAACAGTCAGCCATATTCTCATCACCCATTGTCATATGGATCATTCGCCTGCCGCGGCCGCCTTCAAAGCAGCAACCGGCGCCAAGACCTATGCCTATGGACCCCACGGCTCCGGGCAACCAAAAGATTCCGTTCAGATTGAAGAAGGCGCTGACCGGGAATTCGTGCCCGATGTCGAAGTGAGGCATGGGGATGTTCTGGAAGGTCCGGGCTGGAGCGTCGAGTGCGTGTTTACGCCCGGCCACACCTCTAACCATATGAGCTTCGCTTTGCGGGAAGAGAAAGCCCTCTTCACGGGCGACCATGTGATGGGCTGGTCGACCAGTGTTGTGAGCCCTCCCGATGGCGACATGGCAACCTACATCGCTTCGCTTGAGTTGCTGCTGGATCGGGATGACGAAATCTACTGGCCCACCCATGGTCCGGCGATCACGGATCCGAAGCCGTTCGTCCGATCCTTCATCGCGCACCGCGAAGACCGAGAAAGGCAGATCGTTGAGCAGATTGAGGCGGGACGGTCCACCATCGCAGAAATGGTGCCTATCATGTACGAAGCGACGGACAAGCGCCTGCATCCTGCGGCGGCGCGGTCGGTTCTGTCGCACGTGATCAAAATGGTCGCTGATGGCCGCCTTGCGTGTGAGGGCGAGCCGTCCCTTAGCTCGGCGTATCGCCTGTCCTGATCTCACGCGGTTTTCCGTCCAGGTAGTCCTGGAGATTGTCGAACGTTCCGTTCCAGCCGCCCTGGTGGCCGTCCCTGTCCGCTTTGCTGGTCAGCAGGGCCTGATGCAGGTGGACCTTCGTGCCGGCCTTCACATCCTCAAAGGTCACTGTCACGGTCGACTCGTGAGATCGTTCCCCATCAATGGTCCAACCCCAGGTGAAGACGATGCGATCTGTCGGTGAAATTTCTTGGAAGACGCCGCTCACAATATGTTGGGAGCCCGAGGGCGCACCCATAACCACCCGCCATGTCCCGCCTTCGACAACATGAAAGTCATGCTCGGGCAGCGAGAAGCCTTTTGGTCCCCACCAGGCGCTCATCTGCTGTGGCGTACTCCAGGCTTTAAAGACCCGATCTCTTGGCGCTTTGAAGATCCGCGTGATCTCGAGGGTCAGATCCTGTTCGTCGTTGGATGCCAGCGCCATCTCAGGCCTCCCCGTCTTGAGCGTCTTGGTTTTCGCTTTTCGCCAGGAATTCATCCAGGCGCTCAAATCCGTCCTCCCAAAATACGGCGATCTGGGCCATGAACGCTTTGGCCTCTTGCAGACCGTCGGGCGTTAACCGACAGCGGCGGCGTTGGGCGTCGACTTCGCGAACGATCAGCCCCGCGTTTTCCAGAACCTTCAGATGGTTCGAGATGGCCGGCATGCTGATGTCGAACGGCTCTGCGAGCTCGCCAACGGTCGCCTCGCTTCTCGCCAGCCGCGCCAAAATGGCGCGACGGGTGGGGTCCGCCAGCGCACCAAAGGCCTGGCTCAACTGATCACGCGCCATCATTCCGTCCTATCTCGAGCATGCATTGTCGCAGCTCTTTAATTAAACGATTTTTTATTTAATAGGACGGGGCAAGCTTTTCAAGCCCCAGCTGGTCCGAAACAGGTGTGCTTAGCCTTTCAGTGCGTCTCGGAAATCCCGGATCCGGGCGGCATTGGCGCCCAAGTCACTTTCTCCGACCCGCGATGCAGACCGCACATCAACCAGAGCGGCTCCGTTTTCGTCCCGCACGCGAATGACAATGTCATCCTTAAAGCCCATCAAAGTGGTCGTGTCGGTCGCTTCAATGCGGCCCTCTTCAACGGCGACGGAGACAATTTCCCATCCAAGCGACTGAGCGGCAGTGACGGCGTCTTCAAAAGCAGCGCCTGGGTGCCGATCCAGCAGGATGGGTTGGATGTCGGGATAGGCCGCCAGTTGAAGCTCCGCGAGATTTTCCGGGCTGGTGCGGTCCAAAGAATTGTGTGCCGGCGTTCTTTGGGCACGCACCGCAACAAACACCGGCGGCTCTGACAGGTCTGTGGAGATGTCATGAATGGGTGGAACCGACGACCCGTTCATGATGGCAGCGCCTATGGGCGCCACGACAGCCAGACTGAGGAATATAGAGGCGAAGGCGATACTCGTCCCATTCCCGCTCCCCCTTAGAGTGATCACGAGGCCAACAACGGACACCAGAATAGCAAGCACCCCGACGATGAAGCCGCCGCCCAGCCCGGCGAACAAGGCAATAGGCAGCGGCATGACATTGAGGCGAAGCCCCAAGACGGCCAAAACCGCGATAACGACTGAAAAGAGCGCCATCCGGAACCCCCAGCTTACCCATGCTGACCGATCGCTCATTTCTTACCCCTTTGCCTTGTTCTTAAGTTCGTTCGACAGAAGCGGCTTACTCAGCCGCTGTCGCTGTCGGCAGTGTATAGTCTTTAAACTGCTCGCGCAGTGTGAGTTTCTGGATCTTGCCCGTCGCGGTGTGCGGAATTTCTTCCACAAAGACCACATCGTCCGGCATCCACCACTTGGCGATTTTGCCTTCCATATAGCTCAGAACGCTCTCTTTGGTGAGATTGCTGCCCTCTTTGGCGATCACAATCAACAGAGGACGTTCATCCCATTTAGGATGGACAATGCCGATCACGGCGGCTTCAACCACGTCTGGATGGCCGACAGCGGTGTTCTCCAGTTCAATGGAAGAAATCCACTCCCCGCCGGATTTGATTACGTCTTTGGCGCGGTCCGTGATCTGCATGAAACCCAGCGGATCAAGGGTTGCGACATCGCCTGTGTCGAACCAGCCATCCTCATCCAGAATGTTACCGCCCTCACCTTTCAAATAGGATCCTGCAATGGCCGGCCCGCGCACCATCAGGTGGCCAAAGGCGACGCCGTCATTGGGCAGATCGTTGCCGTCGTCATCGGTGATTTTCATCTCCACCGTATAGATGGCCCGACCCTGCTTCACTTTGATGTCGAGCTGCTCTTCGAATGGCAGCGTTTCCATGCCGGCCTTGAAGGAGCCGAGGGTGCCCATGGGGCTGAGCTCGGTCATGCCCCAGGCATGCATCACGGTGACATCGTAGTCGCGCTCGAACGTCTCGATCATGGAACGCGGTGCCGCAGAACCACCGATCACGACCTTGGTGAGATCCGGCAGTTCGGCTTTTGTTGCTTCCAAGTGGCCCAGCAGCATGAGCCAGACTGTCGGCACCGCCGCAGTTACAGTGACACGCTCTGTGCTCAGAAGCTCGTAGATGCTCTCGCCATCCATGTTGGCGCCCGGCATGACCAGCTTGGCGCCACTTGCAGGTGCCGCAAAGGTGATCGCCCAGGCATTGGCGTGGAACATAGGCACCACAGGCAAGACGGCATCTACGGACCGCATGCCAATCGCGTCGGCCCCATTGGCCGCCAGGGCATGAATTACATTTGAGCGGTGCGAATAAAGCACGCCTTTCGGGTTGCCCGTCGTGCCGCTGGTGTAACAAAGGCCGCAGGCGTCTTTTTCATCAACGTCTGCCCATTCGAAGTTCCCATCTTCGGCTTCGACAATCTCTTCATAGCAGTAGACGTTGTTGAGTTTTGTCTCCGGCATATGCTCTTTGTCGGTCAGGATGATGTATCCCTTCACGTTCGGGAGTGTATCGGCGACAGCTTCAATCACCGGCACGAAGGTTGTGTCGAAGAAGATGAACTGATCTTCAGCGTGATTGATGATGTAAGTGAGCTGTTCTGCAAAAAGACGCGGATTGAGCGTGTGGCATACCGCGCCCATGCCCATGATGCCGTACCAGGCTTCCATGTGCCGATGGGTGTTCCATGCCATGGTCGCGATCACGTCACCCTGCTTCATCCCAAGCTTCTGGAGAGCCTGTGCGCACTTGCGGGCGCGCAGATGAATATCTGAATAGGTGCACCGGTGAATGGGCCCCTCAACCGTCCGGGTTACTATCTCCCGTTCCCCGTGAAACCGATTGGCGTGGTCAATAATGCTCATCACCGTGAGCGGCCAGTCCTGCATCAGGCCTTTCATGGAAATCTCCCTCTTAAAAGTCAGCTTTTTGCCGTTTGGAGGGAGTTTAGAGGCTTCCGCGGCTCCAAACAACGCTTGGTGTGAAAGGGCCAATAGCGCTTGCAGACGGCCGCAAGACCACTAGTCTCATGCGCAACAAAAACACAAAATCCGGAGGCTCAGATGACCGAGTGGCATCACCAGCCAGCATCAACGCTGCTTGCTGCAATGGACAAGGGAGAGGTCAGTTCTGCTGAGCTCACCCAACATTTTCAAAGCCGCTTTGAGACCCAGAACGCCAAAGTTAATGCGATCGTCGCCACCAACTTTGAGGGTGCCGCTGAGCGCGCGCAACTGGCCGATGAGGCTCGAGCCAAGGGGACAAGCTGGGGACCGCTCCACGGGCTGCCGATGACGATTAAAGACGCGCTGGAAGTCGTCGGCATGCCTGCGGTGGGGGGTGCGCCGATGTGGAAAGATCACCGGCCCCAAACGAACGCTGATGCGGTTCAGCACATTATTGATGCAGGCGCCGTGATCTTCGGAAAAACCAATGTGCCCTTCCTGTCAGGAGATCTGCAGACCTATAACGATGTCTATGGCACAACAAACAATCCCTGGGACGTGACCTGCGGCCCTGGCGGCTCTTCTGGCGGGGCCGCGGCGGCGCTGTCAGCGGGTCTGACCCCGCTGGAGCTTGGGAGTGACATTGGCGGGTCCATTCGCACCCCGGCGCATCTCTGCGGGGTGTTCGGCCATAAACCTACCTACGGCATTGTGTCAAAGCGCGGACACCTTCCCGGCCCTCCGGGCGCCTTGTCTGAAAGCGATTTGTCGGTTGTCGGACCGCTGGGCCTATCCGCGAAGGACCTTGGCCTGCTGCTGGATGTGGTCGCCGGGCCAAACGCGGCCTCCTCCGTTGGGTGGAACCTGTCGCTCCCGGAAGCGCGGACAAAATCACCCAAGGACCTGCGCGTCGCGGTCTGGCTTGACGACCCCTATTGCGAAATTGATACCCAATCCGCCGCCCACATCACCAACGCAGCCAATGCACTGAAAGACGCGGGCGCGAAGGTGGATTTCGGGGCCCGACCCGAATTCACCTTAGAAGAGATCACGGAGTGCTATCTGTTGTTGCTCCATTCGGTGGTGACGCGCGGCATGCCGCCCAAAGTTCAGGAGAAGTGGCGCACGCTGCTGGCGCAGGCGGCGCCAGACGATAAGTCTCACGAAATCCTACAAGCGCGGGGAGGCTTGATGAGCCATGGCGACTGGCTTGATTTGCATGAAAAACGGGAACAGATCCGCGCGAAATGGGCCGCGTTCTTCAAGGATTGGGATGTCGTCCTCGCCCCAACGCTCATGCGCCCGGCATTTCCCCATGACCAAACACCCAATTGGAGCAAACGGAAGCTCACCGTGAATGGCAAAGAGCGCCACTATATGGATGTGTTGATCTGGGCCGGACCGGCGGTGCTCTCCTATCTGCCCGCATCTGTGGCGCCGGTCGGGCTGACGGATGAAGGGCTGCCGGTTGGCGTTCAGATCATCGGTCCCTATCTAGAAGACAAGACCCCGATTGCGGTGGCGGGCATGATTGAGGACCTCGTCGGCGGCTTCCGGGCGCCGCCTGATTTCGTCTGAACGGCCGCTTCTGATACACAGACATTACACAATAAACCGACAGGACCCGTACCCCATGTCCACGCTAAGCAATGCGGCGATCCGCGATATCGAAACTGTTATTCATCCTTATACAAACCTGGATGCTTTCCGGAAAACAGGCCCGCTCATCCTGGACCGCGGGGAGGGCATTCGCGTCTGGGATACAGACGGTAACGAATATATCGAGGGCATGGCGGGCCTGTGGTGTACCGCACTTGGCTATTCCGAGCAGGAGCTGATCGACGCTGCAACCGAACAAATGGGTCAGTTGCCTTTCACGCATGTCTTCAGCGGCAAGACGCATGAGAAGGCAGCAGAGCTGGCCGAACGATTGAAAGCCATCGCGCCTCATGACGCGTCCAAGGTGCTGTTCTGTGGCTCCGGGTCAGAAGCCAACGACCAGCAGATTAAGCTCGTCTGGTATTACAACAATGCGCGTGGCCTGCCTGAAAAGAAGAAGATCATCTCCCGCACGCGCGGGTATCACGGGGTGACCGTCGCGTCGGCAAGCCTTACCGGCCTGCCTGCCAATCACGCAGATTTTGATCTACCAATCGACGGCATTTTGCATACCGACTGCCCGCACTATTATCGCTATGCGGAACCCGGCGAAACGGAAGACGCGTTCACCACTCGTCTCGCCAACAATCTGGATGAGATGATTCAGCGCGAAGGGCCGGACACAATCGCCGCCTTTATCGCGGAACCGATTATGGGGGCCGGTGGTGTTGTTGTCCCGCCGGAAGACTATTTCGCGAAAATCCACGCAGTGCTCGACAAGTATGACATTTACCTGATCGCTGACGAAGTCATCTGCGGGTTTGGTCGGACCGGCAATATGTTCGGGTCAGAGACCTTCGGGTTTAAGCCTGACTCCATCTCGGTCGCCAAAGCGCTTTCCTCGGCCTATGTCCCCATCGGCGCCGTCACGGTCGGCAATGACATGTATGAAGCCATGCTGGAGCAGAGCAAAAAGATCGGCACGTTCGGCCATGGTTTCACTTACACCGCCCATCCGCTGGCCGCCGCGGTCGCCTGCAAGACGCTCGAGATTTATGAGAAGCGCAACATTGTGGACCGGGTCCGCGGCCTTGCGCCCACATTTGAAAAACGCATCGCGGCGCTCGCGGACCACCCGCTTGTCGGAAACTCCCGATCCAAGGGTCTGATCGGCGCCGTCGAACTGGTCGCCGACAAAGAGACAAAACGCGCCTTCGAGGTTTCCCAAGGCGTCGGTGTGGCGGCGATGAACAATGCCCAAGCCCATGGCCTCATTGTGCGTGCCATGGGTGGCGACATTGTCGCCTTTTGCCCGCCGCTCATCATTGATGAGAGCGAAATCAACGAAATGTTCGACAAGTTTGAGAAGGGCCTCGATGACACCGAAGCCTGGGTTGTCAAAGAAGGTCTTCGGTAAATCTCATGAGTGTGTTTCGGTATCACCTTCGATTTGACGGCAAGGTCAGTCCGCAAGACGAAATGGGTGAACAAATGGGCATTGAAGCCGAATCCACTGTCGGTACCGGTTTCGATGCGGCAATCGGCGCGGAGGGCTCCCGCGGCAAGTTTGACGCCCTTGTTGTGAACGATATGGACGGGTCTTTCACCCTGCAGGGTGAGGTCACGCTCTCTGGCGGGACACTTACAATCTCCACCTATCGGCCCTCCTCTCTGGAGGAAAGCCCTGACCCGGCGATCCAGCGGGGCACCGCAGAATGTCGGATTGATGGCGGCACCGGCGCATTTTCGGGCGCGAGCGGCACGATCACGCTGAACTTCACAGTGGACGAAGACGCGCGCTTCACCGATTTGCAGACGGGGTTGGTTTTCGTCGACTAGCCTGCCAGCTCTCAGCATCAAGCTTGTTCGTCGGGGTTGACCTGGACGGCTGAGGCTCCTCTAATCCCCATATTCAAATTAGGTGAATTGTAGCGTATCGACCCGACCGTTGGAGGTTTCTGATCTCCTGCGGCAGATTTCCCGACCCGCAAGGCCTGCGGGACCTTGGGTGGCAGGCGTACACCTGAGGTCATTCCCCAACCGACGCCATTTGGACACGGCACATGAACCCGCTCGTCAATGCCGCGCTTTCACGGTCGCGCACAACGCTTTCGATCCTATTCGTAGCGTTGATCGCAGGTCTGTCCGCCTATATCACGATCCCCAAAGACGGCGACCCGGATGTGCAAATCCCGTTCGTGATGATCACTGTGGTCCATGTTGGTGCGTCACCAGAAGATGCCGAACGCCTCCTCGGGCGGCCCCTTGAGCGCGAACTTATCGGACTTGAAGGACTTGTCGACGCCCAGACATTCGCCATCGAGAGCACGGTTGCCATGGTGCTTGAATTTGCACCGTCCATCGATATTGACGAAGCCATGGTTGATGTCCGCGAAAAGGTGGACATTGCGCAGGCTGAGTTTCCCGACGATACGGAAGAGCCGCGGATCACGCAGTTCAATACGGCCACAGACAATATTTTACGGCTGGCCATTTCTGGGACGGCGCCGGAGCGCACCCTCATTCGGCTCGCGCGTGAGCTCAAGACAGAGATCGAGTCGATCTCCGCGGTTCTCAATGCCAGCATGTACGGTCAGCGCTGGGAACTCTTGGAAGTCGTTATCGACCAGTCAAAACTTGAGGCGCATCAGATCGGCATCGGGCCTCTCATTCAGACCATCACGATGAATAACCGCCTGATTGCTGCTGGCGATGTGCGCGGCTCGGAAGGGCGTTTTGCCGTCAAAGTTCCCGGGTTGATCGAAACCGGATCCGATCTGGGCGCCATCACGATTATGACTCATGATGAGGGTGTGGTGACCCTCTCGGACATTGCCGACATTCGCAGGAGCTTTGCAGATCGTGCAGGTTATGCCACCTATAACGGGCGCCCGACAATTGGCATGTCTGTGTCCAAGCGCATCGGGGAGAATATTCTGGAAACCTCGCAGGCGGTGCGCACGACAATTGACCGAGTGACCGCCGATTGGCCGGAGAACGTTAGCGTCGACATCAGCTATGACGAAAGTGACCGTGTCGGACAGATCCTGACAGACCTACAAGCCAATGTCGTCAATGCCATCCTGCTTGTTATGGTTCTGGTGGTGCTGGCACTCGGCTGGAAATCCGCCCTCCTCGTGGGAGTGGCGATACCAACCTCCTTTTTGATCGCCTTCCTTGCCATGAGCGTCCTGGGTATGACGGCCAACATGATGGTGATGTTCGGCCTCATCGTCGCCGTTGGCATGCTTGTCGATGGCGCCATCGTTGTCGTCGAATATGCAGATCGCAAGATCGCGCAGGGCTTTGATCGGCGAACGGCATATGGGGCAGCTGCCACCCGCATGTTCTGGCCGATCATCGCATCGACACTTACAACACTTGCCGCATTCCTTCCTCTGCTGTTGTGGCCCGGCATCACCGGCGACTATATGCGCTTTCTGCCGATCACATTGATCTTGACGCTTTCGGGATCCCTTTTGGTCGCCGTGTTCTTTTTGCCTGCGCTTGCCGCGCAGCTCGGATGGGGCGGTGGTGGTAGCGACGATATTGCTCACGCGCTGGATCCAATTGCCGACGCTGAGGCCGACAAGGCGGATGAAACGCAGCCCTTGGCTGCTGCTTACACGCGGCTCCTAACCTGGGCGATCGAGCGACCCGTCATGATCGTCTCTGGGGCATTCGGATTGCTCGTTGCGGTATTCGTGGTTTATGGGCAGGCAAATAACGGGGTCATCCTGATTTCAAGCGAAGAACCGCCCGGCGCCCAGATTATTGTCACAGCCCGTGGAAACCTATCCGCGGATTCATCGCGTGCGCTCGTCGCAGACATGGAAGCCGCCATCCTTGAGACCGAGGGGGTGCGCAATCTCTACACCTATGCTGGTCCCTCGACAGATCGAAACCCGTTTGACAATCTGCCGCGCGACACGATCGGTGAGATGTATATGAATGTGGTCGACTGGCGGGGCCGGCGGCCCGTCGCCGACATTTTTTCAGACATTCGAGCGGCGGCTGACGCCCTCCCTGGCATCCATGTTGAGATCAATCCGTTCGTGCAGTCTTTTGATCGCGACAAGGACGTTGTAGTGGAGCTTGTGACCGCTGACCGCACCCTTCTCCCGACGGCCGCGCAGACAGTCCGGAACTTCATGGAAAAGGAGGTGAACGGCCTCGTCGATATTGACGATACAGGCTCCCTTCCTGGCATTGAATGGGTGCTGGAGGTGGACCGGGCTCAGGCGCAGAAATTTGGCGCCAATGTGCTGACCGTGGGCGGTGCCGTGCAGCTCGTCACCAACGGCCTCAAAGTCGGCGAGTACCGTCCGGATGATACAGACTATGAATTGGACATCCGCGTCCGTCTGGGAGAAGCGCAAAGGGGTATCTCTCAACTAGACAGTTTGCGCATAATGACACCGAGCGGCCTGGTCCCAATTGCCAACTTCGTCACCCGTGAAGCGCGGCACCGGATCAACACGCTAGAAAAACGGAACGGGCTCTGGATCATGAAAGTCCGCGCCAACACGCAACATGGCGTACTTCCAAATACGAAGGTCGGTGAACTGAGAGAATGGCTCGAAAGCGCAGATCGTTTGCCTGCAGGTGTCGCCTATCAGTTTGGCGGTGATGACAGGCTGCAGGCTGAATCGGAAGGGTTCCTCAACCTCGCTTTCACGGCGGCGCTCGGCCTCATGGCCATCATCTTGCTCACGCAGTTCAACAGCTTCTATCAATCCATGCTCATCCTGTCGGCTGTGATCATGTCCACAGCGGGTGTACTGATCGGAATGATGGTCACCCAACAACCCTTCTCCGTTATTTTGACGGGTACTGGAATCATTGCGCTGGCAGGTATTGTAGTGAATAACAATATCGTGCTCATCGATACCTATCAGCGGCTCATTAAAGCGGGCGCCGATGTGAAGAGCGCCATTGTCAAGGCGGGAGCCCAGCGCCTTCGTCCCATTCTGCTCACCACCATTACAACCATGGTGGGCCTAATGCCCATGGTACTGCAGGTGAGTGTCAACCCGTTCGCGGAAGACTGGTTCGCCTATGGATCGCCTACCAGCTATTCCTGGAAGCCGATGTCCAACGCGATCGTTTTTGGCCTTGGATTTTCTACACTGCTCACGTTGATAGTGACGCCCGCGGCCCTTGCACTTCCGGGTAGAATGAAACGTATCAACCTGCCCCTACCCTCAATGGCCCAAGTCAAGATTCCGGGCCTCGCGGCAGCGCGGACCCGCCTTGGCTTTTAAGCTTGATGTGTGCAGAGGTCCTCACCTAAATTTTCTGTCTAGATTTTCGGTTTTACTTTCGGACTGCAGAGGAAATTTCGTTGGTCGCACCCGATCCCAACTCTGTGGCTTTCTTCGAGAAAATGGCGGCAAGTTCCACTTTCGACGAATGCACGGAGGCGCTAGATGCATTCGTCAAAGGATATGGCTTTGAGTACTGGGCTTTCGTCTTCCAACAAGACCCCTTTTCTCCCACGCCTCATGCAATTGAGAATTTTCACTTTATTGATCGCCGAAACAAAAAATGGGCGGAGGAATATCGCGCGTGCAACTTGGCATCAATTGACCCCACTTGGTCCGCCAGCCGCAATTTCTTGATACCCCAATTTTGGGATGACATTCCCCAAACCGCCGCGCAGCGCCGGCACATGGATCGTGCGGCTATCGAAGGGGGGGCTACGAATGGAGTTAGCGGGATTGTTGCTCAGGCGGGTGATCGTGGCGGCGGCTTTTCAGTAAGCGGTCGAGATAAACGGGCAGAGCGTTCCGTTTCCCTTCATATCCTGTCCGCAATGCAGGTTTTCAGCATATATGCACAGACCGAGTATGCCACCAATGCCGCACAGCAACATAAGCTCTCGGCAAACGATCTATTGATTCTCCGTCTTGTATGGGAAGGCTATAGCCGCGCACAGATCGGCGCCATCGTAGGCCGAACCGAAGGAGCTCTCAATCAAAGGTTCAAAGAAATCCGACAGCAATTTGGGGTGGCCAAGGATATCAGCGTGATCCGCAAACTGTTTCAGGCAGGCGTCCTCCCTTAACTTTCTAAGCTAGAACCAAACATTATGACCCATCAACCTGTCCGCCACTTATCACCGAGGACAGTATGAGGCCACTGTGTATTGCTTAAATATGTCCCCTGAATCAGGCCAGGTAGCCTGCGGCGAGCGCAAAGTGGTTGTGTCGTGAGCGGGCCCGAAGACGATGAGAAAGACGAAAAGGTCCTAGCGTCGCATCAAGACCCGATGACGGATCAGGACGACGGCTTCACAGAAGAAGATAGCACACTCGCCTACCTGTCACAGCATCCCCGCCTATATTACGCAAGAAGCGACGACCGTTTTGAAAACGCGTTGGCCCATGTGAACCCGGAGCGCGCAGTCACCTTCCTTCGCCGAACACACGGTGTGTTGGCAGGACAAGAGGCCCTTATAAGAGCTCTCCTAGCCGAACGACAGCATCACCGACAATCGGCACGTTATTGGATCGAGATTTATGAGCGATTGATCAGCAGCTGAAACGGCTAAAGCAGAATAATGTTGGAACAACGGTCTCCCGCGCTTACTCCGCCACTTCAACAACACTGAAACTGAAAAATGGTACAGCTGGGAGGAATTGAACCACCGACCTCCTGATCCACAATCAGGCGCTCTAACCGACTGAGCTACAGCTGCACATCCGTCGCGCGGGCTCATGGCCAAACACGTCGAGAGCCGGAACTTAATTCCGTTGTGCGCCTCTGGCAAGGCCTCTTCAGGCCTTATTTCCCGCCTATTTTGGGCGGTTTTCAGCCCATTTTATAGCTTCAATCGCCGCCGTTCGGCATCATAGAAGCGACGAAGTCAGGCCAGACGGCACCCGCAAAGACCAGGAGAACCGCAATCGGGCAAACCACCCGAACAGAAAAGAGCCAGGCCCGGAACCAGAGCGCATTGGGGTCCCTGGCATTAAGCGCGTCCAATACGGTCTCCTGGCTTAAAATCCATCCGGCAAACACCGCCATCATGATGCCCACACCGGGCTGGACCCAGCTGGTCACGATGAAATCGAATACATCGAAAACCGTGCCAGTGACCAAGACTCCCAGTGGCGCGAGCGGGAAGAAATCCGACCAATCGCTAAAGGACAGCACGCTTGCAATGCCGAGCGTCCATGCAGCCCCGCCGACCAACAAGGCCGTCGCTTTTCTCGACCAGGTGAGCGCCTCTTCCATATAGGCGACTGCCGGCTCCAAGAGCGAGATCGCCGATGTCACCGCGGCGACGGACAGAAGCACGAAGAACACTGTCCCGACCAGAAGACCGGCGTCCATCTGTCCAAAGGCGATAGGAACCGTTACAAAAATCAATCCCGGGCCTGCAGAAGGCTCCAACGCAAATGAAAAGACCAGCGGAAAGACGGCAAGGCCTGCAAGGATCGCTACGCCCGTGTCGGCGATGACGATGATGATTGCTGAGTTCTGGATCGATACATCTTCATCGAGATAAGCACCGTAGGTCATCATCGCCCCCAGCGCGACAGAGACGGAGAAGAAACCCTGTCCGATTGCCATCAGGAAGGTGTTCGACGTCACTTTCGAAAAATCGAAGGTGAAGAGAAAGTCCACCGCACGTTCAAAGCCCGGGGTTGCTGCGGCATAGAACACCATGCCTACGAGCAGCACGAAGAGAAGCGGCATCAGGAAGACGACCGCGCGCTCAATCCCCTTGTGCAGGCCCCAGATGACGATGCCCACATTGATGCCCATGAAAAGCGTATGCCAGCCAACAAGGGCAATGGGGTCGCCGATAAATGCTCCAAAGACGTCACCAGAACTTTCACCATTTAAATCGCCAAATGTGCCCGACGCCGCGAGAGTCACATATTTCAGGGCCCAGCCGCCGATGACGCTGTAGTAGGACAGGACCACGAAGGCGCCCAGTGTGCCGCCCCAGGCCATCAACACCCAGAAGATGGACTTCTTGTACTTGCGCGTGATCTGCATCAGAGACCCAATGGGGCTCTGCCCACCCATCCGGCCCAGCATGACCTCTGCAATGACAATCGGCAGGGCAATGCAGGTCGTGGTGAGCAGATAGATCAGAATGAAAGCGCCGCCGCCATTCTCACCAGTGACAAAGGGGAAACGCCAGATATTGCCGAGCCCGACGGCGGATCCAATCGCCGCCATGAGAAATGCAAATCGCGACGACCAATGCTCGCGCGCTACGCTAACCGCCATATCTTCCCCTCTTTAGACCTCTCGCTGTGACGTGCCACCCCCGTAGACACCCCCAGCCCTATTGCAGGCAGACTAGCGCGGTTTTTCAGCCCTGTCAGGCCATCTGGCGATCGCTTATAGTCCGGGCCGCAGGAGGATGACCATGAGCGATACACACATCACGACTCGTATGATCGAGACAAATGGGCTCACATTTGAAACGGATGTCTGTGGGTCCGGCGACAAGTTCGCGCTTCTGCTGCACGGGTTTCCTGAAAGCAAGCATTCCTGGCGGTTTCAAATGCCGCTACTCGCAGCACTTGGCTATACCGTCTGGGCGCCCAATCTGCGCGGCTATGGAGGGAGTTCCAGACCGCCAAAGGTCGCTGATTACAACATCACGCACCTGATTGCCGATGTAGCGGGCCTCATCGATGCGGCACGCGACGAAGGCATCACTGGGCCCACGACACTCATGACGCATGACTGGGGCGGTATCATTGGGTGGAGCTTTGTCCTGAGGGAGGCCCGCCCCCTCGAGCGGTTCGTGGTGATGAACCTGCCGCACCCCGCAAAGTTCATGAGCGGTGTTTCCAGCTGGGCACAACTAAAAAAGTCCTGGTACATCTTCTTCTTCCAAATTCCTTGGCTGCCGGAAAAACTGATGACCCTGCGTGGCGCCCAGGCGGTCGGCGATGCCTTCTGGAATATGGCCGTCGACAAAACAAATTTTGGGCCGGAGGTGCTTCAGCATTACCGTGAGAACGCGCTCATCCCCGGTGCTATGAGAGCCATGATCAATTATTACCGAGCCTCTTTTCGCAACAACCCAATGAAAGAGACCTGGCAGAACCCGCCGCTGGTCAAAACGCCGACCTTGATGATCTGGGGCGAGGAAGATGCGGCTCTGGGGAAAGAGCTCACCTATGGCACGGAAGAACTGGTAGATGATTTCACGCTGAGATATCTCCCCAATGTGTCACACTGGGTTCAACAAGAGGCGCCCGAAACCGTGAACGCCATGCTTCAGGCATGGTTAACAAACGAGCCGGTGCCGTATGTATCAGAGGTACGCAACACATGAGCGGGTCGGGCATTAATAAGGAAACAGACGAGAGCGGTGAAATTCAGATCGGGCCGACCTCGGCGGGCATGGTGCGGGTTTTCTTCCGGAGTTCGCAGTTTGAACTGCCCATGGATTTCATGCCGGATGAGGCAGATGAGATTGCGGCGGAGCTTGCAGAGGCAGCCAACATCGCTCGCCAATCCGGGTCGACAAAAAAGAAGCGCAAATAGAGCGCCAGTTGTGCCCCACCGTGGTTTTTTGGGCTCTGGACCTGATCCCAAATTAGACGTTAGGCTAGACTATAAGGTGAGGTCGGATCGCGGCGGTCTGGCGCTACCATGAATTTTGTATCGCCCCAGCTTAGCCTGGGGACTGCACGGCGCGGTTCTACCTTGACCGTTGACCGTCTGGGGGATGAGTGTGAGCGCCGCGTCCAGCTTGAGTATTGAAGAGCTCGTCGACTCGCCCGAGCCAGCCTGGCTTTGGGACGTTGACCGCCGCCGCATTGCGTGGGGTAATCCCGCGGCGGTTGCGTTCTGGGGAGAAGAAAGCCTCTTAGACCTGATTGAGCTTGAGTTTGACCCAGATGATCCGGCCACGTTGAAACTCGACCGGCTGGCCACCGGGTTCGACGAAGATGCACCGCTAACAGCCAAGCTTGAGTTTCGTCTCGCGACAGAAAACCGGTGGACGGTTTGCTCCTGCTACCCCTCCACCCTGGATGATGGTCGGCCGGGACTTTTGATCACCATTGTCCCCGATGCGTTTGACGCAGGCGCTGGCTTCTCCCGATTTGGCGAAATGGTTCAAGAAGCACCCTTACCGATGGTTCTGTTTGGAACCGATGGTCTATTGTTGCATCAGAACATGGAGGCGGAACGTATTTTCGGGTCCCGCCTGAGACAGGGTGGCCTCGCGTCGTTGCTGCCAACACAAGACGAAGCGCTGCCGCTTATTGCACGCGCCGTTCGAACAGGCACCGTCAGCAAGTCTCTCCGATTGGAAACACGGCACGGCAGCCGCCTTCATCGTGCAACCCTGAGGCGCGTTCATGACCCCGAAACCGACTCACAAGCCCTTCTGGCGATCTTCCGCGATATTGGCGACCGGCGCGCGGTGGAAAAAGCAGCCGACGCCGAGCGCACCAAGATTCAAGCAATGCTTGATCTTGTCAGCGACTTTCAATGGCGGCTCGACAAAGACCTTACCGTTACACGCTTGAGCGACGGCATTTACACTGCGACAGGTACGCGGACAGACGCACTCCTCGGGAAAAGATGGGCAGACCTTGTCCAACAATTGGGGCTTGGACCGAGTGCGGCTTTGACAGAGGCCTTGTCATCCACGACATCCTGGCGCGGCAAAGACCTGATGTGGCCTGGCGCCGAGGGCAACGTGATTCACCTTTCTCTGAGCGCCCTGCCTCTCACAGACCGTGAAGGCAACTTTGCCGGGTGGAACGGTGTCGCCCGCGTCGCCGAACCGCCGAGCGATCAGGGTAGGCCGAGCACTCAGCCCATCGCACCAGTAGCTCACATATCAGACCCGGACACGCTGCTCAGTTCCGTTACCGACGGCGTTTTGATGCTGGATGGAGAGGGTCGCGTGATCCGCGCTAACCCTGAGGCGGAAGAGGTTCTTGGCACAACGCTCGGGCGGCCCCTTGCACAGGTCTTTCAGCTCTCCGATCAACCGCGCGTCGGCGACTATATTGCAAGCCTCAACGAAACAGGCGTTGCGACCGCCTACGAGAACGGATTGGAAGTCCATACAGGGGGCGACGACAGACGATGCCTGCTTCTGGTGATCCAACCACTTGGCAGTGACTATGCTGGCGCTGAATTTACCGCTGCGTTGAGAGATATCACGCCAGCCAAACAGGCTGAGGCAGAGCTTCGCTCAGCACTGTCACAGGCGACGTCCGCCAACACCCAGAAGTCTGACTTTCTCGCATCTGTTGCCCATGAATTGCGAACGCCCCTTAACGCAATTATCGGGTTTTCCGAGATCATGCGCGATGAACATTATGGGTCGTTGGGACATGAAAAATATCTCACCTATGCCGGCGACATTCACGATAGTGGCGAACTGCTGCTGAGCCTCATCAACGACCTTTTGGATCTCTCAAAAGTAGAAGCCGGTAAGTTTGAACCGGAGTTCGAGCAAGTGGATATTGCGTCCATTGTCGATCAGTGCGTCAATATGGTGAAACCAAGTGCTGCGGATGACCGTATTTCCATTCGCGCCCAAATCGATGAACACCTGCCGGGCCTTGTGGCAGATAAGCGAAGCCTCACGCAGATATTGCTAAACCTCCTGTCAAACGCAGTCAAATTCACCCGACCTGGCGGACAAGTGAGCGTCATCTCTTCGCTCTCCAAGGACGGCGATCTTGTCGTTACCGTGCAAGATACAGGGATTGGCATGTCCGACGAGGATTTAGCGCGTGCTTTTGCGCCGTTCGGGCAGGCACGCAGTGCCGTCATACACGGGAAAAAGGGAACCGGCCTTGGGCTCCCGCTCGCGAAAGCTCTGACAGAAGCCAACAGAGGCACGCTGTCGATTGTGTCGTCACCTGGTGACGGCACCATTGTTGAGCTCACCTTTCCGCCAACCCAGGTGTTGCAGGATTAGTCTACGTGCCTTCTTGTGATTGGTGCGACCACTCGGGTTCGCTCGAGTGGACGGTCATTTTTTCGTTTCTATTCCTGGTAATCAAAGCTAAGTTCCAATTAAGAACTTAGCTTTGATTATAAGAGGCGATTAAATGCCCGAGATAAATCTGTACGGCTACGCGACCAGCCCTTATGTCCGCAAAACTGGCGCGTTCCTCTACTATAAGAAACTTCCGTTCACCCATATCCCAGTCAATCCACTTACGGCTGCGGAGACATTGAGCGCTTTTGGTGGGACTCAGGTGCCGGTCCTTGAAATTGACGGTGAGTGGAAACGCGAGTCTTCCGAACATGCTTTGTGGCTCGATGAACTTTTTCCAGAGCGCCCTCTATGTCCCGCGGAACACCGGGATCAGATCCTCGAGATCGATAAATGGGTGAGCAATACGTTTCTATTGTCCATCTTTCGTCCAGCACTTGACGAAGATGACGGCCTTCAGCGTCGTTTCCGGTTTTGGCGCCTTGCGGCAATTGTGAGCGCCCACACACCGTTGCCGGAGGAGATACGCAATGGGTGGCCGGACTTTGTGCGGCAGGCGCCTTTTATTCAGGACATGCGTAAACACATAAACATGGAGGAGAGCACCCGTGACATGCTCATTCGTGTTATGGGCGAGTTGATCACCCATATTGGTGACGGACCCTTTATTGGTGGCCAGCAGCAACCCACCATGCTGGATCTGGCGATCATCCCTCAGATCCTCTTTGGCTATATCGTTGGGCTTGAGGAAAATCTTGCAGCCCTTCAAGTTCCGCAACTCAAAGACTGGCTCTTACGCGTCGCGGAGCACCTGCCGGAAAACCCCGTGCTCGTCCACGACATGATCGTCGTCAAACGTCTCAAAGACGCACTTTAGGGGCCGCGTGTTCGCAGCCGTCAAACCTTCAGGTCTGCGATTTCTTTGAACAGATCCAATGCTTCTGGATTTGCCAGGGCCTCGCGGTTCTTCACCTCACGACCCTCAATAATGTCGCGGACGGCGAGTTCGGTGATCTTGCCGGACTTTGTTCTCGGAATATCCTGAACCGCAATCACTTTGGCTGGGACATGGCGCGGGCTCGCGCCAGTGCGAATGTTGGACTTGATCCTTGCAACTAGGTCGTCTGACAGCGTCGCTCCCTCCGTCAGCACCACAAACAGAATAACGCGAACGTCATCCTGCCAGGTCTGCCCGACAGCAATCGCTTCGCGAATCTCCGGCAATGTCTCAACGACTGCATAGATTTCTGCGGTACCAATGCGGACCCCGCCAGGATTCAAGGTCGCGTCTGAGCGGCCATGAATGATGATGCCCCCATGCTCCGTCACTTCCGCGAAATCACCGTGATGCCAAACACCAGGGAACCGTTCAAAATAGGCGGCAGCATATTTAGCGCCTTGCGGGTCGTTCCAGAAGCCGATGGGCATGCAGGGAAAGGGCTTTGTGCAGACTAGTTCGCCTTTGCCGTTGGAGATCTGATCACCCTCTTCATTCCAAATCTCTACGGCCATGCCCAACCCTTTCGACTGAATTTCGCCCTTCCACACAGGTAAAACCGGATTGCCGAGCACGAAGCAGGACACAATGTCTGTGCCTCCGGAGATAGAGGAAAGCTGCACGTCCTCTTTGATCGCGCGATATACATAGTCAAACCCTTCATCAACCAAGGGGGATCCGGTGGAGAGGATCAGACGGAGCCCCGACAGTTTGTGGGTCTCACCGGGTTTCAATCCCTCTTTATTGAGCGCGTCTATGAACTTGGCGGACGTGCCAAAGACATTGATACCGACCTCGTCGGCATAGTCGAAGAGTACGTTACCGTTTGGGTAGAAAGGCGAGCCGTCATAGAGCGCCAGCGTCGCGCCGACACCGAGGCCGGCGACGAGCCAGTTCCACATCATCCAGCCGCAGGTGGTGAAGTAGAACAGCGTATCTCCCTCCTTCAGGTCGCAATGGAGCACATGCTCTTTCAACTGCTGGAGAAGCGTGCCACCGGCGGAGTGCACAATGCATTTTGGCGCGCCGGTGGTGCCACTGGAAAACATGATGTAGAGCGGGTGGTTGAAGGGCAATTGCTCGAAGGCGATCTCGCTTGGCTCAAACGCTGCACACGCATCGTCCCACGCGATCGCGTCGATTTCTTCGGACCGCATCCCGATGAACGAAACAATCACAACCTGCTCGAGTGTGGGAAGTTCACTCGTGATCTCTCGCAGGTTCTCGTCAAGCGGCAGCGACTTGCCATTGTAGCGATACCCATCGCAGGCGATGAGCACCTTGGGCTCAATCTGTCCGAACCTGTCCAGGACTCCCTTGGGCCCAAAATCGGGAGAACAGGATGACCAGACCGCGCCGATGCTTGCAGTTGCGAGCATCGCGATGATCGTCTCCGGCATGTTGGGCATATATGCCGCCACACGATTGCCGGGCACAACGCCCCAAGAACGCAGTGCTTGTGCGAACCGCGACACAGACTGGCGCAACTCATCCCAGGAAATGGTGCGCTTGTGCTGCCCTTCATTGTTGAAGTGCAGCGCAGGTGAGGCGCCCACTTTTCGCAGGAGGTTTTCCGCAAAATTGAGACGCGCGTCGGGGAAGAACTCCGCGCCAGGCATGGTTGTTGCGCCGAGTACGCGCTCGCCTTTCTTAGACGCGATCACGCCACAAAACTCCCAGACTGCTTCCCAGAAGACCGCCGTCTCGATTACCGACCAGTCATGCAAGGCGGCGTAATCGGGCAAGGGCCTGCCCGCATGCTTCTCCGCTTCTAGGCGAAACCGGTTCATCGCCGTGTCGGCCGCTCGTGCTTCATTCGGCGTCCAAAGAGGAGCTGAGGATTTGGGGGATGCAGTGCGCTCGCTGGTCATACCCAGCTTTTAAGCTGCACCCCCCAATCCTTCAAGCCCGACGCTGGGCCCTAGGCTTGGTCTTCCTCCAAGGCGGGACTCAGATCCTCCGACGACTGAACCGCATGGAAACGGGCAAGATATCCCCCTTCCCGTGTGGCCAGTTCGTCATAGGTCCCATCCTCCACGATGGTGCCGTTCTCAAACACGAGAACGCGGTCAACCTGGCGGACCGTCGAAAGACGGTGCGCGATGATGATCGTCGTCCGGCCTTTCATCAGGTCCTGCATGGCTTCCTGCACAGCGGCTTCTGTCACCACGTCCAGGCTGGATGTGGCTTCATCAAGCACCAGGATAGGTGCGTCCGCGAGGAACGCCCGAGCAATGGCCACCCGCTGGCGTTCGCCACCGGAGAGCTTCACGCCCCGCTCCCCAACCATCGTGTTGAGGCCATCGGGGAGGCCCAAGATGAACTCATCCGCCCGCGCAAGACGGGCCGCCTTCATCACATCCGCTTCAGACGCCTCCGGATTTGCGTAGGCAATGTTTTCACCAAGGCTTCGATGAAACAGCAGAGGTTCCTGCGGAACGACCGAGACGGCACGACGCAGACTCACAGGGTCCACTGTCGCGATATCTTGTCCATCGATCAGCACCTTGCCGCTGTCCAGATCATAAAGGCGCTGAAGCAGCTTCACGAATGTGCTCTTGCCAGACCCAGATTTGCCAACCAGAGCGATTTTCTCACCGGCTTTGATCTTCAAAGACAGGTTGGAATAGACCGCCTGATCCTTCCGCGGATAGTGAAAGCCGACTTGGTCGAAGTTGATCGCACCTGCCTGCAAATCGAGTGCGGGTGCGTCCTCTTTGACCGCCGGTTCCATCGGCAATTCATGGAAAAGCACCAGATCCTCGATCTCAGAGACACCCTGTTGCAGATTCTGAAGGTGGTACCCCATGTCACGAAGGTAGGCATTGATCAGCAGGTAGGTCGTGATTGCGAAGACGATGTCTCCTGTCGTCGCGCGTCCTGCGGCCCACTCAGCCACGATCAGGCCGACAATGCCAGCAACGAGCAATACGGCAGCCGCGTTCTGTACGATAAGGAGGTTTTCCATCATCGCCCAGGCGCCCACTGCCTTGCCGCGCCAGAAATCCGCTAACGACAGGAGGCGCGCGTCCTCACGGGCCTCCGTGCCAAAGCTTTTTACGACCGAGTTACAGGTAATGGCGTCTGCCACCTGCGCGCCCACTTCGCTATCGGCGTCCATATGCGCCCGGTGCCGTGACGGCAAATGTCGGATGGCGAGCCAAGCCGTCACACCAACATAGAAGGCGCTTGTCACACCGGCATAGAGCCCCACGAGAGGCCACCGCCAGGTCAGAACGATCAGGATCCCGACAAGCATCAGGGCTGCAGGCAGCAGAGCGGCATAGACGGTGTCCGCGATGGTGTCATAGGCCCACATGCCGCGGGTGAGTTTCCTCACCGTGGCGCCAGCGTGGGAGCTCTCATGCCAGTTCGCCGGGTAGCGCTGTACGCGTGCAAACCCTTCGGTGATGATGTCGCGCATCACACGGGCGGCAAAATGCATCCAAAGCCGAAACTTCAGGCGCTGAGCTGTAAAGAAAACCACGCTTTGCCCCACAAACAGGATCGCGGCCCAGACCGTCGTATCGATCTGGTCTGGGGTCGGCGGAATATCGGCAGTGGAAATGGTGTCGACCAGGTAGCCGGAGACCACCGGGAACATGATGTCGATGGCAACATTGACCAATAGGCCTACCATCAACAGCGCGAACCAGAAGCCCTGGCGGCGCCAGTAAAACCAGATAAACGACGTCACCTGTCTTGCAGAGACTGTACGTTTCATGTCATTTTCGTTTTCCTGACGGAAAACGCTCCTAACGTCGTGAGCCTGGGCGGCGCGGACTCATCGCGGGAAGCCTGGCTCGAATATTTGAATCTTGAGAAAGCCCTATGGGCTATTGCGCAAACATGAACAGAGGTCAGCCAATCAAGGCTGGTCTGATCAATTGAGCTCTCGTCGGTCTGTTTGGGGCGAGCTACCGGAAGCTCCCATAGGGAGGTCCCCGCGGCTCAGAACTAAATCAGAGGCCGACGCAAAGGATGTTCGGAATTTTCACTACCGGTTCCATGGTGGAGCCTTTTCCCGTGTCCGATGCGGTGACGTTCGAATGACGTACCGTTGTTGCGCTGGGCAAGCTGTGCCCGTTGGTGGGTGCAACATACGCTCTTCTTTTCAGAAACCAAGAGCCCCTCACTACACGCATTTTGATTTTGACATCAATGTGACCAAAAAGCCTCATTCTTGGTTGCCGCCGGTGACGTGACCGGATCATTTTTCCGCCACACTTAATCGCCAGACTGTTGAGCTCACAGCCAAGACACTGAGGGGATCCATGTCACGCTTTCTTTCTTTTCTTGTCGTCGTTGTTTTGCTTGTTGTGGGCGTCTTGTTCGCAGCACCTTCCTTCATCCCGGTAGAAAGCTACAAACCGCAGATCGCCGCTCTGGTGAAAGAACAGACTGGACGTGACCTGACAATTGACGGTGATATCAGCCTCTCGTTCTTGCCCCGGCTGGCGGTGAGTGTGAACGATGTCTCCTTTCAAAACGCTGATTGGGCCGACGCCCCGCATATGGCGAAAATGGATCAGCTTGAGATCGTGCTGAAGATCTTCCCGCTCATTCGGGGAGAGGTAGCCTTGGACCGGTTCATCATAGTGCGGCCGGAAATTGATCTTGCGGTTAATAGACAGGGTGTTGGCAATTGGGTGTTTGACGTGCCCGCGCAAGCAGAGGCGGCTCCCGCCGCTGACCCCGCGCCAAGCGCTGAAGAAGGTGGTTTTGCCCCGCAGGTTACCGATATTCAGCTCGGCGAAATCTCACTGGTCAACGGTCTGGTGCGCTACTCCAATCTTGCGACGGGTGAAGCTTATGAAGCGAGCGACATCAATCTCGATATGTCACTGCCCAGCCTGGACGCGCCTTTGGGCGTCGATGGCTCACTTGTCTGGAATGCGGATACGGTTGAGCTCAGCCTTGATGTTGCGAAACCCCGCGCCCTTTCGCTTGGCGAGACCTCCGATATCGGCCTCAATATTTCCGCGCCCAAGGTGACCGCCAGTTTCATCGGCAACGGCAGAATCAGCCCGGTGCTGACGATTAATGGCACGACCGCGCTCAACATCCCATCTGTTAGGGCCTTGGCGGCCTGGGCCGGGCAGCCCATGGCGGATGGCGATGGGTTTGGCACCCTTGATCTCACCGGCACGGTTGCTGTCGTTGGCGATACCTATTCCTTTAAGGGCGCAACTCTTGCCTTCGATGGCATGAACGGAACCGGCGACCTCACCGTCGATGCCGGTCGATCCGTCCCCAAACTTACGGGTGCTCTGGCGCTCGACCGGCTCGACGCCAATGTCTATTTGGCAGACGGCGGTGCGTCGGGTGGACAGGCAACGCCTTCCAGCGGTGGCGGTGCTTCCGGCTCAACGGGATGGAGCGATGCCCCGATTGACCTCTCCGGCCTGAAAGCCATTGATACCGATCTCAAGCTCAGTGTTGACGAAATCCTGTTCCAGGAGCTCACCATCGGCAAAAGCGCGCTTGATGTTCTGATGAATGGCGGCAAGCTCACGGCCAAATTGACCGAACTTGCGCTCTACGAAGGCTCCGGCGTCGGGCAGTTGGTTCTGGATGGATCAGGTTCCACACCGTCGGTTGGCGCCAACTTCAATCTGAGCGGATTGTCCGCCTATCCCTTCCTCAAAGACGCGGCCGCTTTTGAACGGATTGAAGGCCTCGGCGCCTTCAACGTCGACGTCACCACACGCGGGAAAAGCCAGAAGGCGATGATGAGCGCGCTCAATGGTTCCGGCGCAGTCACATTCACCGATGGGGCCATCCGAGGGATCAATATCGCGCAGCTCTCACGGAATGTATTTGCAGCGGCCACCAGTGGCTGGGAGTCCGGCGGCGCCCAGAGCACAGACTTTTCCGAGCTTGGCGGCACCTTCTCAATCGCCAGGGGCATACTTACGAACAACGACTTCAAAATGTTGGGCCCGTTGGTCCGGGTCACCGGCAAAGGCACAGTCAACATGCCTGACCAGACCCTCAACTACCGGGTGGAGCCCAAGCTGGCGGCAACGCTGGAGGGGCAAGGCGGTTCCGGCGATGTGACCGGCATTGAAGTGCCGATCGTGATCTCAGGACCCTGGAGCAACCCGAGCTTCACGCCCGATCTTGCGGCGATCATCAGCAATCCTGACGGCATCAAAGATGTGATCGACAGTGTCAAAGAAGACGGCGGCAAAGGCCTGCTGCAGGGAATTCTCGGTGGCGGCGGTGCGTCTGACGCATCAGGCGACGCTCCCGAGGAAGAACAGCCCCGCGTCGAAGACGCTATTCGTGGTCTCTTCAATCGGTAAGGACAGGCTGGAAAGGCGCGGCGCGTCTTTCCAGCAAAGCATCAGACCTTTTTAAAGGCTGACAGGTCCGCATATTCCTTGACGCCATCGACCCTATATTGCCGCCGCTGCAATTTGGGATAGGTGCAGACATCAATGGCGGGCCGCGTCCCGCCCATCAGGTACACAAGGTCCTCTGTGCCCTCATTCCGCATGGCATGCGCCGGCCCACCTTTGGGAAAAAGCAATACGTCACCGGGACCGACGTCAAACACCTCATCTCCGAGTTCAGACGTCCCCCGCCCTGAGATGATGTAGACAAACTCCTCATCCTGGTCGTGATAGTGGAACTCCGTCGTCTCGCGGCCGGGCTCAATTCGCACGATATGCAGGCCCATATCGGTGAGCCCGGCCAGGTCGCCCAAGGTGCGGGTCAGGCGGACCGCATTCTCGTTGTATTGATGCACATGGCGCCGCTCATCCATCGCGTCGATCCTGGATGCGGGGAAAAAACAGCGTTCTTTTTGGTTTTCTGCCATTACTCATACTCCTTTCGAGAGGCCACACTTGTTTCGAGAGACCACACTTGGCGTCTAGATGGTACGTGGCCCCCTGGATAGCTAGACTGTCCTTGCTCGAATCACTCAAAGGCACACCCTTGCTGTACAACGCACTTGCCGCCCTTGTGAAATTCACGATCGCCTCCGTGGCGATCGGGGCCGCCCTGTCTGCGCTCGACATCAAAGCCACCGATGTATTGAGCGATATGGGGATGACGCCAGAGCGGATGCGGCTGGTCTTGTCGGATGCCGTGGACTGGGCACTGCCACATTTCATGCTTGGCGCCATGGTGATTGTGCCCATCTGGCTTGTACTGTTCCTTTTGAAACCGCCCAGCATCAACAAATAGACTCTGGCCAGCAGGCTTCTGCTTGCGATGCAATCACCACACACTAAATTAGGGGCGTGAGGAACCGGACCGGTGGTCGGTCGGTCCGTGCGATGCATTTGCGATACCAGACACCTCAGGCGCAGACAAGCAAACGCACCTAATTCGGGAGGATCTTCCATGAAAAAACTCGTATTGACCGCAGCTGCACTTGCCATGAGCACCAGCTTTGCGTTGGCCGATATCGGCGCCGGCCTGGTCGGCAACACCGTGACGCTCACCGGGCCAGATGGGACGGTGACCAAGGTGCACTACCCGGATGCGTCCAATATCGTGCTCAAGCTGCCTGATGGCGCAGAAGTGCCCGGGACCTGGCGGGTCGAGGGGAATAGCATCTGCACCACAGCAGGTGACCAGCCGGAAAACTGCACACCGCCCATCGACGAAGCCCCTGCTGTCGGAAGCTCCGGCACCATCGACGGTGAGGCTGGATCAGTAGCGTGGGCCGTAACCGCCGGCAAGGACTTCTAAGTCTACCATTCAGGATTTACTCGAAACGGCCCCTATTGTTGAATATGGGGCCGTTTTTCATTGTATTTGAGCGAAACTGTTTTCCTGCGCAAACTGAATGCTTGCAGTAGACTGACGGCCATATCGATTCTCCAGAGTCGGCCTATTTGAAAAGGTAAACGACCGGCTCTCGAATTTTGTTTTGTCGCGTTTTCGGACGGAAAACCGTTTCCACTTTTCCTGAAAACGCTCAATTGAGGGGGCCTACGATGTCGAGACTGGCAGGCAAAAGCACAATCATCACCGGTGCGGGAAGTGGCATTGGCCGAGCGAGCGCGCTGATCTTTGCGCGGGAAGGTGCGAACATTGTGGCGGTAGACCGGGTCGAGGGCGCCGTCGACGAAACGGCGGAGATGGTCCGGGCGAAGGGCGGCACAATCAAGACCGTCGCTGCAGATGTGGGCGACGAAAATGCGGTCAAAGGGTTTGTCGACTTTTGCCTCGCAGAGTTTGGTGGCCTAGACGCTGTTTATGCAAATGCAGGTGTCAGCGGTGGTTTGGTCCCTATTCAAGATCAAACACCCGCCATGTGGGAAGAGATTCTCCGGGTCAACCTGATCGGGCCCTTTCTTGCGATCAAGCATGCGTCAGAGCACATGATCAAGCAGGGCAAAGGCTCCATCGTCTGTACAGCGTCGGTTGCAGGGTTGCGGGCAAATGCGGGCAACACCCCCTACTCTGCCTCCAAAGCCGGAGTGATCAGCCTCGTTCAAACGGCCGCCAATCAGTTTTACGGCACCGGCGTTCGCGTCAACGCGATCTGCCCAGGCCTGATTGAAACGGGCATGACAGCGCCGCTCTTTGAAGGGGCACGGGCGCGCGGTAGCGAGGCAAAGATCGGACAGCTCAATCCGACAGCGCGCTATGGCCACCCTGAAGAGATTGCTAATATGGCGCTCTTCCTCGCCAGTGATGAAGCGTCCTACGTCAACGGCCAGGCGATCCCGGTCTGCGGCGGTCTTTCCAGCACCCACCCGTTTGCGCCGAGCCGCCGCGGCGCCTAATGACATGATATGAGCCGACTGCCATCTGCCGACATTACCTGGCGCGCCGATGGCAGTCCGCAATCAACGCGCTTCGACGACATCTATTTCTCCAGCGATGACGGTCTGGCTGAGACCGCGCATGTATTTCTGAACGGGAACGCACTCCCTGATGCTTGGGCCAACCGGCCCCGCTTCACAATAGGGGAGACCGGGTTCGGAACCGGTCTCAACTTCCTGGCCACCTGGGCTTTGTGGCGAGAAACCCGCAAGCCGGATCAACGTCTCCACTTTGTTTCCGTCGAAGGGTTTCCGCTCACCGCAGCAGAGCTTTCGCAGGCACTCGAGAAATGGCCGGACCTGGCGCCCCTCGCGTCGGAACTCATCGCGCGCTATCCCGAACCACACCCCGGGACCCACATCCTGCACCTTTCCGACAATGTTTCCCTGACGCTTTGTGAAGATGAGGTGCTTCCTGCCTTGCAGCAGCTTGAGGCGCAGGTGGACGCCTGGTTCCTTGATGGATTTTCTCCCGCCACCAATCCTGACATGTGGTCCGACGCCGTTTTTGCGGAAGTCGCGCGGCTTTCGAAGGACGGAACGACATTTGCGACTTTCACGGCCGCAGGCGCCGTCCGCCGTGGGCTAGCGGCGGAGGGATTTACGGTCGAAAAAGTCAAAGGCTTCGGACGCAAACGGGAGATGCTGATCGGTCGCATGGAGGCACCGCCGTCACAGCAGGTCTCAAAACCTTGGTACAGAGTGGCGCCCGCCAGCGCTCCCAAAGATGCAATGATTATCGGCGCGGGCATCGCCGGTGCCGCCACAGCCTATGCGCTTAAACGGCGAGGCGTTTCAGTGAGATTGTTGGATGGGACCGGTCTTGGCGCGGGCGCATCAGGGAACCCAGCGGCTCTCTTTATGCCGCGCTTTTCCGTTGAGCCCACACCGGAAGATGACTTCCATATCGCCGCGTACCTCCATGCCGAGCGCGCGATGCAAGGCCTGCAACGAGAGACAGCGGATGTGCTGTTCGATCCGCGGGGCGTGTTGCAATTTGCCCGCACGAGCTCAGAGGCGGATCGGTTTGAAAAAATTGCGGCGCGCGCGCCGCTTCCACCGGGCCATCTGGAATTCATCTCGGCTCAAGAGTTGTCGGATGTTGCCGGGTTTGAAACGGGGTTACCTGCCTTTCTGTTTCCGCGTGCCGGTGTTGTGTTCCCGCGCGCGTTGTTGAAAACGCTCACACGGGACATCGATATCGAACAAACATCTGTCAGTGCCGTTTCCGCCAAAGACAGGCAGTGGATTTTGAACGAGTGCGCTTCCGATTGCGCGGAAGCATTCGTGCTTGCCAATGGTCCCGGCCTTACCGATTTCGCAGAAACAGAGTGGCTTCCCCTCGAACCTGTGCTGGGACAAATCACGGACCTGCCGCCTGCAACTCTGCCGCCCCAACGCCACGCCCTGGTCTCCGGGTCTTATCTCATTTCGCAAAGCGACGGCTCTGCGCTCACAGGCGCCACCTACGAACTAGGGAGAGAGGCAGACCTGCCCGTGGAGCCAACCACCGTGGGTCATCAGCACAACCTGACGGACCTGGCGCAGGTCTTTCCTTCTATTCGTGGCGCCCTCGCGGCGCTTGACCCGGGCGACCTCACCGGCCGGGTGTCCTTCAGAGCTCAAGTACCGGACCGGGTGCCATTCGCCGGGCCCGCGCCGCACCACGCCGCCTATCTGTCGGCCTATGACAGGCTGCGCCATGGCGACAGGTTTGCCGCCTACCCCCCTGCCCCCGTGCATCCTGGCCTGTGGCTGATTGGGGGTCTTGGGGCACGCGGATTCACCACCGGCTTGCTGCTCGGCGAATTGCTCGCCGCGCAAATTACCGGCACACCCCAGCCACTCCCCCGTGACCTTGCGGAAGCTGTGCATCCCGCCCGCTTTATCATTCGGGACTTGCGAAAAAACCGGACTTAAGCGCTTTCCTTTGCCCCCGAAGCGCCTATCCTCTCCCCATCGACATTCAGACTTTCAAGGAGAGGGCTCTTATGGACCTCAGTTTCAGCGCAGCAGACGAAAAATTCCGGCTCGAAGTCCGGGAGTTTTTCGCCAACGAATACCCCGCAGACATCCTGGCCAAGGTGCAAAACGGCCAGCAGCTCAATAAAGCGGATTATCAGCGCTCCGAAGCGGCGCTGAATGACAAGGGCTGGGTCGCGGTCAACTGGCCAAAGGAGTATGGCGGTACAGGATGGACGGCGACGCAGAAATTCATCTTTGATGATGAGCTCGAAAGAGCCGGCGCACCCAACGTCATCCCTATGGGCCTCCTCTATGTCGCACCGGTGATTTACACGTTCGGGTCGGAGGAGCAAAAGAAACGCTGGCTTCCCGACATCCTTGCCAGCCGCACCTTCTGGGGTCAGGGATATTCCGAACCGGAATCCGGATCAGACTTGGCGTCGCTTCAATGCAAAGCGGAGCGCGATGGGGACGAGTACATCGTCAATGGGACCAAAATCTGGACCAGCCAGGGGCACTATGCCGATTGGTTTTTCTGCCTCGTTCGCACTGATAATAGTGGCAAGAAGCAGGAAGGCATTTCGTTCCTGTGCATGGATGCCAAAACGCCCGGCATCACGGTCTATCCAATCATCACCATTGACGGCAGCCACTATCTCAACCGTATCGAGTTCGACAATGTGCGCGTGCCGGCTGAAAACCTGATTGGCGAAGAAGGCATGGGCTGGACCTATTCGAAGTACCTGCTTTCCAATGAACGGACTTCTTACGCGCACATTGCAGGCAAACGCGCCGACATTGCCCGCCTTAAAGAGATTGCCGGCACCATTCAATCCGGCAACCGATCTCTGATGGATGATCCAGCTTTCGCTAATAAACTTGCGGAAGTTGAGATTGATCTGACGGCCTTGGAGTTCACAGCATTGCGCGCGCTTTCCTCCGTCGCCGCCGGTGATGCGCCTGGTGAAGAAAGCTCTGCGCTCAAGATCCTCGCGACCGAGAATGCGCAAGCCATCACGGAACTGTTTCTGGAAGCCAGCGGCGCCAATGCCATTCCATTTTTCCCGGACCGGAGTGACGCTGATTGGAACGACGGCAGCGGTATTCCTGCTTTCGCCGCCCCCTCCACGGCCTCCTATTTCTTCAACCGCGCCCAGACGATCTATGGCGGAGCCACCGAAGTTCAGAAAAATATCATTTCAAAACAGGTACTTGGCTTGAGTTAGATCGCTCCTCACAGATTTCTCTTGAATTAGTTTAACGATAAACTATATTGGTTTAACGTTGAACTATTAGAGGATCTGCGCCATGGCCAGCCGCCGCCGTTTTCTGAAAATCATGGGCTCCACCGCCATCATCGCCGCTGCCGGTGTCGGTGGGTTTGCGGTCACCCGGACACCAACAGATGCAGTTGCGCCCTGGAAGCGCGCCGGCGGCCCGGACTATGCGGAGCCCCGTATGCGGGCTTTGTCCTACGCCATCCTCGCGCCCAATCCCCATAACCGGCAGCCCTGGCAGGTAGACTTGTCGGAGCCCGATGTCGCAACGCTCTATTGCGACCTTGATCGATTGCTGCCGGAGACGGACCCGTTTGACCGGCAAATTGTCATTGGCCTGGGTTGCTTTCTGGAGCTCGCGCGGATGGCGGCCGCCGAAGACGGCAGAGCGCTCACAATTGATCCATTCCCCGAAGGCGCGCCGGATCAAAACCTCGACACGCGCCCCATTGCGCGGATGCGGTTTGGCGCGCCGGGCTCAGCGACGCCCGATCCTCTCTTCGCGCAGGTGCTGGTCCGCCGATCACTCAAGGAACCCTATGACATCACCAAGGATGTCACGGAGGACAGCCTCTCTGCGATTGCATCAGTTGTGCCTGAGAACGTTGCAGTCGAGTTCACGATCGACCCGGCCCGTCGCGACACATTGCGGGAGCTCAGTTGGGCGGCGCATCAGGTCGAAGTCCTGACCCACCGCACCAACATGGAGAGTGTCGATCTGATGCGGATCGGCAAGGCTGAGATCAACGCCAACCCGGATGGGATTGATATTGGCGGTTCCGCCTTTCTTGATGCGGCGGCGCTCGCCGGCATCATCTCTCGCGAGGAACTGGCGGATCCCAATTCAGACGGGTTTAAGTTCGGCCTCGATATGTATCGGGAGATGATGTTCACCGCGATGGCGCATCTCTGGCTCACAACAGACGGGAATACACGCTTCCACCAGTTGAACGCCGGCGCCGCCTGGATACGGGCGAACATGAAAGCCACCGAACTCGGTATTGGCATTCACCCGCTCTCGCAGTCATTGCAAGAGTATGTGGAGATGGAAGGGCTTTATGAAGATGTACATGCTGACCTAGCGGCACCGGGACACAGGATACAAATGCTCGCCCGTTTGGGGTACGGTCCAACCATCCCCGGCGGACCCCGCTGGCCACTTGAGACAAGGATTTTGAACGCGTGAAAGACCGGGTAGAGAGTGACGGCCGTGAAGATCAGAGCGCCACTCTCTATGCCTTTTTCAATGAAATCGGCATCATCAATCAGCTTTTCTCAACCGCCTTTCGGCGCTCCCTGCCGGAAGGCATGACCAGCGCCCAATTCTCCGTGCTCAATCATTTCGCCCGGCTGGGCGGCGCACGAACACCGGCGCAGCTTGCCGCGTCGTTCCAGGTGACCAAAGGTGCTATGACCAACACACTGCAAAAGCTGGAAGAAAAAGGCTATGTGGCAATCGAGACAGATCCGGCTGATCGCCGCAGCAAGATCGTGACGGTGACGGACAAGGGTCTCTCCAAGCGCGAGGAAACACTCGCTGCCACAGCACCCGCGCTGGCCCAGATGATTGAGGACCTTGATGTTTCCGAAGTCGAAAGAGCCCTGCCCTTTTTGCGTGAGGTGAGAATGTACCTTGACCGCGCCCGCGACGAGATCGATTTCGCCGACCTCTAGCTCTGGCCGGGTTGTGTGCTGAAATGTGATTGTCATCTGTTTTGACGAATCACTTTTCAATCCTCAGAATCAGAGCACTTGAGAGAACACACCCGCATTCCTTCGGAGGAGAGGCCCATGCGTGAGATGTTGTTTGCAGTTTCCACAACGGCCGTGTTCTGGCTGATCGTCGCAGCAACCGTGTATCTGACTGTTATTCTGTAGATTGCTTAGATCGCGGCCAATGCTCAGACGTGTTGGCCGCCATTGATGTGAATTTCTGCACCGTTCACATAGGACGACTGATCGGTGCAAAGGAAGTAGATGGTCCGTGCCACTTCTTCTGGTGTGCCAAGCCGCTGCATCGGGATTTCCGCGACGATTTTGTCGGTCCCTGGTGACAGGATTGCCGTGTCGATTTCGCCTGGCGCAATCGCGTTGACCCGAATTCCTCTTCGACCGAAATCAGACGCCATTTCCCGTGTGAGCCCCGCAAGCGCTGATTTTGATGTTCCATAAGCCGATCCCGCAAAAGGATGAACGCGGGTGCCAGCAATCGATGTCACGTTCACCACCGAGCCCTTCGCGGCAGCGAGCTCATTCACAAGCCCGCGCGCCAGACTGACGGGCGCAAAGAAATTGACTTCAAAGACCCGACGCCAGGCCTCCATATCGGTTTCAAAGACGCCGAGGCGGCCCCCGTCTTCGGCTTTGGGCGAAATGGCGGCGTTGTTGACCAATGCGTTCAAATTACTGCCTTGGTCACGCAGCCGAAGCCGCATCTCAGCCACTGCCTCAGACACATTTGCCGGGTCCGCCAAATCGACCTGTATGTGGTCTTCTGGTCCTGCTTCCCACGGGCAGTCTTCTGGAAAGGAATGCCTGGAACAGGTGATCACGCGCCATCCCGCACTTGAAAAGCGCTTAACGGTGGCGTGCCCAATGCCCCGGCTTGCCCCGGTCAAAATAAGGGTCTTTTTGTGGTTTGATTGATCGCTCATGCTGGCAATCTAGTGGAACGGCGCTTTCATGACCAGCAAGAGCTTTGTCACGCGTTCGTTAGGTCTAGCGCAAAGGCGGCGCCAGACTTAAAGCGCCTTGAATCCTGCCCATGACCGCCTCGGGCGTCCCATCCGTCTCGATCGCCAGCCAGTCGAGATCACCAAGATCGTAGGTGAGCTGCTGCTTTACCACACCCACATCTGCGTCCGATGCATCTGTTCCCAAGTCTGACCGTTGCTCGACCCGCTTCTCAAGCAGTTCGGCCGGGGCATTCAGCCACAGTCCTGAGAACGGGATGGAACGGCTTGCCGCCGCCTCTTCAATGGCTGCCCGTTCTGCTGGCTTGGCGAAGACAGCATCGCAGACCACAGTCTGCCCGGCGTCCAAAGCGATGCCCGCCAAACGGACCATCTCAGAATAAACCTGATCGCTTGCTGCCTGCGTATAGGCGTCTGCGGGCAATCGGTATTCGTCGGCGACACCTGCAAGTCTCTTCCGGATGATGTCGGTTCGCAGGTGAACCGCTCCTGCCGCACACCCTAGTTGCGGCGCAAGCCGTTTAGCAATAGTCGTCTTCCCCGTTCCAGACAGACCGCCGATCGTGTAAAGACCGACGCCGGTTGGCTCCAACAGGTCCCGTGCAAAATCCACATAAGCAGAGGCAAGCGAACCCAGGTCATCTTCGCTTTTGCTGCTAGACATACGAGCGGTCACATGCGACCTCACGCTGGCCCGAATACTCATGAAAAATGGCATCGCCTGAAGCCCACACAGGGTCTCGGACAGATCGTCAAGCACCTGTGTCTGAAGATAAGCGTTTAACGCTGCATTCGCATGCGATGCCAGCCGCGGGTCCGATGTTGCTCTGAACGCGAGGTCCATAAGCAGAAAGGCCAGATCATAAAGCGTGTCCACACGGGCAAATTGATCGTTGAATTCAATACAGTCGAAAGGTACCGGTGCCCCCTCAAGGCACACAACATTGTTGAGATGAAGGTCGCCGTGACAATGTCGCACCCAACCCGCCTCTCGGCGGCTTTCAATCAGCGCCGACAATTTTGCGAGCGTGTCAGCATAGAGATCGCCTAAATCATCGATGAAAGTTTGTGGGTAAATACTCCCAATGAAGGGAGCAAAGTTCTTGCGGTTGCTTTCAAGAATGTCTGCAAATCGCGCCCGTCCTCCGTCCGACAGGCAAACTTCCGCTTCGGTATGAAACCGCTCTACCTCTTTCGCCAGCGCCTCAACCATGGGCACGGTCAAAGCGCCCCTGTCTGCCATTCTGGAGAGAAGGTTGGATTGATCGAAGCGCACCATTTTCACAACCCAGTCAACTATCGTGCCTGGCTCAGCTTCACCGTCCCTCTCACCAAGGCGGAGGCCATGCGCGGTTTCGACAATTGGCACGACCTCCAGATAGAGCATTGGCGCGGTTCTTTGATTGAGCCGCAATTCCTTTTCGCAGGCCTTGCGACGCGCATCGAGAGACGTGAAATCCAGATAGACAAGATCAATGCGCTTTTTCAGTTTGTAAGCGAAATCCCCCGCCAAAAAGACGACCGAAATATGAGTATCAATGCGCTCAATATTTGTGTCTTCTGGAAGGCCGTAGGCAGCGGGTGACGCCAAAAATCTTTCGACAGATTCTGCATCGTTGGCGGTCATCACGTGCGCTCGAAATCCGTAATGGTCTCAACGCCAGCGGGGTCTTGATGCGACAAAACTTCGCTGCCAGGGAAAGCTAGGCGCACCGCGGCTTCCACCCGATCCGCCACTTCATGCGCACTGGTCAGACTCATGCCGCCATCGAGTTCGAGGTGAAACTGTATGAAGAGTTTGGTGCCCGCCATGCGCGTTCGCAGATCGTGCATATCCTGTACATCCGTGTCGGCGAGGACGATGGACCTGATTTTGTCGCGGTCGGCTTCGGGCAATTCCTGGTCCATAAGTTGTTGAACCGACTGCTCAGCAATCTGCCACGCACTGTAGGCAATGAAACAGGCAATCAAGATCCCGAACACGGGATCTGCCCAGACGAATGCCGGGAACGCGGAGAGAGCCAGCGCGGCGATTACCGCGAGGTTCATTAGCAGATCGCCCTTGTAGTGGATCGAATCTGCGGCGATGGCGAGCGAGTTGGTCTCCCGCACAACACGTGTTTGGTAAGCGACAAGCGCTAGGGTCAACGCGATGGCAGTGACCGTCACGACGATCCCTATGCCAGAACTCGACACTGGTACCGGATCAATCAGGCGCGACCCCGCCTCCCAGAGAATATAGATCGCGGAGAGAACGATGATTGTCGCCTGCCCCAAGCCCGCCATTGCTTCCGCCTTACCATGGCCGAAGCGATGATCATGGTCGGCGGGCGTCAGGGCTGCCCGCACGGCAAACAGATTGAGGACTGAGGCCGCCATGTCGAGCACTGAATCGAACAAGGTCGCCAGCATGGCCACCGACCCGGTTATGGCGAAAGCGGCCGCCTTCATGGTGATCAAGGAAAGGGCCACCCCCACCGCCGCATATGTCGCGCGGCGCATCAGTTTGTCGTTGGTTGCGGCGCTTACCATTTGATCATTGGCCCTTGTCTCAGGGGAATAGTTTCGACGTTTGCCAAGGTGCCCTTTCAAGCTCTCGCCTAAAGACGAGGCGGTCATGTAGACGGAAAGGTCGGTCGCGCCAAAACTCAATCTGGTTTGGCGTCAACCGAAAGCCGGACCAGAATGGAGGACGGTCTACCTTCTTGATTGCGTATTTTGCACCAAACCGCGCCACTTCCTTTTCGAGTTCGAAACGCCCTTCCATTGGTCGTGATTGCTTCGACGCCCATGCGCCAATCTGACTGTCTTTGGGTCTCGTCGCGAAATAGGCGTCAGCCTCCTCCTCGGAGACCGGCGAGATCGCGCCACGCACCCGGATTTGGCGCCGCAGACTCTTCCAGTGAAAACAGAGAGCTGCTTGAGGATTTTCAGCAAGTTCGGTGCCCTTGGCGCTTTCAAGGTTGGTGTAGAATACAAATCCTTCTGGACCCGCATCTTTTAGAAGCACCATGCGGACGTCAGGCAAGCCTGATGCATCAACCGTCGCTAGCGCCATGGCATTCGGATCATTGGGCTCGGATCTCTGAGCTTCCGCCATCCACTCTTCAAAAAGGGCGAATGGATCCGTGCCCGTGATGCTTTCTACGTCTGTGTCCGCCATTGCGGTCCTCATGTCTCGCCGACCCATATTCACGTGGATCGGGCCTTATTTTGGCCCTAAGGCGCCTCTTTATATAGTCGTCACACAACCGTGTCGCGTCCCAGATTCGATAGCACATTCGGCGAGAGCAGAACGCAGATGACTTTCACTCGCACATGCCAATATGCGCTCCTAGCGCTGTCGCTTGTAGGCGTGTCACAACAGGATGGGCAGGCGGCCGACGTCAGCCAAGCGACCACGCCCCTTTCTCCAGGAGAGTTGGCGGGGAACCAATTGACGTTTGATGAGGGTGTGGCCGCATACGATGCGGGCGATTATGCGACCGCCTATTCAATCTGGCTGCCCCTTGCGAAGGCGGGCGACATTGCAGCGCAGCGCAACGTGGCGCACATGCTCCGTCGCGGCGAGGGCGTGGCCCAAGATAGCCTGCGCGCATTGTGGTTTTATGAGCGGGCTGCCACTGCAGGCCTCGCGAGCGCAGCCCTCAATGCAGGCATGATGCGGATCGAACCAGACGCGCCCTATCGTGACCTTGAGAAGGGCGCAGCGTGGCTCAACGTGGCGGCAGCGGCGGGGAGCCCGGCCGCCATGTGGGAACTGGGCCGCCTTATTGAAAACAGACCCCAGAGCACACCGGTAGAGCTCGCCGCCGCACAGGCCTTCATTCGTCGGGCCGCCGAGCTTGGTCATGAAGACGCTAAACAACGCCTTGGCGGGCCTACCACGGTTCTCCAAGTTCCGAGCCCCACCCAAGCCCTCGCGGCAACTCAGTCTCCCAACTCAGCGCCCCCTTTCCTCGTAACGCCGGAACAAGGGGCTCAGTTCATGGCAGGCGTCTATTTGTTCGACGACGGGGATTTCCTGGGCGCAGCGCAGCAGTGGCGTCCCCTCGCGCAAGCTGGTGTCGTCGAAGCACAATATCGCCTGGGGCGGCTTTACCGGTTTGGCCTTGGTGTTGCGCCTAACGTGGATCTCGCGCGGACATGGCTATCGGCTGCCGCTGCCCAGGGTCATGAGAAAGCCGCTGAAACGCTCGAAATTCTCCCGGCACCTTAACGTTTTGGTATTCGCCGCCCATTAGTCTTGCTCATGCTTTTTTAACCATGATCGCAGAGTTTGTGAGAGACGACGTTCTTTCTCCATACGCTGCCCGGCGGAGCTTTATGCGCAACCCCTATCACGTGCTTGGTGTCTCACCACAGGCCGGTCCCGATGAGATTAAATCGGCCTATCGACGTTTGGCCAAGACCTATCATCCAGATTCTGGCTCAAGCGATCCGCGACAACAGGAACGGTTCCACGAAGTTACCGCGGCTTATGATCTCTTGAGCCGTAAGGCGAAGGCATCCAAACGCTCGGGTTCGACCAAACGACGCCATCCGGCGCGCACAGCTGCAGACGCGGCATCATCCGATAAGGCTCGATCTTCAGCCCGCCCTCGTCCCAAGTCCGCATCCAGACCCAAGGTTGACGAGACCCCCGACACAGCAGAAGCGGCCTCAGACTTTGAGCGTTCGGATGCGGAGGCTTCACCTTCGCCTAAGCCGGACAAGTTTGCACAGATTGCTGATTTCCTGACCCACCTTAAGAGCGTCGGTCGGCGAGCCCTCCGTCCGCGCGGAACCGACCAAACATACCACCTCAGCATTCCCTTTCTGGACGCGGTTGAAGGCACCAAAAGACGCCTTACGCTGAACAATGGCAAATCGCTCGATGTGCATATTCCTGCGGGTGTCGAAGATGGACAGCAGATCCGCCTGCGGGGACAAGGCGTCCAGAGCCTCACCGGCCGCGAAGCAGGCGACGCGTTCGTCACCGTGTCAGTTGCACCCCACCCCACGTTTCGGCGGGAGGGTGCCGATATCCATATCGATGCGCCCGTCAGCCTCACCGAGGCGGTCCTTGGCGCAAAAATTACGGTTCCCACGGTGGATGGCGAGGTGTCAGTCACCGTGCCCGAAGGCTCCAATAGCGGCAGCGTCCTTCGTCTTAAAGGCAAGGGCCTGGCGCACCCGCCCGGCCGACGGAAATTCGGAAAAGGCGACCAATTTGTCCACCTGACCCTCGTTCTGCCGCCGAAACCCGATGAAGCCCTGAAGAACTTCGCAGCGAGCTGGACAGCGGGCCTTGAGCATGCCCCCCGCAAGACCTGACCCATTTTGGATCACACCTCTGTAATGGTCTGTAATACAAGCGAGTTTTCGGCCCTTTTCGCTAGACCGGTGAGTCCATTTGTGTAGGATGCCGCGCTAATAGGGGTAGGGAATTCAACAAGATAGGGGATCCCATGACGGCACCTGGGGCGGCATCTGACGGCCTGATGAGCGGCAAAAAAGGTCTCATCATGGGCGTGGCGAACAACCGGTCGATTGCCTGGGGCATCGCTAAGGTTTGCGCGGAGCATGGTGCGGACGTGGCTTTCACCTACCAGGGCGAAGCGCTAGCAAAGCGCGTCAGACCTCTGGCCGAGTCAGTGGGGTCAGACCTTGTGCTTCCCTGTGACGTGACGGATGACGCCTCCATGGACGCGGTCTTCAAAACGCTTGAGGACAAGTGGGGCAAGCTTGACTTCCTTGTCCACGCGATCGCCTATGCCGACAAGACCTCTCTGGACGGACGCTATCTCGACACGACGGCCGACCAATTCGCCCAGGCCATGACCATTTCATGCCACTCGTTGGCGGCAGTCGCCCAACGCGCTGAACCCCTTATGGCTGACGGCGGATCGATCGCGACGCTCACCTATTATGGCGCAGAAAAGGTTATCCCCCACTACAATGTCATGGGCGTGGCGAAAGCGGCCCTTGAAGCAAGCGTGCGCTATCTGGCGGTTGATCTCGGCCGCAACAACATCCGGATCAATGCGATTTCCGCTGGTCCGATCAAGACGCTGGCCGCGGCGGGTATTGGCGACTTCCGATACATTCTAAAGTGGAATGAGCTCAATGCGCCGATGAAGCGCACGGTGACCATTGACGAAGTCGGGAAAACAGGCCTTTATCTTTTGTCGGACCTCGCGTCTGGGGTCACAGGCGAAGTTCATCATGTAGATGCAGGCTATCATGTGGTGGGTATGAAGGCAGAAGACGCGCCGGACATGAGTATTGTCTGATTTCTGCCCCTTGTTTCCGTTTTTGGTGAATTTCAGCTAGAACCTCTGCCAGTAACCGCTTGAGGCAGATCTCATGTCACACAATACGTTTGGCCATCTTTTTCGCGTGACCACGTGGGGTGAATCCCATGGGCCTGCGCTCGGCTGCGTGATTGATGGCATGCCGGCATTGGTCCCGATTACCGCGGACGAAATTCAAGCATTTCTGGATAAGCGCCGACCCGGCCAGTCGCGGTTCACTACCCAGCGCAAAGAACCAGATCAGGTGAAAATCCTGTCTGGCACGTTTCAGAACGAGAGCGGCGAGGAAGTCACAACAGGCACGCCTATTTCTCTGATGATCGAGAATGTCGATCAGAGGTCGAAAGACTATGGCGACATCAAAGATACATTCAGACCCGGCCATGCCGACTTCACCTACGAAGCCAAGTACGGCATTCGCGATTACCGCGGAGGTGGACGCCAATCGGCCCGCGAAACCGCGGCGCGAGTGGCGGCCGGCGCGCTTGCCCGCAAGGTGGTCCCAGGCGTTGAAGTGCGCGGCGCCCTTGTGCAAATGGGCCCGCACAAAATTGACCGTACACGGTGGAATTGGGATGAGATTGATCAGAACCCGTTCTGGTGCCCTGATCCCGTGGCCGCCAAGGAGTGGGAGACCTACCTTGATGGCGTGCGGAAAGCAGGGTCAAGCTGCGGCGCGGTCATTGAAGTGATTGCAAGCGGGGTACCCGCCGGTCTCGGCGCGCCCATCTATGGTAAGCTCGATGCTGATCTGGCTGGTGCGCTTATGAGCATCAATGCTGTGAAGGGCGTTGAGATTGGTGATGGTTTCGCGGCCGCGGCGCTTACCGGCGAAGAAAATGCCGATGAAATGGGCATTGATGGCAACAAAGTGAGCTTCGATGCCAATCATGCAGGCGGAATTCTTGGCGGGATTTCCAGCGGGCAGGACGTTGTCGCAAGATTTGCGGTGAAACCCACCTCATCGATCCTGACCCCCCGCAAGTCAATTACCCGGTCCGGCGAGGAAACAGAGGTGATGACGAAGGGGCGGCATGATCCTTGCGTGGGTATTAGAGCGGTACCGGTCGGCGAGGCCATGATGGCCTGCGTCCTGGCTGACCAATTCCTCAGGCACCGCGGACAAAACGGCCCACAGGAGAGCTAAGCCCATGACCGCCCCTTCCACCGTCTCCCCACAGCCCTTGATGGCACGGTTCGATCAGCGAAGTGGGGAAATGATGGTCTATGGCGGCGGCTTCGCAGGTATCTTCATTCTCAGTGTCGCGCTTGCCCGGGGCGACATCGCTCTGTTCATTATCAGCATGGTGCTCTTCGGCGTTGCTTATCACTTCTGGCCTTTTGTGCGGCGAAACAGCCCCGCTGTGGTCGCCAGTTCCGCTGGTCTTATGATCACCGGCCTTGGCACCGTTGCCTGGGACGCAATCGTCAACGCCACCACCGTGGACAAGGCGGTCCGCACCATCCGCAACACAGAGCTTCATCTGACGCTCGGACGGTCGCTGGATAAATCGCTGGCGGAAGAAGATATGGGTGGCCTGCAAAGGCGTCTCATGGTTCAGATATGGCGATATCACAAAGACACGCTGGTGATCCGGCTGGAGCCGTTGGATATTGCCCCGGAACCGATCCTCGAGGCCATTCAGGCCTTTTTGAATCAAAGAACCGTCTAGGCTTTTTCGAACACGGCCATTTTTGTAAGGTAGCCAGTCTGCTGCTCGACGCACCGTAGCCCCGTGCGCCCGAACAATGCTCCAAAGTCTTCCTCCAGATAGCTTGAAAAATAGGGCTCGTGAAAGGCGACAGGGAAGAACTCCAGCAGGCTGTTGAACGGCTCATGGTCGTCTGTCTGCAAAGCATCAACGAGAATGAAGCGGCCGCCTGGTTTCAGGACACGCGCAATTTCGGCGGCAACCTGCACGCGCACTTTGGGCGGCAATTCATGGAATAGGTAGGTTGCCGTCACGATGTCCTGAGACGCCTTCTCCAAAGGCATGCGCTCAGCGGGTGCATTGATGGATTTCGCCCGACCCCATTTTGACAGGGCGCGCCGCGTCTTCGCGAGATAGTCCGGAGACAGATCAAGGCCGGTCACGCCGATCCGCGGCCAGTTCCGCTTCACCTCCCGCAGAAAGCGCCCCGTGCCACAGGCAATGTCAAGGAGATGCAAATCCCTTTGGTCCCTGCCCTCTACATATTCGGCGATGGGTACCAGTGCCTGACGGCGCATTGCGTCGGCGGTGCCCGCAAAGAGTGTTTCAACTTGCGTGTCATAAAGCTCAGCAGACTCTTCCGATAGCCAGCCATCGGTCTGGAAATGAAAATTCTGCAGGTAGTATCGCGGAAACTGTTTGGTTTGTGGACCGGCATTGACTTCTGAATGGCGCTTCTCCATCCGGCGCTCATCGACTTTCTTTGCGTCGAAAAAGAACCGGACCGCTTTATCAATGGGTCGTCGCGGATCGGTTTCAAGTTCGGGCGCCTTATAGATGCCAGCTTCGATATTCCGATAGTCACGCTCAAAGAGTTCGCGAATGGACTGAACAATGTCAGGTAGTTTCGGGATTGGAGAGCTGGGTCTGAAGGGCACTTCACCCGGCCGGGTCACGGGTCCGCGCAGGCGATTGACCGCTGCATAATGTCCGGCATACCAGGCGACCCTGGCGCCCTGCTCGGCGGCGTATCGCAATCGCGCTATGGGGCGTCTTAGGGGACGCAGCATCGCGGTCACTCCCTCCTAAAAATGCCTACCAGCTCAATATGGGGCGACCAGAGGAATTGGTCCAGTGGCGTGACACTTTCAAGACGGTATCCGCCCTCAATGAGCGTTCTGGCATCTCTGGCAAAGGTCGCCGGATTGCAGGATACAGAGGCTATGAGGGAGACGGTCGACGTCGCAAGAGCCCCGCATTGGGCTCCAGCCCCCGCCCGGGGCGGATCGATTACGGCGGCGTCATAGCTGTTCAACTCATCGCTCCGCAATGGACGGCGCGCCAAGTCGCGGCGTTCAACTGTGAGCGGTTTCAGACCCGCGCCTGGTCTCTGACGCCGTACGGCCACCTCCAGGGCGGCACTTTGCGCTTTTGCGCCCTCGACGCCATGAACCTTGTAGGCATGTGCAAGGGCCAATGAAAAGGTTCCACATCCGGCGAAGAGATCGACAACAGAGTCGCTTCCTTTCAAGGCCTCTGTGACGATGGACACCATGGCTTCCTCGCCCGCTTTTGTTGCTTGTAGAAACGCTCCTGGTGGCAACGCGACCTCTAAGCCCGCAAGGTCCAACACTGGCGGGCACCGCTCTGCGAGAATATCTCCGTCCCATGTCAGCCGAGCGATATCAGCCTTCGCCGCTCCCTCGGCGAGGGTTTGGCGCAGCACCAGATCCGGCTCCGTCTTGCCGCCGATGACAGAAACATCCAGGCCGGTGCTTGTGGCCGTTACACTCACACTTGCCTTGCCCTTTCGGGTCAAACCCGGTGCCACCAGTTCCCGTAGGGCTGGAATAGCCGCTTCGATTTCCGGCACAAGGATTGGGCAGGACGCAATGTCGACAATGGTATGTGTTGCGCGTTCAAAAAAGCCGAACCGAACGGTCTTCCTTGTTCTCATTGCCGCAAAGGTCGCCCTGCGGCGTGTGCCGGGTGCGCAAGCGATGATCTCAGCAACCGGTGCATCAATCCCTTTGCTCTTAAGCGCTCGCACAACCTGGTCCCGCTTCCAGGCACGATAGCTCTTATCGTTTTGATGTTGAAGGGCACATCCACCGCAGGTTCCGAAATGGGTGCAGACCGGCTCAATGCGGTCTGGCGACGGTTTCAGCACCTCGCGCAAGTCACCACGGCCGTCGACAATGTCCGCCTGGACCTGCTCGCCCGGCAGTGTGCGCGGGATGTAGACCGGCCCCTCATCCGTGCGAACCACGCCGTCGCCCTGGGCACCAACATGATCGATGGTCAGAACGTCACGGGTCATGGCTTCTCAGCACACATCAGAAACTCTTTGTTGCCATCGCTGCCTTCGATCGGGCTATCGATCAGACCCAAGACGGACCAGCCCATCTCATCCCGCAGCCATGCCTCAATGCGATCGCAGACCTCAGCGTGCAGTGTCGGGTCTTTCACGATGCCGCCTTTGCCCACCTTCCCCGGTCCCACTTCAAACTGCGGTTTGATGAGGGCAATCAGGCGTGACCCTTTCCCAGCTAGGCTCAGCGCTGCGGGCAATGCCTTCTCCAGACTAATGAAGCTCACATCACTCACGATGAGATCGATTGGATCAGGCACAAGGTCGGCAGTCAGGTCTTTCGCATTCGTCTTCTCCAAAGAGACAACTCGTTTGTCCTCAGCAATTTGCGGCGCAAGCTGCCCATGACCCACATCGACGGCATAAACCATTTTCGCGCCATTTTTCAGGAGCACTTGTGTAAAGCCTCCGGTCGACGCGCCGATGTCCAACGCGACGCAGCCTTCGGGGTTGAGGGCAAAAGCGTCCAGGGCACTCACCAGTTTCAGTGCGGCACGCGAGACCCATTGCTCACCTGTTCCTTCAACCTCAAGCGCTGCGTCTTCTGAGATGGACTGAGATGGTTTTGAGGCGACGACGCCGTCAACAAGCACCTGGCGGGCTTTAATTGCGGCCTGGGCGCGGGCCCTGGTCGGCAGGACGCCTCGATCAACCAAGGCGCGGTCAAGCCGCACGCTCATGGGTTCAGGACTTTCCCGGAACAGCGTTTGCGCGTTCCGCTGCCAACGAGACCAGTGCACTCTCGTGGCCGAGAGCGGTCAGTGCTGTTGCGGCAATGTCCGGCGCTGTAAGACCAGCAGCCACATACATGGCGTCGGGCTTATCGTGATCCTGGAAGATGTCCGGCAAAGTGAGGGTGCGGACTTTCAGGCTACGATCCATCAAGCCGTTGGTGCTCAGGAATTCTAGGACATGGGCCCCAAAGCCACCGACAGAACCCTCTTCCACCGTGACCAGCACTTCATGTTCGCGGGCAACACGTGCAAGCAGGTCTTGATCGAGAGGTTTCGCAAACCGCGCATCGACGACTGTCGTTGAAATACCTTGAGCGGCGAGCTCGTCCGCCGCCTTCAGGGTCTCCTGCAACCGGCACCCAAGCGACACAAGCGCCACTGTCGTGCCCTCCCGCATCACGCGGCCTTTGCCGATTTCCAGCGGCGTGCCGATTTCCGGAAGCTCAATGCCGATCCCCTCGCCGCGCGGATAGCGGAAGGCACTCGGGCGGTCATCTATCTCCACAGAGGTCGCCACCATATGCATGAGCTCAGCTTCATCTGCGGCTGCCATCACGACAAAATCCGGCAAACAGCTGAGATAGGTGATGTCGAATGACCCGGCATGGGTCGGGCCATCTGCCCCCACAAGCCCGGCACGATCGATCGCGAACCGGACCGGCAGCTTCTGGATCGCCACATCATGCACAACCTGATCGTAGGCACGCTGCAGGAAGGTCGAATAGATCGCCGCGTAGGGTTTCAGGCCCTCTGTGGCCATCCCAGCGGCAAAGGTGACCGCATGTTGTTCTGCGATGCCGACGTCAAACGTCCTATCGGGGAACGTCTTAGCAAATTTGCCAAGGCCCGTGCCATCGGGCATGGCGGCCGTGACGGCGACGATTTTGTCGTCCTTTTCCGCATGCTTTATCAGCGATTGAGCGAAGACATTTGTGTAGCTCGGAGCGTTTGCCGGCGGCTTGGACTGGGCGCCGGTGATCACATCAAACTTGCTAACGCCGTGATACTTGTCCGCGGACTCTTCTGCCGGGGCATACCCCTTGCCCTTCTGTGTCACCACGTGGATCAGGATCGGGCCTTCGTCGGCATCGCGAACATTGCGCAGCACGGGAAGAAGGTGATCCAGATTGTGGCCGTCGATTGGCCCGACATAGTAAAAGCCCAGCTCTTCGAAGAGTGTTCCGCCGGTTGCCATGCCGCGCGCATATTCTTCGGCGCGGCGCGCTTTTTCCTCAAGTGATTTGGGAAACATCTCCGCAATATGTTTGGCGAAGTGTCGGAACCCGCGATAGGTGCCGCCGGAGATGAGCCGCGCCAGATAGGCACTCATCGCTCCGACCGGAGGCGCGATCGACATATCATTGTCATTCAGGATCACGATCAGGCGGCTGTCCATAGAGCCCGCATTGTTCATGGCTTCATAAGCCATGCCGGCGCTCATGGCGCCGTCGCCGATCACTGAGATGACGTTGTTCTTCTTCGCCTGCAAGTCGCGGCCAACGGCCATGCCGAGGCCTGCCGAAATGGATGTCGAAGAGTGCGCGGTCCCGAACGGGTCATACTCACTCTCAGCGCGTTTCGTGAAGCCTGACAGCCCACCGCCCTGACGGAGCGTGCGAATGCGGTCCCGCCGGCCTGTGAGGATCTTGTGTGGATAGGCCTGATGGCCCACATCCCAAATGATCCGATCCTCCGGCGTGTTGAAAACATAGTGCAGGGCAACCGTCAGTTCGACCACGCCCAGGCCCGCGCCCAGGTGACCGCCGGTGATTGAGACAGCTTCAATCAGTTCCTGACGCAGTTCGTCCGTGATTTGCGGCAGATCGTCATCATCATGCGCGCGCAGGTCAGCCGGCACTTTGATCCGGTCCAGCAAAGGCGTCTTACTCTTGGTGGTCACTCTGGTTCTTCTCTGACTCTGGCTTGTCGTCGGCCGCCTGCCGATGGGCGATCCGGACCATCCGGTTGCTATTTCCGCGTCTCATCCTCGTAGCAGGGTACGGCGAATTAGAGGCCGAGGTAAGGCCACATTGCGCCGCACCTAGTCACGCGCTGCGGTTTATAACGAAGCTTGTTGCGCTGCGCAAAGAATCTGCTTTTTCATCAAACAAATCAAGGTGTTGAATGGCCTGATCGGCCAGCATTCCCGCCTGTTCACGGGCCCTTTCAGGCCCCAGAATGGTGGCGAAAGTGGCTTTTCCCTTCGCACGATCCTTACCGGCTGTCTTGCCGAGCGTTTCGCTATCGCCTTCCTCGTCCAGTAAATCATCGATGATCTGATAGGCGAGGCCTAAATCATGGGCGTATGCATGGAGCGCATGGTGGGCGTCTTTTGAGGCTTTGCCCAAAATCGCGCCAGATTCACAGGCAAAGGCGATGAGGGCGCCTGTTTTGAGCTGTTGCAGGCGGGTAAGCGCCCCAATATCCAAAATGGTGCCTTCGCTGGCCATGTCGATCATCTGGCCGCCCACCATGCCATGTGTACCGACCGCCTTGGCTAGCCCAACAACCAGGTCACACCGCACCCGATAGTCGTCATGGGTATCCGCATCCCCCAGGATCTCGAAGGCAAAGGTTAAGAGGGCATCGCCAGCCAACACCGCGGTCGCTTCATCGAAGGTCTTGTGGGTCGACGGACGTCCGCGGCGCAGGTCGTCATCATCCATGCACGGCAGATCATCATGAACCAGCGAGTAGGTGTGCACGCATTCGATCGCAGCGGCCGTGCGCAATGCCCGATCCTCGCTCACTGTGAAGAGTTTCGCCGCTTCGCAGGCAAGGTAGGGCCGGAAGCGCTTGCCGCCACCGAGTGTCGCGTAGCGCATGGCTTCCGCCACGCGTCCCTCTGGTCCCTCCACCGCCGGCAGCAACCGATCAAGCAAGAGCTCAACGTCGGCGGCTGTGTCTTCCATTGCTTGGGCAAGGTTGAGGTCGGACATGGCTCACTCGAAGTTCGCTGGCTCGGCACCCACATCGCCGTTTGCCGACAGGGTGATTTTTTCAACCTTGGCCTGCGCCGACTGCAGGCGTGCTTCACAATGCGCTTTCAGCAGGTTGCCCCGTTCGTAGAGCTCGATGGATTTTTCAAGTTCGGCTTCGCCAGATTCCAACTGACGAACGATCTCTTCCAGTTCCGCGAGGGCCGCCTCGAAACTCATTTTCGCAATGTCGGCCGGTGCCGTTGCTTTTTTGGCCACCATCGCGTCCTCCGATCTCTTCCGGTCCTAAAGGTCCTGCCCCATCAGCGTCGCCACATGGGCGCTGACGCTGCGAGCAAGTGCCCCCAAGTCATAGCCTCCCTCAAGGGTCGAAACAATGCGACCTTCACACGCATTTTCAGCGACTTCCATCAACTCCTTGGTTATCCAGATATAATCAGCTTCGCTAAGATTGAGGCCGGCCAGGGGATCGTCGCCATGAGCGTCAAACCCTGCGGATATGAACAGGATATCGGGGTCAAAAGCGCGAAGTGCCGGGAGAATCACTCTTTCATAAGCCGCACGAAACGGGGCGCCGTCCGCTCCCGGGTCCAAAGGCACGTTGACGATGTTTCCCACACCTGTTTCGTTTGCCGCGCCGGTGCCCGGATAAAGTGGCGACTGATGGGTGGATGCGTAGAAGAGATTTTCGTCCGCCTCGAACATGGCCTGCGTGCCATTGCCGTGGTGACCGTCAAAGTCGATCACCGCCGCCTTGGTGAGCCCGAACTTCTCGCGCGCATAAAGCCCGCCGATGGCTACATTGTTGAACAGGCAAAATCCCATCGGCGTCGCAGCCTCCGCGTGATGTCCCGGCGGGCGTACCGCGCAAAAAGCATTCTGAGCGGTGCCTGTTGCAACAGCTTCCACGGCACGGCACACAGCACCGGCAGCCCTCAAAGCCGCTTCGCCGGAGCCGGGCGACATGATGGTGTCCGCATCAATGGCTGCAAAACCATCTGTCGGCATGCTTTCCAAGAGATATTCGACATGCTCACGAGGGTGCACACGCGTAATGTCCGCAATAGCCGCCGTCGGAGCTTCTTCTCTGTCGAGCGCATTGAACTTTGGATCCTTCAGCGCGTCCAGTATGGCCTTTAGTCGCGCCGGGCTTTCGGGATGGCCGTCCGGCGTTTGATGATTAATGCAGGCGGTGTGGCTGAGCAAAAGTGTAGTCATAAGAGAGGTGTTGCGTGGGTGCCGCGCCGATCAAGCAGCCTTAAGACTAAGCTGCAGCCTGGGCTTGGCTCTCAATTAAACTCAATAGATGTTGCCCAATTGCCTTTCCCAGCAGAGGCGGTACCGCATTTCCAACCTGGACATACTGATCGGTTTTGGAGCCTGCGAATTCAAACCAGTCAGGAAATGCTTGTAGTCGTGCGGCTTCTCGTACAGAAATTGCCCGGTCTTGGTCAGGATGGATGTATGCCCCCCAATGAATGTCGCACTTCGTGAGCACGGTGCAAGACAGTCCTTCCCACTTCATCCTGCCATATCTTTTAGTATGGTCGGACCGTTTCGCACGTTTCATACCCGCTGGTAACAAGTCAAACGGAATATCCCGCCAGCTGCCCCCCTGAGGGATATACGGTAACCGCTTAAGGTTTACTTTTCCAAGACGTGGGGCGGAATGATTAGCTACAGACGTCGCGTTTCCGCGCAGCTGTCTCTGATAGTTCGAAGGTTCACTATCCAGGTATTCCACACGTCCTGGGTTCTCTCCGTTTGCCAGCGGAGGCAAATCACAAATCGCGTCCCTGATGGTTGTGTATGCTTCGGATCGACCAGGACCGTGGGTAGGCTCTGGATGGGAGATTGGTGCACCAATACGGTTCCCGATAAACACGACACGGCGGCGTTCTTGGGGCACACCGAAATCCTCCGCCTTCAGCACTGCCTCGCGAACATCGTAGCCCAGATCGCCAAGCTCTGACTTAATCGTCCGAACAGCTTCGCCTCCACCAATCGAGTAAATCCCAGTGACGTTCTCCATCACAATCCATTCAGGCTGTAGCCCTTCGACAATTCGTAAATACTCGCGGAACAATGTTGCGCGAGCATCGTGCATCCCGCGCTGGTGGTTGTAGACTGAGTAAGCCTGACAAGGCGGCCCACCGGCCAATACCGTCAAGTCACCTGGCAGCAAATTGGTAACTTGCAGCAAGCGGTCAATCGATAGCTCTTCTATTGGGCCCAGAAGAAATTGAGCATTCGGATGTGTGGCCTCGAACGTCTTCCCTGCCGCCTCGAACACATCATTTCCTGCAAGAACCGAGAACCCCGCCATTTCAAGTCCAGCGGACAGTCCTCCGGCTCCACAAAATAAGTCGATAGCCGTGCGTTCCGTCATTTCCGCTCGCCCCATTTGTTCTCTTTTTGTACCAAGGCATTTGGCCTAAATCAAGGGTTACCGGCCAATCTTTTTGCGGATCCTATCTTCGAATTCATTCTGCGACACTGGCTTACCACCTGTAAGACCAAGCGTCGCGCTTTCGAGCGTCGTATAAAACTCATCCACTATCTTTAACTTGTACGGGGAGCCCGGTTGGGCTTCAAAAAAATCTACCAACAGCCACACAATGTCAGCGTTGGATACATCTCGCTGTCGTTCCATTTCGCCAATCGAATAGAAGAAGGGAGCATCGACTATCACAGCCATCTTTTTGCCCCAACGTCGGAGCGTCGGAACCTTTGTCTGCAATTGCGGCATCAGCCGCTTGACGCCACTGCTGCGGTAATCGGGCCTACGTTTCATTTGAGCCATTGATAGTTTCCCCTGAGTATCCACTAGGTGATCAAACTCAATATCCATCTTTCTCCCAGAGAAATAGACGGCTTGAATCTCAACAGCTACCCAATCCATAGGTGAGCCAGATTGCATACTGGAGTTTACTAAGATCATGTCGATCCGACCGACGTCGTTTCCTGGTTCGCTATCTAGATTGCCGCTTGATTCAAGGAAGCCAACTTCACCTGCCCTGACCGGATTTTCATCGCCGAGGAGGCGAACACCAACCTCCTTGAATACAGTTCCATCTTGGTGAAACCGCCATGGGCAGAGAGCCCTGAGTCTTCCACGCTCCCCGCCAACAGGGACAACTTTGCCTGATTTTTCGTTGTAGACACGTATTGAGCAGACCCCACCTGGCTTAGTGCAGGTTGCATGTGGCACATCAGTTCGAAACGGACACGCAAGCTCCTCCGTCTTTTGGCGTTTGAGTTTCTCCTGCAGAAGCGTGATCCGCTGTCCTTCCTTCACACTCAATTTCGTGGAAGCGGCCTTCTTTTCAAGCGCTGAGAGACGTTGAATCTCACTCTTCGGCATCTTGGCGCCGCCGACCTTATGGCGCGCCAATCGCACGCGATCCTGATCGGAAAGTAGATGGAATGGATGCCCATACCACTCTGCTATATGAAACCTACTCTCTGCCAAAAACACTCCCCTTAGTTTCGACGTTAATTGGGCCGACTTCAATGCACATAGTCGATGGTTTAGTTTACCTGTTTGCGAAGCTGACATCCGGCAACGACAAAATGCGTCAGGTACGACACCCCATATGTTGCCATTTCAAAGGAGTTACCGAGTGCGCGTCGGTGCCCCTCCCAATCAACCGACATTACGCCTAGGCGGAAGCCTGAACATACCAATCGACGCCGTTTTCATCGCGGCTTACGGTTGCGTCGCCGCGTGCCACCAAACAGGACAGGTGTGCCAAACTTTCGCCGGTCGCCATGAAGAAAACATCCGGCCCAATCTTGCGCTTAAAGAGCGCGGGAAACACGTCAATGGCGCGCTTCGGTTCCGCGAGCAGGTCCAAGAGCTTCGCCAAGCCTTCTTCGTGCCCGTCGATCAGCGCATCAAGGCGCGTATGAAGCCCATAGAAAGGTTCATTGTGGGCTGGCAGAACCAAGGCGTCTTCCGGCAAGGCCGCTTTCAGCTTTTTGCAGCTGTCGATCCATTCCTGGAGCGGGTCTGCATGGGCTTCGGTCGGATGCAGGCTAACATTGGAGGAAATGCGCGGCAGCACCTGGTCGCCGGAGATCAGCACATTCAATTCTTCACAAAACAGGCAGACATGTTCCGGCGCGTGTCCGGACCCGACAATTACCTGCCAATCGCGTCCACCGATTTGAAGGCGGTCACCGTCTTTCAGGCGTTTGAAAGCATCAGGCAGCCGAGAGACCCTTTCGCCGAAGCCGCCAAATCGTTTCGCGTACGATTCCACGGCGCGCTCTGAGAAGCCGGCAGCACGGTAGAAATTCCTACCGTCCTGCGGCGCTTCCTTGCCGGTGTCCGCGACGAGGGTCCGGCACATCAGGTAATCCGTGCGGGACATTTCCAGAGCGACACCAAATTCCCGGGTGATCCAGCCTGCGAGGCCCACATGGTCCGGATGCAAGTGGGTCACAATCACCCGTTTGACGGGCCTGCCGCCGAGCTTCTCATCGAAAATCCTGCGCCAGGATGCTTTGGTCGCGTCGTCGTTGACCCCTGTATCGACAATCACCCAGCCGTCATCGTCGTCAATGAGCCAGAGATTGATGTGGTCGAGGGCGAAAGGCAGAGTCATCCGGACCCAGTAGATGCCGGGCGCGACCTCAAGAATATCTCCGGCTTCCGGCACGCCTTCAATCGGGTAGCTCAGACCTTTTTCATCAACTTCGCCCAGCGACACGTCACTCATAGGAATTTGTTCCCAAAATTACTGTTGGGCGGAGTGTGCCGAGTGTGGGCTTGGAGGTCAAACCCGAGAAAAAGGCCTTAGGCGCCCAGCTGCTGCTCATCAAGCGCGAAAAGCGAGGTTGCCCCTGCAGTCGCTGGGGTCAGAAGGCCCGTACAGCTTGGCAGCGTATTCTCTGCAAAGAAGCGCGCCGTCGCCTTCTTGGATGCCAAATACGAATCGTCGGGGCTCTCCACAGCGGCAAGCGCGCCCTTGGTGAGATAATGGCCACCTGCGACATTGCCGAAGAGCCGTGCGTAAGGCGTAGCGCCTGCCAGGCAGTCCTGAACATTGCTCTTGCCGGTGTCGAGCATCCAGTCTGTCGCTTCTTCCAGCGCGTCGAGGGCATCGGCCAGGGCGTGTCCCGCGATGTTGAGGTCAGCATCATTGTGAGCGGCCGCCGTTTCCGCCGTCTCCCGAATTTCGGCGAGATAGGCTTTCACCACAGCGCCGTCGCCCAGCGGCAATTTCCGAGATACAAGATCGATCGCCTGGATACCGTTGGTGCCTTCATAGATCGGTGTGATCCGCGCATCGCGATAATGCTGTGCCGCGCCGGTCTCTTCGATGAAGCCCATGCCGCCATGGATCTGCACGCCGATGGACGCCACTTCGACGCCAATGTCGGTGCTCCAGGCTTTGGCTATGGGTGTCAAAAGATCCGCGCGGGCCTGCCCAGCCGCCTTTGCCGCGTCATCTGACCCTTCGTCGGCCTGATCAATGGCGACAGCGTTCGCGTAGCAAACGGCGCGTGCTGCTTCCGTAAGCGATTTCATGGTCATCAACATGCGGCGGACATCCGGGTGTCCAATAATTGGTCCCATTTCGCCTGCCGGGATTTCCATGCCCGCCGGCCGGCCCTGTTTGCGGTCCATCGCATAGGCGAGCGCCTGCTGGTAGGCCCGCTCTGCAATCGCGACGCCCTGCACGCCGACAAGCAGGCGGGCATTGTTCATCATGGTGAACATGCAGGCGAGGCCCTTGTTCTCCTGACCGATCAGATAGCCCACAGCACCGCCCTCTTCGCCATAGGACATGACGCAGGTGGGGCTGCCATGAATGCCAAGCTTTTCTTCAAGGCCAATACACTTTGCATCATTGCGCTCACCCAAAGAGCCGTCATCGTTCACGAAGAATTTCGGCACAAGGAACAGCGAGATACCGCGCGTACCCGCAGGCGCGTCCGGCAAGCGCGCCAATACCAGATGGATGATGTTTTCAGTGAGGTCGTGATCGCCATAGGTGATGTAGATCTTGGTGCCGGTGATCCGGTAGGTGCCATCGTCCTGCGGCACGGCTTTCGCTTTCAGCGCATTCAAGTCCGATCCCGCTTGCGGCTCCGTCAGATTCATGGTGCCGGTCCACTCACCTGAGACGAGCTTCGGCAAATATTTTGCGCGCTGGTCGTCGGTTCCATGAGCTGTGAGCGCTTCAATCACCCCTTGCGACAGGATGGGGCAGAGACCGAAGGAGAGACAGGCCGCGTTCCACATTTCCTGAAGCGCAGCAGAAAGGGCGAGCGGCAGTCCCTGTCCGCCGTATTCCGGATTGGCGGCGATTGACCCCCAGCCGCCTTCGACCCATTGCGTATAGGCGTCGGCATAGCCCGGCGGTGTCGCAACACCCTCATCGCCCAAGGCCGCATGGGTCTTCTCACCAGCACTGTTGATGGGTGCAATCACATCGCCCGCGAGCTTTGATGCTTCTTCCAGCACCGCGTCGATCAGATCGTCGCTTAGATCAGGATAGGCACCGGAGGCCTGCAACTCGTCCAAGCCCGCCAGGGACTTCAAGGTGAATGCCATGTCTTGGACGGGGGCGCGATACATCATGTTTTTCTCCGGTACGTGGGCTCGGTCGCTTCCTCAGCGTGGCCACTTTTTACTGTATTCTTTTTCGAAGGCGAACCGCCTCACCCAGAAAATGGTGTAAAAGATCGTGCCGTCCAGCCTGAAACCCGCTTACTGACAATTTCCTCAACTATTCATGGTCGAAAACAGCTCAAATGCGCGCCGAACTGCCCTCATAACGGGCGCATCCGCCGGGATCGGGCGAGACATCGCACTGGTCTTTGCCGAGAACGGATTTGACCTTGTGCTTGTCGCGCGCCGCAAAGATCGGCTTGAGGCATTGGCTCAAGAGGTTAAAGACAAGTTCGGTGCCTCATCGCATGTCATCCCGCTCGACCTCACTGAGGTAGGCGCCGGACAGAAGATTGAGGACAGACTCGCGCAAGCAGGCATCACGGTCGATGCTCTCGTGAACAATGCGGGGTATACCGTTTCCGGCCCCTATCAAAACAGTCAGTGGCAAGATCAATCGGATCTCATTCAAGTGATGGTGACGTCGGTTGCAGAACTCTGCCATCGCTTTGCCCCTGGCATGGCCGAACGGGGTTATGGACGGATCATCAATGTGTCCTCTCTCGCAGGCCATCTACCGGGCGCCGCTGGGGGCACGCTCTATGCGGCCTCAAAGAGCTTCCTCATCAAAATGTCTGAAAGCCTTTCGCTGGAATATGTGAACGACAATGTGCACGTGACCGCGCTTTGCCCCGGCTTTACCTATTCAGAGTTTCACGATGTGGCCGGCACACGGGAAGAGGTGTCCAGAATGCCGGACATCTTGTGGATGGATTCCATGACCGTCGCGCGACAAGCCTATGACGCGGTGATGGCCGGGAAACCCGTTTATATCAACGGTGGAATGAACAGGTTTGTTGCGATGCTTGCCCGTCTGTTGCCACAGGTGCCGCTTCGCAATCTCATGGCGCGCAGCCGCCGGAATGCAGGTTCCCGTGGCAACTGAACTGCTCCCCGCCTCAGACGAAAATTTAGCACGCGCTGCCGACGCTCTGCGCGAAGGAAAGCTCGTCGCCTTTCCGACGGAAACGGTCTATGGGCTCGGCGCAGACGCGACCAATGACGATGCGGTCGCCGCGATATTTGCCGCCAAGAAACGACCGACCTTCAATCCGCTCATTGTTCATGTCAAAGATCTGGGGGAAGCCGAGCGCCATGCTGACATTAATGATGTCGGTCAGCTGCTGGCGAACCACTTCTGGCCAGGCGGTCTCACGCTGGTCGTACCACGCCGAGCGGATTGCCGCCTGTCTCTTCTGGTAAGCGCCGGCCTCGACACGGTTGCGCTTCGGGTTCCCGCGCACGATGTGGCGCAACGGCTTTTAGCCACCGCAGAACGCCCCTTGGCGGCGCCGTCGGCCAATCCGTCAGGGCGCTTGAGCCCGACCGAGGCGGCCCACGTGATGGAGGGGCTCGGTGGCGAAGACGCCCTTTCCTACGTTATTGACGGGGGTCCGTGCTGTCTCGGACTTGAGTCCACGGTTGTCGGTCTCCCGAAAGACGGACCGCCCACGCTGCTGCGGCCAGGCGCCATTCCACGAAGCGATATTGAAGCGGTTCTGGGACAGGCGCTCGAAGACCCGCAGGCGCCGGGCGGTGAAGAAGGGCGCTCGTCTCCGGGCATGCTGGCAAGCCACTACGCACCCAACGCCGCGTTGCGACTCAACGCATTCGAACGCGCCACAAATGAATTGCTGCTCGGTTTCGGCGACGTGGCGTGCGACCTCAATCTGAGCCCGTCCGGCGACCTTCAGGAGGCTGCGGCCAATCTCTTTTCCATGCTGCGGAAGCTGGATGCCGACGCGGGCGACAAGAGCCTCGCCGTCAGCCCAATCCCCATGGATGGTCTTGGCGAGGCGATCAATGACAGGCTCATGCGAGCCGCCGCTCCGCGAGATTAAAACGCCGGATCTTGCCCAATCAGCAAGGTTGGGATGCCGTGGGTTTCAGGTTTGACGGTTGCCACAACCGTCCCCTTCTTTCGACCGATGCGGACTTCCGACACATTGACGCCTGCCTCGGTTAAGCGTTCTTGGGTCTTCGCCAGATCAGGCGCACGATAAGCGATACCCCAAAGACTGTCTTTCTCCGGCACTTCATCCTTCGCGGTCGGTGTCACAACTTCGAGCGTCACATTGCCCACACGGAAGAAAAGCTGGCGCACGCCCCACTTTTCGATTGTGTGATCAAGCGCCAAGCGGAGGCCCAGCTGTCCTTCAAAGAAAGCGATCAGGTCATCCGGCTTCGGTGTGTTGACCACCACATGATCTACTGCATCGATTGCGGCGCGCCCGTTCACGCCCTCTGATGCAGGAGAATAGGGAATGGCCAGGCGGTCTTCCTGTTCAATCACAAACAGGAACAGGCCCCCCGTTTCCTCCGGGGCCAGCATGACATTCCGCCAGGCGCGCTCATTGCCGGCCGCGTCCTTGCCGCCACCCGGAATGGGGTCTGTGGGATGGAGCCCCGCCTCTTTCAAATGCCGCACGCAGGCATCGGCATTCACCGTCCCGAAGACGAGGCCCATGAGCCCTTCGCCTTCTTCATCGAGCTTGGTGCGGATCATATCCGCGAACTGACCCTCGCCGGTCGCTGCGACAAATTCCAGATAGGTGTTGCGCAGACGATAAATCAGGTTCGACGAGCCCAGCCCCGGATGCTCTCCTTCCCAGGATGGTTCCCGCCCCAGAATACGGGAATAGGTGGATTTCGCTGCGGCGAGGTCGGACACAGCAATAATAATATGGTCAATCGTATCAATCATGGGGCGAGAGCCTACTTGTCCCCTCACCATCGGCCAAGCTTGCATTTCCGCCACAAAGCTTGCACGTCTGCTAAAGTGCGCCTGCCCAAAGGAGTATCCACGCTAAATGTCCGTCGCCGAACCCCAGAGTCCCGAGATTGATCTGAGTGACCTTTCCGACCTCATTCAGACGTTCGACGTGCCGGGCGCGTCCATCGCTGTGTGGCATGATGGCGCCCTTTCTGAGGCTGCGGCGGGGCTGGTCAACCTCAACACAGGCGTCGAGGCAACCCCGGACACGCTCTTCCAGATCGGGTCCATCACCAAGCTCTACACAACGGTTCTGATCCTGCAACTGGTCGAAGAAGGCCTGCTCAGTCTTGACGAGCCGATACGGACCTACCTGCCCGACTTCAAGGTGGCCGACGCTGAGGTGACGGCGAAAGTCACCTTGCGCCATCTCCTCACCCATACAAGCGGCATTGATGGCGATTATTTTGCCGATGCCGGACGGGGCGAGGACAGGATTGAAAAATTCGTGTCGCAATTGGGCGACCTGCCAAACCTGTCGCCCCTTGGTCACATGTTTTCCTATTGCAATGTGGGCTTTGTGATCGCGGGTCGCGTGATTGAGAAAGTCACCGGGTTCACCTGGGACAAGGCGATGCGCACGCGGATCGTGAAAAATATCGGAACGCCGTCCTTCTCCACCTTGCCCGAGCAGGCCATGCGGCACCGCACTGCGATCGGTCATGTAGGAACACCCGGCAAAGGCCTGGTGGTCTCGCCCATTGCTTTTCTTGCACCGTCGAACGCACCGGCAGGATCCACGCCGATGGCCACCGCTTCAGACATCATTACCTTCGGGCGGACGCTGCTTGACAGCGGCGTTGCGCCAAACGGGCACCGATTGATTTCCGAGGAGAGCACTGCCCTTCTTACCCGTCCGCACCGGGCCTGCCCGCCCGGCGGCTCGCTGGACGCGATTGGTCTTGGCGCCTTTCTCTGGAACTGGGGCGGTGATGGCTATGATGTGTTCGGCCATGACGGCTCGACCATTGGCCAGGCCGCGTTTCTGCGCATTCACCCCAAAAGCGGAACGATCCTCGTGTTGCTTACAAACGGCGGCGACGGCAAAGGGTTGGCACAAACACTGTTGACCCGGATTTTCACCGCAACGGCAGGGGTAGCGCCTCCGGCAAAACCGGCTCCCGTGGCCAGTGGCGAACAGCTCGCGCCTTATGTCGGCACTTACTCAAAATCGAGCGAAACAGCTCATGTCACGCTCAAAGAAGGCACTCTCTTTGCGGCGATCCAACCCAGCGCCAATTTCGGCGTGATTGGCAGCGGCGCTGAGGTCGAACTCCAACCCGTCGGTGAAGGCCGGTTCGTCGGCACCAATCCGGGCATGTCGCAATCGGTCAATTTCAACTTTCTGGAGCCGAACAGCGAAGGCCAGCCGCGTTATCTCTATTCCGGCGTGCGGGCGTTTACCCGAGTGGACGTGTGACATGAATGCCGAGTTCCTCACACAGGTCCGCACGATCGTGGGCCAGACCAACGTGACCACCAATGTCACCGACATGGCGCCTTATCTGGAAGAGCGGCGAGGCCTCTATGTCGGCAAGGCGGCCGCCATCGTACGTCCAGGGTCAACGGATGAAGTCGCGGCGGTAATGAAGCTCGCGCATGAGACCGGCACCATTGTCGTGCCGCAGGGCGGCAATACCGGCCTTGTTGGTGGACAGACGCCGGATCAAAGCGGGTGCGCGATCGTTCTCAATCTAAGCCGCATGGATGCTGTGCGGTCCCTGGACATTGAGAACAATACACTCAGCGTCGACGCCGGGGTGACGCTTGCGACAGCCCAGGAAACCGCGGCGGCGGTGGAACGCCTCTTTCCCCTCAGTCTGGCATCGGAGGGTACATGTCAGATCGGGGGCAACCTCGCCACCAATGCCGGCGGCACCGCGGTTCTCCACTATGGCAATGCGCGGGACCTTGTGTTGGGCCTCGAAATTGTGCTGGCCGACGGGCGCATATGGGATGGCATGCGGCGCTTGCGCAAGGACAATACCGGTTATGATCTCAAGCAGATTTTTCTGGGGTCCGAAGGAACGCTTGGCATCATCACCGGTGCCGTTCTGAAACTTTTTCCCGCGCCCAAATCGCGCGCGACGGCGATCGCTGCGGTTCCTTCGCCTGCGGCTGCAACCTCGCTTCTGCGTCATGTCGAGGCGGACAGTGGTGGCGCGATCACCAGCTTTGAGCTGATGCCGCGTATCGGGATCGAAATGGTATGTGCCCATGTGCCGGATGCGCGCGACCCGCTTGAGGCCCCGTCCCCCTGGTATGTGCTTGTGGAGCTCTCCTCCGGGGCAAATGGTGCTGAACTCAATACCCTCTTGGAGACCTCTCTTCAGAATGCCATAGAGCGCTCCTGGGTAACCGATGCGGTCGTCGCCCAATCCGATACACAACGCGCGGCGTTCTGGCAACTCCGCGAAGGCATGTCTGACGCTCAGCGGCACGAAGGCGGCAGCATCAAACATGATGTGTCTGTGCCTGTCTCTAAGGTCACCCTTTTTCTGGAGCGTGCCATCCAGGCAGTGAGTGGCGAGCTGCCAGGCATCCGGCCGGTGCCTTTCGGGCATCTGGGCGACGGCAATATCCATTTCAATCTGAGCCAGCCTATCGGAATGGATACAAAGGCGTTCTTAGACCAATGGAGCCATTTCAACCATATCGTCCATGGCATCGCGCTCGGACTCGACGGTTCGATCAGCGCCGAACATGGCATCGGCCAACTGAAACGGGATGAAATGGCATCGCTCAAATCCGATGTCGAAATGGACCTCATGCGAACGCTCAAGCGCACACTCGATCCGAAGGGCATTCTCAATCCTGGAAAGGTCGTGAGCGTTTAGCGCGATCAGGCCTTAGCTGTGTCTGCTTCTTTCAAGAGCAAAGAGCTGTCGGCCGAGGGCGCGCCATCAGCTCCGCTAGAGAGGAAATCGCCGATTGGCAGGTTCTGCGCCGGTACGATGAGAATCTTGTCGACCCGGGGACCGTCCATGTCCGCCACTTCAAAGCGGTAGCCGTTCCAGGCAAAATAATCGCCTTCGGTCGGCAAGCGCTCAAACCAGTGCAGCATGACGCCCGCAAGCGTATTGACCTCACCTGAATTATCACCCGGCAAGCTCGTGAGCATGAGAAGCCGCTTCACCTCATCAACGGACACCACACCATCCACCAGATAGGAGCCGTCTTCGCGACGCACGATCGCCGTGTTGTTGTCAGTAGCGTTTGCCGACGTGTCTCCCACCATGGCAAAGAAGATCTCTGCCATCGATAACGTGCCAACGACGTCGCCATATTCATCCACAATGAAGCACATGAACTTGTTCTCAGCCTGAAGCAGGCTGAGGGCCTTCAACACGGTCGAGGTTCGCGGCACATAGAGCGGTGTCGTCATGCGCGCAAACAACGCATCGTTGGTCGCCTTTTCAATATTGGAGAAAAGGTCTTCCATGCGCACCATGCCGACTGTGGGTCCGTCTGGGCCCTTTCGCACCGGGTAGCGCTGGCTCTCGGTTGTCCGAATGGTCAGCATGTTCTCTTCAAAACTGGCGTCCGTATCGAGCCATGCCAATTGTGTTCGCGGGCGCATCACTTCGCCCACCCGCGTGTCGCCAAGCCCCAGAACACGATTCACAATATCCCGTTCGACGCTCTCGACTGCGCCGGTTGCAACACCTTCTTCAACCAGATGTTTGATTTCTTCTTCCGTCACCTCAACCACGTCTTGGCCGGTCGCGCCGTAGGCTTTCAGGACCGACTCAGTCGAATAAGACAGAAGAGATACGAAGGGTGACAAAGCGCGGGTCACGCCGACCATGGGACGGGCAATCTTTATCGCGATCCGCTCAGGATTGGAGAGCGCCACCCGCTTCGGCACCAGTTCGCCGATAATGAGCGAAAAATAAGTGATGCTGACGACCACGAGACCAAACGCAATAGGCTCGCCATATTCCGCGATCATGTCCCATTGACTGATCAACGACCCCAAAGGCGCTGCCAGCGTGGCACCACCGAACGCACCTGCGAAGACACCCACCAGCGTGATACCGATCTGAACAGCAGACAGGAACCGGCTTGGGTCTTCGTTCAAAGAAATCGCGAGTTCAATACCGCCCGTGCCGCTCTTGCCGGCCTCTTGCTGCCGGGTGAGCAAGCCAAGCAGGCGCTGACGCCTGGACGACACGATTGCCATCTCAGACAAGGAGAAAAAGCCATTCAAGAGGATGAGAACGGCGAGAATAACAATGTCGGCTGCCATGACGTCTCCAGACTCGGGTAGATAGTATACAGCACTTGGTTTTCAAGCGGAATCGCTTGAGGAGACTTTTCTTCCCCTGCGTCAATTAGAGCTTCATAAGTGGGATTGGCGACACTTCTGCGTCGGCTTGCTCAATTTACAATAGGCTGAGCTGATCATCGTCCGGGCGACCCAGTTTGGCGCTCTGCGGGTTTGCTTTATCCGCGTCCGGGTCGACAACTTGTGTGAGCCCTGCATCATCTTCGGTGATTTTGTTGACCCGTGCGCTCACCGGCACGGCTTCCATCAGGTCGTCCGGCGCCGGCTTCAAAAGCTCTATCGCCTCCTGAGCGGATGTCCCGTCATTGTCCAGCCAGGCGTCCCAATCTTTGGGGTCGAGGATCACAGGCATGCGATGATGGATCGGTGCCAGATGATCATTGGCCGCTGTCGTCACTACGGCGCAGCTTTCAAGCTCCGATCCGTCTGCGTTCAGCCAATCATCCCATATGCCCGCCATAGCGAACGGGGCGTTGTCGGGACGTCTGATCAGGTGGGGTTGCTTGGGACCGGCCTCGCGCGCCTGCCATTCATAGAACCCGTCAGCCGGAATGAGGCAGCGCCGATGACGAAAGCCGCCTTTGAAGGAGGGTTTTTCGTTTATGGTCTCCGCCCGCGCATTGATCAGAACGGACTTCGGCATCTCTTTCATCCAGGATGGAACCAGCCCCCACCGAACCAACTGAAAGTGACGCTTGCCTGCAATCAACCGGATGATTGGGACTGGCTGCGTCGGGGCAATATTGTATCGCGGGGGAAAGTTGGGGTGCTCCTCAAAATTGAAGAAAGCCCGCAACTCTTCCGGCGACCGCTCGATTTTGTAACGTCCGCACATGTTCTGGCTATTTCTTATCGACCGTTTCAGCCGGATGCCCCGCGTCGGCCCAAGCGGTGAAACCGCCGCGCATGTGGGCTACGTTTTTGAGGCCAACATCGTGCGCCGCCTTGCCCGCAAGCGCGGAGCGCCATCCTTTGTTGCAATAGAAAATGAAGCGCTGGCCGTCCGACTTGAAGATATCTTTGGCGTAGGGGCTGGTCTGGTCCACCCAAAATTCCGTCATGCCGCGCGGCATATGATAGGCGCCGGGAATTCGCCCCTCGCGCCAAATCTCGCGAATGTCCCGCACATCGACGAGGGTGACGCCGCCGTCTTGGAACAAGTCTTTGACCTCTTCGACGCTCAAACAATCGATTTGGCGCTCCGCGGCGTCTACAAGCTCCAGGATGGTCGGCATGGGCGAATTCCTCTAGCGGCGATCTGATTAGGCGGCATCTTGGTATCAAGGTGCTCATCCTATCACGTGGGTCCCCGGTCAGGCGAGATCGATGCTTTATGGTTCCTGGCTGGAACCCATCAACCTGATGAGATAGGGTGCGCCGTTTTCCACAAGAGTATCGATCGCCATGAGCAGCGCTGCCCTGATTGAACTTCGCGATGTCTCGGTCCACCTTGGTGGCCGGGAAGTGCTGTCGCATGTCGATCTTCGCGTGAACCGAGGCGAGATTCTCACCCTCATTGGGCCCAACGGGGCCGGTAAGACCACCCTTGCCCGAACACTGCTCGGCATTCTGAAACCCTCAGACGGTCTCGTACACACTGACGCAGGTGCGCGAATTGGCTACGTTCCCCAGCGCATGCAGATTGACGCCGCACTGCCGCTCACGGTCAGGCGTCTTCTTTCTCTTACACGCTCCCACAGTGAAGAAGAGATGACACAAAGTCTCACCGAGGTGGGTGCGGTGCATCTTCTCGACCGTCAAGCCTCTGAACTGTCCGGGGGTGAATATCAGCGGGTGCTTCTTGCCCGTGCCCTTCTTGGTACGCCGGACCTGCTTATTCTCGACGAGCCCACCAGCGGAATCGATTTCGCAGGTCAGAGTGCCCTCTATGAACTGCTCGCTGCGATCCGCCAGGAGAGAGGGTGTGCCATCCTGCTTATCTCTCATGACTTGCATGTGGTGATGGCAGCATCCGACCGGGTGATTTGCGTTAACGGGCACGTCTGTTGCGAAGGCGCCCCAGAAGCCGTGACGAACGACCCCGCCTATGTCGCTCTGTTTGGGCCTGGCCATGCTCAATCGCTCGCCGTCTTCAAGCATCATCATGACCATGTTCATGATGTATCCGGCCATGTGCACGAGGAAGACGCACATGTTTGAGGAGTTCTTTCTGCGCGCGCTTTTAGGAGGCATCGGCGTCGCGCTGATTGCCGGACCGCTTGGCTGTTTTGTTGTCTGGCGACGCATGGCTTATTTCGGTGATGCACTCGCGCATTCTGCGTTGCTCGGCGTCGCCCTTGGCGTCTTCTTGTCTATTCAGCCAGCTATCGGCGTTCTGGTCGCCGGCGCCATTTTGGCGGTTGCCTTCACGTTTCTTCAAAAGCAACAGCGCTTTGCCGCAGACACCGTACTCGGGCTGCTGGCACATTCCGCGCTTGCGCTTGGTCTCGTCGCGCTTGGTTTCTTGGACCATTTGCGAATTGATCTGATGGGTTATCTGTTTGGCGACGTGCTGGCCCTGTCCTGGAACGATGTCTTTCTCATTTATGTGGGTGCTGGGGTGGTGTTTGCCGGACTGCTGGCTATATGGCGCCGTCTCCTAGCCGTCACGGTCGAACCTGAGCTTGCTCAGGCCGACGGCATCAATCCTCTCGCCGTTCGACTCTTATTCAGCCTGCTATTGGCTGTCGTCGTCGCCCTATCGATGCAGGTCGTGGGGATCTTGCTTATTACAGCGCTCCTGATTATCCCTGCTGCGGCCGCACGACGTTTCTCTGCGACACCGGAACAGATGGCCCTCTTTGCAGCCCTTGCCGGAACGCTCGCCGTTGCGCTTGGATTATGGGGCTCCTTCTCCTTCGATACCGCGTCCGGACCTTCTATAGTTGTTGCCGCCCTGTTGCTCTTTCTCGGTGCAAACAGTTTGGCGGCCCTTCTCAACACCACCCGTGACTGACCAAAACCCTCGAGAAACGTGGGTTTTTCGCAGTTTTCCTGGACTTTCCAGACAACCAAATATCAAGACCTCCTCCCTAAATTAGATCCTTGGGGTTGGCGGTTTTCGGCTGATGAGGTGTCAGCTGGAGATATGCAGAGGCGGCATGAAGACGGACGTTGAGGCGATCAAAGGCGATATTGAGCGTCCAGCGGGGGGCATCGGCTTTCCGCGCACGCTGCGCCGTCTCGTTCAAGGCAAGAACATCCATCAGGACACCCTGCTGGCGACAGATTATCTCAACCATTTCAATGAAATCGTGATGCTGCTGGAACTCGTCGCCGACATGCCGGACTGTCTGGATGATGCTCTTGAGTGGCAGCCAAAGCGCTATGAAGACCACTTCTCCGAGTCCACGTTTCAGGACAAGGCGCTTGCGATCCTTGCCTATGAGAATGCGCCGCGGCGGTATCGGGAGCCATTTGATCAGCTGGTCGCCCAGATGGACGCGACAGTTCTTGCGGCCCTCGCGCGCTTAAGTGCGGCAGCTGAAGCCGGCGATGCGAACCAAATGCAGCTCCTCGTGACCAATGTAACAGCCAAGCTGCAGCGCTTTGTGGATGTCGCGAGTGCGATTATCCATGGCCGCGCCGAGACGTCCGCCCAGGAAGAAATCGATACGCTGCTCACAGAAATCGACGAAGACGCAGCGGCACAAGACACCCAGCCTGCGGACATTCCCCCGCCTGCACCTTTGGTCGATGATGCTGACGCTGCGTCGCAGGCCGATATCGACGCCCTGTTCGACTAACAGTTTGCTGAGCACACAACTCTTCAAACGACGCTCGTTCTCGCCACCTGCAGTGCTATAGTGCTCCCAATCAAAATAGAAAAACCTCTTGGGAGACTTTCATGACTTACAAACCATTTGACCTCACGGGCAAGGTCGCCCTCGTAACTGGCGGTAATGGCGGCATTGGGCTTGGCATGGCGGATGCCATGGCCGCAAGCGGCGCTGATGTCGCGATCTGGGGGACAAACGAAGAGAAAAACGCAAAAGCAGCGGAAGCGCTTAAAGCGCATGGAACAAAGATTGTCGTGCGGCGCGTTGACGTTTCTAACGAACAAGAAGTGATTGATGGCACCGAGGCGACCGTCGCGGAGCTTGGACGCATCGACACCGTTGTTGCAAACGCGGGCATCGGCTTCGGGTCGCCGTCCTTTGTGGACATGACCACCGAGGTCTACAAAAAGGTGCTGAGTGTCAATCTCGACGGTGTCTTCTGGACGCTCAGGGAGTCGGCTCGCCACATGGTTGAGCGTTCCAAGGACGGTGACACAGGTGGCTCTCTTGTGGGCATCGCAAGCCTCGCCGCAATCGAAGGGGCGGCCCGCAATCAAGCCTACGCCGCCACCAAGGGCGGCGTGATCTCGATGATCAAAGCCTGTGCGTCGGAATATGGCCGCTATAACATTCGCGCGAATGCGATCCTTCCCGGCTGGATTGCAACGGACATGACGTCTCAGGCGCAAGCCGCACCAGCGTTCGCCGAAAAGGTGATCCCTCGCGTGCCCATCAGACGTTGGGGCGAGCCGGAAGATTTCGGCGGCATGGCCGTCTATCTCGCGAGCGACGCGTCTGCCTACACCACGGGGACCACAATGATCATTGATGGCGGCTATTCGATGTTCTAAGTGCCGTCTGCGTTTTGCTGTTTACTTGATGAGGGTCTGCGCGGCACCGCGCAGGCCTTTCTTCTTGTCAGTAGAGGCGGCACGTTTTGTGCCTCTCTTGGTCCATGATGTTTGATTATGTGCGAAATCGACAGCAACGCCTTGTTGATCTGTCCCAGTTTGGGACAAAACAGCTGCTGCGTCCTGCCATGGGGCTGTTGGCCCTCATTACGGTGTCTCTTGCCTTTGCAGGAAGCGCCAATGGGGAGACCAGGAGCGGTGCATCTGAAGGTGAGATGGTCCGGCTGTCGGAGATTTTGGGTGCCATCCATCATCTTCGCGAGGTCTGCAACGCCAATGAGGGGCAGCTCTGGCGCTCCAAAATGCAGGACCTGCTCCGCTACGAAAACCCCTCCTCCGATATGAAAGAACTCATGGTCGCCCGGTTCAACCGGGCCTACCACCAGCACCGGCTGGCCTATCCGCGCTGCACGGGCCAGGCCCGCACGGACGCCGCACGGTTCCTCGACGAAGGGTCAGGCCTCGCCCAACGCCTAGCGGCCCGCACCAGAGGGTGACCGGCATCTTTCTAGGAGTTTCCTGGATTTCTCAGGCAGGCGTTAACCTTTGGCCCAACTTGTGACGGGACAAAGCGGCGATATGTGTTAAAAGGGAGCCAAGCTCTGTTTCGTTTCGGGACAGGGCCCAACATGTTCCTAAAGGCAGCACAAAAGCTGCCCGTTTCAAGAAAGGCCGCCGCCGCACATGGCCGACTCTCGCGACACAGCCGCCGACGATCTGCTTCACGATGATGAGGATTACGACTTTCCGCTGCCCGATGATGAAGAGCAGCGTCGCATTGCATTGAAGATTCTCCTGGATGCGTGGGATGACGCACTGGCTGAGGGCGTAAACCCAGACGTACTGGCCAGCACCGCCATCTTTGCTGCTTTTAGCGATATGGTGGAAACGTATGGTGAGGAAGCGGTGAGTGAGATGGCCGACGGCATGAAAGCGCGCGTCCAACAGGGCGAGTTCACGCTCAATCAAACCCGCCACTAGCGGCCATCCGTTCAACAAAAGAGGCGCTCTTCAACTTGGGAGAGCGCCTTTTTGCCGTTCTGCAACATGAGCGCTCTAGACCACGGCTTCGATCAGGTGCGGACCTTTTTCTTTCATGCAGGCTGAAAACTGGTCGGCAAACTCCTCTGCCGTTTCCGCGCGCATGGAGTTAACACCCATGCCCTGCCCCAATTGCACCCAGTCGAGCTCCGGGTTGTGCAGATCAAGCATGGAGAGCGCTTTGGGTCCGGGATTCTCCGCACCCACCCGCATGAGTTCGACATTCAGGATCGCGTAGGACCGGTTGGCAAAGATCACGGTCGTGACATCCAGTTTTTCGCGTGCCTGGGTCCAGAGCGATTGCAGCGTGTACATGGCGCCGCCATCGCCGTGGAGGCACACGACTTTGCGGTCCGGGCAGGCAACTGCCGCCCCGGTGGCGAGGGGAAGCCCCTGTCCAATGGCGCCGCCAGTGAGAGACATATGATCATGGGGCGCCGCAGTCGCCGTATAGATCGCCGGCCCGATCCCGCTGGTCGCGGCTTCATCCGACACGATGGCGCCTTCCGGCAGATAGTGGGCGATCACCTGGCCAGCATTGAAGCTGTCGAGTTTGCCCGATGGCAGATCCGGCAGCTCCAGCTTGGCCACATTGATCGCGTCAGCCGGCGCGCCGACGGCTTCCGCCAGCGCTTCCAGCGCCCCTGTGCCGTCTTCATGCGGGTGCGCGAGCACATTGATCTCACAGCCTTCCGGCGTCATCCAGCTGGCTTTGCCGGGATAGGCGAAAAAAGAGACCGGCGGCTTGGCACCCACCAGGATCAATTGTCCGGTGCCGGCCAGGTCTTCTTCGATCTGTTCGGAGAAATAAGGCAGGCGGTCGACCATGACCCTTCCAGCACCCCGCTGGATGCGGGGCGTGAAGGTGTCGCACATGATCCGGGCCCCGGTTTTGCCCGCGATACGCCCAGCAGCCAGAAGCCCGTCTTCCTTAAGCGCAGCGCCGCGGATGAGGATGGCGGTCTTCTTCCCGTTTTTGACGAGCTCTGCGGTCCGGTCAACTGCGTCGCCGGCAACAGCGGCAGGTCCCACAATGTCGAGCGCAGGCGAAGGACCACCCGACTCCAGCCATGCCGTGTCGGCCGGCAGCACCAGGGTCGCAATCTGACCCGGCGCTGACATCGATGCCTGAACCGCGCGGGCACCGTCGGCGGCGGCTGTTTTGGGCGATGGCGAAGAGTGATACCAACCGGAAACCGGCGACGCGAAACCCTTCAAGTCAGATGCAAGGGGCGCGTCATACTGAGCGTGATAGGTCGCGTGGTCGCCGACAATGTTGACGATGGGTGTGTCCGCACGCCGCGCATTGTGGAGATTTGCCAAGCCGTTCGCGAGGCCCGGCCCCAAATGCAGAAGAGTGGCTGCAGGCTTTTCCGCCATGCGCCCATATCCATCGGCTGCCCCGGTTACAACACCCTCGAACAGCGCCAAAATAGCCCGCATGCCCTCCACCTTGTCCAAGGCTGCCACAAAGTGCATTTCCGATGTGCCTGGATTGGTGAAGCAGACGTCGACGCCGCTATCGACCAGCGTACGTACAAGACTTTCGGCACCATTCATGGATTTTCTCCCTGCGCGTTTTCATCCCGGTCGTCGTCAGGCGCAACCAGCTATTTTGAGGCGATAATACACAAATTGGGGAATTGCGCGCTAGAGAGACAGCCAAAGCCTCAGGAGATGTCGCCGTTCATCAGGATCATCATGATCTTCGTAGTCCGTTCGGGCGTGGAGGTTGGTGTGGTTCGACAAAAGCTGAATGTCGCCCGGCTGCAAATCCATATCCAGATAGATACCAGGCTCAGCGGCGATCTGCTCATAGGTGTCCAGCAAAGCCTGCTCTTCTTCCGTAAACGGCGGCACATCCGCATGGCGCACTGCAGAGCGAAAATAGTCGGCATGATAGAAGGTGCGCAGTTTGCCCCCCGCGAAGCAGCAGGGCGTGATCGGAATGCTCCCTTCGCCGCCATCCTTCGTTTCATTGCGCGAGTCCAGCTGAAAGGGCTCGAACAAGCGCGCCACCAGCTCCGGACGGCGCTTCACCAATTCGTTGAACACTGTGACGGAGCTGACAATGCGGCTTTGGCCACCCGACTTTGCTTTCTTGAGACATAAAAGTCCCACCACATCAGCGGCATCACAGTGATAGTCGATATTGGCGGACGTTTGATAGAGCCGGACCATGGGATCCGTTTTTGAGGCATTTGTGTCGATCACGTGGCCCAACAGATCTCCCTGCGGGTTCTGCCCGCCCGGGCGACCGAGATGCAGTCCGAGACACCAAAAGAAGAGTTCCGCATCAGCCTGCGTCCAGCGCTCAACAGGCACACCACGCACGACTTGAAACCCGACCCCCTCACCGACCGCCTCTCGCCACACTTGGACACGGGGCGCCAGATTTGGCAGCGGGAAATCTTCCGCCAAAAGGTCTCGAGGTTCTTTGCCGCTATCCTTGGCCAACACCAGAGCAGCCTCTATCTCTGCAACCTCATCGCCGGAGAGCACATAGGCCATCTCCTCCAGCGGTGGCAGATCACGGCCCGCCCAGGCCGCCGGACTTACCACCTCTGTTGTGGTGACCTCTTCATGGGCGCGGTCGAAATAATGAAGCGCCTGTTCCCCGAACGAACGGAACCCCTGCTGCGTTTCTGGCATTTCCATCTCCCAACTTTTCGATATAGGAAAACATTGTTTTCCTTTTTTCAATACCGTAACTTCGACAGATGATGGAAACAAGCGAAAAACAGCCCAACGCCCGTGACCGGCGCCAACTCACTGAAAACAAAAGAGAAAAAATCCGTCAGGTGATCATCGATCTGTTCGCTGACGCGCTTTTCCACGATGTCGGCATAAGGGACATCTGCTCCCTCGCCGGGGTGACGCCCAAAACCATCTACAAGCATTTTGGGAACAAGGAGACGCTCCTCATTTCCGCCATCGAGCCAGACATGGCGGCCCTCACCAAAGAGATGGAGGCAGCTGCAGATCGGCCGGGAACGGTTGTGGAGCGTCTTGAAGCGGCGAACCGTGCCTTCTTCAGCTTTTATTTCGCAAATGTGCCCGTTGCGCGGATCGTGTTTCTCAATATTCCGTCGGCCTATTTCGTGTCGCAACCAGAATTCATCCAGCGCGGCCAATTGGCCGTGATGGCGCGGCTGATCGAAGAAGGACAGCAGGACGGCACCGTCCGTGCGGATGTGGAAAGCTTCGAATTGGTTGAGGCGCTTGCGGGCATTGCCATGAGAACAATGTTTCGGCTGCTGACCGACGAGGCGCCTCTACCCGAGGCGGACGCCGCCGCCGCGTGTATGGCACACCTGGTTCGGCCGCTGCTTCAAAGCTCACCCGCTTAAGCCAGCACCAGCCGTCCAAGAATACCCGCACCAAAGAGGACGATGATCACCGCCGAAACTTTGTTTAAAACCACCAGCCCGGTATCTGTCATGCGGTCGCGGAACAGGGAGACAAATCCCGTGATCGCGGCCCACCACAAAAACGACCCGCCAATGACCGACGCAACGAGAAGGCTCGCGCGCATATAGTCTTCAGAGCCGATGGTGAAGTCCGCCACCCCTCCGAAAATGGCGATGAACCCCAGCATGGTTGCCGGGTTGGTGATGGTCAGAAAAAACGTGACCGAAATCACCGGCAACAGGTCTCCGAGACTGCCCTCGGGGAGCTTGTCGTGGAGGTGTGGCTCATCGAACCAGGTCCGCACGCCAAGACCCAACAGGAAAAGCCCACCGACCAGTTGTAACCAGCCTGAATAGGCAGAGACAAAACTGATCACTGCGGTCACACCGAACGCCGCAACGATGGCGAATACACCGTCTCCGATGGCGGCCCCTGAGCCGGACGCAAACCCGTTCAGCATGCCGTATTTCAATGTTCTGCGAATGCAGATCAGATTGACCGGACCGATGGGTGCTGCCACGGCAACGCCAATCAATAGCCCGCTCACTATGAGGACCAGCAAATCCATCGAGGCTTACGCTTACCTTCGGGGTTTAGAGGACAACGACATCGTTGCCCGGCGTTTCCGCATAGAGCTTCTGCACCAGATCATCGCGTCGGGCCAGGGCGGTCGACTGATTGATGTAGCCCTTGTCGGTGAGCTCTCCCTTGTCGACGCTGGGCGGCTCAACCATCAATAAGGCGCGCTTGATGCGCGTGCTCGATCCAGGGTTTGCCTGATTGTGATCGCGGAGCCCCTCAGCGAGTGTTTCCAGCACTTTGGGATGGCGAACCAATTCTTCGATCGGCAGATCGCCCTCGCCGGCACAGGCCTGACAGGCTGCGACATTGGGGAAGCCAAGGATGCCGATATAGGCTTTGTCCAATCCGGCAACCAACGCGTCGTGCAGGATCCCATTTGAGCTTTCGACCGTCTGCACCCGAAGCCGCCCGGCACTCACCCAGGTGCCGGTTTCCAATTTGAAATCCTCCACCACGCGGCCATCGAACACCAAGCCTTCGGCCGGATTGTCAGGATCAACAAACTTCGCGGCATCGCCCAGCTTGTAAAAGCCTTCTTCGTCAAAGGCGTCGGCCGTCTTTTCAGGGTTCTTGTAATAGCCTTTGGTGATGCACTCGCCTTTTACGCGGACTTCATGCTTTGAACCGGTAGGCACCAGCTTGATGTCGACACCTGGGAGCGGCAGCCCCAAAAGCCCCATGCGCTCGGTCGCCCAATGCACATTCATAATGGTCGGGGCTGTTTCTGTTGCGCCATAGCCAGACGACAGGATCATGCGTTCGCCAATGGTCCGGATGGAGACTTGCTGCAACCGGTCGTAGAGGTCCTGCGCCAGCGCTGCGCCGCCATAGGAAAGGAACTTCACGCGGGAGAAAAAGTTCTTCGCGAGCGCCTCATCCTCTTCCAGCGCCGTGATCAGAAGACCGTAGGCCGCGGGCACGTTGGAATAGGTTGTCGGGGCAATCTCCCGCAAGTTCTGTAGTGTCTCTTCAAACCCGCCCGGTACGGGCCTGCCCCCATCAATGTAGAGGGTCCCGCCAGAGGTCAGCAGATTGTTCAAGACCGCATTGCCGCCAAAACAATGGTTCCAGGGCAGCCAGTTCAGCAGAACTGGCGGCTCTTCATCCTCGTCTTTGATGATGAGGTTTTCCGCCATCACGGAGTTCATGCACATCATCCGGTGGGTCGTGATGACCGCCTTCGGCATGCCCGTGGAGCCTGATGTGAAGAGATATTTGGAGACCATGTCCCAATGAAGACCGGCATAGCTTTCCTCGACCGCATCAGTCGGCTCTGTCGCCACAAGCTCCGCATAAGTGATGTCGCACGGGCCTTCGCAGGCAACCACCGGGATGCCGGTGAGATCGAGGGCAGCCAGCGCCCCTTCAAAGGGCCGCGAGTCCTGCACAAAGATCATCTTTGGCTGAATGAGATCGACCACATATTTCAGCTTTTCATGATCGGAACTCATGAGCGAGTAAGACGGCGAGACAGGAACCGCCGGTGCGCCAGCCAGGATCGCACCATAGGTCATGAGGGCATGCTCGATCGAATTGCCCGACAGGATCATGAGCGGTGCGTCTTGCGACAGCCCGCGCGCCAGCATGCCTTCCGCCAAGGCGTTGACCCGCGCATTGGCTTGCGCATAGGTGACGGTTTCCCAATCACCGAACTGCTGCCCGTCCTTCGGAGGCAGGCGTTTGCCAAGCCAAACATGATCTGGCCGCTCCACAGCCCATTTGCGTAGGGGCTCAATCAGGTTTGATGCTGGCTCCCCCACGGGGTGGGGATTGCGAAGCACGATGCTGCCATCCGGCCGCTCGTCAATCTCAACGCGGCGCTCCGCATAATTTACCTGCCTGTATGGCGGCAACACCTCTGCTGGCATATCCATAAGGCTTCCTCCTCAAAGCAATTCGAATACGAGTTTGTGTTTTATGCGTTGACGTCGACGACGATGCGTCCACGCACCTGACCTGCAAGGATTTTCGGTGCGATGTCGGTCACATCTGCCAATCCCACTGTTTCGGTCATGCCATCCAGCTTCGCCATATCAAGATCGGTGGCAAGGCGGTTCCACGCTTCCTGCCGCTTTTCGATGGGCGCCATCACCGAGTCGATCCCAATGAGCTGTACGCCGCGCAAAATGAACGGCATCACCGACGATGGCAGGTCTGGACCTTGTGCCAGTCCGCAGGCGGTCACCGCGCCCCCATATTTCGTCTGAGAAATGACATTGGCGAGGGTCTTGCTGCCAACCGCATCAACCGCGCCCGCCCAGCGTTCTTTGCCGAGCGGACGGCCGTCGCCGGAGAGTTCTTCCCGGTCGATGATTTCTGCTGCCCCCAGGCCCTTAAGATAATCAGCTTCAGACGCGCGGCCTGTCGACGCAATAACCCGGTAGCCCAGTTTCGCAAGAAGCGCGATCGCCACTGAGCCGACGCCGCCAGCCGCGCCGGTCACGACGATGTCGCCTGCATCGGGTTTGATGTCCTGGCGCTCTAGGCCCAGAACGCAGAGCATGGAGGTATAGCCCGCTGTCCCAATCGCCATGGCACGCTCCGGTGAAATGCCATCCGGAAGTGCCACCAGCCAATCGCCCTTCACGCGGGCGCGCTGCGAGTAGCCGCCGAAATGCGTTTCGCCCACTCCCCAGCCATTGAGCACGACCTTGTCGCCCTCTTTCCAGCTGCCATGCGCCGACTTTGTCACCGTGCCGACGAAGTCGATGCCCGGAATGATCGGCCAGGTGCGCACGACTGGCGCAGCTCCGGTGAGTGCGAGCCCATCCTTGTAATTGATGGTTGAGTGGCTGACTTCGACCGTCACGTCGCCTTCCATCAGATCGTTTTCGGTCAGCTCAACAATATTGGCCTCTTGGCCATCATCGGTTTTGGAGAGCTGGAGGGCGCGGAACGTGTCACTCATGAGAATTCCCTATGTCAGAAGCAGCGCGGCTGTGGTCGTTTGAGAACCACCGGCGCTGCCATTTGTTGGTTTTGTTGGGCACAACCCACCCGAAAACGGGCGCCCGGTCAAGCAATCCTCCCGAAAGCCGCTCGAAATCCATGATTTGTGGGATAAACTGCGCATATGCGTCCCGCTTTCACCCATATTGCGCTCCATGTCGCCAATCTCGACCGGTCGATCCGCTTTTATGAGGAGTATTGCGGCCTTGAGACCGTGCATCTGCGCGACGATCCTGAGGGCGCCAATGTCGCCTGGCTGGCTGAACCCGGCAAAGGGGACGAGTTTGTCGTGGTGCTCATCGACAAAGGCGCGCCGCTGCCCCAGCCGGAGGGTGATTTCAGCCATCTGGGCTTTGCGCTTGAGAGCAAACAGGCGGTCGATGATGTTGCCGCACGCGGCGGGGAGCTTCTCGCCTGGCCGCCCCGGCAAGCGCCCTATCCGGTCGGGTACTATTGTGCGCTCAAAGACCCGGACGGACGCTTCATTGAATTTTCTTATGGTCAGCCACTGGGACCTGGTGCTGAGTCCTAGTTGCGCGTTGGAAGAATGAGGTTCATTGCGATCAGCCAACAGAACTCAAATCACCGGCCGTGCGCCAAGTCATATCCAGGATTGTGGATGTCATGAAAAATCGTGAGCGGCTCGAACTCCATCGCCAATCGGATGGGCTTATCCACTATTTCAATAGACAGAAACGTGATGACGGCACTTACGGCTACAGGAGACGCGATCTCGACGTTTGGATGATAAAGAGTCCTAAACATGGCTGGGTCGTCGTTTCACCTGACAACGAGATTAGCGGAAAGCCGTGGAGTACCCCATCTGACGAGCCATCGGAGTTCCCTCCGGAAGGAGATTGGGTGAGCAAGAAAGGGTCGAAGTCCTATGTGTACTCTCTGATCTACCCTGATACAGAGACCTAAGCGCGCGGAAGGACTTCCGTAAAGGTCACGGGTTCGCCTTGGGCTTTCCCCAGAATTTCATCATCCCACATGACCTGACGCCCCCGGATCACGGTGCCGATCGGCCAACCGGTCAGTGTCTGCCCGCTGAAGGCACTCCATTTAGACACAGACGCAATCCAGTCATCTTCAATGGTGCGGCTCTTTTTCATGTCCACGATCGTGAGGTCGGCGTCATAGCCAACTGCAATGCGGCCTTTTCGCGCGATGTGGAAGACGCGATGGGGTCCGTGCGACGTGAGATCCACAAAACGCTCCAGCGATAAACGTCCCTCATTCACATAGTTCAGCATCACAGGCACAAAGGTCTGCACGCCCGGCATGCCCGATGGTGCCTTCGGATAGGCCTGCGCTTTTTCTTCAAGCGTGTGAGGCGAATGGTCCGTCGCCACAATGTCCACGATGCCAGCGGCGAGGCCAGCCCAAAGGCCTGCGCGGTGCTCGGCGGTGCGGATGGGCGGGTTCATCAGCGCGCGTGTCCCAATTTCTTCATAGCAATCGGGCGCGGCAAATGTCAGGTGCTGGGGTGTCACTTCGACGGTGCATATGTCCTTGTTTGCCGCCAGGATCGGCATCTCGTCGGCGGTGGTGATATGGAGGACGTGGATCCGCGCCCCTTCCTCGCGCGCAAGCCGCAGCAGGCGCTCTGTGCATTGCACGGCGGTTTGAACATCGCGCCATACAGGATGGGTCTCCGGTTTGTCCAATTCGGCAAGTTCGCGGCGCTCCCGCAGCCTGTACTCATCTTCAGAGTGCACGGCGCACCGACGGTTGATCGCTCTCAGAACTGAGCGGACATGATCATCGTCGGGCACCAGCAGGTTGCCGGTCGATGAGCCCATGAAAATTTTAACCCCGCAACAGCCGGGCTCGCGCTCCAGGTCGGCGAGGATGTCGGCATTCTCGGTCGTCGCGCCTGCGTAAAAGGCATAGTCACACTGCATGCGGTGGTGAGCACGGCTCACCTTGTCGGCAAGTGCCTCGGCATTCGTGGTCGGTGGTTTGGTGTTCGGCATTTCAAAGACTGCGGTGACACCGCCCAGGACCGCCGCGTTGCCGCCTGCTTCCAAGTCTTCTTTGTGTTCGTTTCCGGGCTCGCGCATATGAACCTGGGTGTCGATCACACCTGGCAAAACATGCAACCCCGTAACATCAATGCGCTCGCCTGCATCGACCGCCGACAAATCACCGATGGCGGCAATGCGCCCCTTCCGAATGCCAATATCGGCCAGCCCCACGCCGTCCTGATTGACAACGGTTCCACCTGAATAGATGACATCAAAGGTTTCGGTCACGGATGCCTCCTTGCCTATTTTTTGCAACCTTGTCGAGAAGGTCGTTTGCCGCTTTGACAACCTGCTCCACCGTCAGGTCAGTCATGGCAGTGTCGGGGCTATCAAAATCATATGCTGGGTCTGAGACGATCTCATCATAAGTTCGGTCTCCCCGTATAGAGGCACAATTGTCGCCCCAGGGCCCATAAAGATCGTCGCGGGTAGGGCCAAAAAGCCCAAGGGTCGGCGCACCCGACGCCGCAGCCAAATGCATGAGCCCTGAATCGTTGCCGACAAACAAGGAAACGCGCTCAAATTGTGCATAAGTATCAATGAGATCGGCCCCGATCTGGTCGATCAATCGGTCCGACGGTACAACATCGTAGAGGGCCTTTACCTGATCCTGCTCGCCTGGCCCACCCGTCAGAAGAATGTGAGCCCCTTCTAGCTTGTCGCCTGGTCCGGTCATGGCCGCGACAAAGGCCGCATAACGCTCCTGTGGCCACATTTTCTTAGGCCAGTTGGCTGTTGGCCCTACAGCCAGAATGGGCTTTCCTTCAGGGAGTAACGCCTTTGCCCGCGCTCGCGTGATCTCGCTTGGCCAAAGTCGAGGCGGTGGCGGCGGGTTTATGCCCATCACACCGCCAATATGCTCAACCCGTGGCGTTGTATGATCGGGCTTCAAGACATACCGTTTGCCAGTGCGCAGCACATAGGCGGTCGCTGATCCTCGAATGTCCACAACAATATCCCACCGAGTGCCCAAAGTCGCACGGAGCAGGCGCATCCAATGGAGAGCATATTTCTCCTTACGCATCACATGGACATGGGTGACGCCGGGAGCCCCCGCAAATAGCGGCGCTGCGACGGGGCCGCATGCCACTGTGATCTCCGGTTCGTCTATGGTCTCCATCAAATGTCCCAGCAGACCGGTGGACATGATGGCGTCTCCGATGCGGTTTGACGTAATGAAGAGAACGCGCATTCGGCGACGATCCTTTTTGCCGGAATGATCTTATGGGTTGCTCCCGGTTATAGGTGCGCTGACCTGCCCTGCCAAGCTATGTTGCACGAGCTTCCGCTTGCGGGTCGGCGGCGAGCGACATACATCTAAGGCTCCCCATTTTTGACGGACAGACACAGGGTGGTCCCTTGACGAAAGTAAGCCTTTTGCCCGACCGGGTGGTTTGTAAGATTGGTGGTACGGAGCACCAAGACTTCCTGCAAAATCTAGTGACCAATAATATTGAGCGCGTCAGCCCCGTTCAGGCGATCTACACGCTGTTGCAAACGCCCCAGGGGAAGTATCTGTTTGATTTCTTTGTCGTTGAACAGGACGGGCATTATCTCATCGACTGCGACCGAGACGCGGCACCTGACCTCCTTAAACGGTTGATGTTCTATAAGCTTCGCGCGGATGTGACACTTGCTAGCCTCGGCGAGGAATGGGTCGTGGGGGCTATTTGGGACACCGAGGTCTCGGATGAGCCCGGCCAGGCGGGGCCCTTTCATGGCGGGATGGTGTTCACCGATCCACGCCTCGCAGATCTGGGACAGCGCTTCATCATACCGGCGGCGTCCGCTGAAGCGGCTTTGTCCGAGGGTACCAACAGCACACCTCAGGAGTATGAGACCCATCGGCTCACCTCCGGCGCGCCGGGCAGTAAGGACCTGATTGCCGACAAGACTTTTCCGATGGAAGCCAATCTCGACCTCCTGAATGCAATAGACTTTCAAAAAGGGTGTTTCGTTGGGCAAGAGGTGACGTCGCGGACCCACCGGAAAGGCCAGGTCCGAAAACGCATTGTGACGGTAACGAGCCACAGCGACTTGCCTGCGCCCCACACGGCGATCATGGCGGGTGAGCGACAAGCGGGTGAACTGCTGTCGTCTAGTGGTGCGCAAGGTCTAGCCCTCTTGCGGCTAGATAGGCTTGGAGAGTCTTTGACGGCTGACGGCGCTGATATCACCCCCCACTTTCCTGATTGGATGCCGGATGAAGCCAAAAGTGGATCGGCTGCATGAGCAAAACCCGCTGCTCCTGGCCGACCGCGGATGACCCTGTGTACGTTGCCTATCACGACGAAGAGTGGGGCGTGCCCGAATGGGATGATCGAGCCTTGTTCGAGAAGCTGCAGCTTGACGGTTTTCAGGCTGGACTTTCCTGGATCACGATCCTGAAAAAGCGGGACAATTTCCGGAAGGCGTTTGACGGTTTCCAGCCCGAAAAGATTGCGCGCTACAACCCGAAGAGAGTTGAGCGCCTGCTGCAAGACGCCGGCATTATTCGCCACCGTGGCAAGGTCGAAGCAACCATCGGCAACGCGAAAGCCTATCTGGAGATCATGGAAAAAGACGGCAGCTTCGCCGATTTCCTCTGGGATTTCGTTGACGGCACACCGGTCCAGAACAGCTTCAAGACAATGAAGGCCGTACCCGCTGAAACTGCGATGAGCCGCAAGCTCTCAAAAGAATTGAAAGCGCGCGGCTTCAAATTTTGTGGGCCAACGATCGTTTATGCTTTCGCACAAGCGGTCGGCATGGTGAATGATCACACGGTCAATTGCTTCCGCCACCAAGAATGCGCTGCCCTGGCGAAACGGTAGCGCCTGCTACCAGTTTTCACCGTAGGGGCGGATCACCACGTCGGACGACCAGGCCGAACGCGCTTGGTGGGCCACACGGAAACACTCGTCCGCAATATCCACCGGCTTGCAGAAAAACTCATCCGGTTGATCTTTGAACGCTTCACGGGCCCAGGGCACGTCAATCACGGCGTCGATCGCCACATAAGCGGCATGAACACCCAGCGGTCCGGCATGTCGTGCAATGCTTTCTAGCAATATGCGCTGGGCAGCCTTTGTCGGCGCAAAGGCTGCAAAGTTTCCTTTGCCGCGATAGGCCGACGTGTTGCCTGTCCCGAGAATGACGCCCTTCCCCGCTTCGATCATCGCCGGCGCGGTCAATTGTGCTAGATGCAACAAGGCCATGGTGTTGATCTTGAAGTTGCGCTCCAGGATCGTCGGATCGACATCGAGGAAACTCCCGAATGCCCCACCGACCGCGTTGTGAATAACAATTTCCGGCGCGCCTAAGTCGGCTTGCACCTTCGCGACGGTTTGCTTCAGCGCTTTTTCATCGGATACGTCGCAGGGATAGGCATGGGTTTTGTCGACGCTGCTTACCAGCTCACTAAGGCGCTCTTCATTGCGGGCAATCATCGCAATGGTATAGCCCGCATCTGCAAATCGTTTCACAAGCGCCGTGCCAGTGCCCGGCCCCACGCCTGTGATCAGGCAGGTTTTTTTATTGTCTGTCATCGCGCTAGTGCCTCCTCCAAGAAGTCAAATCTGTCATTACCAAAGTAGAGCTCATTCCCTATGACCATGCTAGGCACGCCGAAAACGCCCGCGGCCTCAGCCGCTTGCTGATAGACGGCTTGTGTGTCTCCGGCTTGGCCTCTGCCTTCGAGGATCTCCGCAACCTGCGACACGCCTGCGTCTTCAAGGAGCGTCGCTAGTTCCTGGTCATCGGCGAAAGCTGCGCCTTTGACCCACACGCCCTCGAACACGGCCCGGACATATTCTTCCGCTTGACCGACGCTCTCTGCAGCAACCGCCCCCAGCAGAAGCGGGTTGGTGTCGATTGTCTGGAAGTTTGGATTGGGTGCCAATGGGACGGCGTATTTCTTTGCCCACCGGGCAAGATCGGCCATCGCGTAGCGACCTTTTGCGGGACACTCGACGGTTGTCGGTCTGTTTTTCACGCGTTTCATGAGCTCGATAACATTGATGGGTCTGTATTCAATGGTCGCACCGGTGCGCTCGGCCAGCCCCGGCAATTGTGTCATGGCGAGGTACGAGTAGGGGCTGAGAAAGTCGAAAAAGAACTGGATTGTCTTGGTCATAAGTCTTGCCCTTCCATCTCGCGGTAAGGCACCAAAGCACGACCGGCCGCACCTTCCGGAAACTTGTTCTCATCAAACAGACGCTGCTTTGCGTCGAAATAGGCCCGCGAAAAATCAAGGAGCGGCGAATCGTCCGGCAACCCAGCAATGCGCACAATGCCGAAGAGGCTCGCCGTATTGCCGCTTGTGCCCATATGGCCTTCGGGCCACTCGAAAATCTGAACCCAAATGGATCGCGCGGCGCCTTTCACGCCTTGTTTGCCGGTTGCCTTCAGGATCGCATCTGCAATGGCGCGTTTCGCCAGCGACTTGCGCTCCTGGTTCATTGATCCTTCGGGGACGTTCAGCTCAACCAGGAATTTGCCGGCTTCGGCCACATAGGTGTCATCGGACTTACCGCCGATGAACCACTCGTCCTGCTCGATTTCCTTAAACCTCACCCAGGCAATGGAGCGACCCCTTGGCGTGTCCTGGCCCCCCTCAATTTCGAGCAATACATGGGTCAACTCCTCTGCAAGCTGATCCTTCTGCTCGCGAGAAAGGGCCCCTCTGACGCAATCCACTGTCACCATTGGCATGGTCAATCATCCTTTTTTGGTCATTTAGTGTCTTTAAGCTACCATTTATTTTGGTACTGTAAAGATACCTTTTCAACTTTTTTTGTTCCTATTGCTTTTTCCTTTGTTTTCAGTAGGTTTTCTAAACGTACCTTTGCAAGGTGACCTCATGACCCGCACGTCTCTTGAAAATTTCGTCTGCAGCACCGCCCGGACCGTCGACATCATTGGCGACAAGTGGACTTTGCTGATTCTGAGGGAGGCCTTTTTTGGCACGACAACTTTCTCCAAATTCCGGGAGAACCTGGGCGTTGCGAAAACTGTTTTGTCAGATCGGCTGCAGACGCTTGTGGATCACGGAATATTGGAACGGCAGCCGACGCGGCCTGGCGTCGATCGCCACACCTACAAGCTGACGGAAGCTGGTCTGGACTTCTTTCCGCTCTTTATTGTGATGATGCAGTGGGGCGATAAGTGGGTCTTCGGCCCGGGCAAAGAGCCTTTGAAGGTGATGGACAAAGAGACCATGAGCCCGGTTCAGCCGGTCGGCGTTCAAGCCCGCGACGGCCATTTTCTGATGCCGCGCGACACGACCTTTCGCCCCGGTCCGGGCGCTGCCGAACAGGCGCTGCGCTGGTTTGAGGAGCTGGAACGGGAAAAAGGCCGCGCTTAAGGCGCGAGCCAGGTTCCAACCCAGGTTTCACGGTCGAGGGTGAATCGCGCCCGGCGATTGCCGCGCGGTGACAAAAACAGCCAATCGACTTGATCAAATACCAACTGGAGCGCCGCAAAATTGGACCGTCCAGCACCAAGCCTCTCTTCCGACGGAATGATCCCTTCCACATCGCTTGGCAGACCCGACGCCGGGGCTGACAAAGGTGTGCCGGGCACGGTCTCTGCGAGATAGGCCCGGCGGCTCGACGGGGCTGCGCCTGTCCAGGCTGCGTCGGCATAGGCGTCGCTCTCGTGGACTGTCGCTCGGCCGCTAATCTGGACCTGGATCTCCTCAGACGGATCATAAAATGCCAGCATGACGTTGGGGTTTCCGCGAATTTCCGAGACTTTTTCTGAGCGCGCATCGGTGTGCAAGCGCACAGACCGGTCTTCAATTTGGACATCCCTCAGGATCACGATCCGGGCTTTGGGCATCCCGGCTGACCCAATTGTCGTCAACACAGGTTTTTTGAAAGCGTGCGCCCGCTCGGAAACTGCGCTCACCAGCATTTCCTGCCAAACCCTCTCGACAGATTTGAGGTCCTCGTAATGGGCGGGCATATCCGTTTTTTCTAGCATCGACCGCTAACCACTCCATCCTGTCCGTCGCACTCCCGGACGGAAAGCCACAGAGCGCTTTTCCTAGAAATGCAATACACCGCCTGCCGAAATCTATAGCCAGCCCGCCCGCGCTGCACTATTTTTGGGGCAACAAAGCAATCTAAATATGCAAACGGGATTGAGACAGAACCAACGGTGTTCCCGGTCTCGATCACCGCAGCAAAAAATCTTCAGGTGGGAAGCGTGGCAAAAGTCGTCATCAGTGGCACTGGGGTATTTACTCCTCCGAATTCAATAAGCAACGAGGAACTCGTCTCCTCGTTCAACGCTTATGTTGAGAAATTCAACACAGAGAACAAAGAGGCCATTGAACGTGGTGAGGTCGAGGCTCTCAATCCGTCAAGCGCCGAGTTCATCTACAAAGCGTCCGGTATTGAGAACCGTTATGTGATGAACAAAGAAGGCATTCTGGATGTCGACATCATGTGTCCACGTTTGCCGGAACGTTCCAATGAGGAGCCTTCCATCCTTGCCGAGATGTCTGTGATCGCGGCCAAAGAAGCGATGGCACAGGCCAACAAAACGGCCAAAGATATTGATGCCGTACTCGTCGCCTGTTCAAACCTGCAACGTGCTTATCCAGCTATCTCCATCGAAGTGCAGGACCTTCTTGGCATTGATGGCTTCGGGTTCGACATGAACGTTGCGTGTTCGTCCGCGACCTTTGGATTGAAGACCGCACACGACATGGTCATCAGCGGCGGCGCGGATTGCGTCATGGTAGTTGATCCTGAAATCTGCACCGGGCATCTGAACTTCCGTGATCGCGACAGTCACTTCATCTTTGGTGACGTTTGCACAGCCATCATCATTGAGCGTGACGACACCTGTACTGTAGACGGCGCCTGGGAAGTTTTGGGCACACGTCTTGTCACAGAGTTTTCGAACAATATCCGGAACAATTTTGGCTTTCTGAACCGCACAGCACCTGAGACAGCACAAGATGCCGATAAGCTTTTCGTTCAGGAAGGTCGCAAAGTGTTCAAGGAAGTTGTGCCGATGGTCTCCAAGCTCATCATTGAACATGCGACCGACGAAGGACTCGATCCCGCTGAGCTCAAACGTCTTTGGCTCCACCAGGCCAATAAAGGCATGAATGACTTTATTGGCAAAAAAGTGCTTGGGCGCGAACCCACAGTGGAAGAGTCCCCGAACATCCTCAAAGACTATGCGAACACCAGTTCCGCGGGGTCGATCGTCGCTTTCAACAAATACAGCGATGATTTGAAAGAAGGCGACACAGGCGTTATCTGCAGTTTCGGTGCAGGCTATTCAGCCGGCAGTGTGATCGTGCGCAAGCGCGCTTAAGCAATTCGGTAGCTCACGCGCTCACGTTATCAAACGCGCACGCGGACGGAAAACCGCGTGGCACTTTTCCTGCGTCCGATCTTTCTCGCGAGCGCGCACGCGGACGGAAAACCGCGTGGCACTTTTCCTGCGTGCGACCTTTCTCGCGAGCGCGCACGCGGACGGAAAACCGCGTAGCACTTTGCCTGCGTGCGCTGATTACTTCAGATAGGGCTGCACCGCCACAATGTGGAAGGTACGCATCTCTCCGTCGTGTTCAGTCACAGAGAGGTACTCGCCTACCGCGATCAGGTGCTTGTCCAATTTGAAAAACGGCTCATTATCCTCAGTTGTGTCTGGATCGTAGTCGATCGTCCAGCCTTTGCCGATATGTCGAAGAAGCCCCCGTTCGTCGGGTTCTCCGTTTGTGAAACGCCGCACAATGCAATCCTGTTTGTGTGCCTTCCAGGCTACCGGATCGAGATGATTGTCTGCATCCAAGGGCGCGACAAAGTCGTAGCCGTGCTTGTCGCTGCCTTCTGGAAACTCTTCGCTGCGGGCAGCATTCATATGAATACGGTACAGGGTCATACCTGCCCTCCTTCCTTAGAAATTTGGGAAATTGAGACCTTAGTGCGCCATCAAGACGGGCACGCTGGCATGAGCGCGTACATGCTGCGTCGCACCTCCAAAGAGGAATTCGCGCAATCGGCTATGGCCATATCCACCCATGACAAGCAGATCTGCGCCGGTGCTTGCGGCTTCTTCCAACAGGATCTCCCCGACGGCGCGTCCATCCGCTTTTACAAAGCGAGTGGTTGCCGTGGCGCCATGGAGAGCCAGATAGTTTTCCAAAACGGTGTTAGGCACGCTGTCCTCATCGCCTTCGTCGATGCAGAGGATTGTGACCTTGGCTGCTGTCTCAATGAAGGGAATAGCAGCGGTCACGGCTGCCGATGCTTGCAGACTGCCATCCCAACCAACCAGAACGTTGTCGCCAATTGACGCGGCGATTGATTTCGGTGCGATCAAGACAGGACGGTCCGCACTCATAAGCGCGCCCTCAAGGGCGTCACCTCCGGCGATCCCATCTTCAATTTCCGATCCAGAAAACATGACAAGATCGGAGAGACGACTTTCTTCTGCAACGACAAGGTCGCGCCGTCCGGTCGCCTCGCCAAATCTGGCTGAAGGAAGAGTGCCTGTATCCGTCACAACCGGGATACCCGCAGTCGCGGACTCAGACTCCATGTTAGCGGTCGCTGCGGCGACGGCAGCATCAGAGCCTTCTTTGGCAGCCTGCAACAAGTCTTCAATCACTTGTCCAGACACACCATCGCCCAAATAAGGCAAGGCTTCACTTGGGTCTGGGCGGACGAAGAGAACTTTCGCCTGTGCGCCGAACTTTTTTGCCACCAACAGGGCTGCGTTCAATACTGGTTTATCTGAGTCAGTTCCATGAACAGGAACCAGAATTTTGCGAATAGGCATTGCCGACCTCCTTTATGCCAATTGATGAACTCACCTTATGCCCCGATCTGCGATGTCCCCATGACCCAGATCAAACCGTCAAATTATTCACTTTTCTCCAGATTTCGTTCTGACCCCAACAGCAAGACGGGGCAACCAACCGCCATTGAGAAAGCTGTCGCATCTCCGTCTTTGGCGAAGAATTTTGAGTGCGCGTTCGCAACCACAAGGCTTGGTCCCATCTGTCGCACGATTTCTGCAAGGTCAGCCAAGCTCGTGTCGGCGCCACGAACAGGCAAGCACGCCATGCCTGCACGTGTTGCCAAAACTTCCGCTGCGTGCGCACAGAACTCCCCCTGGCTCGTCATATCATCCAACACAACCAAGGGGGCGTCTCTGTTGCCCATGCCCCGCCGGGCGCTTGTAAGCAAAACGTCTGCGTGCACGTCCGACGTTGCGGCATGCAGAGCGCGACGAATGTCATTCAACGGTGTGAGATGGTTGCCAGTGTTCATTACCAGTACGTCTTCGCGGCTCGCACTTTCCAGCACCGCAAATAGAGGCCGCCCGCGCTTCACGTCGAAAGACCATTCCAGCCCGATTTCCGAGGCCGCTGCCGCGAACGCGGCCTTCGCCTGCCCTGCTTGGGCTTCCCACTCCCGCATCAGCCGTTCCGCTTCCAGCGGCTTCACAATGCCGCTGAAGGACACTTCAGAGGCAAAAGGCAGTTCTGCCAAATCCATGAGAGCTTGGTTCTCGACAAAACACCCCACTAGTTTGGCGCCAATCGGCTCCCCCATTCTCTTGGCAAAAGATATAGCTTCCGCCTGGGGGACCGCCGAGTCGATCTCAATCAAAATCTTATGATCCACAACCTCTGCGTCTTCTTTGGGCTTCGTGTTCATGATGCTGTCTCTCCGCCATCCCCTTTTCCGAAGGCAACTTGTGCTTCGGCATAGTCCAACAGTCGGTGATCAACCCTTTCAAACAATGTGCCTGGCTCGAATCTGGCACTCTCATCCCTCAGACCCGCCTGCAAGCCTGTCATGATTGTGACCGCTTCTTCAATTGTCTCGGCAGCATAGATCGAAAAAACGCCACGTTCGACCGCGTCGACCACGTCTCTGCGCAGCATGAGATGTTTCACGTTGGCGGCGGGCACGATCACTCCCTGGTCTCCGGTCAGTCCCCGCCGCATACAGACATCAAAGAAGCCTTCAATTTTCTCGTTCACGCCACCGATTGCCTGTATCTGCCCCAGCTGATTGAGCGACCCGGTAATTGCGAGACCTTGGTTGATGGGCACTTCTGCCAGAGATGATAAGAGGGCGACAAGCTCTGCTGCCGACGCGCTGTCTCCGTCCACACCGCCATAACTCTGTTCAAAGACGAGTGTGGCGCTCAAAGAGAGCGGAATATTGAGCGCAAAATGCGCACTCAAGAACCCCGTCAGGATGAGCACGCCCTTAGAGTGAAGGGCGCCGCCGAGGTCAACCTCTCGTTCGATATCGACCACACTGCCCTTGCCCATGCGGGTGCGGGCGGTAATGCGGGTTGGCCGACCGAAACTCGCCTGGCCGAGGCTCAGAACTGAAAGGCCGTTGACCTGCCCAACGACGAACCCTTCTGTATCGATCATCACCACGTCTCGAGTAATCGCCTCAAGACTTCTTTCTCGAAGCCGGTCCGCGCGATGCACACGCTCATCAATCGCCCGCTGGACATGGGGTACGTCAATCGCATCCGCTGCATCGTCACGCGCATAGAGGTCCGCCTCCTGCATCAGGTCGGTGACACTTTCAACTTCGAGTGACAGTTTTTCCGCGTCTTCCGCAAAACGGGAACTCTCTTCGATAACCCGTCCTACGGCTTCGGCCGTGAGTGGCAGGAGATCGTTCTCCCGACAGAGCGTTGCGATCATCTCTGCATACAGAAGATCCGTATCGCCATCCCGATCGATCTGATCATCGAAATCAGCAGATACTTTGAAGAGGTCTCTGAATTCTGGATCGTTCTCGGACAAGAGGTAGTAAAGCAGCCGGTCACCGAAAAGGATCACCTTGGTATCGAGCGGGATCGGATCGGGCTCAAGGGCGACCGTGCTCACAAGGCTCAAATAGTCCCCAGGCGCCTCCAACACGATCCGCCGGGTCCTGAGAGCGCGCTTCAAGCCATCCCAGGCGAGCGGCTCACGTAAGAGACGAAGCGCGTCAATGAGCAGGTATCCTCCGTTTGCCCGGTGGAGAGACCCCGCCTTAATGAGACTGAAGTCCGTTACCAGCGCACCCATATGGGAAATGTGCTCCACGCGCCCGATCAGGTTCGCGAACGCCGGATGCTCTTCGGTAATGATCGGTGCGCCGCCGCCAATAAACCCTCCATTGCTATTGCCTGCGGTGGGTTCAGGCGTCGCATCCGCGCTGTTGTTTACAATGACATTCACCGTGTAGCGCCGAAAGACATCTCCGCCGATGGGCCCCACGGCGCCGGCAAATTGCTCACGCTCGTCAGTTGTGAAGAGGCCAATGTTTTCGACAAGATCCGCCTCAAGCTCTCTCAGCCAGGCTGCGACTTTGTCATTTCCTTCAAACATGGATGTGAGGTCATGGATTGAGCGACCCACTGCGTTCGTCGCCACTTCCCGGTTCAACTCATGGACTTGGGTGCGACGCTCTTTCTCCCAACCCGGCACATGTTGAAAAATGGCGGCAAGTTCCTGTTCGAGTTCTCCAATGGTCTCTTTTATTCTCTCCCGTTCCTCCTCCGGCAGCTCGTTAAAGGCGTCGGGCTTCATCACCTCCCCTTCGCGCTGCGGGGCGAAAGCAAAGCCCGACGGTGTAGAGAGGAGCGTGATATTCTTTGCTTCCGCTTTGATCCGCAGAGACTCAAATGCCTCGCCCTGATGCTGCGTGTAATTGGCGTCGATGGCTGCCAGGCGTTTTTTATATTCTTCGCTTTCCAGGATGGCTGGAATCGATCCGCGCAGGTCCTGAATGAGGTCGGTGACACCTGCCCGCAGCGCTTCTGCGCGACCGGCAGTTGTCCGCAATGCGACAGGCTTATTGGGGTCCGTGAAATTGTTCACATAAACCCAGTCAGGCGGCACCGGACGCTTCGCCACGATCGACTGCAAATGACGGATCACCCCGTCGCGCATGCCCGCTCCGTGCGGTCCTAAGGCGAAAATATTGTAGCCGCTCTTCTCCATACGCGTTCCAAAACGGATCGCTTCCAAAGCACGGTCTTGGCCTACCAGCCCTATGACATCGGACAGCTCAGCCGTTGTCGCGAAGTCGAACTGTGACACATCACAGTCACGGTGAAGAAGATCGGGGCTCAAGGGTTCCAAGGGCAAGGCGGCAGACTTTGTTTTTGTTGTTCAGGCTGTTCTAAGGTGGACTCTAAGCGCTCCTTGTGGCAACGACAATGCGCCAACACATCGACAACACGCCGCCGACGGATTAGTGTCTGCCGCCCTCCAAATCGCGGACAGTCCATGGCCCCTCCCAAAAAATCGACCTCACCCAAAAAGACAACAGCTCGTGCCTGGCAACGTATGCTGAGCGGACGGCGGCTGGACCTTCTCGACCCCTCGCCTTTCGATGTAGAAATCGAAGACATCGCGCATGGTCTTGCGAGAGTGGCGCGTTGGAACGGTCAGACCATCGGCGATGAACCCTTCTCGGTGGCCGAGCATAGTGTCCTTGTGGAGGAGCTCTGCCATCGCCTGCGGCCCGGATGGCCCGCCAGATGGCGCCTGGCCGCTCTGCTCCATGACGCGCCGGAATATGTCATTGGGGACATGATCAGCCCGTTTAAGGCCGCGCTGGGCTACGACTATAAGAGCTTTGAGCATCGGTTAGAGAGCGCGATCCACCTGCGGTTTGGATTGCCCGCCGATTTGCCCAAAACAGTGGAAGCCTTGATCAAGCGTGCAGACAGGGCATCTGCGTTTTTGGAAGCGACGCAGCTCGCCGGGTTTTCTGACGAAGAAGCGGCTACCATTTTTGGGCGACCGCGAGGCCTCACGCCAATAAAGCTCAAACCGCTCAATCCAGCCGCTGCGCAGGCCCTTTTCTTGAAACGGTTCAGGGTTCTATTGAAAGCGACCGAACAAGACAGTGCATCGTCCAAATCGGCTTAGAATCACTTAAACTGGCGCTGCACTCATAATTCGGAGACATCTGACGATGGCGCCAGCCACGCCAAAGAACCCGTCCAATCCGGTTGTGATCGATCTCAATGCGGCGATCGTTCAGGTGGCAGATGGTCTGCCGCATATTGCCGTGGTGCGACCGCAAGAAGGCAGCGGAAACACAGATCAGGATGTGTGGGACGCACTGCCCTTCGGTCCTTTCGATCCCTTTACTCATCGAACCATGGAAATTGGTCTGCGCGCCTGGGTGCAGGAGCAAACGCAGATCGATCTGGGCTATGTCGAGCAGCTCTACACGTTCGGCGACAGGGGTCGTCATGCGCTTGAGGTCGAAGAAGGCACGGATCACATTGTGTCCGTTGGGTATCTTGCGCTCACGCGCGGCGGCGAAGAACAGGCCGGCGTGAGCTGGCGGAGTTGGTATCAATATTTCCCATGGGAAGACTGGCGCGACGGCCGTCCTGCCATTTTGGACAAGGCCATTCTGCCGCTGCTTCAGGACTGGGCATCTGACACGCAGGGTGAGCAGAGCGATGAGCTAGCCCGCGGCAGACGCCGCGATCGGGCGCGGCTCACCTTTGGGCTCGACGGGGGCACGTGGGATGAAGAAAACGTGCTGGAACGCTATGAGCTCTTGTACGAAGCCGGTCTTGTGCGCGAAGCGCTTCGCGACGGTCGGCCCAATGCCGCCGCACTGGAGAAATCAGACGCCCCGCAATTAGGGGTGCCGATGCAGTTTGACCACCGCCGGATTCTGGCAACCGCGATCAGCCGTTTACGGGCCAAGCTCAAATACCGGCCTGTGGTGTTTGAACTGATGCCCGACACGTTCACGCTTTTTGAATTGCAGCGCACCAGCGAAGCTCTTCTCGGTCTGCACGTCCACAAGCAGAACTTCAGACGCCTGGTGGAAAAAGCCGGCCTTGTGGAACGCACGGGCCGCATGAGCACCCTCACCGGCGGACGCCCTGCCGAGTTGTTCCGGTTCCGCCGTGAGATTTTCAATGAGCGCCCGGCACCCGGCCTCCGCCTCGCCCCGTCGCGCACTCGGGCCAACACTTAGCGGTCGATTTTTTGACCTCCGAGGATCAATACGCCCCAAAACCTCTGATTTCTGCCATTTGCCCGCTCCCTTTTCATTCATTAACGCTCTTGACAGGGATAATACTCAAACATAGTATAAGGGTCTGACCGGTTCTTCCGGTGTCTTTTTAGCCCCTACTTATACTCAAATTGAGTAAATGTAGATGACCAAGGGAGGCGCGCATGACCGCCGATCTTCAGTTCCAAGAAGCTGCTCCCCAAACTGCAGCCGTGGTTCCCCCTAAATTCAAACCGCTTGAGATGCCAGAGCTCGAATACACACCTGGCCTCGCGAAAGAGATGGCGCCCATTTATGAGCGCGTCAAAAACGTCATCCCCTCCATCGAGTGGCCTTTCTTCGCGCCTTATGTGAAGGCGATCAATGATTTGAAGAAAGAGCGCAACGCAGTGATCCTCGCGCACAATTACATGACGCCGGAAATCTTCCACTGCGTCGGCGATATTGTCGGCGATAGTCTGCAGCTTGCCCGGGAAGCCGCCAAAGCGGATGCAGACGTCATAGTTCAATGCGGTGTGCACTTCATGGCGGAGACTGCGAAGCTACTCAGCCCTGAAAAAACAGTTCTTATCCCGGATGAAAAAGCCGGCTGTTCGCTTGCGGAGTCCATTACGGGTGCGGACATTCGGCGACTGCGCGAACAATATCCCGGTGTCCCCGTGGTCACCTATGTGAACACTTCAGCCGAGGTCAAAGCCGAGACGGACATTTGCTGCACGTCTTCCAATGCTGTGCAGGTGGTGGAAAGTCTTGGTGTGCCGGAAGTTCTTTGCCTGCCGGATGAGTATCTGGCGCAGAACATTGCGCGCCAGACGAATGTGAAAATCATCACCTATGCGGGCCATTGTGAAGTGCATGAACGCTTCACACCGGAAGAACTTCGGGAGTATCGCGAAGCACATCCGGGTCTCTCCATCATCGCGCATCCTGAATGCCCGCCAGAGGTCGTCGACGAAGCCGATTTCTCCGGGTCAACATCCGGCATGATCAAGTGGGTGAAAGAAAACCATCCGGACAAAGTCATGATGGTGACGGAATGCTCCATGAGCGACAATGTGGCGGCTGAAGTGCCCGGCACAGATTTCATTCGTCCCTGTAACCTTTGCCCACACATGAAGCGCATCACGCTGCCGAAGATCCTCGAGAGCCTCGTCTATATGAAAGATGAAGTGGTTGTGGACCCGGCCATTGCTCCGCGTGCACGGGCTGCGGTTGAGCGGATGATCAATCTGCCGCTCTGATTTTATCCGAGGGAGCTGGGTCCATGAGCACGACAGCGCATAGCGGTGGACATATCATCAATGCCGGCGACGTTCTGATCGTTGGTGCTGGTCTCGCGGGTCTTTTCACAGCCCTCAAACTGAGCCCACGTCCGGTTACAGTCCTCGCCGCAGCGCCCATTGGCGGTGGCGCTTCGTCTGCCTGGGCGCAGGGCGGCATTGCGGCGGCGATCTCAGAAGGCGACACGCCGGAGGAGCATGCCGCCGACACAATCGCCGCCGGCGCCTGGATTGTTGACGCCGATATTGCCCATCTCATCGCTTCCGAAGCGGCTGATCGCATACAGGACCTGCTTTCGCTTGGTGTTCCTTTTGACCGGGACCTGGAAGGCAAACTGACGGTGGGCCTTGAAGCCGCGCATAGCCGCAAACGCATCGTGCATGTGCAGGGTGACCGGGCGGGCCATGCCATTATGGAAGCGTTGATCGCCGCGGTTCGCAAAACACCTTCCATTCGCATTCTTGAAGGTTTCTCTGCCTATGAGCTCGCCATGGAGGAAGGCAGAGTTGCCGGTGTCTTTGTGCAACCGACCGGCGACCTCGATCCGTCGCCTTTGTTGCTCCGCGCGCGGTCTGTTGTTCTGGCAAGCGGCGGCGCGGGCGGCCTTTACAAAGTCACCACCAATCCGCTGACGTCCCGCGGCGACGGCTTTGCTATGGCAGCACGCGTGGGCGCCGTCATCGCGGATCCTGAATTCGTGCAGTTTCACCCCACCGCCATTGCGGGTCCCCTCGACCCGGCTCCGCTCGCGACAGAGGCGCTTCGCGGTGCAGGGGCGACGCTCATCGATGAAACGGGTACCCGCTTCATGAAGGCGGTTCACAAAGATGCCGAGCTCGGGCCCAGAGACGTGGTTGCTCGTTCCATTGCCCGGGTCATCGCTGAGGGCGGCAAAGCCTACCTTGACACGCGAGAAGCCGTTGGCGCGAATTTCGAGCAAGCATTCCCAACCGTCTTTAAGAACTGTCAGCGGATGGGTATCGACCCGGTAACCGAACCCATCCCTGTTGCGCCAGCCATGCATTATCATATGGGAGGGATTGCCGTGGATCAGGACGGTCGCTCGTCCCTCCCGGGCCTCTGGGCCTGCGGCGAGGTGGCTTCAACTGGTGCGCACGGAGCCAACCGCCTTGCCAGCAACTCGCTCCTGGAAGCGGTCGTCTTCGGCGCGCGTATTGCTGATGATATCCACGCGTCTGTTGAACCTGGTCCACCTGCCGCCGCCGCGAACCCAGAACTTCGTCCTCGGCGTTCCCACGCGGTTCCCATCGTCCAAGAGCTGCGGAACCTCATGACGCAACATGTTGGCGTTGTGCGCCATGCCGACGGCCTCACCCAAGCGCTTCAGCAGATCGTGCGGATCGAACGCGCTGCAGGATCATCCCCCGCCCTCGTCAACATGGTGACCGCTGCGAAACTGATTACGGCTGCGGCGCTCAAACGTACCGAAAGCCGCGGGGGACATTTCCGGATTGATTGCCCGCAGGCTGATGCCGCATGGCAGCACCGCACCTTCATTACCCTTGATGAGGCGGATGCAATCGCACGGGACGTCACGACAAAAACAAATCAGTCCATAAAACAAGGCCAAGCTTAGTGAGCAATCTTTCCGACCTCACGCCCCTGCCCGCTCTTATTGTCGAAAAGGCCGTGCGAGCGGCACTGGCAGAAGATCTAGGCGACGCAGGCGACATCACCAGCCAATCGACAGTGCCCGTCGACACGCGGTCGCAGGTCGTGCTGCGCGCCCGAGAGCACGGCTGCATTGCGGGTCTTGATGCGGCGCGGGCAGCTTTCCGTCAGATGGATCCGGGCCTCAAGATTGTTGTCCAGGCACCCGACGGCTCCCAGGTCGTCCCGGGCGACGTGATCGCTGCTATTGAAGGCAATGCGCGGGCGATCGTCACAGGCGAGCGCGTTGCCCTCAATTTTCTGGGCCATCTATCGGGCATCGCCACGGCGACACGGAAGTTTGTGGACGCGGTCGCAGGCACCGATACCCGCATCTGTTGCACTCGGAAAACCACGCCGGGGCTACGCGCGTTCGAAAAATATGCTGTCCGTGCCGGCGGCGGCGTGAACCATCGCTTCGGCCTCTATGACGCCATTCTGATCAAGGATAATCATATCGCTATGGCAGGTGGGATTGCCGCAGCCATCGCCGGCGCCCGTGCCAAGGCAGGCCACATGGTCCGGATCGAGATCGAGGTCGACACGCTGGAGCAGCTGAAAGAAGCGCTCGACATTGGTGTCGAGGCCGTACTGCTCGACAATATGCCGCCGGACGTGCTGACCCAGGCTGTGGAGATGAATCAGGGCCGGGCCGCCCTCGAGGCGTCGGGCGGGATCACGCTCGAGACCGCGGCACAAGTCGCTGCCACAGGGGTCGACTATATTTCCGTCGGGTGGATCACTCATTCTGCGCCTTGTCTTGATATCGGCCTCGACTATGAGGCAGCGGCCAGTTGATCCTCAACCAGGCTCCCTCGACTTCCTGCGTGCCTCAGCCCTAAGATGCGGAATAACAAAATTCTTAGGGAGGTTCTCATGGGTCAGGCCGGAGACAGAAAATCCATTTTCATCACAGGTGCCGCCAGCGGCATGGGGCTCGAAACTGCGCGTCTCTTCTCACAAGGCGGCTGGTTTGTCGGCGGGTATGACGTCAATAAAGAAGGTCTCGCCGCGCTTGAACAGGAGCTCGGGTCGGACAATTGCGTTGTCCGATTGCTCGACGTCACGGATCGCGCTGACTATGAAGAAGCCTTGGCCGAGTTTGCTGAAGCGACCGGCGGTAAGCTCGACCTTCTGTTCAACAATGCCGGTATCGGCAAGGGCGGATTCTTTGACGAAATGCCCTTTGAAGATGTGATGGACGTGGTGAATGTCAATTTTGTCGGTGTTTTGAACGGGATTCATCTGGCCGTCGACCTTCTCAAAGCAACACCCAACTCTCTCTGCTTCACAACGTCTTCCTCGTCCGCCACTTATGGCATGCCAGGGATCGCCGTCTATTCCGCGACCAAGCATGCGGTTAAAGGCCTGACGGAAGCCCTGTCGGTAGAGCTCAGCCGATTTGGCATTCGCGTCGCCGACACGCTGCCGGGCCTCATCGACACGCCTATCCTGCCGGACGAAGCAAAAGAGAACGCACCGGCGGAAGGCATGTTCCGCCTGGTCCCAGCGACCGAGGTGGCGAAGGCCGTCTGGGCGTCTTATCACGACGACCCTGAACGTCTGCATTGGTTTGTGCCGGAAGAGATCGGTGATCTCGACAAAGCGTCGGCCCTCGACCCGGAAGGCACGCGAGCAAGTATCGCTTCTGGCGGCCCGATCGCCGCTGCCATTGAAGAAGCCAAGGCCGCCGCGGCTGCCGCTGAATAAAAGCCGATCTGGAGCCAGACACCCATGACCCAGTCTCGAAGCATTTTTATCACCGGAGCGGCGGCAGGCATAGGTCGTGCCACCGCCCGCCATTTCGCGCGCCGGGACTGGTTCGTCGGCCTCTATGACATCGACGGAGCGGGCCTCGCGCAACTCGCAGACGAGCTCCGCGCCGTGCATGGTGCGCCCATGATCACCACCGGTGAGCTCGACGTGACGGACCCTGACCAGTTCAACGAAGCCATACAGGCTTTCCTTGCGGTTTCCGGCGGGCGGCTTGATGTACTGTTCAACAATGCCGGGATCCTCAAGATGGGGAATTTCGATCAGGTAGACCCGGCCATTCAACGCAAGACCATCGACGTCAATGTGAATGGCATCATCAACGGCGTGGCAGCCGGGTTGGATGCACTGAAAGCGACCGCCGCTGCCCATGGTGAAGCGCGGATCATCAATACCGCGTCTGCGTCCGCGGTTTATGGCATCCCTGAGCTCACGGTCTACTCGGCGTCGAAGCACGCTGTGCGCGCCATGACCGAAGGGTTTTCGATCGAGTTCGAGCCCTATGGCATTCATGTGAGCGACGTTCTGCCATCTTATGTCGACACCGGCATGGTGAAGAATCAGGAACATCAGACTGAGAACTTCAAAGCGACCGGGATTGCTCATACGCCAGAGGATATTGCTGCGATTGTCTGGCGTGCCGCCCACGGCGAAGACATCCATTATTTCGGCAACAAGCAGCTCAGTGTGATGGACAAAATGGCGCGTCTGTTCCCGGGCTATGTCCGCAAGAACATCAAAAAATCTTCGGGCTTCGACTGAAGCCTAGGCGCTCAAGGATCTTCTATTTGGTGAAATGGTGATGACGGTCGAAGGCTGGTCCTCGGGGTGGTCGGCCGATGAGCACCTGCCTGATGCAATCTTCAAGCGCCTCCGCCGCCATCAAGGCCAAGACTGGAACAGAGCACAGACGGGCTCATTGATCTGCGTCAACACAACACAGAAACCCTGGCCAGAAACATCGGCTTGTTAATAGATCAGTAAGCTAAGAGCTGGATCGCGTGCGCGTGTAGAAGATGTGGCGACCGATTTTCGCGACCTTATACATGCGCGACGCCCAAATCGGGTCCACATAGTCTGCGTGGTAATGCAGCACGTTCTCCGCCACCTGACGCTGACGGTCATCGCGCATGGTGACCATGCTGGCGACATGCTGTGCTTTCCGCCAAGGCTTCAGATCCCGCGGGCGGTCGGATTCGCCGTCACAGGTAAACGAGAATTGGCAGCCCGTCTGACGATAGGACCCTTGGAACACCACACCACAGATCGTGTTGGGGTAATCCTTGGACGCGACCCGATTCATGATGACGTCTGCGACGGCAACCTGTCCGCTATGGCTTTCGCCGCGGGCTTCAAAGTAAATCCCGACAGCGAGACACCGGCGCTCTTGTTCGAGCCGGCGTGCCCTGTCGCCCAGAGCTCTGACCGGTGTCGCCGCGACACCGGCGCGGTGATCAAGCTCCGCGAGCTCAGTCAGCCGTGTGGGCCTGTCGAGCAGCTGCGGGTCGGAGAAGCTGGAGAGAATGAGACGGTTTCCGTCGACGCCAGAAACAGGATCAACGGCTGCGGTCGAGACATTTGCCCAGAAAACCGACGCCAGGACGGCAGACACAGTCAGGCCAGCCGCAAAGTGCGCAGGTTCCCGAAGGTAGTGTCCTATATCGAGCCATTGAGCGAGCTTGTTCATCGCTTTTGGTCCGTTCTCATCCCGGCAAGGGCCCCATGCCCATACCTTGGTTGGTATTCGTGTCTCACTTTGACCGCTTTAACTCTGTCGGTGCGGTCTTGCCTCCTACGCAGCAACGCTTGTGCCACTTACATGCCCGGCGCTGCCGGATCACCCTCACTCAGCTGACAATCCGTCAGCAGGGTTGCGGGGGAGTATCATAAACTTTTGGGTCCGGCAATAACGCCCCAGCCACACTCGCGAAATAGGTCTAAGCGGTTGTTTTTCAATAGGATTAGGGAATCACAGTCGGGGTAAACAGAAGCTTAACGGGTACCATCTTGGTTAACGGGGGCGCTGGTCATAAATGGTTTATTTACCATAATCTTTCCGCGAAGTGACTGAATCCACTGGGATTTTTCATTTACACCGATACGGGCGACTTGGTGAAAAAAGCGCATTTCACACGCCTGATCACAGATGCGTGCGACCGCTCGCCGCCCCCTCATTTTAGAAAGCGGTGCCTAATTTCGCCGACTCAATGACGTCCTATTTGCTGGCCTTTTGGGCTGCCGCCTGGGCGGCCGCCAGCCGCGCAATCGGGACCCTGTAGGGCGAGCAGGAGACATAGTGGAGCCCCGCGCCTTCGCAGAAATGTACGGATGCTGGATCGCCCCCATGCTCCCCACAAATGCCCAGTTTGATGTCGGGCCGGGTGGCTCTGCCCCTCTCAGCGGCGATCTGAACCAATTCGCCCACCCCTTCCTGGTCGAGGGAAACAAAGGGGTCTGCGGGCACGATACCTTTGCCCAGATAATCTTTCAGGAAGTTCGCCGAATCATCCCGGCTGATGCCGTAGGTGGTCTGGGTGAGGTCATTGGTGCCGAAGGAGAAAAATTCCGCCGAATGGGCGATCTCGCCTGCGCGCAGCGCCGCGCGGGGCAGTTCGATCATGGTGCCGACCTGATATTCCAGCGGCTTGTCTTTCTCTTTTGATACAGCATCCCCGACAGCGATAATCCGCTCTTTCAAATATTCGAGCTCGGCCTTGGTCGCGACAAGCGGAACCATGACTTCCGGGATCACGGCAGCGCCGGTCTCTTCCGCCGCAACAAGTGCTGCTTCAAAAATCGCCCGCGCCTGCATCTCATAAATCTCGGGATAGGTGATGCCCAATCGGCACCCGCGGTGCCCGAGCATCGGATTGGCTTCATTGAGCTCTGCCAGGCGGCGGCGCATCTTGTCGGCGGAGAGACCTGCGGCCTCAGCCACCTCTGCAATCTCTTCCTCGCTGTGCGGAAGGAATTCATGGAGCGGCGGGTCCAGCAAGCGGATCGTGACTGGCAGCCCGCTCATGATGGTGAAAAGCTGGCGGAAATCTTCGCGCTGCATGGGTAGGATTTTGTCGAGCGCTTTGCGGCGACCTGCCTGATCGTCAGCGATGATCATCTCGCGCATGGCGAGAATGCGATCATCGGAGAAGAACATGTGCTCTGTGCGGCACAGGCCAATGCCTTCGGCACCGAACTCACGGGCAACCCGCGCGTCATCCGGGGTTTCCGCATTGGCGCGCACGGTCATCCGGCGGGCTTCGTCGGCCCAGCCCATGAGGGTGCTGAAGTCGCCCGAAAGCTCCGGCTGTAACATCGGCATAGCGCCGCGCATGACCTGCCCTGTCGATCCGTCGACCGTGATCAGATCGCCTTTGGAGAATTTCTCGCCAAGGCTTACCATGGTCTCAGCCGCATAGTCGATTTTGACCGTGCCCGCCCCCGACACACAGGGTTTGCCCATGCCGCGCGCCACTACGGCGGCGTGGCTGGTCATACCGCCTCGGGTGGTGAGGATCGCTACAGCGGAATGCATGCCGTGAATGTCTTCCGGGCTCGTTTCCACGCGCACCAGCACCACATCGCGACCCTGCGCCTTCAAGGAAGCTGCTTCTTCTGAGGAGAAGACGATCTCGCCGGACGCCGCGCCCGGGGAGGCCGGGAGCCCCGTCGCCACGACATTTCGCTCAGCGTTCGGGTCGATGGTCGGGTGGAGAAGTTGATCAAGCGAGGCCGGATCAACGCGGGTCACCGCCTCTTCACGGCTGATCAGACCTTCAGAGGCCATGTCGACAGCAATCTTGATCGCTGCCTTGGCGGTGCGCTTGCCGCTCCGTGTCTGCAGCATCCACAGCTTGCCTTCCTGGACGGTGAATTCCAGGTCCTGCATGTCGCGGTAATGGCCCTCGAGGTTTTTGTAGACCTCGACAAGCTCGCCATAGACGCTCGGCATGACTTCTTCCATGGACGGCGCCGTCTCACCACTCTCTTCGCGCGCCAATTTGGTGAGGTGCTGTGGCGTGCGGATGCCGGCCACGACATCTTCACCCTGGGCATTGACGAGGAACTCGCCGTAGAACGCTTTGTTCCCGGTCGACGGATTCCGCGTGAAAGCCACCCCGGTCGCCGATGTGTTCCCCATATTGCCGAAGACCATGGCCTGAATGTTGACGGCTGTTCCCCATTCGTCCGGAATATTGTGGAGACGGCGATAGGTGACCGCGCGGGCATTCTGCCAGGAGCCGAAGACGGCATTGATGGCGCCCCAGAGCTGCTCATTTGGATCTTGGGGGAAAGGCTCGTCGAGCTCTTCTTCAACGAGCGCTTTAAAACGCGTGATGACTTCTTTCCAATCGGCGGCGCCCAGATCCGTGTCGAGATAGTGCTCGTTCTCTTCCTTGTAGATGTCGAGGATCTCCTCGAAATTGTGGTGATCCACCCCGAGCACCACATCGGAATACATCTGGATGAAGCGGCGGTAGCTGTCATAGGCAAAGCGCTCATCCGCTTTCGCGGCAAGGCCCGCAACGGTGGCGTCATTGAGGCCTAAGTTCAGGACCGTGTCCATCATGCCGGGCATGGACGCGCGGCTGCCGGAGCGCACAGATACGAGCAGTGGATTTTCAGGATTGCCGAATTCAGCGCCCACAACCTTCTCAACGCCGCCAAGAGCGCTGGCAACCTGGTCCTTCATTCCGTCGGGATAGGTCCGATCATTGTCGTAAAAAGCGGTGCAGACTTCGGTGCTGACGGTGAAGCCAGGTGGCACAGGCAGCCCCAGATTGGCCATTTCGGCGAGGTTCGCCCCTTTGCCGCCGAGGAGTTCGCGTAAGGTCGCATCCCCCTCCGCACTTCCGCCGCCAAACCCATAAACCCACTTCGTCGAACCGGTCATGCTTGCGTCCTTTGACCATTTCCCATCCTTCGAGACGCGGCTTCGCCGCTCCTCAGGATGAGGCTGTAGCAAACCTCATGCTGAGGGGTCCGCCAGGACCGTCTCGAAGCATGAGCGAATAGAGATCAAAGGTCACCCTTCAATCTTCGAGAAATCCGCCACGCCCTGCAACGCCGTCCTGATTTCTGCGAGGAGCTTTAAGCGGTTTTCGCGGACCTTGTTATCCTCTGAATTCACCGTGACCTTTTCGAAAAAGGCATCGACGGGTCCGCGCAATTTTGCGATCGCTGCCATGGCGGCCGCGAAATCTTCTTGTCCCACGGCTTTGGCCGCTGCATCGCGGGCGACATTGATCTCAGATGCGAGGGCTTTTTCTTCGTCCGATTCGAAGAGGCTTGCGTCCGGCGCGCCGGCATAGGTTGTTTTGTCTTTTTTCTCTTCGATCCTGAGGATGTTCGCTGCGCGTTTGGTGCCCGCGAGGAGATTGGCCCCATCGTCCGTAACCAGAAATTCTGCGAGGGCGTCAACCCGGCGCACGATCAGGAGCAGGTCGTCTTGACCCGGCAACGCAAAGACCGCATCGACCAAGTCATGTTTGACCCCCTTGTCGCGGAGATAGACTTTCAGACGGTCCGCGAAGAAGGACAGGAGGTCCGATTGTACTGGTTTCCACGAGTTCCATTCTTCTTCTGAGGTATCACCTTCCAGCGCGGATCTAAGATTTTCTGCGTAAGCATTTACCAAATTTGTCTCACCAAAGTCAGCCTTCAGTTTTTGGAGTACATCTTGAATTTTGTCGCTACGTTCGAAAAGTTGGGTATTCCACACCCAAAGGCATGACTCACTCAACTCGTCCGCCAACGACACCCTAATCTCGTTTTCGAGAATGATCCGCACAATGCCCAAGGCTGCACGACGGAGTGCAAAAGGATCTTTTGAACCAGTGGGTTTTTCTCCCAACATCCAAAAACCAATCAGCGTATCCAATCTATCTGCCAGTGCTACCGCGATAGTGATTGCCTCTGAAGGGACTGCATCGTCTGCTCCTCGAGGAGCATAATGATCGCGGATCGCGTTAGAGACCGCCTTTGGTTCACCCTGATCTTCAGCGTAGTATGCTCCGATAAGCCCCTGCAGTTCAGGAAACTCGTAGACCATTCCAGAGACTAGGTCGGCCTTGCACAATTCCCCTGCTTTGAAAGCGACTTCTGGATCCACGCCAAGTTCCGTAGCAAGCTGGTGAGACCGGATGGCGATACGCTCACCTTTCGCGCTCATATCCCCCAAACCTTCGTAAAACTTGATTTGATCGAGTTTCTTCGCAAAGTCTTCAAGGCTGTGCTGCTTGTCCTGTTCCCAGAGGAAGCGGGCATCGGCAAAGCGGGCGCGGAGCACGCGCTCATTGCCGTTGATCACCGCCGCGCCGCCATCTTCCGGCTCAATGTTGGAGACCACGATAAAGCGCGGCGCGAGGACGCCCTGCTTCGAGACGGGCGCTGGCGCGCCCTCCTCAGCATGAGGCCCTTTATTTGTTGCGCCCTCCGAGCCATGAGGCTGTTGCTTATCCCCCTCACCCTGAGGAGCGGTCCCATGAGAAGGGGACCGCGTCTCGAAGGGTCGGGTTTGAAGCGCCAGGTATTTCTGGTTAGCGCGCATAGTAGAGGTGAGCACTTCTTGCGGAATTTCCATGAACTCATCGTCGATGGTGCCCATGAGCGCCGTCGGCCATTCCACCAGACCCGCCACTTCGTGAAGGAGTGCATCATCCTCAATCAGTTCCAGGTTCTGGGCATGGGCGAGGTTCTTGGCGTCTTCCAGAATGTGGGCAGCGCGGGCTTCCGGGTCGAGCATGACTTTCTGGCGCGCCAGCTTCTCCACATAATCGTCGAACTCGCGGACCTTGATCGCGTCCGGCCCCATGAAACGGTGGCCGTAGGTCACGTCGCCGGACTTGATGGGTTTTCCCGGTTCATTGGCAACTTCAAACGGCACCACTTCGCCATCAAGAGTGCAGACGATGGAGTGGAGCGGGCGCACCCAGCGGAGCGACCCTGATCCCCAGCGCATGCTCTTCGGCCAGGGGAAGGTCCGGATCACGTCCGGCACAATCTCCGCGATCAGCTCGTCAGTGCCGCGACCGGTTTTTTCGATAACGGCGACGTAATATTCGCCCTTCTTGTCTTCGCGGGTCTCGCATTGATCGAGGGTCAAGCCCGATGACTTCAAGAAGCCTTCCATCGCTTTTTCAGGGGCGCCGACGCGGGGACCTTTGCGTTCTTCCTTGCGGTCCTGCTGACGGACGGGGAGACCGGAGATCGCCAAGGTCAAACGGCGCGGCGTCGCAAAGGCGCGGGCGCCTTCCCCAAAGACTTCTTCTTTGGCGAGAGCGTCGGTCACCATTTTTTGCAGGTCTTCCGACGCCCGCTTTTGCATGCGCGCAGGGATCTCTTCAGAAAACAGTTCGAGCAGAAGATCGGCCATCAGAGCTTCCCTCCCATCACCAACCTCATGCTGAGGAGGCCCGACAAGGGCCGTCTCGAAGCATCTTTTTTGTCGTCATCCTTCGAGACGCGGCCCCGCCGCTCCTCAGGATGAGGGAATGACAGACAAGTCATGCCGCGCCCTCCTCACCGCCAGCTTGGGGCGTCTCGAGATAGGCTTCGCAACAGGCTTTGGCGAGTGCGCGCACGCGGCCGATATAGGCTTGGCGTTCAGTTACGGAGATCACACCGCGCGCATCCAGAAGATTGAAGGCATGGCTTGCCTTGATGCACTGGTCATAAGCGGGCTGCGCCAGGGGCGGATCATATTCCAGAAGCGCCGCGCATTCTTTCTCCGCATCTTCGAAGTGCCGGAACAGAATGTCCGTGTTCGCCGCGTTGAAATTGTAATGAGAGAACTGAACCTCGTTCTGGTGGAAGACGTCGCCATAGGTGACCTTTTTGTCGCCTTCCTGACCATTGAAGTTCAGCTCATAGCCATTGTCGACGCCTTGCACATACATGGCGAGGCGTTCCAGGCCATAGGTCAGCTCGCCCGCGACCGGTGAACAGTCGAAGCCACCGACCTGCTGGAAATAAGTGAACTGGGAGACTTCCATGCCGTCGCACCAGACTTCCCACCCCAGACCCCAGGCGCCCAGCGTCGGGCTCTCCCAGTCATCTTCCACGAAGCGGATGTCATGGTTCTTTGGGTCAATCCCGAGCGCATAAAGGCTTTCGAGGTAGAGCTCCTGAATGTTCTCCGGGCTGGGTTTAAGCATCACCTGAAACTGGTAATAGTGCTGGAAGCGATTGGGGTTGTCGCCATAACGACCATCGGTCGGCCGCCGAGACGGCTGCACATAGGCCGCGTTCCAGGGCTTCGGACCAAGGGAGCGCAGTGTCGTCGCTGGGTGAAAGGTGCCCGCGCCCATCTCCACATCGTAGGGTTGCAGGATGACGCAACCATAGTCTGCCCAGTACTGCTGAAGGGTCAGAATAAGCGACTGAAAAGACGTGTTCCGGGTCTTGTCGGCGGAACCGGCTGGGCTGGACATGACTTAACTCTCAGAAAATGACGGAAATTCGCTTACTTTTGTTTGGCGCGTTCCCGGACGGCGAAGTTGGGCAACCTTGCCTGGTAACGCTTGGACTCTTTGCATTGTCGCGTTACCGGACGGCGAAGTCAGGCGACTTCGCCTGGTAACGCTAACCCCCAGAATCTAAAGGAAAACTCTGAAAGCGGGCGCAAAGTAACCGGGCGAGGCGCGCCCGGTCAAGCAGGGGTCCAGCGGGCCGCGGCGCCACATATTGCCGCCGCCAAGGGCCTGGCTATCTCAGGGTCGTGCCGCCGTCGACGGTGATGATCTCGCCGGTGATGAAGCCCCCTGCCCGGCTCGCCAGCAAGAGCGCGATGCCCCTGATGTCGTCGTCATTTCCCCAGCGATGGAGCGGGATCGCTTTGATTTCCGCTTCATAGCCTTCTTTGTTGTTCTCAAACACTTCCGTCATCTTGGAATGGAAACGGCCGGGGGCGATGGCATTCACCCGGATTTTGTCGTCCGCCAATGCAAAGGCCATGTTCCGGGTGAGCTGGTGGATGGCGGCTTTAGACGCTGCATAGCTGAACGTGTTCGACGAGTTGCCGATGATGCCGGCGATGGAGCCGGTATTGATCACACTCGCATCTCCGCTGGCGGCTGCCGCTGCTTTCAACTGAGGCAGGAGCTTTTGTGTCAGGAAGAACGGCGTTTTGGTATTGAGGTCCACCACCTTGTCCCAGCCATTTTCCGGGAACTGTTCCATCGGCGCTTCCCAGGCGGTACCCGCATTATTTACCAGCGTGTCGATGGACTGTTCCCGCTCAGCGAGTGCATCACCGAACCGGGCAATTTCGTCTGCCGTGCTGAGATTGCTCGGAATGGCGACACATTCGCCGCCTTCAGTCATTGCGGAGAGTTCTTCCGCAGCCTGTTCACACGCCTCTGCCTTCCGGGCGGTGATATAGACGCGCGCGGCGCCTGCTTCGAGATAGGCCTCTGTCATGGCGCGGCCGAGCCCACGGGAACCCCCGGTGACCACGCACACTTTATCTTTCATCGAAAACAGATTGCTTAACATGCGGCTTCCTTACCTAATGTTGGGTACTTCGCCACATGTGTAGCTTAGTGGTGTTTTGTTTAGCGGGGTTGTTCGGGTGCGAAAGTGCCATCGGGCGCGCGTTCCAGCGTCCCGAGATCACGTGGTTCTTGCGGGTGCACCTTTTCTTCAATTCGGGTGCGCGCTTTTTCGCGGTATTTTTTCACCAGCTTGGCGACGCCATAGACGCCGGCCATGATCAGCCCTGTGAATACAATATCGTTCATGTCGATCTCATCCGTCGGTCTCGGCTGCCCCCAGCTGACCGAAGCGCATTAAAGCCCGAAACGAGACCAAAGGGAACGGGCTTCCAACGCGCCCAGGAGATCCGTCGCAAAACTGCTTGTGTCCGGCAATTCGCCTGCAATGCCAGGCCTGCGCCGCCACCAGGGGCGCGGACCCCCAACCAGGCGAAGGCGCACCTTCTCACCATATTTCTCGCGGGTGATGCCACGCAGATCGCCAATACCATCCACAAGGCCATATTTGATGCCCTGGGTGGCGACCCAGAACTCACCGGAAAAGAGCTGCTTTTCGTCGCCTTCCAGCTTGTCGCCCCGGGCTTTACGCACCAGGTCCTTGAAACCTTTGTGTACTTCTTCCTGAAGTGCTTCGAGACGGGCCACCTCTTCCGGGTCCTCCGGCTTGAAGGGATCCAGCATGGCTTTGCTTTCCCCAGCCGTGTGGACGCGGCGCTCGACACCCAGCTTTTCAATCAGCTTTGTGAAGCCAAAGCCTGAACTCACCACACCGATGGAGCCCACGACGGAATGTTCGTCCGCATAAATTTCGTCGGCTGCGCAGGCGATCATGTAGCCGCCCGACGCTGCCACATCTTCCACAAATGCGAGAACCGGCAGCTTGTGTTCTTCTGCGAGTGATCGAATGCGTTTGAAGATCAAGGAGGACTGAACGGGCGACCCACCCGGCGAGTTAATCACCAGGGCGACGGCTTTTGCATCCCGCGCCTTAAAGGCGGCTTCGAGATCGCCGGCAACGCCAGCGAGATTAAGCCCCTCTCTCAAAGGACCGGACGATGCGATCACGCCAGTGAGACGCACAACGGGAACAACAGAGACATCGGGATCGATCCGGTCGAGCAGACGTTCACGAAGACCTTTGTGGGGAATAGCATTGATGAGTGTTTTCTTGACCATGGGCTCTACATAAGACTTTTTTGGGTTTTCTCAAGCAGAACCCAGGTCCAAGGGAGCGCCGGCCCGCAAGATCGCGTCAGCCTCAGCTGTAAACCCGCCGGAGGCCTCATGAAGGACCAGACCTCTCGCGAGCGTCAGGGGTGCTCGCGACCCTTTCACCCCCTGGAGCAAAATGCGATTGGCTTCTGCGTCCGCTGACGGCCACAAGGGAAAGGCGATGAGGCCGCCGAGCTTCCCTTCGACGCCCTTCAAGAGCTCCGGCAACGCATCGGCACGATGGATGATCGTCACGGTCCCTTTTGGTTTTGCCATGGCGCAGGTAACACGCAACCATTCATCAAGAGCAACCTCTTCAAGGGCATGGGCGCGCGCTTTGCTGTCATTTGGCGAGCCCCAAACTTTACCTGCTTCATAGAATGGCGGGTTGGTCATGACATGATCGAAACTTCCGTATGCGGCTCCTTTGTCGGCCAAGCTTGCTGCTTTCTCGGTAACGGACCCCTCGACCACACATACGCTTGCTTTCAAGGCATTGCGTTCACTATTCTTGCGCGCAGTCGCAACGAGGGTTGCCTGCACTTCAAGGCCGGTGACTTTCGCCGCAGCGCATCTAGAGGCAAGGCATAATGACGCCACGCCGACGCCCGCGCCAACATCAAGAACATGGTCTTCGGATTGCGCCGGAATCGAAGCCGCGAGCATTACGGCATCAATGCCAGCCCTATAGCCTTTCTCCGGCTGCAAAATCTGGAGCCGGTCACCCAGAAATCCGTCGTCGGTCAGGCCGGAATGTTGTGATGTCGCCATGCAGGCATGGAGACCCATCCATCAGGACACGTCAAGTCCGGCCGGCCAAAAGGCTTGTGGCCAACGCGCGGAGGGATGTCGGGAGGCGCTCCGCTATTGTCTGCACGTCTTCCCTCAGTAATTCGAGCGTTGGGGCACCGTCATGGCCGGTTTCAATGCGCGGCTCCACTGCATAGACAGACGTCAGTCCACGCTCAATCGGCACCAGACGGAGCAACCAGTCCGCGCAATGCAAGCGCTCGCGCAGATCAAAGATGGCGACTGACAGCAATTGGGCCGCGACGGCGTCATCCGCGCAAAACCAGACTTGGGGGCTTTTCCATAGCTCCGCACCAGATGGCTGCAAATGCCCCTCACATGACCAGACGGTCTGAATGACGCCCGTGTCTGCAAGGACGTACACTAAGGGCACAATGCCACTCTCAATGGGAAAGCTCTCAGGATCCGATGACAACATTCGAGGTGCGTCGGGGCATTTGGTGGAGCATTGGCACCGGCAGGTGGTGGACCCGCATGTCTTGCAGGTCTTCGAACAGCCCAGGCAGGGCCTGACATTTGATCGTGACGCAAGCTTTCCCAAAGCTTCACGAACGCTCGAGTCTAACACTTGTGTCCCGGCTGAAGGTACCGCGATACGCATGGCACTTCTCCAACCCAATACTCACTAACAGCTTTGATGTTAGGATGGACCTATTTCCATAAAATTAATGTGTGAATTTTGTCAGTCTGCCTCTGTTTGAGCAGCGATGACTATGGCACGCGCCTGCTCGAAATCCTCGTCGATGACCATCAACCGGCGGGGCAAAATGCCGATTGAGCCCTCAACGATGCTCGCGTTCATGTCCAGAATGAAAGGTTCAATGCCTTCACCTTTAAGGCGCGCTTCCAGAAAGGACAGGAGAACCACATCATTTGTTCGTAGAAGTTCTTTCACAGTCCATTTCCTCAAGCGTCGGGCGATCACTCTTCAAGGAGCGGCGCTGGGACGCACTTGCCGCTCGGTGTCCGGCCTCCTATTGTGGCACATGTAAAGGCAATTGAGCTGTTTCGCGGACTGATTCAGACCGTTTCTCAGCGAAACTTGAGAACTGGGGATCCCGTTGGGTGTTGTCGTCCCGCTCGAAGGTGAGCGTAAAAACAGTGAAGAAGCCGTCCGGACCCTTCAGCGTCTTGTTGCTGAAGATATGGAGGCTGTAAACGAGCTTATTCGGGATCGAATGGGCTCCGATGTGGAGATGATCCCTGAGCTTGCCAATCACTTGATTGAGTCAGGCGGCAAACGCCTTCGCCCTATGCTAACGCTCACCTGTGCACGCATGTGCGGCTATGCCGGCAGTGACCATGTGCGTCTGGCGGCGTCCGTCGAGTTTATGCATACCGCCACCCTTCTTCATGATGATGTTGTGGACGAAAGCGACATGCGCCGAGGTCAAACGACGGCGCGTCTCATCTGGGGTAATCAAGCAAGTGTTTTGGTCGGCGATTTTCTGCTAGGCCGGGCGTTTAAGCTCATGGTGGAGACCAAATCTCTCCGTGCGCTCGAAATCTTAAGTGAAGCCGCCTCGGTTATTGCTGAGGGCGAAGTGATGCAGCTGGCCACGGCGAAAGACACAAGCACGACTGAAGACGCGTATCTCAAAGTGATCAGCGCAAAAACCGCAGCGCTCTTTGCCGCGGCAACAGAGATAGGCGCCGTGGTTGCCGGCCAGAATGGTGGTCAGGCAGCTGCCCTGGAGTCTTACGGCCGCAATCTTGGTATTGCCTTCCAACTGGTTGACGACGCACTCGACTACAATGGCAAAGCTGCGACGCTCGGTAAGAATGTCGGCGACGATTTCCGTGAAGGTAAGATTACTCTGCCGGTCGTGCTGGCCTATCGGCGGGGCGATGATGACGAGCGCGCATTCTGGCGCCGGACTTTGCAGGATGGCGATCAGCAGGATGGCGACCTAGAGCGCGCCTTCGAGATCATGAACGATCATAATGCGATTGAAGATACCGTCACCCGCGCTCGTCATTATGGTGAGATGGCGCGGGATGCTCTCGGCATTTTCCCGGCGTCCGAGCGCCGCGATGCGCTGAATGGTCTTGTCGATTTCTGCATCAGCCGCGCTTACTAGGCGGCATCTTCACGCAGAGCCAAGCAGCCTGGTAGCCGTGACCCACCAGTTGCTGTGTTTCTGTTTGAGCTCAGCTGCAGCTTCGGCCGCGTCGAATGGATTGTCATAGAGAGCAAAACAAGTGGCGCCACTGCCGCTCATGCGTGCCAAGCGGCACCCAGATGTCCCCCGCAACGCATCGAGCACCGTTCCAATAACAGGCGCAATGGCCATGGCGGGCGCTTCCAGATCATTTCCATTTTCTTCCAGCCATGTGACGAGCCGATCGAGCGTTTCGACGCCTGGCAGGACCGGCAGGCGATCCGGTCCCTCGACCGGTCCCGCCTGAAGCCGATTGAATACCTCTGCTGTCGAAACAGAGATGCCCGGATTCGCAAGCACCGCATGAATTTCCGGCAGACGCGGAACCGTCCGAATGTTTTCGCCTACCCCTGTCATAAAGCTTGGGCGTTTTTTCAAGCAGACCGGCACATCTGCGCCGAGTTGTAACGCAATACCGCTAATCGACCCGGGCGGATCGCCCCACAGGCGCATCATGGCGCGAAGTGCTGCCGCAGCGTCTGCGGACCCCCCGCCAATGCCTGACGCAATCGGCAGTTTTTTCTCCAGTTCAAACGCCACCGTAGGATCACGCCCAAGGGCTGCTGAAAACACTTTGGCCGCCTCTAGTACAAGGTTGTTTTCGTCGTCTGACAACTCATCGGCGAAGGGGCCCGATATCTCCAAGCTCAACACATCTGCATCGGAACAGGTGATGCGATCGGCCACACTCGCAAAAACAACGAGACTTTCTAATTGATGATAGCCGTTTGGTTGTCGGCCCCTGACGTTCAGGGACAGGTTGATCTTCGCATTCGCGAGTTCAAGAATGCCAGCTGACATTAGGATCCCGCGTCAGCGCTCATTTCGACGTCCGTATCGTCAAGGCCGTTCTCGAGCTTATCTCTGATCGCGATTGCCTGTTCTTCTTCAGGATCAAGTTCGAGCGCATGTTGCCATTGAAAGCGGGCTTCGATCCTGCGTCCGACGCGCCAGAAGGCGTCGCCTAGGTGATCATTGATTGTCGGATCATCCGGCTGCAATTGAACGGCGCGTTCGAGGTGGATGACAGCGTTTTCATAGTCACCGATGATGAAATACGCCCAGCCCAAGCTATCAACAATGTAGCCATCATCAGGGCGCTGCTCTACGGCGCGGCGGATCATCGCCATGGCTTCTTCGAGATGTATTTTCTGCTCAATCCAGGAGTATCCCAAATAGTTCAAGACCAGCGGGTGGTCCCCGGACAGTTCAAGCGCCAGCTTGAGATCTTTCTCGGCGCTCGGCCAAAGCTTCAATCGCTCATAGCACATGCCGCGTGCGTAATAGACCGTCCAGAACCGCTCGTTTGGTTCACCGATGAGGTCAATCGCCTTGGAATATTCACTGACGGCCGCTGCATAGTCTTTGCGACCGCGGAGGATGTCGCCCAGTGCAGTCAAAGGTTCTACAGCATCCGGGTACTGTCGAATGAGCGCACGAAGCCGTCCAACCGCCTCTGACGTTCTATCCAGTCGATCCATATCAATGGCGATCTGGATTTGGGCATTCTGATAAAGCGGTGATGTCCGTGGGATTCGTCCGTAGGTTGCTATCGCATCTTCCAGGCGGTCGCCCCGCTCGTACAAGTCTGCGAGGAGCGTGCGCGCCACATCAAAGTCAGATCGAAGATAGAGGGCCAGCTGGGTATACAGAATCGAAATATCAATCCCGCTTTCCTGCGCAAGCGCCGACGCCAGTCCGTAAAGCGCTTCAGCCAACCCGTCTGCTGGTGTTTTCACCAATGGCGCAGGTGCCACACCCGACTTTAGCCGCGTAAGGGCGCTCTCAATAATTGGATGGTCGGGCGCCAGGCGCCCGTAATTGTTGTACACCTCACGGGCAAGCTCGGTATCACCCTGAGACTCCAGAAACCGGCCATAGGCCTGGATGATCCTAAGGCTGGCGCCGCCGCTTGCTTCTTGGGCGGCGATGTATCCGGTCCGCGCCCGCGCAGCATCACCTAAATAGTCCGCGATCAATGCCTCATGCAAAATTCGGAAAAGATCAAAGGCCGGCCTGTCTTGAAATGAATTCAACTCTTCATAAGCCAAAGCCGCGTCTTGTTTCCCGGCGGCGGCCCAGGCTTTGGCAAGCGTGCCGACAAGAGCTGTGAAAGGTCCTGGCGCCGCAGCATCAATCTCACTGATCGTGCGATCATAGTCAGACGCCTTGAGCGCTGACAGCGCACGCACAAGCCGGGCGGTTCGATTATCAGGATCGCGCTCAAGGATATCTGATGTGAGGTTCAGACCTTCAGAGACATTTCCCGCTGTGACCGACAGCAAGAAGGCACGTTCGATGATCACCGGGTTCCCCGGGTCCTCGGCAAGCGCCTGGGCGTAGTACTTGGCGGCTGCGTCCATATCGCGGATGGTGCCCGCATGGCGCGCTGCCAGGTAATTTCCATACAGGGAGTCCGGGTTTCTTTGGCTTGTGCCAAAGCCGGAGCCCGTGCAGGCACCCAGTGTTGCCGCAATCGCCAAAATCCCTAGACTACGTGTCAGTAACCGCAATCCCACTTAAGGCCTCTACCCTTCACTGATGTCGTCGAACCAGAAAAATAGGGCCGACCGTTTGACGGGTCGACCCTACCTGAATTTTTTGGCCTTTGCTTTCTAAAGACCCACCACAAAACGATAAATCGTCAGAAAACAGCTCATACTTGATCACATGTTTGGGTAATTGGGCCCACCGCCACCTTCCGGCACCGTCCAGTTGATATTCTGGGTCGGGTCTTTGATGTCGCACGTCTTACAATGAACGCAGTTCTGCGCATTGATGACGAAGCGTGGATCAGATCCATCGTCTTCCCGCATCACTTCGTAGACCCCAGCCGGACAATAGCGCTGAGCAGGTTCATCAAACATGGGCAGATTGTGCGCGATCGGCACCGTGTCGTCTGTAAGGCGAAGATGGACCGGCTGATCTTCTTCGTGGTTGGTCGCCGACAAGAAGACGGATGACAGACGGTCGAACGAGATCACCCCATCGGGTTTTGGATACTCGATAGGTTTATGTTTGTCCGCTGGTTCCGTCGCCGCGTGGTCCGGCTTGCCATGCTTCAGAGTAAACGGCAAACCAATCCCTAGCTGGTTCATCCACATGTCGATGCCGCCAAGGCCAACGCCGAAGATCGTGCCGAACCTGGACCAGAGTGGTTTCACGTTGCGGACACGCTTCAAGTCTTTTTCGACGTGGCTGCCTTCATAGGCTTCATCATAAGCGCTCAGCACATCCGCCTGGCGGCCGTCTTTGACAGCTTCGAATGCGGCGTTCGCCGCCATCATGCCGGTGGCCATGGCGTTGTGGCTGCCTTTAATGCGGGGCACGTTTACAAAGCCCGCGGAACAGCCAATAAGAGCGCCGCCCGGGAAGGTAAGCTTCGGCACGGACTGGAAACCGCCCTCCGTGATCGCTCGCGCGCCGTAGGAGATACGTTTCCCGCCTTCGAATGTTTCGCGAATAGTTGGGTGCGTTTTGAACCGCTGAAATTCCTCAAAAGGAGACAAGTGCGGGTTTTTGTAGTTCAGGTGCACCACAAAGCCGACCGACACCAAATTGTCATCGAAGTGATAGAGGAATGACCCGCCACCGGTGTTGGCTTTCAACGGCCAGCCGAATGAATGCTGGATCAGACCTTTTTTATGTTTCTTAGGGTCGACTTCCCAAAGCTCTTTGATGCCAATCCCAAATTTCTGAGGCTCACGGCCTTCGTCGAGATTGAACTTCCGGATCAGTTCTTTTGAGAGGGAACCCCGGACACCTTCCCCAAACAGCGTGTATTTGCCGCGCAGTTCCATGCCGCGCATATAGGTGTCTTTCTGGTCGCCCTCTTTGCCAACGCCCATATCACCGGTTGCCACGCCGCGGACCGATCCATCTTCATTGTAGAGAACTTCCGCGCCCGCAAAGCCTGGGTAGATTTCCACGCCCATTTCTTCAGCAATGCCCGCAAGCCAGCGGCAGACATTGCCAAGGCTTGCAATGTAATTGCCATGATTGCTCATAAGAGGTGGCATGATGAAGTTCGGAATGCGGATGCCGCCAGAGGGGCCTAAGAACAGGAAGTGATCCTTCTCCACTTCCGTGTTGAGCGGCGCGTCCCGGTCTTTCCAGTCCGGGAGAAGCTCGTTCAGCGCAACGGGATCGATGACGGCACCTGAAAGAATATGCGCCCCGATCTCAGATCCCTTTTCAATCACACAGACCGAGAGATCGAAATCTTCCTCTGCTGCGAGCTGCCGAAGCCGGATGGCCGCTGAAAGGCCTGCAGGCCCGCCGCCAACGATGACGACGTCATATTCCATATATTCGCGCTCAGCCAGCGCTCCGGATTCTTCGCTCATGTCTCTCTCCTCGTCCGGCGCGGGATGGTCTTGAGGGTCCGCGACGAACTGGTTGGCCCCAGATGCTCAGAATTGTTGCGAGAACACCTGATCGGGCGCTGAAATTTGGCCCCTCTTATGGTGTTTTGACGGTGTGAGGTCAACTAATGTGACGCTGGGAACAGCGGAATCGCGTGACGCGGGTGCATAAGGGGGGCAAAATATGACCACTTCCCGAGTCTAAAGGGATCGGCGGGGCATTCAATGCCTCAAAGGTCGCACCTGCCGCAGCGGAAGTGCCGAATTTGCGAAAAACCTGAGACAACGCCCTTAATTGTGACTGCCCTTGACGACATGACCCCGCACGAAGCGGTCGCACTGCTGCGCTTTTATGTGGAAGCCGGGGTGACGGACGGGCTCTCCGACGAGGCGATTGATCGCTACACGCTGAATGCACGCGCTGCTCAACCAGCAAGCGAGTCGCCTGTTTCGAAGGGTCCACGGACCCTACCCGGGGAACGGCCTACCTTTGCCCCATCGGCACCGCCGACCACCTCCTCTCCGGCCGCGATTCCTCTCGATACTGTTGAACAAGCCGGGGAAGCGAAGGCCATCGCCGCATCCTGTAGTACCCTGGATGAACTGCGTGCCGCGTTGGAGAAGTTCGATGCCTGTCCGTTGAAGCACACGGCAAAGAACCTTGTCTTCGCGGACGGCAATCCGGATGCGAATATTATGCTGGTCGGCGAAGCGCCCGGACGGGATGAGGATATTCAGGGACTGCCTTTTGTTGGTCGCTCCGGGCAACTGCTCGACCGGATGTTGGCAGCCATCGGTCTCGACCGCGAACATGTCTACATCACCAATGTGTTGCCCTGGCGGCCGCCGGGCAATCGTCAGCCCACGCCGGTCGAGCAGGCCATGTGTGCGCCCTTTATTGAAAAACATATCGAGCTTGTGGCGCCTAAACATCTGATGTTGGTGGGAGGCGTTTCTGCCAAACAGATGCTCGGCACGACATCCGGCATCATGAAGCTCCGGGGCAAATGGAGTTCCGTCACCGCCGGCGATCTCACAATCCCGGCGCTGCCGGTCTTCCATCCGGCCTATCTGCTACGACAGCCGGCTCAGAAGCGCCTGGCCTGGCGGGACCTGTTGGACTTTAAAGCCAAGGTAGAAGCTGACTAATCCCCGTTAACCAGACCAAAAAATTAAGTTCGCCAAATCCGGCACCTGCAACTTGTTGGCAGGCTTTAGGCGTGTAGAATATCCCCGCTGGTTGGGGGATGTTGCGTGCGTAAACAGTTGAAATCTTTAAAGAATTTCTGCGTAGCCGGGATAGTGGCAGGCATGGCATTGAGCCTTGCGCCGGCCCAGGCCGCCGATCTGGTCGACTATCAGACTTCCTCCAACACGATTTCCTATCTGAGCGATGCCGATCAGGATCGATATACGCGCATCTTTTCTGTGCAGACCCGTGGCGACTGGCGGGCCGCTGACCGCCTTATCGGGCAGCTGGAAAACGACATTTTGATGGGGCATGTGCTCTATCAGCGTTACATGCACCCGACGGCCTATCGCTCTCGCTATCACGAGCTCAGAGATTGGCTCGCCAACTATGCCGATCACCCGGAAGCAACAAAGATCCATAAGCTGGCGCTTCGCCGGAAGCCGTCTGGTGCTGCCGCGCCTCGTCGCCCGGTGCCACGGTCCTACCGCCAGGTGTCACACCAGCAATATGCCGTTGCCGAAGGCCCGCGCCGGGACTTCTCCCGCAATTTCCGGAATGCGGCCCGGAAAGTGCGATCGCTCCTCCGCCGTGAACGGCCAACCCAGGCGCTCAACCACATTTCTCAATCTTCCATTCGCCGCGGGCTGAAGGCGGTTGAGTTCGACACGCTGCTCTCCCGCATCGCAGTTTCCTATTACATCGAGCATCGCGATGACCGGGCACTTGAAGAAGCCACCCGCGCGGCAAACCGCAGCCGTGACGGTGTTCCCCTCGCCGATTGGACTGCAGGCCTCTCTGCATGGCGGCTTGGAAAGTTCGCGCTGGCGGCAGACCATTTCTCTCATCTGGCAGCTGCACCCAATGCGAGCGACTGGACGCGGGCGGCGGGCGGTTTCTGGGCTGCCCGCGCCTACATTGCTGATCGGAGGCCCGACCATGCCGCGCCGATGCTGGAACTGGCGGCAGACACGGGCGCGACCTTCTATGGGCTTCTCGCCGCTGAACAACTGGGACGCGAGATTGATTTCCAATGGGTGCGGCCGCCGCTCGAACAGGCGGGTCTCAGCCTCCTGCTTGCAAATGACACAGTGGCGCGGGCCGTGGCGCTCACCGAAATCGGACGGCGCGATCTGGCGGAGGGCGAACTCACCCGCGGCCATGGACGTATTGATGCGTCGCTTGATCATGCACTGATCGCCCTCGCCGAGCGCCTCGATCTTCCGGCGACCCAGATGCAGGTGGCGAATGCAGCCTATGTGCCCTCCAGCTATGGGCCAGAACGCTATGTGATGAATGCGGGGCTCTTCCCTGTGCCGGACTATACGCCACAGGACGGGTTCCGCGTTGATCGGGCGCTGGTCTTTGCCTTCATGCGGCAGGAGAGCAAGTTCAAGCCTCTGGCGCGGTCAAGCGCAGGCGCGCGCGGCCTCATGCAGATCATGCCAGCGACAGCCAGCCATATCACGCGGGACCGGTCGCTTCGCCGCTCTGGCGCCAATGGCCGCGACAGATTGTTTGATCCTGCCCTCAACATGAAGCTCGGCCAGCAATATATCGAAGAGCTGATGGGAAGCGGCGACCCCCACGGCAATCTCTACCAGCTGATGGTGGCCTATAATGGGGGACCCGGAAATCTCAACCGGTGGCTCCGCAATACCGACTATCGCAACGATCCGCTTCTCTTCATTGAGAGCATCCCGGCGCCGGAAACCCGTGGCTATATCGAGCGGGTGCTCACCAATTTCTGGATCTACCGGAACCGCCTTGGCCAGGACACGCCGTCCCTTGAAACAGCGGCAACCGGCGACTGGCCTGTCTATCAATCGCTGGAAGGTGGCCGGTCCCTCGCCCGGCGGTGAACTCTCTGTGAGTTCTGCTTAACGCGCAGAGAGAGTCTACTCCGACGTCATCCCGGACTTGATCCGGGATCCATTGAGCCTTTCGACATATACGATAGCCTCTATAGACCCCGGCTCTGACGGCCGGGGTGACAAATTTCACTCAAAAACACCTTCTCTGCACAATCCGTGAATCTACACGGCACTGGACATTTGCGTCAGGATGCCCAAGTGTTCCGCGCAAAACAAAGAGCGATGGAGCCCCCATGCCCGGTATCGATGAATCACGTGAGTTTGTGCCCGTCCGCATTGCGGTGATGACCGTGTCCGACACGCGGGGGCTCGACAAAGACACATCCGGCGCGACGCTTGTGAGCCGCCTTGAAGACGCAGGCCACATACTCGCTGACCGCGTGGTCGTGAAGGACGATGTCACCACGATCACGGGCAAGCTCGCGGAATGGATCGCAGACAAAGAGATCGATGTGGTGATCTCCACCGGCGGTACGGGGCTCACAGGCCGCGACGTGACGCCGGAAGCGTTTCATTCCGTCTATGAAAAAGAGATTGAAGGCTTTGCCGCCCTCTTCCACCAGGTGAGTTTTGCCAAGATCGGCACGTCAACGATCCAGTCCCGCGCCACGGCGGGCGTCGCGGGCGGCACCTATCTCTTCGCATTGCCCGGCTCCACGGGAGCTGTCAAAGACGGGTGGGATGAGATCCTGAAATACCAGCTCGACATCCGCTACCGGCCCTGCAATTTCGTCGAAATCATGCCTCGCCTGGAAGAGCATAAACGGAAGTGAATGGGCGAATTCCGTTCCCCAATTGTCATGCTCGGGCTTGACCCGAGCATCCAGTAAGAGCGGACGGGTCGTATGGACCCTCGGATCAAGTCCGAGGGTGACAGTTTTGGTGTTATTGCAACAAAGACATAATTGTCATTGCCGGACTTGTTCCGGCAATCCAGGGTTCCAAGCCAACGCTTCCATTGGTGGTCCCTGGATGCCCCGGACAAGCCCGGGCATGACCTGATTGTGTGTGTTTTGAGTGCGGTGCAACAGTCAGGCGTTCTTCCGCAGCATATAAATCACATAGCCATAGTCGGCTGCGTGATGCTCAAAGAGGCGGATTTCGGCGTTTCCGTTTGAGCGCGGATGTCTGTCTATGCGACCTGTTCCTGGACCAGCACGTCGGTTGGAATATCCAGCTCAGCCGCAAGGCTTCTGATCATCGGTAGAGTAAGGTTTCTTTTGCCTGACAGAATTTCGGATACGCGGCTTGTGCTGCCAATGATACGTCCGACATCCACTTGTTTAAGCCCCAGCTGTTCCATACGAAACTTGATAGCTTCCACAGGCGACGGTGCTTCAATTGGAAAATGCTCGTCTTCATAGGCTTCTATCAAGATGCCCAAAACCTCTAGCGACGCCTCTTCTTTGCGGGTGAGCTTTTTTGTCATGAGACGCTCGACTTCCTTGAGCGCTTTCGCATGGTCTCGTGCATTCCGAATAGGCTTTATATCCATCTTTTCAAACCTTCTCTGCGTCGACCTTGTCATAATCAGCGTGACTGCCGATAAACCGGATATAGACAATCTTCGTATTGTAGTGGATCGCTACAATTAGCCTGTACTTGTTGCCGCCCAAGTCAAAAACCACCCTATTTCCAGCCAAGATGCTGGCACCAGGGTAGCGCGCTTTTATATCTTGAGGCGACTGCCAAACAGCGGCCTTTGCTTCGGCGAACCAGGCTTCGCAAGGTGCTTTTGCTGACGCATTTCCTTTTCTCGAATAGAAATTCCTCAAGGTCTGCCGCGAGATCACCCTCATCCGTCGAATGTATAATATTCCCACCATGGGATCAAGCAAAAATTTCCCATAGCGGGATTTTTTATCCCTTCTTCCGCAGCACATAAAACACATAGCCATAGTCCGCCGCGTGGCGCTCATAGAGTCGGATTTCGGTTTCTTCTTCGTTGAGCATGGCCTGAACGCTAGCGTCGCCCGCATACATCTCGCGGGCTTCGGCGATCAGCGGAATGAGTGGCTGATAATAGTCCGTCCACCAATCTTCCTCCGGTAGGACGCGTGTCTCAATAAGCTCAAAGCCCGCACGTTTCGCGCGTTCCGTGTTTTCAGACAATGACCCCATCCCCGGATAATGGGTCTCCCAGAAGTGCCGGGACTCTTCGCTGGGCTCCTCCGTCAGCCATGTGCATTCGGACAACACCACAAGCCCGCCGGGCTTCAGATATTTTGCCCAGGATTTCAGACCCTCTTCAAAGCCCAGCGTGTAGATGACGCCTTCGGACCAGAGCAGATCGAAAATGCCTTCGGGCAGGTCGAGCGCCTCAAAGTCGGAACAGACGGTGCGAAGCCGCTCGCCGGTTATGCCTGCCTCTTCGGCTTTCGCTTCCAGTTTGTTGAGGAACGGTTTCAGCATATCGACGGCAGTCACTCGACCGCTTGACCGGCGCAGCAGTTCCATCACTTCATTCCCCTGCCCGCAGCCCATACAGAGTATGTCTGGCTCATCCGGCAGAGCTTTGAGGCTTTCGAAAACGGCGCGGGTCATGGCATCGCTGCCCGGTGCATTACGGGGAAGCTGGATCTGCATTTCCAAAAAGACGCGAAACGGATCAGTGTCCATGTGATCGCTTCCAGCGCGCATAGTCGGCGCCCGTATCAATATCCGGCAGGGTGTCGAGGAGTGCCACGCGCGCGCCCTTCAGATTGGCGCGGGTGTCGGAAAGTGCATGTTCCGTCGACCAGCGCACATTGTCGAAGATGGAGCGCACACGGGGAAAGCGCTTCAAGCCCACCAACCAATAGCCGCCATCTTCAGCTGGGCCAAAAACGGCATCGTGATTGCCCAGCGCGTCGAAGGCTCGAGCGATGTGCGCGTCGGTGACATTTGGAATATCGCAACCGATGAGCACCACGGGGCCGGGCGGCATGGATTTCATAACCCTGTCCATGCGGGTGCCCAGATCCCCGCCACCTTGGGGAACCCGGGGCATCTCGTCCGGCCAGAAGCCGCTTTCAGGCGCCGCAACGTCAGGTGCTGCGGCAATGACGGTCGTCCAGCGGGGATCGTCTCCGACGCGCCTCAGCAAGTCGCGCGTGTTGGTTTTGTAGAAACGAAGCGCCTCTGACGCGCCAATGTCTTTTGCAAGGCGTGTCTTCACATTCCCCATCCGGGGTGCTTTCGACATGACTACGAGCCAGTTTGTACGACCGCGCTCCGGCGTCATCCGTAAAGCCGGGCCAAAATGCGAGGCGGTACGCGCAGGAAGTAAAGCGACAAAAGCCCGAGATTTGAGAGCGAGCGCTTCAGATACCCGTCGCGGTGATAGCGTGCAGGGCTTGTCACGGCTTCGGAGCGCAGAAGCACCATGCGGCGCCAGCCAATGCGGCGGACGAGGTTTACATCTTCCATCAAGGGTGCGTCCGTATAGCCGCCGAGCTTCTTATAGAAGTTCTTGTGGATGAGCAGACCCTGGTCGCCATAAGGCAGTCGGAAGATCGCACACCTTAGCCCCACCACCCATTCGAGCCACCTTGCCGCCGGACCAAAATCATCCAGGGCAAAGCGGAAGGCGGCAGCCACTTCGTTCCCGCGGAACCGCCCATGATCCACCTGTTCCAGAAATTTGGAGACCTCCGCCTCCCAGCCGGGCGTGAGCACTGTGTCGGCATGGAGGAAGAGCACCCAGTCGCCTTTGGCCGCCTTGGCGCCTGCCTGCAGTTGGGCGCCGCGGCCCTGCTCTGCGGTGACGAGTGCTGCCCCAGCTGCGTCGCAGATTTCCGTGGTGCCGTCCGTTGAGCCGCCGTCAGCAATGATGACTTCGCGCACCAGTCCCTGGATTGTTGCCTGGATCAGTGAGTTCAGGCACCTCGGCAGACCTTCTTCGGCATTCAATGTGGGAATAACGACGCTCAGCATGGGCGCAATCTATATCGTCGAAAAAAAAATGGCGAGACGGCATAAATGTTCTTGTTTTGTTCTGAATAAATTCCTATCTTCTCACCATGGACATTCACTTCGAAAACACGCACCCGGTCGAGCAAAGTTCGACCTCCCCTTCCCAAACCAAGGGTGCGCGTATTCAGAAGGGAATAGCGCGCCCCGGACGCTCCGCTTCCCCCCGAGCGGCGGCCCGGTCGCCCATCCCCAAAGCGGCACCACTTACCAGGACACTGGATGCCCCCTCGTCCCCTGTGTCTTCCATGGTGCCTGCAACCGGCCGGCGTGGCCGGGGCGCGCGCTCCAATTCTTCCGGACGGTATGAGCCTCTTTCCTATGCGGCCTTCGATGATGGGTGGGAGACGATTGAGGAACAATCCGCTCTCAAGACGGAGGTGACCGATGAAGCGCCACGCAAAATCATCACACGCAACCAGTCTCCGGACATTCCTTTTGACCGCTCGATCAATCCTTATCGCGGTTGTGAGCATGGCTGTGTCTATTGTTTCGCGCGGCCGACGCATGCCTATATGGGTCTCTCTCCCGGACTTGATTTTGAAAGCCGTCTGTTCGCGAAGCCGAATGCGGCAGCGCTTCTGGAACGGGAGCTTTCCAGACCAAACTATGTTGTGCGACCAATCGCCATCGGCACCAACACGGATCCCTATCAGCCCATAGAGCGGCGCTACCGGATCATGCGGCAGGTTCTGGAGGTGCTGGACCGCTACAATCATCCGGTGACCATCGTCACCAAGTCAGCGGTCATCACCCGGGACATCGACATTCTGTCCTCCATGGCGAAACGAAACCTGGTGCGCGTGGCGCTCTCCATCACAACACTGGACAAGAAACTTGCCCGTGCCATGGAACCGAGAGCGAGTGTGCCCACACGGCGCATGGCCGCCCTTGAGCTTTTATCGAGCGCAGGTATTCCCACAGGGGTGATGGTGGCGCCGGTTATTCCGGGCCTCAATGATCATGAGATTGAGCGCATTTTGCGGGGCGCGCACTATGCGGGCGTGGAACAGGCAGGATTTATTCTGTTGCGCTTGCCCCACGAGATCAAAGACCTGTTCAAGGAGTGGTTGGCGGACACAGCGCCTGACAAGGCGAAGAAAGTGATGAAGCTCATCCGCGATACGCGGGGCGGAAAAGAATATGACGCCGAATGGGGCAAGCGCACGCGCGGCGACGGACCCTATGCCTGGACCATTAAACGCCGCTTCGATATTGCTGCCGAGAAACTCGGCATTCGCACGAGCAAGAGCTCCCATACCCATGCGCTGAATGGCGGGCTCAACTGCTCAGACTTCAAAGTTCCTGAAAAAGTGGGCGACCAACTGGCCTTGTTTTGAGGTGCCGCGTTACCTCGTCCGTGGCCATCCTTCGAGACGGGTGCTTCGCACCCTCCTCAGGATGAGGATAATACGCAAACCTCATGGTGAGGAGGCGCGACAATCATATTGATTGGCGGGCCGTCTCGAACCAGAGACCCGGCTCACGTACGGGATGACATCTGGATTTCAAGCTATTTGTCTCTGCCCCTGTGCCAGTGCACACTGAGGCCCATGAGCGACAAGACCTCTCTTTTTGGTGGACCGGACTTCAGTCTGGAGCGCGCAGCTGGCGCGCCGAAGCATCGTATCGCCGGCATTGATGAGGCGGGGCGCGGCGCCTGGGCGGGGCCGGTCGTTGCCGCGGCCGTAGTGCTTGATCCCGCTCACATTCCCGAAGGCCTCGACGACAGCAAGAAGCTAACGCCCAAAAAACGCGACACGCTTTTCGACATCATCATGGGAACCGCCGATGTCGGCGTCGGTTATGGCAGTGTCGAACAGGTGGAAGTGCGCAATGTGCTGAACGCGACCATGGACGCCATGCGCGATGCGGTCGCCAATCTCTCAACACAACCGGATGCCGCTCTCATTGATGGCAACAAGACGCCGCTCCTTCCCTGCAAAACGGAAGCCGTGATTGGTGGCGACGGGCGGTCGGTCTCCATCGCCGCCGCCTCCATCATCGCCAAGGTCACGCGTGATCGCTTGATGCAGGAGCTCGATAAAGAGTTTCCCGGCTATGGCTGGGACAGCAATGTGGGCTACGGCACGGCTGTGCATAAGTCGGGCATTGAGAAGCTCGGTGTGAACGAGCATCACCGGAGGTCCTACAAGCCCATACGCAACATGTTGGGCAACTAGCTTCACGACAGACTCTATTTGGTGGCTTGCTCCCTTAAGCCCTTGATTCCTAGAATGATTCGCCCGGACTAATTGGGATTAACTGGGGGTTAACCATGAAGACTCATGATTCCCCCTTAACTTTCATCGAATTCATAAGCCGCGTTCAAACAATGGATGCGTGTGCACGGGGGCAGTAAAGCGTGGGGCGTAAAGGTCAAATGAGCCGGTTGCCGGCCAACGAAATCCTTCAAGGCGATTGCATTGAACTGATGAATGCAATGCCGGAAAAATCCATCGATCTCATCTTCGCCGACCCACCGTACAATCTTCAGCTGCAAGGCGATCTTACGCGGCCCGACCAAAGCAAGGTTGATGGCGTTACCGACAAGTGGGACCAGTTCTCAAGCTTCAAAGCCTATGACGAGTTCACCACCGCCTGGATGACGGCTGCGCGGCGCATTCTGAAAGACAATGGCGCGATCTGGGTGATCGGCTCCTATCACAATATTTTCCGCGTCGGGGCGACGTTGCAGGATCTGGGCTTCTGGATCATGAATGATGTTGTTTGGCGCAAAACCAATCCGATGCCGAACTTTCGCGGTACCCGCTTCACCAACGCCCATGAGACGCTCATCTGGGCATCCAAATCCGAGAAGGCCAAATACACCTTCAACTATGACGCCATGAAAGCACTCAATGAAGATGTGCAGATGCGCTCAGACTGGGTGCTGCCGATCTGCACGGGCGCCGAACGGCTGAAGGGCGAAGACGGCTCCAAAGCCCACCCGACCCAGAAGCCGGAATCGCTCCTGCACCGCGTGCTGCTCTCCACAACCAATCCTGGCGACATTGTGCTCGACCCCTTCTTCGGCACAGGCACCACGGGGGCGGTAGCGAAGAAGCTCGGCCGGAACTTTATCGGCCTTGAGCGCGAAACGTCTTATATCTCTGCGGCGAAGAAACGCCTCAAAGCCACCAAGTCCGGCACCGCGGAAGACATTGAAGTCACGCAGTCCAAGAAGTCCGAACCGCGCGTGCCTTTCGGCACGATTGTCGAGCGGGGACTGCTGTCACCCGGCACGGTTCTTTACGATCCGGCGAGCCGCCATGCGGCGCGGGTGCGGGCCGACGGCACATTGGCATGCAAAGACGCCACCGGCTCCATCCACAAAATCGGCGCCCATGTTCAGGGCGCCCAGGCGTGTAATGGCTGGACGTTCTGGCATTACAAAAAGCGCGGCAAGCTACAGCCCATCGATCTCCTGCGTCAGAAGGTGCGGAAAGAGATTTACGCGATTTAAGCACCCAGTTTTCCGACCATGATTTGGCGCCGCTGAGTTTTTCTCGGCTTCCCTTAAAACGTTTGGTGTCACCCTCGGGCTTGACCCGAGGGCCCAAGCACCTTTTCGAACCCGTATGGATCCTCGTGCCGAGCACGAGGATGACAACATGTGACGACGACGTTTGGGCAGAGCCGCCAATGGCGCGCTCAGCGTTTTTTGTGTTCGTCCTGTAGCGCCAACGCCACGACTTTCTTCATCACTGTCGGCAGGGCGTGGTCGCCGAGGTTTTCCGGAAACACCCACTCGCCGTCGGCTTTCGCTTTTTGAGGCACCGCCGCTTCATAGAGATCCAGTTCCAGATGGAAGTGGGTGAAGGTGTGGCGGACCTGCCCTACCCGCTTTTTCCATGTGCGTTTGGCAAGTGGTGCTTCAGCGAGAAGCGCCTCTTCTTCACGGGCCACCTCAAGCCATTCGGTTGAAGGCACTTCCATCATGCCGCCGAGCAGCCCCTTGGGCGGACGTTTGCGGATGAGCACGGCGCCGTCTTTGCGCACCGCCCAGAATGCGGCGCCCCGACGCGTCGGCTTTTGCTTCTTGGGCGCTTTCACCGGAACCGTTTCGGGATCCCCCGCTTTCAGTGCCTGACATGATTTGGACCACGGGCATCTATCACAGGACGGACGGCGCGGTGTGCAGATGGTGGCGCCCAGATCCATCATTGCCTGCGCAAAATCACCGGGACGTTTTTTCGGTGTGAGCGTCGCCGTCATTTCCTTGATGGGCTTTTTGGCACCCGGCAGCGGCTCACGAATGTCGAAAATGCGGGCGATCACCCGTTCTACATTGCCGTCGACCACGACGGCAGACCGGTCAAAGGCGATGGCGGCAACGGCGGCGGCGGTATAGGGACCGATGCCGGGGAGGGTGGCAAGCCCCTCCTCCGTGTCCGGGAAAACACCGTCGTGCTCGCCAGCCACCTTTTTTGCGCAGGCATGCAGGTTGCGGGCGCGGCTGTAATAGCCAAGCCCCGCCCAGGCATGCATGACTTCGTCAATGTCGGCCGCTGCCAGATCAGTGACTCGAGGCCATTTTGCAAGGAACTTCTGGAAATAGGGTCCCACTGTCGCGACGGTGGTTTGTTGCAGCATGATTTCCGACAGCCAGACGGCATAGGGGTCTGCCTGTTCGCCCGGCCGGGCGCGCCAGGGAAGGCGGCGCGCATGCACGTCATACCAGGCCAACAATGTTGACGATTTTGGCGGCTTCAAGCTCATCGCGAACGCATTTCCGCCTGCAGTTTTTGGCGCAAAACCGGACTCCACTTTTCCTGGAAATGCTCGGTACGCCTGATCATCGACCTTAGTTCCTATCAGCTGAAGCAATCAGGACAGATCGTCCCATCGCACTGTCCCACAAAATGGGGCACACTCACCCCATGTCTACCTTTCGTCCACCCCCTCGCGCCAGGGTGCCGTTGCCGGTCGCCAAACAGATTGCGGCCACCGCACGGTCCGTCTACAAGGCGCGCGGCTTTCAACAGGACCATATTGTCCGCCACTGGCCGGAGATTGTGGGCGCATCGCTGTCGGGCCTCTCCATGCCGGAAAAGCTCACCTTTCCGCGCACCAAAGCCAATGAGAGCCCCCGCCGGTCAGAGGGCGCGACGCTGACGGTGAGGGTCGACGGGCCGGGGGCACTGGAGTTCGCTCACCAAGAACCGCAAATCCTGGAACGCATCAATTCCTATTACGGCTATCGGGCGGTGACGCGGATCAAGCTTGTGCAGGCGCCGCTCCCGCTGCCGAAAGCCAGCCGAAAACGGCAAATTGCCACATTGTCGCCCACCCAAGAGGAGACATTGCGGGCAGGAACGGCGGAAATCCAATCGGATGCGCTGCGTGCCTCCTTGGAGAGCCTCGGCCGAAGGGTGCTCGGCTCGCAAAAAAGACCCACCCGCCCCGGTCCCAGACGGCGCTAAACGGCGATTCTCTGCCGTTTGCAAGCGAAAGGATCGGTTGAGAGACCGGACAAGAAGCCTATAATCACGCAACATCTAGTAGGGATATTTAAAATTGGAACAAAATAAGCGCAATTTGCTGATCGGGGGCGGCGCTCTGCTGGTCCTTATCCTTGTGGCCATCTTCTTCATGAATTCCAATGGCAACGGGGCTGGTTCAGGCACCGCGGTGTCCGGCGACCCGGAAGCGATAGATGCGCTCGCTGTGGCAGGGCCCATGGGCGACTACGCCAAGGGTGCCGACGATGCGCCGATTACGGTTTATGAGTATGCTTCGCTCACCTGCAATCACTGTGCAGCGTTTCATCTGCAGAGCTTTCCCGAGATCAAAGAGAAATATATCGACACCGGCAAAGTGCGCTGGGTGATCCGCGCCTTCCCGTTTGATCCGGCCGCGACCGCGGCCGTGATGCTGGCGCGATGCTCCGGCGAGGACCGCTATTACAAGTTCCTCGACGTGCTGTTCGAGCAGCAACCACAATGGGCGTTCCAGGGCAACCCGGGTGAGAACCTTGAGGCCATCGCCAAACAAGGCGGCTTTTCTGCACAGGCTTATGAGGCCTGCATCCAGAATGAAGAAATCTTCGCCCATGTCCGGGACGTGCAGGCGCGCGGCCAGGAGGTTCACGGTGTGCGCTCGACACCAACCTTCTTTGTGAATGGCGAAAAAGTTGAAGGCGCTTTGCCTTTCTCCGAATTCGAAGAGGTTTTGCTTAAGTACCTGCCCGAATCGTGATCCATTGCTTTGAGGTTCTGACGCGCCAGGGGTCCTTCGGTTTTTGAAACCAAGGAAGGCTCGTCGAACCGCAAAGGGGCTTAAACAACTAAAATAACGGACACTCTCTTGAAGTTCTCACGTCTGCGTCTTTCTGGATTCAAATCTTTTGTCGATACAACAGACCTGTTGATCGAGCCCGGCCTTACGGGTGTTGTCGGCCCGAACGGGTGTGGCAAGTCCAACCTGTTGGAAGCCATGCGCTGGGTCATGGGCGAGAATTCGTTCAAGAACATGCGCGGGTCCGGCATGGAAGACGTAATCTTTGCAGGCACTGCTGGGCGTCCTGCGCGCAACAATGCCGAAGTGGTGCTGACCATCGACAATTCAGATCGCAGCGCCCCGGCAGCCTATAATGAGTCAGACGTTCTGGAAGTGTCGCGCCGCATTGAAAAGGACGCGGGCTCGCAGTACCGCATCAACGGAAAAGAAGTCCGGGCCCGCGATGTGCAATTGCTGTTCGCGGACGCGTCCACCGGGTCGCACTCCCCTGCCCTTGTTCGCCAAGGTCAGATCGGACAGCTGATCTCGTCCAAACCGGTGAACCGGCGCCGCATTCTGGAAGAAGCCGCTGGCATTACAGGGCTCCATACGCGCCGTCACGAAGCTGAGTTGCGTCTCAAGGCAGCGGAAACAAACCTGACCCGCCTCGACGATGTGGTGGTGCAGATTGAAACACAATTGGCGGGCCTCAAACGTCAGGCGCGGCAGGCGACGCGCTACCGGAATCTGTCCGGTCACATTCGCCGTGCTGAAGCGACCGTTCTTCATATGAAGTGGGCAAATGCGACGGAAACACTCCGCGAAGAAGAAAAACGGCTGACGGAAACCGACGCGCGGGTGGCCGAGCTCACGCAGCTGGCGGCGGCGGCGTCCACTGCACAAGCGCAGGCTGCCGAAAAACTGCCTGACCTGCGAGACGCGGAAGCGCATGCCGCCGCTGGTCTTCATCGCCTGACGGTCGCGCGGGAGAATCTAGACGCAGAAGAAGCCCGCGCCAAAGAACAGGCGGCGCAGCTCGTTGCCCGCCTTGAGCAGATCACGCAGGACATTGCCCGCGAACGCGAACTTATGAGCGACACACGCGAGGCGCTTGAAAAACTTGGTGCGGAAGAAGCGGAGCTCAAGGCCCAGGACGCCTCACAAGCCGAAGCGCATGAAGCAGCCCGCGCGAAAGTCGCACAGACAAGCGAAGCGCTTCAGACCCGTGAAAACGAGCTCGATACCCTGTCCCAGGAAGCAGCCGCTCTGGCAGCGGAACGCCAGAGCCTTGAGCGTGCCATCGAGCAAGGCGAACAGCGTATTGAGAAACTGGCGTCGCAGCTGAGTGACATTGCTAACGAACGCGCGACCCTCGCGGACGCAGAAGAAAAGAAAGCGGCTATCGCACAGCAAGGGGCCGAGCTTGAAGAAGCGATGGCGCGGGCGGAAGAAGCGGAACGTGTTGCGCTTGCCGCAGAAGAAGCGCTGCGCGCCGCTCGGGCAGACGAAGCTGAGAAACGTGAGCCTCTTCAAGGCGCTGAGCGGGAACTGGAAGGCCTGTCAGCTGAGGCCAAAACGCTCGGCGATATGCTCGCCGTCGATGAAGGCGGGCTTTGGCCGCCCCTGATCGACGCCGTTACGGTTGAGCCCGGCTATGAGAAGGCGCTTGGCGCCGCTCTGGGAGACGATCTTTCAGTCCCGACCGACAGCGCTGCACCGGTCCACTGGGATTTGGTGGAAGCGCAGGGTGATGCCGCCCTGCCTGAAGCTGCGCGTCCGCTTTCGACGGTTGTCCGTGGGCCCGCTGCCTTCGCACGACGACTTGGCCAGATCGGGCTTGTGTCGCCGGATCAGGGCAAAGCCTTGCAAGCTCAGTTGAAGCCGGGTCAGCGTCTGGTCTCTGTTGCGGGCGATCTTTGGCGCTGGGACGGATACACCGCCGCAGCTGACGCCCCCACCTCCGCCGCAAAACGCCTTGAGCAACGCAACCGCCTCGCAGACCTCGAAGCTGAGATCGACACCGCGCGGAACCGGATGCGGGATCTTCGTGATGGATATGAAGCATCCCGGGTCAAGGTTGAAGAGGCGGCGTCGCGTGAGCGGGAAAGCCGGCAGGCCTTGCGTGAAGCGCAGTCTGCCGAGGCGAACCTCCGCAAGGCGCTGAGCGATGCTGAACGTCAGGCTTCGGCGCAGCTCAACCGTTTGGCTGCGCTCACCGAAGCCGAGGAACGCCTTACCGGCGATCTCACCGACGCGAAGCGCGGTCTTGAGGAATCGCGCACCTCCCTCGCCGGTCTGCGCCCCGGCGACGAGCTGCAAGCGCGCGTCAATACCGCACGGGAGGATGTTGGCAAGCTTCGTCTCGCCCTGTCGGAAGCCCGTGCGGCGCTGGAAGGTCTCAACCGAGACGCGCAAGCGCGCGAACGCCGCCTGCAGGCGATTGGTGAAGAGCGGAGTGCCTGGGAGCTTCGGGCCACAAATGCCACGCGGCAAATTGAGACCCTGGAAACGCGCAAGACCGAAACAGCCGAGCAGCTTGAAGAGCTCAAACAGGTTCCAGCTCAAATCGAAGAAAAACGCGGGGCACTGCTCACCCAGATTTCGGAAGCGGAAACAAAACGCACCGAAGCCGCCGATGCGCTAGCAGCAGCCGAGAACAATCTGGCCGAATGCGACAAAATTGCGCGCGAATCTCAATCCGCCCTCTCTGGCGCCCGCGAGGAACGTGCGCGCATTGACGGTCTTGTTGACGGCGCACGCGAGCGCAAAGCCGATGCCGAAGCGCGCATCCGCGAAGTGCTGGAATGCGAACCAGGCGACGCGCTAGCACTGGTTGAGCTCAAAGAAGGTGAAGACCTGCCTGAACTTGAGCAGATTGAAACCAAGCTTGAGAAGCTGAAGCGCGAGCGGGAAAATCTTGGTGGCGTTAACCTTCGTGCTGACGAGGAAGCACAGGAGCTCCAGGAACAGCTGGACACGATGATGCGCGAGCGCGAAGACCTGGAAGCCGCCATCGCGCGTCTCCGCCAGGGCATCGCGAGCCTCAACAAAGAAGGCCGTCAGCGCATGCTGGAAGCCTTCGATACGGTGAATGAAAACTTCACACGGCTCTTTACCCACCTGTTTGGCGGCGGGACCGCACATCTGAAGCTCACAGAATCAGATGATCCTCTGGAGGCAGGACTTGAGATCATGGCACGGCCGCCAGGCAAACGGCTGCAGGTCATGTCCCTTCTCTCCGGTGGGGAGCAGGCCTTGACGGCCATGTCGCTGATTTTCGCAGTCTTCCTGACCAACCCGTCGCCGATCTGCGTCCTCGATGAGGTTGATGCACCGCTGGATGACGCGAATGTCGAGCGTTTCTGCGATCTGATGGAAGAAATGGTCCGGACAACCGACACGCGCTTCCTGATTATCACTCACCATGCTCTGTCCATGGCGCGGATGAGTCGCCTGTTTGGCGTCACCATGCAGGAACGCGGTGTGTCGACCCTGGTTTCCGTCGACCTGGAAGCTGCTGAGCGTATTCGCGAGGCTGTTTAGGACCATTCCCAGACCTCTTTTGGCGCCTTGGTTCCCCTTATCAATCTAAGGGGAATCAGGCCTGCTTGGAGGCCAATTGACGCACCTGCGAAAAGCTCAGATTTGGTATTGTTTTTCAAGCACTTGGACCTCTCTCAGACTTCCTTGACAGGGTTAGGGCGCGCAAGTAGGGTGCGCCCGGCTTGAGGCGAAATTCTGCAGTTTTGCAGGGGTTTCGTGAGGAATGCGGAGGTTCGGTCGGCCTGTGAAGATCCCGACAGAACGTGACAGCGATACCGGCGACGCAAGACCAGACGACAGATCTGACCTTGCAGCGCTTGACGCAAAAATTCGCGCCCACACGGAGGCCCATCGGCAGAAAAACCCTGAGCCGGCCGAGACTGGAAGACGAAGTACCGCCATCGGCATGGCATTTAGACTTTCGACCGAAATGGTTGCGGGTCTTGTCGCCGGAGGCGTTATCGGATGGGTCATTGATGATTTGTTCGGCACAGAGCCCTGGGGCTTGCTGACCTTCTTCTTTCTGGGAATGGCCGCAGGAATTTTGAATGTGTTTCGCACGGCGCAGAAGCTGGCAGCCGATGCAGCGGAACAGGTGGGCAAATCGGACGATCCGTCCGGTGACAAGTAAGGGCAAGAAGCGTGGCAGCAGCAGACCAAGAAAGCGGTGGCCTTGGCATCGATCCGATGCATCAGTTTGAAATTCAATCGCTGATTTCAATCAATCTTGGTGGCGTTGACGCGTCCTTTACCAACTCTGCAGCTTGGATGGTGGTGGCAGCGGCCGGCATTATCGCACTCACTGTCTTCGCGATGGGCGGTCGGGCGATGGTTCCGGGACGCTGGCAATCGATCGCCGAGCTCTCTTACGAGTTTGTCGCCAACATGGTGCGCGACAATGTTGGGAAAGCCGGTCAGGCCTACTTCCCGTTCATCTTTACGCTTTTCATGTTTGTTCTGTTCTCAAACATGCTCGGCATGTTGCCCTACTCCTTCACCACCACCAGCCACATCATCGTGACCTTTGCATTGGCCATGTTCATCTTTGTAGGTGTGACGCTCATTGGTGTTGTGAAGCACGGCTTCCACTTTCTTTCGCTCTTTGTGCCCAAGGGTCTGCCAGCGGTTTTGCTGCCTCTCATTGTGGTGATTGAGCTGATTTCCTATCTCTCCCGTCCGATTAGCCTTTCGGTTCGTCTCTTCGCCAACATGATGGCAGGACATACGATGCTGAAAGTGTTCGCGGGCTTTGTGATCGGCTTTCTTGGTGCCGGCGGCCTCTATACAGGCCTTGCGATTGCACCGATCGCCTTCATGGTGGCCTTTACCGGCCTCGAAGTTCTGGTGGCATTCCTGCAGGCTTATGTGTTTGCCATCCTCACCTGCATCTATCTCAACGACGCGTTGCACTTGCATTAGGGCCTTGGCACTAAGCCGCAGCGCGTTTTCACTTTGAAACGGGGCTTAGCCCCATAAGTTAACTGAAAGAGGGCCGGGACAATCCGGACCCGCATAACGGAGACACGGACATGGAACCTGAAGCAGCAAAGCTCATTGGCGCTGGTATCGCTTGTATCGCCCTTGCAGGCGCTGGCGTTGGCATCGGCCACATTTTTGGTAACTACCTGGCTGGCGCTCTGCGGAACCCAGCTGCTGCACCGGCACAGTTCCCGAACCTGCTGCTGGGCTTCGCCCTTGCCGAAGCGACAGGCCTCTTCGGTCTTGTTGTTGCACTGATCCTGCTCTTCGTTCTCTAAGAAGCCACGAAGACAGTCCTCTTTCGCACCTGCCGGCATTCCAGGGGTTCCCTCGGATTGCCGGTATCGGCGAAACGCCTCAGCGTTTTCCTTAATCCGGTTAACGCCTGAGTCTCAGGAGACAGGCATATGCCTCAGTTAGATTTTGCCACATTCGCACCTCAGCTCATCTGGCTGACGCTCGTCTTTGGCGTTCTCTACCTCGTCATGGCGCGGGTCGCCCTGCCGCGGATTGCAACCGTTATTGAAGAACGGCGTGACCGCATCGCGGACGATCTGGACACAGCCGCTCAGCTCAAAAGCGACACAGACGACGCCATTGCGTCCTATGAAACCGCTCTCGCTGAAGCACGCGCCAAAGCTCACACGATCGCGCAGGAGACGCGGGATCGGCTGACAGCGGAAACGGATGCGCACCGGGCTGATCTCGAAGGCCAGCTTGCGGCACGTATCGCGGATGCTGAAAAGCGTATTGCCGCGACGAAGGACCAGGCGCTCTCAAGCGTTCGGGACGTGGCCGTGGATGTGGCGGACGCCATCACAGAGCAGCTGTTGGGCACGAGCGACCGGGCAGCCGCAGAGCGCGCCGTCGACGGCGAACTCGCGTAAGGAAAGGTCTTACCCATGCTACTCGATGCAAATTTTTGGGTTCTGATCAGCTTCAGCCTTTTTGTGGGCCTGCTTTTCTATTTCGGCGTGCCGGGCATGGTGACGGCTGCTCTCGACAAAAGAGCGGACGACATCAAGAACGAACTCGACGAAGCCCGTAAGCTGCGGGAAGAAGCGCAGCAGGTGCTGGCAAGCTACCAGCGCAAGCAGCGCGACGCTGAAAAAGAAGCAGAAGCCATTGTCGAACAGGCGCGAGCCGAAGCCGAGCGTCTTGCCATTGAGACCAAGGAAAACCTGGCTCAGCAGGTTGAACGCCGTACGCAGCTGGCGGAAGACAAGATCGGCCAGGCGGAAGCCCAGGCACTCCAGGAAGTCCGGGCCGTGGCAGCTGACATTGCTGTCTCCGCGGCGCGGAAGATCATTGAGGACAAGCTTGATGGCGCCCAGGCGGCCCAGCTGATTGACAAATCAATCGCCGAGGTCAAAGACAAGCTGCACTAGTTTGCTTGTCGCGTTTCCGGACAGAAAACCGGGAACCACTTTTCCTGGAAACGCTCTGAGCGTTCCAACAAAAACATCAAAACCCCGCGTGGCGCAATCGCCCCGCGGGGTTTTTTGTGTCCGCTACGCCGCCTCAATGGTGAGTTCGGGCCAGAACTCTTTCCAGCGGGCGCACTTTTCATCATATCGGTCTTTGCGAAAGTTCCCTGCCCTGTTAGGCCGAATGCGCATCGCCGCCATGTCATCCAAGCCCGGCGTGTAGAAGCGCCTGTCACCATCCTTCAGCGCTTGAACGCCCACCATATTGCCGACGGCAAGGAAGCGATCAATCCCTTCGCACGACGTTTTTAGCGGCGGATAAGAGATCTTATGCTTCTCTTCGTACCAGAGGTGCACGCGGGCCTGATTGCGGAACTCGATCTCTACATCGAGATCGGCATAGAGGGCAGCGGCTCTCTTGATCACAGAATCTTCTGCGTCCCAGGATGTGTCAGAGTCGAAATAGAAGATGTCATAGTCTTTGATGCCGTGACTGAGCGGGCGGTCCGTCAGAACATTCCAGACCGTCTGGAAGAGGCTGCCAGAGACCAGCCAGGCGTCGTTCAGCCCAAGGTCCGGCAGACGCTCGAGAATGACTCTGTTGGCCTCGTTGCGGCACGCAATTTCCAGGAATTCCGCTTCCGTCATCCCAAACCTCAAAGAAAAAGGCACCTCCCGGGAATGAGAGGTGCCTTATTGAGATTAAGCGATTCGGCGCCTTAGTTCAGTGACGCATTGATCGCCCGGAACAGTTCAAAGGTCTCCATCTCCCGGTAGGCGCTCTCATCCAAGGAGGTCGCATAGTTGCTGTTCGCCGAGAGTTTGACGATGACGGTCCCCCTGGTCGGATTGACGAAGATGAACTGGTTGTAGACGCCGATGGCGGAATGCTCCCCTTCCGTACTTGCCGGGAGCCACCACTGGTAGCCATAGCCCACGGGGAAAAAGTCGCCCTGTGCAACTTTCGTTTCCGGCAGCAAATGGGGCGCGTCCGGCGTGATGGAGGCGCTGACCCACTCGGCGGGAATGATCTGTTTGCCGTTCCAGACGCCGCCAAGGCGATAGAGCTCGCCCAGTTTTGCATAGTCGCGTGCGGTGGCGTTGAGGCCGCCAAAGGCCATCTCCATGCCTTCGCTGTCCACAAGCCAATAGGCGTCCGACTCCATGCCGAGGGGCTTCCAGAGTTTCTCTTCCATATAGTCGGCAATGGTGCGGCCCGTCGCCCCCACCAGCAGCATGCCAAGCACCTGCGTGTCAGTGGAATTGTAGTGATTATAGGTGCCAGGCTCCTTGTCCCGTTTGAGGGTCGCGGCGAAGGCATTGAAGGACCCACCCAGCGCCATGATCCGACCGAAGCGATTTATGTCCGATTCCGGGTCGCTGTAATCCTCGTTCCAGGCAGCCCCTGATGACATTTGCAGAATGTCTTTGATCCGGACACCGTCATAGGCGGACCCAGCGAGCGACGGGGCATATTTCGTTATGGGCTCTTCAATGCTGGTGATATGGCCTTCTTCCACCGCAATACCGATGGCTGCGGAGATGAAGCTCTTGGCGACCGACATGGAGAGCCAATTCACGTCCCTTCCCCCGGTCAACATGTAGCGCTCGGTGCGCACCTCCCCGTCTTTGATCACGAGGACAGCGCTGGTGTCTGTTTCCTTGAGGAAGGTCTCTGTGTCTATCTCCTTGCCTTTATAGGTAAAGGATGCCGGCAGTGGCGCCGCTTCTCCATCAGGAAAGTCAAAGGGAGTTTCGGAGGCGGTCATGGTCGAGACCGGATAGAGCTCCGCCATGCGATTGAAGTTTTCATACTGCTCCACGCCGTTGAACAAGGTCGCCGCGAAGGCAGCGCGATCAATCTCCCGTTTGAAATAGAGGCCCGCGCCGCCTGCCACGACGATGATCGCGGCAAGGCCACCTAGGATTATCTTTTTCATGATTTTTCTCCCTTAGCATTTTCAGCTGTAAGTTTTTTAATCACCTCATAGGCGGCGTGTCGTGCTGTGCTCTGGCCGCCAGTCTCGAGCTTCAGAAATGAGAAGCTGGCATCGCCATAGGCAAGGCTCATGAGGGCATAGGCTGCTGACCTTCTTTCGTCTTTAGTTGTGCCCATACCATTGACGGTCATCTGCTCAACCAGACTATCCACAAGCATTTGGTAGAGAGCTGACAGGCGCTTCCGCATCGCCTCGTCGCGCTGCGCCAGATACCAGAGCTCGCCGACCACACTGTTCGAGACGTCGTCCCCCATGGCCTGATCGAACAGAAAGTCGACGAGTTCTTCAGCAGAGAGCGTCGGTGACTGATCCCTATCTGTGGCAAAGGCTTCCGTGGTGCGCGCAATCATGCGTGCGATCAGCAGATCGACCATGGAGTCCCTATTGCCGACAAAGTAGCGCACCAGGCTTCTCGGTAGACCTGCTTCGTCCGCAACCTTCTGCAGCGTTGTTTTCGCAAGCCCGTCACGGATCACGCAGGCTTCGAAAGCTGCGAGGATCTGTTCTTTCCGCTCGTCTTCAATTTTTGCACGCGCCATCGCGGCACCCCATTCTTGTCATCTTTGACAAGAATGGGGGATGACATAAAACTTGTCAAGAGTGACAAGTTTGAAATCTGAAAAAGGCCCGGAAACCCAGGCCTTTTTCGATCATGCTTTACTCAGCAGCCTGGGCAGGCGTCGGGGGAGACCAGGTGAGGACCGGCTTCCGCGCGGCCTGGGTCTCGTCCAGCCGCCGCATCGGCGCCAGATAGGGGGCCCCAGAGAAGCGCTCTGTTTCGCCCCGCTTGGCGCTTTCTGCCAGATCCGCCAGCGTCGCAATGAAGAGATCGAGGCTGTCTTTGGACTCGCTCTCCGTTGGCTCAACCAGCATGGCGCCGTGTACGACCAGCGGGAAGTACATGGTCATGGGATGATAGCCTTCGTCGATCATCGCTTTTGCAAAGTCGAGCGTCTCGACGCCCGTGTCTTTGAGGAAGCGATCATCAAAGAGCGCTTCGTGCATGCACGGGCCTTCAAACGGCGCAGACATCTTGTCCTTGAGAGACGCCAGAACATAGTTGGCGGAAAGCACGGCATCTTCCGCAGCTTGGCGCAGGCCATCGGATCCATGGCTCAACATGTAAGACGCTGCCCGCACAAACATGCCCATCTGGCCATGGAAGGCGGTCATGCGGCCAAAAGTATTGCCGCCCACTTCCGCAACCTGCTCAGGCACGTCTGCAAATTTCAGACGGCCATTGCGCTCAATGACCCAAGGCAGCGGTGCAAAGGGCGCCAGCGCTTCCGACAGGACCACCGGCCCTGCCCCCGGTCCCCCGCCGCCATGGGGCGTTGAGAAGGTTTTATGCAGGTTGATATGCATGGCATCGACGCCCAGATCGCCCGGCCGCACGCGCCCCACAATGGCGTTGAAATTCGCGCCGTCGCAATAGAAGTACCCACCAGCGTCATGGAGCGCGTCGGCGATCTCCTTGATGTCTTTTTCAAAGAGCCCACAGGTGTTCGGATTGGTGAGCATGATCGCTGCCACATCCGGACCCAGCTTTTCCTTGAACGCGGCCACATCGACCCGCCCGTCTTCGGTCGCAGGAATTGAGTCCACGGCATATCCCAAGAGCGCAGCAGTCGCCGGGTTGGTGCCATGGGCACTCTCCGGGACCAACACGCGGGTCCGGGTCGCGCCGTCGCCGCGGGCTTCCAGCGCCGCGTGGATCGCCATCATGCCGCACAGCTCCCCATGAGCGCCCGCCTTCGGCGACATGGCGACCGCAGGCATGCCGGTCAGTTCTTTCAGCCAATGGGCAACGAGTTCGATGAGCTCCAAGGCACCTTGAGCTGTCTTGGTCGGCTGCAGCGGATGCACATCCGCAAAGCCCGGCAGCCGCGCGATTTTCTCGTTCAGGCGTGGATTGTGTTTCATGGTGCACGAGCCCAAGGGATATAGCCCTGCATCGATCGCATAGTTCTTCTGCGACAGGCGCACATAATGGCGCATCACATCGGGTTCCGACAGGCCCGGAAGGCCAATATCCCCGGTGCGGCGATTGCCACCAAGACGGTCTTCAAACGCCTCGGGCTCATCCATGTCGACACCGCAGGCGCCACTATCACGCTCAAAGATCAGCAGCTCTTCCTGCGCGAGACCGCGGTTGCCGGTGAACGTTTTTCGACCTGCCTCGCCCAATTCGCCGACGCCGGTCGGACGGCCTTGTTTGTTCATGCCGCTCATGACAACACCTCCTTCAGCGCTGCCGCAAAGGCGGCGCGGTCTGTGTCTGTGTTTACTTCTGTCGAGGCCACGGCGACGAGGTCATCCAATGAACTTTCGCCCGGCCACAGCCGCGACACACGCACGCCAGCGAGGACGCCTTTGTCGGCCATCTCATCAATGAGGTCGCGCGCGTTTTTCGGGGTCCGGATCGTAAACTCGTTGAAAAATGTCGGCGTTACGATGTCAACGCCCTCGACAGCGTCCAACTGATCCGCAAGCTTCACAGCGTTGGAATGATTGATCCGGGCGAGGCGCCCAAACCCTTGTTCGCCCAGAAGCGACAGATGAATGGTGAAGGCCAGGCAACACAAACCGGAATTTGTGCAGATATTGCTGGTGGCTTTCTCGCGGCGAATATGTTGCTCGCGGGTTGAGAGCGTCAGCACAAAGCCTCTCTTGCCTTCTGCGTCCACGGTCTCGCCGCAGAGGCGGCCCGGCATTTGGCGCACATATTTCTGTTTCGCTGCGAACAGACCCACATAAGGGCCACCGAAATTGAGAGCGTTGCCGATCGACTGGCCTTCGCCGACAACAATATCGGCGCCCATTTCTCCAGGCGGCGTCACCAGGCCTAAGGACACAACTTCCGTGAAGGCAACAATCAGAAGGGCTTTCTTCGCGTGGGCCGCGTCGGCGATGGCACGGAGGTCCCGCACATTGCCGAAGAAGTCCGGGTTTTGCACAACGACACAGGATGTTTCGTCGTCGATGCGAGAAATAATGTCCTCGGTGCCATCGATGACAGGCGCGCCTGGGTCAACCTCATAGCCCGCAAAATCCGACAGGTTCTCGACCACGGCCCGATAGTGTGGGTGCAGCGCCCCGGAAAGGACGGCCTTCTTTTTGCGGGTAATCCGGTGTGCCATCAAAACAGCTTCGCCGCAGGCAGTGGACCCGTCATACATGGATGCATTCGCGACATCCATGCCAGTCAACATCGCCACCTGAGTCTGAAACTCGAAGAGGTATTGCAACGTCCCTTGTGAGATTTCCGGTTGGTACGGCGTGTACGCGGTCAGGAATTCAGACCTCTGGATGAGATGATCCACTGTTGCCGGCACATGATGTTTGTAGGCACCGCCGCCTACAAAGAACGGCACAGAGCCCGCTGGCGTGTTTTTGGCCGCCAAGGCACCCAGCTGACGCTCGACTTCTAGCTCCCCCTGACGGGTCGGCAGGTCAACCAAGCCATTTCGCCGCGCTTCTTCCGGCACATCCACAAAAAGATCATCGATGGAGCCTGCTCCGATGCGGGCAAGCATGGCCTGGCGATCAGGCTCTGTCAGGGGCAGATAGCGCATGTGTTTAATCCAATCCTGCGGTGAATGTGTTGTAGGCCGCTTCGTCCATCAGCTCTTCGAGCTCGCCAATGTCGCTTAGCTTCATTTTGACGAACCAGCCGGCGCCCTGGGCGTCCTCATTCACTTTTGCCGGTGTCTCATCCAAGGCGTCGTTGATCTCGACAATCTCGCCGGTGATCGGTGCATAGACCTCACTTGCGGCTTTAACGGATTCGACAACCGCAGCTTCGTCGCCCTTGGCAACTTCCCTGCCGATCTCAGGCAGTTCGACGAATACCACATCGCCCAATTGTTCCTGGGCATAATTGGTGATGCCAATAGTGGCGACATCGCCCTCAACGAGAACCCATTCATGGTCTTCCGTAAACTTGACTGTGCTCATACTTCTCAATCCCCGTTATCAGTTTTGAGGTGCCGGTCCCGGCACGTTCATTTTCGATATCTTTTTTCAATAAACGGCATGGCAGCCACTTCTGCTGCGCGCGGCTTGCCCCGCACCATCAGCGTGAGCGGTGTGCCGATCTTCGCGAATTCCTTCGCCACATACCCCATGGCGACCGGTGCGTTGGCTGTTGGGCCAAAGCCCCCGCTGGTCACCGCCCCAATGACATTGCCGTCCGCATCGACGACCTCCGTGCCCTCTCGGGCTGGGCCTTTTCCTTCCGGACGGATCCCGACACGCTTCCGAGGCGCACCATCGGCGATATGCCTAAGAATTTTCTCCGCGCCAGGAAAGTTCGCTTCCTCGCGCCGGCGTTTACCGACGGACCAGGTGAGCGCTGCTTCCACGGGCGTGGTTGTTTCGTCAATATCGTGGCCATAGAGACAGAGGCCAGCCTCCAGGCGGAGCGAATCCCGTGCGCCGAGGCCAATGGGTTCCACCTCGTCATGGGCTAATAATTTGCGCGCTAGGTCTTCCGCCTTCTCTGCCGGCACCGAGATCTCATAGCCGTCCTCGCCGGTATAGCCCGACCTGCTCGCGTGACAGGGCACACCCTCAATCTGGACGGGCTTGCCAGTCATGAACGTGAGGTCGCCTGCCTCGGGACATAGTCTGGTCAGGACGTCCACCGCCGAAGGTCCCTGTAAGGCCAGGAGCGCCAGGTCTTCGCGAACTTCCAGCGAGACACCATCTGGCAGCTGGGCGTTCATATACTCATAGTCGCCCTGCTTGCACGCAGCGTTTACAACCAGCAGCAGCTTGCCTTCATCTTCTTCGCCAGCCGGGCGCGTCACCATTAAGTCATCAATGATGCCGCCTTCTGCGTTCAGAAGCTGGGTGTAGCGCATGGTGCCACGCTCCAGGTTCACGAGGTCAGCCGCAACCAGCGTTTCGAGCGCACGGGCGGTCGTTTCATGATCCGGCCCTAGGAGAACGGCCTGACCCATATGCGAGACATCGAACAGGCCTGCTTTATCGCGGGTGTGCAGGTGTTCGCCGAGCACGCCCAGCTTGTACTGGACAGGCATGTCATAGCCCGCGAACGGCACCATCTTCGCGCCGAGTTCCACATGAAGGCCATGCAGAGGCGTCTTCAATAATCTTTCAGTCGTTTGGGTCCCCATGGACACTTTCACTCAACACGATTCGTCAGCGGCCAGCCGGCGCACCTTGCGCCGCTCGCGCCCCCTCTGTCGTGTGAACCTGAGAGATTTCACCACGCCAATCTTGATGGCTGGCTTATCCCCTTGGGTGAGACCCGCATCGCTGCGTGCCTGCTTTCCAGAGTGTCCTCTTCTCGCGGTCCGGTTGCCTGAGAGTTTCCGGGGCGGTTGCTCCTTCGGCGTCGAGATTACCTTTCGGTATCCCGCACTCTCCCGCGAGGGTCGTAGGTGCTAGGGATAATAGGTGGGGTCTGGTAAGAGTCAATCGCTGAGCTGTTAACAATAAGGGGCACAGCTCAGCGCAGATTCTCTATAGATTCCAGATGGATAGGGGGACCCTGCCTCAGCGATCCCGCTTGTTGTACGCCAGTTCTTCCCGCGTCAGCTGAAATCCGACAAGAATCTCATAGGCTGACCCGTCGATCCGCGCGACATAGGGCACTTTGGTCTCTTCAATCGTGTGGATGAAGCTGGTTGAGCGCTGATTGCCCTCAAAAGCGAGCGGCAGCATAAAAGTATCTTTTCTTAAAACACGAGAGTTGACCTCAGTCAGCGCAATGAACATCGGCACGGCGACTTGTCGACTTGTCGCCGCCGGGCCAATTTCTGCGACGCCCCGAACTGCGAGATCAACATAGATAATGCCGTCATCAATATCGTACTCGCACTGGCTCACCACCCGCTCCAGTTCGGCGGTCAGGGCAATATCCGTTATGTCATTGCCGGCACCTGAGAATGAGGTCAACTCCTCTGTCCCCGCAAGAATTCCCACCGCAGGACAAGGCAACGACCGCTGGAAATCAACTTCTGCCTCAGATGCGCAGGCAGAGAGCAGGCCGACGACGCCTATGCCTACGATCACCGCTCTCACCGCATGGAAAATCTCTTGTGTGGCCCGCATCATCCGTTCGACTGCTCCTGGAATTCAGAGAGCCCAGGTTGGGCCTCCGTCTTGACTTTACAAGGCGTGCATCCTCTATTACCGATTAACCGGCAGATACAGGCCCAACCCCACAGAATCCCTTTAAATCAAAGGGTTGTGAGACTTGGGGCACTTTAGAGCGGTTCTGTTTCACATGGAATCAGAAAACTGCTCTCAAGATATCTTTTGTCGCATTTCCAGATGGTCAGGTGCTTTCACCTGTCATGGAAGTGCTCTACGAAGCGGCCACAAGCGCCGCCTCTCAAGGAAGCAGACTGATTGACGTGAGTGCAGCCTTAGATTCCCCGCTTCAACCACTGACTGTGTTGGTGGCAGAGCCCCGCGGCTTCTGCGCGGGCGTAGATCGTGCAATCCAGATTGTGGAGCGGGCGCTGGAAAAATATGGCCCGCCCGTCTATGTGCGGCATGAAATTGTTCACAATCGGTTTGTTGTTGAAAATCTAGAGGCGCAAGGTGCGATTTTCGTCGAAGAGCTTGACGAAGTTCCTGACGACGCACAGGTGATTTTTTCAGCCCACGGTGTCCCAAAGTCTGTTCCTTCGAACGCCGAAGCCCGAGGGCTCGCCTATTTTGATGCGACCTGCCCTCTCGTCTCTAAAGTCCATGTAGAAGCAGAACGGCATTTTGAGGCAAACCGCGAGATCCTTCTCATCGGCCACGCGGGTCATCCGGAAGTTATTGGGACAATGGGCCAGCTGCCGGAGGGCGCCGTTACGCTCATTGAAACCGTAGAAGATGCGGAAGCCCTGACACCTGCAGACCCGGACAAGCTCGCATTCATTACCCAGACGACCTTGTCGGTTGATGATACAGCCGCAATTGTGGCGGTTCTCAATCGTCGGTTCCCAAGCATTGCCGGACCCCACAAGGAAGATATTTGCTACGCGACAACCAACCGGCAGGCCGCAGTCAAAGCGATTGCCCCAGACAGCGACGCCCTGATTGTCATCGGCGCGCCCAACTCGTCCAACTCTATGCGGCTTGTGGAGGTCGCCGAGCGAGCCGGATGCTCCAGAGCTTTTCTTGTACAACGTGCCACCGAGATCGAATGGAGTGCATTAGAAGGGGTTGCTAGCGTCGGCGTGACCGCTGGTGCGTCTGCCCCGGAAGTCTTGGTTGATGAAGTGATTGACGCTTTCAAGGCACGCTATGACGTGACGGTCAAACCCGTCACCGTCAGCCGGGAGCGCGTGCAGTTCAAACTTCCGCGCGCACTGAGCGAGCAAGCATAGATCATGGCTGTCTACACAGAAGTCGATGATGAGGCGCTCGACGCCTTTCTCACTCTCTATGACATTGGGGGACTGCTATCGTTCAAAGGGATCGCTGAAGGTGTTGAAAACTCCAACTACCTCCTACACACAGACGCGGGCAGTTTCATTCTGACGCTCTACGAAAAACGCACGAACGCGGCGGACCTGCCGTTTTTTCTCGGATTGATGAATCACTTGGCAGCAAAGGACTTCCCCTGCCCGACGCCCATACCTCAAAAGTCAGGCGATCTACTGGGCACGTTGGCGGGGCGCCCAGCGGCAATCGTTTCGTTTCTCGAAGGTATCTGGCCGCGCAAACCGCAGCCCAAACACTGCAGCGAGCTGGGTGCCGGTCTTGCGCGCATGCATCTTGCCGGCCAGAATTTCGACCTCACGCGCCATAACACGCTATCTGTCTCAGGCTGGCGCCCGCTCTACGAGACCTGCGCAGGGCGCGCCGATGAGGCCATCGCTGGCCTGAGCACAGAGATAGAGAGGGAACTCGATTATTTCGATGCCAATTGGCCGACTAACTTGCCCACCGGCATCATTCATGCGGATCTGTTTCCAGACAATGTGTTTTTTGTGCACAACCAGTTGTCAGGCTTTATCGACTTTTACTTCGCGTGCAATGACGCTTTGGTTTACGACTTGGCGATCTGCCTCAATGCCTGGTGCTTTGAATATGATGGGGCTTTCAACATTTCTAAAGCCCGCGCCCTATTGCAATCTTATACACGCGTACGGTCGCTCAATCCGGACGAGCTTGCCGCCCTGCCCATCATGGCACGCGGCAGCGCGCTCCGATTTTTACTGACGCGCACCTATGACTGGATCAATACGCCGGAGGGCGCGTTGGTCCGCCCCAAAGACCCAAAGGAATGTCTGACACAAATGCGGTTCCACCAGGATGTCGCCTCACCCGCCGCTTACGGGCTCGACGTGTAACTCCATGACAAATTCGGTAAGCGTTGACATTTATACGGATGGGGCGTGCTCTGGAAATCCGGGCCCTGGGGGTTGGGGGGCGCTTCTTCTTTGGAATGGCGAAGAGAAGGAGCTCTCCGGTGGCGAGGTTGAGACGACGAACAATCGCATGGAGATGCTTGCAGCCATCAAGGCTTTTCAAGCGCTCAAAAAACCTGCGCATGTTCGCCTGCATACAGACTCAACCTATCTGAAAGACGGCATCACAAAGTGGATCGCCAACTGGAAGCGCAATGGCTGGCGAACCGCCGGCAAGAAGCCTGTCAAAAATGCCGACCTATGGCAGCTTCTTGAGGAGGTGATGGAACCTCATAAGGTTGAGTGGCATTGGGTGAAGGGGCATGCAGGGCATCCTGAGAATGAGCGCGCCGATGAGCTCGCCCGGCAAGGCATGGCACCCTATAAGCCCTGAACTTTTTGGCACAAAAAAGCCGCTGACCCGCAGCGGCTTTTCTGTTTGCGAGCTATCGGCTGAAGTCAGACCAGTGTGAGCATATGGTCGGCGCCGGAGACCTTCGCCTCGCCCGGATTTTCTTCCTGGTTGAGGGACTTCAGAACACCGTCTTCGATAAGCATAGAGTAGCGCAAGCTGCGTGTTCCCATACCAAAGCCGGATCCATCGAAGCCCAGACCTACCGCTTCCGTAAAGTCGCCATTTCCATCGCCCAACATCAGGACCTTGTCGTCTGCACCTTGTGACTTGCCCCAGGCGTCCATAACAAACGCATCGTTGACAGACAGACAAGCGATGAGATCGACACCTTTGTCCCCAAGGTCACCCGCCTTCTGAATAAAGCCCGGTAGATGCTGATTTGAACAGGTTGGCGTGAAAGCGCCTGGAAGGGCAAAGAGCACAACCTTCTTGCCTGCGAAGAGCTCCGATGTTTTTACGGGCGTCGGACCTTTATCTGTCATATGCATCAGGGTTGCGTCAGGCAACTTATCGCCAACTTTGATTGTCATGGTACCTCCACTGTCGGTGTTTTGTGAGGGCTTGTTCGCCCGAGTTGATGGCCATTAAAGCGCGGCGGCATCAAAAGCGCCAGCACCCGCCATGCGTCTATTCGATAAAAAATGTACCCTCGATACCAGGCCGTCCATCTTCGTAGAGAAAAAGCAGCTCGACCCGCTTGCCCTTAAGCTCCGCAGGGTCATTTGCTTCAAGCGGCACCATCAAACTGTTTTCCTCATAGGGGCGCGACGCGCCGAGATAGGCTCCTTCAAGGCCAGAGGCGACAATGATGGCGGGCACGAGGTCTGGCTTAAGCAAAGCGACTTCCAGCTCAGCCCGGTACCCTTTGATATTCCTGAGGTGGACCGTTCCGTCCAGCTTTGCGTCGCTCGCCGCCACTGGTAGCTGACCAACGGCTCTCTCGATAAGGTCTGCATGTGCCGTTGGATTCGCGGCTCCTGAAGGAACATGCATGCTGCTTCGAATGCTTGTCGGGATACATACATCCGAACAGACGCCAAAATCCATTTTGAGGGCGAGGTCGACCGGCTGCTCGGGGTCTTTTGCCGTGACCCGCAATGGCCAAACCACATCTCCCTTGTATCCGTAATACCGCTCCCCAAGCTCATCGAAGGCCACCGGGGTCGGCCACAAGATTTCGATCGCCCGAACATTGCTTGACCCCGACCAATCGAACATTGGCGCAAGCCCGCTGTCGCCAGGTACCCGCCAGTAGGTCTTCCACCCTGGGTCAAGCACCATGTGCAGCGCCATTGTGAGGCGACCATCGCCGACGGCGGATTGGGCGCTTTCAAGCCGGGTCGCCACCGACACGCCGGTATTCCAGTTACCGGCCAGTTCCGGCATTGGGCCAACAGGTTCGGTGTTGGTGAGCACGAACAGTGCCGTCGCCAGCCCCAAAAAGGCCAGCAAACCTGCCACAATCCATAGGGATCGCTGCCGCACGCTTTTGCTCCTAGTTAAATTTCACTTTGCTCAATCATAACGATGCCTCTTGCATGAGATAGAGGCTTCCTCGCTCTCATCCCAGACACTTTAGCGTGACCGCAAATGCCGCAGCGCGACTTCGTGGCACTTGAGGGATTAGGCCATGAACAGGTACCATGTTGAAATGACATCGGACATTGACTCGCCCAATCCGCCGCCAGGGGGATCTGGCGCTGACCAATATCTAGAGGGCAAGATGCTCATCGCCATGCCGACCATGGGCGATGATCGTTTCGCGCGGACGCTGATCTACATGTGTGCGCATAGCGATGAAGGCGCTATGGGGCTCATTGTTAACAAGGTGGCGCCGTCAATCGAATTTCCCGATTTGTTGGAACAGCTGCATATCGAAAGTACCGGGAGCATCGGTGAGGGTGGTTCCGCCCCGACGGTCCCTGTTCTGCAGGGCGGACCTGTCGAAGCCGGCCGGGGTTTTGTGCTCCACAGTCACGATTATCATCAAGAGGATGCGACGCTCCCGATTTCGGATCAGGTCTCCATGACGGCAACTGTCGACGTCCTGAAAGCCATCGCCCGCGGCGCCGGTCCCAGCAAGGCGATGTTGGCACTTGGGTATGCTGGCTGGGCACCCGGACAGCTCGAGCATGAAATCCAGGCCAACGGTTGGCTGCATTGCGAGGCGGACGACGATCTGCTTTTCGGCATCGATTTGGACGACAAGTATGATCAGGCTCTGGCGAAACTTGGCGTGGATATATCCTTCCTGTCAGGCGATGCGGGACACGCCTGAGGAATTTTCAGTCCTGCCAATGATGAGCGATAAACTCCAGCGTATCTTCCGCGGTCATCGGCTGGCCAAAGACATACCCCTGCCCATAATCGCAGCCCATCTTCTTTAGTTCTTCAACCTGTTCCGCGGTCTCTGCGCCTTCGGCAACCACCATTTTGCCGAGGTCCTGGGACATGGTGACAATAGACCGCACAATCACGGGCGGCTCCTCCCCCTTGCCCATATCGTCGACAAAGCTCTTGTCGATCTTGATTGTGTCCACGGGGAATTGCTGAAGATAGGAAAGACTGGAATGGCCCGTTCCAAAATCATCCAGAGAAATGCCCGCTCCCAGGTCGCGTATCCGGGCCAATATGCGCGAGGCCAGCTCGGGGTTCGCCATGATGAGTGACTCTGTCACCTCTAGGCGCAAAGACCCCTCTGCCACATCGGTTTCCCTCAAGGTGCGTTCCACATCGTCGATCAGATCATGTCTGAGGAGTTGACGGCTTGAGACGTTCACGCTTGCAAACAATGCCTTGCGCAAGGGAAACAGGTTTTGCCACACCGCAAGGTTTTCAGCCGCTGTGGTCAGTGCAAATCGACCGAGCAGGACGATGAGTTCCGACTCCTCCGCCAAGGGGATGAATTCGTCAGGCGTGAGAAATCCCTGCTCCGGATGTTCCCACCGGAGCAGCGCTTCAAACCCAGCGACACGCCCGTCCTTTAGCGACATGATGGGTTGGTAGAAGATCTTCAACTCATCTCGTTCGATTGCGCGGCGCAGGTCTGATTCAATAGGCAAGCGGTTGTCTGCCTCCTGACGCATGGCGGGCTCGAAAATCTCAACCCGAGCTTTGCCCAACCTCTTAGCCCGATACATTGCGATTTCGGCTTCTTTCAGGAGATCAGAGGGCCGATCGTGACTGTCTTCGCATATGGCCACACCGATACTGGCGGACGGGAAAACCTCTTGGCCATTAATGTCGACAGGCTGCGAGAGAACATCATTGATTGATGCGGCCATTGCCGCCACATCGTTTGGCTGCGTCTTTTCCGTTAAGAGAACAGAAAATTCGTCGCTCCCCAGACGAGCGACCGTTTCTGCGTGCGGAACCACTTGTTCGAGACGCCGAGCAATTGCCGTCAAAAGTCCGTCGCCTGCCGCATGTCCGAGACTGTCATTTACAGCTTTGAACCGGTCCATATCGATCATCATTAAGGCGGCTCGCGGACGACCTTGCGGTGCCGGACGAGCAATCGCCCGTCCCAGACGGTCAAGCAACAAGGGTCGATTGGGCAATCCGGTCAAGCTGTCATGGACCGTATCGTGAAGCAGGCGTTCTTCAGCTCTCTTCCGATCAGTAATGTCGCGGACGACGCCGACGCACCTCACAGCAAACCCCTCTGCACCCGACAGGCAGCTCGCGCGCAGATTGAACCAGCGGTAGGTCGCATCATTGTGCTGCAGGCGAAACTCAAGCGCGAACGAAATTGTGCCGCGTCCGATATAGGCATTGAGCGCCGTGCGGTAAGTTTCGCGGTCTTCCGGGTGCATGCGTTCGCGCCAGGATACTTCAGGTCCGCATAGGTCGCCTGCAGGGAGTCCGAGAGACGCTTCAAGCAATGGGGAAACATAGAGGCGGTCTTGCAGGATGTCCCAATCCCAAATGGCCTGCTGAGCGCCTGCTAATGCGAAAGCGTGACGTTGTTCACGCCTCAACGCATCCACATCTGTGCTCGCAGCCGCCATCTGCACCTGACGCGTCACAACGATTGCGATCAACACCAGCGCAATGAGTAAGAGAGAGGAAATGACCACCGGCGCTGTCAGAGCGCCCGCACCGCTGCCAATCGTTGTCAGGAAAGCCGTGAATAAGGTCGCGGCGAGCAGCGTCGCCGCGCCCAGATGTCGAACCGCAAGACGCCCACCCCGGAGCGCCGCTGCTATTGTCATCCCGATCCCGCCAAAGAAGGTGATGGCCGCCACGATGTTCAATAGGAAACCCGAAAACGAATGGCTCATAACCGCCAGCAAGCCAGACGCTATTGCCAGATAGCCAAGTATTACGGTGGCGTCACCGGCCTGTGGTGCAAGACTTTCTGGCTCAATTGCGCGGCGCCAATAATGCAGACCCGCGCTCAGTGTTGCACCGAACAGGATAAGGGCAAGCGCTCCGCTCCAATGCGCGCTCAGGCCAATATTGCCACTTAGGAGGCCTAGCATTGCGAGCATCATCGCTGAGGAGCTGGCCGCAAATACCAGCGCCCGCTTGCTGAGGTCTGTGCGCCCCAGCGCGAAGAGGCCAGCCAGGTAGATGCATAGCAATGCTGCCGTGCCAACGAGAATGCCGGTTATGAGCGCAAATCTCTCTGTGTAGAGCGCGTGTGCTTCTCGTTCCCAAAGGATCACCCTGTGGGGTCCGCCCGTTGGCATGCGGATGGCGAGCGTGACTTCCTGTTGGGGAGGCAGGGTTACCGCAAAGATGTTCCGGCCATCCGCCGCAAGGCGCAACGGCGCTGGGCCGCCTGCGGACAATATACGATCAACCGGTTCGGGTGTGGCTGAGGGCCAAAAGAATCCGCGACTTTCAAGCCCTGAGGTGAGTGTCAATATGCGCGGCAGTGGGATGTCCGCATCGCTTTTGAGGACCAACACGCCCCAGACAGCGTCGGTATCTTCCGCACCGTCGAAGAGCACCATCTCCTGGACCTCACCGTCGGTGACCTCGTCTATCTCTAACGCCAGGCGACCGGCTTTCTCCGGCAACAACAAGATCAGGTTGGTGACATCAAGCCTGTCAGAGCTTAAGTCGACCCGTGCGACGTCCAGCGCAGCGGCAAATGGTGTGATGTAAAAACTCAAGAATACTGTTACAAACCAAACTGCAACACGTCTTGCGCAACCTGCGGTCATGGGCGTGGATCGCCCGTCAGTAGGCCAAAAACGATGTGATCACGCCATGCGCCATTGATGCGCAGATATCCCCGGGCGATCCCTTCTTGGGTGAACCCACATTTTTTCAAGACAGCTTGAGACCTTTCATTTTCCGGAAGACAGGCCGCTTGAATCCGATGCAATTGGAGTTCGTCAAAAATGAAACTCGAAATGGCGCGCACGGCTGCTGTTGTATAGCCCTTGCCCGCGTGCACCTCACCTGCCCAATATCCCAAAGTGCAGGACTGCTGAACGCCTCTGTGAATATTCGAGACCGTCATCCCACCTACCAGCGCATCGTCTTCGTCACGAAAAACAAAAAACGGGTAAGCAAGATCTTCCCTGACGTCCCGCATATAGCGGCGCAGGCGACGTCGAAAGGCTGCTCTGGTCAGGTCGTCCGGCGGCCAGGTGGGTTCCCATGGCGTAAGATAGGCGCGGCTCCTTGTGCGCAACTCCGCCCATTCGGCATAGTCGCCCATTGTTGGGCCTCGGAGGTAAACTCCTTTGCCTATAACAAGTGGTGCCACCTCTGGGCGTGTTATGGATCGCAGAAACGCCATAGACCCCTGTTCGTCCCCTTCAGGGTCTCCGTGTCAAAAAGCCCCAAATCATCTAAGCGAATCTTGCCGCGATCCGGTCATGAGTTTCAAGGCCACTTAGGGGTCCAACGGCTGCAATTGCCGGTTTCGAGGCAGTAATTCGACCTGCAAACCGTCTGAGAGCTGCAGCATCGACCGCATCAACCCTTTCTGTGATCTCTTCGACACTCAGGGGCCTCCCGAATATCATCTGTTGGCGCGCGAGTTGCTCCACTCGCGCAGCAGACGATTCGAGGCCCATCAACATGCCTGCCTTCAGCTGGGTTCTGGCCCGCGCAGCCTCCTCCTCCGACGCATCGGAGGTGAGCCGATTAAGCTCCTCTGCCACGACCGGAACAAGCTCAGCGACATCTTCTTCCGCTGTGCCCGCATAAATGCCGAAAAGCCCGGTGTCTTCAAACGACCAGTTGAAGGAATATACGGAGTAACAAAGTCCCCGTTTCTCGCGAACCTCCTGAAACAGTCGGGAGGACATGCCGCCACCCAAGACCGATGAGAACACCTGGGCGGTGTAGTAGTCGGGGTCGGCATAGTCGACCCCTTCAAAGCCGACCGTTAGGTGGACCTGTTCAAGATCCTTGTCTTCTCGACAGTCGCTTGCCTTGAATTGCGCGGGCGCTGCTTTTTCGGGCACTGCCGTCGGGAGCGCTCTAAACAAGCCCTCGCCCATGTCGCAAAGCGCCGCGTGCTCAACCGCTCCAGCGCCGGCCAGCACCAATTGAGGCCCTGCATATTTGGACGCCATATAGGACTTGAGGCGCGCACCGTCGAACGATTTGACCGATTGTGGCGTTCCCAAGATCGAACGGCCGAGGGGCTGGTCGGGGAAAGAGGCTTCAAGGAGCAGGTCGAACACCAAATCGTCGGGCGTATCCGCCGCCTGTCCGATTTCCTGAATAATGACACCCTGTTCGCGATCTACTTCCTCCGGCTCAAACGTCGAGAACTGAAGAATGTCCGCCAGGATGTCAGTGCCCAAAGGCACGTCGTCCTTCAGGAGACGCACATAGTACGCTGTAGCTTCGTGAGTGGTGTGGGCGTTCAGGTGGCCACCAACCGCCTCAATTTCTTCCACAACAGCGCGCGCCGACCGTCGCTCTGTTCCCTTGAACGCCATGTGCTCCAACATGTGGGAGATGCCGTGATCTGCGAGGGTCTCGTGACGCGAGCCTGCATTGACCCACACACCGACGGAGGCGCTTTGCAGGTGCGCCATGGCATCTGTTACCACGGTCATGCCGTTGGACAATTTCGAGACGGTCGCCGCCATGGATTAGACGGCCGCCACGCGGCTGCGGTTCCGGATGAAGTCTTCAACCGCCTTTAGATCATTCGCACAATCGTCCAGCCGCTCTTCCCGTTCAAACAGGTCCGCCATACGCGCCGGTAGATTGGGTGTGAAACCGCTGGCTGCTTCGACGGCTGCAGGGAATTTGGCCGGATGAGCGGTGGCCAGTGTCACCATTGGGATCGATGAATCCCCGCGATGGCGCTCCGCTACAGCGAGTCCGACGGCGGTATGCGGATCAACCAGCTCACCCGTGGTCTCATGCGTGGTGCGAATGACCATGTTCGTTTCGGCCTCGTCTGCCCGGTCGGCGGCGAAACACGTCCTCGCTTTGGCCAGTGCACTATCCGGAATGCCAAAGCCGCCAGACTGCTGCAATTGCTGCATCATGCGCTCAACGCTTTCGCCGTCCCTATCGCACACATCAAACAGCAGGCGTTCAAAATTGCTGGACACCTGTATGTCCATGCTGGGGCTTATGGTTGGCGTGACGGTGCCGACATCATATCTGCCTGTATTGAGCGCGCGTGCCAGAATGTCATTCACATTGGTGGCGACGATGAGTTTGTCGATGGGCAATCCCATCTCGCGGGCCACATAGCCCGCAAAAATGTCGCCAAAATTTCCTGTTGGCACCGAGTAGCTCACGGGACGGGCGGGCGCGCCTAAAGCCACAGCCGACGTGAAGTAGTAGACAATCTGAGCCATCACACGGCCCCAGTTGATCGAGTTTACGCCCGCCAGGCCCACCTCATCGCGGAATGCCATGTCGTTGAACATGGATTTCACAAGCGCCTGACAATCGTCGAAACTGCCGTCGACGGCAATGTTGTGGACATTCTCGTCAAGTACCGTCGTCATCTGGCGGCGCTGCACCTCAGAGACACGGCCTTTGGGGTGCAAAATGAAAATGTCGATCGCATCGCGGCCGCGGAACGCCTCAATGGCCGCTGAACCCGTGTCACCCGACGTCGCCCCCACAATCGTGAGCCGACGGCCTTTGCCCTTCAATGCATGGTCAAACAGCCTCGCCAGAATCTGCATGGCAACGTCTTTGAAGGCGAGCGTCGGCCCGTGGAAGAGCTCCAGCAGCCAGTCATTGTCGTTCATTTGCCGCAGCGGCGTCACCGCTCGGTGGCCGAAAGAGGCGTACGCTTCCTCCAACATCTTTTCCAGCTCGTCTGAACGGATCGCACCTTCGACAAACGGTGTCATGACCGCGTGTGCAACCTGGACATAGGACTGACCAGCAAAACCAGCGATGGTGTCTTCTGACAGGCGGGGCCAGGACGCAGGCACATAGAGACCGCCATCTCGGGCAAGCCCGGTCAGCAAGGCCTCTTCAAACTCAAGCTCGGGGGCTTGGCCCCTGGTGCTCACATATTTCACGCCAGTCTCCTGAAAGTCGGCCACACCCTATATTCGGGGGGGCCGCGCCACAAGTCACTCTGTTGGGCGCTCCACCCGTGGGCCAAACCGGCCCTGAGACCGATGAAAAACGAGGTAAATCACTACCAAAACCACTGCTAATCCATACCAGGTGAGCGCATAGTCCAGATGATTGTTGACCAGCGTCACCTTCGCGGCCCCCGGCTTTGGCCACGCGGCGTCGGGCACGTCGCCGATGACCTCGAGATAGACCGGCAAAAAATCTCCGCCGCCTGCGAGATCCGCCATCGCTGCCGTGTCTCTGGTGAACCAGATATTGGCTGTCACGTCATTCGCCGCATCAAGGGAACCCGGCTTCTCGGGGATACGGGCGATTGCATCGAAGTTGGCGGCACCGCCCAGCCTGTCGGCCATCGCATCTTTGAGAGGTCCTGGGACAAAGCCCCGGTTCACAATGACCCTTCGCCCATCTTCAAGGGTAAACGGGCTGAAAACCAAATATCCAATTCCATACGTCTCAGATGTCGCGAGCCAGTGGAATTCGACACCGTCCTGGAATGTGCCTGAGACACGGTAGCGTCGAAATTCGTCATCGGTGCCGGGATCGGCATCTGTTATGGCAATCGCAGGCGCATCCAGCCGCGCCTCCATCTGCTCAATCAGCCCAAGCTTCCATTCCAGGCGTTGTAGCTGCCATGTTCCCAGCCACAGCAGAATGGGCAATGACACAACCAAAAACAGCGTTGGCCAAAGGCTCGGTCGGAAATAGGGATTGCTGATAAGGAAATTCACCGGCTCACTCTTCCAGTCGTCCTTCGCGCGCCTTGTGCCGGAACTGCTGGGCGACAAGCCACGCCTTGAGTATCGGCAGCAGGATCAAGGGAAGGAACACGCCCATTGGGAGCCACAAAACCGCATGGATCCAATAGTCAGGCCTGTAGGCGACCTCGGCATAAAGGGCCAGACCGACAATCACGAAGCCGGCGATCATGATGATAAAGACGGCAGGACCGTCTCCGGCGTCCACCTCGGAAAAATCCAGCTCGCAATGGTCGCACTTGTCCGCGATCTTGAGAAAACTCTGATAGAGCTTGCCCTCGCCGCAGCGGGGGCAGCAACGCTTCAGGCCCACTTCCAGCGAAGATCGCGACTGAAAACTGCGGCTATCCATTGTGAACGCTCTTTCAAAATCAAAGAGGGCGGCCTACCGCCTGCGCGGTGCCGCCCCCTCGTAATATCCAGTGTGTCTGATCAATCTCAGCTGGTCATGCGCCCCAGACATAGATTGAGACAAAGAGGAACAGCCAGACCACGTCCACAAAGTGCCAGTACCAGGCTGCGGCTTCGAAGCCGAAATGGTGCTTCTCAGTGAAGTGACCTTGGTAAGCACGCCCTAGGCACACGGCCAGGAAGATGGTTCCGATGATCACGTGGAAACCATGGAAGCCGGTCGCCATGAAGAATGTCGCGCCATAGATGCTGCCGGAGAACCCGAAGGCTGCATGGGAATATTCGTAGGCCTGCAGCGCCGTGAAGAACAAGCCCAAGATCACTGTGAGCCACAGGCCCTGCTTGAGACCTTTGCGGTCGCCATGCTGCAACGCGTGGTGCGCCCAAGTGACTGTTGTGCCGGAGGTCAACAAGACGACCGTGTTGATGAATGGGAGGTGCCACGGGTCAAACGTCTCGATGCCAACGGGCGGCCAAACACCGCCTGTCGCTTCGGTGCGGGCGAACATGATGTCATTGCCTGGGAACAGGCTCGCATCAAAATAAGCCCAGAACCATGCCAGGAAGAACATGACTTCTGACGCAATGAACATGATCATGCCATAGCGCAGGTGCAGCTGCACCACTGGCGTGTGGTCACCACCTTCCGCTTCGATGATAACATCGCGCCACCAGCCGATCATTGTGTAGGCGATAGCGACGAACCCGCCGATCATGACCCATGCTGTCAAATCGCCATGCATCCAGAAGATCGCGCCCACAGCTGTCACAAAAGCTGCGATTGATCCGATTACCGGCCATGGGCTCGGGTCCACCAGATGGTAGTCATGTTGTGGTGCGTGGGCGTCTGCCATGTCCCCTCATCCTCATAGTTTGAAAGACGCTGGTCTTTCGATCGGTTAGTTCGCCGCTCAGCTAGTTTGCTACCTGGGCAACATCCCGTTTGGGATAAAACGTATAGGACAATGTGATTGTGGTCACATGATCCAAGTTCTCATCGTCTTCAATTTCAGGATCAACAAAATAGGTTACCGGCATATCAACCGTTTCGCCGGGACGCAGAACCTGCTCTGTAAAGCAGAAGCAGTCGATTTTGTTGAAGTAATAGCCCGCCGATTGAGGCGTCACATTGTAGGTCGCCGTGCCAACCAAGGTTTCATCCGACAGGTTGCGCGCCTGATAAAACGCAAGACCCGACTCACCAACTTTGATTTCTTGGGAAAGCTCAACCGGCTTGAATTCCCAGGCGAGGCCGCGGTTGATGTTGCTGTCGAAGCGAATGATCATGGTCCGATCGATCGCAGCGGCTGGCGCTGCGTCGGCGGTGTTGGTCGTGCCGCCATAACCGGTCACCCGGCAAAACAGATCGTAGAGCGGCACAGCTGCGTAGGCCATGCCGACCATGCCCACAACCAGTCCGGAGAGCAGCAGAGCTACCTTTCTGTGCTGACGCTGTTGCGCATCAATCGGGTTTGTATTTGCAAGGCTCATCAGATCGTTTCCCTACAAAGGCCGCGCGAGAATATTCGCGCCGAGCTTCACCAGTGTCACCGCAAATACGAGCACCATAAATCCCAGCAATACCCAAGCCATTGCTTTCGCACGAGCGCGACGCTGCTTCAGCATGTCTTCCGACCAAACTGGCGTTTCAATCTCGTGGCGTGATTTTTCGTCCATATGAGCTAGAGCCATTGGTTAGATCACCGGCAGATAGAGGCCTGGCACCCGTTCCACGAGGAACAGGGCGAAGATCAGGAAGAGATAAAAGATAGAAAACAGGAACAAACGTTTAGCGCGTGCGTCGCTTTCGGGCTCGTCGCCTCGAGCACCTGCCTGCCAAACCCGCCATGCAAGCGCAAGAAATACCGCGCCGGCCGAGGTGGCCATGGCGCCATAGATCGCACCGGCGAATCCCAGGAACACGGGCGACAATGTCAACGGCACCAACAGGGCCGAGTAGATGAGAATCTGTTTGCGGGTCTCATCCTTGCCGGCAACCACGGGAAGCATCGGAACGCCGACCCCCGCATAGTCACCTTTACGATAAAGCGCCAGCGCCCAGAAGTGCGGAGGCGTCCACATAAAGATGATGAGGAACAAGACGATTGATTCTAACGACACAGTACCCGTGACTGCGGCCCACCCAATCATGGGGGGAAACGCACCTGCCGCACCGCCAATGACGATGTTCTGAGGCGTCCGGCGTTTCAGCCACATCGTATAGACGAACAGGTAGAAGCCGATCGTAATCGCCAGCAAAGCGGCGGCCACATAGTTTACGAAGAGGCCCATCGCCACGACGGAGAAGACCGCGAGCGTCGCGCCAAATCCCAGCGCTTCACCGGGCGTCACCCGACCTTGAGGAATGGGACGCTCCGCCGTGCGCATCATGCGTGCATCAATATCGGCGTCGTACCACATGTTTAGTGCGCCGGAGGCACCTGCACCCACTGCAATGCAGAGCAGTGCCGCAAATGCGAGCACCGGGTGAAGCGTGCCAGGCGCCACAGCAATGCCGACAAATCCCGTGAAGACCACGAGAGACATCACCCGCGGCTTCAAAAGCGCAAAAAAGTCACCTGCCGTGCCTGCTTCTTGCTGAGCAGCGGCTGCTGTTTTTGCGGTTTCTATGGATACATCAGACATATTGACCGTTTACGCAAAATGAGGAGCTGGCACTTATGAGTTAAAGCGCCAGCCCATCTAGTGATTATTTGACCCGAGGCAGTTCGTTGAACTGGTGGAACGGCGGCGGGGATGGAAGCGTCCATTCCAGCGTCGTTGCGCCTTCGCCCCACGGATTATCCGCAGCCTTCTCGCGACGGCTGAAGGCAACTGCCAGGCCGAGCAGGAAGATCAGAACAGAGAAAGCCGTGAGGTAAGAACCCCAGGATGATACGGCGTTCCAGCCTGCATAAGCATCCGGGTAGTCCACATAGCGACGTGGCATGCCCTGACGGCCCAGGAAGTGCTGCGGGAAGAACACGAGGTTCACGCCGATAAACATCAGCCAGAAATGCAGCTTGGCCAGGAACTCCGAGTACATGTAGCCGGAGATTTTCGGGAACCAGTAGTACCAGGCTCCGAAGATCGCAAAGACCGCGCCCAGCGACAGCACATAGTGGAAGTGCGCCACAACATAGTAGGTATCGTGATAAGCCCGGTCGACGCCCGCATTCGCAAGCACGACGCCGGTCACGCCACCAACCGTGAAGAGGAAGATAAACCCGATAGCCCAAAGCATCGGCGCCTTAAACTCAATCGAGCCGCCCCACATGGTCGCGATCCAGGAGAATATTTTCACGCCGGTTGGCACCGCGATCACCATGGTCGCCGCGACGAAGTACGCCTGCGTGTCCACATCAAGACCGACTGTGTACATGTGGTGCGCCCACACGACGAAGCCGACGGCACCAATGGCGACCATGGCGTATGCCATGCCGAGATAGCCGAAGACCTGTTTTCTGGAGAAGGTCGAGATGATGTGACTGACAATGCCGAAGCCAGGCAAGATCAGGATATACACTTCAGGGTGACCGAAGAACCAGAACAGGTGCTGGAAGAGGATCGGATCCCCACCGCCTGATGGCTCAAAGAAGGTCGTGCCAAAATTCCGGTCTGTCAGAAGCATGGTGATGCCGCCTGCAAGAACAGGAAGAGACAGAAGAAGCAGGAATGCGGTTACCAGAACGGACCACACAAAGAGCGGCATCTTGTGCAGAGTCATGCCAGGTGCACGCATGTTCAAAATGGTGGTGATGAAGTTGATCGCGCCAAGAATGGATGACGCACCTGCAATGTGAAGCGAGAGGATCGCGAAGTCCATCGCTGGTCCCGGCTGCGCCGTTGTGGAGAGCGGTGCATAAATTGTCCATCCGCCGCCGACACCGTTCGAGCCTGGAGGTCCCTCAACAAACATGGACATGATGAGAAGGGCGAGCGACGCAGGCAGCAACCAGAATGAGATATTGTTCATCCGCGGGAACGCCATGTCGGGCGCGCCGATCTGAAGCGGCACGAACCAGTTGCCGTAGCCCCCGATCATTGCGGGCATAACCATGAAGAAGATCATGATCAGGCCGTGGGCCGTGGTGAACACGTTATAGACGTGCGGATCACCAAAGATCTGCATGCCGGGCTCGTGGAGCTCCATGCGCATGCCGATCGACAATGCCCCACCTAGAATCCCCGCAAAAATCGCGAAGATGAGATACATCGTGCCGATGTCCTTGTGGTTCGTCGAATAGACGTACCGCTTCCACCCGGTTGGATGATGATCGTGATCGGCGTGAGCGCCTGCTGCTTCACCGGCCATATCTCTTCCCCTTATCTCTAACGTCGTTTCTCAAAATCAAAATGCGGCTGGCAGCACTTAGCGCTGCACATCCGCGACATCATAGGCAGCGGGTGCTGCCGCATATTCTTCCTTGGCCCAGAGGATCCATTCGTCGAATTCTTCCTGGGTCACAACCTTCACGGTAATCGGCATGTAGGCATGCCGGATGCCGCACAGCTCGGAGCATTGACCGTAATAGGTGCCAACTTCCGTTGCGCGGAACCATGTTTCATTCAAACGACCTGGCACCGCGTCCATCTTCACACCGAATGACGGGATGGCCCAAGCGTGGATGACGTCTTCGGATGTTATCTGCAGGCGCACAGTGGCGTTTACCGGCACGACAACATCAGTGTCTGTGGCGAGCAAGCGCGGCTGACCTTCAGCCAACTCATCATCTTCGAGCATCAAGCTTTCGAAGAAGAGCCCGTCATGGTCTGGATATTCGTAGCCCCAATACCACTGATAGCCGATCGCTTTAATGGTCAGGTCGGCCTCAGGGATTTCCATTTGCTTATAAAGCAGGCGGAAGGACGGCACGGCGACCACAACCAGGATCAGGATCGGAACAACAGTCCACACAACTTCGATGAACGTGTTGTGGGTCGTCTTCGAGGGTTCCGGATTTCTCTTCGCGTTAAAGCGCACCATGATGATGACGAGCAACGCCAAGACGAAGAGCGAAATTACCGTGATCAGGACGAGCAGGAAATTATCGAACCAGACCAGATCGTCCATTACAGGGCTGACCGAGTCCTGGAAGCCAAGACCCCAGTCTGTTGGCTGACCTGCTTGGGCAAAAGCCATATCTGCCGATCCGGTTACAACTCCCGCAACCAGAGCCGCGACTGTCGCAGCCAAAAGTGTCGTCACGCGCATTTCTGTGCCTCGCTCTTCACATCAAATTCTGCTGGCGCCAATTTCGTGCGTTTTGTCACAACCGGCTGCCCCCTCCACAAACAGACGCCCGCCTTATTGGCCTGCGTCCTATTGCGGTCAATCTCTCGCGTCAAAAACCACAATCGGCCTCAGGTCGCAAGCGGTTGAACGAGAAAAATGAGGACCTCCGCCACCGGGCAGCTACCGCCTAGCGTCTGGTCGTCCCCTCTTCCCATTCAACGGACGCAGATCCGTCGGGCCTCTCTCAGGCTTTTGAGTCGGACAGGAGTATAGACCGCAGTTTGTCTAAGGCGACAGGGGCGACCGATTTATAAAGCGCAGGATCGCGCGACTTTTTGCCACGGTCCGTGTGGGCTTTCTCATCCAGTTGCTGTCGGAAACACATAATAAATGCGACTCATTCGCAGCCTGATCGGCGATAACACTGTCAGAAGCGCCAAATCACCCTAATATGCTGACAGCAACGGAGGTCGGTCATGCGCGATGAAGCGCTTATCCATTTTCATTACGGACGGCATATTTCGTCGGGTATTCACCTGCACACAAATGGCGGGGCGGCTCCGGAGCTGATCAGCGAGTCAGCGCCCTATCTGGACCCAAAGGTACCGGGACGCTGCGTCGTGGGCTTTTGTGCCGCACATCCGTCAGCCGTGGATGACATTACGAATGCGCCACCTGCGGGCTGGGACGCCTGGACCTTTCGCGAATGGGATGACTGGTTTGGCCGCATCAATGGCGTGTTTCTGGTCGATCTGGCTCAACTTCAGGTGACCCAATATCCCCTTTACAGCTGCAGCCCCCATATTGTGCGGTGTGACCTGACCGCCCTGCCGGGTCGTCTGGTTCCCGTTTCCGACTGGCTGCCGGCCTAATCCGCTAAAATTGCTCACATTGCCTTTTTTGGAGATCTTTACGTCTTATGAGTGCCTCACCCGACGATCTTTTCTTTGAACCTGCCGGCCTTGACCGAACGCGCGTGGAACGCCTTGTCGACGACACGCTGGCGGAGGCGGACGATGGGGAGCTTTATCTTGAGTACCGATTGTCCGAAGCGCTGGCGTTCGATGACGGTCGCCTGAAAACTGCTACCTATGACACGCAACAGGGGTTCGGCCTGCGCTGTGTGGCTGATGAAGCGACCGGCTACGCGCATTCATCGGACATGTCGGAAGCCTCATTGATGCGTGCTTCCGATGCGGTGCAGGCAGTGAAGTCTGGCCATTCAGGCACGCTGGCCGAAGCGCCAGTTCGGACCAACACGCAGCTTTATGGCGATGAGAATCCGCTGGGCGATCAGACCTTTGAAGAAAAGGTCGCACTGCTGCAGGAAATAGATGCCTATGCCCGCGCCAAAGATCCGCGCGTGCGCCAGGTGACCGCCTCCATGGCCGGTGAGTGGCAGGCGGTCGAAATCATCCGCGCGGGCGGTCAGGTGGTGCGCGACATCCGTCCCCTTGTCCGTGTCAATGTGTCAGTCGTCGTCGGTGACGGCGACCGACAGGAAAGCGGGTCCTACGGCGTGGGCGGACGCGAACGATATAGCGCCTGGATCAGCCCCGATCAGTGGCAGGGACAGGTGGATGAAGCGCTTCGTCAGGCGCTGGTCAATCTCGCCTCTGTGCCCGCGCCTGCGGGCGAGATGGAAGTGGTCCTGGGCCCGGGGTGGCCCGGCATTCTGCTCCACGAAGCGATCGGCCATGGCCTTGAAGGCGACTTCAACCGCAAGAAGACAAGTGCCTTTGCGGGGCTGCTCGGCGAGCGGGTGGCGTCTCCAGGTGTGACTGTGGTTGATGACGGCACAATCGCGAAACGGCGCGGCTCGCTCTCCGTCGATGATGAAGGCACGCCAACGTCCAATACGGTGCTCATCGAAGACGGCATTCTCAAAGGCTATATGCAGGACCGAATGAATGCGCGCCTCATGGGCATGGACCCGACCGGCAATGGACGGCGCGAAAGTTTTGCGCATCAGCCGATGCCGCGCATGACCAACACCTACATGCTGGACGGCGACAAGGACCCGGAAGAGATTCTGCGGAGCGTCAAAGACGGTCTCTATGCCGTCTCCTTCGGTGGCGGCCAGGTGGACATCACGTCAGGCAAATTCGTCTTCACCGTGACGGAGGCCTACAAGGTTGAAGACGGCAAAGTGGGCGCGCCGGTGAAAGGGGCGACCCTTATCGGCAATGGACCGGACGTGCTCACCAAAGTTTCCATGATCGGCAATGACATGAAACTTGATCCCGGCATCGGCACCTGCGGCAAAGCCGGTCAAGGTGTGCCCGTCGGCGTGGGACAGCCGACCCTGAAACTCAGTGGACTGACGGTGGGCGGTACGGCAGCGTGACGCTTTTTGCCGGTTTTGGCGGATTAGCCCGACAGGCAGAGAAGGATGGATTTGGCGTAGCAGTAGGCGCGCTTATTCCGAATGAGAGAGGTCAAATCTTCTGTCAGAAGCGCAGTGCTACACGCAAATTATTCCCGAACCGATGGGATATTGTTGGCGGGCATGTTGACCCCGGCGAAACGCTGGACGCAGCCCTTCGCCGCGAAACACTTGAAGAAACCGGGTGGACTGTTGAGATCATCGGCCCATTGGTGCACACCGCCGAGTGGCCCGAGGCCACACCGCAAGGCGAAATCATGATCCGCGAATTTGATTTCATGGTCCGCGTTTCAGGCAACCTTGATGCGCCAGCTCTTGAAGGAGGCAAAGTCACCTCCTCTTGCTGGGTGGATTCATCGAACTTGGACATCCTACAAGACACCTTGGATGGCTCAATGTCGACGGTCTTCACAGCCGTCTCAGCGGCTCTCGACCATCTCGCCACACAGAATTAGGAGTAGGTCTTGCGGATCCATTTCATGGATTCGCGGGCGAGTTTTTCGAGCACCTTCATGTCCACGTCTTCGAGCTTCTTGATGTAGAGGCAAGACTTGCCGGTTTTGTATTTGCCGAGCTTGCCCATCAGGTCGTCATAAGCGCCGAAGCCCTGCATGATGTAGACGGTGAGCGCCTGCTTGCGGGGGCTCACACCGGTGACGAACCAGGTGCCGCTATTGCCCGTCGGATAGGTGTAGTCGTAGCGATCAAATCCGATAATGCTGGTGCCCCACATTTTGGGCGGGCACCCTGTCACACGCTCCAACATCTCCATCACGACGCGGGTGTCTGCTTTGCGTTTTTCGTCCGTCACGGTGTCGAGGAACGCCTCGACGCTTGCGTCATTCTCTTTGGTTTTCAGCTCCGCCATCCCATCCTCCTGACCCAGACCGTTCCCGCGATCAAAAAAAGGGGCCAGACGCCGACCCCTTTTTCTTGGCAACGCTCACTGTCAACGATCAATCGTAATAGATTTCATTATCGTCGAGATAGACATTGCTCGCGTCACAAATGTCGATGAAGATCGGATCGTCCAGCACTTCGCTATCATCCTCGCCCAGCCAACCCACTTGAAAGGTCTGCTCACAATTTCCGCTGTCCGCATAAAACTCCGCTCTGGCGGACTCTTCTGGCCCCAGCCATTCGCTAAGCCAGTTCTGGCTCCAACCACTGCCGTCATTGGTGTAGAAGCCCACAACAACATTGTCGCTCGTGTTGTTGTAGATCTGGAAATAGCCCTCCGAGCCGGTTCCCGCAGAAGCAACACCGCTCAAGCCAAACATAGAGATAGCGGCAGCGGCGATCAGTTTGTTCAGTGTTTTCATGATACAAATCCCCAGTAGTCAGCACCCCCGTTGACACCATATTCCGTCCTCTGACGGATCGACGTCACGTACGCATAGAATTGCAGACAAACGGCAAATGCCAAAGAAAAATCAACGTCCTTTGGCACCTGCCCAGGCGCCGTTGGTGTTTACCATCTGATCAAAGCTTCTTGAGAAAGACGGTGGCCTCCGCATCGCTTGTAATCGTGATCTGGGTCGCATGCGCACCGATGGTGGCCATTGCCTCGTGCACGCGCGGCAGGGAGCGTTTGGGGAATTGCCAGACCCATTTGTAGAAGGCTGGGTCAAACTTTTCGGGACATCCGTCAGCGAGATCCGGTCGGGTGACACCGCGATATCGAAGGTACCGCACTAAGACGCGCCAAAGGCAATGGAGGCGCGGTCTGATGACAAGAATGATCGTATCCGCCCGCGGCATACGAAGGGGAAAAGTGGAGGAGAAGTTTCCCTCCATGATCCAACTGTCGCGCGCAGCCAGCTCAGAGACAATGGGCGCCCATTCTTCATCGGGTGTCGGCACCCAGCCGGGACGCCAATATTCCGTATCAAGATGAATGAGAGGAAGGCCGGTTTTCTCCGCTAGCGCTGTCGCCAGGGTTGTTTTGCCCGCCCCTGACGGGCCAATGACCAGCACCCGTTTCATGACATCCGTCCTCTACCTGCCTCGTAAGGGACGCGGGTTTTAGGCCCGCCAGGTCAGAGGGTCAAGCTAGTTCGACCGCGCCTCTTTGTTGGCGACAATGCGCGCCATAAGATCTTCGGCGTCTTTGCTTGAAATGTTCAAAGCAAATTGTCCTCTTGGTCCGCGTACTGGTTCAAGGATGTTCGCGCTAGCGACCACATACCCGTCAACGGCAAAAATCAGTTTGCGGCCAATGCTTTCTCTGGTCGTTTCCCAGAGTGTTTCAGCCGCACTCTGTGAGAATTCAATCGCCAGTATGGGAAAACGTTCTTCGTAAGGACCGCCACGTGTCAGCTCAACACTTGCAAAATCTGCGTCAGACAGAATGGCGTGGTGTTCCACAAGAATTTGTCCATTACCGCTTTCAAGCCGTTCGCATGGAACTGTTGAATGGTCCAAACAGTTTAGATGGACAGTTGTCACCGCTTGCGGTCCGCCGGCGACCGATGAGCTGATGAAGCAAGCCCCTGTTAGCAAAACCAATCCCCACCTTCTGGACCATTCAGCACCAAAAGCCGCTAGTTTTCTGACGTCCCTCATAGGATTTATCCCCGCCACTTCAGCGTCACGTACCCTGTAGCCCTGAAAGATACCATGGAGGTTTTATCATGTTAATGTCCACTAAACGCTGGACCGACTGGCATCGCACAGATTTTTTCAATCACAGGGTGAGGATCGGGGTCATCGTACGAGCGCAAGCGGATACCATCATCCCAGTGCTCACAGCTGAAGCCCGCTACATCAATTTGCACGGTGCGAGCGAAAGTAAATTATTCGGACCTCAAATGGGTGGTCTAAGATTTTCCTTTTGGGCTGGTACCCACAATAACGATGCCCATGAACCAAGAATTCGCGTCAACAGCGATATTCCGAACAATGTGTCCATCCAATGGTTTGTCGCTCAACGGGACATCCAACGCCGCAGTATAGAACAGGGGGCTGAATACCGGTTCGCAAGCGTCTCCGATATCCAATTTTAGGACTATCCGAGGCTCGGCAGAACATCGTTAAAACGCATACTCGTCATAGATGGGATCGGTCTTGCCGTCCCAACGATCATTGTAAGCTTCGAGCTGATCGTCCGCCCGGGTCTTGCCCTTTTCGAGAATTTCTTCAAGCGTCGACAGGAAGATGGTTTCGTCGGCGCCGACGCCGTCGCTTTGCGCGCGGCCTTTAAGGCCCTCCCGGCTCATGTCAACCATTTCGCGCGCGATGTCCGTGACGTTGACATCGCTGGTACGGGTGGCGAGCGCCGTCTTCGGCACTTCATGGCGGAGTTCCTCGCGCGCATAAGGTGTCCACTTTTTCACCATGTCCCAAGCTGCATCCAGAACACCGCCGTCATAGAGGATGCCTACCCAGAGGGCCGGCAGAGCGCAGATGGAGTTCCATGGACCGCTGTCGGCGCCGCGCATCTCCATGAATTTTTTGATGCGCACTTCCGGGAAGATGGTTGTCAGATGGTTGGACCAATCGCCAATGGTTGGCATCTCACCCTCAAAGCCCTCTAGCTTGCCTTCCATGAAGTCGCGAAAGCTCTTACCTGTCACGTCGTGATATTCACCGCCGCGATGTACGAAATACATAGGCACATCGAGCGCGTAGTCCACGTATCGCTCGTAGGAAAAACCGTCTTCAAAAACGAAGGGCAGCATGCCCGTGCGGTCCTTGTCCGTGTCGGTCCAGATCTGACTGCGGAACGATAGGAAGCCATTTGGCTTGCCTTCCGTAAAGGGCGAGTTGGCAAAGAGCGCAGTGGCAATCGGCTGCAGAGCCAGCGCCACGCGGAATTTCTTGACCATGTCGCTCTCAGCCGACCAGTCCAAATTCACTTGGACGGTGCAGGAGCGGTACATCATGTCGAGGCCGAGGGATCCCACTTTTTTCATGTATTCGGTCATGATCCCATAGCGGCCCTTGGGCATGACAGGAACGTCCTTGCGGCTCCAGTCGGGCGCGAAACCTGTGCCCAAAAAACAGATGTCGAGCTCGCCGCCCACTTCTTTCACTTGCGCTAGGTGATCGTGCACTTCGGAACATGTTTGATGCAGCATCTCGAGCGGTGCGCCGGAGAGTTCGAACTGACCACCGGGCTCCAGCGATATATTGGCGAGGCTGTCCGGGCAGGTAAGGCCGATAATATGGTCGCCTTCATAGACGGGCTGCCAACCGAAACGGGTCATGCCTTCCAGCATGGCGCGGATGCCTTTGGGCCCTCCATAGGGAATGGGGGAGCGGTCAGATGTGCGGAAGGGGAACTTCTCGTGTTCGGTGCCGATCCGCCAATCCGCCTTCGGCTTTTCGCCTGCCTCAATGTAAGAGACCAGGTCCTCATAGCCTGAAATGGGATCGGCTCCCGCCACCAGAATGCTCATGCTCCCAGCCTTCCCGCCCTTGTCAGGCGTTGTTCCCGGACATTGCCGGGTGGGTCGTTCCTCGCGAGACCATATCGGTCTCTTCCTGATGTCTAACGGGTTCTTGACGCCCGCGTCACTCTTTTGATCTAGCCCATGTAAGGGACGACCCTACCCTGCACAAGGTCTTTTCCAAAGCCTCGGTAAAAAACGTGAACACAATTCGGAGATTATCCTCGCCAATCCCCAAGCACCAACTGCACAGCCGCAAGGGCAGCAACGGCCGCCGTGTCCGCTCGCATGATCCGGGGGCCCAGCGAAATCGCATGCGTGTCCTCGCGCGCCAGCAATTGGTCCCGCTCTGTGGGCGAAAAACCACCTTCCGGGCCAATAAGGATCGCCAGGGGGCCAGCGCTCCCCAGCTCTTGCAGCTGTTCCAATGTGCTCGCCTTCGCGGCGACCTCGTCGCAGAAGATAATGCGGCGGCCGTCTTCCTCGTCCGACCAACCATTGAGCAGTCTCTCAAGGCTCTGTGGCTCGGCAATTTCCGGGACTGACAGAAGGCCGCATTGTTCCGCTGCTTCCACTGCATTCGCCCGCAGACGGTCCAGCTTAATGCGGGCGACATTGGTCCTTTCGGTGGTGACCGGCAATAGTCGGCCCGCTCCCATCTCAACTGCTTTTTGAACCATAAAATCGAGCCGCGCCCGTTTGACCGGTGCGAACAGCAACCAGAGGCCCGTCAAAGCGTCCTGGTCTCGGGTTTTATGTTCAAGGGCGATGAGACAGGACCGCTTTTTGACTTCATCCAATCGGCCGAGCCACTCGCCGTCGCGGCCATTGAAGAGACGCACATGATCCCCATCGCCCATCCGCATGACATTCAACAGGTAGTGCATCTGATCGCGGTTTGGCACGACGCCAAGGCCCTCGCCCAGATCGGCTTCTACATAGAGGCGCACTTTGCCAGTGGCGCAATGGTCGGGACTTTCCTGATGGTCTGGTTCGCTGCTCATAACCCCTTATAGATTAAGTCAATTTCCAGGTGAAGCGTGGGGCCATTGCGGCAAACGGGGCAGATGACCCCTTAAGAAAGCACAAACGTCTTTCGCATATGTTTGCGCCCATGATCGGTAGCGTCGGCGTCCCACAGGCGTCCTTCAATCCATACCTTCAAAGTGCGAGTTTGAACTCCTCTCGCGCTGGTGGGGTTTTTGCGCCTGGTGCACCGGGGACTGATTCCGCGCAGCAGGCACAAGGCACGGGCACCGGTCGCGGTCTTTTAGATCAGACCGGCTCTGCCCGTAGGGTCGAAGGCAGTTCCTCCTCCGCCAAGACAAATTCTCAGAACGACCTCACCCCCGAAGAAGAAGCCGAGGTTGAACGTCTCAAGAAGCGGGAAGAAGAAGTCAAAGCGCACGAAGCAGCGCATGCGGCGGCGGGCGGCGGTGTCACCGGGACCATCAGTTACACTTACACAACTGGTCCTGATGGCAAGGAATACATCACTGACGGCGAAATCCAGATCGATACGTCCGGCGGCGGGAGTGATCCGGAGTCGGTCATTGCCAAGATGGAAGCGGTCATTCGCTCAGCCTATGCACCCGCTGAACCGTCAGCAAAAGACCGTCAGGTTGCTGCCCAAGCACAGCAGATTCTGGCAGAAGCAAAACTCCAGGAACAAGAAGAAAAGCGAGAGGCTGATGAAGCCCAGAAAGCTGACGAAGCCGGTGACCGGAGCGATGGTGGCCTTCAAGAGTCGGGTCCGACTTCACTCATCGCGCAGGCAATCAACGCTTATAATGAAACCCCTGCCGTTCGAAGCCAGACTGGTTTTTCTGTGTAAGGTCTGTGCCGCAAGAGCCCCGGAGTTTCCCAATTAGTGCTATGACAGTCTCGTTCGAGTTTTCGTAAGAGACGTTTTGCATGACAGACCCCCACCAGCAGCCAAACGATAGTCGCGTTGCCGACGCAGCCTTCGACAATTGGGTCGACTTTTATGCACCGGAAAAAGCCAAGCCTTATCTGCGCCTGATGCGGGCCGACCGTCCCATTGGCACCTGGCTGCTGCTCTGGCCCTGTCTCTGGTCGATCGCGCTAGCAGCGCCGCTTGGGGATGGGTGGTCTGTGCTCTCGCTCCTCTATCTGCCTGAACCCGGCACCATGGCTCTCTTCGCCCTTGGCGCCTTTGTGATGCGGGGCGCCGGGTGCACCATCAACGACATTATCGATCATGAGTTTGATGCAAAGGTTGCACGCACCCGCTCGAGGCCTATTCCCTCAGGCGCTGTCAGTCTGCGGCAAGCGTGGATTTTCCTGGCCGCACTATGCCTTGTGGGCTTTCTGATCCTCATCCAGTTCGACCTCTTCACAATTCTGCTGGGTGCCGCGTCGCTCCTGCTCGTTGGGCTCTATCCGTTTGCGAAACGCTTCACCTATTGGCCGCAGGTGATGCTTGGTCTCACTTTTAACTGGGGTGCTCTGTTGGGCTGGGCAGCCGTTGCCGGCAGTCTCAGTCTTCCGCCAGTGCTTCTCTATATCGGGTGTATCTGCTGGACGGTGGGCTATGACACGATCTATGCCCATCAAGACAAAGAAGGCGATGCCCTGTTGGGGCTCAAGTCGACGGCGCTTCGTTTTGGGGACAACACGAAATACTGGCTGTTTGGCTTTTACGGCGCTGCGCTTCTCTTCTTCGGTCTGGCCGGTATGGCGGCCGCCATTGGCTGGATTTTCTATCTGGGTCTTGCGATCGGTGGCTGGCATCTGATGCGGCAGGTGACGCGCACCAAGATAGATGACGCCGCGCGGTGTCTTGCTGTCTTCAAATCAAACAGAGACTTTGGCGCGATCCTGTTCGCATCTATCCTCGCGGGAACGCTTGGATCGGGCTTGCATTAATCCGGCTTGAGACCGAACACCATGCGTTCCGCAATTTTCTGAATGTCTGCTGCTGAATAGGCACCGTCGTTCATGGCGAGCGCCAATGAGCTCTCAATTGTGATGCCCAAAATCATGTTTGATAATGCGCCGCGGTCGGCCGCGATGATCTTTCCTTCTTCAGCTAAGACATCGACAAAGCTGCCGATGAAGCCCAAGGCATATTCCTCTTCAACCTCGCGCCATTCTGTCCAGCCGAGGGCACTCGGACCTTCGATCAGAACAATCCGCCGATACTCCTCGTCCTGGCTCTTTTCCAAAAAGGCTGACAAGACCGAGGACACGGTCGCCCAACGATCGGCCGCGTCTGGCGGGATCGTCTGCCCAAGCTGTTCCATCATCTCGGCCTGCATGGCGCGGGAGACGGCCAGGAAAATGTCCTTCTTGTTTTTGAAGTGATGGTAGAGCGCGCCCCGCGTCACACCCGCGCGTTCCGCTATCTGCTGGAGCGACGAGGAGGCAAACCCCGTCTCTGCAAACACGGCGCGTGCGCTCTTAAGAATCTCAGCGCGGGTCTGCTCGGCATATTCGTCCCGAATGGACTTAGCGGATTCTTGCTGATTGGACTCGACCATCTGCGATCTTACATACATTATGAATGTCAAATACATTATGTATGTGACATTCTCTGGTTAGGAGGTTCAAACAATGACCCTATCGACATTCATTCAATGCGCGCAAGCCTTCGAAATTGCTTTCCTTTCCGATGATTTTTCGGTTTTGGCCCCTTTCTATGCCGAGGACGCGGTGCGCGAACTGGCCGACGGCGGGCCTTTTGGGGCCGAGCAGGAGACTGGCCGCGACAATGTCCTCGAAGGTCTGCGCCTCTCCGTCAACACCATCGACCGGCGGTTCGACGTCCGCATCCCGGAAATCATTGAAGGCCCAGAGATCAGGGATGACGGGATCTGGATGCGCTTTCGGCTCCGTTTCCGGCACGCGGGACTTCCTGACCTGTGTGTTGAAGGAGAGCATTTGCAGGTTTTCGAAGACGGCAAGTTTGTAAAACTCGCGGAACGATTGGCGCCGGGACACGGACAGCGCGCTGCTGACTACCTCGAGAAATATGATGCTGAGCTGAAACCCTTCGCCAGCCCTTATGCGTCGGCTTCCGACGCCGATCAACTTCTCTTGGACGAAGCGGTATGCCGCTCGCTCGTCCGCGTCTATGGTGCAGCCAAGAGCCGGCAGGATATTGAAGCCGCCCTCCTGATTTGCAGCGACACTTTCTCTCTGGAGGCGGTATCCATTCCCGGGCGCGCAACCAGCAAGCAGGAAAGCCGCGAAATGCTGCAAGGCTTCTTTTCCGCGTTTCCGGACTATTCCGTGACTCTCGACCACATCACACCTGACGGCACAGCGTGCTGGGGCGATGTCACCATGACCCATCGAGGCGACTTTCTCGGAATTCCTGCCTCCAACAATGAGATCAATCTGCCCTTCTATTCAACGTTTGAGTTCGACGGCGCGTCGATCTCTGGCGAACGTTTCTTCCTCGATGTCGGGCACCTGACGGTTCTTATGGAGGACCACAAACAGGTCTTGTTGACGCTCGCCTCCAGCGTCCATGAACGGACTGCGGCTTGAGCGTCCTACGCCTGACATTTGCTGCACCTTGATTGAAAGGAGACGCCAGCCGCCATGCTCGAGAATCCTCTGCTTCATCTGACCCTGTTTGCAGGGTGGACCATTTTCCTGCTGATCCTTGTCGAGCTCGTCCGCGCCTGGCTCATGTCTGCGCAAGGCTACCCTGTCACGGCCTTCCCCTCCGGCGAACGTCATGGTCCAGACGCTTATTGGCGCCTTTACCGGGCCCAGGCGAACTGTCTGGAGTTTCTACCGATGTATGGGGCTGTGATCGGGGCCATGGCCTTAGCGGACACGCCGGCTCCATCAAGCTTCGCGCTCGCAAGTTTGGTGATTGTGGTGGCCCGACCTCTGCAGTCTCTGGTGCACATAACATCCACTGCCGCACCTGCCATTCGCCTGCGCGCCAGCCTCTTTCTGCTGCAACTCAGCGCGTTGGCATTCATGTGCTGGCTCGCCGCTGAAGCTCTTCTTGGCGCGTAGAGACAACCTGCTCGCCCCAGAGCCAACATGTCGCAGCTCCCCCAGTTGATTATTGCTGCATCGCAACATATATCTCGCACAGCAATATAGCTGCGCTCCACAAACTCGGAGCGAAGCCATCCCGAATCTAAAGGAGTGAACCTATGTTCAAGCAATGGTTCCAGGGTGCCGCGATCATCGCCAGCCGTTTGTCTGGCATGCCTCTTAGGGTCGAAGACCCTCTTCGCTAGAGAGCGCTGCTCTTAGCTCTCTTGCCGCCCGACATATCGCCAGCTTTTCTGCGATAAATCTATATTATGAAATGAGATTCACCTCTTCTTCCCAGCGACAGTTGATGCGAAAGAAGTGAACCCTAGTTCATTTTTTGAGAAATCCTCACTTGATTCTATAAAATGAATCTGATTTCATAGAATCGAGAAGGCTGGACCCAAAACTGAACCGGATTTCATATCTATGGCCTATCGGCAGACGGAAAACGTAGCGCAACGTCTAGAGGAAAATAGGCGGCGCATTCTCAAAGCTGCCCGCGAATTGGTCGCCGAAGGTGGCTTTGCCAAAGCGCAGATCACTGCGGTGGCCAAGCGGGCCGGTCTCGCAACCGGCACGCTCTATCGCTACTTCCCCTCCAAGGACGATCTTTGCCGGCAGGTGTTTCGGGAAGTGTCGTCTCGGGAAATGAACATCCTCGCGGGCATCGCCGCGTCAGACCATCCCGCCCTTGACCGATTTGCGCTCGTACTCAGAACCTTTTCAGGGCGCGCGCTCAAGAGCCGGCGATTGGCCTATGCCCTCCTTGCAGAACCTGTGGACGTCGCGCTCGCCGAAGAGCGCACACGCTTCCGGAAAACGCATGCCGCTATTTTTGCGCGCATCATTGACGATGCCATTCACGAGGGAGCCGTGACGCCCTGCGACACGAAGCTTGTGGCTGCCTGTATTGCGGGGGCCATCCCCACAGCGCTGGTTGGTCCGCTCGCGCCGGAGACCGATGCGCAAAGCAGTGATGATGTTCTGAACAGCATCGTGCAGTTTTGCTTCGGGGCTCTGGGTGTCACGACAGAACAGACAACAACAAATACACAAGCAGAGAGCCGGGTATGAATAAGATCAAGGCACAAGACCTCCTTACCGACGAGCAAATCGCAATTGTCCGGGAACGTTCGGATCTACGCGCCATCTGGCTTGTGCTCCATGCCTGGGGCGTGAGCTTCGCCGCCATGGCGATGTTCGTCTACTTCCCCAACCCTCTGACATTCATCTTGGCTGTCGCGATCATTGGCGGGCGTCAACTTGGCTTAGCTGTTCTGATGCATGATGCCGCCCATGGCGTGCTCGCCAAGTCGCCTAAGCTCAACGAGTTCATTGGTCAGTGGCTCTGCGCCTATCCCATGCTCGCGGAGACCTGGGCCTATCGGCGCTATCACCTCAAACATCACAACAACACGCAGCAGCCTGAGGACCCGGACCTGATCCTCTCGGCACCTTTCCCGATTACGAAAAAGAGTTTCAAGCGCAAGATGTGGCGGGACTTTTCGGGACAGACCGGCTACCAGCAGCGCAAGGCTCAATTTAAGAACGCCATTGGCCCGGCGGGTACCCCCTTAAGTGAGCGCGTGGGTATCTACTGGTCAAAACTAGGCCGCGCGACAATCACGCATATCATCCTGTTTGCCGGGATTGCCGCGACCGGCCATTGGTATCTTTACTTTGCGCTCTGGCTTCTTCCATTCCTCACCTGGCATCAGGTCACCACACGGATTCGCAACATCGCAGAGCATGCCATGGTGCCGGACGCGGATGATCTCTTCCGATCGTCACGCACGACGATCTTGAGCCTCTGGGAACGGGCTTTCGTTGGGCCCTATTGGGTGAACTATCACGTCGAACATCACCTGATGATGTGGATCCCCTGTTATAATCTCCCTAAAGCGCAGAAGTTCCTCAAGGCCAACGGCCACTGGGACCGCATGGAAACCAAGCGCGGATATTGGGAAGTGCTGAAAATGGCAACCTCAAAACCTGATGATCAGGACAAGCCTGGCGAAGTCATTCACAACACCCGCCGGCGTGTTGCCGGGATCGTGTCGGAAGGCTTCGAAGCTGCAAACTGACGACCTGCCCACAGCCGAAGCAGCGCCATCTGCCTTCATCGCAGCGCACACAGCGCTGCACGAACCGCCGCTCGTCCCCGAACTGCGTCTGCATCTAGCCACTGAAGACGACGCGCTTTGGATGATGGGAGAGGCAGAGCTCACGGCGACTGGACTCCCCGCGCCTTTTTGGGCATTCGCCTGGGCCGGCGGGCAAGCACTCGCCCGCTATATCATCGACACGCCTGAATTCGTCTCGGCCAAGCGCGTGCTCGACTTTGGGTCGGGCTCCGGTCTGGTCGGCCTCGCGGCGATGTATGCAGGTGCCGTGTCTGCACTTGCGGCGGATATTGATGTTTATGCCTGCGCCGCGGCGCACCTCAATGCCGACGCCAACGCCCTCAAGCTTTCAACGACCGCCCAAGACCTGGTGGGCGAAGACGGCCCCTGGGACGTCATCCTTGTGGGCGACATGTGTTACGAACAGCCGCTTGCCGGGGCGGTCGAAACCTGGCTGAAGGATCAGGCGTCCAAAGGCATTGATGTCTTGATCGGCGATCCAGGACGCACCTATCTCCCAAAACACCGGCTTCAGAAGCTCATTTCTTATGCAGTGAAAACATCACGAGAGCTCGAAGATACGGATGTGAGAAACACGTCTGTTTGGCAGTTTTCCTGACGTTTCCAACTGTGGGACTCTTTTTTTCTTGCTACGGGTGCATATAGTTCATATATGAACTATATGTCTCAACCGCCCCGCATATTCCATCTCATGCAGCTCGCCCATCGCGCCCTGTTCCGCGCTGCTGATCAGCGGCTCCAAGACTCCCTCGGCATCACCGCAGTTCAACAAGGTGCCCTTTTTGTGATCGGAAAGCAGGAGCCCTGCAAGCCGTCTGCGATCGCGAAGGCACTCGACATGAACAAGTCAGCGGTTACCACCCTCGTCGCTCGGCTGGAGGCAGCCGGGTTCATTGATCGCACCGCGGATGAGGAAGACGGCCGGGCTCAGCGGATCAGTCTTACGCCCAAAGGCAAAGATGCGATCCGGAAGTCCGTGCCTCTTACCAAACAAGCCAACGCTGACCTTCTGGACGGTTTTGAACCGCACGAAGTGGAAACGATCGAACGGTTTCTGACGCAAGTTATTTCAACCTCCGCCCGTGCGGCCTCTCAGGCACACGCAGGCGCTCCCCCAACATCTGTAGAAGGAGTCCTTTCATGATTGCGACATCCGAATTTATTCAGGTCGACAAAGACGCCGGTGTGCTCACGCTCACCATGAACCGCCCGCAAAAGAAGAACGCGCTGACGCAGGAAATGTACGCAGCCCTTGCGGACAATGTCGTCGCCGCTCAGTCGGATCCGGACGTGCGCGCCATTCTGATCACCGGCTCCGGCGATTCATACTCCGCCGGAAACGATATGGGTGATTTTGCCGGCGGCGGCGACAGCCCTCGCGGCGAAAATGAGCTGCCTCCTGTCGGACAGTTTCTTCAGGCCATCCTGAATGCGGAAAAGCCGATCATTGCCGCTGTCAATGGCATGGCGATCGGCGTCGGCGTCACCATGTTGCTGCATTGTGACCTCGTTTACGCCTCTCCAAACGCCACCTTCCAAACACCGTTCGTCAATCTCGGACTGGTGCCGGAAGCCGCCTCCAGCCTCCTTTTGCCGAAACTTATCGGTACGCAAAAAGCCAATGATATGTTCCTTTTGGGGACCAAAATCACCGCCGAAGAGGCAGAGAAAATGGGTCTCGTTTGTTCGATCTTTGACGAAGAGAGCCTGCAAGACGAAGCGCTGACACGAGCAAAAGCTTTGGCAGCGAAAGCCCCCAACGCGGTGAAACTCACCAAACAGCTTGTGCGCCAGGATCACGCGGCCGTCGCGCAACAGATGGCAGACGAGAGCGTACAATTCTCGGCGCAGCTCAAAACAGCCGAGTTTGCAGAAGCAGCCATGGCGTTTGCAGAACGCCGCGCGCCTGATTTCTCAAAGATCTAGGAAAAGTAAGCTTGCGGCCGGGACGCCGCGACCCGGTCGCTCCACTGACGTGGGCGGCCGGTATATCCAAAGCTTAGCGGCCGGCGCATGGTCAGCAGGCTTGCGCCCCGATGGGGCTGAGGCATTTGCGTCCTGAGCGCACCGAGCTGTTCAGATGTCTCGCGCAGGTCGCCACTTCGATCCTGCACAAGCAAAGGCAGGTTCAACACATTTGCCCAGGAGCGCCAGCGTGCACCTGCGTCGGCGCCATCAAAAGACGCATGGAGGGTCACTGTTTTCGCAGGGTCAGGATGAAAAAGCTCGACCAGAATGGCGGGCATTTCACGGTCGCGGCCTTTGTAGGCAATGGCCATGACAACTCCGGTGAAATCCTTGACCGGCGCGTCCCATTCCCAAACGCCGAGAGGAGGCGAGCTGTCCTGTATAACCACACGGTCCCGGTAAATGGTCGCATACCGGACAAAGCCAAGGGCACGCCGCCAGGCTGGTTGGAACGGCACGGTGACGCTCGCCGGCAGCCGAAAAGGATCAGCGTCAAACGCCGACGACGTCCATCGCCTCCGAAACTGATCTGCATCCTCATTGCCGGCGAAAAACCGCATCTACCTGGCCTGTCTCTTTGGGATGAGGCGGATTGCGCCCCATGTACCCAGAGACTAGAAGGTCCATGCTTTCTATCTCTTTAACGGAGTCCTCGACAATGAGGCTTCAAACCATTGTGGGCCGTGCAGAAGGCCGGATTACTCGCTGCGGCTTCGTGCTAAGTTCTTAAGCGCAGGCGCGAATCGGTGGCCTAAATCTACAATGCTTGCCTCGAAGGAAAAGACATATGATCGACAACCCGCTTCAGATGGTCGGTCTCTACATTGCCATTAATCTGCTGCTCAATTTGGGGCTCGCCTACCGCGTGTCTGCTACGCGGCAGAAGACAAATGTGATGACCGGCACCGGGGATCATGAGCCGCTCTACAAATCGACCCGGGCGCATATCGTCAACAGCGAATATACGCCCATTGGCCTGATCGGACTGATTGGGCTTTTTATCCTCTCCGCGTCGATCTGGATCATCCACGCGGCTGGCATTGCGCTGACCCTCGGCCGTGTCTTGCACGCAATCGGCCTCTATATCTCCGCTGACAGCACCCGCCCCAGACTCTGGGGGACCTTGCTAACATGGCTGGGCCAGCTCATAACCGGCGTCGGCTGCCTCTACTATGCCCTGACCTATACAGTCTGAGGACGCAGGCCGAATACGCTTTTGCTGGCGCCCCTAAGAGCCGCTGACGCGACAAGGCGTCTTATCTGCTATAAGACCCCCAATTTCGGGCTCAACTTCGCCCTTCTCTGCCACGGACATACTCTCACATGCAGCCAGCCCAAGACCGTACTGATCTACTCCAGGACCTGATCGCCCGTGCCAAAAAGGGAGGCGCTGACGCCGCAGACGCCCTGATGGTCGAAAGCACGTCATTCGGCGCAAGCTATCGCTTGGGAAACCTAGAGGATATTGAGCGATCTGAGACGCAGGATTTGGGCCTCAGGGTGATGGTCGGACAGCGGCAAGCCGTCGTTTCGACCACTGATGTTGCTCCGGCGGCTTTTGACGCTCTGGTCGAGCGGGTTGTCGCCATGGCGAAGGTGGCACCGGAGGACCCTTATTGTGGGCTTGCCGATCCGGCGCTTCTTGCAAAAGACGTTGCAGATCTTGAACTTGATGACGGAAGCGACCCGAAAGCCGAAGAACTGGTCGCACGGGCCAAAGCGGCTGAAGATGCAGCGCTTGCGGTCGATGGGGTGACCAATTCCGGCGGCGCAGGTGCAAGTTTTGGACGCGGCGCAGTCACGCTCGCCACCAGCGATGGGTTTGCCGGACATTATAGTGGCAGCACACATTCTGTTTCCTGTTCGGTGCTTGCAGGCGAAGGCACGGAGATGGAACGGGACTATGACTACTCGACGGCACGTCACTTCGCAGACCTTGAAGACCCCACAAAAATAGGCCGCGAGGCGGGCGACAAAGCCGTTCGTCGCTTGGGCGCTCGCAAGGTTGAAAGTTGCCAAGTGCCCATCATTTATGACCCCCGCGTATCCGGCGGGCTCGTCGGGCACTTTGCGGGCGCGATTTCCGGCGCGGCTGTCGCCAGAGGGACCAGCTTCCTCAAAGACTGCTTGGACACGCAGGTTTTTGCGAATGGGATCCAGATCACAGACGATCCCCTCAGGAAACGGGGACGCGGTTCAAAGCCCTTTGATGGCGAAGGCGTCCGCACGAACGCGCTGACGCTGATCGATGATGGCCGTCTCACAACCTGGCTGTTGGACACATCGACCGCCAAACAATTGGGACTTCAGAGCAATGGCCGTGCCGCGCGGGGTACGGGCGGGTCGCCCTCGCCCTCCACGACAAACCTGACCTTAGAGCCGGGCACCCTCTCTCCAGAAGAGTTGATGGCGGACATCAGTTCAGGGTTCTACGTGACAGAGATGATCGGCATGGGCGTCAACGGCGTCACCGGCGATTACTCTAGAGGCGCTTCGGGCTTTTGGATTGAAAATGGCCAGCTCACCTATCCGGTGAGCGAAATCACGATTGCCGGCAATCTGAAGGAGATATTTGCCAATCTCACCCCTGCGAATGACCTGGAATACAAGGCGGCGACCAATGCACCGACGGTGAGGATCGAAGGAATGACCCTTGCTGGAACTTGATCCCTCGTCCCTTCCCAACCTTGAAGAAGACCATCAGCTCCTCTGCGACGCGGTCAAAGCCGCGGGCAGCTTGGCGCTTACTTATTATCAGCGCGACATTGAGCAGTGGGACAAGGATGATGATACGCCGGTGAGCGAAGCGGATCATGCAGTCAACGCATTGCTGCATGAGCAATTGCAGGGTTCCCGTCCTGACTATGGATGGCTATCGGAAGAGACAGAGGATGATCCTGTGCGACTGGAGCGGGACTATGTCTGGGTCGTTGATCCGATTGACGGCACGCGCGCTTTTCTCAAAGGACGGCCGCATTTCACCATCTGTGTCGCGCTCGTCTTTCAGGGAAAACCCATTTCTTCGGCGGTCTTCAATCCTGCCTCGGATGAGTTTTTTGAGGCCCGGCTTGGCAGCGGTGCCCACCTGAACGGTGCTCCCATTTCCCCCAGCAAGCGCCGCGACATTCCCGGTTGCCGTATGGCCGCGTTTGCGCCGATGTTCAAGCACCCCGCCTGGCCGGAGCCCTGGCCGGAGATGGAGATCGTTGATCGCAACTCAGTCGCCTACCGGCTTGTCCTGGTTGCCAATGGATTTGTCGATGCGTGTATGGCGCTCAATCGGAAAAGCGATTGGGACCTCGCGGCAGCTGACCTCATCGTTCGTGAAGCTGGCGGTCGGATGACCACCCACGATGGACGGCCGTTCGTTTACAATAAGAGCTTTACCAAACATAGGAGCCTCGTTGCCGCAGGCCCCGCGCTTTACGACGCACTGTTCAAACGGGTGGGCAGTCTGACGCTGCCATGACGGGAGGCCTGTCCTTCTGGTCCGGCCTTCAATATCGCGCCATACTGGCGTTTCGTGTCACCCAGAATCGGGAGAACCCCCATGTCCGACGAGCAGCTTCTTCACCTTGTGTTTGGTGGCGAACTTGAAGACCTTGAAGGCATCCGCTTCAGAGATCTGGACCAACTCGACATTGTAGGCATTTACCCTAGTTTCGCAGAGGCTGAAGCGGCCTGGCGCCAAGCGGCTCAGCGAACCGTGGACAGCGCTCAAATGCGGTACTTTATCGTGCACCTTCACCGGTTGATGGACCCCGATAGTGACCGTCATGACGACCACTAGAGCATCGATAAAAGGCTCAAAAAGGCTTTGTTTTGCCGTAAGTTAGGGCCCGTCGGGTGAGGTGACGGACCACATTGCGCGTGATACTATCCGCCAGCTTCAAACCAACCTCCTGGCCAATGAAAGCCCTGCAGTTGAGCGTAAACCTTAGCGACCCTGAGACCCGCACCGATGCGACACCTCCTTTGGCGTCTTCAGTCAGTCCAACTGTAAGCGATATCTCACGCTCATCCCTTACCACCATGGAGGTCGTGAGACGGATCATTGGTGGCTATCTCCGCCCCCATGCTTTTCTCATTATTCTGGCGATCCTGGCAAATCTGCTCGTCGCCAGCACAACAAGCGTCCTGCCCTTCCTAATCCAGCAAACCGGCGAACTGGTATTCGATCAAAAACGAGAAGACCTGGTCATTTGGATTGCCCTTGCGGCACTAGGCACTCAGATCATCAGAGCATTTGCGACCTATGTCTCAAATGTCATCATGAACTATGTCGGCCAGCGCATGGTCACAGCCGTTCAAACGCAGCTATTTGCGAAACTAATGAAGGCGGATCTCGGTTGGATCCAGGGGACTCATTCCGGTCGTTTCATTTCAACGTTCATGACCGATGTCATTCGACTTCGGGACGCGACGTCCCAGTCAATCGTCAACCTGACGCGCCATCTCGTCGTTCTCATTCTCCTTGTCGCCTACATGTATTACCTGGATTGGCTGATGGCGATTATGGCGACCGCGGTCATCCCGGTTGCAGCGGTGTTCATGCGCCGGCTGGGTCGCAAGACCCGCAAGGCAACGAATAAAGGCCTTGAAGAAACCGGGTCACTGTCGACGCTCATCCTCGAAGCCCTGGGGGGCATTCGCGTGGTCAAAGCCTATGGACGCGAAGAGAGCGAAATCAAACGGGCGAAAAAGACGATCAGCATCGTCCTTGATCATACAATGCGGTCGGTCCGCGCGAAGGCGGCGGCTGGCCCCATTACGGAAGCGCTTACGGGCGTTGGGATCGCTGGTGTCATTTATTACGCGAGCATGCAGGCAACCAGCGGTGCAATGACGCTCGGCGCGTTTATCGGATTTATGGCTGCTGTGATGCTCGCCTACCAACCCCTCAAGGCGGTCGCGAACCAACAAACCATTCTGCAGGAAGGCGTGGCCGCGGCATCCCGCCTTTTCCCGGTGCTCGATGTAGAACCGAAAATCGTCGACAGCGCTGACAGCAAAAAGCTCACCGTCACTGACGGCGCCATCCGGCTCGATCATGTCACCTTTCACTATGATGATGGAACGAAAGCGCTTGACGATGTGACGATTGATGTCCCGGCGGGCAAAACCGTTGCGCTTGTGGGTCCGAGCGGGGCGGGCAAGAGCACCATTCTCAATCTGGTGCCTCGGTTTTACGACGCGAGCGAGGGCACCGTGTCCATTGATGGCCAGGACTTAAAAACCGTGACATTGGCATCGCTCCGCAATGCGAGCGCCCTGGTCACCCAGGAACCCTTCCTCTTTGATGACACGATAAGAGCGAACATCGCCTACGGCAGCCCCGATGCAACCCAAGACGAGATTGAAGCTGCCGCCCGAAATGCCGCGGCGCACGACTTCATTATGCAGCTGACACATGGCTACGACACCCACGTGGGAGAATCCGGCCTTAAGCTCTCCGGTGGACAGCGCCAACGCATCGCGATTGCCCGTGCGATGCTCAAAAACGCGCCTATTCTTCTTCTGGATGAGGCGACGTCTGCTCTCGATACCGCATCAGAACTACAGGTTCAAAAGGCACTCCAGACACTCATGCAGGGGCGCACGACGCTGGTTATTGCCCACCGCCTGTCAACCATCATGCATGCCGATAATATCTACGTGATTGATCATGGGCGCGTCATCGAACAGGGGCGTCATACCGAACTGATTGCTCATGGTGGCATCTATGCGGATCTCTCCCGGTCTCAGTTTGATCGGAAAGAGGAACCCGCGTCAGTGCTCGCCGGGGAATAGTGGAACGAATTTTCGAATGTCTCGCTTCAAATCACTCTCCAAGGACCTGCTAAAAAGCAACGCTGTGCAAGGTGGCCTGGCCTGGTCGATTGCGAGCTACGTTCGACTTGTACATCTCACCTGTCGCTTCAGTCAGAGGCGCGCTGACATCCCCGAACGGTTTTGGGTTGATGACGAAACCTTTATCTGTGCAACGTGGCACGGTCAGAATTTGATCCTGCCCATGTTCTGGCACAACTGGCGGACCCTTAAGATTCTTGTCTCCAAACATGGCGATGGCGAGATCATAGCGAAACTCATGCACCGCCTCGGGCTTGGAACCATTCGCGGGTCCGGTGCACCAAAAGGGAAAGCAGAAAAGTCGAAGGACAAAGGAGGCGCTGCGGCCCTTCGCGCGATGGTGCGGGCACTTAAGAACGGAGCCTCCATCGGGCTGACCGCGGACATGCCGCCGGGGCCACGCCGCGAGGCCGGCCTGGGCATTGTAACCATGGCCCGATTGTCCGGGCGCCCGATTGTGCCGATCGTTGCAACCACGCGCGCCCGGCTTGTGCTTGGCAACACGTGGGACAAATTTACCATTCCGCTTCCCTTTAACCGCGGCGCCGTTGTATGGGGCGAACCAATCTTTGTGCCACGCGAAGCAGACGACACCGCGATTGAAGCCTATCGTCAGCAGGTGGAGGATGCCCTCAACCAACTGACGCAGGAAGCGGATGCCATGATGGGTCGTCGTTCCGACACCGCCTCCAACAAAATTGATACGCTCACCGACACACGAGAAGTGAGATAGGTCTTTGGCAGCGCCTGTTCCTATGACGCTGGGTCTGAAGACCTATCGCTGGCTTGCTGGCAATGCAGGCCCTCTTTTCGAATTTCTCTTGAAACGACGGACGCTTCAAGGCAAGGAAGATCCAGACCGTGTGAGGGAGAAACAGGGCATTGCGTCAGCTGTGCGTCCCGCCGGACCTTTGGTCTGGTTCCATGGTGCAAGTGTTGGTGAGTCCCTGTCCATGCTGCCGCTTCTGGAAAGCCTGTCTGAGGCGCGCCCCGATCTTAGATATTTGGTGACGACCGGCACCCTCACCTCAGCTGAATTGATGGCAGATCGGCTCCCTGCATCTGCCATTCATCAGTTTGCGCCTTTGGACCATCCCGTCTACTGGGATCGTTTTTATGCGCATTGGGCGCCTGACATGGCCATCATTATTGAATCAGAACTTTGGCCGAACATGATTATGGGCGCGCGCGCGCATGATGTCCCAATGATCCTCACGAACGCCCGGCTGTCAGAGAAATCCACCAAAGGTTGGAATCGCGCAAGCCAATCAATAAGGCATCTGCTGAGTTCGTTCGATCTCGTGCTGGCGCAGGATGCAAGGTCAGCGATGCGCCTAAAAACACTGGGTGCCGATCCGGTTGAGACACCGGGGAACCTTAAATTTGACGCGCCACCGCTGGCTGCAGATGCCGAAGCGCTTGAAGAGCTCCGCCAACAAATCGGTGATCGCCCCTGTTGGGTCGCCGCCAGCACCCATGAGGGTGAGGAATCGCTGGTTGGGCGCATTCACGCCAAACTCAAGATAGAGTTCCCCGATCTTTTGACGATCCTTGCGCCGCGGCACCCGGCCCGCGGTTCTATTGTTGCCCGCGAGATTAAGGGGCACGGTCTGTCGGTGGCGCAACGCTCAAGGAAAGAGCCTCTCAACCAAGGCATTGATGTCTACCTTGCGGACACACTGGGCGAATTGGGCCTGCTGTTCCGTCTTTCTCCCATCGCTTTTATCGGCGGCTCATTCGTTGAGGTGGGCGGACATAACCCTCTGGAGGCCGCACGGCTCGACACAGCGGTCCTATTTGGACCTCACATGTTCAACTTTGAGGATGCCGCGACCATGTTGCTCGCCGCCCGCGCTGCAAAACAAATAGTGTCTGAATCTGACTTTCAGGACGCACTCGGAACGTGGCTTTCAACACCGAGCGAAACGCTGGCAATTGCTCTTCGCGGAAAAGAGGCTGTGGCGAAATCAATGCGTGTCGCAGAGCGGATTGCAGAGAAGCTCCTCCCTTTATTACCTGACACGACGGACGCGACGGCGGAGTGATCATGCGCAACCCTGCTTTCTGGTATCCGCGTTCCTCCCCCACGTTGCGTGACCATGTTTTGCGTCTCACTCTCACGCCGTTTGCGGCGCTCTATTCAGTTGGCGCTGGGATTCGGCAAAGGATGACCGTTCCGGAACGCATCAGCGTTCCAGTTGTGTGCATCGGCAATTTCACAGCCGGGGGGGCTGGCAAAACACCAGCGGCCATCGCTGTCGCGGGCAGGTTAAAAGCGATGGGCGAGCTACCCCACTTTGTAAGCCGGGGGTATGGCGGCCGGACAGTCGGACCGGTGCGCGTTGACGCCGATCGACATACTTCGACAGATGTGGGGGACGAACCCTTGCTCTTGAGCCGTCACGGCCCGACCTGGGTCTCAAAGGATCGGATAGCCGGGGCATTGGCCGCGGAAAGAGCAGGTGCAAGTGTGATCTTGCTCGATGATGGGTTTCAAAACCCAGCGCTCCATAAAGATCTTTCGCTTGTTGTCGTTGATACAGGTGCGGGCATCGGCAACGGATACGTCCTTCCCGCGGGCCCTTTGCGCGAACCAATCGCGGTAGCTTTCGAACGAACCCACGGCATTGTTGCCTTGGGCGCTGAGCCCCTCCCGCAAGATCTTGCCGCCCGCGCCGAACAGGCGGCGATCCCCATTCTTAACGCCAACCTCAGGCCAGATAGGAGCATGTCCGACGCCCTGAGTGAGGAAAAACTGGTTGCTTTTGCAGGCATTGGCCGACCGGAAAAGTTCTTTTCGACACTTCGCAACCTTGGCGCCACCCTCGTCGCAGCGCAGCCGTTTCCGGATCATTATCCGTTTTCGGAGCAGGATGCCCAATACCTTCTCGAACTCGCCGCGGCCGAGACTGCGCAACTTATCACCACCGAGAAAGATGCTGTTCGACTTCGTGCGTTGGATGGGAGCGTCGGCAAACGGCTCCGCGATGAGACGAAAGTCTTGCCGGTTCAAGCCGTTTTTGAAGATCCGACCAACCTTGATGCATTGCTGAGCCGACACCTGGCATCGGCACGGGCAAGTCACACCTACGCTCCGCCAGGGACACGAAGGGACTGACCGGGGAGATCGGACCTGCTATAAGCTTTCCGTTTCTTACGCTCTGGACTGAGTTCTTTGTCAAATAAAGCTATTAGATACCGCCTCGAAGCCGCTGCCGCTCTTCTTCCAATCGGGCTCTTTAAACTCCTGGGGTTGGAGCGTGCTTCCGCTTTCGGCGGCTGGTTGCTCAGAACCATCGGTCCTCGGGTTGGTATCAGCAGACGTGCCAGGAAAAACATACAACGCGCGATGCCAGAGCTCACGCAGCCCGAAATTGACACAATCATTCGCGACATGTGGGAAAACCTAGGACGCACGGTCGCTGAGTATGCACATCTGGACAAGTTCAAAGACCCGGCTCACAGGGATCGTATTTCTCTGTCAGGCGATCACTATGTCGAGGCTCTCGCGGACAAAGGCGGCATTCTCATCTCGGGCCATTTTGCCAACTGGGAATTGATGCCGCTCCATCTTCACCTTCGTGGCTTCGAAGGTGGTGAAGTTTACAGGCATGCCAATAATCCGATGATCGACAAGTGGATTGTGAAGCTGCGGGCTCGTGCAATACAGCCCGTTCAGATTCCCAAGGGCCCGCAGGGTGCCCGTGACGTGCTCCGCGTGATCCGAAAAAAAGGATTCCTCTGCATGCTGGTGGACCAGAAGATGAATGACGGGATCGAAGCGACACTATTCGGTATGAAGGCTATGAGCCCTGCAACGCCCGGTGCAATGGCTGTGCGCTACGGCGTCGCGGTGATACCCGCAACCTTTCGGCGGACCCATGGCGTTCATTTTGAGCAAATCATACATGAACCCATTTATGCCGATCCCAATGCGGACCCTCTTGCAGAGACTGCTCGCATCACTCAGAGACTGAACGATTTCCTAGAAGCTGAAATCCGGGCTCATCCCGGTCAGTGGCTTTGGTTGCACAACCGATGGCCAAAGGAGGCTGACTAAGGCGTTTCTGTTGGCCGTACCAATGGTTTGGGCGCCGGCATATCACCGGCCAACAAGGCCGGATCAACATGGGCTGTCCGCCAATACATGCGCCAGTCCAAATGCGGCCCTGTCACTCTTCCCGTAGCGCCAACAGCCCCAATTATATCGCCTTGCTCAACCTCCTGACCAACTTCAACGTCGACCCGGCTCAGATGCATCAACACGCTGATCATTCCATGGCCATGGTCCAAGAAGACGGTCCCGCCTTCGAAATAAAGGTCAGGGTGTGCCAGACGTATAATGCCATCCGCCGGGGCTGCCACCGGCGTGCCGGTGGTGGCCGCAACATCCACGCCATAGTGCGGCCGACGCGGTTGGCCATTGAAATAGCGCTGCAGGCCAAATGTGCCCGTAATCACACCTTTCACAGGCCACATAAAATCGTCCGCAAACCAATCTCTTTCTGTATCGATGGGTCGCGCGACGCGCTTTAGATTGCGGTCGCGTGCGATGCGTTCCAACTGCTCCGCGGAGGGACTGACATATTTGGACGCCACACCTTCAATCCGTTGCACGTCATATTCGCGTGTTGCCACATCAATCGATAAGCTCTCGCGTTCAGCATCCGGATATTCAAGATCAAGATGAACTGTCCCTTCGTGGTCTCTGTCAAACGCGAAGAGGAAATTTCCCCGTTCCGAGATCATGAGGGGCTCTCCGTCAAGAATAACCTTTGTGCCTGGTTCGGTCTTGCCGATGATGATCCCGCCTTGAATTGCTTCGCCGGTAAGGGTGACACGACCCTCGGCCCATGCGGCTGTGCTCACAAACAGAGAAGCAACAGCAACCAGCCAAAGGTTCCGCAGGCGCCTCAAATTCATTCCTGACCTTTCAGTTCAAGCTCTCGTTTCAGCGCGGCTGCGGCATCAACATAAGCTTCCTGTCGATCCGCATGCCAGTAGCGCAATTCATTCAAGGGAATGTTGGCGCCGGTCACCGCGCAGACGACGAACGTGCCCTGGCGCACCACGTGGTATTCGCCATCGCCGTAAACTAGCTCTGCTTTGTTTCCGCCGAAGCCATTTTCGTGTCGATTCATAACCCCAACCTACCTCCGACACAGGAAGTTGTCATTCTTGCAGTGCGAATATGGTTTCCGGTGCCAGGCCGAGCTCATCAGAACAACTGCCCCTGATCATCCGCTGACGATACCTTCTTTCGGGAAGCGGTTCGCTTGGCCTTTGGCGGAACCGCCTGTTTGCCTTCGGCGGCACTTACCACAACAGGGAGTTTATCTGAACCGGCAAACTCTAGCTCCAGCGCTGTCCCTTCGCTGATCCCGGCGGACCGTCTTACGGGCGCCCCTTTTTCATCCCGAACCAAAGCAAATCCACGATTTAGGACCGCCTGATAGCTGAGTGTGTTCAGCAATCGTTCTGCCTGGGTAAGGCGCCTTGCGAGGTCCGACAAATGCCTTTGTTCCGCGCGGGTTGCCCGGGCGGCAAGATCTTGCGTCCGTTGACGTCCGTTCAACAATCTGGAAGCCAACGCCTGGCCAGAAAGGCGGCCTGCGATCCTTTCAAGCTGGCCTCGCTTAGCTGATGCCGCCGCTCCAAGACCAAGTCCCAAGCGCTGGCTTGCATGATCCAACCGCTGGCCCGGCAGCGCAAATAGGTCGTCTGCTTTGGGCAGACCACGGCTGAGCCCCTCCAAACGTGCCCCCAATTCGGTCACCTTTCGGGTTTCCGCCCGAACAAGGCGCCGCGCATTGTCCAAAACGCGGGCCACCAGGTCAGCCCGCACCGGCACCGCCATCTCCGCCGCTGCGGTTGGCGTCGGCGCGCGTTGATCCGAGGCAAAATCGATCAGGGTGGTGTCCGTCTCGTGGCCGACAGCTGAAATCAACGGGATTTTGCTGGCCGCCGCTGCACGGACGACGATTTCTTCATTGAAGGACCAAAGGTCCTCAAGCGAGCCTCCGCCCCGTGCCACAATAAGCAGATCCGGCCGCGGCACGGGCCCATCAGCGGGTAGATCGTTAAAGCCTTTGATGGCGGCCGCAACTTCTTCTGCTGACTGCTCTCCCTGCACGCGAACGGGCCAGACCAAAACATGGCGCGGAAACCGATCGCGGAGACGGTGCAGGATGTCCCGAATAACAGCACCTGAGGGGCTGGTCACCACGCCAATCGTCGTCGGCAGGAAAGGCAAGGGTCTTTTTTTGGCGGGGTCAAAGAGCCCCTCGGCGGTGAGCGCCTTTCTGCGCTGTTCCAGCAATGCCATGAGGGCGCCGACGCCCGCCAGTTCCATGCTTTCGATGACGATTTGGTACCGCGATTGCCCCGGAAAGGTCGTCAGCTTTCCGGTGCAGACAACTTCGAGCCCCTGCTCTGGCTTGATTTTCAATCTGGAGGCCACGCCCTTCCAGATCACGCCATTCAGCACCGCCTTATCGTCTTTGAGATCTAGATAGAGGTGGCCAGATGCCGGACGGCTGACGCGCCCCAATTCGCCGCGCACCCGCACACAGCCGTACGTGTCCTCCACCGTCCGCTTGATCGCCATGGACAGCTCACTCACGGAGAATTCGTAGGCATTTCCAGGGATTGTATCGTCTGCCATGGGCGCGGCGTCTCTCTCGTTAAGCCGTTGATTTTACTTCAAAATTTGTGGAACCCGCCAGGTCCTGTGGTGGTTTGCCGGAATCGCCCGCCATGATACAAGATTGCACAGGGATTGCTCAGGGAATGCCTAAGAAACACTGAGGACCGGCAAAGCGGTTCGACATTGAAATTCAGGGATCGGAGTCGAATGAACGTTCTGATTATAGGATCAGGCGGGCGCGAACATGCTCTCGCATGGGCGATTGCCTCAAGCCCGCTGCTTGGCGCGCTCTATTGCGCGCCGGGCAATGCGGGCATCGCCGATGTGGCGACATGTGTTGATATCGGCGTGAACGACTTCGACGGCATCGTTACCTTTTGCAATGAGAACGCCATCGACTTTGTTGTCGTTGGCCCTGAAGATCCCCTTGTCGGCGGTATTGTTGATCGCCTGGATGAAGCCGGCATCAAAAGCTTCGGCCCCAACGCTGCGGCGGCCCAGCTCGAAGGCTCCAAAGGCTTCACCAAGGACCTCTGTGCGGATTACGACATTCCGACGGCTGCCTATGGGCGTTTCGCGGACGCCGCAGAGGCCAAAGTCTATCTCGACAAACATGCTGCACCCATCGTCATTAAGGCGGATGGTCTCGCCGCCGGGAAAGGTGTCATCATGGCCGAGACGGATGCCGAGGCGATTGCCGCAGTTGATGAAATTTTCGGCGGCAAATTTGGCGGCGCGGGTGCAGAACTCGTGATCGAAGAATGGCTGGAAGGCGAGGAAGCGAGCTTCTTTGCGCTTTGCGACGGCACCACCGCCGTGCCGCTGGTCGGTGCGCAAGACCACAAGCGCGTGGGCGACGGCGATGTTGGTCTTAATACCGGTGGCATGGGCGCTTACTCACCGGCTCCTGTTCTATCCGTGAGCATGCAATTCGCGATTATGGACCGGATCGTCAACCCAACGCTCGCCGCCATGGCGGAAAAGGGCATGCCCTTTAAAGGTGTGCTGTTTGTGGGCCTGATGATCACCAAAGACGGCCCTAAGCTCATTGAATTCAATGTGCGCTTCGGTGACCCGGAATGCCAGGTGCTGATGATGCGCCTCATGTCTGATGTCCTTCCTGCGCTCGTCGCCTGTCATGATGGAACGCTGGATCAGGTCGAGCTTGAGTGGAACGATGATGCCGCGCTCAGCGTGGTGATGGCGACCGAAGGCTATCCCGAGGCTTACGAAAAAGGCTCCGAGATCAAAAATCTCGGGGCCGCCGCCGCGGAGGACGGCGTCGAAATATTCCACGCAGGCACAAAACAAGAGGATAAGAAGATTACAGCCCATGGAGGCCGAGTGCTGGCGGTCACAGCGCTTGGAAAATCCGTCGCTGCCGCGCAAGCGCGCGCTTACAAAGCCGTCGACGTCGTGGACTGGCCAGAGGGCTTTTGCAGACGTGACATTGGCTACCGCGCTGTCGCTCGTGAAAAACAATCAGCATAAATATCAAGAAATGAGGGAGATGGGCCCATGAGTGAGCCTGTATCAAGCGGCAGACAGGAGCAGTTTTCCGGCACCCAATCGGTGATGGAACAACATCGCTTCGATGAAAAGAAGCTCGAAGAGTATCTTGCCGCCCACGTCGAAGGATTTGAAGGACCGTTGGAGGTTCGCGAGTTCAAAGGGGGTCAATCCAACCCGACCTATCAGCTCGTCACGCCGACCAAAAAATATGTGCTCAGACGCAAACCGCCTGGAAAGCTTCTGCCGTCCGCGCATGCCGTGGACCGTGAGTACAAGGTCATTACGGCACTCGGCACGGTCGGATATCCGGTCGCGAAGACCTATTGCCTTTGCATGGATGAGAGCATTATCGGCACGATCTTCTATGTCATGGACATGGTGGAAGGCCGCATTCTCTGGGAACCCCTCTTGCCGGGATACGAGCCAGCGCGCCGGCGTGCCATTTTTGAAGCAAAAAACAAAACCCTCGCCCAGCTTCACATGGTTGACTATGAGGCCATTGGGTTGGGCGATTTCGGCAAGCCCGGAAATTATTTTGCCCGGCAGATTTCCCGCTGGTCGAAGCAATATGTGGCCTCCGAATCAGAGAGCATCAGCGAGATGGACAAGCTGATGGATTGGCTACCGAACAACATTCCAGATGACGATGCGACAAGCATTGTTCATGGCGACTATCGCCTGGACAATATGGTGCTGCATCCAACAGAGGACAGGGTTCTTGCTGTACTCGACTGGGAACTCTCAACCCTTGGACATCCGCTTGGCGATTTCACCTATCACATGATGCAGTGGATCATGCCCAACCTCGGCGACACGCCGGGTACGCAGACACTGGGCGATGCCGATTTGCCAGCGCTTGGTATTCCAACGCTCGACGAATACGTGAAAATGTATTGCGACCAAACTGGCCGGACGGGCATCGATAATCTTGACTATTACTTTGCCTATAATCTCTTCCGTTTGGGGGGCATCTTGCAGGGCATTGTAGGCCGGGTGCGCGACGGCACCGCCGCCAGCGAACATGCGGCGCGCGACGCCACCCAGGTTCGCATGCTGGCGGAACTCGGCTGGCATTACGCACAGAAAGCCGGCGCCGCCTAAACACTTAATCTTGTGGGCAAAGGGCCAGGTAATCCTCATGGACTGCCTGGCTTTTTTTCCGCCCTTTGCAAGAAGTTGGATCCCTTGCTATCCCTAGCTCAATGATATTGAGGAGAGACAAATGGCCGACCCTGCTGCCCAAGATGCTGAAACCATTGATGTTCGTGACGCGCACCAATTTGACGTCGGGCGGTTGGAAGATTTCTGTCGTGCAGAGATCGACGGCTTCTCAGACAATCTTGAGGTTCGTCAGTTTTCGGGGGGTCAGTCCAACCCCACCTTCCTGCTCACAGCCGGCGGCAAACGCTATGTAATGCGCAAAAAACCCCCTGGCACCCTGCTCGCCAGCGCCCATCAGGTAGATCGGGAGTACCGCGTGATGAAAGCGCTGGCTGACACGGATGTGCCGGTGCCAACCATGCGTGCGCTCTGCACAGATCCCGAGATCATTGGCACGGAGTTCTACGTCATGGACTTCTTAGAGGGGCGCGTACTGCGCGACCCGCAATTGCCGGGGTTCAGCGCCGAGGAGCGCAGTGCCATCTATGATCAGATGAACGACGTGTTGGCCCGCCTGCACAAGGTCGACTACAAGGCCATCGGACTGGAGGACTATGGGCGTCCCGGCAATTATTATGAGCGGCAAATTGGGCGTTGGATCAAACAGTATCGCGCAGCCGAAACGGAAACCGTTGAGCCCATGGAAGATCTCATTTCCTATCTGCCTGCCCATATCCCATCGGACGACGCTACGAGCATCGCCCATGGCGATTATCGGCTTGAGAACACGATGTTCCATGCAACGGAGCCCAAGATGATCGCTGTCCTGGATTGGGAACTCTCGACCATTGGCCACCCACTGGCGGACCTTGCCTACAACTGCATGCTTTATCACTTTAATAGCCCAAGCCAAGGGACAATTATGGACCTGGATTATGACGCGCTGGGTATTCCGAGCGAAGAGGCCTACGTTGAAGCCTATTGCAAGCGCACCGGTCGCGACGGCATCGAAGACTGGGATTTTTACCTCTCTTTCTCTATTTTCCGCCTCGCGTCCATCACGCAGGGTGTCTACAAACGCGGGCTTGATGGCAACGCAAGCTCGGAAAAAGCCACGCAGTATGGCGATATGTGCCGCCGCCTTGCAGAAACGGCCTGGAAAGTTGCGCAAAGAAATCGTTAACCTAAACCACCAGTTTTAACGGTTCATTTCCCAGAGCGCCCTATCTTCCTTACCGGGAGAAATCCGGCTCGGGCCGGATAGACCAGGCAAAGGGACATGTCCGGTGACGGATCATGAACAACCAGCTGAGGGGGGCGAGGAGATCGCGTCGCCACTCGTGCGTGGGGCAAAGTTCTTTGAGGCTTTGCTCGCAAACTCTGGTGACGTCCTGACTTTGCTCGATGACGCTGGGCGCTACATTTATCACAGTCCCGCCATGAAGGAGATGATGGGCATTGAGCCTGAAGAGGCGCTCGGATTTTTCGCGGCCGATCTCGTTCACAAAGATGACCGTGAAAGAGTTGCCGACAGGATCCACTATTGCCTCGCGAACACAGGTGTCCACCTCAGCGAGAACTTTCGTCTCCCGCATGCTGACGGCACCTGGCGATGGATCGAAGCAGACGTTCGCAACCTCCTCGATGACCCAGACATTCAGGGTGTTCTTGTGGTCAGCCGCGACGTGACCTCACGTCGACGGATAGAGGATCACTTTTCAATGGCCGAGTTGACCGCTGGCTTCGGCACCTATCGATGGGAGCGGGGCCTTGGCGCGCCGCGCATATCCCCTGCCCTATCGCGCATGTTGGATCTGCCGGGTGGGGTCAATGAGCTTCCCGATACAACCATGTACGAGCTTTTGCACCCTGACGACGTGGAGAGAGTCCGTACAACTTTTGATTCCCTTGCGGACGATCCACAGCCCTTTTCACTCGCCATGAGGTTGCGTCAACAAGACGGGACCTACCGACATTTTGTCTCCCATGGCTTCCCTGAACTTGACGATCACAACGAGGTCCGAAGCGTTGTCGGCATCATGGACGATGTGACAGACGATCTGAATACTGAGCTCGCCCTAAAGCGGACAGCAGAGCAATATCAACTGATTGCGGAGCATGCCTATGACATGTTCGCGCGTCATACGCCGGATGGTGTTCTTACTTTTGTATCGCCCGCAGTTAGAAAGGTGATGGGTGCAGAGCCCGAGGATGTCGTGGGACAAAATATCATTGAGATGATGCACCGGGACGATCAGACTGAAGCCAAAGAAAAGCTGGAAGCCCTGAATACAGGTGCCGACAGTGTCCGCATTACTTTTCGACTACCGAACCTGGATGGTGAGTTTATCTGGCTCGAAAGCACGGTCCACCCGATCAATGATGAGCGGACCGGCGAGATGATTGAAGCGATCGCGATCACCCGCGACATCTCTGAACGTAAAGAATATGAGCAACAGCTTCTCGATGCGCGGGAAAAAGCTGAAACAGCAAACCGGACAAAATCAACTTTTCTCGCAAATATGAGCCACGAACTGCGCACGCCCCTCAACGCTGTGATCGGGTTCTCGGAAATTCTCAAACGCCAGATGTACGGGCCATTGGGCGATGAGGTTTATGATGAATATGCCAACCTTATCCATGAGTCCGGAACCCACCTGCTTGATCTCATCAACGACATTCTCGACATGTCGAAGATTGAAGCCGGCAAGATGGAAATTGAGCCGGAGCCAATCGACATTGTGGAGACTGTCGAAACCTGTATCCGCTTCGTCGAAGCCAGATCGGAGGCCAAGAACCAACAGGTACGCCTCAACTTGCTGACGCCGGAGTGCGCCAATCTTGGCTATGGTGATATGCGCGCAACGAAGCAGATCATGATCAATCTCCTATCCAACGCAGTGAAGTTTACCGGCGAAGGTGGGTCAATCACTGTTGATATCCGTGCATCGGACCATGATCTGGAAGTTTGTGTCTCTGACAATGGCATCGGCATTGATCCCTCCGACATTCCCCGTCTTCTCAAGCCATTTGAACAGACTGCAGACAAATCAACCCAAGCCGAAGAAGGCTCCGGGCTCGGGCTTGCCCTCACCAAGTCGTTCTGCGAAATGCAGGGCGGAACTTTCTACCTGGAAAGTGAGAAAGGTCGGGGAACGCGGGCCATCGTTACCCTGCCTAAGGCCGGTCCAGAATTGCAGAGCACTTCCGCCAGCGCCTCTATCTGACAGTCGCCAGATAGCTCTTTATTCGGCAGGTTGTTTTTGAGGCTCGGTTTTGGGGCCCATCATTTTTGTGAACGCCTGTTCCAGTTCATCCACGACGCGCCCGACCGCAGGGTCTTCTAGCGTTTTTGTGAAATAATTATGGATGATGGGCGTTTCGCACAAAACACATTCGCGGCCGAAAAGTGGCGTAATGTTAGAGGCGAAAAACAACATCGGCACCAACGTGCAATCCGCGAGAGTCAGCTTGTCGCCGACAGCATATTTTGACCCGTCTACATATTTGGACAGCCATGCCATTGCCTTGTCCAACTCGCCGAACATGTACTGCACCAGCTTGGGGTCGCGTGCCTGCGGGTTGACCTGTCCAAACAGCTTGCCGAGCGGCATCATCAGGTAAAGATCGCCGATGCGGGACAGAAGCCGGACCTGGGCACGCTCAGCAGGGTCACTCGGCAGAAGCGGTACATCCGGTTCCACCTCTTCCAGGTACTCTGCGATGACCTGCGATTCCGGCAGAATAAGCCCATCGACGTCGAGAACCGGCACCTTTTTAAGGGGCGTTAACTTGGCAAACTCCTCCGGACTGAGCGTCTCAAATGGACTGACGGCCTCAAATTCGAGCCCTTTTGCGTACATTTGCATGCGGCACCTGGCCGAATATGGCGACAGCTGTGCGTTGTAGAGTTTGTATGCCATTTCTTCCTCCCGTCCCCATTGCCAATATATAGAGGGGACTGCCAATGAAAAAGGCGGCCGTAACCCCATGTGGAGCCGACCGCCTGATTCTTCAAGGCCTTAAAGACATTTGTGAACGGCCGATTACTCGGCAGCTGCCTTTAACTGTTCCTTATGCTTGCGAAATTCCAATTTCGCGATGGTGCGGGCATGGACCTCATCCGGGCCGTCTGCCAAGCGCAGAGTGCGCATTCCGGAGTACATTTTGGCAAGGCCAAAGTCCGAGGTCACGCCGCCGCCGCCATGGGCCTGGATGGCATCATCGATGATCTGCAGTGCAATATTTGGCGCATGCACCTTGATCATGGCGATTTCAGCCCGGGCAACCTTGTTGCCGACCGTGTCCATCATATAGGCCGCTTTCAGCGTCAGAAGGCGCGCGCATTCGATGTCAATGCGAGCGCGTGCAATGCGCTCTTCCCAGACAGAATGTTCCGCAACAACCTTGCCGAAGGCTGTCCGTGACAGCAGGCGCTGACACATTTTCTCAAGCGCACGTTCTGCGACACCAATGGTGCGCATGCAGTGGTGAATACGGCCAGGGCCAAGCCGGCCTTGTGAAATCTCGAAGCCGCGGCCTTCACCAAGAACAATGTTCTCAGCGGGGACACGCACGTCTTTGAGGATCACTTCGGCGTGGCCATGAGGTGCATCGTCATAGCCGAAGACTGGCAGCATGCGCACGACTTCGACGCCGGGCGCATCCATAGGCACAATGATCTGAGACTGCTGACGGTAAAGGTCCGCATCGGGATCGGTTTTACCCATGACGATGGCAACAACACAACGCGGGTCGCCTACGCCCGACGACCACCATTTACGACCATTGATGACATACTCATCGCCATCCCGCTCAATGCGAGTCTCAATGTTTGTCGCGTCGGATGAGGCCACCAGCGGCTCGGTCATCAAGAAGGCTGAGCGAAACTCGCCATTGAGCAACGGCTGAAGGTATTTTTCCTTCAGGCTTTCGCTGGCATAGCGTTCAAACACTTCCATGTTGCCGGTGTCCGGTGCAGAGCAGTTGAACACTTCCGACGCCCAACCGACGCGGCCCATGATTTCACAGAGTGGCGCATATTCGAGGTTGGTGAGACCACCACCCAGTTCCGACTCCGGGAGGAACAGGTTCCAAAGACCAGCCTCTTTGGCTTTCGGCTTCAGGTCTTCCAGAATTTGCGGCACCTGCCAGGGGTTTCCTTCCGCCCGGAACGCATCCATCTGCTCGTTATAGGTCTTCTCGTTTGGATAGATGTGCTGATCCATAAACGCTTCCAAGCGATCAATCAGCTCACGGGTCTTGTCTGAATAGGCAAAATCCATCGGACTTCCTTTCATGTTCTTATGATGTTCTGTGGGAGACCTTTGGCTGGTCCCCCCGTTCCAATACCAATGGGCGCATACTAGCCCTTTGATGCTGCGGAATCACGCAAAAGAGTCCGCCCTATAGGGCCCGCGAGGTGGGCCATTTAGTCGCGACGGGCTGCGAAAAACGCCCTTAACAGCTCGCCCGCCGGCCCCTCCGATAGTCCGCCATACACTTCCGGGGAATGGTGACACGTGGGTTGCTGGAAGAACCGGGGCCCGTGATCCACCGCGCCTCCCTTGGGATCTTCAGCGCCATAATAAAGACGTCGGACCCGCGCAAAGGAAATGGCGCCTGCACACATGGCGCAAGGCTCCAGGGTGACATAGAGGTCGCAGTCGATCAGCCGTTCGCTGCCAAGCCGGTCAGCTGCGGCGCGAATGGCGAGCACCTCCGCGTGGGCGGTTGGGTCTTTGAGCTCCATTATCCTATTTCCGGCTTTGGCCAAAACCTCACCCGCGGTGCTCACGATCACCGCCCCCACCGGTACTTCACCGCGGTCGGCGGCCGCTTCCGCCTCTTTAAGGGCGAGGCTCATGGGCGTGTCTGTGGTCTCTTTCATACTCATGGCCGGACCCTGCCGGTTCGACTGGTTGGCCGTCAAGCTTTCAAGTCCGACGCCTGAATGCTATGAGCGTCCCATGACGGACAAAGCTCCCCCACCTTCAAAGACGCCCACTGGAGACCGGATCGCCAAGGTTTTAGCGCGGGCTGGCGTCTGTTCGCGACGGGATGCCGAGCGCATGATCGAGGCGGGGCGCATCAAGGTCAACGGCGTGGTCCTGACAAGCCCGGCGCTCAACGTTACCGCGAAAGACAAGATCTTGGTCGATGGGCAACCCTTGCCAATCAAAGAGCCGACACGCCTTTGGCGCTATCACAAAGAGCGCGGCAAGGTCACCACCGCCCGCGATCCCGAAGGCAGGCCCACGGTTTTTGACGCACTGCCAAAAGATCTTCCTCGGGTCATCAGCATTGGCCGGCTTGACGTGAACACAGAAGGCCTGCTCCTCCTTACAAATGATGGGGAGCTCGCCCGAAAGCTGGAACTTCCCTCCACCGGATGGGCGCGGCGGTATCGGGTGCGCGCTCATGGTCGCACAGACCAGGCCAAACTCGACGCGCTGCAAAAAGGCATCGAAGTGGAGGGTGTTCGGTACGGCCCGATCCAGGCGCGGCTTGAACGCGAGCAAGGTGCCAATGTTTGGATCAGCATGACCTTGCGCGAAGGAAAAAACCGGGAGATCAAGCGGGTGCTCGAACACCTGGGCCTTGATGTGAACCGGCTGATCCGAACCTCTTATGGTCCCTTTCAACTTGGCGACCTAAAAGACGGCATGGTTCAAGAGGTTCCGCAGCGCATCTTGATGGATCAGCTTGGCGAGACGGACCGGCAGAAAAACGCCGGCAAAATGGGACAAGCCAAGAAGAAACCGGCTGGCAAGAGGAATACCATAAAAGGCGCATCCTCGAAGAAATCCGGGAACAGAGAAAAATCGAAGTCGAGGAAAAATGCGGATCGTCGGCGGTGAGCTTAAGGGGCGGAAGCTTCAGACCCCAACAGATGATCGCGTACGCCCCACGAGTGACCGCACTCGTGAAGCACTGTTCAATGTGCTTGCCCACGGGAATTTTGCCGCGTTCAGTCTCCATGGCGCACGGGTGCTGGATCTCTTTGCCGGTACCGGCGCGTTGGGTTTGGAGGCATTGTCCAGAGGGGCTTCTTTTGCCCTCTTTGTGGACGACCAGAGCGCTTCCCGCGGGCTGATCCGAACCAACGCCGAAAATCTTGGGCTCACGGGACGCACCAAGCTTTACAAGCGCGATGCCACCAAGCTCGGACCTCGCCCAGCCAGTGCCGGACCGGCCTTCACGCTCATTTTCGCAGACCCGCCCTATGGCAAAAGCTTAGGCGAAAAAGCTCTCGCCGCGGCTCTGGAGGGCGACTGGATCGCGCCGGACGCGCTCATTGTATTGGAAGAGGATCGCGATCAGATGGTCGCTGCGCCGCCGGGGTTTTTGGAAGTCGACCGCCGCACATACGGCACCACACAAATCATCCTGATGCGGGTCGCCACCTAATCCATCCGCTTTTCAGCTGCGTATAGCTCTGGAAGGCAAACGAGGGGTATGGATGAGCCAGCACAGTGAACCAGTCCGGATGTATTTTGCGTTTCGCAGCCCCTATTCCTGGATGGCGACAGAGCGCATTGCGCAAGAAGGACTCGAGATTGACCCTATTGCATTTGTGAAGTCTCCTGCCGACACACCGCCACCTAACCCTATTACCAGTCCAGCCAAGGGTGCCTATGTGGCTCGAGATGTTGTTCGCCTCGCCAAGCGTCTCGGTTTTGACTTTACTCTCCCGAACCCGTTCGACATTGACTTCGCCCGTCCGAGCAATGTCTTTCAACTGGCAAAAGAAGAAGGCAGAGCGCTTCCCTTCATGCTGGCCGCCTATCGGGCCCGGTTCGTTAAGGGAATGAACATCTCCGAGGATGAAGTTCTCTGCGATGTTGCCGTCGACGCCGGGCTTGATGCCGATGCCGCCCTGGTTGCTGCCGACAGTGCTGATCTTCGCGCCCGTTCGATCTTAGAGTTAGAGAAGACACTCGAGACCGACCGACCCTTCGGTGTCCCGTTTTTCGTTTTCCGTGATGAACCGTTTTGGGGACAGGACCGGGTCGATCTACTGATCGAAGCTGTCAGAGACGCCGGGGCTCAGGGTTAAACGCAATCGTTTGCCAGCTCATCTACCAGGTACTCTCCCATCGCATTTTCGAACCGCAAAAGTCTGTCAACTTTTGCTGAAAATGCTCTAACGGCGCCCAAAAAGCCGTTCAATGTCGGTGAGTTTCAGTTCCACATAGGTGGGACGGCCGTGATTGCATTGACCGGAATGCGGCGTTGCTTCCATCTCGCGCAAAAGCGCGTTCATCTCCTCGGCGGTGAGACGCCGTCCAGCCCGTACGGAGCCATGACAGGCAATGGTGCTGCACACGTCTTCGAGCCGTTCCTTGAGGGACAGCGCTTCATCCAGTTCCGTCAGGTCGTCGGCCAGGTCGCGCACCAGCCCCGCGACATTGAGTTTGCCTAAGAGCGCTGGGGTTTCCCTCACGACAATGGCGCCCTCGCCAAATTTCTCCAGGACAAACCCAAGGTCTGCCAGTTCTTCCGCGCGTCGCGCCAGGCGGTCTGCCGCGTCACCGTCCAGCTCCACAACTTCTGGAATGAGCAGCATTTGGCGCGTGAGGCCATTGGCGGCGATGGCTTCTTTCATCCGTTCATAGACGAGACGCTCATGGGCGGCATGTTGGTCGACGATCACAATGCCGTCGGCCGTCTGCGCCACGACATAGGTCTCGTGCAGCTGCCCTCTTGCTACGCCAAGCGGCCGCGCTTCCAACTCCTGCGACTGCGCGCTTTCCGGTTCCACGCGGGCGCTGGGTCCAAAGCCGCGACCCCAATCTGTTTGTGGTCCTTGTTGATGTGGCATCTGAGCGGCTGCATGGGCCTGCAATGTCGAGGCTGGCGGGGCCCAGCTCCGACCGCTGTCCTGCCACCCCGCCTGGGCCGGTTGATGCGGTACGCCACCTGAGAACTCTGTTTGAAGTGCGCCCAACGCGGTTTCAGCGACAGTGGTCGATGCTCTATGCCCCGCCTCTGCCAGCGCCTGACGAAGGGCACCCACGATCAATCCTCTCACAAGACCAGCATCGCGAAAACGGACTTCCGTTTTGGCCGGATGCACATTCACATCCACCAGTGCCGGATCAATCTCGAGGAAAAGCGCCACGACCGGGTGCCGGTTTCGCGCCAGAAAATCCATATAGGCCCCGCGCACCGCGCCGGTCAGGAGCTTGTCGCGCACGGGGCGTCCATTCACAAACAGATATTGATATTGGGCGGTGCCGCGGTTGAAGGTCGGCAGGCCCGCATAGCCTGTGAGCTTCACGCCCTCACGCTCGGCATCGACACGCAGCGCATTGGCGGCAAAGTCATTGCCCATGATGCCCGACAGCCGAGACAAGCGCGCTTCAAAAAGGTCGCCTTGGGTCGGTGGCAGACGCAGCAGATTGCGGTCGCCGCTGGTGAGCGAGAATCCAATGGTCTCATGGGCCATGGCAAGACGCTTCACGACATCCGACACGGCTTGCGTTTCCGCGCCTTCCGACTTTAGGAATTTGAGACGCGCCGGCGTGGCGAAAAACAAGTCGCGCACTTCAATGCGCGTGCCTTCGGGTCCGGCCGCCGGTTCCACGGCGCCAAGCTTCCCGCCTTCGACGGCCAGACGGGACGCGGTATCCGCCGTCTCGTCACGTGTCGTAATGTTAAGTCGCGCGACCGCCCCAATGGAGGGCAGCGCCTCACCCCGAAAGCCCAGTGTTTCAATATCGTGCAGATCTTCCCGACCGGTTTCGTCCTGCTTCAGCTTCGACGTTGCATGACGTTCAACCGCGGTGAGCAGGTCATCAGCCGTCATGCCGCAACCATCGTCCGAAACGCGAATGAGATCGCGGCCACCGCCCACGACAACAATGTCGATTTGGCCAGCGCCCGCATCGATGGCGTTTTCAACCAGCTCTTTCACGGCGCTGGCGGGGCGCTCTACGACTTCGCCGGCGGCGATCCGGTTGATGGTCCCTTCGCTGAGACGACGAACGCGGTTCATGAGGCCGCGCTCCCGCTTTCCGCCAAAAAGGATCGTGCAAGGATTTTTCCTTCTTCGACAGCCGGCTGATCGAACGGATCAACCCCCAACATGTCGGCGACCAGAATTGTTTCGAGCATAAAGTGCATCAATAACGCGCCCATGCTTTCTTCATTCAAGGTCGCCACATTTAGGTGCCGAACCGGGCGCCCGTTCTTGGCGAGTGTCGCAAGGGTCGCCCGCTGCTCCGCATCCAAGAGATCGCCGATGGTGGTCCCGCTATAGGCGCTCAACGGGCCGCTCGCCAGCTCGGACGCCGGAACAGCTCCCTCCCCCTTTACGTCTCGGGTTATGAGGGTGTGAAGCTTGTCATTCGGCCCCGCCAGATAAAGCTGCAGCTGGCTATGCTGATCGACCGGCCCGACGCCCGCAAGCGGTGTGAGCCCCGTTCCGTCTTTCCCGAGGCTTTCCCCCCACAATTGCCGAAACCAAAGACCGAACCGCTGCAACCGGTCGTCGTAAGATGTGAGCGCACTTAAGCTCACGCCTCTTTCCTCCAGGAGACCCATCGTCGTCGCTGCACAAAGCGTTACCGGCGCGTCTGTCTCGGTGAGTGTGGCCTCCAGAGTGCTGGCAGCGCCGCGTCTGAGCTTTTCACTGTCCAGCCCCAAAATTTCCGCGGGCAGGAGCCCGGTATTGCTCAACACGGAGAAACGCCCGCCAATATCGGCATGGTCCAGGATCGGCAGGTCGTGCATCTCTGCAACCTGGCGCAGCGGATTGTTGTCGCCGGGGCTTGTGAGCACAGAAAAATGTCGATTGAGTTCCTTTTGACCAACGGCATTCTCAACCGCCGTCATAGCCGCCAGCGTCTGGGTCAGAGGTTCAGCCGTGCCACCCGATTTGGAAACAACCAAAAATCGTGTCGTTTGCAGGTCGCACGCGTTTAGCAAGCGATCAAACGTTAGGGGATCAAGATTTTCTGGCAGATGAACCGTCGGACGGTTTTGCGCCGGCTGGTATCCCGGCAGACCCCACCCGGTGAGCTGTGCCAAGGTCTGCGCGCCAAGGCTGGAGCCGCCGATGCCCAGAACCACCAGATCAGTCATTTCCTTGGTGAGGGTCGCGGCAAATGCCTTCAAGAGCTCAAGATCGTCGCTTTGTGACGGAAGCCGGGTAAGCATCAGATCGCCGGCTACATGTTTCTGCTTCAACCGCTCTACGGCGGACTGAGCCCGCTCATGGGCGCTGGCCAAAGCTGCGGCAGACAGGCCACCCGTCCCGATCTCCTCCTCCAGAGTCCGGCTGATATCACAGACATAAAAAGGCTTTGTCATGAGAATCGGGGCTGCCACCAATTTCGGGAAGCCAGAGCCTACCTAAATCACCAGCCCCAAGCGAGTCGGCCGGCAGGTCAGTTTGCTTCGAGGCCCTCCGGCTGGCCGACCACTGTGACAATCAGGTTTTCGGACCCTAAGAGCCGCTCAGCAACGCGCTTAATATCGTCCTGGGTCACTGCCTCGATCAAGCCGTTGCGCCGCTTGATATAGTCAATCCCCAGATCCGCTTCCTGAATGGCGATCAATTGCCCGGCTATCTTGTCGTTGGTATCGAACCGCAGCGGGTAGGAGCCGGTCAGATAGGTCTTCGCATCTGCCAGTTCTTTCTCCGTAACGCCTTCTTCCGCAATTCTCGCAATCTCAGCCCGAATAACGTCCAACGACTCTGAGACACGCTCGTTTTCTGTCGCTACTTGTCCGATGAACAGCGCGGCATGGCGAAGCGGATAAAGATAGGTCGAGACGGAATAGGCAAGACCTCTCTTCTCTCGTACTTCGGTCATCAGGCGCGAGGAAAAACCACCGCCGCCCAGAATGTAGTTCATGACATAGGCGGGGATGAAGTCTTCATCCTCCCGCGCAATCCCCGCATGGCCGAACAGCACCACACTTTGCGGCATGTTCCGCTCAATGATCTGGAGTTGTGGCAGAGGGTTGACCTCTGCAACAGCAACATCTTCCAGCGGTGTCATATCGGAAAGGCCGCCAAAGACATCATCAAGCAGGGTTTTGAGTGTTTCCGGATCTATGTCGCCAACAACCGCAATATTGATATTGTCTTTTGCGAAGAGCCGCTCGCGATGAGCAATGAGGTCGTCGCGCCCAATCGTCGCGATGCTCTCCAACGTCCCTTTCGACGGACGCGTATAGGGATGATCCGCGAGTGCCGCGCTGTACCACGCCTCCGCCGCAATTTTGTCCGGGCTCTCAGCGTCTCTTAAGATAGCCACCTTCAATTGATCGCGGATCTGTTCAATGGACGCCTGGTCAAACCGCGGTTCGGTCAGCGACAGTCTCAGGAGCTCGACCGCTTCGTCGCGGTTTTCAGTCAGGGACTTGAACGATAATGACAGACGGTCTCGGCTTGCTCTAAAGGAGAGGCTTGCTGCCAAGCGTTCGAGCTCGCCCTGAAAGGCCTGACTGTCGAGGTCCCCAGCTCCTTCGTTCATAAGACCCGCCATCAGATAGGCGAGGCCCGCTTTATCTTCCGGGTCCTGCAGTGTGCCCCCCTCCCACGCAGCTTCAATGACGATGAAGGGAAGCGAATGCTCTTCGACCAGCCAGGCTGTGATCCCGCCAGGGCTTGTCACTTCCTGAATCTCCGTCGCGGCAATGGCGGATGAGTTCGCAAAGAGACCGAGCGTGCCCAAGGTGACGCACCCAGCGACGATCAGTGATTTGGTAAACCCCACGATCATCATATGTCTCCTGCCGGCGTCAATATCCCGGTCACCGAACGGGAGAGATCAAGATATTTCTTCGCCGCGTTCATGACATCTTCAGGCGTTACTTTTCGAAGATTATCCGGCCAGTCCAGAACGTCCTGCACGGTGCCGCCAGTTGTCAGCGCCACCCCATAAATGCGCGCCATGTCCTGCTGGTCATCGCGGGCATAGATCGCATCGGCCAGCAGCAGATTGACGGCGCGGTCGACATCCTCCTGGCTCACACCTTCTTCGAGGAAAGCAGCAATCTCCGCGTCGAGTGCGGCCTCCACTTCCTCTACGGTACGCCCGGGCGCCGGAATGGCGTAGATGCCGAAGGTCGTGTCATCCAGCGCGGTGCCGGAATACCAGCTCCCCGCGTTAGCGGCGACACGGCTGCCGACGACAAGGTTTCGATAAAACCGGCTCGTCGCGCTGCCCCCAAGCAGTGTGGCAAGAACATCCATGGCTTCGCTGTCCAGACCCGGCGCATTGCTATAGCTCGGGACGCGGTATTGACGTTGGATGGTCGCCTGACGCACTCGCTGGTCCACGTGCTCAACTCTCAAAGGCCCGTCCGGCCCGTCTGACGTTTCCCGCACCCTAGGCGGCGTGTCCGCGCGGCGCTCGATCGACCCATAATATTTCTCTGCCAGCGGACGCAGTTCAGCCGCCGTGATGTCACCTGCGACGATCAGAATGGCGTTGTTGGGCGTATAGAAACGGTCATAAAAGGCGATGGCATTTTCGGTGGAGAGCGCTGCGATTTCGCGCTCCCATCCGATGACTGGTGTGCCATAAGGATGAACCGGATAGAGCGCCTGATTGATCTTTTCAGACAGGAGCGAGCGGGGATTGTTGTCCACGCGCATGCTGCGCTCTTCCAGCACCACGTCCCGCTCCGGCATCACCTCCGCATCGGTCAAAACCAGGTTCGACATGCGGTCGGCTTCCATTTCCATCACCAATGGCAGGCGGTCGATGGCAACCCGTTGAAAATAGGCGGTAAAATCTGACGAGGTGAAAGCATTGTCCTGCCCCCCGTTGCGCGCGACGATCTTGGAAAGCTCACCAGGCGGTATGGTGTCGGTGCCTTTGAACATCAAATGTTCCAGAAAATGCGCCACGCCCGACATGCCCTCGGGTTCATCTGCGGCACCCACCCTGTACCAGACCATATGGGTGACAACAGGCGCCCGACGGTCAGGGATCACCACGACCTGCATTCCGTTGGAGAGTTCAAAGGTCTCTGGCGCGCCGGGCTCATCTCCATGGATAACAGGCTCGGTGCTGAGCGCCGTGGTTTCCTCGTCCGAGCAGGCACTTAGAACGAGTGCTGCTGACAGGAGTGTGCCAAGGGCAATCTTGGAAATTGAGAATGACCGGTTGAGCAAGCTCTGAGACCTCCACGTGACCTGACGATGCTGGACCAGACGGGTGCACACGTCTGGTGCCATCACTCAACAGGTCTTTTGTGCCCAAATTGGGGCTAAGACACCCAAGGTCATGGATTTAAAGCGCTCAATCAAGGAAAGATCGGGCCAATTCGGGCTGCCCCGCGCGAATGTGATCGACTGCGAGGCGGGCCGAACCCAGCGTCTTTTTGCCGACGATCAGTCGAAGAAGTAATCGAGGAGGCCGCCGCCCTCGGTATCGTCAAACTCCGGCGTGTCGCCCTCTGTTACCGGACGCCCAAGTGCCTCGTTCTCCCGGAGACGCTGAGCCTCGCCAGTCGCATCGACAATACGGTTTGGTTCCGATGGCTTTTGCCAGAACAGGACTTCATCCAGGAAACGCTCGTCCTTTTGCTTGAGCGCACGCGTCTCATCATCAATCAGAGCGCGGACTGCAGGATCGGCATTGAGAGCACCAGCATTCGAAAGGAGTGCGACCTCGCCTGGCGAAGGACCATTCGCGCCCTCTTGCGCGATAAAACTCGCAGATCCCAACAAGGCAACTTGTGCAATGCTATTTGGAGATGTTTCAAGTGGGCTTGGCGCGCCTGGCCGGGGCGGACGCAGCGAATAATCAGGCGGGATCACCAGCGGCGCTTTTGTAACAATCGCAAACTCGTCTGGCGCCTCTTTACCGTACCCTAAAGATTCGGAAAGTGAGTTACCGCAAGCAGAAAGAGCGACCGCTGAAAGTCCCAATAGGACAAAGCGGGTCATGCTGCGGGGAGAGAAACCTGTCCTGATACGCTTGTTCATAATTGCCTTTGGCACCTTGTTAAATCCGCTCGCTTGGCCGTCAGTCTATTTCTTCCCAGATTGACCACCTTCGGCCTCTTCTGCAACCGGGAAGAATGTATCGTAAATCATCAGGATCACACCAAATACAATCCAGATGTCCGCGACGTTGAAGATATACCAATAAAAGCCATAAGCGTGGAGACTAAAAAAGTCAGCAACGGCGCCAAAAACGATCCTGTCGTAAATATTGCCAATTGCGCCGCCAATAATCAGACCAATGGAGAGCGCCATAAGGCGGTGGTTAATGCGGGCAAGCCAGAGAGTCAGGGCGACGGCCACGATAATTGCGAACCCCGCCAGGAGTGCGACCCCAAGCGTCGTGTCGGCTTGAAAAAGACCGTAGGAAATGCCCCGGTTCCAGGCCATGACCAGGTCAAAAAAAGGCAGGACCGTAACGATTCCGCGCTCAGCGATGCCGAACACATCGATCAGCCACCATTTAGACAAGCGATCGATTAGGAAGGCCGCGAGCGCAATCGACAGCCCAAAGACCGTCAGCGGACCCTTTAGAGGCATTTCTTTAAGCCATCGAAGGAAACTCGCCCTCATGACGCCCCGTCGAACTCAGCGACCGCCGCCGCATCGCGCGGCGTCAGATCGGGATAGCCCTCCACCGAGCCTACTTCGGGAAGGATTTTCCAGGATCGGGCGCATTTTTTGCCGACGGCCAGGCCCGGTGCAACCGCCACACCTGACACCTCTTCGAGCGTGAAAGCGTCGGCGGGCGCAGCATCGGTGCTGAGCGTCGCCTGCGACGTGATGGCAATTTCCGCCAGATCGACACCCGCCATGGCCTCCACATAGCCCTCATCCGACACATAGACGGTGGGCGCTGCTTCCAGACTGGAGCCAATGCGTTTTTCGCGTCGCTCAATCTCAAGCGCGCCTGTCACGACCCGCCGCAGATCCCTGATCTTCGACCATTTGGCTGCCAGATTATCATCCTGCCAATCGGCCGGCACATCGGGGAAGGTGCGCAAATGGACGGACCCATCTTCCGACGGGAAGCGAGAGAGCCAGACCTCTTCCGTTGTGAACGTCAAGATCGGCGCCAGCCATGCGGTGAGACACATGAACATCTCATCCATAACCGTCTGACAGGAACGACGAACCGGACTCGATAAAGGATCGCAATAAAGGGCATCCTTGCGGATATCGAAATAGAACGCCGACAGATCGACGGTCATGAAGTTCGACAGGGTGTGGAAGACCTTCTTAAAGTCGTAATCCAGATAGGCTTGACGCACGACGCCGTCGAGCTCGCAAAGCTTGTGAAGCATGTAGCGTTCAAGCTCAGGCATGTCTGACGGCGCTGCGCGATCCTCTTCCTTAAACCCGGCAAGATTGCCGAGCAGGAACCGGAACGTGTTGCGAAGCTTCCGGTATGCATCGGTGTTGGATTTGATCACCTCCGGGCCGATCCGCATGTCTTCGGTGAAATCAGAACTGCCCACCCATAGACGGATGATCTCCGCGCCGCTTTGGCTTGCCACTTTGTCCGGCGAGACAGCGTTGGTACCGCTCTTCGCCATCTTCACACCCTTCTCGTCAAGCAAGAAGCCGTGCGTCACGACCTGCTTGTAGGGTGCGCGACCTCTGGTGCCGCAGCTCTCTAAGAGCGAAGACTGAAACCAGCCTCGATGCTGATCAGAGCCCTCCAAGTAAAGGTCAGCGGGCGAATGGTGATCGTCGCGTGCTTCCAAAACAAAGGCATGCGTACAGCCTGAGTCAAACCAGACATCGAGAATGTCGTCGACTTTCTCATAGTCGTCTGCGGAATAATCGTTGCCGAGATAGGTTTGCGGGTCGTCTTCAAACCAGGCGTCAGCACCGCGCTCAGCCACCGCATCGACGATGCGTTTGTTGACAGCTTCGTCACGCAGAATATCGCCTGTCTCTTTGTGCACGAAGACCGTGAGCGGCACGCCCCAGGCGCGTTGGCGCGACAGCACCCAGTCAGGCCGCCCTTCGACCATGGAACGAATTCGGTTTCGTCCGGTCTCGGGCACGAACCGGGTCTTGTCGATTTCGGCCAGGGCCGTTTTCCGCAGATCGTTTGTCTCCATCGACACAAACCATTGTGGCGTGTTGCGGAAAATGAGCGGGGCTTTCGAGCGCCAGGAATGCGGGTAAGAGTGTTCAAGCTTACCCCGCGTGAGCAGTTTGCCCGCCTCCTTCAGCGCGTCGATGACGGCATTGTTGGCGTCGCCGTCCCTGCCGTTCGGTTTCAGCACGCGTTTGCCGGCGAACAAGGGCACGTCGTCATAATAGATGCCCGCCTCGTCGACGGTAAAAGGCACCTCGACGCCGTGCTGCATGCCCAGCAGATAGTCATCCTGCCCGTGGCCCGGCGCAATATGCACAAAGCCGGTCCCGGTTTCATCGGTGACAAAATCACCTGGGTAGAGGTTGACGTCAAAGTCGTACCCCTGCCCCCGGAACGGATGTGCACACGACGTGCCGGCAAGGTTGGGCGCATCGGCTAGCCGTGTCCAACTGACGATCCGCGCATCTTCGCGGACCTGATCTGCCAGGCTGTCTGCGAGGACCAGAGTCTCGCCCACCTCTGCCCAGCTCTCTTCCTGAGTCTCATCGATTTTATAGAGCCCATAGGCGATCTTTTCGGAAAAGCCGATGGCGCGGTTGCCCGGGATGGTCCAGGGCGTGGTGGTCCAGATGATAACGGACGCGCCCTCAAGCTCTGGCGCGCCAGTGACCACCGGGAACCGCACCCAAATGGTCGGCGACACATGGTCGTGATACTCGACTTCAGCTTCGGCGAGCGCCGTCTTTTCGACAACGGACCACATGACCGGTTTTGACCCGCGATAGAGCCCACCATTCATGATGAACTTCTGGAACTCAGCGACTGTCGCTGCTTCGGCGTCGTAGGACATGGTGAGGTAGGGATTGTCCCACTCAGCCTGGATGCCGAGCCGCTTGAACCCATCGCGCTGAACATCGACCCATTCGGCCGCAAAATCCCGGCATTCTTTGCGGAACTCCAGAACCGGCACGCTATCCTTGTCTACGCCTTTAGAGCGGTATTTCTCTTCGATCTTCCATTCGATCGGCAGACCATGGCAATCCCAACCGGGAACGAACAGCGCATCCTTGCCCATCATTTGCTGAGACCGCACCACGATGTCCTTCAGGATGTGGTTGAGCGCATGGCCCATATGGACGGCGCCGTTCGCATAAGGGGGGCCATTGTGAAAAATGAACTTCTCACGGCCCGCACTTTCTTTACGCAAGCGGTCATAGAGGTTCAGTTTCGCCCAGCGCTCCAGCATTTCCGGTTCGCGCTTCGGCAGACCGGCTTTCATGGGAAAGTCGGTTTTTGGGAGACGTAATGTGTCCCGGTAGTCACGGGCGTCAGCACCAGTCGATTCAGAAGTTTCGGTGTCAGTGGTTTGGTCAGCAGACATTGGCGGGGTGGCTCTCGCTCAAGAAAATAGGTCACATGTGGCGGTTGAAGACCCGGTCCTGTGCGTACGCCCTCGTCCAGGCGTCAGCGACAGGCCGGGACGATAATTCGCGTCCCGGAGCTCCCTATGGGGGTGCAACCCCCGTCTATCCACTCGATCATCATGATGCCGTCTTGTACCAGCGGTAACGAACCCCGTCCAGCAGATCGCCCCATTCAACCAGTCACCAGGGCGTCTCAACTTGTTTGAGGCGCTCTCGGGCCTGGTCTCCGTCTAGAGCGATCTGAGCCTTCAGGCTGTCCAACCCGTCAAATTTGCGCTCAGGACGTAAATATTCCACGAATGAAACTGCGGCGTGCGCGCCATAGAGGTCCCCCTCAAAATCGAAAAGATGCGCCTCGAGGAGCACATCCGATTTGTTGAAGGTGGGTCTGCGGCCAATATTGGCGACACCGTTGTACATGCCTTTGTGGGGTCCATCCTCAATCTCGATCAGCACCGCATACACGCCGAGGGCGGGTTCCACATGCTCTTCGAGGGGAAGGTTTATTGTCGGGAAGCCGATGGTCCGGCCGCGCTGATCGCCGGTCACGATATGTGTTTCGACGGACCACCAGTGCCCCAAAAGCCGGGCCGCTCCTTGTGGGTCGCCAGCATGGAGGCACTCACGAATGCGGGTCGACGAATATGTCTCGCCTTCATCCGTGACCTCATCGACGATGGTCACCCCGAAGCCCAGCTCTTTGCCCATTTTTTGGAGGAGAGCTCCGTCGCCCGCGCGGCCTTTACCGAAGCGGAAATCATAGCCAACCACAATGTGAGAGGCGCCGAGGCCTTCAAACAGGATGTCGCTCACGAAGCTCTCGGCCGAGCGCCCTGCCATATTCGCATCGAAGGGCAGCGCCGCCAGGACATCAACGCCCAATCCATCCAAAAGTCGGGTTTTCGCGCGAAAGGGAGTCAGGCGAAAGAAAGGTTTGTCCGGGAAAAAATATTGTTGCGGGTGAGGTTCAAAAATCAGCACGCCGGTTGGTACCGACGTGTCAGAAGCGATCTGTGCGGCTGCGCCAATGACCTGCCGATGACCCAAATGGACACCGTCGAAATTGCCAAGCGCGAACGCACCGCCCCTCTCAGCCTTTGCCATATCTTCGGTATGACGGATGACATGCATCCCTGGACACCCTCTCTCGGTCACGCAGGAAACCGCGTGTTCCCTCTTTTTGACCCAGTGGTGATACCCATCCATGCGCCGACGTCAAGCTTTTGCGCGGCCGGGGTGAAACGCCGAAGGCAGCAGTAACCCTTCACTAACCCACCCATTTAACCAAAAATTTAAAGCCGCTGCCGTAGGTTGTGGCAGGGGCCAAGAGCGACCTTAGCGCGAAAAGCTGGGTTCGCTTTGGTGTAAGGCACACGAATCGGGGCGCCGCAAAAGGCGTCCTTCACATGGAGAATAACCATGGCAGTAGATCTCTCAATGCCCGTTCTGGTGGTCGACGACTACAAGACGATGATCCGCATTATCCGCAACCTACTGAAGCAGCTGGGCTTCACCAATGTGGACGATGCCGCTGATGGCACGGAAGCACTCGCAAAGATGCGCGGCAAGCGTTATGGGCTGGTCATCTCAGACTGGAACATGGAACCAATGACGGGCTATGAACTCCTCAAAGAGGTACGGAGCGACGAAGGGCTAAAGCCGACGCCGTTCATCATGATCACTGCTGAGTCGAAGACAGAAAACGTCATCGCAGCGAAAAAGGCTGGTGTAAACAACTACATCGTGAAGCCCTTTAACGCTGCGACGCTCAAGACGAAGATCACCGCTGTTATCGGCGACTTCTAATCCTTCTCTGAAAACGACAGCGGTTTTACGCCATGAGTGCGCCTGAAAAGTCAGTTGAATCACGTCTGGAGGACGTCGCGGGCCAGATCCGTGACATGAAGACAGACAGCCTTACGCTTCCCGATATCCTCAACCTTGCCGAGATCATGGTTGGGTCCATGCAGGGCTTTTTCGGCCACGTGGATACGGCTATCTACAAAGAGTTGACTGAGATCTCCGAATTCATCGATACGACACGAAACGAAATTGGACGTCTGCAGCCAGGCAACCTGAAAGACAAGCATATTCCCGAAGCGGGTCTTGAGCTGGAAGCCATCGTTCAATCGACAGAAAATGCCACCAATACCATCATGGAGCAGGCAGAACTGATCATGTCGGCGGACCCTGATGACATGGCGGGCTACCATGACACGGTGCAAGGCGCTGTCATGGAGATCTTTGAGGCCTGTTCTTTCCAAGACATAACCGGCCAGCGGATCAGCAAAGTGGTCAACACGCTCGTTCACATTGAGAGCAAGATCAGCTCGCTCGCCGACGCGCTGGGTTCGGCCCTTGGGGAAGACATCGAAGAAGAAGAGACGCCGGAAGAAAAGCGGCGGCGTGAGCTTATCTTGAACGGTCCTGCGCTTGAGGGCGAAGGGATCGCTCAATCAGATGTCGACGACATTTTGAGCGATGGCGCGAGCCAAGACGATATAGACGCCCTTTTCGACTGACCCTGTTAATCGGCGCGAGGCTTACCAGATCAGGCGGGCCATCGCACCGATGACCTTACCGCCTGTCTCGTCCAATAGTTTCGTCACCAAGTCCGATTGAGGGTCGTCGATGGTCGGTCCGCATCGCTCATATGCAATGCCGCCCGTGACGAACAGCGCATCAATGCCCTGGTCGTTTGCGCCTTTGATATCCGTGAGCAGGCCATCGCCTACCGCCAAAATCTGGTCATCCGGCACATCGCCCAAGCGGTCTCGCGCCAGGTCATAAATCGGCGCATGTGGCTTGCCAAAGTAATGGGATCGACCGCCAATTTCCGTATAGGCGCCAGCAATGGCGCCGCCGCAATAGACCCGCTTCTCCCCTCGATCCACGACAATATCTGGGTTTGCGCACACGAGGTCCAGATCGCGTTCCTTCAGCCGCGCCAATGTGTCTGCGTAATCGTCAGCCGTCTCGGTCTCATCATCAAAAAGGCCGGTACAGAGAACAAAATCGGCGGCGTCCTCATCTGTCTGCGTGAGGGGCAACCCTTCAAACGTGGGGCGATCGCGCTCCGGACCCAGATGCCAAAAGGACGCCCCGAACCGGCCAGACGCGATGCTCGCTCGCGTCGCGTCGCCTGATGTAAGAACATCGTCATAGGCATCGCGCGGGACTCCAAGGCCCTCAAGGTGGTCGGGAATGCGACTACCAGGCCGCGGCGCATTTGAGAGCAGGAGCACCCGCCCGCCACCAGCGCGATAGCGGGTCAGGGCGTCGACGATCCCTTCATAGGCGGCGACACCATTGTGCAATACACCCCACACGTCGCAGAGAAGTGCCCGGTAGTGTTGGGCTATGGGTTCAAAATGGCGGTGGATCGGCACAAGGCCGGATGTGTCGGTCATGCGCCCAAGTAGGACGTTCGGGCCTAAATCGTCAAGCCCCTGCCCTGCCGATTTAGGCCGCCGTTAGGCGACGTCGGCGAGTACGTCTTCGCGGACCGGGCGCGGCGTGCCAAACAGGTATCCCTGTCCATAGTCGACGTTGAAGTCGAGCACATCGACCACGGCTCGCTCCTTCTCGATCATATCGACGATCAGGTTCATGCCGTACCGGGCCATCAGGTCCTTAATGTCTTCCGGCCTGATGTCGGTCAATCCATCATCGGCCTGTCCTACCAGGACATGCGCCGCGACTTTCACATATCGGATGTTCATTTCGTGGAGCCGGCGATAGTCGAGATTGATGTCTGTCACCTTGTCCATCGAGAAGCGGAAGCCGAGTTTTGCGAGAGCTGCGAGGCTCGCGGTCTCAATGGGGCCACATGCATTGACCGTCGCTTGCGAGAATTCGAAGACAAGCTGATCCGACAATTGGGTGTTGTGTTGCATATATTCGATGAATTGCGGGAAGAAGTCGCTGTCGAGAAGCGAGTTGATCGAGATGTTGCAGAAAACCCCGGTGTCTGAATCCCGTTCATTCAATTTGCGTACGACCTGAACACAGCGGAACAGAAGCAGGTTGTCGATGGTGGGCATCATGCCCGCGGGTTCTGCCACCCGCATATAGTCGTCGGGCATAATAACTTCGCCAGAGCCACCGCGGAGGCGAGTCAGCGCTTCATAATATTTCACCTTGCGCTGTGGCAGCGTCACGATGGGCTGCAGATAGAGGTCGACCCGATTGTCTTCCAGTGCATGGCGGATCACATCGAGAAGATCGGCGTCGTTCATCTGTTCAATGGGCACGGTCGGCGCCTCGACACCCGGCAGCGGCACAATCCGGTTGCCGGCCTGTTGTGGGCTCGCGATGTGTTTCGAGGGCTTGCGTTCTTCAGCCAATCGTTTCACAAAACTTTCAATCACGCGCATCTCGGCAACAATCTCTTCGTTCCGGGTCTTGGTTTCTGTCTCCAGACGCTCGCTCAGCACTTCAATGTCGGCTTCTGCGCGTTCCAGGTCCCGATTGAGACCGGCGGCGAATGAATTGATGTCCGCAATGTTTTTGACAAACAGCTTGCGTTCGCTTGCCCTCGCAAGCGTTGAATGGATTTGGGAGATAAGAAGAAAAACGACCCCGCCCGCCAGCCAGGCTTCCATGTCTTTCAGGCCTCCGAATACAATCAGGCCAAAAGACAGGGTCGCTGCCAGTATGGCTGATGTCATCACAAGCATGATCTTGTTCAAGCGCGACATGGCACTTTTCCTCATCTGTCTCAATCTGTCTTGGCGCCCGATCCGTTGCGGGTCACACAAAGGATGGGCCGCCTGTTTCCCAGTTTGAAACAGTGGCAGTGAGTCTTTGAGAAAGTGTTAACCATGGTGCCGCTGGTCACCTTAAGATGGTGCAAACACAGGAAAAACCTCAAGGAGGGGACCCATGAGCGCACATCAGTTTGCTTTTCAGCATATTTCCGGGGGCGAACTTGCCCTCTCGGACTTTTCAGGACGTGCGGTCTTGATCGTCAACACAGCAAGCCAATGCGGGTTTACCCCCCAATACCGGGATCTACAGGGGCTCTGGGAACGCTACAGTGACAAGGGTCTGACGGTGATCGGCGTGCCGTCCAACGATTTCGGGGCGCAGGAACCAGGCACCGAAGCCGAGATTGTCAGTTTTTGCGAAGTCAATTATTCGGTGAGCTTCCCGATGGTCACAAAGCAGGTTGTGCTCGGAGAGGACGCGCACCCGTTTTACAAATGGGTTGTGGCGGAAGCTGGCGAAGGAGCCGCCCCTAAGTGGAACTTCCATAAATACCTGATCGGCCCCGGCGGGGAGCTTGTCGGGACATTTCCGAGCAAAGTAGGACCCCTTGATACAGCTCTTCTTTCGGAGATCGATGCATTACTCAGTTAAGCTGGCGATGTGAATTGACGCTACCATTTTCCTGGTGAGGGTTGCCGCCTCCAACCCGAAACTATAGTTTCGATCTATGGACTGGTATGGTTGGCACGAAAAGTACGATATTCCCGGCTCGCCTATGGCGCAGCGTCTCAAGACGGTGCAGCGGCACATAAAAGTTGCCTTAGATAACTGCCCTGCAGGCCCCTTGAGTGTTGTAAGCGTTTGTGCCGGACAGGGGCGGGACCTACTTGACGTGCTAGCTGAGCATTCACGGGCTAAGGATACCCAAGCACTGCTTGTTGACTTGGATGAACGAAATAAGTCACGGATCAAAGAACGAGCTGACATGTTGGGATTGTCGGAAGTTAACGCAGTGACCGGTGATGCATCACTCGTTGACCATTACCGCCATATGGCCCCTGCGCATTTGGTGCTCCTCTGCGGACTTTTCGGCAATATCACAGATGAAGATATTCAACGTACGATCGAATCTTGTTCTCAGCTTTGCCGAACACATGGTGCTGTAATCTGGACAAGGAATCGCAAAGCCCCCGATAAAGTGCCGCTGATCTGCGAATGGTTCGAAGCGCAAAACTTTGACAGAGACTGGGTATCTGATGACGACCCACACTATGGCGTAGCAACACACCGTTTCCGCGGACATCATCTTCCGATTGCCTATGGAACGCACATGTTCACTTTTGTCGGGTCCGAATTTCTATCCAGCACGCACTCAAACTAAGAACGACAATGTCGATGAGACTGGCGGGGAGCTTGCCGGCACCTTTCCGAGCAAGGTCGGTCCGCTCGATGCAGCTCTTCTATCCGAGATCGATGCTTTGCTCAATTAGTCAAAAGAAAGGGCGCCGCAGAAATCTGAAGCGCCCTTACCTGACTTGAAAATGGAAGATTACGCCGTGAGCGGGGCGATCCGAATCTCGACACGGCGGTTTTGGGCCTTGCCTGCCGCTGTTGCGTTGGACGCAATTGGCTGGCTTTCACCAAGACCGCGAATGAAGAAACGATCGCGCAAAATGCCGCGGGTCTGGAGATAGGCCGCAACGGATTGCGCACGACGTTCTGAGAGCTGCTGGTTGAACTCTGCGGATCCATCGCTGTCCGTGTGGCCGTACACATCGACCAGCGACTTCTCATATTCCTCCAACACAAGGCCGACTGAATTCAAAACTTCATAGAAGCTTGCGTTGATATCAGCCGATCCCGACGCAAAGGTAATATTGCCGGGCATGTTGAGAATGATGTCATTGCCAACACGTGTTACGGACACGCCAGTATTTTGCAGGCGTTGGCGCAGCTTGGCTTCCTGTTGGTCCATATAGTAGCCGATGCCGCCACCGGCGAGCGCACCTACGCCCGCGCCGATCAGCGCCCGCTTCCGCCAGTCGCCGCCGCCGATAAGCGCGCCAGCAACACCGCCGGCCAAAGCGCCGAGCCCCGCGCCAATGGTTGCATTGTTGGTCTTTTGTTCGCCCGTATAGGGATCTGTTGAGGTACACGCCGAGAGCGCAAAAGCACTAGCGACAAACAAGGTTGCGATACGTTTCATAGATAACTCCTGACTTATCCCACTTCCGAGGTTAGCGCTGCTTCTTAGGGAAAGCCGCCCCTTTGTCGGTTTCAGATCGTTTGCGTACCCCACGCATGGACCAAATCACTGGTCCGGTTCGCCCACTCTAACACGAAGTTCCGACGCTTGTGTCTGGCAGATGTTCGCAAACGGTGTAAAAATGTCATCACAAAAATTCGACAAACCGGCACTCACGACCGGTCTCTGACAGGAAGGATCGCTTTTTCATGGAACTTTTTGACCTTAGTGGCAAAACCGCCATCATCACCGGCTCCACACGCGGTATCGGCGAAGCCATCGCACATCGTATGGCCGAGCATGGCGCAAATGTCGTTATCTCGAGCCGCAAAGCAGATGCCTGCGAAAAAGTGACCGCCGACATCAACGCAAAGTTTCCTGATAAGGCGATGGCTGTTCCTTGCAATATTTCGTCCAAAGACGACTTGCAGCGGCTGGTCGACACAACGAATGACAAATGGGGCAAGGTCGACTCGCTGGTTTGCAATGCCGCCGTCAATCCGTTCTATGGATCGTCCGCTGACATTCCCGATGAAGCCTTTGACAAAATCATGAGCTCCAATGTGAAGAGCAATCACTGGCTCTGCAACATGGTGCTTCCTCAAATGATTGAGCGGAAAGAGGGCAACATCACAATCGTCTCGTCTATCGGCGGCCTGAAAGGCTCACCGGTGCTCGGCGCCTATTGCATTTCCAAAGCGGCCGACTTCCAACTTGCCCGGAACCTCGCTGTCGAATTTGGCCCCCACAATATTCGGGTGAACGCCATTGCGCCGGGATTGATCAAAACCGATTTTGCCAAAGCGCTGTGGGACAATCCTGAAACCCTTGAGCGCTCTACGTCGAACGCGCCCCTTCGCCGCATCGGGTTGCCAGACGAAATTGCAGGTGCCGCCGTGTTCCTGTCATCCAAAGCTGGTGCTTTCATGACCGGGCAAGGGCTGGTGATTGACGGTGGTGTGACCATTAGCTGAGGCGAGTGTCCCATGTCCGTTCAAATCAGAGATCTTCTGCCAGAGGACAAGCCTCAATGGTTGCCCCTCTGGCAGGGCTACCTGACCTTTTATGAAACGGAACTCGCGCCGGAAATCACGGAGGACACCTGGGCACGGCTTATGCTGCCCACCGGAAACCTGTTTGGATTTGGAGCGGTAAACGAGGGCGGCGACCTGATCGGATTTACCCACTGCCTCCTGCATGGCGGCACGTGGGGGCCGGGACCCATCTGCTATCTGGAAGATCTGTTTGTCTCTGAGGCTGCACGCGGGACCGGCGCTGGGCGTGCGCTCATCGAAGCGGTTGCCGAAAAGGGGCGCGATGCCGGCTGGCAGCGTGTTTATTGGCAGACAGCTGAGAGCAATAGGACCGCGCAGCACCTATATGACAAGCTCGCGCAGCGAACAGACTGGGTGCGCTACGACATCGAGCTTTGATCAAAAACACTCGGGAGAATTGCAGATGAAATCAGTTGTTGTCACGGGCGTGTCCACCGGCATTGGCTGGGGGATCACGAAAGTTCTCACAAAGAAGGGTATTCATGTATTTGGCAGTGTGCGGACGGCGGAAGACGGTGAGCGCTTAAAGTCTGAGTTTGGCGACCTGTTCACCCCACTGATCTTCGACGTTACGGACGAAGCCGCCGTTGCGCAGGGCGCGAGCACCGTTCGGGAAGCTTTGAATGGCACTACCCTGTTCGGCCTGGTGAACAACGCAGGGATTGCAGCACCCGGTCCGGTCCTCAATCAACCCATTGACGAGTTTCGCAATCAGCTTGAGGTGAACATCACAGGTCAAGTGATTGTGACCCAGGCCTTCGCTCCCCTCTTGGGTGTCGACAAAGACCTCACCGGGGATCCCGGCCGCATCGTTATGATCAGCTCCGTCGCGGGCAAAAACGGTGCGCCCTTCCTTGGTGCCTATGCAGCGTCGAAACATGGGCTCGAAGGTGTGGCAGAAAGCCTGCGGCGCGAACTGATGTTGTTCGGCATTGACGTTGTGATCATCGGGCCTGGCGCCGTGGTCACCAAAATCTGGGACAAGGCTGAAGAGATTGACGTCACCCAATATCAGAACACGGAATTCGCTCCGGCCCTTGATCGCGTTAAGGACTACATGATCGAGAACGGCAAAAAAGGGTTTCCGCCAGAGAAGCTCGGTCGGGCTGTGTGGGAGGCGCTTTCAACGTCCAATCCCAAAACGCGTTACGCCGTGGTTCCCAGTCGGTTCATGAATTGGACTCTTCCGGGCCTGCTCCCGAAACGAACCGTCGATCGCATGATCGCCGGACGGCTCGGCCTCAAAAGGGACGACTAAATCACCACGCTTGAAAGAGGTCCGGTTTCGCTTCCACCCCCCAAAGAGAAAGCCCCCGGCGAGGGGAGCGCCAGGGGCTGGGTGGGATCAGGCCTGCAGCGGGAGGGGGGGTGCTGCTTTGTCGGCCGATCGCCGTCTCATGCAGGAGAGATAAGATGGGCCGGTCGATTTACAAGGGCGCATCGCTTAATTCTGTGTCGAAAATTTGCTTTGCGACAAAATGACACCAAACGACAGTGCGCGGTGCTAAGAGCACGCGTCCAACACCCGCCCGAACTTCTCAAACATTTCCGTAATGTGGTCTTTCGTTGCCATCAGCGGCGGTGAAAAGGCGATGGTGTCCGCCGTCACCCGGATCATCATGCCTTCGTCATGAAATGCGCGACACATGGCATCATATCCTCGCTTGCCGGGCAGGCCCTCGACGGGAGCCAAATCAAACGCCGCAACTAGACCTATGGTTCTGATATCCAGGGTTAACGGATGATCTTTTAATGCGTGAGCGGCATCCGCCATCAGACTCTCGTTCGCAGCCGCTTGTTCAAACAGGCCTTCATCCCGGTAGAGATCGAGGGTCGCCAGCGCCGCGGCCATCGCAAGTGGATGCCCGGAATAGGTATAGCCGTGGAAGAGATCGATTGCGTGGTCCGGCCCGCCGTCGCTCTGGAAACTGTCATAAATCTGTTTAGCGACGAGAACACCGCCCATAGGCACGGTGCCCCCCGTCACGCCCTTCGCAAAGGTCATCAGGTCGGGCGTCACGCCAAACCGTTCTGCCGCGGTCGCTGTCCCCAGACGCCCAAAGGCTGTGATGACCTCGTCGAAGATCAGGAGAATGCCGTGGCGGGAGCAAATATCCCGTAGGCGTTTGAGATATCCCTTCGGCGGTGCGAGGACACCTGTGGACCCCGCCATGGGCTCGACGATCACAGCGGCGACTGTCGACGCATCGTGCAGCTCCACAATCTTCTCAAGCTCATCCGCTAGATGGGCGCCCCATTCAGGCTCGCCGCGGCTGAATGCCTGCCGTTCGCGATTGTAGGTGTGTGGTAGGTGATCCACGCCGGGCAGCAAAGACCCGTAGAATTTCCGGTTTGGCGAAATACCGCCGACGGAAATGCCCCCAAAACCCGTGCCGTGATAGCCCCGCGCGCGCCCAATGAACCGTGTCCTTGACGCCTCTCCGTTCAGCCGGTGATAGGCGAGGGCCATTTTGAGGGCTGTGTCGGCAGCTTCCGATCCGGAGTTACAGAAGAAGGCATAGTCAAGGCCGTCTGGCGCCATGGCTGTGAGCCTGCTGGCGACTTCGAACGTCTTGGGATGCGAAAATTGAAAGGTCGGCGCGAAATCCAGTTCCGCGGCCTGAGCCTGTATTGCTTCAACGATCGGCTCTCGGCAATGACCTGCATTGGAACACCAAAGGCCTGCCGTCCCATCCAGGACAGCAGTACCGTCGGGCTTGAAGTAATGCATGTCTTTCGCGCGCGCGACGATGCGCGGGTCGCGCTTGAAATGACGATTGGGTGTGAAGGGCAACCAGAAGGCTTCCAAGTCATTTGGTGCACCGTTCGTCGACTGATTTTCTGTGGTTCCGGCTTCAGCCATCGCATGTCCCTCATTTCGACACAATTTGCCCCGCTATCATGGTGCAATTGAACGCTTCGTAACTGCGGTACGCAACCAAGACAGCGCGTGACAAATCACCCTCGTTTAGTAAATTAAACGAATGAAAAAGGATTTTCGTATCGCCCACGGGCAAACCCAGACCGAAACCGAGACCGACGCGCCGGATATTGGCCGGCGCCTCCGCGATCTCCGCAAAATGTACGGCTTCTCTCAGCGAGAACTTGCCAAGCGCGCAGGCGTCACAAACGGTACGATTTCGCTTATTGAGCAGGAGCGGATCAGCCCCTCCATCGGCTCCATGAAGAAAGTGCTGGATGGTTTTCCCATCAGCATGACGGACTTCCTCACGCTCGACATGCAGCCCAATCGGCAGATCTTCTATTCAGAGAAAGACCAGAAGGAGATCGCTGGCGGCGACCCGATTTCCTTCAAACTTGTTGGGAAGGATACGCGCAACCGCGCCATCCAGATGATGCATGAGCGATACCAGCCCGGCGCAGACACCGGTGAAGAGATGCTTGCCCATGCAGGGGAAGAATGCGGCATTGTGATTTCCGGCGAACTTGTCCTTACCGTTGGCGGGGAGACACGTTTGCTGCAACCCGGCGAAGCCTACTATTTCGACAGCCGCTTGCCCCATCGGTTCCGCAATCTGGGTAAGGAAGAATGTGTGATCGTTTCCTCCTGCACCCCGCCTTCTTTTTGAGAATGTATGATGTCTTTAGCGACTGACCAGTTGAGTGCGCTACTCGCAGCACCCGAGATCATTCTGGCGCCCGGCGCCTATGATGCATTGTCCGCCAAACTTGCCGCGCAGGCAGGGGCCAAAGCTGTTTATATGACCGGCTTCGGTGTGGCGGGATCGACGCTGGGCGTGCCAGACATCGGGCTCATAAGTGCCACGGAGATGGCGGACCGCGCGCGAGCGCTGGCGGGCGCCGCCGCGCCCGTGCCTGTCTTTGCGGATGGAGACAATGGGCATGGCGGGCCGCTCAACGCCGCGCGGCTGACACGCCTTTATGAACAAGCGGGTGTTGCCTGCATTCAGTTGGAAGATCAGGTCTTTCCGAAGCGCTGCGGGCATATGGAGAACAAAGAGATTGTTCCCGTCGCCGACGCAGCTGCCAAAATCCGCGCGGCCGTCGAAGCGCGGGACAATCTTGACTTCAAGGTGATGGCCCGCACCGACGCGCGCGCGACAGACGGGTTCGACGAGGCGCTGCGGCGGGGTGAGGCCTTCCTCAAGGCTGGCGCCGACATTCTATTCATCGAAGCGCCGCGTTCGCTTGAAGAGCTGGAGACTGTTGCCGCGACCTTCAGAGGAACACCGCTCGTCGCCAATATGGTCGAAGACGGCAAGACGCCCTATCTCGGTGGACCGACTCTTCAGGAGATTGGGTACAAGATTGCGATCTTCCCCGTGTCGGCTTTGCTCTCCGTCACTGAACGGCTGCAGACGCTCTATGCTGACATGTTGACGGCTCACAAACTGCCGATCGACACGCCGCGGGTTACCTTTCAGAAATATAATGAGGTGATCGGCTTACCGGAGATGCTGGCCGAAGCGGCGTCTCTCGAAGGCCAGGACGAGTAATGCCCAGCTGGAAAAATATTCTCAACCGTATTCTGGACCAGGATGTGGATAAAGCCCCCCCTCATGTGCATGCGCTCAAGCTTTATGATGGGAAGCTTACAGAAATCGGCGAAGGGCGGATCACCTATGAGTGGCCCGTGAACCCCGAGTTTATGAATCCCCAGTCCGTGTTTGGCGGCTATCTCGCCACGCTTGCGGACCAGACCTGCTCGTTTGCCTTGATGACGCTGCTCGAAGACGATCAGAATTTCACGACCGTCGATCTCAACATTCACTATTTCCGCCCGGTAACCGGCGGCATCCTCAAATGCGTGGGCGAAGTGGTGAATGTGTCGCGAACACAAGCCTATGTTGAGGCGACCTTTACCAATGATGACGGCAAGATTGCGCTTAAAGCCCGCGCTGTGGAGCGCCTTCTCAAAGCATGAACGTCAATACATAAACATGGGCTTGCCGAGGATCTGATCCACACGGGGGCGATAAGTGGTCGTGTCATAGAAGGCGTCGATGTCCACCCGCTTTTCACCCTGAATGCAGGTGTCACCCGGCACCGTTGTATAATTACCGTCCTGAAGCGCCATCATGAGACCGTGCTGGCCCTGCGCCAAAAGCTGCACCGCCATGGTGCCATAGGACCGCGAGACCATCTGATCCAGCGCGTCGGGCGCGCCCGCGCGCATAATGTATCCGAGGTTCTGGGAGATGATGTTGATGCCGGTGATGCGCTTGATCTCATCGCCTAGGAGCTGCCCGATGCCGCCCAGTTTCCGGTGGCCGTAGGCGTCCGCCTCACCGCGCTCGATGATTTCGCCGCCTTCCATCTGGGCGCCTTCCGAGACACAGACCATGGCATAGTTGGAGGGGTTCGCGGCGCGGTCTGCCGCCAGAAGCTCGGCCACCCGCTCCACATTAAACGGGACTTCGGCGATCAGGATACGGTCCGCATCCGCCAGCGCCCCGGACATGAGGGCTGTTTGCCCAGAGTTTCGACCGAAGAGTTCCACCACCGCGATCCGTTCGTGGGACCCGGTCGAGGTGCGAAGGCCCGTAATACTGTCAATGGACCTCGTGACGGCAGTTGAAAACCCGATGCAATAGTCCGTCCCGAAGACGTCATTGTCCATTGTCTTCGGGATGGACATGGTTTTCATGCCTTCCTGGTAGAGCCTCGCCCCATAAGAGAGCGTGTCATCGCCGCCGATGGGGATCAGGGCATCAATGCCCACACTCTCCATGACGCGCAGCACATGCGCCGTGCAATCATACGTGCCATCCTCATTTAAGGTGGCGCCCTTGACGAAGGACGGCAGGTCTTCCTTCTTCACCTTGCTGGGCTTGGTGCGCGACGTGTGGAGCACCGTGCCCCCCGTGCGATCGATGGTTCGCGTGCGCGCGCGGTCCAGCGGCATGAGAAGATGTGCTGACCCTTCCGGATCGTCCGGATTGTAATTGAGCGGCCCCGCCCATCCGCGGCGAAAGCCCACCATCTCCCAACCGAGAGTCTCAGCAGCGCGGGTCGCTGCCTTGATGCAGGGGTTCAACCCTGGAACGTCTCCGCCACCTGTCAGAATTCCAATGCGCATCTATCCGCTCCCCCAATCAATCAGCCTGACTGGACTGATTAGGCCTCAGGTTCGATCTTAAATCAAACGTCAAACGCTCAAAGCGCATGCACCAGCATGGCTTTTTCGAACGTCTCCATGCCCGTCCAGATATAGGCGTGCCAGCCGCGCTCGCGGGCTGCCGACACATTGCGTTCTTGATCATCGAAAAACAGAAGATGGGGCCCGTCAAAACCGGTTCGATCTTCGACCGCCGCAAAAAATTCTCCGTTCGGTTTTTGGTGGCCGATGTCGGCGGAATAGTGGATGGCGTCAAAGTGATGCTCGAGCTCCAGGTCTCGCCAAAGATGAGCCGCACGGCGATGCTCCTGATTTGTCGCAAGGCTTAGCCCCACATTTGCCCTGCGGCGCAGGTCCTCCAACGCTCCAATCAGATCCTTGTTTAGACCTGCATCCATTTGAAACCAGTAGTCGAGTACCTCTTCGACGGAGAGCTGCGGGGCGATCTCCGCCAGCGTCGCTGCTAGGGGCTCTTCAATGCCCAGCCTGCCGCAGACGATATCGGCCCACTGCGCTGTGAAGAAGCGGCGTTGGAAGAGTTCAGAGTCAAGTCCCAGATCCTGTTCCATATCAACATGCCACCAACCGCCCTTCTCTTTGTGGCCTGTGACGAGGACACCATCAACGTCGAAGACAAGCGCGCGAATATCGTTCACGCTGAGCGGCCCCGGGCTTCAATCGGCCAGATGTCGACCAACTTGTCTCCCTCAACAACGTGATAGGCGTCGTAGAGATTGACGGTCGGGTCGCAGTGCGGTGTGACCGCGGTGAGCTTCGTGCCCAGGGCCAGCTTCTCGTTGGCGCTTGAGAGGAGGATGCCGCCCTGTTCGTCGCCGAAGAAGAAATATGTCGCATCGTCGGGCGCCCCGGCGCTCAAAACAGGCGGGTCCGCATCGGTCGAGAAACTCTTGAAACCGGCGTCAGTGGTCGCAAGCTTAGGTGTATTGTTCGATACCACGCTCATCTCGACGAACAGCGATGTCTGAAACGCGTTGGCGAGGGAGCCGCCATCTGGTCCGTTCACATCGTTATATTGCTTGTCCATGAAGACGTAGGAGCCGCCCTGGAGTTCGGTGAGGACATTGGCTTCTACATCAATATCGAACGTGCCTGTGCCCCCACCGGAGAGGATTTCACAAGTAATGCTGTCGGCCTCCAACCGGGCGCGCATATCGCCCAGCATTTGCATGACAGCCAGCGATTTTTCACGGCGCTCCGTAAAATCTTCCACATGCATGAGGTGGCCTGCATAGGCCTGCAGCCCCCTGAAATGGAGGTGGGGAGTTTTTTCCATCTGCCGGGCTAATGCGTGGGCCCCGTCGCCCGGTGCAATGCCGGTTCGGTGCAACCCCACATCCAAGTCCATCAAAACCTGCAACGGCTTTCCAGCTTCCGCCGCCGCAACACTCAGAGCAGCCGCATTGTCCGGATTGTCGACAGCCACCATCAGGTCACTCAGCTTTGCGTTGAGCGCCATCAAGCGCTCGACCCCAAAAGGCGTGACGATGGGCGACGTGAGGAGAATGCCGTCAATGCCCTCAGCACCTAGCGCTTCCGCCTCACCCAGTTTCGCACAGCACACACCCAGCGCGCCTGCCGCTATTTGCCGGCGGGCAATTTCCGCACATTTGTGGGTTTTGGCATGGGGACGAAGTTTCAGCCCCTTGCTGTCGCAATGGGCTGCCATGGCGGCGACGTTCGCTTCAAATGCGGCCAGGTCGATCACGAGGGCAGGCGTCGCCATCCGATCCCGGCTCCCAGGCGCCCCCACCAAAGACCTATTGATAAAATCGGACAAACTTATCCCCTCCCTGGGCTCGTGGCGTCATATTGGTTTATTGGCGATCCTATCTGCTTTCGATGCCGCAGCAAGGCTGGTATTTTTCGAAAGTCGGGGTTGAGCGTCGCCGAGGAGGAATGAATGCGATTTGCAATAGTAGGCTTCGCAATGTGGGTTGCGTCACTGGTGATGGTCTTACCAGCGGCGGCGGAGTTTCGGGCCGGGTTTGGTACCCGCGCGATCACACCTCAAGGCTTTGAAACCTGGACAGATGTTGACGGAGATGCGCAATACAACTCCGACATAGACACCTTCGATGACGCCAACGGCAATGGTGTTTTTGATGCTGTCTGGATGGCGGGTTTTCAGAACGGACGCGCCGCCGCAGACGTTCATGATGATTTGATGAGCGTTGCAGCCGTGTTCGATGATGGCGACATGCGTGTTGGGATTGTGACGGCAGACGTGGTGGGTTTGATGGCCAATTTTGTTGCGTCTGTCCGCACGGCGGTTCCGCCCGAGTTAGGCCTTGATTATGTGCTGGTACACGCGACACACAATCACGAAGGACCTGATACGCAAGGCCTCTGGGGCGCGGCGGACTTTGAGAGTGGCGTGAGCGACGCCTACATGGCGCGACTTAGGGCAGAGATGGTCGGTGCGCTGGCAGATGCCGTCGCTGCGCTCGAACCGGCACGCCTCAGCATGGCAACGATTGAGGGCTATGACGCCCTGCTCGGCACCATGGATACACGGAAACCGCTCATCCTCGATCCCGGCATTCGGGTGTTGATGTTCAAACGTCCAAATGCTGGGACCGAAGACGACAGTGTGATCGGCACTTTGGTCAATTACGGGATGCATGTGGAACTTGCCTGGGACAAGAACCTGTCCTTCACCGCAGACCTTGCAGGCTACCTCCGACGAGGGCTCTCCTCGGGACTCGACTATGACGGGGAGATTGTGCGGCCGGGGATTGGCGGAACGACAATGTGGCTCTCCGGGAATATTGGCGGGCTGATGACCGTGTTGCCCGGCGAAGCCGTGACAGACCCCTGGACGCAGGAAAAGATCACCGACTCAGGACACGCTAAAGCCCGCGCCTTCGGATACGGGGTGGCGTCCGCGGTCCTCGATACGGTCCTCAAACCAGACGGCTTTTATGAAGACCCTGCCCCATCAATCGGCGTGGCTGCCCGCCACGTAGATGTGCCGCTTGCGAATTACCCGCTTGCCGCCGCGTCGCTTCTTGGGCTGCTGGATCGGGATTTTGATGTCGGGCTTTTTCCGCCCCAACTCACGACGGAGACCGAAGTGGCCTTGATTAAGATCGGCGAGGCGCGGATCGCGGCCATCCCCGGCGAGCTCTATCCGGAGATCGCGGTCGGCGGGATCGAAAACCCACCTGGCGCGGACTATGACATGTCGCCGTCGGAAGTGCCGCCGTTTCGACCGGCCATGCACGGCCGGGTCAACCTTATGGTCAATCTCGCCAACGATGCGATCGGCTACATCATCCCAAAGAGTGAATGGGACAATGAAGCACCCTGGCTCTACGGTTCTGACGAGGAGACCTACGGGGAGATTGTCTCAGTCGGTCCCGACGGTGCACCCGCCATCCACAGCGCCCTTCTCCCCATTTTGGAAAGAGATGGCGCCGCTCCCTGACCACCAGCGGCGAGCCGTTGTTTAAGCTGCTGCGTCCTCGGCTTCCTCGTCAGAGGGTTCGTCCTGGTTTCTGATCTGCTCGAGGAACATGGATGATTCTCTTTCGAGATTGTTCCCTGTTTCAGACTGTCTGTTTGCCGCTCTGGCAACCTGTGCCGCGTCTAACAAGGGAAGAGCTCACCTCTTACCTTCCTCGACCTCTTGAAAACTGGCTATATTGTCATATATGATGAATTTATCATTTGGAGACGAGCATGTCGCAACCGCTGATCACTCTTTATGCTTATTGCGACAGCCCGTATGCATTGAAGGTCGCCGCCTTTCTGGATCACAAGAAGCTCGACTATGACGTTGTTTACGTGAATCCAATCCATCGTCGAGAGCTCGAATTTGTCCATGAAAAACCAAGTCGCAGGATCGTTCCCGTCCTAAAGGTCGGCGATGAGTGGCGGGAAGATTCCACACCGATCGGCCTTTGGCTTGATCAGCTGTTTCCCGACCGTCCGATGCTGCCGCAGGACGACGCCGAACGCAGGCGGGTAATGGCGGATGATGAGTGGGTGACTACTGAGATCATACCAGGTATTTTTCGAGAAATGTATGATCCGGAGTCCCTTCGGTCACGCTTCTGCATCGGGTGGCGGCTGGGGGAGGTCATGCACCTCACGTCCGGAACGCCCTATTGGATGTATCTTGCGTGGCCCTTCATCGTCCCCTATGCGCCATTTGTCGGTAGGACCGTTCGGCAAAACCTTGACCTAAACGAGCCGATCAACGAAATGAGGAAGCGTCAACACCGAGAATTTGGCGAGCGGCTCAAAGGAGGTCCCTTCCTAGGAGGAAGCTCCGTACCAACCCTCGCAGACCTTTCTGCCTATGGGCAAATAGAACATCCACGGCTTGTCGGTCTGCCAAACCCCAATCCAATCTGGGAAGCCCCAGAAGTCAAACCTTGGTTGAAAGCGATGCGACCGCTTATGTCTCCCCGCCCGCCGTTGATTGCACCAGTCTTGCCGCCGAGCATTTCATGAAGGTCACCTGCGATTTGTGATCTTTTCATGAAAAGCTGAATCATTTCCGCGCCTTAGGCCCATCTCAGCCTTGACAGGCAAGCCCGGACTCCCTATTTCTGCTGCGCTTCGTTAGCACTCACCAAACTTGAGTGCTAACAAAACAAGAAATTTGAGAGAATTCCTGCACTTTTGCAGGCTTCAAGGGAGATATCTCATGAAATTCCGTCCTCTCCATGACCGGGTGCTGGTGCGCCGGGTCGAAGAAGACACGAAAACCGCTGGTGGCATCATCATTCCCGATTCAGCTCAGGAAAAGCCCTCTGAAGGCGAAATCGTTGCTGCAGGTGCAGGCTCCAAGTCTGAAGACGGCAAAGTGACCCCATTGGACGTGAAGGCGGGCGACCGCGTTCTGTTCGGCAAGTGGTCCGGCACCGAAGTAAAGGTCGACGGCGAAGAGCTGTTGATCATGAAAGAATCCGACATTCTCGGCATCATCGAAGGCGGCAAGAAGAAGAAATAATCACCCGCGCGGGTTTCGCCCAGCGCGGCTTTTTATTGCCTCAACTTCCCCAATGATTGCCGTAACAGAAGGAAATCCCAATTATGGCTAAACAAGTAACATTCGGCCGCGACGCCCGCGAAGAGATGCTGAACGGCGTCAACGTGCTCGCCAATGCCGTTAAAGTGACGCTCGGCCCTAAAGGCCGCAACGTTGTCATCGACAAGTCTTTCGGCGCACCGCGCATCACGAAAGACGGCGTGACGGTCGCCAAGGAAATCGAACTGGAAGAAAAGTTCGAAAACATGGGCGCCCAGATGATCCGCGAAGTTGCGTCCAAGACAAATGACGTTGCCGGTGACGGCACGACGACAGCGACGGTTCTGGCTCAGGCCATCGTTCAGGAAGGCGCAAAAGCAGTTGCCGCCGGCATGAACCCCATGGACCTGAAGCGCGGTATCGACCTTGCGGTTGAAGCCGCTCTTGCGGACCTTTCCAAGCGGTCCAAGAAAGTGAAGTCGAACGAAGAGATTGCCCAGGTCGGCACGATCTCTGCGAACGGCGAAGCTGAAGTAGGTACGATGATCGCCGAAGCCATGTCCAAAGTGGGCAATGAAGGCGTGATCACCGTGGAAGAAGCCAAGTCACTGGAAAGCGAACTCGACGTCGTCGAAGGCATGCAGTTCGACCGCGGCTACCTCTCTCCTTACTTCATCACCAACCCGGACAAGATGACGGTTGAGCAGGAAAGCCCGCTCATCCTTCTGCACGAAAGCAAGCTCACCAGCCTGCAGGCCATGCTGCCTATTCTGGAAGCTGTTGTTCAGGCATCACGTCCGCTGCTCATCATCGCAGAAGACATTGAAGGCGAAGCGCTGGCGACCCTCGTGGTCAACAAGCTGCGGGGCGGCTTGAAAATCGCTGCTGTGAAGGCACCTGGCTTCGGTGATCGCCGCAAAGCGATGCTCGAAGACATTGCGATCCTCACCGGCGGTACCGTGATCTCAGAAGATCTCGGCATCAAGCTTGAAAACGTGACCCTCGACATGCTGGGCACGGCGAAGTCCGTTGGCATCACGAAAGACGACACAACGATCGTCGATGGCGCCGGCAAAAAGAAAGATATCGAAGCTCGCGTCGCACAGATCCGCGCGCAGATCGAAGAAACCTCTTCTGACTATGACCGTGAGAAGCTGCAGGAACGTCTGGCGAAACTCGCCGGCGGTGTTGCTGTTCTGAAAGTCGGTGGTGCAACGGAAGTTGAAGTGAAAGAGCGGAAAGACCGCGTTGATGACGCTCTGAACGCCACTCGCGCTGCGGTTGAAGAAGGCATCGTGCCTGGTGGCGGTTCTGCCCTGCTTCGCGCAACCAAGGCTGTTGGGGCTCTTTCCAGCGACAATGCCGACATTCAGGCTGGCATCAAGATCGTGCTCAAGTCTCTTGAAGCCCCGATCCGTCAGATCTCTGAAAATGCCGGTGTTGAAGGTTCCATCGTTGTGGCAAATGTTCTTGGCAAAGCCGGCGCTTATGGCTTCGATGCACAGAACGAAACCTATGTGGACCTGGTTGCTGAAGGCATTATCGACCCAACCAAGGTTGTGCGGACCGCACTTACCGACGCGGCGTCTGTTGCAGGTCTTCTGATCACGACAGAAGCGATGATCGCTGACAAGCCATCTGAAGGCGGCGCTGCTGGCGGCATGCCTGATATGGGTGGCATGGGCGGTATGGGTGGTATGGGCGGCATGATGTAATCATCATGCGCCCATCATGTTGGTGGCCAGATCGGCTTCGCCGATCTTGGCTGGCGGCATGATGTAATCATGTCGTCAGGCCTCCCGGCCCGACACACGAGATAATGACAACTCAGAGCAACTGAGGCGTCAAACGGAACCCGGTCCTTGCGTATCTAGGACCGGGTTTTTTGTTTCCAATGCTCTTGAACCGCATCCCGCGCCTTCCTATTTTCATATCGAACGATATGAAATGGAGACCCCGATGGGCCGGAAGCAGGAATTTGACGCGATAGATGCCACGTCCAAGGCCATGCACCTCTTTTGGGCGAAGGGATATTACGACACGTCGATCCGAGACCTCGTCGCCGCAACCGGTGTCAATTATTACGGCCTCTACAATGTGTTTGATGACAAACGCGGGCTCTTTCTTGCGGCGCTTGATCAGTATCGGGCAACCATCACAACGCAGATCCTCGACGAGCTGAAGAAAGCGGACTCTCCGATTGAAGGTATCCGGAACGCTTTCCTCCGCGCCTATGACATCGTGAAACCTCATAAAGATCATCGCGGATGTTTTATGTGCAACACAGCCATTGAATTAGCGCCCCATGACGCGGAGGCTGCGCAGAAGGTGCAAGCTCATATGAAACAGCTCAGCAAAGGGTTTCAGGCGGCTCTCGAGCGCGCTCGGGAAGAGGGCGAAATCCCGTCAGACGCGGATCTGAAAAGTCTTGGCGAGTTTCTCACAACCACCGTCTATTCGCTGGGCATGCTTTTCCGAGCTGGAATGACACCGGCTTATGTCAAAACCCATGCGGTAAACGCTTTATCCATTCTGACCTAAAAAATTTTTTCCCTTTTCATATCATTCGATATGAATTCATCAACGGAGTTTCTTTCATGTCCCATCTCGAACATACGAAGAATTTCAAAGGCGTCGCCGATGTTTTCCTGCGTGACGCTGAGCTTTACGGTCCGATGCTGAAATTCATCGAAGCCGTCATGACGCGGGCCTCTGCCTTGACTGTGGCAGAACGCGAGATCATCGCCTCTTATGTGTCCCACTTAAATGGCTGCGACTTCTGCGTCGGTGTGCATCGCGCGACGCTGAAAGCACTTAAGACCGGTGACGAAATCCTTGACCAGTTGACCGAAGGACCAGGCTCGTCCGCGCTCGACGAGCGCTTGAAGGCCATCCTGGCTTTCGCCGAAAAGCTCACAAAGGATCCTCATGGGATTGGGCCCAGTGACTTTGACCCTCTGCGCGCCGCGGGTTGGGACGAGCAGGCCATCGAGGATGCGATCAATGTGGTCTCCCTCTTTGCCTATGTAAACCGGCTGGTCGATGCGACCGGAGTCAAAGGGTCCCCGGAATATTTTACCACTGTCGGCGACATGCTCGCGAGCCAAGGCTACGCCCCTCTCATCAGCATGGCAGAGCACAAAGCCGGCTAACCCCACCCAAAAGGAGATGTCTCATGACCGATACTCTTGGCTGGGCGCAGCCCGGCGTACGATTTGAAGATGGCAGCAATCTCGCCGACTGGCACAAGATTGAGGAAAGCGGTGTCTGGCACTGGCAATACGACACCCATGAACTCACCTTCGACATCTACGAGCATGATGGCCAGTACTGGAAGCTCTACCGCCTGCGCTATGTCGCGCCTGATGCGGCGACCTATAGCTACCATTATGGCGGGCAAGCCTGCCGAATGACGGAAGTGCGGTACAAACGTGCCGCCCGCTCTCCCCATTCTTCGAAACTGATGCAGAAGGGCCAGCTGGAATGGGTCCGCACCTACGAAGTGCACCTAACCCTTCACGACGTGGTGCTGGCAGGCGAAGAAAACTCCAAATATGGCGCGCCTTATGGCAAGGCGTCGTCCGCGGCGTGAGCGGAGGCGCACCCATGACCCGTCCCATCTGTTTGATTGTGGGCGTCGGCGATGCGACAGGCACGTCGCTTGTACGCCGGTTCGTCGACGGCGGCTATGAGGTCGCGATGATCGCCCGGAATGCGGAACGCCTTGCCGCTTTGGAGAAGGAAGTCCCGCATACACATGCTTTTGTCTGCGACGTCGGCGACCTGCCGCGCTTTGAGAAGGTCCTTGATAGGATCAATGACGCGTTGGGTCACCCCCAAATCGTCATCCATAACGCGGTGTCACACACGTTCGACAGCTTTCTCGACGCAGACCCGGAAGGCTTTGAGCGGAACTTCCGCGTCAATGCGACCTCACTGCTTTATCTCGCGCGGCATGTTGCACCAGCAATGATCGACGCTGGCAAAGGTGCCATCATTGTGACCGGCAACACGGCGTCGCATCGCGGCGTTCCAAAATATGCGCTCTTTGCGCCTACAAAAGCGGCTCAGCGGGTGCTGGCAGAAGCCATGGCGCGGGACTTAGGTCCTAAAGGCATCCACGTAAGCTACGTCACCGTTGATGCTGCCATCGATGTGACCTGGTTCGATGCCACGGAAGAGAAAGCCACCTGGCTCATGCCGCCAGACGACTGGCCGCACGACCGCGACGCGTTTTTTGCTCACCCCAAAGCCATCGCAGACGAAGTTTTTCATGTCGCGCACCAAGACCGCTCAGCCTGGAGCTTTGATCTTGTGATCCGGCCCTTCGCGGAAAGCTGGTAGCCGCCCTTCCTCCGTCCCCCAAAAGGAGCACCCCCATGACCCTTTCCCTGACGCCTTTCCTGTTACTCACCCAGCTTGGCTTTGTGTTTTTCCTTTCCAGACGGCTGGCATTGCAAGGCGGCCAAATTGAGCTGCACCGCGCTGTGACGCTCTTTATGTTTTGGATTGCTGCTTATGGCATTCTGACAAGCGTGCTTGGCGCGCGAGACGTCTTTGTCAGCGATGCGCTCATGTCCTACCTGCCCGGACTTTGGTTGCAGGTGATCACTGTCACCGTCTGCGTCCTCCCGATCGTGTTGTTTTCTGAGCTCCGCACTGGGCTTGCTGGACTCGTCGACGGGACGCCCCTTCACTGGTTGGCCTATTTTCACGCACTGAGGATTTCCGCGCTGGGTACGGCTTATAAGACGTCGGTCGGCGAGTTCCCCCTCTATTTTGAGCTTCTGGTCGGCATCCCCGATCTTCTGTTTGGTCTGTCTGCGCTCTGGGTCGGAGCCCAGCTTCAAAGAGGCATGATGTCGCGACGCGGGTTCCTGATATGGAACCTCATGGGCGCATTGGTAATCGTGCCGACTGCGCCCGTTTTGCTACAGCTGGGCTTACCCGGTCCGCTTTATGTCTTCACGGATCTGCCGGACGCCCGCGCCGTGTTCACCTATCCTATGTCCATAGCGCCCATGATTGTTGTTCCCCTCTTTGTCCTCATCAATCTCGGGGTTGCTCTGAAGCTTTGGATGATGGAGCGCCGCAGCCATTAGCAGATAGGTCTCCTGCCACAAACTGTCAGGAGACCGTCTTATCGCCCTCGCTCAGTGGTCGCGCGGTCCCCATGTCTGCATAGCAGAAAGGGAGGAGCGCATGATCAAAGGAAGTTGTCTCTGCGGCGCGATAACACTGGAGATCTCGGGAAAGCCGAGTTCGCTCAGCTATTGCCATTGTTCGCGGTGCCGGAAAGCGGCGGGTGTCTTCTCAGCCGTCTTGATTGGTCCCGCTGCCGATCTGAAGATCACCAGCGGTGAGTGTCATATTGCGCGTCTTGAACCAGAGGGATCTAGTGTTCACCGCCGTGCCTTCTGCGAGCATTGCGGATCCTCTCTTGGCGATCTCGCGACAGATGATGGCATCTATGTTGTCGCTGCTTCGCTTCTGGATGACGACCCAGGTCTCAAACCGTCTGTCCACATTCACACCGCCTCCAAGCCCGACTGGTATGAGATTGACGATGAGCTTCCGAAATTTGAGGGCGACTACACTCCGCCCGGTTAGCACTAACGGTAACCAATGATCCTTCCTATTTCTTCCCCGTTCGCTATGGTTCGGCTGAATGGAAGGAAAGGGCATTCAATGATCAAAGGGAGCTGTCTCTGCGGTGAGGTGAAATTTGAAATCTCGGGTACCCCTTGGGCTCTCACCTATTGTCACTGCTCGCGCTGTCGCAAGGCTGCCGGTGTCTATTCAGCGATCCTTTCCGGCCCCGTTGATGACCTAACGATAACGAACGGCGAGGAGGCGATTACGCGCTACCGCACCGACGCACATCCAAAATACCGGCGCGCTTTTTGTCGTCATTGTGGTTCATCACTTGGCGTTCTTGAAACCGATGAAGGGATTTACGCTGTCGCAGCCTCAGCACTCGATGATGATCCTCAGGTGAGACCGAGTATTCACTTCCATACTGTGTCAAAACCCTGTTGGTATGAGATTGACGACGATCTACAGAAGTTCGACGGTGACTATGTCGCGCCCGGGTGAACCATATGCGGGGTTGGCGTGCACCTTTTTGTCGGATTAAGCCCACAATCTGTCGCATTCCGCTCTGGCGGTTCGTACGACCACCACCCAGTTTCCTCCCAGTCATGCACCAGGAGGATACAGACTCATGATCACGCAACTCCCATCGGCTCCCGACAGCGACATCGCAAAATCTGCCGCTTTGTTTTTGGCGGAGGTATCCGCACCGCAAATGGTACATCACTGCCACCGAAGTTTTCTGTTCGCTGAGCTCTTGGGTGAAAAAACCGGGCGGCGCGCCGACAAAGAAGCGCTATACGTTAGCGCCCTGTTCCATGACCTCGGCCTCGATCACGCCATCGAAGGTGATGAGGAATTTGAGGTTCGTGGCGGGAAGACTGCCGAGGAATTTCTGCTCGCCCGCGGCGCGGACACCCGGCTTGCTGCTTCGGTTAAGACAGCGATCTCGCTTCACACTGACCTGGCGTCAGCGGACCACGATGAGCCGGTGGTGGCGTTGCTGCATATGGGCGCCATGGTGGATGTTGTGGGCATGCGGATTGACGAAATTCCCGCCAAAACGCTTGAACTTATCCTTGAAGAACACCCACGCACGGGGTGCAAGGCACACCTGAAAAAGCTTTTGAGCGCTGAGGCAGCCCGAAAGCCCGAGTCCGGGATTGCCGCGGCCATTCGCGACCTCAACCTGAACGACCTGATCCAGCAGGCGCCATTTTCTGACTAGCCGGGATTGAGTTTTTCTTTGACCTGAAGCCTCTCCTTTGCTTCACTCCCGGTGACCCGACTGGTCCAAATATTCCACGTGACTGGCGAAAGTCCGTTTCCCTTTGAGGGAGCCGGATGTGAGAAACCGCTCCCATGATCGGAGCGCACAACCACAAGGGAGCGTGGAAGCCGATTTCAAAGCCGTTCGCCTGGGCAGCCTCATAAGAAGAGCTGGCCGGGCGTTTGACATTTTGGCTTTGAAACGGAGAAGACCACATGACCTCAAACATGGATCTCAATCGGCTTCGCGAGGACCTCGCGCAAAAAGACCCTGACATTTTTCAAGCGCTGACATCTGAAGAAGATCGGCAGCGCAAAGGTCTTGAGCTTATTCCTTCAGAAAACTATTGCTTCCCGGAAGTGCTTCCTCTGCTCGGCAGTGCCTTTACCAATAAGTACTCGGAAGGCTATCCCGGACGCCGCTATTATGGTGGCCAACCCAATACCGATACGATCGAAAACCTCGCACGGGAACGCGCCTGCCGCCTTTTCCGTGCAGAACATGCCAATGTGCAGCCCCTTTCAGGATCGCCCATGAACCAGGCAGTCTATCTGGGTCTGCTTGAACCAGGCGACACAATCCTCGCAATGGATCTCAGTCATGGTGGTCACCTTACGCACGGGGCGCCGGTGAGCCATATGGGGCGGCTGTTCAACTTCGTGCGCTACAAGACTGTCGGACCACAGGGCGACATTGACTATGACGCCCTGGAGGAAACCGCCCTCAGCGAACGTCCAAAGCTCATTGTCTGCGGACACTCCTCTTATCCTCGAGAAGTGGACTATGCCCGGTTCCAGGAGATTGCGAACAAGGTGGGGGCGCTCACCATGGCTGATGTCTCCCACATCGGAGGTCTGATTGCCGGCGATGTACTTCAAAATCCGCTTGACCATGGCTTTGACGTGATGACCACGACGACCCACAAGTCTCTCAGGGGACCGCGGGGCGGGCTCATTCTCTGCAAAGAGAAATATGGAAAGACCATTGATGCCTCTGTCTTTCCTGGCCTTCAGGGCGGCCCTCATATGAACCAGGTCGCCGCGACAGCACTCACCCTAAAGCTCGCTGCAGCGCCAGAGTTTAAATCTTACGCGCGAGGCGTGCTGGTCAACGCACAGGCGCTGGCCCAATCGCTCAGGGATCATCAAGTCCGGCTCGTGACCGGGGGTACGGAAAACCACCTGCTTGTGATCGACACCGTCGCGAGCTTCGGCATCGATGGGCGGCAAGCTCAGGAGACCCTGGATCGGATTGAGCTCACCACCAACAAGCAAGTCATTCCAGACGACCCCAATCCGCCCATGCGGCCCTCAGGATTACGGTTGGGCACGCCGGCGCCCACCGCACGTCGCATGGGTGAAGCGGACATGGCGATTGTCGGACGGTTGATTGCCTCTGCATTGAGATCGCCGGACGATGACACCCATCTGGCAGGCCTTGCGCAAGAAGTCGGCGCGTTGACCAACCGCTTTCCTGTGCCCGGGCTTTAGCCGTCGGTCGTCACCGCGATGAGTTCGCGCCGGATCATGTCCTGATAGACGGCCATGATCCGGTCGCCCTCCTTGCGATCCACCGAAATCGCCAGACGCACAGCCATGCCGGTGAGTTGCATGATCAGAAAGCAGGCTGTCTCCAAGCGCGGCCAGTCTTTTCTGGGCGTGAACTTTTTTAGGGTCCGAAAAACAATCTCGCCATTGATCCGACTGTCTTCGATATCGAGGATGTTGAGCGTTTTGTCCGCCTGAATGCCAAACCAGATATCGCGGGCAACCGGCTCTGCAATAAAGAGCTCGTAATAGGCCATCAGGGTCGACTTCAGCGCCGCCTCGCCCTCTTCCAAGCACGTCACTTCGCCCATGGCGCGTGCCAGGCCATCGTGCACCAGCTTCATGATCCGCTCCGCCAGCGTGATGATGATCGCGGCCTTGTCGGGGAAGTATTGATAGACGGACCCGATCGGCACGCCCGCGCGCGCCGCCACATCGCTCATCTTCATATGTTCACTGCCGCTCTCCTCAATGAGGCTCCTGGCGGCATCCAGGATCCGCTCAAACCGCTCCTTGGCGCGGGCCTGGGTCGGAATCTTGCGCACGGAGGTTATTTTTTGGGTGTCGGAGACAGCGGGCATTTCGAGGTTTTGGCCTTTGGCTGAATATTTTTCTTGATTCTCATAATATGAGGGTTTATCACTTTTTACAAATATGAGGAACCCTCACAATTGGAGCCCATCATGACAGCTTCTTCCCCATCCGATCGCGCATGCATTGTCGGCGCCGGCCCTGGTGGCCTGGCGCTTGCCCGGACCTTCAAACTGCTCGGGATTGATTTCGATATTTTCGAGCGACATTCCGATGTCGGCGGTATTTGGGATGCAAGCAATCCTGGCTCGCCCATGTATGCGTCAGCGCATTTCATTTCGTCAAAGACGCAGTCGCACTACACGGATTTCCCAATGCCGGATGATTATCCGGACTATCCGTCGAACAAGCAGATCCATACCTACATGCAGGCCTTTGCTCATGAGTATGGACTTTATGACGATATCACCTTCAACACGGAAGTCACCCACACCAAATTTGAGAAGGACAGCTGGACGGTCACGCTCTCGAACGGAGAGACACGCCCCTATCGCTGGCTCATCTGCGTCAATGGAACCAACTGGCACCCGACGCTCCCTGAATGGGCCGACGGGCCGTTCGATGGCGAGGTCCGCCACGCCAACACGTTCCACCATATGGATGAGTTTCGGGGAAAACGGGTTCTGATCGTCGGCGCGGGCAATTCAGGCTGCGACATTGCCTGTGACGCCGCAAGTGCGGCTGATGCAGCGTTCATCAGCCTGAGACGCGGCTATCACTTCATTCCGAAACATCTCATGGGCAAACCGGCAGACGTCTTTGCCCATGAAGGTCCTCATTTGCCCATGTGGCTCACACAAAAGGTGTTCGGGCTGATGTTGCGGTTCATCAATGGTGATCTCACCCGTCTTGGCCTCCCTGCTCCCGATCACAAGATTTTCGAGAGCCACCCCATCCTCAATACCCAGCTGCTTCACTATCTCGGTCACGGCGACATCAAGGCCAAAGGTGACGTTGAGCGCTTGGACGGCAAGCACGTTGTGTTCAAAGACGGCAGCCGTGAAGAGATTGACCTGGTGCTCTGCGCAACTGGGTATGAGTGGAAAATTCCTTATGTCGACCCGTCGGAGTTCACCTGGAAATCGGGCCGCCCTGATCTCTACATGAACCTGTTCGTGAAGGACCACCCCAATCTGTTCTCGCTTGGCTTTATGGAGACCAATGGCGGCGCCTACAAACTCTTCGACAATATGGCCGACCTGATCGCCCGGGCGATCTTGGCGGAGCGGGATCAGCCGAAGCTGGCCAAACGCTTTCGCAAGCGTCTTGCCAATCACCAACCAGATCTCTCAGGCGGGGTCAACTATGTCGGGTCAGACCGGCATGCGACTTATGTGAATATTGATGCGTACAAAAAAGCGATGGCTGACTTGCGCAAACATATGGGCTGGCCCGAGATTCCAGATGGTCATTACGACGCTGTTCGAAATCCCGCAAAGGCACGGGCTGAAGCGGCATGAGCAGAACCGTCATGATTACCGGTGCAGCAGGCGGTCTCGGCCGGGCGCTCGCCGCAGAGTTTCGAGCGCGGGGCGATCAGCTGGTCCTCACCGACCGGCCCGCCGAATTGTCTCAACTGCCCTCTGACGCTGCTCTTGAGATGCTAGAGGCGGATCTATGCAACGGCGGGGACATGGAAAGGCTGTGCGCGCGATTGGCCAATGGCCGCCCCGCTATTGATCTTCTGATCAACAATGCAGGCATTGGGGTGCCCGGGTCCGTGTCGGCGATTGACGAGACGCTTCTTACGAAACATATCGATATTAACCTCACAGCGCCCATGCGCCTTTGCCAGGCGGCGGCGCGGGGCATGCTCGCCCAAGGCCACGGCCAGATTTTCAACATCGTGTCCCTGGCAGGACTTTTCCCGTTGAAAGACAGCGCGCCCTATACCGCCTCGAAGTTTGGTCTTCGGGGCTTTACGGCGGCGCTCGCGCTGGAGCTGGCGCCGCATGGTATTGCAGTCGGTGGCCTATATCCCAGCGCTATAGACACGCCGATGTTGCGTGAAGAGATGTCTCACCCGGAAGGCTCGCCCCTCAACTTCGCAGGCAATGCGGATCCACTCTCTGCCGCCGAAACCGCAAAGCATGTCATGCAAGCGCTCACCTCCGGCGATTTGGAAACATGGCTCCCAAAAAGCGAGGGGCGCATGGCCGGCCTTGTTATGGCTTTTCCCAAATCGCTTAGGCGGGTGTTTCGATATCTGGAAGCGCAAGGCAACAAAAAGAAGCAGGCCTATCTGACAAACCTTCAGGCCTGATCGTTTATCGCCCGAGCCGTTTTAAAAGCTGATCGTGGAGAACATTTTCCGCCGCAAACAGGTAATCGGCCTTGCTGGCTGATACCGTCTCGGCTCCCTCCTGACGCAGGTGATCGGCCACGGCCTGAACCTGGGCCGTTGGGCAGATCACACGGACCTCACCGCCGCCGTCAAAGGCGCTGATCACGTCCGCGGCACATTGATAGTGGCGGTCCAGGTCTTCTGCAATTTTGGCCGGCTCAAAAGGCCCACGCGCAGCAACCAACATATGGTTTTCTGCGCGATCTCTCGCATCCAAGCGATCGAGGATCACCCGCGCGGCGCCAAGCTGCGCCTTGCCCCAGTCGGCATTAAGAGATGCCACGAGATTGGCTTCGCTCCGGAGCATGACCCCGTCGTCGAGGATTTTGAGATTGTTTGCCACCAGGGTCGCCCCTGTCGAGGTGATATCCACAATTGCTTCTGCAGACCCGGCCGCCGGAGCGCCTTCTGTCGCCCCGAGGCTCTCCACGATACGGTAATCATTGATGCCATGGTCCGCAAAAAACATCCGCGTGAGATTGAAATACTTCGTTGCGACACGCAGGCGTTTTCCCCGCTTCGCGTGAAAGGCGAGCGCCACGTCATCCAGGTCTGCCATCTTGTCGACGTCGATCCAGCTCTGCGGCACAGCGACCACAACATCCGCGTGACCAAAGCCAAGCTTAAGTAGAAGCTCGATACTCTGATCGGGTGCGGCCAGCTTCTCCCGGATCAGGTCTTCCCCGGTAACGCCGAAGTGGATCGTTCCCTGTTCCAGGTTGCCGGCAATTTCAGACGCCGACAGAAAGGCGATCTCGACATCTGAAACGCCCTTCAAAGTACCCGTATAGCCTCTTCCGCCATGCTTGGAGACACTCAAGCCCGCACGCTTGAAGAACTCGGACGCATTTTCCTGGAGACGGCCCTTTGACGGGAGGCCCAGAATGAGTTTGTCGGCGCTCATTTCTTTCCTCCCTTGTTGGTCGCAAGAAACAACCTTTCCAGCGCGATCGCACACCCGACAGCCTGTACAGGGTTGGGTGCGCCGAGGCTCTGTAGCAGGCCATCATACCGGCCGCCGCCCATGATCACAGCGTCATCGCCCAGTTCGGGTACCCGCAATTCGAAGACATGGCCTGTGTAATATTCGAGCTTCCGACCGAACCCCGTGGAGAAGGTGGCGCGCCCCACGTCAATGCCTGCGTCCGAGATGGCCTTTAGGCGAGTCGATAGTTTCTCCAGCGCCGCGTCGGCCGAAATACCGTTCTTCTTAAGGAGGTTTTCTACCTGATCGACTGCGCGCGCCGCGGGAACAGAGATCTTCATATAGTCCGCGATGATCGCGGCTGCTTCCTTGGGCATCTGTTCCGTCGTCGCCTCACCGGCTTTTTCAAGCAAACGACTGGCGATCTCGTCGACGCCACGTCCGCCCACAGGCGCGATGCCACCAAGCTTCAACACATCGTTTAAGAGCGTCGCAGCCTGTTTTTCGTCCAGACCTGAAAGCACAGACATAAGACCGTTTGGATTTTGGCCGTCGACCTGCCCCTCACCATTTGAAAGGTCGGTCAGAAGGTTTGCGAAGAATTCAGGCCGCCAGAACTGGCGACGCAGGCGGCCCTTCCACCCTTTTGGAATGTTGATCGCATCAATAAGCGCGTCAAAAAGGGAAAGATCGCCAAGCTCCAGCTGAAACTCTGTCAGGCCCGCCGCTTCGACCGCGGCAATGCCGAGGCGGGTCACTTCCGCATCTGCAGCCGCTTCCTCAACGGCACCCAATATCTCCAGACCACACTGATTATATTCACTGAGTTTTTCTGAACCGGCTGGCTGATAGCGATAAACAGGTCCGCTCGCGCACAAGCGGCGAGGAGCGGCGCCGTCCGGATCATTTTCAAGGTAGAGACGGCAAACTGGGATCGTGAGCTCTGGGCGCAAACAAAGTTCCCGGCCGCCGGCATCGGTAAAGAGGTAGGTGCGTCGCCTGATATCTTCACCGGAACGATCGAGAAAGATGTCGGCGGGTTGCAGTACGGGCGCAGCCACGGGTTCGAATGAGGCAGCTTCAAAGGATGCGCGCACGGCCTCGGCCTGCTGCTCGCGTGCCTTGAGCTCGGCCCCACTGCTGGAAATGCTTGTCATGGTCTTGTCCCGCACCGTTCCTATTGGGAACATGGTTTCGGGCTCCTGTCTAACATGGAAATGCAAAGAAATCTGAAAGAGTGTCGCCTGTCGGGCTCACGTGACGTCGGCAGTTTGCCGGAGCGTCAGTGAGCCTTGCTATGTCGGCCAAGAATTTCCTGCACATGCGCGACGAATTCGGCTCGTGGCACCGACACCTGTGCATGGGCACTTTCCCGCCATTCCGCATTGTCCGTGATTTCTTCGGATTTCTGCGCGCCGAGGATCAGGTCCTTCAGCGTCACTTCACCTTTTTCCCGTTCATCCTCGCCTTCGATAACGACGACGGGGGCGCCACGGCGATCCGCATATTTCACCTGCGCGCGCATGCCGGACCCGCCGAGATAGAGTTCTGCCCGGATGCCCGCCGCGCGAAGCTCTGCAACCATTTTCTGGTAACCAGGCATCGCGTCCTTATCCATCACCAGAACAATGACCGGTGCACCGACACTGTTCTCTTCCACTTTGTCCAGGGCTTCCAGAGCCGCGAAGAGGCGGCTTACGCCAATGGAGAAACCGGTCGCCGGCACTTTCACGCCTTTGAACCGCTCGACGAGGTCGTCATAGCGTCCGCCGCCGCCGACGGATCCGAAACGACGTTGCTGGCCTTCTTCGTCCACTGCTTCAAAGGTGAGCTCAGCTTCGTAGACAGGGCCTGTGTAATAGCCAAGGCCGCGGACAACCGCGGGATCAAAAGCAACACGGTCTTCTTCATATCCAACCGCGGACAAGAGAGTGTCAATTTCGCGCAACTCCGCGACACCTTCGAGGCCAATCTCACTCTTTCCAACGAGGGTCTCCATCGCGGCGCAAACCTCGGCGCGGTTGGCGCCGCCGCATTCGGTGAACGCGATGATGCTTTCAATCTGATTGTCGGGGAGGCCAGCGCCTTCGGTGAAATCGCCTGACTCATCTTTACGTCCTTTGCCCAGAAGGAGCCGTACGCCTTCGCTGCCCAAACGGTCGAGCTTGTCGATGGCCCGCATCACGGTCAGGTGCTGTTTTTCAAACTCAGGGCCTTCGCCGACAATGCCGCATGTCTCGAAAACACCGTCGAGAACTTTGCGGTTATTGACGCGCATGATGTAGGAACTGCGAGGGATGCCCAGGGCCTCCAGGCAATCGGCGGCCATCATGCACATTTCCGCATCTGCTGCGGGACCGGGGGCGCCCACTGTGTCCGCATCAAACTGCGTGAACTGACGGAAACGGCCGGGCCCCGGTTTCTCATTTCGCCACACCGGCCCGGTCTGATACCGCCGAAAAGGCTTCGGCAGCGCGTCATAATTCTCGGCGACAAAGCGGGCGAGCGGCGCCGTCAGGTCATAGCGAAGTGACAGCCATTGTTCGTCATCGTCTTGGAACGAAAAGACACCTTCATTCGGGCGGTCTTCGTCAGGAAGAAACTTGCCCAATGCATCAGCATACTCAAACGCCGACGTCTCCAGTGGCTCAAAACCGTAAAGCTCATAAATGTCGCGAATACGCGCAAGCATGGCAGTTTCCGCGCGGACCGTTGCCGCCGGAATATCCCTCAACCCCTTCGGCACCCGTGCCTTGGGGCGAAATGTCTTTTTCTTTTTCGCCATTTTCTGCTGCTTTGGGTCTTGCGGCTCTTGGCCCGATTTCTGCGTCGTTTGGGCCGCGCATAGGTAACGCAAGCCTGCGGATGCCGCAAGCCTCCCGCTGGCCACAAACCTTTGCAGCCTCAGGCTCTTTCGGTTTTTCTCCTCCAGTCCTTGTCCATATGTTCCTCTTATGTTCCAATGTTCGAAACAGGGAGATTAAGGTCCATGGAACAGCGCTACAGCATCATCACATTTGGTACGTCCGATATGACTCGAACCCGGTCATTCTACGAAGACCTCCTGGGCTGGCAGCCGTTCATGACTGAGGGCATGACGGCCTATGACGCTGGAGGCTTCGTGTTCGGGCTGTTCGGTCATGAGGAGCTCGCGAAAGACGCAGATCTGGATCCGACGGTCCCCGCGGCCGGCTATCAAGGATTTGCTCTCGCCTACAACGCGCGGAGTGAAGCTGAAGTGGATACGTTGCTCGCGCTGATTGGCGACAAAGGCGCCTCCTATGGTGCCAAAATCTTGAAGCCCGCGCATAAAGCATTCTGGGGAGGGTATTCAGGCTACTTCGCCGATCCGGATGGACATGCATGGGAGGTAGCTTTCAATCCTTATTGGACCTTCAAGGAGGATGGTCGCCTCAATTTGCCGAAGCCTGAGAGCGCTTGACGCTGACCTGGTGGCCTTTCTCAAACGTTAATTGTTAAGGGAGTAGCAAGGATCGCGTGCCGGTTAGGGTTTTAGGGCGTAAGCCCATGACTCTATTCAGGAAACCGCGTCTCATGAGCGCAAATTTGGGTTGTGCTTCAGGCGTCAAAAACCCCTAAATAGCGCATTTCTTTACGCTCTGTTTACCAAGGTGGACGCATGGTTAGCGAAAGCTTAACGATGAGACCATCGAATGATTCGATCCGCCCCGAGCCCTGCCGTCGCAGGGTCGTCTGCCCAGCAGGCGGTAACCGCCAGTCTTGCACCTGCGCCCGCACGCCTTTCGGTGGCGCTTGTCAGCGACGCGGCGTTGCCCGCCTCCGTCTTTGATAGCCTGGATGCCGACGTCACCCAGATTGCCCGGTCACGGGGCATTGCGCCGCTGCTTGCTCCCGGCCTTGACGCTATCTTCTATGATATGGGCATTGCATCGGACAGTGATTTCGACGCGCTGTCGCGAATTGTGAGCCTCGGCCCCGACGTGCCCGTCATAGCCTTGTTTGAAAACCATGTGTTCAGCCGAACCATGGCGGCCAGGGCGGTTGAGCAAGGAGCTGACGACGCTCACGTTTTCGATGCCTTTCACGCCGACGACCTGCTGACACCGACAACCATCGCGATCGCCAGATTTGCGCGGTTGAGGACTCTGCCGCCCCAACCAGCGGTTGAGGTCGTCGCTGAAGAAGCAAATGACGAACACACGCCGGTCACCGTGGTACAAGAAGCGGCGGACGCCATGGTCATTCTCGACAATGATGGCAAGGTCGCCTTCGCCAACTCCGCAGCTGCAGATCTATTGGGCCGTCCATTGGAGACCCTTGCAGGTGAGCGTTTGGACATGCCAACCACGCCCGGGGAGCGTGACATTCGTATTAAGCAGCCTGGCGGTGAGGAGAGAACCGCCGATCTCAGGATCGTTGAGACCGAATGGGGCGGACAGCCCGCCCGTGTCGCCGCCTTTACCGACACGACTGTGCGGAAGCATCTTGAGCAAACGATCCGCGATGCAGAGAAAAAAGGTCTCACGTCACAGCGGCGGACCAACAGCTTCTTCTCCAATGTCAATCATGACCTCAGGACGCCGCTCACCCATATCATCGGGTTTTCTGAAATCATGAAGGAAGCGCAATTTGGTCCGCTAGCCGATCAATATCGGGAGTATGCCCGTGATATCCATCAGTCGGGCACAATGTTGCTCGATATGATTGAAGACCTTCTGAGCATCGCAGAGTCAGAGCCAGACGAGACATCTCTTGCAAACGACATATGCAACCTTGATGTGCTTATGGAGACGGTGATCACCGCGCAGAAGCGAAAAGCAGCGGAAGCCGGCGTGACGCTCACCTTGCAACACTGTCAGGATTTACCGGGGTTTCGGGGAGATGCGAAAAAGCTGCGACAGGGTATCTTCCGCCTTATCTCAGAGCTGCTGCATACGACAGGAAATGGCTCGTGCATTGAGTTGAGTGTCAACGAAAGCCATCACGCTTTGACCATCAGTGCCGCGATTGATGCGCCGGATGGGACGGAGATGCCACTTCCATACGATGACACTCCCCAAGACGCTTGTGCTCTGGTTGAAGACCCGTTCGTCAGTGCGGAGGGACGGAGCCGTCCGCGGGACATGGGGTTGGCGCTCTCGCTCACACGAAAAGTGGTGGAGCTGCACGGCGGTACATTGTCCATCGAGAGATGTTCAAAAGGCCATGCGGTCGTCGAGATGAATTTGCCGGCAGCCCGCCTCGTGCGCTGACACGAATAACCTAGTCAAACAAAGCGTCAATATCTGCTTGGCTTGCCCGATCATCTGCTTCCGGCATTGACGGTCCGTTTGCGAGCGCCCGTCCTTCGGGCACTTCTACAGCTGAGGAACCATCATCGGCGGCCTCAACACCCTCGAAGCCAGCTTCACCCCAGATGACCTGCATGCTTTCGATGCGGGCTTCAATGTAGCGCAGCGCATTCACTACTTTGGTGATGCGTTGGCCGGTAATGTCCTGAAAGTTACAGGCTTCAAAGATGGCGACGACTTGTTCCTGAATTTCCAGCGCCTGGCCCGCCTCAACGCCTTCTAAGGTTGTGCTGAGGGTGGAAGCATTGGCGTCGATGATCTCGACGGCGCCGAGAATGCCTTCCGTGGCAGCCTCTGTTCCGGCTACGACTTCGTCCAACTCATCCGTCACCGACCTAATGCGTTCAGAAGACGCACCATCATAGCGCAATGCGACAATCTCGCTTTTCGTTCTCTGAATAGCGGCTTGCATAAGATCCAGTTCGGATTTGAGCTTGGCCGCTTCCTTGATTTCTTCTTTGTATTTGTCGAGCAGTGCATCTGGCGCACCGCCGGGTAGCTCAAGGTCGGGTGCCGTGACACTACCGACCGTTTGTCCAAGCTGACCGATCGCATTCATGACTTCTTGGTGCCGCTCCGCAGCGACATGGTCAGGCACATGCACGTCTGAGGCAACCGCAACGGGCTCGCCTGCATCAATACGGTCCCGCGTGTGAATGTTCACGGTCTCAATTCTGAATTTTCTTTTTCGGTTGCCCATGAGTACTCTCGCCCTGCGGTCGCCGCGGTTCCATCAATTGATAAGGAACTCCGATGGCGACGTTACGGGTAATTCGCTAACAAGCGGTTTAGTCCAAATGGTTTGGGCGGCATTTAACACTCTGTTCACCCTAGCTTGTGTGCAACACCGGCAAAAGTGAATGGCAGATCAAACCTCTTTAGCTAGAGTAAACCGATGTTGACGCGACTCATTTCCAACGCCCGTGAGATCTCGCCCGCCTATTTCGGCGTCGGCATGGGTCTTGGCGGGCTCGCCGGCGCCTGGATGCAAGCGGTGGCGTTTTACCCAAACGCCGCCGTGATCGCCCATGTTCTGTTCCTTATCACGCTCGTTGTGGGCACGCTTGTCACGCTGGCCTACGCGGTAAAAGCGATCTTTCATTTCGATCAAGCCAATGAGGATTTTTGCGACACCAATACGGCGAATTTCTTCCCTGGCTTCACCATCACCCTGCTTCTGCTTGCATCGTGGCTGGATCAGTTGAGTTTTGCTCTCGGCGCGATTTTGTGGACGGTCGCCGCGGTCGCGCACGTTTGCCTGGCTCTCTTCATTTTGCGTACATGGATCGTCCACAATGTTGAAATCACCCGCGCCAACCCTTCGATGTTTGTGCCCATTGCAGGGTTGTTTGTCGTCCCCGCAACACTTCCGCCCGCAGGGTCTGTAACTATCGCGATGTTCTGCTTTGCGGTGGCTCTTCTGTTCTGGCTGACGCTCCTTCCCGTCGTCCTCAACCGGATCTTGTTTCACGGACAATTGCCGAAACAGTTTCTGCCGACCCTCTTCGTGCTGATCGCACCTCCGGCGCTTGCAGCAACATCGACAGCTGTGTTGATGGGGGCTTTCACCCCTTTGGCCGACTTGTTCTTTTTCGCTGGGCTGTTCATCGCCTTGCTTCTGGCAACAATGGCGCGACAGTTTTTTGCGCTGTCCTTCCAAATGTCCTGGTGGGCCTTCACCTTCCCGTCCGCCGCGCTCGCCGGCGCGGCGCTTAATCGGTATGCGATGATGCCGTCGCCAGACCCTTCAGCGCTGCTGATAGCGATCGCTCTTATACTTGCCGCTACGTTGATCATTGGATTTGTCAGTTGGCGTACGCTGCATGCTGTCCTATTCGCCGCTTCGACAAAGGAACTGGGAACCGAGCGCTAAAAGCGTGAAAGCTCAAACCTGACCGGGATTGTGACTGCAAAGCTGGAGCGTCCTAGGCTCGCAGGTATTGCAGGGAGCGGTTCCGCCCTCTTCAACATGTTCGCAACTTCCTGATCCAACATCTCGTACCCGCTTGAGTTCACAATCTCATATTGCGTGACGGTGCCGGCGGCATTCACTCTAAAGGATAAGGTCACCACGCCTTCAATATTGCGGCGTCTTGCGGCTCTGGGATAGCGCTTGTGGCGCGCGAGCCAGCTTGCCAGCATTGCTGTGTAGCTAGCTTCAACGTCAGCATTTGACACGCCGACCGTGGCAGACGCCTGCCCCTGGCCAACGCTCCGAGTTTCTGGAGCGATTTGCTGGGGCGGCGCAGCAGATGACGGTTTGGGTTCGGCCGGTGGCTTTGGCGCTGATTGTTCTGCCCGTCTTGGCGGTACCTCAACCGGTTGGCGCTCCACAACCGGCTCCGAAGGTTCCGGCTGCTCTTGAGGTTCCAGCCGCTCTGGGCGTTCCGGTTCTGCCAAAACTCTATCTTCCTCCTCGACCGAGATTGTCTCTGATCGGTCCTCGTTTGGACTGGCGCTGGGTGCCAGGGCCAGCGTCATCGATCCCGCGCCGGGGTCCGCCAATTCGATCGCGGGGGACCACCACCAGATGATGCCCGCAGCGGCATGGAGGAAGAGAGCAATTGCAAGCACAATCGCCCATTCTTTGGGAGAACCAGACATTACCCGTCAGTCCGCTCCATCGGCCGGCACGCCAAAGGCGGACACACCTCGAACATGTTCTTCGACATGCAGTTTCCGTTTAAGCGGCGGAAAGGCACGCTGCGAACAATCGAGGCGTTCACAGAGGCGGCAGTTAACGCCAATAGGAGTTGCTGCTTCTTCATTGTCCAAATCATGACCCAGGGAGTAAGCGAAGTCGCGGGCATGAGAAATATCACATCCGAGCCCGACGACATATTGGTCGCCCGGCACGCCAATACCAGACCCGGCGCGGCTCACCGTTCTGGCGATGGAGAAATAGCGGGTCCCATCATCCATGGCCACGACCTGCGTATAAACCTGTCCAGGCACACGGAATGCATCATGCACATTCCAGCGCGGGCAGGTGCCCCCGAAGCGCGCGAAGTGAAAGCCAGCAGCGGAAAAGCGTTTTGAGACGTTGCCTGCATTGTCAACGCGAATAAGGAAGAACGGAATACCCCTTGCTCCGGCCCGCTGGAGCGTTGTCAGCCTATGGCAGACCTGTTCGAAGCTTGTGCCGAAACGCCGGCCCAACAAACGAATGTCATATTTGGTTTCCTCTGCGGTCCTGAAAAAAGCGTCATAGGGCATGAGCAGCGCGGCGGCGAAATAGTTCGCAAGAGCGATACGCAGCAAGCGGCGCGCTTCATCGTCGCTCAATCCCGACTGATCGACCAATTGTTCCAGGGTCTTGGCCTGCTCGAGAAATCCTACCTGATAGGCCAGCTGGAATGAGCGCCCAGGCTGGTCCAGCAATTCGGATAGGAACATGGTCTGGCGATGCCGGTCATAGCGCCTGAGTTCGCCCGACATGAAGTCCGCCGGTACGACACGCGTACTCACGCCATGGGTGTCTCTGAGATAGTCACGCAGCGCCACATAGGGCTCGTCTGCCGATAGTTTGGCGCTGGCATAGAGGTCTTCTGCTGCTTCGTCCAATGCCGGAAAGTGGTTGGTGTGGGCATTGATGTATTCGCGCACCTCTTCGATGGGCAGGCCTATTGCCTGCGCAGAGGTGTCATCGTCGCGGTCCGCCAACCTCTCTGCCAGCAACGAGGAGGCTTCCACCGCTTCCTGATAGGAGCGATACAAGGTCGCCACAGCATCCGCGATGGCGGGTGTTGCGTCGGCCACATCTTTCAGGTCCTGGTCTGAGAGGCCAGTGTCTCGCATGAGCGGGTCGGAAAAGACCTCCTTCAAGGCAGAGAGTGCCCTTGCCTCTTCATCTCCGCCCAGCGAGCGCAGATCGACATCAAACACATCGGCCATTCTGAGCAGGATCTGCGCGGAAACCGGCCGCTGATTGCGCTCTATCAGGTTCAGATAGCTTGCGGAGATAGAAAGCTCGTCTGCCATCCGCGCCTGGGTTAACCCTTTGTCACGCCGGAGCCGCCGAACCCGGGGTCCGGCGAAGACTTTCTTATCCTGCCGCTCATACGCCATTTTCTGCGCTTTCCTGTCGCCAAAATTTACAAGATTTACATTTACTACAGAATCTCACCGGAATCGTGTAAAGATTTTTACTTTAATATTTTCAATGACTTATGATTCGTTGGACAATCCTTTGTGCGAGTTGTATGACCCCGCCTAAAGTACCCTGACGCTACGATCAGGGGCCACCCAGTGACAGCGGAGGTTTGAGACCATGAGCCAGGCTCAGGTGAAGTCCAGCGTTGAAGGCGTCGAAATTGTCGGCGCGATGAAGCCAGAATATGAACGCGTTCTGACGGACGAGGCGTTGGCCTTTGTCGCAGATCTGGAACGGAATTTTGGCGGTCGCCGCCGCGAGCTTCTGGAAGCACGTGCGGAGCGTCAGAAGCGGTTCGATGCCGGTGAGCTACCCGATTTCCTGCCGGAAACACAGTCCGTGCGCGATGGCGACTGGAAAATTTCCCCGATCCCCAAGGACCTGCTGGATCGCCGGATTGAAATTACCGGCCCCGTCGATAATCGGAAGATGGTCATCAATGCGCTCAATTCCGGTGCGAACTCCTACATGACCGACTTTGAAGACGCGTCTTCACCGACCTGGGACAATATGATCGGCGGTCAGCTGAACATGATGGACCTGTGGGCGGGCACCATCGGTTTTACAGATGAGAGCAATGGCAAGTCTTATGACGCCCTGCCTCTCGATGAGCGGGCGACATTGATCACCCGTCCTCGCGGCTGGCACCTGGAAGAAGCCCATATCAAGGTCGACGGCCAGAACATGTCCGGCGGCATGTTCGACTTCGGCATGTATCTCTTCCACAACCATGCCAATCTCAAAGCCAATGGCACGGGCCCTTACTACTACCTGCCGAAGATGGAAAGCCATCTGGAAGCGCGCCTGTGGAATGACGTCTTTACGCATGCGGAAAAAGCACTGGGTCTGCCTGTTGGCACCGCGCGATGCACCATCCTGATCGAAACGCTGCCGGCCGCGTTCGAGATGGACGAAATTCTCTACGAAATGCGCGACCATATTGTGGGTCTGAATTGCGGTCGTTGGGACTATATCTTCAGCTACATCAAGCGTCTGGGCAAAAACCCGAACTACATTCTGCCAGACCGGGCACAGGTGGTGATGGGTGACGCGTTCCTGTCTGCCTATTCGCTTCTTCTCATCAAGACCTGTCACAAGCGCGGCGCGTTCGCCATGGGCGGTATGGCCGCGCAGATCCCCGTGAAGGGTGACGATGCTGCCAACGAAGCAGCGTTTGCGAAAATTCGCGCCGACAAAGAACGCGAAGCCAATAATGGTCACGACGGCACCTGGATTGCCCACCCGGGCATGGTTGATGTCGTGAGCGAAATCTTCGGCAAACTGCCGGAGACCAATCAGCTTGCCCGTCAACGCCAGGACGTGAATGTCGGTCAGAAAGAAATGATCGAGCCTCACAAAGGCGAGCGCACCGAAGAAGGCTTGCGCGAGTGTTGCCGTGTTGGCGTTCAATATATTGAAGCCTGGCTAGGCGGCCGCGGCGCGGTCCCGCTTTATAATCTTATGGAAGATGCGGCGACGGCTGAAATCAGCCGGACCCAGATCTGGCAGTGGCTCTATCACGAAGTTGATCTTGCCGACGGCCAGAAGGTCACGAAGGAGCTCTTCCAGACGCTTCTCGACGATGAAATGAAGAAACTTGAAGAAACGCTCGGCGAAGAGCGTTGGACATCCGGCCATTTTGACGAGGCGATCGCCATGTTCGCTGAAATGGCAACATCCCGGGAGTGCGAGGAATTCCTCACCCTGCCGGCCTACGAACTTCTCGTCAAAAGCGGGAACTAACTGCACTACCACTCAACCGATAGCTCGACTGAGTGTCATCTCTAACTAAAGGACAATGCTATGAGCAAAACGTTCTACGATCTTATCCCTAGCGCCCCTGCCGGTCGCTTCGACGATGTCGAGCGCAATTACACGGTTGAAGAAGTTGAAAAGCTTCGCGGCTCTTTCCCAATCGAATACACACTCGCTACACGCGGTGCGAACAAGCTGTGGGAAGGTCTTCACACGGAAGACTACATCCACTCACTTGGTGCTCTTTCCGGCAACCAGGCGATGCAGATGGTTCGCGCTGGTCTGAAAGCCATCTACCTGTCCGGTTGGCAGGTCGCAGCTGACGCCAACACAGCGTCTGCTATGTACCCTGACCAGAGCCTCTACCCTGCCAATGCAGGTCCAGAGCTCGCCAAGCGCATCAACCGTACCCTGCAGCGTGCCGACCAGATCGAGCATTCTGAAGGTGGCGCGACACGCGACTGGTTCGTGCCAATCGTTGCTGACGCGGAAGCCGGTTTCGGCGGTCCTCTGAACTGCTTCGAAATCATGAAAGCCTACATCGAAGCTGGCGCTGCTGGCGTGCACTATGAAGACCAACTCGCTTCTGAGAAGAAGTGCGGTCACTTGGGTGGGAAGGTTCTTATCCCAACGAAAGCGCATGAGCGTAACCTCAACGCTGCACGTCTTGCTGCAGACGTTATGGGCACACCAACGCTGATCATGGCTCGGACGGACGCTGAATCTGCGAAGCTCATCACGTCCGACGTTGACGAGCGGGATCACGAGTTCATCGACTTCGATGCTGGCCGGACCCCTGAAGGCTTCTACCGCCTGAAAGACGGCACGGGCGTTGATCACTGTATCGCTCGTGGCAAGCAGTTCGCGAAATATGCTGACCTGCTGTGGTGGGAAACTTCTGTACCGAACCTCGACGATGCGAAGCGTTTCGCTGAAGAAGTTCGCAAAGAGCACCCGAACCAGATGCTGGCTTACAACTGCTCGCCTTCCTTCAACTGGGAAGCAAACCTGGACAAGGACACGATTGCCAAGTTCCAGCGTGAAATCGCAGCAATGGGCTACAAGTACCAGTTCGTGACGCTTGCTGGCTTCCACCAGCTCAACTACGGCATGTTCCAGCTCGCTTCCGGCTACCGGGATCGCGGCATGGCTGCTTACTCCGAGCTGCAGCAGGCTGAGTTCGGCGCTGAAGGCGACGGCTACACAGCTACTCGTCACCAGCGTGAAGTTGGCACAGGCTACTTCGACATGGTGTCTGTGGCTGCTGCGGGCGGCGAAAGCTCAACCACGGCTCTGGGTGAATCCACTGAGAGCGCGCAGTTCAAGACGGACGCTGCTGAATAATCTCAGACTTCAACGTCTGAAACGAAACCCCGGCGGGCAACCGCCGGGGTTTTTCTTTGCGCATACTAAATCCGCTCGGTTAGATTTGGTGGCCGTTTCCGATGTCTGTAGGAATGCGCCATGGACGAAGCAACTAGACCCAAACCTGCCATCGATATCACGAGCCGCGTGCCGCGACCGGTACAGGAGCTGTGGCCGATCGTTTCGTCGGCGGCTGGGGTGAACGCTGAGCTGAAACCGCTTGTGAGCATGACCTTTCCTAAAGACGGATTTGATTTTTCTGAAGCACCTGTCGATCAACCTCTCTTCAAGTCATGGATATTGTTGTTCGGATTTCTGCCCATCGATCGGCACACATTCGTGCTCCATGAAGTGGGGCCATCGCATTTCATTGAGACGTCCCACACCCTGCTTCAAAAACACTGGCGGCATGAGCGGTATTTGACGGCTCAGGGCGACAGCACAGACGTTCGTGATGTAGTGACCGTGATCCCGCGCGTGGCGTTCATGACGCCACTCACCAACCGGATTGTGGCGACCATCTTCCGCAATCGGCACAAGCAACTCGCGCGTCTCTATCCGGCTCGATAGCCGGCTTTCTGGAGCGTACTCGTGTACCCAGCCGATATGTGAGAATTCAATTGTCCAGACCTCCCATCACCCGATAGGCTTCTCCCAACAAGAATTCATAGGGAGAAGATCATGTCAGACACAGCAACGCTCGACATAAAGGGGGACGTCGCACCCGGCTTTGAGTCAGTACGGGACGCCTTCGCCAATAATTTCAAAAGTGCTGGAGAGGTGGGTGCCTCTTTCGCCATCTGGAAAGACGGGAAGTATCTGGTCGACATTTGGGGCGGCCATTCTGATGCTGCAAAAACAAAAGACTGGCAGCGGGACACGCTTCCGAATGTCTGGTCGACAACCAAAGCAGTCGCCGCTCTCACGCTCGCCATTCTGGTTGAGCGCGGCCAGCTCTCTTATGACGACAAAATCACCAAATACTGGCCGGAGTTTGGTGCCCACGGCAAAGATCAGCTAACGGTTGGTCAGGTGCTTTCGCACCAAGGTGGTGTCTCGACACTTAAAGACCCGATCACGACAGAAGACTTATATGACCATGACACCATGGCGGCCCGCATGGCGGCGGCGGAACCGCTCTGGGAGCCCGGCACACGGTCGGGCTATCACGCTCTCACATTTGCCTTCCCAACCGGTGAGCTGGTGAAACGCATTACCGGCAAGACCATTGGGCAGTTCTTCCGCGAGGAAGTCGCCGGTCCGTGGGAGATCGATTTCCACATTGGTCTGCCGGAAAGCGAGGAGCCCCGCGTTGCGGAGATGATCGAAGCAGAGAACGCACAGGCGCTTGATGAAGCGCAGCTCAACGATGTTCAGAAACTGACCTTCGCGAACCCGCCGCCCCTCGCTGACGCGCCGAACACACGTGCCTGGCGGGCGGCCGAGATTTCGTCCGCTGGGGGACGCGGCTCTGCGAGCGCCCTTGCCAAGCTTTACGGTGCTGCGGCAACCGACGGCACGCTCAATGGCAAAAAGCTGATCAGCAAGGAAACCTGGGAGAAGCTGTCTAGGGAGCAGATCTTCAATGAAGACCTGGTGCTGGGTCTGCCGGGCAGTTGGGGCGCAGGCGTGCTTCGGAATGTGGGCGGCCTTCTCTATGGGCCCAATGAAGCCACCATCGGCCATTCGGGCTGGGGCGGTTCTTTTGTTATGGGTGATCCGACGGCCGGCGTCGGCATTGCCTATGTCATGAACCAGATGGGCCCGGACCTTGCGGGAGATCCGCGCGCCCTGGGGCTTCTTGCAGCGGCTTATGAAGGGCTCAGCGGTTAGCGGATTACCCGCCTAGCTTAGCCCCATCAGCTCGGCATAGCGTTTTGCGATGGGCGCATAGTCTGTCGGCTGGCCGTCATACAAAAGCGCGTCTTCGGGTGGTGTAAACCAGTCGAGGGCGCTTGACTGCCATGTATGCGCCGCCGGGGTCGCCCATGTCGGGTCATCAAGCGTCCCGCCACGCAGCGAATACACGCCGAGCGAAGGTTCGCTTCCATGGCGGATTCTGACGCCACACGCTTTGCAGAACTCGCCGTAGCGATGGGCGCCGCTCTCAACCGTCCAGTCGATGCGGCCAAGCTCACCCTGCTCGATATGCATCGTATCCTCAAGCACGCCACATGATGTGGCGAAGGCACTGGCCGAGATGCTCTGGCATTCTGTGCAGTGACAGGCGTACGCGAGGAGCGGCGGCGCGGTGAGGACATAGCGTACGGCACCACAATGACAACCGCCGGTTAGTTTGAAATCGGACATATTCGCCTCATCTTCCGCATGCTTTGTCGGCGCTCTACATTTCGCTATTCATACCTGATCATTCAAGCGCCAATAGGTGAGTTCGGGGTCAATCCAATAGGACTGAAAGACCTGGGTTGAGCTCGGCTTAGGCGTTTTTCAATCGCCGCTCGTCCAATTCACCGCGAATGGTTGCATGGGTGTCATCGTCCAGCTGATAGAACCAGATGGCGGCGATGCCAATGACCATGATCCCGACCGGCACCAAAGAGATCATCAGGAGGATGCCCTGGAGGGCATCGGCGTTTTGCGCCTGGTTCGCGACATACCCCGTGACGCTCAAGATCATGGCGGCCAATGCGCCGCCCACAGCCATCGCCATTTTCTGGAAGAAGCTGGACACCGCATAGATCGCGCCGTCAGCACGAATGCCCTTCTTCCACTCTGCATACTCAATCGTGTCGGGCAGCATCGACCAGCCCATCACCGTTGGGAATGCGAAGAAGAAGGACCCGAGGATAGAGATCACGAAGATAGCTGTGATCGCATCATAGGGCGTGAGGAACAGAACGACGCCGGTAACCATGCCCCCGAGTGCGCCCCAGATGTAAGTGTTTTTCTTGCCCAGACGCTTCGCGACCATTGGCGTTGCAACGATGCCCGCCAATTGGCCGATTAGAATAGACAGCATAAAGACTGGAAACAGGCCCTTTTGCTCAAGATTATATTCAAAATAGTAGATGATCGCTGTGGATCGGATGATGAAGGCCAGCATGCCCATGAAAAAGGCGGTTGTGATAAGCCATAGCGGTGGGTTGTGTGCCAAAACTCTAAAACAATCGACCAGTCTCGGCGTCTGCGGCGCCACATTCGTCACCCGCTCCCGTGTCGTGGCGAATGTCGCTAACAAAAACAAGACCGCAAGGACGCCGTACACTCCCAGCGTCATCTGATAGCCAACCGCCCCGCCGCCGAACGCTTCAACCAATGGCAGCGTGCCGACGCCCACAATCAGACCGCCACCCAACGCGAATGCCATTCGGTAGGCGGACAGCATGGTCCGTTCCTGCGCGTCATCCGTGATCACCGCTGTCAGTCCAGAATAGGGAATGCTCACCACCGTATAAGCAATGCCGAAAACAATGTAAGTGGCATAGGCAAAGAGGATCTTGTTTGTTTCATCTGCGAAGGGGGCGGAGAACGTTGCTACCGCCATCAGCGAGAGCGGCACTGAACCGTAGACCAAATAAGGGCGGAACTTGCCCCAGCGTGTGCGCGTTTTGTCGGCGATGACACCCATGAGCGGATCCGTCACAGCGTCCACGACCCGCGCCACCAGAAAAATGGACGCCGCAACCGCCGGGGAGATGCCCACGACATCCGTGTAGAAGATCAGAAGATAGAGAATGGCCGATTGGAAGAAGAGGTTGACCGCAAGGTCTCCAACGCCATAGCCGATATAGGTGCCCACGCCCAGCTTTTGTGAACCGTCTGCCGCGGATGTCGTGTTGCCCATATTCCCCCCAAAAGGACCCAGCTTTGATCCGCTGGGCGACCGCCTGTTTCTTATGCACGCACCGTAGCGCATTACATCAAAGGATGTAGCTATTTCATCCGAGCGTCCTTGGCGGGGCGTGCATTTGCGCGGTATAGGAACATCAAACTGAAAAAGGAAACCTTCATGTCGACATCATTGGCCACGACAGACTTGAGCGATGCTCATGGGAATAAGGTCGCTCACGTTGATCCGATCTTTTTCGACTATGGGGGACAATCGACGTTTCACGGCCCGATCACGACGCTCAAAGTCTTTGAAGACAATGCCCTTGTGCGCAGCGCTGTCGAGGGTCCTGGCAATGGTCGCGTGCTCGTGGTCGATGGCGGCGGCTCGATGCGGTGCGCGCTCTTTGGCGGCAACCTGGCGCAGCTGGCGGCCCAGAACGGCTGGGCAGGCGTTGTGATCTTTGGCTGCGTCAGAGACCGGGACGAGCTGGAGGCCGAAGCCGTTGGCATCAAAGCCCTCGGTCACCACCCCCGCAAAAGCATCAAAAAGGGTCAGGGAGATATCGACCTACCCGTTACCTTCGGCGGGGTTACCTTCACACCTGGCGCTTGGCTCTATGCCGACCGTGACGGTGTGATTGTTGCGCCGGACGCCCTCACCTAACCCTCATTTATCTGCTAGAACCCACTCTGCAAATTTCTTCTTGCGATTCATTATCACTTTCATTATCAAGATGTGGCAACACGATCTCAAGGAGCCGCATAGATATGAAAGTTCTGCAGTTCTCACCCCGACCACACGATAGGCGCCAGACCCCGGAACGTTACCAGGCGGGGTCTGAGCTGTCGGCTCTGAGCTTTGCAGAACAATTTGTCGTTTGGGCGATCCGGGCCGCGCAAAGCGGATTGGATTGTGGCTACGGAAGAGCGCGCCTTGAAGCAGCTTTCGCAACGATCGATGCACCGGAAGCGGTCCCTCGTTTCCTTGATTTTTTGCAGGACCTCGAAACACAGTTTGGTCGCAGGCTCGGATCGCCCTGTTTCAAACGGCAGTCCCTACAGGCGGACGAAGCATGTGTGCTCACATTGGTGGATCAGTTTCAATCCGCTGCGACTGGTGACGGGCCTTTCCCCTCAAACCTGACTGATGCAGCGCTCCGGTCTGGGCAACATCTGGCGCTCGCATTGAATGCGGCAGGTGTTCAATTGCAGCCCGTGTTCAGCGTTCACCAGCAGAGCTGGCCAAACGGAATGCCAGTTTTGCATTAGTTCTTGCGGGGAGGTGGTCTCCCGCACGGCTCCTGTTCGTTCGCAGGCCTACAGGAGCCATCAAGCGCGTGTCCTGGCTCGACCCTCCTCCTCGGGTCAGCGACACGCGCTTTTAATCAGGCAAAGCCATTGTTCCTAGCAATCGCGCCGAGCCAATGGGCGCTCGGCTTTACCGTGCGTGTCTGGGTGATCCGATCAACCGAGATCAGGCCAAAAGTCGGTCGGTATCCCAACATCCATTCAAAATTGTCGAGCATGGACCAATAGCAATAGCCGCGCACGTCAATGCCGTCGGCAAGACATTTGCCGACACCCTCAAGCGCTTTTCTGACATAGGCTTCGCGGCGCGTGTCGTCATCTGTCCCAATCCCGTTCTCGGTCACGAGAATGGGCAGACCTGTATAGTCCGCCGTGTAGCGGATCGTCGCTTCCAGCGCTTCAGGATAAAACTCGTAACCCATCTGCGTTATCTCAACTTCGTCAGGTACTTTGAGTTTTCCCTCTGGCCCATAAACCAACCGTGAATAGGTTTGCACGCCTACAAAGTCATCGCCTTCTGTGATGTCCAAAAATGAGTCGATGCAGCGCGCCCGCGCCGCATCGCGCAATCCCTCGCCCCCTTCAATCGCCTGTTCATCCTGAATGGCCAGGGTCACCCCAACCGGTGTTTTGGGCGTGTGCCGGCGGATGGCCGCGACGGCCAGGCGATGCGCCTTTTTCATGCCTTCGGCCGCCCCCTCAATATCTCCCATAAAGAAAGAGGAGAACTGATCTGATCCGCAGCGTTTCTTGGCCGCCTCCATGAAAGGAGCCAGGCGCGCTTGGTCTGCCAGCATGCCGTCATGAAAGAAGCGTAAGGGGATGTTGATCTCGTTGATCGTGCAGACCTGTCCCCAATCGTGCCCCAGCACATCCGCCATGACGCCGGCATAGTGCGCGAAATGTGCCGGCCCCTCTTCTGAGGCAAACCCGCCTTCTGCCGCGAACCACAGGGGCGAGGTGAAATGGTGGAGCGTCACAATCGGCAGCAACCCCTGGTCTTTTACAAAGGCCGTCATTCGACGGTAATGTTCTAGAGCTGCGTTGGATATCTCTCCTTTCTCTGGCTCCACCCTCGCCCACTCAACAGAGAAGCGGTAGGCGTTGAAACCCAGTTCTTTGAGCAGCATCACATCCTTCTCATAGAGGTGATATTGATCGCAGGCGTCCCCCGACGGCTCTTTGAACATGGTTGGGTCGGTGTGTTCCATCAACCAGAAGTCATTCGCCGTATTGTTGCCTTCTACCTGGTGCGCCGCCGTGGCGGTTCCCCAGATAAAGCCTTCTGGAAAATTGGTCATACTCCCCTCCCCAAGTGAGCGCCGTTAGCCGAAGTTTTTATTCTCTGCGCAGGCGCCCATGCGGCTTGTGATCTCGAAAAACTCCGCAACAGTCTCTTCGATAATCTGTTTCACCGGTTTGATCTCCTCAATGAGACCCACGGACTGCCCAGCCAGGCCAACGCTCGCCTCCATGTCGCCGCCGAAATAGAGATCCAGAATGTTCGCAAACGTGTCTGCTGGCATCAGACCTTCTTCATGGATTTTCGCGGTGCGTTCCGTCTTGAGCGCACGAATACAAGGGGATGCTTTTTTGTTCAGGACCCAGGTGCCCGCCTCATTCGCATCCAAAATCGCGTTTTTGTAGTTTGCGTGAACGGGGCTTTCGGCGGAGCTCACGAAACGGGTGCCCATCTGGATGCCCTCCGCACCGAGCGCAAAAGCAGCTGCCATGCCTTTTCCGTCCGTTATACCGCCCGCCGCAATCAAAGGAATGTCGACCTTTGCACGGATCGCCTGCAAGAGAACGAGTGTGGAGACTTCTTCCGGGTTCTTGAACCCGCCGCCTTCAGCGCCTTCGACAACAAGGCCGTCAACGCCGGCGTCTGCACACTTCACAGCAGCGTCGACCGTTGGGACGGCGTGATAGACTGTGATGCCCGCCTCTTTCAGCGGCCCAATGAACTTTTTGGGGCTGCCAGCGGATGTGGTGACGAACTTAACCCCGCTCTCACAGACAAAATCGAGGATCGCTTTTTCGCGCAAAAAGAGAATGGGCAGGTTCACACCAAACGGCTTGTCAGTGATTTGCTGCATCTTCCTGATTTCAGCCTGGCACGCCTCCGTTTCCCCGGAAGAAGTCTCAATGATGCCCATGCCACCGGCCTCACAAACAGCTGATGCCAGTTGGGACCGCGCGATCCAGCCCATGGGCGCCTGCACGATGGGATATTTCGAGCCCAGATGTTCACAAACCCGGTTCATAACTCTCTCCGTCATCTTTTTTGAATTTCGATGGCGGGAGTAAAGCGGGAAGACCTCTTCTCGGCAAGGGGTATTGCGCCGGGTGCCAAAAAAGAAGAGCCAACCCTGCATCGGCGGCCCTTCTCCCTTCTGTTGGATGCGATTTGACCCGGCTTCAGGAAAAATGCTTATAGGCCTGTTTCACAGCCTTGGAGAGATCGCGATAGGCCGCTTCAATGCCTTTGCGTACATCGTCATAGGCAAGTTCGCTTTTGCTTGCCAATGTACCAACTTGTTTCTCCAAACGCGCGCGTTCTGCATGCAGCTGTTTGACCGTTTTGTCATAACGGACTTGCGCTTCTTTCAGGACTTTCTTGCCTTCGCGCTCTACGCGATCAATTTCCTTGGAAATCGCCTTAATCTGCTGATCCAACTTCGTCTGGTGCGTGGCGCGCTTCTTTGACGTCGCAGGTTTTGAAGCGGCTTTTTTTCTGCTCGGGGCTTTTTTTGCCGCCTTTCTTTTCGCAGCCGGACGTTTAGCGGTCTTCTTCGCGGTTTTTCGTTTGGGGGTTGCGGTTGCCATCATTTGCCTCCTCAGGCTGTATGAATTTGATCTTGTAAGAGCACTTATTGGCTGCGCTCCGGGCCGATCGTCCCACCCCTGCCAGTGTCCGCTAGTTTCCAAGTCTGCGAATTGACACATGTCAGTCTTCCGGAAAGACTTGCCCATCATGTTAAGCACGCTCTTATTCAGATCGCTCATCCCCCTTGCTCTTTCTGCGGCAACGCTGTCGGCGTCGTCGATTTACGAGTCTGCCTCGGCGGTTGATGCAACAGTCGACACAAATGCGGAGTGCGTTACGTGTCTGATATTCGAGACGATTGAGCCCGCAACCTTCACGATGGGCGCCGACGTCCAGGGCAATCAGATGGGTCCGGATGAATTGCCCGCCGTCGAAATCACGATAGCCAAGCCTTTCATGATGGCGGTCACGCAGGTTACGCGAGCTCAGTTTGCGATCTTTGCAGAGGAAACCGGTCATCGACCGCGGCTTGGTTGCTGGACCTACACCCAATATGGCTGGGCACAGGACGAGACAGCCAATTGGCGCGATCCTGGGTTCGCACAGACAGAGACTGATCCCGTCGTCTGTGTGTCGCGTGAAGACGCACTTGCCTATAGCACCTGGCTCTCGGAACGCGACGGGAAGACCTACAGGCTCCCTAGCGAAGCCGAATGGCATCTGGCGAGTACCGCACATCTCCCCGCGCCTTTTTGGGGTAGCCGATATGACGTCTGTAACTTCGGAAATGTCCCCGATCTCACCTCCAAAAACAAAACGGCAAAAGCTGGCGAGCCCTGCAGCGACGGCGCGCTCTATACCGCGCCAGTCGCGAGCTACAAGCCCAACCCCAATGGTCTGTTTGATATGATTGGCAACGCGTGGGAGTGGACAGCGGATTGCTGGACAGGAAGTTATGAGGGACTGCCGGGTGACGGCACACCACTGACTGACCCAGCTTGTGCTGAATATGCCTTGCGAGGCCATTCCTGGACCGACGCCCCTGGACCGGTGCGGCCCGAGACCCGCTATTCGCTGTCACCGGTCGCGCGGCAGTCCATGGTCAGCTTTCGCCTCGCCATGGATGTGCCAGAAGCAGAATAGCCTATTCAGCAGCTAGCTTGTCAGGGGCAGACTGATGCCCGCGCACAAGTTTGCCTGGTAGCGCGCCTGTTGATTGGCCGTCTCGGCGGATGATTTCGCCGCTCACAATTGTCGCGACATATCCATCTGCCTCCTGCATCAAACGGCGTGTGTTGGCAGGCAGATCAAAGATCATGTGCGGTGGATGAAGCCGCAGCTTCTCAAAATCGATCACATTAAGGTCTGCTTTGTAGCCGGGCGCAACAAGCCCGCGGTCCATAAGCCCCATCGACACCGCCGTATCACGGGTCTGTCTTTTCACAAGCCAGGGAAGATCGAACTGCTCTCCCCGGGTCCGGTCGCGCGCCCAATGGGTCAGCATATAGGTCGGGAAGCTGCCGTCACAGATGGCGCCGACATGGGCACCCCCGTCGGAGAGACCGGGAATTGTATAGTCGCTTTCCAGCATCTCTCTCGTCGCATCGAGCGAGAACTCCGCATAGTTCAAAAACGGAAAGTAGAGAAACTCGCGGCCCTCGTTTTGCAGCAAGATGTCATAGGCCAATTCGTCTGGTCTTTTGCCCTCGCGTTCGGCCATGGCCGCAATGCTGGTTGAGGGTTCCGGCTCGTAGTTGGGCGGATCACCGAGCTGAAACATCTTGTCGTAGGAGTTCGCAATGTGATTGGCGAAGACATTGCCCTGCTGCGGGCGTTCAGACAAAAGCTGTTTCCTAAACGCGGGCTCCCGCATCTTTGCGACGCGCTCTTCGAGGGTGAGGTCCGCGATCTTCCGATAGGACGGATAGGTTATGAAAGGATGGACCGAGCCCTGCAATCCCAACAACAGGCCAACCGGCCGGTTGGCAACCTGGCCGCGCATCTCAAGGCCCGCGCGATTGGCCTCTTCGAGTTTGCCGAGCAACTCCTTATAGCGCCCCGGCATCACATCCGCCTGCGCGAGCGAGAGACTCAACGGGCGCCCTGAAACCCGCGCCATTTCTGTCACTGTTTCAAACTCGACCTGAAGATCAGCGAAGTCGCTCACCAGCTGCAACACGCCCGCGCCGGACTTTCCCATTTCCTCGGCAATGCCCACCAGCTCCTCACGGGCGGCATCGTAGGTGGGCACCGCGTCGCCTTCGGCTGTCTTATGCAGGATCGTGCGCGACGTTGTGAACCCCAGCGCCCCGGCCTCTACCGCCTCTCGGTTTATGCGGGCCATCTCCGCAATGTCAGCATCGGTCGCTTTCTCAAGAGCGGCCCCTCGTTCGCCCATGACATAGACGCGAAGCGCCCCATGGGGCACCTGCGCCGCCACGTCAATGTCGTGCGGGCGTCCTTCAATGGCGTCGAGATATTCAGGGAAGGTTTCCCAGTTCCAATCCAGCCCTTCATGGAGTGCAGCACCCGGAATGTCTTCCACGCCTTCCATCAGGCTGATCAAGGTCTGATGATCGTGCTTGCGCACCGGCGCGAAACCGACACCGCAATTGCCCATCACCACCGTCGTCGCACCATGAAGGGATGATGGCGTGACGAAATTGTCCCAGGTTACCTGACCATCATAGTGGGTATGCACATCGACCCAGCCGGGCGTTACCAATTTACCCGTCGCATCAATTTCTTCGGTGGCGCTGCCAGTGACGTCACCGATCTCGACAATGAGGCCGTCCCGCACTGCCACATCGGCCTCGAAACCTTGGGTGCCCGTCCCGTCGAGCACCGTGCCCCCTCGAATTATCAGATCATATCTGCTCATTCTTTCCTCCGACCACGGCCCAGCTTTGAATTTCGGTCCAGCCGTATTCTAGCCCGTCTCTCCGGCGCGGGTGAGCGACGCAGCTTCTGCTTGCAATCGCGCTGTCCGTCGCTCGATCAAACCCCGCAGGCGTGCCTGCCGCTCGGCCGTCAGCGGGTAATTCCAGGTGAGCCATAGCGCGGCAATGAAGAAGACGGCCGGCATGATCGCATAATTGATCGCCAGCCAGTTCAGTTCGGCTGGGCCGTTGACGCCAACGTCACCTGAAGGGTTGAACCCAAAAAAGGCAACCACGTTCAAGGAAATACCCGTGCCAAAAGCTGTTGCCAATTTTGCCGTCATCCCCGAGATCGCAAAGAAAGTGCCGGCGCGCTCACCCTTGGACCGCGCTGTGTCCACGTCGACAACATCCGCGAGCATTGAAAGCGGCAGGAACTGCAAGCCGCCGAAACAGAATCCTTTGGCAATGAACAGCGCCGTAAAGGGCGTGAAGTCGCCTGGGCCTAGGAAATAGGTCGCGATGGAAATTGCCGCTACCGCCGCCATGCAGACGGCAAACGCTTTGTGCTTGCCCATCTTCCGACCAAGCCACAACCAGAACGGAATGGCGGCAAGACCCGCGCCGAAATAGATAAAGTAGAGTGAGCCGATGCTGTTAATGCCAATCACGTCACGCATGAAAAACAGTGACAAAGCGTTCCGGAAAGCTTCGCCGCCGGTCACAATGAGCACAATGGCGAGGACGCGAACCATAGGGCCGTTTCGCAAGACCAGACGCAACCCGTCCAGCAGGGGAACATCCTTCCTCACTTCAGACGACGGCTCGATCACCCGCCATACCACCAGCAAGACCAAGGATGGCATGAGGATCACGATGGCCCAGGCCATTACTTCAAGGACAGCACCTGGATCGCGCCCAGCTCCTTCACCATTGACCAGTTCCACGCCAAACGGAATGGCTGCAGCAAAAGCCAGACCGACAAGAATGAAAATCTCCCGAACGGCCGTGATGCGGCTTCGCTCGTTGTAGTCGGGTGATAGCTCAGCGCCCCAGGCGTAATAGGGGATGTAGACCAGCGTCGAGCCTAGAAACATGATGCTGATCCAGAACACCAGGTGAATGGGACCGACGGCATCAAATCCCAGTTGGTTGGGCAAGAACAACATCAACACACCGAGCGCCAGCACCGGAAGGCCGGCGACCATGAACGGCTTGCGCCGCCCCATTGCGAGTTTGGACCTATCGGAAAAATACCCAATAACCGGGTCGGTCACGACATCTGTCAGTCGCGCCAGCATGATCATGGTTCCTACAGCGGCTAGCGAGACGCCGAGCTCACCAGCGTAGAAAGCGGGCAACCAGATGGCGACCGGATAGCCAAACATGGCTGTGGGCAAACCCACAGATCCATGGAGGATGGTGGCGCTCCGGCTGACGCCCGACGAATTTTTGCTCACAAAAAGGTCCTAAGGGTTGGTCAATGTTGAAAGGTCGCAGTCTAAGAATTTCGATTCAATAATGGCGCCGATGATCAGACGATTCTTATAGATCGCGCCGGTGCTCGCAGCCGAAAGGTCTTCGCCCAAACTCAGGAACAGAGTTTCGATATCTCCGGTGCTTGGGTCGACTCTCACGACCTGTGACGGCGCGTTGAGTGTCGGGTCGCCGAAATGCGCCAGCAGCTCCAACGCTTTTGGATGGAGGGCGATCAACAGCCGACCATCCGGCAGAAGCTCAATATTGTCCGGCAGCCCTGGCAGACCAATGCTCCCCTTGTGTGTCAGATCTCCGGACGCCAAGTCGCGATCGTAAATGTGGAGGGCGCTGCCGCGAGCGGCGCTCAGGTAGAGTGTGCTGCCATCCGGGCTTACATTGATGCCATTCGCGCCGGTGATGTAAGCCGCGACGCTTCGGAAATTTTCGCCGTCATAGAAAACGGCGTCCGTCACCGGCAGACCCAGAAAATCCTCGAAGGGACGCATGAAGTGATCTGCAAGGAAGCGATGATCGTTTGAGAAGTAGAACGCGTCCGGCGACACGGCCACGAGGTCGTTGGGCGTGCGCAAGAGCTCGCCGGTGACCGTTGTTACTTTTGCGAGGCCGCCATCAACCACATCAAAAACATCGACTGCCTGTACGCCATTACCATGGTTGATGACGAAGAGTCTGCGTGACCCATCCTCCCCGATATAAAGAGAGATGCCGTGAGGTTGAAAGCCTGCTTCTGCATCCGGGGTGACGTTCACAGGCGTTGCTGAAGGGTCATTCAGATCGTAGGTCCAAATCGCGCCCGGTTTGGGATTGCCGGCGATCGCACTCACCCTGTCGTAGCCCGAGAGATAGACGATACCGGTTTCGGGATCGATGGTGTGGTCTTCAGGGCCCACCACGCCCGGGACGATTGTGCATTGACCCGCCATTTTGGGTTCGAGGTCGCGGAACATGCCGGCCGTCGACGCGAATTCGTAGCCGCGCCAAAGCACAACGGCCAACATCAGACCCAGAATGATCAAAAATGTACGCATGTTTGTCCCAACCCCAGCTTATTGTTTTAGGCAGGATGCTGACGCGATGGACCTCAAATGTCTAGGAAATGCGGATCATCCTGACCCAGTGTGGGGTTTTCTAAGGCCTGCAATGGTCACGTCGATCATTGTGCGGGCGGCGCTCATTGCCTGGACTTCGGATGGTTCACGGGCCAGCAAACCTTCAAAGAAATGCTCCAGGACGGCAACCGCCGTCTCAGCCGTCATGCCCCAGGAGGCAAGCGCCAGATCTCCCGAGGCGCCGCCTTCCTCGATAATCTGTTCCATCGCCGCGCGGGATACCGCGCTTGAATCGCGGTTGCTGTCCTCACCTTGCTTCTTTCGCTCTTCAAGAAGTTCGCGGCCAAAGGGCGACACAAAAAGCAGGGCGTAGTCGCGCCCGGCGCGCGCGGCGAAGACGGCGAACAAGCGGTCCTCTATGGATCCGGCCTCGTCGAGTGCCCGCTCAATCGCGAGTTCTATGTCCTTGTGGATGCGCTCCGTGACAGCATTGAAGACCGCATCCTTGTTCTTGAAATAGTGATAGATGGCCGGCCGGGTGAGCCCGACCTCTTCGGCGATGTCGCCAAACGAGGTGCGCCGATAGCCCTGACGGGCGAACAGCGCGAAGGCCTTGTCGAGGATCGCAGCCCGCTGCTGAGCGCCCAATTGATTGGGTTTTGAAGTCATTTGCGCCGGCATCCAAATCTCCGATTACCCAATCCGTTTGACAGAATTTCCCAAATGTGTCAATTATTCCCAAGAAATTGACACTTTCGACGATTTTCGTTGAATTTTATCAAGCAGGAGCACCCTCATGACGTCTTCAAAAGAAAAGATCCTCGCCAATCTTGCAGACTTCTATGGAACTGATCCCAACATGCCGACGGCGGACCAATGGGCTCACCTGTTCGATCTGCCACAGGATGCGCCGCTCGCCGCCGTGAACTATGTGAAGATCAGAGAGCAGGCCCAATACGCGACTAACGAAAAGGAAGATGCCTGCTCAGGTCTGGACGCGATGATGCGCTACAGTGCCGGCAGCATTCCCCGCGCCGAAGCCATGGGCGGGCATTTTCTTTTGTCAGGGTTTTATCAGGGCGCTGTGATCGGACCGACAACAGACTGGGACATGGTTATTGTCGGGCATTTTCCGTCGCCCTCTGCCTACCTCTCTCTTTTTGTCGATCCGGCTTATCAGGCCATCTTTCATCACCGCCGTGCTGCGGTCGACACATGGCGGGCGGTGCTTTCAACCGGTGTCGCTGCGTAAACGAGAGGCCACTCGCCAGAGCGGCCAAGCTTGCTTAAACTCTCGCTCGGTTTTGATAGGCAGCAGGAGACGCCCTCATGGATCTTACGCTCACGCCAGAAGATGAAGCCTTTCGGGCCGAGGCCCGTGCGTTCTTGGAAGAGGCGTTACCAAGGGATGTGAAGGAAGCGCCCTCCGTCGGGGTCGCCATCGAAAAACCTCTTCTGAAAAAGTGGCATAAGATCCTCGCCGACAAGGGATGGGCTGCGCCGCATTGGCCCGTTGAATATGGCGGTACCGGCTGGACCATTACCCAGAAACATATTTGGGATGAAGAGGTGAGCCGCGCGGGCGCGCCACGCCTGATGGCGTTCGGCCTCTCTATGGTGGGGCCAGTGATCCAGGCTTTCGGCAATGACGAGCAAAAGCAACAACACCTGCCCGGCATCCTCAATGGCGATGTTTGGTGGTGTCAGGGCTATTCAGAACCGGGGTCGGGCTCCGACCTTTCGTCACTCAAGACCAAAGCTGTGAGGGACGGCGACGATTACATCATCAATGGTCAGAAGATCTGGACCTCCTATGCCCACGAAGCGGACTGGATTTTCTGCCTTGTGCGCACCGACGATAGCGGCAAGCAGCAGGAAGGGATTAGCTTTGTCCTGATCGATATGAAGACGCCGGGCGTGGAAGTGAAACCGATTGTGTCCATCGATGGCCTGCACCATCTGAACGAAGTGTTCTTCACGGATGTTCGTGTGCCGGTCAAAAACCTGATTGGCGAAGAAGGCAAGGGTTGGACCTATGCCAAATTCCTGCTGGTGAACGAGCGAACCGGCATTGCAGGTGTTGCGCAATCCAAGTTGGCGGTCGATCGTTTGAAATCCATTGCCAATAGAGAGGCCAATGGCGACGGGGAGCCACTTTGGGCACAAGATGGTTTCCGCCGGAAGCTCTCCGAGATCGAAGTGAAACTTCAGAGCCTTGAGTACACGGACCTGCGCATCCTGGCCGATGTGGCAGCGGGCAAACAGGCGGGACCTGAAAGCTCTATCCTCAAGATCATCGGGTCTGAGGTGCAGCAGGAGCTCGCAAGCCTCACCGTCGAAGCCTTGCAGCATTACGCGCTGCCGTCGCATGTGGATGATTTGGAAGGGCGGAGCAATCAGAAGCCCGTGGGACCTGATTATTCCTTGCTTCCTGTCGTCAATATGGCGTTCGGTCGGGCGTCCTCCATCTATGGAGGCTCCAACGAAATCCAGCGGAACGTGATCGCGAAAGCGGTGCTGGGGTTTTAACACCCCAGCACGGTTTCACTCACCCATGCCCTGATCCGGCCTGCGGTCCTTCATCATCTTCTCAACAATAGGACCAAGGGTCGCCGGATCGAAGCGCTTGTCCTGCTCCACCATGGGCCCCCGGTGCCAGCCCTCATAGACGCAAAGCCGCCCGCGCATGCTCTCAAAGACCTGACCGGTCACATCTTTCGATTCTGAGCTGCCCAGCCAGACGCAGATGGGCGCGATGTTGCCCGGGTCGCGCGGGCTCCAAGTGCCTTCGGGCGCCTCTTCCGGTGGCGGGCCCAAGTCTTCTGTCATGCGCGTCAAGGCGCCCGGTGAAATCGCGTTCACCGTGATGCCGTAGCGCATCAGTTCTTTCGCCGAGATCACCGTCATGGACGCGATGCCGGATTTGGCGGCACCGTAGTTTGTCTGACCCTGATTGCCGAACAGGCCTGAGACACTGGTCGTGTTGATAATGCGGGCATCATTTGTCTCGCCCGCCTTTGCGCGGTCTCGCCAATAGGCAGCGGCGTGGCGCATGGGGCAGAAGGTGCCGCGCAGGTGGACGCGGATGACCGCATCCCATTCGTCGATCGACATATTGACGAGCATGCGGTCCCGCAAGATGCCCGCATTGTTCACGACCACATCCAGCCCACCGAATGTGTCGATGGCTTGCTGGATCATGGCGCCGGATTGATCCCAATCAGCGACATCCGCACCATTGGCGATGGCTTCGCCGCCCAGGCCACGGATTTCTTCCGCCACTTCCTCTGCGGCGCCGATATCTTTGCCGCCGCCTGCCCGGTCGCCGCCCAGATCATTGACCATGACTTTGGCGCCCTGCCGCGCGAACTCCAGGCAGTATTCCCGTCCAATGCCGCGGGCACCGCCCGTCACAATGACACTCCGCCCTTCACAAATACCCATGACATCCTCCCGATTGTCTTTTCACTTTGTTTGGCTCAGATGGATTTTTCGTGCCCTTCCCAATAAGGCTCGCGGACCTGCCTGCGTACGATCTTGCCCGTGGGCAGACGCGGCAGGTCGTCTGCGAAGTCAATGGAGCGCGGGCGTTTGTAGCCAGGGAGATGTTCCGCGGCGAAGGCCAGCAAATCATCCTTGGTTGCCTCGGATGCCTCGACCCCCTCTTCGAGTTGGATGACGGACTTTACTTCTTCACCCCATTCCTCGTTGGGCACACCAACGGTCGCCACATCGGCGACCGCCGGATGACGCAGCATTTCGTGGTCGACTTCGGCTGGATAAATATTCACGCCGCCGGAGATGATCACTTCGGCTGAGCGGCCCGTCAGAAACAGAAAGCCGTCTTCGTCGACATAGCCCATGTCGCCCATGGTGTAATAGTCGCCGCGGTAGGCCCCATCGGTTTTTTCGGGTGCTTTGAAATATTCAAACCGGCCTGTCTCCGGCGCTTTGAAATAGATGGTGCCGACTTCACCGGCGGGAAGCTCGACCCCCGCATCGTCCTGGACTTCAACGGTCACCCCTTCAAGGGCGCGGCCCACGGTTCCGGGTTTTTTGAGCCACTCCTCCGACTCTACAAAGATCCCGCCTCCCTCTGTCGCCGCGTAGTATTCATAGACGACATTGCCCAGCCATTTGATGGTGTCCTCTTTCACATGCACCGGACAGGGGGCGGCGCCGTGCAGCACCCAGCGCAGGCTTGAGACGTCATACTTGTTTCGGACGTCATCGGGCAGTGAGAGAATGCGATGCAGCATGGTCGGCACCACATGGGTATGAGTGACCTTGTGCTTTGCGACCAGTTTCAACGTCTCTTCTGCGTCCCACCTATCCATCAACACAACGCCCACGCCGGATACCAGGGGAAAGTTGAGGTTCAGCGCTAGCGGCGCCGCGTGATAGAGCGGGCCCGTTGAAAGGGCGACATCCTTTGAAGGATCGAAGGCCGCCGTCTCCCGCAGTTTGACGAGCAGCGGAGACACAGGCGGGGCGGCCTTGCGGTACACGCCTTTTGGATGACCGGTTGTGCCGGATGTGTAAAGCATCTGCGTGCCAGCGGTCGGATCTTCGATATTGTGATCTGGTTCCGCGCTCAGTGCTTCGTCATAGGAGGTGAAACCGGCAATCTCCCCGGCGACCGCCAGCTTTTGGACGAGGTGAGGCGACATGGTTGAAGCCTCTGCCGCTTTCTCTGCAAAGCGTGCGTCGGCGATGAATGATTTCGCCTCACAGTTTTCAACGATGTAGCCAATTTCTTCGGCAGTCAGATGCCAGTTAATGGGGGTGAGGCGCATGCCGCATCGCGACAGGGCAACACATGTTTCCACAAACTCTGGGCGGTTGGCGCAGAGAAGCGCCACCGCGTCACCCTCCTTCAACCCCGCCGTTCGCAGCGTACGGACAAGCTGGTTCGCCCGAGCATTGAGTTCGGCGTAGGTCCTGTTACCCAAGGGCGAGAGTATCGCGGGACGGTCCGGCGCAACGTCTGCGTGAAGCGCGATTACCATGCCGCATGCGGCGGCCTCCTCCGGCGTCATTGAAAAGCTGCCCTCAGATGCTGTCATCCGATCCTCCCCGATCTCTTGACCCAAATGTCTAAATTTTATAGTTGCTGCCGATATTGGAGGCTCTAGTCTGGCCGCCGTCAAGCTCAAGCCCCCGGAGTGTCCATGTCAGTCCAAAAATACTGCCGCCTAACGAGCATAATTGCGCTGGGCGCAATCACGTTTCTCACTGGCGCATATGCAGCGGAAGAGGATGCTCAGGACGCCTCTATGCAGTGGGCATTCGGCACGGTTCAGGTCGAAAACGACTTGTTCGCAAATGCCGCCAACACCGACCGGCACTATACCAATGGACTGCAAGCCTCCGTTCTCTCTCATCCATTGGAGCTTACCGGCTGGCAAAAATCCGTTGCCACCGCCCGGGTGCCTTTCGGACTGGATGATGCGGTGCCTAAGTCGCACCGCGTGGGCCTGGCGCTGGGACATTCAATCTTCACGCCGGACGATACAGATGCAACCAGTCTTGTTACCAATGACCGTCCCTACGCGGCATGGCTCCACCTCACTTTTACGCTGCAAACAGTCTGGTCCACGAATGGACGTGGCACCTTTCAGGATCAATGGAAGTTCGATGTGGGCGTGGTGGGCCCCGCAGCAGGCGGCGAATTCGTTCAAAACAACTGGCATCAGTTGATCGGCGCGGATGAGGCTGCCGGGTGGGACAATCAATTGCGCAATGAGCCTGGTCTCAATGTCACCTTCGAACGCGCTTGGAACAGCCCGGACCTTGCACCGGCGCAGCTCGGCGGATTTCAGATTGACGGCATTCCTTACGTCGTCGCGGCCCTGGGCAATGTGCAGACCTATGCAGGCGCAGGCGGCATTGTTCGATTTGGGCCTGATTTGCCCGACGATTTTGGTCCCGCGCGCATCTATCCTGGCGTGGGTGGCTCCGAACAGTTCACGCCGTCTGAAGACGGAATAGACTGGTATCTTTTCGCGGGCGCCGAGGGCCGCGTCGTCGGACGCGATATGTTTCTGGATGGCAACCTGTTCAGAGACAGTCACAGCATCGACAAAAGGCATTTTGTGAGCGACTTGCGCCTTGGCGCAGTTGCCATCTGGGGGCGGACTCGACTGAGCTTCACCCATGTCTATCGAACGAAAGAGTATTCACAGCAACCGAAGCCAGATCAGTTTGGGTCACTCACTCTCGGCTTCGCCTTTTGATTGCCAGCGCACCGCGCGGTACACTCCGGTTTAACAAAGACAAAAACAGGGGACAGTCAAACATGACTGCATTGCCTATCGGCCAGGCCATCGCCTTCTGGGTGGAGAAAGACGCACAGGCGCCAGCCATCACCCATGAAGGGCGCACTGTCACTCGGGCAGAGTTCGATGCGCGTACCAACAGATTGGCGCGGGCGTACGAAGAGCTTGGCGTCGTCGAAGGCGATCTCGTGACGATTGGTCTGCCAAACGGCATTGAGTTTTACGAAGCAGCTTTCGCCGTCTGGAAGCTCGGTGCGACACCGCAACCGGTCTCCGCGAAACTCCCACATGTGGAACGCCAAGCCATCATCGAGGTTGCCAACTCCAAACTTGTGATCGGTGCAGAGCCCGGTACCCATGGCGACGTCACCTGCCTTGCCGCCGGCTTTGAGCCGGACGCCTCCCTGTCAGATGCGCCGCTTCCGGTGAAAACCTCCAAGCACTGGAAAGCGCCAACGTCGGGCGGCAGCACTGGGCGGCCTAAAATTATCGTCGCCGCAGAACCCGGCGTCTTTGACCCGGAGGAAGCCCCGCTCGGTATGGATGTGGACAAGGCGCAGTTGGTCCCCGGCCCGCTCTATCACAATGCGCCTTTCAGCTTTTCCTGCCGGGCGCTGATCTGTGGCAATCACATCATTATTATGACGCGCTTTGATGCCGAGGAAACACTGCGCCTTCTGGAAGAGCACCGCGTGGACTGGGTGATGATGGTGCCCACCATGATGCAGCGGATCTGGCGGCTGCCGGAAGAGGTCCGCACCAAATATGATCTCTCGGCGCTTCGTATGGTTTTGCATCTTGCAGCACCCTGCCCGGCCTGGCTGAAAGAAGAGTGGATCAACTGGCTGGGCGGCGAGCGCATTCATGAGCTTTATGCTGGCACAGAAGCACAGAGCGTCACGTGGATCACCGGCACTGAATGGATGGATCACAAAGGCTCTGTCGGACGGCCCATGGCGGGTGGTGCCATGAAGATTTTGGATGAAAACCATCAAGAGCTCCCGCCCGGGGAAGTGGGTGAGGTTTTCATGCGCCCCGACAAGGGCCAGGGCACGACCTATCACTATCTGGGTGCCGAACCAAAAGCTATTGAAGGCGGATGGGAAAGTCTTGGCGACATGGGCTATATGGACGAAGACGGCTTCCTCTATCTCGCCGATCGTCAGACCGACATGATCCTGTCCGGTGGCGCGAACCTCTATCCGGCCGAAATCGAGGCCGCCATTGATGCCTTTCCCGGTGTGCGCTCCAGTGCCGTCATCGGTCTACCGGATGATGATATGGGAAACCTGGCCCACGGCATTATTGATGCGCCGGACGGCATTGAAATAGATGCCTTGCAAGCTCATCTGGCGGAAACGCTGTCACGCTACAAGATCCCACGAACATTTGAATTTGTGGATGCGCCGGTGCGTGATGATGCTGGTAAGGTGCGGCGGTCTCAGCTCCGCGCCGAGCGGCTGCCCCAAGCTTAAGACCCCAATCCCAGGAAAGTCTCATGACCTCGTTGATCTCTGCCGATAATATCTATGCGCTCCTGACCGTCTTTCTGGGGCTTGCCGCCTTTGGCTTCTGGTCAGAACGCACCAAGATCGGACAGACACTTTCGGGTGTCATCCTGGTGATCCTCGCAGGGCTCGCCCTTGCGAACCTTCGGATCATCCCGTTTTCGGCACCCTTTTATGATCTTGTCTGGGGGTACGCGGTGTCGCTTGCCATTCCGCTTCTCCTCTTCCGTGCGGACTTCAAGAAGATCCTGCCTGCGACCGGTCCCATGCTGATCAGCTTTGTAATTGCCGCGATCGGAACGGTGCTCGGCGTTTTCATTGGCGCGTCGCTCATTGATATGGGGAGCAATGGCGCAGACATTGCCGGCACGATCGGTGCGAGCTGGATTGGCGGCTCCATGAATTTCGCCGCTACCTCCCAGGCTCTCGGCATGAGTGATGGCAGCCTTTTGAGCGCCATGGCTGCCGCCGACAGTGTGGGCGGCACGCTGTTCCTGATGGTCCTCGTCTTACTTCCAGCATCGCTCGCGATCCGTCGTCTGTTTCCATCCAAAATCATGGAGGAAACGGCGAGCGTTGAAGGCGGCGCTGTCGATCACGGATCGAAAGAGCTCAACATGGTGCACATCGCCTTGTTTCTTTCGGGTTCTGCACTCTGCTGTTTTCTGGGATACGGCACCGCCGCGCTTATTGGTGGCTTTGGCGCCGATCAGGGGATCGGATGGCTGGCGGATTTCAGTCGCTATGGCGTCCTCTTTGTCACCATCTATGCGCTGCTCATAGCCAACTTCTTTTCCGCGAAGATTGAACCCATGAGTGGTGATTTTCCCCTCGGCATGCTGTTCATGTATGTGTTTTTCGGCGTGATGGGCGCGGGCGCCGATATTCTCGCGATGATTGAGCGGGCGCTGCCGATCTTCGGATTTGTCGGGATCATGGCCGCAGTCCACCTTGTGGTTGTATTTGCGGCGACGAAGCTCTTGCGCATTGACCTCGCGGAAGCGCTGATCGCCTCCAACGCGGTGGCACTTGGACCGGCACCGGCGGCTGCCCAAGCGGCGGCGCAAGGGTGGAAACCGCTGGTGACGCCCGGCGTGATGCTCGGCGTTCTGGGCTATGCCATCGCCAACTTTATCGGCGTCGCCATGGCCGGCTGGCTGTCTTAGAGCGCTTCTCAATTCAACTGAATGGCGAGAAGCGCTCCAGTCCGTTTTTTGTCGCGTTTTCGAACCATAAAAGTCTGCAACTTTTATTGAAAACGCTCTAGCTCAGCTTCTCAATCGCAACCTCGGCACCTGGCAGGTCCATCGATCCCAAGACAAGCTCGCCCGACACACAATCGGCTATGGAAACCGTCTGCGGGTTGTAATTGACGAAGACGCGATAGTTCCCCCTCGTGCGCGTACGGACGCCAAAGGGCAAATTGAGCATCGTGATGCCTGCTGCCGCCACACGCACATCCAGAAAGTCTTTCAGCAGGGCCTCATCCGGCCAGCCTGCAATATAGTATGCGTTTTTCTTGCGGGTGATCGCCGGATGTCCGTCTTTCGTGTGAGCCACTGTCTCCGCATCGCCTTCAACATATTCGCGCCACCGGTCAAAAGAATAGAGCTTCGATCTATAGTCGACCTCTATGGAGGCAAAGTGTCGGAAGCTCTCGGCACGCACGACCTGCACACCCAGAAGGTCGCTCAAGGGCCCAGGTGCCAGGTTGCTGGGTATCTCGTGGGAGACCGTCCGGCTGCCCGAGCGCGGGAAGACGATGAGGTCGCCTTGGTAGGCAGAGAGGCGCGTGGCCATGTCGTCGCTCACATGGATCTGACTGGGCAGGATGACCATCTTGTATCCGTCCAGCGGCGCGTCTGGAGAAATGAAGTCGATATTCAGACCCTTCTCGCGCAGCGCGCGATAGATGGACAGTGTCTGGGTGATATAGCTGAAGTTCTGCCCCTGGGGCTGATTGAGCAACGCCCAGTGGCTGTCATAGGAATAAACAATGGCGACGTCTGCCTGGGCGGCAGGTTCAATGCCGTCGAGCTGCTTCAGCTCCGTTCCCAATTGCGTGACCTCGTGAAGGGCGCGGTCTGCCGCGCCGTCCGGCCGGTTCAGCCCCGCATGGAACTGCTCTTGCGCAAACGGCGCCTGACGCCAGCGGAAATAGGACACAAGCTCGGCGCCATGGGCAAACGCCTCCCAGCCCCAGAGTCGTTGCATGCCCGGCAGTGGATCGGGGTTGTAGGGCGCCCAATTCACAGGCCCCGGCTGCTGTTCCATGATCCAGAAGCGGCCACGGCCACAGGCCCGGTAGAGGTCGTGGTGATAGGCCTGAATGTCAGGATCACCGGTTCTTACAAAATGTTCTTTGTTTTCCCGAACGAAGGGAAAGACATCGAGAGAGCCGATTGGGTAGCTGTCCCAACTCGCCACGTCCAGCTCTTCGCTGACCGAGAAGTGGTCATATTCCGTCACGAAGGTCATGAAATTGTGCACCAGGTCACGCCCGGGCGAGAGGTCGCGGAGAATATCCGTCTGGACCTTGTTGAAGGCCTTCACTTCATCCGACGCGAAGCGGCGATAGTCCCAGCGGTGGGCCGGGTTCGTCTCGGTCACCGCCTGGTTGGGCAGCTCAATTTCTTCGAAGCTCAGATATTCCATGCTCCAGAAAACATTCCCCCAGGCCTCATTTAGGGCGCCGATGGTTCCATACCGCTCCTCCAGCCATTTCTGGAAGTTTGCCTTCGCCGCCGGCGTGTAGGAATGGGTGGTGTTGTGGCAGCCATATTCATTGTCGGTCTGCCAGGCCACGACTGCCGGATGGTCGCCGAACCGCTCGGCCATAGCGCGGGTAATCCGCGCGCATTCGCGTCTGTACCCCATGTGAGAAAAACAATAATGCCGCCTAGAGCCAAACCCGCGGGTCCGCCCCTCGCGGCTGATCGGCAGCATGTCGGGCATCTTATCAACCAACCATTTGGGCGGTGTTGCAGTCGGCGTTCCCAGAATGAGTTTGAGGCCTGCATCTCCTAAGGTATCAATCGCGGTGCCAAGCCAATCAAAGTCGTAGGTCCCAGGTTCCGGCTCAAACCGGGACCAGGCGAATTCGCCAACGCGAACATGGGTGATCCCCGCCTTCACCATGTCGGCGGCGTCCTGCTCCCACATCACCTCTGGCCAGTGTTCCGGATAGTAACAAACGCCCAATGTCGGTTGCTTTGCCATCAGGTTCGCCTCCCCATTTTTTCTCTGCGGTCAGCTTTTACCAAATTGACCCGAGCCGCAAGTTGCCCGAAAGTCAGCCCGATTCAATTTGGAGTGTGAGATGACCAAGGCTTGTTTGATCGGCGCTGGCAGCACCGTCTTCATGAAGAATATTGTTGGGGACATTCTGCTGAATGAGACGTTCGCTGACTGCACCATCGCGCTCCACGATATAGACCCGGACCGGCTGGCGACCTCCCACATGGTCGCCGACAAGATTGCGTCTTCTCTCAACGTCAGCCCGACCATCATTGCAACGGAAGATCGTGTCGAGGCGCTCCGCGATGCAGAATTCGTGATCCTGATGATCCAGGTCGGCGGTTATGAACCCTGCACAGTCACCGATTTTGAAATCCCGAAAAAATATGGCCTCCGCCAGACCATCGCCGATACGCTGGGCGTCGGCGGTATCATGCGGGGGTTGCGGACGGTGCCCGTGTTGCTCGATATCGCTGAAGACATGCGAGCGCATTGCCCGAATGCGCTGATGCTGCAATATGTAAATCCGATGGCAATCAATTGCTGGGCGCTGGCTCGGCTTGCGCCGGACATTCGTCAGGTGGGTCTTTGTCATTCGGTTCAGGGGACAGCCTACGAATTGGCTCAGGACCTGGATGAAGACTTTAAGTCGATCCAGTATCAGTGCGCCGGCATCAACCACATGTCCTTCTATCTTACTTTTGAGAAGCGACATGGGGATGGCCGGATTGAGGACCTTTATCCGCGGCTCAAAGAACTCGCCGCCAAAGGTGCAGAACCCGCTGCCAACAAGGTGCGGTACGAAATGCTGAAGCGGACGGGATACTTCGTCACTGAGTCGAGCGAGCATTTTGCGGAATATGTGCCGTGGTTCATCAAACGCGACCGGCCTGATCTGATTGACACGTTCAATGTGCCTTTAGACGAGTATATTCGGCGCTGCGAAGAACAAATCGCCGGATGGCGTGCTCAAGAGCAAGCGCTGGCGGATGCCAACAAGCTCGACATCAGCTATTCGGGCGAGTATGCCGCGCGGATCATGCGAGCGGTGAAAACCGGACGGCCTACCGTGATCAACGGCAACGTGCCCAACCATGGGCTGATCGATAATTTACCCCAAGACGCTTCAGTGGAAGTGCCCTGCCTCATTGACCATCGTGGCGTGACACCGACGCGGGTCGGTACGCTGCCACCACATCTCGCGGCGATGATGCAGACAAATGTGAACGTCCAGTCCCTTGCGGTTGAAGCGTTGGCGACGGGACGGAGGGAGCATGTGTATCACGCCGCCATGATGGACCCGCACACGGCGGCGGAGCTCTCACTCGATCAGATCTGGGCTCTTACCGACGATCTGATTGAGGCTCATGGCGATTGGTTACCTGCCTTTCACTGAGCGATCGTCAAAGCTCCACGGCCCAGGCAGCTGGACAGACGTTCGAGACGGCGTGCCACCAGGCCTCTCGGTCACTGTCAGCGATCAGAGCAACGATGCACCCGCCAAAACCGGCGCCGGTCAGCCGTGCGCCAAGGGCACCGGCGTCGCGCGCAGCAGCCACCAGCCGGTCGAGACTGGCCGTCGATACTTCAAAGTCTGCACGCAGGGATTCGTGGCTTTCATTCATGAGGTGTCCCAATTGCACCATGTCGCCGGTTCGCAGCGCCTCAGTTGCCGTCAGCGTCCGCGCTTGTTCCGACAAAACGTGGCGCACCCGGCGCGCGACCAGCGGATCGGTGAGCTTCTCTGAAATCTGCGCAGGCTGTGACTTTAGCGGCTCAGGCCCGAGCGCTTCAGCCGCCTGGTCCAACGCGGCGCGCCGCTCATTGTACGCACCGTCGGTCAGTTGCCGGGCCTCCCCGCAATGGATGACCGCGATTGTCCAGCCGGCGGGCAGCTTCACCTGATCCCACTCGAGGGTCTCACAATTGAGCGCCAGCGCGTGGCCCTGGGTCCCGACCGATACCGCCATCTGGTCCATGATACCGCATTTGACACCACAGAATTCGTTTTCCGCCTGTTGTGCCAGCAGGGCGACATCTGTGTCCGTCCGCTCCTCGCCCGAAAAGGCAAAGAGAGCCTTGAGCGTAGCGACTTCCAGCGCCGCTGATGATGAGACGCCTGCGCCTGCTGGAAGGTCGGACTCCACCATCAAGTTCATGGGCGGAATGGTCGCCCCTGCTTTTTCGGCCATCACAAGCGGACCTGCCACATAGTCCGCCCAGTGGCCTTTCTTGCTTTCTTGAAGAATGATGTCGATCTTGGTTTCTTCCGCCGTGCTGAAGGCATGAATGCCGGATGCTGCCGGTCCAACCGTCACCGTGATGCCCTTGGTGAGCGGCATGGGCAGCACGTTGCCACCAATGAGGTCGGTATATTCCCCAATCAAGTTCACGCGACCGGGCGCGAAGCAGGTTGCAGCCGCCTCTTGACCAAACACCTCCTCATGGCTGGTCATTGCGCAATTTCCACATTGCGCAAGGCATCCGCTGCCGTCGCTGGCGGAACATCAACCAGAAACACGCCGCTCACCTGTTCCACACTGGCGAGAAACTTCAGTTTGTCTTCTGCGCGACGGATGGGCCAAACCTGCAAGGTGAAGTGGTAACTGTCCTCAAATCCGGCCGGCGCGACCTGGGCGGACAAGACATAGGGCATGGGTTTGCCGAAAAGGCCATCCAGCCGCAACAGCGCGGCTTTCAATTGAGCGGCCATGTCGCGGCGTTCATCCGGGGTCAAGTCCCAGGGGCCGGGGGTACGGCGGTGCGGTGCCACCCAGCATTCATAAGGGTAACGCGCAATGTCGGGCACAAAGGCCATTGCATGGTCGGACTTGTCCAGGATCAGCTCTGAGGGTGTTCGGTTGAGGATCTCAGCCACGACCGGCGCTGCCTGCTGCGCTTCGGCGCTCTTCATCAGAAGGTCGGGCACAAAGCCAAAGCCGTAAATCTGCCCATGGGGATGGTGAAGGGTGACGCCGATTTCTTCGCCGCGGCTTTCGTACGGCAGTACGCAGGCAAGACCGTGGTCGTCCATCATCTGCCTGGCTTGGTGCGCCCAAAGTTCAAACAAAAGCTCAATACGCTCGACAGACTGCCCTCCAAGCGATCCCCCATGGTCGGCTGAGAACACCACAACCTCGCATCGACCAATCGCGGGCTCATCTCCGCCGACAAGCTCCGCATCGCCGGCATCCAAACGAAACGCCGGAAACCGGTTTTCAAAAACCGCCATCTCAAAATCATCCGCCGGGATTTCCGTGAGGCCGTCACTCTTGGCAGGACAGAGGGGACAGCTGGCGGCATCAGGAAAAAAGGTGCGCCCTTGTCGTGCACCGGCATAGCTCACCCATTCGTGCCGCAAGGGATGCCATCGCTTGTATGGCAAGGCCGATGCTTCGAGCGGCGGAAGGTCAGCAACAATAGGTCGATTATGTTCGCTCCACCCATAAAATGTCAGGTCGCGTCCGTCCGATTTCTGAACCGTGCGCGTATAGAGCTTTCGGGTCATGCACCACCGCCGTCAACATTGAGCTTTTGCCCGTTGCAATAGGGGTTTGCATTACTCACGAAGAACAGCACTGCCGCCGCGACGTCTTCAGGGACTGAGACGCGTCCGAAGGGAGAGGTGGCATCCAAATCATGAATGTCCGCGCCAGATCGAGCTTTGACGAGACGCGTCCCCATCTCCGTCACTGTCAGGCTCGGCGAAACAATGTTGGTCCGGATGCCGTACTTGCGTTCTTCCTTGGCGAGTGTCAGCGCCAGCGCTTCCATAGCGGCTTTCCCCATATTGTAGGGCGCGCCGTTGGGTCCATTTGACAGTGTGGCAACGCTGGAGATCATGACGATGTCTCCCCGATCCTCCTCCCGCATGCTGGGCAGAACGAGTTGGGACAGTCTGTGCGGTGCCAGTGCATGAACGCGCACCACCCGTTCGAGTTCGGCAGGATCTGTATCCGCCACCGTCTGTCCGCGGCTTGCGATGCCCGCATTGTTGATGAGAATGCCGATGGACCCGAAGTCTTTCAACACGGCTGCGACAAGCGCAGCGGCCTGGTCGCCATCGTCGACGGAGGCAGGATAGACTTCAGCACGTCGTCCGAGATTTCTGATTTCATCGGCAACCTCTTTTGCGGCTTTGTCGTCCCGTCGATAGTTGACGGCAATATCAGCGCCTGCCTCCGCCAATGATAAAGCAATCGCCCGGCCGATGCCCCGTGACCCACCAGTGACAAGCGCCACTCTCCCCTCCAAGGACATTTCCATTCCGTGCTCCCCAAATCTGTTTTTCTTGATGCGACTGCATCGCTCCCTAAGGATATCTACTATTGCCTAGAGAGAACACTGATGACAGATTTTATTGTCTCCGATCATCGCCTAAGTGATCGGCTGACATCGCGGGGCAGCCACAGACTTTCATGACCACAATCGACCGCATTCAGATCACCCATCACCGCCTTCCGCTTGAGCCTCCTTTCCTGGCGGCCTGGGACGGAAAACCTCGAACTTACTTCGACGCGACCATTGTTCGGGTGTTCGACACGGAAGGCAGGATGGGTGTTGGATCCGGCGATCTCATGCTTGGCTTTGATGGTCATGAATCGCTTTTTGTCGGGCGCGATCCGCTCGATCTGGAGCGTCACAACAAAGTGCTCTCCAATATCGATTTTCACTATGGTCGATGCTGGCCGCTCGACATCGCCTTGTGGGACCTGGTCGGGCAGATCAAAGGGGAACCCGTTTGGCGCATGTTGGGTGGCGGCGATGCCTCGGTCCCCGTCTACGCGTCGTCAGGTGCCCTGCACGATGCCTTGGCACTCGCGGATCTCGCAGAGCGTTTTCTCGGCGACGGCTTTCCTGCCATGAAGATCCGCTTCCGGTCTCGCGAGAACGGTGGATGGCGGGAAGATGTTAAAAGTCTGGAACAAGTTCGTGCCCGTGTCGGTGATAGCTTGACGTTGATGGTCGATTGCAATCAGGGCTGGCAGATGCCGTGGGACATCGAGCCCTCCTGGACCTTTGAGGAGGCATTGTCTGTCGCCCGTGAACTCGAACGGCTCGATGTCCTCTGGATGGAAGAGCCCCTTCATCGCGCCGATCTGGAAGGCCATCGGCGCCTGCGGGACGCGACCCAGGTGAAGATTGCCGGTGGAGAAATGACGCGCGAGCTTTCGAGCCTCGACGTCATGGTCATTGGCGGGGCGTTTGACATTGTGCAGCCAGATGCGGCGCTTGTGGGCGGGATCACCGGCCTCAAAAACTTCAGTCAGCTGCCTTCGATGGCGAACACGCTGTTCACCCCCCACACCTGGACGAACGGGCTTGGCATGCTGGCCAATTTCCACCTGATTGCGGGCATCGGCGGCGCGCCTTTTGTTGAGTACCCCTATGACCCCGCAAGCTGGGGATTGGAGCGACGCGACTATATGCTGGCGGAGCCCGTCGTTCAGCGTGATGGCGCTGTCACGCTTTCGGACAGGGCCGGCTTGGGTGTGTCGCTTAATGAAGACCTGCTTGACACAACACTGCTCTAATGCGTGTCTTCATCGAAGGCGCGTCCGTCCCCGATCAAAAGTAGGTGGCGGGGTATCGGACGGCCGAGGGCGGCAACCAAACCAACTAAACTCACGGTCGTGTAAACAGCGAGCCCTATAATGATCGCCACCGGCCGATCAGACTGCATGAGGCCCAGGGTCGACACCAGGAACAGACCTGTGGCGAATCCCCAGGCGGCCACAAGAAATTTCTCTGCAGCGAGGCTTCTAAGCCACAATAGGGAAGCACCAGCGCCCAGCAACAAGCCGCCGGCCAGAATATTCTTCGCCCACATCGGCCAGAAGTCCGGTCCACCGGTGACTGCAACAAATGCAATTTCGATGAGAACCAGGATTGTTCCAAAAATAATGCTGAATTTTGCCATCTGATCGCCTCGGCTCGAAAAGTGATCTGCCAACGGACAGACCTGGCGATATAGGATGCCCATTTCTGACTGCAACCACGAAGCTTCGTTTTGGACGCTTTTGTTGGTCAAATTCTAGTGGGTCAATCGTGACCGGCTTCGAATTTGATCTGGCACAGTAACACCTGATAAACGCCAGTCATGTCCACAGCCGCGTAGCGAGCTTGCCAGTACCTTTGGACACTTCCGGACTATCAATCGATCTCAGACTCTGTGTCAAAGTGTCAATATCGCCGCCGATGAGCGCTCTTATCTGTTCCTGATCGTCGGGACCGAGCGCCTGAAAAGCCCGGCAGAGTTCGTTAAGGCAATGAACCCGGTAGGGTGCTGTCGGCAGAGACCACGCCGTGCTTTCTGCTTCATATCTTACAACGCTGTCGCGCCGATCGGCAGCCTCCGCATTGGCGACCAGATAAGGCAGATACTCCTTTTCAAAGACATCAAAGAAGAAACCGAGATCATCCGGGACGGTGTCGATCTCCTGCACCTTGTCCAGATCGCCGGATCGCAGGGCCCAGAGCCGCGTCACCCATTCACAAACGTAGGGTGCTCGCTCGCGCATGATCAGGCCCGGGGTGGGGTCTGAAAAGAAGTGCCGAAAGAACGGGCCGAACAATCCGAAATCAGCTTCGCATGGGCGTGCCCCCAAGAGGAATGGACGCTTTGCAAAAATCGAATTGAGCTGATCCAATGTGTCCAGATAGAGGGCTTCAATGACCGGCGCCGTTTCCTTAGTAACGCCATCCTCTATCAGATAAACCTTGCGCTGACGCCGCAGAACAAACTGGCGCCGCAGGAAGAAAGGTAGCTTGAGATCGCGCATCATTGTTCGTGCAATCTGTGCGCTCATGAGCTTGGCGTCTTCGTCAAACGCCCACCGATAGTAGAGCCCGGGCCGCCAGTACCATTCGTCGAAGAGGTCCTCCAGCAACAGGCTGACAAACTTTGCGACCGGCGTCTGCGGTGTCAGGTTTGGTCCTACACCTTCTGCTTCAAATTTTGCGATGATGGCCGTTGTGTCCGTCAGCCATCCACCATCGGGTGTTTCAACCTGAGGCATTTGGGCGATGCCGGTCGCCTTCGCGCATTTTCGAAAGTCGGCCATGTCCATTTCGACATAGTCATGGGCAATGCCTTTGACGCGGAAATAGGCCTCCAGTTTTCCCGTGAAATAAGAGAGCTTGAGCCCGTGGAGCACGTATTTTGGGTCGCTGCCTGACATTGCGCCTTCACCTCTGCATTTGTGCCGCATCTTAAATTATTGACACAAGCAATGCCAATTAATACCCGCGTACCTGCTAGAATAAGCCACTCCTTAGCGACCTGCCTTGGAGCGCTACCGCGTGGCCTCTTTTGTTCTTATCCACAGTCCGCTCGTCGGACCATCGTCTCTTCAGCCAACCGCCGACGTTTTGACGAACCGTGGGTTCGCTGTTCATGTTCCGACACCTATGGCACCTCCTGGCACGACATCCTGGCAGGATTGGCCGCAGCGGCTGCTAGACGTTCTGCCTGACCTTAAGCGCCCGATACTGGTGGGCCACAGCGCGGGCGGTTTGATCGCGGCACGCTTGGCCAGCGCCCTCAACGCGTCTGCTTTTATCTGTCTTGATGCCATGATGCCGCCGGAAACTGGGCCAGTGCCGCCTGTCGAATCAGAGTTTCTGACCTTTGTTCAAACCCTGCCGCTTCAAGATGGTCTACTGCCAGTTTGGACAGACTGGTGGGAGGCCGATCTCCTTGGGGCGGTTCCCATATCTCCCGAGCTCAAAGAGACTTTCCAGGCCGAGCTACCCCGACTTTCCCTTGATTGGTTTGAGGACTGCTTTGACATGCCTGACTGGTCGGCCAGCGCGCGCGGCTACGTTCAGACATCGCCGGTGTTTGATGATGAGGCCCACCGCGCTTGGGCGCGCCGGTGGCCAGTCATTTCGCTGAATGGTACTCACTTGCACCCAATGATCGCCCCGGAGGAAACGGCGACGGCGCTCGTCGAGATTTGCCAGCAGTTGGCGGCTATTTAGGTAGCTTTTCCAGGAAATTTTGGTCTTTGGCTCCAAAATGGCATACTCCGGCTCGTTCGAGCGTGTTGAGGCATTTGTGGCGCGACCAAAAGATAACGAAAAAAGACAAGCTATTCGCGACGCCGTGATTTCCGTGGTCATTGAAGGTGGCCTCGCGAACGTGTCCGTCTCCAAGATCGCGAAACGTGCTGGTGTCTCACCGGGGACGATTTACCTCTATTTCTCCAACAAAGAAGAGCTCATCCAACAAACCTATCTGGACATCAAAACCGATTGGTTTGACACCATGTTTGAAGCTGCTAACAGCAGCGATGACTCGGCAACCCGGATTCGCAACATGTGGTTTGCCATGTTCGACTTTGTTGTTGCTAACCCGAATGATTTTCTCTTTTCGGAGACCGTTGGCGCCGCTCATCTCATCGATGCGGCTAATGAAGCGAGCATTGCGAAAAAGATCAAAAAGCTCGAGAGCGTTATGACCAAAGCGATCAAAGATGGCACCCTTGCGAAGGCGTCTGTCGCCTCCATACAGGCGGTGCTCATGGCTCCCGCGGTCCAGCTCGCAAAAGCAGCAGCTCGCGATAAAAAGAAGGTCAAACCTGCTCTCCTTCGCGACACATTTGACATTGTGTGGAGAGGCCTTGCTGCCTCCTGAACGCGATCTGCTGAGCGGAATGGCCCAAAAGATCGTGCACGCCGCTTCGCTGACACTGGCCTATTCTGGTTCGACCTGATCTAGGAGGGTCACCCTACCGGGAGAGACAATGTCGGCGGTGATGCCACCGTGACCGCGTACAGCCGCATATCCCCCTGCGCCTAAATTTTCTTCCATGCGTGAGCAAGGTGCGCAGATACCGGTACCTTTGAGGACCGCTTCTCCTATCCGAAAGGTGCGGTTGCGAAGGCCCAGAAGATTGATCCCCTTCACAGCGAAATTTCGACGTAGGAGGTCTGGCGTCACTTCTTGCCGGCCAGAGAGATTGGCAATGACCGGCAGGTGTTCCCATTGAATGAGACTCACAGCCCGCTTGCCGGCCTTTACCCGATGATCGCCCTCAATGCCTGTTTCATTGATCATGACCGCTGGCAGGCTGACGAGCGGTGCCCGACGCTCTGGTCGCACACCAATCCACATGACCTCTCCTGGTTGCGCATACCCGTTGACCAGCTCACTTAGCGCCAAGAAATTGCTCCCGCTCGTAGTTCGATCATGCTTGTAAAGAGCTTAAGCAAGATGTCGCGACCGCAGGTCGGCCATCAGTTTGCGCTGAAGCTTTGGTCCGCCTTCTTCCATCACTTTGGCCATCACATCATGGTGCTTGGAGACCGGCAGGTGATGACGCCCCCAAATGATGATCTGCGCCAAGACCGGGACAAGCTCTATCCCCGCTTCCGTCAGACTATAGAGCACTTTTTGTTTGTGGGTGGGATCTTCCGCCCGGGTGATTAACCCGTGCTCTATCAGAAGTTTCAAGCGATCCGAGAGCATATTCGCTGCTATGCCCTCCTCTGACTTGGTGAGCAATTCCCGAAAGTGCCGACGGTTGCCCAGCGCGATGTCCCGGATCACCATCAAGGTCCATTTATCGCCCAGAATCTCCACCGTGAGATTGACTGGGCATCCTGAACGTTGCTTTTGCATACGACATCCACCTTTCGATGCATTTACATCACTCTATCTCTGCTTGTAGCATCATACCAGTTAGTTTTTCTAACTAGTCTGCGGGAGACGCGCATGGGGACCCAGATGTATGGAAAAGCGATTATTGTCGGGGCCGGCATAGCCGGGCTGGCGACTGCACGCGTGTTGGCAGACTATTTTGCTGACGTTCTCGTGATCGACGCCGACGGGATGCCCACGACGCCTGATATCCGTACGGGTGTTCCTCAGGGAAGCCATATCCATGTATTGCTGCCCGGTGGGATGGAAATCCTCAGCCACCTCTTTCCCGATTTGGAGCAGGACCTGGATGCGCATGGGGGTCTGTCGGCTGGACCGTCTGAATGGTATGGGCTGACGTCCCATGGAAAAACCTATCGGCTCTCCAGGTTTCAACCGACGCCGGTCAAACGCCCTAAAGGTGCGCCCAACAACCGGGTGCAGTCTCGCGCATTGTTGGAGCATTGCATTCGCACGCACGTTGAAACTCTCCCCAATGTTGAATGCCGGTATCAGACCCGTGTTACCGCGCCGCATATTGAGGCGAATAGCGTGACCGGTGTGAGGATCGCGCCGGACAATGCCGTCCTAAAAGCGGATCTTATCGTCGATGCCAGCGGCCGAGTGAGCCAAATGTTGAGCTGGCTGGATGAGCTCGGCCTAAGCCGGCCATGGGAAGAATCCGTCCATTGCGATTTTGCTTATTGCTCCGCACTCTTCCGACCCAAAGACCCAGACGTGTTCACCGATGTCGGCTTCCTGATCTCGTCCGCCAGGAAAGGGGCGTACACCAAACGTGCGGGATCGCTGGCCCGAATGGAAAGCGGTGACTGGCTCGTCACACTCGCCGGGCGGCTCGGAGATCACCCGCCAAAGGAAATTGATGGCTTTCACGCCCACATCGACACGCTCCAGGACCCTAAGATTTCTGATTTGCTGCAATCCGCCGAGCTGGTCAGTGGGCCGCGCCAGTACCTTTTTCCCAGGAGCCTCCGACGTCGCTATGACCAACTGACCCAGTTTCCGGAAGGTGTGCTTCCGATCGGTGATGCCATTTGTCATATCAATCCGGGATATAGTCAGGGCATGTCCCTGGCACTTCGCCAGGTTGCCGCGCTAGGTGAGGCACTGAGCAAACGGCACAGCGGAGAGTCAGCCCTTGTTGGTCTCTGGAAAGACTTCCTCCCGCAAGCTTATGAACAAACACGCGCGCCCTGGATCTTTGCTGCTCTTCAGGACTTCTCCAAAGAGGGAACCACCGGTGACTTCCCGGACGAAGAAGCGGCCATCGCGCAGCTCAAACGCCTCAGCCGACGCGCAGACAAGGAAGATGCCGACGCGGCCGCGCTCGTTGACGGTCTGTTTGACATGCAGATCACGCTGTCGGAACTGGAGCAGAGAGCCCCGGCGCTTGAAGACTAGGAGTCGCCCCTTTCGAGGGCCTCCTGATAGTCCTCAATGGTGATGAGTCCGCCTGCATGCTCAGCACGGCCAGCATCTTTGCCGGGCAATGCGTCCTGCAGCAGATCAATGCGTTTCCAGGACGGGAATGGTTGCTCGCCCTTCTCATCCGGCACGTATTTGGATGTCTCGAGACGTTTGTGTTTGTGGATGTATCGCGCGCAATTCACGAATACAGCGGAGACCTCGACATCGACGACCATATTGGCGCCGGGAAACTGCGCCATCAGATCAGGGTCCTTGCTCACCTGCGCGGTGCCTTGCACGCGGACGCGGTGCGGCGTCTCCATATCGATAAAGAGCATGCCCACCTTGCCCGCGTCGTCGATGTTCCCCATGGAAAAGAACATGCCGTTTCCGTCATAGCTCGGAAAGGCGAGCTTCTTTGGGCCCAGCACCTGTACCAGACCGACCGGGCCGCCCTTGTAAGACACGGTGGGCTCCCCCTCCGCACTGACGGTCGACAGAAAGAAATAGTCACGGCTTGCGATGAAGTCGCTGTGATCTTCCTGCAGTTCGTCGAACACGATGGTCGCCGCCATCGCATTTGCGAGGTTCTCACTATCCTGTTCGCTCTGCAGTTTCCGCTGGGCGTCCGAGTAGAACTCTGTGGGGTCTGCCATATTGCGCCGCTTTCCTATTGTTCGACAATCAAGCGGCCTTCAATCGCTCAACAGCTTCGGTTGCACGCGCGAGAGAGCGCAGCACTCGATCATCCAGAAGGTCCAGGTTGATCCCTTCCGTCGATTTCTGACCGGCACGATAGCGGGCCACCACGCCTTGGACGATACAGGCGGTCTTCCAGTGATTGAAGGCGATGTAATAATCCAGCAATGAGAGATCACGGCCTGACTTTTCCGCATAACGCGCCGCAAGCTCTGTCCGCGAAGGGAAGCCTGGCAGCGATGTCACGGCTTCTGGCGGCGGGGGCTCGAGATCAGACGGGTCGGTGAACTGATTGAGCGTGTAAGCAAAATCGGCGATCGGGTCGCCCAGCGTGCAAATCTCCCAATCGATCACTGCGGCGACTGTGTGGTCCGCCCCGAACAGCACGTTGTGCATGCCATAGTCCCCATGCACGACGCGCGGCGCGCCTTGATCGGGAATGTTCGCCGTGAGGAAGGCTTCCAGATCATGCGCGCGTTGATCTTCCAGCTTGGAATCCGCTGAGGATGCCACCCAAGACCGGTACCAGGCTTTCAATTGACGGGCGACGTAGCCGTCATGTTTGCCGAGACCGCCCAGACCAATCTCTTCAGGGTCGAGGGAGTGAAGCGCCACCTGCACATCGATCAATGATTGCGCGGCCTTGGTCCGCGACGCCTCTGGCAAATACTCCTCTGCATGAGGAGCCGCGTGCAGCGAATGCCCGTCGACCCAGGACATGAGATAAAAGAGAGAGCCGGTGATGCTTTTATCTTCGCAAAAGCCCAGCGGTGAGGCGACCGGCACCGGCGTGGGATCAAGGGCAGAAATCACTGACCATTCGCGTCCCATATCATGGGCTTTAGGCAGCAATTCCCCCTCGGGCGGGCGGCGGATCACCGCCTCGTTCCCCTCCACGTCCCTTAGCCGATAGGTGAGGTTCGAGTGGCCGCCCTGAAGTTGGACCCACTCAAACGGCGGTGTGAGTCCGGACACATTTTCCCGGACCCAGGCTTCCACCGCTTCTACTTTATAGCCTGGCAGATCCCGGCTTTTTGCTTGTGCGCTCATGATTGCGGTTTCCTTTAGAGCAGATCGCCACCGGCGGCTGAGGCCGTCGTGCCAAATTGTTCATATGCCCGAATGACGTTCTTGCCGACGCGCCATTTATGCACCTCATCCGGCCCGTCCACCAGACGCTGGCTGCGGATCGCTGTGTACCATGCCGCGAGCGGTGTGTCGTGGCTGTAGCCGAGCGCGCCGTGAAGCTGCAGTGCCGTGTCCACCACCTTGTGCACCATATGAGCCAGAAACACCTTCGCGATGGAGTTTTCCTGACGCAGATCCATGCCCTTCTCTGCCTTGTAGGCAATGTGGAGCAGCATAAGGCGCGCCATATAAAGTTCGCTTGCACAATCCGCCAGCATCCATTGCACACCCTGACGATCCGCCAGGCGGGAACCGAACGTGTCGCGGCTGGTCACGTGTTTGGCTGCAAGGTCCAGCGCCCGCTGAGCGCGCGCCACATTGTGCATGCCGTGACGCAGACGCCCATAAGCGAGGCGGTGCTGGCCCATTTCAAAACCGCCGCCGAGGCCTCCAAGCACGTTTTCCTTCGGCACCACGAGATCCTTGATTTCAATCTCCGAGTGGGTGGCACCGATCTTTTCCATCAGCGGCGTGTGGCCGTGCATGGTTGGGATGTTGCGGATGATGTTATAGCCCGGGTTGGGCAGCTCGACGATAAAGGTGGTGAACTGGCGATGGCGGGGTGCCTCCGGATTGGTCTTCGCCATGACCACGGCAATGTCCGCCACATCGGCGGAAGAGCTGAACCATTTCTCGCCGTTCAGAACAAAATTATCGCCGTCAGCGACCGCGCTGGTCTGCATGCCGGTGGCGTCGGCACCCGCCGCTTTCTCCGTCATGGAATAGCAGATGCGCTTTTCCCCATTCAGAAGGGGCTTCAGAAACTTTTCTTTCTGATAGTCGGTCCCATGGGTCAGGAGCGTGAGCATCGTGGCGTCGTCCGGTCCCTGAGTATTGAGGGATAGCGCGCCCAGCATGCTCTCGCCCAACTCCATTTGTACCAGCGCATTGGCCAACGGCTTCAGCCCCATGCCGCCATGTTCCTCAGGGATGAAGGGACACCAAAGACCTGCGTCGCGCGCTTTAACGCGTAACGCTGCCAGCGTTTCATCAAATGTCTCTGCCGTGAGGTTTTCTTCCGCCGGGATACAATGATCACGCACAAATTTGCGCACGGTTTCGCGGATTATTTTGGCGTCTTCCGGAATTTCAAAGTCGATCATGGGGTCCTCCACCGTATTTCATGTTCTTTTGAATATCGTTGGAGGCATGTTGGCACATTTTGCGGGGCCGTACAGCGCCAGGTCACGACCCACGCGCAACCCTACGGCATCCGCCCGGTCGCTAAGGTGCCGATTGGAAAAGGCTTACTCAGCTGGGATATAGCGAGCATCAAGGCCGGCTCCCCATTTCTCCATCCAATCGTCAAACCGCGCGGCCTCGCGAGGATCATAGATGTCGATCATCCGTTCAATCAGACCGTGGCGGTAGGTGGCAATCTCCCATAATCCTGTTTCAAAGGTTGGCACGTTGGGGCGGGCAAACCGGATACCCGCGTGCACAAGTACCGTATTGTCCTCTTCAGCAACAAAAGCATTCAGCCCCACTGTTCGCTTGCACAATTTGTCAAAGCGATCCGTCGACCATTTGAGTCCGGCGATAAAAGCGTCGATCCCCTTCAAATGGCAATGGAAGGACATGTTCATCACCTCATAGGATATGTCTGGCGAGAAATACGCCCTCAGTTCATCCCAACTTCCAGTTTCATATGCAGCTTCAAACGTATCTCGCTGTTCAACGAACTTCTCAATCAGGCTCATGATTCCTCCTTACCGGTTCCTGGCAGCGGGTTCGGACATTCGCGCAATCGATCCGCCACTACTTAGATAACCCTCAGTAATTATCTCCGTTACTTTGACTTGTCAATGTAGACTCTGGTAAGAAGAATTCTGGGCTCAATGAAACCTGGGAGGTGGCGTTTCAGAGCTAACGTGTCTTGCGTCAAAGCGCGCCAGAACCGTGAGGCCTAAGAAGGATCCCAATGACCAACTCTTATCGAGGCAAATGCGGTTGCGGCACAGTCTTGGTAGACGCCACCCTGCCACGACCCATCAACACCTATACGCCGCGCGCCTGCGACTGCTCCTACTGCACCCCTCACAATGCAGCCTATCTTTCCGACCCTGAAGGCGCTGCAGTACTTCAAGTTTCAAACAAACACAGCCTTCGCAGAGAGCGACAGGGTTCTGAGACTGCAACCATGTTGCTATGCGACGCCTGTGGCACTCTTGTTGGAGCGGCATGCGAGCTTCAAGGGCGTCTTCTAGGTGCGATCAATGTCCAGGTCCTTAGAGGCCGGACTCACGTACCGCCCGCTCAATCGGTTCACCTCAGCGACCTCGATCGCAACACCAAAGTCAAACGCTGGTCCGACTTATGGATGCCCTTTCGGATTGAGCTATTGGACCGGTAATTTTTTATATGGAGGCAGCGTCCACATGATGGGTCAGGTTGTGATTGGCGAGGGCAGCACCCGGATCATCTGACGACAATACACATGCATCTTCAAGACGCTTCGCTGGGTGCTAAGTCACATCGCAATTGTTCAAAGCTGCCCCTACGTCAATTTTATACGACCGTTGCGGATGGAAAATTCCTTCGGCCCCGACAGTAACTTTGCTATGAGACGGCTTCACTTTCATTTCCGAAGTCACGAGCAAAACAAAAAGAGTTCCCCCGATTACATGGATGACCGCACGCACCATCTGCTGACCGCTGCGCCGGCGCCTCTCCTCGTGAGAATGGCAACGCCGAATGCGCTTGCCTTCGTCATCCAATCATCTGTGAGCCTGATAGAGGTTTGGTTCATCGGGCAGCTCGGCACCAGTGCGCTTGCCAGTATTGCGCTCGCCTTTCCTCTGCTCATGCTGATGCAAGCCATGTCCGGCGGGGCGCTGGGCGGCGCCGTCTCTTCTTCCATTGCGCGAGCGCTTGGCGCGGGCGACCGTGATCGCGCGTTCAAGCTCATCTGGCATGCGCTCGCCATTGCGGCCATGGGGAGCACCCTCTTCTTGCTCATATATTTATTGTTTGGTCGCGCACTGCTCGCCTTTCTGGGCGGCACCGATGAGATATTGGAGCAGGCGGCTTCCTATTGCCTGGTTTTGTTTGCAGGCGGCATATTTTTATGGCTGATCGGGGTTGTCGGCGCGGTTTTTCGGGGCATGGGCGATATGAAATTTCCCGCCCTGCTGATGGTCATTAGCGCGTTTATTCAGGTACCGCTGTCTGGTGTGCTGGTTCTCGGCCTTTTCGGTGCGCCCCAAATGGGGATCGTCGGGGCAGCGATCTCCGCCGTCGGTAGTGGCTTTCTGATCAGCACGGTTATGCTTTTTGTCCTCAGCCGTCCGGGCCGGGTCATTCAGTTGGACACCGGGTTCATCTCATTCTCCAAGCCGCTCTTTCAGGACATATTCAAGGTGGCACTACCTGCCTCCCTGTCGCCACTCCTCACTATCTTCGGCATCCTCTTTCTCACAGCCATGGTGGCAACCTATGGTGAGGCGGCTCTTGCCGGCTATGGCATTGGATCGCGCATTGAATTTCTGCTCATACCACTCGTGTTCGGGATTGGGGCGGCCATGACGTCACTGGTCGGCCTCAGCATCGGCGCAGGCAATGTCGACCGAGCAGAACATATTGGCTGGACAGGAGGTTTTTTCGCGGCCTGTCTTGCCGGCGCGGTCGGGCTCCTGCTGGCACTTTTTCCCGATGTCTGGATTTCCGCCTTCACCGATGACTCGGCGACATTTGAGGCGTCGCGCACCTATATCTTTATTGTGGGACCCTTCTTCGCATTCCAGGGTCTCGGCCTGTCGCTTTATTTTGCGAGCCAAGGCGCCGGGGCCATGCGGTGGCCTATTGCCGCGACGATTGTCCGCTTTGGGGTCGCTGTTGGCGGCGGCTGGCTGCTCGCCTTCTCCTTTGATATGGGGCTTGAGGGCATCTTCATCGGGGCAGCCGCCGCCATGCTTCTCTATGGCGTGATGATTGCTTTGTCCCTCAAGCTCGGTGCCTGGAGAAAGCTTGCCTAGGTCATCCAGAAGTAAAAAGGATCGACAGGAGCAGCAAAACGCCCACGGTCCAAATACCGAAGGTCCAGGCCCAAGCCCTCGGCGCATGGCGCAGCTCCATGAAGTAGTGCATCACCAAATGGACCTTCACGAAGGCAATCGCCAACGCGGCAATTCCCGGCACATTTTCATTGAGCGTGGACGCAACTCCTTCGGTATCGGTGACCATCAGGGATGCGAGTGTCGATGCCACCAGCAGCGCCCAGACGACCAAGAAAGGCGTTCTCAAAAGCGGCATCAATATCACCTCACCAGATAAAAGAGAGCAAAGAGGATGATCCAGAGCAGGTCGACCAGATGCCAGAAGGTGGCGCCGCTTTCGAGAGCGGCCACAGGTGCTGCGTCTGCTTCGCTCTCGCGAATCTGAAACAAGAGAACCGACAAAACCACGACACCGACAATCACATGCAGAAAGTGAATGCCGGTATACATGAAATAGAACATGAAAAAGTCGTTGGTCCCCACGCCATAACCGCTGCCGAACTTCTCTGCATATTCCGCTATTTTCACAATGGCAAAGATGAGCCCGCACACGATGGCGCCGAGCAAGAGCGTTTGAGACGCCCTCTTGTTACCCGCGCGAAGGACACTTACGCTCAAAGCAATCAGCCAGGAACTTGTGAGCAAGACGATTGTATTTGCAGTCCCAAACGCGAGGTTCAGCTGCTGTTGGCTCTCATTGTAAATCTCCGGCGCGTCGGCGCGGTACACAAGATAAGTCCCGAACAGGAGCGCGAAGCTCAACAGATCGCCGAAGACAAACATCCAAACACCCTCTTCCCCGGGCAAATGCGGCTGCCGTCTGCCCGACGCTGCTGAACTGCTCACATTACCCATTGCTTGCGACACCCCGTTCGTCCGCTTCGTCATCTCTCATGGCGGCTTTTGAGGTGAGCCAGGCCATGGCGACAAACCAGATGAGCAAGGCCACGAGCGGTACCCAAAATGTCAGCAATCCATTCCAAGCGAACGGTCCGGTTTTGAAGAAGGTCGCGAGTGCGCCAGGTGCTGCCAACAAGCCGACCCAGAAGTTTAGGTATGCCGCCCACCTGGGAAATAAAGGTGTCGCACGGGTGTCGGAGAGGATGGCGCACCCAATCATGAGCGTCATGAAAGTGGCCTGAAGAACCGGCATCACGAGGCAAAGCCAGCCGATGTCGTTCATCAGCATGATGAGCTCGGCATCCCGTTCCGGACGGAACGCGGCGACCGTCCACGCCAGCGAGGCCACAAGGAAGACCAATTGCACGGCGAGCCCAAACAGCAATTGCGCATAGGTAAAGATACGGGACTGCGCGCCGCCGATCCGATGCAGCTGAACAGAGATCGCGGCCACCCAAAAGAGGATGAGAAAGGCGAACTGCATAATAATGGTTGCGCCTAAGCGGATCGCGGTACGGTTCTCCTCGTACATGGCGGCCACTGCCTCGGCGTTTGCAGAGGGCCCGAGCGGCGGGAGATAATCCATCATCAAAAAGGTGGGCAAAATGATGAGGGCGAAAGCAGGCGCGGCCCAGGCGCTGGCGATTTGAACAGTTCGGTGCATTGCGATGGTTCCCAAATTTCTCTAAAATGTACCAACCGGTACAAACATATAGCACATTCAAAAAATGTATCAAGTGGTACATGTAGCAGATGGTACAAAAGATGACGCGAAAGCAAGATCAACGCGAGAAAATCACCGCAGTTTTGGCGGAATATGTCCTACGGGAAGGCTTGGCTGAGACCAGCACGCGGCAGTTGGCCGCAGCCGCCGGCGTTAGCAATCGCATGCTGCTCTACTATTTCGAGGATAAGTCGGAGGTGATGCAGCTCACCTTGATGGCGTTTGCGGCAAATCTCGGTGCATTGCTTGGTAAGACGCTGAAAGAAGATGCGCATTTGTCGCCGGGCGAGATGTTTGCGGAGACCTCTAAGCTGCTGCAGGGAAAGCGCCTGCAGCCCTATATGGCACTCTGGATGGAAGTCATGGCACGCGCGGGACGCGGCCAGACGCCCTATCAAGAGATTGCGGGAGATATTGCGGTGCATTTTCTCGCCTGGATCGAACAGCGCCTTGCCACAGAGGATCCCAAAGAGCGCAAAGCGCAATCGGCGATGATTTTCGCCATGGTCGACGGGTCTTATCTTCTTTCCAGCTGCACGCCACCGGGCACCAACCGCGCCGCGCGCGAAGCGATGCAGGCACTCCTGAACTGACGAGGCAGGGCTAGACTTCAGCGCCAGCCAAAGCCGACACATGGCCGATGAGCTCGAGATCCTGCTTGATAAGCGTTTGAAAAGACGGGCGCCCGTGTATGTGATCGAGATAGGCGCTAAGCTTCGGCCAACGCGCTGGGTCGACCTCCTCGCCTGCATGCCTCATGTTCAACAAAACGCTGCCGGCGGTGAGATCGGCGAGTGTGATGTCACGTGATGAGAGATACTCCGTGCCGTCTAGCTGCGCTTCCAGATAGTCATAGGCCGAGGCCATGTGGCCTAACGCTTCTGCGACCGCCGCTTCATCCGTTGCCACTTTCTCAAAACCCGGCTTCACGACCCGTTGCACGAACACCGTTCCTTCAAACTTGGAGAAAATAGCTGACGCCACAAATTCGCACAGCCAGAGACACCAGGCTTTTTCCCAGTCTGACGCCGGCAGGAATTTCGGACCCGGAAAGGCGGCATCTAGATATGTGCTTGCCGCGAGCGAGTCTGCGAGAACGCGGCCATCGTCCAGTTCCAGGACCGGGATGCGCCCGAGCGGATTGAGCTTCAGGAACTCAGCGCTCGGGTTGCCTGCAGGCACCGTGCGCACGAGTTCATATTCGATCTCTTTTTCTGCCATCAACACCATCAGACGCCTGACCCAGGGGGACAGGCCTATTCCGTGAAGCTTCATGCTCGTCCTCGCTTTGATATCGCCCACATTTTCTATCTTGTATAAATATACTTTGTATACCATTTAATCGGTCGTCAATGGATAATGGCATCAGCGCTGACGCGATGCGCAGGAGGACCAGAGATGAGCCAAGCCGCACGAGCGATATTGATCTTGAACGCTGTTGTTATCGGGGCCATCGGCCTTGCCTATTTGGTCGACCCGAACCTGTTGCTCGCGAATTATGGCCTTTCAGCTGGCGAGCCCGGCATAGACAACCTGTTGCGTGGCACTTATGGCGGTCTGTTCATCGCGATGGCGGCGCTGTTCGCCTTAGGCGCGTTTCGGCAGGCACGTCAGCGCGACGCTCTTGGGCTCCTGGCGCTCTTTATGGGTGGCTTGGCCGTGGGCCGGATTGCGAGCCTCGCCCTCGCCGGCGCGCCAGACCCCTCCATGCATATGCTTCTTGGATATGAAGCGACGGCCTTCGTCATCGCTGTGTTTCTCTACCGACGGACGGCGGCTGATCTGACCACCTAACCGCACGGCGATCTTACTTCTTCGCTGCCGCCTTAATCTGGGCAACGCGCTCTTTTATATGCGCTCTCTGCTCAGGGCTGACCATGGATGCAGCAGCCGGAAGCGAGGCGCATTCTTGCATGGGCACCGCTTCGTTCGTGTCGACCCGCACCATGGCGGGGCGGATTTCCTTCCCCGTGGGGATGTGGGTGTGTTCGTAGCGGGGCCCGCGTTTGCCGGGCTGCCATCTTTCTCCCCAATCGGCAAAGGCCATCAGCGCCAGGGAGAGTTCCGCGCCTTTGAGCGTAGGCACATATTTCATGCGCGCCGCCCCTTCCTTGATCGGCAACCGGTCGATCAGGCCGGCTTGTTCCATTTCCTTGAGCCGTCTGCTCAAGAGCCGCCGCGAGATACCGAGACTTTGTTCAAGACCCGTAAAGCTGGAGATACCCGTCAAGGCATCTCGAATGATCAACAAAGTCCATTGGTCGCCCACGATGCTGAGGGATTCGGCGATGGGACAATCAAGATGCAGATAGTTCGATGTCGTCATTTGAATATCCAAACGAACGTAGGTCCGGGCGGTTGAGCGAGCGACGGTGGAGCGAAACCCGGCTCGGCGCCTTAGAGTTTACATAAGCTACTTAAGTTCCCCACCTCGTACCAGCCGAAGTCGCGCGGGAAACCCAAGAACCTAATCAAAAAACCGATTAGAGCCCACTCTGTCGCCCTAACCTTCACGCGCCGCTTGCGTCTCTCTGTCCATTATGTATACTTTTTATACTTTTAATCAACGATGCGACGGTCAGCCATGGAACTTCTTCTCATCCTCACGCTCTATCTGGTGCCGTTTTCCCTGATGCTTTGGCTGGTCGCCGGAACGGGAGGCAAAAAATGATTGGTGGTCATTACGCAACGGCGCTCGTGCCCTATACACGGCTCGAGCGCAAAGCCCCGCTCTGGCTCCTGCTCTCTGCGGCGATGCTGGTGGATTTTCTGATGATCAGTCTGGTCGCGACCGGTGTGGAGACCATGGTGCCTGACGGCGACACGCCGCCGGACATGCGCTATAGCCATGATCTGATCCCGGTCCTGGGGCTTGCCGCCGTCTCAGGTCTCGCGGTCTGGGCGCTGGCCAAAAACCGGATCCTGGCGGTTTGGGTTGTGGCCCTCGTGCTGTTTCACGAAGTGTCGGACGTCTTTTCCGGCTATCAGCACAATGTAATCGGGCCCGAGTCGCCCGCCTTCGGTCTCAATAATTATATGACCAACCCAGCGCAGGCTTTGGGTGTGGAGGCACTTCTCATCATCGGGTGCCTCATCTTCTACCAATGGCACGAGCGGCGGGTGGGCCGGGTGTTCGAGACCTGGAAGGCGATTTCCCTCTTCTTCATCCTGATGGCACCGACGACCATGGCCTTCGGCCCGCAAGCCTTTGGCCTGCCCGCGAGTTAAATCAGTCCGGCACCGCGCAAAGGAGACGGCGCGGCCCCGAGCACGGCCCTGGTCACACCTTTTCGGTTTCTTTTTCTTTCGGCGCAGAAGTCTTGCGGGGCTTCTGTTCCATTTTCGGCTTAGGCAACAGCCGGAAGCGGGACTGGCACCAGGCGAAATCAACGCCCACATCGAGCAGTGCATCGGAGCGCCCGCAGGGGCAGGCAAACAGCAGGACGTCATAGACCCGGTAGGTCTCGCCAGCGACAAGCGGCACCGGCTCCCCCGTCATATGGTTCGGGGCCGCGTTCACACACAAAACCAGATCGCCTGGACCAACTGCATAGCTCATAGGGTCAGTTTATTATCATAAAGGCCGGTGGCAGCTCAAACGCGCGCGCTTAAAGGCACTCTTTGTCTGAACGACATTAAAGTCTGTTTGGTGTCCTACCCATTCTAGCGGAACAGCACGGCTGCGTGCGCTCGTTGCGACATCTATTCGCATTCCAGAAAAGCGGCGCGATAGGAACATAGTCAGCAGAATTGCAATGGGCCTTGGGTACATCCCTACGGTACCGCGCACGACTCGCTTCGATGAAACAAATATTCTTTACAAGAATTGATGTTTCATCGAAGATGTGATGTGAAGTAGGCCCACCTTCGGGTTGAGAGAGATGTGAGGGTCGAAGAATGAACCTGTCACCTCATTTTACGTTGGCAGAAGCAATGCGAAGCCAAACGGCTTCTCGCGCAGAGATCGACAATACTCCGCCATCGGACGTCATTCCTGCTCTGCGAAACACAGCATCCCACATCTTAGAGCCGATCAGATTGCACTTCGGAATACCTTTTAGTCCAAGCAGTTGGTTTCGATGCTTGGAACTCAACCGATTGCTCAAATCAAAAGATACAAGTCAGCACATTAGAGGTGAAGCGGTAGACGTCGAACTCCCAGGCGTCCCAAATCGTGAGTTAGCACGATGGGTGAGCTCTAATCTGGAGTTTGATCAACTAATCTTGGAATTTCACAAGAAAAGTGACCCTGCTTCTGGGTGGGTCCATATCTCTTGGGTGCCGGACAACCGGCGTACCGAGGTGCTCACAATGGGAAAAGGGTATGTCGACATTGGTTTGCCAGAGTGAGTTGGCGCGGGCTGGTAGACTATATTCCCGGCGCGAGATAAACCGTCATTTAGTTCCTATGCGGACTTTTGGCTCATTTTAATTAGCAACTGATCTACGCCGTCGTTGCCAAACTGGAGCTCGGAAATGTCTGCTTTCATTTTGTCGGCGATGGCATCTGCGCTTCTATGCATCGTGGTGATGCCCAAAGTTAAGGACATCGTCGGTCGCGCTTCCGTCGGTGCGGAAGATGATGGTCAGCGTCTTGGACTAGGTCTGTCAACGCTCCTCATCGTAGGGGCGCTTTTCATCTTCTCGCTCATTTTCACGCCGCTGCTTGAAGCAGCCTGGAGTGTATTCTTCAAGGGGGACCCGGGTCCTTTTTGGCTTGAGCTGTTCATCGCACTTCGAACCCCCACCCTCCTTGGTTCTGTGTTTGGGGTCTTAGCTTTCTATTGGATCTATCTCTTGATGCATCCGGATGAGCTCCGGACGCCAAGCCTCAGGCGGTCCCACACTTTGTGGGGGTACGTCCTTGCGGTCATACTATTGGTAGGAGCGCTACAACCTGTGCTGCCCCGAATGCTGGAGAGGCTGCAAGTGCTGCCAACACCCTGGGGTTCAATGGAGTTTGCGGAAGTAGTTCCGACTGGGACGTCGGAATCGATCAAGGCGGACCTAGATGTCGAAGCTGCTGCCGTTAATCGATCTCGCTGGTTTCTGGGTAGGCTACAAGACCTAAGTAGTGCCATTGATCGCGACCGGTGCCTGATTTCAGTTCTTTCACACTACGAATACCTGGTTGCAGAACTGACACCTCACATGGAACGACTAGGTGGGATTCCAGCCGGACGGACTTGTGATGACATTGAGGTACCGGATGCGCGCCACACTCAAATCACGTCGAATCTGCAGACCGAACAGCTGGCGCTTGGTCTTGTGATCAAACCGATTGCCTCCTGTGTGTTGGCTGCGAAGACCCATTTTCATGGTGACTTTCTAACAATTCAGCCGATGGAAGTGTTTGGGGCTAAGTTCCGGCGTATTATGACCGATGCCACCCGTCCGGCGCATCTCATGAGACTGCATGAAGAAGCCAGCAAGTTGCACGAAACAATCCATCCTTATTTGACGGATCGAGAGGCAAAAGACCAACTGGCTAAAGACCAGGAGTCATGCCTTTCAAACGAAGAAATCAAGGAAATAGAAGGCAAGCTCGAGGTGATAAAACACTTCGATGTACAGGACTCTTTCTATTTTCATTTAGCCCTTGGCCTGGTGCTCGCTTACACTGATAACCTGTCTGGTTCTATATCGATTCTTGTGAGTGATAAACTTGAACGCGCCGAGTCGCTTCACCTAGCACAAGGTGACAAGATATCACCTCTAGTATTTTCGATTCGGCGTCGCTCCTATCTGAACCCGGTTCATAACTGGTACAATCAGGCGCCACCCTCATACTTAATTGACTCGCTCAACCGCCAACATCTAGACGCATTCCGCCTTTATCAACGCCTGCGCAAGATAACAGAAACGCTGGGTGTAGACACTGAAAGCGAATGCTACGAACGTACCCTGCCGAATTACGAAAGAGTTATCTTTCTGCAGTTGCTACAGGCAAAAAACAATCTAGCGTACAATATGGCTGCTCTTGACTGGCCGCATGCATCCGAAACGCGCGCCTCTCAACTCATAAAAACTGTCATCAACATCAATTTAGAAGACAATTTCCAATGCAGAAAGACTCTCGGTGGAGAACCACTTTATGCGCTTTCTAACGTCAAATTCCTTGAAGCTGCCTATCTTGACACAGCCGCTTTTGTAGAATTCATGTATGCAGTAAGAAATCAAATCAACGGCAGCCTCAATATTGAGGAATCTAGACGTCGCGTAGAATTGAGCCATAGAATATTTGAGCAGGCACTCTCGACTTTTGACAGCGGCCGACAACTGTTGCCAACACCAAAGGACCAATTAAATGAGTACTTGTCCCAGCACGAAGATCCGGGCGGCCTGGAAAGCACAAGGGAAATTATCCTAGCACACGCAAAGCGTGCCAGCGACTACCTCAGGTCAAATTAGTCTAAGTTCTGTTCTTTCTAGGTGCTTATGGGACAAAACTTGATCCCGCCGCCATCGCGGCGACGCCCAATAGCGGCGTCAACGACACAACCGTGGCGACTATAAACGCGAATCTATACACGATCTCTGTCTCCTGTATTCCTGAAGCTTCACCATCTTACATCAGACATGAACACTACCTGAACCAGTCTATCAGGATGATCACTAACACAAAATAAGTAATACCAATGTGCTTCATAACAAGATGTTGTTAAGACCATAGCACATTGAATCTAGGTCGTAACAGAGCACTTTACTCAGCTGAGTGCTCTAATTGGGAAGCGCCGGTTCATTGTAAGCAGTTGAATTATCTTGATTTTGTGGTGCCCAGGGGCGGGATCGAACCACCGACACTGCGATTTTCAGTCGCATGCTCTACCAACTGAGCTACCTGGGCATACTTTTTCTGACGCGTTTCCGGACGGAAAACCGGAAGCCACTTTTCCTGGAAACGCTCTCCTGCTGGCCAAATCCACCGCAGAAGTCCGCGGTTTATAGGCGATGAACCCCGCCCTGTCCAGCGCTTAAGAGGGTGAAATTAGTGGGTCCTGCTTAAGACATCAGGCAGTTCGGCTTGTCTGCAAAGGGTGAGATGCAGGGGTTCACCCCCACCCTAACCCTCCCCCATCGAGGGGGAGGGGATAGCGGAGCTGCTCACCCGTCACTCTTCCGACCATTCTTCCGGCTCTTCCGCCGCCGGGATGGCGTAAGACCCGTTGAGCCAGCGGTTGAGGTCCACATCGGCGCAATGTTTGGAGCAGAAGGGATGGAATTCCCGGGCCGCCTTTTTCTTGCAAATTGGGCATGGCCGGGGGCTGCGAAACGGGGTGACGTTCTCGCCGCCCGCTTTGCCTGCCTCTTCTTTCGCAGCGGGGGCCATTACCGGGCCGGGCCCACGTCGATCTGTTCGCGGTCAAAGCCCGGCATGGGCTCCAAGTACACCGCGCCGGCGACGCGGCTCTCGAGCTCGCGCACAAGACGGCCATGGCTTTCTTCCAGCCAGGCGATGACGCCGGGTGCCGCGCGGGCGGAGATTTCCGCGCCCGGATAGCGGGCCGCCACGCGCTCAATGGCGCGCAAGAGTTCGTTCGCCACGGTCGCACGTGTCTTGATGCGCGCACGGCCATCACCATAGATCGGTTCGGTGAGCAGTTTTTCGAGCGGTTCGCGCACGCGCTTCCGCGTCATCTCCACCAGCCCGAACTCCGACATGGGCGAGACCTGCGTCGGCACGCGGTCCTTCTCAAACCCCTTGTTGAGGGTGTCGAGCACCCTCTCAATATTGGCCGGGTCATTCATGTGAATGAAGTCGATCACAATGAGGCCGCCGGTGCCGCGGAGGCGCACCTGATCGACAATGGCCTCCGCCGCCTCGATATTGGTGCGCACGCTGGTTTCTTCGAGACCGGTCGACGCCGTATATCGCCCGGAATTCACATCAATGGCGGTGAGTGCTTCCGTCGTCTCAATGGTGATCCAACCGCCGGACGGAAGCTCATAACGCGGATCGAGCGCCTGCTCGATCACGCCATCAATATCGTGTTGATCAAAGACCGAGCCCGGGCCGTTCACGAGGCTCACCCGCTCCGCCATATGCGGCATGGCGCGTTTGCAATAGCGCACCGCTTCTTCATAGGCCTTGGCGTTGTCGAGCTCGACGCGCGCCGTGTCCATACTGACATAGTCGCGCATGGTTTTGGCGACCGGGTCGAGGTCGTGGAAGAGCACGTCCGGCGGGCTCGCGGTTTTTTCCGCTGCGCGCACTTCCGCCCAATCGGCTGCGAGACGCCTTGCGTCTTCTTCGAGCGCTGCCTCGTCCATACCAATGGCGGCTGTGCGCACAATGAAGCCCGCGGGCTCGCCCGTGACGCCCAACGCATTCAGTTTTTCCGCAATGCCTGAGACCACGACCGACAGGCGCTCGCGTTCAGCCTCGTCTTCGATGCGCCGGGACATGACCACGCCGGACTGGTTCGGCACCATCACGAGAAGCCGTCCCGGCAGGGTGACATTGGCGGAGAGCCGAACGCCCTTTTCCCCAATCGGGTCCTTGGTGGCCTGCACCAGAATGCTCTGGCCTTCCGTCACGCAGGATGAGATGGGCGGCAGGGTCCCTTCATCGAGGCCCGTCAGTTCGCAAAGGCATTTGGCTTCCCGCGCGCCCAAGAAGCCTGCGCGCTGAAGCCCTACATCCACAAAGGCCGCCTGCATGCCCGGCAGCACTCGCTGCACCCGGCCATAAAAGATATTGCCCAGCAGAGAGTGTCCGGCGCGGCCGGTCTTTTCTTTCAGATCGTCTTCGGTGGTCCGCTCCAGAACGAAATCGACAGGCTTGCCCTCCTCCAAAACGGCAACCCGGATTTCGCCCAGCCCCACATTGATCAAGACTTCTTCGGTCATTTACTCCGACCTGCCCCCTGGCAAGAATGCCCGCATGGTCGCATCACACCCTGCGCGCTTGTGGTTCCCCCGAACCTGTCGATCCTAACTCAAGATTTAGACGCTTGGTAGACCGGGAAACCGCTTCCTTTCAGCAGGTTAACCGTCTCATGGAGCGGCAGGCCCACGACGTTGGAGTAGGAGCCGTTCAGACCCCTGATAAACGCTGCGGCACGCCCTTGGATGGCATAGCCGCCCGCCTTGCCCTGCCATTCGCCAGACGCGATATAAGCGTCGAGCTCTGCGTCACTCAGCCGCGCCACCTGCACCCGGGTCATGACGGATTTGGTGACCTGGTTGGCGCCGGTGATCAGCGATAGCCCCGTATAGACTCTGTGGGCGCGCCCCGAGAGAAGGTGCAAGCATTGGCGCGCCTCTTCTTCGGTCTCCGCCTTGGGTAAAATTCTGCGTCCGCAGGCAACCGCCGTATCTGCCGCCAAGACGAACGCTCCTGGATGCGCTTTGGCGACTGCCGCTGCTTTCTCCGCCGCCAAACGTTCCGCATAGACGCGCGGCAGCTCAGCTTTGTGAGGCGATTCGTCAATATCGGCGGGCGCGATCTCGTCCGGCACGATCCCGACCTGCTTCAACAGGTCAAGACGGCGCGGGCTCGCACTCGCCAGCACCAGCTGCGGACGATCGGACGATGTATCTGATTGTGTCATGAGCGGCGCTCTGCCCACCCACTACATTATTTGTAGCGGTAGGTGATGCGGCCTTTGGTGAGATCATAGGGTGTCATTTCGACAAGTACCTTGTCGCCCGCGAGCACGCGGATGCGATTCTTCCGCATCTTGCCGGCGGTGTGCGCGATGATCTCGTGATCGTTTTCGAGCTGCACCCGAAACGTCGCATTGGGCAGCAGTTCCACCACTGTCCCTGGGAATTCGAGAAGTTCTTCCTTGGCCATAGTCGCCCTTTGTAAGAACCCGCTATTGATGGATCCAAAAGCGGGTTCTAGGTGTTTTGCTTTGTCGCGTTCTCGCCCAAAAGTCCTGGCGGAAAACCGCAAACACTTTTCCTGAGACCGCTCCAATTTGGCGGGAGAATGCGCAAGAGCGCCCGGGAAATCAAGACCTGAGCCGCTTTTGGGGCACATATCGCCCCTTTTTTGAAGGATTTGGCGGTCTCTTAGCTCGCTTCCGCGACATTCGAGCCAAATCGATCCTTGATCCGTGCGATCAGATCGTCCCGAAGCCGCCGGTACGCCTCAAGACGCTGGCCGCGGGAACCACCTGCAAGGGTCGGATCTTCGACAGGCCAGTATTCGACATCAACAGCCTCTCCCTTCACGACTTCCTCCGCTTTGTCCCGGGCCTCCGGGGTCAGCGCGATGATCAGGTCGAAGGAATGGTCCTGGAGCTCGTCCAGTGTCTTTGAGTGATGTTCTTTGCGCTCGTAGCCGATCTCACCGACCACCTCGAGCACAAAGGGATCAAGCCCGGTGCACTCAACGCCTGCGCTGTCTACAAAGATCGACGTACCCAGAAGATGTTTGGTGAGGGCTTCCGCCATGGGAGAGCGCACAGAGTTCAGGGAACATGCAAAAAGCACCGCGCCGGGGCGCGTGGAATGTCCGCGCCCGCTCATCGCTCAGCCTTTGATATGAAGAACGCAAATAAGCGTGAACAGCCGGCGCGCCGTGTCAAAATCGACATCAATCTTGCCGTCCAGCCGCGCTTTTAGAAGCTCAGAGCCTTCATTGTGCAGTCCCCGACGGCCCATATCGATCGCTTCAATCTGCGCCGGGGCGGCCGTTTTGATCGCATCGTAATAGCTTTCGCAGATGAGAAAATAGTCCTTCACAATCTTGCGGAACGGGGCGAGCGACAGCATGACCTTGCCATGCTCTTCGTCTTCTTCAATCCGCACGTCAAAGACGAGACGGTTTTCCTGGACAGACAGATGAAGCTTGTAGGGGCCGCCATCCGATCCGTTCGGCCGGAAGGAATTTTCTTCCAACAGATCGTAGATCGCGACTTTGCGCTCATGCTCAATGTCGGGAGACCGGCGCACGACCGTCGTCTCATCGAGTGTGATGTCGATCAGACGGAAGGGATCGCCACCGGGCGTATCGTCCGAATGAGCCACCTGCGCCGCTCCTTGCCTGTCAGATCCATGTGCCATGGATATAGTCTAAGCCGAAACTGGGACAGGATGCGAGCCCCGCCTCGTCAAGGTTAAGATCATCGATTGAGCCGAATTGACACGGACCGCCCGTGGGCGTCAAGCCCTTCTGCAGCAGACAGTTTTACCGCCGCTGGACCGATAGCTGCCAGCGCGTCGGGCGAACACTTGACGATGGACGTCCGCTTCACGAAATCATGCACCGATAGCCCAGACGAGAATCGGGCGGAGCGTGCGGTTGGCAGCACGTGATTGGTCCCTGCCACATAGTCGCCAATGGCTTCCGGCGTATAGCGGCCCAAAAACATGGCGCCGGCATTCCTGATCTTCTTGGCGAGAGGCTCAGGATCGACAACCGCAATTTCCAGGTGTTCTGCCGCAATCCGGTCCACCAACGGTACTGATGCCTCTAGGCTTTCGGTCAGGATCACCGCTCCGAAGTCTTCCCAGCTGGCGCGCGCCATCTCACCGCGGTCCAGGGTCGCCAGCTGCGCGTCGATCGCTTCCACGACACGTTCGGCAAAATCCGCATCATCGGTCACAAGGATGCTCTGGGCGACGGCGTCATGCTCTGCCTGGCTCAAAAGGTCGGCGGCGATCCAGTCGGGGTCGTTCTCGCCGTCGGCCAGCACCAGAATCTCCGAGGGACCCGCAATCATGTCGATGCCCACAGTTCCAAAGACCTGGCGCTTAGCGGTCGCCACATAGGCGTTGCCGGGTCCAACAATCTTATCAACCGGGGCAATTGTCTCGGTGCCATAGGCGAGCGCCGCAACAGCCTGCGCCCCGCCAATTCTGTACACTTCGCTGACGCCTGCGATCTTCGCTGCTGCCAAGACCAGAGGATTAATCACCCCGTCGGGCGTGGGTACCGTGATGACAATGCGTTCAACGCCTGCAACCTTTGCCGGGATGGCATTCATCAGCACCGAGCTTGGATAGGCGGCAGTGCCGCCGGGCACGTAAAGGCCAACCGCGCCGACGCTTGTCCACTTTTCGCCAAGCTCAACACCGGCGTCATCTGTATACCGCCGGTCCTCTGGAAGTTGGCCTTTGTGAAAGGCTTCAATCCGGTCTGCCGCCAGCTTCAAGGCGTCCACTGTGTCTGCATCACACTCAGCCAATGCCGCGTCTATTTCCGCCTGCGTAAAGCGGAGGGTCTCAGCCGTCAGGTCTTGGCGATCAAACTTGGACGTGAGATCGATCACAGCCGCATCACCGCGCACCTGCACATCCTTCAGGATCGAGGCGACGGTCGTATTGACATCTTCAGACACTTCTCTCTTGGAGGTAAGAAATGCCTGGAAGGACGCCTCGAAATCAGTGTCACGTGTGTTCAACCGATAGGTCATCGCGTCAGCCTTCGGACCCTGTTTGCTGGTCGTGAGAGGGCAAGTTGGATGTCTCCCAGGTGCGCCCCATGTCAGCCATGTGGGCCTCCAGTGCTTCCACATCAACTCGGATTTCTCCATCGCCGGAGAATGTGAGCACAACGGATCCCGACGGGGCCTCGCTCTCTTCAAAGCCGACTGTCAGCAAGTTCAGAACACCGTCTTGACGGCTCTGTTCGATATTACGCGACCGGACATTCTCAACATTATTGATATGGAAGCCGGCGCGAGCCCGTTTGTGGGTGCGGCCGGCTGGCACATCGCCCATTTCATCTTCCCAGCAAAACCGGTTGGCAACCAAGGCGAGCCGACGGGTGGTGGGCAGATAGGCAATATCTTTGACCAGCACGACCGCGTCCTGCAGGTAGGCCGCAATCACCTGCAAGTCTTCCGTATCTTCCGCTTTTAGTCTGAGATTGCTCATGGGGGCTGGTCAGCTTCGGTTGATTTCAAGCGGGTTCTTACACTGAAATGCCTGTGAATGGCACCCCTAAGCCGCCCGCTTGATTAAGCTTTTTCCCGCCAGATCTCTGCACCGCAGGCGTTCAGCTTTTCCTCGATGCGCTCAAATCCGCGATCCAGGTGGTAGACCCGGTTCACGATGGTCTCCCCTTCCGCCGCGAGAGCCGCAATAATGAGCGCGGCGGAGGCGCGCAGGTCGCTTGCCATCACCGGCGCTGCCGTCAGCCGGTCCACGCCATGGACCAGCGCCATGTCCCCATGCAAAGAAATATCGGCCCCAAATCGCGCCAGCTCCTGCACATGCATGAACCGGTTTTCAAAGATGCGTTCAACGATCTCTGAAGGTCCGTCGGCCAGCGTCATCAGGCTCATAAACTGTGCCTGAAGGTCGGTCGGAAAGCCCGGATAGACCTCGGTCACCACGTTCACAGGGCGCAGGCGGTCGGCCTCGCGCTTCACCGTGACCCAGTCCTCGCCCACTTCAATCTCCGCGCCGGCGGCACGCAAAGCGGACAGAGCCGCCTCAATTGTTTCAGGCACCAGGCCCGTCAGTTTAATCGGGCCACCCATCATGGCAGCGGCGATGGCAAAGGTCCCGGCTTCGATGCGGTCCGCCAGAACCTGGTGGGTTGTGCCGGCCAACTTGGATACACCCTCAATCCGGATGGTTTCTGTGCCGGCGCCCTCAATCTTCGCGCCCATGGAATTTAAGCATTTGGCGAGGTCTCCCACTTCCGGTTCCCGCGCCGCATTTTCAAGCACGGTTTCGCCCTCGGCCAAGGTGGCCGCCATCATCAATGTGTGGGTTGCGCCGACGGACACGAGCGAAGATCGGAAGTTTGCGCCTTTGAGCCCTCCGTTGGTGGTGGCGTGGACGTAGCCATCGACAATTTCAATATCGGCACCCATGGCCTGCAGGCCCTTTATATATATGTCGACCGGACGGGCGCCGATGGCACAGCCGCCAGGCAGAGAGACACGGGCTTCGCCGAAACGCGCCAGAAGAGGGCCCAGCACCCAGAAGCTTGCCCGCATCTGGGTCACCAACTCATAAGGCGCGGTTGTGGACGTAATGGTCTCTGCTTTCAGTCTCAGGCTTTTGCCGAAAGTCTCTTCACTGCCATTCCCGAGTTCCGCTTCACAGCCAAGCTCGGTGAGCAACCGTATCAGCGTGCGCACATCTGTGAGCCGAGGCACGTTTTCCAGATGCACATCGCCGTCGGTCAGAAGAGCCGCCGTCATCAACGGCAGGGCAGCGTTCTTGGCGCCGGAGATAGGAATGGTCCCGCTGAGCGGTTTGCCGCCCTTGATATGAAGTCTATCCATGAATGTCTCGTGTCCCCTAGAGCTTTGGGATCCCCTGAACAAATGCGCCCCTGCAGCTTGCCCGAAGGCCGGAGCCTCTCTCAGGATTGCGGCAAAGGGAAGGCTGAAGTGTGGGAATAGTTAAGCAGTGTCGTTGGTATCGCCTGCCGCGTTCGTCTTTCGGCTGCGGGCTTGCGCCTTGCGGCGCTTCAGATTTGCCCGCAGGGCGGCACTCAATCTTTCTTCCCGCGATTCGCCGGATGCGGCACGCTTTGGGCTTTGATCGCTGCTGCCGCCGGACGCTGTCGATTGTCTGTCCTTCTTGTCGTCGGTCATCCCTCAGCCTTCGCCCGTCTGGACGTGCGTCTTTGCCTCTCCAGAGCCTTTGTGTGTCTGGTCCCAGCCCCATCATTTACCGGGACTTAAGGGCCAAACTGCTATTGATCCGCCTCATGTGACACGGGGCACCGGCTCGGGTCAACGCCTAGGTCAGCGGTCCGGACATCGCCGCCGAAGCGACGAGTTTTTCGGCGGTTCTTGGCAAGCCAATCAGGTCTTTTTGAACGCTTGCGCCACGGGGGACGCTGTGGCACTTTCCCCGCGATTTCGCACCTCGCCCCAGTCCTTGCGCCTCGGGCGATGATGCGGGCCAATGCTGCCGTAGCTCAGGGGTAGAGCACTCCCTTGGTAAGGGAGAGGCCGGTGGTTCAATTCCACCCGGCAGCACCATTTTCCACTTTCCCGTTTCTTGGTAGTGGCTGGCGCACGTCTTTCGGTGCTGTCACCAAACATCTTTCAGGTCGCCATTGGCGGCTGCATGTTCGAGGTTCCGGCCGTTAAGCCGGGGAGCCCCGTCACTGTAGAAAGCGAAAGTATTTAGGTTCGTGGGGATGCTGGTGACAGTCGCACTGACAGCCGCGCCGCTGTCCACGCGGATGGACAATTCCTTTGAGACCTCATCCCAATAGATAATTGCGGCGTGATCTCCACCGTCATCAACACCCGCTACGCTCACAAAGCCCTGGCTCACACCGCCAACGCAACTTTCAAGACGCAGAGCGCCTGATACAAAGTGGAGCGTCAGCCGATCATTCGCATCCTTCCGTGTCTCCCAGACGGTGCGGTCACCCGTCACACCAGCGGCGTCCCACGCAATAGAAACGGTTTGTTCAGTTCCAGAATAACCGGCGAAAGGTAGAACCTGTTTTATTGAGACATTGTCTACCGAACCTTCAAAGTCTGAAGATGGACTGAATACAAGAGACGGGTTTGAGCCCGGCGCTGGGATGAATAGCTCATCAATACTCTCCGTCGAACTGACGATCCGTCCGACGGACTGACCACCCCCCCGAATTGTCAGCGTCCCAGCGTTCACAACAACATCAGCTTTAAGCCATTCTGCTTGGTCTTCGGACAAGCCAGCGTTTTGATGTAGAGGAATTGCATCTCCAGCAGGCTTTGTCGCCTTGCCGTCAATAACAGACCAATAAAACGATCCCGAACCTTGCGACCAATCACTCAGACCATTGTCGAACCCGCCGTCCGCGATGCGTTCAGGACCATATCCTTGCACCAGTGTGGGCTCGGATGCTGCGCGGGTGTCCGGGGTGTACGGCGTTACTGCAAAACCTTCCTCAAGTTGATGACCCCACACGAGGCAGGACATCTCTGGATAGACGCCGAACTTCGTAATGTCGAAGTTGAAATAGGTCGCCGCGTTTGTCCCCGCGTCCGGACTAATGCGCGTCCACTCATCTGTGATTGGCAAGACTTCGGTGCCGAGATTACCGTCACCTTTTCTCAACCTAATTTGGTCATCACCGCTCAGCCGCTTGACGTAGAGACTTGGCGCAAGGGCGGTTGGATTGGTCAATCCAGTCGTTGCGTAACGAATGCCCGAAGTGCCTGAGGTGCTCGGTGAGAAATCCAGCCGCATCGCGGTCATTGTCCCATCCGGAGCAAGGCCTGCATTTTCCGTGACCGTGACGGTTCCTGACCCGTTTGCGAGAATGGCATACGATAAGCCCGACAACAGGTTCGTCGCAGCATCGTAAACCTCAAGACCCTGTGTCCCCCGTGAGATCTCACCGGACCCGACTACGGTCAAGGAGTCGTCAGTATTTGTGACCGAAAAACTACTGGCACGCCGGTCAAAGACGACACCGCTTAATGTATCAATTGAGCTGTTTGAGTAGTAGAGCCCGGCGACCCCATACTTGATGTCAAAACGGCTATAGTGACTCGCATCAGAATACTGCCCTACCGGTGCGGCCAGGGGTGAGGCGACTGCCTGCCGAAGAGAAAGCGAAACATTGGTCATCAGCTCAGCGCCACAATGTCGGTTGCCGATGTGCCCGCGCTCAAAACCCGGGAAGCCCGAATCGCGATCACAGTACCGCCAATCACGTTCCGGAAGATCACGTTTCCCCCCTCCTTCATGGTCACCGCAAGATCCCCGGTGCCGCCGACATAGACTGCTCGAGAGACTTGCGTCAGGTCGACGCTATCTGATGGTGTTACCGCTTCGGCTCGAGATGCAGGGCTTTCGAGCCCGGCGACGTGGGTGTTGAACTGATCCATCTTCGTTCTCCTAGGTTCTTGATGACATGGAATAGCGGGTGTCAATCAGGTTTTCGATGAGCTGGTTCTTTGCGGATGAACCGGCAGATGATCCGAAGTAATAATTGCCGATGGCCACAACGAGGGATCCAAGCGCACCTAACATCACGTTGAGAGGTGCTTCAGACCCTTGCGGCAAATCCACAAAGATCATTGCTGTTAAAATGCCGAAGAAGCCAAATAGGGCGGCGAAGGCGATGAAGGCTGGCATCTGATCTCCAGTCTCCACCTGTCGTCGTCGCGCACTTTCCCGATCGGCGGCATGGAGGGCCTCCAGGTCGATCTCCAGTTCTTTCATTTGCTGCCGAAAGACCAATTCCGCCTGCTTTAGTTTGCGAAGGTCGGATGGGGATGCTCGAAGCACGGCATCTTCAACATCAACTGTCGCGACGTCTTCGTCCCCCAAAAGAGCAGAGGCGATGCCGCGAACGGCGACACCTGCCATGGGCCCGCCAAGTGCCGTGGCCAAACCTGGTGCGACGGTCCCTACTACCTGTTTCCAATCCATGGGCGTCTCCTGATGCGTTCGATCCCTTCGTCATTCAGGAAGGTTTCGATCGATGACCAGGTTAGGGCGGCTTCAGGAGGAGGAGGATAAGTCGGCGATTGTTCTGACGCTGTGCCTCAACTTAGCCTGCATCTCTGCAGTATAAATCGTGGAGAACGTGGATAACCTGCACAACTTCGTCGCTGGCGAGGGTGTAAAAAATCTTCTGGCTCTCGCGGCGTGTCTTCACAAGCTTTGCTTCTCGCAGCTTTGCCAATTGTTGCGACAGGTTAGATTGAGAAATGCCAATGCGCTCTTGAAGATCGCCGACGGTCAATTCAGCCTCATGAAGTTCGCAGAGAACACGCAGCCGATGCGGGTTGCTCATGGAAGCAAGAAGCGAGGCTGCTTTTTCAGCTTGTGCGGGGTTTACTTTTATATTCATAATTACTAATTTATCAGATGCGAATTTAAAAACAAGCCCGGTATCAGGGAGACAATTGATGCTAACCGACCTCAGCCCAGACGAAACCCACGCCCTGCTGAAAGACCATAAAGCACTATTGATTGATGTCCGTGAACCGAGAGAGTTTGCGGTAGAACGGATTCACGGTGCGCTCAATATGCCGCTTTCTACCTTTGATCCGGCGTTCCTTCCGCTCGATGACCCATCGAAGGTGGTGTTTCAATGCGGATCGGGAAAGCGCTCTGCTATGGCCGCGGACAAGGCTGCGGCGCTCTTGGGCGGCGAGACTAAACACCTGGCTGGCGGCGTTGCCGCCTGGAAACAGGCCGGGCTTCCCGTCATCACACTGGATCCCGCGACGGGTGCAGTGATTGATCCCGGCGCCTGATAGAGGCTCAGACCGGCTTGTCACCAATGATTGTGGTCCTGTGTATGCGGCGATAAGCGGGCCAATAGTCAGCGACCGCGTAATGTTGCGTCGCCCTATTGTCCCAGATAGCAACCGCGCCCTTTGACCAATTAAACCGCACCTGCATTTCAGGCAGTTTCACAATCTCAAACAGAGACTTCTAATGGCCGCTAAAGAGGTGACGAGCGCATGAGCGGCGGCGGCGCGTCGCCCTCACCGTAGAACGCGTCAATGTGGCCCCATGCTTCTTCTGCGCTTTCCACAAAGGTGAATATGTCCAGATCTTCCTCTGCGATCATTCCCTCTTCTGCCATCATGTCGAAATTGACGACACGCTGCCAATAGCTCTCCCCGAACAGAAGCACCGGCATGGGATCGATCTTGCCGGTCTGAATGAGCGTGAGCGTTTCGAACAATTCGTCCAGCGTCCCGAACCCGCCCGGAAAGATCACCAGCGCTTTTGCGCGCATCAGGAAATGCATCTTTCGAAGCGCAAAATAGTGAAACTGGAAGCAGAGTTCCGGTGAAATAAAGGAATTGGGAAGCTGCTCGTGGGGAAGTGCAATGTTGAATCCGACCGACATGGCCTCAGCATCCGCCGCCCCCCGGTTCGCCGCCTCCATGATGCCGGGTCCTCCACCCGTCGCAATCACATAGTCAAGCAGGGTGTTGGACTGCGCCTCCTTCGACACGATCTCCGCAAACTTCCGAGCTTCGGTGTAATATCGACAATGTTCGCGCTTTCGCTCCGCGCGCTTCAAGGCGCGCGCGCATGTTGGATCATCCGGCGCGGCCTCACATCGGCGCCGCGCTTCCTCGCATTCCAGTTCGACTGTTTCCGGGTCAGGCACGCGCGCCGAGCCGAAGACAACAATGGTGGAACGCACCTGCAGCTCCTCCAGAATGAGGTCCGGCTTCAACAGTTCGAGCTGCAGCCGAACAGGCCTCAGCTCGTCACGCTTCAAGAGTGCATCATCTTCAAATCCCAGTTTGAAGGAGGGAGCTTCGGTCTGCGGCGTGAGCGGAGCGGATGAAGGTAGGTCTTTTTTTTTGTTCATCTCTGTCCCCCTCTTATTCCTCGCAGCTGGTGTCCGGCATCTCAGCATCATAAAGCTCGCGCAGATGCGCCACCGGCTCCGGCAATGACGGGTCCGGCGTAAAGCCCAAAGGAATTTGCCAAGTCATTTCCAGTCCTGAAAAATGCCGCGGCGCTTCGAGCATAATCGTCGGCGCGTCCGGGTCATCGTCCGGCTTGGCAACAAACAGAAATGCCGCATAGGATGAGGCGTCAATCGGACAGCGATTGTCGCCACCCGCATTTCTGCCGGCTTCCAGGGCTCTCAGGAGTCTCTCCGCCAGCGGACGTTTGCAGCTTCCCACCGTGTCTAACTGCCAGGCTGTGGCCACAGCATCGACGACGCCGGTTCTCAGCGTGTTACCGGAGATCGCATAATCGTCCCCATGCACAGAGCCCCAATCATCAGGCACGGACTGGCCTGTCACTGTCCCTGCCTTCGGCGAGGGGTTCAACGTCACAAGCCCATATTGCAGCCAGTCCAATCCGATCCTGATGGGGCTTGAATAGAGATCTTCATCTGCGAGCTGATCCGCAATGATATCGGCGCGGTCTCCGTCTGCGATCATCTCCATCGCCACATCGCGGCCTAAGAAACTGGTCGCCGCCTGGGCCGCCACGGCTCCTTTTCCCGGAACAAGCCCGGCGATCAGCCGAACGCCGGTCGAACAGCTGGCGGCAGCGATGCCCACCTCACCTGTTTCGGGATCAACGGCGACGATCGACCAGGTGGCGGATGCCGGAGACGTGATCAACAATGTGCAGGCGATAAGAAGAAGTGTTCTAAAAACCGTCATGCGGCGAACTCAAGTGGCTGGTGATTGAGCTTTGGCAGAACATAGCGCGCAAAGAGATCGCACTCGACCGCATGGGGGTAGCCGGATAGAATGAAGGCATCGAGCCCCATGGCTTGATAGCGCTCTATCTTCGCCAGCACCTGATCGGGATCTCCTACAATGGCGGCGCCACACCCCGATCGCGCCCGACCGATACCGGTCCAAAGCTGATCTTCCGCGAAACCATCCTTGTCGGCGCGGTCCCGCATTTCCGCCTGTCGGCGCACCCCTTCAGAGACCGCATCAAGAGACTTTTTGCGGATGGCCTCGCCCTCTGCGTCATCCAGCTTGCTCATGAGTTTTCGTGTGTAATCGAGCGCCTCTGCTTCGGTCTCGCGCACAATGACGTGCACGCGGTAGCCATACCGCAGTGTACGCCCGGCATCTGCCGCACGTTTTTTCATGTCATCGAGAATGGCCGCGACATTGGGCTCTTCATCAGGCCACATGAGAAACACATCTGCCGCTTTCGCCGCAACATCTCTCGCCGCCGAGGAGAGACCCCCAAAATAGAAGGGCGGGCACTTGCCCGACACCGTCCCCATGCGAGGCGGGTCCAGCTCCAGCTGATAGTGCTGGCCCTGATGATGTACCGCATTGCCGTCCAACAGGGTTTTGAGCAGCTGCATCACTTCGAGGGTGCGCCCATAGCGCTCCGGAGACGCCAAGGTCTGGCCCGGCATGTCGCTTGAAATGATGTTGATGGTGAGGCGCCCGCCAAGCATCTGGTCGAGGGTTGCGATCTGGCGCGCCAATTGAGGCGGCCACATCTCACCGCATCGGATCGCGAGCAGCAGTTTGATTTTTTCCGTCAGCGCGGCCATCGCACCTGCGAAAGCGACGGAGTCCATGCCAAGCTGATAGCCGCTTGGCAGCAGGATGTTATCAAACCCACCTCTCTCGGCGGTCTGGGTGATCTCGCCACAATGGGCGAGCGAACTTTTCAAACGATCTTCCGGCACACCCAGATATTCATAATCGTCGTCGCAAAGTGCTGAAAACCAGGAGACTTCCATCGGACCCGTCATGGCAATTGCTCCCCCATGGATGCCTGCAAAATGGCGTACCAGCCAGCACGATCAAAAGAGACCTTGAAGGCATCCGTTGCTTCGGCAATGCGCTTCAGGTTCTGTGTGCCAATGATCGGGATGATGCCCGCCGGATGCGCGAGCAGCCAGGCCAACGCCACAGCCTCGCGGGTTACGCCTGCTTCCTTTGCCATTTTGTCGAGCAGGGCTTGCGTTGCGACCAGACAGTCGCCGTCCTCTTCTTTCAAAGCCGCTTCCTTGGGCAAAGCGAGACGTCCACCCGCCAGTGGTGACCATGCGAGTGGCGTCACGCCGTGCTGCATGCACTGATCCAACGTACCGTCAAATATCGGGTCAAGCGCCCAGCAGGAAATTTCTGGCTGATTGGTCACGATCGGGAAATCGAGATGCGCCTGAAGCGCCTCAAACTGTGCCGGTGTGTGGTTCGAGATACCAACATGCGCGATCTTGCCCTGGTCCCGAAGCCGGGTGAGCGCGCCTGCTACTTCCTGCGGGTGCGCCAGGATATCCGGGCGATGGATCTGATAAAGGTCGATTTGCTCTAGCCCCATGCGGCTCAGAGAGACCTCACAGGCCGAGGCGAGATAGTCGGCGCTCGAATCGTAGGGTACGCCCAGAACGATGCCGCCCTTGCTGGCGATGACCATCTTGTCGCGCAGCGATGGACTTTCTTTTAGAACATCGCCGAAGAGCTTTTCTGCATCGCCGAAGGCGCCATCTCCGTCGACACCATAAATGTCAGCTGTGTCGAACAATGTCATGCCGGCGGCGAGGGCTGCATCAATTTTTGCATGGGCCTCTTTCGTGCTGGTGCCAGCAAAGCGCCACATGCCATAAGCAATCGGGGAAACGGACAGGCCGCTCTTGCCGAGCGGACGGAATTCTGGGGTAATGGATAGGTCAGTCATGGGCCTGAGTGTATCCACTCTGACCCGGCTGTCACGGGACGATTTGATCAGAAGAGGCCTTTCAACATGGTGGACCCCTTGCGTTATGGAATTATCGGGACGGGCATGATGGGCATCGAGCACATCATGAACATCGCCATCACCGACGGCGCCGTGGTCACGGCCATCTCGGATCCGCATGAGGGGTCGCGGGATTGGGCAACCTCCACCCTCACACATGAAGTGGATGTTTTTGCCGATCACCGCGATCTCCTGGCGTCCGACAAAGTCGATGCGCTTGTGATCGCCAGCCCCAACTTTACCCATGCGGGTGTGTTGGAAGATGTCTGGTCAACGGATCTTCATGTGCTCTGCGAGAAACCCCTTTGCACCACCCTCGAAGACGCGCAGGAGGTCACCAAACGGGCGGCCTCCCATAAAGGGGTGTTCTGGGTTGGGATGGAGTATCGCTACATGCCGCCGGTCACGCGGTTCGTCGAAGAAGTGCATGGCGGTACCGTTGGCACCCTTAAGATGTTTGCCATTAGAGAGCACCGCTTTCCGTTCCTCCCAAAGATCGGCGATTGGAACCGCTTCAGCCGCAACACCGGGGGCACGCTGGTCGAAAAGAGCTGTCACTATTTCGATATGATGCGTCACGTGGTGCAGGCCGAACCGGTGCGCGTTTATGCGAGCGGCGCTCAGGACGTCAACCATCTAGACGAGACGTATGATGGCGAAACGCCAGATATTCTCGACAATGCGTTTGTTATCGTGGACTTCGACAATGGTGTGCGTGCCATGCACGACCTCTGCATGTTCGCCGAGGGCTCCCGCCATCAGGAAGAATTAAGCGCTGTTGGTCATATCGGAAAAGCCGAATGCCACATTCCCGACGGGAACGTGACGCTGGCACCAAGGAACCCCAAAGATGTCCAAACCATTCATGTACCGGTCGATCAGGCCGTGCTTGAGGCGGGTTATCATCATGGCGCGAGCTATTTCCAGCATCTGGACTTTCAGGCAGCGGTCACAGATGGAACGCCGGCCAAAGTCAGTGCGGAAGACGGGCTGAAAGCAGTTGCAATGGGACTTGCCGCCCACAGATCGATCGATGAAGGGCGGCCGGTCATGATGAGTGAGTTCGGGCTCTAAGGCTCTGCATAGCCTCTAGGCTTCTGACGGCCAAGGTGGCACACTTGGCCCAGGTGCGAGGAGGCTCACATGCGCATTGCGATCCTAACGCTTGGCACGCGGGGTGACATGCAACCCTATGTAGCGTTGGCGCTTGGTCTTCGCGCCGCGGGCCATGATGTGGTGATCAGCGGCCCGGAGAATTTCGCAGACTGGGTTCATGGATTTGGGTTTGAGTATGTCTCCGGCGGCCTTGATCTCCAGGCGTTGCTTCAATCGCCGGAAGGCCGCGATTTAATCTCAGGCAGTCTTTCCGCCATCATTCGGAATTTCCGCGATATCAGCCAGAAGGTCACCGCGGAAATCATCGAAGGCAGCACCCAAGCCACACGAGGTGCAGACCTCATTCTCTATCATCCGAAAGTGCCGGTTGCGACGGACCTCGGCGAAGCGCTCAATATTCCCGTTATTCAAACGGCGCTGCAGCCCGTCATCGTGCCCACTGGTGACTTTGCGATTGCTGGGTTGGGAAACGGTATCCTGGGGCGCCGCCTCAACCGGTGGACCTATGGGGCGATCCGTGCGCAGCGGGCGATGTTCTCCAAACAGCTCAACAGCTGGCGGACCGGCACGCTCGGTCTGCAGCCCTTGTCCCGCTTTGCCAAAGGCGGTGAAATTAGGGGACGCCCACTCCCTGTGGTGCACGCCTTTTCCAAACATGTGGTGCCACGCCCCGCAGACTGGCCCAGCACGGCCTATGTCACCGGTTATTGGTTCCTTGACGATATGTCCGGATGGACGCCGCCGGATGACCTGCAAGCATTCCTCGACGCCGGGCCGCCGCCGGTCTATGTGGGCTTTGGCAGCATGACGGATAAAGACCCGGAAGCAAAAGCGCGGCTGGTGATTGACGCCCTCGCCAAGGCTGAGTGTCGCGGGGTGATTGCGACCGGCTGGGGTGGCCTCACCGCCGACGATCTACCGGAAAACACATTCGCCATTGACGGTGCACCGCACGACAAGCTCTTTCCGCTCATGAGCGCGGTCGTGCATCACGGGGGCGCGGGAACGACAGCCGCCGCCTTCAAAGCCGGTCGTCCGCAATTGGTGGCCCCCTATTTCGGGGACCAACCTTTCTGGGGTCATCGCGTCGCGGATTTGGGCGCAGGCCTTCCGCCATTGCCGCAAAAGAAGATCACTGCCGACAAGCTCGCCCATGCGTTTCGAGGCATTGTGAAAGACAAATCCTTTGCCTCCCATGCGGAAACCGTCTCCCATGAGCTGGCCAAGGAAGATGGTGTGGCCACCGCTGTTGGTTTGGTTGAGAGATTGGCAACGGGCGACACATCTGTTTAAGCTCCCACGCAAAAAGGCGGGGACATGACAGACCAATCAAACCTGGAAACCTGGCAGCAACGCATCGATGTTTCGCCCTTTCAACGCTGGATGGGGCTTCGCGTGACTGACGTTGACGAGGGTCGCATGTGCATCACCCTTCCCTGGAAAGAAGACCTTGTGTCCAACCCCAACCCGCCAACTGTTCATGGCGGCATTCTAGCGTCAGTCATTGACCTGCTGGGGCTCTATTCGGTTCTGACCACGGGTAGTGTTTCCATTGCAACGGTGGATCTTCGCGTTGACTATCATCGTCCCGCCGGACCAGGCGACATGACAGCGGAGGCTCAGGTCATCAAGCTGGGTTCCAAAGTCTCGACTGCAGAGACCAAGGTTTTTGATGGCAGTGGAAAGCTCTTGGCGTCCGGGCGCGGTGTCTATCTGATGGCTGGTTGACTTGTGCGGGTGTGCTCGTCATAGTCGCGCGCAACTGATTTGAAACTAACGAGACCTCTCCATGTGTGGTTTTCAAAATATGTACCTCGAAAGCACCCCCGCGGACTTGGGCGTCGCATGCAAGCCGTCCGTGCGCCAGTGCGCGCCTCCAAACTAGCAAACCACACTCTCTTTTATTCAGTTAGAGCCCGGTTTTGCCGGGCTTTTTTCGTTTCAGGACTAACGACATGTCTCAGTTGGACACATCACCCCAGGTTTCACCCACAACCCGCCTTGCGATTATTGTCACCATCGTCGCCGCCAACATGCTGGCGCTCGCCGCAACCGATCTCTATCTGCCTTCTGTCCCCTACCTGCCGGAGATCTTCGGTACGTCCATTGAGGTTGTGCAGTTCACCCTTGTGACCTTTAGTGCCGGATTCGCAATTTCCCAGATTCTCTTCGGCGCTGCCGGCGATCTGTGGAACCGCCGCTGGGTGCTGGTGGGGTCGTTGTTCGTTTTCGTTCCTGCGTCGCTTTGGTGTGCCGTTTCCGGTACGGCGGAAAGCCTGGCGCTCGCGCGTTTCGCTCAAGGCTTTTCTGCTAGTGCGTCTGCCGCGCTCACAGTGCCTATGATCAAGCCGCTCTTCGATGAAGCGCGCGCCGTGCACGCCATCTCCGTCATCGGCGGCATTGACGCGATCATTCCAGCCTTCGCCCCCATTTTAGGTGCTTGGATTTTCTCTCAGTTCGGCTGGGAAGCGAATTTCTGGGTGATCGTGATCGCCGGCGTGCCTTTGTTGATTGCGGCGGTGCTCGTCGTGCCGGATGACCGGCCTGAGAGCCACCACACCAGTATCTGGCCCGTGTTGATGGGCTTTTTCACGCTGCTCAAGCATAAGCGCTTCATGGGCTATGCGGTGAGCCACGGCTTCTCGCTGGGTGGGTTGCTGGCTGTCGTCTTTTCCGCGCCGACGCTTATCGTCACCCATATGGGCGGCGGGCCGGCAGAATATGTCTATTCCCAGATCATTTGGGTAAGCGTCTTTCTGCTGGCGGCCAATACAACCGGGCGGTTGATGGCCTACGTCACCGCAGACCAGTTGATTTGGATTGGCAACTTTATCCAAATTGTGAGTGCGCTGGGATTGCTTGCCTACGCGCTTCTGTTTCCTGTGCACTGGCTGGGTTTTGCGCTCGGCGGTGTGCCCTATTGCATAGGCTTGGGTCTGCGTGGTGGCGCCGGCTTTTCGCGCGCGATTGACGCAGTGCCTGCTTATGGCGCGCGCGCGTCATCGCTCATCATTTTCTTTTCAATGGGGTTATCTGCCGTTGGAACCGGCGCGGTCGCCCCCTTCCTTGACGATGGTGTCTGGAGTGCGGGGGCCGCCATGCTCATCATGAGCCTCGCGGCGCTGGCTGTCCTGCCTCTCATCAAGGAGAAAGTGGGGAGCCAGTGACCCATACGGGATGGATTGTCGCGATTGTTCTGGCGACGGCGATGCTGGGCGGGTCGGCCTTTGACTTCCACCTGCCAGCTATTCCGCTTTTGCCCGAGCAGCTCGGTGCGAGCGTGGTGGAAGCCCAATGGACCCTTGCAGGGTTTTCTTTCGGCTTCGCCACGTCGATGTTGGTCTTCGGGGCGCTGGCGGACCTTTATTCACGGCGCGCGGTCCTGTTGGGCGGTCTCGCGATCTTCGTGCCCGCGTCTCTTATCTGTGCCATGGCGACCACGCCGGAGATGCTCATAACCGGGCGGGTGTTGCAGGGCTGCGCGGCAGCGTCGGGTAATTCTGTTGCCCCAGCGCTCATTCGCTCGCTTTATGACGAAGCGCGGAGCGTCCGGGCCATGTCAATTTTTTCGTCTCTCTTTAGTCTGATCCCGGTCATCGCGCCGGCGCTCGGCGCCCTGATGATCGCGGCCTGGGGGTGGCAGTCCATCTTTTGGCTGATCGCGGGCTTCGGGCTGCTGTTGGTCCCGGTGGTCGGCTTCACCATCCCAAACGACCGTCCGGAGAGTCATGAGACAGATCTCTGGCCGGTGGTGCGGGGTTATTGGCGACTTCTTACACACCGCAAGTACCTTGCGTATGTCGGTAGCCAGGCCATGGGATTCGCCGGGCTGCTGACGTTTGTCCTCAGCTCTCCATACCTCATCACGGCGCATCTTGGCGGTGATACGGCGGCGTTTCTACTCACCCAGGTCATCATCATCGCCGCCTATATTGCCGGCGCTAACGGGACCGGCCTCCTAGTGCATCACTTCAAGACCGACGACTTTATCCTGACGGGTGCCATCGCTCAGACTGTCGGCGGCGGCGCTCTTCTCGCCTATGCCGTTTTGACAGATGCGCCAGGGTGGGTTGCGGTGGCGTTTCTGGTCGCGATATTCGACGCGGGTATGGGCATTCGAAGTGGTGCGGGGTTCACCAAAGCCATGGACATTGTGCCGACCCATGGTGCCCGCGCTTCCTCACTGCTGAATTTCCTCTGTGTGGCGCTCGCCGGTGCCGGTGCCGCCGCCGTGGCCCCCTTCCTTGCGCCTTATGGTTTGATGCCGGTCGCGATTGCGACTTTCTTACTGGGCGCTAGCGGTCTGGCGCTCCTGACAGTTGCGCGCCGATTGTAAGGCTCAAGGGTATCTGGCGTTTTATGCTTAATACTATCTTAAAGACGCAGGGCGAAGATCAGGCAGTCACCACTCCTGGGAGGCCATGTGGCCCAATCTGCCGTATCAGATGCACCGACATCATCCTCAAGTGCTGAGACGCTCGATGGATTGCGCCAAGCGCTCGCCATGCTTGCCGCGAACATGCCGGGTCGCGTGGATGTGCCTTTCGATACCAGCCTGTCCGGTGGTTCGATGCCGAGCGATCTTGCCGCTTTCATCCACGCGCATTTCGAGATGGAAAAAGCCTCGACCCTAGTCCGCACACACCCGGAGTTTCTGGAACCCTGCACGCAGATCATCAATCAGGCGATCACACAAGATCCCGCGTTTAATCTGTTTTTGGTTTCCTTCCTGCTCAAGATCGATCCAAAGCCTGACTATTTGCGTCTTGTCATTCATTTGGCTAGCGACGGTCACCTGACGCTTGAAGAGTGTCACCAAGTCTATTGGCAAATACGGCAGACTCTCTTTTCGTCAGGGGAGATAGCCGACGCAGAAAGCTTTGAATCGATCTATCGGTTCTATCTGAAGCTCTCCAACATCTGGAAGGAGCAGCTAGGGCCGCGCGCGGGCGCCTGGGTGCCGCCAGAAGACCGTCAGCAAGACAGGGTCGTTATCCTCAGCAACCAATTGCTGTCCGAGCTGCATGCGCCATCAGCGGACACCTATCAAAACGCGCAAGTTCTAAAAGCGCTCGGCAAGGACATTCTTCTCATCAACACGGCGGACCTGCCCAGTCAGATGAGTGTTCCGCTTTTCCATCCGGCGCTCAGCAACTATTCGCAAGATGCGTCGGGTGTGCGCCAGATCAGATACAGGGAGGATACTTTTCCTTTCTATCAATGCCCGCCGACCATGCCTGTTGCGAGCGAAATCATGAAGGTGGTCGACCTCGTTCGAGCCCATAACCCGCAATTCGTCCTTTCGCTCGGAGGCTCGAGCCCGACCGCGGACCTTTGCTCTCTGTTCACGACGGTCGCAACCATTCCGTTTGGTGGCATGATGCCGATCGCTGCGTCCCAGGCTCTTGTTGTTCCGCGGATCATCAAGGAAACAGACCAGACACTGCGCGACGGTCTCCGGTTTCACGATGATGCGCTGGTCACCGCGCAATACGCCTTTGCGGCCCGGGAACCTGAAACGCCCCTGCCCCGTTCGTCTCTCGGAATACCTGAAGGCGCTATCGCGTTCTGCCTGGTCGGTACTCGGTTTGATCGGGAGCTCACGCCACACTTCCTTTCCATTCTGGAGGCGGCGCTTGTCCAACACCCCAATCTGTTCTTTGTGTTTGCCGGACCGATTGAAGCCCCTGGCGCTTTGACGACAGGCCTCACGACGCTTGAAAAGCGATGTGGTTTCCTTGGATTTCGGGATGATGTACCCAAAATTCTCGGCGCCTGCGATGCCTATCTCAATCCACCGCGCGCGGGCGGGGCGACGTCGGCGGTGGCAGCCATGGCCGCCGGCATCCCGGTTCTCTCCCAGCCCTGGGGCGATGTGGCAGAGCAAGCATGTCGCGAAGGGTTTTACGAACCTTGGTCTGATGCCCAAGACATTGCTGCCTTTGCACAAAAACTCGCAGAAGAGCCAAGCCGCGATGAGAACCTGATTGCGAAGCTCAAGCAACGGGCCGCGGCCTGCACCGATCGACCTGCCATGATCCGTGGTTTAATCGACTATCTAGAAAATCAGGTCCTGCAGCGGCAACCTGTTTTCAAAGGTCCTGCTCCGCAATAGACGTGCTGCATCAAGCTGCCTAAAGTCGTCCCCAACAAGATAGGGGAGACAGACATGAGCGACGTTGCAACAGAGTTTCTTTTTGAGATTGATGCTGTCTTACGCGAACCCAACCTGGTGATCGGAGGCGCGCCTGATGGCATGCGCATGATCGCCCATGTCGACGGCGGCACATTTGAGGGACCGAAGATCAAAGGCACCATGCCGGCGTCAGGTGGCGACTGGGTGCTTGCGCGTGCAGACGGGTCCCTCAAGATCGACGTGCGCGCCGCGCTCACCACGGATGATGGGCACAATATCTACGTCTATTATGGCGGTCGCATTGTCATGCCGCCGGAACAGCTGGGGGTGATGGGTGACCGTGACGCCCGCGAGGCGCTTGATCCCGCCACCTATTATTTCCGCACCAACCCGCTCTTTGAAGCGGCCATGGATGGGCCTTACGCCTGGCTCAATCATGTGGTGGCCGTGGGCATTGGGCGGCTGACGGCCAAGGGCGTTGCTTACAAGGTTTATGCAGTGAAATAGAAACCTGTCAAAAGCTGTCGTTAACGGGAGAACCTCATGAGAGAGCTTGCGATACTGACTTTCCTCAGTCTTGACGGTGTGATGCAGGGCCCGTCGTCTGCGGAAGAAGATCCGTCTGGTGGCTTCACCCAAGGCGGATGGGCGCAGCCGTGCTGGGAAGGGGTGATGGAACAGGTTGGCCGGGAAGCCATGGCCGAGCCTTACGACATGCTCTTTGGCCGCAAGACCTATGAGCTCTTTGCCGGACATTGGCCGGAAGCTGACCCAGCCGACCCAGCGGCGGCGCGCATGAACGGCGCCACCAAATATGTGGCGTCGTCGACCCTTACCAATCCCACTTGGGAGAACACGACAGTGCTCTCCGGCGACGTTAGCGAGCAGGTCGCCGCCCTCAAGCAACAGGACGGTCTTCTCCTCCAGGTGCATGGCAGCGGCAAGCTGATCCAGACCCTTTTGAGCCATGACCTTGTCGATGAGTTTCGGCTCTGGACCTTCCCGGTGGTTGTCGGGTCCGGCAAACGCTTGTTCGCCGAAGGCACGGTTCCCTCTGCCCTGAAGCTTCGGAAATCGGAACTCACTAGCAATGGGGCGGTCATGTCGATCTATCGGCGGTGATCCCGGCCATCTTTGCTCTAGCGCAGATTTTGAATTCCGCAGGGAGGAATGAGAATAATATGGCATGACGCATGCCATATTCTTTCCTATACTCTCTCAAACGATAAAGACTGGGAGATTTCTGATGCGCCGACCACTATTGACCGCCGCCCTGCTTGCGGGCACCAGCCTGACGACCGCGGCTCACGCGGCAGACACACAGCTGCTTTGGGGCGATACGCATTTGCACTCCTCCTATTCCACCGACGCCTTCATTGCAGGCAACCGGACCGCCGACCCAGACACGGCCTATCGTCTCGCCAAAGGGGAACCAGTGGTGCACCCGTTCAACCGGGTGCGTGTCCAGCTTCAGCAACCGCTCGATTTTCTGGTCGTTTCTGATCATGCGGAATCGCTGGGCGTGATCGGTGAAATCTTCCGCCAGAATCCGGACATGTCGGAAGCCTGGTTCTGGCAGCGCTGGTTCACCACCTTTGCGCTCGGCCAGCTGCGCGACACCATCGACGAACCCACGCACCTCACCAGTGTCGTCAGCACCGGCTTTGCCCCCAATCAGATTGAGCCGGGCGACACGAAAGACCCGGTCGTTACCGGCGGCCTGCAGAACATTGCCGTCAGCGACGTGGTCGGCATCCCCCGCGATGTGGCGGATGCCATCAGCGCAGACATGTGGGCGAAATCGGCTGCAGCCGCCGAGGCGCATTACGAGCCCGGGGTTTTCACGCCCATGATCGGTTGGGAGTGGACTCAGACCAACAATGGCGTGAACCTGCATCGGGTTGTCATGTCGACAATGAATGGGGAGCAGGCCGCGAGCATTGATCCGATCGGCTCCGGCGAAGCGCCCTACCCGCATCAGCTCTGGGAAGGTCTGGCGGCGCTTCAGGAAGAGACGGGCGCGCGTTTCATGGCGATCCCGCACAATCCCAATCTCTCCAAGGGCTACATGTTCAGCACCACGCGGCTGAATGGCGAGCCGATCACGGCGGAGTTCGCGCGCACGCGCATGGAGTGGGAGCCCATTGTGGAAGTGACGCAGGTTAAGGGCGACTCGGAAACCGACCCGACACTTTCACCCGACGATGAGTTTGCGGACTTTGAGCCTTTCAATTTCTATCTCCAGCCAAAGCCACAGGGACCGAGCTATCAGGCAGCCGTCGGTGACTTTATGCGCTCAGGGCTCCGGCGCGGTCTGGAGATCGAACAGCAGATCGGCGTGAACCCCTATCAGTTCGGGGTGATCGGCTCGACGGATGCGCATACGAGTATCGCCTCGGCTGAAGAACCCAATTTCTGGGGCAAGATGGCGAAGGATTCCATCCCGGAAAACAAGCGCGCCTATGATGAGACGGATGAGGGAAACGCCTATACGCCGGGTGTTGACACGTTTGATGGCTGGAACTATTCCGCGCAAGGGCTGGCGGCCGTTTGGGCCGAAGAGAATACCCGCGAAAGCATTTTTGAAGCCTTTGCCCGCCGGGAAACCTATGCCACGACGGGTCCGCGCATGTCGCTCCGCGTCTTTGGCGGTTGGGCGTATGACGCTGCCGCCGCAGACGCCGACGATCTTGCCAGCATCGGCTATGCGGGGGGCGTGCCCATGGGCGGCAATCTCAGCACGGCGCCATCGGACACCGGCGTTCAGCTGCTGATCCGGGCCACCAAAGACCCGATCGATGCCAATCTCGACCGGGTGCAGGTGATCAAAGGCTGGGTCGATGCGGACGGCACCTCCCACGAGAAAGTGTTTGATGTGGCCTGGTCGGACGGACGCGTACCCGGCGCCGACGGCAAGCTACCGCCGGTCGGCAATACGGTGGATCTCGAAACCGGTACGGTTGAAAACTCTATCGGCGCGGCGGAATTCTCCACGCTCTGGACCGATCCGGAATTCGATGCGAGCCAGCGCGCTTTCTACTATGTGCGGGTGCTTCAAATCCCGACCATCCGGCATTCGCAGCTCGACGCCATCGCGCTCGGCCAACCCACGCCTTACGAGGGCCCCGCGACGATCCAGGAACGCGCCTACTCGTCGCCCATCTGGTACACGCCTTGAGGCTTTATGGATCCTCGGGTCAAGCCCGAGGATGACAGTAGAGAGGGAATGACCCCGAATAAAGAGTGTCACCCTCGGGCTTGACCCGAGGGTCCAGGGGCGAAAAAAGTGGGACGGTAACAGCTTAGGACCAACTCCGAGCTAAAAACTCTCACTATCAGACCCAACAACTGTCTCACTCTCAGAAACGTCAGAAGACAGCAGCTCCTTTAAAGCCGAAAGTGCTTTTATCACCTTCTCCGCTTCTTCCTTTGACGCTATCAGTCCGCCTAGCGTTATGCCTTCCTGAGTAAAACTCACATCGTAACCCGGGCTGGCTGACGCCTCAGCGATAGTATCTGGCATATGTTCAGCATCATTCCGCTCATCAATCGCAGAGGAAGAGACGGGTTGCCCATCGACTGAGTCAGCTAGCTCACGATGAACAACATCTTGGGTGTCGCGGTACGCTTGGATCGCGTTAGCGGCCCCATCGGGAAATTACCGAGGGAAGGATTGGCTGGAAATGTAGGGTAATTCTCAAAAAAAGGCGCCGTGCGCTAAAAGCACACGACGCGAAACCCAGGCGAAAAGCCCGTGTTTTCTTTTCACACACACAAAGAATCGCACGAGTAGGCGCCTGATTCAACCCACTGTTAAACGGGGGGAATCATTATGATTTTCGTACGTTCTTACCGTCGACGCCGTTTCGGTCGCATCGAATTTGTTTGCTCACACTTTCGTAGCCGCTAAGCGGTGACGAATGTACGAGTCGTTTTTTGCTGGCTATTGCGGCAGAAAATATCTTGAAACAACTAGGGCGGCCAGTGTGGCCGCCCCATTTCTTGCATCTATCAACTCAGCCTCAATCAAACGCTTCTTCCCAGCTGCCTTCCGTGGAGGCTTTGGAATATTCCGTTGCGCGGTTTTCGAAGAAGTTGGTGTGCTCGATGCCGTTCAGCATTTCGTCCATCCAAGGTAGCGGGTTTTTGTCGACCCGGTAGATCGGCAGAAGACCCAGCTGGGTGAGACGACGGTTGGCGATCCAGCGGATATAGCTCTTCACCTCTTCCGCGCTTAAGCCCTCGACGGCGCCCATCTCAAACGCCAAATCGATAAACGCATCTTCATGGGTGATGATGGTTTCGCACGCTTTGTAGATGTCTTTCTGAAGCTTCTCGTTCCAGAGCTCCGGATTCTCATCCACGAAGGTGCGGAAGAGCTTGATGGCGCTTTCGGTGTGGAGGGTTTCATCGCGGGCGGACCAGGTGACGATCTGACCCATGCCCTTCATCTTGTTGAAGCGCGGGAAGTTCATGAGGATCGCGAAGCTGGCAAACAGCTGCACGCCTTCTGTGAAGGCGCCGAAGACCGCGAGCGTCTTCGCCACGTCTTCCTTCGTCTCCACACCCCATTCCTGCATATAGTCGTACTTGTCCTTCATCTCCTCATATTTGAGGAAGGCTTCGTACTCCACTTCCGGCATGCCGATCGTGTCGAGCAGATGGGAATAGGCGGAGATGTGAACCGTCTCAATGTTGGAGAAGGCGGCCAGCATCATCTGCACTTCGGTTGGTTTGAAGACGCGGGAATAGTGGCGCATGTAGCAATTGTTCACTTCCACGTCCGCCTGCACGAAGAAGCGGAAGATCTGTGTCAGCAGATTGCGCTCCGGCTCGGTCAGCACCTTCGCCCAGTCCTTCACATCGTCGGCGAGCGGCACCTCTTCCGGCAGCCAGTGAATGCGCTGCTGGGTGAGCCAGGCGTCATAGGCCCAAGGGTAGCGGAAGGGCTTGTAAGTTGCGCGTTCTTCAAGAAGGGACATGGGATCGTTCGGCTCTCTGCGGATGTTCGGACACACAATATATTGCACCTGCGGGACTTCCAGGGTCAACATATTGAAGCTTCTATCCACAACTTATTGAAGCTGAGACGGCCAGATCAATAGGGATTCCAGTCAAAGCTCGCGGTCACAACCCCATGATCCGAGGTATTGTGGAATCCCTTTGCTACATGTTCTTCCAGATGGTCATTGAACACTCTCATCTCGCGGAACGACCATCGTCTGTTCTCGGAATGGTCATAGAACTGCTCCGAAACCAGCACGTGATCGAGGGTCTCCAGGTCGCCCTGGTAACTGTGCGAATAATACACATTGCGTAGACTTCGGTATTGCTGGAGCATCTGGGCCAAATACATGCCCCGATCGCTGTTCGCGCCGGCGCGGCTGCCCTCAAAAAGCCGGAACGTTGGCTGTCCACTCAAAATGTTGAGGGTGTTGGAGTGAAGGCCGTCATTCAAATCGCCCAAGAGCACCACCGGCCGGTCATTTTTCAGAAGTGCTTTGCTCAATAATATTCGGAGCGCTGCGGCTTCAGCCGTTCGGCGGATGGTGGAAATGGCGGCACCAAGAGCTGCCTGGTGTTTCCTGATGGCCGCGTCTTCCCTTTCCGGCTTGTCCAGATTGGACGGGAGTTTGGACTTCAGGTGGGAACAAAAGACTTTCATCTGTGGAACATCGGATGCGCGGACGTGCTCAATGTTCAGGCACAGGATGGAGCGCGAAAACCGGTCGATCTTGACGCTGACATCGTCGTCTTCGGTGCTCCTTCTTTTTTTGAGGACACACTCGTCTGGAAAGTCCTTCACAATCTGCTTGCTCTTGACCCGCCAATCCTTTTTTCGAACCGCAGCCGCAACGGCAATGTCATACCAGTTATTGCCAATGAAGATGAGATCGTAATCCGAGTCGAGGCCCGCATGAGCGAACAGGTCCTTCAATGCCTGTTTTGACCACAGTTCCTGGAAGGCAATGATGTCGGCGTCCAACTGCTTCAAGATGAAGGCCGACCAATCAAGCTTGGCGTCATACTCCGCCTGGGTATATCCCCTTGCGCCGCGCCGTCGCTTGCCTGGAATTTCAAGATTGTAGAGGTTGAAAGACGCAAATTTTACGTCGCGCATATTTGGCATTGTAAGCCCTCCCTCTTTGAAGGCTTACATTAGTAACATGACAGTTTTACTTTTACGAATCCGGTTCAGCGAAACGCGGCGTGCTTTAGCTTATGGCTTACTGACAGGCGAGACACTCGTCATAGTCGTTCATCTCAGCCGGGTTCACCTTTGCGGGTTGGGCGTCGGAGAGACGGGTTTCCACGGCGACCTCGCTTAAGGTCTTGAGTGGAATTTCCGCGGCGCCGCTTGCTTTTTCGGCCTGCTTTGCTGCTTCCTGGGCCTGATGCGAGCTGTCGCTTTCCGCACGCTGGATCGAGAGCGAGCGGCAGTAGTAGAGCGACTTGACGCCCTGCTTCCATGCCTGGAAGTGGAGCTGGTGCAGGTCCCGCTTATGCACATTCGCAGGCACGAAGAGGTTCACGGACTGTGCCTGATCGATCATCGGTGCACGGTCGCCCGCATGCTCAATGACCCAGCGCTGGTCGATTTCGAAAGCGGTCTTGAACACGTCTTTTTCGAGGTCATCCAGGAAGTCGAGATGATCGACGGAACCGCCATTGGTGACGATGGAAGACCATGTCTCCTCATCATTGCGGCCCTTCTCTTCCAGGAGTTTGGTCAAGTGCCGGTTCCGCACATTGTGGGAGCCCGACAGCGTCTTGTGGGTGAAGCTGTTCGCCGCGATGGGCTCAATGCCGGCGCTTGTGCCGCCGCAAATGATGGAGATAGATGCGGTCGGCGCTACGGCAGACTTGTTGGAGAAGCGCTCCTTGATGCCATAATCCTCGGCATCTGGGCAGGCGCCCCGCTCTTCCGCCAGAGTTTTGGAGGCGGCGGATGCCTGATCATCAATGTGTTTGAAGATCTTCTTGTTCCAGACCTTCGCCATCACGCCTTCAAACGGGATCATGTTGGCCTGCAGGAAGGAATGAAAGCCCATGACGCCAAGGCCCACGGAGCGTTCCCGCATGGCGGAATATTTCGCCTGAGCCATTTCGTCCGGCGCGCGGTCGATAAAGTCCTGAATGACATTGTCGAGGAAGCGCATCACATCTTCGATGAATTGCGGATGGCTTTCCCATTCCTGGAACTTCTCGACATTGAGAGATGAGAGGCAGCAGACCGCTGTCCGCGCATTGCCGAGATGGTCGACGCCGGTCGGCAGGGTGATCTCCGCGCAGAGGTTTGAGGTCTTCACCTCAAGACCGGCAAGCTTCTGCTGCTCGGGGCGCGCATTGTTCACCGTGTCCTTGAAGATCATGTAAGGCTCGCCGGTTTCGATCCGCGCGGTAAGCATGCGGATCCAGAGCGAACGGGCGGAGACGGTCTTCTGGACCGACTTGTCTTTCGGCGACAGAAGCGCCCAGTCCTCGTCATTCTCCACCGCGCGCATGAAGGCGTCGGAAATCAGAATGCCGTGATGCAGGTTCAGCGCCTTGCGGTTGGGGTCGCCGCCGGTTGGACGGCGGATTTCGATGAACTCTTCCACTTCCGGATGATCAACCGGAAGATAGCAAGCGGCTGAGCCGCGACGGAGCGAGCCCTGGCTGATGGCCAAGGTGAGTGAATCCATCACGCGGATGAAGGGCACAATGCCGCTGGTCTTGCCATTGCCGCCGACTTTTTCGCCGATGGAACGCAGATTACCCCAATAGGAGCCGATGCCACCGCCTTTGGCTGCGAGCCAGACATTTTCGTTCCAGAGACCGACAATGCCTTCCAGCGTGTCATTGGCTTCATTCAGAAAGCAGGAAATCGGCAGGCCACGCTCTGTGCCCCCGTTGGACAGCACAGGCGTTGCCGGCATGAACCAGAGCTTGGAAATGTAATCGTAGAGACGCTGGGCGTGGTCCGGATCGTCCTTGTCGGCATAGTAGCTCGCGACGCGGGCAAACAGGTCCTGAAAGCTTTCGCCCGGCATCAGGTAGCGGTCGGTCAGCGTCGCCTTGCCGAACTCGGTGAGGAGCGCATCACGGGAACGCTCGACCTTCACCGATGGGCGGCCTTCATACTGGACCGTCTGATCTGCTGCTTCGAATGGCATTTCAGGTTCCGCGGTGTCCGCGCCTTTCATCCGGCGAACAGCCTGACGCTCGCCTGTGATAATCGCCGAAACGGTGGCCTCGATCTCAGAAAGATCAACCGATTTGGACGTATCATTGAACATGTATTCTGCCCCCAATTTGATCTGTTCCCGCCGCCGAAAACAGAGTCAATGCCCCGTACTCGAGACAAAAAGTCCTGCGCTTGCGCACCCATGTGCACAATCCTTGCTGCTCTTTTTACATGAGCAGAACGCATTCATTCCTGTGATTACGCTGCGCTTTGAAGGTCACCCCAGCGGTGGGCAGCGCGTCCAGATATAGTATCCGCTCGAACTCCTGCGTCAACAGGTAGTGTTCCCGGTTTCGGATTTTTTTGGTTAATGAAAGGTTAATGCACTGTTTTCACTGTGTGTTTTTTGGTGCACAAAGTTCCAAACGCACAAAGTCTTGATGCCCATAATCGTCGCAAGGACACTCGTTCAAAATGGCTCAAATCGATCCCGTTACCGGTGCTGAACGACGGACTCTTTATCCGGAAATTGAACCGTACACATCGGGCATGTTGGCCGTATCTCCCGTCCATACGCTGTTCTATGAAGAATGCGGAAATCCAAAAGGCAAGCCGGTCGTCATCCTGCATGGCGGTCCGGGCGGCGGGTGCAACCCGACCATGCGGCGCACCCACAACCCAGAGGCCTACCGAATCATTTTGTTCGACCAACGCGGGTGCGGGCGCTCAAGCCCCCATGCCGAACTCGACGGCAACACGACCTGGGACCTGGTCGCCGACATTGAAAGGCTTCGAGAACATCTTGGTATTGACGCGTGGCAGGTATGCGGCGGCTCCTGGGGGTCGTGCTTGGCACTTGCCTATGCACAGACACACCCGAGCCGGGTTACCGAACTGGTGATGCGCGGGATTTTTACGCTGCGGCCAAGAGAGCTGCACTGGTTCTACCAGGAAGGCACGGATGCGATGTTCCCCGATGCCTGGGAAAGTTTCATCGCGCCCATCCCCGAAGCGGAGCGCGGCAATCTCATGGCGGCCTATTACAAACGCCTCACCGGAGGTGACGAGGAGGCGAAACTCGCCTGTGCCCGCGCCTGGTCGGTGTGGGAAGGGACCACGCTATCGCTGTTGGAAGACCCTGAACGGGCCGCCCGGTTTGACGATCCGCATTTCGCCTTGGCCTTTGCTCGGATCGAATGCCACTACTTTATCAACAAGGGTTTTTTCGATCCGCAAGATCAACTGGTTCAGAACGCCTATCTGCTGAACGGTATCCCTGGCGTCATTGCCCAGGGGCGCTACGACGTTGTGACGCCCATGTTCACCGCATGGGAACTGGCCCAAGGCTGGGAAACGGGTGAACTCAACATCGTGCCCGATGCCGGCCATACTGCAACGGAGCCGGGGATCGTTGATGTCATGGTGCGCGCGACCGACAGATTCGCTGGCGTCTGACATATCGTGTGTCCGGAGCAAATATAGGGGCTTTCCGAAATAGCCCTAATCGCTGTATAGACATCGGCCAGAAACAACCGGTCGGCTAGGGGATATACGTGGTTCATGGATGACCTCACAGACATTAGCAGCCTGTTTGAACGGAACAGGAAGTGGGCAGAGGGCATTCGGGAAATCGACCCGGACTATTTCCAGAATCTGTCTCTCGGGCAGACCCCGGAGTTTCTGTGGATTGGCTGCGCTGACAGCCGCGTGCCCGCTAACCAAATTGTCGACCTGCCACCAGGCGAAGTGTTTGTTCACAGGAACATCGCCAATGTTGTGGTCCATTCAGACCTGAACTGCCTCTCCGTCATTCAGTACGCCGTCGAGGTACTGAAGGTGAAGCACATCATCGTCTGCGGCCATTATGGATGCGGCGGTGTTGCTGCGTCGTTGGACGACCAACCGCACGGCCTCATCGACAATTGGCTGCAACATATTCGCGATGTCTACCGTCTCAACGCCAAGGAACTGGAAGGCATCGAGGACAAATCCGCTCTTGTCGACCGGCTTTGCGAACTCAATGTCATTGAGCAAACGCACAATGTATGCAATTCGACGATCGTGAGAGACGCCTGGGCGCGCGGCGCGGAACTATGCGTTCACGGCATTATTTACAGTCTGAAAAACGGCACGTTGAAAGAACTGATTGCCGAGTGTCCGCCTTCCGACTAGCTATGCTCCGCTGCGCCTTTGCCTTCTAGCGGCCAAAGCTTGCGCGCATCTCAGCGCGGCGTTCGCGTGCAATGGTATCATAGGTGTCCATCTGCTCTGCCGACAAAATGGTCGAGAGGTTTTCGCGTGTCCGCTCGTTCAAGGCAGTCATATCCGAGCGCATGCCCATCATCGTAAACATGCTCGGTTTTTCACCCGCTTCGATATCCACGCCGTTCTCGCGCAAGAGAGCCAAGCGACTCTCACGATCGTCAGCGAGGATCGACCTGACCTCCGGTTCTTGTTCCTCTGTCAGTTCCAGTCGGGATGACAATTCTTGAAACCGCCGCTCACGTTCCTCTTCCGAAACAGGAGCAAAGCCGGCACCGAACGCCGGCGTGCCTGCGAATGGCAGGGCCATCAGAAATGCAACGCTCATGAGCACAGCAATCGTCTGGCGGATTTTCAAAGAGATGTGGATGGTGTGGGTGGTTGTTAGCGGGCGCATCACATATTTCCTTACTCAACGACCCCTATGAAAGTGAGGATAGGTCTTGCCGGTCCTGCACTCAATGTTGGAAATTCATCAAAGCCCTCAATCCCGCTAAGCTCGCGTTTCAAGGAGACTTTCCCCATGCGCATCCTCTTCCTCATGAACGACGAAGGCTCGCCGCCCGGCGTTCTGCTCGAAGAGACACATGCCTTGGGACATCGTCCGAGCGTTTTGGTGCCCTATAAAAGCATCAGTCACGACCCGGACCTGCCTGGTGCGGTGCCATCGACGCCCGACGATTTTGACGGCCTGGTGGTTTTGGGGGGCGCCATGAGCATTTTGGATGAAGCGGACCATCCCTTTATCGACCAGACACGAAACCTCATGCGGGCGTTCGATATCGCCCAAAAGCCTGTGCTGGGTATTTGTTTCGGTGCCCAGCTTCTGGCGGATGCGCACGGCGGTCGGGTGAAACGCCTGGGACATACAGAGTGGGGCTTCCTCCCCCAAACCTGGCTGCCTTCCGCTGACGAAGATGCGTTGTTGGCCAACAGCCCGCCCGACCTTGCCCTCATGCAATGGCATGGGGATACGTTTGATCTCCCAGAGGATGCAGTGCCGCTCTCCATCCGCTTCGATTGTCCCGGACAGGCATTCCGTCTAGGCGACAGAAACTGGGGGCTTCAGTTCCATCTAGAGCTGGATGAACCCACTCTCCTCGCCTGGGCCGCACTTCATGCGGATGAGCTGAAGGAAGAGCCTGGCCCCCATGTCGAACAAATGCGGCGCGATATCGAGACCTACCACGCAGCACAAGCTGCGTTTGCGCGGCGGGTCATGGAGCGATGGCTCACCGTCTGCGAGAAAACAAAAATGGGACGGTAATACGCACCGTCCCATTTCTACGCTACAGACTTGTTCTTCCTAGTTCAGCACAATCTCGAATATGGAGGTTGTGCCGCTCACTTCATTTGCAACAGCCAGCAGGTCTTTCCCATTAGGCGATTGTGCCGCCGGGATGAACGCCATTCCCTCCGGTCCGAGATCCCCTGCTTTGCCCGCTTCCGCATTGCCGGAGAAGTCCCGATTGTTGTGATAGCCCAGGAACTCGGCCTTGGCCGGATCGGTTACGTCGTAGGCCATCACGCCACCGACGCGCTCAAGACCAATAAAGGCAATTTTTTTGCCGTCAATCTCACCGACCGTCAACGCTTCCGGCTCCGGGCCTTTATCATCAGAGCGATTGTCGCCCTTGTCATTTTCGTCATTGGTGGAGTTGAAATCCGTGCCCAACCGTGACGCCGTAATGCGCTCAAACTGATCTGCTGAGTCGAAGACCAGATCGCCAGATGTCGACCAGATAGAAAAAGACCGCGCGCCGTAGGAATAGATCACGTCATGATCGCCATCCCCATCGGTGTCGCCCATGCTGGTCGTCGTTTTCAGACGTCCCAGGTTCCCGTTTTCCCGCAAGGTGGCTGCGTTTGGAAAGGCGGTCGGGTCAAGCGTCAGTTTGGCCACCCGTGTTTCTTCCGACCAGCCGTCATAGTCTTTCGCATCACCTTCGTTGGCTGTCATCAAATAGGTTTCGCCGCCTGTCTCAAATGAAACAATTGAGTCCGGCTGATACATGCCGAGCACCGGCCAGGTCTGAATGTTGGTGCCGCCATCTTTGTTGGACGCATCCAAAGGCACCTGTGAATGATCCTTGTACCCAAGACCGAGAAGGCCGGTTACCTCGGCCTTGGCAATATCGACCACTGCGACACCATTGTTTTCCTGAAGCGTGACATAGGCGGTCGATCCATCGCCCGATATGGCGATGTATTCCGGCTCCACATCCGCGGCGACAGAGCTTCCCGGTTTGACGATCCGCATCCCTTCGGGAACGGAGTCGAAGGCGGTGAAAGTGGCTGTTCGTACGGTCATATCCGAAACGGTGATGACGCTCACGGTGCCGTCCGGATCGTTGGTATAATCTTTTGACGGTTCCCCTTCATTGGCGACCAGCGCATATGAGCCGTCAGGTGTAAAGGTCACCATGTCCGGATTGGCGCCAACTGGGACGGCTCCTTTTTCGTTTCCGTCAAGATCAAAGAAAACGACCTTGCCAGCGTCCTGCTTTGTTGCGCCAACAACCGCGACCGCGACCAGATCACCGTGAACAGCCACCGAGTTTGCACCCTTGCCATGTGCTGCGGTGCTGAGCGTCCCAACCTTGGAAGGCGCTGTGGGATCAGAGATATCGAGAATGTCTACTTCGCCAGCGTCCGCATTCACGACATAGAGCCGCTGCACAGAGGGTGCATAGACAACAATCTCCGCCGCCCCTTCGTCGAAGATCCCCGTTTCATAGGTGGAAATCGGGGTGAATGTCAGCTGATCGCTGCTCCAGGCAGGGCTTGTGATCGCCATGGATCCTGCCATCAGGGCAGCCATTGATAGTGCGCGCATACCTAATATTCCTCGTCTTCTGATCCCAGATCGTCGCGTTTCAAAAACTAGTCAGGTTTATTGCCGCTCGGTGCGAAACTAATGTGACGCTCCGGTCCGAATTCGGCGGCGGTGGGGAAACATTAAGCAGGCCTTAACGCACGTCTGGCACTCTAGATATTCCTATCTGGAGAGCCGCATGGGCAAAAAACACAAATCGCCAGAAAAAGGTTCTGAATCTCTGACAGCGCGTGCCGCGGGAAACCTGGACGACAAGCTGGCGGCAGCGGCTGCGCTGGGGGAACTCACAGCGGGTAAAGCCGTCGCCAAAAATGATCGGCGGCAGGCACATGATATTCTGGCTGCTCTCAGCCGGGACGCGGAGCAACAGGTTCGCGCATCAGTGGCTCGCGCGATCGCTGACTATCCGTTTTTACCTCCTGCAATTGCCGAACAGCTGGCGAACGACGTCTCAGAAGTCTCGACGCCCATTCTTCAGAATTCGCCCGTCTTATCAGACGCTTTTCTGGCCGATCTGATCAAAAGCGGGGCGGCAAATGAACGCGCGCAGGTGAGTATTGCCACCCGCCACAATCTGACCAAAGAGGTCTCGGGCCCACTTCTTGAGGTGGGTAAGCCCCGCGCGGTTGAGACAGTCCTATCCAATACAAGCGCCCAAATCGGTACTTCGGGCTACGATGCCCTGTTTGCGCGTGATGATCTGGATGGTCGGATGCTCACTCTGGTCTCCGCAAGAGCAGGGCTAACCGTTCCTGTTGTAGCGGAATGCCACAAGATCATTCTGACTGATCGCTTTGACCGGGAAGTCGGCGCGTTGATCAGGCAACAGTTGATCGAGTCCTATGCGTTACCGCCACAAATGGCCGATGCAATCGTATGCGCGGCTCTGGAGGATGCTTTGTCACAAGCGACTTCAGACATAGGCGCGACAGCCGGCGAACTGACAACCCTCGCTCAGAGTCTTCACAATCATCAGGACATTACGCCCTCGCTTCTGCTACGGATGACCTGCAATGGCTCACTTGAGTTTACTGTTGCCGCTTTTCATGTTCTTACCGGACGCCCTCGCCAGGAAATTGTCGGTATCTTTGGCATGGCGGGAACAGATCGCCTCGCTGACCTCTATCGCGAAAGTCAGCTGCCGCCGTTTTTCCGGTTCGCGCTGACCACCGCGATTAAGCGGATGATGGAAGAGCATCAGAAAAATGATCAAGACCCTTCAGACAAGCCGATCCAAGACATCATTTGCGACATTGTCGGATTTTACAGGGGGATTGCACCGACGTCCCTTGAGCAAGTCATCACGCGGCTCTGCCATGAAGGCGAACGATGGGGCCAGGACGGCAACAGCGCGCCGTCCCATAGCTGATCCGTCTGCCTTGCCCTAGAAGTTCACTCGATTGGTATAAGCACCGTCGACAACCATATTGATGCCGGTTGTGAAGCTTGACCGAGGACTCGCCAGAAAGACTGTCGCGTTCGCGATGTCTTCCGGTATTGCCATTCGACCCGTCGGATTTCTGGACATGGCGTCCTTGTACACGTCGGGCATGTTCTCTTCGATCATGTGCCAGACGCCGCCTTTGAAATAGACCGTCCCCGGCGACACCACATTGCAGCGGACATGAGCGCCGGCATATTGCTTCGCAAAACCTTTTGCCATGTGAATGAGGGCGGCTTTCATGGCGCCATAGGCGTTCGGGTTGCTCGTCTCGGCACCCGATACCGACGATATGATGACGACCGACGCGTCGCCGTTTTCCGCCGCTGCTTTTTCGAGATGGGGTATGGCGGCAGTGATGGAACGTTGCGCACCCATCACATCCACATCGAAACCTGCCTGCCAGTTCGCTTCTTCGTTCCCGGCGCTTAGCGCGCTTGCATTAGAGACCAACACATCAAGACCGCCTAGCTGGCCCACTGCTTCACCGATCCAGGTTTGGAGCGCCGCCCCATCTGCAATGTCGACAGATTTGCCGAAAGCGTCGATGCCTTTGGCTTTCAGGGCCGCTACGGCCTCATCGATCTGCTCCTGGTTGCGGGCGCATATCGCCACATTGGCTCCTTCATCCGCCAGCAAATCTGTGATCGCCCGGCCGATGCCGCGTGTACCGCCCAGAATGATGGCGCGTTTGCCTTTGAGTCCCAAATCCATGATGTCGCTTCCTCTGATGTTTTTTGGTTGCCCGAACTCTATCTGTTTGACGCAAGGGCAGAAAGGCGAAAGGCACCCGGTATTTCTGCTTCTTTTGAGTCTCGGCGCAGGTGGGCTAGACTTCCGGCAAAGATGGTCATAGGGCCGCGACGTAACCGGAGGAGACACGATCCATGGATCTGGAAATGAAACCTGAAGAAGCCGCCTTTCGCGACGAAGTGCGTGCTTTCCTCGATGAGAAGCTCACGGAGCAGCTCAAAGCCCATGCCCGCCTGACCAGCGGCATCCTGACGGATCATCCCTTGCGTGTGGAGTGGCTGAAAACCTTGAACGAACGTGGTTGGGCGGCACCCAGCTGGCCGGTTGAATATGGCGGCACCGGCTGGAGCGTGATGCAGAAGTTTATCTTTGCGTCTGAATGCGCTGCTGCAGGCGCACCGGGCCTGAGCTCAATGGGCCTCTCCATGGTCGGCCCAACGCTGATGGGCCATGGCACGGACGAACAACGGGCGAAATATCTTCCCAAGATTTTGGACGGGACACATTGGTGGTGTCAGGGCTATTCGGAACCCGGTTCCGGTTCTGATCTCGCGTCCTTGCAGACCAAGGCGGTCTCCGACGGCGACGACTACATTATTAATGGCACAAAGATCTGGACGACGGGGGCGCACTTCGCCAATCACATGTTCTGCCTGGTCCGGACCAGCAACGAAGGCAAGAAACAGGAAGGCATCTCCTTTATCGTCTTCCCGATGGACCTGCCTGGCATCTCTGTTGAACCGATCATCACTATCTCGGGCGACCATGAAGTAAACCAGGTCTTCTTTGATGATGTCCGCGTTCCGAAAGCGAACCGCATAGGCGAAGAAAATAATGGCTGGACCGTCGCCAAGTACCTGCTGGAGTTTGAGCGCGGCGGTTCGGCCCACGGCGCCAATCTGCGTAACGCGCTTAACCGCTTGAAGAATATCGCCTCGAAAGAGCTGTCAGATGGCGATGGCGCCTTGATCGATGATCCCGCCTTCCGGCGGAAGGTCGATGAGGCGGAAGTGGAAGTAACGGCGGTCGAATTCACCGAGCACCGCATCATGTCGTCCCTATCTTCAGGTCAGAACCCAGGCGCGGCAGCGTCCATGATCAAGCTGCGCGGATCGACCATGACACAGACGATTACAGAGCTCGGCGTTGAGGCGATATCGCATTACATCGCGCCCCATGTGATGGAAGCGCGGACCTGGGGATCGAACGTGGCGCCTGTTGGCCCGGACCATACGCTGATGGTGGTGCCGAAATATATGAACGGCCGTGCCAATACGATCTTTGGCGGGTCCAATGAAGTTCAACGTAATATCATGGCAAAGGCTGTTCTTGGCCTTTAGCCGTTTCACAAGGGAGAGTTTTGATGGACCTTGCGCTTGCGCCTGAGGATGCCGCTTTTCGCGACGAGGTTCGCGCTTTTCTGGATGAAACGCTGACAGAATCCATGCGTGAGGCCGGTCGTCTCACGACCAGCGTCTTCACCGACTATCACGACAATATGCCGTGGCACAAAGCGCTCCACGCCAAAGGCTGGGTCGCACCCAGCTGGCCGAAGGAATATGGCGGCACTGGGTGGACCGACATGCAGAAATATATCTTTGCGTCGGAATGCGCCCGAGCGGAAACACCACACATCGCGCCTATGGGCCTGCGTATGTGCGGGCCGGTGCTGATGAAATATGGCACGCAGGAGCAGAAGGACTTTTATCTTCCGCGCATGTTGTCCGGCGAAGACTATTGGTGTCAGGGCTATTCCGAACCCGGGTCAGGCTCCGATCTCGCCTCACTACAATGCAAGGCGGTGCGCGATGGTGATGATTACGTCATCAATGGCACGAAGATCTGGACGACCCACGCCCAGTTCGCCAACCGCATGTTCTGCCTTGTGCGCACGGATAATTCCGGCAAACCTCAGTTTGGGATCACCTTCATTCTGATCGACATGGACACGCCGGGCATCAAGGTCGAGCCGATCATCACCATGGCGGGCGACCATGAGGTCAATCAGGTATTCTTCGACGATGTGCGTGTACCGGTTGTGAACCGCGTCGGCGAGGAAAATGACGGCTGGACAGTCGCCAAATACCTGCTCGAGTTTGAACGCGGCGGCTCATCGGCGCCGGGCCTCGAAATCGGTGCTCAAAAGGTGCGGGCATTGGCGAGCAAAGAAGCCGGAGGCCAGGGTGGCACGCTGCTGGACGATCCGGCGTTCGCCGCGAAACTTGCCGACACCGAGATAGCGATTAAGGCTCTGGAAGTGACAGAGCATCGCATTCTCTCCGCTATGTCGTCGGGCCAAAATCCTGGCCCTGCATCGTCCATGCTGAAGACCTGTGGCACGGAGATGCGCCAGCGGATTGATGAGCTGGCGGTCGAAGCGATCCAGCATTATGCGACGCCGGATCAGAAAGACGCCCGTATGACCGGCTCCAATGTGGAGCCGATCGGACCTGCGGACTCGATGATTGCGGTGCCGTCCTATCTCAACAATCGCGCGGGCTCGATTTACGGTGGCTCCAACGAGGTTCAGCGGAACATCATGGCGAAGCTGGTTCTCGGCCTTTGATCATTGTCTTCTGCTGGCGGGCTTCCCATTTGAGTTGCGATGCCAGCTGGTCGGGAGGGAAAGATGCAGAAAAGAACACTTGGAAAAGGTAAGGCGGCTTTTGAGGTTTCCGCTCAGGGGCTTGGCTGCATGGGCATGTCCCAGTCTTATGGCGACGCCGATCAGGCAGAAGCAGAAGCCACACTGCTGCGGGCGGTTGATCTCGGCGTCACCCTGTTTGACACGGCGGACGCTTATGGGCGCGGGCATAATGAGGAACTGGTGGGCCGCGTGCTGGCACCGCATCGCGACAAAGTCTCGCTCGCTACCAAGTTTGCCTTTGTGTTGGGCGCGGACGGCAAACCGGGCATCTGCTGCACGCCGGAGCATGTGAAAGAAGCCTGCGACGCGAGCCTGGCCCGCATGGGCACCGATTACATCGACCTCTATTACATGCACCGCCTCGATCCAAATGTGCCCATCGAGGACACAGTGGGCGCCATGGCGGAGCTCGTGAGCGACGGCAAGATCCGCTATCTGGGCCTGTCTGAAGTATCTGCCAATACGATCAAAAGGGCGCAGGCGGTGCACCCCATCACGGCCATTCAGTCTGAATATTCGCTTTGGACGCGGGAAGTAGAAGACAGTGTTCTGCCGACCTGTCGAGAGCTCGGGATCGGATTTGTTCCCTTCTCCCCGCTCGGTCGGGGATTCCTCACCGGTAAACTCGCACAGCCTGAATTTGACAAAGGCGACATGCGCAAGAACCTGCCGCGTTTTCAGGGCGAGAATTTCGATCTCAATCTGGCGCTGGTCCATGCGCTTGAGGACATTGCGTCAGAGAAAGGCGTGAAGACGGGTCAGGTGGCGCTCGCCTGGGTCATGGCAAAGGGCAAGGACATCGTTCCGATACCTGGCACAAAACGTCGAACCTATCTGGAAGAGAATGTGGAGGCGGGTAACCTCACGCTCACCGACGACGACCTCGCACGCATTGAGGGACTTTTTTCGCGCGAGGCCATCGCGGGGGAACGCTACTCGGCAGCCATCATGTCGACTGTCGACAAGAGCTGAAAGCTTCTCATGATCCGGCGGGCGCCCTGTCGCCCTGTACCCACCGCGCCGTGTCCAATAGATCGAAGGCGATCGACACACCGTTGATGATGAACAGAACCCAGGCAAAATAGAAGACGGCGCTGCCTGCCTCGACGCCTCCGAATGCCCCTAGAAACAACACTGCGTAGAGAAACACCTGGAGCGGTATCCACGGGACCAGATGGGGGATTGACGTTGCGCGGCTCACCCCTCGTTGCACCATCGCCATTCCCATATTCATGATGAGCACATAGGTGAAGGCCATCGCGGTCGCGAGGCCTACCGGATGGTCCATGAAAAAGTAGCCGGCAAGATTGATGGGCGCCAAAAAAACATTCACCCAGATAATGACCGGAACAGGAACTGAATAGAAGGAACTCAAGACACTCTTGAAGCGACTGCCAAGCTCAATCGGCTTCAGGGCGTTGAGGTAGAGCACGAGGCTGAGCGCAGAGAAGACGACCACTTCCATCGGGAGGATGGCCGCGAACTGATCCAGGGCGGCAGGCGCATAGAGAATGGCTGCCCAACGCATCAGCGCCAATAGGGCAAAGGTCGCGGCGGTGGCGACCAGTATATTCTCCCGCGTTGTACCCTCACCTGTTGTATTGATCAGCACCAATCCCAGGCCAGTCATCACCGCGCCGGCAGTCGCCAACATATAAAACGCGGCGGCGCTGAGGCCGTCAGGCGCCAGACCCGGCGCAGCGAGTACCGCAAAGAAGCTCACGAAAGCTCCCGATCCCAACAACAGAAAGATCGTCGCCGCTGCCTTGGAAATAGCACTGTCCATTTTCTCCTCCCGCAACTCGTTTCTATCGGCAAAGGTTCTCTAACGTGTCCCGCACCGCCGCTCTGGCTGCAGGCCGGCCGAATTTGGCCTTATTGAGGGCAATGACGCCCTGGACCAAAGCCATTAGGGCGCGCGCTTTATCATCAATATTTACGTCCGCCGGAATGTCGCCGTTCGTTTGCGCATCCCGCAGAGCGTTCGCAAACTGTTTTTCGACCCATTTAAAGTGAGACTGGACCACCGCATCCACGTCCGGGTCCTGTCCGCTCAGCTCTACGAGGGAGTTCATCATCAGGCAGCCGACGTCACGCATGTCACTTGGGGCCGACAATATCTTGTCGAAGAAGGTTTCCAGACCCTTCAATCCTGCCTTATCCCGAAGGCACGCAAACTGCTCCGCCACGGCTGTCTTTCGGTAGTGTTCGAGCGACCTCACGAAAATGGACCGCTTGTCCCCAAACGTGTCGTACATGCTGAACTTATTGATACCCATGGCGGCGGTGAGGTCCGTCACCGACGTGGCGTCATATCCCTTCGCCCAAAAGACCTGCATTGCCTCTGTCAACGCCTCTTCAGGTTCAAAGGATTTGGGTCGCGCCATTGCTTATACCTAATTTCTAACCGATCGGTCTGAAACTAAGTGTGAACGGACAGGATTACAAGTACGAATCTAAAAAAGTCAGGATTTGCGAGAAATCAGCAGCGTTGTAGTTTGGGTGAAGACTGTCTCGCCGTCCTGGTTCTCCAGGATATGGCGGTTCTTGACGACGCCGCGATCAGGCTTTGAGGAACTCGGTTTGGTGTCGATGCATTCGATGGTGAGCGACAGCACGTCGCCAAGCTTTGCTGCCTTGTGGAAGCGCACCTCGTCATAACCCAAGGCGCCCAGCACGGCTGTTTCGTGGGGAAGCCCCTGCGCCAAGCGGAGCACCACGCTTTGGATGTGTGAGCCACAGGCGGTGAGCGTTCCATAGAGTGATTTGGCGGCAGCCTCTTTGTCGACATGGAACGGCTGCGGGTCCCATTTCTCAGCGAAAGAGACGATCTCCTCCTCGGTCATTTCGTAGGTCGCGTCGATGGGCCAGCGCTCACCCACCTCGAAATCGTCAAAATACCGCACGCCTATTCTCCTGCACTATCGGTCCACGGGAAGAAGTAATGTCCAAGGAGCATCAGCGCGATACTCCAGACGGCAAGTCCAATCACATGCATGCCCTCACCTGGTGCCGACGCCAGCGCCGCCGACCCAAGTTCCATCGCAAGCGAAGGCGGCCACCATTCAACAAAAGGCTTAATCATCGTGGGCACGTTGGATAGCGGATAATATATGGGAGCGAGCGCAATGCTGGCCATCAAAATGACGTTCACCATCAGGCCAATGGTCGGAAGACTGGTTTTCCAGCAGGCCAAAGCAATCGCGCCACCATGCAGGACCAGCAGATAAAGAAATAAGGGGCCCCAAAACGCAGCCGTAGTTGGCAGTGATACATTCATCATATAGGCAGCGATGAATAAGGCACCGAATGGAAAGATCGCATAATAGATGCCGTCGATTGCGCTGCTCGCCAAATATTTTTCGCGGCTGATGTGGGTTGTCGCAAGCAACTCGCGATTAGCGAACAGCCGTTCCATCGAGAGGATCACTGCCGGCAGGCGAAAAACAGAGAACGTCGCCCCCACAACAAAGGCGGAAAGTACTAGCCGGGGGATCATATCTGGAGATTGTGATTGCGCAATGATGAGAACGAAGACAACCGGCAGAACGATGTTGATCACCAACTGTACGAAGAAATAGATCCGGTTTAATCGAAACCTTAGGAGAACCAGAGCCATCACAGCGCGCATCGATCAGGCCTCCCATCGCATGAGACGGGCTGCGAGCGCGGCATAGATCACCGCCAGCGCGCCAAGGGCAGCTACATGGATCAGATCGATAGGCGTCTCAGTAACGACCTGCGCCAGCGTCTGCCTCATGTGTGTAAATGGGGAGAGCATTGCCACCCATTGTAGGGACGCCGGCAATGCCGAAAGAGGATAGAAAACAGGACTCAGATAGGCGAGGCCCAAACCTGACAAGACTAACACACTGTCACCCGTTGCCTGGGTTGGTGCCCATGTTGCGACCAACGCGCCCAAGGCGCCAACAGCGATGCCGGACACAACCGCAACACCTAATACCAGTGATACCTGTGCGACATCAAAGGCCATAAGCCCTGCATAGAGCAACAAGGCGATGCCCACCAGGGCCATAACCAATGCGAGGACAACGGCGTAGACGAGCTGGACTGCAAGATAGGAGGTTTTGGTGATTGCCGTTGTGCGCAACAGCAGCAGTCGACCCATAAAGCGATCAAACAAGACGGCATAGCCAACCTGGTTCATGCAGACCATAGCAAGAGAAATTACAATCCCACCGACGATCCATACGGTCAGGACGGACGGACGATCGGGGGCAATTCTGAATGCCAAATAAAAGATTACAGAAGGCACCAGTACCGCATTCATGATCAGGTATTGAAAATTTCCGCGGTCGTGCGCCATCTGCAGACGTAAATGGGTCCACCAGAGCTTGAACATGGACGGTGTTTTACGACGTTCGGTCAGCGGTCATCTCCCTTCTCCTTCGGAAATGCTGTGGCCGACCAAACGTAGATATATGTCTTCTAAAGACACACGCCCTACAGAGTAATTCACGAAACCCTGTTCTTGAGCAAATGCCTGCGCGCCAGCGACGTCATCGAACAAGTGGGTTTCGAGCTGTTCGGCGGATACGCTGTCTTGCTCGACGAGGCGGACACTTTTGCCTAGGCGCGCGTAAAGGTCTTCCAAGGTTCCCTGATGACCAAGCACGCCTTTGTCAATAAAACCAAGCCGTGACGCCAGGTGTTCCGCTTCATCTAGATAATGAGTCGTGAGGAGAATGGTCTTCCCTGCCGCGCGCTGACGATCAATCGTTGCCCACACACTGCGGCGTGCCGTTGGGTCTAGCCCCACCGTCGGTTCATCAAGGATAAGAACGTCAGGCTCTCCCAAAAGGGCAAGCGCAAGAAGAACGCGCCGTTGCTGTCCGCCGCTCAATTGAGCGCCCCGTTTTTCCAAATAGTCACCGATCTCGCATTCCTCGATCACGCGTTCCGCTGACTGTTTGGACTCTTCTGTATTCAACCCCTTCATCGGGCCGAAATATTTTAGATGTTCGCGTACGGTCAGAGCATCGAACAGCCCAACATTTTGAGGAATGATCCCCAGATGGCTTTTCGCAGCCGCCTGAGAAGTCGTCACATTGAAGCCAAAAATCTCAATGTCGCCGCTCGTTGGCGTGAGGTCGCAAGTCAATTGGCGGATGAGTGTCGTCTTGCCGGCCCCATTAGGCCCCAATAAACAGAACAATTCGCCCGCTTCTATCTCCAGGTCAATATTGTCTGTGGCCTTAGTCCCGTCAGGGTAAGAAAAACTCACGTCCCGACAGGTAATCGCCGCCCGCGTTGCCGACATTTCAACCATCTCCCAGTTGGTACAATGATTTCACGGCGCGAACGATTTGCCAAAGCAAAAGGCCGGGCGTGAGGCCCGGCCTTTCAAATTTCAGCTCTTGGGAACGGCCCTCTTATCTCGTCGCGTTTCCGGACGGAAAACCGGGGACCACTTTTCCTGGAAACGCTTAGAAGATCTCGAAGAGACCTGCTGCGCCCATGCCGCCACCGATACACATGGTGACAACGCCCCATTTGACGTTCTGGCCTTCAGCCTTCCGACGACGGCCTTCCAGCAGAATGTGACCCACAAGACGGGCACCGGTCATGCCGAACGGGTGACCGATGGCGATGGAACCGCCATTGACGTTGTACTTCTCAGGGTCGATGCCCAGCGTGTCACGGGAGTAGAGGCACTGTGATGCGAACGCTTCGTTCAGTTCCCACAGGTCAATGTCATCGACCTTCAGGCCCGCGCGCTCGAGAAGACGTGGCACAGCGAAGACAGGGCCGATGCCCATTTCATCTGGCTCACAGCCTGCAACAGCAAAGCCGCGGAAGGCCCCGAGAGGCTCAGCACCGCGCTTGGCTGCTTCGCCTGCTTCCATCACAACAACAGCTGCTGCGCCGTCGGAAAGCTGTGATGCGTTACCCGCGGTGATGTAATTGCCTTCACCACGGACCGGCTGCAGGCTCTGCAGACCTTCGAGCGTTGTGGATGGGCGGTTACATTCGTCTTTGGTGACTGTGTAGTCGACGATGCTTTCTTCCTTCGTTTCCTTGTCGACCACTTTCATTTTGGTCTTCATTGGAACGATCTCATCGTCGAACTTGCCAGCTTCCTGCGCCGCCGCAATGCGCTGCTGAGAGCGAAGGGAATACTCATCCTGATAGTCGCGAGACACGTTGTAGCGCTCAGCTACGATGTCCGCCGTTTCAATCATTGGCATCCAGAGAGCTGGATACTGCTGCATCAGGTTTTCTTCGGTGATGTTGTTGGTGTTCATGCCGCCCATGGAAACGAGCGAGATGCTTTCAACACCAGCACCAACGGCGATCGGTGTGTCATTGTTGACGACAGCGTTTGCCGCCATGGCAATGGTCTGCAGACCGGAAGAGCAGAAACGGTTGACGGTGGTGCCGGATGTGGTGACCGGGCAGCCCGCTGCCAGTGCAGACAGACGGCCCACGTTCATGCCGGTTGCGCCTTCCGGGTTCCCGCAGCCCATAATGACGTCTTCGACATCACCTGGCTCGATGCCAGCGCGCTCAATCGCGTGCTTGATGGCGTGGCCGCCCATGGCCGATCCATGGGTGATGTTGAAACCGCCACGGCCGGACTTTGCCAGTCCAGTACGTGCGGTGGATACGATAACTGCTTCTCTAGACATATAGGTCTCCCTGCTTTGCAAACCTGTTTCGTAACTTTGTTTTGCCCCATTTAGCACGCAGCCAATTGGCATGTCTCGTGCCAAAAAGCCCGCAACCGTATTTGTTTCGCTACGGAACGCGCCGTCAAAGGACCAATTGGGCGGCACCATACCCGCCCTTGGGGCTGTTTGGGAATCAATTTCGAACGGCGGCGTTTCACACCTGAACAGCGGAGATTAGGTGGGAAAATGAGCCTTCAGGCGGCCGGATTTCCCAGAATTCTGCCATTTTCCGGCCCGGTCGCAAAGAAACCGCAATTTGGCCGCGGCATTGCCGCGCCTGCTCCCTTCGTCAGCCCCAATCACAGAACACATTCATGGTGCGGCTGACAACGAATCTGGAGAGTGACATGACACAATTGTACACGCGGACCCTTGCTGGGATTGGGGCAGCCGCATTGATGATCTCAGGCGCAATGGGATTTGCAGCAATAAGCACCAGTGCCCAGGCCGAGCGCGCTCTCGGTCCTGATGCCGTCACCGTCATGGTTGAATATGCACCGCTCTCTGAGGTCTACACCGACGCTGAGGGTCGGTTCACCATGCCGGTCTATTTTGCCCGTGAAGCAACCGTTCTCACGGAAGAAGCAGATCTTGCACTGGGTGCGCTCGCAGACGAGACAGCGACCTATTCGGCAGTTGCCGTCACCGTCATAAGCCAAGGCAATGACGACCAGGCGGTCGCGGTCTATGATGCCCTCTATGAATATGGCGTCCCTGCCCGCGTCATGGCGCTGGAGCTGGACGACGATGAAGTGAGCGACAGCGAAACCGATATCCTGGCGTCCGCTATCTAGCTTCCACTGATGGGACTTCCAATCGCAATCTCATAGCCATCGGGATCGCGGACATAGAACTCCTCGATCCCGTAGGGTTGCTTTTCCACTTCGGTGACCTCAACGCCCCTGCCGGCCAGCCGGCCGTGCATCTCGTGGGCAGAAGGGTAAGTCAGATAAAAGACCGTGTCGCTGTAATGGGGGCGTGCGGCCCGCTCAGCGGGTGAGATGATGTCCTTGGCGTTCAACATGAGCGCACCGCCGCCTTCATGGCGCAGGTTGGCCCAGATGATGGTCCCTTCTTCTTCGACTTTACGGTCCACCTCAAAGCCAAGCTCTTCGTAGAAATCGATAGATGTGCCGACGTTTGCGACGTTGAGCAGCGGCACCAGGTCGGTCGGTCGGGTCATGGCATTTCCCCTGCAACAATGTTGAAGAACAGCGGGTCAATTAAGCGTTACTCACCAACATAGTGCAATGAGAGAGTACGCCTCTGGGCATGTGCCCGGTGCTCCAGCAGCCAGAGGCCCTGCCAGATGCCTAAATCCATCCGACCGTCCGTCACAGGCACGCTCAGATGGGTTTGGGTCAAGGCCGTGCGTATATGGGCGGGCATATCGTCGGGGCCCTCTGTGCCATGCCGATACCTGCCTGGATCCTCCGGCGCGAGGCGCGCCAGCTCATCCATCAGATCCGCCATCACATCCGGGTCGGCATTTTCCATGATCACCAGAGAAGCGGAGGTGTGCCGCACAAGCACGGTCAAAAGTCCCTCTTTCGCGCCCTCTTCCACCAGCCAGGCAGCGACTTTTCCCGTCACGTCATGGACCGAAAACCCGCCGGTTGTGATCTCGATCTGACCTCGGGTCTGCCATAGCGCTGTCCGCATGGATGCTTCCTCTTTCATGGCGTGTCTTTACAGGGTAGATAGAGCGCGATCTGGTCTGCCAGGTCAACGGTCGGCGGACCGTAGCACCCACCGCCCCGCATGAAGGAGTGTCTATTCGTATGAGTTCCCCGTCAGCTTTTGAAACCCACGTCGGCCCCATTTCCTACACTCGGTCTGAGGATGGGGCATCGCTCACGTTCACAATTGATGAGCAGCACCTGAATGGGGACGGATACATTCATGGCGGCATGATGATGACCCTGGCATCGGGCGTTCTGGGCGAACTCGCGCGCGCCGTGGCAGAGGGTGCGCCGACCGCGCCGCTTTCGGTCAATTGTGATTTTGTTGGGCCCGGCCCAAAAGGCGCATCCGTTATTGGCGAAGCAACCATCACCCGACGCACGCGGACGGTGCTCTTCACGTCCGCTGAACTCAAAGCGGACGACAAGCTGATGATGACCGCGACGGGCGTCTACCGGATCGGAGACGCGTCGTGAGCGTGCCTGTTCCGGAAGGGTTCTTCGCGCAGGAGCTCATTGACCCGTTCGAAAAATTTGTCGGGCCTTTGTTCGAGCGCGACGAAGACGGACAGCGGATTGTCGCCTTCCGGGTGGACGAACGGCATCTGGGCCATGACGGGGTGCACGCCCATGAAGGCCAGCTGATGACCTTCGCCGATGCGTCCATGGGTTGCACCGCCTATTGGGACAATGACTATGCCCCCTGCGCGACGCTCTCGCTTCAGATCAGTTTCCTGCGGTTTCCAAAGCTTGGCGAGTTGGTGGAATGCCGCGCCCGCTTCACGCGCAAGACGCGGTCCATTCTCTTCGTCGAAGGCGAGTTCTCTGTCGGTGACGAGCCGGTCATGTCCGCCACCAGCCTTTGGAAGGTATTGGGCGCGCGGTAGAAACGCCCTGACCCGCCCCACATCCTGGTTCGAGACGGCCCTGCGGGCCTCCTCACCATGAAGGCTTTTTTGCTAGAACCTCATCCTGAGGGGCGCGACAGAGCCGTCTCGAAGGATGGCGGTTCTACGCAGCCTCACAGGTCTTTGAAACTCTTGGGGATCGGCATGAGTTCCTGAAATTCCCCGTCGCGCTTTTCCTGCTGCGCGGTGAAGCTCTCGGCCATGTCGCCGGGCTGGAACATGCCGGTCTGCCAGACGGCGATGTGCTTCAACGCGTCGCTCACCGAGTGATCCCGTCCGTAGTTCAACATCTCCTTCGATCCCCAGACCGCGAGCGGTGACTTGGAGGCAATGTCGGCGGCATGCCCCATGACCGCTTTCATCATATCGTCATGGGTTTCAAACACTTCATTCACGAAGCCACAGGCCTTCGCTTCGTCGGCATACATGCGTCGACCGGTGAACGCCATTTCGCGCACGAGGCCTTGTGGCATCACATAGCCCATGCGCGGGAAGGTGCCGACGTCGGCGGTCATGCCAATGTTAATTTCGGCAATGCAGAAGAATGCATCTTTGGTGCAGTAGCGCATGTCGGCCGCGCTGGTGAAATCCATGCCGCCGCCCACGCAGGCACCATTAATGGCAGCCAGCACCGGCATGCGCGCTTCTTCCAGACAGGAGAATGTCTTCTGCAGCATGAGCACGGTCTGCATCATGTGTTCGCGGCGTCGGCCCGCCTCAATATGGCTCTGGTCGGGGCCACCGCCAAAGACAGACAGGTCCATGCCTGCGGAGAAGTGCTTGCCTTGCGCAGAGATCACGATCACGCGTGCCCGCGCGTTTTCATCAATGTCGCGGATGATGGCCGGCAGTTCGTTCCAGAACGGCTTGTTCATGGCGTTTGCCACTTCCGGCCGTGCCAACTGCACATGGGCGATGTGATTTTCGATGCTGACGTCGAAGCACTCGTGCGCCTGACTGTTCTCGTTTACCGCTGCTTGGCTCATGTGGAGCTCCCGTCATTCCTTGAGTTTGACGGGAGCCTATCACATGAAACGCTTAGCGCTGCAGCGCTTTTCCTGCCGCGTTGTCGTCGGCCTGGAGCTTCCGGAAGGCGCTGAAGAGACCGAGGCTCGGGTTCGGCTTGCCTTCGCGGCCGATCAGCAGCAGCTGATACATGAACCAGTTCGCGGCCCCCATGCCGTTGATCAGACGGACGATTTTGGAGGGGCTGTTCTGGCCCAAAAGCCAGCCCTTGCCGAGCATCAGATTGTCTTCAAACCGCGGCGCTTCGGCGATTTTGCCTTCCAGCAGCTGGGCTGGCAGGTCCGTCTCTACACACATGGGCCGCCCAATGCCGATGGCATCTGTGGCGCCAGACGCAAGCGCAGCGTTCATGCCTTCGACTGACCGGAAGCCGCCTGTGACCAGCAGAGGCAGTTTGGTGGCCGCCCGAATGTCTTTTGCGTAGTCCAGGAAGTAGGCTTCACGCGCGATGGTGCTGGGCCGCATGTTCTGTGTTTTGCTCGCATCAAGGGTGAGACCGTCGCCTGCGAGCATTTTAGGCGCTTCATATGTGCCGCCGGAGACCTCAAGCAGATCGAGACCTTCCTGTTCAAGCCATTGAGCGACGGTGATGGAATCGTCCGTCGAGAAGCCGCCCTTTTGAAAGTCTGTCGAGTTGAGCTTCACGCTGATCGGGAAATCGGGTCCGACCGCTTCGCGCACAGCGCGCACGGACTTGAGCAAGAGCTTCGCTCTGTTCTCCAGCGATCCACCCCACTCGTCGGTTCTTACGTTTACATCGGGGGAAAGGAATTGCGACAGCAGATAGCCATGTGCGCCGTGAAGCTGCACACCTGTGAAGCCGGTCTCCTTGGCGACGGTCGCCGCCTTGGCAAAGCGATCGATGATGTCGAGGATCTCGTCATGGGTGAGCGCGCGTGGCTTGCCGAAGTTCTTGCCCGGCAGCGCCACGGTGTGATCGGACGCGCTCACCGGGTTCTTATTGACCGATATGGGTGTCTGGCGTCCCGCATGAGAAATCTGCATCCAGAGATGATTGCCGCCGACAGTGCCCGCTTCCGCGAAGGCTGCGAGCTTCGACTTGGCCTCATTTGATTGCGGTCCATCAATGGCGACATTGCCGGGGCGCTCCATATAGCGCCGGTCGATCTGCACATTGCCTGTGAGTAACATGCCGGCGCCACCTTCCGACCATTTGCGATAGAGGGCCACATGGCCTTCGGTTGCCTGGTTTTTCGGATCAGCCAGGCCTTCGGTCATCGCGCCTTTCACCAACCGGTTTGAAAGACGGGCGCCGCAGGGCAAATCGAGGGGGGTTGCAATCGTCGGAGGGGTCGTTTCAGCCATCGGAAGCTCCTATCTATCGATTTCTGCCCAACAGATAAACGCTACGTTGCGTATCGTCAATAGATACGATACGTTTTGTTTGATCTGTGATAGAGAGTGCAAATGTCAGAAGTGCTTCGATTCGAGGAAAAACCGCGCGAAACACCCTTTGCCACGCGGCGAAAGGTGTTGGAAGCAGCAGCTGCGCTGCTGGACGGGGACGGCTATCCAAGCGTCACCATCGAGGCGATCGCTGCACAAGCCGGTGTGGCCAAAACCACAATCTATCGCTGGTGGCCTTCAAAGGCTGCGATCCTGCTCGACCTTTTTGATGCCATTGGCGATGAGCGCATTAGCGACCCGAAAACCGGTCATCTCGCGACCGATCTTAAGACGTACCTGAAATCGCTTCTTGAGCTGATGCACGGAACCGTCGCAGGAGAGGCCGCCGCAGGCATGTTTGCGGAGGTTCAGGGCGATCCTGTGTTGAAAGACGAAGTCTGCGCGCATTTCTCAGAATTCAGGCAGATTGTGCTTCGCCAAATCGTCGATCGCGGAATCTCGGAAGGCGATCTGCGAGGCGACATTGACCGGCGATTGCTGGACGACCTTATCATCGGGCCCTTCTGGTACCGCCTTCTTGTCGCCCATGAGCCCATGAGCGCCGATGAATGCGAGCGCCATGTGGATATTGTTCTGTCCGGCATTGCGTCTTAATCAACTTGCACTGCCTCGCCGTTCGCGCTTTGCTACCGCCAACAAAGCAAAAACCGGGAGACGCACATGGCGATCAATTACGACGAACTCATGACCCTGAAAACAGAGGGTCAGGAATTTTCCTACGGTGATCGGGAGACCATGCTCTATGCATTGGGCGTTGGCTTCGGGCGCGATCCGCTTGACGCGAAAGAGCTGCCCTTCGTTTATGAAAAGGACCTGGTGACGGTGCCGACCATGTCGACGGTCATCGCCTGGGGCGCCGGCGCCATGGCCAAGAGTGGCATCAATTACGCCATGGTCGTTCACGGCGAACAAAAACTCACCATGCATAAGCCCCTGCCCATCGCCGCGGACATTCTGGTGGACACCAAAGTCGTCGGTGCCTGGGATAAGGGTGCCGACAAAGGCGCTGTGATCGCGAGCGAAACCAGCATTCGGGAAAAAGCAAGCGGCGATGCGCTCTGCACCATGCTCTCCACGACATTTGCTCGTGGTGATGGCGGCTTCGGTGGACCGAAGGAGGGGGCGCCGGTGCCGCACGCCATTCCGGATCGTGCGCCAGATCAGTCTTTTGACGCCGTTACGGCGCCCGACCAGGCGCTTCTCTATCGTCTGTCGGGGGACAGAAACCCGCTTCATGCGGATCCTGAGTTTGCCAAGGCTGTCGGGTTCCCGGCACCCATTATTCACGGGCTCTGCACATATGGGACCTGCTGCCGCGCCATTATCACGAATGTCTGTGATTATGACCCGAAACAGATTGTCGGGTTTGACGTGCGGTTTTCCTCACCGGTCTATCCGGGTGAAACCATCACCGTCGACACCTGGCGCGACGGGAATGTGCTGTCGTTCCAGGCGCGTGTGAAAGAGCGCGACGTCATGGTGATCAATAATGGCAAATGCACGTTGGCATAAACGCTAAATTGGGTGTCGGCGCTTGACGCCGACCCCATAGCGCCTAGGCTTCCGTACAAGGACTAAGTCTGTATTTCACAGCGTGGGAGGGGGGATCCATGCTCGATACACTGGCCATCAAAGGTCGCGACGCTTATCTGCCGGTCTGGCGAGGGGTGACCCGCTCAGAAGCATCGTGCGCCTATGACAGTGTGGTGATCAGCGGCAACGGCATCGGCGCTGCCGTCCTTGCTGCGCGGCTCAACCGGTCACCAGAATTTGCGGGCCGTGTAGTGATTGCCGCCCCGGCCGTTGCCGAAAGCCGGCGCTTGATCAACGGGGTTACACTCCGCGCGCGCAGCATCGACTATTATGCGGCAGCCCTGGGCATCGACCGCGCGGATGTGCTTCGCGAAATGTACGGGCCAGACTGGACCAAAGCCATCACCTACCGGCAGAGGGTGTCACTCTGCAATGTTGAGAATGGACAATACACGCTCCGCACGCCGACGACGTGGATGACGAGCGATGGTGTCAAAAAGGACAGGACGGGCCGCGAACCTCTTGCCTATGGCGTGCGCAATTCGCGGCTCGCGGGTGCGCTCATCTCCCTTGCGAAGCAAGCGGGTGTGATCCATGTCGAGGAAGCAGTAAATGACTGGCATGCGCTGCGGGCATTAGCGCCAGGCGAGCGCCCGCTCATTGTCAATGCCAAGCCGAAACCTTTAGAGAATGCGGAAACCGTCTGGGAGGCACCCGCGCCCCGAGAATTTGTCCTCGCCTCTCAAATTACATTCACCGACCATAAGCGGGCGGCCAAAGGTTTGCTCGACAACCATGATGCCTATTGCGCTTTCATTCATCGGGATGGCGGCCTTGATATGTCGGTCCTCTACCCCTTTCAGGATCCACTCTCACCAGAGGCCAGCTATTACGGGATCTTTTATCGAGTCGCCAAGGCCGGGAGTTTTGATAAGGATCATGAGTACCAGATGCTCACGCATGAAATCATTGGGGTCGGTGAACAACTGGGCCTTGAGGCGCATGATATAGACGAGACAATGGGTCAAGCGGCGGTCCCGTGCTTGCGCTGGCGGGGCCTCAGGAACCGTCAAAAAGACACGCTTGACCTTTCCTACATCTATTCAGGCGGTGCGCCGATCATTACGGGGGACGGCATGGTGCGCTCTGCCGTTGCTGCCACCGCCGCAGCTGAAGCGCTGCTCTGCGGGCGCGACCCCGTGCCGGAGATGAATAAGGCGCTCAATCGATACCGGTTCCTCAATTGGAGCCAATGCCGGATGATGACCAATTTCCCGGGGACCACTGCCAAGCTCATCGGGGCTCGACCCAATTGGGCGCTTGCCGCACCCGGTCTCTCGCGTGACTGGGATATGTGGGCGGGCGCCTATTGATGAGGGCTGCCGCGCAGAAAAAAGGCGGACACCAAACGGTGCCCGCCAGGCTGACGTCAAATGACGACAGGTGACTTAGGTGAACTTGAAGCAGCAGATCTTGTTGCCATCGAGATCGCGGAAGTACGCACCATAGAAATTGTCCGTGCGGGGGCCAGGTTCGCCTTCATCCGTCGCGCCAAGCTCGAGCGCTTTTTTGTACATGGCGTCGACCTCGTCCGTTGTTTCTGCTGCCAATGCCAGCATGTTGCCATTCCCGGCAGTCGCTGTCTTTTCGTCGTAGGGGATGCAGAGCGAGAGCATTGCCCCGCCTTTGGCATCGTTCCAGAAAATGATGCGGTCCATGCTGAACGCCCGCTGGCCACCAAAAGCGCCAAGGAAGTCATCATAAAACTTGGCGCCCTTTTCCAGGTCATTCGAGCCAAGCGTTGCGTATCCAATCATTTGAGTATCTCCCTATTTAGCCGGGGTTCCTGCCCCGACTTTCAGTTCTAAGGCGACACGTTAGCCATTCACCGGAGGAATACAATGCCAACTCGACATCACAGTTTGCTGATTGGTCATGGAGCCCTTGTTTTCATTTTGGGGCTCGTTGCAGGTGTCCCGTTTCTATGGGCCATTGAAGCCGTTGCGGCGGGCGGCGGCGCTGCGGAAGCTGAGGCCCTTCGCGCCTGGCGCATGGCCCACCTAGAAGGAACGCTCAACGGCATGCTCATGATTGCGGTTGCCGCTGCGGCAACACAACTCACGCTCAGTGAAGGACGCTCTTCCATTATCACCTGGGGTCTCATCGCCACGGGTTGGGGAAACATCCTGGCCTCTTTTGTGTCCGGTATGACCGGGGGACGCGGCCTTGCCTTTACCGGGCTTGATTGGAACACCCTCACTTTCACGCTCTTTTCAATTGCCATTGTCGGGGTTATCGCCGCGTTTGTCGTCCTGGCACTTGCAGCCTTCTCACAGCCGAGCGATTAACGCTCGCAAACTCAGCTTGGCGGAAACTGCCTGTTGAATGTCATTTCCGCCATGCCCCACATTTTTTAGTCTGATCGCGTCAAGAACAATGGGAGTGCCCCAGATGCACATTGTGATTTTTCTCTATGACGGGTTCACGACGCTTGATGCGATTGGCCCGTTTGAGTCACTGAGCCGACTGCCCAATGCGGAAGTCACCTTCGTCGCCAAAGAAGCCGGCATGGTTGCCAACGACAATAATCTAATCGACATCTATGCGCCTAAAAGCATCGATGAAGTCGACAGCGCCGACATCCTGTTGGTGCCTGGCGGGTTTGCTGATGAAGCCGTCCGCAACGATCCGCACCAGATGGACTGGGTGCGCAAAATCGCGAAGACAACCAAGATCAATGCGTCGGTCTGCACGGGTTCTCTCATTCTGGCAGCCGCCGGATTGCTTGAGGGCAAAAAAGCCACGACCCATTGGGCGCGGTACGATGTGCTGGAAAGCTATGGTGCGACACCAGTGGCAGAACGCTGGGTGGATCATGGCGACATCATCACCGCCGCGGGGGTCTCAGCCGGCATCGACATGGGGCTGCACCTGTCGGCGCAAATCGCTGGCGAAGACTATGCCAAAGCGCTGCAGCTTGCGATTGAATATGCCCCGGAACCGCCGTTCAACTCAGGAAGCGTCGCAACCGCAGGCGCGGAGACAGTTGAGCTGGTCGCTGCGATGATGGGCTCGGACGATGCGCCGTCCACCGGCCCTCGTGCGCTTCCAGAGAGGATCACACGGGTACCCCGGGCGCACTGACTGGCCCTGCTGACGCAGCCCCTGCGTCCGATTCTTAGGTCGAAGACGACAAAAAGCTTTCTGGCGGGTTGCCCACCTGCCAGACCGTTTCCAGCAGCGCACGGCACACATGCCGGTGGCGGCAATCTGAGGCCATCGAGCAGTTCTTGAGTGAAAACAGGCGCTGTGCGCCTTCACTGTCCAGTCCATATTCTTTCATGAGACCGGCAGACGCGATGCGATCGCGGCACATGGATTCCATAACTTTCCCCTCTATAGAGAAGCCTATGGTGATGGCAAAGCCGTCAATCGGCGTTGACCAGGATCAAACCCCCATCTTTTCTCACAATATCGAGGTCCCAGGGTGATTAGACGGCCGCGGGGCTCTTCTGTATCTTGCGGGCCAAAGAATTAGAAATGGGGAGATCATGGCGGACAAAAATCCATACAATCCGGCTTTGTTTGAGGAAGACGCCGTATCGGCTGAGACAAAAGCAATCAATACGGCCCTCATCGATCTCCTGGAGAACTCCGAAGACAATTGGGACATTGGCGTGGCCGAAGCCCGTGCCCGTCGAGACAGAGGTGAAGGCCCCTTCCCGCTTGTTCCGAAGTCAGACCGCGCCGTCACCCGGACCATTCCGGGAAAAGGCGGCGATATAGAGCTTCGGATTATCGCGCCTGAAAATCCCAAGGGCGTCTATCTCCATTTACATGGCGGCGGGTGGGTCTTTGGCTCTGCCGATGGGCAGGACCCGATGCTGGAACGTATCGCGGACAATTGTGGCCTTGCCTGTGTCAGCGTCGAGTATCGCCTGGCGCCGGAACATCCCTATCCTGCCGGTCCGGACGACTGCGAAACTGCCGCAGCTTGGCTCGTCAAACATGCCAAGACCGAGTTTGGGACGGACGTGCTGACGGTTGGCGGCGAGAGCGCCGGGGCACATCTGGCCGCGGTTACGCTGCTTCGCATGCGGGACCGTCATGGCTACGCCGGGTTCGCTGGGGCCAATCTGGTGTTCGGTGCGTTTGATTTGCGCTGGACGCCGAGCGCTCGGGCGTTCGGTGATGAGCCCTATCTGATCTTACGCACCCATGATCTGCACAAGTTTGACGAGTGTTTTATCCCGAAGGGGGCTGATCCCTCAGACCCGGATATTTCGCCGCTCTTTGCCGATCTGAAAGGTATGCCGCCGGCTCTCTTCAGTGTCGGGACGGAGGATGCTTTGCTTGACGACAGCCTGTTCATGCATGCGCGGTGGGCTGCGGCCGGAAACAAAGCCGAGCTCGCCATCTATCCCGGCGGCGCTCATGGCTTTGTTGCTTTCCCAGGCGAACTTGCCGCATCCGCGGTGAAGCGCATGGATGCCTTTCTCAACAGCGTCACAGAATAACGTCGCGGTATCTTTGATTTGCGCCGACAACATGACTTTTACCGCTGAACTTTCTAGCGTATGGCGCGCGACCTCCACATCAGAGTTTTCATGACCCAGCCCCTTCAGACTGTTCAAAGCATCGTCAATACATGGAACTGCGATGAAGTGGGCCATATGAACGTTCAGTTCTATGTGGCGGCAGCGTCAGACGCCAATCGCACATTTGCGGTCTCTCACGGACAAAGCGGGCCCGTCATTTCGCACCGAGACCACATCCGCTTTCATCGCGAACTTCGGGCGGGCGACATTTTTGCTGTAACGAGTAGAGCGTGCGGGGTTCACGACGGTAAACTGGCGCTCGCTCATGAGCTCCGAAACTCCGCAACGGGCGTCCTTGCGGCAACCCTGACCAGTCGCACAGACATTCCGGCCAAGCTAGGCGAGGGTCCATATGACGATTTAACGGATGAAGCCCTTCCTCGTGGTGTACCAGGCGTCTCGTCCCTTCCACGGTTTCGGCTCGATGACGATGCTACAGCCGAGCTCATCCCCATCTATCAGGGGTTGGTTCATCCGGAGCATTGCGATGAAACAGGCCTTATGCGCCAACAACATATTATGGGCCGCTTTTCAGACGGCGCTGCGCACCTTTGGCAACATGTCGGGTTTGACCGCGACACAATGATCAAGGCGCGGCGTGGCACGGTGGTGCTGGAGATGCGCGTCGATCGGTTGGCAGATGTCCGCGCCGGCACGCTCCTCGTTGGCAAAAGTGCCATGGTGGAAGTGATGGGCCGGGTCTTACGGTTTGCGCATTTCCTTTTCGACGCTTCTACAGGCGCGCTCGTCGCAACCGGAGAAGCCGCAGCGGTCATTTTTGATCTTGATGCGCGCAAGACGGTGCTCTTCAGTGACGACGAGACTGCAAAACTCTCGTCCTATCTCATGAAAGTGGGATGACCGATGGGGGAGATGATGGACACCTATCGCGGCTATGTGAACCCGTGGGAATGCGACGAGATGGGCCATATGAACATTCAGTTCTATATGGGCAAAACATCCGACGCGGCATTCCACCAGCAGGCTTTTCTGGGCCTCGGATACGAACACCAACAACGCGAGCGGACCACCTATGTCGCGCTGGAACATCACATCCGGTTTCATAAAGAGCTGTTTGCGAGCGACCTTGTCGCCGTACGCTCCGGGGTGCTGTCCATCGATACCAAGACCATGCGGATCTATCAGGAAGTCCGGAATGCCCTCACGGACGACCTCTCCGCCACGCTGGTTGTGGATGTCGGCCATTTCGATCTCAGCGGACGAAAGCTGGTGCCCTGGAGCGACTTCATGCGCACCCAAGCCGACAAAATCATGGTCGACCGACCGCATGCGGCAGAGCCGCGGTCACAGCCGGACGGGTCTCTGGATCGGGACGTGTCGCTCAAACGCGCAGACGCGAAAGGTATGCACGAAACGAACCGCTCTGCTGTCAATCGGTGGGAGTGCGATGCCAATGATCACATGAACTCCCGTTTCTATCTGGCGCGTTTTTCCGAATGTCAGGGACATATGTGGGCAGCCGCCGGGCTTGATCGTCATTCCCAGAAGGCCAAAGGCCTCGCGACCGCGACCGTTGAGATGCGGCTTGCCTATTTCAAAGAGTTAAATGCAGGGCAAACCCTCTTCGTCCGAACCGGGCTTGAGCCCCAGGACGACAAGACGCTCCGCTATCGGCACTGGATGTTCGACGCTGAGACCGGCGACGCCGCCGCGGCGGCAGAAGGCACAGCCCTTCTGATCTCCCGCGAGACCCGCCGGGCGGTCGATTTGCCCTCAGAAATTCGCGACCGGCTCGGTTGAGCCGCTCGTCCATCATTCATGAACCATAACAACCCTTCCGGGAGATCCACATGAGCTTTGTTGAGCTTTACCGCAGTTCCGTCCAGACCTGGGAGACGGACGGAATGGGCCATATGAACGTGCAGTTCTATTCCGAGAAAGCCACAAGCGCATTGGCCGCCCTCAGTGTCCACTTAGGCCATGGCCGCGACGTTATTGCCCAGACAGGCGCCCGCCTTGTCGCGGAAGACCATCACATTCGGTTCTTGCGGGAACAACGTCCTGGCGCGCCAATTTTTATTCGGGGCGGCGTGGTGGAGGCGGATGCTAACCGGCTGACCTGCTATTTCGAGATGGTGAACACGGTGTCCGGCGATGTTGCCGCGACCTTCTTCGCCCATGCCTGTTTAAGGTCAGACCATGATCGCGCCCAACTCCCCATCACCGACGCGATGATCGCCAAAACCGCAGCGGTCCAGGTCGAGGTTCCAACGCATGGTGCGCCGCGCGGCCTTGAGCTCACCCCGCCCCGCGCTGCGCCCAGTCTGTCCGATGCAGAGAGTATGGGTCTTCTCACGACGTTCCAGGGCGAGGTCATGAGAGACTGGTGCGTCGCCGGCGACTTCCTTGCCACCCGTCGGTTCATGGGTATCGTCTCCGACTCCATTCCCAACCTACTTGCCCAGACCCGTGGCGACGATCGGTCCAAAGACAGCACCACCGGCGGCGCGGCGCTGGAATATCGTTTCGTCTATCGAGGTGCGCCAAAGGTCGGGGATATTCTGACACTCAGAAGTGGCCTTAAAGAAGTCACCGATAAAACCTACACATGGGCGCACTGGCTGTTTGATCTGGAGACAGGGCGTTGCGTCGCAACAGCAGAAGCCGTCGCGATCGCCCTTGATCTCGTGGCCCGAAAGGCCATCCCCATACCGCCGGAGATGAAAGCGGGCCTTGAGAAGTTTGTTGTGCCAGGATTGGGCGTCTGAACAGGAGAGCCCCATGAACGCTGAGGAATATCTTGAGACGGCTGCCCGCTTCCGGCGCGACGTTGTCGAACCCAACGCCGCGCAATGGGAAGCGGATAAGCGCCAGCCGGTGGCGGCGCTGAAGCAGGCTGCAGACATCGGTCTTATGCGTCTGGAAACGCCGGTCGAGGCCGGCGGCTTTGGGCTTTCCTTCCTCACAAAGCTTGCCCTTTGCGAGGACATGTCGCGCGCAGACATGCCCTTCATCTTCGCGCTCATCAATACGCAGAATGTGGCGGCACGCCTGTCAGCCAGCTCAAACCCCCGCCATGTGACAGACTATGTGCCACGCATACTGTCCGGTGATCTGTTTGCTGCCACTGCCCTGTCGGAACCTGGTGCTGGCAGCGATTTCGCGGGGATCACGACACAAGCGGTCAAAGTAGACGGTGGCTGGGAGCTCACCGGCGAAAAAGGTTGGATCACCAATGCAGGCATCGCCGACCTGTTCGTCACCTATGCCCAGTGTGACCCCGACGCAGGGTGGAAAGGAATTGGATCCTTTCTGGTCGACGCCACTCGTCCCGGTTTCACACGTGTTGCCCCGTACGCGCTCGCTGGTGGTCACGGGATTGGTGCCGGGGGTTTTAAACTCGACCGGTTTTTCGTGGCCGACGAAGACGTGCTGGGCGGACCGGGCGACGGCTTCAAGTCCGCCATGGCGGGCGTGAATGGTGCACGGGTCTATGTGGCTGCTATGTGTGCGGGGCTCGTTGCCAATGCGTTGGAAAAAGCGGTGACCTATGGTGCATCCCGGGAAGCGTTCGGGAAGGTGCTGCTTCAACATCAGGGGCTCAAATGGTCCTTGGCGGATGTTGCGACGGAGCTGGAAGCGATGCGCACGCTCACCCACGCAGCGGGTGTCTTGATTGACGAAGGAGGTGATGCGGTTACCCGGGCGGCACAGGCGAAGAAATTTGCGACGGAACGTGCGGTGACGCTGATAGAGGCGTGTATTCACGCGATGGGTGCCAATGGCCTCCGAGAGGAGCATGGGCTCGGGCGCCATCTTATCTCGGCAAAGATTGCGGGCTATACGGACGGGTCCATCGAAATGATGAACGAGCGCATCGGTGCAGCCCTCACAAAGGAATACGGGGCTTAGCTCTTAGGCCCACTCAAGAACGGACAGTGCGCGGCAGCACTGAGCGGATGATGATGCCGCGTTCTCCAGCGATCCTCTGAATGGTTTTGGTTCCGCGCACCAACCTGTAAAGCTCTTCCATATTCAGCGCCCGGCGGGCTGCTTTGGCGGCCGCGCGGGTGTCGTTGTAGAGCTTGCGCAGGCTGCGATCATCCAGCTTCTTGATCTCAGCTTCCTTTTCGGCGCGCTTCGGATCTTGTTCCTCGAACTTTGCAATCATGGTGTCATGCTCCCGATCAACTTGTACCGTTACAGTGTGGTCCTTACCTCTTGTTAGGGATTCGCTTCTTCCCTTAGTGGGTTTTGTTGCAGCTCTTCATCCATCTGCTGCATTTCTTCGCCAAACATGCGCGCTGCACGCGCAAACCGTTTGATCATGCCTTCGAAGAAGCCAAATGCTTCATCGAGTTCCTCCTCGGTCGGCACACCGGCACGCTCGGCCGGCGTCTTGGCTTCCAGCTTTTCTAGGCGCTCCGTTAATGCTGCGATCTCTGCGTCATACGCTGCCCGTTCATCGGCTGCGAGCTCACAGCTAAAGCCACCTGCCTTTTCACGACAGTGAGACACTTCGCCTGTCTGCGTATCAAGGCGCAGGAAGCCGTCTTCCGTTTCCGACATGGAATAGCGTGCCTCATTGGCGAGAGCCGTTCCAGTCACAAAGAGGCACGTGCTTAACGCAAGAGCCAGCCCAGTCCGGTGCATTCAAACCTCGTATGGTTTTGCGTACCCATGCTCACAATGGTGGGTGATTGAGGCAGGAATGCGACCGAAAAACCTTAACTTTTTGAGCTTTTTTGGGCGTTTACCCTGTCGTGGAGCGCGCAAATTTCGCGGCGCGCAATGTCCGGAAACTCCATCGGCAGGAAGTGCGAGGCGGTGCCGAGACGCAAGATGGTACCCTGCTTGTCTTGCCGCCCAATGATCTGGGGCGCATCGCCACGACAGGTGGAGCCTGCCCCTGCGTAAACCAGCGTGATGGGGCAGGTGACCTTGTGCAGCGCGACAAAGGTGTCGTGGTCGTGTCCTCGGAAGTTGGCAGCTTCCCAAGCGGGGGCGCAGGTGAGTTCGACCTCGCCGGTCTCCAGATCACGGGTGCCCCCTTCGACATAATCCGCAATCATCTCAACCGGCCAGGAGGTAAAGGCGCCCCGCCCAGTATATTTCTCCACCATGGTCTCGCGATCGGGGAACACAGAGCGCCGTCGCTCTGCCCCTGTCGCCAGATCATGGGGCCCAAGACCAATGCCGAGCTTACGCATCCATTGAAGAAGACGGCCCTGATTGCGCCGGATCATCACAGGATCAAGCAGCACCAGGCCGCGCACGAGATCGGGGCGCCTGGCGGCCGCCAGAATGCTGGTCGTGCCCCCCATGGAGTGACCGGCCAAAAGCACTGGCCCGCCCGTGTCATCGGCAAACCGTTCAAGCAGCGCTACCAGATCATCGCTGTATCGGTACCAGCTGCGCTGTGTGCGCGGGTTGGCGGTGAGTGTTGTTTGGCCATGGCCGCGCGCGTCCCATGCGCGAATGTGAAAGCGCTCGGCCAGCGGCGACAAAAGCCGCCGATAGGTCAATCCGTTAAAGCCGTTGGCATGGGCGAAATGGAGCGACGGCAGTCCTTCGCCCATCTTCCATTCCAGATAGGACTGGGCGCCCTCGGCGCGGTCGAAACTTTGGCGAACCGGTTCAGCAGACAAGGGACTCGATATGTTCACGGGCGCGCACTTTCATGCTTCTAACAGAGACTTTCTTTTCAGCCAGTCTGTGACGACCCCGACCGCGATCGCCATCTTGTCCGGCTGGCCGATATAATAATGGGTCGCGCCCTCGATCACATGAAACTCTTTGTCGTCGTGCTGTACGCCCGCTAACAGCCGTTTTGCGTGGCCCGGTGTGCATCCATCATCCGCGCTGTTCTCGATCACAAGGATAGGTGCCGTAACGTCACCGGCGCATTCCGGGCCTTTGGCACGGGAATGTTCGATGGACCATTGGGAGAGCCAGGCCCGGAGCGAGCAAAACCGCGCGAGCCCTGCCGGCATCATGTTCACCGTCTTGGGATCACCCATGAAGCACCAATTCGGACCTTTTCGATCATTCGCATCTACCGACAGATCGAGCCACCGCGGGTCGGCCATGGTGCCGTGGACCACAAAGCCGAATTCCTCGTTCGGCAGCCCTGCCTTTTTCAACTCATCCAATTTGTTCCAGACGAACTGATCGATGCGTTTCGACCGGTCAACCTGTGCGGCGCGATAGCGGTCCACATAAGCCTCCGTATAGGTCGGCTGGTTGGGGTTTTCCGGATCGTAGAGATTGAGTTCCACATCCCGTTTTGCGAGATCCATCTCATCAATGATCGAGGCGTCCAGCCATTCGGTGAGAATGATCGCGCGGCTGACATGCGCCGCAAGCTGGAGCACCGCGTCCGCCGGGATCAGCCCCGCACCCACCACGTCGACAGGATCACCTGCCGGTGTGGCGGTGATGGTCGGCTTTTCGGCTTGCGATTGATAGAACATGGACAGCGAGCCGCCGCCGGACCAGCCGGCAAGAATGACTTTTTTGAAGCCGAGTTTCTCCTTGGCGTATTTGATGTATTGGCCCAGGTCGAGAATGACCTTCTCCATGATGAGCGCGGTGTCATTGTGCGGGTACCGGCTTCCGCAACAGAGGCAATGCACGCCGGCCGACGCCAGCGCGTTGGGCATGGGCAACAGGTTCATGGTGCCCGTCGGATGCATGAAAATCAGAACTGTGTCTGACTCCACATCCTTCGGCTTCAAATATTGTCCCTCGACCACAATCGTGTCCAAGGCCCCGGCATAGGTTTCCTTGAAGGCGGACTTTTCCTGCCAATGCAAAAAGATGGGAAGTCGTTCAACCTCATGCGGCGTTGCTTCTGTCATTCAGTCCTCCACCAGATTTCCGTCAGCATCGCGTGTCTCGGGGCCGTGCACGCGAACGCGTCCGTCACCGAATTTTCCGTCGCGTTCCTTGAAGGCTTCCTTCAATCCCTTTTCGGCCGCGTTCTTCCGGAAGGTATCTGCGGCCTTCGCGCGATGACCACGGGCATCGTTCTCGCAGGCGAGCCGCTGCAAGGTTCTTGCCCCCATCAGTTCGAGGCCTAGATTCACGACACGTTTTTGGGTGGTGAGCAGGTCCGGATCGATCATGGCCAGACGGTCGGCCAAGCCTTCGACTTCCGCTTCCAGCATGTCAGCGGGGACTGACTTCATGACAAGGCCGATCTCCTGCGCTTCCTTACCCGTAATGCTGTCGCCGGTGAGGAGCAGACGTTTTGCCCATTGGGGGCCGCAATGGTAGAGCCACATCTGATTCGGCAGGGAGCCCAGATCGCGCGCGGGCGGGAATGCAATCACGGCATCGTCGGCCGCGATCACCATGTCGCTCAGGAAAGCAATATCGGTCCCACCAGCCAGGCAGCGCCCATGAAGTTGCGCAATGACGGGTTTGTGCATGTCGAAGATTGCCATGCGGAAGCGCTGCTGACGCTCCAGCTGCCAGATATCGTCATCAATGCTGGACGCGCCGCGCAGGTTGCGGTCCGGGTCGCGAGGGGCAGCGCCCATCAGGTCATAGCCGGCACAGAAATCCTGCCCAGCGCCGCGCAGGATCACGGAATGCACGTCGCGATCATTGTCTGCATCCCATAGTGCCTCACTCAATAGGCGCTGCACGTCATAGGAGAGGGCGTTTCGTTTTTCAGGACGGTTGAGGGTGAGGCGCATACGGCCCCGTTCGACCTCTATCTCGACATCTGCCATGGCACCGGCCTTCCGATTGTGGGCAATTGATGGACCGTCTATCGAAAGACCGCGGGCCGTTTTTCCAGAAACGCGTTCACGGCTTCCTCATGCTCCGGCGTTTCCCAGCACTCGTGCAGGAATTTCGTCTCGAGTTTCTGGGCCGCATTGAGGTCGGTCGTCACCGCATTTTCCGTCAGCAGTTTTTTGGTCATGCGCAATTGGGTGTCCGGGTTGGTGGCAATCTGCTCCCCAATGGCAATGGCTTTGTCTAATAGTTCGTTGGGGGAAACGCAGTGCTCGGCCAATCCGAGGTCAGCAGCCTCCTGGCCTGAATAAAGACGTGCAGACAGCATCATCTCACTGGCCTTGCCCCACCCCATACGCGAGATGAGGAAATGACTTGACGCAAGCTCCGGCACAATGCCCATCTTTACAAACACCAGACCGAACTTTGCGGCATCCGATGTGACGATCACATCGAAGGGCAGGATCATGGTGACGCCGATGCCAACGGCGGGTCCGTTGACGGCGGCGATCAGCGGTTTGGATTCCCGGACGAGCTTGATCCAATCAACGGTCGCGGGCACGCCGCCGGAACCGCCGGCCGTATCATTGCCAGGATCATTACCGTCGATGCGGGTTTTAAACGTGCCTTCAATATCCGCGCCGGCGCAAAAGCCGCGGCCTGCGCCGGTCATAACAATTGAGCCGATGCTCTTATCGTCGTTCGCGGTTTCGATGGCGTGGGCAAGCTCTTCCATCATTTGCGGCGTCCAGGCGTTCAGGCGATCCGGACGGTTCAACGTAATGAGCGCAATGGTGCCCTTGGTCTCATAGATGATCTGTTCGTAGGTCATCTGCTCCTCCCCAGGATATGTTTGTTGGGAGAAGTGTAGCGGCAGGTTCCGCTTAAGGCGAGGCTGTCAAAGGCGATCTTTCAGTGCGTCTTCCAGCATGTCGAGCCTGTCCTGACCCCAGAAGAATTCATCGCCAATGCAATAAGAGGGCGCACCGAAGAGGCCTCTTTCGATAGCGTCTTGCGTATTCTGTTTGATGACCTCAGAGATATCCGAGCGGGACGCTGCGTCAACAAGCGAGGTACCTTCCAATCCTAGGCCTGTTGCTATTGCCGCCACCACATCCGCGTCCGCGATGTTGTGCTCCTCTTCCCAAACCGCCCGCATCAGCGAATCCGCCAGCTGACCTGCGGCCTCTTCCCCCGCCTCACGGATTGCAACGATCACAGTACCGTCTGCGAGCCTCGGATTGACTGGCCAGTAGGCCGGGTCCAGGTTCATGGGCAAGCCCCGTTTCTTGCTCCATCGCGCCATCTCAATCTTCCGCCACGCCTGTCGCTGTTTTGGGCGCTGCCCCGCCGGCAATCCGCCCGTTGCTTCGAACAGGGTGAGGAGGTTTGTCGGCTTGTGATGGACCTTCACACCATAGCGTTCGGTCAGCGCACGAAAGGCGCGCGCGCCGACATAGCTCCAGGTTGAGAGTGTCGAGAAGTAATAGTCGATGGTGGTCATGCAGCGCCCAACTTTCCCTTTGAATTCGGTCAGAAACCGTAGCACGCGCCTCAAAATCGACGTGATTAATCCCTATATTTGTTGGGACAAATGATGACGCAAAAATCGTTCGGCACCGAAGATCGGACGGCAAGGAGAGGAGGCTTTTCTTGGCCTATATCGACAAGACCCTGGCACACGGCGAGCGCATTCTGGCACGCGGCCATTTCCATTGGACCTATAGTCTCAAGTCCTGGCTCTGGCTGGTCCTTGCCGGGTGGGCGCTGATCGGCATCTATGTATTTTTCGTTCGGCAGATCCGGAAATGGACGACAGAGCTTGTCGTGACAAACCGGCGATTTGTCTTTAAACGCGGCGTGCTCAGTATCAAGACAGACGAGTTCACCGCTAACCGTATACAGGCGATTACCCTGTCACAGCCGTGGCTCGGCAGAATGCTCGGCTATGGTCAGTTGAATATTCGTGGCGAAGAGATCGGGCAGTTTGGACTGCCGGTCATCGCCAATCCTTTGGCGTTTCGCCGGGCGTTGATTTTATCCGCAGAGGAGGCGATGAAGGATAGCGTGCCCGTTGCCGCTTGACGCAAGGTCAACGTTCCAGCGAAATCTCCTGCGCCGCCATGCGTCCGTTTTCAGCTTCGATGAGCTGATAGCTGACCTTCTGACCGTCTTTCAGTGTCGTAAGGCCGGCCTGTTGAACGGCCGTGATATGGACGAATGCGTCTTTGCCGCCTTCTTCTGGTTCAATGAACCCAAAGCCCTTTGTTGAGTTGAACCATTTCACAGTTCCGATCGGCATTTTGTCATCTCACTCTGCATTCCTGACGAAGGCTCCTGGAAAGCAGAATAAAATCGGTTCATGACAGCTATTTGACGCTCCGTCTTCCTTGTTCTCTAAACAAGAAAAACCCCCGCCAGTTTCCCGGCGAGGGCTCTTGGCGCTGCTACAAAGCGCGCCTCACACGATAAAACCTATTCCCCCGAGTAGGTCTCCTCGTATGCCAACTAAACGTTAGATAAATAGGAATAGTCATCGCTACCCTATTCGTCGAGTGCGCAATTGCAACACTTCGCCTGAAATGAAACAGAGGCTCGACCCGCCGATGAAAAAAGCCTCCGGAGATGATTATCCCCGAAGGCCTGAGACTGTCTTTTAGCCGCGTGGGACCAGATCAATAGTCGTCCATTTCATCTTCGATCTCGTCCATCTCGTCTTCGAAGTCTTCCTCGATTTCGTCCATTTCATCTTCGAAGTCTTCCTCAATCTCATCGAGCTCGTCTTCGAGATCTTCTTCAGCTTCAATCGCGTCGAGCTCCGCTTCCAGCTCCTCGTGCCCGTCGGCCATGGCTTTGCCAGACAGGCCAACGAACGGCAGCGTCATCAAAGCAAGGGCCGCGACGAACAATTTTACCCAATCACTCATCCCCTTATACCTTTCCCAGTTATTAGGTACCCCAGAGACAAAACTGTCACATTTGGATCGAGACCTGTCCAGAAAAGAAAAGCCTCGCCGAATTTTCGGCGAGGCTCTGCGCTTTTGCTCTGCTGTCTGAGCGTTTCTAAAGCGTTCGAGAAATCAGGACCTTCATGATTTCGTTGGTGCCGCCGTAAATCTTCTGAACACGCGCGTCCCGATACATGCGCGCAATCGGATACTCGTTCATATAGCCGTAGCCGCCGTGAAGCTGGAGACACTCGTCCACCACTTCGCACTGCATGTCCGATACCCAATATTTCGCCATGGACGCTGTCGCCGCATCCAATTTGTCCTCCAGCAGGAGACCGGTGCAATGGTCCGTAAACACACGCGCGACAGTTGTTTTGGTCTTCGCTTCCGCCAATTTGAACTGGGTGTTCTGAAAGTCCATCACTGGCTGTCCAAAAGCCTTGCGCTCTTTTACATAGTCGATGGTCTGTTCAAGAGCTGCCTCCATCATCGCAACGCCCTGGAGGCCGATCTGCAGACGCTCGGACGCCAGCTGCTGCATGAGCTGAATAAAGCCCTGGCCCTCTTCCGTACCCAGAAGGTTTGATGTCGGCACCCGAACATTGTCGAAGAAGAGTTCAGACGTGTCCTGGCTCTTCTGGCCGATCTTGTCGAGGTTGCGTCCGCGACGGAAGCCCTCCACCTCGTCGGTTTCGACGACGATCAGGGACGTTCCCTTGGCCCCGGCTGTTGGGTCCGTCTTTGAAACAACGATGATCAGGTTTGCCTGTTGACCATTGGTGATGAAGGTCTTTGAGCCATTGATCACATATTCATTGCCATCAAGCTTCGCGGTCGTTTTGATGTTCTGCAAGTCCGAACCGGTTCCCGGCTCGGTCATGGCGATGGCGCCGACAAGTTCACCGGTCGCCATTTTTGGCAGCCAACGCTGCTTCTGTTCTTCAGAACCGTAGTGGACGATGTAGGGAGCAATGATCGCATTGTGGAGCGACGCCCCGAAGCCCGTGATGCCTTTCTTGCCGAACTGGTCGATCAGCATGGCTTCGTGCGCAAAGGTTCCGCCTGCCCCGCCATACTCTTCCGGAACGGACGCGCACAGAATGCCCGCCTCGCCGGCCTTGTACCAAATGTCGCGGTCGACAATTTCGTTCTTCTCCCAACTGTCGACATGGGGCGCCAGTTCCTTTTCACAGAACTTGCCCACCGCGTCCGCGAAGATTTCAACATCTTCCGTCATCCAGGCAGGTTTTTCGACTTGCAGTACCGACATATGATCTAGACTCCCCTGTCCTCGCGGGACACAAATTTTGAAATAGTCCGGAGCGAAAAAACAAACGATACGGCAGTGCGCGCTTTGCGCGTCCGCCGCCGAATGTTCTGCGCTTAGACTCTAAGAAGATATGTCCCTCGCAGGTCCGGCCTGCGAGGGCGCGTTGGTGTTAAGCTTCGCCGTCAGCCTGCTTGGCGAGCTGCAGCATGCGATCGCAGCCTTCCTGAAGCAGCTCGATCTGAACGTCGATGTCTTTCTTTTGCTGCTCAAGGTTCGCAATCTGCTCACGGAACTTTTCAAGCGCGATCAGGTATTGGCGCTCGTCACCATAGGTGTCGTAGAGGTCGATCAGCTCCTTGATCTCACCCAGAGAAAAGCCAACGGCTTTGCCGCGAACGATCAGCGCCAGGCGGGCGCGGTCGCGCGGCTTGTACACGCGCGTCTGACCCTGACGTGAGGGATGCAGAAGGTCTTTGTCTTCATAGAAACGGATTGCGCGGGTGGTTACGTTGAACTCATCCGCGAGCTGGGTGATGGAGAAAGTCGCATCGCCCTGTGCATCTTTTGCAGCGGCATTCTTATAAGTGCCTGCGGCGGCGGATTCTGGTGTGCTCATCTGTTGCATGACTGAAAACTCCCTTTGGCGTTTAGGATCATTTTCGCAGTTTTCTGCGGTTTTCTTTAGTGGACCGCAGTCTAGTTGACGCTTACGTCAACGTCAAGACTTTCCGTTGACGCAAAGGGAAGGTGCTTGGATCTCCTTTTTCAGCCCGTTTATTGCCCCGGCTTGCGGTGAATGGTTAAGTAGCGCGACCGCTTATGAGGGAGGTTCTAATGCGCAGACCCATATCTATTGCCAGTCTTGCTTTTGTCTGCGCCTTCCTGTCGGCCTGTGCTGCCGGTCGCCCCGGCGAGCCGGCACCTCTGCAAAGTGTAGGGCTTCCGCAACAGGCGGCGAGCGCCGCCGTCAGCGACACGCCGCTCGGTCGTGCGGTCGTTCGCGCCGTGAATGACTATCGAACAGCTGCGCCTTTGACTGTGAATGCCACACTGCAGCGCGCCGCTGCCGTCCATGCCAGCGACATGGCGATCCGTCAATATCGCGGCCATCACAATCCTGAAGGGCAAGGGCCGCTCGATAGGGTGTTGGCAATTGACGAGAATTTTCGCGGGCGGGTTGGTGAGAACATTTGGATGGGCACTGAGCGCCGCGGAAATACAGACGACCAAATGGCTGCCTTTATTCTGCAAGGCTGGCTAAACAGTCCTCAACATCGCTCACTTCTTGAAAGCGGCAGCTTTTCAACAACAGGTGTTGGTATCGCCAAGAACGGCAACGTGCTTTACGTGGTTCAGGTGTTTGGTGACCCGTCCTAAGTCTGACTCTTTCTCGAACGCTGCACTGCCTCACCGGCGCACTGTCTTAAGCGGCGCTGCCCTGGCCGGTGCGGCGCTGGGAGCTCCAAGCGCCCGCGCCGCCGATGCCCTTCAGTGGAAGATGGTGACGTCCTGGCCCAAGGGTGCACCGGGCGTTGGCACGTCAGCTGATCGACTCGCCGCAAAAATCAATGAGATGAGCAGTGGGCGCCTGACGGTGACCGTCTATGGCGCCGGGGAACTCGTCCCACCTTTCGAAGTCTTTGATGCGGTGTCATCGGGCAGCGCGGAGATGGGTCATGGCGCCTCGCATTTTTGGTCTGGAAAAGACCCGGCCTTCAATTATTTCACGGGCCTGCCATTCGGTCTCATGGCCAAAGAACGCATCGGGTGGCTCACCTACGGCGGGGGACAAGCGCTCTGGGATGAGACCTATGCCCCCTTTGGGGTTCGCGCCTTCTTTGCCGGGTCGAGCGGTGTCCAGGCGGGCGGCTGGTTCACCGAACCCATCAAGACGCTTGATGATCTGCAGGGCCTAAAGATGCGCATTGCGGGGCTTGGCGGTGAAGTGCTGAGACGTCTTGGCGTCACGGTCACCCTCATGCCGCCCGGCGAGATTTTTGGCGCAATGAAATCTGGCGCCATCGATGCTGCAGAATGGGTGGGCCCTTGGAACGATATTGCCTTTGGCTTGTCTGACGTCGCCAAACACTATTACCTGCCCGCCTTTCATGAGCCCGGGCCCGCCCTTGAATGTCTCGTCAATGAAGACGCTTTTGGCGCGCTCCCGGCGGACCTGCAAGCCATTGTTCGATCAGCAGCCGGTGCGGCAGCCCTTGAGAGCCTCGGCGAGTTCGCCTTCTACAACGCGCAGGCCTTTGCGACCCTCGACGACCTCGGAGTCAGTGTGCATACCTGGCCAGAAGATGTAGTGGTCGCCATGCGTGCCGCATCAGATGAAGTGCTGACGGACCTGTCGGAGGCCAACGAACTCTGTTCGCGCATTCATGCCTCGTACGAGTCGTACCGTTTGAAGGCGGTCGCCTATGCGGATGCGTCGGACCGCGAAATGTTGAGGCTACGACTCAAAAATCAGCCCTGATCGACTCAGAAGTTAACCGGGCGTTTACCAAAAACCGTCTTGATAAGGCTTTAGCAAGATCGGTTACGCGTTCGTGACGACTCTCACCGCCTAACCCGCGGAAATGGCGCACAGAATCCAGATATTGTGGGTGGGCGCCGGGTTTACACAGAATCACGTGGTCGATACAGTCCAGAATCGTTAACGGGCATAGTGATTCGATGAGACCGGGGGTTCCTTGGAGCGTTAAGGGCATTGAGCCCGAAGCCAGAGAAGCAGCCAAACAGGCTGCTCGGAGAGCTGGCGTGACGCTGGGTGCCTGGCTCAATCAAGTCATCATGGAAAGCGGCACCGACGACATCAACGCCGCCATTCAAAACTACGGAAATCTGGATGCTGCCGCGAGCCAGCCGCAGCCGCCATCTGGCGCGCCCTACATGCAACCCAATATGCAATCTGCTGCATTTGCGGGAACTCCTCCTCAGCCTCAGGTTGATCTGTCTCCTGTTACCGAAGCGGTGCGCGATCTTGTCCGCCGCATTGACTCAAATGAACGACTGCTCGAAACCTCGTTGGACTCTCTTGCCAAGAGGATCGAGTCGTCCGAGCAGCTGATCGCCTCAGGCGGCTTGGCGGCGGCCGACTCAGGCATGGAACGCAAGGTCCAACAACTTACGGACCGCTTGGAAGCGGCGGAAAAAGTACGGCTTCCATTTGCAAAAAACACGGGCGACAGACTGGCGTTTCAGACGCTTGAAAAAACCATGAACGCCGTGGTCGATCATCTTGAGACGGTCGACCATCAAAGCGAACAGAAGTACGCGGAGATGCGTCATCTTCTATCCGAGCTGGCAGAACGCGTTGACGATTCCGAGCAGGCGAAGAAACTCGATCAGGAACGCGCAAGAACAGACGCGCTCGGCAATACGCTGCAAAACCTGTCAGAACGGATGGCAGAAACTGAGCAAGCGCTCCATGCAGCAAATGCCAGTGCGGAACAAGGCCGACGTCACGCCGTTGAAGAAGCGGTTCAGATCGTTTCGAACAAGCTCGATTCAGATAATCAACGCGCACAGATGGCTGATTTGCAATCTGCGATTGAGAAGATGAACAACCGGATTGATCAAACGGAAGCGCAAAGCGCCCATGCGATCAAGACACTGGAGGGAAGCCTCACAGCATTTGTTGACCGGCTGGAGCAAAACCAGGTCCGAGCAGAAGACATTGTGCCGCAGGTGATGAGCCAGCTCGACGGACGTCTGGAAGAAGTCGTCTCCCGCGTGACTGACAGCGAGACGCGCGCGCTTGAGACAGCGAGTTCTGTTGAACAAGCGTTGTCATCCCTCGCACAAACGCTGAACGCTACAGAGCAGCGCAACGCGGCCACCCGCGAAACGGTCCAGTCCATGGTTGCGCAGGTCAATGAGCGAATTGAGAACATCGAATCCGGCGCTGGTTTGCCCCTATCGCCAACCATCGCCGTGGGCGCTGGCCTTGCGGGCATGCCCGCACCGCCTCTCTCAAGTGCCCCCATGCCCCCACCGGGCTTTGCTGCTGAGCGTGCGCCCGACCACCTGCTAAAATCACCGGTAACGATCCCATCCTCCGGGCCGCCTTTGCCGTCCATGCCGCCGGCACCCGAAGAACCGCCTGCGCCGCTGGCCGAAGCGCCGCTGCCGCCATCGCCGACGCTTGACGCCCCGGCGCCGCCGCTCTCAGACGTACCGCCGCCACCAGACATTGGACCTGCCGCGCCACCTGCTGCGGCAGATGCTCCGCCCGAGCCCAGCGATCTTCCGCCACCCCCGCCGCTGGAACCGCCCATTGCCGCGCCGGCGGAACCGCCGGTCATGAATGAAAAGAAAGCTGCGCGTGACTTCATCGCCGCCGCCCGACGGGCCGCGCAGTCTGCGCACCAGACCGGTGACACTGCGAGTCTTGGGTTTGGCGAGCAATCCGATCGCTATGCGGCATTTGAAGATCAAGAAGAAGGCCGCGGCAAACGCCTTGCCATCATTGTCGGCGGCGCGGTCGTCGCGCTCATCGTTGTGCTGACGCTGGTCAACTGGCTGGTCTCACCTTCGACACCTGAGGCACCGGGTGACGATATTGACGTTATTCTCGAGGAGCCTGTCGCAAACGGCGCTGACATAGAGTCAGACGGAGGGCTCGCCAGCGTCCCTGAAGTGACGGTGCCGGCAACGATTGCGCCAGTGGAAGATATTGCTGCTATTCCGGAGGCCATTCCGGAGGACGCTGGGACTGCAGATGCGGCTGCCGTTCCGGCGTCCACGCCATCTCCAGCTGCCGAATCTCGTCCCGCTCCGACACCGCTTCCCGAACCAACTACGCCAGCCTCCGCGGCGCCTCGGGCCATTGTGCCCAACAGCGCAGACATACCCCCAGTTGAAGCCGCCCCCACGACGCCTGTGACCCAGGCACCGACCAGCACCCGTAACGCGCTGCGCAACGCGGCGGCATCTGGCAATCCAGCGGCGCAATATGAAGTGGGCCTCCGATATGCACGCGGTGGCGGTGTCCCACAGGATTATGGACAGGCCGCTTATTGGTTTGAGCTTGCGGGCAAGCAAAATCTGGCCATTGCACAATACCGGCTTGCCACGCTCTTCGAAAAAGGTCGCGGCGTGAGCCAAGACATGGAAAAAGCACGCAGCTGGTACGAAAGCGCTGCGCAGGCGGGCAATGTCAAGGCGATGCATAACCTGGCTGTCATCTACGCAGAAGGCAAAGGCGTACCTCAGGATTTTGCCAAAGCTGGCCAATGGTTCCTAGCGGCGGCGGATCATGGGCTTGCCGACAGTCAGTACAATGTTGCCGTTCTCTTTGAACGAGGACTTGGGGTCAGCGAAGACTTGCCCGAAGCTTTCAAGTGGTTCTCTGTCGCCGCCGCAAATGGGGATGAGGGCGCGGCCGCCCGGCGCGATGCCATTGCGGAACAGATGGACGCCAACACGCTGGTCGACGCGAAGCTTGCCGCCCAAACCTGGTCACCGAAACGGGGCGACCCGATTGCGAATGGCAATCTGTCGTCCCTGGGCAATTGGAGCAACGCGTCGCTTTCAAGCTCCGGCGGCGCTTCCAGCGGACCTCAAGCTAGCGCTGAAATTGCCAAAGCCCAGCGCCTCCTCCGCGATCTCGGCTATCAGCCTGGGCCTGCAGATGGATTGATGGGCCCACGGACGCGGGACGCTATCAGCGACTTCCAACGCACGGCCGGGATGAGTGTCACAGGCGCCGTCGACGCGCAGCTTCTCAACACGCTGGAAGCCTACGTCCGGTGATCAATCGGCGGTGCGACACGGGGCCTGCCGTCGCGCACCATCGCCAACACACGGCATCTGAACGGGCCGGTTGAATGTTCCAAATCTACCTTCCCATCGCAGAGCTCCCGGTCAATGTCTTCCTCATCTTAGGCATGGGCGGGCTCGTTGGGTTTTTGTCCGGCATGTTTGGTGTCGGTGGTGGCTTTCTCATGACACCGCTCCTCATCTTTACCGGCATACCGCCCGCGGTTGCTGTGGCGACACAGGCCAACCAAACCGTCGCCTCTTCAATTTCCGGTGTGGTCGCACACTGGCGACGCGGCGCCGTCGACTTCAAGATGGGTGGCGTCCTTTTGATCGGAGGCGTTATAGGTGCGTTTGGCGGCGTCTATCTGTTCGCCTATGTCCGCGCGTTGGGGCAAGTCGATCTATTGATCTCCCTCTCCTACGTTCTCTTTTTAGGCGTGATCGGAAGTTTGATGCTGAACGAGAGTGTCAGAGCCCTCATCGCTGTCCGTCAGGGCCGCAGTCCAACGTCCGCCAACAGATCCCATCACAGCTGGATGCATGGGCTGCCGCTCAAAGTCCGGTTCCGCCGTTCAAAACTCTACATCAGTGCCATCCCCCCCGTTGCCATCGGCGCTTTTGTTGGCATGCTCGTCGCTATCATGGGCGTGAGTGGTGGGTTCGTGATGGTGCCCGCGATGATCTATATGCTGCGCATGCCGACCAATGTCGTGGTGGGCACGTCACTTTTTCAGATCATATTCGTGACAGGGCTAGTCACTATTCTGCACGCTGTCGAAAACCAGGCGGTCGACGTCTTGCTTGCATTCCTGCTGCTTCTTGGAGGCGTGGTCGGCGCACAGTTCGGTGCCCGGGCCGGACAGCGTCTGCGCGGCGAACAGTTGCGGGCACTGCTGGGGCTTATTGTCCTTCTCGTCGGCTTGAGGCTCGGGTTTGATCTTGTGGTTGAACCGGATGAACTCTTTTCGCTGACATCGGCGGTCACCCCATGAAACACACCGTCCTGTATCTAAGTCTTCTTCTAGCCACTCTTGCGATAGGGCCAGCACAGGCTGATCAATTGGTCACCGACCTGTCCGAACATCAGATCGCGATCCGATCGAACTTTACGGGCACCGAGATCCTGATTTTCGGCGCAATCGAAGCAGAAGACCCTACAGACCTGACGACCGAACGCGACATTGTGGTCGTTGTAACCGGCCCGGAAGGGCCGGTGACGGTGCGCCGCAAAGACCGGGTCGCCGGTATCTGGATCAATTATGATGCGGTGCGGTTTGAGCGGGTACCGTCTTTCTATGCGGTCGCCAGCACCCGCCCCCTTTCAAGAGTTGTTTCGTTGGACACACGGACGATTGAAGGTCTGGGCCTGCGACATATTGGCCTTGGTGCCGCGACGGGCCTCAGTCCGACGGGCACCGAAACACCGCTCTCGGAGGATGAGCTTAAAGTCTTCTCACAGGCGCTGGTGCGGAATAAGCAAAACCAGAATCTCTACCGGGCAGAGCCTAGCGGTGTTGCCTTTCTTGGCCGCTCCCTCTTCAGAGCGACTGTCGACATCCCGTCCAATGTTCCCAATGGACTTTATACAGCCAAGGTTTATCTCGTTTCGAACGGCCAAATCTCCGATGCCGCGTCATCCCCGCTCTTTATTGTCAAAAGCGGCATTGAACGGGCGATCTACTCCTTTGCCCACGAACAGCCGTTGCTTTACGGCATTTTCGCTGTGGTCTTCGCCACCTTTGCCGGCTGGGCTGCGACCCTCGTTTTCCGCGATTAACCCTCACTGGCAAGTGAACTTGTGTTCCTTGAGCTTTGCCGCAAACTGTGCCACCCAAGGTCGGCGGTGAAGACCGGCACTAAACAATGTTTGCGCGGGATCGGACGGAAAGCCGTTTGCACTTTTCCTGATCCCGCTTGAATCACGGGAGTTGGCAGAAGGATGGACGGCGTAGACGCAGGCTTTGCGGCGGCACTTGTCGGCGGGATCATAAGCTTCCTGTCTCCTTGCGTTCTGCCGCTCGTTCCTGCCTACCTTTCTTTCGTAGCGGGCGCGTCTCTTGATGAGTTAACCGAAGAGATCGACAAGCCGTCGAACGACATTGCGCGGCGCGTGCTTGTGGGCTCCGTCGCCTTCGTGGCTGGGTTTTCGACCGTCTTCATCATGTTGGGTGCCTCCGCAGGGGCCATCAGCCCCTTCCTGCTGGCGCACAAAGTGATCCTGGGGCAGGTCGCCGGTGTGATCATCATTATTTTGGGTCTTCATTATGTGGGACTGTTCCGCTTCGCTCTGCTAAATCGCGACGTGCGGTTTTTGCCAAGTTTCACACCGGATGCACGCAGCGGCTTCGTGCCCCGCGTCGGCATGCCCTATGTTGTGGGCCTTGCCTTCGCCTTTGGGTGGACGCCCTGCATCGGCCCAATCCTGGCGACAATCCTGACCATTGCCGCCTCACAGGAGAGCCTGGGCTATGGCGTCGCATTGTTGACGGTCTATTCCGCCGGGCTCGGCATTCCGTTTATCGCTGCGGCGCTCGCCGTGCAGGCATTTTTGAGATTTTCAGCGGGCTTTCGGCGGCATCTGCCAAAGGTCGAAATCGCCGCTGGCATTCTTCTAATTGGCACCGGGCTTTTGATCGCCTTTGGCACATTGGAGACGATTGCCATTTACATGATAGAGGTCGCGCCTTGGCTCGCGGAACTGGGATGAGTAAAAGACCCGCGCCGATCGTGCCTCGAAGCGCCCAACTGCTGGGATATGGCGGCGTCATTCCCTTTGTTGGGACTGGCGTGGTGCTATGGACCATGTGGCCGTCTGAGATGGGCCAGACCGCGCTCCAAGCCCAGCTGGTCTATGCGGCGATCATTCTCTCCTTTCTTGGCGGCATTCGTTGGGGGTCCGCAATGCAGCGTTTGGGGCACTTCAAGCGGCGTGCGCCCGAGGGCCTAGCGCGCGAGCTTTCCCTGTCTGTCGTGCCTGCCGTCGTCGCCTGGATTGCACTTTTCGGTCCGGCAGAGGCAGCCCTTGTTGTCTTTGTGCTGTTCTTCGTGGCTCAAGCTGTATCCGATCTCCGCGCTGTGCGGACGGGCGACGCACCGGACTGGTATCAGCCTTTGCGGATCCAACTCACTTTTTTTGTCAGTGCCACGTTGCTCGCGAGCCTTGTCCGGCTCTTGATCAGTTAAAGCGCCCGATCCGGCATGAGCCGGGTGCCGGCGACCGGCACGATCTGATCCCGTCCCATCATCCACGCATGGAAATCACGCCCTGCAAAAAGGGGCGTATAGGCCTCATCGCAAACGTTTAAGCCCCCGGTATAGGCGCCGAATGCAGGCAAGATGAGCCGCGTGCCATCGGTGGCAAAACACCGGCGCCGTAGTCGACGGCCGCGCACGCGCACGACGGCGCAGGGGTGCAAGTGACCGGCAACTTCGCCGGTTGCCGGGGCAGACGCCGGTTCGTGACGAAAGGTGAGTGAGCCCCGGCGCACTTCATCGGCGATGGTGCCGCCAAACCCTTCAGGCAAGGGATCGTGATTGCCCACTATCCACGTCCAAGCACAGGCACTCGTGAGATTGTTGATGCGGGCGGCGTCCGAAGACGAAATGCGCGCCCGCGCGCCTTCATCGTGAAAACTGTCGCCCAGAGCGATGACAGAGTCGGGTTTCAGACGCGCGACGAGTTCTTCGAGGCGGGTCAGGGTCGCGGATGTATCATAGGGCGGTAGGTGGACACCGCGCGCGGCGAAGGCAGAACCTTTTTCAAAGTGCAAATCCGCGACGATCAGACATTTCTCCAATGGCCAATAGAGCGCCCCCTCGATCAGCGGCTCCACCGTTTCTCCACATAAGGAGATCGACGTTGGGGCGGGTTTGAGTTTTTCTTCTGCATCAAACAAGACGCGTTGCTTCCTCAATCAGATCGTCGGCTGCTTCCGCCAATAGAGCTTCGTTGGCGTCGCCATAGACGGCTTCTTTGCTGATGTCGAGCAGGACCGGCACAGCAAGGGGCGATACCCGCTCTAAACGTTTGAGCTCTATCTTACCTTTGATTCGGGCCAGCATGTCAGAGACACGGGCCACGTCCAAGAGTCCCGCCGCGGCGTCCTCATGGGTTGCCTGCAAAAGAATATGATCCGGCTCATGTTCCCTCAGGACGTCATAGATGAGGTCCGACGAAAAAGTGACTTGGCGCCCGGATTTTTCCTTGCCGGGGAACCGTCGCTCAATCAACCCTGAGATGATTGCGCAGGTTCGGAACGTTCGTTTCATCAGGTTGGATTCCGCGAGCCAGGCTTCTAGGTCATCGCCCAGCATGTCTTCCGCAAAGAGGTCTTCTAGGGCCAGCGTTCCGCGCTCGACCAGCATTCCCATGTCACGTAGCCCCCAGATTGCCAACGCATATTCGCTGGCGATGAACCCCAAAGGCCGCGCGCCCAGGCGGTCCAGGCGCTTGGTGAGCAACATCCCCAGCGTCTGGTGTGCGAGGCGCCCCTCAAACGGATAGCAGACCATGTAAAAACGATCGCCGCGGGGAAAGGTCTCGACAAGGAGCCCGCCCTCTTTCGGCAGGACCGACCGCCATTGCTGGATCCGCAACCATTCCGACACCTGGTCCGGCAATTTGTGCCAGTCGTCCGGCGTTGCCAGCATGTGGCGGACCTGTGACGCGAGGTAGGTCGACAAAGGAAACTTGCCCCCATAGTAAGACGGGATGGCAGGGTTTTCGTCCTTCGTACTGGTGACGACGGCTTCCGTTTCAACAAGACCTTCAAAGCGCAGCACCTTGCCCGCAAAAAGAAACGTGTCTCCCGGCACCAATTGCTCAATGAAGTATTCTTCGATTTGCCCCAGGCGCCGTCCGCCGCGTCCCAAAGATGCGCCAGCTGCCGGACGCCGCCGGACCAGGCGAACGTCGAGCATGGGCGCCTCAACAATGGTGCCGACATTCATGCGATATTGTTGCGCCAACCTTGGATGCGCCAGCCGCATCCGGTGATCGTTGCCGTTCGGGTCAACGGGACGCAGGCGGCGATATCTGTCATAGGTCTTGAGCGCATAGCCTCCGGTGCTCACAAAGTCGACAACTCGATCAAAACGGTCTCTGTCAAGCCCTGCGTAGGGTGCGGCACTTCGCACTTCCTCAAAAAGCAAATCTGTATCGAACGGCCCGTTACAGGCGGTCCCGAAGATGTGCTGCGCCAACACATCGAGACTGCCCGTCTTCTCCGTCATGCCGTCATGCACGCCCTCGATCGCCGCGGCGCGGGCGGCCTCACATTCCAGCACTTCAAATCGATTCGCGGGTACCAGCAGGGCCCGGCTGGGGTCGTTCAAACGGTGGTTGGCACGCCCAATACGTTGCAGCAAGCGGCTCGCGCCCTTCGGCGCCCCCTGATTGATCACAAGGTCGACGTCGCCCCAGTCGATGCCCAAGTCGAGGGTAGATGTACAGACAATTGCGCGCAGGCTGCCCGCCGCCATGGCCGTCTCAACTTTGCGGCGCTGTTCTGTGGACAGCGAGCCATGATGCAGTGCGATCGGCAGGGCATCATCATTCGCCCGCCAGAGTTCCTGAAAGACAAACTCGGCCTGGCTGCGTGTGTTCACGAATACAAGGACCGTTTTGTTTTCCTTGATGATCCCGTAGACCGCATCAATGGCATGCTTGGCGGAATGACCGGACCAGGGGACCCTTTCATCGGGCACGAGGATGGAAATGTCAGGGACGGCGCCTGCTTCGCCGAGCACGATGTCGGCCAGGCGGTGCTTCTCATTTATTTGTGGAATAAGAAAACGGCGCAGCTGATCGGGATCCGCAACGGTGGCTGACAAGCCGACCCGCCTGTGATGGGGTGCAAGCGAGGAGAGCCGCGCCAAGTCGAGCGACAAAAGATCTCCCCGTTTGGTGTTCACCATCGCATGCAGCTCATCGAGGATCACACATTTCAGATTGCCAAACATGCGATCCGCGTCAGCGTAAGAGAGCAGGAGCGCCAGTTGTTCTGGCGTCGTCATGAGGATGTCCGGCGGTTCATGGCGCTGCCGCAACCGACGGTTTTGCGGTGTGTCTCCCGTCCGCGTTTCCAACGAAATGGGGAGGTCCATCTCGGCAATCGGCATTTCTAGGTTACGCTTCACATCCACCGCGAGCGCCTTTAGCGGCGAAATGTAGAGGGTGTGGAGGCCGTTCTGGGCGCTGCCAGCCTTGCGCGGACCTCTCTCCTCCAGATCAACCAGGGACGCCAAAAAGCCCCCAAGTGTTTTGCCGCCGCCCGTCGGCGCTACCAACAGAGAGGAGCGGCCCTCAAGGCCCAACTTCATCAGCTCAAGCTGGTGCGGACGCGGCTCCCACCCACGTCCCGCGAACCAGGCGTCAAAAATAGCCGGCAGTGCCCGAGACCCTGCGGTCAGTTCTATATTCAGCCGTTCGTCTGCTTCCATAGACCGAACTATAGCCCTCTGCCTGCGCTTTTGGCTGGCGGAATCTGTCATTCTTGGCCAAGATGCGCGCTTAATGCCGGGGGAACTAAAGTTCTATTTTGACTTAACTGGGGACATGAATGCCTGAATCACTCACTGCGGCGCTGCCGAATAGCATGCGCGAAAATGCCGACACGCTCTTGCCCCTCATCGTTGAGCATGGCCTCAGCGCTGTGGGTGCACTTCTTATCCTCGTTCTGGGGTTTTGGATTGCGGGCCGCGCCCGCGCCTTCACCGTTAAAGCGCTCGACAAGCCCCTCAACTCCGACGAGATGCTGAAAGGCTTTTTTGGTTCTATTGTCCGCTATCTGGTCATTATCGCAACCGTCCTGGCGGTTCTCGGCCAGTTCGGCGTGGAAACCACCAGCCTCATCGCCGTTCTGGGTGCGGCAAGTTTGGCGATTGGCCTGGCACTTCAAGGCACGCTGTCCAACGTTGCAGCCGGTGTTATGCTCCTGGTGTTCCGGCCTTTCAGCGTCGGCCATTTTGTCGAGTTGAACGGCATGACAGGCACCGTGAAGAGCCTGACGCTCTTCACAACCGAGCTTGCGACCGGCGACAACGTGCAAATCATTTTGCCAAACTCAACGGTCTGGGGCGCCCCACTCAAAAACTATTCCGCCCACTCAACGCGGCGGGTCGATATGGTCTACGGCATTGCGTATGACGCCGACATTGATAAAGCTATGAGCATTATCAAAGCGGCCATCGCTGCCGACGACAGGTGTCACGACACGCCGGAACCGGTCATCGTGGTTGGTAATTTGGGCGACTCATCCGTCGACATCACAACCCGTGTCTGGTGTGCGTCCGGTGACTATTGGGGCGTGAAATTTGATCTCACCAAGAAGATCAAAGAGGCCTTTGACGCGGAGGGTGTCGACATTCCGTTCCCGACTCGGACCGTCTATCAGCACGGCGCATAAGAAGCATTTGGGGCGGCCTTGTGCCGCCTCGAATACACCCAATTTGCGGCGTTTTCTCTTGTGGGTGTTGGCGAAAAACCGCTCAAACTTCTCCTGAAAACGCTTCAGCCACTTTATCGCCCTATTTTTTGGGCGTCATAAGGGGCAGACAAAAAGACGAAGGTGGCGATATGGAGAAGTATTTCGGCGGGCCGGTTATTCCCACAATCCTTAAGCTCGCCGTCGTGTCGTTCCTGGTGGGGATCGTTCTTGTCATCTTCGGCATTGAGCCTTACGGGTTCTGGACGAGTTTTCTCGACACAGTCGTAGACGTCTGGAATCTCGGCTTTGAGTTTTTGGGGTCCGCCTGGGGCTACTTTGTGATCGGCGCGATCATCGTTGTGCCGATCTGGATCGTCATCCGCGTCTGGTCTGTCCTCTTCGAGAACAAAGAGAAAGACCCTTCCAATTGATCCAGCGGTGTTTGGTTTAGACAACAAGTGCGGGTCCTGCTTTTGCCCCTCACCCTGCCCTCGTTGGCACTCGGACATCCCTCTCCCCTTGAAGGGGGAGAGGGAAGCGACCCGCGCCAGCGGCGAGCGGGTGAGGGGTCGGCGCGACTGGTTCGAGCATCTTTACCGAACAGCAGTACAACTGATCAAAGGACGCCGGCTGACCAGGTGATTTCCCGAACCGTGAACGTTGCCAGCACGTCTGCGGGCGGCAGCTCACCATCGGGGCCCGCGTAGTCGCCGCCAAAGATGAGGCCCACATGGGGCACCTTGCCATCTCGGCAGAGAGCCAGGCCTGAACGTTCCTCCAGTCCTGCGACACAGTCCTGGGGCGCGATACTCAGGTCAGCATATTTCATGCCCAGTGAGATGCGATCATCAAAGGTCACATCTGCCGTTTTCACCAGGATGCCTCCAACCATGTCTTCCATCTCGAAACGCGGCAGAACTTCCACGATGACCTTATCGCCGTCTCGGACCACAATCATCGGATAGGGATCCCCTTCAGCGTAGAAGTTCTCTGCCGTCACCGCGTAGCCTGGCAGAGCTGCCGAGACCGCTTCGACCGAATAGGCGGTTCCGCCGCCAAGATCACCGAGTCCGTTCTCCGTGAGGCTTAGCGCTGATGGCTCTTCTGCCCCACAGGCGCTTGTGGCGACCAACAGGCTGACGGCAGCCAAACCAATTTTTCCGCGCATCGTCAAGTATCCTCATTCATGGTGAGCACCACTTTGCCGACTGCTTGCCGGTCCTGCAACATGCGCATGGCGTCGACGGCGCGTTCCAGAGGAAAAGTGGCGCAAACATAAGGGTCGATCTTGCCTTCGCTCGCCCAGGTGTCGATGGCTTTGATGTTCTCTTTCCCCGCCTCCGGGTCGCGTCGGCCATACTCCCCTGCCCGCACGCCAACGACGGAAAACCCCTTAATCAAAGGCATGTTGACCGGCACGCTCGGAATGCGGCCGCTGGTAAACCCAATAATCAGCAGACGACCATTCCATGCAATGCAGCGGACCGACTCGTCAAACACATCGCCGCCGACGGGATCATAGATGACATCGGCGCCTTTGCCGCCTGTCAGGTCCTTGACCTTTTCCCGGAACCCGTCACCGACATTCAACACATGGTCCGCGCCGCGTTCTTTCACGGTTTTCAGTTTTTCGTCAGACCCAGAGGTTGCGATAACGGTGGCGCCTAACAGCTTACCGACATCAACTGCCGCCAATCCAACACCGCCGGTACTGCCGTGCACCAGCAATGTTTCACCCGCTTTCAGGTTACCTCGTACAACAAGGGCCACATAAGCCGTCAGATAGGCTGCTGGGTAGGCCGCGGCTTTGACAAAATCCATGCCGGTCGGAATCGGCCTGCACGCCGCAGCGGACGCATTCACTTCTTCTGCGAACCCGCCAATCCTCAAACCCGCCACGACTTCGTCGCCTACAGCGACATTTTCGACGCCGGGTCCGACCTCCATGACGACGCCTGCCCCTTCCATCCCGGGCGAAAAGGGCAAGTCAGGTTTGAATTGATATTTGCCCTGGATCATTAGGAGATCCGGGAAATTTATGGAGCAAGCCTTGAGTTTCAGCCGGACTTCTCCCTCAGCAGGTGGCGGCAAATCCACATCCACCAGCCGAATCGACCCAATATCGTCCGACAATTCATGCACACGCATTGCCCGCATGGTTTTTTCTCCTATTTATCAATATCAATGCGCCGGAGATTACCGGTAATTCGGCAAGGCGCGAAGGGTCCGTGCCGGGCACGTGGAGGAGATTGTTCGTGGACACAGTGACACAGGCCGTTTTTGGGGCCGTCATCGGTCAGGCCGGATTTCAGTCCAAACTTGGGTGGCGGGCCGTTGCCGCAGGGGCCGCCTTGGCGACCGTTCCCGATCTCGATGTTTTCGGCAGTCTGTCCGATCCCTTCAGTGAATGGGTGCATCATCGTGGCATTACCCATTCTGTCTTCTTTGGCCCAATTGTCGGGCCTCTTGTTGGGATCGCCATCTGGAAAATGTATCGGTGGCGCGAGGCACGAACCCCGGGGAAATTGCCTGCCGCCCTGTCGGATGCACAAGCTCTTACGGCTTGGATATGGCTTTCAGTCCTGGCATTTCTAACGCATCCCTTCCTCGACGTTCTCACGCCCTATGGCACCCAGTTGCTGGCGCCCTTCTCCGATGAACGCTACGCGGTGAACGCCATGTCGATTATCGATCCGGTCTATACAGGTGTGCTTGCGCTGGCGCTCATTGGTGGGTGGCTGGTGCGGCGCGGAGTCTTCGGCAAACCGGGCTGGGCCGGTCATATCGCCGGTGCTGCGATCGTGCTCAGCGTCGGATGGCAGGTCTATGCCTGGGGCATCAATGAAGAGACCAAGATCGCCGCGCATGAAAGCCTTTCAGAAATAGGGATAGAAACCGCAGAAGTTTCCTCATACCCCACTCTCTTTCAGCCGTGGTTCCGCCGGATGACCGCAGAGACGGATGATGCCATCCGGGTCGGGTTCTATTCGCCGCTGACAGACAACCCTATTGAATGGCGGACCTTCCCGAAGGCCGAGAGCGAGTTGATCACGGAACTCTCGCGGACGATGGAGTATCGCATCCTGGAGCGTTTCGCCATGGGCGAGGTCGCCTGGCGTGTGCACGAGCTGCCAAATGGGCATACACGCGTTGAGGCTCATGATCTGCGTTATCTCGGATTTGTTGAAACCGAGCTCTCAGCCCTTTGGGGCATTGTTGGTACATTCAATGGTGACAATGAACTTGTTGCCCCGCCGGTACGTTTCTCCAACCGCCCAGAACCCAGCGCCGACATCTTCTCGACAATGTGGGTTGGCGCCTTTGGCGAATAAGCTTTGGGCGCAAGCCCAACTAGATCGCCCGGCCGGTGTCTTTCCAGTAGGGATCGCGAAGCTTGCGCTTAAAAATCTTGCCGGTTTCTTCGCGCGGCAGAGCATCGTGGAATGTCACCACATGCGGAAGCTTATATTTCGCAATGCGGGGTGTGAGCCAAGCCGTCACCTCTGCCTCGCTGAGCGCTGAACCCTCCATGGGTTGGATGGCCGCCGCAAGGCTTTCACCGAATTCTTCATTGGGAATGCCGAAGACCGCACAATCCTGAACGCCAGGCATCTGGATGAGTTCATGTTCGATCTCAACCGGATAGATGTTCACACCACCAGAGATCACCATGTCGCGTTTGCGATCGCGTAAATAGAGAAACCCGTCTTCATCAAGGCATCCGACATCGCCGCAGGTAATCAGGCCGTCGCGTTCGCATTCGCCGCGGGCAGCATCTTTGTTGTGGTAGGTGAAATCCGGAAAAGACCAAAGGCGGAGGTAGATCTCCCCTACTTCGCCAGTCGGCAGCTCCTTGCCCTCATCATCCAGAACCTTAACCGTCGCACCGGGAATGCCTTTGCCGACGGTGCCCGGATGGGCCAGCCATTCTTCAGACGAACAATGCACGGCCGCACCCGTTTCTGTGCCGCCGTAATATTCATGGATGACCGGCCCCCACCAGTCGATCATCTGTTTCTTGACAGTTTCAGAACAGGGTGCCGCTCCATGCATCACCCGCACGAGCGACGAGAGGTCATATTTCGCGCGCACCTCTTGCGGCAGGCGGAGGAGCCGCACAAACATGGTGGGGACCAGATGCCCGTGGGTAAGCTTCTCTCGTTCAATGAGCGCGAGCGTTTCTTCCGCATCGAAGCGCGGCTGCAGGAAGAGCGTGCCACCGATGCGTACAGAAAAGGTGGAATAGAGGTTGGGCGCCGAATGGTAAAGCGGCCCGGTCATCACAGCACGCATGTCGGGGCGAAAATCAAATACATATTTCCGCGCTTCCAGGGTCGCCGCCGTCTGATCTTCCTTTGGCGGCAAGCGCCGCACACCCTTGGGACGTCCCGTCGTGCCGGACGTGTAGATCATGCTTGCCGGCGCGGCTTTGGGCGCCCCATCAAATGGCGACTGTTCGTCCAGCCATGTGTCCCAGTCCCGCGCACCCTCCGGCACACGGCACGCATCGGCTTCGAGCCGGTACGCGTCCCGCACTTCCGGCGGCGTCTCAACGACAATAATCTGGGTATCGTCCGGCAGATGACCCGCCAATGGGGACAGAAGGTCGGCGTGGACGACCAATGCCTTGGCGCCAGAGTCACCAAGCACATAGGCCGTTTCGTCGGGTGAAAAATGCCAGTTGATCGGCACGGGGTAGAGGCCCAGTTCGCCGCACGCGAAAGTTGCTTCCAGAAAGGCGATGTCGTTCCGCAAGAGGATGGCAACGCGGTTGCCTTCCTCGAGCCCCAAGGACAACAATCCGCTGGCGGCCTTTTTGACGCGTTCCTCTAATTCAGCCCCGCCGACCCGACGGTCACCGCTGACTACGGTTCCGAGCATTGTCCCCCCAATATCCTTGGATACTGCTAGAGCGCCATCACCCCAACGCCCTCGCCATGTCGCGTGCAATTTCCTCGCAGGCTGCTTTGGCCGCGGGCACCGTGCCCGAGAAGGCGGTGTACGCATGACACAGGCTGTCATAGCAGCGATAGGTAACGGGCACACCGGCTGCGCGCAGCTGATTGGCATAGGCTTCGCCCTGATCCCGCAAGACGTCAAATCCGGCCGTCGTGACGATGGCGGGCGCTAGGCCTGAGACATCCTCAGCCTTCGCTGGCGAGGCGCGGAGATCGTTCTTCTCTTCCGGATTGTTCATCACCTGGTCCATGAACCAGTCCATGATTTCCGCCGTCAGGGGATAGACATCCTTGCAGCTCTCACGCGAGCCACCTTCTGCGGTGATGTCGGTCGCCGGATAGATGAGGAGTTGCGCCTTGGGCTGCGGCAGGCCTTCTTTTTTCCGATGCTGGCAAACAACAGCGGACAGCCACCCGCCGGCGCTGTCACCGCCAATGCCAAGCCGGGTCTGGTCGATCCCCAGCGCCGTCGCATTGTCCCAGACCCATTGATAGGAGGCGATGGCGTCGTCCATGGGTGCCGGGAACTTGTGTTCCGGTGCCAAGCGATAGTCCACCGACACAACGATTGCCCGGCAATCGTCCGCCAGGATGGAACAGAAAGTATCGCAGGTCTGCAGTCCGCCAATCACACAGCCACCCATATGGTAATAGACAATGCCCGGCAGCGGACCGGTGGCGCCGGCAGGCGTGTAGACGCGAATGTGCAGGTCGCCGCCCGGCCCCGGGATGGTTCGGTTGAGCACGGCCACAGTACGCCGCGGTTTGGCGTCCAACATGGCCAGACCCTCGTCCGCGTTCTTCCGCGCCTCCGCAATCGGCAAGGTCGTCATGGAAGGTGCCTTGGCTCCCTGCGCTGCCAGCAATTGTACGCGGGGGTCCATGGTACGCCCGTCGATCACGACCGGTTCGCCGCCAGCGAGTTTCAAGATCCAGCTTTCCGGAAGTCTCATCAACGTCCGAACAATCAGCTTCTGAAGCCCCATTCCTATTGTCCTTGTAGCTTATTCTTTGAGTGCGAGCCCTGGCACACCGCTCAAGATTAACTTGGCCGCAAACTCTGCCGCCTCTTGCGGGTCGGGATTCTCGCGACGCATCATCTTCTCGCCGATCTCCTGCGCAAGACCAATCGCCGCCGCGGTGAGATATTCCCCGTCCACCTTCCGGAGTTTGCCAGCTGCAATATCCTCTTCGATATAGGCTCTGATTTCCTCAAAACCTGCAATAACTTCCGGCGTGTCCATGCGCACGCGTAAAGCGCCGGTGTTGCGCCGCATCACCCGGTGGGCGCTTTGGTCTGCCACCAGAAACTCAAAATAGGCCCGCAATGCGTTGTGGATATAGTCCTCAAAAGTCCGCGAGCGAATGCGCTCGGCCCTCAATCGAGGCCGGATGCGCATCATGCTGTCATCCATCAGGGCTTCGAAGACTTCTTCTTTGCTTTTGAAGTAATTGTAAAACGTGCCGGACGCGAGGCCGGTCTCACGAATAATGTCGCGCACAGTGGTGGCCCCATACCCGAGCTCTGAGAAGACCTCTGTCGCGGCCGTCAAAATTGCTTCGCGGTTGTTCGCCTTTGTGCGTTCCCGTTTACCCAGTGGTTTCGGCGCTGGGTCGGGTTCGCGCTTGGCCGTTTTTTCGATCGTTTCCGACATATATTCCTGGCGTGCCTTGTGTTCTTTGGCCTGCCCTGATCGACAGACACCTCCACAGTCTATCAGGATCGGATTTAGGGTGAAACGAAGGAAAAGTGCTTCTTAGGCCGCTTCTTTACTTGCGGCCTTTGGCGGAATCGGTATGGGATTTCCCTTTGCTTTGGCCCGTTTCGCGCCTTTTTTCCATTCTTTCTTGAGATCATTCACGTAGCGGTTGAAATCGACTTGCATTTTGTGGCGCGGCGACTCGTAAAAATGGCCGAGGTACATCTTCTCTTCGGCAACGATAGAGGCCTCCATGTCCGCCTCAGTCGGCAAGGCATAATCACCTGCAAGATAGGCCGCGAGCCATTTCGCCTGCTGTTCGGCAAAGTTAATGAGAGTCGGCAAGGGTTGCGCGAGCCCCATGAAAAAGAGATTGGGCAGGTCCGGTCGGATGGCGCGCTTGAAGAGCGGCAGGTGATTGTCCTTTGCCGACAGGAATTCCGGATCGAAGAAGGGGAACTCCACATTGTAGCCCGTGGCGTAGACAATGATGTCGACGTCTTCGGCGGTGCCATCGGTGAAGCGCACCTGGCTTCCCTCAAACCGCTCAATGTTGGGTTTCATCTTGATGTCGCCGCAGCCGACTCTGGTCAGGAACTCACCGGACACAGACGGGTGCCCTTCTAGCGGAGCGTGATCTGGTTTCGGCAGGCCATAGTCTTCCATGTTGCCCACGGCACGCTTGATCGCCATCGCGGCAAGCTTTCGTTGCGCCCAGAGAGGGATCCAGGTCGGCAGCGATGCTTTGTCGGCCACCTGCCCGCCGATATATTTCGGCATTACATAGACACCTCTTCGAGCTGCAACCCAAAGATTCTTGGCGATGGGCTTTTGGCTTAGCTCCGATGCGATATCCATCGCGCTGTTCCCCATGCCGACGACAACAATGTTCTTGTCGCGAAAGTCATGGGGCTCGAAAGGTGAGAGATAGGAGTGGGCATGCATTTGAATGCCCTCAAACTCTCCTTCGAAAGCGGGCGTCGGCCAGCGCGGCGACCAGTGGTGTCCATTACAGACGAAGAGCACATCATAATAGTCGACATCTTGCGACGGCCCGCCAGCGCCGGAACGATCCAGTATCACCTTCCAGGTACCATCATCCAAGCGATCCACGTGGGTGACGGCGGTGTTGAAGGTGATTTTTTCACGCAGTCCGAAATGATCCAGATAGGCGTTGAAATAGTCGAGCACCTGCGCGTGATGGGGGAAATCGGGATAGTCATCGGGAATGGGAAAGTCTTCGAACTGCATCCGATATTTGGATGTGTCGATGTGGAGCGACGAATAACACGCCGACATGCCGTTCTTGTTCCCATAGGCCCAGTTGCCGCCGATCGTGTCCGACAGTTCGAAGATGTCGAAAGGAATGCCCTTGTCCTGCAGTGCTTTTGCCGTCGAAAACCCGCTGCACCCCGCGCCAATGATGCAGGCTCTGGGAAGATCACCCATGTTGATGTCACCTTTTTCTATATCAATATTGCGAATTATAGGCATGACTAGACCGTGGTCTAGTTTTGTGAAAAGCGGGCTTCCTTGACGCAAGGGCGCATAAGCGCCTAGCTATCGCCCCGGGGAGATGCAGAAACGGATGGGCCGATGGACGAAACAGTAATCAAAGAAAATCTAGATCTGATGCGCGATGTGCTGATCTCCCATGTGCCGTTTGCGAAGGCAATCGGTATGGAAATTCTGGACGCGAAAGAGGCCGAAGCCTGGATGCGGGTGCCTTACGACGAGAAGCTCATTGGCAATCCCGACACAGGCGTAATCCATGGCGGTGTCATCACCTCAGCACTCGATAATATTTCCGGTGTCGCCGTACAGCTTGCGCTTACCGAACGCATGGCGATCGCAACGCTGGACCTGCGCATCGACTATATGAAGCCGGCCACGCCAAAGCTCGACCTTACGACGCATGCACACTGCTACAAGGTCACCCGCAACATCGCCTTTGTGCGTGGGACCGCCTATCACGACGATATCGGCGATCCCATTGCGACCTCGGTTGGCGCATTCATGCTGGCCGCGAACCGATCCATGTCCCCCGGCGAAGCCGCCGAAAAGGGCCTCATCAAAAAGCCGGAGGGTTGAGCCGTGGATGTCTTGAAACAGGCTCGTGAAGCCGGAACCAAAGTCGATCTGAATGCGCTGATCGATGCCATTCCATACGCGAAATTCATTGGCATGGAAGTCGATCAAAAAGGCACCGAGATCACTACGGTGCTTCGCTTCGACAAAAAGATCATCGGAAACCCTGTCCTCCCCGCTCTGCATGGCGGTGTCATTGGCTCCTTCCTAGAGACCACCGCCATTCTTCAACTGTCCTATGAGACCGGCGGCGAGGTTCTTCCCAAACCGATTGATCTCACCATCGACTATCTTCGGTCGGGAAAACCTCAGGACACGTTTGCGCGGGCGCGCATTACCAAGCATGGGCGCCGTGTGGCGAACGTGCATGTGGAAGCCTGGCAGGACGAACATACCAAGGCCATCGCCGCCGCCCATGGTCACTTCCTGCTGAAACCGCCTGAAGAAACTTAAGACCGTTCGTGAGCATCGACCCCAATACACCGATCACGCACAGGCGGGTCGTGACACTGGTCACGCCCATCATCCTTATGGGGCTCTCAACGCCCTTGCTTGGGATCGTGGATACGGCGGTGATCGGCCAATTGGGCGACGCCTCGCTGATTGGCGCCGTCGCCGTCGGCGCCCTTATCTTCACATTCCTCTTCTGGGCGTTTGGGTTTCTGCGTATGGGCACGACCGGCCTCACCGCCCAGGCTTTCGGGGCAAATGACGCCGTTGAAATTCGCGCCGCACTTCGACGCGCCCTCCTCATTGCCGGCGTTGCAGGCCTGGGCCTGCTGGCGCTTCAGCTGCCGCTCAATTGGGTTGCCTTCCAACTCGTGCAGGGGAGCGAGGCGGTCGAGCAGGAAGCGCAAATCTATTTCACGGTCCGCATGTGGAGTGCGCCCTTTACGCTCGCGAACTATGCGGTGCTGGGCTGGCTCGTGGGCATGCAGCAAACACGTCTTGCGATGTTGCTGCAGATCTTCCTGAACGGTGTGAATGCCAGCCTCGACGCGCTCTTTGTGTTGAGTTTTGGCTGGGGTGTAGCCGGGATCGCAGCGGGCACCTTGATTGCCGAAATCGCCACAGCTTTTGTCGGATTGGGGATCACCCTCACCCTGCTCCGGCCCTATGGGGGACGCTGGTCCTGGGCTGCGATCAGCGCCTGGGGCAAAATTTCCGAGACCCTTTCGGTCAACCGCGACATCATGATCCGCACGCTTGTGCTCCTGCTGGCGTTCTCGTTTTTCACCATGGAGGGCGCACGCCAGGGGGACACCATCCTCGCGGTCAATGCGGTGCTGATGCAGTTTGTGTCGTTCAGCGCTTTTTTTCTGGACGGCTTCGCCTTTGGCGCCGAGGCACTGGTCGGCTCAGCAGTCGGTGCCAAGAACAAACTGCGGTTTGCGGAAGCGGTGAAGCTCACCAGCCTTTGGGCGGTCATTCTGTCCGTTTTGCTCAGTTCTGCTTTTCTGATGCTGGGAGGCTTCTGGATCGATTTCCTGACAACCAGTCCTGAAGTCAGGGAGGCGGCCCGTTTCTATCTACCCTGGGCCGCGCTTATGCCTTTTATCTCCGTCGCCTGTTTTCAGCTGGACGGCATTTTTATCGGCGCCACCCGCGCACGGGAGATGCGGAACGCGTCTTTCCTGTCCACGGGCGCCTTCTTTCTTTTCTGGTATCTGCTGCTGCCGTTTGGCAATCACGGGCTCTGGGCGGCGCTGGCCCTCTTCAACATCACGCGTGCCTTCGCGCTTGGGCGCTACTATCCCCGGCTGACGGCAGCCCTTGTTTGAGTAGGCTAGAGGATTTCCAGGACCTGCTCCGGCGGGCGTCCAAGCGCCGCTTTGTCGCCCGACAAAACAATGGGACGCTCGATGAGGATCGGGTGCGCCACCATAGCGGCAATGAGCTCCTCGTCCGACTTTGACGTATCAGAGAGGCCGAGCTCCTTGTAGGCATCTTCTCCTTTGCGGAGAATGTCCCGCGGGCTTTTTCCAAGCAGACCCAACACGCGCGTCAGGGTCGCCGCGTCCGGCCCTTCTTTCAGATATTCAATGATCTCCGGCTCAATCCCCTTCTCTTCGATGAGCGCGAGGGTCGCGCGGGACTTAGAGCAGCGGGGATTGTGATAAATGGTGACACTCATTTTTCTTCTCTTCTTTGGTCTTTCCGTGGTCGCATTTTCGAACCACAAAAGTCTGCAACTTTTGCTGAAAATGCTCTAAATCCCAACATCAACGCCGACAGCATCTTCCAGACGGTCATAGCCATCGCGTTTCAGGTTGGCGGCGAGATCGCGTTTGATTTTGCTGACAAGGTCGGCGCCCTGAAAGGTGAGTGCTGTGTAGAGTTGCACCAGAGACGCCCCGGCTCTGATCTTCTTGTAAGCATCGGTGCCTGAGGAAACGCCGCCGACGCCGATGAGCGGCACTCTCCCTTTTGTAAGGCGCCTCATGTCTGCCAACACGTCCGTCGCCATGTCCATGAGAGGCGCCCCGGAAAGACCGCCGGTTTCGTCTGCATGGCGGCCGGACACCAGACCGTCGCGGGCAATTGTTGTGTTTGAGACGATGAGACCATCGACGCCGCTCTCCAGCACCACGGCGGCAATGTCTTCGCGCTCCTCATACACGAGGTCGGGTGCAATTTTGAGCAGGATCGGTGTCTGTCCTTCTCGGGCTTCGAGTACACGTCCCAGCAAGTCTTCGAGTTCTGCCCGGCTTTGCAGACCCCGCAGGCCCGGTGTGTTGGGCGAGGACACATTGACGGTGAAGTAGCTCGCAAGACTTTCAAACCGTTTGATGCCGATGACGTAATCGGCCGCTTTGTCTTCCGTGTCTTTGTTCGCACCGAGATTGACACCGACAATGCCGCCCTTGCTCTTGCGCTTTTTGAGGCGCGCTTCCATGGCGGCATGACCTTCATTGTTGAAGCCCAGGCGGTTGATGACCGCACGATCCTGCTGCAAACGGAAGATGCGTGGTTTCGGATTGCCAGACTGAGGCCGCGGTGTGGTAGTGCCGACTTCTGCAAAGCCAAAGCCTAGCTTCAACATGGCGTCCGGCACTTCGCCGTTTTTATCGAAGCCGGCCGCGATGCCGAGTGGATTGGAAAAGTGCATCCCCAACAGATCTATGCCAAGCGCGGCTGGGTCCGGTCGACCGCATGGACCCAAACCAGATTTCAGCGCCAGCAAAGTTGCTTGGTGCGCCTGCTCTGGGTCCATCAGGCGCAAAAACGGCAATGCGAGAGAAGAGAGGCTCATGTGCCCTCTCCAGCCACCACGACATGGGCCGGAAACTGGTGGGTGCCGTCAGGACCCACAGGCAAGTCATCCACCCGCGCAACATGGCTCATCTCCAGCGGGCCATAAAGATGCGGAAAGAGGTCACCGCCGCGAGACGGTTCCCACTTCAGGGCCTCTCCGAGTTCTGACGTGGCGACACTCACAAGGACGAGCCTGCTCTGACCGGTGAAATGCAGCGCCGCGGTCTCTGACGCCTGCTCAGCTGTCGAGAAATGGATATAGCCATCTTCAAGATCAATCGCTGCGCCTTTGAAAACGCCCGCTGTCTCTGCTGCGGCCCACGCGTCTTTCCCGACGATTTTGTAGATGTCGCTTTGGTGCTCCAAAAGGGCCGCTTTCTGCTTTGTTTTCCGCCGAATCTGGCGGTTTCTGTCGTTCGCGCGGCACTTTATTCCTCTGCCTCACCGCTCACAAGTCACAGAAAGCGGCACTGGAAATAGGCTTGTATTCCTATTATTGTGTGCCCATGAGCAACAGTCTTTCGCACGGTGCCGTCTGGGCCGCCATCGACACTCTCGCAGACCGGTATGGGCACTCGCCTTCCGGGCTTGCCCGGCTTGCGGGCCTCGATCCGACCACCTTCAACAAATCCAAACGCCGCACGGCGTCCGGACGCTTGCGGTGGCCGAGCACCGAAAGCCTGTCAAAAGTGCTTGAGGCTACAGGCGCGACCCTGGACGAATTCTCTACGCTCGCCGGGTCAGGCGGCCAGGGCCACGCGGCTCTGTCGCGCATTCCTGTCATTGGCATGGCGCAGGCAGGTGATGGCGGGTTCTTCGATGATGCGGGCTTTCCTGTCGGCGGCGGGTTTGACGAGATCAGCTTTTCCGATGTTGGGGACCCCAATGCTTACGCGCTTGAAATCAGCGGTGACAGCATGGTGCCGCTCTACCGACATGGCGACCGGGTCATTGTGTCGCCCGCTGCATCCGTTCGCCGTGGAGACCGGGTTGTCGTGAAAACCCGTGATGGCGAAGTGCTCGCCAAACTTCTTACAAAACAAACGCCCACATCGATTGAGCTGACCTCCCTTAATCCGGACTATGACGACCGCACGCTTCAGGTGAGCGACGTCGTTTTCATGGCAAAGATTATCTGGGCGAGCCAATAGGCGGTCTGATCTGGTGGCGCCTGGATCTGCTGTCCGCGATCAGCTCCCCTTTTTGTTTGCGGACAACATGATCAATGACGGCATCATTCCCCGTCGCCAGGGCCTGTTTGAGACCCTGCATACGCTCAAATGTCAGCAGCGCAAGCGCGTCGGGTTCTTGCGGTAGCTGTGCATCCTGAAGCAACGCCACCGCCTTGATCCTGAACTCTTCATCGCCCAGAGCTGCTAGTTGCAACGCGCATTGATAGATGATCACGATATCATCCGGCATTAAGGCGAGCGCCTGATCGTAGGCAAGTAGCCCCGCCTCGACTTCCGCGCCATAGATGCTGCGACCAAGAAAGCCACCGGCATCAGAAATCTCCAGGTGCCAGCCACCAAGCAAGGCATGCATCCACGGATTGTCGGGCTCACGCGCGGCAACATATTCAAGGTGCGCCCGTGCCTCATCCGCGTAGCCTTCGGCATGCGCGGTTAGGCTTCCTTCCAGACGGGATTTAAAGCCAAGTGCCACAGCGAGCTGCAAATGGCCTTCCGCAAGATCGGGTGCTGCCGCGATCGCTGCGCGGGCGTCTTCTTCTGCTCGCTCAATAAATTGAAGCCGGTCTGATCGCTCTGCGATGAGATCTGCATGGACGAGGCCTGCCCTTGCGGCAAATGCATACCCTTCGGCTGTTTGCGTCGACCGCGCCTCGTCGGCTGCTCTCGGAAAATCTCCTTCGGCAAATATACTCCGGGCCTTCGCCAAGTCAGATGATGATGATGCGCCGGTGATGGTCATAAACGAAAAAGCAAGGATGAAAGTAACACAACGCCCCAAACTCATCGTTCAAACGCCTCATCCAGCAGGAACGGATCATCCGCATGGCGCGTCCCAACAAAAGCCGTAGCGTGGGTACCCCATTGGCGCATGGCGCCGGGGCTCGAGATACCCATAGGCCAGAGGATGAACCGTTCCGTCCTCTCGGTCCCAGATACAATGCCGTCTGGTCGAAACAATGAGCGGCGTGTTCCGTCGCCCATGTCGAGGGAGCGCAACCCAAATGCCGGCGCCGCATGTTCGTCAACCAATCGCAGCGCCTTTGCATCAGTCCAGGTATCCGTCGTGGAGATATTGCGCAGGTAGTGGCTTCCCGAGGCGATATGCAGCACAAAGCGCTCCCCCGCATCCAACGCAGGCGCCTGCTTTGGTCTCAGCGGCTCTTCGCGGAGATCATTGTCTTCCTCGACCGCCACACGGCGTACCCTGTCTGTCGGGAAGAAGAGGTGGTAGCACCCACAGCTGTGAATAGAGTCATAGACCAACGGCCTGCCCTGCCGGTCCAAGGTCACGCGCCAGATAAGACCGTCTAAAGGTCCTCCCAGAATGTCGAAAGCCCCTTCCTTGGGCCGCTCGGGAAACCAGATGGTGTAGACAAGCTGAGGCAATATTTCGCCGTCCATCCATGTATGCGCCAAACGCACATAAAGGGTGGGATCGTCCCCGTCCGTGCGAGGCACACCGGTGCCGTCTGCCAGGACAGGGCGTCCCACTTTGTCTGCATCGGATGTTTCCTCGACCGCAAAAACGGGAGCGTAGAGAGCCGCCATCTCGGCCAACACAGAACCGGAGAGATCGGGAATATTGAGCGCGTTTTGGGCGGATAAATCGATAAGCGCCGCAACATCGCTCTCTAAGAGCTCGGACTTTTCGGAGAGGGCGTAGCGGGTTTCGGCGTCGTGCCAGATTTCCGGGTCTTCTGAGAACGCTGGAAGATTGTCTGCTTTCCAGCGGTCGAAACCCAGCGCCACACCAATATGGGTGAGCGGATACAAGCCTGCAGCGCGAACCCAGTCATTATAGTGGCGAGGGGCCTGCGCCGCGGCCATCAGACGCGTCCGGAATTTAGTGTCTTGCAGGTCTTGTTCAAGGAGCATCTCGGCGCAAGCATCGACCGTGGCGACGATATTCGCGGCCCCCAGATTTTGAAGTTCGATGCGGCGGCCGGTGCTGTCCAGAGCACGAAGCCGCCCCACCCACTCCGAGAACGCCAGGTCGTCATCCACTTGCGCCTTGAAGCTCGCGAGAAAGCGATTGATGCGCAGATAGGGAAAGCTGTCGATCGTTTCCGCTTCCGCGTCGCCCACCTGTCTGTCAGCGATGCGTTGATCCACACGGTCAATCAGGAAGCGGCATTGAGCGAGCTCGTCACCGTCGTCTGGCAGAGCGGCGCAGGCCGAAAGACACGCCAGAAACCCAGCCGCGAATACCACATTTCTCCACCGCCTAAACATGGCGGGATCATGGGGCTTTCGCCCCATCATCACAATGGCTTGTGCTTCAACAAAATGTCAGCTGATCTCAGGCTTCTGAAAGATCTTCGCCCTCGAGCGCTCGGCGGATCAAGGCAGACGTTTCTTTGACGCCATAAAAAGCAATGAAGGAGCCGAAGCGAGGACCCTGGCTTTCGCCGAGGAGCACTTCATAGAGCGCTTTAAACCAGTCCCGCAGGTTCTCAAACTCATGAGACTTACCAACCTCATACACATTCGTCTGAAGCTCTTCGCCTGTCGCATGTGGATCTGCTGCATCGAGTTTGGCGGCGAGTGCTTCAAATGCCGGGCGTTCCTCCTCCGTCATCGGCCGATAGGATTTGTTCGGCTTCACAAAGTCATGGAAGTAATTGATCGCATATCCAACCAGATCGTTGAGCTTCGGATGATTTTCCGGCGTGGCGTCTGGCGCGTAGTTCTGAATAAAGCCCCACAGCACAGCAGGATCTTCAGAATGGCTGGCACTCACCAGATTGAGCAGCAGCGAATAGCTGATCGGTACATCCGACACTGGCGGGTTCGAACTGTGAATGTGCCACACCGGATTGCCGATCTGCGCCTTGGGGTCCTGAGTATGAAATCCAGACAGGTGGGAGAGATATTCGTCGACGTTTTTCGGAATGACATCGAAATAGAGACGCTTGGCCTTCCGCGGCGCCTGATACATGAAGAGCGACAGGCTCTCCGGGCTCGCATAGCGCAGCCACTCATCAATGGTGAGTCCATTGCCCCGTGATTTTGAGATTTTTTCGCCATTTTCATCCAGAAACAGCTCGTAGTTGAACCCCTCCGGCGGCTGTTCGCCGAGAACGCGTGTGATCTTGTTGGACAGTTTCACGCTGTCGATCAGATCCTTGCCGGCCATTTCGTAGTCGACCTTCAGCGCAGCCCAGCGCATGGCCCAGTCTGCTTTCCACTGCAACTTGCAATGCCCGCCAGTGATCGGGATTTCCGTCTTCTCACCGTTGGCTGGGTCTTCAAAGACAACGGTGCCCTTAGAAGGGTTGCGTTCAAGCAGCGGCACATAGAGGACCTCGCCGGTTACCGGCGATATGGGTAGAACAGGTGAATAGGTGCCGCGCCTTTCCTGCCTCAGTGTCGGCAGCATGATGTCGAGAATGTCGTCGAATTTCTCAAGCACTTTCAGAAGCGTCTCGTCGAAGCGCCCCGAGGCGTAATAGTCCGTTGACGAGGCGAACTCATACTCAAATCCATAGCTGTCGAGAAATGCCTGAAGGCGTGCGTTGTTATGTGCGCCAAAACTGTCATGGGTCCCGAACGGGTCCGGAACCTTGGTGAGCGGGCGATTGAGATGCTCCGTCAGCATCTCTTTATTCGGCACATTGTCGGGGACCTTGCGCAGACCATCCATATCATCAGAGAAACACAGAAGCCTGGTGGGTACGCCCGGCATCAGGATCTGAAAGGCATGGCGAACCATGGTCGTGCGCGCCACCTCTCCGAATGTCCCAATATGGGGCAGTCCGCTCGGCCCATAGCCGGTTTCAAACAGGACTTCGCCTTTGACGTCCCCCCGCTTTTCAAGGCGTTTGACCAGCTTGCGGGCTTCCTCGAACGGCCAGGCCTTCGCGGACTGACCGAGTTCTTGGAGTTCTGCCAATTCGGCAGGTATTGGAGCCGCCAACGGATCGCTGGACATGATGACCTCAATTTTAGCTTAAAGGTTTTTAAAGCCCCGGAAACTAGGCTTTCCGCTGGTGTCAGTCAACGCAACCTCTTTTGGATCATCGAGGTTGCTTCCGGACTTCGGGTAAAAAGAGGAGTGGCGGTGTGAGTTTGTCCGCCGAACCATCCAGGATCGACCGACCTGCAGATGATCAGTCGTCTGCGGAGAGCGTTGGCGCTGCGGCTGGTGCCGAGGATCCGCGTATTATCGCTGAGCAGGTGCTCCGGCTTTTTGACCTTGGCAAGTCCGGCAGCATTATTGTTTTCATCGCCCTCATTGCGGTGTGGCTCCCATTTATCGGCAGTTCATCAGTGGTCGAGCTGCTACTCCCCTTTGGCATGCTGTTGACTTCGCAATCTGCGTTCAATTGGCTGCGGGCGAAATATCATGCGGATGAAGCGCATAAGGTCTCGCCCACCCAGTGGGGGGATCGTTATGCGCTTGTTTGTCTGCTGTCTGGTGGGGTCTGGGGGGTCGCAGGTGTGCTCTGGCTTCCTGAAGCGCCCTTTGCGTCTCAAGCTGTATTCGGCGTGGTTGTCGCTGGCCTTTGTCTCAATACTGTGATCTCACGTCATCTCTATCCCAAAGCGATGATTGCATACACGGCTGCTGCGGTACTCCCTTGCATGATTGCGCTTCTTGTCGGGGCCAGCTGGGAAGGCCAGTTTATGGCGGCGCTCAGCTCCTTGATGTGGATAGCCCTCTATTCGGCAACCAAGCGCCTGCACAAATTCAGCATTGCTGCCATCTCTCTTCAGCTCCAGAACGATGAGCTTGTTACCAATCTGGCCGCAGCCAAAGCCGAGGCCGAAAAGAAGGCCAAGGACGCTGAATCCGCATACTCCGTTGCCCGGAAGGCCGCGCGGTCAAGGCAGGACTTCCTCTCCATGGTAACCCACGAAATCCGGTCCCCGCTCGCCAGCCTCTCAGGTCTGGCACACATGCTGGAAGCGACCGATCTCGACGAGAAGCAGCGCGGCTACGCACGAGGGGTGGAAGAGTCCAGTCGGCTGTTGAACAGACTGGTGGATGACCTTTCGGACCTGACGGAGATGGAGACCCTTTCAATCAAGCTGCGTCCAACGGACATGTCTCCTATGGAGATTGCTCAGGCGGCTGTACATGTGACGCGCCACGATGCCTCTTCGCGTAACCTGTCGATTGAGGTCGATGAGCTGCCGGGCACGCCGAAGACAATCCATAACGACCCTGACCGGGTGAAGCAGGCCTTGGTCAATCTGATCGTGCGGGCACTGCGCACCACTGAGGTCGGCGGTGTCATTCTGCGCCTTTCACCCGTCGACGTGCACGACGAAGTCGGTGTCCGGTTCTCCGTCACGGATACGGGCGCGGGCATGCCCTCAGAGGAAGCCGCACGCCTGTTTTCCTCGCTTGATCGTGAAGGGGAAAATGCGCCGCTGAAGCGCCGCGATGTCAATCTGACGATCTGCGATCGGCTGGTTCGTTTGATGGGAGGGCGCGCCGGCGCTGACAGCATGGTGGGCGGTGGGTTTACCGCCTGGTTTGTGTTGGCACGAGACATAAATCAACGCCCTGGGCATGCGCCTATTTCCGCAAAACCCGTTACCAACAATGGCCAAATTCTTGATTTTGACCGCATATATGAACTGGAGCAGGACTTGGGCACCGCTCGGATCGCCGACCATCTCGGCGAAGCCATCCATGCGATCGCGGAGCTGCAAAAAGCCCTCCGGGAGGCCGTGAGCCGTGGTGACCACCGCGCATTGCGTCCGATGGCAGAAAGCCTCGCCGTCGAAGCCAATGCCATTGGTTTGATTGGTCTCTCAGGAAGCGCCTCTCACCTTCTGGATGACCTGCATGATGGAAACCGTGAGCAGGTCATCGCTGATCGGGTTACCCAACTCGAGGCGAAATTCAAGTCCGGTACGAATGCGCTGACCCGAGCCTATCCGGCGCTCACAGGATAAGACTCTCCCCCTTTCATCGCTCCGCTATACTGCAGCGGATGTCTGATTTCTCTGCCCCCGATTCTGCCCACGAAAAAGCTGCGTCTGTGACGCTCATTGCAACCGTCCCCTTGCCGGGGGGCGGTGCGATCGGTGTATCCGATGACGGAGAAGTGGTTGAGTGGACGGCAGAAGCGGCAATTACCGCGCTGGCCGAACAGCCGCTTTTGGTCTGCCACCGTCGGTTCACCGCTCGGCGCGCCGCAGGAGCTGCCGGGCGACGGGGCGCAGCCAACGGTAAGAGCCTTTTTCCAGGACTGTTTGACATCTTAGAGCTCTTTGCGTTTGTCCGGCCGGCGCGATTTTGTGTACCCACACCTGCCGGACTTGCTCGACAGGTTGGGCTCGCCGGGCCAGCAAGTGCTGAGGAAGCGGCCCTGACGCTGCATCTCATCGCCAAGGCGCTCTTAGGCGAATTGAGGGACGATGCTTACCCGGACCGCGATGAAACCGTGCGTATGGCCAAAGCTTTAAGCGACACGGGGTGGCCGTGGGCGCCCCTCGTCTTGGACGCGCTGGGAGATATTCCCCCTAACTCCGTAAGCGCTGCCCGGGCTAGACTGGATATCTGGTCCCACCTTGATGAATGGGAAGACCAACCTCCTCCGCCTCCGCCAAGCGCGCATCCTGTTGACCCCGATGCCGCCCGCGAGCGGCTGAAGCTCCTTACCGGCGCAGACGCCGAAGACCGGGACCAGCAGGCTGCCTATACCGCCGCTGCCGCCAAAGCATTTCTTCCCCGAGAAACGGCCGGTGTTCCTCAATTGCTGCTGGCAGAAGCAGGCACCGGGACCGGCAAGACGCTTGGGTATATTGCCCCAGCAAGCCTTTGGGCTGAACAAAATGACGGCACAGTATGGCTCTCTACCTATACAAAGAACCTTCAGCGCCAGCTTGATCAGGAACTTACGCGCCTTTTCCCCGACCCCAGAGAAAAGGAAGAGAAAAGTGTCATCCGAAAGGGGCGTGAAAACTATCTCTGCCTGCTCAATCTTGAGGAAACGGCGGGAGGTTTGTTGATGGGCCCGCAAGGAGCCGCGGCTATCCTCATGGCTCGATGGGCCCGCTATAGCAGGGACGGCGACATGGTGGGTGGCGACTTCCCTGCCTGGCTCCCAGGAGCCATGGGCGCAGAAGGTATCGCTGCCGGCCTCACAGACAGGCGCGGTGAGTGCTCCTACTCCGCCTGCGCCCACTACAAAAAATGCTTTATTGAAAAAGCGGTGCGGAAAGCAAGACGTGCGCAAATCGTCGTGGCCAACCATGCCCTCATCATGATCCAGGCGGCTCTTGATCATACGCTTGCGCGGCCAGACGCCGCCCCTGCCGCACAGGAGGCTGCCGGCGGCGCAGAAGATGATGAGCCCATGAACCTCTATGCCCGGCGACACATCGTGTTCGACGAAGGGCACCATCTTTTCGACGCCGCAGACAGCGCCTTTTCGTCCTTTCTGAGCGGTCGGGAAATGTCGGAGCTCAGACGGTGGACCAGAGGCCCGGAAGATGGACGGCGGCGGCGCAGCCGTGGCTTGCAGGACCGCGTGAGCGATCTCCTAGCAGGCGATGAACAGGGTGAGAGCCTTCTGGATGCCGCCACGCGTGCTGCAGCATCGCTTCCGTCGCCAGGCTGGCTCGCGCGTCTCGGTTCAGACAACACTAAGGGCCCTGCGGAAGCTTTCCTGACGGCTATACGGCATGAGGTTCTCGCACGATCAGACTATCCAGACAGCGTCTATTCTCTCGAATCTGATCTACGTCCGGTCAATGAGGAGTTGAGCGAGACAGCTGCAATGCTTGATGTGGCCCTTTCGGCGCTTGCGCGATCCTTCAGCGCACTCAGCGATTGCTTGCGGCGCCTTATGGATGCACATAACGATACCCTCGACAGCTCGACGAAAACGCGTATGGATGCAGCCATCCGAGGTCTGGACCGACGCGGGCGCGCTACGCTTCCTGCCTGGCGGATGATGCTTTCGGATCTGATGAGCGACCCTAAAGAAGAGTTTGTTGACTGGCTCTCGATCGAGCGCATTGCGGGCACAGATTTCGATGTCGGACTGCATCGACATTGGGTCGATCCAAGCGCGCCGTTCGCGGAAGCGGTTCTGCAGCCGCTCCATGGCGGTCTCATAACATCCGCAACACTCAGAGACCGCATAGGACCGGATGAAGAGCCAGATGAGGGCTGGCAGACTGCGGAGGTCCGCACGGGCGTGGTGCATCTACCCACCCCCGTTGAGCGTGCTCACTTCACATCCCCGTTTGACTACGAGGCACAATCTCGAATTTTCGTAGTGCAAGACGTCGCACGGGACAGCGCAGATCAGGTTGCCAGCGCGTATCGTGACCTCTTCCTCAGTTCTGGCGGCGGCGGGCTGGGGCTCTTCACGGCGGTGAATAGACTGCGCGCCGTGTATGACAAGTTGGTTGAACCTCTGGAAGCCGCCGGGCTCCCTCTCTATGCGCAGCACATTGATGCGATCGATACCGGCACGCTCGTCGACATTTTTCGTGCCGAGGAGACCTCCTGCCTTCTGGGTACCGATGCCGTTCGGGATGGTGTCGATGTGCCGGGTGCGTCGCTTCGGCTCATTGTGCTGGATCGCACCCCCTGGCCTCGCCCAGACATTCTCTATAAGGCCCGGCGAGCCGCGTTTGGTGGCGGGCGGTATACTGACATGATCACCCGCTTGCGCCTGCAACAAGCCTTCGGACGCCTTGTGCGCACGTCAACAGACAAAGGCGTGTTTGTACTGCTCGACAACCGGCTGCCCACGCGGCTCACAAGCGCATTTCCACCAGAAACGCCCCTTGAGCGGCTCAGTCTCGCCGAAACGATTGCCGAAATACGGGAATTCCTTGCGGAGCCCTGATTTTTAGTCATGGCCTCAGGTCTTGCTCTTCTGGGCTCTGCTTTCTAAGTTGCGGGTCTTTGTTCGTCGCTGCCGCGACACACTCAATTGGATAGGCTTGTTTTATGTCGCAGACGATTAACCCCCATACCGCCCTTATCTACGTCATGGTGACCATGTCCGCCGTGGATGCGGCCATTAGTGACAATGAAACTCGAAAAATCGGTAACATCGTCACCAACCTCCCGGTCTTCAAAGACTTTAACGCGGATCGGCTGCTGGGGATTGCAGAAGAATGCGCTGCCATTTTGGCTGAAGACGGTGGGCTCGACGCAGTCTTCGGGCTTGCGCGTGATGCGCTGCCACCTCACATGCACGAAACCGCGTATGCCCTGGCGGTAGATGTCGCAGCTGCCGACTTGGCTGTCGGCCAGGAAGAACTGCGTCTGCTTCAGATCCTGCGTGACACGCTTGGAATTGAAAAACTCTCAGCCGCCGCCATTGAGCGCGGCGCTCGGGCGCGCCACGCGACACTCTAAAGCCAAAACGAAGGACGCTTTCAACAACCCGGGGACTGGCGATGGAAGAGGCTTTTCTAAGCGTTGAACCAGCGCTTCGCCTGAGCGTCTTCCTTGGCGTCATCGCCGTCATGGGTCTGTGGGAGTATCTCGCGCCTAAGCGGCAACCGGCATTCTCGAAGCTGCGGCGCTGGACGACCAATCTTGGGCTCAGTGTCCTGAACGGATTGATGCTGCGCCTGTTAGTGCCCGTGCTGGCCGTTGGGGCGGCTGCCTGGGCCGAAAGTCACTCCATTGGACTCTTGAACCTGTTGGGTCTGCCTTACCTTCTCTCCTGCCTCATCGCATTTATCCTGCTTGATCTTCTGATTTACGGACAGCATGTGCTTTTCCATCACGTGCCGATTTTCTGGCGCCTGCATCAGGTGCATCATGCCGACCCGGACATCGATACGTCGACGGGCATTCGGTTTCACCCCGTTGAAATCCTGCTCAGCATGGCGATCAAGATTGGCGCCGTTATCTTATTGGGCGCGCCGACTGTTGCGGTCATTGTCTTTGAAATCGTTCTGAACGCAACGTCGCTTTTTAATCACGGAAATGTTCGACTTCCAGGCTGGGTTGACTGTCTCATCCGACGGGTCATCGTCACACCCGATATGCACCGGGTGCATCATTCGGTGATCCGGCGCGAAACCGACAGTAATTTTGGCTTTAATTTCTCGATTTGGGATCGCCTTTTCGGCACCTATCGCGAAGCGCCAGAGCAAGGCCATCTGGGCATGGAAATAGGGCTCCAAGAGTTCCGGGACGACGGACCAACCCAGATCACATGGAGCCTGGGCTTGCCATTTCGGCCGCTGCATGGGAAAGACGGGTCATGAAACGTCTTTGTCTTATGCGCCACGCCAAATCCGATTGGAACCAGCCGGAATTGGAAGATGCCCAACGCACCCTCAATGGGCGCGGTGTCAAATCAGCGGCGTTTCTTGCAGGCTTCATTGTTGAACAAGGATGGACGCCGGATCATGCGCTCTGTTCGACGGCGGTGCGTGCGCGGTTAACCATCAAACCCTTGGCCGACAAACTGCACGGCAAGTGCGCGGTTGAGTATCGCGACGACCTCTATATGGCCATGCCGGGAACACTTCTGAACGCTATACAAAAACTTGACGATAAGGATGAAACTGTTCTCATCGTCGCTCACAATCCCGGGCTGGAGATGCTCGCTGTTGCCCTGGCAGATGAAGACAGCAAGGACCTATCGGCACGTATGGCCGACCACTTCCCCACCGGGGCCCTGGCGGTGTTTCAGTTTGATGTTGATAGATGGACCGACATCACAGAGGGCAACGGGCGCGTAGCGTTTTATGGCAAACCGCGCGAGCTGATGAAGAACAGCTGACCGCTAGTAGATCGACCCACCGAAATATCTCTCGGAGATGGTGGCACTTGTTCCATCTTCCTGTATCAACTCAAGATGCGTGTTTAAATCGTCAAGAAGTGCCTCTTCACTTTCGCGGACAACCAAACCTATTCCTTCACCGAAATATGTCTCATCGCTGACTGGACTACCTAGCGCAACACAGCAGGTTTTATCCTTCATCCATCTAAGTATTGCGGCATTGTCCCCAAACGCTGCCTCCACCTTGCCGTCTGCGACAAGCTGTAGCGCTGCCATCAACGAGCGTGTCTTAACAAGTTCCACATCCGCATCTTGTGCGATGAGATAGGCCTCATGAACGGTTTCTCCTTGCACGGCGATCTGTGAGCCGTCCGTGAGCAAAAGACCTGGCCTCGCAATGCCGGCGTCCCTCGGAGCCACAAAACGACCACGAGAACCATAATAAGGATTAGAGAACAACACGCCTGCGGGGCGACTTGACGGGATGCGCATCGACGCTGCCACAAGATCAATTTCGGCACGCCGCAGCGCCGGGATTAGCTCCGCCCACGGTCTCACCTCATATCGGCACTCCCTATTTAGACGCCGACACAGCTCCATCGCCACATCGATATCGAAGCCCGCCGGCTCACCGGCAGCGTCAACAAAATTGAACGGCGCAAAGTCTCCCTCCGTTGCGACGCGCAGCGGCGGCAGCTCAGCGCTCAAGGTCGGCCTGCTGGCAGTCTCCACCGCTGTCTGTGCTGTTGGACCGACCGGAGTCCGTCCGCCCTCGACGTCACCTGTATCGGCGGATCTGGGAGCCGGGCGCGGGATTGGCGCATTCGGCGCAGCGACGAAACTTTCGCCCGCCGCGCTTTCATCGGCGTCGGGTTCCTTCAGAGCAATGTTGTCGCTTTCCGCAGGCGGCGTAGGCGCCTTGTTGGAGGCTTGCTGCTCTCCGTCTGGGTCAGGTGAGACTTGTTCGCGCTCTATCATGGGGGATGGCGCGGTGCCCACAGGCGTTCCCTCAATCACAATCGCCACCGCGCCGCTCAGGAGAACAACGGCCAGGAGGTTTATGAGAAGAAGCCAGCGCATGGGCGGAGAATGCCGCGCGCTCCCCACTCGGTCCAGTCCAGGCCGTGGCATTTCAAGCTCAACCTTAATGGGCGCCAGATACAACCTATAGGCGCAACAAGACGTCTACCTATCTAAACCCTTGTATTGCATGGGTTAACCTTAATTTTATCATGAAACAAGTCGTTCGGTTTAAGGGTTTGGCCTGGATGAAGGGGGACAGCAATATTGCTGGTGCCGGGACCGGTCCACAGAGACCAGTAGGCGGCTTCGAAGAAGCGACGCCGGTCTTCAGTCGTCAACGCAAGAAGATCGGCAGGCTCTTGCTAGAGCGAGAGGTTGTCACACCAACCAGGTTATCAAAGGCGAAAGACCGTCAGGCGCAATCAGGCACTCGACTTGGCGATGAACTTGTCAGCCATGGCGATGTCCGTGCATTTGATTTCTATAGGGCGTTGGCCGACCAGCGGGGCGTCCGGTTCGTCAATCTCCTTCTCACTCCACCAGACGAGGCGCTGCTTGATGCTGACGATCTGACGTTTTACCTGCAGAACCAATGCCTCCCTTGGAAGCGTTCTGGGACAAGTCTTGCTTACGTCGCGGTCGACCTGGACAAAGCATCTGCTGCGCTGAAAGAAAAAACGACCGAACCCTTCTTGCTGCATCAGACCGCACCTCTCGACATTCTGCGGAGTGTCCGCAACACATTCGGCACCGAGTTGACCAGCCGGGCGCAATGCTCACTGCAAAACGATCAGCCAGCCGCATCTGCTCAACAGCTTCTTTCAAAACGACAAACGTCGCTTTTTCTTTTTGTCATTTGTGTGCTGCTGATCGCCGCCACCTTGTTCCCAAAAGCGGCGCTCTTGACGCTGAACGTCACAACTATCATCGCCTTCATATCCCTCGCCTGCTTGAGACTTCTTTCCGTACAGACAAGCCTGCGACCTAGACCCAGCGTGGCAGAGACCGCGAAACGCATCTCCGATAAAGACCTTCCTCTTTACACGATCATGGTGCCCCTCCTTCAGGAGGCGGAAGTTCTGCCAATATTGATGGATGCGATCCAAAAACTGGACTATCCGCCTGCGAAGCTCGACATAAAACTGGTTCTCGAAGAAACAGATCACGCAACCATCAATGCCGCCCGTGATATGAATCTGCCAGGCAATGTCGACCTCATTATAGTTCCGGCCTCACAACCGCTCACAAAACCAAAGGCATGCAATTACGCGCTCGCGTTCGCCCGCGGCGAGCTCCTGGTCGTGTATGACGCGGAAGATATTCCCGGACCCGGACAGCTTCGCGAGGCGGTGGCCGCGTTCCGCGAAGGTGGCCCTCGTCTTGCCTGTGTTCAGGCACCTCTTGCCTATTATAATTGGGATGAGAATTGGCTCACGCGTCACTTCGCGATCGAGTATGCGTCACTCTTCGATCTGCTTCTGCCCGCCTTGGCACGGTTTGGTTTACCGTTCCCTCTCGGTGGAACCTCTACCCATTTTCGCACTTACGTGCTCAGAAAGGTGGGCGCCTGGGATCCGTTCAATGTCACTGAAGACGCTGATCTGGGTTTCCGACTCTGTGAGCATGGCTACACCACCAGCGTCATTTCGACTGCGACGCTCGAAGAAGCAAATTGTCTTTTGCCAAACTGGATCCGTCAGCGGTCCCGGTGGCTAAAAGGTTGGATGCAAACCTACATTGTCCGCATGCGATCTCCGCTCCAATCCTATGCTGCGCTGGGACCAGCGGGATTTTTGGTCCTGCAGATCGTCACCGGCGGCTTCTTGTTGTCGGCGTTAGCGCATCCGCTCTTCTACATCCTGCTTCTGTGGGTGTTTGCCACTGGCCTCACGCCGATCGAAGGTGTCGGTCCGGTCGTTTTGGGCTTTCTTAATTTAAGTGTCCTCTTTGTAGGCTTTGGCGCCGCCATGATTGCAGGTCTTGTCGGAGCCCGGGCCCGTGGCATGGCGGGGCTCAGTGGACATGTCCTTACCATGCCTTGTTACTGGTTGCTGATTTCAACTGGCGCGTTTAAGGCGCTCTATCAGCTCTTTGTAAAGCCCCATTATTGGGAGAAAACGGTGCACGGCGTGAGCGCGCTCGTACCCGCTTATGCCGCGCGGGCGCAGCGCAATCTGCGTAAACGGCTGTAACTGCCTGTCAACCTTTGGTTAAGGTGCTGAACCCTACACTTGTTCGACGGGTGGCATTCTGTCTCTTTTCGCTGTGCATGTGGCGAGAGACGAATTGCTACAAGGCTTGTTCGATGAGTGATTTCGACCTCTCGCCGCTCTCGTTTTTGGTCGTTGACGACAACCAACATATGATTTCCATCCTCCGCGAGCTGCTGCGGGCGCTGGGTGCCGGCACAGTACACGACGCCCGGGACGCCGCCGACGCCTTCGAAATTGTTCGCTCATCCCCGATAGACCTCGCGATCGTGGACTATCTGATGGAGCCCTTGGACGGCCTAGATTTTATTCGGCTGATCCGCACGGCGAAGGACAGTTACGATCCCGAGTTGCCAATTCTGCTGCTCACCGCCCATACGGAGCGCGCGCGGATCGAGGAAGCGCGGGACGCTGGCGCCAGCGATGTGGTTCAAAAACCAGTTTCCGCCCACCGGCTTTACCAGCGAATTCAGGCGCTGCTTCAGACGGAGAGGCGGTTTATCAAAATCCCAAGTTATACCGGCCCCGATCGGCGACGGCCGAGGCCTACTCCCCATGCCGGGCCTGATCGGCGCGAGGAGGCCTAGCCGGTAGAAGACTGCGCCCCATGGTAAAATCCTAACAACTGGGTAATTTTTAAGCCTTACGGTTTAGGTTCGGGTCTCAACAGAACGGGTGCATATGAGCAACTCCTCAAGGGAAGACGTGGATCTTGCGAACCTGCGCTTCCTGATCGCTGAAGAAAACCGGTACATGCTGACCGTGTTGCGGCAGCAGTTGAAGGCGTTTGAGATAAAGGAACTCATTGAAGCACGCGACGGCGACGACGCGGTCCACGAGCTCTCATCCACAGAAGTTGATTTTGCTATTGTTGACAGCGGGATGGAGCCTGTGGACGGGCTTGCTTTCATCCGTCATGTACGAACCGGAAATGGCATCCCAAACGCTGAGCTGCCGATCATTGTCTTGATTGCGCATCCCAGCGTTGAGGCCATTGCGGCGGCGCGCGATGCTGGCGCCACAGAAGTGCTCTGCAAACCTGTGTCAGCGCAATTGCTTTTTGACCGCATTCAGCACGCAATAAAAAACAGTCGAGATTTTGTCGTCTCAGATCAATTCGTTGGTCCCGACCGACGCCGGCGCAGAGATGAACAACCAACCGGCGGCGAAGAACGCCGAGACCAACAGGCGAAGGCCTAGCCCAGCGCCAACAGATTACGAACTGCGATCACCATCAGGGTGAGCGTAGACAGGGCAAAGAGCGCAAACCGTACCACCACAATATTCACCGTGTTTTGCACTAGTGAGTGAATGATCCGCAAGCCGACATAGGCCCAGGCCAGACCGATGTTCAGTGGATCAGCCAAACCCGCCAAATGACTGTAGACAATCAACGCGTAAAAAATTGTCGGCTGTTCATGCAAGTGGTTGTAGTTGTCTGCTACGCGCTGCGCTTCTGATGGCAGGAGACCTGCTAGTGCGCCAGGATGCTGCGCTTGTTGCGGCTCAACGTTCGCGGCATTCATCGCCGGAATACGCCGCGCATACATCCAAAGCCAAACGACAAGCGTCCAGCTCACCAAAACCAAAATCGGCGTCAGAATAGTCGCACCCATGAGTTTCCCCCCTCATCTGCAAACTGGAGCGGGCGAGGAGAATCGAACTCCCGTCTTAAGCTTGGGAAGCTTCTGCTCTACCATTGAGCTACGCCCGCTCTGGTCCTTTTTACTAGCGCTCCGGGACCCCTGAGCGCAAGATATCAATTCGGACTAACAAGATGGAGGCAGCGAACTGCGCTGCCAGGCTTTTTGGGGGAGAGAGCAATGCGTTGGTGGGGAAAAGGACTCATTGGTCTGGGTGTGATCGCGGTTGCCGGATATGCTGTCATCAGAATTGGCGGACCAGACCTTATCTATCCAAGAGTAGACGGCGTGAACTATGGGCCGACATCGATCTCCTTTTTGGATACGGATCCGGGTGAGACAATTGGGGGCATCGTCACGCTGGGGCGCGCCGTGGATGAGACAGGCATCGACATGTATATGGTGCATTGGGGCCTCGAGGTCGGTGAGCCTGGCACACAGGATGATGCGGGTAATGGCGACCATGATGGTGACTGCAAGGGCTTCCGCGACACGGGCCATGTGGTGATGTCTATGGTGGATGAAGGCGGCACGCCCATTACCATGGAAATCCCACAGGGGACGGAGGTACCGGAGGACGCCGTCTATTTTGTTGCGCACACGATCTATAGCGGAATCCATAACCTGGCGAAATGCATCCAGATTCCCATCGAAAACGTGGTCGAGACCCGCTCTTAAGGGAGATCACATCTTCGTCAGGCGAGCGATGGGGGAAGCACAACCCCTCCGTCGGGTGGTAGGATCGCCCCATGAACGACCAAATTCAACCTTTGGCGGCCGAAGCGCTGGCGCCTTTTACCGACCCGTCTCTGACAGCGAAGGGTGAAGCGCGCGCGCATGTGAGGTTGGCCAAACTTGAAACGCTTTGGTTTAACACTGGCACGCTCTGCAATATCGAATGCGCCAGCTGTTATATCGAATCCAGCCCAAAGAATGATCGCCTGGTCTATTTGACGGAGGCTGACGTCGCTTCCTATCTGGATGAGATTGAGAGGGACGCGCTTGGCACGCGCGAGATTGGGTTCACCGGCGGCGAGCCATTTATGAACCCGTCTATGATCGCAATTTTGCAGGACACACTGGCACGGGGATTTGACGCACTTGTCCTCACCAATGCGATGCAGCCGCTCTTACGTCCTGCGGTTAAGGAAGGGGTTGCCGCGCTGGTCGAGAAGTATGGCAAACGCCTCACCTTCCGCGTCAGCCTCGACCATTATTCTTCCAGATTACATGACGAAGAGCGGGGCCCAGGTGCCTTTGCGAAAGCCATGGAGGGGCTTGCCTTTCTAAGTTCAATCAGTGCGCAGATCACAATCGCCGGCAGAACCTGCTGGGGCGAGGAGGAAGAGAGCTCACGGTCTGGCTACGCCGCACTCTTCGCCGAGCGCGCCCTCTCCATCGACGCAAGCGACCCGCTCGCGCTCACCCTGTTCCCGGAAATGGACGAGAGTGTCGAGGTGCCAGAAATCACAACGGCGTGCTGGTCGATCTTAAATGTCGATCCGAACGACATGATGTGCGCCACCAGCCGAATGGTTGTGAAGCATAAAGGTGCCAAAAGCCCGACCGTCGCCGCGTGTACGTTACTGCCCTACGACGCGCAGTTTGACCTCGGCCCAACGCTTGCCGAAGCATCAAGAGATGTTGCGCTCAACCATCGCCACTGCGCCAAGTTCTGCGTGCTGGGCGGCGGGTCCTGTAGCGCCTGATCTCGGGTCAGGTCGTCAACACTCGTTCGAACAATCGGCCCGACCGCGTGTTTTCAATTTGAGCCAAAACGGCTTTGAGCCTATCGACTGGCGCGCCTTTGGGGCCCGTGAGCAGGCCCGCGGCGCTTGCTCAATCGCACAGCAGCTCAGGATTTAATTCAGCCTCATCTGCACCAGAAGCCTATTCCCGTTCGCTCTTGACACGGATCAAGGCAACTGACCGCCGACGGCTAAATAATGAGTCCTGAGAACGCTGGGAGGCTCTCAAAGAAAGGACAAACGCATGAAGAACTCTCTTTTTGCTGCACTTGCAGCCACTTTTGTATTTGCATCCGCGCCGGCTATCGCCGACGTCTTTATGCCTGGACATGAAGTCGCTGGGGTTGTCGTTGGCAACACAATTGAAGGTCAGTATCGCGAATGCGGTGCCGCCAGGAACGATTTTCGTGAGCACTACACTGCTGACGGAAAGATTTCCGGCGAAGAACGCCCATGTAACCAAACCGGTGACTGGACGCGGTATGGCGGTGCATGGACCGTTGAAGATGGCAAATTCTGTGTGAATTTGGGGTCCGAGCGATCAAACGGATGCTTCGACTATGAAGCAGGTGAAGACGGCACATTGACCCGCGTTGGCGAACCTGGTGTCGGCAATACCAACTTCAAAATCTACGACGGCAATCCAAACAATCTTTGATGGACGCTGTATTAGCTTTGGAAGCAGCCGAGAGGCTGCTTCCAAGGGACACTATCTGTAGCGCAAATTGTTTCGGTTCAGCTGATCGACCGACGAACACCCCATCAACTTCATATCGCGTTCGATCTCTTCTCGCAAAAGTCCGAGGGCACGTTCAACACCCGGCTGGCCAGCAGCAGAGAGAGCATAAAGGTAAAGCCTGCCGCCTGAGCAGGCTTTAGCCCCGACTGACAGTGCTTTCAGCACATGCGTCCCCCGCTGAATGCCACCCTCACAGATCACGTCAATCTTGTCCCCCACTGCATCGACAATCTCGGCCAGCTGATCAAAGGGGCTGCGACCTCCGTCGAGTTGGCGGCCGCCATGGTTCGAGACCATGATGCCCGTGCAGCCAATGTCCACAGCGCGGCGGGCATCTTCCACGCTCATAATGCCCTTCAGTGCAAAATGGCCACCCCATTTCGCGCAGAGCGCCTCTGCATCTTTCCAGCTCATGGATTGATCCAACATGGTGGAGAAGTAGTCGCCAACCGATGTTGCGATATCTGTTCCCTCACTTACGTGATCTTGCAGGTGCGGTAACTCAAACTTGGCGTGCGTGAAATAGTTGATGGCCCATCGCGGGTGTGTCGCAAAACTCAAAAGGCTTCGAGGCGTCAGCCGCGGCGGTGAGGTAAACCCTGTCCGAAAATCACGCTCACGGTTGCCGCCGGTGATCGTATCCACCGTCAGCGCCATCACATCGAAGTTTGCCGCTTTTGCCCGCTCAAGAATGCTGTCGTTGAGGCCCCGGTCTTTATGAAAATAGAACTGGAACATGGTCGGCGCATCGATCATGCCAGCAATCTCTTCCACACTCACAGTACCCAGTGAGGATACACCGAACATGGTCTGATACTTTTCTGCAGCACGTGCCACCGCGCGTTCGCCGTCATGGTGGAACAGCCGCTGCAGCGCGGTGGGCGCGCAATAGAGCGGCATGCCTAGTTTCTTACCGAAAATCTCTACCGAGAGGTCCACATTCTCAACGCCGGACAGAACATTGGGCACCAAATCACAGGCCTCATAGGCAGCCGTGTTCCGACGATAGGTCACCTCATCATCAGCCGCGCCATCAATGTAGTGAAAAATCGGCCCTGGCAGGCGCTTTTTCGCAAGCTTCCGGAAATCTTGGAAGTTGTGGCAATGAGATAGATTCATACGAGAATTCCTTCAGTCCGACGCGGCGGCGCACAAACTAGACACCTGCCCATGTCAGGGAGTCTTAAAATGCTTGGAGAGCTTCAGGCCCTGTTTCTGATAGGAAGAGCCGATCCCCTGTCCATAGAGCTCCGTCGGCATATCTGTCAGACGTTCATATAAGAGCCGTCCAATCGTTTGGCCGTGCTCAAGGATAAACGGCACATCGTGGCTACGGACTTCGAGCACGCCGCGGCTCCCGGCACCCCCAGCTGCTCGTGCGCCAAACCCCGGGTCGAAGAAACCCGCATAGTGAACGCGAAACTCGCCCACCAGCGGGTTGTATGGCACCATCTCTGCCGCATGAGTTGCCGGCACGTGAACGGCCTCTCTTGAGGCCAGGATGTAGAATTCATCCGGGTCGAGAACCAGCGCCCCGTCGGCGCGCGCATGGATCGGCTCCCAAAAGTCGAGGGTGTCGTAGCCCTCGCGCAGATCTATATCGATCAAACCGGAGTGACGCTTAGCGCGATACCCGATGAGACCGGTTTCTCCATCACCCTTTAGATCAACACTTAGGCCCAGACCCCCGTCAATATCGGCCACAGCCTCATCGACCAGCCGTTCTTGTTCGTGGAGCGTCCGCAATTCAGTGTCTGTATGGGTTGGTTGTCCCCGCCGGAATCTGATTTGAGACAGCCTAGATCCGGAACGAACAAGTATGGAAAACGTCCGTGGGCTGATCTCAAGGTACAAATGCCCCTTGTAACCCGCTTCAACCTGGTCGAACTCAGATCCGTGATCAGTTATCAGCCTCGTGAAAACATCCAAGCGTCCTGTGGAGCTCTTGGGATTAGCGCTTGCGCTTGTGCGTTCGGAGAGCGCGAGCGCCTCCATTAGGGGCACAAGGTAGACGCAGCCGGTCTCCAGGACCGCCCCCTCGGTTAGATCGATCTTGTGAAATGAGAATGCTTCCACCTTCTCCATGACACTGGACTTCCGACCCGGCAGAAAGCTCGCACGCAGCCGATAGGCCGTTGGCCCTAGCCGAAGGTCAAGGCTGGCCGGCTGGATCTGATTGTCTTCAATCTCGCGGGTCCCCCAGATCTGTTGGTCTTTGACCAGCGCTCGGATTGCGTGCGCGGGCAGAATACCCGTCGCATGGGCTGCGCCCGCACGGGCCGCGCTCGGCGTCGCACCGTCATGGTCTGGAAAAAGATCGCTCGCGGACTTGGTCATCTCGGCTCATGAATCTCGCATAATCTCTCGCTGGGCACCCGTTATAGGGGCGGGCCGCCTGGGAACCAAGTGCTAACGCTCTTGACGGCAGGCCGCTAGCATCATTATATGCTCTTCAATCCCGTGGTGATTTGAGCCGATCGGCTTGCGGCCACGTAAAATAACTCGCTAAAAGGTCGGGAGGCAGAGCCCCGATCCGTCCGATCGGGGTTTTTTGTTGGGAAGTTAAGAAAATGAGCCAATCTGACGCTAAATCACCTCTCCGCCCCCGAACCCAAGCAGTTCACGGCGGCACCATGCGCTCCCCCTTTGGCGAGACCAGCGAGGCGATGTTCCTGACCTCCGGCTACGTCTATGAGAGCGCAGAGGCGGCAGAAGCCAGATTCAAGGGCGAGGATGACGGCTTTATCTACAGCCGCTTCGCCAACCCTACCGTGCGGATGTTTGAAGAGCGGATGATCGCGCTTGAGGGGGCAGAGGATGCGCGTGCGACAGCGACGGGCATGGCCGCTGTCACGGCCGCTATGCTCTGTCAATTATCCGCGGGTGATCATGTGGTCGCCGCCAAGGCGCTCTTTGGCTCCTGCCGCTACATTGTCGAGGAGCTCCTGCCACGGCTTGGCGTCGAATCCACGTTGATTGAGGGGACCGACCTTTCCCAGTGGGAGGCAGCTGTGCGGCCTAACACAAAGGTGTTTTTTCTTGAGACACCTTCAAATCCAACGCTTGAGATTATTGACCTCAAAGCCGTTGCGGACATTGCCCATAAGGCGGGTGCCCGCCTCGTCATCGACAATGTCTTCGCCACGCCGGTCTTGCAGCGTCCCATAGAGTATGGTGCCGATGTCGTCGTCTATTCCGCGACCAAACATATTGATGGCCAAGGCCGATGTCTTGGCGGCATTGTGCTCGCCGACCAGGCTTTCATTGATGATTACCTAGCGAACTTTTTGCGCCAAACAGGCCCGTCGCTCAGTCCTTTCAATGCCTGGGTGATGTTGAAGAGCCTAGAGACGCTGGATCTTCGGGTCCGGGAGCATTGCCGCAATGCCCGATGCGTTGCGCAGGCGCTTGAAAGTGACTCAAAGGTGCTGCGCACGATCTATCCCGGTCTCAAAAGCCACCCGCAGTACAAGCTCGCCATGGATCAGATGGAGCTCGGTGGGAACATCGTGGCCTTTGAACTGGACGGCGGGAAAGAGGCCGCCTTTAGATTCGCAAATGCGCTTGAGGTCATTTCAATCTCCAACAATCTCGGTGATTCGAAGAGTTTAATTACTCATCCAAGCACGACGACGCATCAAAGGCTTGATGACCAGGCCCGCGCGGAACTGGGCATAACTGACGGACTTCTGCGGCTTTCTGTCGGCCTTGAGGACCCCGCTGATCTTGTGGATGACATCAATCGAGCTCTCGGTGTCTCATAGTTAATCAATCGGCTCTTGTTTGTTTCGAATTCGTTAGGCATATGAACGAAACGCAACGTCTCGGTAACACCTGGTTAGGTCGCCTCCGTCTAATCTGGTGATCCCCTCAGGAGAGCGTCAATGAGATCCGATTTTGTAAATAGCGCAGAGACACAGTCACCGGAAACGGTCGGTCTTTACAAGCAGACGACGCGGTCCATCCGCATCGAAGTCGAACCCATCTATCTGGCAGATCAGTCTGATCCAGACCAGGGTTACTATGTTTGGGCGTATACGGTTCTGATTTACAATGAGGGTCGCGAAGCCGTCCAGCTACGGGCGCGCCACTGGCAGATCTCGGACAGTCATGGGCAGGTTCACGAAGTCAAAGGGACCGGCGTTGTCGGCGAGCAGCCGGTGATCCTTCCGGGTGAAGTTTATGAATATACGAGTGGCACGCCGCTCGCCGCGCCGTCGGGGATCATGGTAGGGAGCTACCGGATGGAGACCCGCCACGGCGAAACATTCGATGCGGCTGTGCCCCCGTTTCCACTCGACTGCCCACACGCAGACCGGATGATCCACTAGATCTATTCTACCCAGGCATTCAAAGCTTCGCTGTGCCCAGGATTTGCTCTAATTTAGGGCACTGAGTGTTTCCAACGAACGCGCCATCAGGCCAACATGTTCCGACGAAATGCGGCAACCCTGGCACTGGTTTCACATTGTTCGACACACGACCCATATTTCTCGTCAATGGCATTCTTCTGGCGATGGTGGGCGCGGCCATGTTTCTGCCCGCACTCGTGGACATTGCGGTCGACAATGACGACTGGGTGGTCTTCGCAAGTTCCGCAATGCTGACGCTCTTTACGGGCGTGTCGTTCGCATTGATGACCTGGGGGCACGCGGGAAATCTCAATATTCGCGAAGCCTTTGTTCTTGTGGTCGCCGCCTGGATCATTCTGCCGGCATTTGCGGCCCTGCCCTTCGCGTTTTCGGGTCTGGAACTCTCCTATGCCGACGCCTTTTTTGAAGCCATGTCGGGTCTGACCACAACGGGCTCCACGGTCATGTCCGGGCTCGACACAGCACCACCCGGCATTCTGCTTTGGCGGAGCCTGCTCCAATGGCTTGGAGGCCTCGGCATCATTGTGATGGCCATTGCCATTCTGCCAATCCTCCAGATCGGGGGCATGCAATTGTTTAAGGTGGAGGCGTTTGACACGGCGGAGAAGGTTCTGCCGAGCGCCGCACAATTGGCCGTCTCTTTGGTTTCGTTCTATGCCTTTGCGACCGGCCTCACCGCACTGCTCCTGTGGCTCGCCGATATGTCCGCGTTCGATGCTATCAACCATGCCATGACTTCCATCGCTACTGGCGGCTTCTCCACCAAAGATGGGTCCATCGGCCATTTCGCCAGTGCCGAGATCGACTGGATCCTGATCGGGGCCATGATCGTCGGCAGTCTGCCCTTTGCGCTCTATCTCCAGGCCCTCAGAGGTCGGCCGCAAACACTATGGAGGGACACGCAGGTCCAAGTGTTCTTCGGCGTGCTGATCGTCTTTGTGGCGCTGATGACTTTTTATGACAAAGCGACATTGGTCGAACCGGACGCGCTCACCGATCTGCGCTATGCCGCCTTCAATGTCATCTCAATCATGACCGGTACCGGCTATGCCACGCAGGATTATTCGCTCTGGGGTCCGTTTGCCACGACCTTGTTTTTCTTCATCATGTTTATCGGCGGTTGTGCTGGATCAACGTCCTGCGGCATCAAGATTTTCAGATTCCAGGTTGTCTATGAAGCCGCGACCGTGCAGGTGCGGCGTCTCATTCACCCTAATGGTGTGTTCGTCCCGCGGTACAACAGGAAACCCATCCAAGACAGTGTGACCGCGTCTGTGATGAGCTTCATGTTTCTGTTTGCCCTCACGTTTGGTGTTGTGGCGATGGCGCTCACGCTCATGGGGCTCGATCTGGTTACGGCCGTGTCTTCGGCAGGTACGGCGATTGCCAATGTGGGACCGGGCCTGGGCCCTGTTGTCGGACCGTCGGGCAACTTTTCCACCCTGCCCGATCTTGCAAAATGGACATTGTCGATCACGATGCTTATCGGACGTCTTGAAATCTTCACGGTACTGGTCATCTTAACGCCAACGTTTTGGCGCGGATAAGGGAGAGCACCCCCACCCATGGGCACGCGATACACACCCAAAGAAATGATCGCTAAGCTCATCGGCTTCGACACCGTCAGCCGTCACTCAAACCTCAATCTCATCACGTTTCTCGAAGACTATCTGGACGGCTGGAACGTGCCGCATTCCCGCGTCGAAAACGAGGACGGCACTAAAGCCAATCTCCTCGCCACGCTCGGTCCCGCTGACGCGCAGGGCGGCATCGTATTATCTGGGCATACGGACGTCGTGCCAGTGGATGGTCAGGATTGGAGCTCGGACCCGTTCACGCTGCGCGAAACGCATGATCGTCTCTATGGACGCGGCACCTGCGATATGAAGAGCTTCTTCGCCATCGCCTTGGCGCTGGTGCCGGAATTTCTTGAGCGTGGCCTCTCCGTCCCCATCCACTTCGCGCTGTCCTATGATGAGGAAATCGGCTGCCTGGGTGTGCGACCTCTGATTGACCAGGCGATCCGGCATCTACCGCGTCCGCAGATTGTGATCGTGGGTGAACCGACAGATATGCTTGTGGTGAATGCCCATAAAAGCATCGACGCTTTCACCACGACGGTCCGTGGCCTCGAAGCGCATTCCAGCGCCACCAATGAAGGTGTCAATTCGGTGATGATCGCGGCGGAGATGATCCATTTTATTTCGCAAATCGCCGAAGACATGAAGGCCAAGGGGGACGCCACGGGCCGTTTTGAACCGCCCTATACCAGTGTCCACGTTGGGACGATAAAGGGGGGCACGGCACTCAATATCATTCCGAAGGAATGCTCCTTTGAATGGGAGTTCCGCGCGTTACCAGGGCAGGACCCACAAGAGATCATCGGCCGCGTGACGGAGTTCGCCGAAACACAGCTGCTGCCGAAGATGCAGGCTGTACATCCGGATGCAAATATAGAAACCCGGCCCGGCGCTCACGTGCCACCCTTGGTTCCCGAGGACGGAACACCTGGGGAGACGCTGGTCCTGAAACTCGCAGAGCAGAACACAACTCACGCCGTTTCCTATGGTACGGAAGCGGGTCTCTTCCAGCTCGCGGACATTCCGACTGTGATCTGCGGGCCCGGCAGCATTCTGCAGGCGCATAAGCCAGATGAATATGTTCTTCTGTCCCAGGTCGACGCGTGCGAGCGCTTCATGCGTCGTCTGATCGACCATGTCGCTGCTTGAGACTCATTGAACGATCAGCGGCGTAAGCGACTTTTCGATTTCCGCTGTCAGGACACGGTCGAACTCGCCGGCCAACCTCTCGACCAGACGAAAATAGGCGAGATCGCGATCGTTGAGCGTCGCACTCTCCAGCACTTCCGCGCTTGCTTCGGCGATCACGTCAACGGAATGCGAGGCGCCGGGAGGTCCCACATCAATATGATCGAACCGTGCGCGGATGACGCCCACCAAGCGGGTGTCCACTTCGTCGCGAAAAAGACCTTCAAACCCATCGGATACGCTGACGGCCTCTTCAATTACGCCTGCTTCTTCTACGATGAGAGTGATCAATCCACGAGGCCCAGCTGCGCGCAACCGTTCATCAAGCCATGCGCGCGTGACGGTTGAAGGTGTCACCTTATGGAGATGTTCCACATGGGGGGGCCGCAATGATGGTTTGTATCGATCGACAAGTTCAATCTTTGCCACATTGAGCGCAATGGGGGCGCGGTGCTGAAAAGTGATGGATATTTCTGTTGGAGGGGCCGGCGGGGCGCTTGTGCACGCGCTGAGCGCCAAGGTCCCGCTTATGACGCTGACAAGTGCGATCCAACAACCGCGCATCAAGCTCTATCCTCTCAATTCAGCCGGATCAAATGCATATTCATCTGCACAAAATTCACATTTGGCTTCGATGCGACCATTCTCCACCATGTGGTCCAGATCGTCAGCCCCAAATGTTCTTAAGACGCTCTCAATCCGCTCACGCGAACAGGGGCAGCCAAACTGCACGCTTGCCGGGCTGAACACCCGCACGCCGTCTTCGTGATAAAGCCGATAGAGCAAACGGTCTGCTGTCACTTCTGGGTCCAACAGCTCGCCGTCTGTGACGGAGTCGAGCAGGATCGCGGCATGTTCCCAGTTCTTTTCCTCTTCGGTGAGCAGACGCTCGTCATCCGGCTCTCTAAAGCCCGTGAGACCGCCATCCTTGGCCAGATGCTGCACCATCACCGCGCCGGCACGCCAGGTGACCTTTGTATCTTCACCTGTCTCTCCGCGCTCATACAGCGGGCCGACGGCCATACGAATGCGGGTCGCGATTTGCTCGGATTGCGCGAAATATTCATGCGCTGCTTCTGTCAGACCTCGGGCATCCAATTGGACGATGCCCTGATACCGGTCCATATCGGCGCCCTGATCGATCGTCAGCGCCAGATACCCAGTCCCCAGGAGCTCGGTCGGGGACTCAATCCCTGGCTGTAGAGCTTCATTCAGCCGGTCACTGTCCAGATGAGCATAGCCTCGAATGTTGCCAGGCGTTTCAAAATCCGCGACCAGCATGGAGACCGGGCCGTCGGTTTTTGTCTGAAGCGTCAGCTTGCCGTCAAATTTGAGGGCTGTCCCCAGAAGTGCCACCAGCGTCAATGCCTCACCCAGAAGGATGGACACTGGTTCCGGGTAGTCATGCCGCGACATCACCTCTGTGATCAAAGGGGAGAGCCTTGCGGCACGCCCACGCACACCTACGCGCTCGATCTGGAACGGCACCACAATGTCATCAAGGTGCAGATTCTCAGTTGTGAGAGGTTGATCGCCTGTGGTCACGCAAGGCACCACGCAAGAATGCTCTTTTGGGCGTGCAACCGGTTTTCGGCGCCATCAAACACAACAGATTGAGGGCCGTCGATGACCTCCGCCGTCATTTCTTCTCCTCGGTGAGCCGGCAGACAATGCATGAAGATCGCCTCCTTGTGGGCGGCCGCCATGAGGCGTTCATCGACCTGGTAGGGCGCGAGTGAGTTATGTCTGCTCGCGATCAAATCCTCCGGGTCCCCCATAGACACCCAAGTATCGGCGACAACGCAATCGACGCCCTCAACAGCCTCATAAGGGTCTGTGGTCACCTTGAGCCGGGCTCCCTGTTTTTCTGCCCAAGCAACCGTTTCGGCTGGGAGCGCAAGCTCCGGCGGGCAGGCAACGCGAAGGTCGAAGTCAAATTGCGCCGCTGCGTGAACCCAGGAGACCGCAACATTGTTGCCGTCCCCGGACCAAGCCACCGAGCGATCCTTGATCGGTCCTTTGTGTTCCTCAAAAGTCAGCACGTCCGCCATTAGCTGGCAGGGATGTGTCTTATCTGTCAGGCCATTGATCACAGGCACAGTCGCGTGTTCCGCCAGTTCCAGCAATTTGTCGTGGCTGGTGGTGCGGATCATGATCGCATCGACATAGCGCGAGAGCACCCGCGCCGTGTCCGCGACAGTTTCGCCTCGCCCCAACTGCATCTCCGCGCCGTTCAGCAAGAGGGTCTCGCCGCCCAACTGCCGCATGGCCACATCAAATGACACGCGAGTTCGCGTAGACGGTTTTTCGAAGATCATCGCCAGAAGACGACCTTCGAGAGGCTTGTCTTTGTCGGCGATCCCATGTGGCTGTCCGGAACGCGCATCTTTCCGCAAACGCGCATCGTCGATCATAGCCCGTAAGTCATCCTTGCTCACTTCATCCAGGTCGAGAAAGTGTTTTGGCGCGCTGGTCATTTCGCGGCCTCCTTTTGCGCCTTCACGGCGGTCAATGCGCTGCAGGCGTCGGCGATTGTATCAATCGCCTGATCGATATGTGTGTCGTCGATGATGAGTGGCGGAAGCAGACGTACCACATTGTCGCCGGCGCCCACGGTCAAAAGCTTCCGCTCAAGCAAGGCGCCAACAAGCTCCGTATTGGGGATCCTGCATTTCAGACCCAACATCAGGCCCTCACCGCGCACCATTTCAATAATATCGCTGTGTTCGTCTGCCAACCGGGCGAGCTTTTGCTTGAGCTTGAGCCCTTTTTCGCGGACAGCTTCCAGGAAGCCCTCTTCGAGCACCACATCAAGCACTGAGTTGGCGACGGCCATGGCGAGCGGATTTCCTCCAAAAGTGGACCCATGGGTTCCCGCGGTCATGCCTTTCGCGGCTTCTTCCGTCGCCAGGCAGGCCCCGACCGGGAAACCGCCACCGAGACCTTTGGCCGATGCCATAATGTCGGGCGTGACACCCGCCAGTTCATGGGCATAGAGATGGCCCGTCCGGCCGACCCCGGTCTGAACTTCATCGAGCACAAGGAGAATGCCTGCGTCGTCACAGATGCTCCGGATCGACTGCAGCGCTGTGAGCTCCCACGGACGGATGCCGCCCTCGCCTTCAATCGGTTCAAGCAGGACGCCCGCCGTGTTGGGGCTAATCGCCTCTTTCAGCGCCTTGAGATCGCCCATAGGGACCTGCACGAAGCCCGGCATGCGCCGGCCGAAGCCTTCGAGGTATTTCTCCTGCCCTCCGGCGGCAATGGTCGCCAAGGTCCGCCCATGGAACGCACCTTCAAAAGTGATGAGCTCGTCGCGCTCCGGCGCACCATTTACCGCATGAAATTTGCGCGCCATCTTGATGGAGCATTCCAGCGCTTCCGCCCCGGAATTGGTGAAAAAGACAGTATCGGCAAAGGTGGCCGCCACCAGGCGCTCAGCCAAGCGTTCCTGACCTGGGATGCGGTACAGGTTAGACGTGTGCCAGAGCTTTTTCGCTTGGGCTTCCAGCGCCTCTACCAGACGCGGGTGGGCGTGGCCCAGCGAGGCGACGGCGATGCCGGCCCCGAAATCGAGGTAGGTATCACCCGCAGGGGTTGTCAAATATGGTCCTTCACCGCTCTCAAATTCGAGGTCGGCCCGACCGTAGGTCGGCAGTATGGGCGTAATCATCGGTTCGCTCCCGAACGCCAATGAAAAAAGCCGCCAGAGGCCGGCGGCTGTTCAAGAAGCGCCGGAGTATCCTCAAAGAGAGGGCTTTTGTCAATTGGCTGAAATGGCAAGTCACATGAAATAGTTGTGACTTCTCAATAGGTTAGGCCTTTAGACGATAGCCTCGTCGGAGTACCCGGTCGGAGATCACCCAAAGCGCCACGTTACACCCAATCGTCACAAGGACGCCGGTCATGATGTCGCCGTCTGAGACGCCGGTGAACGCATAGCGGAAGCCGTCTATCAGATAGAAGAACGGGTTGTACTGGGTGAAGATGTAGGCGAATTCGGGCAGCTGCTTCACAGAGTAGAAGGTGCCGGACAGGAAGGCCAACGGCGTGATGATGAAGTTGGTGACGGCTTGCAGGTGGTCGAACTTCTCCGCCCAAATGCCGCCCAGCATGCCGAGCAGTGACAACATTAAGGAGGCGCCGACTGAGAAGAAGACCACGGCCCACAGGTGCTCAATCGACAGGCTCACAAACGGCAGCATGCCGATAGCGGTAACAAGACCCACAAAAACACCGCGGGTTACGCCGGCCATTGCGAAGCCAATATTGAGCTCGCCGGCCGACAAGGGCGGCATCAGCACATCGACAATATTGCCCTGAACCTTGGAAATCAGAATTGAAGAAGAGGTATTGGCAAAGGCGTTCTGCAGCATGGTCATCATGATGAGACCGGGTGCGAGAAACTCAGCGAAGGGCACGCCGTTTACGTCGGGCCGGAGGCGTCCGAGCGCCAATGAGAAGATCGCGAGAAACAAAAGAGTCGTGACGACCGGCGCCAGCACGGTTTGGGTGATGACCTTGATGAAGCGCTGCACTTCTTTCAGGTACAAAGTCCACAGGCCAAGCCAATTGAACGACCCGAAATGCCGCGCACCTTCTGGTAGATAGTTGTCTTGGCTCATGTCATTGGCCCCAATTCGTCAGCGTCACCGCTGCCTTGTTTCAAGCATCCCACCTATCACTCGTGATCCAGATAGTCCGCCCCGGCTCCGGAGATAGGCGATTGCCAGCTTAACCGCAATGACCTGGCGGTGCTTTTTCCCATAAAGCGCAGGGTTTTTCTTCATGGGCCGCAATTCCTGAGCACGCTCACGCATTTTCTGTGGATAAGCGGCTTCAGTCCTTAACCAAATCTTGCGCCAAACACACCTCATTTTGTATATTCAGGCCTTATGTACACGACATCTAGTGCGGTCCAGCGGCGGGCGTTAACCTTTTCAGGTCGACAGAGCTCAATCTTGGCGGATCAAACTGGGGTGATTTTCAAGGGGCCGGCGACCATTTTCGGCGCCATTTCAAGGGGATAGCGAGCCATGTGGACGGAAGAACGGGTTGAACTTCTTAAGAAGCTGTGGGCCGAGGGTCTGAGCGCGAGCCAGGTCGCCAAGCAGCTTGGCGGTGTCACGCGGAATGCGGTCATTGGGAAAATCCACCGTCTGGGACTGTCAGGCCGGGCGACAACGAACCGTGCGCCTCGTGCACGTCCATCCACACCGCGCGCCGCAGCGCCGCGGCCGCAGCAGCCGTCGGCACCCCGGCCTGTCGAGGCCAAAGAGGAACCAGCCATGCCGGAGCCGGATCCGCAGCCATTGGTTCCCGTCGAAGTTACACCTGGACAGCTGGCAACGGTGCTCACACTGACCGAGCACACCTGCAAATGGCCGATCGGCGACCCGGGCACCGACGACTTCCATTTCTGCGGCCACAAGGCAGAGCCAGGAAACCCCTATTGCACCACCCACGCCAAGCTCGCCTATCAACCCGTGCAGCCACGGCGTCGCGCTGATCGTCCGCGGGCAAAGACGGGCTTCGCTAGCTGATCAACACCCACATATCTCAAAGAAAAAGCCAGCGTCTGACGCTGGCTTTTTTTGTTTGGGACGCAATGGTCCTGATCAGTTCATGAACTGCTCGTCGAGGGCATAGCCGGCGGCGCGCACGGTGCGGATGGGATCGCGCTGCCCTTTGAGGTTGAGTGCCTTGCGAAGGCGACCGATGTGAACGTCTACGGTCCGGGCTTCCACATAGACATCCGACCCCCACACCGCATCCAGAAGCTGCGCCCGGCTGAAAACGCGCCCTGGGTGCTGCATAAGATGTTCCAGCAGGCGGTATTCCGTTGGTCCCAGATGAATTTCGCGCTCGCCACGGCGAACCCGGTGAGATGAGCGGTCCATCACCACATCGCCGAAGGTCACAATGTCTTCGGCAAGGGCGGGACGAATGCGTCGCAATACCGCACGGATGCGGGCCATCAATTCTGTCGTGGAAAACGGCTTGGTGATGTAGTCATCGGCGCCGGTATCCAGGCCCCGAATGCGGTCTGCTTCTTCGCCGCGGGCGGTGATCATCACGATCGGCAGGTTGCGTGTTTCCGACCTTGAGCGCAACCGCCGACAGAGTTCAATGCCGGAGAGGCTCGGCAGCATCCAGTCGAGCAGTATGAGATCCGGTTCTACCTCGCGCACGAGCATGGCGGCTTCTTCGCCGTCAGCCGTTGCAACTACGTTGTAGCCTTCTTTCTCAAGATTGTACTGAAGGAGCATTGAGAGCGCTTCTTCATCTTCCACAACCAGGACCGTAGGCTTCATCGTTGTGCGCCGTGTTGTTGAGCCGACTGCGGCTGACGGGTTTGCATCCATTTCCATTTCAAGGGCCATATTATACCTCTGGCATCTTCCTGGCGATTGTTCGCCAACTCACGCCCCTCTGCATTGGGACGCTGCTTAGGTTCCAGTCGCTACCGATGTGGTGCTGGTTTTGTCGCCTTTCGGGCGTTCTCCTACGATCCGGTCGCCTGTCACCAAATAGCTCACCGTCTCGGAAATATTCGTTGCATGGTCCCCGATCCGTTCGATGTTCTTCGCGACAAACAGGAGATGCGTGCACATGCCGATAGTGCGCGGATCTTCCATCATGTATGTCAGAAGTTCTCTGAAGACGGAGTTGTACATCTCGTCGATCTCTTCGTCGGACAGCCACACTTTGTTGGCCATTTCGACATCGCGGTTGGTGTAGGCATCGAGCACAAGTTTCAGCTGCCCGAGCGCCAGCTTGCCCATGCGGCTCAAGCCCTGCACCAAACGATTTGGTGTCTCATAATCCTGGAAGATCACCAGCGATCTCTTAGAGATGTTTTTGGCCAGATCACCGATCCGCTCCAGATCAGCGGAGATCTTGATGGCCGCCATCGCTTCACGCAGGTCCAGCGCCATGGGCTGACGCAATGCGATCAACTCGACTGCGTTTTCCTCGATCAGAAGCTCCAGATCATCCAGCTGCTGGTCCTGTTCGACGGTGCGATCCGCCAGCTTCATGTCCCGCCGCGTGATCGCATCAATCGCGCTTTGCAACTGTGCTTCGGCGAGCCCGCCCATCTTCGACACGTTGGTGCCAAGCTGTTCGAGTTCTTCCGAAAAGGATGTAACGATATGATCGGTCAAGATCCTGTCTCCTCAAAACCTTGATGAGCTCCTAGCCGAACCGGCCGGTGATGTAGTCAAGTGTACGCTCGTCTTGCGGTTTCGTGAAAATGTCGCTCGTTGCGCCTTCCTCCACCAGCACGCCCATATGGAAAAACGCGGTACGCTGCGAAACACGCGCCGCCTGCTGCATGGAGTGTGTGACGATAACAATCGTGAATTTCTCGCGCAGCTCATCGATCAGTTCTTCAATGCGGGCTGTCGCTATCGGGTCAAGCGCCGAACAGGGCTCATCCATCAAGATCACTTCCGGATTCACCGCAATCGCACGGGCAATACACAGGCGTTGTTGTTGGCCGCCTGAGAGGCCCGTGCCGGGATTGTCGAGGCGGTCTTTCACCTCTTCCCAAAGACCAGCTCTCCGCAGGCTTGTCTCAACGATCTCGTCCAGTTCCGCAGAGTCACTTGCTTGGCCATGAATGCGTGGGCCGTAGGCAATATTGTCGTAAATGGATTTCGGAAACGGGTTTGGTTTTTGGAACACCATGCCAACGCGGGCCCGCAGCTCCACCACGTCCAGACCAGAACGATAAATGTCCGTGCCATCAACTTTGATCTCACCTTCGATCCGGCAACCGTCGATGACATCATTCATCCGGTTGATGCATCGCAGGAAGGTGGACTTGCCGCAGCCAGACGGGCCGATCAGCGATGTCACTTGCCGCTCACGAATATCGAGGTTCACATCGAACAGGGCCTGTTTTTCGCCGTAATAGACGGAGACATCCTTACCCGTGATCTTGTGATTGATCTCTTCCGGCTTTTCAGACGGTGTTTCAGACTTAATGGCTTCAGCGACCGACATGATCTGATCCTTTACCAGCGGCGTTCAAAACGCTTACGCAACATTACCGCGATGGCGTTCATGGTGATGAGGAAACCAAGGAGCACCATGATGGCGGCGCTCGTCTTAGCGACAAAGGCACGTTCCGGGCTGTCTGCCCAGATGTAGATTTGGACAGGCAGAACGGTCGACGGATCGGTGACAGACGACGGCACGTCCACAATGAAGGCCACCATGCCGATCATCAGCAGCGGTGCGGTTTCACCGAGGGCCTGCGCCATGCCGATGATGGTGCCGGTTAGAATACCCGGCATCGCCAGCGGCAGCACATGGTGTGTCACAACTTGCAGATCCGACGCTCCCACACCCAACGCCGCCTCACGAATGGACGGGGGGACCGCCTTCAGAGCTGCGCGGGTTGCAATGATGATGGTTGGCAGGGTCATCAGCGCCAACACCAGCCCGCCGACCAAGGGTGCGGAGCGCGGCATGCCAAAGAAACTCAAGAACACTGCAAGCCCCAGCAGCCCGAACACGATGGACGGGACGGCAGCCAGGTTGTTGATGTTCACCTCAATGAGATCGGTCCAGCGGTTCTTTGGCGCGAATTCTTCGAGATAGACCGCAGCGGACACGCCGAGCGGAAAACTCACCGCAAGCGTAACAATGAGCGTGAGGAAGGAACCGACGACGGCGCCCCAGATGCCGGCAAGTTCCGGCTCACGGCTGTCGCCCGTGGCAAAGAAGGCTGTATTGAATTGCAGATCCACCCGGCCATCAGCGTCGAGCGCATCCACCCAGGCAATCTCATTGTCTTTGACACGACGGTCTGCTTCGACAGTTTCCCGATCGATCTGCCCTTTGTAAAAGGTGTCGATGTCATCAGATGTTACCAGCCAAACGGATTGGGTTGTTCCAATGATCGACGGGTCGTTTACAACCATCTCACTCAAAGGCCGGTAAGCGCCGCTTGAGAGAAGTCTGCTCAACGTTCTCTTCTCCCGGCGCTCCGTCAATTCCGGGAAAATTTCATAAAGCCCGCGCTTTGCCAGCGCCTGATAGTTCGCAGTTCGCAGAGCCCGCTCGTCGCGGGTTCCCGCAGGGTCAATCACCGCTTCGTCAAAATAGACGTCAACCTGAATGTAGGTTTGAAAGAAGGCCGGCGCGCCCTGGAACGAGATCGTGCCGAGCAGGATGCCCAAAATGGTTACTGCGATCGCAATTGCCGTCAATCCGTAGGCTCTGAACCGACGTTCAGCCGCATACCTTTTTTGGAGGCGCGCGGAGAACTCGGTCTGCTGTTTATCGGCAGTGCTGGAGATGGCCATATCAGTCATATTTCTCGCGGTACCTCCGGACGACACTGAGTGCGATCATGTTCAGCCCGAGAGTGATGATGAAGAGCACCAGCCCCAGAGCAAAGGCCGCCAGAGTTTTGGCGCTGTCGAATTCTTGGTCACCCACAAGGAGAGTGACGATTTGTACGGTCACGGTCGTCACAGCTTCCAGCGGATTTGCTGTGAGATTGGCGGCAAGACCGGCCGCCATCACCACGATCATGGTTTCGCCGATGGCGCGGGAAATCGCGAGCAACACGGCACCAACAATCCCCGGCAGAGCCGCCGGCAGGATGACCTGTTTGATGGTTTCAGATTGGGTCGCGCCGAGCGCATAGGCACCGTCGCGCAGCGATTGCGGTACCGCATTCATGACGTCATCTGACAGGGACGACACGAAGGGGATAATCATGACGCCCATGACCATGCCGGCGGCCAGAGCCGACTCAGAAGAAACCACCAGGCCTGCCGCTTCGCCCGTTTGGCGGAAGAAGGGCGCGACGGTGAGTGCCGCGAAGAAGCCATAGACGACGGTGGGGATGCCTGCGAGTACTTCCAATACCGGTTTGGCGACGGAGCGAAGTCTCGGTCCGGCATATTCGGACATATAAATTGCGGAGAGCAGCCCTACGGGCACCGCCACCAGCATGGCGAGCGCCGTGATCATGAAGGTACCGGCGAAGATCGGCACCGCGCCAAAGGCGCCAGATGACCCGACCTGTTCAGCACGCAACGCTGTTTGCGGGCTCCAATTGAGGCCGAAGAGGAACTCAGAGACGCTCACTTTGTCAAAAAAGCGCAGCGTTTCGAAGATGAGAGAGAGGATGATGCCCACGGTGGTGAGGATCGCGATTGTCGACGCGACAACCATGACGATACGAACAATCGTCTCCACCCGGTTGCGTGCCCGAAAGTCGCGGGTCAAACTTTTGCGCGCCATATAGAAGCCGTAAATGGCGACGGAGAGCGCCAGAACAATGAGCGCAGCATGGCTGGTGCGCTGTAGCGCAAGATAGTGTTCTCCGGCTGCAGCAAGCGCCGGATCAATCTCCCGACTGACAATATTGCCAGAGGTGAGATTTCGGATATCGGCGACCAACAGGCTCAGCTGCGCCGGTTCCAGCGCGCGCGCTCCGGGGATCGCTTCAATGACAATATATTCGATGATTGACGGTTCTAAGATCAGCCAGGCGGCTACCAGAAGCAGCGCCGGCAAGCCGCACCAAAGGGCGACATAGGACCCATGATAGCTCGGAAGAGAGTGCAAGACGGAGAGATGGTCGCTTCCCGCCAAAAGCCGCGCCCGAGACCGCCCCATCCAGTACCCGAATAATGTCAGGATCAGGATCGTCACAACCAGTACTGAGGTGTCCATCTCGCCCGCCAGAAAGCTTTTGTTTTGTTATTAAGAGGGGTTCAGGCGGGCCTGCGAGCCCGCCTGACGCGTATTACATGGCAAGTGGTGCCAGGGTTGTCGCAGAACCGCGGATTGCTTCACGGTCTGCATCTGGAAGCGGGATCAGACCCTTGTCGATGAGATAGCCGTCTGGGCCCCAAGCACCTTCGCTGGTGAATTCAGCAAGAAACTCTTCGATGCCAGGAACCGTTCCGACATGCTCCTGCTTCACATAGAAGAAGAGTGAGCGGGAGATCGGATAGTCACCACCAGCGATGTTTTCGAATGTTGGCGCGTTGCCATCAACAATGGAGCCTTTCAGGCGATCAGAGTTCTGGTCGAGGAAGGAGAAGCCGAAGATGCCGAGCGCGTTTGGATTAGCGGTGAGCTTCTGAACGATCAGGTTGTCGTTTTCACCAGCTTCAACGAAGGCACCATCTTCACGAACAGCGTGTGCGATCGCTTTGAAAGCCTTCTTGTCTTCCTTACGGAGAGCTTTCAACTCTGGGAAGGTCTTCGCACCAGCTTCCATGGCAAGCTCAACGAATGCGTCACGCGTACCGGAGGTTGGTGGAGGGCCAAGAACCTCGATACGGAGGTCTGGGAGCTGCGGGTTGACGTCAGACCAGTTGGTGTGCGGGTTTTCGATCATGCCGCCATTGCCATCTGGAATTTCCTTAGCAAGCGCCAGGAAAATGTCGCGTGTCGTCAGGTAGAATTCTGCGCCCTCTTTAGAGTTCGCGAGAACAATGCCGTCAAAACCAATCTTCACTTCGGTGATGGTGATGCCGGCGTCCGTGCATTTGCCGAACTCAGAATCTTTGATCCGACGCGACGCGTTGGTGATGTCTGGGTGCTCAAGACCAACACCTGCGCAGAACAGCTTCATGCCGCCGCCAGACCCCGTTGATTCAACGACGGGTGTGTTGAACGACGTTGTCTGACCGAAACGCTCAGCCACAGCCGTTGAGAACGGGAAGACTGTTGAAGAGCCAACAATCTGGATTTGATCACGGGCCTCAGCGACGCCCGCCATGGTAAAAGACGCAACGGCAACAGATGCTGCAACCGCCACGTTCTGGGCCAGGTTTTTAAAGTTCACGGTTATTCTCCAATCCGTTGGATATCCCTGCCTATCAAGCCGGATATTTGGCAAGCCGGGCCGCGTGAGTGTTAAGCCACCTCGCTTGCCCCCTCGAAGCCAGAAAGATGCCGGTTTTTCCGATCATTCTTCCTGATGCGTGGGGCACGCTATGGCCGGTCCACGAAGGGAATACGACAAAACTATAACAGTTATATGACAGTCCAACCAATTGAAATGATTGGCTTTTTTCTCAAGCGGTTATGAAACGCACTGAAAATGTGGACCCTTCGCCGACAATGCTGTCACACCTCAGCTCGGTACCATGACGATTCAGGATGTGTTTGACAATGGCCAGACCAAGGCCCGTTCCGCCCCGTTCTCGGCTGGTCGCCACGTCTGTGCGGTAGAATCTCTCAGTAAGTCTGGGGATTTGTTCCCGCGCGATACCGGGGCCGAAGTCCCTGACCTTGAGCTCGACGCGATTCCCTTCGGGAGAATCGGGGCTCCCGTCTAGGCGGTCCGCAGAAATCTCAATACGCCCCCCGCTCTGGCCATATTTCACCGCGTTGTCGACCAGGTTCTGGACAACCTGGTGAAGCTCATCCCAATCCCCTTTCACAAGGGGCAGGTCTTTGGGCACTGCCACGTCGATTGTGACCTGGTCACGCTCGGCAATCGGCCCGATGCCATCTACCACATCCTTCACAAGACCGGAGATGCTCACCGTGCCGCGCGGCGGCAGGTGCTCGCGGAGCTCAATACGACTGAGAGAGAGAAGGTCCTCGATGAGCCGCTGCATGCGTGTTGTCTGTTCGCCCATGATAGTGAGAAAACGTTCTTGGGCGTCCGCATCATCTTTCGCAGGTCCCTGCAGCGTTTCGATAAAGCCGGAGAGAGACGCCAGCGGTGTTTTCAGTTCGTGGCTCGCATTGGCCACAAAGTCCACCCGCATCTGTTCAACGCGTTTCATGTCTGTCACGTCGTGCAGCGCGAGCAGCGCCGGCGTGCCGCTGCCGTCATTCTCACCGGTCTCTGCTGGGGTAATCACAGCCTGATAGTGATGTTCGACCGGAACGGGCCGGATATATTCAATTTCTTCTGCGTCGCCGCCCGTGCGCACCCGCTCAATGGCATCAAGCAGAACGGGTTCCCGTAAAACAGACGGGACCAGTTTGCCCGTTGCGCCCAATCCCACGAAACGCTCCGCCGAGCGGTTGTGGTAGACGATGCGGCCATCTCCATCCAACAAGACGACGGCGTCCAACATCTGTTCCAGCACATTGCTGCCAATACCTTCCCGTGATTGGGCATCCCGGCTGTCGGCAACCGCGCGGGCCACATCCCGGCGGCGGCGGTCTTCCGAAAAATAGGCCTGGCCAATGGCGCCAAACGCGATCGTGAAGAAGCCGATGATGGATAGGTCGATGGACGTCCAGCCGGACAGGTAGAGAAAGCCGAAGATCAAAGCCGCGACAACAATCAACAGACGCGCTTGCACAATCGCGACCGCCACAATGTCCGGCGCCGGCCGTTTTCGGCCGTCCCGCTTGGCTCCATCATGCTGTTCGGCTGTTGCCATGTCCCACTCCACCCGATCCCACGCAGGGTTATCCGCGTGACAGAATCGCTCCTTGTGCGGTGTTCATATGAAACTACTACGACAATCTCAATGTTCCCTGCTATTCCGCCCGATTTCCGCCGTTTTCGGACGAATTGGGCTCCAATAGGCAACAGGGGGGCGACAGACACGGTTTAACCCTCTATAAGAACCCAAAATGACAATTTGTCATGTCGAGCTTGAGACATCAGGGAAGAAACCAAATGACCGAGATCGCCGGAAAAGTCGCCATCGTCACTGGAGCCGCCAGCGGCATTGGCCGCGCAACCGCAGAGCTTCTGTCGCGCGAAGGCGCCAAACACGTGGCAATCACGGATGTGAACCGTGACGGTCTGGAAGAAACCGCGAAGATCATCCGGGACGCAGGGGGCAAAGTCTCCACCCACATTATTGATGTGGCCGACAAGGACGCGGTTTACGCGTTCGCGGATGAAATTGCGGCGGCCCATGGCGGCGCCGACATTGTCATCAACAATGCGGGCGTCGCGCAGATGGCGCGCGTCGAGGATCTCACTTACGAAGATTTTGAGTGGGTCATGAATATCGACTTCTGGGGCATGGTCTATGGCTCCAAAGCCTTCCTGCCACAGCTGCAGGCCAAAGGGGCCGGGCACATTGTGAATGTCTCCAGCATTTTCGGTTTGATCTCCGTGCCGACGCAGGCGGCCTATAACAGCGCCAAGTTTGCGATCCGCGGCTTTACCGAAGCGCTGCTTCAGGAGTTCGCCGACACAGACATTAAAGTCTCCAGCGTCCATCCAGGCGGCATCAAGACGAACATCGTGCGCAATGCGCGCTTCCTGCAAAGCACCACAGCGACCGAGCGCGAAGAGGCGGTGAGCGGGTTCGACCAGCTTGCCCGCACAACCCCGGCCAAGGCTGCAGAGACGATTGTGAATGGCATCAAGAAAAACAAGAAGCGCATCCTGATCGGCTTTGATGCGCGGCTTGTTGATTGGGCGCAGCGTCTCCTGCCGACTCGCTATGCCTTCATGTTCCGCCGTCAGGCCGAAGGCTCAGGCATGAATATCGACTAGGCGCGAGCCGTGCGCGACCGGTTACCTTGAGGTGCCGCTCTTTGAAATCTTCAGGTCAGGGCTTACCTTGACGGAGCAGACAGAAGGTCGGGCGAGCTGCCCGGCGTGGGTCAGGTGTCCAGGGAGAGAGCTATGCTTGTCGTGACGGGAATTATCGAGATTGATGAAGGCAGCGTCGCGGCTGCGAAGGACCTGGCAGGTCCCATGGGCACCGCCAGCCGTGCCGAAGCCGGGTGCCATGAGTATGCCTTCTATCAGGATCTGGAAGACCCGACCCGCATTCGCATCTATGAAGAGTGGGACGACCAGGCCGCGCTTGACGCCCATTTCGCGACGGCGCACATGGCGACATTTATCGAAGGCATGGGCAAGCTCACAATCAAGTCCGTGAATACAGTGAAATTCGAGCGCGGCGAGACGTCACCGGTGCGGTGAGGGTCGACATAGGCTTGACCCGAGGGTCGGGTGGTGACGGAACTGATTTAAGTGCAATCAGAAACTCACTGTCATTGCCCGATTTATTCGGGCAATCCAGGGACCCAAGCGCTTTAGGTTAAGAACGGCTTCAGACGCCGCCCCATGCAAAGAGGAAATGAATTCTACTAGGATTGGAGCACGATGCGAGCGCGTGTTTTCTCACCCTGGATGCCCGGAACAAGTCCGGGCATGACGTTGAGTTTGGTCGGCAACGGTACAGACACATGATGTCACCCTCGGGCTTGACCTGAGGGTCCATCCTTCGAGACGGGCACCCAGCAGTCATGGGGCCCTCCTCAGGATGAGGGGAGCCTAGAATAGAAGCCTCATGGTGAGGAGCGGTCCCCTGATTTGTAGAGACCGCGTCTCGAACCAGGCCGGCCTACTCTTCCCCCTTCACCCATCACTCAACTCCCGCGCGAGGACGCGGCGGGCGGCGCGTTCGAAGTCAGGCTCAAGATAAGGAGTGAGGACGTCAACGATCTGCGTGACGCCTTCAATCAGATCTTCCCGGGTTACCAGTTGCGTCGGTGACATGGTCTGCTTGTAGCGGATCCAATTGGTCCAAATGAGCCAGGTATTGAGCCCCAGAGAGCGAAATCCATTCCGCCCCTTCGGCTTTGCCATATTGCCGTCTTTGTAAAACTGCCGGGCGAGACCTTCGAGACCATCAACTGTCTGGGCCTGAACCGCGCGGTAGCGCTCCGCCAGCACCTCGTCCTTTCGCAAGAGCTGCAGCAGCCCGCCAAAAAAGAAGCGGTTGCCCCAGACCAACTCAAGTGAGCGGACATAAAAGCCCGCAAAGCGCGCCGGGCTGATGGGAATCTCGACGTCCTCTGTCAGCAGATCATGGAGCGCTTTTTCCATGTCGTCGAACAGGATGCGGACGATCTCTTCCTTGTTCTTGAAATGATAATAGAGGTTACCGGGGCTGATTTTGAGCGCTTCCGCGATCTGCGTGGTGCCGATCGCCTCCGCACCGTGCTCATTCATTAAAGCCCGGGTTTCCTTGATTATTCGCTCTCTATTGCCCATGCCCCCTCATAGCAGATGAGGGGGCCACAAAACAGGGTTGACAATGCGGAATTTAGAGGAAATACTCTAATTAGAGTTTTTCCTCTAATTCTGACCCGGAGGGCACCATGGCAGACTTATCGATCGACACTGGTAGTACCCCGCGTGAGCGTATGGAAGTAAGACGTGTTCCCTTTTCCTATGAAACCCGGACGCCCAAAGAGCGGGCTGGTCATTGGAACCCGGGCAGCCCTGAATTTTCCCACATCGTAAATGCGGCGTCGCTCGCGATGCCTTACCTCGAGCCCTATCTCATCAAGACCATGCGTCAGGCGCGGGACAAGATCACCGATCCTAAATTGCAGAAAGAACTCGACCTTTATTGCGCGCAGGAAGCGACCCACTATCGCCAGCACAAGAAGTTCAACGATACGCTGACCGAGGCGGGCTATGCCGCCACGCGCGGCCTCGAAGCCAATCTCGACCAGGACTACAAGAATCTGGGTGAGAATAAGTCGCTGAAGTTCAACCTGGCCTATGCGGAAGGGTTTGAGTCCATGGCACTCGCCATCGGTCATATGCTGATCGAAGATCGTGAGTTTCTTTTCGGCAATAGCGACACCGCGGTCGCCTCGCTGGTGCTGTGGCACTTTGTGGAGGAGATCGAACACAAAAACGTCGCCTTCGACGTTTTCGACCATGTGGATGGCAGCTATTTCTGGCGCATTGTCGGGCTCATCTATGCGACGGTCCATATCATGTTGCGGACCGGCCAGGGCTATCGCGCTCTGCTCCGGGAAGACGGTCTCTGGAACAAACTCGCCACCCGGTGGCGCATGGCCAAGATGCTCGGTCGCATTTACCGGAAGCTTCTTCCGAAGATGGCGAAAATCTTCAAGCCCACCTATCACCCCTCTAAAGTCGTCGACCCGACCTGGGGCCTCGATTGGGCAGAGCTTTTCGATAAGGCGCCTGAAGGGGCGGCCAATCTCGACACGACGCGGCTCCACGAGCCGCAACCCGTTGCGCTTCAAACAGTCTGAGGGGACCCATGACGCAAGCAACCCATTCAACCATCACGCCGCGCATGCAGACATTGCTGCTGCTGAATGGCGTCGGCCTTTTCATTGTCGGTATTGCTTTCGGGTGGGCCTGGTTTTTCCACCTGCTAGGAGAAATTGTGCTCTGGCCTTTGCCGATCCAAATTGAAGTTGAAATTCCCGGAGACTCGCGCGGGTTCCGCATGGGTCACATGGAAGCGATCACCCATGGGCTTTTGCTGATGGCATTTGCGTTTGTGGGTAAGTTTATGCTTCTGAGCAAACGGGAATATGCTGTCTTCTTCTGGTCAGCGCTCATTAATGGCTGGCTCTTCACCCTGCCCGCCATGGCCAACGCCTTTGCTGGAACGCGCGGCCTTGCCTTTGGTGGCGGACCTTTCAAGCCAGGCCTTGCCAACGATATCATCTATCTCTTTGGCTGGCCGCCTGTCATTGCCGTGCACGTGCTTTTCGCCGTGGTTGTCATTGGGCTCGTCCGGCATCTTCGGACCCAATGAAAATCGGACACAAAAAAAGAGCCGCTTCACGCGGCTCTTTTCCTGTCTGCGGGTGGGACGCTGGGGATCGACGCAGCTGTCTGCTACGTCGCGTTTTCGAACCACAAAAGTCTGCAACTTTTGTTGAAAACGCTCTCTGGCTGAGTCGCGTTTTCGAACCACAAAAGTCTGCAACTTTTGTTGAAAACGCTCTCTGGCTGAGTCGCGTTTTCGAACCACAAAAGTCTGCAACTTTTGTTGAAAACGCTCTTTGGCTGAGTCGCGTTTTCGAACCACAAAAGTCTGCAACTTTTGTTGAAAACGCTCTAGTGCCACCAACCGCGACGACGGTGATTGGCGGCACCGTCTAACAGTTCTTTCTGCTCAGCATCGAGCGTGTTGTAGAACGCATCAAAGGCGGGTCGTATAGTCTGGATGGTTTTCAGTCCGACGGCAACGGCCTCCTCCGCCATCGCAAGGCGCTCCGGTGCGGGGGCAGCATCTGCGGCGCGCGCCTCATCGACCTTGCCACAGAAAATCGTGATCTCACTGCCGCCCTGTCGGACCGCTGCAATCAAATCGTCCCAGGCAGCCTGCTGCGTCGAGGTGAAGACCACCTCTTCTTCCGCATGCTCCATCATCTCTTCAACAAAATGATCTACGCCGCGCTCACACCGAGCGGCAGCCGTTCTCTCGCCCCATCCAAACCAAGAGGCGTTCTGAACCTCTGCATCTTCTGCATTGGCGGGACCTACAATCGCCAGAATGGCCACAACGATGGCGAAAATGCCCGCCGCAAATGTATTGACGGTCATGCTCTGGCTGAGGGGGGACGGTCTATGGGACATGTTTCTTCTCCAGGATCGGGGCTTTTGTCTGCCTCATCAATCTGGGGTGTCCCACGCCTTTTATCCTCTCTGGGCCGTATCGAATTGTAACGGATTGTAACAGGCGGCCATCTATTAAGACCGCTGTTACCGGGCGTTACAAAAATAGGGCGATACCCTGCTGATAATGGACTAAATTTGGATCATGAGCAGTTTACCCCATCTCCTGGTTGTCGATGATGACCGGGAAATTCGCGATCTCGTCAAACGCTTTCTGACCAAGCACGGCTTCCGCGTGACGCTGGCTGAAGACGCGATCTCCTGCATGGCCGCGATTGAAGCCGGCAAGTTCGATCTGGTAGTGCTGGATGTCATGATGCCGGGCGAGGATGGGCTGAGTGTCTGCCGCCGGCTCCGCGCCACCTCCGACCTGCCGGTCATCATGCTGACCGCCATGGGGGAAGAGACCGACCGTATTATCGGGCTGGAAATAGGCGCCGACGACTATCTCCCTAAGCCATTTAACCCCAGAGAGCTCCTCGCGCGCATTCGCGCCATATTGCGCCGCGCGGACCCTGGAGATGATGAACCTGTCGCCGACGGGATTTTTCGATTTGATGGTTGGCAGCTTGATCCCCGCTCACGGGCGCTTACAAGTCCGGACGGGGGAGATGTCGAGCTCACGTCCGGCGAGTTTGATCTGCTCATTGCGTTCGTGGAGCGCCCCAACAGGGTTCTGTCGCGTGACCAATTGCTCGATATCACCAAGGGCCGAGAGGCAATGCCGTTTGACCGCAGCATTGACGTGCAACTCTCGCGGCTAAGACGCAAGATAGAAGAAGATCACAAAGCGCCTCGGACTATCAAAACCATTCGCGGCGGCGGTTATATGTTTACTGCCGAGGTCAGCCGCGCATGAGCAGGCGCAGGAGATCGCGCGACCGCCGGCGACACAGACATCACCGCGACGGGCGGGCGTTGCAGAGGCAGTTCCGTCGAAACGCCAACCGATTTATGCCCGCAGGTCTTGCAGGACGCATCATTCTTATGGTCGTCGGCATTCTGTTTGTCGTTCAATTGGTGGGTTGGATATTCGGTGATGATGACAGCTGGGAGTTCGATGAGCCTGAAGAAGTTGCCGCTGAGCAAGTCATTGCTGTCACCCAACTTCTCGACAATGCGACACCTCAAGAACGCGAAGCGCTGACCAAAGCACTTACGGGGATTTTTCTCCGCGTCCATGTGCAATCCAGCGTCCCAGATACAGGCCGTCGTTTGCGACCAGGCCCGGGTGAAAACTTCGAAGATGAAGCACGGGATCTTCTGGGACCTTTGCGAGACCGCGACGTTCGAATTGGGTATCGCGGCGACTGGGACTGGGATGGGATCATCACCCTCTCGGTGCAATTGGTGGATCGCAATTGGGTGGTGTTCGAGTTTCCCATTCGCGCCTTCGGCATGTTTCAACAGACTTCTTCCGGCATAGGCACCTGGATATTCTGGCTGCTTCTTGCGGGTGTCATTATCTGGTTCAGCAACCGTCTTGCGCGTCCTCTGCGGACATTCTCTGCAGCGGCGGAGCGTTTAGGCCGCGACATCAACGTAGACCCGCTTCCGGTGACGGGCTCTCGAGAGCTCCGGCGGGCATCCAAAGCATTCAATAAGATGCAGACCCGCGTGCAACGCATGATTGATGACCGGTCTTTGATGCTTGCAGCTATTGCCCATGACCTACGGACTGTTCTGACCCGTTTGCGGCTTCGTGCAGAGTTTATTGAAGATGCCGAGCAACAGGCCAAGGCTGAAGCCGATATTGAAGAAATGCAGGCGATGCTTGACGCCGGACTCGCCTTTGCGCGCGGTGAAACCGAGGTCGAAGAGCGGCGACTGATTGATCTTGCGGACCTCGTCAAAGGTCTGGCAGATGACCTTACACAAACCGATGGCCCGGCGCGCTATCAGGGACCGCCTTCTCTTTCCTATCGCTGCGGCCCGAACGAGATGCGCCGTGCCATCACCAACATCATTCGGAACGCTATTGCCTATGGGTCGGAGGCGGACGTCCGCTTGACGTCCGGACCACAGGGTATTGTGCTGAGTGTCGCAGACAAAGGCCCTGGCATCCCCGCGGAACTTCATGAACAGGTTTTCCAGCCGTTTTTTCGGGTCGAGGACTCACGCAATCGAGAGACCGGCGGAAACGGTCTCGGTCTTGCCATCGCGCGAACGATCGCACGACGTCATGGCGGCGACGTCACGCTCAAGAATGGACCCGAAGGCGGCCTGGTCGTGACCTTGAGCCTCCCCACCCGGTAACCATATGCGACTTTGCCGGGGCGGAACGGATCACGTAAACTGACCTTCACTCAATCACGTGAAGGACATGTTCGAATGGCAGCGACCCACGCGCTTACCGGCCCCGGCCCCACCTCCCACACCTATTTTTCTCAGCGGCTGCGCTTGCATTATGTCGATTGGGGAAACGAAGAGGCGGAGCCCCTTCTGCTGGTGCATGGCGGTCGGGATCATTGCCGCAACTGGGACTGGGTCGCGCAAGCCTTTCGCGATACGCATCATATTATCGCGCCGGATCTGCGCGGTCATGGCGACAGCCAATGGATGATTGGTGGCACCTACGAGCTCACCGATTTCGTCTATGATATCGCGCAGCTCATTCATCAGAAAAAGCTGAACCCCATCACCATCATGGCCCACTCCATGGGCGGGGCGGTCGCGCTCCGCTATGCCGGTCTCTATCCGGAAACTGTCAAAAAGCTCATCGTCATTGAAGGCTTAGGCCCATCGCCCAAAATGATCGCCGAACGGGAAAAAACACCCATCCATGAGCGCACGACGCAATGGGTGGGTCAGATGCGGAAGCTGTCTAGCCGGCAGCCGCGCCGGTATGAGAGCATACTTGATGCGTTCACCCGCATGCAGGAAGAAAACCCGCACCTGTCGCCGGAACATGCGCGCCACCTCACCGTGCATGGGGTCAGCCAAAATGAAGACGGCACCTATAGTTGGAAGTTCGACAATTATGTCAGGGCATTTTCGCCGGCTGGTTTTAGCCCCGCGGATTCGCAACATCTGTGGTCACGGATCACGTGCCCGACACTACTCATTCGAGGGACCGAAAGCTGGGCGAGTGACCCACTGAAAGATGGCCGTGCAGAGCACTTCCAGAATGCGCAGGTTGTGAACATCGAAAACGCAGGTCATTGGGTGCACCATGACCAGCTGGCGGAGTTTCTAGAGCTCACGAAAGAGTTTCTGGAGGATTAGGCGCTGTCCGCCTCGTAATGTGATGGCACGACGTCCATCGAAACTCTGTCTGCGGGGAGGCGCACGGTAATCGTTGTACCTGCCCCTTCCGTGCTTTCGATGTCCAGTCGTCCCTGATGCGCTTCGACCAACGATTTGGTGATAGCAAGTCCGAGACCGGTTCCTTCAAACCGCCTAGCGAGCGAGTTGTCGGACTGGGTAAAGGGCTGGGTCATCTTGTCGACCTGATCGGCCGGAATGCCGATACCCGTATCCTTTACAAGGATCGAAATGCCAGCGCTTTCGTTCATATGTGCCGATAGGTCAATGCGCCCGTCAGCGGGTGTAAACTTGATGGCATTCGAGAGCAGATTGATGACGACCTGCCGCAAAGCGCGACGGTCAGCGCGCAGTTCAGGCAGGCCTTCAAGGCTTCCAAGATAAACCGGCGCGTGTTCAGCGGTCGTGCCGGAAGGCGCCGCTCTATCCTTCGCCCATTCAAGAACTTCGTCGAGCTCCAACCATTCGTCGTCCAGCTCCATTTCGCCGGATTCAATACGCGATATGTCCAGTATGTCGTTGATCACAGACAGCAGATGTCGGCTGGAATCGTGAATGCTTCCCACATAGTCCATGTAGCGCTCATTATCGAGCGGCCCGAACATTTCCTGTTGCATCACTTCAGAAAAACCGATGACCGCGTTAAGCGGTGTTCGGAGCTCGTGGCTCATATTCGCCAGGAAGAGGGATTTGGTGCGGTTGGCCGCTTCGGCATCGTGCAACGCTGTCCTGAGGTCAGCTTCCGACGCCTTTTGTTCGGTAATATCGCGCACCACGCTCACATAATAATGCTCGTCGCCGATGCGCATCTCGGTCACCGAGAGCTCAATGGGGAAGGTCTCGCCACTCTTGCGCTGTCCCCGCATCTCCTGTCCACCTTGCCCGACCAGACGTCCCAGTCCCTCCGCTGTGGTGCCGCTTGGAGAGGCATGCTGGAGCGCCAGCGTCAGATAGGACGGAAGAAGGATGCCGACGCTGGACCCAATCAGCTCTTCCCCCTCATAGCCGAACAGCCTGGATGCTGCAGGATTCACGGATTGGATAACGCCGCTTTCGTCTGTTGACAGAATGCCATCGGCCACGCTCTGCATCATTGTCCGCAACCTGATCTCACCGGCGCGGAGACGCTCCTGCGCCGTCAATTGCTGTGACACGTCGCGCAGACTTAAGAAGAGAGACGGCTCCCCAGAGATCAAATGGGTATGTCGCCAAGAACACAGCGCCCGGTGATAGGTGCCGTCTGGGTGGCGGAGTCGGAATTGTCCTTCTGGTCTGTGATCTGGAGCATCAATCGCTTCTGCTGCCATCTCCAGAAAGCGCTCCACATCGTCCTCGTGGACCAGCTGCGAAATGTCGTATCCGATAAAGTCGGACGGTCGCTCATCAAACCATTCGCCGAAACCTGGGCCGAGGAAGATGGCCTTCATGTCGAAGTCGACGATTGCAATGGCTTCTTCAATGGCGTTGATGAGGGTTTGAAAATGCTCCGTGGTCCGGTGCAGCTCCCGCCAATACCCTGTCATGCGACGTGTCAGCGACACCCAGTCTCTGGTGACATCGCCAAACTCATCCAAAGAGACCGGCACAGGTTCAATGATGGTGTCGAGATCGTCGAACACGGTCAGTGTCTGGGTCCGCAAATCCCAAAGCGGGTCGATACCCTTCTTGAAATTCTTCAGAGCGAAGTAGGCCACCGGTAGTGTGGCTGCAATCAAGCCAAGCCAAACGAGAAAAATACCGGCGCCAGCTCCGCCATAGGCTTTTTCAACATAAAGGATCAGCACGGAACTGACGGTCATCGGCAGCACCACGCCTAGCGCGAAGAGCTTGACTCTGAGTGAGAGGAAATGAGTTTTGAAACCGCGGGGTCCAAAGAATTGTCCGACCAGGTCGGCGAAAACATAAAGCGCGATCAGCATGGTAATCGCGGCAGGTGCGGTGACACCCATAATAGCAAACAGGTGGTCGCCCAATGAGACGGCCTGACCCAGCTGTTGGCTCAAACTGAAGTTCACAACCAACGGGGCAGCTGCGGCGTAAGGCAGATAAAGGCCCGCAAACACGTATGGGAAGCGTGCGACCCGCCGTTCAGATTCTTTATGCGATCCTTCGTCGGACACAACAGCGAGCGCCACTGTTTGGCGCATATACCTGTCATGCGCGGCATAGCTCAATGCAATGCCGATGACTGCATAAACACTCACCAGGTGCTGGAGCGTCTGCATGAGTTGCACCAGTGAATAGCCGCCCAGGAAACTGACTACGACGAACGTGATCGCAAGCGGCATGATCCACGCAGCAACCAGGCCTGACCGAAATCGGTACAGGAATTCAGACTCGGTCATGTGGCCATCAGCCGCCATCAAATCCGCCGCGCTTCTTCAAGACATGCATCAGGCCGCAATGACCTAAACTCGCCGTTATTCTGAGGGCTGATTGGTTAAATCATGGCTAAGAAAGTGTGAAAATCAGCCCGTTTTCGCGGATTGTGAGCGGGTGCCGCTATAAGGCGGTTGTCCTAAGTCTAAGAGCATTCACCACCACGCTGACCGAGCTCGCGGACATGGCTGCAGCTGCGAGCATCGGGCTCAGCTGCATGCCCAGTATCGGGTAGAGCACACCGGCGGCCAGCGGAACACCCATAGCGTTGTACCCGAAGGCAAAAAGAATGTTCTGACGGATATTGCGTGCCGTCTGTTTGGCAAGCATGCGGGTCTCCACTTCTGGTTCAACTAAACCTTGGTGACGTCTTCCCCGTAAATCCAATCGAAGGGCTTGTTGAGAAGATCAGGTTTGATCCGCGCGGCAAGCCACATGGGCCCATATGTCGCGAGCTGGCGCGCGGGTGCTCCTTTATGGAACCGCTTGGCATTGGCGCGGGCCGCCATCTGCACACGCGCGGTCCGTTTTTTCCTTTGCGCTTCATAAGCGAGGAAGGCGCTCGCGGGATCGTCTTTCTTACTCAGCTCAGTGGCGACCACCCAGGCATCTTCCATTGCCATGCAGGCCCCCTGGGCCATGAAAGGCAGCATGGGATGACAGGCGTCGCCAAGGAGTGTCACGCGTCCCTTCGACCATAACGGCATGGGGTCGCGATCAAGCAGAGCCCATTTAAAGCAGGTGGTTTCGTCGGCTGCGTCAATAAGCTGGTGAATGGCGGAACACCAGGGCGCAAAATCGCGCTTGAGCTCGCTGATGTCGCCGCTCTCCAACCAGCCTTCCACCTGCCAGTCTTCGCGCTCGATCACGCCGACGAAATTTATAAGGTCGCCACCACGCACATAGTAAGTCACGGCATGGCCCCCCGGACCCGTCCACACGGTCGCGTGAGGTGGGATGAGACCAGCGGGTAATCTGTCCGCCGGCACAAGCAGGCGCCAGGCAACATTCCCGGTGAAGCGCGGGGCGTCTGGCCCAAAGAGAATCTCGCGAACCGCCGAGTGTATGCCGTCCGCGCCAATGAGGGCAGTGCCGCTCACCCCCAACCCGTCTGACAGTATCGCGGTGACTGTCTTTTCTTGTTCCTCAAAGCCGCTCACCCCACTCCCAAGCCGCAGATCGATGTTGGGATCTGCTTCCACCTTCTCTGCCAAGATCCGATGCAGGTCGGCCCGGTGCACATGATAGTACCAGGCGCCGTATCGCTCGCGTGCAGCGGTGCCGAGCGGGTTGGAGAAAATGGTGCGGCCCGACTGCCCCAAACGCAAGGTCGCCGCCTCCGGTCGAAAGCCGATGTCTTCCAGCGCCGGACCCAGCCCCAACTGTTCCAACACGTGGGTGCCGTTCGCGGCCACTTGAATACCGGCACCTACTTCGCCCAGCTCTGAGGCCCGCTCGATAACGCAGACCTGCATGCCCCTTTGCGCGCAGAAAAGCGCGGCGGTCAGCCCACCAATTCCGGCACCGGCGATCAATATTTCTTTTTGGTCCGACATGGTTAGTGACCTGGCACCCTGATCAATACCCTGTTGTCCGCCGCCTGATCAGTCAGCGGCAGACGAGGCAGCTGCCTCAGCACCCACAAATGGCTTTGTGACAAAGTACGCCGCAAATGCTGCCACCATGCCGGGAAAGCCTTCAAAGACCGCGCCCTGCAGCCCGTAAGACCGCCAGACAAGGACGGCGGCGCAGCCTGCGATGATCATGGCAATGGCCTGGACCTCTTTCACCGGCTGCCGGAGCGCCAGCAGGATCAGAAGCGGACCAAAACTTGCGCCCAAAACCGACCAGGCCAGGATGACCAGAGAGAAAACGCTCTGACTGCCGGAGAGAGAAATGGCGAGCGCGAAGGCTGTCATCGCAACAGTGGCACCGCGCAGAAGCGCCGGACGTTCAAGATTTGAGGGGAGCAGGTCATGGGTAAAGGTCGCCGCGCAGCTCAAGAGTAATGAATCCGCCGTCGACATGGTTGCCGCAAAAATGCCTGCCAGAATGAGGCCAACCAGAAAGGCGGGCAGCAATTCCACGGCCATGACCGGAAGGACCAGTTCCGGGTCCATGGACCCAATGTCTCCCAGGTGCAGCCGTGTCATCAGCCCGACAATGATCGCGATCGCAAAGAAGCTGCCATAAAAGCCGTAGTACCAGGCACGCGCTGTGCCCATTCTGTCCTGGTCATCCAATGCCATGAAACGGATCATGATGTGCGGCTGCCCGATGACGCAGGCGCCCGCAAACATCCAGCCAACGACAAAGAGCAGCGCCCCATAGGCACCGGGGACCAACAGATCCCCCGCTGCGAACCAGTTGAGATAGCCCGGTATGTCTGTGAGCGCGTCATAGGACGCCCCCACGCCACCGAACGCCACAAGGGCGACCACCATGAGCAGGACCATGGCCATATACATGACGGTTGATTGTGCTGCATCCGTCCAGATGGACGCGCGAAAGCCGCCGACCATGCAATAGCTCGCCACCATGAGCGCCGCGATAACGGCCCCCCACTCCACCGGCCAATCCAGCAATACTTCCAACGCCTTGCCGCCGGCGCTTAGCTGCGCGGCGGCATAGGCGCCCAAAAAGATCAGAGTCATCAAAGAGGCGGTCAGACGCAGCCACCGCATCTCTTTTCCCTGCCATGTCGCCAGAGCGCCTGAGAAGGTCAGCGCGTCCCGAGACTGCGATACGTCGCGCAACCGACGATGCACGAAAAGCGACGTCAGATAGTCACCCAGGATGAGGCCCACGCCCAGCCAGACGACGCTCAAACCTGACACATAGGTGAAGCCCATAATGCCGATAAACATGTAGCCGCTATTGTTCGTAGCAACGGCCGACAGGCCGACAAGCATGGGGGATACGGCGCGCCCCGCGAGATAATAGTCGCCGGTCGATCCATCGCTGCGCCGACTGGAGAGAAATCCCACCAGGAGAAACAGGGCGAGAAAGACGAGAAAGCCAGCCAGCATCATTTTGTTTTGTTCCTATTGCGGCGTGCGCCGGAAAAGTCGGTAGATGATATTGCCGACAAGCGGCGCGAAAATCATGGCGCCAAAGATAGCATAAAGGCGGTCCGTCCACTCCGGTGACCCGGCTTCAGCAATGATTGTCGGCAGCAGCGCGTGGCCAACCACGCCAAACGCGATTCCCCCCAAGACGGCGAGATGCCCCACGCCCGCCTGACGGCGGATCGTCCCGAAATAGGCAATGGAGAGTGGCAAGAAGATCACAACCGCGGTTCCAAGACCCGGATTATACTCCCGCTGGACCATCGCGATCCCGATGTGAAAGAGGCCGTTGGTCAGCATCAACCCGGCGGCGGCGAGGCCCACCCAGGGAAGTCTGCGACCGGCCCAGATGGCGAGCAGAAAAGGGACCCAGACGGCCAGCGTGTTGATGCGGTAGATCGCCAAATCGGTGAGACGCGGACCATCCTCGCCGAACCGTGCAGCAAGCTGGGCATTGCCATATTCAATGAAATAATAGCTGCGGCCATAAAGATCGACACCATGTTCCTCTATCTGGTGCAGCAGATACCCAATCACCAGGAGCCAGCCGGCGGTGCCCAGTGAATCGGTCACGGCGCCCGCGGAGACCCGTACGCTTGAAAGGATCATCAAGAGAGCAAAGCCCGCCCCGCCCATGGCCAGCAGCACCCAGCCGGTTTCGAACATGGCGACACCGGTTGCCGTGAAGTGCATTAGGACCACAAAGAGGATAAGCAAGATGGGAAGCCCGAGCCGGTAAGGCTCGCGCAAGCTTGCGTCAGACATGAAACCCCCATTTGACCCAATTGAACTCGACCGCACCTTTGCTTCAAGTTTGACGGTACGTTTCCAATAGATCAAGAACCTGCTCTATTGAGCCGGCTATTGGGGGTCATTCTGCGGCGGCACTTCCCGGCGCTTTGTGAATTTCCATCTTCACCGGTGGCTTGGAGAAGGACGGCTCGGTCGCGGTCAGCTGAGCGACGGCATGGTCCCTGTCCGCGGCCGTAAACTCACCAGTCGTGAGGCAGAATTCAACGAAGTTGCCATTGGGGTCTTTGGTGTAGATGGATCGGCACCATTCATGGTCCAGCTCCAACACATCGTAGCCTGCGCCCAGCCATTGCTGCATCCGCATTTTAAATGCATCCATATCAGGCACATCAAATGCAATATGGTTGATCTGGTCCGGCACACCGGCCGCTTTTGAGAGATTGGTCTCGAACTCTTCCGTGCCCGGTACGTCATGCATCTCCCAGAAAGCGATGAATTTGCTATCATCTTCCATGCGATAGAAGAAATGTTTCGCCCATCCCCCCTCCTGCACCGGTGCAACTTCCACCTTCACCAGGTCAAAGCCCATCACACCTTCATAAAATTCATGGATTGCCTTCATGTCTTTCGCGGCAAGTGCAAGGTGGTGATATCCCATCTCTCTTCTCCGATTACTTGTCTGTGTCGACCATGCTCATGACGTCTGCGGACCCATCGCCCTCCGGCATGGGCACTTCGACAACACGTTCATCGACATCGTCATATTCCAGTTTGAGCGCGCGGCTCATGATGGCGTGCATCTCATACATGGCGGTGATGTAAGTCAGTTCGAGGATCTCGACGTCGCTCAGGTGCTTTTTCAGCGCCGCGAACGTGCCGTCTGACACCCTGCCATTATCCATCACCATCTCGTCCGTATAGGCGAGCACCGCCCTTTCAACGTCGGAGAAACAGTCGGCCACATGCCAATGTGGCAGCGCCTCGATCTGTTCCTCGGAAAAGCCCACATCGCGACAGGATTTGCAATGTTGCGAAAAGACGAACTGCGATCCGCGCACATAGCCTGCGCGTGTCTGTCCCAGCTCCCGCAGTTTAGGACTGAGTTTGCGGTTGGGGTCCCGGTAAAACTGAAACCCCTCCACGGCATGCTTGAAGCAATCGGGCACAAGTGCGAAGACAGTCCACCAGTTGCCGGGGGTGCCGGTTGCTGTCCCAGGCGCTTCGACCGGGTCGCGATCTTGAAACAAGAGTTGGTAGATCTGATCTACGAACGGATCCGCATCGGCTTTCGCCACTTGCGCCAGTCTGGGCATAGCTCGCTCCCTAACAATTGTCTTTGCTATTTGTAAGATAAACTTACAATATATTCAAGTTACCTACGCGAGGTGAGGAATGACGCAGCGGCCAAAACAGAATATTCCGGTCGGGCGGGGTCTGATGACCAGTCTGCTCGAAGGCTTTATGTGGCTGGACCGCGGCCTGCAGCAGAATCTGCAGGCGCAGGGTCTTCCAAGTGTGCGACGGCTGGAATCGATGGTGCTCGTCTATGTCGCGTCGGGCATTCAACGGCCCAGCGATCTTGCAAGAACTCTTGGTGTTACACGTCAATCTATCAACTCAGCGGTCCGGGAGCTGGAGGAGAAGCGGCTGATTGAACTCACGCCGGATCCTGCGGACAAGCGCTGCAAACTGATCCGGTTTTCTCGCGAGGGCCGCCCGGTGCACATGGCCGCGGCGAACATCATGTCGAACCTTGAAGCAGCGCTTGTCGACCGCCTCGGCGAACCGACGGTCGAGGCTTTGCTCAAAGGCCTTGGGGATGACTGGGGCGATGTGCCGACGGTGACAGCCGAAGCGAAGGAAGCGGCCTCGTAAGTAACACAATCGCGATCACTAAGGGGGAGTGATCGACCATGGAAACACTGCTTACAACTGCCAACGATTTTCTGAGCGATCACTATGCGACGCTTAAGTTTGTACATGTGGTGTTTGCGGCTGTGTGGGCCTGGAGCACATCTGTTGCCTACGGCAACTACCTGGTGCCTCTCTTCCGGGATTGGCAGCGCACACCCCACGACCCTGAACGCATTCGTCTGCGGAATTGGGCCATGGAACGTTTCGACGAGGGCGCAAAGCTCGAGCATGTTGCTTTTCCGATGCTGCTCATCACAGGTCCCTTGCTCATGCTCGCAGGCGGCTGGACGCCAGATAGCGGGTGGTTCGCCATGAAGCTCGTTATGATTGTCCTCGTCTTCCTGCCGATTGAGATCGCTGATTTTTATCTCGCGCATTTTGGCGGCAACAAAGAACGGTTGCGCCGCGCTGGCGATGGCGATGCATATGAGCGCGCCGTCCATATTCATTGGTGGTTTCTTATCGTCACCACACCCATTGTCATCGTCTCGATCACGTTCGCTTTCTATCTCGCGATCGTGAAACCGTTTTGAAGGGGGATGTGGACCCATGACCAAGCTACCTCAATCAGATATCGAGACGGTCCGCCCGTTCATCTTTAGTGAAGTCCAGGTCACCCGCATCGCACTTATTCTTTCCGGCTATATCCTGTTCGGCCTCTACCCTGCCTATGGCCTGCTGCGGGGATGGTGGATGGGTGACTTCGCTGCTTTTACGGTCGAAGGATGTGGGGTTGCCGTAGGGACCGCGGCGGCATTTGGTGTCTTTGCGCGCTGGACCATGTTGAAGTATCTGAAGATTGAGACCTGACCATTGCCTGCCAGCTCAGCTGATCAATTCTGAAGAATGGCCGCGCATGGACGGCGCAGACAGTCGGTGACACACTGCACGCCCCCGAAACACCGCCCAAAACACAGATCGAGCCCAATTCATGAGCGACAATACCGATCAACTCTCTGATGCGATCACTGACCTGGTCCCGCCGCTTCTCCACTCGCTCGAAGGCCTCATGTTTATCGGGCGCCATCTTCATCCGCCGCGCCTGGAAGAAGTCGTGAAGCATGTGGGCGCCCTGGACAAAGGTGTTGCGGACGCCCTTATCGGTTTTCAGGCGGCGGACTGGCCTGAAGACTTCCACCCATTCCGAGATCGTGTTGTTGCGTCGTCGACCTCCATCACGCGGGCTTATGAGGAATTACGTGCGGCCCTCGACGACCCGGCGAATGGGATCATGGGCGCCTACCGCGCGCTCAGACATTCCTCCCGCGCGCTGGAAGCGCTTTATCCTGTTGCGTCGGTTCTCCCTCCAGTCAGTCGCTTCTTTCTGGAAGAAGAACAACGCGATGATACGGATCTATTGCAGGCACTAGCTGCGGAGCGCACCGACGGGGCAAGTGTCGGCGTGCACCATTTCGGCAACGAGAAAAAAGAGCGCGGTGGTTTTTCCCTCTACGTGCCCGAAAACTATGACCCGTCGAAGTCTTACCCGCTTGTGGTGGCCATGCATGGCGGCAGCGGCCATGGGCGTGATTTTCTCTGGTCCTGGATTCGCACGGCGCGGAGCCGCGGCGTGATCCTGCTCAGTCCCAGCTCAACAGATGCGACCTGGGCGCTGATGGGTGAAGATGTCGACAGCCCCAATCTGGAGCGCATGCTGGCGCATGTTACGGAGAACTGGTCAATCGACACGAACAGGCTGCTGCTCACGGGGATGAGCGATGGGGGCACGTTCACCTATGTGCAGGGCTTGCAGTCGGACTCCAAGTTCACGCACCTCGCGCCTATCTCCGCGAGCTTTCACCCGTTTCTGCTCGAAGTGGTTGAGCGCGAGCGGCTGCAGGGTCTTCCGATTTACCTGACCCACGGCGCAAAGGACTGGATGTTCCCTGTCGACATTCCGCGAACGGCCTATCGCGCACTCGCCGGAGGGGGGGCGGACATTGTCTATCGCGAGATTGGCGATCTCAGTCACACCTATCCACGCGAAGAGAACGCCCGCATCCTAGACTGGTTCCTCGACGGCAAACGCCCTGAGGACACGTTCGCCGGCTAGGCCGACGCGCTGGGCCGGGCGGAAACGGCGGCGTGCCAGCGCTGCAGGTCCGTATGCGCGTCGGTCGGTGTCACCTTCACCCATTTCGCAAAATCGACTGTGACCTGCGCCGTAATGTCAGCGTAGCTGTACGTGTCAATCGCGATGAATTCACGATCTTTCAGTCGCTCGTTGAGCGTGTCCATGAACACGGTGAGGCGGGCGCGCCCTCGCTCGGCAAGCTCCGGGATCTGCGCATAGTTTATCGGCCCCGTGGTGGCACGGTCCTTCATGCCGGGTGAGGAGTTGCGCAGCGTTTCCGCCACTGCCAACAGGCCTTCAAACATCATGCGCGACTGCCAGTTCGCGACCAGGCCTTTTTCTTCGGGCGTGACACCAAGGAGCGGGGGCTCTGGATAGGCGGCTTCCAGGTAAGCGGCAATGCCATCGTTCTCGGTCAGTGTGGTGCCGTCTTCGAGCTTCAGGACCGGAATTGTGCATGTGGGGTTGATGGCTTTGAATTCATCGGTCAACTGCTCAGCCTTCGCCATGTCGATTTGAATATTTTCAGCGGTGACGCCTTTTTCTGCCATGAAGATGCGTGCCCGGCGCGGACTGGGCGCGGGTGTGTAGTCATAGAATGTCAGGGCCATTGGTTGCCTCCACTTTCGCTGTTCTTTGAACAGTCTGTTATCGATCGGGTGAGACTAGCGTCTCCATCAGTGCCCGCCCATCACATTAAATTGCAGATCAGACGAAACCGCTTACCGTTTCAATGTTCAGCTGCCCCGCAAGGCCGGCATCCCGATGGACTTCGATCGCCTGGTATTCCGGCGACATGGTCATCTCGAGCATGGCTTTTCGGGAGGGATATTGAACACAGGCGATCACATCCCAGTCTTCGGCCACCTCCCCGATCAGAGTGAGGGTGACTGCTCCGCCATAAATCATCTTGCCACCCAGACCGTCGATCAGCTTGGCCACCTCGGTGCCGTAACGTTGGTAGGCTTCTGCGCCGCTTATGTCCGGGTCCCGCCCATCGGCATATTGCGCCTTTTCATAAAACTTCAGCAGATTGACCATCACAACCGGCCCCTCAACCGAACCGCTGGTCCACTCCTTGATCTGCGCTTCGTTTGGGCGCATGGCATTTACGACATCCATTTTCCGGCTCCTTTGCTCTCAATTTGCTGCTATCAACTGGACCGCGTATATTGATAATTTTGACACTATAAGTGTCATTAGTTAGTCTCGTCTAGTTAGATTGAAGACAGGAGGTCGCCAGGTGTCCATCACGGAAGACAAGACTACACAGCAAGTTGATGGTCGGCTAAACCGGAGCACCCGGACACGCGCTGCTATCGTCCAAGCGATGTTCGAACTTGTCGGCGAAGGAAATGCGGCACCCACGAGCGAAGACGTCGCAGACCGGGCCAATGTTGGCCTTCGCACTGTTTTTCGACATTTTGAGGATATGGAGACGCTTTATCAGGAAGTCGATCAGGTAATTAAGGCCAGAGTCATTCCTGAGTTTGATTTGGAAACATTGACTGGGGCCCTTGAAGACCGAGCTCGAAAGCTTATTGAGAGGCGCGCGCGTATCTTTCAGACCATCCATCCCTACATGGCCTGCACCATCGCGCGAAAATGGAAATCGCCCTACCTGGCTCGTTCATATGACGCCTTCGCTGAGGTTCAGCGCGCTTTCCTTTGCAACAATTTGCCTGAGTTGAAAGAGGTGCCCATCGAACTTCAGCATGCGGCGGATCAGGTCGCATCTTTTGAATCGTGGATGCGCATGAAGGACGTTTTGAAACTCAGCGTCGAAGACATCGTCGACGCGCAAACCGCAGGCGTCCTGGCCATTATCCGAGGCGCTTAACAACTATTCTGCATAGCGGAATTCTGCAAATCAGCCGCTGCCGCCTTGAACCTCATCGCTTAAAAACTCAAGCTAACGGTCTATTCAGATGGCGTAGGGATTGGCGGGGGACATATCATGGTGGCGAATCGATTCAGAGCATTTTTTTTGGGTACAGCGGCTGTGCTGGCCCTAACGTTTTCAAGCGCGGCGGCGCAGGCGACTGACACCCAACTCCTGTGGGGCGATACGCACCTTCATACCTCTTATTCTTTTGATGCCTATCTCAACCGGAATATGACGGCGGATCCCGACACGGCCTATCGCTACGCCAAAGGCCTGCCGGTTGTGAACCCGGGGCATCAGGGCAGGGTTCAGATCGATACGCCCCTCGATTTTCTCGTCATTTCCGACCATGCGGTCATGCTTGGCGGCGTGCGCCACATTGTCGACAAGGGAATCCCAACCGACGACATGGGGTTCGTCGACCGCGCCCGCGCCTGGTATGTGCAGCGCTGGATGCGCGGCGTGGTTGCGAACGACGAAGGCATGTCCGCCTTTGCCTCCTTTCTGCCGGAACCGATGTCGGTTGAAGAGGCCGCCGCATCGCCAGCAGGTGCCGGTATACCGGGGTGGCGCGCCATGGCCCGCACAAGCTGGCAGGAGTCCATCGCTATTACTGATAGCCACTATGAACCAGGCAAGTTTTCGTCCTTTATTGGATGGGAGTGGAGTTCTATACCAGCGGGCGCCAACATGCATCGCGTTGTCTTCACCCCACAGGGTGCTGACGTTGCCGGTCAGTTCCAACCATTCTCCACATCTGACAGCAACTACCCGGAAGATTTGTGGAACTGGCTCGACGAAACATCCGAGCGCACCGGCGCAGAGTTTGTCGCCATCCCGCACAATTCGAACATTTCCAAGGGCTACATGTTCTCAGAAACAAACCTGAGGAGTGAACCGATCACCGCCGAAATGGCCGCAACCCGCATGGAGTGGGAGCCAGTGGCGGAGATCACGCAGTTCAAAGGGGACAGCGAAACCCATCCGTCGCTTTCACCAGACGATGAATTTGCCGACTTCGAAACCTACCGCTTCTACATCCAGCAAAACGCACCGGAATACGTTCCGGTCGAGGGGGACTATGTTCGCTCCGCGCTTCTGAACGGCCTAGAAATCGAAAACAAGATCGGCACCAACCCGTTTGCGTTTGGCGTGATTGGATCGACCGACAGCCATACGGGCCTCGCGTCGGCAGAAGAACCAAATTTCTGGGGCAAGTTTCCACGCGATACCACACCCTTCGGAAAAACCGGGGGCTGGCGTACAGGAGCCGATGGCTCCGGTCCCAATGGCTGGTCCATGTCAGCCGGCGGGCTGGCCGCAGTTTGGGCGGAAGAGAATACGCGCGAGTCGATCTTTGCCGCCTTCAAACGCCGCGAAGTGTACGGCACGACGGGCCCTCGGATCGCCGTCCGCTTCTTCGGCGGCTGGGATTATGATGCAGCAGCGGCCGAGTCTGCCGAGATTGCCGACGCCGGGTATGCCGGTGGCGTGCCCATGGGCGGTGATCTGACCGGCGCACCAGCAGGTCAAGCACCTAAGTTCCTCGTGCGCGCCACCAAAGACCCAAAGTCCGGCAACCTCGACCGGGTGCAAATCGTTAAAGGCTGGCTTGGCGCCGATGGCGAAGCGCAGGAAAGAGTCTACAACGTCGTCTGGTCAGACGGGCGTGCGGCTGGACCAGATGGCAAAATCCCGCCGGTGGGGAACACGGTAGACCTCACAACCGGTCGTTACGAAAACACGATCGGTGCGGCAGAACTCTCCGCTGTTTGGGAAGACCCGGATTTCGACCCTTCTCAGAACGCGTTTTACTACGTCCGTGTTCTGGAAATTCCAACTCCGCGCCACTCTCTGTTTGATGCCTTGGCGTTGGGGATTGAGGTGGAAGAAACAGGACACCCGGCCACCATTCAGGAACGGGCCTACTCGTCAGCGATCTGGTACAAGCCCTGACTTGCCGCAACTTCCACTAGACACAAAAGGGCAGCTTCGGCCGCCCTTTTTTGTGGCAGGCCGTTCCTAAGCCACCACAGCTATGAAACGTTCGATACTCCAGAGTGCTGCAAGGCTGCCGACCAGGTAGGCCGCAGGCATCGTTACTTCCTTCAGACCCCAGGTGCGTGCATCAGCTTTGACAAATGCCACCGCTCTCAAGCCGACAAAGGTCACCGCCACCAGACAGAGGATGAAGGCGATCTGCCCCACCTCCACTCCGATATTGAAAAACAACAGGGCGAGCGGCACTTCCGTTTGTGGCAAACCGATCTCTCCCAAAACGGCTGCGAAGCCGAACCCGTGGAGAAGCCCGAAGCCACTGGAGATCAGGATGGGATATCGCCAGGTGAGTGTGTCGCGCGCGGGGCGCGCCAATTCTGCTGCGACGAAGACAATTGAAAGTGCAATGACCGCTTCGAGCGGCGCCACGGGTACGCTCACGACATCAAGGGCAGCGAGTGCCAACGTCACAGAGTGGGCAATGGTAAAGCCCGTTACGATGAGCAATACGCGTCTTACTGTGCCGGCCAACATCAAGAGGCAGGCGACAAACAGAAGATGATCGTAGCCGGTCAGAATATGTTCTATGCCGAGCACAAAATACTCGCTCACAACGCTGCCTGCATCCTCCGCATTGGGAATGTCGACCCGCATGGTGTCCGGACCATTCCTGATGATCTGGACTTCGCCAGAGGGACGGAGGACGCGGACCAGCGACGACACGGCCGGATTTCCCTGCGGATAGGTGATGGAGACGGACAGACGTCCTTCTAACGCGCCGCAATCATAGAGGCCCTGGCCGATATTGAGTGCCGGGCTTGCCGCCGTCTCCGGTGATTGCACCCGCTCGCAGGCGTCCGGCAGTGTAATTTGCGGGGCATTGCTGCGATCAATGGTGGACGGCACCCGCCATTTCAGGAAAACGGCGCCGGTTTCTTTTTCTTCAATTTCGATGAAGAGGGGCCTGCCTTCGTGGGCCGCCAGCGGTGTCCCCAGAAAGACAAAGAGACTGGCGAGGAGAACAAACAACCCGCTCATTCCGACGCGCCTGCGCTCAGGTCGATCTCGATGTCGTACTCAGCTGCGATCCGCGCAATTGCCGCTTCCTTGTCCGCCTCCAATTTGGCGCGCCGCGCGTCTTCGGCGACCCGTGTCTTCACGGCTTCAAATTCCGCATCCTGTCCCTGGGACAGGGCAGTCACCATGACGAGATGGGCGCCATAAGGCGATTTAAAGACACCTTGCCAAACACCTTCTTCCGCTGAGAGCGCGAACAGCTCCGCCGTCATCTCAGGGCCAAAGTGGCTCGCTATGAAATCGTACGTGCGTTCGACGTAATTCACATGGAAAGGAAAGCGATCCCCTTGCCCGGGCGCACCGGAAAAGGGCACTTGCTCTGCGTTCAGTCGCGCCAATGCATCCTCCGCCAGGGCGAGCGCAACATCTCCGTGTTTCGCCCGATCAAAGAAGACATGCGTAAACGTGATCGACGGCGCGACGAAATAGTCCTGCTTGTTGGCTTCGAAATGCGTCTTTAGATCTTCATCGGTGAGATCCACTGTCGCACTCGCAAACCCTTCGGCCAGAAATTCTACTTTCTGAATAAGACGACGGCGGATTACATAATCATCCGCGTCGAGCCCCAGGCCCAAACCTTCACGGTAGAGAACTTCTTCCCTCAGATATTCGTCCACCAGGCGGTTGAGATCCTCCTCGCTCAATGCATCCAGCCTCTGCTCGGCGATGTTGCGATCGAAACTGCGGGTCCGGTACTGGATGAAGGTGAGCATGGTTTCGCGGTCAACCAATATCTCGCTGCTATCTGCTTCACTTTCAGCCTGCCCAAGCGCAGAAAACAGAAGGAAAAGTACAAGGCCGACAGCGGCAAAATGAAAAAGAGGATCACGGAGAAATCTGGACATGGAAGCACCTTTGCCGGCGTCTGTTTTGACTACACTTTATAGCATGCGGAATGCTATTTGCGCCCGCTGTAGAAGAAAATTCTATGGCAATTGATGCGACGACAGGTCTTTTTGACAGGGCTGCCGGAGAGACCGAAACTGAAGATCAGACGGGATGGTCCTGTTTTGAGGGGTTCGGGGTGACTGGACAAATATCGGGCGGGCATGGACGCCCGCAACTTGCGCGAAGGCTCACGCTGCCGCTTCTTGTGCTTTACGGCCTTGGGGTCACCGTCGGCGCCGGCATTTATGTTCTCATCGGCGAGATCGGTCACCAAGCGGGCGTCTTTTCGCCTTATGCCTTTTTGCTGGCGGCCCTCCTCATCGCGCCCACCACCTATTCTTTTGCCAAGCTGGTGACCCGTTTCCCCGTCAGTGCGGGTGAGGCCCGCTACGTGGAAGAAGGCTACCGACAGAAATGGCTCGCCATTGTCATCGGGCTGCTGGTGGCATCCGCTGGCATTGTATCTTCCGCGACGATCTCGGTGGGCGCCATTGGCTATGTGCAGGAGTTCATCTCTATCTCGGCACCGGTCCTCGTCACCCTCGTTATCCTGATCTTCACGGGGCTTGCGATCCTGGGTATTCACGCCTCGGCCATGACTGCCGCGGTTCTCACGCTTATTGAAGTCGGCGGCCTGGTCCTCATTATCGGGGGTGGTGTCCTCTCAGATGCTCCAGCCATTTGGGCTGGCATGCGTGCGCCGTTTGAAACATTTGAGCTTCAGGCCATTGGGCTTATCAGCGCGTCGGCGGTGCTCGCCTTCTATGCCTTTATCGGGTTTGAAGACATGGTGAATGTGGCGGAAGAGGTTATTGAGCCTGAAAAAATCTTCCCGCCCGCCATCGCCATCACCCTGCTCGTCACCATGGTGCTCTATTTTCTGGTGAGCACGATCTCGATCTCGTTGGTCTCGCAAGAAGAGTTGGGGAACGCCGGGGCGCCCATTTCGCTCATTGCGGAACGTACCGGCCTTATCTCGCCGGACCTTTTGTCCGGCATCGGGGTGCTCGCCGCACTCAACGGTATTCTCATTCAAATCATCATGGCCTCGCGGGTGCTTTACGGGCTCTCGCGGCAGGCCGAGATGCCTCAGTTTCTGGCTTACGTACATCCCAGAACGCACACACCCGTCACCGCGACCGTCATTGTGGCAGCCATCACGCTGGCGCTTGCCCTTGCTTTCCCCTTAGCGCGGCTCGCTGAGACCACGTCGCAGATCACATTTGTGGTATTTACTCTGGTCAATGGCGCGCTCATTGCGATCACACTCAGGGAAGCTGGATGGCAGCTGCGCAACGTGCCATCGTTCCAAATCATCACCATCCCGGCGCTTGGCGCGCTGGGTTCCGTTGGTCTGATGCTGGTGAGTTTGGTATGAGCCAAATGATTTTCTCTCGCAGCCGATCCTGCCGCTGGCGGGTCGGGAAAATGCCGCATCATCTTGAGGTAATGGGGCCGGTTTCCCATGAAGAATTTCCGCGTGACCTCATCGATATTCATACCGCAGATAATTTGCTGCCCGGTGTTGAGCGGTGTTGCCTTCCCGACGGCGAGATTACAGAGACCGCGGGAATTTTGCGACGAAGAGTATGGGTGTGCGCCTCTCCCTGCTCGACTTCAATATCGGGGCCCATGCCTATTTTGTGAAAGAGTAGGCCTGATTGCGCGCGCCAAGCCACGTGCGCGTTGGCGGAAAGGATTGTAGTCACCAAGTTGGGAAAGTGGCGCGCCTAAACGAAGAAAGTTCGAACACATTGTTCAACACCTTGGCGCAATGGGAGGTCATTTTAGACCCAGAAAACGGGGAAACCGAGGCTCCTGACAAGCCTTATTGTGCTCCGGCGTCTTCTCTCTAATGAAGCTCTCATTTAACGTGGATTGCCTAAACTTTCAGCGACCACCACTTTGGCTCAAGAGGATGAGGCACGCCGCATCATCACCACCGCCCCGCTAACCCGGCACATAAACCGGACATATTAAGGTGTTGAAATTTGCTCGATATTCTTACAAGTCTATGTTATTGTTCAATTTATGAAGAATAACAAAACGGACAAAGAAGCGGACATAATACAGGCAGAAGATCGCGGTGAGGCCGTGACCATGATGGAGCCTCTGCTTATCAAGGACAGTGCCAAGTTTCGCGATGAGCTTGCCGATCTGGCACTGGAGCTTACCACTCATTCCACGCGGCTGCGCAGCTCTCTGCCGGAAGGTGTGGTCTTTGCGCTAGCGGGGCTCGTGCGATCGATGAACTGCTACTACAGCAACCTCATCGAAGGTCATGATACCCACCCAGTAGATATTGAACGGGCCCTGAATGACGATTACAGCCGAGATTCGAAGAAGCGTGATCTCCAGCTTGAAGCGCGCGCGCATATCGCGGTTCAGGAATGGATCGATGACGGCGGCCTGAATGAACAGGCAACATCCGCCGGTGGTATCCTTGAGATGCACCGCCGCTTTTGTGAGCTTCTACCGGAGGATTTACTCTGGGTCGAAAATCCAGACACTCGAGAACGCCTAAAGGTTGCTCCCGGTGAGCTACGCCAGCGCGATGTGAAAGTGGGCAGACATATTCCGGTTAGCCCCGGCGCATTGCCGCGCTTCCTCAAGCGTTTTGAGGAAGCCTACGCACAACTTGGCAAAGTAGACGCTCTTGTCGCATCGGCCTGCGCGCATCACCGCTTACTTTGGCTACACCCATTTTTGGACGGCAATGGCCGTGTCGCGCGGCTCATGTCCTACGCCATGCTGCGCACCACGCTTGATACAGGGGGCATCTGGTCGATTGCGCGCGGGCTAGCAAGAAACGAAGATGCATACAAACAGCATCTTGCCGCCTGTGATCTGACAAGGCGTAATGATTTGGATGGGCGCGGCCATCTGAGCGAAGAGACACTTGGGGCATTCGCCAAATTCTTTCTTGAGACCTGTATTGATCAGGTAAAGTTCATGGAACAGCTGATGCGTCCGAATCGTTTGCGGGATCGCATCCTGATCTGGGCGGCAGAGGAAATTCGGACGGGGACTCTCCCCCCGAAATCGGACACTGTTCTTGAAGCTGTGCTTTATAGGGGCGAGCTACCACGTGGTGAAGTCGCCGATCTTCTGGATACCGGCGTTCGCAATGCGAGACGCGCCACGTCTGCCTTACTGAAACAAGGGGTGCTCACCTCCGAAAGCACGCGCGCTCCGTTGCGCCTCGCCTTCCCTGCAACCCTCGCCACACGCTGGATGCCGGGACTGTTTCCTGAGAAAGTATAATGGAGTTTCCACAACTGCTTTCCCCCAGATGGAGACGCGACCGGCACTAGAATGGCAGCGCCAGAATCTGCTGATCATGGAAAGTGGCGCACCGGGGAAGATTCGAACTCCCGACCCCTTGATTCGTAGTCAAGTACTCTATCCAGCTGAGCTACCGGTGCGCATTCGGGTGCAGCACTCATGGGCCAACATCCGAGCCTGAAAGCATCGCCGCCTTCAGAGAGCGACACTCATATAGCGATCCCCTTTTAAAGGCAAGCCGCAGAGACCCGCGCTTTTGAGGAAAATTGAATTTGATGGCGCACTCGGATGGCTGCCCAAATGCCGGGCTTCTTCTGGCCGCGCTGCCACCCCGATAATCAAACTTCTTGCTTTCGCCATAAGGACTTGTGGCCTAAAATCCCTTTGGTTAAATTGCTTTCGCATCCGCGAAATGCCGTCATGCGCGCGGCATGACAGTTGGTTTGTCGCGCGGCGGCTATAAGAGGGGCATCGAGGCCAATTGATGGCTTAAGCGTTGGAGGGGTGTGATCGGTTCAAAAGACCGACCTTATGTCCCGAAATCCAGTCAGAACATTGGATGTTCCTTAAACAACGGATGCGGCTACCAAGCCGCCGAACTGCCGATTTCCTGAGGATTTTCCCCAGAAACCGGCCATATAACGGGTGTGGATTTAAAAAATCATGTCGAGTCAGATTGGACCTAAAAGCCTTCGCCTTCTGGCCCTTAGTGCGGTGCTCGCACTCGGCGGCTGCGCCTTTGCCGACGAGGTCATCTGGCCCACCGTCGCAGGTGACGAGGCTCAAACCGGGGCCGACGCCGCTCCCGCCCTTGGAACAAGTACTGCGGCAGGCTTGACCGTCACGCCCGGCGCCGCCACCGGAACGCCGGTTGGTGCCCGCGTTGCCCAGCTTCGAGGCGACCTGGGTCGGCTGCAAAGCGCCATGAACACACGCTCTGCCGAGCTTGAGGGCATCCGCGCTCAAACCAGCGCCCATGCAAGCGCCTATCATGCCAGCAAGGCCGGTATTGAAGCCAAATTGCAGGTCGGCACCACACCGGGTAACCCGAACCTCGTTTCCGCCTGGAACCAGACACAGGCCGAACTCGACCAGATGGCCCGCGACATCAACAATATGACGGCGCTTTCCACCGCCATTGCCGGTGATGCCTCAACCGCGACCTACCTGCTCGACACCATCCAGGCAACATTCGGCCTCTCCGGTGCGGTCGATGAGGACCATGTCCAACTTGAAACACTGCAGGACAACACCAAGCAAACAATCGTTGTCATCAACAGCCTGCTCAGCGAATTGCGGGAGGATACGGCCCGGCAGACGACGTACCTTGCCAATGAGCGTGCCGCCCTTAACACACTCTCCAACGCTATTAAGCGCGGCCAAATTTATGGCGGCGGCCTGTCCGTATCGCAGACACCGTCGGCACCCTCGACCCTGGCAGCCGCGCCCCGCGCTGCTGGCGAGCTTCCAGGCACACCACCGCTCGTGACAATTCGCTTTGACCGCCCGGGTGTTGAATATGAGCGCTCGCTTTACACCGCCCTCTCCCAGGCTCTTGAGCTTCGCCCTGGCGCAGAATTCACTGTCCTGGCGGTGTCACCCGCTGGCGGAACAGCTGCTAATGTTCAGCTGGCGCAATCTCAGTCTCGCGAAAATGCAGAGCGGGTCTTTCGTTCCATGAGCGATATGGGTCTGCCGCCCGATCGGGTTCAGCTGTCTGCCACCACAAGCGCGGGCGTCTCATCGAATGAAGTGCGCATCTACGTTCGCTAAGATGGACACGCAAAGGTTTTTGTAAGGCCCTGCTTCAGTCCCGCATAACTTCGTATGCCAACAGCATCTCTCGTATAGCTCGCTTGTCACCGCCTGATAGCGTTGCATCCCGATGATATTGAGTTCCCTCAAAACGCAATATTGCTTCGTTCGAGTTCGCTAATGATTTAAGTACCTCGATTTGATTTGCGCTAGGTCTGACATCGATCCACTCCCAAACATCTGTGTAATTGTCTCGATCGAACCGGCCACTGACCAAGGGGCTTTTTTCACCATCGTACCAGGCTATTACACTGTCCACGAACAGCCAGTTAGACCCCGTGTATTGCACCCTGAGTCTTAGCCAGGGACGTCCGTTCTCCCCTTTTCTACCGATGTAAAGGTACGCCGTGGATCTGCTGTTCGTATACCGAGGCTGATTTGGATGTTTGAACCAAGTTATACCTTCTACCCGGTCTTCGTCTCTCCTCAAGCGAGAGATCGCTTGACGCCGTGCAGCTTCAATCTGGGTTTTGTAAAAATTGACTTTGTTCGCGTAGGTTTCACTGGCAGGCCGCAGATAAGACAGAAACATATACCCGTCTAAATTTGCCTGATGGTCTGATGCTGCAATCGGCTTAACGAGTTCCAAGACTCGCGCTTCGATTTCAGCCTTAAATTCATCGATGTCCAAACCACTTGCCGCCAATACCCGAATTCCGCTTTGTGCCAAGTTCCATTCTAGTGTTTCTACAGCACGCCTCACCGCTTCCTTATCTCGCTCAATCTCAGAATTGAAACTGGCAGTAGATTCTGCGTCCTCCGGTGCGTTTTCGATGCCCGCTGACGTTGGACCTTCGTCAACAGATTGGCCCATTTCGCTTGTGTTAGGCGCGAGCATTCCAACTGCTATTACCGCCAGAACGAAAACACTTGCAGCAACCCACCTGCTGGCAAACGGTTTGAATGGCACAAAAACCGCGGCGAGCGCTACCAGTGAACCTAAGGAGATCAGTGTGACCAAGACCTGAGTCATAATCGGTGCCCTCGCGCCGCAGATTATCTGGCCGTGCTTGCCTTATGGCATGAAGGCCAAAATCTCTATTTTGCACTGGGCGAAATTTAACTTCAAGAAGCCGATTGGCGGACCGTTCTCGGTACCTAGCCTTATATATCAGAATATCCAATCATGTCTCCCAGCGACTCCGCTTCGTAGACGCCGCGGGCGATAGCACGGGCGACACAATCGCCTGCATAGGTGCCCAGCTCAGTAAGGTGGCGCACGCGCATGTCTGCGTCCAAGGCATGGGCACCGGTCGCCATAACGAAAATCACATCGCCATCCACCGGCGCATGTGCCGGTCGTAAAGCGCGCGCGAGGCCGTCATGCGCCATCACCGCCACACGATTGCACTCCGCGGCCGTGAGGTCTGCATTTGTGGCAACAATGCCGATGGTGGTGTTCTGGCGAAGACCTGCGTCCCCTGCCTTGGTGCCGTCGAGCCATTCGACGTCTGGTGCCAATGCCGCCGGGGCGACATCACCAAACTCCCCCTCTCGCTCAAAAGGAGCAGCCCAAAAGGAGCTGGTACCCGGCACAATTGCCGACCCGTAGGAATTCACCGCCATCAGCGCGCCAATTTGCAAACCTTCGTCGGAGACAAGCGAGGCAGAACCGGTGCCGCCTTTCAGGCTACCCGCGCGCGCGCCGAAACCTGCGCCTGCATTTCCAAGGTCAAACGTTTCTGACGCTGCAGCAGCTGCTTCTGCGCCCAGGCGCCGATAGGGAGGCTCTTCGCCCCAGTCTTTGTTCCCCCCATTGGAGAGATCGAACAGGATCGCCCCAGGTACAATCGGCGCCCGCACATCACTGCCGGCGATTTCAAACCCGCGACCGCGCGCACCCAACCATGCCGTGACGCCGGAACCTGTATCCAGTCCATAGACAGATCCGCCAGACAACGTCACTGCATCAACAACGCCCCCCAACAATCTGGTCGGGTCGAGCGCGTCTGTTTCGCGGGTTCCCGGCGCGCCGCCCATCACATTTACCGCAGCAGTGACGGGTGCATCCGGCAGGATCACAGTTGCCCCCGTCCGGGCCGCCACATCTTCTGCCTGACCGACCTTGATCCCGGCGACATCCGTGATCAAGTTACGGGGGCCGGGTCGGGGGGGTAGCGCGCTCATCGTTTTCCTCCCAGGCTGGCAGACACCATTTGAGTGTCCCATCGGTGGCGGACGCTATCGGCCCGGCGCCGCTGGGTCAATCATCGGTTGATGGTTTATGCTGCCGCTCAGAAATTGAGGGATCGCCCCTCACATGGAGGATTTTATGAGTTTTTCCCGCGCGCTGATTGTGTTGTTTGGTGTCGCCATCATCTCTGCGCCGCTTGGGATTTGGTGGAGCCATTCCGACACCCCGAACACGCTCTCGTACCATGCGGGTGAATATATGGTGTCGTCAGCGCATCCCGAAGCAAGTAAAGCCGGGCAGGAAATATTGGCAGCCGGGGGTTCCGCGGTTGATGCGGCGATCGCTGTGCAGTTGGTCTTGACGCTGGTTGAGCCGCAATCATCCGGCATTGGGGGCGGCGCCTATATGCTGCATTGGGACGAACGCGCACGTACGCTGGAAGCCTATGACGGCCGCGAGACCGCACCGTTCGGCGCCACGCCTCAACTCTTTCTCGATGAAGCGGGCGAGCCGCTTTCCTTTTTTGATGCCGTTGTCACCGGTCAATCCAACGGTGTGCCGGGCGCCATCGCTATGCTGCACCTGGCGCACCAGGAACACGGGCGGCTCCCATGGGCGGACTTGTTTCAGCCAGCCATCCGTCTTGCCGAAGACGGATTTCTTGTCACGCCGCGTCTCAACAAATTGATCGCCTGGTCCCCTGCGCTGCCGCGCCTTCCCTGGTCGCGCGCCTATTTTTTCACAGAAGATGAAAATGGCGAGGCCACGCCGCTTGCCGTGGGCACACGTCTCAAAAACCCGGCCTATGCAAAAAGCCTCCGCTTGATCGCAGATCAGGGTCCCGACGTGTTTTATAAGGGCGAAATCGCTGAAGCCATCGTTGCCGCCTCACAGAACGCGCCCATGCGCCCCGGCACCCTCAGCATGGCCGACATGGCGGCGTATGAGCCCGTAAAACGCGACCCGCTTTGTCTTGAATATCGGGCTTACAATGTCTGTGGCATGCCGCCGTCCACATCCGGCGGCCTGACCAGCCTTCAGATATTGGGCATTCTTGAATCCTTTGATATGGGGGCGCTCAGGCCAGGGTCTCTCGAAGCGGTGCACCTCATTACTGAAGCAAGCCGCCTCGCCTATGCCGACCGCGATCTCTATATCGGGGACACAGACTTTGTCGACGTTCCGGTCGACGCCCTATTGGACGAAGACTATCTCGCGTCGCGAGCGCGGCTGATTGATCGCTCCGCTAGCATTGGTGACGCAACGGCCGGCACGCCAGAAGCATCAGGCGACCTCGGTTCGCTTTACGCCCCCAACGAGTCACGATCGCGTCCGTCCACCAGCCATTTCAGCATCGTGGACGCCCAAGGAAATGTGGTCTCCATGACGACATCCATCGAGGCACCGTTCGGCAGTCACCTGATGGCCGGTGGATTCTTCATCAACAATCAACTGACCGACTTCTCGTTTCGCCCGGAGATTGATGGCAAGCCCGTCGCCAATGCTGTGGCGCCGGGAAAGCGGCCGCGGTCATCAATGACGCCGAGCATGGTGTTTGATGCAAACGGTGACTTTTATCTTGCCGTTGGATCCCCCGGCGGCAGCCGCATCATTGCTTATGTAACCCAAACCCTGGTTGCACTCCTCGACCATCACCTGCCCATGCAGGACGCCATCAACCAACCCCGTCATGTGAACCGCAATGGGCCATTGGAGATTGAAGAAGGCACACCTATCGCTGACCTGAAGGAGGAGCTGGAACAGCTGGGCCACGAGGTTGTCGTGAAAGAAATTACCAGTGGGCTTCATGGCATCCGCCGTTTGGAAGGCGGACTTGAAGGTGGTGCTGACCCGCGCCGCGAAGGCGTTGTTCTGAGCGGGCGGCTTTAGGTTTTCCGGCTTCTAGGAAAGCCATTAGGAAAGAAGTTAGATCCCATAGTGCGTCACCCCCGGACTTGTTCCGGGGGTCCAGGGTGAGGGCACTCAGCCAATCGGCAGTTGTGACTAACAGAGGAGTTCACATGCCCGCTGTCTATCAAGCCAATCTTTCGACAACCATCTAACGCCGGCGTTTGTCGCCCCTGGATTGCCGGAACAAGTCCGGCAATGACAATGATGAGGGAAGAACACAGTACCAAATCAGACTTTCGGGTTCATTGCCCACAGGCGTCAGACTTTCTAATCCAGCAAACCCGACGCGATCTGGACCAATCCTTTGAGGGCCGGGTCAGGTGCCACCACCAGATAGGTCGGGATGGGTTTCACGTAAGTGCTGATTTTTCCGCGGTCTTCAAAGCGTGACCGAAAACGCGCCGCCTCAAACAGACCACCCCATCGCGGGACAATGCCCCCGGCAATATAAACACCGCCGGTTGCGCCAATGGTGAGCGCGACATTGGCGGCTGCGGCACCGAGCCAGCTTGTGAAACAATGAACCGCCTCGGCGCTTACGGGTTCTCCGCCAGTTGCGGCCCGCGCTGCAATTTCTGCGGCGCTCACGGGTTCGCAGGTCAAACCACCCATCTCACACAACACATCGTGGAGCGCTTCAAGGCCGTCGCCTGACAGAATGGTTTCCGCATTGACATGCCCAAAGCGGCGGAGCAAGCGCTCATAGATGGCGATTTCGCGTGTGTTGGCGGGGGCAATGTCGGCGTGGCCGCCCTCCCCGTCGATCAACGCGTAGCTGCCCTGTCCGTCCGGCACCAAGCCGGCGACACCCAGTCCTGTGCCGGCGCCAAGCACAGCGAGCGGTCCGGCTTTATCGGGTACGCCACTTCCGAGTTGCAGAAGCTCATCTTCCTCGAACAGCGGCAGGGCGTGGGCGATGGCTGCGAAATCATTCACCAATCGGACGTTGCGCGTGCCCAATCGCGATGCCATGGCGCTTTCGGTCAGTTGCCAGGGACAGTTGGTCATGTTGATGGAGGTTGAGCCGCCTGAGGAGACCACAGGCCCAGCACCACAGATCGCTGCCGCATTTATCTCTGGGCGCCCGGACTCGTCCAACGCTTCTTGCAGCACATCTTCAAAGGTCGCGAAATCCTCTGTCTCCAAAACAAAGGGCGGCGTTAGCGTGTCGGCGCCTATGGACGCGTCGGCGTATGAAAAACGTGCGTATGTGCCGCCAATGTCGGCAACAAGCACACGGGACCCATCTTTAAACTGTTCCATTGTGCACCTCCCAGTTTGGCGCGATGCGCCAATCCACCTGCCCCATTTCTGGGGCGTTGCACTCGTCTATACAGTAGCTCTTTTCGGCACTTGCTCGGGCGAAAAACGCAGATACGTGCACTCTGGAAGTGCCTTATTGCGCCGCGCGGACAACTTCCTTGCGGTTGGGTATCCAAATCCGAAATTTTGTTCCCTCAGGGCCTGTTTCTACCAGGTCCAGGGTTCCGCCGTGGGCACGAACAAGGTCTGCAGAAATGGCAAGCCCGAGCCCTGTCCCGCCCTGACGGGTCGTGCCCCCAAACGGCTGAAAGAGGCGCTCCCGCGCTGCGTCGGGAATGCCCGGGCCGGTGTCGGCCAATTCAATGGTGACTGCGTCTGCATCGCTTGATGCGGATACGGAGATGGTGCCGCCCGCCTCCATCGCCTGCGCCGCGTTCCGCCCGAGGTTCAACAACACACGGAAGAGGTGGTCGGGATCAGCATCAATTTCCAAGCCATCCGTAATGTCAATCTGGAGTGTGATCGGACTGTCTTCTTCCAGACCGATGGCCTCCATTGCTTCCGCCGTCAGTGTTTTCAGCTCGACAGCCCGGCGGCTAGGCGGTGCTTCTTCACTGCTCCCAAATTTGAGGGTGTTTGTGCAGAGCTGAATGGCGCGGTCGATGGACGCAAAGAGACGCGGGGCCAGGCTCTGGACGGTCGGATCATCGACGCCGCCCAAGCGGTCTGAAATGAGCTGCGTGCTCGCCAAAATGTTGCGCAAATCGTGGTTGATCTTGCTGATGGCGGTGCCGAGAGAGGCCAGGCGCGCCTGCTGGTTGAGGGTCGAGCGCACCTGCGTTTGTAGATCGGCTAGCTCACGCTCAGCCACCCCGATCTCATCGAGCCGGGTTGAGGGCTCGATCACGCGCGAGGCGTCATCCGGTTTTTCACTAAAGGCCACCATGTTTTCGGTGATCCGGCGCATGGGGCGCACCAAGAAGAAATTGAGCGCCAGAAAAACAAGAGACGCTGTAATGATCGAGATCAGGATCGACAGGTTTAGGATGTTCGTTGAAAAGTCGAGCATGGCTTGGCGCAGCGGTGTTTCGTCAAACACGATTTCGATGAAGTCGCCGCCTTCAAATCGGGGCCTACCGATAACGCGAATGATCCGCCCGTCTTCAGCCATCAGACAGTCAACCATATCCATGATGAGGTCGAGGAAGGTCGCATCCCGCAGGTCATAGGTCGCATCAATGGCGGGCGGCATGTCGTCTCTGAGGATCAGCCGGCGCGCCGCATCTCTATGAAGCACAACGGCGTAGGCTTCAGCGTTCACAAGAAGTTCGTCACGAAGGGTGTTCGCCACCATATTGTCGGGGGTTGCTTCGAGCGCGAGTGTTGCAATTTGAGCCCGTGCCAAACGCTGCTTGATCCAGCTGTCACGAAAATTCGACAGCGACGGCACATAAATCAGCACCTCCGCCAGCATCACAAACAGAATGGTCAACACCAACAGCTGACCGGACAAACTTCGACGAAGAGGCGCCACAAGGCCGGTCAGGGGGCCGGTCAGCGGCGCAGCGACTGTCCGAGACCGGGCGGCCCCGGCTTCCTCCGTCACGTCGGTGGTCTCGCGATCCATATTCCGCCTGTGTTCCAATACGCGCCACTTGCGCGCTGTTTAAGAGTATAGCGGAAAGGGTTCCTATCCGAACAGGCCGAGGAACTTCACAATTGCCCTGGTTTTCCAGCTGAACAGTGTCGGCGTGTAATAGGCGCCGGCGGCGCGCTTGCTGATCTCCGTTAAGGTCGGATACGGCGCGACCGCGCCGGCCATCGCCCCGATCTTCAGTCCTTGAGACTTGGCGAGGACCCAGGGCTGCAACAGATCGCCTGCATGTGGACCGACAATGCTCGCGCCTAAGACACGGCCATGGCTGTCCGTCACCACTTTTACCAGCCCGCGCGTGCGACGCTCGGCTTGTGCGCGATCATTCTCCGCTAGCGGCCAACGAAGCACTTCGATCTTGCCGTGTTTCTTGCGTGCTTCTTCTTCCGTCTCGCCGACATGCGCCAGTTCCGGGTCGGTATAGGTCGCCCACGGAATGGAGGAATGATCTGCTTTTGCGGGAATGCGGAAGAGGATGTTCCGGATGACAATGCCAGCATGATAGCCCGCCACATGGGTAAACTGAAGGCCGCCGGCGACATCCCCAATGGCAAAAACCTTTTTGTTTGTGGTTCGGAGCCGCGCGTCGACGGTAATACCCGTGCGCTCATATTTGATGCCGGCATTCTCAAGGTCCAATCCCTCAACGTTCGGGCGACGCCCAACGGCTAACAGCAAATGCGACCCGGATACGGTTTCTGCGCCATCCTCTGTTTCAATGGATACGCTCACCCCGTCGCCCTCTTTAGCGACCGAGGTTACTTTCGCGCCTTCGCGAATATCGACACCGTCTTCGCGGACAGCGTCCAAGACCAGCGCTGTGAGTTCCGGATCGTCTTTGCCCAGCGCTTTCAGCCCCTCAAGGACCGTGACCTTGGCGCCCAGGCGCCGGTGGGCCTGCGCCAGTTCCATGCCAATAGGGCCACCGCCTACAACAATCAAATGCTCCGGCCGCTCTTTGAGGTCGAACATGGTTTCGTTTGTGAGGAAGGGAACAGTGTCGAGGCCGGGGATTGGAGGCACCGCCGGGGACGACCCCGTTGCCACCACAAACCGGCGTGCTCGAATGGTCTTGTCGCCTGCCTGCACTGTCTTCGGACCGATGAACTTCGCCTCGGCCTGAATGACATTCACGCCCAAACCTTCGAAGCGCTCCACGCTGTCCACCGGGGCAATGGTCGCGATCACTTCGTGAATGTGATCATGGACACGGCCGAAATCGACTTCGAGCGGCTGCGGTTTCACACCGAAGGCTTCCCCGTCGCCCATGCTGTGCGCATGTTTGCCAGCGGCAATCAGGGCTTTGGAGGGAACGCAGCCATAGTTCAGGCAGTCGCCGCCCATTTTGCCTTTTTCGATAAGGACCACGCTGGCGCCCATCTGCACGGCACCTGCCGCTACAGAAAGACCGCCTGATCCTGCACCAATGACACAAATGTCCGCTTCGATCACATCGCTCATATTGTTTCCTCACACTCCCAGATAGAGGAGTTTTGACTTAACGCGCACTCACATAAAGTCTTTGGCAGAAATCCGCCCCACACTTTTTCTGATGGCGCTCGATTATGCTTCTTCTTTTGAAAAACGTTTGTAGATGACGGGCACCAGCGACAGAGCCGCGAGCGCCAGGATCGGGCCCAACACTTCCGGCTGAAAAATGATGCCCAGATTAGGTTCGCCGCCTTCGTCGAAGATCGCGCCAAGACCGTTGCCCACACTCGCGAACACAAAGGTGCCCGGAATGATGCCTATGAAAGTCGCCGCAAAGAAAGTGCGCAGCTTCACACCCAGAAATGCGGGCGCCAGGTTCACAAGGAAGAAGGGGAAGAGCGGCACAAGACGCAAGACCAGCAGATAGGAGAAGGCATTCTTCTGAAAGCCTGCTTCCATTTTCTGAATGCCGGGACCGGCTTTTGCGCGCAACGCGTCCCCGAGGGCGGTCTTGGCGATGAGAAAGACAATTGTCGCCCCAACGGTTGCGGCAAACACGGTGGCGAGGCCACCAAAGATCGTGCCGAACAAAAAGCCGCCGGTCAGTGTGGCAATCAACGCGCCCGGCAAAGAGAAGGCAACCATGGTCGCATACACCGCCATATAGACAGTGAAGGCGAGTGCGGTGTTCTCTGCCACGAAGGTCTGCAAGAACTCCCTGTTCTCCTTCAACGTGTCGAGCGTGACATATTGGCCGAGGTCGAACGCAAAAAAGGCACCGAGCCCCGCCGCGAGGATAAAGAGAGGCACCAGCCTGCCGAAACTGAACCCGGACTGCTTTGCGTCTGAACTTTGGTCACTCATATCGTTTCCTTCCAATCGGCGGCTTATGAGCCGGACGTATCGTTCAGGGACCAATCATAGTCGTATCCCTGGACGCGTGTTGTGTTTTCAAGCTTTTCTGCAAGATCGCCCTCTGCATAAGACTTCAGATGAGCGATGAGATTTGCCGTCCCTTTGCCGAAGTCCTCCGAGTACCAATCATAGATCTTTGAGACGCGGAGTGCGCTTCCCTGGAAAGTAGCGCCACGCGGACTGTTAATGTAAGCGCGTGCCGCAGCCTCAAGGTCGGCCTCGAGGGTCTTCCCGGTAAACGGCTTCGTCGGCAGGTTGGGGCATCCGATGGACGCGCAGTTCACCGCGTAGTGGACCCTGGGATCCTTCCAGATAGGACGGAGAATACGATGTTCGATGTCATCCAGCGTGAGCCGTTCTCCCTCCACCGTCACCAGCTTCGCGCCCCAGGGACCCGTTGAAAAGAAGCCGGGGGAGATGTTGATCTTGCGAATGGATGTGACCGGATAATGATCCAGGATCACACGCACGGTTGTCGCGTTATAGAGATTGGCCCAAAACGCGAATTGCTCGTTCTTGTTGAGAGCGTCCACTTCCACGGCTTCCAGGCTCGTGATGTAGAGCTCCAGCTTATCGCGGTCTGCCTCGTTTGCTGCCAGGCTTGCATAATCAACTTTGTTGGCTTCACCGTCCTCGCCAGGCACAAGGTAGGCATCCAGCAGGTCCTGCCAGTCTGAATGATCAATGGTCACGGTCGAGCTCTCCTCAAAAGCGCTCCATCTGGTCCAGGCATCGGCTGCCGGTACCTGGGTCGCGCCAAATAAAAGCCAAGCTAGGGCAAAACCCCCTAGAAAGAACAACCCAATAGGCCGCGAACGGCCGCTGCGCCGCTTTGAGCCTCCAAGACGCCGATAATGCCGCTCTGTCACTGTCAGAACCATGTCGCCTCCTTCCTGCGCTCAGCCGCCAACGCAGCAGGCGCATGCCTTCGTGTGTAGCGGAAGGTGGGGCGGCCATGCGAAAAAACCCACAAAAGTCACCGGGTTGTGAGAGTGCGTTAGCCACGGTGAGAGCTAGGTGATCGGCGCTGAACCACCTGAATCTGGGAGTTTTGGGGCGCTGGGAGCGGTTTAGCGGCAAAATCGGCTGATTTCTGCGGGCTTTACACCTCTGAGAGGCCCCTACAGTCGTTGACTTGGCCCCTGCCATTGCTTATACACGCGGCCAACCTGGCCGTTGGGCATCCGCCCGCGGCTTCACTTGTTATGGGGGCCCGCCGACTGATGTCAGGTCAGGAGCCCTAGACGGAGAAGACCCGTGAAACGGACATACCAACCAAGCGCGCTCGTTCGCAAACGCCGTCATGGTTTCCGCGCCCGCAAGGCGACGAAAGCTGGCCGTGCCATTCTTGCTGCACGCCGCTCAAAGGGCCGCAAACGGCTGTCCGCTTAACCACTCTTTTCGAGGGCGAGGCGACCCACTGTTCCGGGTTGGCAGATGCGGAGAGCCCCTTATCTTGTCGAGGACCCGATGGAGCGCCTCAAGGCCCGCCGCGATTTCCTGAAAGCCGCCAAAGGCCGCAAGTGGGCGGCGCCCGGACTGGTTTTGCAGGCCCAAAAACAATCCGACGCTGAAGCGCCAGCGCGGATCGGCTTTACCGTTACAAAAAAAGTGGGCAAAGCCCATATCAGAAACCGGGCCAAACGTCGTCTGCGTTCGGTGGCTGGCGATGTTTTAGCACTTGCCGCCCGCCCGGGTTACGACTACGTCCTAATCGGGCGCACGGGAACCATTTCCCGTTCATATCCAGACCTCACAAGGGATCTTGAAACGGCTCTTGCTAAAGTGCACGCGCATAAGACCGGCGCCAGTGCACCAAGTCGGCGACAGGCATCTCAGAAACAAGGGTGATGTTAGTTCATGTCTGACAACAAAAACCTCCTCCTCGCCGCCGTGCTGTCGATGGCCGTGCTTGCGCTATGGCAGTTTTTCTTTATTGAGCCGAGGATGGAAGCCGAGCGCGCCGTGCAGGCGGAAATCGCGGCAGCCCAAGAAGCAGCCGCGGAATCAGCGATCCCGCAGGTCCTTGAGACCCGACCCAACAGCCCTGCCGATCTGGGTGACGGAACCTTGCTTACCGGCCTGCCACGTGATCTCGCCCTCACCCAGAGCGAGCGGGTCCAGATCGATACGGACCTTGTTGCGGGCTCGATCTCGCTCACAGGCGCGCGGATCGATGATCTGCAGTTGCACACCTATCGTGAGACAGTCGATCCCACATCGCCGGAGATCGTTCTTCTCTCGCCCTCCAACTCGATCTCTCCCTATTTCGCCGAATTCGGATGGTCAGCACCGGCGTCAGCCGGCCTCAAGCTGCCGACCCGCGACAGCGTCTGGACCGCCCCCGCTGGCGCGTCCCTCGCCGCGAACGGGTCTGTCACGCTCACTTATGACAATGGCGAAGGTTTGATCTTCAACCGCACCATCTCGGTCGATGAGAACTATATGTTCACCGTCGACCAGAACGTGACCAACAATACAGGCGCGCCCGTCACCCTTTATCCTTACGGTCTCGTATCGCGGACGGGCACGCCGGAGATTGAAGGCTTCTTCATTCTGCACGAAGGCATGATCGGTGTGCTGGGCGAAGAAGAAGGGCTCGTTGAAATAGACTATGACGAGATCCTTGAAGACAGAGAGATCAAATACACCGCCAACGAAGGCTGGCTTGGCATTACCGACAAATATTGGGCGACGGTTCTGATCCCAGAACAAGGTGCCAATTTCGATGCCCGGTTCTCTGAAGGGCCGAACCCGCGCAAGGACGTGTATCAGACCGACTATCTGGTTGTGGACGGCCTGACAGCAGCACCTGGCGCCTCCATCAACCACACCGCACGCCTCTATGCCGGCGCGAAAGTGGTCGACATGATCGACAGCTATGACGAAGAGGGCATCTTCCGCTTCGAACTCCTCATCGACTGGGGATGGTTCTACTTTCTCACCAAACCGCTCTTCCTTGGCCTTGATTACGTCTTCGATATTGTCGGCAACTTCGGTGTCGCCATTCTGATCGTTACGGTGATCATCAAGCTTTTCTTCTTCCCGCTCGCCAACCGCTCTTACGAAGCGATGAGCAAAATGAAGAAGCTGCAGCCGGAGATGGAAAGGCTGCGGGATCAATATGCTGATGACAGAATGGAGCAGCAAAAGCAGATCATGGAGCTCTACAAGAAAGAGCAAGTGAACCCGCTGGCTGGGTGCCTGCCTGTGCTGATTCAGATCCCCGTCTTTTTCGCGCTCTATAAAGTTCTGTTCGTCACCATTGAAATGCGGCATGCGCCCTTCTATGGCTGGATCCAGGATCTCTCCGCGCCTGACCCAACGACCATGTTCAATCTGTTCGGTCTGGTCCCCTGGGACCCGCCCTCGCTTCTGATGGTTGGTGTATGGCCGCTTCTCATGGGCATCACCATGTTCGTGCAGCAGCGCATGAACCCGGCCCCGGCGGACCCCACCCAGCAGATGATCTTCACCTGGATGCCGGTCCTCTTTGTCTTCATCCTGGCGAGCTTCCCAGCGGGCCTGGTGATTTACTGGGCGTGGAACAACCTTCTATCTGTGCTGCAGCAGGGCGTCATCATGCGCCGGCAGGGTGTGCCCATTGAACTGTTCTCAAACCTGGGTCTCGAAAAACTTTTCAAGCGATCCGCGACCAAAGACGAAACCTGACGCACCATGGACGGCAGCACTGCAGAAGAGAAGGCGCAGCTTGAGAAGGGGCGCTGGCTCTTTGCGCAACCCTGCACCTTCGTCAAAGGTGTGGTCAATCTGGATGGGCTCCCGAATGCGCCCCTGCCGGAAATTGCCTTTGCCGGCCGGTCCAATGTGGGCAAGTCCAGCCTCGTCAACGCGCTGACGGGGCGCAAGACGCTCGCGCGCACCTCCAACACACCCGGCCGCACGCAGGAGGTGAACTATTTCACTCTTGGGCAGCCGGGACGCGAAGGGTTATATCTCGTCGACCTGCCGGGCTATGGCTATGCCCGCGAGTCTAAGGAACGGATCGCCAGCTGGACCGATCTGGTGATGACCTACCTGCAGGGCCGGGCCACGCTGCGCCGCGTGCTGTTGCTGATCGACGCTCGCCACGGCATCAAAAAGAATGATGAAGAGGTGATGGCGATGCTGGACAAGGCCGCCGTCTCCTACCTCATCGTTCTCACCAAGGCGGACAAGCTCAAAAAAGGTGAAATCGAAAAACGCCTCGAGACAACTAAAGGACAGCTTCGCAAACATGTGGCTGCTTATCCGGAGATCGCGCTTACGTCGTCTGAAAAGGGCACCGGTATTCCGGAGCTCCGCGCTCATATAGCCGAACTGGCCGAGCTTGCTCCCATGGGATATAAAGCTGGCCAGTAAAGCCCAGTGTGCATCTGGGCTCACATTGCAGGGGGCAGGACGCGTCGGCACCAACGCAGCGCGTCATCAGAGACGATGATCGACCAAGAAAACGACCCAGAAACAGGTATCGACCGGGCCAAAATCCTGTCCGAGGCGCTGCCTTACATGCAGCGCTACGACAAGCGCACGATTGTCGTCAAATATGGTGGCCATGCCATGGGAGACGCCGAACTCTCTGCGCAATTCGCTCGGGACATTGTGCTCTTAAAGCAGTCTGGCATTAATCCCATTGTGGTACATGGTGGCGGACCGCAAATCGGCGCCATGCTGAAGAAGCTCAATATCGAAAGCACGTTTTCAGACGGCCTTCGGGTCACGGACAAAAACACAGTCGAAGTCGTCGAGATGGTGCTCGCTGGCTCCATCAACAAGCAGATTGTCGGCGCGCTCAATCAAGCGGGCGGGCGCGCCGTTGGGCTGTCCGGCAAAGACGGCAATCTCCTCATCGCGCAGAAAGTGGCGCAGAAGCACGACCCGGAGTCCAATGTCGAGAAGGCGGTGGATCTTGGATTTGTCGGCGAACCACAAAAAGTGAATCCCGAAATTCTGGAAACCATGATTGCCTCAGACATCATTCCGGTGATTGCACCGCTTGGTGTTTCGGAGACAGGTGACACCTATAACATCAACGCGGATACAGCCGCGGGCGCCATCGCCGCCGCGACCGGTGCCAAGCGGCTGCTTCTGCTGACAGATGTTAGCGGCGTGTTGGACAAATCTGGCACGCTGGTGACGGGGCTTACCGTCGCCGAGGCCAAAGCTCTTATGCAGGACGGTACCATCTCCGGCGGCATGATCCCAAAACTTGAGACCTGCATTGATGCGGTGAATAACGGTGTCGAAGCCGTTGTCATCCTCGATGGCCGGGTGCCTCATGCGGTTTTGCTGGAACTCTTCACCGAACATGGTGTCGGGACACTTATCAAAGACGGCTGAGCGCTCCACGACGGCAGCCACACACCTAAGACACCAGACCACTTGGCAGACGTCGCCAGAATGCTATTGTCTTCACAAAGAGGCTTGGCCGGGGGGCAAGTGTGTTGGGTCACAGCAATGAATGAAGTAAACGGCGGTCTGCGATGGCCGATTTTGCGTCACAGCTTGGTGGCAGCCTTTTTCTGCCTATTTTTCTTTCTCCCGACATCGCCTGCGCAAGCTGAATATCGCTTCTGCAACACCACGACCTATGTGCTGGATGCTGCGATTGGTTATGAAACCGATGATGGATGGCAAAGCCAGGGTTGGTTTCGCATCTTACCTGGGGCCTGCAACGCAGTTCTCCCCGGTCGCATTGAGCACGAAGAGTATTTTGTTTTCGCCCGTTCAATAGATGCCCATGAGGGCGGCACCAAATATTTCAGTGGTTCCGATCGCTTCTGCACAGCGCCCGGCGACTTCCTCGTCAATGACCGGACCAATTGCGCAACGCGTGGTTTTGATGGGTTCGACTTCACCCGCGTTGAGACCCGCGTCGGGGACACGTGGACCACGACATTCTCAGAGCCGTCCAACTACACGTTACGGCGTGCCGAGATCGCTGGCGCCCAAAGATTGCTGCGCGATACCGGCGCGACTATCTCGCAAATCGACGGTGTCAGCGGTCGACGTACAACAACGGCGATTACAAACTTCCAAAAATCGATCAACCTTCGAGCCGACGGCAAGATCACCGTCGCCCTCTTTAACGCACTCATCGAAAGCGCCGACCAGCGCCAAGCCGCGACGGGCCTGTCGATCTGCAACACGACGGACTTTCTCGTCTGGGCGGCTGTGGGTTATCAGAGTGGCGAAGACTTTTCGTCAAGTGGCTGGATACGCATAGAGCCCGATCGATGTGAAAAAGCCATCAAAGGCGAGCTCAAAGAGCAATATTACTATACCTATGCGGAGGCCGTTGATGGAGGCGGCCTGGTTGCGCGGCGGGCCGGGCAGGATCTGGTCTGGGCGGGCAATCACACGTTTTGTACCAAAGGGACCCGCTTTGAGATTGAGGGCCGCGAAGAGTGTACAGAACGCGGTTTTGACGATGCCGGGTTCAAACGGATCGATACAGGCGAGGCATTCGTGTGGACGGAGACTCTCAAGTAGCGATCTGATCTCTATGTCGGTCTTTTTGGCTCCAACTCCAAAAACGCAAGCTGCATGTTCATTTTCCGATCATCCAACGGGAACTCGAACCCGTTCTTGGGTAAAAGAAGGTCTGTATGTTTGATATGCAAAGCCTTTTGAACGGCCAACGCCGTCCGCATACTTAGATCTGCCCTCCAACAAACCGCCGTTATCGCTTCCGCCGATTTGGCGTCCATAATTTCGGTAATCTTCTTAACCGGCACCTCTACTAGGAGTGACAGCGCTAAACTAAGGCAGTCTCTTTGACCCGTGTCAGCAAGGGTGGTCACCGCTGCATTGTCCAATCTGCCGGCTTCATAAGCGTTACGAACTGAAGCAAGCGGTGCGTCCAGTTTTTCAGTGCCATCTTCGGCTTCAACGCGTTCCATCACTCTCTCACGCAAGTGTTTCTGCGTTTCTTCGTCCAAGTCCTCCCGCGCAAGCAAATCCTCCAGCAGAGACCGGGCGACAAAGCTTGCAATTCGCCGCATAGCGCGGATCGACAGATTAGGCCGCATGACCAAAGGCGCGTGAAGTGCTTCAATGTCGATCGCTTTGGTAATCACGAGTTCAAGCGTGTCTTCCCTAATTTGAACATTGGGGTTAGCGAGAAGTGCGGTTACCGCCGAAATATCCAATGAGTGTGCAATTTTGTCTACGAGGTCTTCATTTAAGTGCTCGCGGCGTGCAATGGCTTCAGCGGCGCCGTCTACAGCGCTTCCAGCAATCAGTTCCATCAAGTCTGAGTCGGAGAGAAGCGGTGAATATTCCAAGATCGGCGCAGACACTGTGATTTCCGCATCATAAGCAAGTTTCCTGATTATTCGTAGTGGCACGTTATCGGTTGCTTTGATCTCTTCAGCGACAATCGCGCGCACGCGTGGCAGTTCGTCTGCTGCCAGTTTTTCAACGAGCGCAATCACACGTTCCAACAGCTCCCCCTGCATGGTCTCATCGGCGCCCGGAACCAACCGCGATATCCGCCGAGCGAGCTCCACCCGAACGAGCTCCTCCGGATCGTCGGCTAAAATTTCACTAGCCTGGATTGGTGTCGACGGATTCGCAGCTACGGCGACGCGCACGTCGAGCATTTCATCCTCTGAGAGGTAGTAGAGCACTTCACTAGGAGCGTCCGTGCGTGCAGCGAGTTCGCGCCTTGCGCCCCAGTTATGTTTCTCAAGGACCGCCCGGGCCTCCCTATAACTCAATTCCTGGGGCAGGTGCCGCCAGCTAAATATCTTCTTCAATAGGTTCTTCATGATGCACCCTCGGGCGGCGCCCGTTTCTTCCCCTCGTCGAAATTGGCCTCTACCACTGCCACCATAGCCGGCCCGTTATCTCTCTGTAGGCGCGAAAGGTCACCCGCGTCATCGGACGCCATTTTCCACGTTCCCTTGCCTGATCTTTTCACCTCATAGAGAGTCTGATCCGCGCGGGCCATAAGTGCCGGAAGCTTTTCGGTCGGCTGTGCGCGTGCGATACCGATGGAAAGTCCCGGTACGACCTCGTCGTCATCTGTGGCTGAGACGACATCGAATGCACGGACGATCCGCTCGGCCGTTAGCGCTGCGAGCGCATCCGGTGCGTCGCCGTGCGCACCAATCCACAACGCGAACTCATCTCCCCCTAATCTCGCGGCGAAATGGTCGCCAGCGGGCAGATCGGCTATCGCTTCGAGCATCAGAGAGGAGAGCGACATCAGCAAGGCATCCCCCGCAGGATGCCCAAAGGTGTCGTTAACAGCCTTGAAGTTGTCCATATCGATGAACATCAGGTTGCCCGCAACGCCGTCCGCTCCACGCATATTGAGGCTGTCGCTCACTCCTGCAATAAAGGCACGCCTGTTCAAGAGGCCGGTCAGCTCGTCCGTACGCGACAGACGATCCAACTCACGGAGCTGTCTGGCATGCTCAATCGCGTTTGATAAGTGATCCGCTGCATGGGTGAGCATGGCTTCTGCGCGGCCGCCTGTATCCAGAAGCACCACAAACCCGTTCATCACGTCCCAGTGGTGGGTGAGCAGACATAGGAAGGGACCTTCGCGCCAAATCTGGTACGCCTGCGCCTGTTCATCGGACGGGATGGCCGTGTCCATTAGCGTTGCAAAATCCGGGTCCGGCAGATCCGTCGCGATGGTGGAGTCGATGTGGCGAGCGGCGGGCTTCAAGGGCGTTCCATCTGCCTGAAGGGGCACAATCCATGCGGCCGCCGCCTGAAACGATGTGACAAGCACGCGGGCAGCTGCCCGCAACATGTCGTGCGGCTGCAACTCTTGCTGGATTGCACGGGCAATTGCAGAGATGAGAGCATCATCTTCACGCTGTTCGTCCAACTCCCGGGCCCGGCGGCGTTCAGCGGTCACATCGCGCGCAACACCGCGTGCACCACACCATTGACCCCGATCATCCGTCATCGGCCGGACTGAGGCGACAAGGCAGGCCGCATTCCCATCTTCGCCGCGGATCCAGACCTCGGTTTCCGTGATCGGTTCTCTTGCGGCAAACAGTGCCACAAGATGGCCCGCTTCATGGGGGTCCATGGCCAGGCCCGCGGGCGACGCTCCGTTCAAAGCCTGCGGCAAATAACCGACAATGCCTTGAGGACTCACGAAAGAGAATTTCGACGATCCGTCGACTTCCCAGACAAAGTCGCCGGAGCAATCAGCAAGATCCCGGTACAGCGCCCGGGAACTGACGAGTGCTTCTACCAGATTACCTTCCAGAGACACGTTGCGGGCCAACAGGAGGACGCCCGTCCCGCTCGTCAGGTCAACGGGCAGTGCGGTGACGTCATAGGTCACATTGCCATCGCTTGAGGTCGGTGCTGGCACGACGACCCGCTTGGAGAGCGGCACGCCAGATCGCCCGGCACTTGAGAATGGATTTGCGGTCTCGGTCTGCGGGTCCTCTACCTGGTCGTCAGATGTGCTTATGAGGCTTATGAGTTCGTCGCCTGCGTCGTTCTTTGCGAGCACGTCGCCGTTTGGACCCAATAGCAGACCCGGTCCACGGAAACGCTGCAAAAGCGCATGCGGTTCGATTGATGCACGATGATCAACACACTCCGATACAGACAAATCACTCAGTGCAGCGGACATCAGCCGAAGAACCTTCAAACTCAAGGATACAGGCCCTAAATCTAGCAATTGGCTCTTAATGGGCCTTTAAGCGGCCCCTTAAGTTGGTTGCTAATTGGTGAAGCCGACGTCAGAGTGCGCCTCAGATCAACGAGTACCCATGACATGTCTGACGAACCCATCCAAAACCTTAAAAACCCAGACTTTTTCCATATTGAGACCTGGGTTTTTGATCTGGACAACACGCTCTATCCGCCAGAATGCGACCTGTTTTCACAGGTGGATGTGCGAATGCGGGACTTCATTTCAGACTATTTAAACGTTGATCCAGAGGAAGCCCGGCGCCTGCAGAAACATTATTACGTCGAACATGGCACCACACTGAACGGTCTGATGAAGGTGCATGATCTCGCGCCGAAGGCCTTTCTGGATTATGTCCACCAAATCGATGTCAGCCATATCGCTCCTGCGGACGAGCTCAGTCAGGCGATCGATCGCCTTCCCGGGCGAAAAGTCATCTTCACAAACGGAACTGCTGCGCATGCGGAAAACGTGACGGCACAACTTGGGATCACGCATCATTTTGATGAGGTCTATGACATCGTCTCGGTCGACTACACACCCAAGCCCGCTCCACAAGCCTATGAGCGGTTTGTCAAAGGAACCGGCATCGATCCAACTCGGTCCGCCATGTTTGAAGACATCGCCCGCAACCTGCTGGCACCCCATGACCTTGGCATGACGACCGTCTGGGTGCGCCCCGGGGAACCCGGTCCGGAGAAGCATCAGCAGATGTCCCATGAGGGATCGGACGGTGACCATGTCCACCATGTGACGGACAATCTGACGGACTTTCTGCAGAAGCTCTAGTCAGCCGCCTTCGGTTGACAACGACCCACCCCCCGCTATGGTGCCGCGGCGCTCAAAACCGCGCCAAAGCCGCCGATAGATCAAGGATTCCTGAAGATGACCCCAGCCGAGCTCCAGACCATCATCGACACAGCGTTCGACAATGTGGACTCCATCGACACCAAAACGACCGGCGAGGTGCGCGATGCCGTAGAAGAGGCGCTAACGCTCCTGGACAGTGGGGAAGCGCGGGTCGCCGAAAAAGGCGACAGGGGTTGGGAAGTCAATCAGTGGCTCAAAAAAGCGGTGCTTCTGTCCTTCCGGCTCAATGACATGGAAACGATCGCCGGTGGTCCCGGCAACGGCACCAATTGGTGGGACAAGGTGCCGTCCAAATTTGAAGGTTGGGGGCCACAGGAATTCTCAGCGGCGGGCTTCCGGGCGGTGCCCGGCGCGATTGTGCGCCGCTCTGCCTATATTGCTCCTGGCGCCGTTCTAATGCCTTCGTTCGTCAATCTGGGTGCCCGCGTCGATAGCGGCACCATGGTCGACACGTGGGCGACCGTCGGGTCCTGTGCCCAGATCGGCAAAAACGTGCACATTTCAGGCGGCGCGGGCATTGGCGGTGTCCTTGAACCGCTGCAGGCCGGTCCGGTTATCATTGAAGATAATTGCTTTATCGGCGCGCGCTCAGAGGTTGCTGAGGGTGTGATCGTCGGCACCGGAGCCGTGCTCTCTATGGGCGTGTTCATCACCTCCACAACCAAAGTGGTGAACCGCGATACGGGTGAAGTCCATGTGGGGTATGTACCGCCCTATTCCGTAGTGGTCCCAGGCGCCCTTCCCGGCAAGCCGCTGCCGGATGGCACTCCGGGCCCCAGCCTTGCCTGTGCCGTGATCGTCAAAACGGTGGATGAGCGGACCCGGTCCAAAACCTCCGTCAACGAGCTCTTGCGGGATTAACGCTGCCTCCGGCGACCCGAGTGGCCTGACTGGATTGCTCGACTGCGTCCGGCCCGTTTGACCACGTTGGGCTCAACCGGGTAAACCGGGGTCATGGAAACCGATGCACCTATGGTGACAGACGTCATTGACCCTGTCGCCCTTGCTCAAGATCTGATCCGCTGTCAGAGCGTCACCCCTGTTGAGGGCGGCGCCCTCGATTTGTTGGAAGCCCGGCTCACGGCGCTGGGCTTTCAGTGCACCCGCCTGCCCTTCAGCGACCAAGACACACCGGACGTTGACAATCTCTACGCCCGCCTTGGAACAGAGGCGCCCAATTTCTGCTTTGCCGGCCACACAGACGTGGTGCCCGTCGGCGATGAAAAAGCCTGGAGCGTCGACCCCTTTGAGGCCGTGATCAAGGACGGCATCTTATTGGGCCGCGGTGCAACGGACATGAAAGGGTCTATTGCTGCTTTCACAGCAGCCGTGTCGCGGCTGATCAAGGATGGTGATCTGAAAGGGTCCATCAGCTTTCTCATCACCGGCGATGAAGAAGGCCCCGCCATAAATGGGACCCGCAAAATGCTGGAGTGGCTGGAGGCGAAGGGCGAATCCATTGATGACTGCCTTGTCGGCGAGCCGACCAACCCTCAAGAGCTTGGTGACATGATTAAGATCGGTCGCCGCGGCAGCACGAATGGATGGATTACGGCCCTCGGTGCCCAAGGTCATGTGGCCTATCCCCACCTCGCAGACAATCCAGCTCCCCGCCTTGTTGCAATGCTGCAGCGCCTGACGAGTGATGTGCTGGATGAGGGAACCGAGCATTTCCAGCCGTCAAACCTTGAGATCACGCAGGTCACCATCGACAATGAGGCGACCAATGTCATTCCGGCAGAAGCAAAAGCCCGCTTCAATATCCGCTTCAATGATCTTCACACGCCGGATGCCTTAGAAGACCGCGTGCGCGCACATTTGGATGCTGTGACAGCTGAGATGGGCGGCACGTACGAACTTAAGATGATTGCCAGCGGCGACGCCTTCCTCACAGCACCCGGCAAGCTCAGCACGCTCATCGCTGACGCGACGACCAAGGCGACAGGACGCACGCCAGAGCTGTCCACCAGCGGCGGCACATCGGATGCGCGGTTTATCAAGAATTATGCACGGGTGGTTGAGTTTGGTTTGGTCAGCCAATCCATGCACAAGGTGGATGAACATGCGAAAGTCGATGATATTGTCGCCCTAACGGATATCTACGAAACTGTTCTCAGAGGCTATTTCAGCTAAGGCACATGCCAACAAGCACAGAAATCATCAATGCGTTGATCGGCGCCTGGAAAATCGCCCAGCGGGATCCCGCAGCCCTCTCGCATTTCGAGTTCAGTGCCGACGCGTTTTGGCGGTCCTTCGCCGCGTTCATCTTTGCGATGCCCTTCTACCTGGTCTTTATCAGCGCTGAATGGCGGATGATCAGCGAAGCCGAAGTGGTCGTGACGAACACCGTGCTCGGCTATAGCGTGATCGAACTTCTCTCCTACGCATCGTTTTGGGTGATTTATCCCCTCTCGATGGTGTTTCTCTGTCGTGCGCTCAACCTGACGCCAAATTTTGCGCCCTACATCATCGTCTATAATTGGTCGTCCGTTCTCGTGGCCGTGCTCCTGGCGCCGCCTTATGTGCTTTATAGTTTTGGACTTGCGTCCATTGAAACCGCGGCCTTTCTGATCCTGCTCGTCTTTGTCACGGCCCTTCTTTACCGCTGGCAAATTGCCGTGACGGTTTTCCGGACGACCCCCGCCCTTGCTGCTGGGATTGTCGCCTTTGAGTTGGCGCTTGGCTTTGTCATCAACCTGATCGCCAGTTCTTTTCTCGGCGTGGGGCCTCAATAGATGTTTGGACGTGGATGAGTGACACGCGGGCGATAGGCGTCTTTGATTCAGGCATGGGCGGACTGACGGTTCTGCGCGCGCTCCGCGATGCGCTGCCGAACGAAGATCTGGTCTATTTAGGCGACACGGCCCGCCTTCCCTATGGCACCAAAAGTGCCGACACGGTGACCGCTTACGCGCTGCAAGCAGCAAAAGAATTGCTACGCCACGATGTGAAGATGGTTGTCATCGCCTGCAATACGGCCAGTGCTGTGGCCATAGAGCCGCTTGCACGACAACATGCGCCACTTCCGGTCATCGGGGTGGTGGAGCCCGGCGCCCGGGCAGGGGTTGCTGCCACCCGCACAAACCGGATCGGCGTGCTCGCGACAGAAAGTACGGTCAAAGGCGGCGCTTACGCGCGCGCGATCAGTGCGTTGGCGCCCGAGGTTAGCATTCGCCAACAACCCTGCGCGCTCTTCGTCGCGCTTGCCGAAGAAGGCTGGGGCAACGATACCATTGCTGAAGCCGCGGCTCAGCGGTATCTCAAGCCACTGTTTGCAGACCCGTCTGCCGCACCGGATACACTGGTGTTGGGTTGTACCCACTTTCCTGTGCTTGCCCCGGCAATCGCACGAGTCCTGGGGGACGACGTGACGCTGGTGGACAGTGCCGCCACAACAGCTGACGCCGTCGCGGGCGCTCTTCAAGAAAGCGGTCTGGAGACCGACGATCTTTCGGTTGGCTCAGAACGATTTTTTGCAACCGATGCGCCGGAACGGTTTGCCCGTGTCGGGGGTCTTTTTTTTGGGTCCGAGATTGATGCGGCGGCGGTCGAGCTAATTGATCTTCAGCTGAGTTGACGGAGTCTTTTCGTCGCATTTTCGAACCACAAAAGTCTCACAACTTTTGCTGAAAATGCTCGTCTTCATTCGTAATCGACGGCTGTCAGGTAAAGGCCGTCCGGCGGCGCTACCGGGCCGCAGCGAGAGCGGTCCGCTGCCTTCAATGCGGCTTCCAGCTCTTTCGGCTGCCATTTTCCTTCGCCGACATATTTGATCGATCCGACAATGGAGCGGACCTGATTGTGCAGGAAGGAGCGCGCCCGACAGATGATCTCAATCTCCTCGCCATAACGGGACACAGAGACTTCGTCCATGGTGCGCACCGGCGATTTTGCCTGACAGTGCACAGAGCGGAAGGTCGTAAAGTCATGCTTGCCGATCAGCGCCTGGGCGGCGCGATGCATGGCGTCCGCGTCGAGCGGCACCGGGACAGCCCAGGCCTGCCCACGGTCGAGGGTCAGCGGTGCGCGACGGTTGATGATGCGATAGAGATAGTGGCGTTGCTTGGCATCAAACCGGGCGTGAAAATCATCCGCTACTATCGCTGCGTCGACGACTGCAATGGGAGCAGGCTTCAGGTGGTAATTGACGGCATCTTTTACCTTGTCCGCTCTGTCACCCCGCTCAAGGTCCAGATGCACCACCTGGCCTAAAGCATGAACGCCCGTATCAGTCCGCCCGGCGGCAAAGATGTCGGCCTCTTCGCCGCTATAGGCGCGGACCGCCGTCGTCACCTCATCCTGAACCGCAATACCGTTGATTTGCGACTGCCAGCCATTGTAAGGCCCGCCATCATATTCAAGGGTGAGTTTGTAGCGGGGCATTATCCCACACTCTCGCCTTTGGTGAGCGGAAAGCCTCTGAGGAACTCCGCGGCACTCGCCCGGCCTTTGCCGGCGCGTTGAACTTCCAGCAGGCGGAGCGCGCCTTCGCCACAGGCAATGGTAAGCGTATCGTCCAGCGCCGTGCCGGGCGTGCCGCTCCCCGCAACCGGTTCCGCCCGCAAGACTTTCACCCGTTCCGGTTTGCCCTTGCGGGTGACTTCAAAATAGGCGCCGGGAAAGAGAGAGAGACCCCGAATGTGGCAGTCCAGTTCGCTGGCTGGGCGCGACCAGTCAATGCGGGCTTCCGCCTTGTCGATCTTCTTGGCGTAGGTCACACCCTCTTCTGACTGTTCTATTGGTGTGATCTCACCGGCGGCCAATTTTGCCAGCGTCTCCACCATCAAAGGTGCGCCGACTTTGGCCAGCTCGTCGTGGAGGTGTGAGGCCGTCATATCGCTGGTGATCTGTACACGGGCCGTGCCAAGGACGGGGCCAGTATCCAGGCCCTCATCCATCTGCATCACCATGACCCCGGTCTCATTGTCACCCGCCATGATGGCGCGCTGGATCGGTGCCGCACCGCGCCAGCGTGGCAGGAGTGACGCATGGAGATTGAGGCATCCAAGCCGCGGCGCTTCGAGGATCGGTGCCGGCAATAGCAGCCCATAGGCCACAACAATAGCCACGTCCAGATCGAGCGCCGCGAACGCCTGTTGCTCGTCTGCGGTCCGGAGGCTCTTCGGGGTTCGAACGTCGATACTCTTAGCCTCAGCAAACGCATGGACTGGTGACTTCTTCAAATCCATACCGCGACCGGCCTTCCGTGGCGGCTGAGAGTAGACCGCCACCACATTGTGACCGGCGTCAACGAGTGCCGCGAGTACACCTACTGAAAAATCAGGCGTGCCCATAAAGGCAATTCGAAGAGGTTTGGAGTCTGCCATGACCTGAAGGGTGCGCGTTCTGAACCGGTCAGGCCAGTTCTTTTTCTTTCAGGCGGCGCTCTTTCAGGAGCTTCTTCAACACCCGATCGCGCTTCAGCTTGGAGAGGTGATCGATGAAGAGCACCCCTTCCAGATGGTCCATCTCATGCTGAAGGCAGGTGGCCAGCATCTCATCACAATCGAGCTCGCGGATTTCGCCGTCATAGTCGAGGAAGCGGACACGGCACTTCGCGGGGCGCTCCACCTCGTCATAGAATTCCGGCACCGAGAGGCAGCCTTCTTCATAGACACGTGTCTCGTTGTCATCCGTCCAGATGATCTCCGGGTTGACGAAATAGCGCGGCTCCGGTTCTTCCCCTTCGCGGGCGAGATCCATCACGATCACACGTTTTGGGACCCCGACCTGGATGGCGGCAAGGCCGATGCCCGGTGCGTCATACATGGTCTCCAACATGTCATCCATGAGGGCGCGCAGTTCATCGTCCACCTTTTCAACAGGCGCTGAGACCTGTTTCAGGCGTCTGTCTGGGGCCGTTATGATCGATCGAATGGTCATGGGAACGAGATAGGCCCCCCGCGATCTGGCGTCAAGTTTTACCGTATTTCCGCGGGTTTACCGCCGCAAACCAGCTTCTTGTTGGCCACTATTTGCGACGCAAAGCTCTATTGGTCACAGTTTGCGACGCAAAGCTCTATTGGTCACAGTTTGCGACGCAAACCTGGCGTTCGCGCACCTGCCCACCACAGGAGCTGTAGCACATGTTGAACTGCCCGACGCATTGCGACCCGATATCCTCGCACTGATAATAGGACGCGGTCCTTTCATAGGGCGCGTCGGGTCGCTCCGGCAGGCCGGGCGCGCCTTCATAGGTGCCGTTCGCGCGGAAATACCGCTCACGTGCCTTTTCCGCCCGGCGTTTCTCGTAGAGATACTGATCGAGCTCATATTCGTAGTTTTCTTGAGCCCGCATATTTTCGTCGCGGACCCGCAGGTCTTCGCGGTATCGGCAATCAGACCGCTCGGCGTCCGCGTTCCGAGTGCACTGGTTTTGACCCTGCTGGCATTGAGCAAGACACTGCATGCCGCCCTGCTGGGTCGGCGGGGTGTAGTCGTAATGGGTTTCGATCACCGGCCCGCAAGCCACCAGCACAAGCGTCAAGACCGAAAGGCCTAAAAAACGGCCAAAATCTCTGAGAATTGTCATCACATCCCCTCGTCCTTAAGACTTACCCCCGTCTTTTATGGCTGCGCGCGCCTGACCAGGTCAAGGGCACTGCGCGACTCGCGATTTCGGGTATAGTTGGCGCTTAGCGCAATATGTGAGATTCGATGGACGCTTCTTTCCTTCCCTACCTGGTTTCAGCTGTGGTCACCGCTATCGTTGTGACGGCGCTCCTGATGGTGCGGCTGCAAAAAGGCAAAACCGAAGAGACACCCGCTGGGCAGGACCCCGTCGCGCAACAGCTTGCGCAGCTCGCCGATATGCAAAATCAATTGGCCGGGCGGCTGGCGACACTTCAGGAGGGGCAAGCAAACAATCAACAGACCCTGAACCAGGCGCTGAACGAGCGACTGGACGCGGTCAGCCAGCGCCTTTCACAGAGCCTCACCGAGAGCACGCAGAAGACCAATCAGACCCTCAACGAGCGTCTGGAGAAGGTCAGCAAAAACCTGACGGAAACGTCGCAGCAGAACCGCGAACAACTGGGTGAACAGTTGGGTGTGCTGCACACACGCCTCGCGCTTATCGACGAAGCGCAGAAGAAGCTGGATGGCCTGACGACCGAGGTCGTGGGGCTTCAGGAAGTGCTTGGCAACAAACAGGCGCGCGGCGCGTTTGGCGAAATTCAGCTGAACGATCTCGTGACCAGCGCCCTTCCGCCGTCGGCCTATTCCTTTCAGACGCCGCTTTCCAACAAGAGCCGACCGGATTGCCTCATCAAACTGCCGAACCCGCCGGGCTCCATCGCGGTGGACAGCAAGTTCCCGCTCGACAGCTACCGGAGGCTGGTCGAAGCCCCGGATGACAACACCAAGGTTGCTGCGACACGCCAATTGCGCGCAGATGTTCTGAAACACATCAAGGATATTTCCGAGAAATACATCATCCCCGGCGAGACCGCCGAGTCGGCGCTCATGTTCCTACCCTCCGAAGCCGTTTATGCAGAGCTGCATGCCCGGTTCGCCGATGTGGTGGACCAAGGCTACAAAGCGCGGGTCTGGATTGTGTCTCCGACGACGCTGATGGCGACGCTCAACACGGTGCGGGCGGTGCTCAAAGATGCGCAAATGCGCGAGCAGGCCCACGTAATACAGGCAGAAGTCGGGAAGCTGCTGGAAGATGTGGGCCGTCTGGACGCACGCGTCGACAAGCTCAAAGGGCATTTCGCGCAGGCGGAGAAAGATATCCGCGACATCGAGACATCGACGTCGAAAATCACGCGGAAGGGCGAGCGGATTAAGGAAGTCGAGCTGGAAGATCCTGCCGAGTTGTCCCCGCCTTCCGACACCAAATTACAATCAAGCAGCAAGCTGGCCGGGAACCAGCCCGACCTGCTTGCTGGTGAATAGAGACGTTTAGAGTTCAAAATCTGGGGAACGGCACATGGAAATGATTGAAACATTTGTGGGCGAGGTGAACAGCATTGTCTGGGGTGTGCCGATGCTCATCCTGATCGGGGCGACGGGCGTCTTCCTGATGGCAGGCCTTCTGTTCATGCCGCTCCGCAAACTTGCGCATGGCTTTCAACTCTTGCTTTCTCCCGCCACACCCGGCGCGGGCGATATTCCGCCTTTCAAAGCCTTGATGACAGCGCTGTCCGCCACGGTGGGGACGGGCAACATTGCCGGTGTGGCCACCGCCATCTTCCTCGGTGGGCCCGGCGCGCTCTTCTACATGTGGCTCATCGCCCTTATCGGCATGGCGACCAAATATGCCGAAGCGGTGTGCGCGGTGACCTTCCGCGAGACAGATGCCAAGGGCAATCATGTTGGCGGTCCGATGTATTATCTCAAAAACGGCGTCGGCGAAAAATACCCGACACTCGGTAAGATTCTCGCACCGCTTTTTGCTCTCTTTGCAGCCGTCGCGGCCTTCGGTATCGGGAACGGTGTCCAGGCCAATTCCGTGGCAGACGCGCTCAGCTCAAGTTTTGGCGTACCGCACATCGCGTCCGGGCTTGTCTTGATGGCTGTTGTAGCGGCGGTGCTTCTGGGCGGTATTCGCCGGATCGCCGATGTGGCGGGCGCGCTCGTACCTCTCATGATTGTGCTCTATGTGGGCTCCGCCATCGTCATCCTGGTGATCAACGCCGCCGCCATTCCAGATGCTTTCGCGCTCATTTTCCGCCACGCGTTTGAGCCTGTCTCCGCCGCTGGCGGCTTTGCGGGCGCCACTGTCGCGGCGGCCATTCGGTTTGGGATTGCACGGGGCGTCTTCTCCAACGAGGCGGGCCTCGGGTCTGCAGCGATTGCGCATGCGGCGGCGAAGACCAATGACCCGGTACGCCAAGGCCATATCGCGATGCTTGGCACGTTTATCGACACGATCATTGTCTGCACCATGACGGGCCTTGTGATCATCACATCAGGTCTTTGGACATCCGGGGACACGGGCGCCGCGCTTACCAGCTCAAGCTTTGCGACAGCACTGCCCGGTGGCGCCGAAATCGTTTCGGTCGCGCTCGCCGTCTTCGCCTTCACCACCATCCTCGGCTGGTCCTACTATGGCGAGCGGTCCGTGCAATATCTCTTTGGCGACCTGGCGATCCTGCCCTATCGGGTGATCTGGATTGTCGCGATCCCGGTGGGCGCCACGGTCAATCTGGGGTTCATCTGGCTCTTGGCCGATACGCTTAACGCCATGATGGCGATCCCCAACCTGATCGGCCTTATCATTCTTGGCCCCATGGTCTTCAAAGCGACCAAGACCTATTGGGAAAAACGCGCGGCGACGCCCCAAAGCGCGGACTAAAGGAGGTTTGGGCACATGCTCCGCTGGTTCTACTTTGGCGGGATGGTGGCAGGCACGCTGCTGCCGCTGTCGCAATTCCTGCCCTGGCTGTCAGAGCATGGTCTCGACGTATCGCTGTTCTTCGCGGAGCTATTTGCCAACCGCATCGGCGGCTTTTTTGGCTGGGATGTCATCGTCTCAGCGTGCGTGCTCATCCCGTTCATTCTGATTGAGGGACGGCGGCTTGCCATGGAACGGCTTTGGTTGCCGGTCGTCGGCACTTTCATTGTCGGCGTTTCTTGTGGGCTGCCCATGTTCCTTTACATGCGGGAAATGCGCCTGGAGCAAAAGAAGGGGACCGCGGTCGACAAAGTGGTGTAGGGGCCTGATCATTGGCCTTCACCCTGTCCTTTCTGCCCTGAGGTGAGGGGCACAAGATGCAATGTCAAATGGGAGATCCATGTGTCTAGATTTCTGATCGCACTTGTCGCTGCCATCGCAATCCTGGCGACGTTTGGCGGCATCCGGTTCTGGCAGGAAGCTTCTTACGGGCGGGGCGAGCAAGCATCTTCGTCGGAGGTGACCAGCCCAAATCGGCAGATCGCATTTGTAGCCAACGCAGTTGGGGGCTCGATCTCGATGATCGATGTGGAGTCGCGGACCGTTATCGGGAAGATGAATATCGTGCCTGATGGCACTGAGGTCGGCTTTTTTCGCGATCCTGTTCAATGGGCCGCACAGGGATTGGTCGAAGGCCAAGGTGGGCTCAACTACGCACAAGACACGGACGTTTCCCGAGATGGACGTGTCCTCTTTGTGTCCAGAGGCTTTCTTGCCGATGTCGCCGCTTTCGACCTCGCAACCGGCGACCTACTGTGGCGCACCCCCATCGCCGGCTTGAGAGCCGATCACATGGCCCTTTCGCCGGACGGCGAACGATTGGTCGTATCCGCCCTTATTCGCAGCGGCGATGTCGCTGAGGTGCTGGATACACGCACCGGACAGAGACTTGGCAGTTTTCAAACCGGACGCTGGCCACATGATGTCCACTTCTCCAAAGACGGGAACCGCATCTATGTGGCGAGCCTTGGCGATATGGAGAAGGACGTTGCGGAACGCGGCAATGACACGGACGCGTATCTGGTAACAGTGAACGACATGAAGACGCTGGAGCGTCTGCAGACTCATAGTTTTGATGCCGGAGTGCGTCCCTTTGTCGTGACCGAAGACGAAACCGCGGTTTATGCGCAGCTCTCGAATACGCATGCGGTGATCCACTATGATCCTACGACGCGGGAGCAGGTTGCGCGGATCGACCTCCCGGTTGCTGATGGCGTGACGCGAGAAGACTGGGACTTCGAAGCCCCTCATCACGGCCTGGCCCTCTCTGATAATGAAGAATTTCTCTGTGTCGCCGGGCGCGCGTCTGACTACGCGGCCATCCTTGATCGCCGCACTCTGGGGCTCCAAAAAACCGTTCCGGTCGGCAACGCGCCGAGTTGGTCCATGTTTGTGCCCGACAGCGATGTGTGTCTGGTGGCCAATACACGCAGCGATGACGTCTCCTTCGTGTCAGCTACTGATCAAAATGAGGCTGCGCGGGTTCCGGTCGGGCGAGGGGCGAAACACATCTCTATCGGGCGTGTCCCGGAAGATGTTTTGGTAGCGATTGACGCACGCCGGTAGTGAACCGCAGATCAGTCGATGCTAGTCACACTGGGCGGCGGGATTTCATTGCTGCTGCCAGCGTTCCATCGTCGAGATAATCCAGCTCGCCGCCGACCGGCACGCCGTGGGCGAGGCGGGTGACTGAGACACCGGCGCTGGCCAAGCGATCGGTGATGTAATGCGCCGTGGTCTGCCCATCGACAGTGGCGTTGGTGGCGAGGATGACTTCCGTGATCTCATCGCTCGACGCGCGTTCCAACAAAGAGCCAATGTTGAGGTCTTCCGGGCCGATGCCGTCCAGAGCCGACAGCGTACCGCCCAGAACATGGTAGCGGCCCTTGTGAGCGCCAGCGCGTTCCAATGCCCAGAGATCGCCCACATCTTCCACCACACAGAGGCTCTTAGGCTCCCGGCGTGGGTCGACACAAATCATGCACGGATCTTGGGTATCCACATTCCCGCAGGTCGTACAGATCACAGCTTTCTCAGCTGCATCCGCCATGGCAGCCGCCAGCGGCTCGAGAAGGCTTTGTTTCTTTTTTACGAGGTGCAACACCGCGCGACGCGCTGAACGTGGCCCCAAACCCGGCAGCTTGCCGAGCAGCTGGATCAACCGCTCAATCTCTGGACCCGACAGGTTACTCATGATCAGAGTCCGAAATTCATGCCTGGCGGCAATGGCAACCCGCCGGTCAATTCTTTCATGCGCTCAGCCACCAGCGCTTCGGCTTTTGCTTTACCATCGTTGAAGGCCGCCACTATCAGGTCTTCCAGAATTTCCGCTTCTTCCGGTTTCATGAGACTCGGATCGACGTGCAGCCGTTTCATGGTGCCTTTGCCCGACAGGGTGACGCGGACAAGGCCGGCGCCGCTTGATCCTTCGACTTCCGCGTTTTCAAGTTCGGCTTGCGTATCGGCGAGCTTCGACTGCAGCTCCCGCGCCTGCTTCATCATGTCGGTCAGGTTTTTCAATCTGCATCCTCGTCTTTTGTGCTCTCGCCTTCGGCAGGCGATGGACCCAGGAGTTCCGGCTCCACAACATTCTTGATTGTCGCACCGGGAAACGCGTCCAATGCCGCCTTCACCAAGGGATCATCCTGAACTTCCATGTGCAATTCGTCCCGGCGGGTTTCTTTTTGCTGGCGCAATGTGGGCGCACCTTCGGCCTGGGAGATCGACACCAACCAGCGTTCACCGGTCCACTGGCGGAGCTTCTCTGCAAGCTGGCCTGCGACCGAATTGTCGCCATGAACGACATTCACCTCAATGCGGCCCTTCTCGAAATGCACAAGACGCAGGCCAGACTCCATCAGATGCGCGAGCTTGATGTCGCGTTGAGACTGGGCATAGGCAATCACGTCAGCGTAGGAGCGAAATTCCGGCGTGCGGGCTGGCGCTGTCTCTGCATGCGCTTGCGGCTGTCCCACGGCCTGCGTGGCGCCGCCGCCCATGCTGGCCCTGGCTGCCTCTGCGCGCGCGCCGCCATTCGGCGCGCCGCCGATCGTCGGAGCGCCACCGGCACCTGCCCCTGCAGGTTGATCCTTCAGCTTGGCGACAAGTTCTTCCGGCGACGGCTGATCTGCCACATAAGCCAAGCGCACAAGGATCATCTCCGCCGCGGCAATGGGCTTCGCCGCGCCCTGGACCTCCCCAATGCCCTTCAGAAGCATCTGCCAGGTACGCGACAAGACCCGCACCGGGAGTGCTTTTGCCATTTCCTGACCGCGCACCCGCTCCGTCTCCGTGACGGTCATGTCATCGGCGGCGCTCTCTGCGAGCTTCAAGCGCGTCAGCCAATGGGTAAGCTCGGCAAGATCCGACAGGACCACCGCCGGGTCCGCACCGGCGTCATACTGATCGCGGAGCTCTGCAAGGGCGGGCGCGATTTCGCCTTTCATGACCAAGTCAAACAGATCGAAGACCCGGGCCCGATCGGCAAGGCCCAGCATGTCACGGACATCTTCTTCCTTGATCGTGCCGGCACCGTGGGCAATGCCCTGGTCCAGTAAGGACAGTCCGTCGCGGGCAGACCCTTCCGCCGCGCGCGCGAGCAAACCGAGAGCCGCGTCTTCTATCTCGACACTTTCCTTGTCAGCGACTTTCTTCAGGAGCCCCATCAGTTCTTCCGCACTCAGGCGGCGCAGATCAAAGCGCTGACAGCGCGAGAGCACGGTGACGGGGACTTTTCGAATCTCCGTCGTCGCGAAGATAAATTTCACATGTTCCGGCGGCTCTTCCAGGGTCTTCAAGAGCCCGTTAAAGGCCGCCTTAGAGAGCATATGCACTTCGTCGATAATGTAGACCTTGTAGCGCGCGCTTACCGGGTTGTAGCGCACGCTCTCAATGATCTCTCGAATGTCGTCAATACCGGTGCGGGACGCCGCGTCCATTTCCAACACGTCTTGATGACGCGATTCCATAATGGCTTCGCAATGCTCGCCAAAGTCATGGAGCTCGATGGTCGGCTTGTCGCCGTCTGCTTTTGTGTAGTTCAGCGCGCGCGCAAGGATGCGGGCTGTGGTGGTTTTGCCCACCCCGCGCACACCGGTCAGCATGAAGGCATGGGCGATCCGGCCACTTTCAAACGCGTTTGAAAGGGTGCGTACCATGGCTTCCTGGCCAACCAGGTCGTCAAATGTCGTGGGCCGGTATTTCCGCGCCAGCACACGGTAGCCGGTGTCCGATACGGGCGCTGCACTCCCGCCGCCTAGATCAAAACCGGGCTCTGTTGCTGGGTCAGGAGCGGGCGCTGTTTCTTGTGCGCTGTCAGCGACGTCATCCATCTGGCGGTTTGCCGCTCCCCGGTTGGCATGCCTGACGCCCGAGGGGCTTTTCGCCTTCATCTCCGACGCATGGGCTGGAATTCTTAAGTGGGAGGCTGGAACAGAGACCCGAGTAGGGCTCGTTACGGCTGCTTCCTTCCGGACCTGACCGGGTTGGCGAGAAACTCGTCCACCGCCAACCTCCCGCAGCCACTATATCAGGGTTCGCGGGGGGAATGGCAAGAATTGGATCGGAAATCACCTATCATTCGTCAGGGTTTTGCATTTCACTCGCGCCTTATTCGGTTTTGATGGCCTTTAAGGCGAATAAGGCTCTCGTTTCTTGGTTTGACGCATTTTCGGACAGAAAACCGCTCACACTTTTCTTGAAAATGCTCATGGGCCCGTGCCACCTTGCCGCCCATCAGAACAAAAAATCCCTGAAGCGGCCCACTTATGGTGCCGCTCCAATTCCTTATTTGCCGCCTTTCCGGACGCTGAAGTGCTGCAACTTCAGCTGGAAAGGCTTGTTATCGGAGGCAAGCCCATGGCACTCGAGGCCAATCCCAACATATTTGCCAACAATCCCCTCGACCGAGCGGGACATTTTCGCACAAATCCTGACTGGATGGCTGAGAAGCTCGCTGACAGCGCCAGTCTTGCCGTGCCCTTCTGGAACCTGAAACCTCTGGTGCTTCCTGAAGAACAACCCGGTGCCGGCAAAGATGTGGGGTGGCTGCCGGTCAATATGGTGCAGGCGGCAGACCCGAATGGGACGACTGTTTTCCTCGGCATCAACCGGCGCGGTAAAGCCTTGTTCGCTCATGATGTTTCTGTTCTGAAAGACCCGGAGGGAGATGGGCCGTTCAAAGGCATGGGCGGGTTTGAAGACCTGCGTGCTGTCGGCATGATGGGCGAGCTGGCGAACACGGAACTTGCGATCATGGCGCAGGCCAAGGCGATGATTGACTGGCATGCGCGCCATGGCCATTGCGCTGTATGCGGTGCCGCAACCGACATCGCCGAGGCCGGCTACAAACGCGTCTGCCCATCTTGCGGTGCGGAGCACTTCCCGCGCACGGACCCGGTCGTCATCATGCTGGCGACCCATGGCGACAAAGCGTTCCTCGGACGGCAGAAGATTTTCCCGAAAGGCATGTTTTCCGCCGCTGCAGGTTTCGTGGAGCCCGGCGAAAGCATTGAAGAGGCAGTCGCCCGGGAGCTTGATGAAGAAGCCGGACTTGAAATCAACTCCGTGCGGTATCACTCGACGCAACCCTGGCCTTTCCCATCGAGCCTCATGATCGGGTGCATCGCTGAGGCCACCAGCGAGGAGTACAAAATCGACGGCATAGAGCTGTCAGAGGGCCGCTGGTTCACCCGAGAGGAACTCGCAGCTGCTCTTGATGGCAAAGCCGACGGCTTCTTTGTGCCGCCGGCGTTTGCTATTGCCCATCATCTGGTGAAAGCGTTTGTCGAGGGCTGGTGACCCCTCGCCCTACTCACTCAAGCGGCAACCGAACACTCCACGCATATCCGCTCAATGTGCCGGTGGTCTGTGCCGCAGCAACCGCCAACGACATTGATTTGAGGGAAGCGCCCGCGGATATCCGCGAATTGGCGACCAAGCTCCTCGGGATTGCCGTCGTCCAGCTCTTCCGCTTCATCAAGTTCTGCATGGCTGCACCTTGATGCGTTGGCCCGCAATCCCCGAAGGCGCTCAGCCCACGGCTCCCCGGTCAGCACATCTTCGAAATGTGTGGGATGTGCGCAATTGATCATGTAGTAAGCAGGGCCACTGCCTGTCGCAGCGTCCACTTCCTGGATTGCGTCTTTGAGTGGTTGCTCGGTCGGAAGATGCCCATCCGTCTCAACGGTAAAGGAAATCGCCACGGGCATTCCGGCCTGCTGCGCCGCCTTGGTCAGGCCGATTGCCTCGTTCACATTGGTCATGGTGATCGCTGTGACCATATCCGCCGATGTTTCGGCAAATGTCCCGATCTGTTCAGCGTGATAGGCTTGCGCCTCATCAGCACTCATGGCTGTTCCCGGATCATATCCGTCTCCGCGCGGGCCGATACATCCGCTGATCACCATTGGTGAGAGTTCTGTTTGCAGGTCCGCACGAATGTCGACAAGCAAATCAATCGCTGCCTTGTTCGCGTCTGCCAGTTCTTGCTGGCTATACCCAAGTTCCGCGCCCCAATCTGCGCTCGCGCGCCAGGTTGCGCTTTCGAGAACGAAGCCCACATTGTTAGCCACCGCAATTGATGCGTGGCGCCGGAAATAGCCTTCAAGCGTTTTTCGACCGGCGGACTGCTTCAGAAGGTCAAATGCCGCAAAATGGGGCAGGTCGAGCCCGTCATGAAAGATAAGGGTGGTTTCGATCCCGCCGTCAGTCAGGAATAAGCGTCCTGTGTTTTGCGGTAAATTCGCTCGGTATTGGGTCATTTGGGGGCCTTATTGAATTGATCTGGACAAGCTCTGAAGAGCGCCCGAAGGTTGATCCATAAATTTGGCTGGAACCTATGGTTCCCCAAACGGATCATCAATGGCCGCCCTACCGTACTTCGTGACCGATTTACCAGAACCACCTTTGCTCAATGACATGGATCCGTTAGCGGACATATTACATGCGATGCGCCTCTCCGGCGGCGTCTTTCTGGATGCGGAGCTGACAGCTCCCTGGTGTATCCATTCACACGTCGATCCAGAAGACTGCCTCCCCTTTATGCCGATGCCGCGTCAAGTGATCGCCTATCACTATGTCATGGAAGGTACGCTGCTGATGCAGGTCGCAGGAGAGAGCCCCGTCTCCGCAAGCGCCGGCGATATCTTGATTATGCCGAACAACCACGCGCATTTGTTGGGAAGCGAGCTACAGATCCCACCATTGAACGCCAGCGCGCTTATTGAGCGGGGGCAAGAAGGTGGCAGTGGACGTATCCGTGCGGGCGGCGGCGGCGTCCCCACACGCTTTTTCTGCGGGTATCTGGGATGTGATGACCCCAGCCACCCTCTCCTTCTCAGCCTCCCACCCGCCATCAAACTGAGTCTTTCAGATGCCGCATCCGCGTCGTGGGTCGAAGGCTCCATCAGCTACGCTATGCAGATGCTGCGGGATGACGGTCCAGGTGCCAGCATCTCTCCTGCCCGGATTGCGGAGCTCCTGTTCGCTGAAGCTGTGCGAACCTATGCTAAGCAGCTGCCCGATAGCGAGAAGAGCTGGCTTGGCGGCCTCAGCGACAAGTATGTTGCGCGCGCACTGGCGCTCATACACACAAGCCTGTCCGATCCCTGGACCCTTGATCAGCTCGCCGCCGACGTCGGTCTGTCCCGCTCCGCATTTGCAGACCGGTTTGCGCGACACATAGGCATGTCCCCCATGCGCTATCTCAGTCACCGACGTCTTGTAAGGGCGGCTGATCAACTCGCCTTTGGCCAAGACCCCATCTCCGAAATTGCCCATAGCGCCGGGTATGCGTCTGAGTCGGCCTTCACCCGCGCGTTCAAACGTGCGTTTGATCTGGGACCCGCCACCTTTCGAAAGACACGCCAGAAAGCGACGAGATCGGGCACTTAGTCACCGGCGGGCATGTTCGCCCGAAACGGGCTTGCCTTGTAGACGCCGAGAATCTTCAATTCCGAACAGAAGAATTCAAGCTCTTCGAGGGCCAGACGCACATTGCGGGATGCCGGATGGCCTTCGACGTCTGCATAGAATTGCGTCGCGTTGAAGGAGCCACCCAGCTGATAGCTTTCGAGCTTGGTCATGTTGACGCCGTTCGTGGCAAAGCCACCCATCGCTTTGTAGAGTGCCGCTGGCACGTTGCGCACCCGGAAGATGAAGCTGGTAATCACCGGCTCGTCTTCGGGCTCTGCGTCATCCGGCTCTGTCGCCATGATAAGAAATCGCGTGGTGTTGTGGGCTGCGTCTTCGATGTCTTCTTGCAAGATATCGAGATCATAAACCTCGGCAGCAAGCTTTGTAGCAATAGCCGCACGGCTCGGGTCTCCAGCCTCGGAAATCTGCCGCGCCGACCCAGCGGTGTCGGCCCCTACCACAGCTTTCAGTTTCAAGTCCCGAATAAGTGTGCGGCACTGGCCAAGCGCCATCACGTGCGACTGGACCGATGTCAGGCCATCCAGGTTTGAGCCCTTCACTCCCAGCAATTGGTGGCGGATCGGCAAAAAATGTTCGCCGATGACATAAGCGTTCGAAGCAGGCAGCAGATGGTGCACATCCGCCACGCGGCCGGCGAGCGAGTTCTCAATCGCGATCATAGCAAGGCGCGCGTGACCTTCTGTCAGCGCAGCAAACGCATCTTCAAAGGTGTCACAGGGAAGCACATCCATGTCGGGATAGGCTTGCTGACAGGCGATATGGGAGTTAGCTCCCAGCTCCCCCTGGAAAGCAATTGTGTTTTCAGGCGGCGTTGCGTCTGCCATGTTCTCAGCGGTACAAACCGCCCTTTCATATTGCCTCTAGACGGACAGTTCCGCGCGGGCTTTCTCCAAGTCGGCGGGAGTATCGACACCGAGCGGAACAGTGTCAACGAGAGCCGCGTCGATGCGCATGCCGGCTTCCAGCGCCCGCAGCTGCTCTAGATTCTCTCTGATCTCAAGGGGTGAGGGCGGTAAGGCAACGAAACGCGCCAGTGCTTCGCGCCGAAATCCGTAGAGACCAATATGATGGTAGTCGGGACCGTCACCATGGGGCGCGACACCGCGCGTAAAATAGAGAGCCCGGCCAACCTGAGCACCTGGTTTCAGCGCGAGAATCGCTCTTGGAACATTTGGGTTCGCACGTTCATCATCATCCGATATCTCGGCGACCAGAGTTGAGATGTCCGCTGGTGTCGTCTCGAGCACCTCCAGTGCCGCCTTGATGATGGTCGGGTCCAACGTGGGCAGATCACCCTGAACGTTGAGAATCACATCGTGGGCGCCGTCTGGGTCCACTTTATTAAGGGCCTCATAGACCCGGTCGGATCCGGACGGCAGATCCGGGTCGGTTAGAACGGCCTCGCCGCCCGCCTGCGCGACCGCCTCCACGATCTCTTTTTCCGCCGCGGCGATCACCACGCGGCCGATACCAGCCTCCTCAGACCGGCGCATCACCTGCACAATCATGGGAGCCCCGGCGATATCGGCAAGAGGCTTGTCCGGCAGACGGGTGGAGGCCAGGCGGGCCGGGATCAGAATAATCGGGGAAGTAGCCATGAAATCCGGTCAGAAAGGGCAAAAATGAGTGATTCGGCCTCTTGAGAGCCCCTCCGGGCGGCCCATCGGCCCGGCGCATGCTCTAAAAGGGCGGCAGTGCGCCGCATGTTTTGGGACTTTATACGGGTTGCGGGGGCCTCACGGAAGCGGGTAATCTCCGCGCCAACCAGCGGGTGGGGGCTTCGCGGGGCATTTTGTTTTCGCCGAGACCCTTCCCAAGACCACCAAGGCCGGAGCCGCTTTTCCATGGATAGTTTTGAATTCAACAAAATCGCAGGTGCATTTCTATTTTCAATCCTGCTTCTGATGGGCGTGCGGGAATTGTCCTCCGTGATGTTTTCCCCCGAAGCGGCGAACCCTGCTTCCTTTCCGGTTGAAGTGGCAGATACAGGCGGCGCGTCGGATGGGGATGCTGGCGCTGTTGAAGAAGAAGGCCCAAGCCTTGCTGTTCTTCTGGCCAGCGCAGACATCGGCAAAGGCGAACGGGTCGCCAGAAAATGTGCTGCCTGCCACACGTTTGAACAGGGCGGTGCCAACAAAGTTGGCCCGAACCTTTATGGGGTTATCGACCGCGCCAAAGCACAGGTTGCCGGGTTCAACTATTCCAACACGCTGACCACCATGGGCGGCGTATGGGACTTTGCAACGATGGACGCGTTCCTCGAAAAGCCAAGCCGCTATGCACCTGGCACTTCCATGTCCTTTGCGGGTCTGCGTAAGCCAGGCGACCGGGCAGACATGATCGCCTATCTGAACTCACTGGGTTCCAACGCGCCGCTGCCGGCAGTTGAATAAGCCACATTAAAGTTTCTTAAGAGGCGCCGGTCCTGTCCCGTTTGGCAAGGATCGGCGCCTTTTTTCATGCTATTCTCCCCCGCAATGAGATCGCAGTCTCGCCACATTCCTCTCATGGAATAAGGTGTGCGCCGTTGATGACATGAGGGAGAATGAGTTTTGGCATGGGTTGGACGTTTAGCTGGTGCGGGTGTGGCTCTGTTGGTCGGCACGGGCGTCGCCTTCGCGGAAGATGCTGAACGCCACGGGCTCTCTCTTTTTGGCTCTGTGAAATATCCACCGGGTTTTGAACATTATGACTATGTGAACCCGGATGCGCCCAAAGGCGGCACGCTCCGCTATGCCAGCATCGGCAGTTTTGACAGTCTCAACCCTTTTATCGTCAAAGGCCGGTCCGCAGCAGGCATCACGACATTCCTCTACGACACGTTGATGGTGTCATCCTTTGACGAGCCTGCCACCGAGTATGGACTTCTCGCGGAGACGGTCTCTCATCCAGAAGACTATTCCTCTGTCACGTTCAGACTGCGCCCAAGTGCGATGTGGCATGACGGCAAACGGGTGACGCCAGAGGACGTGATCTGGTCCCTCGAGACGCTTAAATCAAATCTCCCCTTCTACAATGCCTATTACGCAGACGTTGAAAGTGTAGAAAAACTGTCGCCGCTCGAGGTTCGGTTCAATTTTTCTGTGTCCGGCAATCGCGAGCTTCCGCTGATCGTCGGTCAAATGCCGGTGCTGCCCAAACACTATTGGGAGACGCGGGACTTCGGTGCAACCACGCTTGAGCCGCCGCTCGGGAGCGGCCCTTACCGTGTGTCGGAAGTTGATGCGCCGACATCCATCACCTATGAGCGCGTGCCCGGCTATTGGGCGGCCGATCTCAATGTGAATGTCGGGGCTTATAATTTCGACAAAATCCGATTCACCTATTTCGGCGACAACACCATCGCCCTCGAAGCATTCAAGGGTGGTCAGATCGACGTCCGCTTCGAAAACTCTGCAAAAGACTGGGCAACAGCCTATGACTTCCCGGCCGCTCGGGAGGGCCTCGTACGCAAGCAGGAGCTCTACACCTCAAATCCTGAGCCGATGCAGGGCTTCGCTATGAACCTCCGTCGTGAGAAGTTTTCAGACGTCCGCGTACGGGAAGCGATCGGTCTCGCCTTTGACTTTGAATGGGAAAACAAATCGCTTTTCTATGATCAGTACATAAGGACTGACAGCTATTTTGAAAATTCGGAGCTAGCAGCCAACGGCTTGCCGGAGGGTGCGGAACTGGCGTTGCTGGAACCGTTCCGCGATCAGTTGCCCGCCCGCTTGTTCACCGAGACGTTCGAGGTCCCCACGACCGACGCCAGCGGCGACAACCGACGTAATTTGCGCGCCGCCACGCGGCTGCTGCAGGAGGCCGGCTGGTCGGTCAATGCAGACGGTGTCCTGGTCAACAATGAAACTGGTGCACCTTTTGAGATCGAGTTTCTGTTGGTGTCGCCAACCTTCGAGCGTGTGGTGCAACCCTATCTGCAATCGCTTGAGAAGCTCGGCATTCAAGGGACCATTCGCATTGTTGACACGTCGCAATATCAGAACCGATTGGACGGTTTCGATTTCGACATGATCATTCACAGTGCCGGACAGTCCCTCTCCCCCGGCAATGAGCAACGAGAATTCTGGGGCTGCGAAGCCAAAGAGCGGAATGGCAGCCGCAATGTGATCGGCATTTGCGATCCCGTTGTCGAAGCCCTGATCGATGAGATCATTCTGGCCAAAGACCGGGAGGCCCTGGTCACAGCGACCCATGCGCTCGACCGGGTTCTTTTGTGGCGTCACTATATCGTGCCGCAATGGCATATCCCGTTTACCCGCGCGGCGGTTTGGTCGCACATCGACCATCCGGAGCCCACGCCGGCATTTAACCCCGGCTTCCCCACCATCTGGTGGCACACCGGTGATGAGGCGCCGAACTGATGCGGCGCCTATGGGCGGGCGCCGCCACCACAGTTCTCAGCGCTGCGCTTACCTGGGCAAGTGCGCAGGCAGAACCACGCCACGGCATGTCGATCTTTGGCGACCTCTTGTACGAGCCGGACTTTCCGCATTTTTCGTATGTTAATCCCGACGCCCCCAAAGGCGGGCACTTCAGCCAGATCGGCCCCAGCTGGATTCTCAACCAGTCGCCGCTCACCTTTGACAGCCTCAACAGCTATATCCTCAAAGGCAATGGTGCCATGGGTGCGGAGCTCACCTTTGATACGCTGATGACGCGGTCCGGCGACGAGCCCGATGCGGTTTATGGTCTGGTTGCCAAAACCGCCGACGTGGCGGAAGACGGCAATAGCGTTGTGTTTGAACTGCGTCCGGAAGCGCGCTTCCATGACGGCAGTCCGTTGACGGCGGAAGATGCTGCGTACTCATTGATGTTGTTGAAAGAAAAAGGGCACCCGTTGGTCTCCCTCACCATTCGGGAGATGGCGGATGCGGAGGCGCTCTCATCTCACACGTTGAAGGTGACCTTTACTGGGAACCAAACGCGCGATCTTGCACTCCTTATTTCCGGCCTGCCCATCTTCTCGAAAGCCTATTACGAGAGCCATGATTTTGAAGAGACAACTCTTGATGCTCCGTTAGGCAGTGGTCCTTACCGCGTCAAAGACTTCGAGCAGGGCCGCTACATTACCTATGAGCGGGTTGAAGATTACTGGGCGCGCGATCTCAATGTGAATGTTGGGCGGTGGAATTTCGACACCGTGCGGTTTGAATTCTATCGGGACCGAACTGCCCAATTCGAGGCGTTCAAAGCGGGCGAATATCTGCTGCGAGAAGAGTTCACCTCCAAGGTCTGGGCCACCGAATACAACTTCCCAGCGGTCGAAGATGGCAGAGTGAAGCTGCTTACTATGGACGACAAGACACCCTCTGGTGCGCAAGGCTGGTTCCTCAATACACGCCGCGACCAATTTTCCGACCCTCGGGTACGAGAGGCTTTGGGTTTGGCTTTCGACTTTGAGTGGACCAATCGCAATCACTTTTTCAATCTCTACCAGCGAGGCGGAAGCTATTTCGAGAATTCGAATATGCGTGCCAGCGGTTTGCCCTCAGCCGGGGAGCTAGCGCTGCTTGAGCCCTATCGCGACCAACTGCCTGCGCGTGTCTTTGAGGAAGCGATCGAACCACCTGTGTCTGACGGATCGGGCAAAGACCGACGCCTTCTCCTGCGTGCGAGCACGCTGCTCGACGAAGCAGGTTGGACCATCCAGAATGGCAAGAGGCGGAATGCCGATGGCGACGTTCTTACCGTCGAGTTTCTCAACGACGCCCCTACCTTTGAGCGGGTGATTTCTGCGTTTCAGGCCAATCTCACGCAGCTCGGCATTGAGACCAGTATCAAACCGGTTAACTCCGCGGAATATCAGGAGCGGGTGAAGGTGTTTGACTTTGATGTCATGTCCCGCCGCTTCTCCATTCGCGCAACACCTGGCGTAGAGGTCCGTAATTATTGGAGCAGCGAGGCCGCAGAAACATCGGGCAGCTTCAATCTTTCCGGCATCGCCGATCCTGTCATTGATGCGCTCATGACCAAGGTCATTGAAGCTGAAAACCGAGACGCCCAGGTCCTGGCAGCACGTGCGCTCGACCGGGTCCTGCGCGTGGGCTTCTATTGGGTCCCCCACTGGTACAAGGCATCTCATACGCTTGCCTTCTGGGACGTGTTCGCGCGCCCTGAAACCGCGCCCCGCTACGCCAGGGGTGGGAATTCAACAGACAAGCGCGGCGTGCTCGACACGTGGTGGATTGACCCCGAGAAGGCCGCCAACGCGCCGCAAACGGATCAACCCTGATGACCCCGAGTGCTGCAACAGATTCGTGACTTCGATTTGATGGTGATTTGGGGGATGTTAGCGATTCAGATAGACTCTTGTCTCACTTTAGAGGCAGTTCCGCCCACTTCTCAACCAATCCGGACTGAGTGACATGGCCGCCTATATTATTCGACGGCTTCTTCTGATGATCCCCACCATCCTGGGCATCATGCTGGTGAGCTTCACCATTGTGCAATTTGCGCCGGGCGGTCCGATTGAGCGGATCATTGCGCAAATCCAGGGAACCGAGGTCTCGGCAACCGCCCGGGTTGGGGGCACGGCCGGCAGCGACTTTTCCGGCGGCGGCGGCGCGGCCGCAAGCGATGTCACAGCGAAGTATCGCGGCGCCCAGGGGCTTGATCCTGAGTTTATCGCGAGCCTCGAAAAACAGTTCGGGTTCGACAAGCCCGTCTACGAACGCTTTGGTTTGATGGTGTGGAACTATGCCCGGTTCGAATTTGGAGAAAGCTATTTCCGGGACGTGCAGGTCATCGACCTCATCATTGAGAAAATGCCCGTCTCAATTTCGTTGGGTCTTTGGACGACGCTCATCACCTATATGATTTCCATTCCTTTGGGTGTCATGAAAGCGGTGCGCGATGGCTCCAACCTGGATGTCTGGACCAGTGCGGTAATCATTGTCGGCTACGCGATCCCCGGCTTCCTCTTCGCCGTTGTCCTAATCGTGTTGTTTGCAGGGGGATCCTATTTCGACGTGTTCCCCCTTAGAGGACTCACGTCCGACAATTGGGAAGAGCTGTCGCTGTTCGGCAAGATCACCGACTATATGTGGCACCTGGCCCTGCCAATCACTGCCATGGTGATCAGCGGCTTTGCCACCACGACGCTCCTCACAAAAAACTCCTTTCTAGATGAAATCAAAAAGCAATATGTGATGACGGCGCGGGCAAAAGGTCTGACCGAGCGGGAAGTTCTTTATGGCCATGTGTTCCGAAACGCCATGCTGATTGTTATCGCGGGCTTCCCCGGCGCTTTTGTTGGGGTGTTTTTCACCGGGTCGCTTCTCATTGAAACCATCTTCTCCCTGGACGGTCTCGGCCTTCTGTCGTTTGAGAGCATCATCAACCGCGATTATCCCGTTGTCTTCGGAACACTCTACATCTTTGGCCTGCTGGGTCTGATCATCACGCTCATCAGTGATCTCACCTATACGTGGATCGACCCCCGTATCGACTTTGAAACGCGGGAGGTCTGATGTTTCGGTCCCTGCTTGCGCGTTTCAACATCACCCTGCCTCAGATGACGCCGCTCAATGAGCGGCGCTGGCGGAACTTCAAAGCCAATCGCCGGGGCTTTTGGTCGCTGCGTATCTTCCTGGTGCTCTTCGTCGTCACCCTGTTTGCCCCGCTTATCGCGAACGACAAACCGTTGATCCTGACCTATGAGGGATCGCTCTACTTCCCAGCCTTCAACACCTACGCCGAGACCACATTCGGCGGTGATTTCGCGACGGAGGCGGATTATCGCGATCCATTTGTTCAAGACCTCATCGCAGAGGCAGATGGGATCATGATCTGGCCGCTCATTCGGTATAGCTACGATACGATCAACCGCAACCTGCCGGTGCCGGCCCCAGCACCGCCAAGTGCTGAAAACTGGCTCGGCACCGACGATCAGGGGCGTGATGTCGTCGCGCGTCTTATATACGGGTTCCGCATCTCCGTGCTGTTTGGGCTCACCCTCACCTTTTTCTCCTCGATCATCGGCGTTGCAGCGGGTGCGGTGCAGGGTTATTTCGGGGGATGGCTGGATCTTATCTTTCAACGGTTCATTGAGATTTGGACCAGCGTGCCGCAGCTCTACCTCCTGATCATCATCGCTGCGATCATTGAACCCAATTTCTGGATATTGCTTTGTATCCTGCTGCTCTTTAGCTGGGTGGCACTGGTGGGTGTCGTGCGTGCTGAGTTTCTCAGGGGCCGCAATTTCGAATATGTGAACGCTGCGCGCGCCCTTGGCGTCTCCAACGGCACGATCATCTACAAACACCTTCTGCCAAATGCGATGGTCGCGACGCTCACCTTCATGCCGTTCATTCTGAACGCGTCCATCACGACCCTGACGTCTCTCGATTTTCTTGGCTTCGGCCTGCCGCCCGGGTCGCCGTCGCTCGGCGAGTTGCTGGCGCAAGGCAAAGCTAATCTTCAGGCGCCTTGGCTCGGGTTCTCCGGCTTTTTCACCATCGCCATTATGTTGAGCCTGCTGATCTTTATCGGCGAAGCGGTGCGTGACGCCTTTGATCCCAGAAAGACGCTCGCATGACGGATGAGGCTGAAACCACAGAGGGCACTCCCCCACTGATCGAGATCGACAATCTTCATGTGGATTTTCGTCAAGGCGAAGAAGTGACCCATGCGGTGAAGGGCGTTTCTCTGACCATTAATGCCGGCGAGACGGTTGCTCTGGTCGGCGAGTCGGGCTCTGGCAAGTCGGTCACTGCGCTCTCGATCCTGAAGCTCCTGCCCTATCCGCAGGCCTCCCACCCCCATGGCACCATCCGCTATCGCGGCGAAAATCTGATGAGCACGGACGAGGAATCGCTCCGCTCTGTGCGCGGCAATCAGATCTCCATGGTGTTTCAGGAACCCATGACCTCTCTCAACCCGCTCCATACAATTGAGCGCCAGGTGGGCGAGATATTGATCCGGCACCGGGGGCTCAGCAACGAAGCGGCGCGGGCAGAAGTTCTCTCGCTGCTCAAGAAAGTGGGCATACGGGACGCAGAAAGCCGGCTCGGCGCCTATCCGCACCAGCTCTCAGGCGGGCAGCGTCAACGGGTCATGATCGCCATGGCGCTCGCTAATGAACCTGACCTCCTCATTGCCGATGAGCCCACCACCGCGCTCGACGTCACAGTTCAGGCACAAATTCTCGCCCTGCTGAAAGAGCTGCAGCGCGAGATGGGCATGGCCATGCTTCTCATCACCCATGATCTTGGCATTGTGCGGAAAATGGCGGACCGTACTTACGTGATGACCGGCGGCGAAGTCGTCGAGACCGGTCCGACGGAACAGATTTTCTCTGAACCGCAGCATGACTACACCAAACACCTTCTCGCAGCCGAGCCCAAAGGCCACCCGGAGCCCCCAAGGGCTGACGCACCGGTGGTGATGGAAACGGACGACCTCAAAGTCTGGTTCCCCATCAAGAAGGGGCTTCTGCGCAAGACCGTTGACCACGTCAAAGCAGTTGACGGGATCAGCGTGCGCGTTCAGGAAGGTCAGACTGTCGGCATCGTGGGCGAGTCCGGTTCCGGCAAAACGACTCTGGGCCTTGCCCTGCTTCGGCTCATCTCCAGTGAGGGGCCGATCCGATTTGAAGGCGATCAGATCGATGGGCTGACCGAAAAGGATGTGCGCCCGCTCCGCGAGCATATGCAGATCGTGTTTCAGGATCCGTTTGGGTCGCTCTCGCCGCGCCTCTCCATCTCGCAGATCGTCGAAGAAGGTCTGATCGTTCAAAACCAGGGACTGTCCGCAACAGAGCGCAGAACGCGGGTGTCCGCCGCGCTTCAGGAAGTGGGGATTGATCCGGCGATGCAGGACCGCTACCCCCATGAGTTCTCCGGCGGTCAGCGGCAGCGGATCGCCATTGCCCGCGCCATGGCGTTACAGCCCAAATTCGTGATGCTTGATGAACCGACCAGCGCACTTGATATGTCGGTGCAGGCACAGATTGTTGATCTCCTTCGCTCATTGCAAAAGAAGTACAGCCTTGCCTATCTCTTCATCAGTCACGACCTGAAAGTAGTGCGGGCGCTCGCCGATCAGGTGATCGTAATGCGGGCGGGCAAAGTCGTTGAGCAAGGCCCTGCGGATCAGATATTTGACGCGCCTCAGACTGACTATACGAAGACACTGATGGCAGCGGCGTTCGATCTCGAGATGGGTCCCGGGGTCGCCTCATCCTGAGGCTTTAAGCCTTTTAATGCTGGTCACCGGTCCATCGCTTTTATCGATGCGCCGCACCGCTTCCGCGATTGGCTCTTTCACCGTGCGCATGTGGGTGGCGTTTGCATGCAGCAAGGTCTCTTCGTCCACCATAATGCCCACATGCCCGCGCCAGAAGATCAAATCGCCCCGCTGTAAGGCTGAGAGATCGGTCGGGTCAGCGAGGGGGTCGCCGAGCGTGGCCTCCTGAAGATCCGTGTCCCGCAGGCAGGCAATGCCACATCGCTCCATACTCATCTGAACAAGCCCCGAGCAATCCAGGCCGCGCGCGTCCCGACCGCCCCAGAGGTAAGGCACGCCCAAAAACTCTTCTGCGACAGCCACATAGTCGGCTGCATAAGTGTCGATCTTGGCCAGGTGAGAGGACACGACATACCCGCCGCCCTCCAACTCAACAAACTTGCCGGCAGCGCCTGTCACGACCAGTTTTGCGTTCATCGACAAGGGTGACGCAGGCCGCGACTTAATGTCTGATTCTGGATAGACAAAGGTTCTGAGCGCCACCACCCGGTGGGTCACAGGGCTTTTTTGTGTCTGCAAAAGGTCCGACGAGATGTAGCCCACATAATCATCTTGTGCCGATTGACCCCAGCACCAATCGTCCTCCGTCTCATAGACACGAAAGGTTTCGCCAAACAGGAGCTCCGTGTCCATCGGCGCATTCTCGTCCGGCCTTCTAAGAAGAGGCGCGCGGGGCGCCACCACTTGAAAGTCCTCGCTCTCGACGAACCGATCTGCCTCCACCTCACCTCGGAGATAGGCGGCGGCAAGATCGGGCCGATACGGGTTCAACCGCTTGTCGAGACCATTGCTGTTTGTCACGACAGGTGATCCTTCGCCTTCGAAATAATGGTGTCAGAAAGTTCGCTGAGATAGACCGACCCCGCAACGGTCCGCTGCACGAGCACATTGCGCTTATCCGTATCGTCACGCTTTCGTTTGAGGAGATCTTTCTGACCCATCGTGTCAAGGGCGCGCGTAATCGCCGGTTTCGACACATCAAGCTTGGCGGCCAACCCGCGGACAGTATGCGGTGGTGGTTCCAGGTAGACGGTCAACAGGATCGCAAGCTGCCGCGCCGACAGGTCCGGCACATCACGGCGCACTGTATCGAGCACCACATCATGCCAAAGCTTCAGCGCATCAAGCGGCTTTACGTCCATCGGGTTTTCCGGCTCAAATTCCGTTTCGGAGCCGGATCAGTCTACCCCGCTTCTGTCCTTATCGCCAAGCGGGTTAACGGACGCCGTAGGTCTTTTTGAGGTACGCGAAAAGCGCACGAATGCCTTGAGCTTCCCCGCCCACAGGACGGCCTGGTTTCGCACGCGGTGTCCAGGCAAAGACATCAAAATGCACGTAGGTTTTTGCTTTCTCCACAAACCGTGCCAGGAAGAGCGCGGCCGTGATAGACCCGGCAAATGGACCGTCGGAGATATGATTGACGTCGGCAATCTTGCTGCTCAGCCAGCTGTCATAGGCTGACCACAAAGGCATGCGCCATAGGGGATCAGCGTTCTGCTCTGCGGCGTCATTCAGCGCCGCCGCAAACGCATCATCATTCGTATAGTATGGAGGCAGATCTGGTCCTAAGGCCACACGCGCGGCGCCTGTAAGGGTCGCCATGTCTATCAGCAGTTCCGGTTCTTCGCCGTCCGCTTCCGCAAGCGCGTCCGCCAGAATGAGACGCCCTTCAGCGTCCGTATTACCAATCTCAACGCTCAACCCTTTACGACTGTCCAGCACGTCGCCCGGCCGGAAGGCATTTCCAGAGACAGCGTTTTCAACAGCCGGGATCAGGACTCGCAGACGCACGTTCAGATTGGATCGCATGATAAGTTGCGCAAGAGCGAGAACATGCGCCGCACCGCCCATATCCTTTTTCATCAAGGCCATGGAATTGCCGGGCTTGAGGTTAAGCCCGCCCGTATCAAAGCACACGCCTTTGCCGACCAGGGTGACTTTCGGGGCCGTTTCATACCCCCAAGTAAAATCCATGAGGCGCGGCGCAGCACTCGCTGCCGCCGCGCGGCCAACGGCGTGCACCATCGGGTAATTCTCTTTGAGGAGATCATCGCCCGTGATCACTGAGCAAGACACGCCAAATCCGTCGGTCACCTGCCGGACGGCTGTTTCGAGCTCCGCAGGCCCAAGATCGCTGGTCGGCGTGTTGACCAGATCGCGGGTGAGAAACACCGCATCTACAATATCCGTCAGCTCGCCCAGATCGACACCCTCTGGCAGTACCAGCTTGGGGAGCTCTCGCTCCCGGGATTTATATTTGGTGAAACTGTAGGTGCCGAGCGCCCAGCCCAAAGCCGCCTGAGCCTTGTCCAACCCGTCCATGCCCGCGAGCCTGTAGGTGCCCGCTTGCAGAGTCTCAGAGAGAGCGGCGAAGACAAAGGGATCATCGGCTGTGCCCAGCCCCAACAGCGCGCCGGCGAGGCTGCCTGCTTCGTCCGGCAGCGTCAGAACACGGCCGGCTTCGCCCGTAAACCCCGACGTTCCCACCCAGGCTGCCCCGGCGCCCGCATGTGCGTCACACCACGACTGCACATCGCCTGAGCGTACTGGCCAGACTGGCAAAGCAACGGCGTCTTTGTCGGTTACAAACACATCTTCCACGGGCGCGACCTCTTTTGAATTTGCTCAAACGCCCGCAAACAGTATAGAGGGTCTGAATGGCCTGCAATCCCAGCGCCTGTCGACCAAATCCACTGCCACGAGGAGTGCCCATGTCCGAGCTTAAATACAGACTGCTTACAGGCCCCGATGACCATGCATTCTGTGAGCGCGTGTCAAAAGCGCTCGATGAAGGGTATCGGCTCCATGGTTCGCCCGCGATCACGTTCAATGGCGAACGCGCAATCGTCGCCCAGGCTGTTGTGCGAGATCGGCCACCTGAGCAGAGCGGAGACTGATCAGCGCTCCAGAATACCTTTCTCAAAGTAGAAGAGCTCTGAGCCGGGATGCAATAGGATCGGTACGCCACGGACAGCCGCTTCAGGATTTACATGACGCCCATTTGCATTGGCGGTGATAAGAGTTTCCCGGTTGCGATCATCAAACAAGGCTCGGGTGATGGCATGGACCAGATCCGTGTCCGTGGTCTCCCGTGTAATCCACAACGCACCAATGCCGATGGTCTTCACATCACCCACAAAGCGATAGGTGTTCTCAGGGATGATGAAATCGCTGTAGAAGGTACGCGCGATCCGCAGACGGTCAGCGGGCTCCCCTTCAATCGGCACAATGTCAATTGCGCCTCTGACCGCCAGGTCTTCAATAGATCTTGCGGGTGCTCCTGCTACAAGAAAGTATGCATCAAGATTACCTGACAGGATCAGTTCTGCCGAGCGCGACGCATCGGCACTTACAGGCTCAATATCCGTAAGCGACACGCCAAAAGCCTTGAGGATTGCGATCGCGTCCGCCCGGGTGCCGGAGCCCTCTGAGCCGATGGACACCCGCAGGCCTTTCAGATCCGCAACGCCCTTAATTTCCAACCCACGTGCCGTCACCAGATGGATCGCTTCGACATAGAGGTTGGCGATGACCCGGAGATTCTCGCGTGGTGGCTCTCCCTCAAAAGCACCGCGCCCGTGAAACGCGTCCTCAAGAACGTTTGCCTGGACCAACGCAGAGTCGAGGAGACCGTCGGCAACAGCTCTTGCATTCGCGACCGATCCCGCCGATCCCTTGGAGATCGCCACGAGCCCTGGAACGCCACAACGGCTCCCTGGTATGCAGGGATCAGAGCCCGGCGGTCGGCTGATCACAGCCGCAAGGGCTTCCCCCATTGGAAAATAGGTCCCGCCCGTAGATCCCGTCCCGATCTGAAAGAAAGTGACCCGCGCATCGTTTTCATCCCACCCCGTCAGGCCTTTGCCCATACCCAAAACCAAAAGGACCAAAACAGCGGTCCCGAGCACGAATAGAAGCACCCGATCGAAGCCAAGACGGTCCACCGCTTTACGGATCGTTAAGATGATGCTTTTGAACGGTTCTGAGGACATGTCTCACTATACAAACAAGCCAGTGGCTCCCGAAAGAGGTACAGGCAATTTGAGACCAAGTTTATGCTTAAGGCTTTCTTGAGACCTGTAGGCGAGGATAGAGCGTGGGCAAATGCATGTGCCTGCCGATTTGCTATGAGATGTGGAAACCAATGGCTTATCCAAAGTTCCTTCGTTCGCAGACCAAAGTGACGCGATCTGTTCTGGGCACAGCGCTCGGTGCATTGATGCTCAGCGGCTGCGCAACCGACGCAGAACCTGAACGCCCCGGACTGGGTGCCGCAACCGATCTGCCGGTTCATCTTTCGGAACCGCGCGACTTTGTTGCGTCAGCCGCCTATTGGGGTGGTGTTTATGAACAAGATCCACAAAATGCAGAAGCAGCCGCTCGATATGCGCGAGGCCTGAGGCATCTGGGCTCGCACACGCAGGCGCTCAGCGTTCTCAGCCAGGCCAACGCTCTTCATCCAAACGATCCCGCTATTTTGGCGGAGTATGGCAAGACCCTTGCCGCCAGCGGCAAACCGGATCAGGCTTCCGCTCTTCTGGCAAAAGCAGCCGTTTTGAGCCCGACCGACTGGACCATCCTGTCGGCTGCGGGCGTCGCCCTTGACGAAATGGGTGAGCATGATCTGGCCAAAGACAAATACAACTCAGCGCTGCGCCTGGCACCGGATCATCCGACGATCCTGACAAATCTCGGTCTATCGCATGCTCTATCCGGCGATCTGACCTCTGCGGAAGAGACGCTTCGCCGTGCCGCCGCCAACCCATCTGCCGGCGCACATGCCCGACAAAACCTTGCTCTGGTGCTTGGGCTCCAAGGTGATTTCGAGGAAGCCGAGCGGCTCGCCCGCGCCGATCTTCCGCCAAGTCTTGCGTCCAACAACATCACCACGATCCGCTCCATGCTCGCCCAACCAGCTCTGTGGCGGGAAATGGAAGCCCTGGACGCGCCAATCGACATCCAGTGACTCGGTCACGGCCTGAGTCTCATCCCACTGGAACATAGATAAGCCGAAGCGGTACATCCTGCTTCGGCTTTTTTCATGTGCCTGGTCGCTGCCGCAGTGGCAGATTGCCGGTTACTGGTAGAGCTTGATGACGGCCGGCCCCAAAATGACGAAAAAGAGAACCGGTAAGAAGAAGGCGATCATCGGTACCGTCAGTTTAGGCGGCAGGCCCGCTGCTTTCTTTTCAGCCGCCGCCATCCGCATGTCCCGATTTTCCTGCGCCATGACGCGAAGGGCCGTGCCCAAGGGCGTCCCGTACCGTTCCGCCTGAATGAGGCTCATGGTCACTGCTTTCACACCCTCAAGGCCCGTCCTGGTCGCAAGGTTCTCATAGGCCATGCGCCGGTCCTGAAGGTAGGACAGCTCGGCAGTTGTCAGACTTAACTCTTCCGCAAGTTCTACGGACTGCGTGCCGACTTCGCCCGCCACCTTGTTAAATGCAGCTTCTACGGACATGCCTGACTCGACGCAAATCAGAAGCAGGTCGAGGGCATCCGGGAAGGCCTTTTTGATCGATTCCTGTCGGCGGGCGATCATGTTTTCAACAAATACGTTTGGCAGGTAGAAACCAATAAAGGCGGCACCAAAGGACGCCGCGACGCGCGCCAAAGGTTCAAGACCAAAGGCGTTGGCGAAGAACAGATACAGGATCGTCACGACAAACAGGATGATCGGCATGAAGAAGCGGAAAAACATGAACGAGTAGACGGGCGCTTGCCCGCGAAACCCCGCTTTCTTCAGCTTGCCGCGAATGGCATCGCTTTCCATCAGCTCCATTAAGTTCAGCCTGTCGACAAACTGCTTGATGAAGCCTTTGGGATCCTGACGGAGCTTTTTGCCGTCGCGCTCACGTTCTAACTGTTCACGGTGAGCGCGGCGCAAAGCTTCCCGCTCGCTGGACACCGACTTCATGCGTACCGACAATTTGTCGGTGGACAGCATCGGTGTCGCCAGCGTGAGCACCGTGGCGAATGCGGCCAGAGCCATCAGAATCGTGACGATGTTTTCAATACTGAACAGGCTTTCAATGAGCGCAAACATTCATCGTATCCCGTTCTAAAAGTTGAAGTTGATCATTTTGCGCATGACCAGCAGGCCAATGCCCATCCACATCAACCCGCCGACGATGATCATGTTTCCAGCAGTCGTCGTAAATAGCAGGCTGATATACTCAGGTGTAGTCACGTAGATGAGAAGCATCACACCGGGTGGCAGCGCGCCGATGATGCCGGCGGATGCTTTCGCTTCCTGAGACATCGCCTGAATTTTCGCACGCATCTTTTTACGGTCCCGCAACACGTTGGCGAGGTTACCCAACGCTTCTGACAAGTTACCACCGGCCTGCTGCTGAATTGCCAGAACAATCATAAAAAAGTTCACTTCCGGCAGAGGCATGCGCTCGTAGACTTTCTGGAGGCCCTGCTCAACCGTGACGCCCATGGCCTGGCCATCCACAAGTTCCCTGAATTCGCGGCCAACGGGTTCCGGGCTTTCGTTTGCGATAATCTTCAAACAGTCATTGATGGGCAGACCCGCCTTCACACCGCGAACGATGACGTCTAGCGAATTGGCAAACTCTTCCACAAAAGCCGCCTGCCGCCTCTTGGTCTTGAAATTCACGAACCAACGCGGAACACCAAAGCCCCCTGCGAAACCGCCGAGCGCCGCTGCCCCAACCGGGAGGCCTGAAAGAGTTATGATGAGCGCAACGACCATGCCCGTTACAACACTTGCGATGTAAAATGTGCGAGGTGTGATTTCGAGACCCGCGCGCTGAAGTCTCAAGCGGATCGTCAGCTTCTCTTTTTCCGCTTTCTGCTTCGCCTCGATTTCCTTCAGCGTCTCCTGAACCTGTTTGCGGCGTGGTCCGGAATTGTCGGCTTGCGCATCCTCTTTCCCTTCGCCTTTTGCCCCACGGTTTTTGCCACTGGCGACACGGGCCATGCGTTGGGTGGATTTAGTGTCTTTGCCACCCACGAAGGCAAATCCGACCGCGCCAATGCACACCGCCGCCAGCAGTGCCACCCCTACGATTATGAGCGTTGTCTGGTCCATCGGTCGCCTTAGTCCTGCGCCCGGTCAAGCGCCTGAGAAAGCTTGTGATGCTGATTGTAGTAACGCGCCTTGTCCCAGAATGCCGGGCGCGCAATGCCTGTGGATTTGTGTCTGCCGATGATCTTTCCTTGATCATCTTCACCTTCCATGTCGTAGATGAAGAGATCTTGCGTGGTAATCACATCGCCTTCTGTTCCCAAGACTTCCGTCACATGCGTGATCCGCCGCGACCCATCGCGCAGACGCGCGGCCTGGATGATCACATCAACGGACCCAACGATCATTTCCCGAATTGTCTTCGACGGCAGTGCAAACCCACCCATGGTGATCATGCTCTCGAGCCGTGACAGAGCCTCACGGGGTGAGTTGGCGTGGAGCGTGCCCATGGAACCATCGTGACCGGTGTTCATCGCCTGAAGGAGGTCAAACGCTTCCGGTCCGCGTACCTCACCTACGATGATCCGCTCAGGGCGCATACGCAGGCAGTTCTTTACCAGGTCCCGCATGGTGACCTCGCCCTGACCTTCGAGGTTCGGCGGGCGGGTCTCGAGGCGAACAACGTGGGGCTGCTGAAGCTGGAGCTCGGCCGCATCCTCGCACGTGATGATACGTTCGTCTGTATCAATGAAACCGGTCATACAGTTGAGCAACGTGGTCTTACCGGAACCCGTACCGCCGGAGATGAGGACGTTGCAACGCACGTTCCCCACCACAGCCAGCACATCGGCGCCTTCCGGCGAAATCGACTTGAAGCCGACCAGGTCATTCATCGTCAGCTTGTCTTTGCGAAACTTACGAATGGTGAGCGTTGGTCCGTCGAGGGCCAGGGGCGGGGCAATCACGTTGACACGACTGCCGTCGGCGAGGCGCGCGTCACAAATCGGGCTCGACTCGTCGACCCGGCGGCCCACCTGACTCACAATGCGCTGACAAATGTTCAGGAGCTGAGAGTTGTCGCGAAATTTGACATTTGTCGGTTCCACACGCCCGTCCACCTCGATAAAGGTGAGGCCTGCACCGTTGACCATGATGTCAGCAATATCGTCTCGTGCGAGAAGCGGCTCCAGCGGACCATAACCCAACACGTCGTTACAAATGTCCTGAAGCAGATCTTCCTGCTCTGAGATGGACATGACGACATTTTTGATGGCGATAATTTCACTGACAATGTCGCGGATTTCTTCCCGCGCGCTCTCTGTGTCGAGCTGTGCGAGCTGCGTTAGGTCGATTGTATCGATGAGCGCGTTGAAGATCGTTGTCTTAGTCTGAAAATATTCAGGCGGCCTGACATCGGCACCCACATGAGCGGGTGCTGGCTGGGGTGCGGTTGGTGTTGGTGTCGAGATTTTCGGCTTCGCAGGTTCCGGCGCAGCCGGCTTCGGCGCTGCGGACCTCGCAGGCGGCGGTGGCGGGGCTTTCCCCTCTGCGGGCGCAGAAGGGGATCGCCCGTTTGCAGAATCTCGCCGGCCGAACATGGGTTACCCCTTCTTTCCGCCGAGCAAAGAAGAGAGGAAGCTCTTTTTCTTTTCTACCTGCGCGTGGCGACCGGTCACCAGTGTCGACAGATGTCGAACCGCTGCGGTCGTTTTGTTCTTCGGATCGATTTCCTGCAGCATCTGGCCATTGTTTGACGCTGTGCCGAAAAGTACCGGATTAAACGGCAAGAGCAGTGTTGGTTCCTGCTCAATGGCCTCCGCGAAATCGTCGGCGGGGATCTCAGGCCGCTTCGGCATACTCACCTGATTCAAAACCACATGAGGCGCCGCGTCATTTGTCCGCTGTTTTTTGATAATATCCAGAAAGTTTTTAGTGTTCCTGAGGCTCGCGAGATCCGGCGTCGCCGTGATGATGATCTCATCGGCATTGAGCAGCGTTTGTCGCGACCAGCGATTCCACACGTGAGGCATGTCAACAACAACGCAAGGGCAGGTCTCGCGCACCGTCTCGATAACTGACTCGCAGGCTTCCGGTAGCAGGTCTTCGTCCCGATCCAATGTGCCTGGGGCACCAAAAATGGAGAGGCGGTCTGTGCACTTCACTAACAGCCGGTCGAGCAAAACGTCATCAAGGCGCTCCGGCTGCATCAAAGCTTCGGCGACACCTTGTACGGGGTCCTGATTGAAGTCGAGGCCAGCGGTTCCGAAAGGCAAATCCATATCGATCAGCGTCACGTCTTCACGCATTTCTTCTGCGATACACCAGCTCACATTGTGCGCCAGCGTGCTGGAACCGACACCGCCCCTAGCGCCAAGAAACACAATGGAACGGCCGATAGGAGGGGCATCTGGATCCGCATAGAGACGCGCCACAGAGTCGACAATCTGAATGGGCGACAGCGGCGCCACCAGATATTCGTTGACCCCTTGGCGGATCATCTCCCGGTAGAGCGTGATGTCATTCAGGTGGCCAACAATCACGACTTTGGTGCCTGCATCACAGACTTCCGCCAAAGCGCCCAATTGTTTGAACAGTGTCTCTCCGCCTTCGACCGTCTCAACAATGATCAGGCTCGGTGTGCCCGTATCTTTGTAATACGTAACCGCAGCAGGAATGCCCCCCATGTGAACTGTCAAATGAGCTTTGGCCAGGCGACGATCTTCCGCTGCCCGCTGAATCACAACACCGGTATCGGGCTGTTCACAGAACACCTCAATGGAAATCCTTGGAACAGGCTTCACGACAGATTGCGTGACGAATTCATCTTCGCCGTCATCATCGAAATCGTCTTCGAAAACGGGCTCTTCAGGTATGACTTGCTCTGCATTATTCATCGGATACTTCGCTCACTGATCCCGAGGCGTTGCCGGATTCCGCTGACTCCGTCACCTCGCCTATACGAAAGTTCTCAATTACCTCATCACGACGCGGTGCGTAGGCCGGGTCCCATTCCCGTGGGCCCAACAGGTCGGCAGGATCGGCCACGATTGCGGCAAGATTGCTTTGGGTCGAACAGCCAAAATTGGGTGTCCGCTTGTTGTTAGGCGTGAAGGCATAGTCCTTCGTCCAATTGCCGCAGGGGCTCGCGCTCGCGACATATCTGCGATAGGTCAGGATGACGGGCGCGCTGCTATTAGCTGAGGAGGCACGGTAGGCGGCATACCCAACTGCTGGACCTGTGACGCCAGCATCGGCAAGGACCGCGCGCGTCTCTGCAACAATCGATACCGCCGCTGCTTCGTTGGGCGATCCGCTCGGCGCCGCGATCGTCAGGGCGCCGTGTCCGCGCGCCTTATATGTTCGCGCAAACGCATCAATCGCTGCTTTGTCTGCGACGCTGAGCGCAATTTTGTCCTGCGGTACATTCATTTCGAGTGTGACGACCTGCGGGTCGACGCTGATCGGATGTTGATACCGCGCGTCAAACATGGCGTCATCACGCCCATTGAAGGCACCACATGCGGTCAGCCCAAGTGATACACACAGGGTTAGGATCAATCTGGTCATAAGCCTCTCCATTCCCTCAATCCACTACGAAACCGACAGGGCCTTGCAATGCGCCATTTGCGCCTGCCTCACCTGCGACGCCATAGGTCGCGTTTAAGCGGCCCATCAGGAATGTGTCCAAATCCGACGGCGGGGCATACCCATCCGTCGGGAGAACGATTTCATCGCGGCTTGTTGCATCAACAAGGTATGGTGTCACGATGACGACGAGCTCTGTTTCATTGTCCTGAAAGTCGCGGCTGCGGAAGAGCGACCCCAGAACGGGTACATCTTTTATGCCCGGCACACCGTCGATGTTCTGCTTGGTGCTTTCGGAGAGGAGGCCTGCCATCACCATAGAACCGCCGCTCGGCAGTTCGACTGTGGTCTCAGCGCGCCGAACACTCAAGGCGGGGACAGTCACGCCGTCCCGCGTGACAACATTTCCGTTTGAGTCGACAGTCGTGGATCCTTCGAAAACGAAAGACCCCTCGTTGGAGAGCTCGCTTACCTCGGTCGAAATTTGAAGACTGATGCGCCCGTGGCCCAAGACAACAGGCTTAAAGCCAAGCCCCACACCGAAGGGTTTGAACTCCAGGATCACATTGCCGTTTCTATCCTGCGATGTGGGCACCGGAAACTCGCCCCCTGCCAGGAAGCTCGCTGCTTCGCCAGAGATGGCCGTGAGATTTGGTTCTGCGAGGGTTCGCAGAAGGCCAGCCCGCTCCAAGGCTGTCAACGCGCCGGTGAGGTCTGATCCCCCTGTCGCGGGCAGTCCGTTGGGCGCCGTGGTCAACCCGCCGAGCGGGTTGCCTTGTATGGAAAAAGTATTGGAGGTCGCGACGCTCAGAGCCAAGCTCCCGAGGTCAACGGAACTTGTAAGGTCCACGCCCAATTGCTTGATCAACGAGCGTTGCATCTCTGCGACGGTGACACGCAGGTTGACCTGTTCTTTGCCTTCAATCGCCAACATGTTGAGCACATACTCTGGGTTACCCACAAAACGTGCAGCGAGATCACGCGCCTGACTTGCCTGGGCCGCGTTTGGCACAAAGCCAGACAAAATAATGTTGTCATTGACCGCTTCGACATTCACGCGCGCTTTTGGCAGGAAACGGGCAATCATGTCCGAGAGGCCCGCAAGGTCCCGTTCCACACGGATTTCCAGATTGAGTATCTGTTCGCCATGCGCATTGAAGAAAAAGGCGTTGGTCTGCCCAATCTCCATTCCGATGACATAAGTGCGCCGCGCCGTGCGAACAACCGCGTCGACGATAGCGGGGTTGGACACCAGCACATCGGTGGCGTCGACAGGCAGTTCGATAATCGCTGCCTTGTTAAGCCCAAGGGTCAGAGAGCGAGAGGCCGTGCTCGTGCCACCTTCCGAGATGCGGACCAGTTGGGCATCGCCTGCCGCCATCACAGCGCCGTTGGTCGTCAACCCTGACGCCGCAAACACCAATCCGATAAACAAGAACGCAAACGTCTTCCGGAGTCTTTCCGGCGACAGGAAGCGATAGCGATACGCTGCCATCCAACTCATTTCCCTCTCCCTGCTACCGTTGTGACGATTGATTCAGCGCCATACCGCAAGATGCGTACAGAGGCACCTTGGCGGCTGGATGACGCACTTGTCTGTTGAGCGGAAGCGCTTGTCGGTACTTGATCCGCGCGGCCATTGTCAGCCAAAGGCCGCAACGCGAGAGCGATATCGCCCTGTGCAGCGGCAAGCGCAAAGTCTTCCGCCTGCGATGGCAACATTTCCAGCGTTGCCGTCTTACCGACAACGACTTGTTCGCCTTCAACTTCTTTGAAGGTCTGGTCAATCGCCATGACGCGCACATTGCGAAGAATGGTTTCGCTGCGATATCCGCCGCCGCTTCCATCAATTTCTCCGCCAGATCCGCCGCGCAGACGCATCGTCATGATTACATCAACCCGGTCATTAGGGAGAATGAAGCCGCCAGCACCGGTCTCCGGAGAAATTTTGGTCGAAACGGCACGCATGCCGGGCGACAGGAGGGCTGACATGAAGCCGGCATTCTCGAAGCTAACCAGTTTGCCGGATGTGATCGGTTCGCCCGCCAGGATGGGGCTACGCGCTATCGCACCGCCAAAAACCTCCAACGCATTTGGTTGCACATCCAGAGTCACGTAGGCATCAGAAACCGCATCTTCCGGCCAGGGCCGCCAGACAAGGTCGCCCTTGCTCACGCGCTGCCCCAGCGCCAAATCGTCTGCCGCTACCAGTACCTCGGCCATTGGTTGTTCGATGATTTGTGGCGCAGCTGCCTGCGGTGCCTCATTGGACACGAGTGATCGCGCCAAGAACGCCGCGAGACCCGCGGCGACCAAAGCCAATGCCAATATTCCAATTCTCATCGCGTTCACTGGATCACCACCTTTTTCCGGCTGTGAATGCTCGCCTTGCCTCTATCAAACGACTTTTCGATCAACTTATAGTTAATTTTTCAGGACCTTTTTCGTGGCTCAGCGCCCGCATTTGCGGTCTGTTTCATGTCTTTTGTTGCCATCCATGTGATTAGGCGGCCACCGCCGCGAGTGCGAACCACACCGTCTGCGGCAGCGCGATAAGCGCGCCGGCGGCCAGTGCGATCCCGTAAGGAATGCCTGCTTGTTTGTCGTGGAGACGGGCGATCCATGGCGTCTCCGCCGCCGCTGCAGCTAAAGGTGCCCGACGAAACATCAGGACAGTGAGGGCCAACAATCCTCCGGCAATCGCTGCCCAAACGAGAAAGGCCGACATTGCGGGCCACCCCATCCAGAGCCCGATCGCCGCCAGCAACTTCGCATCTCCGCCGCCTAATAGGTTCAAGGCAAACATCGCCATGCCCACCAAGAGCAGTGCAGCACCCAGCGCCAGGTGACTGGCCATGATCATCCAGCTCAACCCTGCGAGCGGTGCAACCACTAGAAAGAGTCCCAGCAGGGCCAGCGATACCCAATTGGGGATGCGGAAGGTCATCAAGTCATTGACCGCGGCCATGATCAATAGCGCTGGGAGAATGGTAAGGATGACGATCTGCACAGCGCAAACCCCTAAAAGTTGAATGAAAACAAGTACTTTGGAGCACTTGTCTTTGTGAGAGAATGGGGCGACGGGTGTAAACACAGCGTAAAGACGGAGCGTTTTTCTATCCGTGTACGGCGGTCCTTTGGAGGTGTCTTAAAGCGGTCGCCACGGGCACAAAAAAACCGCCGGCGCTAAATGCAGCCGGCGGCTCTTTGCAACGTTTCTTCTCGCAGAAGCCCTTGAGAAGGGTTGGTCGCGATAGTGTCTTCTCAGGTTAGCCTGAGATCGCGCCTGCAACAGTGGTGAACGCAGCCAGAATGTTCGTTCCGAGCGTGCCAACGATGCCAACGATTGCAACTGAGATACCAGCAGCGATGAGACCATATTCAATGGCTGTCGCACCGGACTCGTTCTTTGCGAAATGCTTCACAAAATTTGTCATGACTAGATCCTCATTTACTCTTAGTACAGCACTAGCCCAAATCCATCGCCCTTCGGCGCATGTCTTTGAGTGCTCCCAACCTATCGGACCGGTCTTACCCTCAAGTTAATCTGAAGACAAAAATCACCCGCATCTCGAATTTTTATTTCAACAATTTTATTCAATACATTTTAAAATTTTGCTGATGACCTTTTTTTACTTTGTTCATCAAATATAAATTCTCCTTTTTATCTAGCCAGGCCAATAGATTGGTTAAAAAGGAATGACTTCTCAGGAACAGCGCTGACGAGCTGTCACACGTCACTTCAATGTTGGAAAAGACGCGAATCCCGCAAAGGCAGAATAGTGCTGATTTGCAGCAAACTGTTTTGTTTGCAAAGCGTTTAGCCTTTCACCCCTAAAGTCTCGGAAGGCTCAAAAACCGTTCCTGCGACAAGCAAGTCGCGGCTAAAGGACTTATGCAGATGATGCACGCTCTTAAGCGCCCCCTTCGAAGCTTCACGTATGCAGCAGCGCTGTCAGGAAGCCTCATGGCTGTTCCTGCAGGGGCAGCTGACCTCAAGCTAGAGGTCAACCACTCCCGCCTGCACACTCTGGGACAAGCAGCTTCCACCGTAATTGTCGGCAATCCAGCAATTGCTGACGTCTCAGTCAGCAACAACAATACGCTGGTTGTCTTCGGTCGCTCTTATGGCACCACCAACCTGATTGCACTTGATGCGGCAGGGAGACAGATCGCCAACCTTGATGTCAATGTTACAGCGATGCAGGGCAACGTGGTGACCGTCAACCGAGGTACTGGTCAGTTTTCCTATGCATGTGCACCCAACTGTGTACGGGTGATCAATGCCGCCGATGCAACAGAGCCGACCGATGCTCTGCTGGCAACCACCAAAGGCATCACCGGTTACGGCGATGAATCTGCCGAGGCAAGCAACGGCCAAGAATAGACAGACGCGTTAAAAGCGCAAAAAAGGAGCGTCTCTTCCGAGGCGCTCCTTTTTTGTTGGTCTGTTGGTGACTGTTCTCTACTTGCTGAGCCTCAGGTTCGACAGATCTCGTGCGATCGCCTGAAAGACGGTCTGCAATTGCTCGTTGCTCGGTGAGTCAAAATAGAGCGCGGGGCTGGTTGCGCATTCTTCCATCAAGTCTTGTGTTTGGTTGCCGTTCACCTGGAACGTGATCGTGTAAAGGCGTATTCCTTCTTCTTTTATGTTTTCGCAAATTTCTAATGTTTTCTCGTCTAACCGGTCCGCCGCGGTACTTCCATTTGTAGTCCCCATCCTGCCCTCCGCAAGATAACCATAAGCGGTGTAGTAGGATTTATTATGGTTGTTTCTGGTCCCGACGACATTCTCTCCGTCGGTTAACAGGATCATCGCTTTGGTAACCTCCTCATCGTCATACGCAGCGCCTTCGGTAAAAGGTTCGCCGGGGGAGATAACGCGCCATCCCCATGCAAGACCGACGGGAATGTGAGTCAATCCGCTTGCGATCATCCCATCTATTTCGCTTCTCAACGCATCTCTGTCGTTCGATAGTGGCATAATCGGTTTCATACCACAGCCATTCTGCGGTCCCCGCGACGACGGACTCGCTTTTGAGTCGATATACTTGCCAGTAAAACGTTGCCGCTCTTCCGCACTGCCACTAATTTCGTCTTTGAGATACCGGTTCGGATATCCCGACATTTCTGGTTCGTCCGGCGCAAACCACGGAACCCACAATGTATCCGGCGTGGCAATACTCGGGGGGCTATCAAGCGTGTCATGCGGCATTGGGCGCGTCTCAACACATCCTACCCAGTCGCGATTGTTAATTTCCTCATAGAGGTCCCAAATATTTGTGCCGGGAGAAAAGTTTTCGCCGTGAATGGACGACAGGCCATCCATATCCAAATAGGCCTGATCAAACTCAGTGCCTACATTGACTGCCGCAGCGAACGGGACAATACCCATTCTGAGCTTTTCGGGGAACGGATCGTCCTGAAAGAGAATATCAATTAGATCTTTTGCGGCCTTGCGGAGAGATCCTATCTTGCCATTCCAGCTCATAGAGCCTGTATTGTCGAGCACCAGCACCACTTCCAAGCCCTTGTTTTCTCGGGTAACTTCGATTTCACTGGCGACATCCATTTCATCGATGCCAAATATGCCGAGAAGTGCCGTTGGGAGCGTGGCAGATGCGGAGAGAGTAACCACATTATCCCCTACGGTGAGCTGCAGAGCACCGGGCACACCGATTTCAGTGTCCGGGTAGTTTGCATTGAAGAAGTCCTGCGCCAGTGTTTCTAGATATTCATCCGACGCGCCTGGCGACCCAGCGACAGCGAGGCCCGCCGCATCCAACGCATGGGTCAAATGCGCCTTAACGACGTAGGCGCGCGACAAATCTACGCCAATGCCTGCAGCTGCCATAATGGGCATCATCGCTAACGCAAACATGACGGCGACATTGCCTCTTCGGTTTCGCCGAAACTCTCCCAGCGTCGCAAGAAACCTCAACGCTGCCACAGCCACTCGATTGCTAATCTGATCCATACTTACGTTGCTCCGTTATCGGAACACTCCCGTGCCAGGGACTAAAAACCGGATACAGACTACGCAGAGGGTATTAAAGGGTGCTCAACCCGTCGGGGAAGATTTAGATAAAATTGTTTCTATTGCGACTTCTCGGCGGTCGTCCGCGGTATTCCATGCCGCGCGAAAACACTTAAACTTTGACTCAAATTCACGCCAGTTTTGGCTCAAATTGCGCACCAAAAACTGACGGACGGGAAAACCTTTTTCGATATTTCTCACAGCATGAAAGCCTTCCGGTTTTCGGCAGGCGCCACTTTGATTGATGTGAGGCATCCCCGTGACATACAAGGGCACCAGATCGGGACTTAGGAGAAAGCGGCCACAGCCGCGGATCTCTCGGTCTTTTGAACAAGATGAACAGGGCAGCGTGGCGGTCGAGATGGGCCTCATTGCCCTTCCCTTCTTTGCGTTTCTCTTCGCACTGGTCGAAACAGCTCTCATCTTTTTTGCGTCTGTCGCGATGGAGGGCGCCATGGAAGACGCTGCGCGCATGGTGCGGACTGGCGTGGCGCACGAAGACGGCATGACGGCCGAGCAATTCAAGATTGAAATTTGTTCGCGAAGCCCTCTGTTCTTTGATTGTGACCAGAGCCTGGTGGTTGATGTACGCACATTCGATGAATTCGGAGCTGTCGAATTCACGGAGCCAATCGATGAAGATGGCAACCTTGCAAACAATTTCCAATTCAATATTGGCGGTGCTGGTGAGGTCGTGCTCGTGCGGGCATTTTATGTCTGGAAAGTTTTGACGCCGGTTGGGATTGGGCTTGAGAACATGTCAGGCGGCAACCGCCTGCTTGCCTCCAGCGCTGTTTTCCGCAACGAGCCTTTTGGCGAAATCCTTCCCTAGGAGCGTGATCATGTCCTCATTTTTCGCTGATGTTCGACTTCTTAGCCGCGCTCTATTCAAGCGCAACGATGGGACGTCATCGGTCGAGTTTGCGCTCCTACTGCCCCTGATGATCTCCATTTATTTTGGCGCTGTGGAGATCAGCAATGCGCTGATTGCCGACCGAAAGCTCAATAAGACCGGAAGCGCCGTCGCTGATCTGGTGGCGCAAGCGGTCTTGGTCGATGACAATCTGATGGATGATATTTTCGATGCCAGCACGACCATTATGGAACCCTTCGGATCTGCGTCGCTCACGGTCGTGGTGGCCAGCGTCGTAGCGGACGAGGACAATGTCACGACCGTCGATTGGAGTGATGCCTATAATGGCACGGCCTATGCGCCAGGATCGCCCTATACTCTGCCGGCCGGTCTGACGAGCGCCGGCACCAGCGTGATCGTGGCCGAAGCGACATACACTTACACGTCACCTATCGGGCAATACCTTACCGGCGGCCTGACCTTCTCCAATCGCTATTATTTGCGCCCTCGACGGACCTCAGCCGTCGGGCGGACGAGCTGATCCAGGCCTTCCATATTTGTTAACCATGTTTCTCATTTAGGTGATGCAAACATGTCGCAGGTGATTTGAAAGGCACGTTCTCGCCAACAAATCACCTCATCGCTCGCTCCCCTTTTTGTCGGCATCTTGCCGGCACGCACGCCCGCGACCACACGCTGGAATACGTCATTGCGCCTGACATATTTGTAAGTGTTTGAATCTGAAGGAAAATGATGGCGGAGAGAGAGGGATTCGAACCCTCGAGACGGGATTACCGCCTACACGCTTTCCAAGCGTGCGCCTTCAGCCACTCGGCCACCTCTCCGCAGTCAGCGGCTTCTTAACCACTTGATTTGGCGCGCAATATACCTCACGGCCCTTCTGAATCAACACCTGTCGCCCTTCGTCGCAAAAACATCGTACCGCGACATCTTGTCGTTCGTTGCCTTAGCAGTTACCGTTTCGTTAAGTCGTGACATGTCGCGATGAGTAAATGGCTGGGGGGCCAAAGAATAATGATCGTTTTCAGGCTAATCGGATTAATCTTTATTGCTGCTGCTCTCATGGTGTTGGGCGCAGACGGAATACAGACGCTCGAAGCCGGAGAAGTAAAAATCCGCTCCTTGGGTGAGTTATGGACGTTGCTTCATCCTGCGACACTGGAATCAACAAGCGCATGGGCAACAGAAACGCTGCCAGGCGTGGTTGCTGATCCAGGGTTCACATCACTTCTGACATTCCCATCTTGGGCGGTGTTTGGCGTGATCGGTATAATTATCGCGTTCCTTTTCCGGCGTCGCGACTAATCAATTTCTGACTTTGGTGGCCCGGCGAACGCTTTGGGGGAAGTTTTCGCATTGTAGGACGCCCGCATAACGGAGCATGCTTTTAAGCATCGCTCCGTTATGCACCTCTATTGGAATCTGAACGTGCGGCTTCTTTTGACGCTTCTATCGGGCGCATTGGCGCTGGCAACGCTGGCTGTCGGCTTTTATGACCTGCTTGGCCCGCCAGCCCGCAGCGGTTTCTTCCACACGGGAGGAGAATTATGGTTCGCCCTGTCGCCGGACACGCTTAATCTCATGCAAGCGGTTACGCAGCGCTACATCTCTCCAAGCCTTTGGGATCCGACCATTGTGGCTGTGTTGAAACTACCCGCTGTCGTGCCGCTCGCGCTAGCTGCAGTGGTTCTCGGCGCCTATCCACTCGTTCGAGCGTTTAGTTCTCGTCCATCTTGAGAGCTGCGATGAAGGCCTCCTGAGGGATGTCGACACGTCCAAACTGACGCATCTTCTTTTTCCCCTCTTTCTGCTTATCGAGGAGCTTGCGTTTCCGACTGACATCGCCGCCGTAGCACTTGGCCGTTACGTCTTTGCGCATGGCCGCAATGGTTTCACGGGCCACGATGCGTCCACCAAGTGCCGCTTGAATGGGCACCTTGAAAAGGTGGCGTGGAATCAGTTCTTTCAACTTTTCACACATGGCACGGCCGCGTTGTTCAGCTCGAGACCGGTGTACGATTGTCGCCAGGGCATCGACCGGCTCTTCATTGACCAGGATCGACATTTTGACCAAGTCGCCTTCTTCATATGTCTCGATCTGATAGTCAAAGCTCGCATAGCCGCGGGTGACAGATTTCAGCCGATCATAGAAGTCAATCACCACCTCGTTGAGCGGCAGACGATAGACGACCATGGCGCGCGTTCCGGCATAGGTGAGATCAATTTGCGAGCCGCGACGGTCTTCGCAGAGCTTGAGCACAGCACCCAGATATTCATCCGGCACCAGGATCGTCGCCTTGATCCATGGCTCTTCAATATGGTCGATCTTCATGACATCCGGCATGTCTGCTGGATTGTGCATCTCCTCCATGGACCCATCGGTCATGTGAAGGTGGTAGATCACACTGGGGGCCGTGGTGATGAGGTCAATGTTGAATTCACGTTCAATCCGCTCGCGCACAATCTCCAGATGGAGAAGCCCCAGAAACCCGCAGCGAAACCCGAACCCCAAGGCCGCGCTGGTTTCCATTTCGTATTCAAAACTCGCGTCATTGAGGCGGAGCTTGGCCATGGCGTCGCGTAGGTCTTCAAACTGCGCTGCATCAACGGGGAAGAGCCCGCAGAAGACAACCGGCTGGGCTGGGTGAAAACCTCCCAGGGCAGTGTCGCAGGGTTGGCGCTCATCGGTGATTGTGTCGCCCACCGCTGTGTCGGCGACCTCTTTGATCGATGCCGTAAAAAAGCCAATCTCACCGGCTTTAAGCGACGGTAGGTTTTCCTTCTTGGGCCTGAAGATGCCCACCTGGTCCACCGCGTAGACCCCATTGGTCGCCATCATTTTGATGCGCTGACCCTTTTTGAGCTCTCCATCGACAACCCGCACCAGCACAACAACGCCCAGATAGGCGTCGTACCAGCTGTCTACCAGCATCGCCTTCAAAGGCGCAGAGCGATCTCCCTTAGGTGGCGGCAGCTTGGTGACGATGGCTTCCAGAACATTGTCGATACCCAGACCGGATTTCGCTGAGATTTCGACAGCGTCACTCGCATCCAATCCAATCACGTCTTCAATCTGCTGGCGCACGCGGTCAGGCTCTGCGGCCGGCAAATCAATCTTGTTCAGTACCGGCACGATCTCGTGGTCGACCTCGATCGCTGTATAGACATTCGCGAGAGTCTGGGCCTCAACACCCTGACTGGCGTCCACGACGAGCAGGGACCCCTCACAGGCGGCCAGCGACCGGTTTACCTCGTAGGCGAAATCCACATGGCCCGGCGTGTCTATGAGGTTCAGCTCATAAGTGATGCCATCTGCGGCTTTATAATCGAGGCGCACGGTCTGGGCTTTGATCGTTATGCCGCGCTCACGCTCGATATCCATGTTATCGAGCACCTGCTCCTTCATTTCCCTTTGGCTGAGGCCGCCGCATATCTGAATCAACCGGTCGGCAAGGGTGGATTTGCCGTGGTCAATATGCGCGATGATGGAGAAGTTACGGATATGGGCGAGCTCAGTCATGGGCGCGATATATCACTCACTGATCGTCCCTGCCACATCAAAGGCGACAGAAACTAGCGTTTGACCCGTAAATTTGTTGATGGTGATATACTTAGTTCAACTAGGGGGATGTTGACATGCCAGATCATTCGCAGCGCGATGGCCGCGCAATCATGATACTTCTGCTCCTGTTTGCGGTGGGGGTCGCCTTCATTGCGGTCACAAATGGTGTGACCCCACTCAAACGCCCTGAGGCCATGGCGCAGACATTTGGCACCGTTCTTGTTGCGCTTATTGCCATTTCCCTTTTGGTGGAACGGGCAGCTGAGGTTTACACCGGCATTTGGCGCCGTGATGGGCGTCGCTCCCTGCTGAAGTCTCTTCAGGCCTGCCAGGCGCAAGTGGCAGAGCGTGAACGGCTTGTGGCGGAGGCAACCAAACCACTCAAAGAAGGCGACCCTGCACGCCCATTGGATGCCGGCCTTAAGGACAAGCTGACCAAAGACCGTCAGGCACTCTTCCTCGCACAACAGGAACTGACAGCTTATCGGTCGGAGACCGCACGGGAAGTCTTCGTGCTTAACGTTATCCTCGGCATTTTAGCCGCATCTCTTGGCATCCATACACTTCATTGGTTGTTCGGTCTCCCGGAACCCGGCACTGCCGCGACCGCCTCGAACCTTGGTCATATTGGGTACTTTCGGATCGTCGACATCCTGCTTACCGGTGCTCTGATCGGTGGCGGGGCCGACGGGCTGCATAGGATATTGGCGATATTCACAACCGCGGCGGACGTAAAAAAGGACGCCTCAGAACAGGGTGGATAAAGGCGATCACCCGGACCAGTTCGCGGGGCGCTTTTCCATCCAAGCCTTGATCCCCTCTTTGTAGTCGGGTTCCTGTGCCATGGCTTCTAGAAGGCGCTCGGCCTCTTCGACGGCTTCGCGAGCGCTACGGTGCTGGTCCGAATAGACTTGCCATTTCGTCTCTCTGAGCGACCCCGGCGCCGATTGCGTCAACATCTCCGCATACTCATAAACTGCGGGTAGGAGCGCGTCAGGTTCCAGGCATCTGTTTAGAAAGCCCATGTCCATCGCCTCTTCCGCCAAAAAGACACGGGAAGACAGAAGGAGATCGTTGGCATGGGTGAGCCCGATGATCCGGGGGAGCACCCAGGAAAGGCCAAACTCTGCCGGGAAGTTGAACCGTCCATGCGCGGTGGTGAATTTGGCACCCTTAACCGCAAACCTAAGATCCGCATAGGCTGCCAACACGAGGCCGATGCCTGCGGCAGCGCCGTTAATGGCGGCGATCACCGGCTTGGTCAGGCCAAAATGGTAGGCGAAGGTGGCATCAAACTCTCCTCGGACGCCAAAACCCGGCCGGGCGATATCGTCTGTCGTACCACTGTCATAGCGCCCTTTTTCGGAGTGGCCTTCAAGAGCGGCGGTATCCGCGCCCGCGCAGAAGGCTTTCCCCTCTGGATCGCCGGTGATGATGATCACGCGGACTTCTTTGTCCTCATCAAGCTCAGTTAGGACGTGACGGTACTCCGTATGCATACGCCCGGTCCATGCGTTGCGCCGATGCGGACGGGACAAAAAGACCGTCGCAATCTGGTCTCGGCGTTCGACCTTGATCGTCTTCAATTCCATCGGCAGCTCCTATCCATTATTCTTGTTTAGCTTTGCCCGGCGATCCGCATTTAAGCGCTCCATAAAGGCCCCGGCGATGATACCTGACGGCAGTGCAATGATCCCAATGCCGATCAACGCGATCAACCCCGCAAGCAACCGACCTATGCCTGTTACGGGATAGGCATCGCCGTAGCCCACCGTGGTGAGTGTCACCACCGCCCACCAGAGAGACCGGCTGATCGATCCAAAATGCTCGGGATTGACGCTCCCCTCCGCGTAGTAAATCGCAACGGCCGCGAAATAGACGGAGGTGATCGACAGAAAAAAGCTGATCAATAGCTGACGCCACACAGACTCGATGACATCCACCAACATTTGCGCCGCGGGAACAAAGCGCGCCAGTTTGAGGAGGCGCATGAGGCGGATTGCTTTGAGACCTTCAACAGAAAAGGGAATCTCGATGCCCGCTGCCATTAGAGCGACGATAAAAAGCTCTGGCGCAAAGGCCAGGAAATCCACCGTGAGCCAGAAGCGTCCCGCATATCGGCTCCGCTCGCGCACACCTGTTATGCCGCGCGTCTCACCCGCTGACCAGAGACGCAACAGAAACTCCACGCCAAACACGCACAGGATGAGTAGGTTCGCCGAATTGAGAGCGTCTGCCCAATCCCCGGCGAGTGCAGGCTCGGTCTCCAGTGTGAAGAGGACAACACTGGCGAAAATCAGAAAAATGAGGACCCAGTTGGTCGGAGAAAGCCCGGGCCGGTCCCAGGAGTCGATGGTCAGCTGACGGTCAACGAACCGCCTCAGACCATTTCCGGCACTCGATGTTGATGTCGACATGTCTCCTCCGTTCGCCCTGTTGTAATGCGAGAGCGATGGAAAAGAAATGTCTGAGATCAGGCACCGCCTGCGCCGACATCAGGCAGCCTCAATACCGTGGTTCTTTAAGAAAGCGGTGATTGGCTCAACCACCTGTCTCACGGCTGGCCTTGCGCCCACACGCGATTGCCAATCGATCAGTTTGCGACACTCTTTAGGGATCGGCTCGCCCAGAAATCCGGCAAAGTAGGACGCCATGTAGAACGCGATGTCCGCATAGGTGTACTCGCCGGCCAAGTAGTCTGTTGTAAGTTCTTTCTCCACATTCGCATAGAAGGTCTGAATTGCTATTCTCGCCGCTGCCACGCCCTCGGGACCCACGCGTTTGGCACCTGCGGGCATTAGACACACCACATTCGGGAAAAAGATCTCATCGGATGTCAGTTCGGCAAGGCGTGCGCAGGCCCTTTGTTTTGGATCGCTCGGCCAAAGCGCCGGCTCAGGATGTATCTGCTCCAGATATTCGAATATCTGGGTTGAGTCGAAGATCTCCAAATCACCATCCACGAGCACGGGGACCTGCTCCTTCGGATTGACCCGCGTGATGACTGGGTGCTTTGGCGCGTAATGGTTCTTGAGGGAAAAGGGGACAAACTCCAGATCGAAGTTGATCCCCTTTTCATGGGCGGCAATCTCCGCTTTGGCGCCGAACATGCTGAGCGGGCCGGAATAGAGCTTTATCATCATCACATCTCCCTAACAGATGGGGAGAAGATGGCAGTCACACCCGACCGATATCAGTTCCAATTCGCGCGCTGATCAACAAACCACTTTTGCGGGCTTAGCGCTGACCCGCTTAAACACCTGATGTCATGGCGGCTCCGCCAAGAGCGCCGGCAATCGCCAGAAATATGTAGCCCTGTCGCATGGCAAACCAGGATTGACACAAGACCCGCGCAACGCCGATGCAGAGAACACCCAACAGAGCTGAATGGAGTGCACCAAACGCAATTGCCCCCGTCAGCCAGGCATGGCTATAAAAAGCCGCAAACAGGGATAACACGCAGTGAAGGGCGAGCCACAGACTAACGGCGTGCCAGGTGAGACTTTCCAGGGCTTTCGGAAACCCCTCAAGAGCGGCTTGCATGTCACCATGAAGAGATCGTCCCGCCAGGAAGACGTGGAGCAGAACGCCCCCGCCTAACAAGACCGCTGCAGTAAGTGCATAAGTGTTCATCTTGGCTGCCTCTCAAACATACGGCCACGCGGCGCTGGCCGCGATACCTAGAAACACGACCCAAGCCAGGTGACGTCCTCTGGTCGCGATCAGCGTTACAATGCCGGTTACCAGGAAGGTTACGGCGACCGTGAACGCGGCGAAGGCTGGCTCCCCGCCCAGCCCCACGAGCGGCGCCAACAGGATTGCCGCGAGCCCGATCCACGCCAGTGTCGTGATGTGCCAGGCAAAGCGGACGGTCCTGTTCAGGAAGTCGGCATCCGGCGGAACGCCGTCCCAGTTCATTCGGCTCACCACAGGTCTGACGATGCCTGGTTCCCCCAGAATTGAATGGGCCAGTCCGATGCCGACGGCCCCCAGGGCCGCAATAATCAATGCGATTTCTTCGATGGTCATGTTGACCTCCATACGCTTCCGTATGGATACTGTCCTCGGATAGGCTGCGCCCGTCAATACGGGACCGTATGGCAAATTGTCGCTGGAGCCTTGCGTGAGCGCAAAACCAAAAGAGCTGAGTAAAACGGACTGGATTGCCGCAGCCTTCCGTGCCCTGGTCGAGAGCGGGCCTTCAGCCATCAGCGTGGAGCCACTTGCCAAAAGCCTCGGCGTGACAAAAGGCAGTTTCTATTGGCACTTCAAGGACAGGGCAGCGCTTCACAGCGCCATGCTGGACCATTGGGAACGCGTCGCAACGGACCGCATCATTGATGATGTCGAAGCGCATGGCGGAACCGGCCGAGAGAAGCTGGAGCGGCTGATCCAACATGCCGTGAGCGCTGCGCCGGATGCCTATGGCGGGGCGCAGGCGGAAGGTGTGTTGCGCGGCTGGGCGACAAGCTATGACCCGGCGGGCGCTGTCCTTGCGCGCGTCGATAAACGACGTCGGGCCTATCTGGCGAAGCTCTTTCAGGAAGCGGGCCTGGGCAAGGCCGACGCGCGGCACGCCGCCGATATTACCTACCTCGCCAGCATCGGTGCCCAGAACACCCGCGCGACGGGCGGCAAGATGGACCGGCCCGCAATATGGGGTTACATGCTGGATAGTCTGCTCGGAGATGTTTAGCCGCGCAGCTTCCCGCCCGTGGCCTTTTCAACAGCGGCGACGATTTTGTCGCTCACGGCTTCAAGCTCTTTATCGGTCAGGGTCTTATCCTGCGGCTGCAGCGTCACCTCAATTGCCAACGACTTTTCATCCGTGCCCAGGCTTCCGCCTTCAAAGGCGTCAAATAGTGTCACACCGGTGATGAGTTTCTTGTCCACCCCCGCGGCTGCACGAACCAGCGCGTCTGCCGCTTGATCTTTGGCGACGATGAACGCGAAATCGCGCCGCACCGGCTGTAGATCCGGAATGATGAGGCCTGGCTTGGTTTTCGTGGGCTTCACCTTGGGCTTCGGGATCGCGTCGATCATGACTTCGAACGCCACGATCGGCCCCGCGACATCCAGCGCATCGAGAATCTTCGGATGAATTTCACCAAACCTGGCCAGCACGTTTTTTGGTCCCATCCGGAAGACGCCGGAGCGGCCCGGGTGATACCAGGCAGGCGCGTCGGGTGCGATCTGTAAATTGTCGACCTTTGCACCGAGGCTCGCGAGCAATGCCGCCGCATCGGCTTTCGCGTCGAACACGTCGACCGAGCCTGATGCCCCATTCCAATGCCGCCCTGCACCGCCAATGCCCGCCGTGCCCTGGCGAATACCTGTCGCGACATTGATCTGATCGTCCGGCTGATCGCCCTCATATTGCTGAGCGACCTCAAACAGCATCACATCCTGTGCGCCGCGCGCCATGTTGCGGCCAGCGGCGGCAATCAGACCCGGTAGAATGGCCGGACGCATGTGGCTCATGTCGCTGGAGATGGGATTGGCGAGCTCCAACGGCGCGATCGCATTCTCACCGCCGCCGAAGAGCTCTGCGTGAGCCTTTGGAATGAAGGACCAGTTCACCGCCTCGACGAAGCCGCGGGACGCCAATACACGCTTGGCATTGCGCAGGCGCTTCTGCGAAAGGTTCAGGACAGGGTCTGCCACCGCATGGCCTTTGGCAAGCGGCGTGGAGGTCACTTCATCGAGCCCATGAATGCGAACAACTTCTTCAACGAGATCGGCTTCCCCGAAGACGTCGGGGCGCCAGGTTGGCGGCGTCACATTGAGACGCCCGCCGTCGCCCCCACTTACTTCAAATCCGAGGTCGCCCAGGATCTTTTCAATCTCGGATGTGTCGAGGGAGACACCCGTCAGTTTGGCGACCCGTGCTGGATCGAACGAGATCACATGGGAATGGTCTGGCGTTTCACCAGCAACAACCAGATTAGAGGTTTCACCACCACAAAGCTCCATCACCATCGCAGCGGCGCGATCAACGCCGGGTAGCGTTGAGGCCGGATCAATGCCCCGCTCGAACCGATAGCGGGCATCAGACACGATGCCCGTCTTTCGGCCTGTGGACGCCGTACGGCGCGGATCGAAATAGGCGCTCTCGATCAGCACATCGGTGGTTGCGTCTGTTGAGCCGCTTTCCTCGCCGCCCATCACACCGCCGAACCCAAGAACACGGGCATCATCGGCGATCACGGTCATGGTCTCGTCCGCTTTATATTCCTTGCCGTCGAGGGCCAGGAAAGTCTCCCCCTTGCCGAGGCGGGCACGCACCGTGCCGGAGAGTTTCGAGACATCATAGACGTGCAGCGGACGGGCCTGGTCATAGGAGAGATAGTTGGTGATATCGACCAGCGCGTTGATGGGGCGCAGGCCAATGGCGATGAGCCGTTCCTGCATCCAGGCGGGGCTTGGACCGTTCTTCACACCCCGCACCATGCGGCCTGCAAAGACAGGACACGCGTCCTTCGTGTCGTCATCGAACGCGAGCTCTATCCCGACCGTGCTTTCGAAAGCATCGGTGACGGCGGGCACCGGATTGTCTTTGAGCGTGCCGAGACCGGCAGCCGCCAGGTCGCGGGCAATGCCATAGACGCCGAGGCAATCGGGACGGTTCGGTGTGATGCCAATCTCGATCATAGGATCGGTTTTGCCGAGCGCTTCCGATGCTGGCGTGCCGACCGCGAAGTCACCATCGAGCTCAATGATGCCGTCATGTTCGTCGGAGAGTTCCAGCTCGCGCTCGGAACACATCATGCCGTTTGATTCCACGCCGCGAATTTTCGTGGGCTTCAGGACCATGCCGTTCGCCGGAATGGTCGCGCCGGAGGGCGCGAAGATACCCAGCAGACCGGTCTTGGCATTCGGCGCACCACAAACAACCTGCAGCATCTCCGTCTTGCCGTCGACAACGGCTTCCACTTTGCAAAGCTTCAGCTTGTCGGCATCCGGGTGCGGGCCTGCTTCCACAATGCGCGCAACCGCGAACGGCGCGAGCGCTGCCGCCGGGTCCACCACCTCTTCGACCTCCAGGCCGATCATAGTGAGCTTGTCGACGATCTCATCGAGCGTGGCGTCCGTGTCCAGATGGTCTTTCAACCAGGAGAGGGTGAACTTCATGAGCTTAAGCCTCCCGCGAGTGTCGGCACATCCAGCGCCGCAAACCCGTAATGGCGGAGCCAGCGGAGATCCGTTTCAAAGAAGGCGCGGAGATCCGGAATACCATATTTCAGCATGGCGAGCCGGTCGATGCCGACGCCGAAGGCGAAGCCCTGGAACTGGTCCGGGTCAATGTTTGCCGACTTCAGCACGTTGGGGTGCACCATGCCGCAGCCCAGAATTTCGAGCCAATCGTCACCTTCCCCGATGCGGATTTCATTGCCGAGGCGGGCGCAGCGCACATCCACTTCCATGGAGGGCTCCGTGAAAGGGAAGAAACTCGGACGGAAGCGGATTTCCACGCCCTCTGTTTCGAAATAGGCCCGCAGGAATTCTTCGAGCGTCCATTTCAGGTGCCCCATATGGGTGTCGCGGTCGACGACGAGGCCTTCAACCTGATGGAATTGCGGCGTGTGGGTCTGGTCGCTGTCGCATCGGAAGGTGCGACCCGGCGCAATGAAGCGGAAGGGCGGCTCCCCCTTCTCCATCGTGCGCACCTGGACCGGGCTTGTGTGGGTGCGGAGCAGCGGACGGCTCCCGTCTTCGCGCTCATGGAAATAGAACGTGTCGTGCATCTCGCGCGCCGGATGGCCTTCCGGGAAATTGAGGGCTTCGAAATTGTAATAATCGGTCTCGATGTCCGGACCTTCTTCGACGGCAAAACCCAGGTCGCAGAAGATAGCGACAATCTCGTCCATGGTCTGGGTGAGCGGATGAATACGGCCCTGCTCAATCGGGGTGGCCCGCACCGGCAGCGTCACGTCCACCTTCTCGGTCGCGAGGCGTTCTTCAAGAGCGGCTTCGTGGAGCTCGGCTTTGCGGGCCGCAATGGCGTCGCCCACCCGCGTCTTCAGACCGTTCAGCGCAGGGCCCATTTCCTTGCGCTCTTCCGGGGTCATCTTGCCGAGCCCCTTCATGAGCTCGGAAATGCTGCCCTTCTTGCCGAGGGCGCCGATACGCACCTCTTCCAGGTCTTTTTCGGTGCCCGCGCCTGATACGGCTGCCAGAACGTCCGCTTCAATCTTTTCTAGATCGCTCATTTGTCCTCAAGTCGGGTTTTCCCCGATCCTTCCGAATCTCACCACCCTTGATACAGGAAGGGTGGAAACGCAAAAACCCCGCACGAATTCTCCAGCTGCCTTTTATTGAGGCGGCCCAAGAGAAGCTGCGGGGTTCTCGAATGTTGGACGTTCAATCTGGGGGTCCGGCGGTATCTGTTCAGAGTTCCACCGGTGCGCCCGCTCTATTGAAGTGCCGCTTCCGCCTGGTCGACCAAAGACTTGAAGGCCTCCGGCTCGTGGACGGCGAGGTCTGCCAGAACTTTCCGGTCAACCTCGATGCCAGCGCGCCCGAGACCGTTGATAAATCGGCCATAGGTGAGCCCGTGCTGGCGGCTCGCGGCATTGATCCGCTGGATCCAGAGAGAGCGGAAGGTCCGCTTCTTGGCCTTGCGGTCGCGATAGGCGTATTGACCGGCTTTCTCGACAGCCTGGTTGGCAACGCGGAAGGTATTTTTGCGGCGGCCGTAGTAACCCTTCGCCTTCTTGATCACCTTACGGTGACGGGCATGGGTGGTGACGCCTCTTTTTACACGTGACATTGATCTCGCTCCTTAGCCGTACGGCATCATCTTTTTGATAATCCGCGCATCCGGGTCGGACAGAATGGCCGTGCCCCGCTGATTGCGGATCTGTTTGTTCGTACGTTTGATCATGCCGTGCTGCTTGCCGGACTGCGCGTGGCGCACTTTGCCGGAAGCGGTCAGCTTGAAGCGTTTTTTCACGCTCGACTTGGTCTTCATCTTGGGCATTTTGCTCTCCTTAGATTCTGGCCGGGATTTCGAAAACCAAGAGAAACCCTAGCGTTTTTGGCATTTTGACCCCCCTCGGCATGCCCTAGATAGGCCGGACGGGTCGTTGTTTCAGCGCGTTTCCGGACGGAAAACCACCCAGTTAGACCTGGCACTTTTCCTGGAAACGCTTTGAAGGACGCGAGTTATACGGGGTTTTGGCCCAAAAGCAAGCCCAGCCTGGGATTTGAGCCTAATCTGCCATTGTTCCGCTAATGCCCATAAAAACGGTCACCCCCGGACTTGTTCCGGGGGTCCAGGGTTGTGGAACTCCGGCCCGCGCTTGTCGCCCCTGGATGCCCGGAACAAGTCCGGGCATGACATATGAGGGCGGGGTGGACTTTGCGCTTGCTCAAATACCCAGTCGGTAGAGCAGGCGACCATCAAGCAAACAATTGGCAATAACAATGATCGAAACCCAAGAAAACTGGATCGTCCACAATAACAATGTTGGCACCCAATAGCCCTCGGGCTTTGACATCCAGTAATGGAGCCAATAAATCCCGTCACCCGAGAGTCTTCCCCTCCACAGCCAATAGAAGTAACCACCTGTACGACTAAACAAGTAGGGGGCAGAAATGAGTAGTAGTTCCTTCAGCGGCAACACCGTCGTCAGTATTAGCCAAAGCGCTGACAGACGGTCCAAGGCTTTCCCCTACTCCGCAGCAGTCGACTTGTTCACCTGCGGCGATGAGACAGCGGCGCGGATGTAAGGGATGTCCTCGTCCTTGAGGGGTTCCATCCACTGTTTCCGGGCAAGGGCCGCTTCAATGTAAGGGGCAAGCTCCTCCGCCTTTTTGGCTTCACGGTCTGCAACGTCCTTTTTGAACTCGGGCATCACCCGGTCGGCGAAAAGCTCCAGCGACTCGCAAATATGCTCATGCTTATTGCGGCCCGCCTGCTGCATAAAGATCACCTGATCGACGCCGCTTTCTTGAAAGGCTTTCAGATGTTCGATCATATCGTCCGGCGTACCGATGCCCGCAGGCTGGGTCATGAGACTTTGTGAGTCCTTCACCATCTGCTCGGTCTTGTCGCCGCGCTGCTTGATGAACTCGCCCCACATGTCGGTGCGGCCCGGCTTCTGGTCCTTGGTCACCATGGCGGCGAGCGCATAGCCGAAGAATTCGAAACCCTCCGCGCCGCGCCGGATCGCCTCCGCCCGGTCCTCATGCAATGAGAAGCTCGAGACCATGGCGATGTTCGCATTCACCGTATGACCGATGGGCACGCATTCCTCCGACTTGATGATGCCATAATAGATGTCTGCCCAGGCTTTCGCTTCTTCCGGATCGACAAAGGAGAAGGCAAGCGCCCCCACGCCAAGCGAGGCCGCCACCTTGATCGTGTCGCGGTTCGTGCAGGCCATCCACATGGGTGGGTGCGGCTTCTGCATGGGCTTTGGCAGCACATTGCGGCAGGGCATGGAGAAGCTCTTGCCCTCAAACCCCGGATAGGGATCGAGCACCAGCATGTTGGCGACCTGCTCCGCCGCCTCCAAGGCCATGGCCCGCTTTTCTTTCGGGTTGATGTCGAAGCCGCCAAGCTCCAGGCGCGTCGCCCCCTCCCCGATGCCGAACTCCACGCGGCCATTCGACATGATGTCCAGGGTCGCGATGCCTTCTGCCGTGCGGGCCGGATGGTTGTAGTTGGGGATGACCTGCCGGATGCCATGGCCGAGCCGGATGTTCTCCGTCTTGCTGGCAGCGGCGGCGAGAAACACTTCCGGCGCACTTGAGTGGGAATACTCATCGAGGAAGTGATGTTCCACCTCCCAGGCATAGTCGAAACCCAGCCTGTCGGCGAGCACGACCTGGTTCAGCGCCTCATGAAAGAGCTTGTGTTCGTCCCCCTCGTTCCAGGGTTTCGGCAATTGCAGTTCGTAAAAGACACCGAATTTCATGAGTTCCTCCCGCGCTGCCGCGCCTCATTTGAATTTCAATGAGGAAAGGCTAGATCGGTTCGTAGAAGGGTACAATGACGAAACCAGCAGGGTTTGGTTGACGCAGGGTTTTGCTCATCACTTGCGGTTAGCCGGTCCCTTCGCGAAGATGTCACGCCACCATCAGAGGGTTGCTGATCCTCGCCTCACCGGAGTTTCTTTACATGGCTCACCCTTCAGGACGTCCCCTCAAAATTGCTCATCGCGGCGGCACCGGGCTGTGGCCGGAAAACACTCTGGGGGCATTTGAACGTGCGATTGCGGACGGCGCGGAAGGCATTGAGCTTGATGTGCATCTATCGAAAGACGGGGTGCCGGTGGTCCACCATGACGAGGCGCTGAAGCCCGCCATCGCGCGGGGACCTGACGGGAGCTGGGTCACCAAGCCCACGCCCCTCATCAAGGACCTGACCTTCGAAGAGTTGCAGGCCTATGACGTGGGACGCCTCAACCCAGACGAGCGCTATTCGGGCCGCTATCCCGAGCAGACGGCCCTTGATGGGGAACGTATCCCGTCCCTCGAGGCGGCCATTGATCTGGTGCGCGAAAAAGCCGGACCGGGTTTTGTGGTCTACACGGAGCTTAAAACCGATCTCATGGACCTTACGCAATCCTCCGATCCGGTGACACTCGCCGACACCGTGGTGGACCTCATCGAGCAGAAGGGTTTTAGCGGGCAGACGGTCTTTGTGTCTTTCGACTGGCGGGCGCTGGCGCAAGCCAAGAAGCGGGCGCCCAACATTCCCAACGCGTTTACGACTCTGCCCTTCTATATGATTGACCCGAACGACAAGTCGATTGCCAATGACAGCGAAGGTGCGGCGGCGCTTCGTGCGGCGTCGGCGCAAGGCGCGGACTTTTTTGGTGGCTTCGACTGGCGGGACCAACAGGGTGCCACCTTCGATGAACGCGTGCTGCGCGCGATCGCCGCGGGACCGTCGGATGGCTGGTTTTCCTGGCATGGTGACATTGACGAGGCAACAGCCGCGCTTGCCAAAGAGCTTGGCCTCACCATTTCCGCCTGGACGGTCGATATGCCCGACGATATGAAACGCCTCACCGATTTGCAGATCGACGCCATTCTCACCGACCGGCTGGATCGTTTGAACGCGATTTGATTGTTTGCGCGCTTCCGGACGGAAAACCGGCTTCCACTTTTCCTGGAAGCGCTTTGAAACAAAAACGGGCCCTGAAAAGAGCCCGTTTCGACTTCTCACTGATTGATCACGCTCTTTCCTAATTCTGTCGCGTTTTCGAACCATAAAAGTCTGCAACTTTTATTGAAAACGCTCTAGCGCGGTGCGAGCACCATGATCATCTGGCGGCCTTCCATCTTTGGATAAAGTTCGACCTTGGCCACTTCTTCCAGATCATCGCGGACCCGGTTCAGCACTTTCATGCCGAGATCCTGGTGGGCCATCTCACGGCCGCGGAAACGCAATGTCACCTTGACCTTGTCGCCCTCTCCGAAGAAGCGGAGCATGTTTTTCATCTTCACGTCATAGTCATGCGTGTCGATGTTGGGGCGCATTTTGATTTCTTTGACTTCGACGGTCTTTTGCTTCTTCCGCGCTTCCGCAGCTTTCTTCTGCGCCTGGTACTTGTATTTCCCAAGGTCTAGAAGCTTACATACGGGCGGGTCGGCGTTCGGCGACACTTCTACAAGGTCGAGGCCGGACTCGTCGGCGGCGGCTAGTGCATCTTCAATCGAAACGATCCCGCGTTTTTCACCCTCACCGTCAATCAGCATGACGTTGGGTACGGTAATGTCTCGGTTGGCGCGCGGACCTTCTTTCGTCGGCTGCGCAAATACGGCTCTACGGGCTATGAAACCCTCCTATCGTTATGGGTCGCGCCAAAAACCATTTCGGCACGGGATAAAAACAAGGTTTACGACGCTCACCGCGGGAGTCAAGAAGCTTTGTGTTTACAGGCGCTTAACGCGGACAGGCTGTGCCATCCTGAACACGATCCAGGGGGACACATTCTAGGGGGGACGCGACCCAGCGCGGACGGGGACGGATGAACCACCGGTAAGCTCTAGAACGCGGTGAATCTTCAAGATCATAGATGGTGACGAATTGCCCCCAGGAAATGCGGCGAACCAGCGCCAGGAGCCTCAAAACACCGCGGGGCGCCCCATCTGGCCAGGTCGATACCTCAAAATTGGCATAAATGCTGGCGGTTTCAGACGAAGCCAGAACGGTGACCGTGGCACCGCCTTGGACAATGTCCTCAACAAATTTCTGAGCTTTGGCCATATCTGCGCCGAGGTTCAGATGTATGACCAGAACCGATTGGCCCGTCATCCGTCTAGCAAGTCCCGGTAGACCGCGAGGGTGCGGTCGGTCATGGCGATCACTGAGAATTCCTCTTTGACGAATGCGCGACCCCGTGCGCCCATAGCCTGGCGGTCTGCGCTGTTTGTGGACAGCGCGTTTGCCATTGCCGCTGCCAGCGCGTCTGCATCGCCCGGCGGCACCCGCCAGCCTGTTGCAGCGGCACTGCCTTCTGGATCTGAAGCGTCGAGCACGGTCTCTTTGGCGCCGCCATGGTCCGCAACAATCACCGGACACGCCATTGCCTGCGCCTCCACAGCGCTTCGCCCAAAGGGCTCGGGGTCTAGAGACGGCGCCAGAGCGATATCTGCGGCGCTGTAGGCCGCAGGCATATCATCGCAGTGGCCGACCAATCTCACCCGCAGCGGCGGATTATGAGTGTCTATGGCAGCTTTAATTTCATCTTCATAGTCAGAGCGCCCCTGCGCGTCTCCTACCAGGATCAGTTTGGCACTTGCGGCGGTCGAGCCCATGCGGGCAGACATAAGACCTAAGGCTTCGGTTGCGAGCAATTGTCCTTTCCAACGGGTGAGACGGCCTGCCAACACAAAAAGCGTGTCTCCCGCACCCGCTCCCCATTTTTCCCGCAAGGCCTGCCCGCGTTTCGTCGCAGGTCCGGTTGGATCGAATTCCGCCATATCTGTGCCGCGCGGGATGGTGACGATCTTGGCGCCCGTTTTGCCATGAAACTTTCGGATGCGATCGGCAGTATATTCAGAGTTCGCGATCACAACCGCGCCCCGCGTCATCACGGAATTATAGAAGACCTTGAGGCGTGGCCGTTCATGGACCTTGCTGTGATAGGTCGTCACAAACGGCCGCTTTGTGCGTCGGGCGGCGGCGAGTGCGCTCCAAGCTGGTGCCCGGCTGCGCGCATGAACAATATCGACATTCTGCTTTTCGATCAGCCGCGTGAGGCGTTCCACATTTAACCCCATTACGACAGGGTTCTTCGAGTGGAGAGGCAGCTCAATATGCTCCGCCCCCATCTGCTCAAGGTCCCTGACGAGGCGACCGCCGCGGCTCGCCACAAGCGCGCGGCATCCGTCGGCCATCAGCGCGCGCGCAACATCAATCGTTGTGCGCTCTGCACCGCCGGTGCCCAAAGACGGGATCACTTGCAGGACGGTCGGTTTGGCAGGTTGCACCAGTTTAATGGTCACTTAGCGGTACTCACCAGTTTGATCGAAGTCTCAGATTGCGCCATATCATTGGTTAGGCAATGAAGGTCACTGACACAAGCTTCCGCAGTCTATTTAGATATCGCGATACCTCTTTTACAGGATGCGCCCATGAGCACCCAGACCGAAGTTTCTTTTCTTTCGAGACCTGACGGCGAAGAGATTGCTTATTTGCAAGAGAAAGCCGCTGGGGTCGGTTTAGGGGTTACGTGGCTTGGCGGCTTCAAATCCGACATGACCGGCACAAAGGCGACGGCGCTCGCCGATTGGGCGGCGGGGTGCGAAAGACCCTATACGCGGTTCGACTATTTTGGCCACGGGCAATCGACCGGGCGCTTTACCGACGGCACGATAACGCGCTGGCGTGATGACGCATTGACCGTGCTGGACAAAGTGGCGCCTGCCCCCCAAATCCTTGTCGGCTCCAGCATGGGGGCATGGATCGCCCTTTTAGCGGCACTGGAGCGTCCTGATCAGGTAAAGGCTCTCGTCCTCATTGCCCCTGCCCCTGACTTTACCGAAGCCCTCATGTGGGAGGGTTTCGATGAAAAAATCCGCGCGACACTTAGAACCGAGGGGATTTACAGGCAGCCCTCAGACTATGACGATGAGCCTTATGAAATCAGCTACCAGCTTATTGAAGATGGACGCCGTCACCTGTTGCTGGGCGATACCATTCCCCTAACCCTACCCGTTCGTATTCTTCAGGGTATGGCAGATGAGGATGTGCCCTGGCGTCACGCCATGCTGCTCGCGGAAACCCTCGCGAGCGACGATGTGACCGTCACGCTTACTAAAAGCGGAGACCACCGCTTGTCGGAACAAGACGATATTGACCGCTTGACCGACACACTTGATCAGATCCTCTGCGAGCTGGAAAAATAACTCCTCCGTCAGTCAAGCTGAGGCAGCATGCGGTCGGCATGTTTGAAATAGGCTTTTGCATAATGCACCAATTGCCCATCCGTTGGATGATCAACCGTCTCCACCCCGACGACCTTCTCTGCCGTCTTCGGGTCTTTCTTATGCAGATATTTCACGAACTCCGTTTTGGCGTTCGCCGGTCCCACGACAAGCACTTCTTGCACCTGATGCAATCGTTCCGCTACCGATTTGTAGTAGCTCGCATCTTCAGGCGCGCGCCAGCTGGACCTTGATCCGGTTTTAATGTGCAGATGCTTGATCGGATGGTGTGGCTTTACGTGCACCTCATCAACGTCATCCTTGCCGATCTCGATAATTCGAGCTTCGTGATGATCAATCCATACGACTGCGTGGTAATGGTGGGACATGACCGACCTCCTTCTCTCATATTGGAGTAAATTTAGGTCTTTGCCTTTCCCGCCGCTTTGATCTGGGGCAACTAGCCGCCAGCTTCTGCGAGCGCCCGGAGGCCTTCGCGATAGGTCGGGTAGCGAAGCTCAACACCCAGTTCCTGTTTGATCCGCTGGTTGGAGACGCGTTTCGATTCTGCGTAAAAGCTCTTCGCCATAGGACTGAGCTCAGCGTCTTCAAACGCGACCTCGACCGGGGGCTCCACACCAATCAGCTTTGCGCCGAAAGCCACCACGTCCTGCGGCGGAGCGGCCTCGTCGTCGCACACATTATAGGCGGCACCTGCATTTGGATTTTCGATCGAGCCCTCAAGAACCGAGGCGATGTCCTCAACATGGATACGTGAAAATACATGCCCCGGCTTCACAATGCGCCGCGCCTTGCCGGTGCGTAGCGAGACGATCTGATTGCGTCCTGGTCCATAAATACCCGCCAGCCGAAAAGTCTGGACAGGCACCGCAATCTCGCGCCCCAGAGCAAACCATGCTTCTTCTGCCATCTGGCGTCGACGCCCTCTTTCGCTGGTCGGCGCCATGTCCATGGTTTCGTCAACAACACCACCCGCCCTGTCACCATAAACACCTGTTGTGGAGAGATAACCGATCCATTCAATGCTTTCACGATGGCGGACGATTTCCTCTTTCATCCCGCGCAAGACGGGATCCCCACCATCATCCGGCGGAATCGAGATCAGGAGGTGGCTCACCCCTTCCAGAACACCTGGTTCAAGCTTTTTGTCTGCAGCAAATAGGTACGAACACACTCCCTTGGATCGCATGGCCTTTGCTTTTTCCGCCGTTCGACACGTCCCGGATACGCGCCACCCTCTATTTAGAAGACGCGATGCCAGAACCGACGCCGTCGATCCATACCCGAATGCAAAGAGGTGTTTGACTGTCACCGGTGCTTCCTCATTGTCTCAACTTCCTTGTTGCCAAACCTGGGCACATGTTGAACCTTATGCGACATGATGCGTATCACAGAGATGTTCACCCGACCAACTGCCAGGCTTTCGGCAACAAGCGCTATGGCGACCCTCGCCTTGTTGACCGCTGCACAGGCACAAGCAATCACCTACGGTTCCTGCGTGGACCTTGCTCGCGTTAACCCTGACGCCGCTTATGACGCCGCGTTGGCGTGGGCCGAAACGGACCTAACAGGCGGTGCTTCTCATTGCGCGGGGCTGGCTCTGATCGGGCTCGGTCTTTTTGACGCCGCCGCGGATCGATTCACGCGAGCTGCCGTAGAGGGCCAGCAGATGGAAGATGTGGAACGGGCCTTGCTTCATCAGCAAGCCGGCGATGCCTGGCTGCTAGCGAACCGTGGGACTGAAGCGGCCAATTCTTTCACGCAGGCGCTGACTTACATCCCGGAAGAACCCGAAATTCTTTTCGGACGTGCCCGTGGCTACGAACTTGAGAAACAAACTGCCCTAGCGCTTCAAGACGTCAATCTTGCGATTGCAAAAGACCCGACTTTCGCTGCGGCTTATCTCCTACGCGGACGTCTGTATCGTCAAAGCAAGCAACTTGATGCCGCTGCCGCAGATATTGAAGCCGCGCTTGCGAACGGGATCGACCGCATCGCTGCCCGCCTGGAACGCGGTCTCATTCGCTACGAACAAGGCGACGATGCTGGTGCATTGGAAGATTGGCGCGCAATTGTGGATGAAGACCGGCGCCCGGACGGTTCCCCCGGACCGGCTGCGGTGGCGGCGAGTGGGTTTATTGCTGAGGTGACGCCAAGCGCGCCCACTCAGCCTTAACAGATGCATCGATTTCGCGGTCCGAATGGGCGGTCACGAGGTGTGCTGCTTCCTCTGACGATACAAGTTCTCCCAGAGCCCAAACCGCCATCGCCCGAACCAAAGCCGACGCATCATTGAGATGTTCCGTGACGTTGGGGATCAAAGCCTCATCTCCGGAATTGCCAGCGGCGATCAGGACATTGCGAAGAAACCGATCGCGACCCATGCGCTTTATCGGCGACCCGGCAAAAAGAGCCCGAAATGTTTCATCCGTCAGGGCCAGAAGCTCTCGAAGATCGGGGGCCATGAGGTCCGCACGAGGTTGGAGCGCGACTTCGGATGCCGCACGCGCAAACTTGTTCCATGGACAGACCGCAAGACAATCATCACACCCATAGATGCGATTTGCCATTGGTCGCCTAAACTCCAGAGGGATGTGCCCTTTATGCTCAATGGTCAGGTAAGAGATACAGCGGCGCGCATCGAGTTCATAGGGGCTCGGAAAAGCGTCGGTCGGGCAGATGTCGAGACAGGCGTGACAGGACCCGCATTGGTCGGCGTGTGCTTCGTCCGACGGAAGCTCCAGATCGGTGAAAATGGAGCCGATAAAAAACCAGCTGCCGAGCATGCCGGATACCAGATTGGTGTGCTTGCCCTGCCAACCGAGCGAGGACCCAGCCGCAACTGGTTTCTCAAGAATGGGGGCCGTATCAACAAAGACTTTGAGCTCGCAATCCGTCTCGGCCACGAGCCAGCGTGCAACACGTTTCAAACGCTTCTTCACCAGATCATGGTAGTCGCGGTTCCGGGCATAGACAGATATGTTCGCCTTGTCAGGCTGGCCGAGGGTCTCAAGTGGATCCTCTCCCGGGCCATAGTTCATCGCCAGCACGATGACGCTTTTGACATCCGGCCAAAGAGCATCAGGCGAGCGCCGACGTTCCTTTGTCTCTTCCATCCAGGCCATGTCGCCGTGCGCGCCCTTCTCCAGCCACGCCAAGAACTGCCGCTGTGTCTGCTCGTCTAAATGCGCTGGAGCAAAACCAATATCGTCAAAACCTGCGGCGGTCGCTTCCGCAACAATCTTCGCTTTGAGCGCCACGACGTCTATTTCTTGCGCCGTCGACATGGGACTTAAAAGTCCAGATCTGCGTAGGCACGTGGCGGTGGCATGCCTGCAACATGATCGGCCAGCAATGTACGGAACGCTGGTCGGGACTTGATGCGCACATACCATTCTTTTGCGGCCTCATACTGCCGCCAGGGCACGTCGCCTACATAATCCAGACAGGAGAAATGTGCGGCGGCAACCAGGTCCGCAATACTGATTGTGTCGCCCGCCAACCAGGTTCGGCTTTCCATCAGGTAACAAACATAATCCAGGTGATAGCGAATATTGTGGAGCGCGGCTCGCACAACAGCCATCTCCGGGCCTCCGCCCCCCGCGGAAACACTTAGAAAGCGTTTCGTCACCTTTTCGTAGATGAGCGGCTCGGATACTTCTGCCGCGAACTTTGTCGCGAACCAATCGGCGATCCGCCTCGCCTCGACCCTGTCCGCAATATCGACAGGGAGCAGGTTTGGGTCTGGAAATTTCTCCTCCAGATATTCGATCAACGGCCAGAAACCTGGCACCACAAACCCATCTTCTTCGACCAATACCGGCACTTCGCCAGCGGGATTAAGGCGCAAAAAATCTTCGCGGCGTTCCCAGTCGCGTTCTTCAAGAAGCGCCGGCTCTATCCCTTTCTCGCCTAGAAGCAGTCGAACGGTTCGGCAAGTTGGAGATACAGGAAGGTGATACAGCTGTGGCATGCGGCTCAATTTGTACGAGTGCCTGGGGCAACCTTACGGCACCCGTTTCATGTGAAATGGGTGCCCCACCCTTACCCCGCTTCGCCCATGTTCGACAACTCTTCAATTATCGGGCAGTCCGGGCGATCATCGCCATGACATTTGGTGGCGAGCTCACCAAGGGTATGGCGGATTGATTGGAGCTCTTTGATCTTCCGATCTACCTCTGCAATATGCGCCAGCGCGAGCGCTTTCACATCCGCAGACGCGCGTGAACGGTCACTGTAGAGCGTCAACAAGGCTTTGCATTCCTTCACAGAAAAGCCGAGACCGCGGGCCCGCGCCACAAAGCGCAAAATGTCGATATCGTCATCTGCATAGGAGCGATAACCGCCCTCTGTACGGGGCGGCGGATCAATCAGCCCAACTTTCTCATAGTAGCGAATGGTTTTTGTCGACAGCCCCGCACGTTCCGCCAGCGTTCCAATCTTCATAACAAAGCTCCATCAATTCCCGCGCCCATGTCCTTAGGGCGATGGAAATGTGTGTCCAAATAATATAACACTTCTGCACCCTGTTGGAGCTCGCTTACATTCATGTCCCTGGAACAATTGATCCTTCTTGCGCTGATTCAGGGCATCACTGAGTTTCTTCCGATCAGCTCGTCGGGGCATCTGAGCCTGGTCCATGAGCTGACGGACTGGGCCGACCAAGGCGTCCTGCTTGACGTTGCAGTTCATGCGGGGACGTTAGGTGCCGTTCTGCTCTATTTCCGGCGGGACGTCTGGGCAATGGCCCTGGGCGCCGGCCATTTTTTGCAGGGTCGTCTCACCGATGATGGCCGATTGGCACTCTATGTCCTCGGCGCTACCATTCCTGTTGTCATTGTAGGGTATTTCCTTCTCTCAACAGGCTTTGTCGACCTGCTGCGGGCCGCCGCCATCGTTGCCTGGGCCAATCTATTGTTCGCCGGCGTGCTCTGGATCACAGACCGTGTGGGTGCCACGACCCAGCGCCTCGATCAAATGAATTGGAACGCGGCGATTATGATCGGATGTGCGCAAGTCCTTGCGCTCGTTCCCGGCGCCAGCCGCGCGGGCGTCACCATCTCTGCCGCCCGGCTGCTTGGCTTCGCCCGGGAAGACGCCGCGCGCTTCTCCATGCTGCTCTCCATTCCCACCATTCTTGGCAGTACAGCGGCGAGCGCCATCACGGTTTATCAGGACGGGAATGTGAGCCTAGGTTTCGATATGGCAGTCGCAGCGGCCTTATCGTTCGCGGTCGCGTTGGCCGCCATTCACCTGTTTTTGAAGATGATGGCGCACATGACGCTGACCCCTTTTGTGATCTATCGGGTGGTGCTTGGGCTAGGACTTCTAGGATGGTTGTACCTTTAGCTCAGCTTCCGTTTGGCACACCGTCGGCGAATTGTCCGGTGCGTTTGAAGCGATAGAGATAGGCCGGCAGGACCGCCGACATGGCCGCCGGTTCAATTCCCATGTCGGCAAGCCCTAAAACACCCTCGCCCACCACATTGTCATGCTTCAAAAGCTCTACCTGATCCACAGTTAGCACTGGAGCGGGCAGAATCTGAAGGACGGATGCCATCGTCTTCGCAATGAAATAGGGAAGCGGCACCAATGGTCTTGAGCGCTCAATTTCCTTGAGCATCAGCTGCATCAACTCTGCAAAAGTCGCAACATCAGGTCCGCCAAGCTCCAAGGTCTTGCCATCCCACTCAGAATTCTCCAGCGCGGTCGTAATAGCCGTGGCTACGTCCTTTACATAAACGGGCTGATACTTTGTCGTTCCACCGCCAATCAGGGGCAGCGCTGGAGCCAAACGGGCCATAGCTGCAAAGCGATTGAAGAACTGATCCTCCGGTCCAAAAATGATGGAGGGCCGAACAATCGTCGCGGTAGGTATAGCCTGGCGTACCGCAGCTTCGCCAGCCGCCTTAGACCGGGCATAGGCGGAGGTACTGTCTGCGTCGGCGCCAATGGCCGACATTTGGACAAAGTTGGTGATGCCCGCCTCTGCGGCGAGCTCGCTCAACAGATGCGCGCCTGCAGCATGAACTGCGTCAAACTTCTGCGCGCCGCTCTCGTAGAGGACACCTACCAGATTGACGACCGCGCTCGCGCCCTCGATGGCTGCGGCGCAGGAGCGGCGATCGCGAATGTTGGCCTGGACCGGCTGTACCTGGCCCACGTCGCCCATGGGCTTAAGAAACAGCGCCTGGTTGGGACGACGGACGGCGACGCGCACTCTGTAGCCTTGTTCCGCCAATGCGCGCACCAGGTAGCGCCCCACAAAGCCTGACCCGCCAAATACCGTAACGAGATCTCCTGCTTTAAGCTTTGATGCTGATGTGCCCGCTGACATAACGATGTCCTTCTAGAAGTGTTCTTGCCCTAAAACCGTCTGAAACCCTCTGCAGCTGCACGGGCCCCACTCGCTTTTTGTTCCCCTCGAAACATCAGAGTCGCCCATGTCTGCTGGTAGGCCTTGATAGCGCAGCTTGGCACATGCGTATAGAGGCCCCTACCGCAGAACCCGTCCAAAACCCAAGTGCCATAATGGTGAAAAACCCTTCTATCCCGCCAACAAACGCTGCGTTACGATTGACAAATGAAGGTGCGAGAGATAAGTCTCCGCACCTTGGGCCCAGGTGGCGGAATTGGTAGACGCGCTAGCTTCAGGTGCTAGTGCCCGCAAGGGCGTGGAAGTTCGAGTCTTCTCCTGGGCACCAAGTTTCAACAGACAAGGACGTGGTGCGAAATGTGAGGCACGCCGCGTAGCGTGGCGCTTTGCTGATGCCGACTCCAGCAATGGCTTGCTATCCAATTACCTGTACTAGGTCGAGAGTCTCTCTGCACCAACATGTATGTTCTTTGGAGCCGATTTGAAGAACATCCAGCGGGGCGTTTTCTGCGCGTAGCGCAGATAGTCATCGCCAAATCGCTCGCCAAGTTCCCGGCGCTCGAGATCGACCTGGCTGACAACTGCCCAGACGCCCACCACCAGGCAGACCAATGAAAATACGGTCGGCAACGCAAGGAAGAAGCCGAGTTGCGCCAGCGTGACTAAGAGCATCATCGGGTTCTGAGAAACACCAAACGGACCGGAGGTGATGAGCTCAGTCGTATCGTCGGGCCTGGCGCCAGACCGCCAGTTGTTCTTCAGAAAAAGATTGATCCGCACGATCCCAACGGTGCTGAGCAGCATTAGCAAGGATCCTGTGAGAATGATGGTATCGCGAGTGAGGAACTCGATCGGACCTAGATAGTTGTCGAATGCTGGGAAGGGGACGCGGATAAGGCAGACCACTAGAATGGTGGCACGGAACGCCGCAAACAATCTGTGCACGATGAAATGCCGGCTTCCCGGGCGGCCGGCATAAACGGCCGAGCGCGACAAATGCTTCGAAAGCAGAAATATACGCGCAAAATAGAATAGGGCAACTGACAAAAAGAATGCGGCAAGGAAGAACCTCACAAGTTCGATTGCTGGCATTCGTTTCCCCACCTACCGTTGGAACACCGGTGTTCCAACAAGGCCGGCCTGAGAAGCTTGAGGCCGGCGAGCGTGCGCAAACGGTCATCATCCCGAAAGCCTGTGCTCGAGAAGCACAATGGAGGATTTGCCTTAAGGATTTCTTTACCAAAATCGGTGTTTTTCAACGGCGTTTTGTTTCAAGCGCCACGGTCAGGTGTCGACCCAGCCCTCCGTCTGTCCTGAGGTTTTGGCGGACCGATCCTCCCCCGTATGCAGTTTCAGCATGGCCGCGATCGTGACCATGACTGATTTCGGTTTGACCTGTTCTAAATCGTTGAATAAGTTGCGGTTTTTGCGGCACAGGGCTGCGCACCCCAGTGATACTGAGCCTCGCCAAATTCCTACGGCGATCTTGGCTTGGCGGAAAGCACCTATGACAATCACCCTTCATAAAGGCGATCTCCCAGACGATCTCGATTTCGGAGCATCGGTCGCTGTCGATAGCGAAACACTGGGATTGCAGATCCCGCGGGACAAACTGTGTCTGGTGCAACTCTCTGCCGGGGACGGAAACGCTCATATCGTCCAGTTGGACCGCGCGCGCTACGACGCCCCAAATCTGCGTGCCTTGATGGCGAACCCGGATGTGACCAAAATCTTCCACTATGCGCGGTTCGACGTTGCCGTCATGCAGCAATATCTGGGCGTTGTAACAACGCCCATCTATTGCACCAAAATCGCGTCCAAACTGGTCCGTACCTATACGGATCGGCATGGCCTGAAAGACCTTTGTCGGGAACTCGCCGGCGTGGAGATTTCCAAGCAGCAACAGAGTTCGGACTGGGGGGCCGAAACGCTGTCTGAGGCACAATTGTCCTATGCCGCCTCAGATGTCCTTCACCTGCACAAGCTAAAGTCTGTGTTGGATGACATGCTGGAGCGGGAAGGCCGGATGGAATATGCCAAGGCTTGCTTTGCCTTTTTGCCGGTCCGGGCCTCCTTGGACCTTGCCGGATGGCCGGATGAGGACATCTTCTCGCATTGACCCGTTCCCCATGAACCGGAACTGCTGTAGTTGACCCCTCTTCCTCAGCCAGCGCATACTGTGGCCGGCTAGGGGCCACACTCGCGTTACGAAGGATACTGATGAGCGTGCAATCGCCACCAGGCCAATCTGCCCAAAATTTTGGATCGCCGGATCGTGACCCGAACGCGGGTGCTACCGGCCTGGAGCCAGGCGACGATCGCAGCCGATACAGCGCTTTTGTTCTGGGTATGAAAATCCTTCTGCCGGCACTCGCCTTGATTCTGGTGATCACCCTCTTCGTCTCTTCCACGACCTTTAACTCCAGACCTGATATCCCCGTGACCTTTCGCGAGGTAAGCCGGTTGAATGACGATCTCAGAATGGTGAGTCCACGGATTACCGGGGTCGACAAGCGCGGTCGGCCTTACGTTGTTACCGCCGATACGGCGACGCAAAAGGTCGACAATCCGGATCAGATTTTTCTCGAAAATATTGAAGCTGACTTGATGTTGGACGAGGGCGGCAACTGGTTGTCAGTCTCCTCCCGCTTCGGCACGCTTCAGACCGAGGCTGAAACACTTCAGCTGCGCGAAGATATCAGCGTTTATTCGGCAAACGGATATGAGTTTCACGCCCAAACCGCTGATATGGATTTCCGGGCCGGATCGCTGACGAGTGATCAACCAGTTTATGGCCAGGGACCGGTGGGAACCCTCAATGCAAACGGCGTTGAAACCTCGAATAATGGCGAGAAGATTGTGTTCACCGGCGGTGTCCGGGTCGTTGTGTTTTATGAAGCCAGCTAGCCGATGCTGGACTTGTGCAGGAGTGATGGTGTGGTTGGTCATTCAAGAAAACTCATGATGGTAGCTGGGGTCGCGCTGTCGCTATGGCCGTTTGGCTTGCAGGCCGAAGAGGACAGCAATCCCGTTGGTTTTCGAACCGACCCTGATGCACCGATTGAGATTGAGGCGGACACGCTTGAAGTGGAACAAAACGCCCAGACGGCTACCTTTATCGGGAATGTCGTGGCAGTGCAGGGTGACATTCGGCTCCGGGCTGACCGACTGATCGTTACCTATGCGGAAAAAGCCGACAGCGCATCCTCCGGCGACGACGGCACCGGCGGCACTGAAATCACCCGAATTGACGCAAAGTCGAATGTTCATGTCATGTCAGAGGATGACCAGTCTGCGTCCGGTGATTGGGCCCTCTATATGGTTGCCAACGAGACGATCACCATGGGCGACACGGTCGTTCTCCGACAGGGCGATAACGTCATTCGCGGCCAACGCCTCAATATTGACCTTAATAGCGGGCAGGCGCGGGTCGAGGGTGGCGTTACCGCTTCAGACGCGGAAAACCCTGGTTCTGGGCGGGTCAAGGGACTTTTTCGGGCGCCAGAGCAGTAATTTTGCTTGGTTAATTTCCACTTTCATACAATTTTAATGCCAACAACGCTTTGATGGGGGCACATGACTGACCGTATCGACACATCTGTGGGCGAGATAAGCGCCACGCCGACCGCATTTGACGCGGAGGGCGGTCCGCGCCTTGTGACCAGCAATGACGGTCTGGTCGTCGACAAGATCGGGAAAAGTTTCCGTCGGCGCCCGGTGGTGCGGGGCGTCAGCTTCGCCGTTCAGCGCGGTGAAGCGGTCGGTCTTCTGGGACCCAACGGGGCGGGCAAGACCACGACCTTCTATATGATTACTGGCCTGATCTCTCCCGATTATGGAAGCATCGGTCTCGATCGCCGCAATGTTACAGACTTGCCCATGTATCGACGGGCGAGGCTTGGTATTGGGTACCTGCCTCAGGAGGCGTCTATCTTTCGCGGTCTGTCGGTTGAGGAAAATATCCGCGCGGTGCTGGAAGTGATTGAGCCGGACCGGGACCGGCGAGAAGCACAGCTCGATGACCTGCTCGCCGAGTTTTCCATTACACACCTTCGGCGCACTCCCTCCGTTGCGCTGTCAGGCGGTGAAAGACGCCGGGTTGAGATTGCTCGAGCCCTGGCAACACAACCCTCTTTCATGCTGCTCGATGAACCGTTCGCCGGAATTGACCCGATTGCTATTGGCGACATTCGTGATCTGGTCGCTCACCTGAAAGACCGAGGCATCGGCGTCCTGATTACGGACCACAATGTGCGCGAGACTCTCGAGCTCATCGATCGCGCTGTCATCATTCACGACGGACAGGTTTTGATGGAGGGGCAACCATCTGAAATCGTGGGCAATGAGGATGTCCGCCGTCTTTATCTGGGGGATCGGTTTAGCCTCTGACATTGATCAGAAGGCAAACCAACATGCGACATGGCACTCAACCCACGGATAGAGCTCCGACAAGGCCAGTCGCTTGTAATGACGCCGCAATTGCAGCAAGCAATCAAGCTGCTGCAGTTGAACAACCTGGAGCTCGCTGACTATGTCGAGCAAGAGCTGGAAAAGAACCCGCTGCTGGATGAAGCCCGTGACGACGATCAGCCAGGCTTGATTGAGCCAACTGAGGGCGAAACCCCCCACAAAGAAGAGTTCGACATCGATTTTGCTGACGGTCCTGGTGACGGCATTGAGGGCGGCGAAGTCGGTGATGCGTCTACGCTCGCGCTGTCAGAAGAGAATGCACCGCCAGCGCCCGATGGGGACATGGACACCGATTATGACAATGTCTACGCGGACCAAAGTGTCGCTGACGCTCCTGCAGGTGAAACCGAGACGCCAGGCATGTCGAGTTCGGACTGGCAGTCTACATCAAGTCAGGGTGGTGGCAGCTTGGAGGGCGATGGACAGCTTGAAGGCTCGCTTACCCGCGCGGAAACACTCGTCGAACATCTCAACAACCAGATGGTTGTGGCGCTAAAAAACGCCACCGACAGACTGATTGGCGCCTATCTCATCGATCTTGTGGATGAGTCCGGCTATCTGACTGACAGTCTGGAGTCCGTTGCGGATCGATTGGGCGTCGAGATTGAAGATGTAGATGCGGTTCTGGGTGTGCTCCAAACTTTCGACCCGATCGGCGTCTGTGCTCGCGATTTGCGCGAATGCCTGCGTCTGCAACTTGCAGAGAAAGACCGGCTGGACCCAATTATGGAGCGCTTCCTCGACAACATCGATTTGTTTGCCAAGCGAGACTTGCCCAAACTCATGAAGGCCTGCCAGATCGAACAGGAAGACCTGTCCTGCCTGATCGACGATATCCGTGACTGCAATCCGAAACCTGGCAATGTATTCGGTGAAGAACCGGTACAACCGGTGATACCCGACATCTTTATTCGTCCAAAGTCAGATGGCGGGTGGGCGATTGAACTCAACACAGCGACGCTGCCCCGGGTCTTGGTCAACAAACAATATTATACCGAAGTGATTGCAGCTTCCGGCTCGGATGCTGAGGCCAAAACCTATCTTTCCGACTGTCTGGCCGATGCCAATTGGTTGGTAAAAAGCCTTGATCAACGCGCGCGCACCATCTTGAAGGTCGCGACGGAAATCGTGCGGCAACAAGATGCGTTCCTTGTTTATGGCGTCTCCCATCTCCGGCCCCTCAATCTGAAAATGGTGGCGGACGCGATTTCAATGCACGAGTCGACGGTGAGCCGCGTTACCTCGAACAAATATATGGCGACGCCGCGCGGCATTTTCGAATTGAAGTACTTCTTCACATCCTCCATTGCATCCGCCACTGGCGGTGATGCGCACTCTGCCGAAGCCGTCCGGCACCGCATCAAAACACTCGTCGATGCAGAGACTGCTGACGCAGTCCTGTCGGACGACGCAATTGTTGAGCTGCTACGTGCAAACGGAATTGAGATTGCGCGCCGGACCGTGGCCAAATATCGCGAAGCGATGCAAATTCCATCATCTGTGCAGCGCAGACGCGAAAAACGCGCGATGGTGTGAGTGGTTTTTCACTCTGTCGTCAAGTAATTTCGCCCACTATTTGACCCAAAAAATTCTGCGAAATTTTGCCCTAACACTCTGTTTTTGAAGTATAATTTAGAGGATTAACTGAGCTAGTTGACAGGCCCGGGGTGGGCCACTAGTTTCCGTCCCGCTCGCGCCGCCAGGTCGGTTTTGGCCGTTGGTTTTCAACCTGGCCCGAGCATTGAAAAGGACCGGTGACGCAACAGGCAACTCCGTTTTTCCATACCTCGAGACGCACGTTCGAGGCAGATCAGATTGCGGCATTTGATTATTAGATAGTGGCACACAGAACCGGCGTTTAATTCTCCAGCCGGGTCTCTCAGAATTTAACGGCCCTCGGAAAGGTCCTTGATGCAGGTTCAAATTACCGGAATTCATCTTGATGTTGGCGATGCCCTGCGCAGCCACGTTCAGGATCAGTTGAGCGCCAGCGTCGGAAAATATTTTGACCGTCCTGTAGATGGACAGGTGACCTTCGCAAAAGATGGCCATGAATTTCGCTCAGACTGCTCCGTACACTTGAGCTCCGGCATGACCCTGCAGGCTCAAGGTCAAGCGGGCGATGTTTACGCGAGTTTTGATGATGCGGTCGAGAAACTCGAAAAACGTTTGCGCCGGTATAAGCGCCGGTTGAAGAACCATCACAACAGCCCAAAGGCTGACCTTCCGGTGCTTGATGTGCCTTCGTTCGTCATTGCGCCGAGTGAGGGAGAAGAAGAAGTCTCCGAAGGAGACGACGCACCGATGATCATTGCGGAAGGCACCACTGCCGTCCCGGTCCTGTCTGTGAGCGATGCTGTGATGCAGCTGGACATTTCGGACGCACCGCTTGTGATGTTCAGAAACGGTGATGGCGGACTCAATCTTGTCTACCGCCGACCGGACGGAAATGTTGGTTGGATTGATGCCGCTAGCGATTCGAAAAAGGCTTAAAGGGCTCCGGCCCGGTGCTCCAAGTACCGGGAAGGTAACGCCGTTTCGGCGTGGGGCCTACCAGAAAGCTCCCACCAGGGTCTCGACAAGCCCGACGGGCATAGTGAACAGGAAACGGATCATGGATCTGGATGAACTTTTGACCCCGGAGGGTGTGACAGCGCACCTTAAGGTCACGAGTAAGAAACAGGCCCTACAGGAGCTTTCGGCCAAAGCGGCAGAGATCTGCGGCCTGCCGGAGCGCGCCATCTTCGAGACATTGCTTGAACGTGAACGCCTAGGGTCGACCGGCGTTGGGCAAGGCATTGCGATCCCTCACGGCAAGCTGAGCGAGCTTACGCGCCTCCATGGACTGTTTGCCCGGCTGGAAACGCCCATTCAGTTTGAGTCTGTCGACGACCAGCCCGTTGACTTGATTTTCCTACTGCTTGCGCCGGAGGCGGCCGGCGCGGACCATCTCAAAGCGCTCGCGCGTGTCTCGCGCCTCTTGCGTAACCAATCAATGGTCGAGAAACTTCGCGCGACGGATGATGCGGCCGCACTCTACGCCCTGCTTACAGAGCCGGCTTCTTCAAACGCGGCCTGACAATCCGCTCTCACTAACTTAGTGGACGCTGAGGGCCTGATAACCATAGGCAGCGGCACCCTGAAACGCGGCTTCGCGGCTGTCTACAATGGCGACCCGAACGCCGTTCGCCGCATGCACCGAATAGAGCCAAGTCTCAGGCGGGACATCCAGCTGACCCTGCAATTCCTCAAGGATTTCCTTGGCCTGTATGGGGCGTGCATACACGTGCGTCTGCATGCCGATTTCGGCAAGAACGTCGGGGGTAATCTCACCCGCCGGGATCAGTTGGGTTGGGATTGAATTTTCTTCTGTCTGATCGAACATTTTTCTTCGCTCCTTAAGCGGCGCGGCTTAACAGATACATAAGCCGCCCTAGCGAGTTGGCAATCCTGGCGTCCTTTCGGATCAGGATTCCTTTGATACTCAAGACCCGTGGGTCGTAATTTCAATCTGTTCAACGATTTCCTCTGGCGCCTGTTGTTCCAGGGAGATGGTGAGAAGTCCGTTCTCTAAATCGGCGCCGAGCACCTCAATGCCCTCTGCCAGGACAAAGGATCGTTGAAACTGTCTAGCGGCAATACCACGGTGCAGGAAGTTACGGTCTTCATCGTCCGTCTGTCCGCCGCGGATCACCAATTGATTGGACTCCAGCGTGACGGAAAGATCGTCAGCAGCAAAACCTGCCACAGCGAGCGTGATCTTTAACTGCCCGCCTTTGTCAGTTTGCACTTCTTCTACATTGTACGGGGGATAGCCGTCGGCACCGTTGCGGGCCACTCTATCAAGCAGGCGTTCTACCTGGTCAAATCCCAATAAAAAGGGACTGTCGAAACGCGCCATTCGCGTCATAGCCAAAGTCCTTTCACAAGCAACTTGTCACGTCCAATGCCCCGATCCGGGCACATTGTCGGACACTCCATTTGCGGTCCCAAGGGGCCCCGCTATGGGTCAAATGTGGGAAACAATTGGCTTTGTTTCAAGGCCTCGCACGTGGGTTTTTCGCCGCGGCCCCGAGGTTTTCCCCATTGAAAACAAGGGCTTATGGTTACCGTTCAGAGTTCTATGACGCGATCTGGGCGGCCCGACCAGTGCCATGCCCGTGAGGGACGCGAGAGGCCCAGCATCATGCCGCCCAGCGCCGGCGGATGAAGCCACATTTGATCTGCCATTTGCGTCTCAGGACGTCCCTCTGGCCGGTCGATGGTGAGCCCCGCGCCCGCTTCTTTTGCCCGCGCTTCAATCTCCAATATGTGGGGCGTCTCGGCAAAGGACATGTAGTACGCCCGTCCCTGACGACCGTAAAAGCGGCCCATGGTGGTCTCAGGGGAGGTCGGCGAGATGATTTCAAACCGGTCCAACTCGTCAGGGTGGAACAGAGTCAGATAGCCGTCATACTTGAAATGGTCGGACGTAATGCGGCTGTAGTGATCTGCATTCAACCCGAACAGATTGGTGACTTGGTCAATGAGCGGCTGACAGGGCGTTTCGAGAATCGTCGCTTCATAGAGCCGGTCAATGAGCCCAACCGGTTCGCGTTCCATCCGCTCACTCACAATGAAACGCAGGTCGTTCTGGCCCGCTTCGCTATAAGTGACGTAGCCGTGGTCGCCCTCTTTAGTAACGCTGGCGCCGGTTCCTTCGATATGCGCGATTAGAGCATCCAGGTCAGGCGTGGCGACGCCAGCAGCAAAGAGGTGGGGCCGACCGCGGTTTTTAAGGCTTGCGTCAACGGCACCGGTTCCGTCGGCTTCCAGGAACTCCACTTCGGAGCTGCCCACTTGATAGACCGACCGTAGCGCACCGAGACAGGCGATTTTGTCGTCCCGTACATGTTCGGCGCCCAAAAGCGTGATCCATCCCTGTGCCGCTTCTTTGCGGTTTTCGACTGCGAGTTGCACCCGATCGATATTCGTGAGCATGCGCCCCCTCTCCTTCTTTTTCTTTTCCGCAGCAGTGAGCCAGTCTGCCCTTTAGAAAGCAAGGTTTCCTGTTTATCATACAACCGTTTGACAAATTAAAATTCCTGCCCTACGAATGGGGATATCCTGATCAAGGGCGAGCAACCATGCGCAAACTCCAATCTCTCCTAGTCACCTCCATTCTGTCAGTGAGTGTCCTGCTTCCTGGCCTCATTGCGGTGTCTTCAAGCGGCGTGCAGGCAGCAGACCTTCCCAAGGAGCCCATGGGCGAGATTGTCGCTTTCTCCCGGCAGAACCACGACCGCCTGGTTTGGGTGACAGGCATGAACGCGCCCTACCAGGCGCAGAGCCGCGGCTACCTGGTCGACCCCGACTCCGGACAGTTCATCTCCATGCTGGATCTGGGCTACTGGACCACCGGCATGTCCCTGCCTGAGGACAAAGAGCGTATCGTGGCCGTCGAAACCCACTTCAGCCGGACCACACGAGGAGAACGAACCGACGTCTTGGTCACCTACGATGCGAAGACGTTTCAACCGCTGTCTGAGATCACCTTGCCGCCGAAACGCGCCACCGTGGTGAAGATGCAGGGCACGTCGTCAATCAGCGATGACCAAGGGCTCTTTGTGCAAATGAACTTCACACCGGCCGTCTCTCTCACGTTGGTGAACCTAGAGAGCGGCGAACTCATCAGCGAGATCCCCACGCCCGGGTGCCCCAATGTTTATGGCGGCGGTGCGCGCAGCTTTCACTTGTTGTGCGGCGACGGCTCCTTTGTGACCTACACATTCGATGAGACGGGGGCCATCACGAACAAGTCCCGTTCAGAGGCGCTCTTTGATCCGTTTGAGGACCCGATCAGTATTTCCGGCGTGCGCCGCGGCGATCATTGGTACTTCGTGTCTCTCGACGGAAAATTGTACGACTTTGAGATGGGCGCCGACGGGGTGACGTTAGCGGCATCCTGGCCGCTGATCGACGAAGACGAACGGGCAGACGAATGGTCTATCAGCGGCTTCCAGCATCTGGCGGTTCATGACTCCACCGGGCGGCTTTACCTCCTAACCCATCAGGGACCGCCGGAGACATTTGAAGACCCGGGCACGGAAATATGGGTGTTCGATCTGGCAAACCGGGAACGGATCGATACCTACAGCCTGCAGGAACGTACGATCTCCATTGCTGTGTCACAGGATGCAGAGCCTCGTCTCTACGGACTTGGCGCCCACATCCCCATGCCAATCCTCGCGCAGATCTGGGTCTATCTGACGGAAGGCGAGGCGCCGTTGATCGACACCGTGCAATTCGGCCTCGATGTTTATGACGCTGAGGACGGGAGCTACATGCGCACTGTCACCCAACTCGGCACCTTCCCCATCAACATTCAACCATGGTGACAGGCATGCTGGATCCAGTGTTTGACATTGCCTTTCGAGGCGCATTGGCAGCCCTTCTCCTCGCCGCAGCCTGGCACAAGCTGCGCGACCCGATCAGGTTCTGGCAGGCAGTCGCCGGCTACCACTTGCTGCCCGATGCACTGACAAGGCCCGCTGCGCGCCTGGTTCCGGTGGTGGAGATCGCGTTGGCAATCTCGCTCCTGGCGGTCACCTCATCGCCGCTCGCTGTTGTTGCGGCTATCGCTTTGTGGCTTGTCTATGGCAGTGCCATCGCCGTCAATCTGGTGCGCGGACGCACAGAGCTTGACTGCGGTTGCGGTGGCATCGGGGCGGACCAGACGATCCATTGGGGGCTCGTTGTCCGCAATGGTGTGTTGGCCGCGGTGACGGCTTCTCTTCTATTGCCTTCAATGACCCGAGAACTTCAGTGGTTCGATTACGCCGCTGCAAGTTTCGCAGGTCTCCTCCTGCTGTTGATTTACGCCACAGCTGAACACTTGCTGCGCAATGCAGCTCTCCTCGATCACGAAGGAACACGCCCATGATCGACGCATTGATTATTTCCAACCTTGTGAGCTGGCTCGCCATTGCGGCATTGGGTCTGATTGTTTTTGCGCTTACGCGTCAGATCGGGCTGTTGCACGAGCGCATGGGGCCCGTCGGTGCCCTCACGGTCGCGAAAGGCATGAAAGCCGGCGAACCCGTTCCTCCCTTTTCGATGCCTTCATTGACGGGCGGACGGGTCGAGGTCGGCGCAGGGACCAACGCAAACAGAGCGACCCTGTTATTTTTCCTGTCGCCGAATTGCCCCGTTTGCAAATCGCTGCTGCCGGTCATTGCGTCGGTCCGGGCGCGCGAAGCATCCTGGCTCGACGTGGTTCTGGCGAGCGACGGTGAGCCATCGGACCATCTCGCCTATCTCCAGAAGCAGGGTCTGGAGAATTACCCATATGTGCTGTCGTCCGATCTGGGGCTCACCATTGGCGTCAGCAAACTGCCCTACGCAGCGTTGATCGATGAGAAGGGCACGATGGTCGCCCACGGCCTCACCAACACGCGGGAACATATCGAAAGCCTGTTTGAAGCGAAAACGCAGGGCGTCGCCTCCATTCAGGATTACATGGAACGGGAGCAGCAGCGCGCTTGAGGGCCGCCGCTGAGGAAGCATGACTTGGTTTGATACTTTCTTTGAAAACACCGCCCGAACCGCAGCGCGGCTCTCTTCCCGCCGAAGCGTTGTAGCGGGCATCGGGACGGTGCTGGCTGGCGCCGCGGCCTTCCCGCTCCTGCCCGTCTCTCGCGTGCGCGGTGAGGAAGTCTCCAATGACCCTGGCGATCCTCAGAGTTGCGACTATTGGCGCTACTGCGCCATTGACGGCTATCTCTGCAGCTGTTGCGGCGGTACGCATAATTCCTGCCCACCTGGAACCATCATGTCGCCCATCACCTGGGTCGGGACCTGCCTCAACCCAGGAGACAACAAGCACTACATCATTTCTTACAATGATTGCTGTGGCAAAAGCGGGTGTGGACGGTGCACCTGTGTGCGCAATGAAGGCGACAAGCCCATGTACCTGCCGCAGGCGTCGAACAACATTAATTGGTGCGCCGGCAGCAGTGCCGACATTATCTACAATTGTTCAACGGCGATTATTGTCGGTGTCGATGAGGACGCCTAAGTCAATTCTTGTCGGCCTATGCGGGTTTATAGGCACGATCGCGATGACCAGCGCGAGCCTCGCCGGCGATGCCCGCGCCCGCGCGGATTACATGATCCACTGCCAAGGCTGCCATGTGCCTGATGGGCGGGGGTTCCCAGATCGGGTTCCGGATATGCGGGCAACACTCCCCTTGCTGCTCTCCGTTGAAGGGGGACGCGCGTTTTTAGTGCAGGTCCCGGGGTCGGCTATGTCGACCTTGCCCAATGATCGCCTTGCCGGAACTTTGAACTGGATGGTGAAAAACATGGCCGATGAGGCGACAATCGCCGCCTTTAAAGACTATACAGAGAGCGAAGTCGAACAGATGCGAGCGGTTCGACTGGATGATGTTTTGACAACCCGTCACGCCCTCATTGGGCATTTGGAAAACGTAAATGGTGGGTCGACCAAGTAAAGCGCCCGAGCGGCGTGACCAGATTTTGGATGCGATGGAGGTTTGTGTGCGCGAGCACGGCATCGGCCAGGCCTCCATGCGTCGGATTGCCGATCAGTCCGGTCTCTCCCTCCAGATGATCAGTCATTATTTCGGCAATCGCGAGCAACTTGTGCTTGCCTTTGTCGCCCGCATCAGCGAGCGGCTCGAACGCGAGGCCGACAAGGCTGTGCAAGGACCTACAGCCGCTGCTCAGTTGGAGAACCTTGTTCGCTTTCTGTGCAGCGACCGCTACAAGCGCATTCCCGGGAACGACGTCATCGGCCGAGAGATCTGGGGTTTAGCGGAGCGGGACCCGGCGGTGCGCGCAATCGTCTGGAGCTGGTACGACAAGTCGCTCTGCCTCATCAGTGACATCGTGTCTGCTGCGTATCCAAATGTATCCCCAACAAGATGCCGCGAAACCGCCTATGCCCTTCTCTGTTTAACAGAAGCAAACGAGTTCTTCTCCGGCATCGGCGATCGAACGCTACCGCCCAAAGCGGTCGAAGCAGCGGCGTTCGGCCTTCTCCATCTCCTGGAAACGGCCGACGATACTGTGCCCGCTGCGTAGCTGGATCAGGTAGGCGCGCCCAACACAATCACCTTTTCGGAAGATAGGCCCTGCGCTTCGCACAAGGCCTGGTAGGCGGCCAGAATGCTTTGCGCGTCTACGATGCCGATGACATTGCCATCGTCATCCACGTTGATGTTGGCGCCGTAAATGGCGAACCAAACATCCGTTTCGCCTTCATTGTCCTCGGAAACAGTCAGCGTGTGCACCGAATGCGCCGGCTCATAGAGATAGGAGCCTTTCGTATTCACATACTCAGGATATTCCTTGTAGTACCAGCTGCCCTCCAGGGTCACTGCGAAGACCGACCCAGTATGGTAGTGCTTGTCGACTTTGTAGCCGGGTGCAAATTTCGTGCGCACCACCCAAAGGCCCTGGTTGAGGTCGACCTGAAGCAGCTGCAATTTGCTGCCATCGCCCAGATCAACAAAAGGCAGGTCGCTCTCTCCAATGTGGATTGCGGCGGTGAGCCCATGCGCCGGGATCAATCCGCCCTGGCCTGCAATCTGCTCGCTCATATTTGGTGCTTCACTCATCTCTTCCTCCAAATCAACACTCGCCCATAGACCTGACTCTGGTGGTCAAACGCGGGCACTGGCCTATATCGTTGACGTCACCCTACTCTTCAACGCACTAAATCGCATCCCAGAATGACACCAACCCTTGTTCTCTTTCATTCCAATCTTCGGGTTGGCGACAATCCCGCGCTCACCGCCGCAGCGGAAGCCGGACCGGTTGTCCCAGTGTTCGTGCTGGATGAAAGCTTTGGCCGCGCCCTTGGCGGAGCCTCCAGGTGGTGGTTGCATCAATCGCTTGCGTCGCTTGGCCATGACCTTCAAGCGCTGGGAGCCCCGCTCACCCTACGACGAGGGGATCTCATTGACGAGGTGCAAGACCTGGTGAACACGACAGGCGCAGCCCGCGTCTTCTTGCAGCATGGGTATGACCCTTCAGTGCAAAAAGGCGAGACCGCGCTGCATGAGTGGGGCAGCAAATCAGACATAGAGGTCAAGCGTTTTGCGGGGCAGGTTCTCTTTCCACCAGAGACGATCCGAACCCAGCAGGACAAGCCCTACACCGTCTTTTCGCCCTTTTGGCGCACCTGCATGAAACAGGCGACCTTCGGTCCGCTGGTGCGCTGTGATGCGCTCACGCCGGCATCAGATCAGCCGCGTTCGCTCGACCTGGAGGCGCTCAATCTCCTCCCCGATCGCTTTGACTGGACGCCGAGCCTCGCAGAAGCGTTCACGCCCGGTGAGACCCAAGCGCTGAAAACCTTGGATGCGTATCTCGCTGACGGTCTCGCCTCCTACAAAGACATGCGCGACCATCCCGGTCACGTACCCGGCACGTCGAGACTATCGGCGCATCTGCGGTTTGGGGAGATCAGCCCGCGCACGATCTGGCATCGAACTCAAGAAGCCATCGCTCGGGATCCGAACTTCGCCCGCGGCGGGGAATGGTTTCTGCGTGAGCTTGGCTGGCGAGATTTTTCCTATCATCTGCTTCATCATTTCCCGTCGCTTCCCACAGCCCCCTTGCGTTCGGCCTTTCAGGATTTCCCGTGGACAAAGGGCACCAGCCCCGAGCTCCGGGCCTGGCAAAAAGGGCTGACCGGGTTTCCCATTGTCGATGCGGGCATGCGGCAGCTCTGGCAGACCGGTTGGATGCACAATCGGGTGCGCATGATCGTCGCGTCTTTTTTGGTGAAAGAGCTGCTTATTCACTGGCATGAAGGCGAGGCCTGGTTCTGGGACACGCTGGTGGATGCGGACCCGGCCAGCAATACGGCGAGCTGGCAATGGGCCGCCGGATGTGGGGCCGACGCTGCGCCCTATTTCCGCATTTTTAATCCGGTTTTGCAGGGCGAAAAATTCGATGCCGAGGGCGCCTATGTCACCCACTTTGTGCCGGAGCTCGCAAAACTCCCGAAGAAATACCTGCATAAACCTTGGGAAGCGCCGGAGTCCGTGCTTGATGATGCCGGTCTGGTGCTTGGCCAGGACTACCCACATCCCATCATTGATCGGAAACAAGCGCGAGACCGCGCCCTAGCGGCGTTTCAGTCGATAAAAGGCGAAAAACCTTAAGGTTTCCGGCTGATCCAGCGCCTTGCCAAGCGCGTATACCAATCAATAGCACCCTTCATGGAGACCCTGATGAGGCTTTCAGCCCCTGCCCCGCGCCTGCCCCTTAAGCCGCTTGCCCTCGCGGCTTGTCTATCTGCATTCAGCGTGTCCCCTCACGCAGCCGCCTCTGCGCCAGATATGACCGAGCAGGCGCGGGCGCTCTACGGAGATAACATCGCCTTTGACATCTATCGCAACGATGCACGTATCGGGTCGCACAACGTGACCTTCCGCGATGAAGCAGGTGCTTTAAAAGTGACGACCAATTTCGAACTCGAAATCGGTCTCCTATTCGTCAAACTGTTTGAGCTGCAATATGAGTCCGAAGCGCTTTGGGAAGATGGCAAGCTTGTCGCGCTGAGCGCCACGACCAACCGCAACGGTGAAGTCTCAGAAGTGGAAGCCTCTGCCGAAAATGACACGCTGACGATTGACGGCCCAAACGGCACACAAACAGCCGCGATGGGCATCTACCCGACCAACCACTGGAACTCCGGCGTGATCGGCAGCACGCAGTTGATGAACACAATCACCGGCAAAGTGAACGACGTGGAGCTGGTGCCGCTTGGCACTGAACGCGTACCGACCAATGCCGGCATGGTGGAGGCCATGCGCTACAAATATGAAGGCGCGATCCAGAACGAAGTCTGGTACGACGCTGACGGACGCTGGGTCGCCATGCAGTTCCCGGGCGATGACGGATCATTGATTGAACTGCGCTGCCGCCAGTGTGTTGCAAGCGCCTCCCTTGAGGCGTCCCGATGAGCAACACTCCCAAAACAGTTTGGATCACTGGCGCCGGTAAGGGCATCGGCCGTGCGCTCGCCCTCAAAATGGCCCGTGATGGCTGGACCGTCGCGGCGAGCGCCCGCACGCCAGAAGATCTCGACAGCCTCGCGGCCGAAGTCGCCTCCAGCAACTCGATGGGCTCGATCCATCCGTATCCCCTGGATATTGTCGATATTGATGGCAATAAAAGCGTGCTCGAAAAAATCGAACAGGATTTGGGACCGCTTGCGCTCGCGGTGCTGAACGCAGGCACCCATCAACCCATGCCCGCGTCTGAGTTTTCTGTCGAAACTGTGCGCCATCTTGTTGAGACAAACCTGATGGGGACGGTGAACGGGTTGGATGCCTTGCTGCCCGTGTTCAGAGCCCGTCAAACTGGCCGAATTGCTGTGGTGTCGTCTGTCGCCGGCTATCGGGGACTCCCGACATCCGCCGCCTATGGCGCGACGAAGGCGGCCCTGATCAATATGGTCGAGGCCATGAAACCTGAGCTCGACCGTGAGGGTGTCTCCATCTCGCTCATCAATCCCGGCTTCGTCGAGACACCGCTCACCGACAAGAATGAGTTTCCGATGCCGTTTCTGGTCACGGCAGAGGAAGCGGCCACCACCATTTACCGCGGTTTGCAGGCAGGCAAGTTTGAGATCGTCTTCCCCCGACGATTCGCTTTTCTCATGAAGCTCCTCCGCCACCTGCCGAACCGCCTCCTATTTTCAGTAACTTCACGGATGATCACAGTATGACCACCCCTCTCGAAAAATATGCCCAATTCATGGGGTCGCTTAGCCGGGAGAGCCTCGAAACTCTCCCCGACTTTGTGATGCCCGATGTGCATTTCCGGGACCCCTTCAACGAAGTGGTTGGTGCGGACAAGATGGCGGAGATTTTCGTGCACATGTTCGACACGGTCGGCGAGGTGCGCTTCGACATTCTTCACAGCGCAATCTCTCCCTCTCCTGATGGGGATACGGGCATGCTCTATTGGCGCCTGCATTCAACGCTGCGCCAGAAGCCATGGTCTTTTGAAGGGATGAGCCGTGTGCAGTTTAACGCCAACGGCCAGGTCGTGTCGCACTTTGACCACTGGGACGCGGCGCGCGAGTTCTATGAGCATTTTCCCGTTATTGGGTGGGCGCTCTCCTCGATCCGCAACAAAATCTCCGTCGCTGCCTAATTTCGCCTGCTGCCTAGGCGAGTGCCGGGTTAGTCCGCCGCTTTCGACCTGATTTCCAGTGCGGCATGTGTCGCGGTGATGCGTTCCGGTGCAGGCTCATGGCGGAAGATCGGTACTTTCTTCCGCCACAGCTTCACGGCTTCATAGTGGATCCCGACGGTGACTTTAAGCGTCATCAGCGGATATTGCAGGAACGTCTTCAGAAGAGCCTTGTCACTCCAGGGCTCTCGCTTGCCTTCAAAAGAGGCCGAGAGAAGAGGTCCTTCTTTGTCACTCAAACCAATAAAGACGCGGACCTCCTCATCGGGCGGCCACAGGTCAAACTGGTAATGTCCCTCCATCTCCGTAAAGGGAGAGACATACATGCGTTTCTCCGCCTCTTGGCGCACGTGGCCTCGGCGATCGACGGGGGCCGGCAGCACATAGGTGTGCTTCTCATCAAACGTGTTGTGCACTTCGTGAAGGGTGACCATCAGGACGCCATTCGCATCGTAGCAATAGTAGACCGTCAGGGGATTGAAGACGTACCCAAGGATGCGCGGATAACAGAGCACACGCACCTGCATGCCCTCTGCGCTGAACCCAGCCTTCGTAACATGCGCTGCCACCCAGTCTTTCAAACCGGTAGCATCACCGTTCCCGTGATCCTTTTCCCAGAACGACAAAAGAGCGCGGCGGTTGATGCCAAATACACGGCTGGTTCGGTCGATTTCTTCCAGCTCATCCAAGTCAAGCAGGAGGGAAAAAACGCGATAGCGCAAGGTGTGGCGCGCCGGACGGCGTCTGGCGTGGTCCACAACTCCTTTGTATAGGCTAGAAAACATGAGCTTCAGTCCGCTGCCTTAGTCCGCCGCCAGGGGCAGAACCACTTCAGTGTTAACACGTGAGCTGTTGGACACCACGTTCCATGGCCGAAGCGTGCCCGACAGCTGCTCGGCGACGGCGAGCCCTGCTTCCAGTGCATCTTCATGAAAGCCATATCCGAAATAGGAACCGCAGAACCAAAGACGGTCTCTGCCCTGCAGCTGCCAAAGTTCTTTCTGCGCATTGATGGCTGCGCGATTGAAAAGGGGATGTTGATAGGAGAATTGCCGGATAATGGTTTCGTCACGCGGCGCCACATGGGGGTTCAGCGTAACGAAGAGTGGGTGGCTCTCATCGATGCTCTGGAGCCGGTTCATCCAATAGGAAAGTGTCAACTGCTCTCCCGCATCAGCGGCGCCATCGTCAATATAGTTCCAACTTGACCAGACGCGGCGGCGCTTCGGCATGAGCCGTTCGTCTGTGTGCAGATACGTGTCATTATCCGTGTATTGGAACGCCCCCAAAAGCTGCTGTTCGCTTTGGGTAGGGTTGGACAATAGCGTCAGCGCTTCATCGGCATGTGTCGCCATGACCACATCATCAAACAGGTGCTGCCCGCCGGATGTCGTCATGACCTCGACACCGTTGAATGTCCGGGTGACAGCGACAACGCCTTCGCGCTTGATTCTGTCCCGATAGGACTCCGTTAGACGCTTCACATATTCGCGGCTGCCGCCATCGACCGTGCGCCATTTCGGGCGGTCTTTGAATTTGAGGAGACCATGGCTCTCAAAAAAGCGCACAAATGTCGCCAAAGGATAGTCCAGCATGTCATTGACTGTGGTCGACCAGATCGCCGCTCCCATGGGCAGAATGTGGTCCCGGATGAAAGCATCTGAGTAATTGTTCTCGCGCAGATAGTCTCCGAGGGAGAGGTCCGCGGTGGCGGCATCCCCTTTAAGGGTTGGCGCTGTTTTGTAGAAGCGGACAATGTCGGACATCATCGCCCAAAAACGGGGGTTCACCAGATTGGTGCGCTGGGCGAGCAGGCCGTTCAAACCCGTCCCGCAATATTCAAACCGACCTTTGTCGATCGAGGCTGCGAACGACATATTCGACGGCTTTGTGGGTACGTTCAGATGGTCAAACAGCGCGACCAGGTTCGGATAGTTCTGTTCATTATAGACAATGAAGCCGGTATCAACGGGAAGCGGCTTGCCATTCTGTCCCGCATCAACCGTGTTTGAATGCCCACCAATATGGTCGTCGGCCTCAAAAACTGTGATGTCGTTGTCCCGGTTCAGCAACCAGGCGGCCGACATTCCCGCAATTCCGGACCCTATAATGGCTATTTTTCTTCGTGTTTTGGGGGGGTGTGCTTCGTAGGGCAAATGACCAGCCTTTTTCTGTGTGTTTACCTGAATACGGCTGAAACGCTGGGTTAGATCAGGAAAAAAGAAGCAAATCTCCGATGATCCAATGGCCATCCCCGCGCGTAAGACATACTATGAGCATGTATGACAATATTCCCGCATCCGGCCATGGGCGAGGTAAACTCCGCCTTGTGGTTGTCAATCCCGATGCACAACCACCTCTAGGAGGCCCCGACCAGAATATGGCCGATGCGCTGGTGGAAGAGTTTGATATTGACGATCATGCTGCCTGCCTGAGGGCGGTTGGCGCTCATCAGGACAAGCGGGCTTTCCAGGCACTGTTCTCCTATTTCGGCCCGCGCGTGAAAGCCTATGTCATGCGCTTAGGCTGCCAAGCTGGACAGGCTGAAGAGCTCACGCAGGAAACGATGATCAAAGTCTGGCGGAAAGCCAGCCAGTTTGACGCCACAAAATCGGCGCCATCGACCTGGATCTTCCGAATTGCACGGAATCAGCGCATCGACGCCTTCCGACGAGAAAACCGACCGGAGCTGGATCCAAATGATCCAAGCCTGATCCCAGAGCCAGAGGAGCCAGCGGATACGGTCATTGAGCAGAAGCAATCAGAACTGCAACTGCTCGAGGCCATGAAACATCTCTCTGAAGACCAAAAGGCAATCCTAAAATTGTCGTTCTTTGAAGACATGTCTCATGGCCGCATCGCCGAGCATCTGGATATACCGCTCGGCACTGTGAAATCGAGACTTAGACTTGCCTTGGGTAAACTTCGCTCCACTTTAGACGATAGTAGATTACCCCCTACCGACGGACGACAGTTATGACTATTCGCCACCACATTGCAGACGAGATCCTTGTCTCCTATGCCTCAGGGAGCCTTCCTGAAGCTTGGAGCCTGTTGGTTGCGACTCATTTGGCGCTCTGCCCTTCCTGCCGCAAAGCGGCTGCGGAAGCAGAACAGCTGGGCGGTGCACTGCTGGAAGAGCTGGCACCTGTCGATTTGAGTGACGATGCTTTTGACAAGCTGATGAGCAAGCTGGACGCCGTGGAGCCAGAGGAAGAAACGGTCGGTGCTCACAAGCAGACAACTGAGATCCCTTCCGTCCTGCCTGAACCTCTTAAATCCTACGTCGGCGGAGACCTCCACGCGTTGAACTGGAAACGCCTCGGCAAAGGCGCTTATCACATCCCCATCACGCTGCGGAATGGGGAAGGCAAAGCGCGTCTGTTGAAAGTACCCGCAGGACAACCTGTCCCGGCACATGGACATAGAGGTGAAGAACTCACCCTCGTTTTGACGGGGTCTTTCACGACACATCAGGGTGAATTCCTGCGCGGTGACGTGGAAGCTGCAGATGATGATGTCGAGCACATGCCTGTGGCTGGGCCCGGCGAAGATTGTATCTGCCTTGCCATCACCGACGCACCGCTCAAGTTCAAGAGCTTAGGGGCACGCATCGCTCAGCCCTTTATCGGTATCTAAAAACGTCGCAGCAGTTTCGCCTGCTGCACACACTCTTTCGGGACTATTTCCTATCGGGTATTTCTGCAAACGCAGAAATACCCCTTTTTTGTCACCGTTGTGTCCGCGAGAATTTGCTCTATCTTGCCGATGATTTTGTAACAGACTGCCTCACCTCGGAGGCGCCGACGCAATAAGGGGACGTGCGTTAATGGCTGATGTACTTGCGGTCGCCACCAGCAACCTGATTTCTCCGGCCATTCTGGCGTTCTTGTTGGGAGGGCTCGCTGGGTTCCTCAGAAGTGACCTGGAAATTCCAGAAGCGATCGCCAAGGGATTGTCGATCTACCTGATGCTGGCGATCGGCTTGAAAGGCGGCGCAAGCCTGGCGTCTTCCGACGCAGGTCTTTCCATCCTCCCTGGTCTCGTGGCTGCGGTGCTTTTGAGTTTCCTCATACCCTATATCGCCTTTTTCCTTTTGCGCCTCACCACGAAATTCACGCAGATTGATGCGGCAGCGGTTTCGGCGCATTACGGATCTGTCAGTATCGTGACCTTCGTGACGGCCACTCAATTCCTAACCAGCCTCGACATCACCTACGAAGCCTACATCATTGCTATGGTGGCCCTCATGGAAACACCGGCGATTGTGTCCGGCCTCATGCTCGCACGGAAGAAGAATGGAGAGGCCGGCGCCAAACCACCGCTCTTTCAACCGGAGATGCTGCGCGAGATCCTGTTCAACGGCTCCATCGTGCTGCTGCTCGGCGGGTTCGTTATTGGCTGGGCAACAGGCGAACAGGGTTTAGAGACTGTGGCCCCCTTCTTTGTTGATCCCTTTCAAGGCGTGCTCTGTCTCTTCCTGCTGGATATGGGTCTGGTGGCAGCGCATCGGCTCCGCACGGCGTCGTCGCTCAGTCCGTCCGCGATCGCGTTCGGCCTCTATATGCCCCTTATCGGTGCCGTTCTTGGCGGTGCGACGGGCTATGCGGTTGGGTTGTCCGCAGGAGGCGCCACATTGCTCGCCGTTCTGGCGGCCAGCGCGTCCTATATTGCCGTGCCTGCCGCCATACGGCTTGCCCTGCCAAAGGCGGACCCCGGAATTTTCATCCCGCTGTCACTTGGGGTGACCTTTCCCTTCAACGTACTGGTCGGCATACCGCTCTACGCAGCGGTGATTGCCACGCTTTACAGCTAACGGGAGACGATCATGCAGATGTTCACAAAGAAGAAAATTGAGGTGGTCGTCGAAGCTATCTATGCGCCCCGCGTTGTAGAAGCAGCAAAGAATGCCGGCGCAAAAGGCTATACCGTCCTGCCAAATCTTCAGGGAAGTGGCGCCCATGGCGACCGACGTGGCAGCGGGCTCAGCGGCGCATTTGAAAATGTCATGGTGATCTGTGTCGTCGACACATCGATTGCGGGCGATGTGATGATGGCGATCAAGGAGGCCATTGGCGATGCCATCGGCGTCCTTTACGCATCAGACGTGGACGTCCTGCGGGACGAGCACTTTTAGAAAAGAGCTCGCCGAGCACAGCGTCGTTTGACGACTACCGAGCGATGGCCGCCGTCGCCGGCGCCCCCGACAGGAAGCGCAGGCAGACAAACCCAATAACGCCGGAGATGAGCGACCCCGTCAGAACACCGAGGCGTACCGTTGCTGCATAGGCCGGGTCTTCAAACGCGAGCGTCCCGATAAAGAGTGACATGGTGAAGCCCACACCGCAGAGACAGGCAATGCCGTAGATCTGCATCCAGTTGGCACCTACCGGCATTTTGGCGATGCCGGTCTTCACGGCCAACCAGGCAAATCCAAAGACACCGGCCATCTTGCCGGCCACCAGGCCGCCGATAATGCCCGCCGTCACCGGGTGCGTGAAGCTATCCAGCCCCATGCCTGCGAAGGAAACACCGGCATTGGCAAACCCGAAGAGCGGCATGATGCCGAACGCAACCCAAGGCAATAGAGAATGTTCTAGTCGCAGCAAAGGGGGTTCCCCATGCTCATCGCCTGTCGTGTCGCCTCTCAGAGGCAATGCCATCGCGATGGCAACACCCGCCAGAGTTGCGTGCACGCCTGACTTGAGTACGCACACCCAAAGGAACACACCGACGATAATGTAGGGCGCGAGCCTTCTCACATTGGCAAAGTTGAGGGCGGCGAGACCCAACAAACCGATGGCCGCCAGCCCCAAAGACATCAGCGACAGGTTTTCCGTATAGAACAGAGCGATGATGATGATCGCGCCCAAATCATCAATGATTGCGATCGCGGTCAAAAGCACCTTGAGCGAGAGCGGCGCCCGCGCCCCAATAAGGGACAAGATGCCAAGCGCAAAGGCGATGTCGGTCGCAGCCGGGATCGCCCAGCCACGGGTATGGACAGCGTCGCCCCAAGTGAAGAACACATAGACCAACGCCGGAAGTGCCATCCCTCCGACAGCTGCAAAAAAGGGAAGCGCTGCCTGGTCGCGCGACGAGAGTTCGCCTTGGAGGAATTCGCGTTTGATCTCAAGCCCGACCAGAAGGAAGAAGATGGCCATCAGGCCATCATTTACCCACAAGAGGAGGGGTTTCGCGATCTTTAGCGCGCCAAACTCAACGGCGACGGGCGTTGCTAGAAAGGCGTCGTAATACCCAGCGAAAACAGAGTTTGCGATAATCAGCGCCAACACGGCCGCGGCCATCAGCACAATACCGCCGGCGGCTTCGAGTTTTAAAAATTCCTGGATCTTGGATAGTACAGCGTCGCCCACTGAGGTGCCCTCTTGTTCTTGTTTCCCTATTGAAATGGGTCGCAGCGCGCGAGAAACAAGCCGAGGAAAAGTAGGGGCTTTTGGTGCCGATCATCTAGACAGAGGCTGGCGTTTTGGTGCCCTACCCGAGGATAAACCATCGATCTAGAGAGCGCTTTTAACCCTTACTTTTTTTGGGCTTGCTGTCTTGGTCTTCCACGGCGGCTGTTGGCTTGTTGGCCGACTGAGCCAAGCGGATGACGTCCTTAGGCGTTTCACCACCGTCCTGATCGAGTTCCTCAAGAAACAGCTGCCGGACCATGGCAATGTTCTCATTGAGGTCCCCGATCTCCCAGTCTTTCGTCTCCACAGGCGGCAATACGGTGACATGCACGGTGGCGGGGCGCGCGATGAATGCACTCTTCGGCATCGCATCCGTCGTGTTGTGCAAAACGATCGGCACGATGGGCACGCCTGCCTGCATAGCCAGATGGAAGCCGCCTTTTTTGAACTTGGACAGTTTGTTCGTGGGGCTTCTGGTCCCTTCCGGGAAGATGATGATTGATGTGCCGCTTTTGAGTGCCGTCACTGCCGGCTGTAGGGCCTCGCGAGCCGCCTTGTTATCTGAGCGATCCACGAAGATGGTGCCCATCGCCTCCGACATTTGGCCGATGATGGGCTGAGACTGCACTTCTTTCTTCGCGATCGCCGTGAAATCGCTCTGCACCAGCTTCAGAACGGCAATGGCATCGACCGCGCTTTGGTGGTTCGCCATGAAGACGGCCGGACGATGGGACCATAAATGCTCCCGTCCTTTCACATCCAATTCAAGACCGATCGATGCTGAGGAGAGCTCGCCCCAGAGGCCCTGGAAAATATTCCGCGCCTGCCGCGCGGAGCCATTGATGGAATAGGCCGACAAAGCTGCCGCGGCGGCGGGTGCCGCACTCAAATAGGCAAGGCCGGTTCGCGCCACATCTTTCGCCGTCGTCCGTCCCCGCCCCTCAAAATGCGTAATGTGCCAGTCGCGGGATTTTGCGACAGAGGTCAGCTTCTTGTTTGGGTTGAGAGGTCGCGGATTACCAACAATTTCAAGCAGCGGCAGGTCTTCATCCCCATCGCTGTAGAAATAGCTCTCTGCGAGGTCAATATGCCTATCCGCGATGAAATTACGGACCGCGATGGATTTGCCTTCGCCATAGCATGCGGGCTCCACCACCTTGCCGGTGCAGATGCCGTTTTTCACTTCCAAATGGGTACACAGGAAGCTGTGAACGCCCAAATCATTGGCAACTGGTTCCACTTGATAGGGGGTTGCAGCGGATACAATCACGACCACATGGCCCTTCTTGAGGTGGGCATCAATCAGAAGTCTGGATTCCGGATAGATGCGTGACGCCACACGCTTCTCGAAGACCCGACGTCCAAACTCATAGTTCCGGCTATCGACCTGACCACGCAAATGCTTCGCGGTGCTGTTCACCATTTCAGCAAAGTCGATTTTGCCGCGCGCAAACTGAATACCGTGCGAGGCCTGATTAACAACCTCCCCAATCGACAGCTCGCCGCTCGTCACCTGTTCGATCATCAGGTCCTGCGCTGAAAAGCCGTAAATCAACGTCCGATCCATGTCGAAAAAAGCGGCAATGTGAGAACCGGAAGGTCCCTTTTCCACTTCATCGATCAGAAAACGATAGCTTGGCATTCGCTTGGTCCTTTGGTCGGTCACAAGCCCTTCGGGCTGTTTGGCGTCTAATCCGTCTGGCGGCTGATGGACAGCCCCAAGAGGATTTCAAGTCGGCGGCTCACGGAGCGCACCTGGTCAGCAAAAATCTTACGGTCGTTGGTCAGGGTCTCACTGCTTTCGGCAATGAGGCCTCTATGATCCGCCAGTTTATAGGCAGTTTCGTAAAGGGTCTTTGAAAGCGACTCCTCGGAAAAGACTCGCTGCAGCAAGTGAGCTTGCGCCCCATACGTCATGCAAAGCTGCAGAAATTCCTTTTTGTTCTCAATTGGTTGGCCACCGCGTTGTACCAAGGCATCCGCCAGCACCTGATAAGCGTCAATGAAGGACCGCAGCACACCCTGCGACACCACCGGTTCGCGGGCCTCCAGCAGGGAGCGTGCTGACGCCTCGCCCTCTTGCAAGCGGGATTGCCAATCCGGGTCTCTTTCCGCCATTTTCTCGCGCACTTCCTTCAGGAAGTCTTCGCGCGTCGCAAAATAGAATTCAAACTTCAGCAGATCCCGGAGCGCCAGTGCCTCGCGCCAGAAGGCCATCTCCGTGTCTTTCTGCTCCGCCGCATGGAGAAGCGCCAGTTCAATAATGGCATCGGTCACGAAGAAATGGATGGCCGTATTCCGGTAGTAAGCCGCCTTGTGATATTGCCCGGCCGCGATATGGAACACCGCTCCAAGACCAGAATCATGACGGGTCACAACCCCGTTTTCTTCCAGGGACGTTAGCGTTGCTTCGATCTGGCTCGGGGTGCGAAGCTTGTCGTTCCCGCCCACAACCGGAAGATCGCGGCTGTCTACCAGGTCCATCCAGGAACAGACAGTCCGGGTGAGCCCTTCAAGCGTTCTTGCGCGCGGGCCGTTTGCCAACAGGATCAACGTCAGCAATGACGTCAGGTTAATGGGCGAGGCATCGTTCAACCGAACAGCCGACCGGATCGCTATTTGCTCAACCAGTTTCTTCTTGTCTGGGTCGGGCAAGTCTTCTTTAAGCGCCTCCGCCGGCAAGACGTCCAGAGCGGTCACAGGCTCTCCAAAGCGGACATAAATTTTGTGGTCCGACCCTTTTCCGGTGAGGAATCTTATGAACCAGCTTGCACCCTCTGGTTTTTTGTCCTGTCCTTTCTGCTCGATGACGTAGTCATCGACTTCTGTGATCTGGTCATAGGTCACTGAGACAGGCACGAAACGCAGGCCATGGGTCTTGGTTCTCAGAATGCTTTCAACCACATAATTCATGAGGCCGTAGCGTGGCGGCAAAAGCTTGCCGGTGCGCGAGCGGGTCCCTTCCAGCGCCCACATCAGGGAAAAACGCTTTTCTACCAGATAATCCACATAGCGACGGAAGGTCGTCTTGTAGATGTCATTGTCCTGAAATGCGCGCCGCAGGAAGATAACGCCGGCGTTCGCCGCCAGCCGACCTATGCCGATCGTGTTGAGGTTGATGCCGCCAAAGGTGAGCGGGACCGGAATATTGTGGTCGAACAGCACTGTGGCCACCGCCATCGTATCCAACATGGATTTGTGCGTGACCAAAAGAACAACCGGTCCCTCTTCCATCCACTGACGCAACTGCTCCAGTTCTTCCGGATCATAATCAATGTTGGGGTCGTGGTGACTACGGCAGGCCCGGCGATAAAGCCCCATGGCTATGTCGAGCGACACGGGCGTCTGACGCGCGCTCATTTCGTCCAGATAGGCTTTGGTCTCCGTCTCCACCTCCGACAGAGATCGGCCCAGCGTGCCAGCCAGAGCGCCAAGGTCTCGCTGGAAGGAAGGACTCGCGACAACGTCACCCATCAAGAGCCGCGCAACTTTATAGCGGGCGCCGCGAATGTTGCGTTCAGCGCGGTCCAGGGCAATCACGGCCTGACGGACGACAAATTCCGGCAGGCGGGTGGTGCGTACCCCTTCCGAGCCCCAGGTTTCGTCAAAGCGTTCACGGACAGAACTTAAGAAAGCACCCTGTCCTTCCGCCACCCGTAGCCGATCGGGTGCAGACCCGCCCATGAGCCGTTGCCGGATCCGACCGGGCTTTTCAAAAACCGTCGCAAGCCACGTGTTCACAAATGAATTGCCGTGGCGCACGTCTTCGCTGGGCTTCCAGATAACCCGCAGCGGCTGAAGCCAGGGATCGCCGGTGATATCGCCGCCATCCATAAGGCCTTTCAGTTCCTTATGGCCGCCATTGCGTGCATCTCCGATCACAACAAGCTTCGCATCACTCTCAGAGTGGCGCGGATGTTCTTCAATCCATTTGCGAATGCAATTGAGCTCGAAAGAGCTGCCGGCCTCCACAAGGAAAACGGTATCCGTTTCCCTCTCCGGCATCTGCACTACGACGTTTTCCGACACGCTTTTTCCTCCAGATCTCCGTTCAGGAGACCTCTCTCCCTATTCAAGATAGACGACCGTCTGATCTTCCCCATCATCGTCTTCTACTAATGCCTTGTACTCGTCAAATGAGGCCTGCACGCACCTGGCATAAAAATCAGGGTCAGGCAGCATTTCTCTGTCAGCGGTGACACAGACCGATAATTGATCCTGGTAGCCTGTGATGGCGTGGAATATCCCCATGCCGTCGCCGAGCGGGGCGAGGCCGTAGGACCGAACCAATTTGGCGCCAGAGAAGTACATATCATAAGGGATGCCCGGCACATTTGAGACAAATGTGTTGCAGACCGGCTTGATCCTGGAAATCCACTTCATGCCTTCCGCCGACCGGAAGAACCAAGATGCGGTTGCAGGACTCACGAGACCCATTACGCTCTCAAGCATGTCGGACCCACGGGTCTGGGCCAATTGTTTGGCGTCATCTGTGCGCATCTTCACAGCCTGAAGGCGCTGCAGCGGATCAGGAATGTCCGTGCCCATGGCGACCGTCATATCCGTGATCTGGTTCCCCGCTTCCATACCGGCTGGTCCTGTGCGTACCGAGATTGGGCACATGGCAACCAGGGACTCATCTGGGAGTTCGTTCGTCTCAGCGAGGTAGCGGCGCATGGCGCCCCCACAGACCGCGATCGCCACATCATTGACGGACGCGCCTTCCACCAGCTTCTTGATGCTGCGGAAATCGTCGAGCTTGAAGTCCACTGCTTCAAAGACGCGGTAGGGCGTCACTTCTTTGTTGAACCGGGTCATTGGCGCTGACGGTGCGCTCGCCACATTGTTCTCAGACTTCAAACGTCTCGCTTTCAGTTCCCCTCTGACGAGCGAGAGAGCAGACTGCGCTGTCGTCAGAGGCTGACGTGCGAGCGAGGGCAGCGACTTGGTGATCATCGCCATATCGCTTGGCAATGGTTTGGCGGTTTTAGACCCCTGCAACGGCGCGCGCGGCGGCGCGGCGACCTTGGTCTCGGAGTGCAGTGCCTGCAAGAGCGACACCGTTCCCATGCCGTCGACCACCATATGATGCAGCTTAACCAGCACAGCAAAACTGCCTTTTGGCAGGCCCTCTACTTTGTCGAGGCCTTCAATAACATTCACCTCCCAGAGCGGGCGGTTCATGTCGAGCGGGCGCGAGTAGAGACGTGATGCCAGAATACAAAGTTGACGCCAGTCACCCGGCTTAGGCAGCGACAGATGGCGGACATGAAATTCCACATCAAAATTCGGGTCTTCTGCGAGGTAAGGAAGATCAAGATCAAACGGTACCCGCACCAAGCGCTGGGTGAACGGCGCCCACAGATGAAGACGATCCTCGATCCAGGAGAGGATCTGCTTAAATCGTACCTTTCCACGCCCCGCCGTTGACTGGTCGTAAATCATCAACCCGCCCACAACGCTCGGTGTGCGCTGAGTGTCTGCGTAGAAAAACGAAGCGTCGGTATTTGATATGCGCCGCATGGAGCCCTTCCTTTAGGCGTGTTCTTGTCGTTCCCAGCAAGATCAGCTCCCCCAACTGACAAATCGTCAATCGCTCACCTTTCCTGCCTTAGATCGTACACAGAGAGACTTACCTTATGCCAGTCCAACTTCCCGTATTCACACCTTTTTTCCGCCACCGCACGCCCTCACTCGGTTGGCAGAGCCCGTGACTTACGCTTAACATCCTTAAAAACAAGTTGGTAAGGGGGACGCCATCCATATGAACGACCAGATCCGCAATCGCCAAGAGCGCAACAACCCGATGCATCTCAAAGTCAGCGTGCTAGGGGGCGGGTCCTGGGGAACCACCGTTGCCGCGCTTGTCGCCCGCAATGCCGAGACAAAACTCTGGCTTCGAAACCCGGACGCCGCCACGGAAGTCAATGTGCTCAACTCCAACAGGAAATATCTGCCCGACGCCACGCTGCCAGAAACGCTGACGGCCACGACCTCTCTGGAAGAAGCTGTGTCCGACGCTGATGTCATCGTGATGGGCATTCCCTCGCAGCAATTCAGAAACGTTTTGGAGGATGCCAAGCCCTTCATCCGCCCCTGGGTACCGGTGATCAGCCTGTCAAAAGGACTGGAACAGGGCACATCGTTGCGCATGACCCAAATCATCTCCGAAGTGCTGCCGGGTCATCCTCCGGGCGTCCTCACCGGGCCGAACCTCGCACGTGAGATCATGGCGGGATCGGCGGCGGCCAGCGTGCTCGCCATGGAAGACGAAACGGTCTGCAACTCGCTGCGGTCTGTCTTTCAATCCGGCCTCTTCCGAGTCTACACCAATAGTGACCTGATCGGCTGTGAACTCGGCGGCGCGCTTAAGAACATCATCGCGATCGCCGTGGGCATGGGCGATGGGTTGGGCGCCGGGGACAATACCCGGGCTGCCGTGATCACCCGTGGCCTTGCAGAATTGACCCGCCTTGGCGAAGCGCTGGGCGGTCGGCCGGAGACGTTTGCGGGGCTTGCGGGTATGGGCGACCTGGTGGCCACTTGCACCAGCCCTCAGAGCCGGAACCGTCATGTGGGCGAGAAACTCGGCAAAGGTCAATCGCTGGAGCAAATCATCGACGAAATGCACATGGTCGCTGAAGGCGTGAAGAGTGCGCCGGTGGTGATGAAAATCGCCGAGGCAGCTGGTGTCACCATGCCCATCGCCGAAGAAGTGTTCAACGTGGTGCAGAATGGCTCGACGCCGCAACGCGCCTTCCGCGGGCTTCTGCGCATCACCGCGGGTTCGGAAGCAGATCCAGGCTAGCCTTAGGCGGCTTTGGTGCCCACAGGGGTCGCGGTTGGCCGATAGAGGCCGACCACATCGCCTTCAATTTCTTCCAGCAAATTGTCCAGCGTGTGGCTGATCATGCTGCAGTTGCGGATCATCTCCACCTGCGGCCAGGTGGCCGCTTCGCCTTCCGCGATCAGATATTCCATCTCTTCGCGGTCGAGTGGGGCCAACAGCTTGCGCGGGTCCCAGAAACGTCGCCGCGGGATGATGTTGATGTCTGCTGTGTATTCCTGCAGCGCCACGGAGTGGAACATGTTGATCGCAGAATTCACGCTGGGCAGCCTCCGGGTCATCTGATCCGTGAAATTGCGGGTTGCTCGGAACCATTCTTTGGTCGCTCGACTGCCCAAGTTCCACAGGTGGCCGAACATGCCGCTTTCGCCGTTTGGATTTTGGATCGTCCAGAGGATGATCGGGTTGGTCTGGCTTGCGATGAAGTGGTTCACGCCATAAAGACGGGCCAGGCGTTTGGCCGGCATATCATCGGTGACGGACCCGTCAATCCAGCGCATGTCTGAGAGATAAGGTTGCTTTTCGCCGTCGGCGTCTCGGGCCATCAGCATGACAGGTGGAAACACGCCAGGGACGGCGCAGGACGCCATGACCGCCTCACGAACGAGCACGTTCGGCGACGTTATGGCGTTCAGAAGCCGCGATGCCTGCATCTTCTTGGTCGGCGCGACTGACACATTGATGTGGCGCCCGGTGAGCTGAAAAGCCTCTGCAAAAGTGAGGTCTGGAATCCAAGCCTCAACCATCTCGCGCAGGTCTTCTGTCTGGATGCGGTCCCGCCATCCCAGCACGGAGGTGACATGCGCCTCCTCTATCGTGGCTTCCAGCTCGATGTCCGCTTCAAAGAAGGGAACAAGCTCTTCGTCGGAGTGGGTTCCAATGACCGCGGCAGTGAGCGCACCCGCACTGGATCCGGAAATCACGCGAGGCAGCAAACCTTCTTGCGCCAGAGTCTTTATGACACCGATGTGAAAGGGACCGAGGGCCCCAGCGCCACTCAACATCAGAGCCGACCGTCCGAAGCAATGACTTGCCCGGTGGAAGAAGTCGAGCTTCTCGGCCTTGGTGATGACGTTGGAACGAACTTTTGAGATGTGGATGAGCGACCGTGTCACCTCTTCCACATAATCGGTGATGAGACGCTTGGTGCCTATTTTTGAGCGCGTGTACAGCGAGTGTTTGCCCATGCCGCCCAGATTGCCGTGAATACCTTCGTTCAATGCGAAGAGAAGCGCACGATCGTCGCCCGTGTCCCGCGCTTTGCGGATTTCCCGAAGACGCTCGCGGATGGTCGCATAGTCGTAACGCCGTGTGTGCTCCTGACGCTTCCAGTCCTCGGCACCGGACAGCACGTCGTGCTCGTGCGCTGCTTCCTTCCACTCGGCATAAGTGGTGGCGTCGTCCATCCTCTTTTGCGCGTTCTTCATCTGGAAAGGCCTCCGACTGTTTACAACGGCAACAATTGTGCAGTGCGAATAGAGCGCATGCTAGCCCCATTTGGCACGCCAAATGTACTTTGTGCGTAAATTTTGCTCATCAAACTGCTGTTATTACAGTCTTTCGCGACGGAATTCGCACCATACACCCAACAAAAATGGGGAGAATTCTGCGATTTTCCACCCTTGGGGCCAGAAATTAGAAATCTCAGTCTAAGCCGACGGATTTTTTCGCCCAGGAGATGAAATCTGCGGTCACTTCCTCGCGATTCGTCTCATTGAAGAGCTCGTGACGGGCATTTTCATAGAGCTTTAGATCTATATTCCGAATCCCCGCATCGCGATATCGCTCCGCAACAAGACGGACCAATTCACCATTCAGCCCCACCGGATCCAGGTCGCCGGAGAAAATATAGAGGGGCAGATCGTCTCTAACATTGCCGATGGCCTCCGGTGTTGAATAGGCGATGCCCGCCTCGCCCAGAGAAGCGGACGAGGCATCAGAGACCGTAAATCCACAGAGCGGATCGGCGACATATTTGTCGACCTCTGCCTCATCGCGGCTCAACCAATCCGACTCCGTTCGGGTCGGGGCAAAGGCAGCGTTCAAGGTTTCAAACACATTCGCCTCAGGATCCGCGACCGCCGCCGCCATCACATCCACAGCTGTCGTCCCGCTCAACGCTGCTGCGTCAACCATGTCGCTGGCCTCCGTCAGAAGATGCTGCACCACCATAGAGCCCATGGAGTGGCCCATCAAAATAAGCGGCACGCCCGGAAAGTCTTTTTTGGCCCGCGTGATCACCGCTTTCTCATCATCAACAAGGCCGCGCCACCCAGCTTCCCCATACTCGCCGAGTTGAGACGCGTCTGACACGGTGGCGCCATGGCCGCGATGGTCGTTGGCGTAGACGACAAACCCAGCAGCATTCAACGCTTCTGCCAAGCGCGCATAGCGCAGCGCATGCTCGCCCATGCCATGGGCAATCACCATAATTGCGCGCGGGGCATCTTCACCGCGCCAACGATGAACAATCGGACACTGATCACTTGGAGATGTCGGCAATGTGAAATGATCGTAGGTCAAGATAACGCGTTCCCAAATTAACTGTGATTTGACGATCATACTGACATCGCCTCCAATGACGCTGCAAGACGCATGACAGCAAGGCCTGTCAGTGTATGGGGACATGAAGACCACTGGGAGACATAGATGACCGCTGGCAATCCGGAGACCGTATGGACCAAAGTAGCGGAGGTCGGTGATCTTGCCGAAGGCCGCGTGATGACGGTCACTGCAGGCACGCTTTCCCTCGCGCTGACACATTTTTCCGGTCAGTACGCAGCGATGGACAATCGCTGTCCCCATCAGGGCGGCCCATTGGGCGAAGGGTCAATCGAAGATGGCATTGATGGAAAATGCTGGCTCCGATGTCCCTGGCACGGGTGGGATTTTGACCCCCTCACCGGCAAACCTCCGGGAGGCCATGAAGACACTGGCCAGGAAATGTATTCCGTCGATGTCCGCGACGACGGCATTTACGTTGAAGTGCCCGCGGAAGCCGAGAGCCCCCGTACCATCTCGCATGTGATGGCCGACACAATGGTCAATTGGGGTGTGAAGCGCGTCTTCGGCATGGTCGGTCACTCAAACCTGGGCGTTGCGGAGGCCCTCCGTACGAAAGAGCGGGAAGGCGAACTCAGCTATATTGGCATTCGCCACGAGGGCGCCGCCGCCTTTGCCTGTTCCGGCTATGCGAAACTCACCGGCAAACCGGCAGCTTGTCTCGCCATTGCCGGACCGGGTGCCACAAATCTTCTCACAGGCTTATGGGATGCGAAGGTCGACCGCGCGCCTGCACTTGCGCTGACGGGTCAGGTAAATGTACAGGTGCTCGGACCGGGGTCCTTCCAGGAGATTGATCTGGCGTCGGCATTTGAGAGTGTCGCCCACTTCTCTCAAACCGTTTTGCACTCGTCGAAACATGCGGAGCTCATGACACTCGCTTGTCGCAGCGCGCTTGTTAATCGAGATGTGTCACACCTCATCTTCCCAGACGATGTTCAGACGATCCCGGCTGACGACTCTGTCAAAGCCGGAAGCCCTGACGGCCGCCTCGGCGATATGTCTGTCACGCCATCTGACGCCTCCATTGCCCAGGCCATAGACCTCATCTCCAAGGCCAAACGTCCCGTGATTATTGCTGGCTATGGCGCGCGCGACGCATCTGATGCGGTGATCGCGTTCGCGGAGCGTCTCAATGCGCCGGTCCTCACCACCTTCAAAGCAAAGGGATTGATCTCAGACCGGCACAAGTGCGGCGCAGGTGTGCTTGGACGGTCGGGCACCCCTATCGCCAGTTGGTTCATGAATGAAGCGGACCTGCTCATCGCGTTGGGCTCCTCCTTCTCAGACCATACGGGGATCGAGAAGTCCAAGCCCATTGTGCAGGTCGACTTTGACCCGATGCATTTGGGCAAGACCCACCCGGTCGACTGTCCCGTTTTGGGCGACATTGGCCAAGCTCTAGCCGCTTTTGAAGCCGGCCTGCCCACATCGCTCGCGGCCGAAGACCAGACCGGGGAAATCGCCGAGCGCTGGCAAATCTGGCGCGATGAAAAGAAAAGCCGCGCCGCAGACGACCGGGGCGAAGGCCTCAACTCTGCCAGCATCTTTGCGGCGCTCACAGACCTCGTGCCCGACAACGCGGTCATTGCCGTCGACGTGGGCAATAACACCTATTCTTTCGGGCGCTATTTTGAGTGCACCAACCAGGATGTCCTGATGTCGGGATATCTGGGCTCGATCGGCTTCTCGTTTCCGGCTGCGATGGGCGCTTGGGCCGCCGTTCAAGACTTCGAGGATTATTCGGGGCGCCCGATCGTGTCCGTCTCAGGCGATGGCGGCTTCGGACAATATATGGCGGAGTTCACCACCGCGGTGAAGTACGGCATGAACATTACGCATGTCCTGCTCAACAATTCCGAGCTCGGAAAGATCTCGAAAGAGCAAAAAGCCGGGGAGTGGCCCGTCTGGCAGACGTCGCTTCACAATCCCAGCTTCGCCGCCTATGCGCGGCTTTGCGGAGGACATGGGATCAAGGTCACCGATAAAGCGGAGCTGGCGGACGCGATCAAAGAAGCCCTCGCTCACGATGGCCCTTCACTTGTTGAGGTTATCTCGGATAGCGATTTACTCTGACCTCGGAACAAATAAAACGCCCAATGCAGCCAAATAGGCCATTTTGTCTAGGTTTCAGGACGATTTGATACGCTAAATGCAGGCGGGGTTTTAGATTTTTTAACCTTGTACTGACTAAATACACTCCTGGTTTTTCTTGGGGAGTGAGATGGCCAACGCAGTTGCAAATCAGGGTGGCAGCGACGCAAGCGCCAGCGATATCGAGGCGCTGTTTTCCGAAGCCATAGAGGCGCTGGACGACGGCTTCGCGATCTATGATAGCGACTTCCGTGTCCTCTATGCAAATGCCCAGGCCCGAAGAGACTTTAAAGACTGGTACGAAGTCATTGAGGCTGGCGGGTCGTTTAAGGATGCGATGCTCGCGTCGCTCATCAGCCTGACCAAATATTCAGAAAATGATGACTTGGACGACTTGGCGGAAGCTGCCGTCGATATGCTCCTCGCTGGGGAGCCGCTGAAGACGGCGATGCCGGACGGTCGAACGCTCTTGATCAATCAACGTCCGGTCAGCGGCGGTCGATGGGTTGGCACATCCGTCGACATGACTGATGAGCTTGTGCGTCAGCAAGAGCTCAAAGACATGAAAAAAGAGGCGGAGGCCGCGTCGCGCGCCAAATCGCAGTTTCTCGCCAATATGAGCCATGAGATCCGCACCCCACTCAATGCGGTATTGGGTTTTGCGAGCCTCATTAAAGACACCGACCTTGACGAACGGCAGACCGACTATGTCGAGACCATCGCTGAAAGCGGCGAGTCCCTGCTTTCAATTCTGAACGATGTCCTGGACGTGTCGAAAATCGAAGCCGGCGCGCTGGACCTCGATGAAACGGAGGTCAACATCGAGCGGCTTATTCGAAGCGTTATGGCCTTGATGTCCGTCCGGGCTCAGTCGAAAGACCTGGAAATAGCCTCTTATGTCGACCCGAATATCCCCGTGTCTTTGATTGGAGACCAGGGACGCATTCGGCAAATCCTCGTCAATCTCATCGGCAATGCGATCAAATTCACAGAAGAAGGCGGCATCTCGCTCGAGGCTCGTCTGGAGGACCGGCTTCCAGGCGACAAGGTCGCCATTACGTTCAGTGTGAGCGACACGGGCCTTGGCATTTCTCCCGAGCAGCAGGAACAATTGTTTGAGCGCTTCACGCAGGCGGATGTGTCGACCACACGCGAATTTGGCGGCACCGGCCTTGGCCTGTCGATCTGCCACGATCTTGTCGAGCTCATGGACGGAACACTTGAGGTTCAAAGCGAGGTCGGCAAAGGCAGCACATTTAAAGCGCGGATCGTGCTTAACGCCGACGATGGCGACGAGCGCTATCTAGACGCGAGCGACGCGCAGACCCTGCGCGGACGTCGTTTGCTCGTCGTTGATGACAATCAGGTCAATCTGAGGGTCATCGGTCTCATGTTGGCGGCTTATGGTTGCCGCGTCGAAACAGTCGACGATCCGCTCGCCGCACGTGACGCCATTCTGGCCGCCCAAGAAAAGGGCAAGCCCTTTGAGACGGTCATTATCGATCACATGATGCCCGGCATGGATGGTGTGCAGCTGGCTGCCCAAATCCGCGACGATGGAGACATCAAGCCGGTAAAGCTCATTCTGTCCTCCTCCGGCATCGCAACCGCAAGTCAGGCAGAAGAATGGGGTTTCGACGCGATCGCACCCAAGCCCATCAGCCAACGGCGCCTCATCAACACGCTGAACCGTTTCTTCGAAGACCTGCCCGCAAAGGCCGCGGCGCCCAAAAAGGCCGAAAAGAGGGCGCCGGCGTCAAGGCGGCCGTCCGGTGATGGTGGTGGCTGTCGTATCCTGCTGGCTGACGACAACCCCACCAACCTGAAATTCATTCAAAGCGCGCTTGAGAAACACCCAGTGACCGTCGATACGGTCGGCGACGGTCGCGAAGCTGTGACCGCCGCCCGCTCGCTTCCCTATGACCTTGTGCTCATGGATGTTCAGATGGTTCATATGGACGGGATCGAGGCCACCAAGCGCATTCGAAAGCTCGGCGGCGATATCGCAAATGTACCGATTATCGCAATCACCGCGAGTGCGATGGCTGGTGATCGCGAACGCTGTCTTGAGGCCGGCATGAATGATTATCTGGCAAAACCGGTCGCGATCGATCAGCTGCTGGACAAGATCCGCTATTGGACCGAAGACGCTGTCCGCGAAGCCTGACGCCAGAGAGACCAGGACCGCTTGGTTGTGACACTGCCGCAATGTGGAGACCAGGTGAGCTGAAATACCGACCGGTCACGCTCGTTCTTTACCATCATCGCGTTGGTTAACCATCCTCTGTCGGCACGGCCGGGGTTCCCTTCGACGGGTTCGCCCTATCCTTTTATCGACGAATTGCGCACAAATTCCGGGACGGGCCACCAAGTCTTTTTATTTTTCACTTTGTGCCCCTCTCTTTTGCGTGACCTCGTTGTTTTTGCTCGCAATTCCGGGTATCGATGGGAAAACGAAAACCTGGGGAGGTTTCCAGACAATGTATAAAGAATTGGATGCTGCGTGGTCAGAATTGACGCAGCCAGGACAAATGTTCGAAGTCGACACCGTTGAGGCACTCGGCCGGACCATTAAGACATTCAAACATGCACCAGCCAGCCTGCGGGATATCTGGCTGCTCACGGCCGCTCACGGCGACAAGGACCATCTGGTCTATCAGGATGAGCGCTGGACGTTCACGGAGGCCCACAATGAAGTGGCCTCGATTGCTGCATGGTTGACCGCACAAGGTGTTGGTCAACATGACCGGGTCGCCATTGCGATGCGCAACTACCCCGAGTGGATGCTCGCCTATTGGGCGATCATCTCCATTGGCGCGGTGGCTGTTGGCATGAATGCCTGGTGGGTTGCCGATGAAATGAAGTATGGCCTCGAAGACTCCGACGCCAAAGTTCTTCTGGCTGACGGCGAACGTCTGGAGCGGTTTCTTGAAGTACGTGACGCTTTCCCGAACATGAAAATCGCGGGTGTCCGACTGCCCGAGCAGCTGCAGGGAACAGAAGGTGTGACGCCTTGGTCGGAAGTTAAAGCGACCGCGCCCAGCATGCCCGATGTCACCATCGCACCCGATGATGATGCCTGTATCTTCTATACGTCCGGGACAACCGGTCGCCCAAAGGGCGCGCAGCTCACCCATCGCGGCTGCGTCAACAACATCATGAACATTGCTTTCTCCGCGCAGTGTCAGGCTCTCGCCTTGGCAAAGGTGGAAGGCGAAGAGGCGGTCAAAGAGCTTCAGGCCACGGAACCAGCTGCCATGACGGCATTGGTCGCAACCCCGCTCTTTCATGTGACCGCCAACAATTGTGTTGCCCATGCAGCGACTGTCAGTGGCGGCAAGCTCGTGCACATGTATCGCTGGGACGCAGGTGAAGCCCTCCGCCTGATCGAAGCGGAAAAGATCACCCATCTGAGCGGTGTGCCGGTTATGTCGCGGGAAGTGATCGCGCATCCAGACTTCGCGACAACGGATACATCTACGATGGTCTCTATCGGCGGCGGTGGGGCACAGCTTCAGCCTGATCTGGTCGGCAAGCTCGACTCGACCATGGAAAATGCACGGCCCTCAACCGGCTACGGCATGACGGAGACCTGCGGCATCATCACATCGGTGGGTGCCGACTATTTCGTCGACAAGCCCGCGAGCGCCGGGCGCGCGATGCCCGTCTTTGAAACCAAGTGCATTGATGCCAATGGTGACGAAGTGAAGCCAGGCGAAGCCGGCGAGCTGTGTGTGCGCGGCGCCCCTGTTATCAAAGGCTATCTCAACCGGGAAGAGGCGACCGCCGAGGCCATTCAAGACGGCTGGCTTCGCACCGGCGATATTGTGAAAATCGACGAGGATGGCTTTATCTTCATCGTCGACCGGGCGAAAGACATGGTCCTTCGCGGTGGTGAAAATGTGTTCTGTTCAGAAGTGGAGAGCGCCATTTTCGAACATGATGCGGTTGCCGAGTGTGTTGTATTCGGCGTCCCCGACGATCGCCTTGGCGAGGAAGTTGGCGCTGTGATCGTTCCAGCGAAAGGCAAGTCCGTGTCCGCGGAGGAACTGCGCGCCTTCTGTAAAGAGAAGCTCGCTGCGTATAAAATCCCGCGCTATATCTGGACGCAAGCGGAGAACCTGCCGCGCAATGCCAGCGGCAAATTCCTCAAGAAGGAATTGCGCAACACGATGGACGTGAAGCTCGCAAGCTAATCGTTCAGAAAATCGATAATGAGATCGGCCACTTTTTCCGGTGCTTCCAACTGGGGAAAGTGGCCGATGTCTTTTAGGCCTTCAAACTTATAGCCGCCGGTGAACGCAGGTTCCGCGAGCGCGTAACGCTCAATTGACACCGCTCCATCCGCATCGCCTGCGATGACGAGTGTAGGCACCGTAATCTCTGAGTCCGCTGATGACGCGCGACCTTCATTCAGATCTGCATCAAATAGCGCCCAGTAGTAACCGAGGATCCCGTCCAGGGCCTCCGGCTCGGCCATGGTCTGCTTGATGTCCGCAAGTTCCGACTCTGGGACGTCGAATGTCGGCGCCCAGGCCTGATAGATCCCTTCAATGTGAGAAAAATCATTCATCGCGACCCAGGTCCGAATGAAAGGCAGCTGGTAGTAGAGAAAATGCGGGGCGTCGAGAAAAATGGACGGGTCATCAGCAACCGCGCGCGCATGCGGTACCGAGAGAGCGACAAGCTTCACCACTTTGGATGGATCGGCCGTGGCCGCTTCATAAACGGTGGACGCGCCCCAATCATGTCCAATAAGAACAGCGCGCTCTTCTCCCAGCGCATCGATCAGCGCCAGCGCATCCTCTCCTAAGGCGCGGACGCTGTAATCACTCGTCTCGCTCGCACTCGTCGGCGGGTACCCTCGTGTAAAGGGGGCGACGACGCGGAAACCGGCGGCGGCGATCTGCGATTGCACGGCTGCCCAGCTGCGCGCGGTTTCCGGATAGCCATGAAACAAGAGGACCAGGGGTCCCTCGCCCTCTTCCAGATAGGCGAAGGTGATGCCGTTAGCATCCACATATTTCAGCTCTTCGGCGCGCGCATCATTTGTAGCCAGAGAGGCAACAAAGAGGATGGAGATCCCAAAGGCGATGGCCGCTTTTGCTCTCAGCTGGGTCAGTATCTGTTTCATCCGGTCCCTCACCATTTTCAATGGTAGGCAGACTATGGACGAGAAATATACGGCCGGCGAGCCTTTCAATGGGGTGTATGGATTTTCACGGCTTTTTGCGCTTTGGCGCGGGTAAAGCCGCACAGGCGCAATATGTTCTCACAGGTTCTTGCGGTTTTTTGCGGGTCAATTCCGCTTTCGATCTGCGCGCGAATGCAGACCGATATGAGGCTCGCGATCTGGTCCAAGAAAAACTCATCCAGTTCAATATCAAACACACCCTGCTCAATACCGCGTTGCAGATCCGCTTTCAGGAACTGCAAGATATCAGCCCGAACAGGCGGCAAATGCTGCAAGGCGCCAATGAGAACCGCGCCCCATGTCGCCTCACTGGCGGCGAACCGGATGGCACGGGTCGTCGCAATCACCATCCGGGGCACTGCGTTGTCAACGGACTTCATGTCTGTGTCGATCTGCCGAGCCATCTCAACCGCTACGCGTTGCGCCGCTTCTTTGATGATTTCGTCCTTATCGGCAAAGTGATTGTAGAAAGTCCCGTTCGCGAGCCCGGCGTGATCTGTAATGTCGCTGATTTTTGCGAGATCCATTCCCTTCTGAGCAATCACGTCCAGTGTGCTGTCGATGAGCGCCAACCGTGTCCGGTCCCGCTTGGGCAGTTTTTTGCGCTGATCTCGAATGAGGGTCTGTGACGACACTGAATGATTCCCTTTCGCTTCACTGGGTCTGATTTAACCGCAGAAATGCGCCTGATTTGACTCATTTCCATTTTTGACATATCTCTCATTTTTGAGAGTATTCTCATTTATGGAGATATCATGCTGGAAACGCAAGTTCTTATTGTAGGCGCCGGGCCCGTTGGACAAATGGCCGCACTGCTGCTGGCACGACAGGGCGTGCACTCAACCGTCGTAGAAAAAAGGGCAAAACGTCTGTCAGCGCCGAAAGCGCACGCGGTCAATTCGCGGACTCTCGAAATCTGTGAAGCGGCAGGTGTCTCCGCAGAGACCATCCGCAGCACGGGGGCGCCGCCAGATGAGGCGGGCTGGGTCCGTTTCGTCTCGACGCTTACAGGTACGGAGTTTGGGCACTTGCCGTATGAGCGACAGCAGGACGACGTGAAAGCGCTCACTCCCTATCCGCTCTCAAACATCGCGCAACCCGATTTCGAGGAAATCCTTGAAGCAGCGTTGCTCGCGCGTCCGGAAGTCCAGCTGTTGAGGGGCACGGAGTGCAAAACCCTTACTCAATCCGCGGATGGTGTCGTCGCTGCGCTCACAGCAAAAGACGGCGAGCCAGAAAGCGTGTCTTGCAAGTATGTCATTGCTGCTGACGGCGCAAACTCGCCGACCCGCGCCGCCCTGGACATCGCTCTCGACGGCCCGGAGGGTCTGCAACACAATATGATGATCCACTTCGAGGCAGACCTTCGTCCCTTTGCCGCCGACAAGCCGGGCATCCTCTACTTCCTGCTTGAGCCAGAAGCGCAAGGGGCGCTCATCGCCTACGACCTCGCCAATAGCTGGGTGTTGATGCATGGATTTGATCCCGCAACAACATCGCCGGATTCATTCGACGATACCACTTGCATCGCATTGGTCGAGCAAGCCGTTGGTGCTGCTTTGCCTGACATTCAAATCAAGAATGTCGGGCCCTGGACGATGTGTGCGCAGGTCGCTGAGCGGTATCGCGACGGTCGTATCTTCCTTGCCGGCGATGCCGCCCACCGCTTCCCACCCACCGGCGGCCTTGGGCTCAATACCGGCATTGGTGATGCGCAAAACATTGCCTGGAAGATAGCAGCTGTTGAGAACGGGTGGGCGGGCGAAGACCTGTTGGACACATACGAGACCGAACGCAGGCCCGTCGCCCAGATCAACACGGAGCAAAGCCTTGAGAATGCGGGCAAGATGTTCGACCTTTTCGCCGCACTCTACGGAACGGAGCCGGAGAAAACCCGCGAGCGGTTTGATGCCATGTGCGCAGACCCAAGCGCATTCCCAGAGCTTGCCCCGGCCATAGAGCTTCAACGGCCGCACTTCGACAGCCTCAATCTCCAGCTTGGATATCGGTACGTGTCTGACGCCGTGATTGGCGCGGCGCCTCTGGACAAAACTACGTCCATCGATATCAGCCGCTATGAGCCGTCGACGGAGCCTGGTGCGATCCTTCCCCATCAATGGGTCAAAAAGAACGGCGACACAGTATCGCTTTTGTCTTTGATCCCCATGGACCGCTTCACGCTGTTGGTGGGGCCAGACGGCGGCGACTGGGCTGAGCGCCTCAAAGCGTCCGCGGCTCCGATCACCTTGCTGATCGACGGACTTGATTACGAAGCGGAGAGCGAGTGGCACGAAGTTACCGGCCTCGCTGATCAAGGCGCCCTTCTCATCCGGCCAGACCGCCATATTGCACGGCGCTATGCGAGCGTTTGTGCGGCCGAGCAACTCTCACACGATCTCGCATCACTTCTCTCGTCAAAAGAAAAGGAGCTCGTCGATGGATCTCGGGCTTAAAGGAAAAACAGCTATCGTCTGTGCGTCGTCGCGGGGCCTTGGTAAAGCCTGCGCCATTTCACTGGTACGTGAGGGCGTGAATGTGGTCATCAACGGCCGCGCAGCGCCGGCGCTGGAGGCGGCGAAATCAGACATTGCAGCCGCCGGTCCCGGACGCGTGACCGCTATCACCGGCGACCTCAACACGCATGAGGGGCGAGCCAAACTCATCGCTGCGACGCCCGATGCAGATATTCTGGTCAACAACAATGAGGGCCCACCACCCGGAGCTTTCGAACAGTGGGAGTTGGAAGACTGGCAGGCCGCGTTGGACGCCAATTTGCTGGCGCCCGTATTCATGATCAAAGCGCTGATCGGTGGCATGAAAGAACGCCGTTTTGGACGGATCGTCAACATCACGTCCGCGATGGTGAAGTCGCCTCACAGCGCGCTGGGCCTTTCCACGGCGGCGCGATCGGGACTGACCGCGCTCTGCAAGGGTCTGTCAAAAGACGTCGCCCAATTCAATGTCACGATCAACAACATGCTGCCGGAGCGGTTCGACACCGACCGGCAGGAGCAAATGGCGCAGCTTGCCATGCAGTTCAAAGGCATTACGCGCGACGAAGCCCGCGCCGAGATGGCGGAAACCATTGCTGCAAAACGGCTCGGCGACCCGGCTGAGTTTGGCGACGCTTGCGCGTTTCTTTGCAGTGCCCAGGCCGGCTTTATCTCCGGTCAGAACCTTCAACTCGACGGCGGCTCTTACGCCGGTCTGATCTAAGCGTTTTAAACATTCCCGGACGGTGAACCGGCACTCCTTCACCTGACAATGCTTGAGAGGAACACATCATGGACCCGATCTTTGTTGCCCGTATCATTTTTTCGCTGATTGCCGTCGCTATCAGTGTTGGCCCGATGGTGGCCGACTTCAATAAGACCCACGCGACCAATCCATTGTGGACGCCTCATGCCCGCTTCCATGTTGTCTGGCAGGTCCTCACCCAGGCGGGCGTGTCGATGGTCATTCTGACGCTTCTTTGGATGCCGTCAGCTGACCAGATGACCCATATCTGGGTTGCTGTGTGTCTGCTGTATGTTTGGTTCATCGCCTTCTACGCGACGCTTGCGTCGATGCGTATCTTTGGAGGCTCGCTTAAAGACGAGAATGGCATCAAGCCTTGGCGCTGGAAGCTCTTCGGGAAGACATATCTGGTGGACACCAATCTTGGTGGCGGTACCATCCTGTTCATTATCGCGAGCTTCGGCGTCTATCTGCTGATCGCGTGATTTCGGCTCTGCCTATTATCGAAAGTTCCAGAATGATGAGACAAGTCTGCTCACCTTTCCTTGCTGCCGTCGCTGTATTTCTGTTCGGCACCTCGCTCGTGTCTGCCGAAGAGGGAGCCGGTCCAACCGCGACCGTTGTGATTGCCGACCCAAGCGAAGCGCTCACCTTTGCGCGCGTCTCGATCGATGGTGGCCCTCAATTGCTGGCGGTTTCCGCGTACGAGGAAGGGATCGTTTCAGGCGTGGTGCTCACCGGTGCACCGGATGATCCCATCACGGCCTTTCAGGCTCTGGGTTTTGACGGATTGGATGCATTGATGTCCGAGGCGGGCGCCCGGATCGAGACATCCGCCTCGGCACTTCTGATGCCGGTCGCGCTTGGCGATCGGCACATCGCCGCAGGCACGAACTTTCCGGAACATGCTGAGGAAGCGACCGTCGAGGATGGTCCCTTCCTCTTTACCAAAGCCGTTCAGCCGACGGGACGCGGCACACTTGCCTATTCTGACGAGTGGCTGCTGGACTATGAAGTCGAGCTCTGTTTCGTGGGCTTCGAGGTGATTGATCTCAATAGCCCGCCGGAGCATGTGGGTCTCTTTCTTTGCAACGACTTCACGGACCGGGCGGCGCTGCTCCGTCATCTTGATCCGTTCGATCCGGCGTCCGGCAAAGGTTTCACGACCGGCAAGAGTGCGCCGGGCTTCTTGCCAATCGGCGATTTGTTTGTGATCCCCCGCGAACGGAAAAGTTTCGTGCCCGACATTGAGCTGACACTCTTTGTTGATGGCATAGAGCGCCAACGCGCTTTTCAGAAACAAGCGGTGTGGGATTTTGAGGAAATGCTCGTCCAGATCGATCAGCGCCGCGGCATGGTCTGGGATTATCGCGGTGAGCCGGTCATGCTACCGCTGGAAGAGGGCACCATTCCTCTCCGCACGGCTTTGCTCGGCGGCACACCTAGTGGCACCATTTTCCAGGGCGAGATAGGTTTCTCCGTCTACATTCGCGCTGCCTTCAGCTGGCTGTTTGGCGGGTGGGACAGGTCAGTGGTCGACTGGGTCATCGAGACGATTATTGCGGATGCAAGAGCCAGCAACACCTTCCTCAAACCTGGGAATGTTGTCGTCCTGCAGGCGGACAAGCTTGGCATCGTTCATACTGAGATCGTGGCGCCCTGAGCGCGATCAGACGGACGCCGACTTCTCTGCGCCCAATACCCGACGGTGCCACAGATAAAGGATAGGCATGCCGATGAGTTCGGCGGCGAGGGATCCAATAATGTCCGCGCTGAACGCAATCTCCGGGCTGTCTGACGCCAGGCGCATCACACCGCCCAAGAATATGAGGGCGAATACGAGCTTCAATGCTTGCGAGAAACGGTGCGGGCTCCAGGCGGCCAGCCAGAGCGTCAAGCCCATACCAAACCAGAGGCCGCCCAGGAACTTCGCGTGATTGTTCTGCACGGCAAATGCCTCTGCGTCGACGATCGCGACGAAGTCATTCGACCCGAGCCATCCGAGTGTACGCATGCCACCCAAGCCATTATCGAGACCCGTCAAAACAACGAATGCCCCAGCCAGCACCAAGACCACGCGAAAGACCGTCAGAGAAGAGCTGCCCATCGTGTTTCCTTTACTTTTTAATTAACACGCGTTATACTTATTTAGTTGGTTCAGCTTTTCAAGAGGCACGCGTGCCGGAAACAAGACAGCGAGGCCGCCCGCCAAAGACCCAAGCGGAGATCGATCAGGAAAGAGGGCGTATTGCCGCCATTGCCGGCGACCTGTTTCAGAAAGAAGGCGTGGCGGGCATCTCCATGCGGCGCCTGGCCAAGGAAGCTGGCGTAACACCAAGAACTCTCTATGCCTATTTCGCCGCTAAGCGAGACATTCTTCAGCACATTTGGGAAACGTTTTTCATCGAGCTTTTTGATCAGATCGATGAGATCGCTGAATCAAAGCTGGATCCAATCGAGCGGCTGAGAGCAGCTTGTCTTTTCTATATCGACTATTGGGAGACCCATGATGACCGCTACGACCTTGTGTTCATGGCCGATAGCGTTTCTCAATCGGATGTGGGTGTGTTTCTTGACAGCAGTGCCGTCGTAGAACGCTATGCCGTGTTTTCGCAATTGTTAGAGGCAGCCGCAGACCATGAGTCTGACGCGGGAGATCTGACACGGCTTAATGCGCTCATTTGCGCGCTTGACGGGATCGCTCACAACAAAGTCACGAAGAGCTATTATGATTGGGGTCCCTCTTCCGATCTAATAGACGTCGTCCTGTCAGGATTGCTCCCGACCGAAACCCACTCCGCTTAGCCTGCGTTCAAGCGTGCAGTGATCCGCAGAAGCGATTTAATGCGTTCGTTTTCCGGGAGATCAATGGCCTGGCCGATCCGCAACAAGAGATCGGCCTCAAGATCGTGCAGCTCTCCATCCGCCAAGGCGATCTCCCAGAGGTAGGTCATGATCTGACTTCTTTCCTCGAGATCGAAGTTCTCTTTGATCGTCTTGGTGAATATCCAATTGGCATAGGATTCTTCGTGGCGATCCTGTGCAACGGCGAGAAGCTCCTCAACCTGTTCGACTTCGAGTTCAAAACGATTGTGAATGATATCAACAATGCGCTTGCGCTCAGCCTCATCGAAGTCTGTGTCGAGGCGCGCAAGCTCTACCATCAACGTGGCCGCCGCAATTGTGGTGCGATCAAACTCCTGCTGTTCCGTCTGCTCGTGCTTTCGGGCGCTGATTGCTTTCAGCGCTTTTTCTCTAAAACCTTTGAGCATGGTCGTCCCCCTTCACCGCTAGCCCTACCTCTTTATTAGATTGGCTATTCAGACGCAGATTGTTCACAGATGACTGCCAAAACGCAATTGCGAATGCTCAACGCAGATTTGGCTCTCTTCCGCCCTTCCCCCCCTTGCTGGCCGCTCCGGTAACTGTCATCCTCCCCAAATTGATCCGCCGCGATGGGCGATCGGGATGACCAGCTTAGGGGATGCTGATGGTGGGGGGAGTTGATGGTTAAGGCGTTCGAGGAGTTCATATTTCGGTTTCGGTTCGCGATCCTCGTCATTATGGCGCTCTTTACCGTCGCCACCGGATATTTCGCGACCGGCCTAAAACTTGAGGCGGGTTTCCTGAAACAGGTCCCGACTGAACACCCCTACCTTCAGACCTATTTTGAGTATCAGCAGGAAATGCCTGGCGCCAATCTGGTACTCGTGGCGCTCAAAGCCAAAGAAGGAACTATCTGGAACAAAGAAATCCTTGGGCGATTGCACACGATCACCGAGGAGATATCGTTCCTGCCAGGTGTCGACCGCTCGCGTCTCTATTCCCTCTGGTATCCGACGACCCGGGCACTCACGATTGATGAATTTGGCTTCCAGATGGAAGACCTCATCCCCGGAACCATCACACCGGAGACACTTACAGACCAGGATATAGCCGACATTCGCGCGCGCACGATAGCCGGAGACTGGATCGGCGCTATCGTTTCTGAAGATGAAACATCCGTGCTGGTGGCGTTTGAGATCAAACCGCCCGGCGGCGCCTCTGGTGACATTGAGAGCGCTCAGTCCACCGCGCTTGATGTCGCGAGCCTGTTGGAATCCAACATCCGCGCACCGTTCAGTGATGAGGTAAGCGACGTCGCCATCATCGGGTTCCCTAAATTTATCGGCGACATTGCAGAAGGCGCCATTATCGCCACGAGCTTTTTTCTCTTGGCATTCGTGATCACCGGTGTCGCTGTCTTTGCGTATGTCCGGTCCTTTATCCTGACTGCCCTTGCGATCGGCAGCTCACTCGTTTCCGTCGTTTGGCAGCTGGGTGTTCTCAATCTCATTGGCATGGGACTTGATCCCTTGGCCATTCTGGTCCCCTTCCTGGTCTATGCGATTGGGGTGAGCCACGGCATGCAGCAGGTCAATCTAATTGCGACCCAAATTGCCAAAGGCTCTGACGGGCTTGAGGCGGCGAAACAGACGTTCCGGCGGCTTCTCGTGCCCGGCTCCATGGCGCTCATCACCGATCTCGTTGGCTTTATTACGCTCTATCTGATCCCGGTTGGAGTCGTACGCGACATCGCCATTATCGCGACCATTGGTGTTGGCCTTAAAATCATTTCCAATCTCATTATGTTGCCTTTGTTGGCGTCCTATTTCCGGCGGGATGAAAAGCAGGTGCGCCTCTTCATCAAAGCCCGCGTTTTTCGTGAGCGGGTGATGACCTGGATTGCTGGCGTCGCGAAGCCTCGGACCGCGCCGCTCATTGCCGGTGGTTTGATTGTGGTGCTTGTCGGATCAGCCATTGGCGCCCAATACAGGCATGTAGGCGACCTTACCCCTGCAGCCTCTGAGCTCCGTCCGGACTCCAAATACAATCAGGATACTGCTTTCATCACGTCCAATTTTGACGTGGGCACAGATGTTCTCGTGCTTGTACTGGAGACGCCTCAGGATGCCTGTATCAACCCGGGCTATATGAAATATCTGGATGCGATGACGCGCGACCTTTCCTCCATCGAGGGTGTTTTGAAGGTGGAATCGCTCGCGTCGACCGCGCGCTACACATCCGCCATCTCAGCGCTCGGCAATCTGAAGTGGCGCAATCTTCCAGCAACAGAGCGTCAACTTATTTCCGCAACAGCACAGGTTGATCCGGCGCTGGGACTTCTGAACGACGCCTGCACGATCCTTCCGCTCTTCATCTACACCGTGGACCACAAGGCGGAGACCATCGACCGGCTGATTGAGGAGATCAATGCCTATGCGGAGGCACATCCGCTGGAAGGGGTGAATGCCCGCATTGGTCTTGGCGGCGTGAGTGTCATTGCCGCAACCAACCAGGTCGTCGAAGAGTCGGAAGCGCCGCTTCTCATCTATGTCTTCCTTACCATCATCATTCTGGTGCTGATTGCGTATGTTGATTGGCGTGCCATCATCTGTTGCTGTGTGCCGCTTCTGCTCGCAACATCGCTCGGCTATGTCTTTATGGTGGTGTTTGGTATCGGCCTTAAGGTCACAACGCTGCCGGTATTGGTGCTTGCGACGGGTATCGGCGTTGACTATGCGTTCTACCTCTACAGCCAGATCCGTATTTTTCAGCGGGAAGGGTTTGCGATCGCCGATGCCTATCATGGCGCGCTCTTGAGCACCGGCATGGCGGTCGTTTACGCGTCTATCATGCTCGCCAGCGGCGTGGGCACGTGGATCTTCTCTCCCCTACAGTTCCAGGCAGACATGGGTGCGCTTTTGGCCTTCATGTTCATCGCTAACATGATCTGCGCCATTGTTGGCCTGCCAGCCCTCGCCGCTCTCCTGGAACGGATCGCACCGCCAAAACATTTGAGGGTGGCCTGATATTTATGCGGTCTGTCCCACCACCTCGGTCTCGTTCCTGATTTGACTCGACACTCTCGCACTCAAAAACTAGACTGAAATTGTTAGTTTGTTGATGATCGCTCGGGGTGGAGATCATTGATAAAGTGGTGCAGACCCCTCTATCGCTGAGATTTTTGGAATGATCCGTTGTCGGAGTCTGACGGCAATACTGGTTTGCCTGTCGCTGAGCAACTGCGTCGCCATTTCCTATACGGATGACGACAATGTCCGGCACATTGTGGGCTTTGTCGATGTCGCGCTTCCGCCAGAGGACACTGAAGGTTCGTTTCAAGCGACAGCGGTCCGCATCCGCACGCTGGGCGTGAATGCATTTTCCAATCCAGAAGCCAACGGCGTCATCTTCGGCTATGGCGACGCCACCTTCATGACCGTTCCCAACAATAGCTGCGTCGACATCGCCGCTATGGGTCCTTGCGCCAATGCTACGCCGATCCCTCAGCCTACTGTCGAAACAAGGAGTTTGACCCCATGAATTTGAAGTCCGTTTTGATCGCAGTGGTGGTGGCCATCATGGTTGCAGGATGCGCGAGCAACGATCGAGTTGTCTTCGTCACGAGTACGAACCTCGGCCTTAATGTTGACGCCACGACAAACTCCGCGAGCATAGCCTATGACCGTATCGAAGGATATTTTGCCCCAACCTACGAAAGTGGCGGTCTTCCGCCGGTCGTCGGATCGATAGAAATGGGTGGGGACATCTTCACGCCAGAAGTCCGTCAGGTTTATGCAACTGGTCACGCCGCTGAACTAGCCACCTTGAAAGACCTCGATCCGGACACTGGAAAACCCCTGCTGAAGCGGCAGGACGGTAAATCTGCGTTCTTCGGTACATCAACAACGTTGGGACTCAATGTTACGTTGACGGCAGGTGGCGTGCCTTCGAGCATGAATTTTGGGTTTAGACGTAAGGAAGCCTCGGTCCTGCCTCTTGGGTACGACGACGACACGGAAGAAGATATCTATCCGTCCGTTCTAGCTTCGATTGATACCGTTACCCACGCCGGCAAAGACGAAAATGTCGGCTTAGAGAACCAACAATTCTTTGCCACTGGCGTCGCCGCGGAAAACCTGGCTCAAAACCAGAAAATCAGGGGCGTCTTTGTGGCAACTGCCGAAGAAGCGTTAATAGGCGGTCTAACAGACGACGAAATTAGAAATGCGATAATGCGCGGTGAACAGGATGGCACCGATCAAGAGAGAAGGGTCCAAAAAATTATGGAATACCTTCAACCCGGAGGAAGGTGGGACGCTGACCTGAGGAATAGCCTTGTAGATCAAACGACACAGCTACCAACCGACACAGCTCAGCAACTCAAGAATGCGCGAAATGCCCAGGAGTTTCTGGACGACATTGAAGAGTCGCAGCCATTGGCAAAGATGCTGGTCGCAAACATCCCGGCTCAGCAGTAGGAAACACATAATGGTAAAGCAGAACGACAAAATGGCGGTGTACGTCTGCAAGGATGCAGCCGCGGCACTTCGTGCAAAATCATATCTTAAGACTAAGGGGTACCCACCACAGCGAATGATTGTCGAGAAATCAGCTCGATTCAATTATGATGGGCAGACCTATTCAGGTGGCGGGACTTTCGATTCCAACAAACGAAACAAATACATCGTAATCGCCAGAAAATAGGTTCCAAGTCCCGCAGTAAGAATGTGATCAAGCGCCAAACATCTTCCTTCTCCTCCCAGATTTGATAGGGTGTTTGCATAAACATTCTCGGGGGGAGAAGTATGGTCGACGCCGCCGCTCAGGGACGGGCTCATGCAGGACGCCATCTGGCGCTTGGGCTGCTTGTTGTTGTTTACACATTCAACTTTATTGACCGGCAGATATTGTCGATCCTCATCGAGCCCATCAAGCTGGAGCTCGGTCTCAATGATACCCAGATGGGCCTGCTCACAGGATTTGCCTTTGCGCTCTTCTACGCGACGCTGGGCATCCCAATTGCGCGCTATGCGGACCGCGGCAACCGCCGGAACCTGATTGCGTTAGCATTGGGCGTTTGGAGCTTCATGACCGCCATCTCCGGCCTCGCCATGAATTTTTGGCATTTGTTGATTGCGCGCATCGGCGTTGGCGTGGGCGAAGCAGGCTGCAGTCCACCCGCTCATTCTATGATCGCCGACTATTTCCCCGCAGAAAGCCGCGCAACGGCGCTTGGCATTTATTCGCTCGGCATCCCCGTCGGGATCATGTTCGGGCTCTTTGCGGGCGGTTGGATCAATGAGTTTTTCGGTTGGCGGATGGCATTTTTCGTCGTCGGCGTGCCCGGCATCATCCTGGCCTTCGTCGTACGCTTTGCCATCCAGGAGCCGGAGCGTGGCATGGCCGAGGGCCGTGTTGCCTCGGCAGAACAACCGTCGATCAAAGACACGCTGGCGATGCTCTGGCAAAAGCCGTCTTTCCGCCACTTGGCCTTCGCGGCTGCCCTCACAGCGTTTGTCGGCTATGGCGTGGTGACGTGGGTGCCGACCTTCCTCATCCGTTCCTTCGGATTAGGTACAGGCGAAATCGGCACCTGGTTTGGTCTTATTCTGGGCATCCCTGGCGGCCTTGGCATCGCGCTCGGCGGTTATTTTGCAGACAAGTTTGGTGCGAAAGACACCCGCTGGTACTTATGGACAACAGCTGTCGCCCTCGTCATTTCCATACCGTTCAGTGTCTATGCGTACCTCGCGGTGACGGCTACCATCGCCTTTATTGCGATGATTATTCCGATTTTCTTGGGCAACTTCTATCAGGCAACGACGTTCAGCCAGACCCAGGGCTTGGTCGAGCTTAAAATGCGCGCCGTCGCGGCGGGGATATTGTTGTTCATCATCAACATTATCGGCCTTGGACTGGGGCCGACGCTTGTGGGCGTTGTCACCGACCTTCTAGAACCCACCTATGGACAAGAAGCGCTGCGCTACAGCCTGGTCATCTTCACCTTCGTCAATCTATGGGCGGCGTTCCACTATTATATCGCCGGCAAACACCTGAAGGCTGACCTGGTAACTGACTAGGAGCGCATCAAAGCCTCACCGCCTTAATGTTGAGCGTGCAATCGACACGCTCAACATGATGGTGGGGATGAGGCCCAGCGCCACAATGAGTAAAGCGGCGGTGGAGGCTTCCGCCAACCTCTCGTCGGAGGCCAATCTGTAGGTCCGCGTGGCCAGGGTTTCGAAGTTGAAGGGGCGCAAGAGAAGCGTTGCCGGTAGCTCCTTCATCACGTCGATAAAGACAAGCAAGAAGCCCGCAAGCAAGGGGCCCCGCAATAGCGGCAGATGGACCGCGCTCAACACGCGGCCGGGTCCTGCGCCCAACATGCGTGCGGCATCGTCCAGGGTCCCATGGATTTTTTCGAGCCCGGCCTGCGTGCTGTTAAATGCCGCTGTCAGAAAACGGGCGACATAGGCAAAGAGAAGCCCAGCAATGGTTCCGGTCAACAATAATCGCGGTTCCATGCCGAGGACATCCCGCATGAAGATCGCAATGCTGGTGTCGAGCGTGCTCGCAAGTGCCAGAATACCAATGGCGATCATGGCTCCCGGGAGAGCGTAGCCAAGGGTCGCTAGACGAATGAGCCATTGGTTTGTCGTTGATGTATCTCTGCGTTCCGCATAAGCGAGAAACAGAGCAATGCCGGTGGCAATGAGTGCTGCCGCTGCCGCAACGGTGAGTGAATTTCCGGCGAAAGTGAGGAACTGAGATCCCAGAAGCGGGTCGCCTACATTGATCGCGTAGCGAACCAGCACGAACGCAGGCACAAGAAACCCCAGTGTCACCGGCAACAGGCAGGCGAGGAAAGCGGCAAAGGATTTTAGAGGCGGCAATACGATGCGCGCCGCAGCCACGTCGCGTCCAAGTGGGTTCGCCACCGTGCCTTGTCGGTTTAAGCGCTCCAACAGAACAAGCGCGCCTGCGAAAAGAAACAGCACTGCCGCAATCTGGGCCGCGGCAACCGGCTCTCCCATGCCGAGCCAGGTGCGAAAGATGCCTGCGGTGAGCGTGGAAACACCAAAATAGTCCGCCACGCCATAGTCCGCGATTGTTTCCATCAGCGCCAACGCGACGCCACCCGCAATGGCCGGGCGGGCGCACGGGAGCGCCACACGTAAGAAGGCCTGCGCAGGCGACACGCCAAGCACACGGGTTGCTTCAACCAGCGCAACTGACTGGCGCTGAAAGGACGTCCGGGTGAGCAGATAGACATAAGGGTAAAGCACGAGGCTCAACATCAGCGCGGCGCCGCCGAGCGACCGGATCGGTGGGAAAGCATAGTCGCCTGCGCCCCATCCGGTGACATCCCGGAGAAGAGACTGGACGGGCCCAGCAAACTCCAGCAGGTCCGTATATACATAGGCGATGATGTAGCCCGGCATGGCGAGCGGCAGAACAAGCGCCCAGCTCAACACCCGTTGGCCAGGAAACTCAAAAGACACGATCAGCCAGGCGCTGCCGACGCCCAGCAGGATGGTCATTACGCCAACAAGTACCATCAGAAGGAGTGTATTGCCGACATACCCCGGTAGGACGGTACTGCCGAGATGCGCCCAAGCGTCCCCACTTGTCTGCGTGAGGCTCCACAACACCGCCAATATAGGGGCCGCGACAAGAAGGGCCACCAGGGCCGTCGCCAAAGGCCAACCGACGGTTGGTGCAAAGCGCTGACGCGCAGCAACCGCTATTCCTGAAAGGCCATGATCTTTTTGGGTGACTGACATTCCACACTTGATACAAATAGCGCTCGCCTGCGCAAAGTAATTTTGCGCCTCAATCGCAATATTAACCAACGCGAAGCCAATAATCCGCGCATGCCCTTGGATTTCAGCAATATCGCCCATGCCTATGGCACCGACACTGTGCTGTCCGATATCACCCTGTCGGCGGGCGAGGGAGAGATACTTTGCTTGCTGGGCGCCTCAGGCAGCGGGAAGACGACCCTTCTCCGATTAGCGGCGGGTCTTGAATCCCTCCAGGCGGGGACCATCACCCTCAATGGCACAATCCTGGCTCAACCCGGCCAGGAGGTGCGCGCAGAAGACCGCAAGATCGGCATGGTGTTTCAGGACCATGCGCTCTTTCCGCACCTAACGATCGCTGAGAATGTTGCATTCGGTCTGCCGCGCACAAACCCGGATCGCGACGGTATCGTTGAGCGAACCCTTGTTGATGTTGGTCTTGAGGGGCTTGGCGACCGCTACCCTCACACGCTGTCGGGCGGCCAGCAGCAACGTGTCGCCCTCGCCCGTGCGTTGGCCCCCGCCCCATCTGTCATTCTGCTTGATGAACCGTTTGCCAGCATTGACGTCACAAGGCGTCGACAATTACGCGAACATGCGCGTCTTGCTCTTAAGCAATCCGGTGCGATCACCATTATGGTGACCCATGACCCGGATGAGGCCCTGGACATGGCGGACAAGATTGCGGTCATGGACGAAGGTCATATCCTGCAGTGTGGCGCCCCCATTGAGTTGTATGATGCGCCCGCGACGGCGCTCGTCGCGTCACTCTTTGGCGACGCCCAGACATTTCAGGCGAAGGTTGCGGGCGGCAACGTGCAATTCGATTACGGTAGCTGTCCGCTCTCCCCATCGACGGAAGGGCTGGCTGACGGCGACGTTGTGAACCTCGTCGTGCGTCCTGGAAGCGTGATGCTGACGTCAGCGCCGGGCAGCGACGGATTTCGAGTTCTCGATACGCGGTTTCGCGGAAGCCATTGGCTTGTACTCGTTGGCGCCGGCGACCCGGACAAAACACCGCTTCGGGTCCACATGGATGATGCCTCTGCTTTTCAAGAAGGCACGGCGGTTCGCGTTTCTTTTGACCTGTGCGGCGTCTTTCTGTTTCCCGCGGCGAATTGATCCATCGCGCGCAATATTCCTTGTTTTGCGGTTGCGGCGGCCCTACATTCCCTAAAATTGATAGTCATTCTTAAGAAGGTCTGTGTTCGTGTCCAAAACATTCGGCAAAGCTCTGATCCCCATCATCGGCGTATTTCTGGTCATATTTGCCGTTTCCAATAGCCGGGCCGCTGACGAGCTGAACATTTATTCGGCCCGGCACTACGACACCGACCTGGTGCTCTATGAACGCTTTACCGCAGAGACCGGCATCAAACTCAATCTGATTGAAGGCAAGAGCGAAGAGCTGCTCGCGCGCTTGACTCAGGAAGGTGAATTCAGCCCTGGCGATGTCCTGCTGACTGTCGATGCGGGGCGCCTCTGGCGGGCGCAAGAGGCTGGACTATTCGCGCCCATCACCTCGTCGGTCATAGAAGAACGTATCCCCGCACATCTCCGACATCCGGACGGCTTATGGTTTGGGATTTCAAAGCGCGCGCGGGTGGTCATTTACAATAAAGACGCAGGCGCACCAGAAGGTCTCGAAACCTATGCTGATCTCACGGACCCATCTCTTGCCGGACAGGTCTGCGTTCGATCCTCCAGCAATATCTACAACATCTCCCTTCTTGCCTCGATTGTGGCCCACGACGGCGCTGAGGCGGCTCAAAACTGGGCAGAGGGTGTTGTCTCCAATTTCGCTCGCGCGCCTCAAGGCAACGACACCGCTCAGATTCGCGCGGTTGCAGCCGGTGAATGCCGCGTTGGTATCGCCAACACCTATTATGTTGCGCGGCTCATGCGATCGGACGATCCGGCCGACCGCGCCGTCGCCGAAAAAATTGGCGTCATCTTCCCTGAACAGGAAACCCGCGGCACCCACGTCAATATTTCCGGCGCGGGACTGCTCGCCCATGCGCCTAACAAGGAAAATGCGGTGCGCTTTCTGGAGTTTCTCACCAGCGACTGGGCACAGAAAGTTCTGGCGGATGGCAATAATGAATACCCCGCCGTTGCCAGCGTCGACGCAGAAGGCCCCGTGACCGCGCTTGGGACCTTCGAAGAGGACGAGATCAACGCCTCTGCCCTTGGGGAAAACCAATCTCTTGCGATCCGAATCTATGACCGGGCGGGCTGGCGCTAAATCGCTGTTCGCTTCTCAAAACCTGGCCTATTTCTGTTACAAAGGCCGCGCAAAACTGTTTTGAAAGCCGGTCATGAGTGAATTACCAAATTGGGTTACCAGCGCGCCGCCCAAACCCGATCCGGCCGCGGAGGCCCGCGCCCAGGCGCGCCAATCGCGGCTCACCAAACCTGAAGGATCATTGGGGCAGTTGGAGGACGTTGCCATCCAGCTTGCAAGCCTCGGCAATACCGACCGACCTTCTGTGTCCACCCCACACATCCTGATTTTCGCCGGTGACCATGGCATCACGGCAGAGGGCGTCTCCGCCTATCCTTCAGATGTCACCGCCCAAATGCTGGCCAATTTCGTTTCAGGTGGCGCGGCCATTTCGGTACTCGCCCGAGAACAAGGCGCACGCCTGCAGGTTGTCGATGTAGGCACGTTGGCGAAAGACGCGCCGGACAACGTCCATACCGACAAGATTGCTCACGGTACGGATAATTTTCGCCGTGGCGACGCCATGACCGAAGATGAACTGTTTCATGCGCTCGGAGCTGGCCGGAACGCCGCCGCCCGTGCTGTCGGCGAAGGCGCAGACCTGCTCCTCCTTGGGGAAATGGGCATCGGCAATACGAGCGCCGCCAGTGCCGTGGCAGCCGCGCTGACGGACGGCAATGTCGCCGCGCTCGCAGGTGCGGGCACGGGCCTTGATGCAGAGGGCGTCTCCCACAAGACGCGGGTCATTGCTGAGAGTCTCACCTTCCACCGGCTTGATACGGGAAACTCCGACGCCGCCACAGCGCTGCGCAAAGTCGGTGGACACGAGATTGCGGCTCTCGCAGGTGCTGCGATCACAGCGGCGCAAGCGCGTGTCCCTATCCTTGTCGATGGGTTTATCTGCTCATCAGCCATGCTCGCGGCTGTCACTGCGAACCCGTCCATTCGTCCTTGGCTTCTTTTTTCGCATCGGTCTGCTGAGAGCGGTCATGCGCGGGTTCTCGACGCGCTTAACGCCGATCCGCTTTTTGATTTGGGGCTTCGTCTGGGAGAAGGCAGCGGCGCCGCGCTCGCTCTGCCTTTGCTGCGTCTCGCTTGCTCGCTCCACAATGAGATGGCAACGTTTGACAGTGCCGGAGTTTCGTCCATCTCATGAGAGATCCTGCCCGTATAACGATATTGCGCCATGGAGAGACCCCACTCACCGGCCTTTTTTGCGGAAGCAGTGACCCAGACCTCACGGAGGCCGGATGGCAGGAATTGGCGGAACGCACGAAAGATCAGAACTGGGATCGCGTCGTCACGTCACCTCTCAAGCGCTGCCACGCATTTGCTGAAAGTCTGGGCCTTCCGCTTGCCCTTGACGCGCGATTTAGGGAGATGGACTTTGGTGCCTGGGAGGGGAAATCGACGGAAGAGGTCTGGAACGCCGACAAAAAAGCGCTCACTGCGTTTTGGGAAGACCCTACGGCGCACCCGGCACCCGGCGGCGAGCCCTGGGGAGTTATGTGTGCCCGCACCTCTGAGGCATTTGAGGACATGGCGCGCAGCGCGCAGGGAGAACGACTTCTCCTGATTACGCATGCCGGGGTTATGCGCTCTTTGTTGGTGACCCAGTTCGGCCTGCCCTTCGCGTCGGCCTGGAAGGTTGCCCTTCCAACAGCAAGCGTGTTGGAGATGAAAGCCTACCATGACCCGGATCATGCGACCTTCGATGTCCAGCTGACTGCGCTCAAGGGGGATGCATGACCGCGCCTGTCACCTCATTCATTCTTGCCGTCCAGTTCTTGACCCGCCTTCCGACACCGCAGGTCGAAGAATTCGACCCAGCAGCCCTTAGTCGGGCGTCTACGTTCTTTCCTGCTGTGGGTCTGTTGGTTGGATTTTGCTTAACGCTTGTTCTTTGGGTCGGAACCTTTGTCGACCCGTGGGTCGGCGCCGTGCTGGCTCTTGCCGCCTGGGTTTTTATCACCGGCGCTCTTCACCTGGACGGTCTGTCGGATCTCGCGGATGCGCTCGGTGCAGCCCACGGAGATGAGACCCGCTTCCACGACGTTCTCAAAGACCCTCATATCGGCACCTTTGGCGTCGTCACGCTGGTTGTTCAATTGGCTGTGAAGCTTGTACTTCTCATGCTGATTGCCGAACACGGGCTCTTCTGGGTCTTGATCCCGCTCTGCGCTTGGGCGCGACTTGGTCCTCTTTTCTGGGCCCGATACCTTCCGGTCCTTCAGCCGCCAGGCGCCGAGACAGAAGGCCTGGGTGAACGATTTTCCTGGGAGATTGATGCGATTGCGCCTTGGGCTTGGGCAACTGTGCTTCTTTTCAGCGCCTGGGGTGCCCCAGCCTTTTTGGCCGCGCCCTTTATCCTCCTGCTCTGGGCGGCTTATCTACAGGTAAGGCTGAAGGGACAAACGGGCGACGCTCTCGGTGCCGGCATTGAAGTCTCCGAGAGTCTGTTGCTTCTGGCCTGTGTTATGGCGTTGGGAGGATGACACCATGACAAACAAACTCCAATTACCTGACAAAGGACCGTTTGCCGCGCTGGTTCTCGGTGGCGCGCGCTCCGGCAAAAGCCGATATGGCGAAGGCCTGGTCACCGGCGCAACCGGCGATTTCGTTTATGTGGCAACAGCAGAAGCCCGTGACGAGGAAATGGCGGAGCGCATCGCCCATCATCAAAACCGGCGGGGGCAAGATTGGCGGTTGATCGAAGAACCTATCGACTTGCCAGGCATTCTGCATAACCAGATACAAGAAAACGATGTGGTACTGATTGACTGTCTCACACTCTGGTTGGGCAATCTGATGGAAGCACAGACAGACATCGCAGCAGCCTCGTCCGACCTTCTGGCAGCGGTAAAAGCGTGCCCCGCCCGGCTGGTGTTCATTTCAAATGAAGTTGGGCAAGGCATTGTGCCTGACAATGCGATGGCACGGCAGTTTCGCGATGAAGCGGGTTGGCTTCATCAATCGCTGGCGGCGGACATTGATGCCGTCATTGCCGTGATCGCCGGTCTGCCGCTTATCCTGAAGGCTCCACCGCAAGACTAAGAAGTCCTTCAATATCGAGTGCTTCTTCCATAGCGTCGGCCAATCGGTCCAAAGCCTGATCGATTTTCTCGTCGTGATCCCGCCCATCACTTGCTGCACCTAGTTGGGCCAGAAAGTCTTTGCGAAATGCGCCGCTCTCGAAAATCCCATGCACATAGGCGCCCATGACGCGGCCGTCTTTGCTGACGGCGCCGTGCGACTCTCTTTCTACTTCAAGAAAAGGGCGCGCCAAGTCAGTTCCCTGCGTCTCACCAATGTGGATCTCATAGCCGGAAAACGGCGCGCCTGACGTCACCGCCCGCCCAGTGACCGTGCGCACCTGCTTTTCCGGTCGCATGACGGTCTGCAGGTCCAAAAGACCCAGACCCGGTGTCTGACCCACTGCACCCTCGATTCCTTCTGGATCTGCTACCTTTGTTCCCAACATTTGAAACCCGCCGCAAAGACCCAAAACCCAGCCACCGCGGCGAAGATGCGCCTGAAGATCGACGTCCCACCCTTGCGCTCTGAAGAAGGCAAGGTCTGCGATGGTGGATTTGGTGCCGGGCAAGATCACCAGGTGTGCATCACCGGGCAGCGCGGTTCCCGGCGGAATGAACTGAAGATCCACGGCCTCCTCCTGCGCGAGCGGGTCGGCATCATCGAAATTTGCGATGCGGGAAAGCATGGGCAAAACGATTTTGAGTTGGCCGTCCTTCTGCTTCTGGCCGCGTTCAAGCACGACAGCATCTTCTGCGGGCAAGTCCGCAACAGCGGCGACCCAGGGCAGCACGCCGAAGCTTGGCCAGCCGGTTCGTCTCTCTATTTCCCTCAACCCGTCGTCGAAGAGAGAAACGTCGCCTCTAAACTTATTGATCAAAAACCCCTTGATCAGTCCCCTATCCTGCTCGTCCAGCACCGCATGCGTACCAACCAGACTGGCGATCACGCCGCCGCGGTCGATGTCGCCGATGAGCACAACAGGTGTCCAGGTTTTCGTCGCAAAGCCCATATTGGCAATATCACCTGACCTCAAATTGGTTTCTGCGGGGCTGCCTGCCCCTTCCACCAGGATCAGATCGGCGTCGTTCTTCAAGGTTTCGAAGCTCTGGAGCACAGAGCTGAGCAAGGCCTCTTTTCGTCCTTGATAGTCGCGAGCTTCGGCGGTTCCCCACACTTTGCCCTGCACAACAACCTGAGCGCCGACATCGCTTTGCGGCTTGAGCAGGACCGGGTTCATGTGAACGCTCGGCGCCACCCTGCAAGCCCGCGCCTGCAACCATTGCGCGCGGCCAATCTCACCACGTTCGACGGTCACCGCAGCATTGTTCGACATGTTTTGTGGCTTAAAGGGGCGAACCTTGAGCCCCCGATTCACCGCCGCGCGGGCGAGGCCGGCCACCAACACGGATTTGCCAACATCCGAACCGGTGCCCTGAAGCATGAGCACCTTTGTCATGGTGCATCGCTCAGACGCCGGTCAACAACCACATCACCGCGATCATCCCGACGCACCCCGATGCGGTAAACACGGGCCAGATTTTCATCGCTCAGTACTTGATCCGGTGGACCGTCGGCAACAACAGCGCCTTCATGCATCAGATAAAGCCGGTCGCAATAGCGCCCCGCCAAATTGAGATCGTGGAGCACCACCCCAACCGCTGTTCCGGTGTCCGCCGTTGCTTTCAGTGCTTCCATTGTGGTGAGCTGATGGTAGGGATCGAGCGATGCCGTCGGCTCATCGACCAAGAGGACTTGTGCCCTTACCGCCAATGCGCGCGCCAGAAGCACGCGGCTGCGCTCTCCGCCCGAGAGTTCGGTTACAGGTCGATCTGCAAATGATTGCGCGTCGGTCGCCCGCAGCGCTGCCTCGATGGCCTGCTCATCTTCCGGCTTCAAGGTTTCCCATGTGGAGCGATGCGGGACACGACCGAGGGCGACCAGTCGACGGACCGTCAAAGGCCAAGCAACGGTTTGACCCTGTGGCAGGTAGGCGATCTGTTGGGCGTGTTCATGCGGCGCATCGGCGGTGATATCGGTTCCCCCCAGCAGGACCGAGCCGCTATCCACCGGCACAAGCCGCAAAAGAGCGCGGAGCAGGCTGGTCTTGCCAGCGCCATTGGGACCAACGAATCCGACAATCTCGCTCGGCTTCACCTCAATAGACATATTTCGGACCGCAGCATGGTCGCCAAGGGACACCGATATGTTCCGGGCCGCAATCATCTCATGGACCGCCGAGTGTAAATAATGAGCCAGAGAAAAAACGGGGCGCCCAAAAGCGCGGTCACAACGCCCAGTTTGAGTTCTGCATCTCCCGGGATTGTGCGCACGCCGATGTCGGCGAGCACCAACAGCAGTGCCCCAGCGAGTGCACTCGGCAGCAGCAGGCGTCCTGGATCGTGCCCGACAAATGGGCGCACGAGATGCGGGGCCACCAGGCCGACAAAGCCGATGGCGCCGCTCACGGCGACGCCGCCGCCAACAGCGAACGCCGCACCAAAAACTGTTTGTAACCGGACCCGCCGCAGATCGACACCCAGCGACGCCGCCGCATCCTCGCCTAAGCTGAGTGAGGGCAGGGCGCGGGCCGTCAACAGAAGGAAAACCCAGCCGGCAAGCATGAACGGGCCCGCAATCCAAAGCTCGGTGAAACTCCGATTTGCGAGCGAGCCTAAGAGCCAGAGAATAATATCATTGAGCGAAAACGGATTTGGCGAGAGGTTCATCGCAAGCGACGTCAAGGCTGCGGCCAGACTTGAGATCGCAACCCCCGCCAGGATCAGAGTGAGGATGCTCGCATCTTTGCCGGCGAGCCAAACCAGTACCAGCATAGCAGCGATCGCAAAGGCAATCGCAAACATAGGGACAATGATCGCCGACGATGCGGCAAACCCGTAGTAAATTGCAACGACCGCCCCGAGCCCCGCGCTTGAGGAAACGCCAATCACACTCGGGTCTGCGAGAGGGTTTCTGAGCAGGCCTTGAATGGCAGCGCCTGCCAGTCCCAACGAGCCACCCACCATGGCACCTAATACAATGCGCGGCGCCCTGATATCCTGCACGATAAAGACATAACGCTCATCGCCGGTGCCAAAAAGCGCTCGAAAGACTTCGGTCACGCCCAACGGCGCATAGCCCAGAAAGAGGCTCGCCGCCATTGCCGTTGTCAGAAGGCAGGCGAGAAGTATCGACGCGCCGTATGTCGAGCGGAGGCTCATTAATAGTCGATGCCTCGCTTCGCTTTAATGCCGGCTTCAAAGGGATGGCGAATGGGCGTCATCTCAGTGATGAGATCGGCTTTTTCACGCAGCTCCTCTTTGGCATCCCGCCCCGTTACCATAACGCTGGTGCGTGGATGACGATTCATCAGGCCCGCCAGAACTTCGTCGACGGGCAAGTAGTCATAGCGCAGCACGATATTCAGCTCATCGAGCACAACCAGATCATACTCGCCGGACGCCAGCATCTTGGCCGACACATCCCAGGCTGCCCGCGCCGCTTCCATGTCTTGCTCCCGGTCTTGAGTGTCCCAGGTGAAACCCTGACCCATTGTGTGCCAGGTGACGAGGTCTGGATATTTTTCAAAGAATTGGCGCTCGCCGGTTTTCCAATTGCCTTTCACATATTGAACGACGCCGACGCTATGGCCCCAACCGAGCGCGCGGATGATCGATCCAAAGGCGGAGCTTGACTTTCCCTTCCCGTCGCCGGTCAAGATCAAAAACAGTCCGCGATCAGCCTCTTTCTTTTCGGCCATTTTTTCGCGATGCGCCGACTGAACCTTTTTCATCTCTTCGGCGTGAGCCGCGTTCTCATCTTTTTCACTCATGTTCTTTTCTCACCCATTTCTGGGCTCCCATTCTGTCAATGCTGTTTCGAGACGCTCCCACGCCCATGACGCACCGGGCAGACCCAAGCGAAGATAGTTTGGCATATCTGGAAAGGTTCGGACGAAAATTCCATGCGCCGCCAGGTGGGTAGCGACTGCCTTTGCGTCGACCGCGTCCACCAACAGGAATAGAGGCGTGTGTCCCACTTCCATGCCAAACAAGGGAAACACGACTTCGCGCAGACGGCCCATCTCTTCGCCGAGGCTTTTTCGCGTGTCAGCGATCCACCTTGCATCTCCGTAGGCCTCCGCCGCGATACGAAGTGCTGGCGTGCTGACGCTCCACGGCCCCAAGCGCTGTGTCATTGATGCCGCAACACTCTGTGGTGCAATCAAGAAACCGAGCCTTAGACCTGCAAGCCCGAAAAACTTGCCGAAAGACCGCAGGACCAGAAGCCCGCCTTGCTCAACTTCAACGGCAACACTGAGATCTGGTATGCAATCGACAAATGCTTCGTCGACGATGAGCCAGCCGTCGCGCGCTTTCTGACGCACCCGACATGCCGTCAAGGCGCCCCGGTCGAAAACACGCCCGTCAGGATTGTTCGGATGGGTGACGAGAATAATGTCGGCGTCCGCTGCCAAAATTTCGTCCGCGGCGTATCTTGAGACAGAATGGCCTGCTGTCCGCCAAGCGACTTCATACTCTCCATAGGTGGGCGACAAAACCGCGACCTCACTGGGGTTGAGGAGGTGTGGCAGGCCGGAAATGATGGACTGGGAGCCGGGCATAGTGTGCACGAAACTCTCGTCCACGCCCGCATAGGTCGCGAAGGCTGAGCGGCAGGCTTCTTCATCTGCTAAACCAGGCAACCTCGTTGACCAAGTCGGCTGCACGTCCGGTACAAAGGCATGTGGATTGATGCCGGTACTCAAATCGATCAAGGGCCTGGGGGCGTTAGCGTGCAGACGGCCGAAAGCTTCAAGATCGCCACCGTGGGGTATTGCGGTCATATCCACTGTTCCCCGATCACACCGATGACCACTATCATTGCCGCCGCCAAACCCAGCATTGTCAGATAAAGCCTCAAGCCGTGGCTGACGTCGCGGACATCCAGTTTTTCAGAGCCGTCTCCGAGCCAGACCCCATCCGTAATGCGCCCCTGATAGATTCGTGGTCCGCCCAAACGCCGCCCCAGCGCGCCCGCCATTGCGGCTTCCGGCAACCCAGCATTGGGTGATAGGTGCTTTGAAGCATCCCGTCCCATCACTCGGAATGCTGCTCCCGTCCGTCCGCTTGCCACCGCGGCCATGCAAAACAGAACGCCGGTGAGCCGTGCAGGGATGAGATTGAGCAGATCGTCAAGACGCGCAGCGCTCTTGCCGAACCATTCATAGCGATCGTTCCGATGTCCCCACATGCTGTCCGCCGTGTTGACCAGCTTGTAGACCGCGATGCCCGGCAAGCCTGCCAGCAGCCCCCAGAATAGAGGGCCAATGACGCCGTCGGAGGCGTTCTCTGCAAGGCTTTCCACCGCGGCCCGGGCGATTGCCGGTTCTTCCAGCGTATCCGTGTTTCGACCGACAATGAGTGACACTTTCTGTCGCGCCGCCTCAATGTCTCTTTCCTGAAGCGCCACCTGAACATCGCGCACATGAGTGTAGAGAGAGCGGCCAGCAACCAGCGTCGCGACGATGAGAATCTCTACAACCCAGCCGTACGCGATCTGACGCAGCGCGTCGCTGACCAGCCACATTGCACCACCTAAAGCAGCAGCGCCGCCGACAAGCCAGAGCATCCCACTTAGGAGATCTCGTACGGCATTTTGACCACAAGAGTTGAGCCACATCTCGCCGCGATCGAGGAACCGTCCCATCCAGGAAACGGGGTGTCCAATCCGTCGCCATAACAAAGCCGGGTACCCGACCAGGCCTTCAAGGGCGAGAGCGCCCAGAAGGATCCAGGTGGTATGAACGCCTACCAGCATTCACTGCCCCGCCGCGGCTGATGGCAGTGATGCCCGTGTCGCCGCAATCTCTTCAATCGCGTCAACAACGAACCAGGCGGCACAGGCGATTTCCCGGCTTGGAATGCGGGCGACGGGTCGGATCTCTCCCTGCCGTCTCAGAAACTCATGGCGCGACAGTGACCAGTTGCTCAGTTTTCCGGACCGCAAGTCAAAAAAACCTTCGACGATCATGTCGGGTGGGCTGAGTGCCAAAGCTTCCAGGTTCACCGGATGCCAGGGCGACGTACCGAGCGAGGCCGACATGTTGTCGACGCCGGCTGTTTGCAGCATCTCGTGAATAAACGTGCCGCGGCCCGAAGTCGTGCCTGAAGGCGTGACGTAAAGAGCCATAGGACGCCCCTCCTCGGTCGCTCGAGGAAGTTCGGCAATTCGCGCATCCAGGTTCGCTGCCAAATCCTCTGCGCGATCCAGGTGTCCGAGTGCTTGCCCCACGCGGAGAAGGTTATCTTTTGTTTCTTCCAGAGTCACAGCGAGCGACACTTGGATCACTGGAATGCCATAGCGTTCCAATGTGTCCGCGGCGCCATAGCCGCCGCCCCACAGGCGCACGACGGTGTCAGGCTGCAAGACCAGCACTTCTTCCGCGGTCGGCCTGATTTTTGGGGTGCCCCGCGCTTTTTCTGCGAGATAGGAGAACTCAGTCTCTGAGTGGGGCGACACGCCCACAATCTGTTCTGCGTCCGCCAGCGCCAGCACATATTGGTCGGCACAGAAATCTAAAGAGGCAACCGACGGGCTGGCCGCCTGGCCAGCGGACACGCCACCGACCAGAAGACCCAAACCCAATGCGATTGCCTGTTTGATCATCCTCTTACCCGAATGCCGACAAACCCAGAAATACCGGGCGTTCCGAAACCTAGGATATCCTGATATTGCTCATCCAACAGGTTCTCTACCCGTCCGAAGAGCTCAACCTCATCATTCAACTGGTAGGAACTGCGAACATCAACTCGGTACCAGTCCTGAACAAGGCCAGCGCTATCTGTTTCATCGTCGTTCCAGATTACCGACCCACCAACGGCCAATGCCTCTGTCGGGTAGGTTGTGACATTGAGGGCCGCGATGTTCGCCGGTGTGCGTACGAGTTGACTGCCTGTGGACACATCAATCGCAGACTGGTGGGTGAAGTTGGCGCTCAAGTCAATCCAATCCGCTGGCCTCGCAGATGCAATGAACTCCCATCCTTCTGTTTCTACCTGGTCAATGTTTAGATACCCGCCCGCCCCGAAGGAAAAATCAATCTGATTCTCTACATCCTGCTGGAAATAGTTCACCTGCACGTCCGCTTGGCCGCCAAAAAGCTCCTGTTCAATGCCAACGTCCCAACCTTGAGACTCTTCGGGTTGTAGATTGGTGTTTGGTCCGGTCGCACCACAGCAAAAGAAGGTAAGCTGAAAGGGAGTTGGCGATTTGAAGCCTTCGCCCCAAGACCCTCGGAACACGGTGCCGGTATCAGCGAATTCATAAGCACTGGTGAAACGGAATGTCGTTACACCACCAGTGGTTTCATGATCATCGTGCCGTACACCGCCAATGAGCGACAGGCCCTCAATCGGCAGCACCTGCACCTGCCCAAACACACTGTCTGTTCTGATCGACGATGTGCCTTTTATTTCAGTGTCTTCTGTCTTCAAGCCGATGATGGCATTCCAGAAGTCAGACATGGAGAGCGTTCCAAGATATTCAAACGATGTCCGTTCACCTGTTGCGCTGAAAGACCGAGTGCCATTGGACTCATTGTCACGGTCAACCAGGGCGTAGCTCCCTGTTAAACTATTCTCCAGCTGACCTGAGAACGTACTGAGGTGCAGCGAGGCACTTGTCTGAAACTCACGTGTATGCCCAACACGATCCCCATCACCGCCGACGCCACCACCAGCATCAAACTCGTTTCGACTGTCCGAGTAGCGAATCCCACCCTCAGCACGCAGAACTTCGGTTAGATTGGACCCGACGTTTCCGCTGACTGTGTAATTTTTGTACCCGTCTTCTTCGGTGTTGCCGTCATGCTCATCTGCTTTGGAGATGCCGTTTGTCCGGATACCGCTGAGAGATAAATTGTAGTCTGTTTCGCCATGTAGGCCCGAGACGTTTCCACCAGACCGAAGTGTTTTGAACGACCCTGCTTCAAAAAATGCGCTATAGGCGAATGGTTCGGTGGCCCGTTTTGTAATGATATTGACGACACCGCCGATGGCTTGAGAGCCATAGAGCGTACTTTGGGGTCCGCGAAGCAGTTCAATCCTTTCAATGTCGTTGGGATCAAGATTTGCGAAATTGAAACCTGCGCCAGGACTTGCGGGATCATTGACGACCACCCCATCGACCAAAACGAGTGTCTGGTCAGAAGATGCCCCGCGTATTCGGACCGACGCCGATCCACCGAACGGACCGTTCTGATTGATGATAACGCCGGGCAAAGAGCGGATTGCATCCACCGTAGATGCATATTGACGCTCTTCGATCTCATCAGCGGTCAGAACCGAAATGGAGCTGCCTACCTGTGACGTGGCGATTTCTGTTCGCGTGGCGGTCACGACGATCTCAGGCGCCTGCTCAGCTGCGTGAACGGGTTGTGCAATGGCCCAAATGGGCACGGTTGTTAGAAAAAGTTTCTTTAGCAATGACATTTCAATGTCCCCTTTTAAAGAAGGACATTGACGCAGCGCACCACAACAATGCGTGTGACGTACGGCGTCAACCGTCCTTCATCCAAACATTGTCGTCACTGCGAGAACCGCTCCCATGGACATGACCCGGTCCGGGGACGGACGACGCAATGGCAGGTTTCCTGACTTGTGGATCGACGCTGTCTGCCGGTCTTCCCAAAGCGCCGTGCGCGCTTCAGTGACTTTAACGGTGGCGGACAACTTCCCACTTACAGTTGCGGGTACAGTTCCGGTCTTTCACCGGATTCCCTTTTACCCCCTGATGCGGGGCACCATTGCGTGTGGGTGTAGCGCATACACCTCTTGGCGGCAAGATGGCCGGGGCCTCTCTAACGGCGGAAGAACACCTTCGATCGGTCTATACGGTCCTGCCACCCGTGACGCACCAGCTCAGGATCGTCATGATTTTCAATGGGATAGCCGATACATAGATAGCCGACGAACTGCCAAGTCTCGGGCAAGTTTAATGTGCGCGTGATCACTTTTGGGTCCAGAATCGACACCCAACCGACCCCAACACCCCTCGTGCGGGCAGCAAGCCACAATGTGTGAACGGCACAGACCGTTGAATAGACTAGCGTCTCCGGCATGGATTGACGCCCAAGACCGGCGCCCCGTTCGGTCTCATTGTCACAGAACACCGCCAAATGGACCGGCGCCTCTTTCAGTCCGGCCAGCTTTAAATCGGCATAGAGACGCGCTTTGTCATCCTTGTAGAGTTTCGCCGCCTCTGCATTCTCTTTTTCGAAGTTCCGTACAACTACGTCACGGGCATCCGGGCTCTCGACGGAGATAAACCGCCAGGGCTGCGCGTTCCCCACACTTGGCGCAAGACAAGCGCGATCGATCAGGTCCTCAAGAAGGCCGGGCGCCAACGGATCTGTCTTAAACCTGCGCACGTCGCGCCGCCACGCCAGCAGACTGTCAAACTGCGCAGAAAAATCGTCGGTCGGATGGAACGCATCTGTCATCTGCGCACTGAAACAGATTTGCACTCAATTGTCAGGCAAAGAGATATGGATTGCCGAACAAAAGCAATCCTGCGCACGCACATTCAAAAAGAACGCTGAGGCTATTGAACTTAAAATGAGCGCCATCGGCCGCCATCGACACAACGCGTCCGACTGCCGCGCCGAGCCATGCCAGCCCCGCGACCAGAAACAGGCCGGGTTCAGGCCATATGAGAGGAGCCAGACCTAACGCCACAAAAAGCCCGCCATAAGTAGCCCGAAACTCTGCAAATCCCTCCCCGCTTGTGGGCCCGAGCCGGACGAGTTTTGCGGCCAGATTGGGGGTCAGCAGACCGAGGCCACCCATCGCCATGGTCACAAGCGCACCAATAAGGTTGACAGTTTCAGCTCCGGTCATGGCTTATCCTCCCTGTCGCTCGCCTGGACGGTAGCTCTCTGCAATGGTCGGCTCAAACGCGTCCCAATCCAGTAGGACCGGCGTTGTTTTTTCTTCCGCGAAGAGCGGCACCTGGTCGGCAAAATGCTGAGATGTTTCGTCAATTGTCGCGGAGCCAAACTGATGAATGCTCTCTGACGAGACGTTGCCGTCTTCATCCCACTCCACAAACATGATGTAAGTGTCGCCCCCTTCGGCACCAAGGCGCCCGTCTTCCTCAGATTTCCGTCCATAGACAGCGCGCAGGATGTCCGGCCCGCCCTGGATTGGCATGTCGACACTGCCCCGAACGATCCGGTTCACTTCCCCCCAGGTGGGATCAAGACGCCCGAAATGTTCTTTCAAGTGGGCAATCGCGTCCTGCAGGCTGTCCATCGGGGTTGGCGGCTCTTTGCCGCTAAGACGCGCCCGGACCACCGGCTCCCCCATCAACACACCAAGCGCTGCCCCACGGCTTTCATAGTCGGTCTTCAGGTCCCAGTCTTTCAGAATGGTTTGGGCCGCTTTCATATCCTCATCGGCGCCCGCGTCGACCGCGAGCACCTCGGCGATCATCTCTGCAAGCTCCGATTGACTTGAATAGGCATGATCGTATTTGTACGTCCGAAACTCTTCTGCCGTGATGGATGGATCTGATCCCAACAGTTCGAGCGCCCGGAAGGCGCGGTTTGTCATCTGGGTCTCAATGCCCAACGTGTCGGAGAAGTTTTCTGGCTTCAGATCGTCCTCCGGCGCCGTCGCTTTAAAGGGCGTGCTGTTCGCCTCCGTAATAAAGCCCGCTTTCGGATTGAGCAGCAGCGGTACCTCGTCAAAAGGTAGATACTCTTGCCATATCAGGTCGGACCGGTCTCCGGGCAGATATTCACTCCAGTCAAAGCCTTCCGGTCGTTTCGGCATCTGGCCGTTATAGAGCAGCGCTATATTTCCATCGGCATCGGCATAGACATAGTTGATGGAGGGCAAGGCCTGTAGGGCCATGGCCGCCAACCACTCATCAAGAGAGCCGGCCTTATTCATGGCCAGGCGCTGATCAATATTGCCGACCTCGCCCATGCCTGCATACCGCACCGCGTATGTGCCGTGATCCTGACGAATGACCGGTCCGTGCGCCGAATATTCAACGTCCCGCGATACGGTCCACCAGAACGGCCCCCAGAGCCGCACCTTGATATCAACGCTCGTTTTTTCGAAGTCGTGCCACTCCCCATCCAGCAAATATTGATCCGGGTTTTCCGGGTTCACGGTCAGAACGTAGGTGTCGACAAGGTCCGGCTTGTTCACCGTCGATGCCCATCCCACGCGGCGGTTGTGACCATGAAGCATCAGCGGCGAGCCGGGGAAGACACCGCCAACCGCATCCCAACCTTCTTCACTTTTTAGGCGTGCCTCGTACCAGGCGACAGGCCCTTTGTACGGCTGATGAGAATTGACCAGGAGCCGCGTCTTCCCGTCTGCGGAGCGTGAGGGCGCCACCGCAAAACCATTTGACCCCGCATGTGAGAACGCTTCATCGGTGAGCAGAAAGGCATTCTCAGGGCCTAAGGAGATTTCGCGTTTCCGGTCAGGCTCAAAGAGCTCCAGAATGTGGTCTTGCATGCCATAGAAGAAAGGCGCTTTGAAGGTAAAACCAGCGACGACGTCCTTGCCTGTCATCGGCAATAGGCCGAGCTCAACCGCATCAGGATTGAGGGCGGCGTAGTAGTTCACACCATCCGCATAAGCTTCTGCCAGCGCCCGCGCTTCCGCCGACACATGGGTCTCGTATTTTGAGTCCACCGTGTCCCAGACCTTTAGCAAATGAACCAGGTAGTCGGTGATAGCCGCGTCTATCCCCTCGATTGCCGCGAGCTGACCCCTCGACGCAATCGCTACTTCCTGAATGGTCTCAAAATCATCCTCCGCATGCGCAAATGCTAGGCCAAAGGCGACGTCCGGATCCGTCTTCCCGTAAATGTGGGGGATGCCAAAGTGATCCCGATGGATCGTTACCTGATATTCCGCCGCCTTTGCGATCAATGGCGTCGGGTCGACGGGCGGCGGTGCGCCGACTGCTGCTCTAAGCAGCACCACCGCTACCGAGGTCAAAACCACAACTCCAAACAAGCTTCCTATCGTCACCAAAGCCGTTCGCATCTCTTGTCTATCTCCCAACAAACAGGCAGCTGACCTGTATCAAATTCCTGCTTCGTCTCTACGGGGCAACGGTTCGGGTTTCACTGCTCTCACATGCAGCCGATCTAGACCCGATCGCAAGTCCCCTTCAACCTGTTCCATCAACCGAGCGCGATCGCGCTTACGAATATCTGCGATCTCCTCGTCAGCCTCTTCGTTTGTGGTGCCCAATGCCTGAAGAGCGAAAGATCCCATCCGCAAGGCGGATTCAAACGTCTCGCGGACAACGAACTCCACGTCATTTCGTCGGAGCTCAATCGAATGCGCTCGATCCCACGACCGCACAAAGAGCTTCGCGCGTGGAAAGGACGATTTCACGAGCTCGACGATGTGATTTGCGCCTGCGACATTGTCGACGCAGACCAGGATGATGTCGGCCTTCTCCGCGCCGGCCGCACGCAGGACGTCGCGCCGCGTGCCGTCGCCAAAATGCACAGCAAAACCGAACTTCTTCGCCTCGTTGACCCGATGCACATCCGCATCAAGGATCGTGACATTGCATCCTCTACCAAAGAGTGGCTGAGCCACAATTTGTCCAAACCGTCCAAAACCAATCATCAGGATGTTGGCAGTCGCGTCTGAATAGTCTTCGACCATTTCTTCTTGAGGCGCCGCCTTCGCGAATAAGAGCCCCAGTTTCTCAAACAACGGTGATGCCGCCATCGAAACCGTGACGATTGCGATTAGGATCGATGCAAGCTCTTCCGAAAAAAGGCCCGCCGTTGATGCGGCGGCGAACATAACAAAGCCAAACTCCCCGTGCTGCGGCAAGATGAAGGCTGTTTTAATCGATGTCGCATGGTCACTGCCCGTGGCTCGCGTCAAGATGTAGATCGCAGCGGCCTTGGCGGCCATTGTGAGAGGCACCGCTCCGAAGATGATCCAGATGTTTGCCGCCACAGCGTCAAGGTCCAGCGATAGCCCCACCGCCATGAAAAAGAGACCGAGAAAGAGACCACGAAAGGGTTCGATGTCCGCTTCGATTTCGTGACGATATTCCGATTCCGCGAGCATCACGCCGGCAATGAACGCCCCCATGGCATAGGACATCCCCACCACGTCCATCAGAAGCGCGGCCATAATAACAACGCCCAACGCACCGGCAGTGGTGATCTCCGGCATGCCGGTTGCCGCAAGCATTCGGAACATGGGGTTGAGCAAATATCGCCCGATCGCGATCAGACCGCCAATCGCCAAGAAAGCGAAAAGGAGACGGGTGAGGCTTTCCTGCAATCCAAGCTCCGCGCTCGCAGGTGCAAGGAACGCCACCAGCATTAAGAGCGGCACGATGGCCAGGTCCTGAAACAGCAGGATAGAAAAGCTCTTCCGCCCATAGGCGTTGGCTCTGTCGCCGCGTTCTTCCAGCAATTGCATCACGAGGGCCGTTGACGACAGGGCCAAGCCCAACCCAATCGCAGTGGCCACAGGCACCGAGAACCCAAGCAAAAGGGCGGGCACTGCCAGTACAACACCGCAACCCAGTACCTGAAAGAGACCCAGCCCGAAAATGTCTCTGCGCATATCCCACAGGGTCGCGGGCTTGAGCTCCAGGCCGATGACAAAGAGAAACAGGACGACACCAAATTCCGCGAAATGGAGCAGGTCTTCCGGGTGCGCGGAAAAGCTCAGACTGAGCGTGACCTGCACGGCCAACCCAGCCGCCAGGTAGCCCAGGATGGTGCCAAGTTTCAATGCTTTGAATAAGGGGGCGAAGACACAGGCCGCGACGATCAGCGCAAGGGCTTCCCAAAACAGAATTTCGATGGATGACGGTTCAAAAACCGGCATGAGATACTCCCCGACCAGACAATCCCGAAGAGCTTAAACCTCCCACGGTTCCGGGCCGTGTCGCAAGCATCCTGCAAGAGGAATAGACGGCGTCACACAGCGGCTGCCAGGTAGCTTGCCTGATTGATCGCGCGTTTCGCATCCAGTTCCATGGCTTCATAGGCCCCACCGATCAGGCTGACCTTTGCGCCCGTAGCTTCCAACTCATCGTAGAGCGTCCGTAGCGGCTCCTGCCCGGCGCAGACAATCACCGTATCCACGTCCAGGGTCTGCGGCTCATTATGAATGAGCACATGGAGACCCTCATCATCGATGCGCAGGTATTCGATACCGTTCATCATCTTGACGCCGCGTCGCGCAAGCGTCAGACGGTGTGTCCAGCCGGTGGTTTTCCCGAGACCCTTACCCACAGACGACGTCTTACGCTGGAGGAGCATAACTTCGCGATCTGCCTTGGTGATCACAGGCTCAACCCCTGTCACGCCACCACGAGGGTGATTCTCGAAATCTACCCCCCATTCTTTTGCAAACAGGTCTTTGTCGAGCGCCGACGATTTCCCCTCATGGGTGATGAGTTCCGCCACATCAAAACCGATCCCGCCAGCGCCCATGATGGCCACTTTCTTGCCGACCTTCGCCTTGCCGGTGATGACGTCGATGTAGCGCACAACCTTCGGGTGATCGATCCCCTCCACATCAGGCGTTCGCGGCTCAATCCCGGTCGCAACGACAATCTCGTCATAACCTTCATTTTGCAGCATGCCGGCTGACACGCGGGTGTTGAGCCTCAGATCAATGTCATGGACCTCAATCATTTTGCCGTAATAGCGAAGGGTCTCATAAAACTCTTCTTTGCCGGGAATGCGCTTCGCCAGATTGAACTGACCACCGATTTCCGAGGCGGCATCGTAGAGCGTTACCTTGTGGCCCCGTTCTGCCGCCACCGTTGCGTAGCCAAGGCCCGCTGGGCCCGCCCCGACAATCGCAATATTCTTCTGCGTTTTGGTCGGTTCGTATTTCAGAAGGGTTTCGTGGCACGCCCGTGGGTTCACCAGGCAGGACACTTCCTGATTTCCGCCGAAGGTGTGATCGAGACAGGCCTGGTTGCACCCGATACACGTGTTGATCTCGTCTTCGCGGCCTTCGGCTGCTTTCTTCACCAGTTCCGCATCCGCCAGCATGGGCCGGGCCATGGAAACAATGTCTGCCTCCCCGTCGACGAGCACCTTCTCTGCCACATCCGGCATGTTGATGCGGTTCGACGTGATGCAGGGAACATTTACCTCTTTGCGCAAGCGTCCAGTGACACCAGTAAATGCTGCACGCGGCACCATGGTCGCGATTGTCGGGACCGCACTCTCGTGCCAGGTGAAGTGGGTTGAGATGATGCTGACACCAGCTTTCTCAAGCTCCTTCGCGAGCAGCACGATTTCATCCCATGACATCCCGCCCGCCAGCATGTCCATCGCCGCAATCCGGAAGATCAGAATGAAGTCGTCGCCGACGGTAGCGCGGATGCGGCGAACCACCTCCAGTGAGAACCGCATGCGGTTTTCATAAGACCCACCCCATTGGTCGGTGCGCAGGTTCGTCTTTTGAACCAGGAAGGTGGAAAGTAAGTAACCGGCTGAACCAATCACTTCGACACCGTCATAGCCCGCTTCCTTCGCGCGTGCTGCGCAGTTCGCGTGATCTGCGATCTGCTTCTCGATGCCTGCTTCATCCAGTTCGTTGGGGACAAACCGCGCGATGCGCGAGCGAACCGGTGAGGGTGCAACACACTTGTCATGAGGTGCCAGTGGTCCGGTATGCAGAATCTGCATACAGATCTTCGTGTCCGGGTCGGCGGCGTGCACAGCGTCGGTGATTACTTTGTGGCGAGCCGCTTCCTCAGACGTCGAAAGCTTAGCGCCAAGGCCGCCTTCTTCATTGGGAGAGATACCGCCGGTGATGATCATGCCCACACCACCGCGCGCACGCTCAGCGAAGAACTCTGCCATGCGCAGATGGCCATCTTCACGCTCCTCAAGGCCCGTATGCATAGACCCCATGAGTGCCCTGTTCTTGATTGTCGTGAATCCGAGATCAAGCGGTGCAAACAGGTGTGGATAGCGATCTGTGCCGGACATGGTGTTCCTCCCTTTCGGCACCCGCAGGCGGTGCCGTGTCCCATAGAAATGGACCAATGAGCCTAATCCGGCAACCGTCATGCGCGTGCAAATTCGTGCAGCACCCTGCCCGCGGCTGAACACGACCGGCGACGCTGCGTCAAGCAGCACTCATGGCGTCAAAGAAGCAAGTCGGCGAGTTTCGCCCGCTGATATGCGGCGTCCCCATGCTGGTTTTCACACCAGAGAGAGCGGCGCCGATAGAGCTGGGCATCACAATCGTAGGTGAAGCCAAAACCACCATGAAACTGGATCGCGCGGTCCGCGGCAAAGGACAAGGCGTCGCCCGCCTGCGCTTTGGCGATCCGCGTTGCCACTTCGCCTTCGCCCTGCTGGGTGAAGTTGAACGCCGCGCAGTAGAGATGAGACCGCGCCTGCTCGTATCCCACATGGGCATCGACAATTGGGTGCTTCAATGCCTGGTAAGATCCGATCTTCTTGCCGAACTGCTTTCGGGTCTGAAGATAGTCGACGGTGTAATCGATGCAGCTGGCTGCCGCGCCGCACATTTCTGCAGACAGTAGGAGAGAGGCGCAAAGATCTATATGCACAAGCGCCGCCGCTGATAAGGACGGATCCAAAAGGTTGTCGGCCGAGACATCAATGCCATCGAGCGAGACCTGATAGGACCGACGTGTTTCATCAATGACCACTTCGCGACGAAGCGCACCCTCAGGCAGGGCATCACGCTCAATCAGCACCAATGCCGGCGTACCGTCTAAAGAGACCGACACGAGAAGCAGGTCTGCCACATCCGCATTTTCGACAAATGTTTTGCGGCCAGACAGTTTGATCCTGTCGCCGGCGCGTTCCGCCGAACATTCCACGTGGGACAGGTCCCAATCACCATGCGGCTCGCTTAAAGCCAGGGCCGCCTTAGTCCCGGAACAGAGGGCCGGCAAGCGGCCTTGCTTTTGCGCATCAGTCCCACCGACCAGCAAAGCCTGAGCGGCAAGCGTCGTGCTGACGAAGGGCCCGGCCATCATTGTGCGGCCCATCTGTTCGACGACCGGCACGACTTCCGCCATGCCCAGACCAATACCGCCAAACTCTTCCGGCACGGCGATCGCGAGCCAGCCCAGTTCAGCCATCTCCGTCCAGGTCGCTTCATCGTAGCCGCGCTCATCTTCAAGTAGTGAGCGGACCTTATCGATCGGTGACTTATCGCGACAGAAAGTGGTTGCCACTTCCAGCAGCTGCGCCTGTTCTTCGCTAAACCCTATGGTTGCCCGTTTTGACATTTTGTTCTTCCTTCAGAGCGGTTCAGCTTTTTGGCAGGCCGAGAACATGCTCGCCGATAATGTTGCGCTGTATCTGCGAAGTGCCGCCGCCAATCGTCGCCGAAAAGGAGTTCAGATATGCGCGCTGCCACAGTCCCTCATCATAGGCATCCCGCTCGCCGACATAATAAGCGCCGCGCTGTCCCTGCAGCGTGATGGCAAATTCGTTCAAGCGGCGCATAAACTCCGTCGCCTGGAGTTTGCTTGAGAGTGCAAGCGATGCAGGCTTGTCCTGCACCAGCGGCTGAATGTGCCCGCGCTTGGAATTGAGCTGCAGCGACCGCGCCTCAATCATCAGCTGGATCAGCTGATCCTTGATGACCGGATCTTCCAACGCGGGCTTGCCGCCGCGGCTGGCTTTCCGCGCCAGCTCCACAATTTCAAACGGGTCGGAGGCGCGGATGACATACCCGCCGGCCTGTCCGCCTTTGACACCGCGCTCATATTCCAGCGTGCGCATGGCGACAAGCCAGCCTTCCCCTTCCTTGCCCATGAGGCTGTCACCCGGGATACGGGCGTCGGTAAAGAAGGTCTGGGTAAAGCCGTATTCGCCGGTGAGCTTGCGGATCGGTACCGTCTCAACGCCGTCCACCTGCATGGGCGACAGAAAGAAACTTAGACCTGCATATTTGTTCGGCGCATCCGGATTGGTCCGCGCCAACAGGATCATGTATTTGGCGTAGTTCCCTTGGGTCGTCCAGATCTTGGACCCATTCAATACCCAATCATCCCCATCGCGAACGGCTTTGGTCTGTGCGTTGCCGAGATCGGAACCGTTCTCCGGCTCCGAGAAGCCCTGACACCAGATGTCTTCCGCCGACAGAATGCCCTTGATGTACTTCTTCCGCTCTTCCTCAGTGCCCATATCGAGAATCAACGGGCCCGCCCAATTGAGGCCGATCGCGTTCAGCATGATCGGTCCGTTGGCTTTCGCCATTTCTTCCGTAGCAATCGTCTGGAACTTCTGATCCAGGCCGCCGCCGCCATATTCCTTCGGCCAAGCGGCGCCGAGATAGCCCGCTTCATAGACTTTGTTCTGCCAGTCACGCAGGAACTCGAACTGCTGGTCGGTGCCGACCTCCATGAAGGTGAGGGGCAGCATGAAACCGGGATCGGCAACGGTGTTTTCGGCAAACCAGGCGGCGGCGTCGCTGCGAAATTCGTTCAGTTCTTTTTCACTGATCTCGCTCATGGCGGGTCCTTACTGTTCTAAAGCTCGATTGCGCGTTGGAAGGCGGGGCGTGCGGTGATGCGCGCGTAATATCGCTCCGTGTTGGGCTTGAAGCCCTCTCGAAAGCCCAGGGTCTCGGCGAGGTAGAGCGCGTAGCCTACGCAGATGTCCGCAATCGTGAAGCGGTCTGCGCACAAATATTCCCGGTCCTGGGTCGCGAGTTCAACCGACCGCAGGCGCGAGAAGAACCATTGCGTATAATCATCCGCCGCCTGCTGGATGCGCCGTTCCTCTGGCTCAAGTTGCGTGTAGCGGAGCACAAGTGTTTGCGGGAAGGTCAGCGTTGCATCACTCCTGTGAAGCCAGTTGAGATACAGTCCATAGTCCTTGTCTCCAGGCTTGAGCCCGAGCTCTGAGGGACCGTGAACGTCGACAAGATATTGCGAAATGCCGGCCGATTCTGTCATCTCGACATCGCCGTCCACAAAATAGGGGACGGTGCCAATGGGGTTCATGTCCGTGTAACCGTCACGCAGGAAACGAGGCGGAAACGGCATGGACTCCAGCTCATAGTCGAGACCCATCTCCTCCAACGTCCAGAGCGGACGAACGGAACGCGCGCCCTTGCAATGGTAGAGTTTCATGTCCCCGCTCCTGTCAGAATTATCGTTGTTCTTTCGCGACGCGGGCGGAGTTCATCACAAGCGATTGGACAATTCAAACGCCCCTTCAAAGAGCCAAGGTTCCGTTGCGGCATCGTTTCTCGAGCCAACCTGGTGACCTTTCAAGTGGTCGAAATCGACCTAATTTCTTCCTCGAATCGGCGATTTGGCACTCGCTAGCTGCGGCGGATCGTAGAAAAACGGCTCTTTTCTAGGATTTTTCCGCTCTTGCTACCGCCCCCCTCTCTCATGCTATTGTCCGCCAAACTGATAATTTGTCATTTTACAGGAACGCACTCGGATGGAACATTTTGATGTTGTTGTAGTTGGTGCTGGGATTTCCGGAATTGGCGCGGGCTATCACCTGCAAAAGAACTGCCCAAACAAGGATTATGTGATCCTTGAAGGCCGCCACACGATGGGCGGCACATGGGATCTCTTTAAGTATCCCGGTATCCGGTCCGACTCGGACATGTATACGCTCGGCTATTCCTTCAAACCGTGGCGAGATGCCGAGGCCATTGCCGATGGGCCCTCCATTCTGAAGTACCTCCACGAGACGGCTGAAGAAAACGGCATCGACAAAAAGATCCGCTACAACCACATGGTGAAGAATGCCGCCTGGTCGACTGCAGACGGTCAATGGACCTTGGACGTCGTGCGCGAAGGGGAGATGGTGCAGATCAGCTGCAACTTCCTGTTCATGTGCAGTGGCTATTACAGCTACAAGGAAGGCTACACACCAGACTTCCCAGGCGTTGAAGATTACAAGGGCCGCTTCGTCCATCCGCAGAAGTGGACCGACGACATTGTCTATAAAGACAAGAATGTTGTTGTGATCGGATCCGGCGCGACCGCAGTGACGCTCATCCCGGAAATGGCAGGCGAAGCAAAGCATGTCACCATGCTGCAACGGTCGCCAACTTACATGGCAGCCCGTCCCTCGCAGGACGCCATCGCCAACTTCTTCCGCCGCTATCTGCCGGCCAAGCTTGCTTATGGGCTCACCCGCTGGAAGAACGTGCTGCTGGGCATGTATTTCTTCAACCTCTGCAAACGCGCGCCCGGCAAGGTCAAAGAGCTTCTGCTTAATCAGGTACGTGAGGCTCTTGGCCCTGACTATGATGTCGACAAACACTTCACGCCCAAATACAACCCGTGGGATCAGCGACTTTGCCTTGTGCCGAATGGCGACATGTTCGACGCCATCAATGCAGGCACCGCGTCGGTTGTCACCGACACGATCGACACGTTCACGGAAACAGGTATCAAGCTTTCCTCGGGCGAGGAGCTGAAAGCAGATCTCGTTGTTTCTGCAACGGGCTTAAAACTAGAAGTACTCGGCGGCATGACCGTGACCGTTGATGGCGAGCCGGTAAACTTCGCTGACACGGTGAGCTATAAAGGCATCATGTATTCCAACGTGCCGAACCTTGCTTCTTCGTTCGGCTACACCAATGCCTCTTGGACGCTGAAGTGTGATCTCACCTGCGGATATGTCACACGCCTGATCAATCATATGGACAAGACTGGCACGCAAAAGTGTATGCCGGTGCTTGAAGATGACAGCATGGAAGAAGAACCATGGCTGAACCTCTCGTCTGGGTACATCCAGCGGGCGCAGCATATTCTTCCGAAACAAGGCGCTAACGCTCCCTGGAAACAGCATCAGAACTACGCGCTTGATATTGTGACGCTAGGATATGGCCGCGTTGAAGATGGCACCATGACGTTTACCCGTGCGACGGGCGACGCCCCGGCAAAACAGCAAACAGAGAAAGAAGCTGCATAAGCGGCTTCTTTTTTCCCACCGCTTGGCGAAGGTTTTCGATTGATCTTAGGTGATCGATCCAAATGCATCGCGCAACGACTGCGACCAGGTCTCGGAGAGAGCGTGGAAGCTTTCGTCATCTGCCTCAATGCGGCGGCGCTGTGTTAGTTCGCAGGCATCTGTCTCAAGAACCGACAAATCCAGCGGCATGCCGACGGACAGATTGCTGCGGAGCGTCGAATCCATTGAGAGGAGGGCCGCTTTCACCGCGTCCTCCAGAGACGTTTCTTTCGTAATGACCCTGTCCAGGATCGGTTTCCCATATTTGTGTTCACCGATTTGCAGATAAGGCGTGTCTTCGGTGGCCTCAATAAAGTTGCCGGCGGAGTAAATCAAAAAGAGACGCGCTGCACCGCCTTTGCGCTGCCCTCCAAGAATGAAAGTGGCACCAGCCGCCTCGTTCATCTGGGTGAGCGACTCTTTGTATTTGTCCTGAATGGAGAGCACGGCACTTCCAACAATCTCGGCGATCCGAAACATTGTCGGGGCGCTGAGAATGGACGGGATTTCGCACCCCTCTTCGTCATCAATCCCTTCATTGATGAGACTGACGACCGCCTGGGTCACCGCAAGGTTTCCAGCAGTCATCAACACGATGGAACGCTCTCCCGGCACTTCCCAGGTAAACATTTTTCGATATTTGGAGATATTGTCGATGCCTGCGTTTGTGCGCGTATCAGAGAGAAACACCAGTCCCTGATCAAGCAATAGACCAACACAATATGTCATAAGCGCTTTCGGTCCCCCTCACTGCTGCGCTTGTTGTACCACAACACTCACATCGAGGTCTTCATCCGCGACACCTGCATGCACGCCGCGGATCGGCGCTGCATCCCGTGCGTCGACGCCCGACCCCAGGCGAATGTAATTCTCTGTGGGGCATGTTCGGTTGGACGCATCGAACCCGACCCAACCAATTCCATCAAGATGAAGTTCCGCCCATCCGTGGCTCGCCTCAGCGTCAGTGCCATCACTGTCAGTGCAGAGATATCCGCTCACATATCTTGCAGGTATCCCCAGAAGCCGGGCCGCAGAAATCAGAACGTGCGCATGATCCTGACAGACGCCTTCTCCAGCGGCCAGCGCCTCCGCCGCCGTCGTATGAGCATGGGTTACGCCGGGTTTATAGTCGATCTCATCGGAGACGCGCGTGGACAACGCATGCGCCAAGTCCAATCGGGCATTGCGATCAGACGGCTTTGCATGCGCCGCCGCAACATCTTTCGCGAGCATCGCAATCGCTCGATCGGGTTTCGTCGTTGGCGACTGGCGCAGAAAAATCTCGGGCCTCACCCGTTCGCGGTGATGGCGCAGAACGCCAGCTGTGTCTTTGGTCTCGATCTCACCTTCCACCTTGATTTCAAGCACATCCACTTCACCGGGAAAGGTCAGCGTGTGAATGGCATCCCCATACCCATCAATGAACGGCTGGGATATGTGGCACCCGTCTGCCGACACCAGCCAGCGGAGCGGGGATTGGCAACCGGAATGCGCCGGAGTCAATTTCAGACTCTGCACAACAAAGCGGACAGGCTCAGAAAAGGTGTAGCGGGTGGTGTGGTTGACAAAGAGGTGCATGTTACCGCCAACCGAAATTGAAATCGTCGGCGAGCTGCAATGACAATTGATTGTTAGTGACGATGAATGACGACAGAAATTCGTGCAGCCCCTCCTGGAATATGTCGCTTATCTCCTGGTCGAACAGTTGCGCGATGGTGCGATCTGCGAGCGACTGGCAAGTGTTGCGCTGTCCATAGCGGCGTGCCAACCGCGTCAGGTGTTCGCCTATCCGGTCGTAACAATAGAACAAAGACCGCGGAGATTGCTGATTGCGGATGAGGAAGTCGGCAATGTGCCAGGGTTGGTAGTCCGACCGGTAAATGTGGTGGTAGGCGCGAAGTGAGGAGACCGCGCGCAAGACGGTGGTCCACTGATAATTGTCGATGCCACCGCCCGCGACCTCCATTTCCGGCAGGAGCACATAATATTTGACGTCCAGCAAACGTGCCGTGTTGTCGGCGCGCTCAATAAGACCGCCTATGCGAAGAAAGTCATAGCCGTCATTTCGCAAAATTGCCGAGTCCGTTACGCCACGAAATTGAGCACACCGTGCTTTGATCCAATCAAGAAACGACGGCAGCCCGTCCGCCTCGATTGACTCGGGTTTCAGGTCACGCAGCTCAATCCAGGTTTCGTTGAGTGCCATCCACATCTCTGTCGTCAGCGCGGCGCGGACAGCCCGTGCATTCTCACGGGCCTGTTTGATACAATTTACGATGCTCGCCGGGTTCTCCGCGTCAAAGATGAGGTACCCAGTTACCGTTTCCTGGTTGAACTGGCTGTACCGTTTTTCAAACTCATCAATCTGACCTGCGGCGGAGACAATTGACCGCCACTCCGTGCGATAGCCCGCACCGCTTGCAGGGATCATGGTCATGCGGTGCCCCATTTCCATCAGTCGCGCCATGTTCTCGGCGCGCTCCACGAGACGGGCTATCCAAAAGATGTTCTCTGCGGTTCGACTGAGCATCAAATACCCCTGCTACTCCGCCATAACCCAGGTGTCTTTGACGCCGCCGCCTTGCGACGAGTTCACAACGAGGGACCCTTCCGTCAATGCAACGCGGGTAAGTCCACCTGCGGGGAGCTGGATCTCCTCCCCCACAAGGCAGAAAGGGCGAAAGTCGACATGCCGGGGCGCAATCCCGTTATCGACAAACGTCTGACAGGTCGAAAGCGCGAGTGTCGGCTGCGCGATAAAATCTGCTGGGTTTTGGCGAATGCGCATGGCATAGGCGTCAATCTCCGCCTGGGTCGATGCGGGTCCTACCAACATCCCATACCCGCCTGAGCCGTGGACCTCTTTGACGACCATATCTGAAAGGTTGTCGAGCACATAGGCGCGCTCTTTCGGATCGGCGCATTTCCACGTGGGCACGTTTTTCAGGATCGGCTCTTCGCCGAGATAGAAGCGGATCATGTCAGGCACATAGGTATAGACCGCTTTGTCGTCGGCGACGCCCGCGCCCGGCGCACTGCAGATGGAGACGCCACCGGATCGGTAAACATTCATGAGGCCGGGCACGCCCAACAGACTGTCGGGCAAAAAGCAAAGTGGATCGAGATAGGCATCATCAATGCGCCGGTAGATGACGTCGACTTGCTGAGGACCCCGCGTTGTGCGCATCCAGACGCGGTCTTGGTCAACATAGAGGTCCTGACCTTCGACCAGTTCGATGCCCATCTGATCGGCAAGGAAGGAATGTTCGTAATAAGCGCTGTTGAGCGGACCGGGCGACAGGATCACGACAGTCGGTTCCTTGTCGCACTTTACGGGCGCTACGCTTGCGAGGGTTTTTCGCAGCATGCCGGGGTAGGTGTCCACGGGTTCGATCCGGCGCTGGCCGAAAAGATCCGGGAACATCCGCATCATGATCTCCCGGTTTTCCAGCATGTAGGAAACACCGGAAGGTGTACGGCAATTGTCCTCGAGCACATAAAATTCGTCAGCGCCGACACGCACGATGTCGGTACCGACAATATGGCTGTAGATGTTGCGGCTTGGATCTATGCCAACTACAGCGGGCTCAAATGCTGCATTCAAAAAAACCAATTCGGCCGGAATGACACCTGCCCTCACAATGTCCGCTCGGTGATAGACATCGTATATGAACCGATTGAGGGCGCGCGCGCGTTGCTTGACGCCTTGGCTCAACAGACGCCATTCAGAGCCTGTGAAGACCCTCGGCACAATGTCGAACGGGATGAGACGTTCGGGACTTCCGCCTTCGCCGTAGACTGCGAAGGTGATCCCTACTTTTCGAAAAAGCGCTTCTGCCTCAGCGTGTTTTTTTGCAAGTGCGTCCACGCCCAGACGATCGATCCACTGCATGATCTCTTGGTAGGGAGCGCGAACAACATCACCTTTCCCGGTCTCATCAAATGTTTCGGGCTGTGATGCCATTAAATTCATCTAATAATATTCTGCACCGCAACAATAAGAGTCAAGAACACCATCGGCTGCCTGAAAATGCATCACGACTGCACAAGGACAGGGCAAAATAACCCGCAAAATTCCGCCAATGAGCAATGGCGGGGCGGTGCACAGAACATAGATGAGAGCAAATGTGATCAGTTCCTGACGCGGACGTGATGTCTCTCGCATCATCATCGGTGTAGCCTGCCGCTATCAGTTTGATCGTCGGTACAAGACGTCACAGACTTTCTGGGGGGGAACATGGCTTCAGTGTTGCTGATCGCCGCCGTCTTTACGATGGGCTACACAATGATCGCCAAGCGGCTGACGTCCACCGTCATCACGGCGCCGATGGTTTTTCTCACCTTTGGGTTCCTACTCTCTCAGTCGGGCATGATGTTGCATGGCGATGTAGAAGAAACCCTTCACCTGGTTGCGGAAATCGCGCTCGTCATTCTTCTGTTCCTGGATGCCTCCCAGATCGATCTTGAAACTCTAAAAGAGCGTCACGTCTGGCCACAACGCATGCTGTTGATCGGTCTGCCTCTCACCATTGCCGTTGGGGCGCTCGCCGCCGCACCTTTCCTGCCCGGATGGCCGCTCGTCGCGCTCGTTCTGGTGGCTGCAATTCTCGCGCCGACCGATGCAGCACTCGGCCAAGCTGTTGTGACGAACCCCGACGTGCCAGAACGTCCCCGCCGTGCTCTGACCGTCGAGAGCGGTCTTAATGACGGGATTGCGCTGCCTGTGATCCTCCTGTTTGCGAGCCTGACAGCAGAGGCAATGGATCAAGACGGTATTGATTGGGCGCTGTTTGGCGCGAAGCAGCTCATCCTTGGGCCGCTGGTCGGGATCATGATGGGCTACATCGGCGGTCACGTGCTGATCTGGGCAATGTCCCGCGATTTCACATCCGACACCTATGAAGGCGTTGGCGCGATCGCGCTAGCAGGCGCCGCCTACCTCGCAGCCGCACAGGTTGATGGCAACGGTTTTATCTCAGCATTTGTCGCCGGGCTCTGCTTCGGCAATGTGGTCAAAGGGCGCTGCAAATTTATCTACGAGTTTACGGAGAGTGAGGGTCAGCTTCTGACCTGGGCCGCGTTCTTCCTGCTCGGCGCTGCGTTGGTGCCCGAAGCAATCCACCACCTTACGTGGTCGACCCTCGCTCTGATTCTGATCAGCCTGTTTATTGTACGGCCACTTGCCATCTGGGTCTCGCTGATCGGGACCGATACGTCCCCCACCACGCGGATATTCTTTGGCTGGTTCGGCCCCCGCGGCCTCGCCACAGCCCTGTTCGCGCTTTTGATCGTGCAAGAGATCGACATGGAAATTGCGGAGCCCATACTCAACATCGCGATCAACGCGGTGTGGATCAGCGCTTTTCTTCATGGGTTCACCGCCCTCCCCGCCGCACGTTGGTACGGCGCGCACGTCGGTTCGAAAGGACCGTGTCCGGAGACCGACCCCATCACCCACTCAGCGAAACCGCTGATCACCGACGACATCTAACTCACTGACAGGACCCGAGATGAAAAAAGTTGTGATCGCCAAATTCAATGACCTGAAAGACAGGGAACCGCAATACGCATTGGTCGGCTCCGTTGATCTGGTGGTGGTGCGCTACGATAAAGAAGTTTCGGTTTTCTACGGCCGGTGCCTGCATCGGGGTGCGCTCATGTCCGACGGCTTTGTCGATGAGAACGACAATCTGATTTGCGGCGTCCACAATTGGGACTACCGGCTCGATACAGGGGTGTCCGAGTACAACAACTCAGAGGCGTTGGAAAATTTCACGTCCTGGGTGAAGAGCGGCAAGGTCTATGTCGATGAAAACGAGATCACCGCCTGGGCGGACAAAAATCCTCAACCCTTCGACCGGGATGCCTATCTCGGCCTCTACGCGGATACCAGTCATGGCACAGTGGAAGAGCCCTATAACGGACTTATTCAGCAATATGCTCGCGATGGCCTGTCCAAGACCGGGCACCATGGTGTCGTTGATGCGATGGGCGTGCCACGGGTGGAGCTCCCGGACTGGGACGATATTCAACTGCTCACTGCGCAACTTCATAAACCTCCATTGCTCGACGATGACGAGGTTGGAACGGAAGTTGTCATAGGGCCGAACGCCCAAAAGCCCCTCACCCTCCAGATTCCGCTCATGGTGTCGGACATGAGCTTCGGCGCCCTGTCGGAGCCTGCAAAGGTCGCGCTTGCGAGGGGCGCTGAACTGGCTGGCACAGGCATCTGTTCTGGCGAAGGTGGAATGCTGCCGGAAGAGCAACAGGCCAATTCGCGTTACTTTTATGAGCTTGCGTCGGCGCGTTTCGGCTTTGACTGGGAGAAACTGAACAAAGCTCAAGCGTTCCATTTCAAAGGCGGCCAAGGCGCCAAGACCGGGACCGGCGGTCACTTACCTGGCAACAAAGTGAAGGGCAAGATCGCTGAGGTCCGGGGTCTGAAAGCGGGTGAGTCAGCGATATCTCCACCGCGCTTTCCCGAATGGACAGAGATCTCTCAAATCAAAGAGTTTGCTGACGAAGTGCGGTCTCGTACAGGAGGTATTCCCATTGGATATAAGCTGTCAGCTCAGCACATCGAAAAGGACATTGACGCGGCGCTCGACGTCGGCGTGGATTATGTGATCCTGGATGGTCGGGGTGGCGGTACGGGTGCTGCCCCCATCATCTTCCGTGATAATATTTCCGTGCCGACCATTCCAGCGCTTGCCCGTGCACGAGCGCACCTGGATCAAGCGGGGCGGAAGGATGTGACGCTGGTTATCACAGGCGGCCTTCGTAAGCCCGCCGACTTCGTCAAAGCTCTCGCGCTAGGCGCCGACGCAATTGCTGTTTCCAACTCTGCCATGCAGGCGATCGGGTGCATCGCCATGCGCGCCTGTCACACGAACAACTGCCCCGTTGGCATCGCGACGCAGAAGCCTCACCTTGTAAACCGCTTGGTCATTGAGAAGTCCGCCCAGCAACTCAAAAACTTCTTTGAGGCATCCACTGAGCTCATGAAAGTCATGGCACGTGCCTGCGGTCACTCCCACATATCTCAATTCTCCTTGGATGATCTAACAACCTGGAAACGTGACATGGCGGATCTGTCAGGGGTCGCTTATGGCGGCGTGAAGTAGAGATAGGGTGAACGAGCAGATCAAATTGACGCCACCGACGGACCTTGGATCCGCCCGCGCGATTGCTCATGCCGCAGCGCAGCTTCTGACCAACGTGGCTCGGGCTAATTTGACTGCCCAGCTGGACGACAGCCATTCGAACCTTGGATGGGATAGGGAGGCACAGAGGTTTCTATCGCAGCCTCTCACCGGTGCGAACGGCGATGTCTATGTCGGGCTCTCACTTGATCCCTTTGAACTCTTTTTTGTCGACCAAGCGACGGGTCACTCCTCCTTTTCGCTGGCCGGGAAGTCATTGGCAGCGGCTGCGGAATGGCTAGATGACATCCTTGAGAGCGTGGCGCTAAAGCCTGCCGCAACACTCTCTCGTCCCTACGCACTGCCTGATGACGTCGCTGCGATTTCCCAGTTTCCAAATGCTGAGCCGGAGGGCCTCTCCTCGCTAAGCGCCTGGTTCGGGCTTGCGAGCAACGCGCTCGAGCAATTAGCCAACGAGCAATCCTATCTGAAGCCAGGGCCCAGTCCTGTGCGCTGCTGGCCGCATCATTTCGACATTGCAACTTATGTGAGTTTGGAAACAGGCGATCCTGAGACGGCGCGAGGCGTCGGTGTCGGCATGTCCCCTGGCGATGAGAGCTATGCGGAGCCCTATTTCTATGTAAATCCGTGGCCGTATCTGGACGCCAGCGCCTTGCCGGAGCCACCAGCACCGGGACATTGGCATACACAAGGGTTTGTCGGCGCCATCGCAACCGGATCAGAGATCTTGAGTGCCGAAGACCCAGAAAAAGCGCTGGCCGGTTTTCTGGCAAGCGCCTTTGATATCGGTCACCACATGCTGATGCGGTAAAAGCTCAACCCTGCCTTATGTCAGAACTTGAGCGATCCCGCTTTTACCCGGTCATAGTCAGCTTTGACCATCATCTCCGTCAGCTCTTCCAGCTGTACGGTGGGCTCCCAGCCAAGTTTTTCTTTTGCTTTAGAAGCGTTACCCAGCAGCAGATCAACTTCCGCAGGCCGGAAGAATTGAGGATCAACCCGAACGATGACGTTGCCGGTCTTCTTGTCGATCGCTTTCGTCTGTTCGCCTTCGCCGTCCCACTCAAGCTCTACATCCAGTGCCTTCGCGGACGCTGTGATAAAGTCGCGAACTTTGGTCGTGCGCCCGGTGGCCAGTACATAATCGTCAGCCTCGTCCTGCTGAAGCATACGCCACATGCCTTCGACATAATCCCCGGCGAAGCCCCAGTCACGTTCAGCTTCGACATTGCCGACACTCAGCACGTCTTGTTCACCCCGAACAATACGGGCAAGGGCAAGTGTCACTTTGCGGGTTACGAACTCCGAACCTCGGAGCGGCGACTCGTGATTGAACAAGATGCCTGATGTCGCGAACATGCCATAGCTTTCGCGATAGTTCACAACTATCCAATGAGCATAGAGCTTGGCAACAGCATAGGGGCTTCTGGGATGGAACGGCGTGTCCTCGTTCTGCGGTGTTTCTTTGACTTTGCCAAACATCTCGGAGGTCGAGGCCTGGTAGAAACGGGCGGTACTTCCCATTGCACGAAGGATCTCCAGCATCCGAAGGACGCCCATACCGTCGACGTCCCCCGTATAGAGCGGCTGATCGAAGGAAGTCCCGACAAAACTCTGTGCTGCTAGATTGTAGACCTCATCGGGTGCCACTTGGTTCAGAACACGTGAGATATTTGCGTATTCCAACAACTCGAAAGGGACCACTTCAATATCACTCAGGACATCAAGTTCTTCCAACCGCGCTGTATTGAGGCTGGCCCCACGCCGCTGCGCTCCATAAACCTTGTACCCTTTGTCCACGAGCAAGCGCGCGAGATATGCGCCATCTTGCCCCGAAATGCCGGTAATGAGTGCCGACTTGCCCATTCTTATTCCTTCGTGCGGCGCCGCGGGTGCGGCCAAGTGGCTTCTCATAGCAGGGAAATTCTGGCCGCAACAGACCTATATCGGCAAAAGTCTGCCCGGCGCCCGGCGGCAGACCCGGGATCCGATAAGTCACAGATTAACCATCGGCCAACCCTGGTCGTTCAGTGCTTGTGAGCGACCCCTGCGCCGCTTGGCACCCGAATATCATCGACGAGGTCTTGAATATACTCCGGTGGCGCGCTTGTCACACGGCTGACAGCGAACGCCACTGCAAAATTCAACATCATGCCGATTGTTCCGATGCCCTCTGGCGATATCCCAAACAACCAGTTTTCGGCACTATTCAGCTCTGGCGACACGAACTTGAAAAAGACGATATAGGTGAACGTGAACAGGAGGCCGGTCAACATGCCCGCTATCACGCCTTCCTTATTCATCCGTTTCACGAAGATGCCAAGCAGGATCGCTGGGAATAAAGACGCTGCCGCCAAACCAAATGCGAAGGCCACCACCTGAGCCACAAAGCCTGGCGGATTGATCCCCAGATATCCTGCGACACCGATCGCCACCGCAGCGGCAATACGGGCGTAGAGGAGCTCCTGGCGTTCAGTTATCTCCGGCATCAGTGTTTTCTTCATGAGGTCATGGGAAATCGATGTCGACACGACGAGCAAAAGACCCGCCGCCGTCGACAGCGCGGCTGCGAGCCCTCCTGCTGCTACAAGCGCGATCACCCACCCGGGCAGACTTGCGATCTCGGGATTAGCAAGGACAAAGATGTCTCTATCGGCATAAACCTCATTCGCGCTTTCCGTCGGCGTATTGGTCAAACGACGCTCGCCGTTCGCACCGTTTTCCCCGTCATAGCCTGGGCTGCCGTTGAAAGCAGCACCAGCGGCATATTGGATGACACCGTCTTCGTTTTTGTCGACCCAGCCGATGAGGCCTATCTCTTCCCAGTTCTTGAACCAGGCAGGCGCTTCTGCGTAACTCGTGTTGTTGATGGTCTCAACGAAATTGAGGCGGGCGAACGCAGCCACCGCTGGCGCGCTGGTGTAGAGGAGTGCGATAAAAATCAGCGCATAGCCGGCAGACAGGCGCGCGTCAGAGACCTTCGGAACAGTGAAGAAACGAACGATCACATGCGGCAGCCCGGCCGTGCCGACCATGAGCGCCATCGTGATGGCGAACACATCTATGGTTGCCTTGGACCCTTCCGTATAGGGGCCGAAACCCAGATCCAGCAATGTGTTGTCCAGTTTTGTCAGAACCGACAAACCCGATCCGTCAGCGACTGTCGCGCCCAACCCCAATTGCGGCACAGGATTGCCGGTGATTAAGATCGAGATGAATATTGCGGGGACCATATAGGCGAAGATCAGAACGCAATATTGCGCGACCTGGGTATAGGTAATGCCCTTCATTCCGCCGAGGACTGCATAGACGAAAACAACGGCCATCCCAACGATTACACCCAGGGTGATTTCGATTTCCAGAAAGCGCGAAAACACGATGCCCACGCCGCGCATCTGTCCGGCGACATACGTGAACGAGATAAAGATCAGACAGATCACCGCTACAACACGCGCTGCTTTGGAGTAGTAGCGCTCGCCAATAAAATCTGGGACAGTAAACTGCCCGAACTTGCGCAGATAAGGAGCGAGCAAAAGGGCCAGCAGAACATAGCCGCCGGTCCAGCCCAGGAGATAAACCGACCCATCATATCCCAAAAAGGCGATGATACCGGCCATGGAAATGAACGAGGCGGCGCTCATCCAGTCAGCCGCCGTTGCCATGCCGTTGGCGACCGGGTGCACGCCGCCGCCGGCGACGTAGAAGTCTTTGGTCGAACCAGCCCGCGACCAAATCGCGATCCCGATATAGAGCGCGAAGGACGCGCCGACGAATAGGTAGGTTAGCATTGCAGTACTCATGGATGTCTCCTAGTCGTCATCGACGCCGAAGCGTCGCTCAAGACGTTTCATGAGCACCACATAAGCAAAGATCAGCGCCACAAAGACGTAGATGGCTCCTTGTTGGGCCCACCAAAACCCAAGCTTGAAACCGAAGAGCGGGATTTCGTTCAGGATATCAACAAAAAGGATCGAAAACCCGAAGGAGACCACAAACCAAATCACCAGAAGGCCGCCCAACAACCTAAGATTTGCGCGCCAATAGCGCCGCACCAAATCTTCCTTCAGGGTCTCCTCGTCGTGATGCCCATGGGTCGGGAGATTATCTCCCTCATGATGGTAGACGGTGGTCTCAGCCCCACCTTCCGATGACCCGTCTTTTTGTTCGCTCACGAAAAACCCTCCCCCGCGATTCGATCCACGAAGGAGGGTAAACCGGATAGACCCTAATCTCATATAGGTCTTTGTGAGACTGTTTTGCCTTCCTATTTGTAGACAAAGACCGGGTCGTCCAGATCTATCGCAGGAAGCTCATCCTTCTCCCGCCAATAGTCTTGTGTATGCTGCCAATCGGGCTTGTTTCCCCGCTTCGGTAGAAGATGCATCGACCGCATCAGGTAGCCAGGGTTGAAGTTCTCCGGGTCCATCCAGGGCAGGAGCTCCATATCCTCGTCTTCTTCCCGCAGGGCTGGGGTGACACTCTTGGCCCCTTTCGCCTCCATGTGTTTCAGGAGACGCGTTACGAAGTCTCCGAGAAGGTCTACACGCAAGGTCCAGCTGGCTCGGAAATACCCGAACACCCATACAAGGTTGGGGACGCCGGTAAACATCATGCCGCGATAGGTCACGGTGTCTGCGAAGTCGAGCGGCCTGTTGTCGATGCTGAAATCGATGTCGCCCAAGACGGAAAGATTGAAGCCGGTCGCGGTCACGATAATGTCCGCTTCCAATTCTTTGCCGGATTTCAGAAGAATGCCCTTCTCGGTGAACCTGTCGATTTCGTCTGTTACGATCGAAGCCTTCCCGGACTTAATCCCCTCAAAAATGTCGCCGTCTGGCACAAAAGCGATGCGCTGTCGCCAGGGCAAATATTTCGGGGTGAAATGGGTGTCCATATCGAAGTCGGGCCCGAGATATTCCCGCACGCCCGCCAACAATTCTTCCTTCACAACGTCCGGTTCTTCAAAAGCGCGTCTCGTGAAATCAGCCTGATTATACAAAATCGCTTTTCGGGTAATTTCATGGATCCAGGCTTCATCAATGTCGAGAACCCGCAGCTGATCGGCCAGTTCATTCTCGTTGCGGCCCGGAATGAAATATGTCGGCGAACGTTGCAGCAAGGTCACGTGACTGCAGTCGCCCGCAATTGCCGGAACGAGCGTCGCTGCTGTGGCACCTGAGCCAATAACGAGAACGTTTTTGCCTTTATAGTCGAGATCTTCTGGCCAGGTTTGAGGGTGAACAATCTGTCCGGCGAAATCATCCATTCCCTCCCACTCCGGCGTATAGCCTTCCGAGTGACGGTAATAGCCTTGGCACATCCAAAGAAAGTTGGCGGTGAAGTGCACCGGTTCTCCGGTATCCGTGCGCACCCCTTCTAGTCGATATAGCTGTTCTTGCGACGACCAGTTTGCCGATGTGATTTTGTGTTCATACCGAATGTGCTGGTCGAGCTGATTTTCCTCAATCACCTCACCCATGTAGGTCAGAATTTCTTCGGCACTGGCAATGGGGGCGCCGGTCCATGGCTTGAACCGATATCCAAAGGTATAGAGATCGCTGTCTGAGCGAATGCCGGGATACCGGTGCATGTGCCAGGTACCGCCGAAGCTCTCAAGACTTTCCAGCACCACAAAACTCTTGTTCGGGCATTGCTCCTTTAAGTGATATGCCGCGCCAACGCCTGAGATGCCCGCGCCAACAATCAGGACGTCGAAATGCTCTGTCTTCTGGGCTGCCGGCTTCGCCAGCGTGTCTGTGTCCGCCATTCTCGTGGTTCCTCTTTTTGGTTATTTGTGTTGGCCTGATAATGGACTGACAAAACGTCAGAATACATGAGATAGGTCAAAAACCGGGCCATTCTTGCGGCTCTGGCGGCAAAGGCCAGGGCGAGCGGAGGCATCTGACACGCTACAAACCACCCCAAAATGGGTACATTTTCCTATGCGCCCTTACCGCTCATCGGCCACCGGCGGTTGAACAAATAAATGTCATTTCAGGCGAGATTCTCGTGAGCAGATGTGTCCGCTCGGCATGCTAGAAACGCGCTAATACTCCCCCATCTATTACTCAGCCCTGACCACCTCGGAGACCCTATGGCTTCGACAATTGAAAAACATGTTGGCACAAGATTGGCCCATGCGCGGCTCGCCAAAGGCTATTCGCGAGATGAGTTCGCCTTACTTCTGTCTGTCTCTGAGCCTCTCATTAAGGAGATGGAGGCAGGCGAGGCTGGTCTCAGCCTTCGGCTGCTCGCAGAGGCGGCGCAGGCCCTCGACGTGCCGCCTAGCTTCTTTCTTGAAGGGTTTCAATCCGACGTGATGGACAATTCGGATACTGCGCGGCACCGTTCTGAAATCTCCGCCATCGCTGCGCGGATCGGCGAACGGCGCGTTCCGCTGCTTCTCAAATTGTCTCAAGCTTTAGAGGAATCTCCAGGGCTTTGATGGTGGGGCGAGCTGCCTTACTTCCTCCACAAATCCTCGCGATACCGGGCGTACTATGTCTCAGAGACTCAGAAATATCGCGTTCGTGTTGGGTATTGGAGCGGTCATCGGTATCAGCGTGCCCTTTGTCCAGAATGTTCTCGCAGACGACGCGCCTGAGCTCAATCTACCTCTATCGCGCCCGATGGCGCCGTTCTCCCATGACAGTCTCGTCCAGCATGCGAAATACTTGTCTGAACGCACGTACGCGCCGGCAGAGACGGCAAGTGATCAATGGGCGTCGCTGACTTTTGATCAACACAGAGCCATCCGGTTCAGACGGGATCTGTCCTTGGCGCTCTCGCCCAAGGACACCGTTACCGCTCAGTTGCTGCCGCCGGGACGGGCCCTAAATGATCCCGTGCGTATCAACCTGGTCGAAAATGGAAAGATTGTTCCGGTCCCCTTCGACCCCGCCTTTTTCTCGCTTGGTGCCGCGGCTCCAGCAAATCTGTCTGATGTCGGCGGTGACTATTCCGGCTTTCGCCTCCATAGCGCCCTTAACTCACCTGACGTCCAAGATGAATTTCTGGTGTTTCAGGGTGCATCCTATTTCAGAGCAATCGCTAAAGGCCACGTCTATGGACTGTCGGCGCGTGGATTGGCGATCGATATTGGCGAAGAGAGCGGTGAGGAGTTTCCTGTTTTCACCAACTTCTGGCTGCAACGCGATGCCGAGGCAGACCAACCCACCACGCTCTACGCTCTCATGGATTCACCTGGCATCACCGGCATCTATACATTCAAGACCATGCCCGGAAACACAACTGAGATGGAAGTGTCAGCGGTTTTATTCCCTCGACGCGACCTTAACAATTTCGGCCTCGCCCCCCTCACAAGCATGTTCCTGTTTGATGAAACCAATCGGCACCGCTTCGACGACTTCCGGTCCGGTTCCCATGATTCAGATGGTCTAGCCATCAATAATGGCGCGGGAGAATGGCTCTGGCGGCCGCTGGCCAATCCGCTAGGCGTTCAGGAGAGTGCTTTTGTTGACAGAAATCCGAAAGGATTTGGTCTCATCCAACGCTCCCGAGACTTCGAAGATTTCGGCGATCTGTCGCTTGACTACCATCTCCGCCCTTCTGCCTGGGTGACGCCCCATGGTGATTGGGGCAAGGGCTCGGTTACGCTGGTCGAGCTGCCCACTGAAACAGAAACCTTCGACAATATTGTCGCCTATTGGCGGCCAGCAGCGCCTTTTCTCAAGGGCGAGCGCTACGAATTCTCCTATACCCTCTCCTGGCGAGATAGGGCACCGGTCACAAACAGTCTCTGGAAAGTGATCAATACCCGTATTGGCGCGCGCGAACAGGGGGGTAAAATCGTGGTCATTGACTACGAACTTCAGGACGTTGAGACGCAGCAATTACCGATCGCGGATGAATTTGTTCCGGAGATTTTTAGCAGTAGAGGGGTTGTTCAATACCCGGTTCTTGAGTCCAACCCGCATACTGGAGGACTTCGACTGACCTTTCAGTATGATCCGCAAGAAGAAAACGCGTCGGAATTTCGCATTGTGCTCCGACAGAATGGAAAACAGGCGAGCGAAAAGTGGCTGTATCGATGGACGCGTCAATAAACACATCAGTCGCAGGCGGTGCGCCCTTCCCGGACCTTCCGCCTGAAGCGCCGCTGGCGATGCCGGTGCAGAATTTTGATGAGCGGTATCAGGACCCGTCGGCAGTTTTTGCAGAGCCAAACGAAAACCGATCTGGCCTGACGCTGAAACGAGTGGGTGTTTTCCTTGTCGCGTCACTTACAACCCTTTGGCTGCTTTATGAGACCCTGGCGGCATTCTCCGTCGGCGGGATCACTCCATCGGAGATCGGGATCGCCTGCCTCTTTGCTGCGAACTTCTTCTGGATATCCCTTTCGGGCGTCAATGTTGTTCTCGGGTTCCTGAAGCGCACCAATCAACCGCCTTTCCCGGCCGTGTCGGAAATCCCGATGAAGGTCGCATTGGTGGTGCCAGCTTATAATGAAGCCCCGAACCGCGTTTTTGCGAACGCCATTGCTATGCTGCAAAGCCTCGACGACGCCAACAGTGCTCATAGTTTCTCTCTGTTTGTTCTGAGCGACACGCAAGACCCCGCCGCCGCCGCTATTGAACTGGAGACGTTTAAGAGGGCGAAGGAACTGAATACTGAAGCACCACTCTTCTATCGGCGACGAACAGGTAATGTGGGCCGTAAAGCCGGGAACATTGAAGAATGGGTGCGACGCTGGGGCGGCGCATATGACGCGATGGTGGTGTTGGATGCCGACAGTGTCATGGAGGGCAAAACCATTGTGCATCTGACGGATGCGCTAGCGGCTGATCCCTCAACTGGTCTGATCCAAACCGTTCCGCGTCTCATTCAAACCGATACGCTTTTTGGCCGACTTCAACAATTTGCCACCGCGGCCTACGGCCAAACGCTCGCCCGCGGGTTCGCGTCCTGGTTTGCCGGCGAGAGCAATTACTGGGGCCACAACGCTATTATAAGGACACGCGCGTTTGCCGCCTCTGCCGGTCTACCTAACCTGAGAGGAAACGGCGCCTTCGGCGGGGTGGTCATGAGCCATGACTTTGTAGAGGCGGCCCTTCTTCGGCGTGCCGGCTGGAAGGTACGTCTTCTGACGGAGCTCGGCGGAAGTTATGAGCAAACACCGCCGACGCTGATAGATCATGTGGTTCGGGACCAGAGGTGGTGTCAGGGGAACCTTCAACATGTGGGTGTTGTTGGCGCGGCGGGCTTGCATCCGATAAGCCGCTTTCACCTGATTCACGGCATCATGGCCTATATGGCGGCGCCTATGTGGTTGATGTTTATCTGTCTTGGTCTATTCACAACTGTCGACCCTATGGCGTCGATCTTCGCGGTGGACCACTGGCCGAGTGTTGGCCGCAGTCTGACGATCAATTCGGACATGACGCCTATGCAGTTGATTTTTGGCGTTACCATTGGCGTGCTTTTTCTTCCCAAAATCTTGGGGTTTATGAGCCATTACTTGAAGCGTGGTCACACGCGCGCCTGGGGCGGAAGGCTTCGCATGACGACATCCTTCTTTGTAGAAGTGCTTTTGTCCGCCGCTGTCGCTCCCGTTCTGATGGTTCAGCAAACCCTGGCAGTGCTTCGCACCCTTGTAGGTAAAGAGCAGCGCTGGGACGTTCAACGGCGGTCGGCGACCGGCGATAGCCCGACCGACCTGCTGCGGATCCATGTTGTTGAAACAGTTCTAGGACTTGGGCTTCTTTACGGCATCGCTGCGGGCGCTCTCACCCTTTGGCTGATCCCCGTCGTCGTTGGGCTGGTTCTCGCGGCGCCGCTATCCGGTATCCTCGCACAAAAGCCAGGACGCCTAATGGAGATGGCGGGTCTTCTGATTGCCCCAGAACAGCGCACAACGCCCAAAATCGTTGAAATGGCCAACCACTATCATCGCCGGCTGATGCCTGCTGAGCTCATCACGCTGTCAGAGAACGAAGAGACATCTGCCCTTCAGATCCCAGAAGCTGTTCCTTCATCGGTCTGATCGAGGGATCCGTCAGGCTGATGCTGCTTTTGGCGCAAGGCGCCAAGGCTGGCCCTTGAACCACCCGACGGTATAGGCCACCGCTATAAGAACAACAAATCCGCCCAGATTGACGACTGCCGCAGAGCCAAAATTCCTGCCCATCTGGTCGAGAAGAAAGCCCCCAAACCGCGCCGCGACGAGGCTAACCAGGAAGACCGCGAGCGATTGCTGTCCTACTTTCTGGACGATCATGACAAATCGCTCCCACAGAGCTGCACCCTGAAGGCGTTTGCCGCCCTCACCTGCAGCGACCCAGGCAAGATACGCAAGAGACAGGAAGTGCACATAGCGGAAGAAACCAAATCGCGTCTTATTGATGAGAAAAGAAATCTCGCCGCGCCATTCCGCAAAGAAGGGAAGTGCGTTGTATATCCGATAGTACGCGAATGGGATCGTGAGGACGACGAACAGCGCTGCAAGGATAATCAGTGTCTTGTTCACCGGCGGGGCGGGCAACCATTTGAGACCAAAAGCAAACCCGGTGAAGAAGACCAGCTGCCATGCAAATGGATTGAAAAACCACGTGCGCTCAGACCAGGGCTCAGCGGGCAGGTTCAACAGATGGAAATTCGCCGCAAGCCAAAGACCCGCAATAAGAATGCTGGCATAAGCTGGATGGCGCATGCCGAGCGCCATGACAAGCGGCACCAACGCCAATATCCCTAAATACATAGGCAGGATATCAAACAGATTGGGGACGTAGGTCAGCGTCATGTAGCCCACGAGGTTTTCCGCGGGGCGCGCAAAGAAGTGCTGCAGGTTGAGCTTGCGAACATAGAGCCCGTCAAAACCCCCAAGATGGTCGATGGTGACCAGCATGGCGGCGATGATCAGGAAAACCGCAATATGCGACCAATAGACTTGCCAAATCCGATAGAGAATGCGGGCAGTCCCCATGGACCAGGAGTGCTCGTTGAATACTCGGCCGAAAGCGATTGCGGAGGCCATCCCGGAGCAGAAGACGAATATCTCCGTCGCATCGGAAAAGCCAAACCGCGCGGGTATCCATAAGGTCCATGAATTGCCAGGAACATGGGCGATAAAAATGATGAACATTCCAAGCCCACGGAAGAAATCGAGACGCGGGTCTCTCGGTCGTTTTTGATCTGTTGTCACTTGGAAAGTCCCCATGGCAAACCACCTGCAGTGGTCCTAATACCCTGATATCGCACCGCTTCAAACCCTCGCCTCTCGCTTCTTTTCAGCGAAGGATCGCTCGGAATTGCAGGAAAGTCGTGTGTTTTGGTTTAGGCCGGGAGCGGTGCAGGCCCGCTAACCAGTAAGGGTTCGTCACCTGCGGGTTTTGCCGCAGACGATTTCAATCGGGAGGTCGAGAAGGTATCAGGCGCCCCTCTGTTCTTTTCCCGATCCGTTAGGATGAGCTTGGCCTCAGAAATCAGCCCTGCGCGGGACGCTGCATCCACTGTCAAACGCTCAAATACATCGCGCTGTGCATGACTGCCGCCGACATTCTGAATTGTGAGCCGGGCGGCCGCCAATTGCCGATAGGCTTCGCGGTAGTTGCCTTGATAGTAAGCGAGGATTCCTTTTGCGGCGGGTACGCCAGATGTTCCTGCGACCGCGCCCATGTCGCATCTGGTTCTTGCCGCTGTATCGGTCAGCGTCTCTATGAGTGCTTCCGCAGCCGCCGTCCGGCCGAGACGTGCAAGCGGCATGATGTAGTGCAGATCAGCAAAGACAACGCACCCATCCTGCGCTCGTTTCTCACACAGGCTCGCGAGCTCTTCCCAGCGCGCGCCCACGGATATGCCTTCTATCTCCAAACGCACAAGCATCGAAGCGGCGTTGGAGATATCGCGATAGTCGTCTGTGTGTTCGGCACGAAATTTATGATCGTAGAGATCAAGCACTTCGTCTGTTGCACCAATTGCCAACAAAAAGAGAGCGAGGTGCCACCAGACATGAAACCCAAAATTGTTGCAGTGGGCCCATTTGTCTGCCTGACCGCCGAGCCATCCGGCACCCGCCATTGGTTCGCCTGTCATGTCGTACACATGCGCGACCGCATGAAGACCCCAAGCGTCATCGGACGCCAACTCCAAGCCCCTTCGGCCCTGCGCCTCCGCCAACTCATAGTCGCCGGTCTCCTCAGCCGCGAAGGCGTGACAGCCCAAGACATATCCTGTGGCTGGGTGCTGGCTGTCGTAGGTGGCAAGCACTGTCTCGATGGACCGACGCATACCTTTCGCGTCTCCCAGAATGAAGCGGATTGCGTGGCCGAGCTTGAGCGCCATTGCATCACCTGGTGTCTCGGCCAAAACCTCATCCATAATGATCGCCGCTTGGCTAGGTTGACCTTCGAGCCAGACTTCGAGCGCGCGAATATACTGGGCCTCTCTTTTGGTGCATCCGGCAGCAGCGACCGCACCTTTTGCATTTGCCAACGCTGCTTCAGCGTTTTCAATCAGTTCTTTGCGTCCAAGTGTCAGATAGGAAATGCCCTGGAAGGCATGGGCGAGAGCGAAGGTCGACGTTTCTTCCAGAAGTGCCGCCAGGTGATGAGGCGTCGCCGCAGAGTGGGCCAAGAAGGCTCGAGATGTCTTGTTCCAATGTTCAAGCGTTGTCGGCTTGTCCAGTGTCACCTCTGATCCGAATGCGTCTGTCTGTGTCATTGGTCACTCTCAGTTTGATACCGCGTACCCAACACTAGCGGTACCACCAATCTGAAGATGATTGCTACATACTTCGACCCTTGTTCACCTGCATTTGAGAGTGCGCGATGAGGCGCACACATTTACCAATCTATCGTACACGGATTTGTGATCGTCTTACTGTGAGATGCCTCTCTATTAGGCGCTGACTGCCTAAAAAGCGCCATCATATGCCCGACGGCCAATACGACACGCCAGCAAGGTAAAGGCGTCTCGACCAAGCGCCACAGATGCTTCTCGCTCCAACGCTTCAATGTCATCTATCCAGACTCCCTTGCCGCCCATCGCCTCCGCAACAGCGGGGAAGTCAGTTCCCCCAAAATCCACGCCCGCATTGTCGCGACCCATTGCGCGCTGTTTCATTTCGATCAGACCCAGGCTCTCATCCACCATTACGGTGATAATGATCGGTAGTTTCAGATCGCGGATGGTTGCCAGTTCGCCCAAGATCATTTCGAGGCCGGCGTCACCTAACACGGTCGCGACGGGAACATCCGGCGCACAGAGCTTGTAGCCGGCAGCAATCGGAACGGCACATCCCATGGTGCAAAGCGCCGAGGACTGCAACAATGTACGCGGGGCATGTGTGGTCCACTTTTGAGACAGCAAGATACGATGAGCGCCACTATCGGTGGTCATGATGGTGTCTTTTGGGAGAACCCTCCGCAAGCAATCGAAGACATGCCCTGGCGAAAACGCGTCGCCGTCGCTCGCGAAAGCGTTAGCGAGTTCTGTCCGAACCGACGCAGCGGCGCCATTGGTCCAAGTCTCGCAGGGAGTCGCCGCGGATAGAGCGGCGAGTGTGACAGAAATCGGCGCAATCAGGCTGTCGCTAACGTGATGCATGCCGTGTGTTCTGACAACCGGCGCAATCTCCACCACCTGTTTTTCAGGCGCCCAAGGATCGCGCCAGCCGACCCGCATTTCAATTGGGTCATAGCCCAACAGGAAAATGAGATCCGATTGCTCAATGAACGGCATCAGGATCTTGTCAGCTTTTGGCGACAGACCGGCGCCGCCGATGACCAAAGGATGGGTTTCATCGATCAGTCCCTTGCCCTTGTAGCTGGTGATCAAGGGGACACCATACCGTTCGCAAAAAGCCTGGATGGCAGGACCTGCATCTTCATTGACTGCGTCAACGCCGGCAATCGCGAGTGGCCGTTCTGCGTTCTCAAGTTCGGCAATAATTGGCTCAAGCGCCACGTCGTCTGGAGTTCCCAACCTGGGAGCAGCGGACAAAACTCTGTCAACTTCCGGCGTTGCACCTTCCGCAACACCGATGGGCACATCAATATGCACCGGGCCGGGTTGGCCTTCCGAAGCAATAATGAGTGCCTTCTCAACCATCGCGCCCACGGCTCCAGGTGCCGCACAAAAACTTGCTTTCACGATGGGTCTGAGCAGCGCCTGATGATCGAAAACCTGGTGCGTGTAGGTTTCAGCCTCAGCCGCGTCAACGCGACCGGTTAAAAAGATCAGAGGGACCTTATCCTGATGCGCATTCGCGACAACGTTTACGGCGTTGGCGACCCCTGGCCCCAGCGTCGCCACAAGAATGCCCGGTGCGCCGGTTGCGTGCCATGTCCCTTCTGCCATGAAGCCAGCAGGGTTTTCGTGCTTTGTGAGAATGAAGCGGATGCCTTCTCGCGTGAGCGCGTCCACCAGCGCCAGTACTTCACCCCCCGGGATGCCGAAGGCCATCCGGCAGCCGGCATCATGCAAGTGCTGCGCAATAATCTCCGCGCCTGTCTTCATGGTTTTTTGTCCTCTATCACCCCTGTCTCCACCAGCGCGGAAAGCTTCTCATCGGAGAGGTCGAGCTTAGCCCCCAGGACGTCCCGCGTGTCTGCGGCGCGCGTCGGTGGCGGTCTGTCGTACCTCACCGGCGTGTCACTGAATTTGAGTGGGTTGCCGATAAGGGAGACCGACCCATCCGCGGTGGTCGGATGCGGCATCTGCACTTTCATACCCCGATGCTGGACCTGCGGATCAGCAAAGACGTCCGGAATTGAGTTGATCGGACCGCAGGGTACGCCAACGCCCTCTAGCAATTCTATCCACTCTGATGCCGATTTCTTGCGCGTGAGATCTTGTAGCATCGGGATCAGCACATCACGGTGGCGCACCCGGTCAACGTTCCGGGCGAAGCGCTCATCGTCGGCCAACTCCGGCACGCCTGCCGCGTCGCAAAACTTAGAAAACTGTCCATCATTCCCGACGGCCAGGATGAAGGCCCTATCTGAAGCCGGAAAGGTTTCGTAGGGCACAATGGTTGGGTGCCCATTTCCCAAAGGCACCGGCGTGTCTCCGGAGACAAGGTAAGAGGCTCCCTGATTGACCAGCCAGGCGACCTGACTGTCTAGCAAGGAGATGTCGATGTGTTGACCGGTGCTGTTTTTATGGCGTGCTTCCAAAGCCGCCAGAATGCCCACGGTCGCATACATGCCGCACATCACATCTGCGATCCCGACGCCGACCTTCATCGGTCCGGTGCTCTCCGGGTGATCATGGGGGTCGCCGGTAATGCTCATGATCCCGCCCATGCCCTGGATCAGAAAGTCGTAGCCTGCCCGCGGCGCATAGGGCCCCGTTTGGCCAAAACCGGAAATAGAGCAGTAGATCAGGCGCGGGTTTCGAGCGGAGAGCGTCTCATAGTCGAGGCCATATCGTGCCAGGTCACCCACCTTGAAGTTTTCGACCAAAATGTCCGCGGTGTCCGCCAATTGACGAATAAGGTCGCGCCCCTCTTCGCTCTCCAGATTGATCGCAACTGATTGCTTGTTGCGGTTAGAAGACAAGTAATAAGCGCTTTCTTCCGAATCTTGTCCGTCTTTGTCTTTCAGAAAGGGAGGTCCCCAGGCACGGGTGTCGTCTCCCTTTCCCGGACGTTCAACCTTGATGACCTCAGCGCCTAGATCACCCAGTAACTGCGTTGCGGTCGGTCCGGCAAGGATGCGTGAAAGGTCCAGCACAGTGAGGCCGGACAGGGGCCCGGGCCGCAATTGGTTCTCGCGTTCAGTGGTCATGATTAGTTCTCTTTGGTCGGCGCATCACTCTACCAACCTTTAAGGTCGGAAAGAATTCCCCAGCTGCGCTCTATCCATGCGGCTCGATAAATATGACCGCCCTCATGCAGGCACAGCTCTAGAATGTGGCTCCCGCATCGCGATCTGCGCTCACATTGAATCCCGCCCGCCTGTATCACCGCTGGCTCTTCGGCTTCGCAGGAGCCTTGTGTCCGCCAAATGTCGAAGCTCTCATAGGTATCCCCCTGCTGATAGAGGCCGCCGGCAATGGCCCGCCCGGACAAGGGAAAGGTGCCGTCCTTCTGACCATGATAATGCATGAGGTTCGGGGTATCGCTCGGACAATTTTCTGGAAGCGGATTCCATAAAGTCCCTGCCACCGGCGCAAATCCCGCGAACTCGTCGCCCATATAGCAGGAGAGACTCCAAACCATTGATGCACCCAAAGAGAACCCTGCTGCCAGAACTCTGTCTCTCGGGATGTCGAACTGGCGCTCAGTATCATCTAGCACTTGCTTCACATACTTGAGCTCATTCCGCGCTCTTGCCGGGGAACCCGGAAATGACCAACTGCCGCTAAGGCCGTTTGCCGCTATGAGCGCAATATTGAGGCGATCACTCATCGCCCGCAGACTCGCATTGCGAATGACCCCTCCTGATGACCCTTTCCACCCATGGAAGAAGAGCACGGCGCCGGCTGGTGGTTCGCCCGATACATTCGCAGGCAGATAGATGCGGTAGTCACCTGATGGGACTGCGCAATCTGAGTTGGCCGTGCCGCATGCTAAGGCGGGCCATGCGGCACCACTCACAAGTGCACAAACAATAAGCAAATTACATGCGATGGAGCGGGACATCTGGTCCTCAAGTTAGCCTAACTGGAACGGACATGAGTATCGGATTCTCCGTTCACGAACACATGACGAATTTGAGAGCGAAACTGATCACATTTCGGTGCTTGTGTATTGCGCCATCAAAGCAAAACTCAATAGTCTTTGACTGTCTATGCGCGACGCATCGGCCTGACCGCGCGAAGAACGGTTTTGGGGGAAAACATGGAATTTGCAGAAATGCTATTGGCGGCCTTGCGCATATATGCGCTTATAGGCGTCGGCGTTAGCGCCTTGTTTCTTCTGATCGGTATTGACCGTATCGATGAAGATGCCAGAGGCGCCTATTTATTTCGCCCGTTGCTTATGCCGGCAATCGTCTGTCTGTGGCCCTTGGTCGTGCTGCGCTGGGTCCGCCTTGAACTCAAAAGCAATTAGGGGGCGGATATGAAACGACGACATCGGACGGCCCATTTTGCGATTTGGCGAGGTTTGGCTGTCCTTCTTCCGCTGGTCTTCTTGATCGCGGGCGCCATTCACTATCACCAAAGTGACAATCCAGCGCCCGTCCAATTGGCGCCCCCAACTGGCACCCAAGGGGACGTGCAATGAGCGTCAAATACACACCCGTTCAATGGAATCCCAACAAGTATGTCTACGATCTCGTCGTTTTGGCGGGCATCGTGCTTTACATCGTTCTCTTTCTAAAATTCGCCCCGATGGAAATTGACCGGTCGCAGCAGGTCAACTATCCGATCCTGCGCATGCGGGCGTTCGGCACCTGCGCCTTTATTCTGCTTTCCATCATCCTCTGCATTGGACCGCTTGCCCGGCTCGACAAACGCTTTTTGCCACTGCTCTACAACCGGCGACATCTGGGCGTTCTGACATTTGCGGTTGCGCTCACGCACGCGAGCTACGTCATCGATTGGTACTTCGTCTTTTCGCCAACAGACAAATATGTCGCCCTGCTTTCCAGCAATGTCGACTATGGACAGTTTCTCGGGTTTCCCTTTGAAGCATTCGGCATTTTCACCCTCTTTGTCCTGTTAGTGCTCGCCGTTACCAGTCATGACTTCTGGTTGAAGTTTTTTACGCCACCGTTCTGGAAAGCGCTCCACATGATGGTCTATGTGGGTTACGCGTCGCTCGTGGCGCATGTGCTCTTCGGCTATATGCAGGGAGCCACAGACCCTATCTTCCCAGTCCTTGTGCTCTTTTTTGCCACCGCTGTGTTGGTCCTTCACCTTGTCGCGGGCAGGCGCGAAACGGAGGCCGACCGCAATACACCTACAACGGTTGAGGGAGATTGGGTTCAGGTTGCACGTCTGGAGGAGATTGAAGACGAGTACGGCCATGTCGTGCCGCTGCCCGGTGGAGAACGGATCGCCATATTCCGTTATGACGGCAAGCTTTCTGCGACATCCAATGCCTGCGCTCATCAGAATGGTCCGTTAGGCGAAGGCCGCATCATGGATGGCTGCATCACCTGTCCCTGGCACGGATTTCAGTACCGTCCTGAAGACGGGTGTGCGCCCGCGCCTTTTACGGAGAAAATCGCGACCTACCGCCTGCAGCTGAAAGACGGGATGATTCTCGTTGACCCAAATGCCAACCCACCAGGGACATTTGTTGAACCCGTGATCATTGGGGAGACTGTCTAATGGCTCAGTCCCATGACGATTTTTTTGTCGGCTATATTCGCGGTGTGCCGCGCGGCAGTCGCGCTCTGATTTTATTCTCTATCCTTGCTTTCGTCGGGTTGATGGCCGCAGCGGGTTACTTTATCTCGGCGACGCAGCCCGACCCAGGGCCTGGACGGTTCTTCTTTCAGCATAAATCGTTCACCGGCATCCTAGAGACGGCGCCTTACCCGCTTGTGCGCGTCGCGCCGGACGAGACCTATCCCAATGGCCACACGCTTCTTCTCGCCGGTCAGGGAAAACGCGGCGTCCAAGACAAAGCCGGACCGCTCGCCGGTCAGGTGGTCGATGTGGGGGGTGTCCTTATAAAGCGGGGCACGATTGACATGCTCCAGGTGGGACGTCGTGTGCCGCTGCAGGCCTCCGTCGATGGATTGAGCGACGACGCGCAGGCGGCGATTGATCTATCCGTTGTTGATCTCGGCACCTGGCGGCTCACAGGCGAAATCTGCGATGGCAAGTGTTACGTCGGCGCCATGCGGCCCGGCACCGGCATTGCTCATAAGGCGTGCGCCAACCTCTGTCTCAATGGCGGCGTGCCGGCTGTATTTGTCAGCACCCAGCCTGTCGAGGGAAGCGAGTTTTTCCTATTGTCAGATCAGGACGGCAATCCAATAGATAAAGAGTTGCAACAGTTCGTGGCGGCCCGCGTCCAGATTGAAGGCCAGATCGAGCGTCGGGGCGATCTCATGGTCTTCAAAGTAGATCTCAACAGCGCGGAGGTGTTGTGATGACCTCACGATGGATATGGCACTTCGTCGGCCTCGCCGTCGCCGGTGCCATTTGCTACGGCGCCTATCTTGCTTGGGGTCAGTTTCCTACCTGGGCGAAGGGAACGGATTTCAATGATTTGCGGATCATCGCTGTCTTTGTCCTTCTTGTAGTTGCTCTCAGCGTCGGCGAAGCGATCTGGAGCCGACTGCCCAAACGCCCGACGGAGGGTATTGGTAATAGTCATGATCAAAACTCCGATAGCTGAATATATGAGCGCGCCGCCCTCTCGATAAAGCTCACACATCTCTCACCTCGAAGTGACCGACAAGTTATTCAAACTGTTCGTGAACCTCCTATAGTTGCCTTGCCTCTGACCATTCAGATGCCATGCAAACCGAGGGTGCACACCATGATACAGGTAAAAGGTCGCTCGCTTCTAAACGACAGGGTTCGCACAAAGTCGACAGCATTCACTCATGATGAGCGCGAGCAGCTCGGCCTAAGGGGGCTGCTTCCTTACAATGTCTCTGACCTCGAAACGCAGAAGATGCGCGTCCTGGCGAATATGCGTCGCAAAGCGTTCGACATCGAGCGATACATCTTCCTCACTGCCCTTCAAGAGCGCAACCAAAACCTCTTCTACCGCACGCTCATTGATCATATCGAAGAGATCATGCCGTTGATCTACACCCCAACGGTGGGACAAGCCTGCAAAGAGTTCGCGCATATCTTTCGGAAACCGCAGGGGTTCTACATCACCCCAGAGGACGCCGGTCATATCTCCAACATGCTGGATAACTGGCCGGAGCGGGACATCCGGGTGATTGTGATCACCGACGGGCAACGCATTCTCGGCCTGGGTGATCTGGGAGCGAATGGCATGGGCATTCCCATCGGCAAGCTCGCTCTCTACATTGCAGGTGCTGGCATTCAGCCTCACCAGTGCCTGCCGGTTATGCTCGACGTCGGCACAGACAATGAAACGCTGTGCTCCGACCCGCTCTATCTCGGCTATCCACATCCCCGCATATCCGGCACGGCGTATGACGCACTTGTCGAGGAGTTTGTGGAAGCCGTTCAGACGAAGTTTCCCAACGCGCTCATTCAATTCGAGGACTTCCAGACGCCCAATGCCTACCGTCTCTTGAACACCTATCGCGACCGCGTGCTCTGCTTCAATGATGACATTCAGGGCACAGCAGCCGTTGCACTCGCCGGTGTTTATGCCTCCACCCGCATCTCAGGCAAACAGTTTGAGGACCTCACGATCATCTTCTTAGGCGCGGGGTCCGCGGCCACGGGCATTGCGGACCTCATCTGTGCCGCCTTTCAAAAGGAGGGTTTCTCCTATGACGATGCTTGCGCGAAGCTCTGGTTTGTCGATATCGAGGGGCTTGTCGTCAATGGCCGCACAGACTTGATGCCACACAACCTGCCTTATGCGCATGATCACGAACAAGCTGATTTCGTTGCTGCAATCCTTGCTCTTAAGCCCGATGTCCTGATTGGTGCTACAGGCGCACCCGGGACCTTCACCGAGGAAGTAGTGCGCGCCATGGCGGAGATTAATGAACGGCCAGCCATCTTCGCTCTCTCCAATCCCACAACAAGCGCGGAATGCACGGCGGAGCAAGCCTATGAATGGAGCGATGGGAGGGCCATCTTTGCAAGCGGCAGCCCGTTTGACCCTGTGACACACAACGGAATGACCCACCGCCCCGCGCAAGGCAACAACGCCTACATATTCCCAGGCATCGGCCTTGGCGCCGTCATCTCTGAGGCCAGACTTATTTCAGAAGACATGTTTCTTGCGGCGGCAGCAGCGCTCGCAGCCGAAGTGAGTGAAGATGACATTGCGGAAGGGGCGATCTATCCGCGGCTCACAACTATTCGGCAGGTATCGGCGAAGATAGCCGAACGTGTCGCTGACGTCGCGCGGGACGAAGGCCTAGCACAAGTCTCCTCGCGCGATGGGTATGGTCAACTTATTCGCGACTATATGTACGACCCTTCCTATTGACCGACCTTAGAAGCTGTATCGCAATGACGCGATGCCCTTTGTTTCCTGCGTATCATTTACATTGATGCCATTCACCGTGATGGGTGCGTAACCATAATTGACGCCGAGATTGACGGACAAGCCTCGCGCGATGTCATAGGCAGCCCCTAGCGCGGCAGAGACCTCTTCGTGGCCTTCCACCTCGCCATAGTGACCTTCAAGGGAAAGGCTGGTGACACCCATTTTGGTCTGAGCACCCGCGGACGCATACCAGCGCTCCAAATCGACAATCGTCGCCGCTAAATCCTCATAGCCGATGCCGATGTCAAACCTGGAGCTGCCATAGATAAACTCGGCCACAGCGCCGACTGCCTGCGTGTCGAAGACTGTTGATCCATCGGCTGAGGTATACGTCCCCTGCGAGTAGCGGCCTGTGAACCTGTAGTCCTTGTTGCCAAGCGGACGTTGGAACATAAAGCCGACATCTACATTTGCGTCTTCATCAATGGTCCCGCTGAGCACAACCGGGCCATAGCGACCGACATACGAACCACCCAAATCATCGAGCGCGCCATAAGGTGCGTCGAAGGTCAACTCGGCGTTGCCAGCGCCGCGCAGACGCCTTGTTTCTTCACGAACGATACCGGACACATTGCCACCAATGATCGTACCCCATACACCGCCGACATAGGCCGCGGCGTTATCGGTGTAATGGTCGTCCGTGTCTTCGGTTGCATATTGGCCAAAATAAGCCGCACCCACCGTCAGCTGATTGGCCGTCTGGGTTTCAGCACTCACCTGAAAGTTTCCGGTGAAGTTGTAGTCCTCGCGGTTATCGCCCTCTAGGTCAACTGAAACCGGAAGGTCGATGGTTCCTCTGAGTTCCAGAGTGACATCACCAACCTCCGTCGCCAGCGGCTCTTCAAAGAATGAGAGTCTTTCATAGTTGAGAGATACGCCGTCTGCGTAGGCTGCGGTGGCCAGCCCCAAGAACGCTGTTGCGGAGAACGTAGAAGATAGGACCTTTCGATTTTTGAGGATCATTGCTCAAGCCCTCTTCACGAACAGTGTTTGATAGGCTTGGCGAGCAATGGCGCGGCCCGCTTTCATCGCCTGGGTATGATCCAGTTCCCAGTGAACGCCCCCATAGAGACGGGAGAGGCCATTCTCCTCCGCAGCATGACTTAGGCTGGTCCAGCGGCGCGTTACACCGGTAAGTTGAGGCCAAAGCACCTGATCCGGCGACCTTCCTGAAAAGGCCACCTCGTCCCGGCCAAGCACATGCGCAATCATTTCCGCTCCGACAGCACCAAAGGTCGAGTGGCCTGACGTGTAAGCCGGAAACTCCGGCGTCGGAATGTAGCTCCGCCAGTCCGACTGTGCTGTTACTCGCGGGTCGGGATTGTGGAACTTCGGCGCCCTCACCCGTATCGCACTCTCTGGCCTGATGATGTCGTGGTGATATTTGCTGTCCCATGCGCTGATCGACGCATCACATTGGGTCATGCCCATCAAGGCAAAGGCTCTCGCCAGTTCAATGAAATTCAGCCCCTGATCCTGCAGAAGCTGAATGCCGATATAGATGAAGTGACCCGGCGGGGTAATACCCCAGGGCCCATCTTCCCAGAACAGTGCGATTTCAGATTGGTCCGCGGTGCGAATCTCACTCTCTCCACCGCCGAGCGCCTTAATGGTGGCAAACTCATTCGCGAATTCGGGGCTTTTCGGATCGTAAAAGTCAATCGCGCGGAACTGCGATCCCGACGTCATGGTCCAGGGTTTGATCTTTCCATGTCCGGGAAATAGCCCTCGGTCAAAGGACGCAAACGCGGGTCCTGGCGATGCAGCATAGAAGGGGGCAGTTGGACTCCAACGCAGTTCATCTGGGCGGCGCTGGTAGCGGCCCAGATAGAAGTTTGCTTCGCTGGGCTCGGATCCGTCATCGGTCCGCATGTCTACGATGTAGTCGCCGACGCGTTCGCCCCACTCAACCCCCAACTGCTTTGCTTCGCCATCGGGGAACCGCGCTAAAAAAGCCCGACGCTCAAAGATGAAGGGTTGCTGGAAAGCTTCTGCCGCGCCAATTGCGAATGCAACGCCATAGGCCACTTCTGGATCGGCGCCCGCGGGGCCCGCCCCGACCCCAAATGGTTCGTCATAGGTTTGCGAAATACCGTTTGCAGCCAAAAAGCCGGCGGCCATGGGTAGAGAGAAGTTGTACGCAGCCCGCGGCGGCGGCACACGCTGATCGCGCACTTGCTGCAAAATCACATCGGTCCAATGAAAGACCGTGTTTTGATTCTTCGGTTCGAGGATCTGTGTCAGGTATGACGATGAGTCTCCAAAAGACCCCACGCAACCGGCGGTGGCCAGCACAGAGGTTGCCGCCGCGCCCACCAATATTTGGCGCCTTGATGCAAGCATATCGATAATCTCCCAGTTCGATGCAAGCAACAGAAGGTTAGATGAGCAACCGGGTCAAACTGCCTGACACCACCTTATCTTCCGCGAATTCATATCAGCGCTGATACAAAAACCTTTCCGCCTCCAAATTAGGCGTCTCTTGTTAAAAAACCCCTCACCAGTTTACAGCCAGGTGAAGGGTTTTCTTAGATATTTGGCGCTAATTTTGGGTTGCCTTAGCGCGGCTGCCGATACTCACCACAAATCGTACTTCTGCAGCTCCGCGCGGCCAACGACCATGTGGTGCACTTCGTCGGGGCCATCGGCGAAACGCAGATGACGCATATCCGTGTAAAGACCAGCCAAGGGTGTCCATTGCGAAATGCCCGCTGCGCCATGCATCTGGATCGCCTGGTCAATGATAAGGCAGACCTTTTCCGGCACCATCGCTTTGACCGCGCTCACATAGACACGCGCTTCCTTGTTGCCGAGCACGTCCATAGCCTTGGCCGCTTGGAGCACCGCCAAGCGCATGGCATTGATTTCGATCCGAGCGCGGGAAATGACTTCGACATTCTTACCCAGTTTCGCGATGGGCTTGCCGAAAGCCTCTCGTGACCCAGCCCGCTTCACCATCAATTCCAGTGCTTTTTCCGCCTTGCCGATGGAGCGCATGCAGTGATGAATGCGGCCGGGACCAAGACGCACCTGAGAAATCTCAAAGCCGCGCCCTTCGCCTAAGAGAATGTTTTCTTTCGGCACACGCACATTCGTGAATTTGATGTGCATGTGGCCGCGGGGCGCATGGTCTTCGCCGAATACCTGCATGCCTTCCAACACGTCGACGCCCGGCGTGTCCATCGGAACCAGGATCTGCGACTGCTGTTTGCTCGGCGCTGCATCCGGACTTGTTTTCACCATGGTGATCATCACCTTACAGCGCGGGTCGCCGGCGCCGGAGATGTAGAACTTTTCGCCATTGATGACCCATTCGTCACCTTCGAGCACAGCGCTGGTGCTGATATTCTTTGCATCAGACGATGGAAGGCCTGGTTCTGTCATGGCATAGGCCGAGCGGATTTCGCCGTTCAGCAGCGGCTTCAGCCATTGTTCTTTCTGCTCAGGCGTGCCGACGCGTTCCAGAACCTCCATGTTGCCGGTATCCGGTGCGCTACAATTGAGCGACTCGGACGCCAGCGGTGACTTGCCGAGCTCCGCAGCGATGTAGGCGTAGTCCAGATTGCTGAGACCTGCGCCGGATTCATCGTCCGGCAGGAAGAAATTCCAGAGGCCTGCTTCTTTCGCCTTGTCTTTTGCCCGCTCTAGGAGCTCAAGCTGGCGGGGATGCCAACTCCACCGATCTTCTTTTTCGTCATTGAGCTTGATGAACTCTTCGGTGATTGGATCGACATTTTCGGCGATGTGTTTTTGAACTGCGTCCATGAGAGGCCGCGCCTCTTCAGACATGGCAAGTTGAAAGAGATCTGCGTCGACGTCTGACATGTGTTTCCCCCTGTGCAGGATATTTGTGTGTTTTGTATTGGTTTATGCCTGACAAAGTACACATTTGCGGCGAGATGCGAACCACGAATCTCGATCTCGATGTGCAAGACCGTGATCTTGGACGCTTTAAGCTGAATTTTCGACGAGATAGGTCATGGATGCCTCAAAGGTTTCGTTTGGCTGCAGCAGGTGCATTCGACCTGGCTCGCCCATCCGATTGAGCGCATCCGGCATATGGGACACAGGCTCAGCACAGAAAAAGTCTGCGGCCGTCGGTGCATAAATGTGTAGGTGGTTCAGTGCCTGTGACGCCGCTACGCTGATACGCATTTTGTCCCGCGTAATCGTGAGCTTGCCGTCCCAGCCAGTGAAGCAATGGTCAAGCGGAAAGTCACCGGGCAAACGTCGATCAGGCCAATAGTCTTCCGAACCGCCCCCTTCATGTTCTGTCGGGAGCAAATCGTCTGACACATTCCATCTCCCCTCGACATGGGCGGTGAAGCGATCGCCGTCTGCGCGGGGAAAATAGGGATGAAACCCCAGGCCCGCCGGCATCGGCCGATCTGACGTGTTTTGAAGGCGGAGTGCGTGGACCAAGCGGGTTTCGGCGAGCTCATAGCGTTGGGTCGCTTCAAAGCTCCAAGGCCACCTGCCCGGCACGGGTGAATGGCGAAGGGACAGAACAGCTGAGGTGTCGTCTTGCGCCTCAACCGACCAGTTGGAGACCCAGCCCTCGCCGTGGAGCGCATGAGGTTCACCCGCCAGTTCAGGGCTCAGATGAACGGACTCACCTTCGAAGCCACCCCGCCCGTGGGCGATGCGGTTGCAATAGGGGAGAAGTACAAAAGAAGCCGGGTCGGTCGGCGCCGCGATCACCTCGGGCGCTTGTTTCAGAACCGGTTCCCCAAATGCCTCAAACGACATGATCCCACCTCCGTGCGGAGGTGAGATCACCAATTCTAAGTCGTCGTTATGGAGGCGCAGATAGGACACGCCAACAGACGTCCTTACTCCGCTGCCTGCCTCTCATTCGTTTCTTTGGTATCCGAGATCAAGCGGTATTCCGAGAAATCGGGGTCGTGCATATCATTCAGATAGCGATCTGGCGAAAACGGATAGAGGTTGGGAACGCCAGACTTGTCAAAGTACCAGCTATCACACCCACCGCTCGCCCAGACCGTGGTCGGCACACGCGCCTGCATCTCCGCATTGTAGGTTTCAAAGGCAGATTGTTTTGGTGCAATCGCTTCAAGGCCTTCGTCCCGCATCTTATCAAGCATCGAAATCACATAATCGACCTGATGCTCGGTAATGGTGATGAGCGAGAGGTTGCCGACAGGACCGGTTGGACCTTCCAGCATCCAGAAGTTGGGGAACCCTGGCATGCTTACCGCTCTGTGCGCCCGCGGGGACCCGTCCCAGGCTTCGCCAAGGTCGCGGCCATTCTCACCGGTCACTGTTGTCGGAAGAATAAAGGACGTTGCATCGAACCCCGTTGCAAGAACCAGCACATCGAGCTCGTGGGTTTTCCCGTCAACGGTCTTAATGCCTTCAGGCACAATACGTTCAATCCCTTCCGTGATCAGGTTGGCATTGTCGCTGGTGATTGCCGGATAAAAGTCCGAGCAGAAAATGAGGCGCTTACAGGCCGCTTGGTAATCAGGCGTCAGCTTCGCGCGAAGCTCTGGGTCCTTCACTGCGTCTTCCAGGTGCTTGGAACAGGCGTCCTGAATCTTCGCGAGCTCCTTCTGGTTGCCGACCGTGGCCTGACCAAAATGCTTCACCATTGTCTTGAAATAGAAGTTGTAAGTGATCTTCTGCAGCGCCGGGAAGGTGCGCATGAGCCACTTGGTGATGCCCCAGTACTCCCTCTGCGGAAGGGGGATCATCCATTGGGGCGTACGCTGGAACACATTCATCGTGCCGACCTTGCTGGTGATCGCGCCGATGATTTGTGCGGCTGTAGAGCCTGTTCCAATAATGCCGACCTTCTTTCCTTCCAGCTGCACTGAATGATCCCACCTGGCGGTGTGGAACATGTCGCCAGCAAAACTGTCCAGGCCTTCAATCTTTGGAAGCACAGGATTGTGCAAAACGCCCGTTGCGGAGATGACGATATCGTAGTGCTCCACGTCTCCAGCGCCCGTAGTCAGGCGCCATTGTGGACCCTCATAGGTAAGGTCGGTGACCGGTGTGTTGAACTTCACAATGTCGGTAACGCCGAAATCCTTTGCCGTCTTTTCCATGTAGGCCTGGATCTCAGGACCGTAAGAGAAGCGATGGTTCCAATCGGGGTTTAGCGCGAATGAAAAAGAGTACCAGCGCGACGGCACATCACAGGAGAGGCCGGGATACTGATTTTCGCGCCAGGTGCCCCCAACCTTGTCCGTTTTTTCGTAGACGGTGAGGTCCGTGTAGCCAGCTTTACGCAGTTTCACGACGGCGGCGATGCCAGACATGCCAGCGCCAATGATCGCGATTGTCGGTTGTGTTCCTGCCTTTGCCCAGCTTGCTTCCTGACCATCAGACATATCACTCGCGTGCACATTCATTGAGGCATCCTCCGTCATCGCTTCTTTTCAACGATATTACAGAAAGAATGATCCACTATTGACGGTCTGTCAATAGTGGATTTAGACTGCCTACAAGCCCAGAAAACCGAGGGAAATGAGCCAAGTATGTCGAGTAAGCCCCAAAGACGCCGCCGCACCCCGGAAATGGCCCGAGAAGAAATCATCGACGCGACCGTCGCTGCATTGGCTGATGTTGAGTTTGGGGGTCTCACGGTGGACGTGATCATGCGGCGCACCGATATGACGCGATCCTCCTTCTATCATTACTTCAAGAGTGTGGATGAACTGGCGCTCGAGTTTCTCGACCGGTTTGAAGAAGCCATCCGCCAGCCTGTCGATGCATGGCTCGAGGGCAACGGGAGCGACGACTATCTGGACGATACACGGCGCCACCTCACCGACATGTTCATTGCGATGGACGCGCACCGAACAGCGATGCAGGCGCTGGAGCGGGCGTCGAACAACAATGCTCAGGTCTATAGCGAGTGGCGCGAACGCGTTATCGACTATTTCATCGAGAAGACGGCACGGTTTATTCGACAACAAATCATGCTTGGGCGGTCGACCGTCTCTGATCCGGACCGCACTGCGCGTGCGCTCATCCTCATGAACAATGCCCTCGCAAACGACAATATGCTTCGCTCGCAACCAGATGATGCTAGCGCGATAGGCAAAACATCCGCCGACATCTGGAACGCTGCCATTTACAGCCGATAGACAAACACCAAGTCCTGACCAAACCCTTGTGAATCCAACGGAGACGTATCACGATGTCCTAAGAGTGACATTGAAGGATACCCAATGCCCCGATTTGTGAGCGTTTATGTGCGCACGGTCGACGCCATCAACTACCGCATCGGGCGCGTGATGATGTATGGCATCTTCGTCATGATGGGCATTCTGCTCTGGTCATCCATCTCGAAAACCTTTTTTCTCCCGTCGCTCTGGACACTCGAAGTCGCACAGTTCGCCATGGTCGCCTACTACATTATGGGCGGGCCCTATTCCATTCAGCTTGGCTCCAACGTGCGCATGGATCTCTTCTACGGCAATTGGTCTGTTCGGAAGAAAGCCTGGTTCGATAGTTTCACCGTTCTCCTGCTGATCTTTTATCTGGGGGTTTTGGTGTATGGCGCAGTCGATAGCACCAGCTATTCGCTGCAATACGGTGAGCGCAATCCGACCGCCTGGCGGCCCTATTTATGGCCGATCAAGACCATCATGACGGTCGGCTTCTTTCTGATGTTGCTTCAGGCCATCTCCGAACTTTGTAAGGACATTGCCAAAATCAGAGAGGTCGAGCTCTAATGTCCTATGAGCTGATCGCCATTCTGATGTTCTCCTCCATGATGCTGATGCTCATGACGGGCCAACGCGTTTTTGGGGCGATCGGCGCCGTTGCGGCCATCGCGGCCCTGACGCTCTGGGGTACGGGCGGCTCTCTCATCCCCTTCTCTTCAGCTATGAAACTGATGAAGTGGTATCCGCTTCTCACGCTGCCCATGTTTATTTTCATGGGCTATGTGCTGTCTGAGTCAAAAATCGCTGACGACCTGTACAGGATGTTCCATGTGTGGATGGGTCCCATTAATGGCGGGCTCGCGATTGGCACGATCAGCCTCATGGTTCTGATTTCAGCCATGAATGGGCTCTCTGTGGCGGGCATGGCGATTGGTGCCACCATCGCGCTGCCTGAGCTCCTGCGCCGAGGCTATGACAAACGGATGGTGACCGGGGTCGTTCAAGCCGGCTCCTCGCTTGGCATCCTTGTGCCTCCGTCTGTTGTGCTTGTCCTCTATGCCATGATTGCAAGGCAACCGGTCGGCCAACTCTGGCTCGCCGGCGTTCTGCCAGGCCTCATGATGGCGGCCATGTTCATCGCCTATATCTATTTCCGCTGCCGTCTCAATCCAGCGCTGGGACCCGCCCTGCCCCCGGAAGAACGCAATGTTCCGTTATCCGAGAAGCTTCGTCTATTGCGGGCAGGTCTGCTACCCGTGGGCATCTTTGCAGCGATGATGGTTCCGTTCGTCAATGGCTGGACGTCTTTGGTTGAAAGCTCCGCCATTGGGGCCCTCACCGCCTTCGCTGCCGCCGTTATTAAAGGCCGAATGACCCGCGACGTGTTTGAAGTCTCGGTGCGCCAGACGCTCGCGATTTCCTGTATGTTCATGTGGATTATTCTGGCAGCCCTCGGATTTGGCGCCGTTTTCGACGGGCTCGGCGCCGTCCGCGCCATCGACAATCTGTTTACGGATCAGTTGGGTTTGAACCCCTGGATGATCCTCATCCTGATGCAACTCAGCTTTTTGCTGATGGGCACTTTCCTCGACGATACGGCAATGCTGGTGATTGTGGCCCCGCTTTATGTGCCGCTGGTCGGCGCCCTTGGATTTGATCTCATCTGGTACGGCATCCTCTACACCATCACCACGCAGATCGCCTATATGACGCCGCCATTTGGTTACAATTTGTTTCTCATGCGCGCCATGGCGCCGCCTGAAATCAGTTTGAAGGACATTTACAGTTCCATCCTCCCCTTCGTTATGGTGATGTTATTGGCACTGACCCTCATCATGGTCTTTCCGCAGATCGCCCTCTGGCTCCCAGAGGTCGTCTACGGCAGATAGGCAGAACTTCAAAAGGAGCTGCATTCACGTACCAAGAAGCGCGTACTCATCTGATCAACAAGGAGACGAGACATGACGACAAGACGTAAGTTTCTGACCACAGCCGGTGTTGCCGGTGCCGCCACATTGGCTGCACCCGCCGTGCATGCGGACACAACCATCCGATGGCGGATGCAGACCTATGCCGGACCCGCCCTCGCGGAACACGTCATCAAGCCCGCGATTGACAGCTTTAATAAGATTGCAGGCGATCAGATGCAGATCGAACTCTTCTTTGCTGATCAGCTGGTACCAACAGGCGAACTTTTCCGCGCCATGCAAAATGGCACCATTGACGCTGTTCAATCCGATGACGACTCGATGGCCTCACCGACGGAAGTGACCGTGTTTGGTGGCTATTTCCCGTTCGCCTCTCGCTATAGCCTTGATGTCCCGGTCTTGTTCAACCAATACGGCCTCAACGAGATATGGGATGAGGAATATTCAAAGGTCGGCGTGAAGCACCTTTCCGCTGGCGCGTGGGACCCGTGCCACTTTGCGACCAAAGATCCGATCCGCAGTCTGGAAGACCTGAAAGGCAAACGCGTCTTCACCTTCCCGACAGCCGGGCGTTTCCTCAGTCAGTTCGGCGTGGTGCCGGTAACGCTTCCCTGGGAAGACATCGAAGTGGCCGTCCAGACAGGCGAGCTGGACGGTGTGGCCTGGTCTGGCATTACCGAGGACTACACGGTCGGTTGGGCGGATGTGACAGACTATTTCCTCACCAACAATATCTCCGGCGCTTGGGCGGGGTCTTTCTTTGCCAATATGGACCGCTATAACGAACTGCCCGACCACCTTAAAGAGCTGCTCCAAATCACCATGGACAGTTCACACTATTATCGTCAGTGGTGGTACTGGGGCGGCGAAGCATCGCTTCGCGTCAATGGCACCAAGATGCAGCTCACCTCCATTCCCGATGAAGAGTGGGCTACCGTCGAAGCGGCCGCTCTCGTCTTCTGGGACGAGATTGCCGCAGAGTCACCGACCAAGGCAAAGGTTGTTGATATCTTCAAGAAGTACAATGCAGACATGCAAAAAGCGGGACGCCCATACCGCTATAGCTGACCTTGTTTCAGGGGCGCTTCCTCAGCGCCCCTTTTCATATTAAGCAGCTCCTGTCCGGTCGGTCAGTGCGTGAAGCTCTGCACAGCAGCGCCGAGCGCAAGCGGCCGGCGGCACTCTAGAAATCTTGCCGCTTCGTCCGCCTTTCCCTGCCGTGCGAGCGCAGATGCCATCGCGAGCTCAATCAGATCGCGTTGCGCCCGACTACCGCCAATACGCGCATGGTCCGACAAAGCTGTCGTGAGGTGTTCGATGGCGTTCCGCCAATCTTGCTGCGCCAACGCTGAGAAGGCCTGCGCCAGAATGCGGACCAGGTCCTCGGCAGGCCCATTCGCCTTCTCTATAATTGTCGCAACACCTTCTGCATTCCCCGCCATGGCATGGGCCAGGGCCGCGTGGACATCGGCGAAGGCAAGGCGTGGTTTCGCGAAACGGGCTGTCGCGTATTCGCTGATTGCCTGCCAGCGCTCTGGCGCTACGTCGACGCCGGCAAGCTCTGCGCGATATAGAAGTGCCGGCATGTCGGTGACGACATTGAGCGCTGGCCCAGTCCCCACATTGGGATCGATGGCGGTGTCCGCCATTTGCCACATGGTCTCAATATCGCCTTCTCCCAACGCCCAAAGCGCGATGTGCCAAGCAAGATGGCAATACATAACGCCTTGGCGGTCATAGTCGGCGATCCAGTCTTTGAGATAGTCCAGACCCGCCGCCGTCTCGCCCATTTCATAGTGAAGGTGCGCGCGGTGATGAGACCCGTTGGCGTTTCGCGGATTGATTGCGAGCGAGCGCTCGATTGACCGCGACGCTGGCTCCAGCTGCCCTGCCTCCATCTGGGAAAAGGCATGTGTGGAGAGGAACCACCAATCGTCGCCATATTGGGGTGCGAGGAGAGCAGAGAGAGCCAGATTTTCGGCCTCTCGTCCCGGCAGCCCACCAAAACCAATGAGGCTGAAGACCCCAAGGCAAGCTTGCGCGACCAGCACATCGCGCGGATGTTCCTGCAAGTGCTCATACGCCAAGTCATAAACGCCCTCGCTTTTGCCCTCGAGGAGCGACCCGATGATTTGAAGATGCCCCTTCTCCTGGGAACTCAGACCATCGGCGCACGCTTTGGCTTTTGCGTAAGGCTCCCTCCCGCTGACGCCGCGCCCTTCCACCTGACGATTGCGGGCGATCGCCAGGTGCGCCAGTGCAAAGTTCTCATCTTCGCTGATTGCTTCCTGAAAGGCTTCTTCGGCGCCCGGCACCGCAGCCAGGTTACACTCCAGCCCGCGTACATAAGCGTCACGCGCCTTGGCAGAGCTCGTTGTCAGCGGATTTCCATATTGGTCTTTTTGCATGCATCACTCCCCGGGCGCCAGCACTGCGCCGCACCGCCGATACATAGCACAAAGCTGCAGCACAACCGACCGGCAGCGACCTATAGGGGGGACGGCGTCCCGACAAAGTCAGCGCAAAAGTTTGCCGTCGGGGTTTCCTAGATATCCGTGCCTTACCAGGACCATTGCGCAGACCAAGCCGACACCCAACTCAAAAGCGGTTACCGCAAGGAGTGTCGAAGAAGGAAGCCCGTCCAGGATCATGCTCGTCACGCGGGACGCCCCATAGGAGAGGTACAGCACTGTCGCGAAGGTAAGAGCTGTGAAGGTCAATCGTGCGACGAATGCACCAAGCACGACAACCAATCCAACAGCAAGAAGTGCCCCGCCCGCGGCGCGCAATTCGCTCAATAGGCTCTTGTCGGCCGGCACCGTGATGCCGCTGGTTGCGTGAAATGCGACCGGCTCGAACAGGATAGCACCTCCGATCCCGATACCGACCAGCCCTGTTAGCAACAACAGAGCTTTTAGACCAAATGAGCTGTTCATAATCCATGTCCTTTCAAAATCGTTTCAGTTTTCACGCTGTCGCAAGCTTTAAGCATGCCGAGAGATAGAAGGTGGCCGTCAGTGCCGAAGCGCCGCCGCGCACCCAATTCCAGAAGGTCCATCTGGGGTAGTAGACATCCGTCCAATAGGCGGCGCCTTCTGGACTGTCATAGGCCTGAGCCTCCAGTTTGGTGTTCATCGGGACATTGAAGATGAGGGTCACACCCATAACACCGACGGAGTAGATGATCGCCGCCAGGACCAACTCGGCGGACCCATTGCCAACATGATAGAGGTAAGCGTACGCACCCAACGCCGCGGAGACGCCCCACATACCAATGAGCAGGACCATGAAAATGGTCTTGTAAACTTCGCGGTTGATGGCCTGCATCACCTCTACGCCGGCGCTGGTGCGGGCGCCATTTAACGAGCGCATCACAAAGTCGGAGAATGTCAAAAAGACGCCGGCGACGAGGGCTGTTGAGATGAGCGAGATTTCGCTGATGGGAAGAAGCCAAGTTTGCGTCATGATGCGCTCCTGTGATGCGGTGAGTTAGTAGGAAAGACCGGGCGATGCGTGGAGATGCGTGTCGTCCGTCATCTGCTTCAGCATGACATTCGCGACATCAGCCCGCGAGATTTTCAGCGACAGGTCTTTCTCAGACTGCGGGAACGCAAATTTGTAGTCGCCGGTCACGGGGCCGTCGGTGAACGCGGCGGGCCGCACATTGATCCAGTCAAGACTGCTTTGCCGAATGACGGCCTCTTGCTCCTCATGATCCGCCATGGCCTGCCTCAACAGCCACCCAAACATGACGTGCTTCCAGAAGAAGTTGAGGTGCGTGTGACTGTCACCCGCCCCGAGTGTGGACTGACTGACGAGACGCCGCACGCCATGGCGTTCCATCGCGTCGACAATGTGCTTGGTGCCCAAAGCCCGAACGCCACCCTTGCGGCCCGCTCCCAGAGCGATGAGTGCCGCGTCGTGACCTGCGACGGCTTGGTCCACTGCCACAGGATCAAGCACGTCTCCTTCAATCAAACGCAAATTTTCATGGTCGACGCTCATAGCTGATGCGTTTCGCAGAAAAGCGGTGACCTCCTCACCTTGCGCCAGCGCCTGCTCAACCAGATGGCGGCCCAAAGATCCTGTGGCTCCAAAAATGATGATTTTCATGGTCATCTCCTTACTTGACACTGTGTAAATTGACACGATGACAAGTAGGTGCTACTAGACACCATGTCAAGTACGAAAAAATCGACTCGTGAAAAAATCCTGGCGTCCAGCCTGGAATTGCTGGAATCCGGCCAGGGAAACAGTGTTCGGATGTCGGATATTGCGGCAAAGGTCGGCATCAGCCGGCAGGCGCTTTATCTGCATTTTCGGACCCGCGGCGACCTTCTGATCGCCACAACCCACTATGTGGATGAGCTCCATGGAGGCGACGCGCGGCTTGTCCCGAGCCGAACTGCCAAGACCGGGATTGAACGCTTAGCCGCCTTCATCGACGCCTGGGCTGGCTTTTTGCCTGAGATTTACGGCATCGGGAAAGCGCTGCTCGCCATGCGCGACACCGACCCGGAGGCCGCAGCCGCTTGGGACACGCGGATGCAGGACATGCGGGAAGGCTGCGAAGCGGCGATCCTGGCGCTCGATCGCGACAAAACGCTCACGCCCGATTATTCCCCGGAACAAGCAACGGACATTCTGTGGACGATGCTGTCGCTTCGAAACTGGGAACAGCTGACGGTTGAGTGCGGTTGGTCCCGCGCGGACTATGCGGAACGCATGAAGTCCATGGCGCATCGGCTCTTTGTCACCGACGCGCCTTAGTCTCGCAAAAAAGCTTTACCTGGTTCTGATAGATGTCTGAGCCCCGGTGGACCTCAGAAGCCCAGAAGCCGCGCGTAGCGATCCCGATGATAGGACTGGTTGCCGTAGAGTGTTTCCAGCACCCGTGCCCGCTTCAGGTAAAGGCCTGCATCAAACTCATCCGTCATGCCAATGCCGCCATGGATCTGGATCAGCTGATTGGACATGGTGTGGAGAAAATCCCCCACCTTCGCCTTTGAGAGAGAACAGGCTTTCGCAACAGAGTTGCTTTGAGCATCAATCTCCTGCAAAGCCGCCTCGCCGCAGGATCGTGCAAGTTCCTTGGCAGCAAAGAGTTCCGCCGCGCGATGTCCGAGAGCCTGAAAAGACCCAATGACCGCGCCGAACTGTTTTCGGGTCTTGAGATATTCGAGTGTCATCTCAAATGCCTGCGACCCGACACCCAGCATTTCCGCGCCGACGCCTGCGCGGGCGCGGTCAAGAATCTCTTCCAGCACTTCACCCGCCTGACCTTCTGGCCCCATGAGATCAGATGCAGAGACCTCGACACCGTCGAAGGTCAGTTCGGCATAGCCGCGGCTGTCCATGGTCTTCATCGCGCTGCGCGAGAGACCCGCCGCGTCCGCGGAGACAATAAAGAGGGAGAGGCCTTGGGCGTCGCCCACGCTTCCGCTTGAGCGCGCCACGACAATGAAATCCGTCGCCGACATGCCTTCCAATACCAGAGTCTTCGACCCGGTAAGTACATACTTGTCGCCTTGCGCTTTGGCCTCGAGTGACGTCCGCGCCGGAGCATGACGGGGTCCTTCGTCAATCGCCAGGGTCACAATCTTGCTGCCGTCGACAATGCCCGGCAGGTGGCTCGATTTTTGTGCATCTGTGCCTGCTAGCAAAAGCCCAGTCGCGCCAACATAGGCGGAGGCAAAGAGAGGCGACGCGGCCAACTGCTTGCCCAACTCTTCCAGAACTACGCCAAAGGTCAGGTAGCCGAGATCAGATCCGCCATATTCTTCCGGAACCAAAATACCGGTCCACCCCATCTCCACCATGGCGGCCCAAGTTGGTTGCGCAAACCCCAGCTCATTCCCTTCATTCCGCATGGCACGGAACTTTGAAACCGGCGCTTCGGCGCTCACCCAGGAGGTTGCCTGGTCTTTAAGGAGCGTCTGTTCTTCTGTCAGTGCAGCCATGATCTGTTTCCCAGCCCCCGTTAGCCCTGTTGTGTGGTTTCTGGGAGGCCCAGAATATTCTTGGAGATGATGTTGTTTTGGATTTCGGCAGACCCGCCATAGATGGACATGGCTTTGCCCATCAACCAGTCGCGCACACTGCGCAATTCATCGTCGGAGAACTGGTCTCCTTCCCAGCCAATGCCTTGATGGCCCATCATCTCCAGGGTCAGCTCAGCTTTCGTTTGTGCCACTTTGGTCATGGAGTTCTTCAAGATCGACGCGGCAGCGCTCACTTTCACCTGGCCTTTAGCCTCCGCCGTGATCCGGGAGACAGTCAGCTTGTGGGCTTCGGCATCCATGAGGTTTTCGACCACGCGTAGGCGCAGGTCCGGGTCCGCCAGTGTTCCGTCTTCCGATGTTCCCACATACCGTTTCGCCTGTTCGTATAAAGGTTCCTCATCGATCTTCGGCGCGCCCGGCGCAGACGTTTGGCTTTGCCGCTCATGTTGCAGCAAACGCTTCACGACGCTCCAGCCATCGTTCAGATCGCCCAGCAAATCGCTCTTCTCAGCACGCGCGTCGGTGAAGAAGGTTTCACAGAAGGGGGACGCGCCTGAGATGAGTTTGATGAGGCGTGTTTCAACACCCTTCTGATCCATCGGCAGCATGACGAAGCTGATGCCGTCACGTTTTTTTGCCTGGGGATCGGTGCGCACGACCGCGCCACACCATTGCGACATGTGAGCGCCAGAGGTCCAGATTTTCTGACCATTTAGAATGAATGCATCGCCTTCATCCACAGCTTTCGTGCTGAGCGACGCCAGATCAGAGCCCGCATTGGGTTCGGACAATCCAAGGCACCAGCGGACTTCACCACTCGCAATGCCCGGCAGGTGTTTCGCTTTCTGCTCGTCGGTGCCGTATTCCAGAATCGTCGGCCCAACCATGGTGACGCCCATACCTGACATGGGCGAAATCGGATTGAAGGCGCCTGCCTTCGCAATTTCCTGACGGACAACTTTCGCTTCCGGGTCACTGAGCCCCGCGCCGCCATACTCCTTTGGCCAGGTTGGTGCGCCCCACCCTTTGTCTGCCAACGCCTTGCGCCAAGCGTCAAACTCGCTGCTCACCCCTTTGGCGCTGGGGCTGTCTACGCCAAGATCAAAATCGTGAAGTGCGGACGGAAAATTGGTCTGCACCCAGTCAGACACTTCTGATCGGAAGCCGTCGAGGTCACTTGCTGCGGTCATTTTTCACCCCTTGATATGCCATTGGTGAGCACTTTGCGGGCGCCACCATACCAAAGTCTGCGGAATAGTTTAGCCTTCTAATCAAAGGACCGGCGCCGCTGCGTCAAATCAGTCGCAATGTGCTGAGGCCAACCAGATTTTTGAATATCTACTCAATCCCGCGCTCACTAGTCTGCCTCACAGACTCTAACCGCCCGACACTGGGTCGCGCGGACCTCTGTGATCAGGGCCGTCAGATCCGCCGGATAATCATCCCATTTTGTGCGCGAACAGACATACGATTTGTGTGCTTCCAGGTAGCTTTTAATCGTGTGTTGCCAATGCGCGCCCAGCGATGACAATTGTTCGGCTGTGTAAAGGAAGTGTTCCAGATAGGCTTCGTAGGTGAGCTCATCTTTTTCTGTTTCCAGATCGCAATAGTTTGCATAGGCCAGCGTCGGATTCTGAATGGCGAGCGACAGGTGCTCGCGGTACATGTCGCGGGCAGACTGCTCTTTTTGCAATTGGTCCGACGCATCAATCTGTAACTTAATAGCGGCAAGTGCGACCACGGCAAACACCACGGTCAGGATCGCGCCCAGCGCCTGCAAGGCGTCTGTATTCTCTTTCAACCAGTTCATAACCACCCCTAAGCCTGTCTGCTCAGCCCATCCTAGTTTGCATTTGGGCTCCCCGCCATATTCTGTACACTACCCGTCTGGTCGGCGGAACATCCAGCCTGCCGACGCCGGGAGGATTTCATGAACAGTTTTGCGCAATATCTCACAGCCCTCCAGCGCGCTGCCGCCCCGCTTCTGTTTCTCGTTGCAGCTTCTCTTCCAGCCCAAGCTGACACAGACCTTTCAGAAGCGGAATTTGTTGCAAAGGCGGAGGCAATCCACGCTGATGCCATCGTGATTGATGCGCATGCTGACATTGTGATCCCGTCGACGTCGCTCAGTTATCTTGGCGAAGGCGGTGTGTCGAAAGTGAGCCCTGAGAAGCTCGTCGCTGGCGGCGTCGATGCTGTTGTTATGTCAATTGCTGTCGGTCCGGGTCCCCGGACCGGAGAAGGCGATGCAGAGGCGCGCGCGATCGCCGATGAAAAACTCACCGCCGCTCTGAAGATCATCGAGGAGTCTTCCGGCGGCGTCGTTCTGGCAACGTCGGCCGCCGAGATTGAGAAAGCGCAGACGGAGGGCAAGCCAGCTCTCATTCTGGGTTTTCAGAATGCGCGATCCCTTGAGGGCGACGTCGACGAACTTGATTACTTTTACGAGGCCGGCGTTCGCGTGTTCGGTCTCAATCATCTGGGCCACAATGACTTCTCGGATTCCTCACGCCCCCTTTATGACGGTGCGACCAAGTCTTATGAGCCAACAGAAGAGCATGGCGGTCTTTCTCCACTGGGCATCGCGGCCATTGAGCGGATTAATGCGCTTGGGGGCATTGTCGACATTTCACAGATGTCAAAATCGGCGGCGCTTCAGGCTATCTCACAGTCGCGCGCGCCTGTGATCGCCAGCCACTCCAACGTGCGCGCCATTTCCAACGTGACCCGCAATCTGTCCGATGAAGAAATTGATCTGATCGGCGAGACAGGTGGCGTCATCCATGTTGCGGCGTTTGGCGCCTATCTGGTCGCTCTTTCAGATCCAGCCGTGCTGGAGGCTGTGAAAGCGGTTCGCCTCAAAGCCGGCCTGCCGGAAGAATACTCCTACCCTTACGAGCTCTACTGGGAACTGGAAGACCCTGATGATCGACGTGCCTTTTTGCTTGAAATGCGCGCGACCATCGGGCGCGGCAGTGTTTCGGACATGATTGCGCATATCAACTATATCGTTGATCGGATCGGTATTGATCATGTCGGCATCGGCAATGACTTCAACCATGGTAGCAGTATCGACGGCTATGCGGACGCGAGTGAGGCACTGAATGTGACGATCGCTTTGGTGCGCGCTGGTTATTCCGCTGAAGATATCCGAAAAATATGGGGTGGCAATTTCCAGCGTGTTTTTGCGGCGGCAGAGCGACAAGCGACAACCGACTGAAACCGTCAAGCTGAGCTGGCTCAATGCAGTATTAATCTCATGTTCAGCTTGAGTCTGTTCTGCTCCTCGGTGAGACTGTAGATTGGGATATTAATATTTGAGCACTGTACGGACGGTGCTGGCTGGAGGCATTACATGGACGGCACTTGGATTCTTTTGATCATTGTCGGTGTGCTCGCAGCAATCGGCTATTTCTTGTATGTATCCGTCATCCAAAAGAAGAACCGCGCACGAAGCGCCTTTGCCTCCATTGATGTGCAGCTCAAAAAGCGGCATGACCTGATCCCTAACGTGCTTGAGATCGCAAAAGAGACGATGAAACAGGAGATGTCTCTGATCGAAGAAGTGACTCGCCTGCGAACCGCGACCGAAGTTCCGACAGACGCTGATGATCCAGATGCCGTTAAGGGCCGCCTAGAAGCCGAGTCAGGCTTGGCGCAAAGCATGCGCCAATTGTTCGCGGTAGCAGAGAACTATCCCGAACCACGATTTGTGGAAGCCATGAAGACGGCTCAAGAGACCTATGAAGAGGTTGAGGGTCATATCTCGGCGGCGCGGCGTTTCTATAACTCAGCGGTAGAAGACCTCCAGAATGCCGTGGAGATATGGCCGTCTTCAACGATCGCGGCCTTGGCCGGTGTCAAAGCGATGCCGTTCTTCGAAATCGATGAGGTAGAGCGTAAGCCGGTTGCTGCCGGTGATATTCTGGCAAGTTAGCGCTGACCTGATCCCTCTTCACAATCTTCCTGGTTAAACCATGAGCCCCTACAGTTTCGATCCGCATCTTTTCGACGAGTTGGAAAGAGAGCGGCTGGAAGCCCTGAGCTGGCGAAAGAAAACTTGGGTGATCGGCCTCCCAATCGTGGCAGCGGCTGCGATCGTCGCGATGTTGTTTTTTGGACCGCCGGGACTCATTGCGGCCATAGTGGGTGCGGGCCTTACTTACATGATCGCGGAGTTCAAGCTCTTCGAACTGAAGGAGCGAATGAAGACGGACATCCTTGGGCACATGGCAGATGCGAGAGGATGGCGCTTCAACGCGGATGGACCTCCATCTGGAGCGACCAGGACCTACCGTAATTTGGGTCTCTTTCCCCACCATGATGAGCTGGATGTGGAAGACCATTTTGAAGGTGATTTTTCCGGTGTTGGGTTTGATCTCTTTGAAGCCCTTGCCAAAGTTCGACGGAAACGGGGGAAGTCCGAGACTGTCGAGACAGTCTTTTCCGGTCTTCTGGCTCGCTTCAATTTTCCAAAGAGCTTTCAGGGGTCAACAGTGGTCCTCACAGATGCGGGCTTTTTTAACTGGGCCAAAGGTTTTTCGCAAAAGGGGGAGCGGGTAGCGCTGGAGGACCCGGTGTTCGAGAAGAAATTCCAGGTCTACAGCAGCGACCAGGTAGAGGCGCGCTACCTGCTGACGCCGACATTCATGCAACGTCTGCTCGACATTCGCGACGTGTTTCCGAAATCGAAAATACAGGCCGCCTTTCACGAGACCTTTCTTTATCTTTCCATCGACACAAAGCGGTCCGGCACATCGGAGCTGGGCTTTTTCGACGTCAAGGATTTGAGCCAGCCCATCTCACAGCAAGGCTCTGTTCAGCTCTTCGAGAAAGAACTGCAGATCTTTGAAGATATTGTTGACGGTCTCAACCTCGATACATCCACCAAGGTTTAAGAGCTGGCGGCGTTTTAGGAATCGTCGCCAGACTCATACTGTTCCGCAATCTGCGCGCCGATCTGCCCACCCATCTCGAAGAGTTTTTCCGGATCAGAGTGGCGGAGCTTCGCCAGGTCCAGTTCTACGCCGCTGGCAAAGATCAGCTCTGGCACATTGTTGTTCACAGCGTCCAGGATTGCTTTGGCGCAATCCATCGGATCATCGCCGCCTTCGATCGCCGAGTCGGATTTGCCGCGGGTCGAACCATCAGCAGTAAAGGCGTTGCGGGACACATTGGTCGCAACCGACCCGGGCAGGACGTTCGTGACATTGATGTTGTGTCTGCCCGCGACTTCCGTCCGCAGAGCGTCCATATAACCAATGAGGCCGTGCTTCGCGGCCGAGTACGCCGTGCGGAGCGGTGCACCGATACGTCCGGCGACGGAACTGATGGCGATGATGTGCGCGCCACCTGCCTCGACCATGCGCGGCAGCTGTAATTGGGTGAGCCAGATGGGGGCGATCAGATCGATATTTAGCAGGTCCGTATAGACCTGTGGCGCGGTGTGAATAGCGAGGCTCCGCTGGCTGACACCGGCATTGTTCACCAGCACGTCCACGCGCCCTTTCCAATCCCAGGCCTTGCCAACAATGCCTTCCAGTGCGCCGTAGTCCGTGACCTCAAAAGGAAGCACAAGTGTTTCGGTAGGAAGTGCGTCCGCAACTGCCTGCAGGGCCTCTACCCGCCGGCCGGAAAGGATGATGTCTGCGCCTTCAGCTGCGAAGGTTTTAGCCAACGCCTCTCCGATCCCTGATGAGGCCCCTGTGATCCAAACGATTTTGTCAGAATATGTCGTCACGGCTTATCCAGTTCTGTCTTCAATATTGGCGGTGGTCCGGAATGCTGCGCACCGTACACCGATATAGGCACGGAGAAACGCGAAAAAAGGAAAATCGTCGTTAGTCATTTTCGACCGGGAAAAACTGATCTTCATCGGCAATCATCGTTCTCAGCCGAGCAACATCTTGGATTTCGATACGTCCGTAGCGCAACGCCACCAACCCCTCATCTTGCAAAAGCTTCAGCGCCTTGCCTGCGGCAACCCTCGAGACTCCCAACATGAACGCCAGGTCTTCCTGACGACACTCAATGGTCGCTTGATTGTTGGCCTCGTCCGCTGTCGCTAAGAGCAGGCGCGCGACCCGGGCTTTTAGCGAGAAGCGGCGCTGCGCATCAATGAAATCCATCATCTCATAGTTGCGCTGAACCATCAGGGTCAGGAGGGCACGCGCAATGCGTGGCTCCTCGTCCAGGAGGGCGAAGAACGCTTTTGAGGTGACGAACGTAATCTCCGCCGGGCCTTGTGCCCACAAAGTGTGGGTACGGCGCAAATCAGAGAACAGCGTTTGCTCCCCAAAAGTTTCGCCTGGTCTGAGCAGCGCGGATGTCAAAAACGAGCCGTCCTGTCCGACATTGCCGGCGACCACCTCCCCAGCCGTCACGATCGTCAGGCCCGGGCGTTTATCGCCACGGTCTTGGATAATCTGCCCGTCCGCGTATCTTTTTGTCGACCCACTGGAGATCAGCTTGTCGAATGTGTCAGGCGACAGGGCTTCTCTCAGTGTTTTGGTTCTAGGACGCAGGACTTTCATTATTTCGCCCCCAAATGTAACTTTTTAGCATTTTAAGGCGCTCGCCCCGGATAGTGTCAATCCGTCTCCTGCATCAGGAGCCCATGTCTGGAGGGAAGATCATGAAAGTCTGGGGAGTCAGCGTTTCCTACTATACCGGCAAGCTTGAAGCCTATCTGCGATACAAGGGCATCGGTTATGAGATGGAGCATCCGTTCGCCAAGCAGAAATATATCCGCGAGCGGGCGGGCGCGATCCAGGTGCCAATCGTCGAGCGGCCAGATGGGCGCTGGATGTCAGACAGCACGCCGATTATTCAGCAGCTTGAATCGGAATATCCCGACCGCCCCGTGATGCCGGCCGACCCGGTCGTTCGGTTCATTGCCCTCCTCATTGAGGACTATGGAGACGAGTGGCTGTGGCGCTCCGCCATGCATTATCGCTGGAGCTATGATCATGATCGCGAACTACTCTCGCGGGTTCTTGCAGACGAAATCACCCAACACCTCCCCCTGCCGCGTTTTGTTCGCAGATACATGGTCAAGCGCAGACAGCATACGCGGTTTGTGAAGCGCGACGGCGTGACCAAGGACACGTGGGATCATGTCGAAGCAGGGTTTTTCAATGCCATGAAGGGCATGCTCCCCATGCTGGAAAACCGTCCCTATCTCCTGGGCGAGACGCCCTCAATTGCAGATATTGGTATGATGGGGCCTATGCTCCGCCATTTCGGTCAGGACCCGACGCCCGCCGCCATCATGCGTAACAACTGGCCTGCAATTGCCGAATGGGTTGCCAGGGTCTGGAATGCAGGCGCCACTGCCGGAGAAACAAGCCTTCTCAATACAGTTCCGGAAGACGCCGCGCCGCTGCTCAAAGAGATCGCCGAAACCCATATCGTGCAGCAACGAGAAAATGCTCTCGCCTATGGTCAGGGGAAAAAACAGTTTGAAATGACTGTCCAAGGCTGTCGTTACAAGGACATACCCGTCTCACGTTATCGGGTCTATTGTCTTGAACGGTTGCGCGAAGAATTCGCAAGCCTCAGTAACGAAGACCAACAGAAAGTGCGCGACCTTCTCCCGCAGGAAGAATATACGTTGTTGTGGGATATGTCCGTCGTCGCCAATTCCGGTTACGACGTGGAACGGACCGCGCCCTTCAACAAAGGCATCAATGTCCTGGAAACAGGCTGAGCCGCTGGCTTAGCAACGAGCTCTTCAAACACATTGCCTATGGCGATGGTGACCGGCCCTTCCGCATCACAGGCGGCCAGCAGCTGGTCCAGGTTTGCCAAACGCCCGGCCACAGACGTTTGCGTTTCCCGGGAGACGTTTTTCACGACCACAACAGGGGTTGTTCCGGACCGTCCATGCTCCATGAGGTTGCGCGCCAGCTCCCCGCCGGTGCGACCGCCCATATACACAATCAAGGTTGTTGTTTCATGAGCGAGGCCCGGCCAGTCCAGATCCGGCGGCAGGGTGCCCTTTGCGCCATGTGCCGTCACAAACCGCAGAGACTGCGCACAGGCGCGGTGAGTGAGGGAGACATTGAGACTCGCTGCTAAGGCCGACGCCGTTGTGATGCCCGGGACCACGGTCACGCCAATGCCGGCAGCGGTAAGCGCCGCGATCTCTTCTCCTGAGCGCCCGAACACAGATGGATCGCCAGCCTTGAGGCGCACCACCCGCCGTCCTTCGCGGGTCAGGCGGATCATGAGATCGTTAATGTCACCCTGCGCCCAACTTGGCCGCCCCGCCCGTTTGCCCACACTGATCGCGGTGGGCCCCGGACCGATTGCTTCAAGAACCTGTTGGCTTACAAGACTATCAAAAAGCACGACATCGGCTTCCTGCAAAACGCGGAGGGCTTTGATGGTCAATAGGTCTGGATCGCCCGGACCGGCACCTACAAGCGTGACTTCATTCATCTCACACTGCCTCGCGCATATCTGCCGCCACCAGAAGGCGGCCAATTTCTGATCGACAGGACCCACAATTGGTCCCGGCACTCACTGCGGCACCGACGGCGTCAACTGTGTCCGCCCCCTCACGCATCGCCTGGGTGATTTGGTTGGCGCCCACTTCGAAACAGGAACAGACGATGGCGCCTTTGTCCGGTTGATCGGCGCCCGCTCGCCCTGCAAGAAGGGCATAGCGCGAGAGTGACGCCTGAGGCTGGCCCAGTTGATCCGCGAGCCAGGCTCGCGCAACCTCGACCGGCTTCTCGGACCAGAAGACCGCGTGATCAAGGTTGCCTGCACTACAGACCATATGGCTTCCGCCCCCCAAACCATTGTCGTAGGAAAAGGTCTCAGCCTCCGCAGTCTCGAGGTGCACAAGAAGGCTGTTCAGGTGTTCCGAAAATGATGCGATCGGACTGTCGCCAGCAATCTCGGCGCGCCAGCCGCTTTTGGTGCGGGCCAATGCCCAATAGGGAAAGCCTGCGAGATCGGGCTTGTGGGTGGAGACAAGAAACGCATGCCATTGCATGGGCGCGGGTTCGATCCGGACTGGCGTGAACTTAAGCTCCGGTTGCCCTGACACAGGGTCCGTGTTGGATCTCACCAAAGCGTCCACCTCCGCACAGGAGGAATAAGGAGCCGTCCAGTGGATCGGCACAAAGACAGCGCCTTTGGACTGGCGCGGTGTCACCGATGCTCTTGCGAGAAGGGTGCCCTGCGCGCTGGAAACGCGCACCACGTCGCCAACCTCTATGCCGCTTGCTATTGCGTCATCCGGATGAATCTCAACAAAGGGTTCCGCAATATGGGATGACAGACGCGCCGACTGTCCGGTTCGCGTCATGGTGTGCCATTGATCCCGGATGCGCCCGGAGTTCAGGACCAACGGATAGGTACCGTCGGTTTTGCTTGCCGGCTGTTTGTGGCTCACGGAAACAAAGTTTGCTCTCTTTGTCTTTGTGAAAAAGCCGCCCTGACTGAAGAGGCGCTCTGTCCCCTGATCGGTACCAGCACGAACCGGCCATTGGATGGGGTTCAATAGGTCATATCCCTCGTCGCTCAAGTCCGTGAGACCAGATAGGTCGAAGTCCCTGGTTCCGTCATTCTCAAAGGCGGACAAGGCCGCATGCTCGCGGAAGATCTCAGAAGGCTTTTCATAAGCAAAGCCCGGGAACCCCATGCGCTGGGCCACCTTTGACATGATCCACCAATCGGGCTTCGCCAATCCGGCTCCGGCCACGAAGGAGCGTTGTCTTGAGATTCGACGTTCCGAGTTGGTGACCGTCCCATCCTTTTCGCCCCATCCCATGGCGGGTAGCAGAACATGCGCAAGCGACGCCGTTTTCGTTGTGTCGGTCACATCGGACACAACAACAAAGGGGCAGGCTTTGATTGCGGCTGACACGCGGTCGGCGGCGGGCATACTGGCGGCAGGGTTGGTCGCCATCACCCACAGCGCCTTGATCTGACCAGACTCCACCCGGTCGAACAGGTCGACGGCTTTTAGTCCAGGCTCGCTGGCAATGTTCGGCGCGTCCCAAAACCGCGCAACAATGTCCCGATGGTCCGGATCCTCAAAGCCCATATGCGCGGCAAGCTGGTTGGCCAGGCCACCCACTTCCCGGCCGCCCATGGCATTCGGCTGGCCCGTGATCGAAAAAGGCCCCATGCCTTCGCGACCGATACGGCCAGTAGCGAGATGGCAGTTGATGATCGCGTTGACCTTGTCTGTTCCCACACTCGACTGGTTAACGCCCTGAGAGTAGATCGTCACCACTTTCTCGGTTTCGCAAAATGACTGATAAAATTGAGACAGCCGTATCGGATCAAGACGTGTTGCTTCAGAAACCGCCGCGAGGCTCATCTGCTTGGCGCTCTCCAAAGCGGCATCGAAGCCGTCAGTGTGCGCAGAGATATAGGAAGGATCGAGGGCATCTTTCTCTGCAAGGTACTGCAGGAGACCGTTGAACAAGGCAATGTCAGAGCCCGGATGCAAGGGCAGGTGGAGGTCTGCGAGCTCGGTCGTCGCCGTCTGCCTCGGGTCAATGACAATGATCCGGGTTCCGCGATCCTGCTTTGCAGCCGCCAGTCTTTGAAACAGGACGGGATGACACCAGGCGAAGTTGGACCCGACGAGAACAACAAGATCGGCTTGGTCCAAATCTTCATAGGCACCGGGCACGGTGTCGCTGCCGAAGGCGCGTTTATGACCCGCCACCGAGGATGCCATGCAGAGCCTGGAATTGGTGTCGATATTAGCGGAGCCGATGAACCCCTTCATCAGCTTGTTGGCGACATAATAGTCTTCGGTCAGCAGTTGACCGGACACATAGAAGGCGACCGAGTTAGGGCCATGGTCGCGCACGGCATCAGCAAATCCTTGTGCCACTTTGTCGAGCGCGCTGTCCCAGTCAGATACCTGCCCATGCACTCTCGGTGTGAGCAGTCTATCTTCTAGCGAGAAGGTATCCCCCAAGGCTGAACCTTTGGAACAGAGTTTGCCGAAGTTCGCCGGGTGATCCGGATCACCGGATATTTCAACTTCGCCATCTTCTTTCTCTCGAGCAATGACACCACATCCAACGCCGCAATAGGGACAGGTGGTTTTCACGCTCGCACCAGCTTTCATGCTCAGGCGACCTTCTTCTGCTTGAGCGTGCTGATGTCCAGCAAGATACGTCCATCCTGCACGTCGACTGGGTAGGTCTTCACACATCCACCATCGGGTCCCTGTCCTTCACCGCTCGCGAGGTCGATGACCAGATTGTGGAGGGGACAGGTCACGCGTTGATCGTGCACAATGCCTTGTGACAGGGGGCCGCCCAGATGCGGGCAACTGTCGTCAATTGCAAAGATCTGATCCTCGCTTGTGCGAAAGACCGCCACTGCACCGCCCGATACCTGGATGAGGCGGGATCCGCGCACCGGCACGTCGGACACCGCGCCGATTTCGACCCATTTTGCTGCGTTGCTCATTCAGCAGCCTCAAGTGTGAGATCCGCCATGGGCCGGAAGGCATGTGCCTCTGCGCCCTCGGCCCGTTCTGCCCAGGGATCGGTCTGAGAGAACTTCTGAGAGAACACAAAACGCTCGTATAGAGCGGCGCGTTGTTCGGCATCTTCGACCACCGCATTTTGGATGGTCTCGACGCCCACACGCCGGGCCCATTTATAGATTCTCTCCAGGTAGTAGCCCTGCTCTCTATAGAGCTGGACTACCGCGACGATCATTTCCAGCGCGTCATCTTCCGTCGACGCGTGCCCAAGCACTTCCGTTCCTTTGATGTCGAGGCCGGCGGCACCCGCAAAGTGAATCTCGTAGCCGGAGTCCACGCAGATGACGCCCACATCCTTACAGGTCGCTTCGGCACAATTTCGAGGACAGCCAGAGACCGCCATCTTCACTTTGGCCGGGGTCCAAGACCCCCACATGAAACGTTCGATCCGAATGCCCAAACCGGTTGAGTCCTGCGTCCCAAAGCGGCACCAATCTGTGCCGACGCAAGTTTTGACGGTGCGCAAGGCCTTGCCATAGGCATGCCCTGAGACAAGACCCGCCTTGTTCAGATCCGACCAGACTTCAGGAAGGTCTTCTTTTTTGATGCCCAGCAGGTCGATCCGCTGTCCACCGGTCACCTTAACTGTTGGCACTGAAAACTTATCGGCAACATCCGCAATGGCCCGAAGCTCGTCGGCGCTCGTGATGCCACCCCACATGCGGGGCACAACGGAATAGGTGCCATCTTTCTGGATGTTCGCGTGGACGCGCTCGTTCACGAATCTCGACTGCGCGTCGTCCACATATTCACCCGGCCAGGTCGACAGGAGATAATAGTTCAAAGCCGGACGGCACTTGGCACACCCGCAGGACGTCTTCCACTCAAGTTCCTGCATCACGTCTTCAAGTGTCTTGAGTTTTTTGGCGACGATGAGCCGGCGTACCTCTCCATGTCCAAGGTCGGTACAGCCACACATGGGCGGAATGGCCGCCGGATTAAACGCGTCGCCAAGCGACAAGGTCAGAAGCTGCTCAACCAGTCCTGTGCACGAGCCGCAGGAGGCAGACGCTTTGGTATGGGTTCTGACACCCTCAACGTCGGTGAGGTTCTGCGCGCCGATTTCCTCAAGAATGGTTCCTTTACATACGCCGTTACAGCCGCAGATTTCTGCATCATCCGGCAAGGCTGCAACGGCCACCATAGGGTCCAGGGGGGTACTCCCCGCGAAGGCCTGACCAAAGATCAGCGTGTCTCTCATCTCGCTGACATCGGTTCCGTTTTTGATCAGGTCGAAGAACCAGGCGCCGTCGGTGACGTCCCCATAGAGCACGGCACCGATGAGCTTGTTGTCTTCCAGGATCAGGCGGCGATAGACGCCTGCCTGCGCATCGCGGAGCACCACTTCTTCACGGTCATCTCCTTCAGCAAAATCACCTGCCGAGAAAAGGTTGATCCCGGTGACTTTGAGTTTTGTGGAGGTTAGGGACCCGGTATAGCTCGCGTCCTGGCCGGCCAGTCCGCTCGCCAGCGTCTTCGCCATTTCGTAGAGCGGCGCCACAAGGCCATAGCAGACACCACGATGCTGGGCGCATTCACCAAGGGCAAAAACATCCGGGTCGCTGGTTGCTAGACAATCATCGACAATAATGCCGCGGTCCGACTCTATGTCGCACTCTGCGGCGAGGCTCGCATTGGGCCGGATGCCCACCGCCATCACAACCAGATCGGCGGGGAGCTCTGTTCCATCATCCAACAACACCGCGCGGACTTTGCCGTCGTTGCCCAGTATCTCTTTCGTGTTCGCTTCCGTAATGATGCGGATGCCGCGTTCCTCGAGAGACCGCCGGAGCAGATGACCAGCGGCCGCATCCAGCTGACGCTCCATCAAGGTGGGCATCAAATGCACCACAGTGACATCCATGCCTTGTAGCTGCAGGCCAGCGGCTGCTTCCAGCCCCAACAGGCCGCCGCCGATCACAACGGCGTTCTTAGCCTTCTTCGATGTGTCCAACATCTGGTTGACGTCATCGAGATCGCGATATCCCAAAACGCCTTCGAGATCTTTGCCAGGCACAGGGATAATGAAGGGCGCGGAACCGGTTGCCAGCACAAGCTTGTCATAGGGAGCGACCGTGCCGTCTTCCGCGGTCACGGTCTTTTCGGCTCGGTCAATGGACGTGACCTTACGTCCTTTGTAGAGCGTGACGTGGTTTTCGTCGTACCAGGCATCATCGTGAATGATGATGTCTTCATATGCCCGCTCGCCGGACAATACTGGCGAGAGCATGATCCGGTCATAGTTCACACGCGGTTCGGCATTGAAGATCGTCACGTCATAGGCATTGGGTGCCTGCTTGAAGAGTTCCTCAAGCATGCGGCCTGGTGCCATGCCATTTCCGACAACCACAAGCCGCTGTCGTTGAGGCAATTCTATTGCATCAGGTGACATTGTTCCTCCTCACGCAATCGCCGCTTCAGCGGCCGGGGTCTGGTCAATCTTCTTTTTCGGCTTGGCGCCGTGTTCATATTCTTCAAGGAAGGTCAGAACCTCTTCGCGGTATCGGTAGTAGTCCGGATGCTCCAAGAGTGCGGCGCGTGTGCGCGGTCTTGGCAGATCAATGTCGACGATCTTTCCGATCGTGGCGTGCGGCCCATTGGTCATCATGACAATGCGGTCGCCCAACAGGATCGCTTCGTCAACGTCATGGGTCACGCAGATCGCGGTGACCTGCGTCCGCTTCCAGACATCCATCAGCACTTCCTGGAGCTCCCAACGGGTCAGGCTGTCGAGCATCCCGAAAGGCTCATCGAGTAGAAGAAGTTTTGGTGACAGAGCAAAGGCGCGGGCGATACCCACCCGCTGCTTCATGCCGTTGGAGAGTTCCGCCGCTTGCTTGTGCATGGAGTCTGCGAGGCCCACACGCTCCAGATAATATTCCACAACTTCACGTCGCTCAGCAGGTGACGCTTTGGGGTAGACCCGGTCCACACCAAGGGCGACGTTTTCGCGGGCCGTCAGCCAAGGCATAAGAGACGGGGCCTGAAAGACCACCGCCCGGTCAGGACCGGCACCGGAGATTTCATGATTGTCGAGCACGACGCCGCCACCTGAAATCTCATTAAGGCCCGCCACCATGGAGAGCACAGTGGACTTTCCGCAGCCGGAGTGCCCGATGAGCGACACGAACTGGCCCTTGTCCATCTTTAGGTTGAAGTCTTCCAAGACCGTCAGCGGGCCCTTTGGTGTGGGGTAAATTTTCTTTAGCTCGAAGAGCTCAACAAAGCGGTTTTCCGTTTTGGTCCGCGCCGCATCGAGGTAGGCCCGAGGCGGTGTCTTTTCGATGCGCGCCGTTGGCATGAGATCGGGTGCTTCCCGCTCAGCGGATTTGCGTGCTTCCCGGTCTGACTTACTCGCCTCCAGCAGATAGCCGGTTACTTCGCCGCGCAGTGCTTTGAAGACGGGGTTGCTGTTCACCGCGGTCCGGTCTCTTGGGCGGGGCAGATTGACTTCGAAAGACGGACCTAGGGTCGCGGAGGGACCAGGTGTCAGAGGGATGATGCGGTCCGCCAGAAGAATGGCTTCGTCCACATCATTCGTGATCAGGATCACGGTCTTGCGGTCCGCTTCCCAGATCGCTTCGATCTCATCTTGTAGATTTGCCCGGGTCAGCGCGTCCAACGCCGACAAAGGTTCGTCCAGCAGAAGCACATCTGGATCCATTGCCAAAGCACGGGCCACAGCAACACGCTGACGCATGCCTCCTGAGAGCTCCGCCGGCTTTCGATCACTTGCATGGGCGAGACCCACCATCGAGATGTACTTGGTCGCGCGGGCGTCGCGCTCTTCTTCGCTTTCGGACGAGAAGACCGCATCGATACCCAGCCGAATGTTTCCATAGACACTCAGCCACGGCATCAAAGAGTAAGACTGGAACACGACGCCGCGATCAGGTCCAGGCCCGCGAAGGGCCTCACCGCGCAGCTTGATCTCGCCCCCATCGGGTTTGATCAATCCGGCGATAGACGAAATGAGCGTCGTCTTGCCGCTCCCGGAGAAGCCGACAATGGCTACGAACTCGCCTTCCTTTACCGACAGGTTGATGTCGGTCAGGACGTCGGTCCGCTTGTCGCCTTCTCCATAGTGTTTCGAAACGTCTGTTAGCTCTAGGAAACTCATACCGCCCTCACCGTTGTGCACTGAAGGTGAATGCGGCTTGCAGTGCATACATCACCCGGTCGAGGAAGAAGCCGATGAGACCAATCACAAGCACCGCAACCATGATACGGGCGAGGGAGTCGGACGATCCATTCTGGAACTCATCCCAGACGAATTTCCCAAGACCCGGGTTCTGCGCCAGCATTTCCGCGGCGATCAGCACCATCCAGCCGACACCAAGCGAGAGACGCAGGCCGGTGAAGATGAGCGGAAGCGCGGAGGGAAGCACGACCTTGCGGATCGTCGTCAGCTGCGTCAGCTGCAATACCTTGCCGACATTGATGAGATCCTTATCGATCGACGCGACGCCTAAGGTCGTGTTGATCAGTGTTGGCCACAGCGAACAGAGCGTCACCGTGAGTGCTGAAATCAGCATCGACTTGGAGACGGCGCCATCACCGCCTGCGTAGGCGGCCGATACAATCATTGTGACGATCGGTAACCAGGCCAGAGGCGACACCGGTTTGAATATCTGAATCAGAGGGTTCAGCGCGCCATTGGCAAGCGGCGAGAGACCACAGACGATGCCCAGCGGCACAGCGAAAACCGTCGCCACAATGAATCCAAGCGCCACTGTTTTCAGGCTGGTCCAAATCTGATCAAAGATTGTCGGTTTGCCTGTATAGGTGCGCCATTTGACACGGTCTTCCTGACCGTTGGCGAAAAGCTCTGCATTGCGCGCATCCTGGCGCTCATAAAATGCATCCGCTTTTGCCCGCTCAGCAAAGTGGTCATCCACCAGGACACCCGCCTGCTCCAACACTTGTGGCGGACCTGGGATTGCGCCAAGTGACGTTTGGACTTGAGGTGCAAGCCACCCCCACGCCAGCAGAAACAGGCTGATACCAACAAGCGGAACAACCAGGGCCCGCCAAAGGTTGCGGAGCTGCTCTTTGACGCTATCACCCGCGGCCATAAGCAGGATCGGAACAAGAAATCCGAGGCCAATCATCTCAACGTAAATCGAGATCTTATTGATCTTGGCCAGGCGCGCTTGGCGTTTTTCTTCTTTGCTTGCGCTTGTCGGAACTTCCGATGGTGTGGAGACCATTGTCATCGAGAAGAGACTTTCAAATTAGAGAACTGAAAAGGGTGGAGGTGCTGGCGGGCAGGAACGGACCCGCCAGCGACCACATTTACTCAAGCTCGGAAAGCTGAGCGACCAAGTCATCGCCCTTCAAACCGATGGGGAACTGCTTGAGGTAGTCGTTTGGTTTGCGACCGTCATAGGTGACGTCGTCAATGAATTCAGACACTGGCTCGCGATAGCCATCCGTATCCCACGGGAAGTCCGCTTCGTTCACGTGACCTTCGTCGACAAGAATTTTCGCCGCTGCGAGATAGAGGTCAGGCCGGTAAACCTTGGCGGCCACTTCTGCATACCAATCATCAGACTTCGGCTCAGCAATCTGACCCCAACGGCGCATCTGCGTCAGATACCAAACGGCATCCGAGTAGTAAGGGTAGGTTGCGTTGTAGCGGAAGAAGACGTTGAAGTCGGGGATCTCCCGCTTGTCGCCACGCTCATATTCGAACGTACCGGTCATTGAGTTGGCGATGACTTCTGCGTCTGCACCCACATATTCAGAGCGCGCGAGAATCTCCACGGCTTCTTCACGGTTCGCATTGTCATTTTCGTCGAGCCATTGGCCGGCGCGGATCAATGCTTTGGTAAGCGCGATAGTCGTGTTTGGATATTGCTCTGCGAACTCTGCGGTAATCCCGAACACCTTCTCGGGATTGTCTTTCCAGATTTCATAGTCCGTGATGACAGGGACACCGATGCCTTTAAACACGGCTTGCTGGTTCCACGGTTCACCGACGCAATATCCGCTGATGGTGCCTGCTTCGAGCGTTGCCGGCATCTGTGGTGGCGGCGTTACGGAGAGCAGCGCGTCAGCTGCGATCTGACCGGAAATATCCGCTGGGGAGTAGTATCCAGGATGGATGCCGCCGGCTGCGAGCCAGTAGCGCAGTTCGTAATTGTGAGTGGAGACCGGGAACACCATGCCCATGTTGAAGGGACGGCCTTCTTCCTGGAACTGCTCAATCACGGGTTTGAGATAGTCTGCCTTGATCGGGTGCTGCGGCCGACCATCATCCATTTTGGGGATGAGCGGCTTCATCATCTCCCAAACTTCGTTGGACACGGTGATACCATTACCGTTCAGGTCCATCGAGAATGGGGTGATGATGTGAGCTTCGGTACCGTAGCCGATCGTTGCTGCCAGAGGCTGGCCAGCCAACATATGTGCGCCGTCCAGCTCACCAGTGATGACGCGGTCAAGCAGCACCTTCCAGTTCGCCTGAGGCTCCAACGTGACAAAGAGACCTTCGTCTTCGAAGAAACCCTTTTCATAGGCGATCGCCAAAGGCGCCATGTCGGTCAGCTTAATGAACCCGAATTTGAGCTCGTCTTTTTCCGGGATCAACTCTTCGGCGGCCAATGGTGTGGCCGCGACGGCCAGGGCCGCCAAGGGTGCAGCCACAGACCGGAGGAAGTGTCGCCGCGAGAATTCGCGGAGGGTCGTTGCAAGTTTGATCTTCATTTTCTCACTCCTGCTGCCGGATCAATCTCCGGCGTGAAGGCAAAAAAAAGCGCTGCTCACCAAGAGGGACAAAAGTTCTCCTCCTGATTGGCAGCGCTGCCGTGAAACTCCGCCGTTGGAGTTTCGTATGGGTGCGCTCCTGGGAGCGCCGTTGTGACCTTCTTTGCGAAGGTTGTGCCAGTTGGCTTTTTTGTGGGATTGCGGCGGATTTTGGCGGTTTACCTAGTCACCCGCCTGCTCCGCCGCCCCCTTTTTCATCAAGCGGGGCTAGCGGCGCCCATTTGTTGTGCAATGCACAAGGGCGCCGGATAGCCTGCTTAAAGGTTGAAATCGATCTGAAACCAGAACTTATCGCGATCGGCCGGACCCGCTGAGGTTCCATCGAGCGTTGCGAATTTCGCTGTCGCTGACAGTTGCGGCGTGATCACTGCTTTGAGCAACAGATCGAGTTCGTCTCCGAGATCAGTTCCGGTCCGCTCACTGCTGAAGTCGTGATACACGGCTTTCGTGATGACCTTCGGCAGCGGTCCTACGTCCTTGAAAACGTAGCCCACCTCAGCGAAGAGATCTTCAATACCGTTCGCGGGTGTGTTGAGGAAGCCGTCTGCCCACCCCTGAAAGGCATGCAGCGTAGCGAGCGGCGTGCTGAAACCGTTCGTTCCGTTGCCTTCAAGAACCTCATAGGCAACGCCGCCGGTAAAGCCACCCAGTTTCGTGCCTGCGAAGAGTTTGTAATAGCTCAGGTCAAAATCCGCGGTGTTATCAGCATAATCTGACTGTGTCGCATATTCGGCGGACAGATTGAGCGGAATGTCCTCGGTAATCGGAAAACTTCCCGAAACACTCCCGCCGTAGGTTGCCGTTGAGAGAGCTGGCGCTTCTTCCAGGTCCAACAGATATGCATAGGCGGTCAGCGTCACCCAATCCAGACCGCTATACTTGGCATTCACAACATGACTGTCGCTCTCGAACGACCCGTTGGAACTCTCGCTACCGAAAATGCGCTGAACCGACTCCAAATATCCATAGGTGAATTTGAGGTCTTCAATGGCTGTCACTTCAGCCACTGCAGCATCAAAGGTTTGTTGGTTCTGACGCCATCCGACGTCGCCGATAAACCGGGCATTATCCAGAACGAGACGCTGACGCCCGACTGTCAAGGCGACACCGTCGATCCCTGTATATTTGATCTGCAGGCGATTGATTTCCTGTGAGTCCGGGTCTGCGACGACTGGATGGTTGGTGCGGCTATTGGTCGTTGAGTTGTACTCATTGTTGAGGCCTTTCACGACCTCGATTTCCCCAAGAACCGAAAACCCGAGATAACTGCCGGTTTCCAAGCCTGCCCGGATGCGGGCCGTCACGGCATTCGCGTCGTCGGTAAATCCATTTTGATCAACAAATTCATATCTTAGCCGGGTATTCAGGATCGGCTTGGACTCGTCCAAAGCTTCCAGAATGCTGTCAGCTGCGAGCGCGCCCGACATCATCGGCGCGGCGCTCAAGAGAGCCGCCAGACTGACACCTGACACAAAGCGCGACCCCAATTTGATTTTCATCATCGCAAAAAACTCCAAAAAAAACGCTGCACGAAGACTCCCATCAACAGAGTCTTTCGGCAGCGTTGCCATCTGGCGAACCTACGTTAGCTCGCCTTTGCCGTCATGCGGCTGTCATCTGCCTGCAGCAAATGTGCCAACTTCTAAACTAAAGAATCCCTAACCCATCAGCAGACCGCAAATTTAGAGTGCTTATTGCTTAAGCGCCGTCAGGCGGCAGCGTGTCCTATTTTTGTGCATCGCACACTAGCGACAAAGCGGTCCGCCAGTAGGTCACGATCCCGCAGGCTCGAAAGCACGGCCATCGAAAAACCTGGATGATCCGCTCATTTCATCTCCATCGGCGTCGCGGAACTCCGATAACGCCTCCCGATAAATGTCCGGGCGGTACATGTCCCTGATGTGTTGGATGTTGCGATCGTCATGGGCGAGTTGCCCGTTCTCGATCATCTGATCGTAGAACCACAGGCCATGTTGTGCTGATGGGTAGGTCGCGCCCGGCCGCGCAAAACTTGCCCGCACCGCTGTGCGGCCAAAGTGCAAATAATCCTCGTCCAGACTTCGCCGGACCTGCTCCGACGGCAGGTTCAAATATTGCGGCTGGGACAGAATGTGGATCAGTGTGTCTTTGTTTTTCGACTGATCGCACCATTTGGCCGCCTGAAACGCGCATCGCACGATTTTTTGCACAAGATCTGGATGGTCCTCGGCCCATGTTTTGCGCACGCCTAAGATTTTGTCCGGATTGGCTGTCCATATGTCGTCACAGGCGACGACGGCGCGGCCGACCCCCTCGTTTTGGGCAACTGTGTTCCAGGGCTCGCCAACGCAACATGCGTCGATGCGGCCGCTTCTTAAAGCATCAACCATTAAGGAAGGCGGCAAGACTTCGACAACAACGTCTTCGTTCGGACGAATGCCGCAGCCGCGCAGCCAATAGTTGAGAAAATAGGCATGGGCGGAGAATGGATGAACGACGGCGATCGCGACTTTGTCGTGCGGTCCCCTCTCCTCGGCAAGCGCTTTGAGAGCCGCACCCACCTGACCGGCGTCGGCGTTCAGCTCGCCATGGCGGCCGAGGTTTTCGGCCAATGACAGACTCACGGTAATCGCGTTGCGCCCCGTTCCCAGGGCAAGCGGCGCAATCACCGACACGGGAAGCGGCGGCAAGCCGAGGCTACCCGAAATCGCAATCGGCGCCAGAAGGTGCGCCACCTCCAGATGGCCGACCGCTATTCTGTCTCTTATGGTGGCCCACGAAGACTCGCGGACAAGAGCCAGTTCTATCCCCGCCTCTTCCGCAAAGCCGATTTCCTGGGCGACGATCAAGGGCGCTGCATCAATAAGCGGGATGAACCCAGCGGTAATTCGGTCGGCTGTCATAGGCTTAGTCATCCCCCAAGAGATCAGCGACAGCGATCATGCTGCGCGCGATCTCTACGATTTTGGTGTTTTTCGACATGGCGGTTTTGCGTATCAGCGCATACGCCTGATCTTCCGTAAGCTTGCGGCGTTTCATCAGCAGCCGCTTCGCCTGATCGACCAGTTTTCGGTCTTCAAGCTCCGCCTTTGTTTCTTCCAATTCCCGGCGAAGGCTGCTGAAGGCATTAAAACGGGAAATCGTGACATCCAGGATTGATTTGATGCGTTCCTTTTTCAGCCCATCCACGATGTAGGCGGACACGCCGGCGTCCATCGCCGCTTCAATCCGATCCGCATCTCCATCGTCAACAAAGACGGCGACCGGACGTGCCACCGCCCTGGACACGGCGAGCATGCTCTCGAAACTGTCCCTGTTGGGGCTTTGTAAATCCATAAAAATGACGTCTGGATCAGCGCTGGTGATCGCGGCCAACAAGCCATGAGGGTCCGAAACAATCGTGACCTCTGTACCGCCCGCAGCGGTCAGGCCTTCCTCAAGTACCGACGCGCGAAGCGCATCTTCGTCGAAGATCAAAATACGTACGGTAGCTTCACTCAACCTGCTGGTCCAAGAACGAAAGGCCTGCTCGCGACAGCGAATGAGGCCGCGACGAAACCGATTAGCAGCAAATTTTGGGCCACCCGAAACGCTGGCAGCACGGCCGTCGGGCGTCCGAACCTGACCAAAATTTGGCCGCCTGCCTATCAAACAAGCATTGCATGCGATGGATCAATGCGCCCTGGGCTTGAAAAACGGAGATTGTGGTCGACCCATTGATCTTGCTTTTCACCTGACTTGAGGAGCTGTGCCGTGCTTAAGCATTTCGTTCAAACGCAAGACTTCTCAAAGCAAGAGTTGCTGAAAATCATTGAGCTGGCCCGTCTTCTCAAGGCGGCCGACAAGGACGGGGCGTGTCCGCCGCTCCTCAGCGGCGCGTCTTTGGGCATGATTTTCGAAGAGCCCTCTACGCGCACACGTATTTCGTTCGAAGTTGCCATGACCAAACTCGGTGGCCACGCGCTCTATCTCAAACCGGGCGAGATACATCTGGGTGCGCGCGAAAGCATCGCAGACACCGCGCGCGTGGTGTCGCGCATGGTCGATGTGATCGAAGCCCGCACGCTCGAGCATGAAACCATCACCGAACTCGCCAAACACGCGACCGTCCCCGTCATTAACGGTCTCACTGACTACAACCACCCAACTCAAGTACTATGCGACGTGCTCACGATGATTGAGCATGCGCCCGACGGAAAGCGGCTTGAAGATCTGAAAGTCACCTTTGTCGGCGATGCGACGAATGTCTGCTCCTCCCTCATGTGGATATGTACGCGCATGGGGATGGATTTCACCCATGCTGCACCCAAAAAGTATCAAGTGCCGGAGACATGGACCGCGATTGCAAATGAAAACTGCAAAGCGTCGGGCGGCTCGCTGACAGTGACCGACGATCCCGCTGCGGCCGTCGCCGACGCAGACTTTATCTATACGGACCTGTGGTGGTGGGTCGGGCAGGAGGATGAAATTCCCGATCGGGAAGCCGCCTTCATGCCGGACTTTCAAGTGAATTCAAGCCTGCTCGCGAAAGCTCCTGCCTCCGCCAAGGTCATGCACTGCCTGCCCGCTTCGCGGGGCGTGGAAGCAACGGACGAGGTCCTCGACGGACCTCAATCCATCATTTTCGATCAAGCAGAAAACCGACTGCATGCGGAAAAGGCGATCCTTGTCTGGTTCACCTATCCACACCTCAAACGTCCCTCTGACCAATTACGTGACCAGCACAAAGAACAAGTGGATGCCTTTTTGGCAGACAGTTTTTGAGGCCCCACCACTCCAGTGAGATGAAACCCCAAAACTAGAGGAAACGAACATGTCAGATACATCAGTTGCAGCTACCTCAACGAGTTCGGGTAAAGGCTTTAAACGCGTCTTAAAAGGTCTGGATATGACCTTGTTCACGGTCTGCGCCATTTTGGTGATCGACCAACTCGCCGCATCTGCATCGATTGGTGTTCAGTCGATCTTCTGGTGGGTCTTTACGCTCATCTTTTTCTTTATTCCCTATGGCCTGATAACCGCAGAACTTGGCAGTACCTATCCGGATCAGGGCGGCATCTATTCATGGGTCAAACGGGCCTATGGGGATCGCTGGGGCGGGCGCACCGCCTGGCTCTGGTGGATCAACGTGGCGCTCTGGCAGCCGTCGGTCTACCTGCTGTTTGCCGGCATCTTTTCACAATTGTTCATGCCTGACTTGGGTCTTTGGCCCCAGATTGTCATCGCGATCGCACTGACATGGCTGACCGTCTCAATCAATGTGATGGCGCTTGATGTGGGCAAATGGATCCCCAATGTGGGCGCCATTTTCAAGGCTCTGATCATGTTGGTGATCGGGTTCGGCGGCATCTACTACGCCATGAACCATGGTGTCGCCAATCCCATCACCCTGGAGACGCTGACGCCAAGCTGGGGCGTGTCCTTGGCCTTTCTGCCAGTGATTGTCTACAACTTCATGGGCTTCGAGCTTATGTCCGGTGCTAGTGAAGAGATGGATGATCCCGCACGGGATGTGCCTAAAGCTATCATTGTCTCCGGCACACTGATTGCGGCCTTCTATCTGCTGGGCACTGTGGGCGTGCTCATCGCGTTGCCCTTAGATGACATCAACCTCATCGAAGGCATCATTGATACGCTCTATAAGCTGCTCGGCAGTGAAGGTGTTGGAGGCGCGGCGGTCATGATCCTCGGCATCATGGCGCTCTATACCTTTGTCGCCAACATGGTGACCTGGACCATGGGCGCCAATCGCTCGGCTGCTGAGGCTGCCGACGAAGGTGACCTCCATCCAAGTTTCGCGCGGCTACATCCTGTCTACAAAACACCTGCAAATGCAGCCATTATAACCGGTGTCATAACGACCGTCGTCGTTATCGTCTATGGGCTCATGGCGGCAGATGCGGAAGACCTCTTCTGGACCTTGTTTGCTTTCTCGTCCGTCGTCTTTCTGCTCTGCTACCTCTTTATGTTCGGCGCTTTTCTGCGGTTGCGGAAGATCGATGCGGATCGGCCTCGTCCCTATCGTGTGCCTGGCGGAGACTTAGGCGCCCTCGCGCTTACAGGGCTTTGTCTGGCGTTCATCATTCAGGCGATCGTATTCTTCATCTATGTGCCTGGAGAGTTTGATCTGACCTATGCCGGATCCATCGTTGGCGGTGTGATCATCACTTTCCTGATCGGTGAATGGCTGATTGGGAAAGGATCCAAGAGTTGAACCGCGCTCTATAACGCGACTTGGGTTGACCCAGCCTGGTTTCTGGGTCAGCCCGCGCACGTCCAACAGAACCTGGAGATCGGTAAAATGAAACGGCTTGTGGGCAGCACGCCCAAAGCAGACGGCTATTGGATGCCAGGCGAATTCGAGCCCCATGACGGGTGCTGGATGCTGTGGCCTGAGCGACCGGACAATTGGCGTTATGGCGCCAAGCCGGCACAACAAGCATTTGTTGCGGTGGCGAGCGCTATCGCAGAAGGTGAGCCGGTGACCATGGGCGTCTCCCCCGGGCAGTTTCAGAACGCCCGGGCCATGTTGCCCCCACATATCCGTGTCGTGGAAATGACCAATAATGATTCCTGGATGCGCGATTGCGGCCCCACCTTTCTGGTAAATGCTGAAGGCGATGTTCGGCTGATCAATTGGCAGTTCAATGCCTGGGGCGGTGTGCGCGCCGGTCTCTACTTTCCCTGGGATCAAGATGATCTGGTGCCGCAGAAAGTCTCCGAGATTGAGCGGGTTGATCGGTACCGAGCGCCCATTACACTGGAGGGCGGCTCGGTTCATGTAGATGGGGAAGGGACGCTTCTCACGACTGAAGAGTGTCTGCTGAACCCCAACCGGAACCCGGACCTTTCCAAAAAAGGCATTGAGAAAATTCTGGGCGACTATCTGGGCATCGAAAAAACAATCTGGCTTGGTGACGGCATCTATAATGATGAGACTAGCGGCCATGTTGACAATATTTGCTGCTTCATCCGCCCGGGCGTCGTGGCACTCGCCTGGTGTGACGATGAAGACGACCCTCAGTTTGCGATCAGCCAGGACGCGTTTAAGCGTCTGTCGACAGCAACGGATGCCAAAGGCCGCAAGCTTGAGATCCACAAAGTCCCCCTTCCGAGCCCTGTACTCATTACGGAAGAGGAGAGCGTCGGGGTCGACGCCATTGAAGGCACATTGCCCAGACAGCCGGGCGACCGTCTGGCCGCTTCTTACATCAATTTCTATGTCGGAAACGGCGTTGTCGTCGTTCCGCAGTTTGGGGACCCTCGGGATGAAGATGCTGTCGCGCAGCTCGCCCAATTGTTTCCAGACAGAAAAGTCATTCCTGTCGCCGCGCGCGAAATTCTTCTAGGCGGCGGCAACATACACTGCATCACCCAACAACAACCGCAACGACCGCAAGCGACATCGGATGTCGCCTCATGAGACTTGTTATTGCCATAGGTGGCAATGCTCTTCTCCAACGGGGCGAAGTTCTGAGTGCCGAGAACCAAGAGCGCAATATGCAGCGCGCTGCGAACGCTTTGACAAAGGTCGTCGAAGAGCACGAGGTCGTATTGGTCCACGGGAACGGACCGCAAGTTGGTCTGCTTGCGCTTGAGGGAGAAGCGTTCAAGGAGGCGCCAGCCTTTCCCCTAGACGTTCTTGGCGCCGAGTCACAAGGCATGATCGGCTATATCATCGGGCAGGTGCTGAACAACCGTTTGCCTCAAAAGCGGATTGCGACGCTGCTTACCCGAACCCTGGTTGATCCCAACGACCCGGCATTCGACAATCCAACAAAACCCATCGGGCCGACCTATTCGAAGTGCGACGCCGAAACCCTCGCGCAGGACCGCGGCTGGGTCATTTCAGAAGACGGGGACGCCTACCGCCGTGTCGTGCCCTCGCCCGCACCGATTGATGTGCTTGAGTTTTCCATCATCGAAGACCTTTTAGCGTCCGGCACCCTCGTCATATGTGGCGGCGGCGGCGGCATCCCTGTGGTCCGGGGTGACGACAATCAAGTGTCGGGTGTCGAAGCGGTCGTTGATAAGGACCACACCGCGGCATTGCTGGCGCGCCGTTTGCGGGCAGACCGGCTTCTCATCCTGACAGATGTGGACGGCGTTTATCAGAACTGGGGAGAAGCGGGCGAAGCGAAACTGGATCAAATCACCGTTCAGGAGTTGGAGGCCATGAGCTTCGCCCAAGGCTCCATGGGCCCCAAAGTCGACGCTGCCTGCGAGTTTGCGAGAGAGACGGGCAATCCGGCATTGATTGGCGCGCTCAATGACGCAGATCGGATTTTGGCCGGCGTCAACGGGACCAGAATTTCTCCTTGAGAACCGCCCCCTAATTTGGCGCGTGTGTCAGGTCCTGCGCGCATAAGGGAGCATTGCGATCCGTTCCACAGTCACAAGGGCAATAGACCAATGCTTGACCCGCTCCATCACGCGGATGTGGCAATTTCGTCCCGGTGGGATAAGGTTTTACGTTGCTGCAGAGGAAGCCCAGTCGAATGCGCAAGAGGGCAGGCGCTATCGAGCTTCTCTGAGCGGTTCGCGGCGGACTATGGTGACGGGAGGAACCTATGAAACTCTGGCACAAACTTGTGATCGGGTCAGTCGCCCTCGCTGCTTTTGCGATCACGGTTGGCTACTGGCTTTTCACGACTCGCGACAGCCGGTAAGCATCTTTCGTCGCCTGGAACACCCATTGCGCCAGTTGTCATGGCACCACGCTGCAGGGCACCGAGCTCGGCTCTGCCCTGGTTGACAGGGAGCTCACCCATGGCGATACAACAGAGCAGCTGATCACCTCAATTGGTGCGGGCATCCCCGGCACCACCATGGCCGGCTGGGCCGGAGAATTGTCGCCTGAATTGATCAAGGGCCTCGCCCTCTATATCGGCGAACGCCGCCGGAACTATCCGGCGATCGTCGACTCCTATGCCAAAGCGCCCGAAGGCAGCAGAACCATTCAGTCAGACCACCATGATTTTCGACTTGAACGTGTCACGGCACTGGAAAGCCGACCCTATTCGCTCGCCTATCTGCCGAACGGCGACATTCTGGTCGCGGAAAAGACGCGTGGCCTCTCTATTGTGAACCCACAAGGCGAACAAAGCCCAGTGATCGCGGATACACCGCCGGTCTGGGACACGCTCCTGAGCGTGGAGGGTGCATGGCTCAATTATGGGATTGTGCTGGATGTGGAACTACACCCCGACTTTGAAGATAATGGCTGGATCTACCTCTCACATACAGACAGGTGCCAACTGTCCTGCGGATGGCCGGTGCCCGCCACGATGGTTCGCGTGGTGCGCGGGCGTATCAAGGAGGGGAAGTGGGTCGACCAGGAAGTCATCTGGTCGGTGCATAAGGATCACTACACGCCGGTTCCTGATGGCGTTGCTGCCGGCCGCCTCGCCTTCGATGGGCGCGGACATCTCTTCATCTCTATTGGCGGCAAGAATACCTACGACAAGCTGCACCAATTAGACACGCCCTTCGGCAAGATTCACCGTGTGCGGGATGATGGCAGCGTGCCGCAAGACAATCCTTTTTGGGTTGCGGCAGAGGAGCGTCCGGAGAACTCCACCATCCATACTGTTTGGAGCTACGGCCATCGTACAGGACAGGGCCTGGATGCTCATCCAACCACCGGCGCCATATGGAACACAGAAATGGGTCCGCGGGGCGGGGATGAAATCAATCACATTCTGGCTGGGCAGAATTACGGTTGGCCACTTTACACAAACGGTCTTGATTACAATGGAGAAGAAGTCTCCATCGGCAGGGATTTAGGCCTCGACTATCCCACAGAAGAGACTGTCTTGCCGGTTGTGGACTTTACGCCGGCTCCGGCGGTTTCGAATTTTACTTTCCATGCCGGATCGAGGTTTCCGGATTGGCAAAACGATCTCCTGGTCGGAAGCCTGAAAGCAAGCGCCCTTTATCGTGTGCGCATTGAAGAGGGAGAATTGGTGGAGCTCGAAACACTGATTGCCGATTTTGGCCGCATACGAGACGTTGAAATGGGCGATGATGGCCTTGTTTATCTTGTGCTGGAGCACAATGAGGCCGGTTCCCTCTGGCGTCTCGTCCCGACGGTGGCTGATTCCGTTGGCGCGCGTGAAACAGGCTGATGCGCATGACACCTGGTCAGCATGTCTAAGTCTGGCGACGCGTCATAAAAAGATAGACAAGTCCTATGCCCGCGGCGGCGGCTAGAACGATGGCCAGGAACCAGCCCCAGGACCAACCGCCGCTACCGGATGCTTCCTCCAGGGCGGTTGCGATGACCTCGGCTTCGGTGGTTTCAACCAGTGGCGCGCCCGTCGCAAACGAGACAGCCCGCATCTGAGTTGCGACCTCCGGATTGTTGTCCAATCCAAGTCCGATCAGCCGATTGATTGATGCCCCGAGACCCGACGGCGGATAGAAGCGCAGGGTGACCTTGCCCGTTCGTTTGAAGCGCTCACCCTCCACCCGCACGAAATAGGTGCCAGGTTGGATGATTGCATATCGCGTGCCGGCGCTTGAGGCGGAGACAGGGAGAGTGGTGTCGTCCTGTCGGACGATTGCGACACCGGTATTGACGCCCGACACACTCAACACCCCTTCTTCTGAAACCGTGAAGGTCAACCAATCAACATCAGCGATGCCTTCCAGGAAAAGGTTTTTGCGGAACGGCAAAGTTATCGGCACTGCCTGTTCTTTCAGATCGTTGGGTTCGGTGCGGTCCCGGATTTCCCTCAGATCGATGCGCGCTGTCACGGTCACATCGGCATCGATCTGATTGCGTTCAATCACAAAATCGTACCGACCCGGCTCTACTGCGATCAGGTCTTCGGACGTCACGTAGTTCGCGACTTCCTGTTTCTGGTGTAGGGACAGATTGAAGCTTCCATGCTGCACCGAGTCGTAGAAGAGACGCGGCGCCAAAAGTCCCGCCTCCGGCACGACCACGCCTACGACCTGATAGACCGTGTCCCCGTTGAACGGAATCGCAAAAAATTCGCCAAAATCAAAGTCGTTCGCAGGCCAAGGGCTTCGACCCACCGCCACAAACGGGTCACTCACAAGCCCACCAGGATAGCGATCCTGGTCGCTGGCATAGGTAGGCTGATCAATCGGTGGCAATTCCGGCATTACCGGTTCTGCGACAAAAGGCTCAACATAGGGTTCGGGAATGATGGGTTCCGGGATCACAAAATCCGGCACCACCGGTTGAATGGTCGGGACCTCTAGTTCAGGCATTTCGAATTCCGGTAAAGCGGGAGCCAGATTGACTACATAGCCTTCCCGTCCGAGATCGACAAAATGCTGCATCAGCGCTTCGGTCTGCTCCGGCGTCAGGCTGCTAGGGTCGGCGATGATCGCATCAACATTGCCTAAGACAGATGGCGGCAGCGCCTCCAGCCTTTCGGGATCACTTGCCTGGAGGGATCTGAGAAGCTGTGCACCAAACTCCTTCAAGCCTGCCAGCTCTTCTTCCGGCAAAACAGTATAATCCGGGCGCGTAGGCGACTCAGACTCAGGCAGTGCATCCAACAGGCTTTCGTCGCTCTCAAAATCTGCTATCCCACCTGGCAGCGGTTCACCGAAATCCAGATCACCGAGATTGTCTTGCGTCCCAACCAGGCCCTCCAAGACCGGCGGGTCCAACGACATATCTTCCGGCGACTGTGTCGGCTTGTTCTTAGGCTCTGCCAGAACAGTGGTCGCCAGCGCGCTCAGCGCGATCATGATGGCCAGGAGAATGTTAGGACGCCTACTCATTGCCGAGATTCCTGTTCACGGCCTCAACAATGGCGCGTTCGGCGCGGTACATCTCATATCCGTCATTCTCCAGGTCGGACGCGCGGCTCCTCAGGGTGTCGACCGCCGCTTTGCCGTCGGTCGAGGATGCCCTTGCGCGATCTGTATCGCTCGGCCTGGAATTAATCCCCCAACCACTCCCGCGTCCGCTACCGTAATAGACGCCGTAGGTGTCCACCTTGAGGCGCAGGCTGCAGCTCCCATCCGGCAGTTCTTCTTCGGAGAAGCGTCGCTCAAAAAGTCGGATGCGTTGAAGCGTGGTGGTGCCGCTTTCCACTTCGACGAGATAGTTCTCCCAGTCTTTGGGCTGACAGGCGATGCTGGGCTCTTCGATTTCAGCGGCTTCCGCCTCCAGGTCCTCCAGGATTTCTTCATTGACGCCACTTGCCACGGGCGCGTTCTGGTTGTGCGCAAGGATCGCAGCATTTAACCGGTAGAGTTCACCCGCAACGTCCCCCTCGCAGGTCTCCTCGCCATCGGTGAATTCGGCCGCGCGCCATTCCGGTGAAGCTGGGTGCGATGCAGCGATCAGATAGGCGCGGGCCTGTGAGATGGTCGACGCAAGGGCCGTGTCGCCACCCGGAGAGACACCCGCCACAAATTGCTTCACCGCATCAAGGTTCCGGGTGAAGCCAATGGTTCTTGCACCGCCGCACCCATTGAAAACCAACACCGCAACTTCAACGCTCTCGTCGAGACCATCCAGCGCATTGTAGATGCCTTGTTTGGCGCTCTCCATACGTCCGTCTTCATCATCCATGCTGCCGGACGCGTCGAGCACGATGACAAAGGATACAGACGGCGGCTCCCCGAGAATATGCCACGTGTCGGTTCCGCCTGACCGGGTGTCGCGTCCGCCGCGGCGGTCTTCATATCTTTGCCAGTTTCCCTCTTCGCCATCATAGACCGGGACGGTTCGTGGGCTGCCGTCCAGCGCCATGGCCGCCCGCGACGCGCGTGTGACTTCGATGGGAACCTCCGTCGCGCCGCCGAAAGCGCCGAGATCAAACTCGGCTTGCCACTCTTGGTCCGCGCCGGAGACAGCGCCTCCCTGGCCTGCGGCCAATACCACTGGCGGCTCAGAGAGGGCAGCGGAAAATGTGAGGGTGAGAACAAGTCTGCCAGATGTTGGAACTGCTTCTGCCGTTCCCAGTTCGAATTCTCGCCTGATGTCATGCAGCGCCTCATCGCGCACATTGTCCACTTCTCCAAGATCGGGTTCGCGGGACCAGGACGCCGCATAAATCTCATCTCCATCAGCGGTTGCCGACAGTGACACGAGATAGGGCGGCGGCGTCCCGAGCAGCAGGCGATAGCTCGTGTCGGGCTGGTTGCCGTCTGTGTCAGGGTCTCTGTCCGTCCAGCCGCCCGCCTTGGTTTCTGCCTTGGTCGAGAGCGCACGCAGTTCTGACCCCGTCACATCGTGGCTCACCGTCCCGCGCCATACCCGCGCGTCCGTCCAGGCACCGTCTATTTCAGTATCGCCCAAGAGGAAACTTGCCGGGTCCGTATCATTGTCGGTCTTCATGTCGGACTTGAATGTGATTTCAACCTCAACCTCCCCTTCGGGGATCGGACGGAAAATGTTATCTTCTGTGTCGTAGTGAACCTCGTCAGTCTGCAGCGCTCTCACGCGCGCGACTTCCGGCGGTTCGGTTGAGATGCGCAAGAAAAAACGTCCCACACTGTCTTTGCCGTCCCGCCGCTTTACTTCCAGACGGAAGTCGCCCGTCCTCCAGTCGGATCCAAAACTGTCCGGCAGATCAAAATGAATGGCCGTGTCTGTCCACTTGTGGAACGAGACTATGTCGACCAGGGCCAGTTCATCTGCGTCATAGATCGTCAGAGATCCATGGATCTCTTCTGTCGGCTGCTCCACCCAGCGGGGCCCCACAAGGTTGGAGCCGTGCAAATAAACATCGGTCTGGCCAGGCTCAATCGTGATGACCACATCTTCATTCGCGATCTCCGCGTTCTGGTCCAAGTCGAGCACCGGCACCATGTCGCACCAGTTTTCAACCTCCGGCGTGGCATAGGCGCGCTCTGGTCGCTCCACTTTTTCGCGCGGCACATAGCCGGGCTTCAGCGTGAATGGCAGACTGTCACGCTCTTCCGGTTCCGCCATGCCATGAACCGCACAGATGGACTGGACAGGTTTGCCGTCAAACAGGCGTTCCCGCGCCTGCTGCCCTCGATAGGTCTCGCCTGTTCCCTGATAGGCAAAGTCTGCGAGATACCGGCAAACCTGTTGCTCATGTTCTTTTTCAGAACCGCGGAGCGGAGCCAGCTTCTCTTCCAGGCTTTCACACCAATAGTCACTATGCGCTCTGTTGAAAGCGCCATAGAGAGTCCGTCGGTCGATGCCGACAGTCTCTTCCTCCGGAAGACCATCCACCCGCGCCGGCAACGCATATTTCGGCAGGCCATAATTGTTCGCGGTTGCCATGTCCGCCAGCACACCGATACCCCCGGTGGCGAGATCGGTTCCTTTTGGTTCCCGGAATTTGCGGATCCACATTTTGCCCGCCATGGTGACCAGACCGGTACGCCCGACAGCCGCTCCGAGGGCTGACGATCCCCCGAGCAGCGCCAGATATTTGATGGGCAGATTGCCGTCGTCCATAAGGCCCGTATACATCGCCTCATTGGTCGCCCACATGTCCCAACATCTGGCTTCGTTGTTGATCGCAAAATTGGGCGCACTGCCTGATAGGGGCGCCTTATGCGCGCCAAAGCCCCCTTCAGGATGTCGACCAAAAGCGCGGACCACTTCTGCCCAACCCGCTTTGGAGCAGGTCATCATTTCATTGAACTGACGGGCGGCTGAAAATTTGAGGTCTTCCCTGCGCTGGGTGACGCCTCCGTATCCCGATCCAAACTGGCCCGAACCGGTCAGCGACTCCAAATAGAGATCATTGAAGCGTTCGTCGCCCACGCCCGGATTGCTGTCTCCCCCCTCCCCCTCTGAGGCATGGCGCCATTCCATCGGCACCACAACGCCGTCGCGAATGACCGGCGAGGACATGGGGTCGGCCGCTTCGAGAAAACGTCGGATCCCTGTCACGCGGTCGATTGTTTCCACGATCCCCCGCTGATCATTGATCACGGCTTCCGATCCATGCAGGAGCCCCGCCGCGGCGCCGATGCCCAGCAAATAGGCCATGCGCAGACCATCTTGAGCGACGCCCATCTGCGCCGCATCGCCCGCCCCCCAGCGTTCCCACATGTGCCCCATGGCCCAGCGATCCTGCAGGAAGTGTTGAGCGAACCCCTCAAACGCGAGAGCCTCCAGCTCCATTTCCTTCACAATGTCTTCGTGAGCGTCTTTCTCAGGGCCCTGACCCAGGCGAACACGCAGACGCTGCGCGCGCCCAGCAATGTCCAACGCAAGGGCATGGTACCGCTTATACATTGCTGTCGCCTGGCTACCGAAATGTGGTGAGTTGAAACCGCCCAGCCATCCCACAAAGTCGTGGCACCCGCCCGCATAAGTCTCATCTGCAAAGGGCGGGCAGAAAGAGTTTTTGTTCAGCCAATCGAGAACGGAATAGCTGTAGTCGGGTACGCCGGTAAAATTTGCGGGCGCGGGAATGCGCCGCTCTTCCAAGAGCGTCTCGCCCTCCGGGTCATCTCCGAATTTGAGCGCGCCCTCAAAGTGATCCCTGCGCAGCCAGCTCGCGTTAAGGTCGGTCACATTCAGCTGCGCGCTCCCCTGTTTGCCAAACAGGTCCCGCAGGCCCAGCTGTGTAAGCGCCAAATCGGATATGCGCGTATGTTCGGCGATCGAGCCGGAAGCGCCGCCGCGATAGATGGACAACCAGGCAGCGCAGCTCTTATCACCTTCTTCGCAGGTGATCACCCGCGTGTCCCAGGCGTTCGTTGTTGTCGGCCAATAGACTGCGATCGCGAGACAGACGGCTGCAAGAAAGCTTAAGGCGCGCATCATTGAGCTCCCTCTTCCGGTCGGCAAAACGCTCCCTCGTCCAGGAAGGTTTTCGAGAACGCGTCCAAACGTGCGTCCAAGTCCGTTGCAGCCTCCGCCACGCGGACAAACTCTGCCTTGCACACCAGAGGACAAGGTCCCTGATCAACACAGGCCAGAACGTCCGGGGTCTCGTCCATGCATTCCGTGAAGGTTTGAATGCAGCCGGCCCATTGCGCAATGGGATCGTCGACATTCGGATTGAGCCGCAAAGGTTCCGGCGTGCCTCTGTGTCCGGGCGTGACATACCCAACGATCTCGCAATCTGTCTCACATGTTGGGTCATAGGGAACGGTGGTCTCTGCCCAGTCAATGGTTGCCGGACCACTGAACAGCCACCAGATCAGGAGCACCAGGAGAAACGCCGCAAGCGCAGCGCCGATCATCCTGCCATTTCGAGGCGGCTCATCGGGCGCATTTTCTGTGTCACTCATTCCCACTCCCCCGACTGTGTTTCATCCGTTGATGACAGCCCCACATTGTCCAAACAGATTAGGGGCAGCAGGAACCAAAGTTCATCATCACAATTGATGATGGTAAAGACATCATGCACGTATAATCTCAGTCTATGCGCCAATATTCACGACTCCTGATGTGCCTCTTCCTGCCGTTCATCCTAAGCGCGGCGGCCCAGGGCGGGGATATCTCAGTAAGCGGTGGCAACTTCTGCGACGCCGGCCTGGTTGTCGATGCGGAACGCTCGGTTGATCGCATTTTCGCCGAAGCCGACAGGATCGCGGGGAAGTCACAAGAATGCCCGTCAGCCTGTGCACCAGCCATCAATCAGGCGGACTTCTGCGCCTACGGGGATCAGTTGGCGCTTAGTGATGTGGCGTTTTCAAACCTTGCGGGCAGTGCTGTCGATGCCAGTCTGTTGTTCGACACCGCCGCAGCATCCGGTCAGCATGTTCTGGTGACGCTGTCCCAGCAGCTGACGCTCTTCTCTGACGAGGCGATCAGTGTGCTGGAAAAAGCCGTCGCCTCAGTCGACGCGGCCCGTGCAGGCACCAGTGCGCCCCTGCCCGACGAAACCCGATGGAACCTTGTCGCCCGTGATCTAGCTGACCTTTACGGCGCGCTGTCGCTGTTGCACTCTTTGGAGCTCGCCACCGGTGATGTCTCCTCCCTCACGCGGCACCTCGCCGCCGCAATCTCAACCTTCGAACGGGAACGGGATGCTTTGCACAAGGCTGTCGACGGTGCCGCGGTTCTGGAATCAGCAGAAGCCGATCGGCTTGTCGACGCTTTCTCCAACGCCAAACAGGCGCTTGGTCTGGTCAAAGCGCAAATTTCCCAAAGCGCAGACAAGGTAGAGTCGGAGATGGCGGTCGCCCCCAACACGGAAGCGAATGCCAATCCGCCAGCGACCGCCCTCAGCACCGACTATCAGGACGCAGCTGCGTGCTTGACCGGCTTATCTCTCACGCTGATGACCGGTCGAGAAGCACTGCTGGAGACCAAGCGGATATTGCAGGATTGCAGACCTTTGAACGACTGTCGGATCACGCCCATGCCAACGAGTTTTTCTCTCGAGCGGATTTTGTCGCGCGAGGAAGAGGCTGCAAAACAGTCGTTCGCCGTCACCTCATCCATGTGTCAATAACCAACTGCCGCTCTATTACACCGACGCCAGATAGGCTCTCCACCCGCCAAAATCAGTAATGTCCGTGGCGCCTGCGAGGGCCCAAGGTTCGCAGACGAATCCTTTGACCCAGCGCCCATCCGCGAGCTCGACGTTTCCAATGGCGAGCGGTGCGGGAACCTCGGCGGTGAAGCTGCCAAAAGCCTGGTCTGAGAGCGCCCACACTTCGACTTCGATGGCCGCACCTTCGCCTGCCCTGCGTTCTAGGCCGGGTTTTGGAGGCACGGTATCTGCCAGGGCGTAGAGGCGATAGCTCGCTGCCGTCTTCGTGGTCTCCAGGCACTTCGCGCCGCGGCTGACCAACTGCGTGTTTAGAGGTTGTCCGGAAAGGTGTGCGCCGACAACAGCAAGCTCTACACCTTGATGACCTGTCACTTCGTCCGACGCCAACGCATGATTGGTCGCACCGGCCTTGAGCTCTGCGCCCGATGTCCGATGAAGCTTGTCGGCCAATTTTAAAAGACCGTCGTCTGTGAAGGCCGGTCCGATGAGCGTGACCCCGCGCGGCAAGCCGTCACCAAAACCGGCTGGGACTGCAACGCCCGCGCAATCGACGAGGTTCACAAAATTGGTATAGAGACCCAGGTTTGCATTGAGCCCAATGGGGTCTTTTGCAATCTCGTCAATCCGGTAGGTTGTGGGCGTCGTCGGGAGGAGCAACACGTCGATGGTTTCCCAAACGCGTTCTATTTCGCGTCGATAGTCGGCAAGCGTGTACTGACCGACGAAGGCGCTTTCTGCAGATGGTGACTTGCCGCCTAGGACAATCGTTGCCACGGTCGGATCAACATCGTCCAATCCTTTGTCTATGTGACCGCCCACAGCGGCATATCGCTCCGCAACCCACGGCCCGGCGTAGAGAAGTTCGGCGGCTTTGCGAAAGGGTGTGTAGTCGACGTCGACCGGCGTTCCGCCAAGCTTCCGCATGTTTGCGACGCTCAGGTCATACGCTTTCTCTGTTCCCACATCTCCCAGAAAGTTGCGGCTTTGGGCGTCCAGAACACCAAACTGAAACGAAGCCCCCGCGAGGGGTCGCGTTTCCAATGGACGGGAATAGGCGTCCGTTGGATCAAATCCTTCCATCACGGTTTTGACCGCGGACGCATCGCCGCAGGTCGCCGCAAAAACGCTGACGCAGTCCAGGGTTCGGCATGCCGGAACCACGCCTTTGGTGCTCCCCAATCCGCGGGTCGGTTTGTATCCCACAATATTGTTGAAAGCCGCCGGCACACGGCCGGACCCTGCCGTATCAGTGCCCAGCGCAAAGGAGACAAGACCGCGCGCAACCGCGACGGCAGAGCCGCTGCTGGAGCCACCTGAAATATGATCCTCGCTAAAGGCAGAGTGCGGGGCGCCATAGGGTGACCTGGTACCGACCAGCCCGGTTGCAAACTGATCCAGATTGGTTTTGCCGATCAGGATCGCGCCCGCCGCCCGGAGGCGCGCGACCGCCGTGGCATCCTCCTGCGGATCATAGGCAAAGGACGGACACCCCGCCGTTGTCGGCAATTCCACACAATCGATATTGTCCTTGACGGCAAAGGGAATGCCGAAGAGCGGCAGGGCATCGCGATCAATGTCAGCGTCTGCAAGCGCGCGGGCAGCGGTCAACGCGTCTTCCCGCGAGACCAAAGAAATCCAGATCGCCTTGGCGGGACAGGCTTCGATCCGATCATAGATTTGATCAATCACCGTTTCGGGTGTCACTGCGCCGCGTTCATAAGCATCCAGCAGCGGACCGATCTGGATATCAAAGTCAGTCATGGAGCGCCGCACTCTCAGCCGCGGCCATAACCAAGACCGCCTGTCCTGGCTCGACCGTTTGTCCAGGTTTGCAGAGCACTTCATGGACGACGCCGCTTTGAGGCGCGACGACCTCCAGTTCCATTTTCATGCTTTCTAGAATGACGACGGGATCGCCTGCGTCGACATGCTTGCCCGGCTCGGTCAGGACCTTCCAAACGCTTCCGGGCAGGGATGCTTCAACAATCGAGCCGCCCTCAGGCACCTCTATCTCTGGCTCATCAATGGCGAACGCTTCCTCTATCACCTCAGCGTTGATGCCCTGTTCGCGCCAGCGCGTGCGTTCTGCGTCGAAGGCTTCTTGCTGCGTTTGTTTGAATGCGCGAATGGAGTCGCTCGCACCGGCAAGCATTGCCTCATGCTCCGCCAGATTGAACGAGCCTTCTTCAACATCGATCTCATAAGCCCCGTGAGTGAAGGCGTCTCGCGCTTCGGCGAGCTCCTCCGGCGCGACGGGGAAGAACTTGATCCGGTCGAAGAATCTCAGCAACCAGGGCTTGCCCACACTGAAACTTCCGCGCTGTTGCCACGTGCTCCAGACCTGCAATGTACGGCCAAACAGCTGATAGCCACCGGGGCCTTCCATTCCGTAGATGCACATATAGGCGCCGCCAATCCCCACCGCATTTTCAGGTGTCCAGGTGCGCGCGGGATTGTATTTGGTAGTCACCAACCGATGCCTCGGATCGATGGGGGTTGCGACGGGTGCACCGAGGTAAACATCCCCCAGACCCATAACTAGGTAGTCCGCCTCGAAAATAATGTCCTTCACCGCCTGCTCATCGGGCAGCCCGTTGATGCGGCGGATGAACTCCACATTGGACGGACACCAGGGGGCGTCGGCGCGCACGAGCTCCTGATATTTTTGCATGGCGAGCTCTGTCTGCTCATCCCGCCAGCTGAGCGGCAAATGAACAATGCGACTGGGGACGGTCAAGTCTTCCGCGCGGGGCATCTCCCCTTCCGCCTGATGCAACATGTCCAGCAATCGGGTGGTGGAAAGGCGTGCGGGATCGTAATGGATCTGGAGCGATCGGATGCCAGGTGTCAGATCAACCACGCCATCCGGGTTTTGTTGCTCGAGCCAGGACATGAGGGCTGTCACCTGTAGACGCAACCTCAAGTCCAGAACAAGGGGGCCCATTTCGACCAGGAGATAGGAGTCGCCCGCCCGCCGGTACACGATATCGATGCCATTCGTGCTTCCCTTGGCCAGGATGGCCGATGGCCGATCACCCTGTTGTTGCGGCTCGGATATTGGTGCACCAGCGCCTGCTCCGGATTTGGCTGGTTGTTGCAGCGCCTCATCCTGCTCAGCTTTAAGCGATGCCGCCTCATCAGGGGAGAGGGACACAAATCTCACCTTATCGCCGGGACGCAATTGCCCCATCTTCCATCGTTCCGCGTCCACGATCGTCGCGGGGCAGACAAAGCCGCCGAGGCTCGGGCCGTCAGGGCCCAGAATGATGGGCATGTCGCCGGTAAAATCGACGGTCCCAATGGCGTACGCGTTATCATGAATATTGGAAGGGTGCAGACCCGCCTCGCCGCCATCCTCGCGTGCCCATTCGGGCTTTGGCCCAATCAGACGCACACCTGTCCGGGCGCTGTTGAAGTGCACCTCATAGGACGAGCTGAACAGGGTCTCGATGTCATTGTCCGTGAAGAAGTCGGGGGCCCCGTGCGGTCCGTAGAGAACGCCGATGTCCCACTCCCGTGTGAGAGCTGGCCGGTTGTCCGGTGCGATTGCATTTAGAGGAGAACTTGTTGCGCCCTCGCGATTGATCCGCAATACATCACCGGTTTTGAGTTGGCCGGTGGCGTGCCCACCAAACCCGCCAAGGATGAAGGTAGACCGGCTTCCCAGATGAAGGGGCGCATCAATACCATGTCGGATCGCAATGTAGGTCCTGTTCCCGGCTCCGTTTACAGGGCCGAGCTGTAGTGTTTCACCAGCAGAGACCTCAATCGGTTCCCAATAGGGCACGGCCCGACCGTCGAGGGTTGCTGTCATCTCCGCGCCTGTCAGCGCGATCACGGCATCCGTGTTGAAGCGGAGTGCGGGCCCGGTTACGGCGCACTCAAGGCCTGCAGCATCTTCCGGGTTTCCGACCAGGCAGTTACCCAGTCGAAACGAAAGGTCATCCATAGGCCCGCTGGGTGGCACACCAACCGCCCAATAGCCGACGCGGCCTGGAAAATCCTGCACACTGGTCTGAGCGCCCGGGGATATCACTTCTAGGCGCGGTGCCTGATAGGCAAAGTCTGCGAGAAAGCGCGTACTGACCCGCCCTTCTGCGAACATCTTCGTGTCGGCAATGGCTGCGAGATAATCGAGATTGGTTTCAATGCCATAGAGAGAGGTTTCGGACAGCGCAGCCTTGAGTTTGGCAAGTGCCGCCGCACGATCCGTGCCCTTAACGATGAGCTTTGCAATGAGCGAGTCGTAGTGAGAGGTGATCACCGTGCCTGTTTCAATCCACCCATCGACACGGGCTTCTTCATCAAACTCCACATGGGTCAGGCGCCCAGCGCTCGGTTGGAAGTTGCGGGCGGGGTCCTCCGCATTGATCCGGACTTCGATGGCGGCGCCCGACTGCGCAAGCTGAATATGATCCAGGGGCTGCATTGATCCAGCCGCCTGTTTCACCATCCATTCGACGAGATCGATGCCGAACACTTCTTCCGTGACGCCGTGTTCCACCTGAAGGCGGGTGTTCACCTCAAGGAAGTAGAACTTCTCCTCGCTAATGTCGTAGATGAACTCAACCGTGCCAGCTGAGGCATAAGACACGACTTCTCCCAAGCTCCTCGCAGCCTCAGCAAGGGCACTGCGTTGGTCGTCCGCCAGACCTGGTGCCGGTGTTTCTTCAAAAACCTTCTGGTTGCGGCGCTGAAGAGAACAGTCGCGTTCCCCCAAAGTGAGTACCTTTCCGGAACCATCGCCGAATATCTGCACCTCGATGTGGCGGGCTTCGCTCACAAACTTCTCAAGGAACACACCGGCATTACCGAAATTGTTCTCCCCCATACGACGGACCGTATCGAACGCCTTCTCAAGCTCTGTGTCTGAGTTGCAGAGCTGTAGTCCGATGCCGCCGCCGCCCGCGGTGCTTTTGAGCATCACCGGGTAGCCAATATCGGCGGCAGCGGACAGGGCCTCCTTCAGACTGGCGAGCAGTTCTGTTCCCGGCAGCAGGGGTACGTCCGCCTTTTCCGCCAGGGCGCGGGCTGTGTGCTTGGTCCCAAAATCTCGCAAGTGTTCAGGCCGCGGCCCGATAAACTTGATGCCGTTTTCTTCGAGGCGCTGAGAAAACTCAGCGCTCTCACTCAGGAACCCATAGCCTGGATGCACTGCCTCCGCGCCAGTTTCCTTGCAGATGGTAAGAATGTTGTCGATATTGAGATAGCTCTCCAACACCGGCGCCAGCCCAACGCAATAGGCGTCGTCCGCTTCCCGCACATGCCGCGCATGACGGTCTGCCTCTGAATAGATGGCGACTGACCGGATCCCCATCTCCTTCAGGGTCCGAATGATGCGGTATGCAATTTCGCCACGATTGGCGACAAGAACAGTTTTAAACATGAGCTTTATTGCTTTTCTGACTCGTTGTGACGCTCAAGCGGCGCTGCCATCCCAGATCAACACGTCGATCGGGGTCGGGTTATAGGCGTTGCAGGGATTGTTCAGTTGAGGACAGTTGGAGATGAGGACGAGCACATCCATCTCAGCACGCATTTCCACATATTTTCCCGGTGCGCTGATGCCGTCTTCAAAGGTGAGTCCGCCTTCCGACGTCACAGGTACGTTCATGAAGAAGTTGATGTTGTGGGTGATGTCGCGCTTTGACATGCCGTACTTTTCATTCTCCGCAACCGCCAACAGCCAGCTATCCCGACAGGCATGCATGCATTTCGTGTCATGGGCATAGCGCACTGTGTTGGACTCAGTGGCGCATGCCCCGCCCAGCGTGTCATGGCGCCCGCAGGTATCCGCGACGATCTCCAACATGACCGATCCTTCAGTCGACAGGAGTTTTGTCCCAGCAGTCAGATAGACATTTCCCTGTTCGCGGATGGTATCCACGGCGCTATAGCGTTCGGTCGGATCATCCGCGCTGTAGAACAAGGTGTCCGCCGCCTGGTTTCCTTCAAGGTCGAGGATGCGGAAGACCTCGCTGCGCTTGACGGTATGCATCCAATAGTCCCCGGCTTCCACGGTTTCTCGGTAGGTCGCGTTTGCCGGATCGAGAGCGCTTTCTTTGATCATTTTTTCCTTCCTCCCGATCAGGCTGACCCACCGGCGGTCAGCCGATAGAATTCCGTGTTCTCAAAACCACGGCCGTTCTCCGGGCGGGAGGTGCGACAGGCATCATCGGCAGCCACCGGCTCTGCTTCGAAGATGTCGAACCTGACCGGTTTCGGCGCATAGGTTGGCGACGGATCCAGGGGATGAGGACAGGTATGGAAGAGAACCAGTGTGTCCATTTCAAAGCGCAGGTCGACCTGGGCGCCGGCCCGCGCCGCCTCAGGGACAAAGCTCAGATTGCCTTCGGCGTCGGGCACCACTTTGCTGAACCAGTTCACGTTGGCGGCCATATCTTTCTTGCCGAGGCCGTATTTCGCAGCTTCGACCAAGAAACTATCCAGCCCGTTTTGCGTGCGCTCATTGCGCGCCGTCTGGTAGGTGGTGAGACCCCACTTCTCTTTCACAGTTTTTCGGGTGGTGCTGCCGCAGACCGTGTCATGCCACCCGAATGTGTCGTCGACGATGGAGCAAAAAATGCGGCCCATGTCAGAGTACAGACAATTGCCCTTTGTCAGCTTGAAGGTGTGCTGACACTTCAAACTGTCCGGCGCATTGTACCGCTCCAAAGGGCTTAGCGGATTGTAGAAAAGCATGCCGACATTGGCGCCTCCTTCCACATCGGTGAGGCGCAAGGTGAGCCCTGCTTTCATGGTCAACGACCAGTGTGCACCACCCGGAATTACTTCACTCGACAAAATCTCTGGTTCGGGTCCCACGGACATCTCCTTCAGGTCGAAGCTGGCCCGCTGGCCAGCTCTTTCCGCACCAGGTCGTCCTGGGCCATGTCTCAAGAGCCGGTTTGTCACCAGCTACCGGGTCGTCCCGGCAAGAACATAAATTCATGCGGCCGCGTCCTTTGCGGCAAGCTCCTTCACAAACGGCGCCGGGTCGGACGGTGTATCAAAGGCGATGGAGGCTCCATAGCGCTCCAACTCTTCCTCTCTCTTGCGCACGCGGTCGAACGCGATCACCCGGGTGCCAAGATAAAAAGCTTCGCGCAAATCATGAGTGACCATAAAAACGGTCATCTTGTCTTCCCACCACAGGCGCAGCATCAGATCGTGAATGTCGGAGCGGATGCCTGGATCCAGCGCGCCAAAGGGCTCATCAAGCAAAAGAATGCGCGGCTTGTTGATCAATGCCTGCGCAATGGCGAGGCGTTGTTGCATACCCCCCGATAAAGCCGATGGGAACTTGGACGCTGCATCTGCGAGACCCACGCATTCCAGATAATCCATTGCCTCGTCGCGAGCCTTGCGTCGCTTGCGGCCATGGAGCCGACCTGAAATCCCGCCACGATCGAACTCAAGCCCGAGCATGACGTTCTGCAGTGCCGTCAAATGAGGAAAGACCGAGTATTTCTGAAACACGACGCCACGATCAGGTTCCGGATTGGTCGGTATTTCTTCACCGTCGATAATGATTTCGCCGCGTGTTGCTTGCTCTTGGCTCAGAAGCAGGCGCAGGAACGTAGACTTGCCGCATCCCGAGGGGCCCACCAGAGAGACAAAGGAATGGGGTTCCACATCAAAACTGATGCGCTCCAACACAATCTGATCGCCATACTCCATCCAAATGTTACGAACGCTTACAGCTGTCATGTCTGCGCCCTTTCAGCTGTAAACCAAGGGTAGGCCCATGCCTGATAGCGCCTCAAAAGCACATCGAAAATCACCGCGAGCAATGTGATCCAGACCACATAGGGAAGGATCACATCCATTGCCAGGTAACGACGCAGAAGGAAGATACGGTATCCAAGCCCGCTTTGTGAGGCGATCGCTTCTGCGGCAATGAGAAACAACCAGGCGGAACCCAGAGATAAGCGGAGCGCATCAATAATCCGCGGCATCATCTGCGGCAACACGATCCGCCAGGCGATGTGCCACGTGGACGCGCCAAGGGTCTGCGCCTTTACAATTTGTTCCTGTGGCAACTCCGCGACGCGCAACGCTAAGTCACGCATCATGAACGGCGCGATGCCAAACACAATCAGCGCGACCTTCGAGGTCTCTCCCAGGCCGAACGTAATAAAGAGGATGGGGAGTACCGCCAGCGGCGGAATCATCGCGAAGACCGCAATAAAAGCCGACATTGTTGATCGGGCATAGGGAATAAGGCCCACCGTAATCCCAACCACGGTCCCAAGCAGCGTTGCCAGCACCACGCCGCCTCCGAGACGGGCCAGGCTTGCGCTTGTGTCCACCCATAGGAGGTAATCACCTGTGCGCCGGTCAGGCTCAAATGCCATACGTTCGACAGCGTCAATCAGCGATGTGAAACTAGGAAGCAGTTTGTCATTCGGGTTTTCCGACAACCGAATGTCTGAACCGACGGCGTAGACGAGGAGCAATAGTGCAAAGGGCACGATCGCAAGCAGCCGTCCCGCCGCCGGTCTAGGGTATTTGTTGATGAGCCGTCCGCTACGCGACAGAGCCATTCTCTTATCTACCTATCTTACTTGGGAAAGATGTTGCGGAAAGCTCATCAGAGTGACTTACAGGGAGCCGTCGGCAGCCATGCTCATATAGTCAGCATTGAAGCGGAACTTCACATTCCCCTCGTCGCCGAGAACAGACCCGTCTGGGAACGCAATACCGACAATGTCGGCACTTGGTGCACCTTCGCCAAGCAACCCACGATCAAACAGGAAGGTCCGTACGGATTCCATCGTCGTCGTCACGTCGTCGGAAGTTGTAAAGGCGACTGCTTCGGCCGGCGTTGCAAACATCTCTGTTGACGCAAGCTGCATATCATAGCCGGCGAGGTCGGTGCCGGACGCTTCGCCCATGGCTGTGCGCGCGGCGGCGCCTTCTGGCGTGTCAGACAGCATGATCGCCATGGTTTCATACCACGCACCTGCCAGAGCCTTCCCGAAGGCCGGATTATCGGCGAGTGTCTCAGTGTTCACGACGGTCAGGTCCATGATCTCGCCTGGAATGTCAGAGGAGTCAAAGACCTTGCTCGCTCCGGGCATTTCAAGAATTTCCGCCACCAGCGGGTTCCATGTCACAACGGCTGTCACATCATCGGTCTGGTACGCCGCAATCATGTCCGCGTCAGACGTGTTGACGACGGTGACATCTTTTTCTTCCTTACCGATGGTCTCCAGCGCGCGTGCCAGGAGATAGTGGGAAACAGACAGTTCAACCAGATTGACGTTCTGCCCAAGGACAGCGTCGAGCTCGTCTTCCCCCTTCAGAATGAGCGCGTCATTCCCATTGGAGAAGTCACCAACAATTAGCGCCGTCGTGTCGACACCGCCGACAGAGGGAATCGCCAGCGTGTCCATGTTGGTGGCCGTCACGCCGTCAAAAGCGCCTGCCGTGTACTGATTGATGGACTCAATATAATCATTGAACTGAACGACTTCGATTTCGATGTCGTATTTGTCGGCCCATTTATCAACAATCCCCTGGTCGGCCGCCCATCCCCAGGGCATCCAACCGACATAGATTGACCAAGCCAGCTTGAATTCTGTCTTTTCTTCGGCGTTCGCTGCAGCGATGCTACCGAATGTCAGACTCGTTGCGGTCGTCAGCGCGACCAAAAGGTGAGTAAAACGTTTCATTACCACTACTCCATTGTCGGTCTCGGAGTCTGGTGGTCGCGGCGGGCCGGACGCTGTTTTACCAAACGCGCTAGACCTCCCGGGCTTTTGTCCCGCCGTGTACCCTGCCGCTGTTAACCGGTAGGGCCGCAGCTCTCGGACCAGTCACCGGCTCACCAGACAGGCAAAGCATCGGCCGGAACCCTAGCTGCTAATGCCCCCTTAAACTCAAGAAGCGTGCCAACTCATTGGCAGCCCTTTTTAGGAGCTTCTGCGCCCGCGCGTCGGCGGCGTGCCCATTGATTGATCATCCTGATGATCAAGTGCATCAGATATGGGCGGAAAAGGTCAGTGCGGCGGCGGACCGCCCAATGGCGACGTGATTTCGCGCATTAGCGCCGCTAATCCGTCGTATCTGGCCGAAAGTGGCCGCTTTCGGACGTGGTCATCTTTGGGTGTTTGCCCCACTCGAGGCCGACATGTTTCTTTCCCTCATGCGATTTCAAACGGCAAAGGAGGAGTGACATGTCGGAGATTGAGACAGAATTTCTGTTCGAAGCCCGGGTGAAGCTGGATGAACCGATGCATGTCGGGCAGACGCCTGAGGGTTACCGGATGATTGTCAATGTGCTCGGCGGGCACTTTGAGGGGCCCAAGCTAAAAGGCGAGGTCATGCCGCAATCCGGCGCTGACTGGTCGCGGATCCGTGCTGACGGCTCCGGCGCGCTGGATGTGCGCTTCACGCTCAAAACGGACACGGGCGATATTCTCTATGTTCACTGGCACGGCATCATGGCGTTTGAGGCGCACGAGCAAGATTATGCGTTAGACTTTGGGAAGCCAGACGACCCGGCAGGCGCCGACCGATACTATTTTCGCACCAGTCCACGCTTTGAAACAGCGTCTGAAGACCATGCCTGGCTCAACAATATCATTGCTGTGTCCAAGTCCAGAACCGGCGACGGGGGCGTGATCCATCGCATATTCGCGGTTAAGTAACGGCTACGTACCAGACACTTCGTTCGGGCGCACCATGCCGCGACCCACGCTCAAGTGCTCTGCTATCTTGCGCGATAGTGCTGAAAATAGATGGGAAGCCAGGCGGACCCGACCTCTTTCTTCTCCGGGGAGCGGCGGGTCGCAGTGGTCGCTCTTGCAGATTCCATGAGTTTTTCAAACCAGGATTTTGCCTGCCAATGCCTGGAAACAACTCGGCCTTCGTCCAGTACCGCGGGCTGAGCCGACGTGACATTCTGCATTTCGAGAGGACAGTAGATGTCACTTTCCAAAATCGTGCCAGCGTCTGCGCCAAGCAAGTCGCGGCATTCTGCTTGCTGACTTTCGTCCAGCGCCTGATAGCGCCGCTGTAGCTGTGCTAGGCAATAAACACGATAAGGCGCAGTCACGACGTTCCACTCAAGGCCCTGGACCGAGTATGTTGTTCGGGGTGAGCCCTCCCTAAACGCCTCCCTGTTCGCGACGAGGTAGGGAAGGTATTCGGATGCGAATTTTTGCAACAGCGGTTTGAGGTCCGCTGGCACGGATGTGATCTCGTCAGTTGACGCTAGCTCCGCGGGGCGCGTTGACCAGAGACGGGCGACCCAGCGAAACACATGGGGTGCGCGCACCTGCATAATCTCCTGCGGCGTCGGGTCATTGGCGAAATGGGGGAACATGGGTCCGTGAAGGCCAAAGTCAGCTTCGCAAGGCCGGTCCCCAAAGAGAAATGGACGCTTCTCAAGGATCGGCTGCAATATGTCGAGCAGATCGATGTACAAATCTTCGGTCTGGCGCGCGTGCGCGCGACTGACGATACCATTCTCTTTCAAGTGCACGATCTTCTGGCGCATTGTAATGATCCGCCGCAGGACAAACCGCGGCAACTTGAGGCCGTTGGCCGCGATCGTATAGGTGAACTCTTCGCTCCTCCTGTTTTCATCCATCTTGAAAGCCCAGCGATAGTAGAGTGCCGGCGTCCAAAGCCATTCATCAAAACAGTCTTCCAGGAAAAAACTGCAGAATGCCGCGACCGGGTCTTTGGGCCGGACAGGAGTCTCGGGTAATGCAGATTCAAATTCCTGAATGATGGGTGTTGTGTCGCAAATCCAGGTGCCATCAGGACACTGGACCAGCGGTATCTGCATCACACCGACTTCTTTCGCCGTTTCGGTGAAGGCCGGACTGTCCATCTCCACGAACTTGTAGGGAATGCCCTTCACACGGAAGTAGCTCTCGAGCTTCTTTGTGAAATAGGAGCAGAACATGCCGTAGATGATGTACTCACCCTCTTGAACCGGTGTGTGCGTCATATCACTCCCCTTTCATAAGTGAGTGGGGTCAGGCAGCCAGGGGACGGTTCGATAGCTGGTGCATCAAACCGTCTCTGCCAGCATTTTGCGGGCGACGCGTTCGGCGATCATGACGCAGCCTAAGTAGGTGTTCCCTGCCGGAATGGTCGGCATCACAGATGCGTCTGCCACTCTGAGTCCCTCCATACCCAAAACACGGCAATCCGCATCAAGCACCGCTCCCATGGGACATGTGCTGGTCATATGGCCGTAGCTGATGGTCAATTGTTCGAGGGCGCGCGATACCGCATCGGGCGCCTTGAGATCAATCGGTTCAACCTGCTCACACCCCAAGGCACGGGCGGGAGCGGACGTCTCCCAGGCAGCGATTTGGTCTAAGGCGTACTGAAGGCTCTCGGCTGCATCCTCCGGGAGCGGCGGTGCCGTCACCACCGGACCGGCCGCTTCGGTCTCACCCAGTCGCACACTTCCTTTGCCCGAAGAGCGCAGGAGAAAGGCTGCCATCATAAACTCCGTTGGCCCCTCGGTTGTCATCGGTGCAATAGGAAATGTGTGGGTGTCGACGTCGACGCCGTTGGACGCGCCAAAAAGTAGAACTTGCGCGGGTCCGGCGGAACCCCCACGGGGACCTTCATGTCCATAACGGATGCCGGGGCCCAGATGATCGCTCATGGTCTTGCCGACAGGCAGGTCTGCGTGCACAGCGACCCCATGCTCGGCGAGATGATCCGCCGGCCCAATACCGGAGCGCATCAACAGGTTGGGTGACCATAGAGCACCTGAGGCGACAACCACCTCGTCGGCTTCGATCGTTTCCCCGTTGGCGAGCAACACGCCAATAACACGCCCTGAATCCAAAACCAGTCTGCTGACCTCCGCGCCCGTTTTTATTGTGAGGTTGTCGCGCGCCCGAACCGCTGGCGTCAGGTAGGCAAGACTTGTTGTCACGCGCTTGCCACCGGCATCAATGGTGACAGGAAAGACGCCAACGCCGGGGAGTTGAGACGGGTCGTTTATATCTGCGACGGCGGGCGTCCCCACCTCAAGCATGCCGTCATAATAGGCGAGTTGCGCGCGGCTGATCTCATCTCGCCGCCAGCGCCGCACCGGCAAGGGCCCTGAGTTGCCGTGAATTGGGGAGTCACCAAAATCCAGATCGCGCTCGGCTGCAATGAACGTGCTTTCCACATCTGCCCAACCCCAGCCCTCAAGCCCGGATGCAGCCCAGCCATCATAATCCGCCGGCATGCCGCGCAGTGTCGCCATTCCATTGACCGCGGAGGTGCCGCCCAGCATCCGCCCCTGGAGCATGAGAATATCTGCAGGCTTGGAAGCCATCACGGTCATTTCGATGTTCGGTCCGCCCAACCAGGCATTGGGCGCTTGCGTGGGCTCCAATACCGCGGCGTCATAGCTGCTGTCGTCTGGACCGGCCTCAAGCAAGGTCACGTTGATGGTTGGATTTTCGGTCAAACGGGCCGCCAATACTGATCCTGCCGTGCCGCCGCCGACGATGATCACATGCTTTGCGTTCTTGCTCATCGGTCCTCCCCGCCTTATCCGGTCTCTCAAAATCGCTTAATTAGGTAGCATTACCTAAATTTAGGTAGTAGAACCTAATCTGTCAATTTTTTTCAGACAGCCCCGGCAGAGCTTGAATTTATGAAGGCCAGCACGAAGACTCCGGACCGCATCCTTGCCGCCGGGAGACGGATCTTCAATGAGAAGGGATATGCGGCCGCAACGCTGACCGAGATCGCCGCAGACGTGGGTATCTCGCAAGGGAACCTGACCTATCATTTCCCCACCAAACGTGAGCTCGCAAAACGCCTGGAGGCAGATGCTCGCAAGCGGGCGCAGGAGCGACGTGCTCTTTACACCTCAGGTGCTGTTGCCGATGACTATGTGGAGCATTTGCTCGCCGGCATGGAACTCACGTGGGACAACCGGTTTTTGCTGCGTGATCGGGCCCAAAACGCCAAGGACCTGGGCACGCTCGCCTCAGACTCAGAACTGTCAGCGAATTACCAAGACCTTCGCCAGCTCGTTGAGAGGATCAGAGAGGAAGATCTATTTCGACGCGACGGTGAGATCGATCTTGAAATGCTCACCCGGTCACTATGGATTGTGAGCCGCTATTGGATGGACTATCTGCGCGAGTTCGAGGGGCTGGAGAGGATCAGCTGGCCGGACCAGGAGCGGGGCATCGATCAACATTTCGCCGTCCTGCTGCCTTGTCTTACGGCGGCAGCAAAGAGAGACTTCACTGCGGCGCTGGCTCGACGGTCCGAACAATTGGGCATAGGTAGCAGCAACCTCTAAGGATTGCGTACCGTTATAGGAATATGTGCCGTCTAAAGAGGCGACTTGCTCTAGGTCAAGGCACAGTTTCGTCACTCTTATATGAAGAAGAAGCAGCCTCGGGAGCGTCTGTAAGCAAATCCCGATGCTGGGGGATGTGGGTGCGTGGTGGTCAACCCGCGAACAACCTAAATCAAACGGAACAAACTCATGATACGGAAATGGCTTTCGACCACCGCCCTTTCAGGAGCCATGTTGGTGACTGCATTTGCGGGGTCAGCGAATGCGGGCATCTCAGACAGTCGCTTTTTCGCTACAAGCTCGACAGGTACCTATAGCGGGATCGCGCCGATTCTGCAGATCTACGCCATGTTTATCGTGTCGGCGACACTCCAGAACCACTTCTTCGCTTTGGCGCTCGGACGACGGAATCTCGGAACAGGTGGTTTCGGTTCGTTGAACAATCAATTTGGGATCGCCGCAGGTGAGCAATCCAGTGCCCTCACGGACAATTTGAGTGTATGGGCCGGTGCCCACTATTTTGAAGGCGAAAGTGATTTCGCTCCTACTGCCTTTGAATCAGAAACCGTTGGCGGCACCGTAGGGCTCGACTATACCGTGTCCGACTATGTGACGGTCGGTGCATTCATTTCGTACAACGACACAGACACGACAAGCGCGTTCAATGGCGGCAGTGCGGACACGCAGGCGATCACCATCGGCCCTTACGCAAATTTTGTCGTGGACGATATCTTCAGTGTTGACGCAAGCATCGCGTACACAAGTAACGACATTGACAACACCCGCACGGTTGGGGCGGTCGTTGCAACGGGCAGCCAGGATGGCGACTCGATGTATGTGTCTGTGGGCCTGAACGCCATGAAGTGGTATGACAATGTTGGCCTGAGCGGACGTCTTGGCTGGGCATATTCTGATACCGACAATGATGCCTATACCGACAGTCTGGGAACGACGTTTGGTGCAACAGACTCGCAGCTCGGGCAGATCTCACTTGGTGGCAAGGTCAGCTATTACGGCGGCAGCTACATGCCGTATGTCGGCGCGACCTATAAGTATGACGCCATCAGCGACAATGTGAACACTGTCACACCGCCATCGCCGGCCAATGACAATGACGAAGTCCTGTTAGAAGCGGGTATCAACCTGTTCGGCGACGGTCCGCTGTCAGGCGGCATTTCGGCTGACTATTCCGTTTTGCGCGACGATTATGACGGTTGGGGCATTGGCGGAAGGGTGAGCTATCGATTCTGACTGAGTCCCTATCTTAATTTTCGAAGGCCTCCCTCAAAATCTTGGGGAGGCCTTTGCTTGCTCAGCTGATACGGAAGACGCACAGTGCTTCGCAGACCCACCTCCGCCAGTGGGTCGAGCACTGATGACAACACAGAAAAGACCAAGCAATCCAAGCCAGATAGGCCAGTCTGCCCTAGTCACTGAAGACGACGCACTTTTTGTTGTGGACCATCACACGGTCGTCCAGATGGAAGCGAACGGCCTTGGCCAAAACCCGCCGCTCTATGTCACGCCCTTTTCGCACAAGATCCTCGGGCGTATCTGCGTGGGAAATCCGTTCTACATCCTGCTCGATGATCGGTCCTTCATCGAGGTCAGCCGTCACATAATGTGCCGTCGCGCCGATAATCTTGACGCCTCTTGAGTGGGCCTGGTGGTACGGCTTTGCGCCTTTGAAGCTCGGCAGGAAACTGTGGTGGATGTTGATGCAGCGACCGGACAGCTTGGCGGTGAGGTCGTCCGACAATATCTGCATGTAGCGCGCGAGGACCACCAGATCGGTCTCCGTCTCCTGTACGAGCGCCCATAACTCCGCTTCTCTCTGAGGCTTGGTTTCCTTGGTGACCGGCAAATGGTGAAAAGGCAGGCTGTGGAGATCAAGGGCGGAATAGGTCTCGATCGGATGATTGGAGACAATGCCCGTTACCTCCATGGGCTGTTCACCGATCCGCCAACGATAGAGAAGATCTGCCAGGCAGTGATCGAACTTTGAGGCCAGGATCATGACGCGCTGAGGCTTTGATCGATCTCGTAACCGCCATGTCATGCTCAAATTGTCGGCTAACACAGACAGGGCGTCTTCGAGCTCCGCGGGGCTGATATTTTCGGAGGTGCCTTTAAACAGGACCCGCATGAAAAAGCGGTTCTCAGCAACATCGTCATATTGCTGGGCGTCGAATATGTCGCCGCCGACACGGTAGATGAGCTCAGCGATCTTGACGACAATCCCCGGGCGGTTTGGACACGAAAGTGTCAGGGCGAAACTGGTCTCGGTCATGCAACCTCTCCCGACTTCAGGTGATGCAAGCGATCCCCCAACCATTGATTGAAGCTTTCAGCGTAGGAGCGGAACACCGCAACGTTGATATGTCCGCTCCCGGTCGGCGGGAACCACACCAGTCCCGCGAAGTGAGCGATTTTGGTCGGCGCCGCGTATCCCGGTTTGAAAAAAAGCGGGTCGAAATCCACGGCGCTGCCATAAGACATGAGGCACAGTCCGATATCCGACGGTATAGTGAAAATCGTGCGAGCATCTGATTTCTGGATCGCATGAACAGCGGATGGTGGAGACATGTCAGCGAGCGGCCCGACGATCATCCATTGATTGTGTCCCGTCCAGACGATGTCCGTGTCTTGCACCGTCAGGCATCGACACGGGGACGGCAGCTCCACGCCAGATATCTGAGGACGTGGGCCGTCAGGTATCTGACCCGGGCTGAGCGACCAGTCGGCGACCGGTGCCTCCACCAAAGGAAAAGTCGGCTTTGCTACCGGCGTTTGCGCAACAAGACTAGGCAAGGAGCTTCTCCCGATTGGGGTCCACAAAAACCGGCGAACAGGCTTCAAGGGGCACGCTCTTGTTCCTCACTGGATCAAACGCTGTCAGCTGGCTCCCAAGCCTCTCATCCCCGCCGGACACCAAGGCGAGACCGATGGCGCATCCAAGCGTCGGCGAATAGGCCGCCGAAGACACAAACCCCAGATCATTCTCGGGCGTCGTCTCTGCATCAGGCAGAAAGAGGTGGGCACCCGCCGCAAAGGTGTCTTCGCTATCAAGCGCGCGCACGCCGATCAATCTCTGACGCTCAGGTGCGCGAAGCAGAGGACGCTCGCTCATGCGTCGGCCAATATAATCTTTCTTCTGCGATTGCATGCCCGCCATACCCAAATCAAACGCGGTCGTCTGGCCATTTAGTTCTGGACCAGCGGGATGCCCCTTTTCGATGCGCATGACCCCGAGCGCTTCCGTTCCATAAGGCGCGATGCCAACGTCTTTGCCAATCTCCATGAGTGTTTCTGCCAGGGAATATCCAAACCGCGCGGGTACAGCGATTTCATAGGCCAGCTCGCCGGAGAAGGAGAGACGGAAGATCCGCCCGGCGACACCCCCGATGTTCGCGCTGGTGGCTCCCATGTAGGGCAGCGCGTCATTAGACACATCGATATCGACAAGCCTCTGTAGGACGTCTCTCGATTGTGGCCCTGCCAAGGCATATTGCGCCCACTGATCTGTCGTCGACACAAAGGAAACATCAAGCGAGGGCCAGAGGCACTCGTGACAGAACTTCATATGCTGGAAGACAGCGCCTGCCTTGGCCGTTGTCGTCGTCATCACATAGTGATCCTCGGACAGGCGCGCGGTCGTGCCATCGTCCATCGCGAACCCGTCCTCGCGAAGCATAAGACCGTATCGGGCTTTGCCGACAGGTAGCTTCTGCCATGCATTGATATAGAGACGCTCAAGAAAAGTTCTGGCGTCACTGCCGACAAGTTCGATTTTGCCGAGGGTCGACACATCACAGAACCCAACCCGCGACCGAACGGTCTCGACTTCGCGATCAACGCTCTCACGCCAGTGTGTTTCACCCGCCTTCGGAAAATACTGGGCGCGCAGCCAATCCCCTGTTTCAACGAACACCGCTCCGGCTTCTTCGGCCCATTGATGGCTGGGTGTTTGACGCACGGGTCGAAAGTCCGGTCCCGATGCTTCGCCCGCCAAGGCACCCACTGACACCGGTGTGTAAGGAGGGCGGAAGGTCGTCACGCCCACGTCTGGTATTGATTGGTTTTGCGCGTCCGCCAACACCGCCAGGCCGTTGGCGCTTGACGTACGGCCCTGATCGGTCGCCATGCCAAGGGTGGTGTAGCGCTTTACATGTTCTACGGACCGATAGCCTTCCGCATTCGCCTGTTCGATGTCGCTTGCCACCACATCGTTTTGCAGATCCACAAATGCCTTGCCGGCGCTTGTCGCCACCCGCCATACGGGCAAGAAGTCATGGGGCTCGGATGGCAGGACCTCAAACGAAGATGTATCAGGCGGTGCGATGTCCAGGCGCTTGAGAGCAGTATGGGCCGCAACTTGACCGCTCCGCGCCGCGTCTCTGGTCGTCACCGCGCCCACCAACGGTCCGGCGTAAGTTATCGTCTCCGTGGCTTCAGGCGGCACGAAAGCTTTCTGCTCCTCAGACCAGGTAGGTTTTCGGCCGAGATGGCAGGATAGCCCAATGTTTGGAGACCAACCGCCAGACACCGCCAGCAGGTCGCAGGGCAGTTTCGACTTGATGCCGTCTCGATCTCTGACCGTGACATATTTGAGCTGCCGACCGCCGTGCGCCTGTTCCACGACGCCGCCCAGAATGACCCAAGCAGCCATGCCTCTGCGCACCTCATCTGCCACATGGTCCCGCGGATCGATGACTGCGGCCACGTCGACGCCGGCATTCATCAGATCGTGGGCGGCCTGCCAGCCTTCGTCTGTGGAGGTAAACACAATTGCCTGGGAACCGGCATGCACCGCATACCGATTGGCGTAGGCTCGCGCCGCAGAGGCAAGCATCACGCCGGGCAGGTCGTTGCCGCCAAATACGATGCCTCGCTCGTTGCTGCCGGTCGCCAAGACAATCTGGCGTGGGAGGAGTTTCCAATACACTTCGCCTGCTTTGTCTTGTACGCCGACTTCAATGGCGCCAACAACAGGGCCGTCGTAGAGCCCGAACACCGTGGTTCTGGTCAGCACCCTTACATTCGCGAACCGCGACAGTTCATCAGAGACGTCAAGAACCCAGTCGATACCTGACGCGCCATCTGTTTGCTTTGAATTCAATACGGACCCGCCCAGCCGGACATCATCATCAACAATGACGACGCGGGCACCCGCTCTCGCCGCGGTGAGAGCCGATGCCAGACCTGCAGGACCGCCGCCGACAACGAGCAGGTCGCAATGAAGGTGCTTGCGTTCATAAAGTCCCGGATCGGGCAAACCGCTCAGCCGGCCGAGCCCAGCCGCGTGGCGGATCAGGGGCTCATAGACCCGCTCCCAGAAGGAAGACGGCCACATGAAAGCCTTGTAGTAGAAGCCGCCGCTGATGATCGGGCCCAGCAGCGAATTCACCGACAGGAGATCAAGGTTCAGATTGGGCCAACGGTTTTGGCTCCGGACCTCGAGACCCTCACGCAACGGCACTGTGGTCGCTTTGAGGTTTGGTGACTGGTGCGCTCCGGCACCGACCTGCACCAGAGCGTTGGGTTCAGACGAGTCGGATGTGAAAACGCCCCTGGGCCGATGATATTTGAAAGACCGGCCGACAAGAGAGACCCCATTTGCGAGGAGTGCCGACGCAATCGTATCGCCCTCATAGCCTTCAAGAGATTTGCCGTCGAACGTGAAGGTGAGGCGCTTTGTGCGATCAATCAATCCGCCGCTTGGGTTTCGATGTGTCTGGCTCATAGCCGCTCCTTCACCGGCTCTGATGAGAGCACTTCGTGGGAGCGCGTATCGCGGGTGACGATGAGCCAGCTCCCACAGCCCATGCTGTGGCGCCAGAGTTCGCGATGCGGACCAGCGGGATTGTCCCGCAAGTACACATAGTCGGCCCACTGCTCATCGCCGTCCTCATAATGAGGCCGATCAAGAAGGGCGGCATCACCGAGATAGCTAAACTCGGTCGAGAGGCGGTTTCCGCAGTGTGGGCAGGGAATAATCATGAGTACATCTAGTGCAGGTTTGGCTGAGCGCCCTGCCCCTTTTCATCAAGTACAGCGCCACGGCTGAAACGATCCAGTGCGAATGCCGCCGCATCGGCATGTGGTTCGTCTTTCGCGATTAGGTGCGCGAAGCAAAGGCCGCTTGCGGGCGTCGCCTTAAAGCCGCCATAGCACCAGCCTGCGTTGAGATAGAGTCCTTCCGTCGGTGTTTTGTCGATGATGGGACTGCCATCCATCGACATATCCATAATGCCGCCCCAGTGTCGCAGGACCTTCGCCTTGCCAATCATCGGCATGATGGACATGGCGCCCTCGCAGACATCTTCCACTGTCCCCAAGCCGCCCCGCTGGGCATAGCTGTTATAACCATCCAAGTCCCCGCCAAAGACGAGCCCGCCTTTGTCGGATTGGCTGACATAGAAGTGCCCGGCTCCATAGGTCACGACCGTGTTCAAGATCGGCTTCAGACCCTCGGTCACAAAAGCCTGCAGGACATGACTTTCGATGGGAAGCCGCATGCCGGCCATCTCCGCGACAATCCCGCTGGCGCCGGCGACAGCCACACCCACCTTGTTCGCGCCAATGAAACCGCGCGTTGTCTCAACACCAAGGATCTTGCTGTTGGAGATACGCATGCCCGTCACTTCACAATTTTGGATGAGATCAACGCCCCGTTGATCAGCCGCGCGGCCATAGCCCCAGGCCACTGCATCGTGACGGACTGTGCCCCCTCGCCGTTGTAAGAGACCGCCCAGAACGGGAAAGCGCGCCTGATCAAAATTAAGTGACGGCACCATTTTTCGAACAGCAGAGGCATCCAGCAGCTCAGCGTCCACACCGTTCACCCGCATGGCGTTGCCGCGGCGCGCGAAAGCCTGTCCCTGTACATCATTGTGAAACAGGTTCAGCACACCCCGCTGACTAACCATGGTGTTGAAGTTGAGGTCCCGCTCCTGGCGCTCCCAGAGCTTCATGGCGAGCTCATAGAAACGGATATTCTCCGGGATTAAGTAGTTTGATCGGACGATTGTGGTATTGCGGCCGACATTGCCACCGCCGATCCACCCTTTTTCAAGCACTGCAACATTCGTAATGCCAAATTCCTGAGCCAGATAGAAGGCTGTCGCCAGCCCATGCCCGCCGCCTCCGATAATGATGACATCATAAGAGGATGCGGGCTCTGGTTCGCGCCAGACTGGCTTCCAATTCTTGTGCCCGGTGAGCGCATTGCGCAACAGATTGAAGGCTGAGTATCGCATTTCTTGCCATCTTCAGGCCCGGTGACCACACGACGGCTTTGTCAGCAGTCGCGGGTGTAGGAGCGCTCCCATTCTGTCAGGTGGCGGCTATATTCATTCCACTCCACCATTTTCAGCTTGGTGTATGACGCGACAAACTCTTCGCCGAGACCATTCCCAAGTTCTTCCGACTGCTCCAGGCAACGAAGCGCATCCAGCAGATTGAACGGCAGCTTTTTGTCGGCGTAGGCCTCATCGTCACCATGCTCATACATATCGATGTCGAGACGCGGACCTGGATCGCGCTTATTGGTGATGCCGTCTAGACCCGCCGCCAGCACGCCAGCTGGCAACAGGTAAGGGTTTGCCGCCCCGTCCGCCAATCTTACCTCAATCCTATCTGCGTCTGGAATCCGGATCATGTGCGTCCGGTTATTGCCGGTATAACTCAGCGTGTTGGGCGACCAGGTCGCACCGGACGCGGTGCGCGGCGCATTGATCCGCTTATAGCTGTTGACCGTGGGGTTTGTGAGCGCCGCGAGCCCTCGGCCCGATTGCAGAAGGCCGCCGATAAACTGATAGGCCAAGGACGATAGGCCCAGCTCGCCCGCTGGGTCATGAAATGCATTGGTCCCGGTTTTGAGGTTCCAGACAGATGCATGCATGTGACACCCGTTGCCTGTGAGGTCGGCAAAGGGTTTCGGCATAAAGGTGGCGATGTACCCATGTTTTTCGGCAATTGCCTTCGCCATAAATTTGAAGAAGGCGTGGCGATCGGCCGTCACAAGCGCGTTGGCATAGCCCCAGTTCATCTCGAATTGGCCGTTGGCGTCTTCGTGATCGTTTTGATAAGGCTCCCAGCCCATTGCCAGCATGGCGTCGCATATTTCTGCGATCACGTCGTAGCGCCGCAAAAGAGCGCTTTGGTCGTAACAGGGCTTGCTCTGGGTGTCTCTCGCGTCCGACACATCGTCGCCATCCGGACTTAGCAAGACGAATTCACATTCGACTCCGGTTTTGAGTTCATAGCCGAGGTCTGCGAGCTTTGCCATTTGGCGTTTCAGCACATTGCGCGGGGCATGTTCGACCGGCTTTCCCTCCATCACAGGATCAGCCGGCATCCAAGCAATCTCAGGCTTCCAGGGCAATTGGAAGATGGTCGATGTGTCGGGCACGCCGAACATATCCGGATCGGATGGCCCCATATCTAGCCAGGCAGCGAACCCCGCGAAGCCAGCGCCCTCTGCCGTCATGTCATCGACGGCGGATGCGGGAACCAATTTGGACCGTTGCACACCGAACAGGTCGGTAAATGAAATCAGGAAATATTTGATGCCCTGCTTACTGGCATAGTCCGCTAGCGGTCGAGACATGGGTGTTCTCCCTTTCGCGTCATGGTGCGTATCATCTGGTTTGGCCGGGGATCCAGTTGGTTCCGGCGAGCGGGATCCGCGCCATCGCGGCCGCCTCCAAAGAAAGCGCTGCAAGATCTTCTGGCTCCAGATTGTGGACATTGCTCTTTCCGCATGCCCGAGCGATGGTCTGTGTTTCCAACGTTAAAACCGACAGGTAATTAGCCAGCCGTCTGCCGGCGGCGACGGGGTCCAGTCGCGCAGCAAGCTCCGGGTCTTGCGTTGTGATGCCGGCCGGGTCACGCCCCTCGTGCCAATCATCGTAAGCGCCCGGAACCGTGCCGAGCGCCGCATATTCTTTCTCCCAGCGCGGATCGTTATCCCCCAGTGCCACCAACGCCGCTGTGCCTATGGAGACAGCGTCCGCCCCAAGCGCCAGAGCCTTCGCGACGTCGGCGCCGTTCCGGATGCCACCCGACACAATGAGCTGCACCTCGCGGTGCACGCCGAGATCCCTCAGCGCATCCACCGCCGGTGGGATGGCCGCCAGAATGGGGATGCCCACATGCTCAATGAAGACCTCTTGCGTCGCCGCGGTCCCTCCTTGCATCCCATCAAGCACAACGACATCTGCGCCCGACTTCACTGCTAGCGCGACGTCATAATAGGGGCGCGTGGCACCGACTTTCACGTAGATGGGCTTTTCCCAATCGGTAATTTCGCGCAGTTCCTCAATCTTGATCTCAAGGTCATCGGGACCTGTCCAGTCGGGATGACGGCAGGCAGACCGCTGATCAATCCCTTTCGGCAGGGTACGCATCTCAGCGACACGATCGCTAATTTTCTGGCCGAGCAACATGCCGCCGCCGCCGGGCTTTGCCCCCTGGCCGACCACCACTTCGATGGCGTCCGCCTTGCGCAGGTCATCCGGGTTCATGCCATAGCGCGACGGCAAGTATTGATAGACCAGCTGATCGGAGTGCCCTCTTTCCTCGGGGGTCATGCCGCCATCGCCGGTGGTTGTCGATGTGCCGGCGATATTGGCGCCGCGCCCAAGTGCTTCTTTAGCTTGTCCGGACAGAGAACCGAAACTCATGCCTGCAATGGTGATCGGGATCTTGAGCTCAATCGGCTTTTTGGCGAAGCGGGTGCCAAGCGTCACAGCTGTGGAGCAGGTCTCACGATATCCCTCCAGCGGGTACCGGGAGACGGAGGCACCTAGAAAGACGAGATCGTCGAAATGCGGGACGCGCCTTTTTGCGCCGCCACCACGAATGTCATAGATGCCGGTGGCCGCGGCGCGCCGGATTTCCGACAGCGTATGTGGATCAAATGTCTCAGAGAGACGCGGCTCTGTTTGGGGAGTTGTCGCGTCAGACATTAGTACGCCCCCGCATTGTCGATTTTAAAGTTGTAGAGGGACCGCGCCGAGCCATATCGAGTGAATGCGTTGAGATCGACCTCATCCATGAGACCGGCGCTCTGCAGAACCTCCGCCAGGCTGTCGCGGGCGTCATCGTCCATCGGTTTCTCTTCACAGTCCGCGCCCAGGCTCGCGACATCCCCCATCACGAACAGCTCGGCTTCATAGATGGAGTCACCCAGCGCCTCGCCGGCATCGCCCAACACAACCAAGCGACCGGCCTGCGCCATGAAGGCCGACATGGGCCCTACGGACCCTTTGACGACAATGTCCGCACCTTTGAGTGATATGCCACAGCGTGCGGATGCGTTGCCATCAATGATGAGCAGGCCGCCATGGGCCGTCGCGCCCGCCGATTGACTGGCATCACCCTGGATATGGACGCGTCCGGACATCATGTTTTCAGCAACACCGACCCCCGCAGAGCCTGTTACGGAAACGCGCGCCTGCTGGTTCATGCCTGCGCAGTAGTAGCCGACGTGCCCGTGGATGTTGACATCCACATCTGCGTCCAATCCTGCAGCAATGGCGTGGCGACCCGCGGGATTGCGCACGTCAAACTTTGTTGCTGAGCCCACCTCTATCTGGTGCAGGGCCGCGTTACACTCGCGGACTGTTGTTTCAGAGAGATCAAACTCACTCACGCCGCATGCTCCCAAAAGTAGACTTTGCCGGGTTCCGGCTCCCATACCTTGGCACCTTCGATACCCGGAAGTCCGGCAAGGGCCCGATACTCCGACCCGAAGGCGATCAGGTCTTCCGTCTCGGCCATAACAGCGGGCTTGCAGGCAATCGGGTCTCTTAGAACCCCGAAGCCGTCGGTCGTGCCAACAACAAAGGTGAAGAAGCCATCCAGATCCGAAAGAGATCCCTCCAGAGCATCAGCCAGACCAAGCCCCTGGCCCAGGCGCCAGGTCAAGTAGGCGGACGCCACCTCGGAATCATTGTCGGAGGTGATTTCTATTCCCTCTCGCAACAATTTTCTCTTCATTGATGCATGGTTGGACAGAGAGCCGTTGTGCACGAGGCACAGGTCTGGCCCCGTGGTGAACGGATGCGCACCGTCGGTGGTCACCGCTGATTCTGTCGCCATGCGCGTGTGCCCCAGTGCATGGGTGCCGGTCATTTGCGAAAGGCCGTAGGTCCCCGTTACATGTTCTGGCAGACCGACGCCCTTGAACAGGCTCATCCGCTTCCCCGTCGCGACCACGCGAATATCGAGCTCAACCAAACGTTTCAGGACACGGTCGACACTTTCCTCCGGCACCTGAAGCACGGTGTGATCGTCAGCTGGGCTTGATCGAACGCTCTCAATGCAGAGGTCTGCGAGGGCATCCTTTTGCGCACGGACGGTGATCTTTTCATACCCACTTACACTTTCGCCAAAGACAGCAAACCCTGCGCTGTCCGGCCCGCGGTCAGACATGCTGACCAGCATCGGCGCGAGCAACGCACCCATTGAAGCTTCGTATCTCTGCGTCTTGGCAAAGAGCCCGACAATCCCGCACATCTCACTATCTCCTTGGCGAGACATTAGGGGACGCCCTCAAGCAGAGTCAACTGCTAAGAAATAATTTTTCTTGTTAGGAAATATCCAGTGTGGCACCTTTTGGGTCTACAAATCGTGACGCAATCGGGTATCGAATTGAAGGACGCTATCAACCAGGAGCGATGTCCTTGGCCAAAACAGAAAAGTATCAAACGTCTTCCGGCGCGCCGCGCCCAAGAAGCGAGATGGCCGTTGAACAATCAGTCGGCCTCACTGTGCGTCGGCTTCGCACAAGTCAGGACATGAGCGTCGGTGAACTCGCCGCCGCCGCCGACATTTCCATCGGTATGCTGAGCAAAGTCGAAAACGGCCAGATAAGTCCCTCGCTGACAACGCTGGAGAAATTGTCCGGCGCGCTGAACACGCCCCTCAGTCGTTTTTTTGCCGACTTTGACGAGAGCCGAGACTGTTCCTACGTCCCCGCCGGGGAAGGTGTTGCGATCAGCCGTAAAGGCACCAAAGCGGGCCATGAGTACCGAATGCTGGGCGCCACGCTGGCGGGGGACGTCTCCGTCGAGCCCTACCTCATAACACTGGCGAAAAACGCCAAGCCGTATTCACAGTTCCAGCATGAGGGCACCGAACTCATCTACATGATCTCGGGCCATGTCGACTACCGGCATGGGGATACCATCCATCAGCTCAAACCCGGCGATACGTTGATGTTTGACTCAGCCGCTTTGCATGGGCCCGAAAACCTCGTTGAGTTGCCTGCCACCTACCTTTCAGTGATTGTCTATCCGCGTCATTAGGGCGTATGGGCCGGTGGCCACGTTTGTGGCAATGCGCTTTACATCCCGAATAGCTTTTGACCTAGTTGCTCGTAGGAGCGGCATCTCCAGCGTGGGCAAAGAGTGTTTCCCAGATTGATTTTCCGAGCGCATCGTAGCGAAGCATCGCGTCGTAAACGCTGCGGCGAAGGGCGGTATCAACAAAACCTTCGGGTAATAGCGGATCGTGTGTAAGCACGCTGACGACGGCTGAGCCGATTTCGAGTACCTCCCGCGCGGCGGCGGCTTGAGCCTTGGACGCCAGAGCCGTCTCGCTCACTTCCATGGCCTTTAGGGCCGCGCGATAGCTCGCCTCCAGTTCGCGTCTGTCCCACAAGCCACCGATGGCGCTAGACTGGGGATGGATGAGCTCCGTCGCACGAAACACGATCGCCTCCGCGCCAAGACCGAGCCGTATCAACTCGTCTGCCAGCGCCTCTGTCGCAAACGCAAGATTGTTCGGCCGCACCCAAAGGCCCTCTTGAAATTCGGCAAAACCACCGAGCATCAATGCTCTGTTGCGGGCTCTGAGAGCCTTTCGGTCGCTGCGCCCGAGATGGGAGACGTGGACACAAAACCATCCGCCGTCCCAATCGACCAGGCGGTCATCCTGTCTTTGCCAGGCGCGTGATGCTTCATAAAGCGGCTCGCCGCTTTCGCCAATTCCGTACCATCCGCGCTCTTGGAGCGACAGCACGCCATCGCTCACCAAGCGGTTGGTGGCAACCCGCACGGCAGACTCCTCAATGTCGAACACAGTTCCGCCAAGGATCAGCTTCTGGATCGGCAGTGTCGTGTCATCAAGCGCACCAAACAGCGAGAGAACAAGCCGTTTTGCGGACATCGGCGTGTTGAGGGCGTCAACGAACCCGTTGTTTTTTTTAGTCATTGACTCTCATTACATAAAATGGCAAAAGATGCAACATTTGGTAATATATAGGTGTTGGAATGAACTTATCTAATTATCTCAATCGAGACGAGCTGCGTTCAATCCGCGAAAGCTCTGATCTGGTCGCTCTTTGGCTCATATTTTCAAACTACGCCCTGATCGCGTTTGGCTTTGCCATATTCATTATCTGGCCCAATCCCGTGACGTTCCTATTGGGCGCCATGATACAAGCTGGACGAATTCTCGGCCTAGTCGTGCTCAATCACGATGCATCTCATTCGTCCCTCTTCAAAACCAAAAGTCTCAATCGCCCGCTTGCACGGTGGCTCCTCGCCGGTCCGAGCCTCAGTGATTTTGACAGCTATAAGACCGGGCATTTGAAGCACCACAAGTTTGCCGGGACCCCAGATGATCCGGACATTCCTTTCGTCAAAGGCTATCCGACAACCGCGGCAAGCATGCGGCGCAAATTCATCAGGGACCTCACAGGCCAAACCGGCATTCGAGACCTCATCTATCTTCTCAGAGTTTCCACACTAAGGAAACGCCTCCCCTTCCTGGTTTCGCATGCTGTGCTGATTGTGTCGCTGGCTGCCGCCGGATCGGTCTTCGCCTACAGTCTGTGGTGGGTTGGATTTATCTTCTTCTATCCTGCCTTTATGCGTATCCGGGTCATGGGCGAGCATGGTGCGGTCGCGCAGCTGATTGACGATGACCCACGGCGCAACACGCGGACGACACTCGCCAATCCGATTGAGCGTCTGTTCATCTCACCCAATTATGTGAACTACCATTGCGAGCATCACACGCTGGCCAACGTGCCCGGATATAAGCTTCCAAAGCTGCACAAGCTTCTCAAGTCGCGCGGCTTCTACGATCAGTATCCTTCTGCGGTTGAGAAAGGATATCTGCGCGTTGTAAAACGCTGCATTGGGTCGCCGGAAGATCGCCCCGCAGTCGTGAGTGCGAAAGGCACCGCGTCCTACGCGGAAATGAGCTAGCCGCCGGCCGCAATCTAACTCTCCCAAAACTCGATCAACGCGTGCGATGCGACAGCACAGGTCGCACCGCCCGCGCCACCTACAAAGGGTACGAAAACATGTTCAATGCGATCGTCGCCACAGAGAAAGACGGCAAGGTATCAGCCGGCTTGCAGCAACTCTCGGACTCTGATCTTCCGCAAAGAGAGGTTCTGGTTGAGGTCGACTACTCAACATTAAACTATAAGGATGGCCTCGCGCTCACCGGTGCCGCTCCTGTCATCACGTCTTTTCCCATGGTCCCCGGTATCGACCTGGCGGGCACTGTTCTAGAAAGTAGCGATGCCCGTTGGACACCCGGTGACAAAGTCGTCGTCAATGGGTGGGGTCTCTCGGAACGGCATTGGGGCGGCTATAGTCAACGCGCCCGGGTCTCGGCGGACTGGCTGGTGAAGCTACCCGACGCATTTACGACCCGTCAGGCCATGGCCATCGGCACCGCGGGCTATACGTCGATGCTCTGCGTGTTGAGACTTGAAGAGCTTGGCGTCAAGCCAGGCGGTGGTCCCGTCATTGTCACGGGCGCAAGCGGCGGTGTGGGGAGCATCGCGATCGCAATTCTGAGCAAGCTTGGCTATGAGGTGGTGGCCTCCACGGGACGCCTGGCGGAAACCGATTATCTGAAGTCTCTCGGAGCCACCGAGATTATTGATCGGAACACGCTCTCCACCAAAGGACAGCCAATGCAGGAAGAGCGCTGGCAGGGCGGCGTTGATACAGTCGGTAGCGATACGTTGTTCAATGTCCTCGCAGGCATCAAATATGGTGGCGCCGTCGCGGCCACCGGGCTCGCCCAGGGCGTTGATCTACCGGCCAATCTGTTTCCTTTCATTCTCCGCCACATAACCCTTGGCGGTGTCGACAGCGTGATGCAGCCGTTTGAAGTGCGCCAACGCGCCTGGGCCCGCCTTGCGGAGGATCTCGATCCTCAAAAGCTCGAAAGCACGACACATGAAATCGGGTTGGAAGACGTGCTCTCCTACGCGCCAAAAATCCTCGCAGGCGAGATTCGCGGGCGCACCATTGTCAATGTCAATCGCTAGGTCCGTTTCGACAAACATCTGTAGGACTCGGGAAATATTTGATGACGAATGATGTTCAATTCGACCTCACCGGGCGCCGTGTCCTGGTCACCGGTGCTGCGCGAGGTATCGGACGGGCAACCGCCGAGCTTCTCGTCTCGTCGGGCGCTCAGGTCATCGTGAATGATCTTCTGGAAGCCGACGCCTCAAACGCTGCAGAGGAGATTGGCGGAGGGTTATGGACGTCAATCTGCAAAGCGTTTTCTTATTGTCGAAGGGCGCTGCGGCTGTGATGCCGTCGGGTGGTGCCATTGTGAATATCGCTTCGGTCGCCGGCCTGCGCGCGATGCCCGCAGCAAACGCTTACAGCGTTTCCAAGGCCGGCGTCATCATGATGACTCAAACCATGGCATGCGAACTAGTCCGTTATGGCTTGCGCGTAAACGTGATTGCTCCGGGATTTGTAGAGACAAAAATGGTTCAGGACCACCAAGAGCAAGGGAAGTTTGACGTCTCCGCCGCTGCCCGCCGCACACCTATGGGTCGACTGTCGAAACCGGAAGAAATTGCGAACGCCGTTGTGTTTTTGCTCTCCGATCTTGCCTCCTACGTCACCGAAGCTGTGGTGCCTGTCGATGGGGGTTGGACCGCGTTCGGAGGCATTGGTGACGCCGCATTCGGTCCACAGACAAATTCGATCGCTCGATAGCTAAGCAAAATGGGTCGTCTTCCGCTCACTCTCTGTTAGTCTCTCCATAAACAACCAATCGGGGAAAGAGAGATGGCCGGCGAAAAACCAAGCTTCGGGTGGGGACACATCAATATTAATGTGCGCGATCTCGACCGCTCTATCGCATTTTACGAAAAACTGGGGTTCGAGGTCTTCATTCCCGGCATCCCCTACCTTGCCCTCAACACCGCGGCGGACCATCGGGCACTTCCGGACGGCGCGGCAACGGCGCTCGGAATTTCCCACGACACATGCGGCCGGGCCTGCATCATGCAGCTGGATGACGGTTTTCCGAAACTGGATCTCACAGAATTCGCTGACCTGGAGCAGAGCGCGCCGCTCACGAATGCAGACACCGGCCTTGTGCGGATCTGTCTCGTATCTGAAGACCTGCCCGGCGATGTCGCCCGGCTCAAGGCCGACGGTGTGGAGTTCCTATCCGAACCCCAAGAAGGTCATGAGGCACTGGCGGACATCGCTGTGTGCAAAGACCCGGACGGGACGCTGATTGAGTTGCTCCAAGTCTATCTTGATCGGTGGCAGTCGATCCTAAGTCCCACCTGAACATACTGACAAAAGGTGCTCGCTAAGGCAGTCAGTCGCCAAAGCCGACGAAGACGGTCGCCTCTTCGACACTCTTGCGCTCAGAGACCACGGCGTTCGCTGGAAAGCTGTCGTCAGGCCAGCCGAGCGCTACCGCTTTCATGATGACCTGATCATCGGCGATGCCGGCGTGCTCCCGCACAACAGGCGATTGCATGATGCCCTGACTGTTGATGACGGCGCCAAGCCCGCGAGACCAGGCTGCGTTCACCAAGGCCGTCGTCACGGCACCACAATCGAACGGTGTGTCATCGCTGTCGGCTAAGTCACGGTCATAGGTGATAATCACGCAAACCGGCGCATCGAATTGGCGAAAGCCGCGCAACACCCAGTCCTGTCGCGCCTCTTTGTCTTCGCGGGCAATACCCATGGCGGCGAAAAGCTGTTTGGCAACACCGATCTGGCGTTCGCGGTGCTTACCGTCGAAGGGCTGACCGATCCGGAACTCCCGCGAATGGGGAACTCCCGCCAGGTTGCGCTCCGTATTGCCTGCGCGGATCCGGTCCAACGGTTCGCCGGAGATCACGTAGAAACTCCAGGGTTGCGTGTTCATGGACGAGGGTGCGCGCATCGCAAGCCCAAGAATTTCCTTGATCAGTGCTTTCGGTACGGGGTCAGGTTTGTAGCCGCGGATGCTCCGGCGGCCCAGAATTACGTCATCGAACTGCATGGCTGGTCCTTCAAAATTGCTTTATGGCGAAGAAATATCGGGTATTGCCGAGCGGAACAAGCCAGTTGGCGCGTGGCGACAGGAAACTGTCCGTCCGGCCCGATCGGTGATGTGAGGCCGGCGATCAGGGGGGATTATTGTGGGCCGGGCACCTGATGCCGCCACAAGATTGTGTTGTCGAGCTTGATGTCGCCGGTCCAGATGAGGGAGGCGGACGGGTCCCAGTCGATGTCGTTGTATCCGAAGCGCGCGCCTATCTCTTCCATTGTGTATTCGGTGGCGGCAACCCAGCCGGTCGCATCAAATCTCGGCTCGCGCCAGCCCTGCGGCTCTTCGGTGATATTGAAGGTACAATCGGTCTCGGGCTGGGTGGATTTTTCGCAGTCCGGGTTGAGCGGCGCCCTGTGCACCACAAGTCCACGCCAGTGCCTGGAGGTTGCGGCCACCACCTTTCCGGTGTCAGCCTCTGTGATCTGGGCGATGAAGCCACCATCGCCGATCTGCTGAAAGAACGTGAAGCTATCGCTGACCGGGAACAGGCCGAAGAACGACCCGATATATTCAAGCCCGCTGTCATTCTCGATGTAGTCCCGCGTCACCACGGCGATGGTGAGCGGGTAGGCCGCTTTGAAGGTGAAGGTGTCGGAATTGAAGGACCGGATCTCGGTAACCGGCACGGAGTCCTCGCCCACCAGCTCTCCGTTAACATAGAAGGCAAACCAGTTGTCCGCCCAGACAGAGACAGTGAATTCGGCCTCCGCAGCCGCGTCATCAGGTGCGGCAGGCTGGCCGCTCGCGGCGCCGACACCCAATCCCGTGAGCAGGAGCATTGATACTGCCGCGCGGCGAAGCGTCGTCAAAATTCGGCTGGTCATCGCCTGTCGTCCTTCGATGTCATTTGCTGACTTATGCTAACCGTGCCACAGGAAGATGGGGTCGGCCAGGTCGCGCCGGTCATCCAGCCCCACCTCCTTGTCGATCAGCGTCTTCGGCACGGGGGAAACCGACCAAATACTAAGTAGCCTCTACGACCTCCCAGCTAGATGAAAGAGCGGATTGGATACTTGAGTCATTGCATACCGAGTTTACCCAGGCGAAATAGTCCTCCATCTCAATATCTATAATGTCAAGGAAGTGCTTAGGCGCTTTGTATTCCAATGCATATTCGATTCTTCCAGACTTACTAATCTCAAAAATACACTTGGCGCCGTCAATTCTGTGAGCACAGTCAAACGACTTGACGTCCCAGCGTCTGTCGCCAACCTGAAAAATCAGCCCCTCAGCACTGTTCCAGAATGCATACCATTTGCCTTTATGCTTGTTCGCAAAACCTCGGCATCTTTCCGGGCGCTTCGAGAACCACCTGACTCTGCCTTTTCCCGTATCACTATTGAAAACGGCAGAACGCCATCTGATCGCCCAATAGTCCATAACAATCTTCATTTATCAGCTCCTGTGAAAAGCCTAGCAGCAGTATTGGCTGCCTTAGGAGGTTTGGGCGCAGCGTTGGTATGACCATGCTGTATAGATAAGTGATCGGCGGGTGCCTTTGCTTACTGCCGGGTAAATGAAAATCTCCTTCAGGCGCGCATCTGGCCCCGGGTTGGAACAAGAAGGCCCGCTAAACACTGTCGTGAATAGTCGGTATCGGCAATAGCGATTATCGTTCGACCAGGCCCGCAAGCTAAGGTTATTGCGGATCTGCGCTCGTCCAGGTTGGAGCTCGCCTCAACCCTCGGTAGTGGCACCGACTGGGCGAGCGCATGTCCAAGCCAGGAGGAGCTATAGAATGGGCACAAGCAGCGCCGGACAAACCGTCGAATCGAGAGACCTGAATGAGGCCATTGCGCTTCTCCTAAGATGGTGGGGCTTTTTCGAAGCGCCGGCGCATGTTGATCGTGCGCCGTTTCTTGAGCAATTGTTCACGGCGGATGTTGAGATCGATATCGCTGGGACGAAAGCGTCGGAGCGCGATCAAGCGACGGCAGGCATTCTGGCCATGCCCCGGTTGGGACGCCGATCCCATGACCTGATCCAAAGGAACGCTTGAGACGTAAAGCTTTGGCTGCTCCCCCGGGTTTTGGCGGAGGAGCCGCTTGGATTTAGTTGTGGTCAACTGACAAGTTTTTAGGAGTTTAGCGTGACGTCAGAGCTTCCGAAGTCGACTGTGTATTTTGACGGCTCCTGTTCCTTGTGCCGGGCGGAGATCGGACACTACCAGCGTCAGGATCAAGACAGCGCTCTTTGTTTTGTCGACGTTTCAGAAACCGGCGCAGTACCTCCGGAAGGCGTTCCCCAAGAACGTGCCATGGAACGCTTCCATGTTCGCGCTCGCGACGGGCGTGTTCTTTCCGGCGCCGCAGCATTTGTTGAGATTTGGGCACAACTGCCCAAGTGGCGGTGGGCAGCAAGCGCCGCATCTCTGCCTGGCGCCTTGATGGTTCTAGAGTGGGCGTACGGACTCTTTCTTCCGGTCCGGCCGTTCATCTCTCGTTTCTTTGGACGTATTCTGCAACTTCGGGCCCTCATCGGAGGTGACAAGCGCACATGACGGATCACATCGACCCCCAAGGTGAAGCGGCAGCTGATGAATTGATAGGTCGAGCTCTGGTCGCACTTTGCATTGACCTGCATCCCGGCACGGTTGCCGCGGCGCTGTACGCTGCGGTTGCGGCGAATAGGGGTGCATGAGTAAAGCATGGCTAGGATGCGCCGAAAGACTGATCTGCCGACTAAGCCCTGTCTTGTTTGCGTGCGACCCTTCGCCTGGCGCAAGAAATGGGCACGCGAGTGGGAGAACGTGAAGTACTGCTCTGAGCGCTGCCGCGCTGCGCGGCACCGCTCTTCGTCGGATCGCGGACACCCCGCGTCATGACCGTCTGACTATCACCCTCGGCGACCGCCCGCTCCGGTGCGGCCACCGGGCACCGTTTCGGTTCCGTGTCTCACTCATTGTTGTCTGTGCGTCTCACTGGGTGTTTTTCAGCAGAGGCGCGGTTGCAGGCCAGATTGAATGCGCGTTAACTGGGCGGTGCGGGGGTCGCTAACGGGCTGAACTCGGAGGACGATTTATGGGCTCTATTTCGAGAAATATTCTAGGAGTTGTCACGGCGGCGGCGCTGGCCTTGCCCGCTGCGCCTGTGTTTGCAGCTGAGCGCTGCGGTGAAGGCGGCGGCTGGCGGTCCGCGGGGCTTGATACCCGCTCACAGACATTCCGGCTTGAGGCGCGGGACCGCTCCAGCGCGAATGCCCGGGGCAGGTTCGGCGTCCTGGCAGATGACTGGACCTACCACGACCTGGGTCGCTCCTATGAGAGGATCACGAAGGTTGAGTACCGCCGCAGCGACCTCAGTTCGGACGCCGAGAGCCACAAGGACATCTTCGCGTTTGTCAACGCGGATGGGGATATTCTCGCGAGCTGTGCCTACGAGTACAAGGTCAGGACAAAGACGACGCGTCAGGAGAAACGGACGGAAACAGCGGCTCAGATCAAATATATTGATGGCAAATGCACGGCGGCAGCGGACTACAGAGTTTCGTGTGAACGCAACTACTCTCCGGACAACCACCGCCTGAGGGTCAGCATCACCCTTCAGGACAAGTAGCCGGACAACCGCAGCACGGAGGTCACGTGACATGATGAACCCTTCCAGGATTGTCTCCACCCTGGTGCTCGGCATGTTCCTGTCGACGGCAGCGAACCCGGCGCTGGCCGCCAGTTGCGCCAAGACGGGAACTTGGCGCACCGGGCTCGAGACGAGTACAGACAGTGGCTCAAACGAACAGAACTTCCGTCTGGAGGTCCGCAACCGCTCCAGCCAATCCGGCATGTATGTGCGCCTAAATAATCGCGGTCAAACCTATGAGCTCAAGCGCGGGTTCGAGACCATCAAGCGGGCTCACTATAAGCGGATCGACCTCATGGAAAACGGTGGCCGGGACATCACCGATGAGATCGACTTTTACACATCTGACGGGACCCAGGTCGCCAGTTGTGACTATCGCTACAAGGTGCGGCACGAGAATGAAGAGATGGAAAAAGGCATCCATCACGCCGAGATCAAGTTCATTGAGCTTGGCTGCAGCGGGCGAAGAGACGTCATTACCCTTGGCTGCGACCGCGCCTACGCACCGAATGAGCGTCGGCTCAAGATCAGCCTGACGGTGAAGGATCTTTAGCGACAGAGGCTGGGTGCATGTCCCGACGGGGGCAGTCTTCTGCCTCATGCCCAAATTTGAGACCATGATCTTCAGGCTGTGACTCTCAAGCGCAGACCTAGAAGTTATGCTTGATCAGGTGACCGGTCCTTCTCCATCATGTGCGTCTACCAAACATAGGAAGATGCCATGACGGACAAGTTGAACATCAATCGTCGTCACCTCATTGCGGGCGCTGGGGTTGCCGCAGCGGCGGCGGTCACATCAAAAGCCCACGGTGAGACAAGCCAGCCTGATCTCAGCGGCAAATCGATCTTGATCACCGGCACCTCATCAGGATTTGGGCGTCTTGGCGCAGAACACTATGCAAGGCTGGGAGCAAAGGTCTTTGCGACAATGCGCAACCTGCCGCGGCCAGAAGCCGATGAGCTTACGGCACTGGCGGAGCAGGAAAACCTGGACATTACCGTGATCGAAATTGACGTCACCAAAGACGATCAGGTTGAGACAGGCGTCGCAAAAGCACTTACAGCGGCAGGTGGAAAGCTGGATGTCCTTATCAACAATGCAGGTATTGCATTTTCTGGCCCTATCGAAGTTCAGGACCTAGAAGCAACGCAGCTGATATTTGACACCAATGTTTTTGGTCCTCAGAGAATGATCCGTGCTGTTCTTCCTTCCATGCGGAAGGCGGGAAGTGGCCACATTATCAACATTACGTCTCAGCTAGGCCGCGTGATTATTCCGGCGTTTGGGCAGTACTCGCCAACCAAGTTCGCTCTTGAAGCGCTCAGCGAGCAACTTGCCTATGAGACGGTGTCACAAGGCATTGAAGTAACCGTCATTCAACCGGGCGGTTATCCCACAGAGATATGGGAGAACCAGCGCCCATTGTCGGCGGCGCTCAAAGCACGTTCTTCTGAAGAGCTGTTGGCCGCCTACCCGCAAATGACGGCGCAAATGGGTGCGCCCAGTGGCAATACCAGCGACACTGACCCTATGGACATTCCCCATGCCATCGCCGAGATCATCGCCATGCCGCCGGGGACAAAACCATTGAGACGTGCCCTCCACCCTGTCGCCCGCCCTCAGGAACCGATCAACACCATCTCGGCCGAGCAGCAGATCGCCATGCTCGGGAACTCGCCCTATGGACCCCTGATCAAGGCGGTGTTGGACTGACTTTTGGGTTGAGCTTCACGACTCTCCAGGCCATCCCTTATTTCTTGGGGTGGCCTTTTTCTTTCAACAAGCGCTAAAGCTTTTCGCCGTGTCAAATTGTGGATGAGTCATGTGCTGCACTACTGAAGCGAAACACGCAGACTTGCGTATGGACAAATCGGTCCTTCGGATCAGGTAACGGCAATGGAAACAGACCGAGCGTCAGGGTCTTTTGAATGGCGCTTCACGCTGATCTCATACGTCGTGTTTTCAACCACAAAATCATCTTTGGCTTCGTCGAAATAGGCCAAGTTTGCAATCGGTAAGCTGATCTCAACCCTCCGAGTTTGACCTGCTTCAACGTGAACCTTCTTGAATGCACGCAACTCTGACGGCGCGCGTTCAATGTCCGAGTCCGCTGAGGCGACATATACCTGAACCACTTCGTCGGCGTCGTGGGAACCGCTGTTGGTCACATCGACATTCAACTCCAGTATGTCGTCCGCCCTTGCGGTTTCTTGACCACACTGCAGATCGCCGTATTCGAAATGGGAATAGCTCAGACCAAACCCAAAAGGAAATGCTGGCTCGACTTCGTCACGGTCAAGTTTGCGATAGCCATGCCACAGGTCATATTCGATCGATGTTGCGTTCCGGTCGAAATACGGAAGATCGGTCTCCGCTTTGGGTATCACAAAGGGGAGACGCCCACCCGGCGCGCGGTCGCCGAACAAGATATCCGCGAATGCATGGCCTCCCTCCATCCCAGGATACCAGATCATCATGATGCCTTTGGGCAGATGACGCCACTCCTCCATCAAAATGGCGCTGCCACCCATCACCGCTACAACTACATTTTCGTTTAAAGCGCAGGCTCGTTCGATAAGCGCGATATCTTCATTTGACAAAGACAGGCTGACACGATCGCCGCCCTTCCCAAACGCTGCGTTATCGGACCTGCTCGACTCGGCGGCCCGTTTCGCCTGCTTGCGCAGTGTCCCTCTGCTGATCGCGGTCCATAGCGGCGCCATTAAACGATTTGCGAACAGCCAGCGTAGTGGGTCTGGCGGCGGAATGAGCGCTGCAAAGTCTTCCAGATTGGGCGGTTGAACATGTTCGCCTTCATCACGATGCGTATACCCAACCACGACAATGGCGGCGTCGGCCGATCGAACAAGTTCCTGCGCCCCGTCTCCCTCGAGAGTCTCCACGAAACCAACGGGGTTTGATGCGCCACCATTGAGCCCGTCGAGTGGGGTCACGACATAGTCGGGCCGACCATCCGAAGACCCCCGATCGCCGAGATTAGCCTTTGCGGCCAGCGTGCCGACCACAGCAATGCTCGCATCTCGACGCAGGGGTAAAAGGTCCGCATCGTTCTTGAGAAGCGTCATGGACTGGACAGCGGCTTCTCGCGCCAGGGCTTTGTGATCCTCATGGCCGACAAGCTCACGTGGATAGTCCTGCGCGGACGGTATCTTCAGTTGCGGAGCAATTAATCGTTCAAGGGCGCCATCCAGCAGGCTTTCGTCGACCTCTCCACTCTCAACCAGACGCAAGAGATTTGGACCCCATACCATGTTGAAAGGCATTTCAAGATCCAGGCCATTTTCGATGGCAAGCTTTGCATCACGCATACCAAAGACAAAATCGGTGAGAACATATCCTTCAAAACCCCACCGGGTTTTGAGGGTATCCAATAGCAGTGCCTTGCTCTGGCCGCACCATTCCCCATTTACTGAGTTGTACGCACTCATCACCGCGCTGGCGCCTGCATCGATGCAGGCCTTGAAATGCGGCAGATAGACTTCGTGCAGCGTGCGCGGATCCATCCGGACATCAACCATGAAGCGCGCATTCTCCATCGAATTCGCAGCATAGTGCTTTACGCAGGCCATGGCATGACGCTCCACGCCGCGCGTCAGCGCGGCACCCATTGCGCCCAGGTGAACCGGATCTTCACCGTAGGTTTCCTGCGCGCGGCCCCATGCGGGATGCCGCAAGAGATTGATGCAAACACCCCCAAATAAGGTGCCGCCCAACGCCCGCAACTCTTTGCCAATCGCATCGCCGATCTTCTCTTCCAGCTCCGGGTTCCAGCTTGCGCCCCGAGCCATTGTGACGGGAAAACTTGTGGCCCCGCCAAAGATGACGACCCCACGCGGACCATCGATAAAAGCTATGCCGGGGACGTTTAGCCGGTCGTTGCGCGCGGCATAGAATGGCGTCTTGTGGTAGTAGTCTTCCTTGACGAGCTTATGCATACCTTCATGGAAAGGAAGCTCGCCCGAAAGCATGTCGACTTTTTCAGCCAAACTAAGCTGGTCGATGAGTGCTTTTAAATCGGGCTCGTTACTGAGCATGGGCGTCCCCCCGTAGATGTTTGTCAGGCTCGTGCATTGACGCAGTACTCGAGTTGCTTCTGCCATCCGCATGCCAGTGACGCGCCAGATGAGCGCTCCAACAGGTCCGCCGAACGGATCGCTAGCATGTCCTCCACAGCCGGGTTGCGCCAGCCCCACCTAAAACCATATCCGAACATATTGCGCTTCAATTCTTTCGAAAGCGCCCTACCTACATCAATAGCACTTGTATCTTGCTCGAAAAGGTGTGCGCATGACACCGTTCAGGCCGACGGGTCGGACAGATGGCTGGAGGGATATGACATGGCGATTACCCTAAACCGCCGAGGGGTTTTGCTGGGCGCTGCCGGACTGACATTCGCGGTCGGCGCGGCCGGCGTGATCGCCATCCGGTCTGAGGGCACAGCGGACACGCTCGAGGTCAACCATTGGCTCACCGTGCGCGCGGATGGCAGCATCTCGATTGTCTTCCCGTCCACGGAGATGGGGCAGAGCAGTTACTCGACGCTGCCGCAAATTCTTGCCGAGGAGCTTGACGCGGATTGGGATGACGTCGAGATCGAACAGTTGAATAAAGACGACCGGCGCTTCGGCAATCAGCTGTTTGGCGGTGTGCTGTATACGGCAGGCAGCACGGGCACCCAGTTTTATTTCGATCCCATGCGCAAGGCCGGTGCCCAGGCGCGTGACGTGCTGCTGCAGATCGCAGCGCGCGCGTGGGGCGTCGACAAAGCCCTGCTGCGAACCGAACCAAGCGTTGTCTTGGGCCCGGACGGGCGGCGCGCCGCCTATGGCGATCTGGCCGCCCTGGGGGCTGATGGTTTGGGGGTTCCAGACGCCGACACCGTGCCGCTAAAGGAGCGGAAGCAGTTCAGGATCATCGGCCATGATCTGCCGCGCCGCGATGTGCCTGCCAAGAGCACTGGCCAAGCCATCTATGCCATTGATGTCACCGTCCCGAACATGGCCTTTGCAGCCGTTCTTCGCGCTCCGGTCGAAGACGAGGTGCCGTTGAGCGTGACGGACGCTGCGGCGCGAGAAGTCCCCGGTGTAATCAATGTGGTGACCTTGCCAGACGGCTTCGCCGTCGTCGCGGAGAGTTTCTGGGCCGCCTTGCAGGCACGCAATCTGCTGGCGGTCGAGTGGTCGCAGACGTCCCCCTTTCGCACGTCTAACAGCGTGGCGACGCTGGCTGAATATGCTGCCATAGCAGATGCCCGCGGCGCGCAGGGTACAGTATGGGCCGAACAGGGTGATGCGCCCGCTGCCATTGCAGCCGCCGACCGCCAGGTCAGCGGCATGTACTTGTCAGACTATGCCTACCACGCCCAGATGGAACCCATGGCAGCGGTGGCCGATGTGGATGCCGATGGCCAGGGCGCGGAGATCTGGGCCGGCACGCAGACTCAGTCCTGGACCATCCGGACCGTGACGGAGACACTCGGTATTTCGGCGGACAAGGTCCGTATGAATATGATGACCATGGGGGGCGGCTTTGGCCGCCGTACCGCATTGATGCAGAACTATGTGCGTGACGCGGTCCTGTGCTCAAGGGCGGTCGGCCGTCCGGTGAAGATCATCTGGTCGCGCGAAGATGATGTAAAGCAGGGCACCTTTCGTCCGGCAGCGGCGCAGAAACTGGAGGCTGGTCTCACCGCCGAAGGTAGACTTGATGGCTGGTACCACAAGGTGGCAACGCCCGGCGTTATCGGGTTCTTCAATCCGTTGCGCTGGGAAGCGGCAAAGCCCAATGATGTCATCTCGATGCGCGGTGCCGAAAGCAAGTTCTATGACATCACGAATTTCCGCGCAGACCATATTATCACCGAGCGCCATGCCCGGCTGTCGCCCTATCGCGGAATTGGTGCGTCCTACACCGCGTTTGCTGCGGAAGCCTTTATGGATGAAGTGGCCGAGCAAGCAGGCCGCGATCCGCTCGACTTCCGCATGGACCTCATGCCGGACAATCCGCGCGGCCGTCACCTGCTCGAGAAAGTGGCCGAGATGTCGGGCTGGTACAGCCGCGGCGACCGCGCTCTAGGCCTGTCCTTCGCGGGCTACAGTTCGTCGATGGCCGCCGGTGTGGCCGAGGTGGAGGTCGATGCCGAGAGCGGTGAGATAAAGGTCACGAAGTTCTGGGCTGCTGTCGATGCCGGCCTGATCGTGTCGCCGAACAACGCGCTTAACCAGATAGAAGGCGGCATTGTCTTCGGCATCTCCATGGCGCTGAGCGAAAAGATCGACATCGAGAATGGAGAGGTTGTGCAATCGAATTTCTACGATTACGACGTCGCCCGCCTTCATCAAGTGCCCGAGATCGAGATCTACATGGCTGAGGTTGACGCACCACCGCTCGGCGTCGGGGAACTGGGAACGCCCATGGTGCCTGCTGCAATCGCCAATGCGTTCTACGCCGTTCAAGGCAAGCGCCTGCGCCACATGCCATTTACAATGGATCGCGTGGTCGACGTGATCAGAGCTTGACGTCTGGTCACGTGTCGCTTGGATGTTTAGGGCCGATCTAAAATGGTGGAGCCAGGCGGAATCGAACCGCCGACCTCTTGCATGCCATGCAAGCGCTCTCCCAACTGAGCTATGGCCCCTTACCTTATCAATTGACCTCGGGTCATGGACCCGCCAGTCATCGTTGCGCTTTGGGTGCACAAACCAAGCAGCCACTGTTTTCGCTGCCCGGGTGCCGGAAACTAGGTCGCTCGGCGCTTGGGATCAAGCAAAACTTGGGGATCAAGCCAAACTTGGGGATCAAGCCAAACTTGGGGATCAAGCCAAACTTCAGGATCAACCAAAAACTTCGTGCCGCCCTGCTTATGCAATGCGAACGAGCTGCATCCGATCAGACGTCGTCATCATCGTCGGAGGAACCGAGGACAAATGAAGCGACATCATCGTCGTCATCATCGTCATCATCCGACAGGAAGGCGTCGTCTTCGTCTTCATCGTCGATCGCCAGCAGATCGTCCGCGCCATCATCTTCATCGCCGCCTTCGGCTGCTGTCTCTTCGGCTGCCAATTCGTCTAGCGAGGTGTCTTCGCCGACCACCAGATCGCCCTCTTCGTCCTCCTCCGGCTTCTCCGCGGGTGCCTCTTTCGGCGCCGCGGCGACAGGCTCGGGCGTTTTGCGTTTCGCGCGTGGCGCGACCACCGCTTCCTCATGTCCACATTTGGGGCAAACCATTGGGTTTTTGTTGAGGTCGTAGAACTTCGCTCCGCATTCGCTGCAAACGCGTTTTGTGCCTAAATCCTGCTTCACCGAGGCTCTCCCCCAAGGTTTTGTGACTCAAAAAATTCCCATTGCCACGATCCGGCGCGCCTGTCAAAACCTATTCGCACAGCCACCCAGTCTCGCCGCCATTATTCCGCGAGATGCCCTGAAAGGAAATGAAATCGAGCAGCGAGCACGCAGTCTAAATGACCGCTTCTCCGCCTATCGGCTTTCACGCGCGCAATGACCCTAACCGCCTCCCCTTCGAGCTCTCTTACTGGACACATTACCGTACCGGGTGACAAGTCGATTTCGCACCGAGCCCTTATTCTGGGCACGCTCGCAGTTGGCACAACACGGATCACCGGCCTCCTTGAAGGGGAAGACGTTCTGGCAACCGCCGACGCCATGCGCGCGCTGGGTGCGACCGTCACCCGGACGGGCGAGGGTTCCTGGGAGGTGACGGGGGTCGGCGTGGGCGGACTTTCAGAACCCGCGACGGCGCTTGATTTCGGCAATTCCGGCACCGGTGCCCGGCTTGTGATGGGTTTGGTCGCCGGGCACCCTATCACCGCGACCTTTGTGGGTGATGCTTCGCTTTCCAAGCGCCCCATGGGCCGTGTGATCACGCCGCTCACTGAGATGGGGGCTGACTTTCACGCCCGCGAGGGTGGGCGTTTGCCGCTCACGGTAACAGGCGCGGCCATTGCTCTTCCTATTACCTACCCTCTGCCCGTCGCTTCCGCGCAGGTAAAATCCGCTGTGCTCCTGGCGGGTCTCAACGCGCCGGGCCAAACCACGGTGATCGAACCGCATCCGACGCGCGATCATACCGAGCGGATGCTCCGGGCCTTTGGCGCCGAGGTCAGCGTTGAACCTGGCCCTCAGGAAGTCACGGTTATACGAGTGACCGGCCAATTGGAACTAACCCCCTCCGACGTGATTGTGCCAGCGGACCCTTCCTCCGCAGCCTTTCCGATCGTGACGGCGCTCACGACGCCCGGCTCGGACGTGACGGTCACCGGGGTCATGATGAACCCGCATCGCGTCGGCCTCTACACAACGCTGATGGAGATGGGCGGTGACATTGAGGTGAAGAATCAACGGGAAGAAAGCGGGGAACCTGTTGCGGATCTCAGAGTTCGGTCTAGCGCCCTGAAAGGCGTCGAGGTGCCGCTTGACCGCGCACCGTCGATGATCGATGAGTATCCTGTTCTTGCCGTCGCCGCGGCCCATGCTGAGGGGACAACGGTTATGCGCGGTGCCGCCGAACTCCGGGTCAAGGAAAGCGACCGGGTGGCGGCCACTGTCTCAGGACTTCGAGTCAACGGACTTCACGTGAAAGAATTTGATGATGGCTTAGCGGTAAAAGGAACCGGCGGTCGTGTGCCGGGCGGCGGCCATGTTCTCACCCATATGGACCATCGGATTGCGATGTCGTTCCTCACCTTGGGCTTTGGCGCTGAGGCGCCGGTGACCATTGATGAGGGCGAAATGATCGCCACGAGCTTCCCGGACTATGTTGCTTTGATGCGGGGACTTGGAGCCACCCTTTCTTCTGAGGCCAATGCATGATCATCGCCGTTGACGGACCCGCGGCGGCCGGCAAAGGCACACTGGCCCGCGCGCTGGCAGAACATTTTGGCTACGCCTATCTCGACACCGGCTCTTTATATAGGGGGGTCGCCCATGCGGTGCTGCTGAGCGGCGCTCGCCCCCAAGACGAAGCGGCGGGGGTCCATGCGGCTGAGACGCTTGATCCCGCCAAAATCGATCCAGCGGCGATCCGGACCCCGGAAGTGAGCGAAGCCGCCTCTGTCGTGGCGGCCATGCCGCCGGTTAGAGCCGCCATATTGGCTTTTCAGCGCCGTTTTGCCGAAGCCCCCCCCGGTGGCGAGCCAGGGGCTATTCTGGATGGCCGGGACATTGGAACCGTGGTCTGTCCTGAGGCTGACGTGAAGCTTTATGTCACGGCAAGCGCAGAAGTCCGGGCCCACCGGCGCTGGCTGGAACTCAAGGGGTCGGGGTCCGAGCTCACCGAGGCACAAGTTCTAGAGGATGTTAAGGAAAGAGACGCCCGGGACGCGGATCGGGCGACCTCGCCCATGCGCCCCGCCGACGACGCGCACTTGCTCGACACGTCCGATTTGTCTATAGAAGCGGCGTTCGGCGCTGCCGTCGCACTTATCGAGAAGTCAAAAGACTGAGTATCCTTGGGGGTTAGGCGTTTTTCGGGACTTTCCGGAAAACCGCTGTCGACCCTGTTTTGGCATTCCCATTTTGGGCTCGAATTTTTGCGGCGACAGTACGGACATGAACCCAATTTCCATGGGCAGCGGGCGCTTTAACTGACCCGTTGCCAAGACCCTCGGAGCCAACCGTCGGCAGGAATAGATAAGTCATTTTAGGAGAACCAATTTTGGTCGACACACTTAACCCCACGCGCGACGAATTCGCCGCGCTTCTTGAAGAGAGCTTTACGGCGAATGAAGGTGCCGAAGGCTCCGTTGTCAAAGGCAAAGTCGTTGCCATCGAAAACGATCTCGCCATTGTCGATGTTGGTCTGAAAACAGAAGGCCGAATTCCTCTCAAAGAATTTTCAGCTCCTGGCAAGCCTGCAGAAATGAATGTTGGCGACGAAGTCGAGGTATTCCTCGACCGGATCGAAAACGCCATGGGTGAAGCGGTGCTGAGCCGCGAAAAAGCGAAACGTGAAGAAAGCTGGGTTCGCCTTGAAACAGCCTTTGAGGCAAACGAGCGGGTTGAAGGACACATCTTCGGTCGCGTCAAAGGTGGCTTTACGGTTGACCTTGATGGCGCCGTGGCCTTCTTGCCAGGCAGCCAGGTAGACATTCGCCCTGTGCGCGATGTGACACCGCTTCTCAATATTCCACAGCCATTCCAGATCCTGAAAATGGACAAGCGTCGCGGCAACATTGTTGTGTCCCGCCGGGCGGTGCTGGAAGAAACACGGGCAGAACAGCGCCTTGAGCTTATCGAGACGCTCAAAGAAAGCGATGTGCGCGATGGCGTGGTCAAGAACATCACTGACTATGGTGCGTTCGTGGATCTCGGCGGTGTCGACGGCCTGTTGCACGTCACCGACATTGCATGGCGCCGCGTGAACCATCCAAGCGAAGTACTCACCATTGGTGAGACGGTGAAGGTTCAGGTCATCAAGGTGAACCCTGACACACAGCGCATCTCGCTTGGCATGAAGCAGCTCGAAGCTGATCCATGGGAAGGCGTCGAAGCCAAATACCCGCTGGACTCGCGCTTCAAAGGCCGCGTCACCAACATCACCGACTACGGTGCATTCGTGGAGCTGGAACCAGGCGTCGAAGGCCTTGTCCACGTTTCCGAAATGAGCTGGACCAAGAAGAACGTGCACCCCGGCAAGATTGTGTCTACCTCTCAGGAAGTAGAAGTGCAGGTGTTGGAAGTCGATCCTGTGAAGCGCCGCATTTCGCTTGGCCTCAAGCAGTGCATGGACAATCCATGGGCCGCATTCGAAGACCGTTTCCCGCAAGGTACGAAGGTCGAAGGCGAGATCAAGAACATCACCGAATTCGGTCTGTTTGTTGGTCTCGACGAAGATGTCGACGGCATGGTTCACCTTTCCGATCTCGACTGGAACCGGTCGGGCGAAGAAGCCCTTCAGGATTACCAGAAGGGCCAGGTGGTCAACGCGGTGGTCCTCGATGTGGACACGGAAAAAGAACGCATCTCGCTTGGCATCAAACAGCTTGATGGCGATCCGTTCGAAAGCGTTGGCGGGCTCACCAAAGGTGCAACCGTGACGTGTACCGTTACGGCGATCCAGGATTCCGGTATCGAGGTCAGTGTCGGCGATGAAGACTTCACAGCTTTCATCCGCCGGGCGGATCTCAGCCGGGATCGCTCCGAGCAGCGCCCAGAGCGCTACGCCGTTGGGGACAAGATCGATGCACGTCTGACGAATATTGACCGTGCCGCACGGCGCCTGTCGCTCTCCATTAAATCCCTGGAAATCGCTGAAGAAAAAGAAGCGGTTGCGCAATATGGCTCCTCCGACAGTGGCGCGTCCCTTGGGGATATCCTGGGCGCGGCCCTAAAGGGTGCTGACGACAACGGCGAAGGCGACAAGTAAAAACGATCCAGATATGATGGGGACAAGTTAGTTCCCGTCTGTCTGGAGAGATTTCATGTCCCTCGACATCGAAACCATTATTGACAGGCGGCGCCTCAAGCGCCGCCTTTCTCTTTGGCGCATCGCCGCGATTGTCGCCCTTGGTCTGGCAATCATTGCTTTTCTACCAAGCTCTGGCTTAAGCCCTGTTGGCGATCATGTGGCGCGGGTCACAGTGAGCGGTATCATTATCGATGACCGCGCCCAGCAACAGCTCATCCGCGACATTGGTGAGGACGACCGCGTTAAGGCGCTGATGCTCTATATCGACAGCCCTGGCGGTACCACGACCGGCTCAGAAGCGCTGTTCGAGACGGTCAGGGAGGTTTCAGAAACGAAGCCCGTTGTTGCCGTGTTGGGTACCGTTGCTGCCTCCGGCGGGTATATCGCAGCACTGAGCGCGGACCACATCGTCTCCCGTGGGAATACGATTACCGGGTCGATTGGCGTTTTCTTCCAACTGACGCAGCTCACAGGATTGATGGAAACCATTGGCGTGGACGTAGACTATGTCCGGTCAGGCGACCTGAAAGCGCAGCCGAACCCCTATCAAGACCCGCCTGAAGAGGCGATCACATCTACCCAGGCCATGGTGGATGCCTCCTATGACTGGTTCCTGGACCTCGTGATGGACCGACGTGGCCTCGACGAAGACGCAGCGCGCACTGTCTCTGATGGCCGCATCTATACAGGCTTTCAGGCTTTGGAGAATGGGCTCATCGATGCCATTGGCGGCGAAGAGGTCGCGCGCAATTGGCTATTTGATGAGCATGAGGTGGACCAGGAGCTGCCGACTGAAGAATGGGTGGTTTATGACGAGACCGGCTTAGGTCTGATCACAAGCGATGCGCTGGCCACCTTCATCGTCTCTGTTTTTTCGTCTGTAAGCGAAAAAACTATTGCAGCAAAGGGACTTACGCTTGACGGACTGGTCAGCGTTTGGCAACCTGACCGCCGTTAAAAGCGAGACCAGCGGTTGCCAAGCTGGCTCAATCCGGGGTGTAGCAGGCCGGTCTCCGATGTCACGGAGGCTCAAAACAGAACTCTCAATCAGGGCGTTCTTAAGGCTAGAAGGGGCGATGGGCCATGATCAAATCCGAACTTGTCGCCAAGCTCGCCCAAGCTAACCCGCATCTCTATCAGCGCGACGTCGAGCGGATTGTTTCAACCATTTTTGATGAGATTGGCGAAGCGCTTGCGCGTGGAGACCGGGTCGAACTCCGGGGCTTTGGTGCCTTCTCCGTCAAAAGCCGCCCTGCGCGTGTCGGCAGAAACCCGCGGACCGGGCAACCTGTTGATGTTGCGGAGAAGTTTGTCCCGTTCTTTAAGACCGGCAAGGAATTGCGAGATCGGCTGAATAAGCCAGAGACGGAAACACCCGCATCGCCTGTCCCGAGCGAACCTGTTTCAAGCTCGGACTAAAGACACCCGCCTCTGACGATTGCACCATTGTGCTGTTTTCAGCGGGTCACGTCTCACTATATCAATTGGCGAGCCCAAGAACGGACGCCCTTATTTTGCAGGAGTCGCACATGACCACGACACGAACCTGGACCGTTTATCTCTCCGGCGAGATCCACACAGATTGGCGCGAGCAGATCGCCCAAGGCGTGCAAAAGCTCGGTCTGCCTGTGAGCCTTGTCGCACCCGTCACAGATCACGCGTCGAGCGACGATTGCGGTGTGGCGATTTTGGGCGAAGAAGAGAAGGGCTTTTGGAAAGACAATAAGGGCGCAAAGGTGAACGCGATCCGCACCCGCGCGCTCATCGAAGATTCCGATATTGTGGTTGTACGCTTTGGCGACAAGTACAAACAGTGGAATGCCGCCTTTGATGCAGGCTATGCCGCGGCGCTCGGCAAATCCCTCATCACCTTGCATGACCCTGCCCTCACACATCCTCTGAAAGAGGTGGATGGCGCTGCGATGGCCGTCGCAGAGCGACCCGAGCAGGTCGTCCAGATCCTTGACTATGTTATCAATGGACGCCTGCCGAGTGCGCAAAGCGCCCAGGCGGCCGAGTAACCAGGACAGACTCATGCGCATCCTTCGGTGGCTGCTTCTCGTTCCAGTGGTTGGGGCAGCACTTTATCTGTCGCTGGCCAACCGGCACTTAGTGCTGTTCAGCCTGGATCCGTTTACGCCGGAAACACCGGCGCTGGCGCTTCAGTTGCCCCTGATCCTGGTGATTTTTGTCAGCGTGCTCGCAGGCCTGTTTCTGGGCGGCGCGGCGACTTGGACCCGTCAAAGCAAATGGCGCAAAGAGGCGCGTCAGGGGCGGCGCGACGTCAAACGCCTGTCGGATGAAATCGTTGAATCGGCTGAAAACCTGCCGGTTCCAGTGGCTGACGAAGCCCCGCGCCGCTGATCATCGCGAAGTTTGGCGCTTGACCGCTTATGCTCTATAACCCGCCTCACGGAGCGGATCATGAGCATAACGTCCTTCAAAAACCCCATATTTTCAGGGCTCGACACAAATGATCGGGCGGAGGCAGAAGCGCTTGCGCGCCAGCTTGTGCCAGAGATCGGCGGCTTGAAGATCGGGCTTGAGTTCTTCTATGCCTTTGGCCAGGAAGGCTATCGGGCGATTGCAGAAACGGGCATTCCGATCTTTCTCGACCTCAAGCTGCACGACATTCCAAACACCGTCGCCGGCGGCATTCGGTCTGCCTGTCAGCTCAACCCCGCCATCATCAATGTGCATGCCAGCGGCGGCGTGGCCATGATGCGTGCCGCAGCGGAGGCGGCAAAAGAGACGGAAGGGTCCCGACCCTGGATCATTGGCGTGACAGTGCTCACCAGTCTGGACGACGCGGATCTCCATGGCATGGGTATTTCCGGCACAGCACAGGATCAGGTGCTGCGCCTCGCCGCCAATGCGCAGGAAGCAGGCCTCGACGGCGTGGTGTGCAGCCCGATGGAAATTGAAGCGCTCAGGGCTGCGTGCGGCCCCGACTTCAAGCTCATTGTGCCGGGCATTCGCCCCGCAGGCGCCGATATTGGCGACCAGAAGCGGATCATGACGCCACAGGACGCTTTGGCACGCGGTGCCGATATTCTGGTCATCAGCCGGCCCATCATCAAAGCCGACAATCCCGCTGCCGCCGCCCGGGCGATCGCTGAGGATTTGGCGCACGCGGCCTGAACTCATGTCGGGCTCCGTTGACGTCAAAATCTGCGGGCTCTCAACGCCTGAGATGGTTCGTGTGGCCGTGGACGCCGGCGCGAGCCATATCGGCTTTATGTTCTATGAGCGAAGCCCCCGGAACGTGACCGTTTCCGAGGCCGCTGTCTTACGGGCCCTGGTACCGGATGAGGTTCAGGCCGTCGCCATTATGGTGAACCCCGACGACGGGCAGGTAGATGAGGTTGCCCGGTCGGTCAAGCCGGACCTGCTGCAGCTCCACGGGAGTGAGACGCCTGAGCGGGTCGCAGAGATCAAAAACCGCACTGGCATCCCGGTTATGAAGGTCATATCGGTCGCCGACGCTGCTGACGTTGCGTCCGCCGACATTTACGAAAAAGCCGCAGATTTGTTGCTGTTTGACGCCAAACCGCCTAAATCTATGGCGAATGCGCTGCCCGGTGGCAATGCGGTTTCGTTTGATTGGTCGCTGATCGCAAACGCCGAGCCGAAGCTTCCCTGGATGCTCTCCGGCGGGCTCACACCTGACAATGTGGCCGACGCGATTGCTCAAACAGGGGCGCGCATGGTGGATGTATCGTCCGGCGTTGAAGAAGCACCGGGCCAAAAGAATGAAGCGCTGATCCGCGCATTTGTGAAAGCAGCACAGGGTGCCTGAGCATTCTGCAGCTGAATGAGGTGACACGTGTCGGAACTCCCACAGGAGCTCAATTCCTACCGGACCGGGCCGGACGAGAATGGCCACTTCGGTATTTTTGGCGGACGCTTTGTTGCCGAGACGCTGATGCCGCTCATCCTTGATCTGGAGCAGAACTATAAATCCGCGCAGCAAGACCCGGCGTTCTATGCCGAGCTGGACGATCTCGCGAAACACTATACGGGCCGCCCGAGCCCGCTTTATTTTGCTGAGCGGCTCACGGAGCATTGCGGCGGCGCAAAGATCTATTTCAAGCGTGATGAGCTGAACCATACCGGCAGTCACAAGATCAATAACTGCCTCGGACAAATTCAGCTAGCGCGCCGCATGGGCAAAACGCGGATCATCGCTGAAACAGGTGCGGGCCAGCACGGCGTGGCGACCGCGACTGTTGCTGCACGCTTCGGTCTTCCTTGCGTTGTTTACATGGGGGCGAAGGATATTGAACGTCAGGCGCCCAATGTATTTCGTATGAAACTCTTGGGTGCCGAAGTGGTTCCGGTGACCTCAGGTGCGGGCACGCTCAAAGACGCGATGAATGAAGCGCTTCGGGACTGGGTCACCAATGTGGATGAGACGTTCTACATTATCGGGACCGTCGCGGGACCCCACCCCTACCCGCAGTTGGTACGCGACTTCCAATCAGTGATCGGGCGCGAGACCAAAGAACAAATGGAGGAACGCGAAGGCCGTTTGCCGGACACGCTTGTCGCCTGCATTGGCGGTGGCTCCAACGCAATGGGCCTCTTCCATCCCTTCCTTGACGATAAGAGCGTCAACATTATCGGTGTTGAAGCGGGCGGCCACGGACTTGAGACCGGCGAGCATTCCGCGTCGCTGGCCGGCGGATCGGCCGGGGTGCTTCACGGTAATCGGACCTATCTGCTGCAGGATGAGGACGGACAGATCGAAGAGGGCCATTCAATTTCGGCCGGCCTCGACTACCCGGGCATCGGACCGGAACATGCATGGCTTAAAGAAACCGGCCGCGTGCAATATGTGAACGCGACGGACAAACAAGCGCTCGAAGCTTTTCAACTCTGCACAAAGCTGGAGGGGATCATTCCGGCATTGGAGCCGTCTCATGCGCTTGCGCATGTGCTGACGATTGCTCCCGATTTGCCGAGTGATCATCTGCTGGTCATGAATATGTGCGGGCGTGGCGACAAGGATGTTTTCGCTGTTGCCGAACATCTTGGGGTGAAGCTCGCATGACCACCCGTATCGACAAACGTTTTGCGGAGCTCAAACAAGAGGGACGCGCCGCCTTCGTTGCTTTTGTGACCGCGGGGGACCCGGATTTTGATACCTCCCTCGAAATTCTGAAAGGGCTCCCTGGTGTGGGCACCGATCTGATCGAGATCGGCATGCCATTCACGGACCCCATGGCGGAAGGTCCCCCCATCCAGGCCTCCTACCTTCGCGCGCTTGAAGGCGGGCAGACGATGAAAAAGACGCTCGACCTGGTGCGCCAGTTCCGAGCGGATGATGCGACGACCCCCATCGTTCTGATGGGCTATTACAACCCGGTCTATCACTATGGTGTCGAGAAGTTCCTCTCAGACGCCAAGACCGCCGGTGTCGATGGTTTCATCATCGTGGACCTGCCGGCGGAAGAAGACGCAGAAATGTGTCTGCCGGCGCTCGAGGCCGGCCTCAATTTCATCCGTCTTGCCACGCCGACGACCGACGAACATCGGCTGCCCGCGGTTCTCAAGAACACCAGCGGCTTCGTTTACTATGTTTCGGTCAAAGGTATTACGGGCGCGGCGGCAGCCAATACGACGGATGTATCCGCCGCCGTGGCCCGGATCAAAGCGGAAACCGAGCTGCCGGTTGCGGTGGGCTTTGGCATCAAAACACCCCAAAATGCTGCCGCAATTGCGGCCCATGCTGATGGTGCCGTTGTCGGCTCTGCCATTGTCGACTGCGTTAAGGACAATTTGGATGAGAACGGGCGCCCCACTGCGGCGCTTGTGCCTCATGTGTTAGAATTTGTGAAATCGCTGGCCGACGGTGTGCGAAGCGCCCGCAAGGCACCAGCCGCAGACTGATAGATCAGGCTTTCGCGCAAAGCCGGGTCCATAGGAGACGCCCATGAACTGGATTAACAATGTCGTCCGACCAAAGATCCAGAACGTATTTAAGAAACGCGACACGCCGGATAATCTTTGGCGCAAATGCGGTTCCTGCGGCGAGATGGTCTTTCATCGAGACCTCGTGGCTGCCTTCAATGTCTGCCCAAACTGCGACCATCACATCAAGCTGGAGACCGATGAGCGTCTGCGGCTTTTGTTCGACCGCGGCGAATATGAGACCATCGCAGCGCCGACGGTCCCATCCGATCCGCTGAAGTTTCGTGACCAGAAGAAGTACACAGACCGTTTGAAAGACGCCCGCAGTAAAACCGGCAAGGAAGATGCGGTGACGGGTGCCTTCGGTCGGCTAGACGGCTCGGAAGTGGTTGTCGCCGTTCAGGACTTTGCCTTTTTGGGTGGCTCGCTCGGTATGGGTGCTGGCGAAGCCATCATCAAAGCGATTGAAGTCGCCCTCGACAAAAAATGTGCCTTCATCATGGTCGCCGCCTCCGGGGGCGCACGCATGCAGGAAGGCATTCTGTCCCTGATGCAGATGTCACGGGTAACCGTCGGTGTGCAGCGCCTGCGCGATGCGGGACTGCCCTTTCTCGTCGTACTCACCGACCCCACCACCGGGGGCGTCATGGCGTCTTACGCCATGCTGGGCGACGTGCATATTGCGGAGCCCAAAGCGCTTTTGGGCTTCTCGGGCCCGCGGGTGATTGAACAGACCATTCGCGAAAAGCTACCCGAAGGGTTTCAACGGTCGGAGTATCTGCTGGAGCATGGCATGGTTGACATGGTGGTCCACCGCCACAAGCTGAAGGAAACGCTTGGACGTTTGGTGCGCATCATGATGCATCAGCCGAAAGCACCCCAGTCCGACTATCAGCTTCCTGCGGCACCGACACCGCCCCAAGCTGCAGAGTAGCGACACGTTCATGAACACCAAGAGCTCCCCTCTCAAGAGTGATGCGCTTCTTGAGAGGCTGATGGGTCTTCATCCGAAGCTGATTGATCTGACGCTCGAGCGGACAACACGTCTGCTCGCGGCACTTGGGCATCCGGAAGAAAAACTGCCGCCCATCTTCCATATCGCGGGCACGAACGGTAAGGGGTCTACGTCCGCCTTTCTGCAATCGATGATGGAAGCGGCTGGTCTTAGCGTTCATCGCTATTCGTCGCCTCACCTGGTGAGCTTCCATGAACGGATCGTGCTTGGGGGACAAAACATCTCGGAAGAGGCCCTGGCCGACATATTAGAGGAATGCGAGCGGGTGAATGGTGGCGCCAACATCACCTATTTCGAAATCACCACGGTTGCAGCGCTTCTTGCATTTTCGCGCACCCCCGCCGACGCGCTCATTCTCGAGGTTGGCATGGGCGGGCGCTATGACGCGACCAATGTGTTCGAGGACCCCGCGATCACCCTCATCACGCATATTGGGTACGACCATCAGCATTTCCTTGGCGAAACCCTGCACGAAATTGCCGGCGAGAAAGCGGGCATTCTGAAGCGGGGCATCCCCGCGATCATCGCGCCGCAGGCCGATGAGGCGTTTGATCGTATCGAACGGGAAGCGGCACTGGTCGGCGCGCCGCTCTTTGTGGGCGGACAGGATTGGACAGCCTATGAAGAGCAGGGCCGGCTGGTCTATCAGGATACGGACGGGCTTCTGGACCTCCCGCTTCCCGGCCTAACGGGCGCGCATCAGATTGAAAATGCCAGCATGGCAATCGCCGCTCTTCGACAGGCGCCCGGCTTCTCCATCGACGACGAGGCGATCGCGCAAGGCTTGGCATCGGTCTCGTGGCCCGCCCGGATGCAGCGCTTGAAGCAAGGTCCTCTTGTGACCGCCGCCGGCGAGGGTGCGGAAGTCTGGCTTGATGGGTGCCACAATCCGTCCGGCGGGCGGGTTGCCGCGGCGACCATGGCCGATCTCGATGACAAATTGCCCCGCTCGCTCTATCTCATCTGCGCCATGCAAAACACCAAAGATGCGAGTGCCTTTTTCGCGAATTTCGGTGGGTTGGCCCGGCAGGTCTTCACCGTCAAGGCGCCAGGCGCGGACGCGGCCATTCCTGCGTCAGAGTTAGCCGAAATGGCCCAAGCAGGCGGCTTGGAAGCACAGCCGATGGAGAGTCTGGAGGCCGCGATCGGACGTTGCGTGGGACATGCAGATGCGGAGACCGGCGAGCCGCCACGCATCCTCATTTGCGGGACGCTCTATCTTGCAGGGCATGTGTTGGGAGGTCACAGCTAGCTAACTGCTTTTCCTGGGGCCTTACCATTTCTAGCGCGATCCCGGACGGAAAACCGCAAAACACTTTTTCTGGAATCTCATCTCTTCTAGCGCGATCCCGAACGGAAAACCGCAAAACACTTTTCCTGGGATCGCTTGATACAAAAAAACCGGCGCCTCGGAAGGCACCGGTTTCAATCTCTAAATTTAAAAGCGGATCAGATTTCGCTTTCAATCCATTCCTTGATCTTGCCTTTTGGCAGTGCGCCGACCTTGGTGGCAGCGACCTGACCATCTTTAAAGATCATCAGAGTTGGGATCCCGCGCACACCATATTTCGTCGGCACGTTCGGGTTCTCGTCAATGTTGAGTTTTGCGATTGTGAGCTTATCGCCAAGGTCACCTGCAATCTCTTCGAGAGCCGGGCTGATCTGCTTACACGGACCGCACCATTCTGCCCAGAAGTCGACCAGCACAGGTTGGCTGGCGTCGATCACATCCGTTTCAAAGCTGTCATCGGTTACTTTTGATGTGGCCATGAGTTACGCCTTTCATTTTCTCCGGCTTGAACGCCGGTTGGTGATGATGGGGGCCTCCAGGACAATCCTCGAGCCCAAAATGTCGTTCGGAGGAATCTAGGTAGCCCCTCTTGCAGGGTCAAGGCATGGTCACGGTCGCGTGAAACTAAAGCGCTTTTGCCAGCATTTCTGCGGGTATTTCCATCAGATTGGGCCCGTCTGTCCACAAAAGAGCCGCGCGAATCGGCCGATCCGGATAGAGCTTGGCGAGAAGAGCTGCATAACCCGCCATTTGGGCAATATAGGCAGGACTTGCCTCTTCCACCCGCGCGGGCGGCGGTCGATTGGTCTTGTAGTCCACGATCAGGACCTCGGTCGCGCTCACCAGAAGCCGGTCGATCTGCCCGCTTAGGAAAAGGCGTTCCCTGTCCCGCTCTATCTCTCCTACCAGAGATACTTCCGCCCGGCTCCCCAGTCCGAAGAGCGGAGCGAACTCAGGCACCGCCAATACGGCGTGAACCGCACCGGCAATTTCTGTCTGTTCATCACGAGACAGCGCCAAGCCGTCGCTCTCCAAGAACCGCTTGGCTGCTTCCATGCGGGTCTCTTCGGCCAGCTCAGGCAAGGTCTCCAAAAGGCGGTGGATCAGGCGTCCCCGCTTAAAGCGATCGGTGCCGCCTTTGCTGAGAGGTGAGGCGATGGATGGTTCGTCGACCTCTTCCACAAGTTTGGACGGCGCCAAAGGTCTGGGCAGCACGGGCTCCGGTGCCGGCGCCTGTGTCGCCCAGGCGGGCAAGCTTGCGCTGGTCATTTCTTTTGCCGTTATTGTTTTCGGTCGGACAACGCGTTTCTGTTCGCCCTCCATGCGCCAGACCGTGTCACCGTCCCAGGCCAACGTTTCCTCCATATCCGCACCAAGTCCGTTTTCTATCAGCTTGTACCAGCAATCAGGACTTGGCTCGCGCACCCCTTCATACCCGCACACATAGAGACGGTCTTTCGCCCGGGTCATCGCCACATACAGAAGGCGTCGATATTCATTCATGGCTTCCTTGCGCAGATGGTCTCGCGCCGCACCCGCCACAGGGTCATCGTTCGCTTTCCGTCCCGGGAACAGCAAGAGCTCGGCGCTGTCTGCCTGAACGGGGATGAGCTTCGGGTCATGCTGCCCGCCCGGCACCGAGCAGGTATCCGGTAAAAACACGATGGGCGCTTCCAACCCTTTGGCCCCATGCACCGTCATGATGCGCACCTCATCCCGCCCTTCGGCCATTTCGCGTTTTACCTCGGCTTCCCCGGCCTCCACCCAATGGAGGAAGCTTTGAAGAGAGGGCGTGTGGGTGCGCTCGTATGCCAGCGCCAGCGACAGGAACTCATCAACCGGATCATCGACGTCCGCGCCAAGGCGCGCGCGCAGCTTGAGGCGCCCGCCATCCATGATGAGCAGCTGCGCAAAAAACTCGTAAGGACGCATCTCATCTGCCCTTGTTCGCCAGGACGACAAGAGGTCGAAGGCTTCCTGAAACTGTACTCGCTCGTGTCGGCGGGTTTCCAGTTCCCGCCATAGTGTGCCTTCACGATTGTGCGCCAACTCAAAGAGCGCGTCTTCTTCAATGCCGATAAGCGGACTTTTCAACACAGTGGCAAGGGTCAGGTCATCTTCCGGCAGAAGCGCAAAGGCGGCGGCGGCCATTAGGTCCATCACTGCAATCTGATCCGTCAGTACCATTCTGTCAGTACCCGCGACCGGTACGTTGCGGTTCTTGAGTGCCCGGATCACTTCCTCCACAAAAATGTTCCGCCGTCTTACCAGGATCAGGATGTCTCCCGCTTCTATGGGGCGTCCTTCCCCCTGGAGGATTTCATTGGACTTGAGCCAATGGGCTATGGTCGACGCGACCCGATTAGCCAGGCGCGCCTCAGGGCTCTGGGCATTTGGATAATCGAGGGGCGCGTCCCAAGGTAGGGCCTCCTCTTCCTCGTCGGGCACACAAGTAGGCCAAATTTCGACCAGGCCTGCGTCAAGATCGCGGAACGGGTAGTGGGTCGGCGGTTCGGCGTCTGCATTGAGACCCGTGGCAGCTGCTTCCGTGCCAAAGACATGGTCAACCGCACTCAAAATCTCACGCGTCGAGCGGAAAGATAAAAGAAGGTCCACTGGGTTCCAGGTCTGCCCGGCACCTTCTGCCTTGGTTGCGAAGTGCGTTTTCATCTCCGCGAATTTTGCTGGGTCAGCCCCCTGAAACGAAAAGATGGATTGCTTTTCGTCACCCACCGCGAAGATGGTTCGCGTGAGATCCCGCGCGCCCTCGCCAGACAGAAACTCTTCTGCCAGCGCCTGGATGACCTGCCATTGGTGAGGGCTGGTGTCCTGCGCTTCATCGACCAGAATATGATCAAGGCCCCCGTCCAATTTGTAGAGCACCCAAGCCGCGGCTGACGATCGGTTCAGCAAATCACGGCTTTTGAGGATCAGATCTTCATAGTCGAGCACTGCCCATTGTGACTTCAGCCCGTCAAACCGATCGAGGAGTGCTGCCGCCAGCACATAGAGCGCATGGGTGGAGACCATGATGCGGGCCGCACGCCGCCTTTCTTCAAGTTCGGCGATGCGCGCCTGTTCCCGCTCTAGGAGGTCTAGCAGGTGCGGATGCGTTTCATGCACCTTCTTTGTTATGACGCTCGGCGTGAGCTTCTTCGGATCTCCATCCTGCTTGAGATATGCCGCCTTGTAGACGTCCAGAGCATCCAGATCTGTTGGCGCCTCCAGAAACGCCGCAATCGCGTCCGCTGTTTTTATGTCTGTTTTGTTTCCGCCCTGAAGCAAGGGCACCGCGTCTTTCAGTTCACCGCGCGGTGCCGCGTCACCTGCAGTCGCCACAAGGGACTCTTCTGTGTCTTCCGAGGATAGACCCAATAGGGAGGCGACCTGGTCCAGAATACCATCGACACCGCCGACGCGCGCAATCGTCTCCGTGAGGCGCGCCCGCTTGCCCACGATCTCTCGGAACAAATCATCAAAGCCAAATTCACCGACGAGCGATGAGACCGTTTCAAATGCCCTCGACACTTCTGTCTCTGTCCCGGCCTGCTCTTCTTCTCCGATCTCGATCAGGATTTCATCCCGGGCTTCGGCCATCAGTTCCGCCGCAGTGCGATCATCGAGAATTTCAAAGTGCGGCGGCACGCCCGCTTCCAAAGGAAACCGACCGAGCAAACGTTCGCAAAAGGCGTGAATGGTCTGGATCTTGAGACCGCCGGGTGTCTCAATGGCCCTCGCAAACAAAAGCCTGGCGCTCAGAAGTTTTGCCGCGTCGGGGGTTTCGCCCTCCAACTCCTCTAACTTTTCAGCGAGGGCCGCTTCGTCCATCACCGCCCATTCACCCAGCCGGTCATACAGACGACCTGACATTTCAGATGCGGCTGCCTTGGTAAAAGTCAGGCAGAGAATGCGCTCCGGATCGGTTCCCGATAGCAGAAGGCGGATCACCCGGTTGATAAGCACATGGGTTTTTCCAGAACCGGCGTTGGCGGACACCCAGACCGATGCGTCCGGGTCTGCGGCGGCTGCCTGCCGTCGGGTTGTGTCATCGACTGTAAGTGCGCCAGCAACTGCCATCAGACGGCGCCTCCATTCTGGGCGGCGGTCCATTCGCGCACACGCGCGAGATGATCATAGTCGCCCCAATGCGCCTGAAACTGGACACGCGGGCGCGAGAGGAACGGTGTGTCGTCGCTTTCATAGTGCTGCAGAAGTGAGACCAGCCCCGCCAACACCTCCGCGGCATTGGTGCTTCCATCGCTGGAGACTTTCCTTTCAGCAGCGCCCGGGTCGCCGCCGGACAAATGCAGATAGGACAAGTCGGACACGGGGCGACCGGCAAGCGGCTTCCCGTCTTCGGCAACAAACCCACCCGCTGTCGCGATGGCTGCTTCCAGGGGCAATTGTGGATTGAGGCCCACCTCCACCTGCTTCTTTGAGGGCGGTGTCCCCGTCTTATAATCGTAAATGGCAAGAGACCCGTCCCGGCGTTCATCAATGCGATCCGCCCGTGCCGACAGGGTCATGGAGCGACCGAAACCTTGAAGCGCCAGTTCGCCTTTAATTTCTGCATGCGTTCGCGCAAGCCCTTCTCTGACGTCGTGCTCCCATGTCGCCATCCAACGCGCCACATCTTCATATCGCGGCCACCAGAAAGCGGTAACGCCGGGACGGTTGGGCGCGTTTTCGAAGGCGAGCCTGCCCATCGCGAGAAAAGCTGCTTCAACATCTGGCGGCATCGTTTCCGGGAATTTCCGCGCAAAATTCTCAAGCGCCTGGTGCAAGAGCGTGCCCCGCTCCAATGCCCCCGCATCTGCATCCAGTGGGTCGAGAGGTTTCAGTCGCAACACCTTCTTGGCATAAATCGCATAAGGGTCACGGATCAGTGTCTCGACTTCCGTCGCGGAGTACCTGTCGGGCCTCGCGGCCAAAGGCGGTTTGGGTTGAGGGGCGAGCCCAGGTTGTACAGACGCGGGTTCGTCCATCTTCTGGGCAATGTCCAAGTAGGTTGGATCGGGCGCGAGGCCAAGGTCTCGGCCTGGTCCTTTCAACAGACTGTCGATGCGCAGCAGCCAGCGCGACGCCACCGTTGGCGCGCCGTCCACCTTTAAAGATCGGGTGATGATCACATCCGTGCCACAAGCTGCCTGCACAAAGTCATGTGCCGATAGACCGATGCGCCGTTCTGGTGGCTCCAGCCCAAGGTCTTCGCGCATGGGACGGCTGAGCCAGGCATCAATCGGCGCGGCGGTCGGCCAGCTTTCCTCATTCAACCCGCCGAGGATGATGCGATCCGCGCTGAGCAGCCGGGCTTCAAGTGGTCCCAAAATGGCCAGCCATGGATGCTGCCCGAACCGGGGTCTGACCATCCGCCCCGCACTCAGTGTCTCAAGCAGGCGCAGATAAGCCAGCGGTTCCACGTCGACCAGGCTCTCCGCAGAGGCCAATAAGGTTTCCATAAAAAGCGCGGTCGCTTCCCCGGCATCGCCCCGATAGAGCCGGTCTGCGCCCTTCGTGTCATTGCTGGCCGCCAACGCTTCCGCCGCTTGCAAATGGGCTTCGACCAAACTTCCAAGCGGCAATTGATCTTTGTCGTAAAGGTCCAAGAAAGGCGTGAGAGCCATTTCCAATCTATCGATGAGATCCGTCAGCCGTTCTTTCTGATCTGCATCCAGCGCTGTCTGCGCCAGCAAGTCGCAAAGGCCTGCTATGTCCTGCCCGGGGCGGGGACCACGCAACAATAAGCGCTCCAGCTCCCGCGTCCGGTGGCCACACTCTCCGGAGCTCAGGCCCAAAGCGGTCAGTGGGTGTTTCAACACATCCAGCAGTGACACAGGTGCCAAACCTTCCGACGCCGTGACCGCCAACAAGCGTAGGAGCCCGAATGGACCCGTTCCCGAGAGCGGTGTTCCGGCGCTGTCATCGATGGGAATTTCCCAGCGGCCCAGCTCTTGTGCGACACGCCGGGCCAACGAGCGATCCGGCGTCACCAGAACGCCCGTGCGTGTCGGTTCCTCCAATACTTCACGCAATGCACAGGCAATTGCCGCAGCCTCTTCCCGGGGTGTGGGCGCTTCGATCAGCGTTAGACCCGCTGTAGCCGCTGCTACATCGAAAGTCCGCGCGTCATCTCTGCTCCAGGCATCCGTCGTCTCTGCTGGACGCAGCGCCTCGGACAGAAAGGCCGCACGTTCTATAGCAACAGCGGCTGGCTGCGCATGAGGCCATGTCTGAACCTGGTCTCGGCCAACCCCCATACTGGCCAGCAACTGTTTCATGCCGTATTGCGGATGCGAGGGACCAACAGTGTGCCATCCGCGCGCTTCAAGCGTTTGATCCAGACCGGGGAGGATCACTGCGCCTTTCGGAAGAAACGCAACCGTTTTCAAGAGCTCGGCCGTGGCAGGAATCGAGCCGGTCGACCCGGCAGCGATCACCGGATGCGCCGGCGGGTTCGATGCCCAGGCCTGCGTCTCACCTCGGATCGCGAGGTTTCGCCGTTTGGCGGGGTCAATCAGCCCACGCTCGGTAAGTTCCCGCGGCCAGTAGTCGAGCGCAATTTCCAGGAAAGAAAGCGTATGCTGCCAGTGTTCGGCAAAACGGTCTGGCACCAGGTCCCGCACCTTGGAGAAATCAATGCCTTCCGTCTCAGCACTATCGATGAGATGGGCAAGCTCTGCCGCAAGTGCCGTAGCCTGCCCCGCATTCTTTGGTCCAAAGGGGCTCCCGCGTCCCCAAGCGAGGACCAGTCGTGCGAGCCGCAGCTGGCGGTCCATGCCCTCAACAGCAGGCGGCAAATCAAGGCCGCCCGCCATACCTTCCGCCGGGTCGGCGGTCAGAAGCAGTTCGTCTTCGTCCACATCGCCCAAGGGGCGTATGTGCGGCAGCAAGATGGGCTTGCCGTCGCCCGCGCGCAGAAACGCTTCCGTCAGCGACCGCACGGCCCGACGGGTCGGCAGCAGGATCGTGAGATCAGCCAGAGCTTCCGGCTCGTGAGAGAGGGTTCCGCCAAGTGTCGGGTCAGCCACCAGCGCGACTGCCAAAGCATCCAGAAAGGGAACACCCGGTGGGATTGTATAGAGCGTTGGCGAAGAATCGTGGGCCATATGCCCAGTCTACCTGGGCGAGGCTCACAGGTCGCGCAGGAAGCGCTCTGCGTCGGCGAGATCTTCCGGCGTGCCCACGTGCATCCAGGTGGCCTCCATCCGTAAGCCAAAAAGACGGCGACGCTCCATCGCTCTGTCCCAGATAAGGTTGGTTGAAAATGGCCCGTCTGGGCCCTCATCAAAAAGCATCGGGTTAACGATCTGAACACCCGCAAACATGAAGGGCGCGACAGCCTGTTCTTCCCGGCGCACCAGGCGTCCATCAGGTTCCATGGTGAAGTCGCCCCGACGCACCTCGCCGATTGTATTGGTCGCACTCGCAATCATCAAAAGCGCATCCATCTCATCCGCGTTCCACGCATCCATCATGCGCGTGAGCGTCGGTCGGCGCCCTTCGATCCAGACGCTGTCGGAATTGAAGGTGATGATGGGATCGTCCCCTAGCAAATGACGGGCCTTCTTAACGCCGCCGCCTGTGTCGAGCAGTGCCTCGCGTTCATCGGAAAACACGATCCGTGGTGCCGCGACTTTTTTCAGGTGTGCTTCAAGAAGATCCGCATGGGCGTGTAGGTTGACGACCACTTCTTCAATGCCTGCCGCTGTCAGGCGACCAAGTGCATGATCGATCAGGGGCTTACCCATGAAAGGAACCAAAGGCTTCGGCTTGTCGTCGGTCAAAGGCGCCATGCGGGTGCCGTGGCCCGCGCCCATGATCATCGCCCGCTTAATCTGAGTCATGACTGGGTCTCTGCGATCCATCCCGGCGCGGGCGCATCTTGGAGAAAATGTTTTTCAACAAAGTTCGACAAGTCTGCCAAGAGTGGATGGGCGAGGTTACGGCGCAGGTAGTCCTGCGTCCGTGCCATATGGACCATGTAATGAGGTTTGTTGTCTCTCTTTAACAGCCGCGGCCAGAGCCCCATAAGGCGAAGGGCGCGTTCGGCCCCCAGGACCGCATAGGCTGCTTCAAACTCTTCACCATCGAACCGGGCATCCAAATCCTTCATTGCCGCAACATAGTAGCGACGCATCGCCTCTTCACGTTCGCTCGGCACGTCCCGCCGCGCGTCCTGCAGAAACGAGACAGGGTCATAGGCAAGCGAGCCGATAAGCGCATCCTGATAGTCGATCAGACCAACGCGTTGCAAACCTTCCCTGTACGACTGCCATAAGATGTTCGGTGAATGATAATCGCGGAGGAAAAGCGTGCGTGGGCCCGATTCAATCAAAGGCCAAAGTGTTGCGAGGAGCGCGTCATATTCGGCGCGCAATTCCTTTTCCGTCTCTCTACCCATGACCACTGGCATGTACCAATCGAGGGCCAGGGCCGTCTCGTTGCGGTAAATGACATCATCAAACGCCGGAACATTATGGGTGCTTCCATCGCCAACTGGTAATGCATCCGGCGCGCCGGCCGCCTGAAGTGCTACCAGCACATCCATGCATGCCCGATACATGTCATCCAGCGCTTCACCTTGCGGCCCTTTGCCTCGATCTATCACACCACCAAAGTCATCTGTACCGATGTCTTCCAGCAGCAGGAACCCATGTGTGAGGTCACTCGCAATCGTATCGGGCACACGCAGTCCGAGGCCTTTCAGGTAGCTGCCGATGGCCACAAAGGGACCCACATCTTCCGCCAGATGAGCCAGTTTTGAATAAGCTGAAACGCCGCTATCAACGGGGGCGTCCGGCCCTGCTGGCCAATCCATCAGGACAGCCTTCACCCCGTTCAGCGCCAATCGCTCGTAACGACGTATGGAGGCATCACCTTGCAGGTAAGTGCGCGTGGCCCTTCCCCAGCCCGCTTGCGCCAGGAAGGCTCTTAAAAGTTCTTCTCGTTCGCTCACGCTCACCTTCGTATCGGCCGTCTCTTCCACATCTCAGAGGCCCATGATGGCCGACATGCGGTTAACGCGGTCTTCCCATGAGTGGCCACGCCCCGTCAAGCACGCTACCCTTCCGGCGTCGGCCTCTTTCAGTTCGATATCCAGGCGTGTCTGCGGGAGATCATCTGCCATTCGATCAGGCCATTCGATGAGGAGCAGCCCGTGCTCCAAGGCCTCTTCCAGCCCCAGCTCAATCAGTTCATCAGGGTCCGACAGCCGGTAGAGATCTGCATGCCAGATAGGAAGACCGTCCGCCTCATAGGTCTGCACCAGCGTGAAGGTTGGACTTGGCACATCCTCCTGTTGGCCCACAGCCTCAAGCAGGGTCTGAATCACCGCGCGCGCCAGGCTCGTTTTACCGGCGCCCAGATCGCCCCAGAGCGCGACCACGTCTTGAGGCTTCACAAGGCCGCCCAGTGTGGCACCCAGCTTCTCTGTCTCCGAGGGACCCGCCAACGCGATCTCACAGTGGGTATCGTCTTGGCCGGGCGGGGGCGGGATGATCGTGCTCATGAGGGCCCTTGTACGCGCAGAATATGCCGCGCTTCAAGCCTTCCCTGGCCGTCACGCCGCTCCCCTTTCTGGGCCCTTTTTCGCGGGAATCCTTGCGTCCCATTGCCTCATCGCGCACATTTCTCTTGAACTGAAACGGCTGTGGCGGCACATTCTGATCAACAAAAATGACGCATGCGTCATTTTCATAAGAAACTGGGAGGAGCATCGCACATGTCAGATGGGGTGATAATTGTCGGGGCCGGTCATGCGGCGGGCCAGGCAGTCGCCAGCCTTCGATCAGAAGGCTATCAGGGCACGATCACCGTCATTGGCGATGAGCCCTATGTGCCTTATCAGCGTCCGCCTCTCTCAAAAAAGTTTCTCGCCGGTGAGATCGACATCGACCGCGTCTATTTCAAACCGCCAGATTTCTATGAAAAGGCGCAAGCCGAAATGGTGCTCGGCCGCAAGGTTGTCGAAATTGAGCGTCCCAAGAAACTCGTCCATTTGGACGATGGCTCCACGCGAAGCTACGACAAGCTCATTCTGGCGACCGGCAGCCGGGTCCGCGAGCTCAATATTCCAGGCTTCGATCTGGAGGGTGTGTTTTATCTTCGTACCATTGAAGATGTTGAGGCGATCCAGTCGAAGTTTAACGAAGGCGGCAAGATGGTCGTTGTTGGTGGCGGCTATATCGGATTGGAAGTTGCCGCCGTCGCCGCACAGCGTGGCATCGATGTCACCGTTCTGGAGATGGCGCCTCGTGTGCTCGCACGGGTCGTCGATCCCATTCTTTCCAAATTCTACACCAAGGCCCATATGGAAGCCGGCGTGAAGATCGAGACAGGTGTCGCCGTCACCGGCTTTGAAGGCTCCAATGGCAAGATCGAGAAAATTGATTGCGGCGATGGCAAGACGTTTGATGCGGACTTCGTGATTGTCGGCGTCGGGATCATTCCGAATGTGGAGCTTGCCGACGAAGCCGGGCTCAAAGTGGAGAACGGGATCGCCGTTGATGAATGCTGTCGGACAGAAGATCCGGACATTTATGCGATCGGCGATTGCACCAATCATCCCAACCCTATTCTCGGGCAACGATTAAGGCTCGAGTCCGTCCACAATGCGCTCGAACAAGGAAAGACTGCAGCGGCTTCCATCTGCGGAAAAGAAAAGCCTTACGCGCAGGTACCCTGGTTCTGGTCAGACCAGTATGACCTCAAGCTTCAGATCGTCGGCCTGTCGGCCGGGTATGACGAAGTCGTGGTCCGGGGCGACCCTGAGAACGAGCGGTCGTTCGCCGTCTTCTACCTGAAGGATGGGGTAATGATTGCATCAGACGCCGTGAACCGGGCGCCGGAACACATGATGTCGCGCCGGCTGATTGCTGCCAAAGCAAAGATCCCCGCAGAGAAACTTGCCGATGAAAGCATCAATATGAAAGACATGGCTGGCTGACAAGGGGCTTTTTTGTCCGCCGGTCAATCAACCCGTTTGTCGATCAGCTTACAGATCAACTGGATACCCCCAAGCGACGCGGATCGGTTGCTGGCGACCTCATTGAAATGAGCTATAACACCAACGGCTATTTCAGAGCCAGAGTCAGCACCGCTGCAACGGGACCAATCTGTCCAATGCTTGCAGTTTGTCCGTTTGAATGAATTCTGGACTGGCGCACCCGTCCAGAGGCCACTGTGAGTAATACCTCGCTCACTCCAGTCAAGCTCACGACCGACCACTCGTATGCCCTTGACTCGGGTACGATTGCGGTTGAGACAGAGCTGCACACCTGTGACAAAAGCCCCGGTTTCCAGCGCAACACGCCGTATCGAGCCTGCGTTGGAGACCGTGTTGCCCCCACGGCACTTATTCGCGCCCGCGTAACGATTGCCGTTGGTCGCCCTGGTCCGCTCTAAAGGCCACGACCAAATGTCAAAGTCGCAGGGTCTATCACCCACTTCTCCGAGCTTAAATCCGGTTAGACCCCAGGCACCTGATGCGTTCCGAGAGGGTCGAAGTGCATAGGTCACTTCGCCTGAACGTCCGATGACCTGCAGGATACGTTCTCCATCACTTCGATACTCAAACACGACTTCAGCTTGGGTCACACTAAAGGAACCAAGAAGAAACATAGACCCCAACATGAGCACCACGAAACGTCCCAGCATCTTCGTCTCCCTATCTTCGGATCTCCACTTTAAGTCTAGCACTCTACAAACTGGCGACAAGCGGTGAGGCCTAACCTCGCCGCACAGGTGCGTAAAGAAAAAGGCGGCTCATTGAGCCGCCTTTGGTTGCGCACGTGACTGACCGCTTAGTCAGCAGCTGACGCCAGACGAGGCCCTGCCTTGAAGTCATGGTTCATGAGCGGCAAAGACCGCACCCGCTGACCCGTAAGGGTGAAGAGCGCATTTGCAACTGCTGGCGCAATACAGGGGGTCCCCGGCTCGCCCAATCCACCAAACGGGGCATCTGAGTCCACGAAGTGGACCTCCATTTCAGGGCTTTGCGCCAAGCGCACGGCGTCATAGTCCGGGAAGTTCGACTGCACCACAGCGCCATCTTCAATGGTGATGTCACCGTAGAGCGCCGCCGTCAGACCATAGATGATACCGCTTTCGATCTGAGCAACAGCCCCGTCCGGGTTCACCACGGGTCCACAATCAACAGCACAGGTCACCTTGTGAACCTTTGCTTCGCCTGAGTCGTCTATTGAGACTTCAACGACTTGCGCCACGATCGTATCGAAGCTTTGCTGCAGCGCGACGCCACGTGCACGACCTGCTGGGAGAGGCGATCCCCACCCAGCAGCCTCGCCTGCTTTTGCGAGCACCGCCTTATGGCGCGGCTTGTCGTCCATCATCGACATCCGGAACTCAAGCGGATCTTTCCCTGCGGCATTCGCCAGCTCATCCACGAAACTTTCATTGAAGAAAGAATGCTGTGTATGCGCCACTGACCGCCATGCGCCGTAGGGCACATGAACCGGGCTTTCCACATAGCGGATGGATTGGTTCGCCACAGCATAAGGGATGTGGCTTGCTTCCGCTGGTTCGTCCTTGCGCACATAACGGTTTACCCAAGCGGTTGGCTGTCCCTTGTCGTCAAGTGTCGCTGACATATGAGCCGCCACGGCTGGACGGTAATAGTCATGCTGAACGTCTTCTTCACGTGACCATACAAGCTTCACCGGACCGCCAACCTGCATGGCAATCTTCGTTGCCTGATGGACATGGTTCGGGGATGCAGGCCCGCGGCGACCGAAGCCACCGCCGAGCATAAGATTGTTGAGGTGCACATTCTCTGGTGCTGCGCCGGAAACTTCCGCCACGATGTTTCTGGTTCCAAGGCCGTCCTGTGTGCCGACCCAGACTTCCACCTTGTCGCCTTTCACTTCGACGGTGCAGTTCATCGGCTCCATACATGTATGCGCAAGGAATGGAACTTCGTATCGCGCCTCGATCATATCGCCGCCTTCTGCAAGCGCCGCGGCGGCATCGCCGATCTCGACATCTTCCTCAGACTCGGCGTTTTCGAGATTTTCATGGAAGGTCGCAAAAATGGATTCACTCGACACGGAACCATTGCCACCATCATCAAACTCGACTTCGACAAGATCCAGGGCTTTTTTGGCGCGCCAATAATTGTCGGCAACCACCGCGACGCCATCATCTGTCGACACAACTGCCGTCACGCCACGTTGGCTCAGCGCTGCTGATCCGTCAAAACTCTTGACCGACCCACCAAATACGGGCGCCTGTCGAATAGCAGCAATTTGCAGATCCGGGAGCTGTACGTCCACGCCATACTGCGCCGAGCCATCCACTTTCGACGGGATGTCATAACGTGGTTTGGAGGTGCCAATGATGGTGAAGTCACTGCGATCCTTCAGTGTTGGATTTCCAGGCGGATCGTACTGTGCTGCAGCCGCAGCCAGTTCGCCAAAGGTCGCACTTCTACCAGATGCGTCGTGGTGTACATGGCTCAACCGCGCGGTCAACTCGCTCTCAGGCACATTCCACTTATCCGCAGCTGCGCGGATGAGCATTTCCTTCGCTGCGGCACCGGCAACCCGCATACCGTATTGCCCGGTGAACCGCACTGATGTTGATCCACCAGTGATCTGCCCAACCATCATCTCTGCGATTTTGAAGAAGCTGGCATCCACAACCCCGGTCAGCGCTGACGGGATGGGCGTCTGCCCTAGAATGTATCCTTTCCCAAGCGGACCATTTGCCCAGATGTCATCGGCCGGCGCCTGCACCATCTGAACCAGATCCCAATCGGCTTCCATTTCTTCCGCCGCCATCATGGGCATGGAGGTGTGCACGCCCTGCCCCATTTCGGAGTGCGGCACATAGACGGTCACCTTGTTGTCGGGATCGATCTTCAGCCATGTGGTGGTGAAATGTTCGCCTTCACCGGCCGCAAATGCCTGAGCCCGCTCGGGGCGCGATGAGCCGAGTGTTGCATAGCCAAGCAGCATGCCGCCGCCGACAACGGTGCCACCAATGAGAAGTTGTCGTCTTGTCGGTTTCATCTCAATGCCCTCCCTTATGCGGTTGCCAGCGAACGGATCGCGGCCCGGATGCGCGGATAGGTACCGCATCGACAAATATTGGTGATGGCCGCATCAATCTCCTCATCCGACGGGTTCGGATTGCTTGACAGAAGCGACGAGACAGCCATCAACATGCCCGACTGGCAGTAACCGCATTGGGGCACCTGATGGTCGATCCAGGCCTGCTGAAGCGCGCTCAGGTCTGGCCCGCCGCCATTCAAACCTTCAATAGTAGTGATCTCCGTGCCGGCGACGGCGCCAATGGGAATAGTACAGGTGCGCATGGCCGCGCCATTTACCTGCACGGTGCAAGCGCCGCAGGCGGCCACGCCACAGCCAAACTTCGTGCCGGTCATGCCCAGTTCATCCCGCAGGACCCATAGAAGCGGCATATCCGGCTCGACATCGAGCTCGTGGCTCTTGCCGTTGATGGTGACAGAAATAGTCATGGCTCTCTCCCTTTGCGCAAATGATCCGTGTGGTCCTACGGATCCGCCTTCGACCTCTGGTCATCCGCCTTTCGAGCGGCGGCGGGCTTGCGATACCGAAACAAATTGAACGTGGAATTCTAAGCCGAGAATATGTGGGAATGCGGCCGATTAACAAGCCCATTCGCAAAGATTTAACACTTAAAATGAGTGATCATTCAGTGATCAAGGATCATTTCCGGCTGTTTTTGGCCGTTTTTGTTCTGAGCATCGGTCAAAATGGGCAAATGGCAGGTCACCTGGGTCCCAACAGACGGCTCAGATTCAAGGGTCACCCACCCGCCGTGGAGTTCGACAAAACTCTTCACGAGCGAGAGCCCCAGCCCGGCCCCCCGGCGCCTATCTGCGCCACCGCGGGCCTCAAAGCGATCAAAGACGGTCGCCTGGTGTTCCGGCTTGATGCCATCGCCAGTGTCCGAGACAAAGAGTGTCAACTCGTTGGTTCCACGTTCCGCACCGATCGTGATCGCATCGCCGGGCTGGGTGAACGCGATCGCATTTGAAATCAGGTTGATCATAATCTGGCGTATGCGTTTGTTGTCTGCTCGTAAGACACCAATGTCTGGGGGACAATCCGTGAGCAGCGAAACACGCGCCTTTTGCGCTCTTTGCTGAGCGAAAGCCTCCGCGCTGGAAATGACTTCAGCAATCGACACATCAGAAAGGTCGAGCGTCATGGCGCCCGCCTCGATCGTTGAAAGGTCGAGAATGTCGTTCACGGTCGTCAGGAGCTCGTGGGATGAGTCCAAAATGCCGGACGTATATTCATGTTGCTTCGGCAGTAATTCGCCGAACATCTCTGCTTCCAGGATCTCCCCAAAACCGATGATGTTGGTGAGCGGTGTGCGGAGTTGATAGGAGACGTGACTGATAAATTCTGACTTCAGTCTATCCGCTGTTTCCAACGCTTCGTTCCGTTCGCGAAGGGCGCGCTCTATCCGCGAAGCATCGGTCACATCGACAAAGGTCACGAGGGTCGCGCCATCAGGTAGCGGCACCGTAGCGCAATCTACGATCGTGCCATCTGCCCTTTCCATCCGGTGAGAGAGCTGACGGCGCCCCTCAACCGACGTCAGGCTTGATTTCAGATCGTCCCAAATGGTGCCATCATCGTAGAGATCCTTGCAGGCATCCACGATGTCGCCGATGTGCGGTTCCTTTGCCAATTGGTCATCGGTAAAGCGCCAGATCTGCGCATAGACGGGGTTGTGCAGTTTCAGGCGGCCATCTGAACCAAATACCGCAACGCCTTCCGAAAGATTGTCCAGCGTCTCGCCCTGCACCCTGAGTGCGGTGTTGTAATCGCTCTCCAGGTTCAGCTGCTCCGTCACATTGTCATAGATATAGATGACGCCGCCCAATGGATGCGCCTGCGCCATTAGCTGGATGGTCTGGCCATCTGGCAGATACCAGAACTCTTCCACCGGTTCCGTCGCCTGATAGATTTCCATCATCTGCGCCTTCCAGGCCTGGAAGTTGGCCTGTTCCGGCAAGCGTCGAGACCCACGCAGGGCGTCGAGCACTTCGCTGTCCAAGGGTTCCGTGGCAAGCCAGTCCGCGTCGAGGCCCCAGAATTTGAGGTAAGCCTTGTTGTAGAACTTCAGGCGTTTGTCGGCGCCGAAAATGGCGACCGGTGTTGCCAGCCGATCCAATGTGCCGCTGTGCGCTTCAATGTGGCGTTGCAGTTCCCCTTCCGCATTGTCGAGGTCGGTAACATCGACGGCAATGCCCGCTGACCCGGACGAAATGCACATATCCGTCACGTGAAGCGCGCGCCGCTCACCGCTTACAATGGCGTGCATGCGTTGCTGGCAGCTCTCGCCCGCCGCTATGGCATGGCGGGCCTTCTCTAACACTTCGTCGTTCAGGAGCTCCGCGCCATTCGCGATAACGTCATCTGCACTGCTGAGGTCCACCGCGCGAACATAGGCTTGATTGACCCATTCGAGCTTTCCCTCCTTGTCCCGCCGCCAGGCTGGCATGGAAAGCAGGTTGAGATGTTCCAAAAATCGGTCGCGGGTCGTTTCAGCGCTTGTCGCGCGCTCAACGAACCGGCTGATCTCCGCACGCTCCCCAGACACATCCCTGATCCAGACCACGGCCTGGGCGCCGGCGGGACGTCCCTCGGCCTCAAAGGTCCGTCCATCGTTGGAGTGAACCGTGAGTGAAAAGCGCGCGCCGCGTGATCGCAGCATGTCGACCGCGTTGCGCAGATTGCCCGCTGTTTCGGGCGTCAAACGGCGGAGCACGTCTTCATAGTCGACATTGCCGGTTGCGGGATCAGCGAGCGACACGGTGCTGCCGGCGATTTGTGGACGCGATTGCAGCGTGCCCGGTTTCGCCATCATGGTGTCCGGTGACCAGATCAACACCGCTCCAGGCTCAGAGGCGAGGATAGCTTCGACCGTGTCTACCCGCGCGCCCATAGCGACAATTTCTTGTTCGTGAGCAAGTCGTTGACGACGGGTTTTGGCGCTGGATTGCGCCGCCCAATAGGCGCAGCCGATAGCCAGCGCCACAGCGCCGACCGCGATGAGAAAATTCAAGATAAACGCAGGTTCGCTTGCAAGATCGGGGGCGACGCCCAGCATCTCAAGAATGGGCGTCATCGCAAGTAGAGGGTCGGGTGCATCTACCGGAGCCGCACGTACCGGCAGGATAAACGCTCCCCAAAGGGCTGCGCTCCCAATACTCAACCGTAAACGGAACCTGGTCCCGTTGTTGCCCGACGCCATCACCTGCATCTCGCACCGAACCCCCGCAATATGGTCCGATGCCCCCATTTGTTACCGGTACCCCGACAACGGCGAAAATCACCGCAGTTAGAGGATGTTACCTTCGTTTCTTCGTGTCTGCCCAGAAGTAGTTTAGACAACTGCTCACAAGAGGTGGTGTCATTGGGACCCATCTGAGTCCGATACGCAACAGTTCATTGCGGAGCCGATACAAAATCTGGCACCAACACCCCATGAAAAAGCCCGGCACCCTTAAACGTCAGGGGCCGGGCATCTTCAACTTCATACCGCAGGATGAATCAGTAGCGGTAGTGATCCGGCTTGTAAGGGCCTGCCTGCGGCACACCGATGTAATCGGCCTGGTCTTCAGACAAAGTCGTGAGTTTCACACCCAGTTTTTCCAGATGCAAAGTCGCAACTTTCTCGTCCAGGTGCTTGGGAAGCACATACACTTCGTTTTTGTAGTTTTTGTGATTTTCCCACAGCTCGATCTGCGCCAGTACCTGGTTGGTAAAAGACGCGCTCATCACGAAGCTTGGGTGGCCTGTTGCACAGCCAAGGTTCAAGAGGCGTCCTTCAGCGAGCAGGATGATGCGGTTGCCATTCGGAAACTCAATCTCGTCAACCTGCGGCTTCACATTATGCCAGGTGAAGTTCTTGAGGCCTGCGACCTGAATTTCGCTGTCGAAGTGGCCGATATTGCCCACAATCGCCCGGTCTTTCATCGCCCGCATATGGTCCACGGTGATGATGTCTTTGTTGCCTGTACAGGTGATGAAGATGTCGCCTTCCGGGGCCATGTCTTCCATCGTGGAAACTTCATAGCCTTCCATCGCTGCCTGCAACGCACAGATCGGATCGATCTCCGTCACCACAACGCGGGCGCCCTGGCTTCGCATGCTTTCTGCCGAGCCTTTGCCCACATCGCCGTAGCCGCAGATGACCGCGACTTTCCCGGCGATCATAACGTCAGTTGCGCGCTTAACACCATCTACAAGGCTTTCACGACAGCCATAGAGATTGTCGAACTTGGACTTGGTCACACTGTCATTCACATTGATGGCAGGCACACGGAGCGTGCCGGCTTTTGCCATTTCGTAAAGGCGCAGCACGCCAGTGGTTGTCTCTTCTGAGATGCCGACAACGTCGTCGAGCATGTCATTGTACTTTTCGTGCATAATCTGAGTGAGGTCGCCGCCGTCATCCAGAATGATGTTGGGTGTCCAACCGTCTGGACCCTTGATGGTTTGTTCGATGCACCACCAGAACTCCTCTTCCGTTTCGCCTTTCCAGGCGAATGTCGGAATGCCAGCCGCCGCCATTGCGGCAGCAGCATGGTCTTGCGTCGAGAAGATGTTGCAGGACGACCAGCGCACGGTGGCCCCAAGAGCCGTCAGCGTTTCCATCAAAACCGCTGTCTGAATGGTCATATGCAGACACCCAGCGACACGCGCACCTTTCAGTGGCTGGCTAGTGCCAAACTCATCGCGCAGCGCCATGAGGCCCGGCATTTCGGTTTCGGCAATGGCGATTTCCTTGCGGCCCCAATCGGCGAGGGAAATATCCGCGACTTTATAGTCGGTGCTCATGGCAAATGGCTCCTGGAAGATTATGCACACAGATAGCCGCACGGGCGCGCCCATGCGGATCAATTACGCGCTTCTATAACAAGGCTCACGTGTGACTTCAAGTCCGATATAAAGAATTCTTTATATCTTGATAAAGGCTTCGTTTACGCCGCATCAGGCCCAGGATTCGGCCATTTATTCCCCTTCGCCAAACTTATCGGCAAGAAGAGCCTCCAGTGCCTCAAGTGCCGCCGCGGCCTCTGGTCCTTCCACTTCCACATCAATTGTGCAGCCGGCTGCGGCGGCCAGCATCATCAGACCCATTATAGAGGTGCCGCCGACGGTCTGACCTTCCCGAGACACCCGCACATCTGCATCAAACCCCTCAACGCACTGCACAAACTTCGCCGACGCGCGGGCATGCAAACCCCGGGCATTAGAAATCGTCAGTGTTTTTTTGATCACCTCGGACGGGGTGTTGGTTTCGCTCACAGGGTTTTTCTCAGTGAATTGTTCTTGATTGCCTGATCTCACGAACCTTCGCCCGCAAGCACTTTGCTGGCCACCGAAATGTATTTGCGACCGCTGTCCTGCGCCTGCTCCACGGCGTCCGCGAGACTGACACTGTCGCGCACGCTTGCGAGCTTGATCAACATTGGCAGGTTGATGCCGGCGATCACCTCAACCTTGGCTTTGTCCATGATGGAGATCGCCAGGTTGGACGGCGTTCCTCCAAACATGTCGGTGAGCAGGATAACCCCGTCACCTTGATCAACGGCGTCGACAGCCTCCAAAATATCGTTTCGCCGCTGTTCCATATCATCGTCAGGGCCAATCGAAATTGAAATCACCTGAGCCTGCGGACCCACGACGTGCTCCATCGCCTCGACAAATTGTTTGGCGAGTTGGCCATGGGTAACTAGGACCAATCCAATCATCTTTACGCGTACTGCTCCTCTCGGTGGGCCATATGTGGTCGGCCACCCGGACTGCCTGAGGTAAGACGCCTATCGTGACAATATTTTCAATGGAAAAACAAGACGAATCCTCACGATCTTGAGGCAGATCCCAAACGAAGAGTGTGGGTTTTTAGCCGAATCCGGTCAGCATTCCGCCGGGGCGATCAGCCCAGGCGGCCGTCGCGTCCAGGAAAGCCAGAACGGGGCAGATGCTGCGCCGCGAGAACAATCTTTGCAGGTGTCGATGCGTCAAATGCGTGCAGCTTCAGCACCGGGAGGCGCTCGCCAGAGAGCGTGACGTATAGCGGTTCGGGTAGGCGCGGCACCTCGCCGCGGTCCACCAAATCGATCGCAAGTACGATTGGAACGTCCTGTTCATGTGGCACCGTGACAATCCCCACGCCTCTCAGCTCCAATTGACCTTCCCAGCCTTCTTTGCAGGATCCCCTCACAGTCGGCTCATCGCGCCTTAGAAAAACCTGATCGTCCGCGATCAGTTTTGCACCCTGCTCTAAGATTAATCTGTAGGCGAGGTCGGATTTGCCAGAACCGGTTCCTCCCAGCAGCAGGACGCCAACGCCGCTCAACGACACACAGGTCCCGTGTACGGATTGGTTGCTCACGTTTCTTTACCTGGCTTCGCGGGGTCTTTTGGTACCGGCTTAGCGGTGGGTGTGCGAGCCGCGGGCAATTCCACGACAAATCGCGCGCCTCCTTGTTCCCTGTTCTCGGCATAGATGGTTCCGCGATGGGCGAGCACGATCTGTTTGGAGATAGAGAGCCCCAAGCCGGAATGGCTGCCAAACTCTCCTTCTCTGTCTGTGTGAAACCGTTCGAAGATTTTCTCCAGGCTGTCTTCAGGAATGCCGGGACCTTCATCCTCTACCGTTACCAACACGCCGTCACCGATGCGTGCCACCTGCAAGGTGACCACACCGCCCTGTGGACTAAACGACAGCGCATTGTCGATCAGGTTTCGCAAAACCTGGCCGATACGGCTATCGGTGCCTCGGGTATCAAAGGCCGCAGAATCCGGCACCTCTTGGACTTCGAGATGTACAGACTTGCCGTCCTCGGTCCCGGTTGTGTTGAACAAGTCAACAATGGTTTCCGTAAGACTTGCGAGATTGAAGGGGACCAACTCTTCTCGCGAAAGTTCTGCGTCCAGCCGCGATGCTTCCGAGATGTCGCTGATCAAGCGATCAATCCGCCGAATATCGTGCTGAATGACATCCATCAGTTTTTCACGGGCTGTCTCGTCTTTCACGATGCTGAGCGTTTCGACTGCCGATCGCACGGATGTTAGCGGGTTCTTCAACTCGTGTGAGACATCGGCTGCGAATGCTTCAATGGCATCGATCCGCGCGTATAGCGCATCGGTCATGCCTCTGAGTGCGCCGGACAGATCACCAATCTCGTCGCGGCGATCGGTAAAGTCTGGAATCTCAACCCGCTCGGTCACACCTTGGGACACGCGTTCCGCCGTCTCCGCCAAACGCCGTACCGGCTCAGCAATCGTACCCGCTAGGACCACAGAAAGAAGGATCGCGACACCCAGCGCAATCAGAAACACCTCGACGATTGCGAGGCGCTCTGCCTGAACAATCGCATCAATGTCACCACCCTCTGTTGATAGCATCAACACTCCGAGCACCGCCCGAAAACGCTGAACGGGCACCGCGACGGACACGATCAGCTCGCTGCGATCATTCATACGCTCCATGGTGGCACTGAAACCACCGAGCGCGAGGTTCACTTCGTCATAAATGCGGCCGTTCTGACTGCCAGCCTCAAGATACCGCTCATAATCCGGCCCCGGCGCCAAAGATCGCAGCCAGGCCATGGCACGGGTGGTCCACGATTGGTCTTCCGCACCGCCGACGGGCGGCAGCTCAAAGGCAATGATCTGGCCCGAAGCCGTCAATTGGCGGCTATCGAGTATGAGCCAACCATCTTTATCGTAAAGGCGCGCACGTGTCTGAGTCGGGAGAATAAGGCGGCGCAGAATGGGTGCAGCTGCTGTGGCACTGATCGGCACGTCGCGATCCCTGTACTCCAGATCGGGGTTCACCCACTGGTCTCTCTTTTCGAGTTCTGCCAACGGATCAATCACTTCAGCCTCAAGCGTTCCGGCCGCTGTCTCGGCTACTGCGCCAGCAATGATCTCCGCCTGGACCAGCAACGCTTGTTTGCGGGCGTCGATAAGACCCTGTCGAAATTGGTTGAGGTAGAGGACACCGGCGACAAGGACCAGGAGCGCGACAACCTGAAAGACGACGATGCGGCGGGTGAGACTTGAAAATCGATTACCCGCAACGAGGCCTCTAAATGCCCACAGCACCGCGTCGGTAAACATGTTCGAAGCGCGGCGAACATGGGCGCCAAGCGCCGCAATACCTGCCCGCAAAACGGACACCCAACCGCTCGCGGAGGTCGCATTTGTGGGCCGCTCTTCTCCGCGCATCATGCTTACAAACTTCCCAATCGGGTCAGGACTGTCTCAGGACTCGCGAGCCCGGCCGGACCATCACTCTTTATATCGATACCCAACACCATAGAGAGTCTCGATCGCGTCGAAATTGTCATCCGCCTGTTTGAATTTTTTGCGGAGCCGCTTGATGTGACTGTCAATGGTTCGGTCATCCACATAAACCTGATCATCATAGGCGGCGTCCATCAATTGATCGCGGCTTTTGACGTACCCCGGACGCTGCGCCAGCGCCTGAAGAATGAGAAACTCCGTCACGGTCAATGTCACAGGCTCCCCATTCCACTTGCAGACATGCCGATCAGGGTCCATTACGAGGTTGCCCCGCTCCAGAAGATCACCCGTACCAGATTGCGCCGGCTCATCCGCGCGTGCCTTGGTCCGGCGCATCACAGCCTTCACACGTTCAACCAACAGGCGTTGGGAAAAAGGCTTTTTGATGTAGTCGTCCGCGCCCATTTTCAGACCGAACATTTCATCAATTTCTTCGTCCTTCGACGTCAGGAAGATTACGGGAAGCTCCGAGTTCTGACGAAGCCTGCGCAAAAGCTCCAGCCCATCCATTCTGGGCATCTTGATGTCGAAAACAGCAACGTCCGGCGGGTTGGCACCAAGGCCGGCAAGCGCAGCCGCACCGTCTGTATAAGTCTGCACGTGAAACCCTTCGGCTTCGAATGCCATGGTCACGGAGGTCAAAATATTCTGATCATCATCGACCAGTGCAATCGTCGGCATAGGCCCCTTTATCCTTCTTCTTGTCCGTAGATCTCGCAGCCCGACCTAAAGGGTCATTTGGTCCGAATTATGACGCCCCTTCAAGGACTTGGCTATAGGGGTGGCCGGAAGCCCGCCACCTCCTGATTGACAGGGTGCGCGCAAGAATGCTCAATCGACACTGAAGGCAGGGAAAACACTGTCGCACACGCACTCGCGCCCAAGAGCGGTGCAATTGGGGGGATCATATGAAACGCATCGGACTCATTTTGCTTGGACTGGTCGTCCTGGTTTTTGCCATCGCCCTCGTCCGCACGCTCACGCTGTCCGGTCCCGACACTTCCGCGTCAGCCTCCGTGGATCCGGTCACCGTTGATGCGGAAGCCGCGGCCAACCGCCTGGGTGAAGCGCTCCAGTTCGAGACATTGTCGACTCAGTTTGCCCGGGAAGAAAGTCGGGCGCCCTTTATCGAGTTCCGAAACTGGGCGGAAGCCACCTACCCATCTTTTCATGGGGTCGCGGCGCGCGAAGTGATCAGCAAATATTCTCTCTTCTATACATGGCCCGGAAGTGACCCCTCCCTCGAACCCATATTGCTGATGTCCCACATTGATGTGGTGCCCATCGCGCCTGGCACGCTGCGCGATTGGGAAGAGGATCCTTTTTCCGGCAAGGTTGCCGACGGATTCATCTGGGGTCGTGGGGCCATTGACTCCAAAGGATCTTTGATCGCAATCCTCGAAGGTGCCGAGCATTTGGCGGCGCGGGGATACCAACCGCGGCGGACTATTCATTTCTTTTTTGGCCATGATGAAGAAGTCGGGGGCCCAAGCGGAGCGCAAAAAATGGCGCCGCTTCTGAAAGAGCGTGGCATCCGTCTTCACTGGGTCGCAGACGAAGGCGGCGTCATCGCAGATGGTTTGGTCCCAGGTGTCGACAGTCCGGTGGCGCTGATCGGCGTGGCGGAGAAGGGATATGTCACGCTGGACTTAACCGCCACCGCGCCTGGCGGACACTCTTCTATGCCACCAGGTGTGACAGCGATTGGTCGCTTGGCCACAGCCATTGACCGGCTGGAGAACACCCCCTTCTCTGGCGGTATTGAGGGGCCCGTCGCCGACATGATGGATGCGATTGCGCCAGCAACTCCGTTCGGGTTGCGCTTTGCCCTTGCCAATCGGTGGCTCACAGGATCGCTTGTGGAAAGCCAGTTGCGGAGCAATCCGACGATGGCCGCAGCCATGGCCACGACGATTGCGCCCACTTTGATCAATGCAGGTGTGAAAGAAAACGTGCTGCCCCATTCCGCCAGCGCTAAGGTGAATTTCCGCATCCATCCCCGCGACACGGTTGAGAGCATTGTGGCTCATGTGACCGCGGCCATTGACGATGAGAACGTCAAAGTAAGTGTGTTCAACCCCGGCCGCGAGGCAAGTGCTGTCTCAAGCACCACTTCTGAAGGCTATGAGATCCTGTCGCAGACCATTCGAGATACATTTGATGGTGCCATCGTCGCACCGAACCTGGTTGTCGGAGGCACAGATGCCCGGCAGTTCGAATTGGTTTCCGATCATGTCTACCGCTTCATCCCAATTGTGCTGGGACGTAATGACACAAGCCGTTTTCATGGAACCAACGAACGCATCACTGTTGAGAATATGGGCAAGGCTGTGCAGTTCTATGTGCGATTGATTGAACGCGGCAGCAGTTAAGAGTCCCACTACAGTTCCGAACAAAAAACGCCCGGCCGATCAGCCGGGCGTTTGCATTTGCGATGAGCGGATAGATTAAAGTTGGCTCGCCGGTGTGTGTTCGATTTGCTCCCACAGCTCATCAGCCGTCGCAATCTTGCCGGGAACATCCTGCAGCCACAGGTCCTGGATCTTGGCATCAAGGTTCAGGTAGAGGCGGTCATCAACAATGCGCCAGACTTCCGGATCACCGAAGAATTTCTTGCCGACAGAAACGCCGAATGCGCAATAGCCGCCGTAGGCCGGCAGGTACTTCGCTGGATCCGCGTCGAAGGTTGCTTTGTTCTCCGCACTTGCAAAGAGATAGGTGACGCCGTCATGGACGGAGACGTTGTGGCCATTGCCACGCAGTGGCTTCGGGTTGGCATGATAGGACACGAGGTCATACCCGGCGACGCCAACAACAGAGTGACCATCGGCCGCTTGTGCGACTTGGACACCCAGCAGGAGGAAGGCAGCTGCGGCCGCCGTAAAGAATGCTCTGATTGAGACCATGGGTCTTCTCCTTGACTTGATTCAGCTCCCCGGCCCCAAGCCGGCGGAAACTCCATGAAAAAGAAACAGATCTGTTTCCTTGCGATCACAGATAGACAGTTCGGTATCCCCATTCAAGGACTCTTCTCCAGCCGCCGAAATCGCCATAACCCTTTGTTTTATATGTATTTATATGCAGATTGGCGGAATCTCTCACAGCCATGTGATCGACAGATGCGCCTGAATACCTATATTCGAGGAAACAACTCTGTTTCGGAGATATTGCATGGCCAGTGGTCGGCGAGAACATTTGATGCAGGTCGCCCGCGACCTGTTCATGGAGCACGGCTTCCATGCCACAGGCATCGACAGGATCCTGGGCGAGGCCGGTGTCTCAAAGAAAACGCTCTATACCCATTTCAGATCGAAAGACGAATTGATCCTCGCGGTTTTGAAAGAACATGACGGCGCGTTTCGCAACCACTTCATGCGGGAGGTTGAGCAAAGCGCGACTGATCCCCGCGAACGCTTGATCGCGGTGTTTGACGTGGCCAAAGCATGGTTTGAGACGCCCAGTTTTTTTGGGTGCGTCTTCATCAATGCCGTCGGTGAATATTCTGAAGCCGATACACCGATCCGCAATGCGTGCCGCGACTTCAAAACGCAAATGACGAGTTTCATTGTGCGGCTGGCGCATGAGGCCGGCGCCAAAGACCCTCTGTCCCTTGGCAATCAACTCTCGCTTCTCCTGGAAGGCGCGATCGTCACTGCGCAGGTTACGGACAAAGACTTGGCCGTTACCTCCGCAAAGACCGCGGCCGCGGTTTTGATCGACAAGGCGCTCGACGATTAGGTTCTTTTGATCGGGCGTTTGGAGACGATTGAAAAGCGAATGGTCTGCGACGCCACAGACAGGAACACCGCGACACCGATGCCGATTTGAAGACCGACAGCGCCAAGATCAAAATAGAAGGCTGACGTCCAGGCGACAGGCACACCGACACACCAGAACGCAATAATGTGCATGAACATGGGGACCCAAACATCCCCCATGCCACGGAGTGATCCCATGGCCACATTCATCATGCCGTCAGCAACAATAAAGACGCCTGCCGCCAGGAGGGTCCATTGCGCAATCTCAAGGACTGCCAGCTCGTTTACATAGAGAGACGCAATACTGTGAGGTACCGCCAACATGGCGAGCGCCGGAAGAGATAGCAGGATCGCCACCAAGCCAAGGCCGACCCATCCCGCCATGCGGACACCGGCCGGGTCCTGCCGCCCCACCGCATTGCCGACGCGCACAGCCGTCGCCGCGGCCATGCCAATGGATGCCATCACCATCAGGGCGACGGCGTTGTTGGTGATCTGGTGAGCCGCAAGTGCGGCCGGACCGATGATCCCGGCCATAAAGACAAGGGAAGAGAAGGCCGCCGACTCGAGGCCATAAGCCAAACCGGTGGCGGCTCCGAGGTTGCGCATCTTGGCGCCCAGCGCGCCACTCAGCCGCACGGCATCATGAGCGATGATTTTCCACGGCGCCCAAACACCAAACTCGTCTTCGCCCTGCCGCAAGGGAAGAGAAACGATGTAACCCACCATCATAATTGCTGCAATCCAGCGCACCGCGGAGGTTGCGATCACCGCGCCATCTGCGCCCAAGGAAAGGCCCGTGCCGCCCCAGCCGAAGATCAGCATGCCGTTTAGCCCAAAGTTCAGAATGTTGACGATCAACATCACCATCATGCCGACGCGCGGGCGCTGGATGCTCTCAAGGAAGTAGCTTGAGGCGACATAGAGCAACATGGCTGGCATGCCCCACCCAAAATGAATGGACGTGCTCCCGCCACCCGCCGCAAGAGAGGGAGATTGTCCAAAGAGCAAGAGCAGCCTCTCACCTGCCAAACAGATGAGGCCCAGAACAACACCCAAGACGAGCGCATGGTAAATGCCGGAGCGCCAGACCTCCCCACACCTCTTATGTTCTTCCGCGCCATAGGCCTGGGATGACAGGATCATCGTGCCCTGCAGAAGTCCGATGCAGACAAGCATGATCACGCCCTGGATCGCCATGCCTAATCCTAAAAAGGCCAGCTCCTCGCCGCCAACCTGACCCACCATCACCGTGTCCACGGTGAAAAGAACAAGAATGCCAGCACGCGCAACGATCACCGGCCCGGCGAGGGTCAGCGTCCGCTTCACATGATCCATAAGCGACATGTCGTCGGCACGAACCTGGCTGGGAGCCATTTCTGTCATTGAGCGGGGCTTTCAATACAAAAAGCCATGGGAGGATCCCATGGCTCCAAACAGGGCCGGATTACGTTTCCAGATGGGGTCGAGTATAAGGAGAGACCATGGCAAGCACAGAGAAAAAAGAATTTGTTGAAGCTGCGCGTCATCTCTTGGCCCACGCGCGCTCAGCTGCGCTGGGATCCCTAAACAAAGACGGTAGTCCGTTGGTGACCCTGGTTGCTGTCGCCACAACGGCTGACGGCGCGCCACTGCTGCTTCTCTCTCAAATTGCCGCACACACGCAGAACATTATGCGAGAGCCGCGGGCTTCTTTGCTTGTCCAAGGTGAGAGCGATCGCGCCGATCCGATGACGAGCCCTCGTCTTTCGCTCAATGGAACAATTGCCGCATTGGAAAAAGACGAGATCGCGTCCGCAAAAGCTCAGTTCATTGACAAACACCCGGGATCTGAGCCGTACGATACCGAGCTTGATTTCGACTATTACCGTTTTGCGGTTGAGAGCGTCCGCTTTAATCAGGGGTTCGGAAGGTTCCGCAAGCTCGGCCCCGATGACCTCAAAATCACCGGCTAGAGGCAGCGACGCGACCATGACGCTCGTCGTAGACGACATCAAAACAGACAGGCTGCTGCTCACAGCGCTCACGCAGGCGCACTCTGCGGGCATGTTCAGCCTGTGGTCCAATGCGGAGGTCTGCCGGTATTCGGGCACTGTCACCGACTATGATCGGATTGAAATCCCCATGCCCGCAGCTACATCCGGCGAAAGCGACAAGATCATCGACTTTTGGGAACGGGCTGCTGCGGATGGGTGGGGTTTTCGCTGGGCCATCCTGCGACCCGCCAATAACCAGTTTATTGGGCATGTGGGGTTCAACTCGCTTGGAGAGGTGAGCGAGATTGCCTACCACCTCCATCCGGATCATTGGGGTGAGGGCCTCATGTCCGAAGCCGCAAGAGCGGCCATCGCATGGGCTCGGGCAGCCGCACCCGAAACCGTGCTGGAGGCCTTCATCGAACCCGCCAATTTGAGCTCTGCGCGCCTTGCCCGCCGCCTCGGTTTCTCGCCTACTGGGCGTGTCTCGGACGGCGCCGAATGCTTTCAGCTCAGACCCGACGCCCCTGCTCGAAAAAAGGCCATTTAGTGCGCCGGTTAACCCTATTCAAATGGCCCAAAAGTGGGTTTAGGCAAGGCGTTCTAAACAGCCTTTAAAAGGTCCTATAACCGCCCCGAATCCTGTTGCAGAACTGTGACCGTCTCACTATGGTGGCCGCCACTTGAGAAGCCTTCGCACCGGGTGATCCGCGCGGTTAAAGACGTGGTCGTCCGCCCCAGTTGAGCGCAGCTTTTGGGCCCAGATCGGGCCAAATATGCTCAGCACAGGAAAAAGCTTGAGGCTTTCTCAGTTGCAGGAACAGTTTGCGGAAACCAGTCGGGATCTCCCGTCGCAAAGCGGTTTCCGTAACCCACGGTCGGCGGATCCGACCGTACAGGGGAAACGCGAAGGAGAGCGGGCGTGAAACAGACGGGTCGGCACATCAGCAAAAATGGTGTGGAAAATCAGGGTCTCAAAAACCTGGCGCAAGTTAACTGGAATTTGAAGCCACCGGCTCTCTATGAAATCGCGCTTCAGCGCGGCGAATCCGAACTTGCCGCCGGTGGCGCCCTGGTCAGCAAGACCGGCGAACATACTGGTCGCTCCGCCCAAGACAAATTCGTCGTCAAAGATGACACCACCAAAGACACCGTCTGGTGGGACAATGCGAAAGCAATGACCCCGGAGCAATTCGATCTTCTTCATGCTGATATGCTTGCCCACGCAGAAGGCAAAGAGCTCTTCGTTCAAGACCTTTTCGGCGGCGCCGACCCGACCCACCGCCTTCCCACGCGCGTCTTCACAGAGCTTTGCTGGCACTCTCTCTTCATTCAGAACCTGCTGATCGAACCTACGCCCGAAGAGCTGGAAGTCTTCGATCCAAAATTCACCATCATCAACCTCCCCAGCTTCCGCGCCGACCCTGAAAAGTATGGCTGCCGGACAGAGACGGTGATCGCATGTAACTTCATGAAGCGGATCGTTCTTATCGGTGGCACCTCTTATGCGGGTGAAACCAAGAAGTCCGTCTTCTCCATGTTGAACTACGAGCTACCCGGCAAAGGCGTCATGCCCATGCACTGCTCGATCAATGTCGGCGAATCTGGCGACTCGGCGATCTTCTTCGGCCTTTCTGGCACGGGTAAGACGACACTTTCCGCTGATGCATCGCGCACGCTCGTTGGTGATGACGAGCATGGCTGGTCAGAAAATGGCGTCTTCAACTTTGAAGGCGGCTGCTATGCGAAGATGATCAATCTCTCGGCGGAAGCTGAGCCTGAAATCTATGCGACGACGCAACGCTTCGGCACAGTGCTTGAAAATGTGGTTCTGGATCCCGACACCCGCGAAATCGATTTCGACGATAGCTCGCTGACGGAGAACACAAGAGGCGCTTATCCGCTGTCATTCATCCCGAATGCATCTGAAACCGGTCGTGCAGGCCATCCGAAGAACATCATCATGCTTACAGCTGATGCGTTCGGTGTTCTGCCTCCAATCTCCAAGCTCACGCCATCCCAAGCCATGTACCACTTCCTCTCCGGCTACACAGCGAAGGTTGCAGGCACAGAGAAAGGCGTTACAGAGCCGGAAGCGACCTTCTCCACCTGCTTTGGCGGACCTTTCATGTCCCGCCACCCCAGCGAATACGGCAATCTGCTGCGCGACCTGATCGCAGAGCACAAGGTTGACTGCTGGCTCGTAAATACAGGTTGGACTGGCGGCGCCTACGGTGTCGGCAGCCGGATGCCGATCAAAGAAACACGCGCTTTGCTTGCCGCCGCGCTTGATGGCAGCCTGGCCAATGTCGAGTTCCGTACAGATGTGAATTTCGGCTTTGAAGTGCCGGTCTCCGTTCCAGGTGTCGACAACTCGATCCTGAACCCGCGTGACACTTGGGCAGACAAGGAAGGCTACGACGCGCAGGCGAAGAAGCTGGTTTCCATGTTTATCGAGAACTTCAAAATCTATGAAGCTCATGTGGACCCAGACGTTCGCGACGCGGCGCCAGCTCCTGCTCAGGCGGCTGAATAAGATTGTAACTCGTCAGAGTGATGAGAGAGGCCGGGCCTAGCGCCCGGCCTTTTTTGTATGTGACTGTTAGCTTTTATATAGGCTTTCATAACCGCTTTTATTGAACTAGGGTTTAATAACGACCGGTCACTCTCGGCTTATTCAACTAACGCTCACCACCTATTCATCTTTTAGTAGTGAATACGAATATGCCCACAAAATATGCCACAGGCGAGTATGTACAACAGGTTGGGGATTACCTTGCATTTGTCCCAGCACCTCTTCCTCCAACACCAACCCTAACAATCGACTCAGAGATTCACACGCTACTATCAAAAGCAGACCGCGCGCTCGGTCGCTTAGACGGCTCGATCAACGCGCTTCCAAACGCCGATCTTTTTGTGATGATGTATGTGAGAAAAGAAGCAGTACTATCAAGTCAGATAGAAGGGACACAGGCTTCGCTAGCTGATGTGCTGGAAGCAGAAGCAAAAGTGACCGCATCAACACAACCAAACGATGTAGACGAAGTCATTAACTACGTTGCTGCGATGAACGCCGGCCTAAAAAGATTGGAAGAGCTACCAGTTTCAATACGACTGATCAAAGAAATCCACGCAATACTTATGTCAGGTGTAAGGGGAGAGTACAAACAGCCCGGTGAGGTCCGCACCATACAAAACTGGATTGGTCCAGAGGGAGCATTGATTGACGAAGCAACTTATGTCCCGCCGCCACCAAGTAAACTGGACGACGCACTGCACTCCTTGGAACTATTCCTCAACGATCTAGACACAAATCTGCCACCACTCATACGATTTGGCCTCGCGCACGCCCAATTCGAGACAATCCATCCATTTTTAGACGGCAACGGGCGGATGGGTAGACTACTGGTCACTTTCCTCCTGTGTAGAGATAAGATTCTCTCCAAACCAGTCCTCTATATGTCTCACTACCTCAAAAGGCATAGAGCTCGGTATTACGACCTCCTTCAAGCCACTCGCGTGGACGGAGACTGGGAGAGCTGGTTAAAATTTTTTCTTACCGGAGTCTCAGAGGTTGCGAACGAAGCGGCAAGAACCGCGAACCAAATCGTTGAGCTGCGGGAAAACCATCGAGCCCAGGTTATAGAACACTATGGCAGAGCAACAGGCAATTCACTTCGCCTTTTGGAAGAGCTGTATCGAATACCAATCACTACACCTAAGATAGTCAGTCAACAGCTCGGAATCTCGTACGCAGGAGCGAATGGACTCATCTCAAGACTGGAGAAAGGTGGGCTGTTAACAGAAATAACCGGTCAGTCACGCAATAGAATATACCGATATGAACCATATATGTCGCTCTTTTGAACATCATGAAAAAGCGGCCCCGGATGAGGCCGGGACCGCCGATTTTCACTAGCCGACTTCAAATCTGATAACCGGGTATTTGGGATGCCGACTGTCAGGGCCATCGCCTAGCAAAAACAGAGGCGGCTATCTGTCTGAGAGTGAGAGCCATCCCCTATGCCTGTCCCAGCAAAAGTGCCGGAACAGGGATTCGTACCTCCTAGAATGAATAGCTCACGTTGAGGGAGACAAAGTCTTTGTCGCCGTCGTCGGAATATTTCTCATGGCCAAAGAGGTTGGTGTAGGAGATGCCCCCGCGCCAGGTATTCTGATAGGTTCCATCAACCGCCAGGCTGACAGACTTACTTCCTTCCCGATAATTGTTCAAAGGCGCCGGAGAGTTACCTTTCACATCATGAGACCAGGAGACGCTGGGGCTCACTGTGATCGGTGTTCCAAATGCATTGTTGTACTGAAGCTGCCCAACAAGCACGTAGCCGTACGAGAACTGGGTCGGACGACAGCCTGCACGGAACGACAGTCCCACGAAGGAGCCGAGCGGCAGGTCGGTTCCCGACGTACACACATTGCCCCACTGGGCGACACTGAAGTCACCTTCGTCAGGCACATCCGGCACCCAAATGGCGCCGAGTTCCGTCAACAGAATGCCGATGTCGGCGCCGAGAAACCCAACCAACGCATTGGAATTGGTGTAGGTGGCTGTTGTGCCAATATCAAACGTCATGACCTCTTCGCGAACGACACCCGAATAGTCAGCCACTTCACCGCTGGCAACCGACCCGCAGGTCTGATTGGAGCCGTAGGTCTGTAAGTCATCGACCGTAGCAGTCATGGAATCAACGCCCAGAATGTCATCCAAGATACAGGACGCGCCCAGTGCGGCCAGCGTGATCTGGTCGGTATCCAACTGGAAAGGCTGGTCGTGGCGGATGGCCACCTCGCCCTGTACACCCCAGTCCCCGAGCGTTGAGTTAAAAGACATCCCAAACAGTTTGATGTCTTCAGGATACTCAAAATAGAGGCCGGTCGACTCCAGGCCGCCGACAGAACTGCCTACGACAAGGAGTTCCGCGCCGTCGACTAACAAACCCGTTGTTGGGTCGGTTTGCGCTGCTGCCAAATTACAGTTCGTAATCTGGAGTTCAAGCTGGCTCCCATCGTTAACAGTAAACCCACCGCCGATTGCAGCTTCCAGAGTGGTTGCCGCTGCCGACGTTGCGCCGTCGCCGATGAGAGGATCAGCCTCAGCCGCGGCCACAAGGCCGTACTGATCATTCACCGTCTGCTCATTTAGATAGAGGATCTTGTCAATACCACCAAACGCCAGTGTGGTGAGACCAGCACCTGCCGCGCACCCCGCGTTGAGTGTGCCGCGCGTAGTCGCGTCTGAACTATCACCTGTCGTGGCATATGTTCGAACCGCTGTGTTGCTTGCGTCCTGATTGTTGAAGAATTTTTCACCCACGATAGGCAGGCGCGAGTGGTAATTCATAAAGTAGAAGCCGAACTCTGTGGAGTTCAACTCTTCAGCATACCAACGCAACGCAAAACCATATTGGCCCTGATCGTCGGCCTCATCATCTTCGAGACGCCGGATGTCGGCAGTGCCACCGTTTAAATCCAGACGGTATTGTTCACTCTGACCGATTGGCAGATCAACCTGGTAGTCCAGGAAGGCGTTGGTGCCCGCGGAACAACTGAACTGGGAGAGGCCTGCCGCTTCATAAGCCGCATCAAAGGCCGCCGTGATCGAATGAGGCTGGCTGCAGTTTCGGTTGAGGAAACCACCACCGTCCGTACCACTGGTTACAAACGTGGCGGCGTCTTCATTCCCGCCAGAGCCCGAGCCTACGCGGGCGACGTCAGAGGTCGAGAAAGGCGTGCCCGGACGATCAAGCGCGATCGGTTCAAAATCAAGCTGATAGAATGCTTCCAGTGACAGATCGTATGGCAGACCCAGCGACGCATAGGCGCCCCATACAGGCAGCAGACCTTCTTTGATCTCCGCGCCCGGTCGGCGGAAGGCATTCACGTCCAAGGGGTTCCAGGAACTGATACCGTTCAGAATGAAGGTTGCTTCGCCCCAGTTCACCACCTGTTTCCCAAGGCGTACGTTCAGAGGAAGATCGCCCACATTGAAGTCGCCTGACCCATAAAAGTCGAGCAGGTCAATGTCTCGCACGGCGTCGGGGTACCCTTCCGTCCGCAGCGCAGACCTTTCGTAAGACCCTTCATCGCCAAGTACAGCATCATAGAACGCACTCAGGCGGGCGAAGAACTTGTAGTTCTGATAGTTCGCCTGAATGTCATTGGTCATTTTGACGGTAGCAGAGGTCAGATCGCCCTGATCGAAGTTCAAACGGCTATCGTCAGAATTGATCGATCCTCCATAATTGGCTGTGTCGCCACTCGCTAGATTCAAATTTGCCGTCGCCCCATGGAGAGCGGTGGTTACCGTCCCGTCATCGCCGCTTGGGTTGCTAATCGTCGCGGTCGTATTGACCGGGCCACCATTCCCAGGTGCGACGAACATGTCATTACGTTCGGCAGCGCGCACCGAGACGCCTGCCGAGACGGTGGTGTCCAAGAACACCTGCACACCACCAAAATTGTATTCAAGTGCAGCTGCCGACTGCGCCGAAAACGCCGCTGCTAAAACAGCGACGCTTGCGGAGAACGTCGTTCTCCTAAAAGCATATCCCATTGGGTCCCCCCCATAAATTGACTCCTAACCGCGTGTGGGGGGGATCTCCTCACCTAATCACCCCCCGTATCGGCACACGCGGCCCTTCTGATCAATTCAAGGGAACGGTATTGTCAGTGTGAGCGTCAATTTTCAAAATTCATTGTTGAATTCGTTTTGTTTAGAAACTCGTTTCCGCTGCAAAACGTGTCATTATGGGCACGCATTTTGCGCAATTTTCCCCATTTTATTCGGCGATTTAGCCCGATCGTCGAATTGTGGTTGGGCTTAAGGTTGCGACCGCTCTGAACGCCGCACTGCTCATCTGTCCATGCGTTTGAATATGTCATTTTTAATGACATTTGTTGCGGGCTCAGTACCAGCGGTCGGTTGCGTCGCGCCTATTGAATGCAGGGAATGGTCAGCCCGCGCGCGTGAAACGAGTTAAACGCGAGACAAAAAAAGCGGTCCCGGATGAGGGCCGGGACCGCCGATTTTCACGTCACGATTTTGAACCTGATAATCGCATTTTGAGGGATGCTGACTGCCAGGACCGTCGATGGTGAAAACGGGAACCTCTTATTTGGGAGGAGGGAGGTTCCCATCCCCGCCCCAATCAAACTGACCGGAGCGGGAATTCTTGTGTCTTAGAACGAGTAGGACAGGTTGACCGAGACAAAGTCTTTGTCGCCGTCTTTCGTGTACTTCTCGTTGCCGAAGATATTCGTGTATGACACGCCACCACGCCATGCGTTCTGGTATGTCCCGTTCACTGCGAGGCTGACCGACTTGGTGCCCTCACGGTAGTTCGACAGAGGCGCTGGCGAGTTCCCCTTCAGGTCATGCGACCAGGAAATACTTGGGGTCATCGTGATCGGTGTGCCAAAGGCGTTGTTGTACTGCAGCTGTCCTACAAGAACGTAGCCATAGGAGAATTCCGTTGGCCGACATCCTTGACGCGGACTGAGCGCGAGGAAGCTCCCGAGCGGCAGGTCGGTACCTGACGTACACACGTTTTGGAGGCGCGAGAAGCTCGAGTCTTGGCCCTGCCCACCGGCTCCAACATCTTGCGGTACATCCGGAACCCACATGGCGCCAACCTCTGTCAGAAGAATACCCAGATCAGCGCCCAAAGCACCAATGAGCGGGTTGGATTTGGTGTAGGTCGCTGTCGTTCCGATGTCGAACGTGACAACCTCTTCACGCACAAAACCCTGGTAATCAGATACTGAGTCCGCAGCAGCTGACCCACAGGTATTGTTCGTGTTCTGCAGTGTCTGAAGGCTCTGAAGTGCCGTCATCGCATCCGAGCCCAGAATGTGATCCAGGATACATGACCCGCCCAATGCGGCGATCGTGATCTGGTCCGTATCCAGCTGCAGCGGCTGGTCGTGGCGGTAGGCTACCTCACCCTGTACACCCCAATCACCAAGTGTGGTGTTGAAAGAGAAACCAAACAGTTTGATGTCTTCCGGATACTCAAAATAGAGGCCAAGACTGGACGCAGCACCGTTCGGCGTTGTTGGAACAAGAATTTCCGTGCCGTCCACAGCTAAGCCACTGGCAGCGGTCTGTGCCCCAATCAGCGTGCAGTTCAGGAGTTGCAGTTCCAGCAAGCTGCCGTCGTTCACATCGAAACCACCGCCCACAAGCGCCTCTAGACCGAGTGCTGCGCCAGACGTCGAAGCATCGCCTACGCCAGGGATGGCTTCTGCAGCTGCAACCAGGCCGAGTCCGTCCTGATAGAAGGTCGTGTTAAGGTAGTTGAGCTTCGCAGGATCCAGGATCGCTGTGATCGCACCTGGCTGACCAGCCGGAATGCCCGCAAGCGCCGGGTTTAGTGTCGCCGGCGCAAAACAGCCAGCTGCATTCGTGCCGCGTGTGGTCTGCGTCGCTCCGTCTTCAACCGCAAGGTAAGACCGCACTTCAGTTGCTCCAGCCGCTGTGCTCAAAGTCAGACGCTGGCTGGCCATTGGCAAACGCGAGTGGTAGTTCATGAAGTAAAAGCCGAACTCTGTTGAGTTGAGTTCCTCAGAGTACCAACGCATGGCCAGTCCGTATTGACCCTGATCGTCCGCTTCTTCGTCATTCAAGCGATTAACATCGGCTACACCACCCCTGAGCAGGAGACGGTAGAACTCACTCTGACCTATCGGAAGGTCCGTCGCATAATCGATGAATGCATTGGTCCCGCCACATACGAAATTTGTTTGTCCTGCCGCCGTATAAGCGGCATCAAAAGCGAGTGAAAGACCGTCTGGTGTGGAACAGTTACGGTTCAGGAAACCGCCCCCGGAACGACCACCGGTGAGCCATGACCCAGCATTTTCGTTGCCGAAAGTACCAGAGCCAACACGGGCAACGTCTGACGTCGAGAATGGTGTGCCTGGCCGATCCAGCGCAATCGGTTCGAAGTCGAGTTGGTAAAACGCTTCAAGCGAAAGGTCGTAGGGCAGACCGAGCGATGCATAAGCACCCCAAACTGGGAGCAAGCCTTCCTTGATTTCAGCGCCTGGACGACGAAATGCGTTGACGTCGAATGGGCTCCACGAACTGATGCCGTTGAGGATGAAAGTCGCTTCACCCCAGTTCACCACCTGCTTTCCCAAACGGACATTCAACGGAAGTCCGCTCAGTTCGAAGTCGCCGGAAACATAGAAGTCAAGAAGATCAATGTCGCGGACCGCGTCTGGATATCCTTCTTTGCGCAGGGCTGAGCGTTCATACGAACTTTCAGATCCAAGCACCGCATCATAGAACGAACTCACACGAGCAAAGAACTTATAGTTCTCGAAATTTGCCTGAATGTCGTTCGTCATCTTGACGGTGCCAGAGGTCAAATCCCACTGATCAAAGTTCAAGCGGCTGTCATCCGAGTTGATGCTGCCTGGATAGGCGTCCGTATCGCCTGTCGCCAATGTCATATTTTGAGTCGCGCCGCCGAGGACCGTCGCGACCGTGCCGTCCGCTCCATCGAGACGAACGATGGTTGCCGTGTCTGCCGAAGCTGGACCCCCGTTGCCTGATGCAACGAACATCTGGTTTCGCTCGGCAACGCGCATCGACACGCCTGCTGAGACTGTGGTGTCCAAGAACACCTGGACGCCGCCGAAATTGTATTCAAGAGCAGTTGCTGGCTGGACAGCCAGCGCCGCGGTTACAAACGCGGCACTTGCAGAGAACACAGTTCTCCGAAGAGCATTACCCATTGGGTCCCCCCCTTTATTGGCACATCTGCGTGTCAGGAACCGCTCACCTCACATAAGCAGCACCCGAAAGCACACGCAGTCCTTCTGGTAACGCTCAGATAACAGTAATGTCATTTTGCCTGTCAATTAGTAATTGTCTATTATTATGACATTTTAGAAGATGTGTTCGACCGGCAACGGTAAGCCCAGTTCAAAATGTCTATTTTTACCTACCTATTACCTATATTTGTGGGGTGTTTAGGACCTTTTTTTGCTTATGTCGGCGAGTCAGGGCTATCTGCCGCAAAAGAGCCGTTTCCAGTATTTTGTCAGTTTATCTGACATGTCGCTTTCTACGACATATTTTGCACCACAAAACCCGTCAATTTCCTCCTCGATGCGCAAATGCTCGCAGTACCGACATTCATTCGCTATCGTAAGGATGGAGATTCTGGCCTGGGGGGGTCAGAGGGGAGAATTTTGGAGGGGGAATGGCCGCGCAGCAAAGCGACGGGCGCTCCGATAGAGGCCTGCGTACGCACGAGAGAATTGTCCTCGCGCTGTTTGAGTTAATCCGAGAAGGAGACCTGCGACCACGCGGTGAGGAAATCGCCGAGAGGGCGGGCGTCGCCGTGCGAACGCTTTTTCGACACTTCGACGACATGGAAGGTCTTTTTGGCACCGCGCAGGCATTTATGTCTGAACGGCTTAGTCTCGAATTAGTTGCACCGAAAGTCGAAGGTTCGCTGGAGGAGCGTGCGCTCGCCTACGCGAAAGCGCAGGGCGCCATCTATGAAGAGAATAGAAACTATCTACTCTTTTATGTTTCCCGCGCGAAGACCGAAAATGAGGCGAATGCCCTTCGCTCAGCAAATACACAAAGCAACCGATTACGCCTCTGGTCGGCGCTGCCTGAAGTCGCTGCGGCCGACCCGGTCGTGCGGCACGGCGTCGAGGCACTCTATTCTTTCCAAATGTGGGATCAGCTGCGGTTCGAGCAGGTGTTGTCGATAGACATGTGTCACCAGGTCATCGCTGCCTCTACTGTCACGCTGCTCACGAAGGAACCCGCTGCAGCAGGTGCTATGTGAGCAGGCAGAAATTTCTGCTTAGGTGAGAGATCCGATATCGGTCACGCCTTCTGCCTTTAGGTATGCCGTCAGGTTCTTGTCCGGATCTGCCGGCACGCGTTCATTCAGCACCTCCAGATCCCGCATCCGGTCCGCCCGGAAAACGCGAAAGTCTTTCCTCAATTCACACCAGCCTGGGACCGTCCAAACCGCGCCATAGAAAGATAGTGTCAACGGCCAGATCGTGCGCATTGACGCCTTGCCACCCTTGTCGGCGTACGAGAAACGGATTTTGCGTTTATTGCGGACGGCACGGCGGACCCGTGCCAAATCGATTACCACTTCTTCCTGATAGTGCTCAGGCGGAGCCATTACACCCAGAGCATCAAATTGTGCCTTCAAATCTCGGGGCAGCACCGCACGCAGTTTTGCCAGCACTGCCTTAGACGCCTCCGCCAGCTCATCATCCCCCCAGGCGGCCACGATGCGCGCACCAAGCGCTAGTGCTTCCGCTTCTTCCTCGTTAAACATGAGCGGTGGTAGGTCATACCCTTCCCGCAACAGGTAACCGAGACCTGCCTCCCCATCAATGGGGACGCGGCTCGCCTGAAGGTCCGCAATGTCGCGATAAATGGTGCGGATGGATACTTCCATCTTCTCCGCCAACTCGGCCGCCGTCACCACTCTGCGATGGCGGCGCAAATATTCGATGATGTCAAAAAGTCGATCAGCACGTCTCATGGTCTGCAGCCTCGCATATGGCTCCTGACAGCAGGGTGTCAGGAGGATGTCAGTAATGTCTTCCGGTATCAAGCGAGACCTTTATCGAGGAGACCGAAAATGATCCGCCTTCACACATTCAAAGACTGTCTGCCCGGAACGCCTGACCCGTCCGGTTTCGTTGTTAAACTCATGGCGGTGCTGCGCATGGCCGGTGTCGGTCACGAACGCATTGAGGTCGACAACCCCGCCAAGGGCCCCAAGGGCAAGCTGCCTTTCATTGACGATGATGGCTTGGTGCTGGGCGACACGGTCCTCATTCTGGAGCATCTCAAGAAGACGCGGGGCGTCGATCTCGACAGGCATCTCCGCCCTTTGCAAAAAGCACAGTCTCATGCGTTGCAGCGCATGCTGGAGGAGCGACTTTACTGGGCAACCGTCTATAGCCGCTGGATGGAACCGGCGAACGCGAAAGTAGAGGATGAAATCTTCTTCGCCGACATTCCTTGGCCCATTCGGGGCTTCATCACACGACAAGCGCATAAGACGGTTGAAGCCGCTCTTCACCATCATGGATTGGGGCGCCACAGCCGCGATGAAATTTATGCATTTGGTATTGCCGACATTTCAGCGCTTACTCAAATCCTCGGCGACCAGGACTTCCTGTTTGGAACGCGGCCGAGCGTGGCAGACGCGACCGCCTTTGGCATGCTGGTCAATATTGTCGGCCCCGATATCCCAAGTCCACTTAAACAGGCCGTAAGCGCCAACCCCACCCTCATGGCCTATGTCACACGCATGCAGGCTTTGTTTGACGGAGCGGCCCCAGGCGAGACACTACAAGCCGCCTGACCTAGGCCGAAAGGGGCTAGCATTGTGACCACTTCATGCGCACACTTCGGGGAAAGGGAGTGAACGCATGAACGACAATGAGAAGATAATTCGCGATTTCATCGCAGCGTGGTCGCGATTGGACCCGGAAGAGATCGCCGGGTATTTCGCCGAAGACGGCATCTATCACAATATGCCGACAGACCCAGTCGCCGGACGCGACAATGTTCAGGCCTTTATTGCGGGCTTCGCCAAAGACTGGACGGAAACCAACTGGGACATCCTCAACCTCATCGCGAAGGAAGATGTCGTGATGGTGGAACGGCTTGACCGCACCAAACTCGGGGATAAGTCGGTTGACCTCCCCTGCTTTGGCATCTTTGAGATGCAGGATGGTAAGATCAAAGTTTGGCGCGATTATTTCGACATCAGCACCTATATGAACGCCGTCGCCTAAGCGGCGCGCTACGCAGGGCCGGCGATGCTCGTCCGTTCAGGGTATCAGCCAGTCGATGATCCGTTCGGCGAAGGCACCGCCGGTCCATGAGATAATGGGCAGGCTGAGAAGGCCGACAAAGCGCGCAACCGTGCCAACATCAATCGCCCATTCGGAGACATTGTCGATCCGAGCTTCATAAGCCAAAAGACCGGCCAGCCGGCTGCCAGCTCGCGCACCGATTTCGCCGGTTTGGGCGGACTCCCGTCGTGCTCGACGGATATCTTCGCGAATCTTTGCCAGCTCCTTCTGCTTGGTGCGAGAGATCAGCCGATGGACCCAGCGCAATGGTGTCAGGAACACAAAGACGGCGATGGCGACAATAGCGAGAAACGTGGCGACCAGCACTGCGTTGAGCGGTTGTCCCACAAACATCAGACACAGAATGGCGGCGTGTAGCAGCCATACCAGCGCACCGCGCAGAGCAATGTGACCGACGAGCTGCACCTCACCTGGCGACAGCAGGTCGAGCTTGGCCTGGTCCAACAAACTGTCCGGCACTTGCGTCGTCTCCCCGCGCGCCATCACCGCCCAACGCAGGACAAGGCTTGCAAGTATCATCGTCGCGATCAACGCCCACCACGCCACCAGAGTAAAACCCTCGAACCAGCCGCGCTCCGGCATCACTGCCGTGCGTTGAGCGAGAACGATGACAGCGCCGACCACGGCCCCTACACCCACGGCGATCCATCCAGCGCGGCGGTGCGCATCTGTCGGTTCAAGCGCGCGCAATAATTCCTCGCCCGAAAGACCGGCAAGCTTTGGTGCTAGAGTGTGAACGTCTTCTCGGTTCCGCCGGCCTGCAAGCTCGTTCGCCGACAGAAACGCCCAGGCAAACAGCGAGATGACAAACGCAGCCCAGGCATCCAACGACAAGCCGGCGATGCTGCGCGGCCCAGCCTCAAAAACTGATACCTGTTCGATGGCGGTGACGATAAGGAAGCTTGTAAAGATCAGAACCGCCAGGGCAAAGCCCGTACCGATCACCCTGAGTGAGGAGACCGCGATCAAGCGCCGTGTCAACGCCGGTAAATGCGGCGATGTCTGTTCCTTCGAATCGGCGTCGGAATTGGAGTCAGGCATGGGTCAGGCCGCATCCGGCAGTTAGGTAACGATAATGGCGCCGCGCTTTGTCACCACGAGTGTGTGCTCATATTGTGCAGCGAATATACCCGGAGGTGTCGCGAGTGCCCAGCCATCATCCATTTCGGCTGCTTCGGTGGCGCCTGTCGACAAGAAGGGTTCGACCGTAATCACTGCGCCATGCCACAACCGCCGTTTGTCGGTCGGGTCGTAAAAGCCCGGGATCGATCCCGGTTCTTCGTGCAGCGACCGACCTACCCCGTGGCTCGCCAAGTTTTCAATGATTGTGTAGCCGCCCTTGCGCGCCACCTGCTCAACGGTCTTGCCAATCAAGTTGATGCGTGACCCGGCTTTGATTGATCTGATTGCCTTGTCGCGCGCAATCCTTGTCGCCTTGCAGAGCGCTTCATGGTCGGGACGCGCCGGTGGGACAATGAAGCTGCCGCCCGTGTCCGTTACAAAGCCGTTTTGTTCAGCTGATACATCAATGTTCACAAGGTCACCTGCTTCAATGACCTGATCATCGGGCACACCGTGGGCGCACACTTCATTGATGCTGATGCAGGTCGCGCCCGGAAATCCGTAGGTAAATTCAGGGGCGGGACGCGCGCCCTCTTGTTCTAGACGCTTTCGCCCATAGGCATCGAGCTCCGCCGTCGTCATGCCGGGCTCCATATAGGCACCCATGGCTGCCAGCGTCTCTGAAACAACACGCCCACACTTCTTCAAGCCCTCAAGCTCTTCTTCAGATTCAACCGTCATGCCATCGCTCCTTGATGCCGTTTGAAGCTATCGATTTTGATTAAACCAAAACCGTCCTCCAAACCTATGGTTTCAACGCATTTCCGAACCACAAAAGTCTTCAACTTGCGTTGGAAATGCTTCAATGAGCCTCGTCCCAATTGTCAGCCGCACGGGCATCGACTTCCAACGGCACCGAGATCTCGACCGCGGGTGTCGCAGCACCGATCATGACCTTGGAGACAAGTGCGCAGGTTTTCTCTGCCTTTTTTTCCGGCACTTCAAAGATCAATTCATCATGAACCTGCAGCAGCATGCGGGCATTCAGTTTGGCTTTTTTAAGAGCGTCCGGCATGCGGATCATTGCGCGGCGGATAATGTCGGCTGCGGAGCCTTGAATGGGTGCATTGATCGCCGCCCGCTCCAGGAAGGCTCTGTGCGCTGCGTTCTTGGAATTGATTTCGGGCAAGTGAATGCGGCGTCCGAATATCGTCTCCACATACCCCTGCTCATGCGCCAATGCCTTCGTCTCATCCATATAGGTGCGGATGCCGGGGAAGCGCTCGAAATAAAGGTCGATATATTCACCTGCTTCGCTGCGTCCAATCCCCAGCTGATTGGCGAGACCAAAAGCGGAGATGCCATAAATGATGCCGAAGTTAATCGCCTTTGCGCGCCGCCGAATAGACGGGTCCATATCCGCGACGGGCACATTGAAAATCTCGGACGCCGTCATGGTGTGAATATCGATGCCGTCGGCAAATGCCTGCTTAAGCTGCGGCACATCTGCGATATGCGCCACGAGACGAAGCTCAATCTGGCTATAGTCGGCGCTGATGAGCTTATTGCCTTTATCAGCAACAAAGGCGGTACGTATACGCCGCCCATCTTCCGTCCGCACGGGTATGTTCTGAAGATTGGGATCGGTCGAGGCCAACCGCCCGGTGCTTGTCGACGCCATCGAATAGGATGTATGCACGCGGCCGGTATCAGGATGAATGAATTCCGGCAGGGCGTCGGTATAAGTGCTTTTGAGCTTTGCGAGCCCGCGCCATTCCAGAATTTTAACAGGGAGATCGTGACCATTGGCGGCCAGATCATCCAGCGTGCTTGCATCGGTGGACCAGGCGCCTGTCTTGGTTTTCTTGCCGCCGGGCAGCCCCATTTTGTCGAAGAGAATTTCGCCGAGCTGCTTGGGTGACGCGATGTTAAAAGTTTCGCCCGCCAGGTCATAAACCTCTGCTTCAATCGCCCCCATCTTTTGCGCGAACTCACCGGAGAGGCGTGAGAGGACGGCCCGATCCACTTTGACGCCGTGCGCTTCCATATCAACGAGAACGGGCACCAGCGGCCGCTCCAAAGTTTCATAGAGCGTTGTCTTCGCTTCTGGCACGAGCCGCGGCTTCAACAGTTTATAGAGCCGCCAGGTAATATCCGCATCTTCCGCCGCATAGGCCGTCGCCTTGTCGATGGGCACCTGATCAAAGGTAATCTGTTTCTTGCCTGTGCCTGCGACGTCCTTAAAGGGGATGGGTTTGTGGTTTAGGTGAATTTCTGAAAGCTCATCCATGCCGTGACCGTTGCGCCCGGCGTCCAACGCATAAGACAAGAGCATTGTGTCGTCAGCGGGTGCCAGATCAATGCCGTGGTTCTTCAGCACCAGCAGATCATATTTGATGTTCTGACCAATCTTGCGCACAGACGGTGCTTCCAGCATTGGCTTGAGTGCGGCCAGCGCCTCCTTCAAAGGAATCTGATCCGGTGCGCCGTCGCCGAAATCCAACCCCTCGCCGGTGCCGTGCTGCAGCGGCACGTAACAGGCCTTGCCCGTTCCTGTCGCCAGACAGACACCCACAAGGCGGGCCTGCATCGCGTCCAAGGAGTCCGTCTCGGTATCGACGGCGATTTCGCCAAGATCAAACGCTTTGTCGATCCAAGGCTGGAGAGCCTCCAGCGTGGTGACTGTTTCGTAGGTGAGCTTGCCCAGGTCCTTGTCGAGGCCTACCTCAACAATGCCTGGCGTGCCCCCCTTATTAGCATCCTTCGGCGCAGAGCCCGCGGATTTTTTTGGTGCGGGCGCTTCGCCGTTATTGTAAGCACCCGTGGCTTCGATTGAATCGCCATCCACCCCAAAGCGCTCCGCAACACGGCGGGTCAGCGTGTTGAATTCCATGTCCTTGAAGAACCCAATAAGCGTGACCGGATCCGGGTCCCGAAGGCCGAAGGTTTCCATCTCCTCTTCCACTGGGACGTCTTGGGCAAGTGTCACGAGTTGACGAGAGATGCGGGCTTGCTCCGCAAATTCAATCAGGTTCTGGCGGCGTTTGGGCTGTTTGATTTCTTCCGCGCGAGCCAAGAGTGTTTCTACGTCGCCATATTCGTTGATCAACAAAGCTGCCGTCTTAACCCCAATACCGGGGACGCCTGGCACATTGTCCGCGCTATCACCGGCCAGCGCCTGCACATCTATGACCTTGTCCGGGCGCACGCCGAACTTCTCTTCGACTTCTGCCGGGCCAATGGTCCGGTACTTCATGGTGTCGAGCATGTCGACCTTGTCATCCACCATTTGCATCAGGTCTTTGTCAGACGACACGATCGTGACCCGCGCGCCTGCGTCCCGCGCCTGAGCTGCATAGGTCGCGATCAGGTCATCGGCCTCGTACCCCATCATTTCGATGGAGGGCACGGAAAAGGCGCGGACCGCATCTTTAATCAAGCCAAATTGCGGCACCAGGTCTTCAGGCGCTGGCGGGCGGTGCGCCTTGTATTCATCATAAATTTCGTTCCGGAAGGTTTTGCCCGACGCATCAAAAATCACGGCGAGATGCGTTGGCTCAAACTCGTCTTTCGTGTCCTCAATGAGCTTGTAGAGCATGTTACAGAAGCCGTGCACGGCCCCCACGGGAAGGCCGTCAGACTTGCGGGCCAATGGCGGCAACGCGTGATATGCGCGGAAGATATAGCCTGACCCATCGATCAGAAACAGGTGGTCCCCCTTGCCGACAGGCTTTGCCGCCCCCATCTTTCCGGCTTCAACCGGTGCTTCTTTTTGCTTCTTCTTAGCCGCCATGCCACCCGCCCTGTTGGTCTCCACGGTTCTTTACCGCCAAGACCGGCAATATGGCATTATGGCCGCGGCCACGGAAGGGTATAGAACACTGAAGGTGATGATCAAAGGCGCCTAGAGCCGCCGAACCGGGGAGAAACGCATGGGGCACGGAATTACAGATGATGCAGAGATCGCCGAAGTGCCTGCCCCACGTGAGCCGGCCCCCCGCGGCCATCAGACGGCCGCCATCGAGGCAGTCAATCTCCGGAAAGTCTACAAGGCGGCGGGCGGGCAGCCTGCGAAAGAGGCGCTGAAGGGGATCAACCTCACCATCCCGCGCGGATCGTTTTTTGGGCTCCTCGGGCCGAATGGCGCGGGTAAATCCACCTTTATCAATATTTTGGCGGGCCTGGTCATGAAGACATCAGGCTCCGCGACGGTTTGGGGCTTTGACACCGACGTCAATCCGCGCCAAGCACGCGCGTCGATTGGGATCGTGCCGCAAGAGCTCAATATCGATCCGTTCTTCACGCCTCTTGAAGCGATGGAGCTGCAGGCCGGCCTTTACGGTGTGCCAAAATCGGAGCGCCGGTCGATGGAGATCCTCAAGGCCATGGGGCTCGAGGATAAGGCAGACGCCTATGCCCGCACACTTTCCGGCGGCATGCGCCGGCGCCTCCTGGTCGCCAAGGCCATGGTTCACAATCCACCCATCCTGGTGCTGGATGAACCCACAGCCGGCGTCGATATCGAGCTGCGTCGACAATTATGGGAATATATTGAAGAGCTGCATGCCCGCGGCACGACGGTGGTCCTGACCACCCACTACCTGGAAGAGGCACAAGCGCTGTGTGACCAGATCGCCATCATAAATCACGGGGAAGTCGTGGCGTGCGAGTCGACGCCCGACCTCCTCGCCCGCATTGACGAAAAGCGTGTGGTCATCAGACCGGCGTCGCCACTCGCGACCGTTCCTTCGTCGCTCTCCAGTCGAGGTGCGGTGTTACGCGACAATGGTGACCTGGCGCTTGTTTACAATCCCGACGTGGACTCGATGTCAGCACTGCTTGCCGACATTGGCGCCGCCGGGATCGAAATTGCCGACCTTTCAACAGAAGAGGCGGCCCTCGAAGACGTGTTCCTGCAGCTCACGTCAGATACATAGCGCCGGTTCCCTAGGACGCCACCTCGGCCAGGGTCTCGAACTCCAGATCCGGAAACTGGGCCATGTCTGACTGCCGGATCGACACCGTCTCGATCAGGATCATGTTGACCGGTCCATCATCGATGCCCAGAGGCAAAGCCAGACCTTCGACACTGGCGGCTGGGTTGCCGGGCAGGCGCGCGCGCGCGAAAAACCGCATCGGCCGTTTGTGCTCGACGAGGGCTGCCAGTGCCGCAGACACCAGCTTTGCGGAGGCTGAAGGAAGCAGGTCGTTGAGGTCGGCGCCACGGTGGTCATGGCCCAACAAATCGTCAATACCTGTTCCAGAGAGACGTACGCTGAAGCCGGGTCCCTCGTCTCCTTCGATGTTGACGTTCAGAAGGGCGAGGCGTGGCAGATGGGTCACCAGTTCGCCCGGCGAGATATCGACGCGAGCGGGCATAGCGCGCGCACCGCACTTATCCTGCCAGTATGTCAGCAGGTCTCGCAAACGCCGGTCAACGACGTCGATCGCCGGATCCACAAACAGGTTGAGTGGTTTTAACTGTAGTGCCTTCGCCAAAACCAAATGCCCCTCTTACTACTTGGCAGCTATCTCGGGGCCGTTCCCGGGAAAGCAGACAGGCTTCGAATTTAGGCAATATCGCTCTGACTGTCATTAAGCAGGGCGTCGTTTCTCCAGTAAAACGGCGACGATCAGACCAGTTATCACTATGCCAAAGCCCACCACGCCAATATTGAGACCGCCGATGGTTTTTTCTGATCCATCCAAGTATTTCATTGAGCCGCCGTAACTATCTCGGATCAGAAACGCGAACAAAAACCCACCCGTGACGACCAGGCCGATCGCCGAAGCCATCAAAATCTCTCTCTTTATCCAAACCAACCAGAGCACCAGGCCCGCGAGGCTTGTGTTCGTCGTCAACTGCCAGACCTCATGAATCCGTGCATGTGGCGTCCAGTTCGGGTTGAAGACGTGGGTGTCGTTGATCTCAAGGTACGGGACGCCCAAGCCCCAAACGAGCGCGCCAAACGTCACAAGGAGCTTGCTGGTCATCAGATAATCCCTTTCAACATCACTGTAATATGGACAGCGTCAATTTAGGCGGAATATGGACAATGTCAATATTAATCCTTAGATTGCTCGAATGATGAATAAAGCGCCCTACCATCATGGAAACCTGCGCGACGCGATCCTCGATGCCGCCGTCCAATTGTTGGACACAGACGGCGTGGATGGTGTCACCATCAGGGCTGTGGCCCGCTCTATTGGTGTCGCGCACTCTGCCCCAGCGAACCACTTCAAATCGCGAAAGGACCTGCTGACCGCGATCGCGACACGAATCTTTGAAGACCTGACACAAGACATTCAGACCAAACTTCAGTCGGTCCAGGCCGACAGGCGGGAGCGACTCAAAGTGTTTGCCGACACGGTCATAAGCTTTGGGCTAAAGCATCCCAACCGCTACCGCTTGCTCTGGCGGCGTGATTGCCTGTTGGTTGACGACCCGGGCCTGTTGGCTCAGATGGATGCGCTTTATGAGCCGCTGGTAGCCCTGTTTGCAGAAGGTAACCAGTCAGCGGACAGGAGCGCAGAAACATCAGGCATTGCCCTTTGGTCCTTGGTGCATGGCTATGTATCGCTTCGGCTGGACGGGAATCTCATTCCTCTCAAAGATGAAATGTCCGGCAAGCCGCGCGAGCGCGCCATCATAGATGCGTTCCTGGACGGTATACCGGCAATCTAAGTTCAGCTGCCGCGTCGACAGGCGATCTCATTGAAACTGGTCCATTGATAAGTCCTAGTGAACGAGGTACGTTCCGGCCCGTGACACCAGAGCACCCGTAGCTCAGCTGGATAGAGCGCTGCCCTCCGAAGGCAGAGGTCGCACGTTCGAATCGTGCCGGGTGCGCCAGATTTTATTCATCGAAATCAGCACCTTAGAAAATACCTGCTTCCTGCGAGGAATCGCAAAAGTGCTTCAGGGCACAATTCTGGCACAGTTGAGCAAAATCATGGTGTTTTCAACGTGGCAACAATTCGGAAGAAATCCAACACAAACTCGGCAGGAAAACCTAAAGATCGATGGCAAGCACTGGTGCGCCGCATGGGGTGGCCCCATCAAAGCCGAACTTTTAGAACCCGCAAGGAAGCAGAGGCGTGGGCACGACAAACCGAAGCTCAAATGGATCGCGGCACCTTTGTCGACCAGACCACCGCACGCACAACAACACTGGGCGACCTAATTGACGTCTATTTGGAGCGCGTGACAGCGCAGCGCCCAAACGAAACCAGCCGAGTTTCGGAGACATGTCGCCTCCGAGCCTTTCAACGGAGAGAGAAGGAGCTTTGCTCCTACGCCATTATCAATTTAACCCCAGAGCATTTTGAAGATTTTCGGGATCGCAGGGCCCGGCAGATCATAAAGAGTACCGGTCAGAAAATTAAGCCCAGTACAGTCAAACGCGACCTGACACTCCTAAAACGCGTAATCGACTACAGAAAACGCCAGCTCGGGCTACTCATCAATCCCGTGAACGCAGAGGATGTAAAGCGACCTGTTGTCAACGACGAGCGCGATGTTCGCCTAAGTTTCGAAGAGCGAGAAAGACTGCTGGGCGCCTGCTACGCTGCACGCAATGAACTGCTGGGTCCGGTCTTGGAATTTGCATTCGAGACCGGGGCACGACGCGGCAATATTCTGCGGCTTGAATGGAATGACGTAGATTTGAAGCGGCGAACTGCTTTGCTTCGAGCGATTAAGAACAGTAGGTCGCCAGATCGCATCATTAATCATGAGATCGGACTGACACCGCTGGCCCTTGAAATTCTTGCAGCACTGCCACGAACGGGCCCATTTGTGTTTCCGATTACGGCAAACGCACTTCGACTGGCGTTTAATCGTGCACGCCGGAAAGCAAAGGTGGAGCATTTTCGATTTCATGACACGCGGCATGAGCGGGTGTCGAGCCTGTTTGAGGCCAACTGGTCAATGATGCAGGTTATGGCACAGACTGGTCATCGAAATCCAAAGTCCGTGAAACGCTACACACAGATGAATGGGAGCTATTTGGCTGATGCGCTGGCGAAGCTATAGTCCCTGGGACATGCAGTTAAAGCTTTATGCTGCGCAGGCGTTCTTTGACGGCCACTGAAACCGCTGAGTGGATTTCTTCCGGGAAATTCGCCGGTAGATCATGTTCAACTTGTTCAATCGCGTTGTTCATTGCATCTGCTGTTTGCGACAGGGCCTCCCCTACCAATGTCTTGGAAATTGACGCCTTGGCAGCCATCTGCAAAAAGTGCCGACCGTGGATCTGATCGATACGATAGTGATTGTTGGTGCCTACCGACATAGCAAGTTTCATCTGTTTTCGTTCGATCTGCCTGACGCTCAAGCTCGGCTGCGCTGTCAGGATGTCGTAGAGCGGTGTTAAGCGATAGGTGCCGCCTGAACCGAGAAACAAGCTGAAGTTTTTGGCATGACCGTCGGTGGCCCCAATAAGCCAGAACAGAATCTGCGCTTTGAGGACCACCAGCTGATCCGCTTCCGGATCGTCAGCACCCTTCAAAAGCTCAAGAATATCTTTTAGGGATGGCCCGCCATCGCTTTGATACTTTAAATTTGGAGGCACGGATAACGCCTGACAACAGTCTTCCTGAGGCAAACGGAGTAGTCTGCCGTCTCTTGCCCAACGCCGATCAAAGCGCTCGATAACTAGTGCTCGTGTCTCACCAAATGTTTGAATTTCAGCTTTGTTGACGGGAAGACCGCAGGCAGCCGCTAGTTTTAAGCAATAAAACTCGTTTTCGACACTATTGGACAGATCAATACCGTTGGGCAGGCTACCTATCTGGGTTTTAAAAATGTGTGTCGTTGGCGTTGAACCGTGTGGCTTCATCCACTTACCGTCATAGTGGAGCAGGGCCGTCTTTTCCTGTGCGCCAGCGACAGAAATTCTAAATGGATCGTCGCGACTTAGCCCTAGTGGGGTCTGCACCAACCCGTTCAAGATTTTTTCGATAGCGAGATCGTCCACTTTCTCTCCAACGATCGCGCCGGTCTCCTTGGGGGTGTGATCTTCGGGAACGAACTGCAAGGCACCCACGCAGTCCTGCCCAATTGCACTTAGCAAGCTATAAGCATCCGCACCGGCTGCCCCGACCTTAGCCGCAACGCGCTGACGAAGGGCATCAGCATCAGGCAATAGATTGTCGAAGACGGCCAAGACTGTTGCTCCGCGATAAGGCTCTTCGCGAAGCGGGAGAGATAGAGAGACGGGAAACGCGTTCTCCCAGTCGAGCCAGTTCTGACCATACTGAAACATCACCATTCCGCTGGGCTCTTTTGCCAGAACACCGACAGGCCGATTGTTTAGCAGAACGCGCAGGGGAGCGTGTTGGCGCCGCCTTGCCATCAAAACAGGTCCTCAATGTCTTGCGGAGCTCCTTTGCGTCGGCTGGTAATGGTGAACTCCAGGTCGAGCGCCGCCAAAATACGCAGCAATGTATCAAGCCTGACCGCGTCGTGGCCTGTCTCAATGAGCGAAATTGTTCCCTGGCGCAATCCGGTTCTGTCACCAAGCTGCCCTTGGGTCCAGCCGCGTTTCTTTCGAGTACGCTGTATGCAGGTACCGATCTGTTTGGATGTGCGGGCAAGATGCTCCATGGGACCTCCCATCCACAATATACGCTATATAGGATAAGTATTCAATATATAAAATAGCGTATAAATAAACTTTATACGATCTACCGGATAAATGGGAGTTATCTGTATTCCCAAGCGCCGCTAATTCCATAGGTTCGCTCGAGAAGGTTTGGTGGAACCGGCTGATGCTCCAACCGAGCCATTTCTTCCAATACATTCAATAACTTATGTCACTGTCGGAGGGCGCATGTGTACCACGAAAGTGTGCCAAACCCAATTAGAAATGGACGCCTCGAAAGACGCGCAATGCTCTTGCCGGTGCATTTGACCTTCCACCAGGTGGAACCCTCTCAATACCGACTCGGGATGGGTTCTCCGAGCCCAAGCGCTGACACGACAAGGATTGGGGATGGTCGGTATTCGAGAGAAATGGAGTGTTCCCTCGCTCGAGGCGCTCAATCAAGGACACGACAATAATTTCAATCTCATCCGGCTGCTCGCAGCTGCAGCTGTCGCATTCCCATAGCTTTCTTACGGTAACGGGTGATCCGGCAACAAGACCTCTTATTCCTGAGACCGGCTTTTCAATCGGGTATCACGCAGTAAATATATTCTTTGTTGTCAGTGGATTGCTCGTCACGCAGTCTTGGGTGCGGCGCAGTTCATTTTTGAGCTTCGCGACGGCGCGTGGTCTGCAGCTCTTCCCCGGCATCGTGATGAGTACGGTGTTTGTCGTATTCATTTTAGGTACGACGATGACCGCCCTCCCAGCCGGGGAGTATTTGACGTCGCCGGAGACGTACAAATATCTGCTCTTACAGCGAGCCTCGCCGAACCCGATGGGACCCTCCCAGGTTTGTTTTTGGAAACACCCGACCCGAGGACCGTCAATGGATCACTGTGGACGCTCAGATATGAAGTGATTTGCTACGCGGCACTTGCTATCGCAGGCGCTTTGGGCATCTTCGGCCGTCCTCGACTCTTCGCTGCCATGGCTGTTTTGGTGGGACTCTCTTTGGCAGCGCTTTCGCTTCTGCCTGCCGCGCATGACAATACAATGGTCTTTGGACACTTCGTAAGGTTCGGACTGTGTTTTGGCTTGGGTGTCGTCGCCTATCAATATCGGTCTTTGTTCCCGATCCATTGGTCAGGGATCGTCCTTCTGATCATGATAACAGCAGTCGCCTTTGAAACAGCCGTCTACCCCATTCTCCTCTACCTGACTACCGCCTACACAACTCTTTGGCTCGCCTACGTTCCAAAAGGCCGGATTAGACTATTCAATAAATCGGGCGACTATTCTTATGGTATCTACATCTACGCATATCCGGTTCAGCAAGCGCTCATCAGCGCAACACCTGACCTAACGCCTGGACTCATGTTTTTCGCAACACTCGCTGGCTCCATTCCTCTAGCGATTGCCTCATGGCATCTCATTGAAAAACCCACGCTGGGCTGGAAGAGACCTCTAGCGGCGTTCTTTACAAGGGTGGCCGGTGATGGAAAACGCTAACAAGCGTAAGACCAAGTAAAAATCGGCACTCCACCTGGAGATTGGTAACGCTAGGCTCTGACAAAGAGAATTCGCGGCAAGGTCTCACCGTGCTTGAGGTTCCAATCGAAACGACTCTTGCATTTGATTGGCATTTAACTCGCCATCGAAAACAAAGCTGGACCTTCCAGTTGGCGGAAGGTCTACCGTTTGAGCACCGGATGATGAGACACAGGTGTCGGACGATTAACGATGCTGCACCACATTACGAACCAGATCATGACGCGCCCGCGACTTGTCATATTCTTGACGGTTCTTACTGGCGTTCTGCTTTCTCTCCCGGCAGCAAATTTAGAAATGACGTCCGACTATCGGGTCTTCTTCTCTCCTGATAACCCAGAACTGATTGCGTCAAACCGGTTCGAGCGCACTTACACAAGCAACGATACTGCGCTCATCGCCGTGAAACCTCGAACCGGCGACATTTTTCGCACCGACGTTCTTGATATGCTGGCCGATCTGACCGACAGAAGTTGGACTTTGCCTCATGTTGTAAGGGTCGACTCGCCGATCAACTTTCAGAAAATTGAGGCAGAGGGCGATGACATTTTTATCGGCGATCTGGTTCAACAACCGATTTCGCGCAATCGTGGCGACCTGGAACTGGTGCGCAAGGAAGCGCTCGCGCAACCTCTCCTTATAAAACGCTTATTGTCAGAAGACGCTGCTACCGCAGGCACACTGCTCACCCTTAAGTTCCCAGGCGACGATCATTCAATTCACTTGCCTGAGTCCATACACGCCATTCGGGCTTTGGTTGCCGATCTAAAGCGCGAGCATCCTGATGTTCAGTTTGCTGTAACCGGGATGGCGCCCCTTACCTATGCAATGGACGAAATTACTCTGCGCGAACTAACGGTTCTTTTGCCGGGCATGGTAATTGTGTTGACGGTCGTTCTGGGCGTACTTTTGCGTAGCATCTCAGCGGTCGCCGCAACCCTTGTGATCGTTACCCTTTCTGCGTCCGGGGCAATGGGCGCTGCCGCCTTGATTGGGATAAAGCTGACGACAGTCTCGGTGGTTGCACCCATCATCATCCTCACCGTCTCGGTTGCGGATAGCATCCATTTGATCAGCTCGATTTTGGAGGAACGTCGAGATGGAAGCGAACTCTTGGAGGCAATTGCAGAGGCTTTAAGGATCAACTCAGAGCCCATTTTCCTGACAAGCCTCACCACAATCGTTGGGTTTCTCAGCCTGAATTTTTCTGAATCGCCCCCTTTTGGCGATCTTGGCAACATTACAGCCGCCGGCGTCTTCATCGCATGGGTGTTGTCGATGACCTTGTTGCCTGCACTGCTCGTCGTTTGGGGCGCTCGGAAACCATCACAAAGGGTCAAAGAAACCGATTGGCTCTTCCGTTTCTCAGACTTTGTGGTCAGCAGGCGGAGACCCATTCTTATTGTCGCCGCCGTGCTCGCCATAGGCTCCGTCGCAAGTGTGCCCTTCAATACACTTGATGACAGATTTTTACAGTGGTTCGACAAGAGTATGGACCCCAGAACTGACGCAGATTTTGTCACGGAAAATCTCACGGGACCCTATCAGATCGAATTCTCTCTCGTTTCCGCCGAGAGTCGATCCGTGTCGGACCCAAGGTACTTGAGGGAAGTAGAAGCATTCGGCAATTGGTTGAGCGAGCAACCAGGCGTATCGCATGTATACAGCCTGCCCGATGTGATGAAGCGCTTAAACCAAGCAATGAACGCTGGCGATCCGGATTTTTTTGTTCTTCCTGAAGAGTCTGATCTCGCTGCACAGTACCTCTTGCTTTATGAATTCTCTCTTCCTTATGGATTGGACCTCAATACACAAATCAACCTCGATAAGTCAGCATCGCGGCTAACTGTCACAACCCTGGGTATTTCATCTGCAGAGACTCGAGATCTCAAACGGCGCGCCGAGGACTGGGTCTCCTTAAATGCAACATTCATCGCACCAACAGAGGCGACCGGCACGTCAGTCATGTTTGCTTTCGTCTCCCAACGAACCATTGACAGTATGCTCATTGGAACAGCGTTCGCGATAGCATTGATTGGAGCGACGATCCTTGTCGCGCTCCGAAGCGTTAAAATCGGTTTGATGAGCATCCTGCCAAATATCCTGCCTGTGACCGTCACATTTGGCATCTGGGGCCTTCTGGTCGGAGAAATCGGGATAATCGGATCAACCATTGCCGCCTCTACCCTTGGGCTTGTGGTCGATGACACTGTTCACTTCCTCAGCAAATATCATCGCGCACGCGAAGAGCACCGGCTTTCAACGCATGACGGTATCCGCTTTGCGTTTGAGCATGTTGGCCGCGCAATGATTACCACCACCTTGGTCTTAGCGGCGGGCTTTTTTGTACTTACATACTCAGACTTTTTGCTGAACTGGCAGATGGGTGTCTTGACGATCATGACGATCTTCTCGGCGTTGATCCTCGACTTTTTTCTTCTCCCAGCTCTGTTAATGCTAATTGATCGTGAAAAAAGCTGCCGTTGCCCATCGTGTACTTGAAAATTCAGTGCTGAACTCTGTGGTCGCTCAAGATTATTCTTGACCTTCCACCTAATGGAAGCTTCAAACTGAAGCGTATTTGCCACTGAACCGGGATGTTATGCTTTTGCGCCGCTGGATACTTTTGTTGATTTGCGTGACGTTTATCGCTGCGCCTTATCAGCGTGCCAGTGCCCATATTCCCGCTTCAAGTCCTGTGGAGATGGCGCACCAAACACAGGCCATGGATGCAAGCACGCACTCACATAAGGAAATGTCGCGGCATTATCGTCAAAGCGGTATGCAGGTTGTCGACGACCAAGACACTCCTGGGTGCTGTCCCACCGACCATTCTTCACCCAACGGCGGGTATTGTTCCGACTGCCTGGCCTCTGCGATACTCAACACCAAGACCACCGACCCCTTTGCCCGTTTGTTTGATGTGGCCACACATAGAGTCTCTGATCAAAGTGTAGACTTTATTGGGGATGCGCCGGTTCCAAAAAATTGACTAGGCAACCGCCAGCTTGAAGAAGGGCTGGCGTCCATTTGGCGCGACCGCGCCCAGTCTATTTTTGGAGGGTCACAATGACCAAGAGATATAAGTCTTTCGCTCTCGTTGCCATGATGGCAATGACGGGTGCCGCCAATGCTGGTGAATACTCGCTTTCTATCGATGAAACGCGTGTGAACTTTACAGGCTCTGAAGCGGATGCGCTCGCCATCAACGGCACCATTCCGGCGCCGCTGTTGCGCTTCACGGAAGGTGAAGACGTTACCATTCATGTTACGAATAATTTGGACGAAACCTCGTCAATACATTGGCATGGACTCCTACTCCCACCGGAGATGGATGGTGTGCCTGGTATGAGCTTTGACGGCATTCCACCCGGCGAAACCTTCACCTACCGTTTCCCCATCCGCCAGACGGGTACTTATTGGTACCACTCTCACTCAGGGTATCAGGAGCAAGAAGGCCTATATGGCCCAATGATCATCGACCCTAAAGGGCCCGATCCAGTGGCATATGACCGCGAATACATCGTTCTCCTGTCTGACTGGAAGGATGACGACCCGGCTGATGTGCACGCCAACCTGAAATCTTCAAGCGACTACTACAATTATGCGCAACGAACGGTTTTTGACTTTTTCGATGATGTTGCTGAAAGGGGGCTGGGAGCCACTGTTGAAGATCGATTGGCGTGGGGCGAAATGCGAATGATGCCGTCCGATTTGTCCGACGTTTCTGGCTACACTTTTCTCACGAATGGGCAAACCACTGAAACACCCTGGACCGGTAGGTTTGTGCCAGGTGAACGCGTTCGTCTGCGGTTTATCAATGGAGCCGCTATGAGCTATTTTGATGTCCGTATTCCTGGCCTGCAGATGGAGGTCGTACAGGCAGACGGACAGAATGTTGTCCCGGTCATGGTTGACGAATTCCGTATCGCCGTCGCAGAGACCTATGACGTGGTCGTCACGCCTAAGGACGTCGGGCCCTACCAAATCCTCGCTGAGTCCATTGATCGGACAGGGTTTGCTGCAGGCGTGTTGTCAACGCGAGAAGGCGTTGGCTCGGTGACGCTCCCGCCATCGCGTCCCAGGTCCTTGCTCACCATGGCTGATATGGGGATGGACCATGGTGGAATGGGACATGCCATGCCCTCAGATAGCGCCATGGATCATGCCGCGATGGGACATGCTATGCCCTCAGACGGCGCTATGGATCATGCCGCGATGGGACATGCTATGCCCTCAGACGGCGCTATGGATCATTCCGCGATGGGACATGCTATGCCCTCAGATAGCGCTATGGATCATTCCGCGATGGGACATGCTATGCCCTCAGATAGCGCCATGGATCATGCCGCGATGGGACATGCTATGCCCTCAGACGGCGCTATGGATCACGCGGCGATGGGACATGGGAGTGGCGTCAGCAATGACGTTTTCTCACCGCCTGTTGGAGCACCCGAAGGCGCGAAAGTCCTAACCTATGCCGACCTTGAGGCCCTCGAGCCAAACGATGACCTTCGGGAACCCGAGCGGGAAATCGTTGTTCGGCTCGGCGGCAATATGGAGCGTTACATCTGGACCTTAAACGGTGAGAAATTCGCCGATGCTGATCCTATCATGCTGCGATATGGCGAGCGCGTCAAGCTCACGTTTGTCAACGAGACGATGATGAACCATCCGATGCATTTACATGGAATGTTTGTTGAGTTGGACAATGGTCAACCTACAGAAACTCAACCTCGTAAACATGTCGTGAATGTGGGACCAGGACGAACTTACTCCGTCGACATTACCGCTGACGAAGCCGGGGAGTGGGCATTCCATTGCCACCTCATGTACCACATGTCTTCCGGCATGTTCAGGAAGGTCGTCGTAGCCAAACTTGCAGCGGAGGCGATCCAATGAGCTTCTGTAAGATCAGATACATTTCAGGTGTTGCGAGCTTCGTTCTCGGCATGGCTTGGTTTGCCGGACCGGCCACTTCCGCCGAGGTAGAACCGATGTTCAAGTATTTCCAATTGGAAACTGACTACGCCGATTGGGGAAGCAACAAGCGTGAAGTGACCTGGGAAGGTTCTGGATGGTACGGCGGAGACACCGAGAAAATTTGGGTCAAAACCGAGGGGGAGTGGGGTGATGGCGACCTTGAGGAAGCCGAGATTCAAGCTCTCTATAGCCGAAACATCGCCCGCTTCTGGGATGTCCAGGCAGGCGTTCGGCATGACTTTCGTCCAGACCCAACTAACTACCTTGCATTCGCCCTTGTTGGCCTCGCCCCTTACTTCTTTGAGGTGGATGGCTCCTTATTCGTAAGCGATGAAGGAGACATCAGCCTTCGAGGCCATGCCGAATACGAACTTTTGATCACGCAGAAGCTTATCCTGTCGCCCTACGGGGAAGTAAATGTCTTTGCGAGCGATGTGCCTGAGCAAGAGGTTGGTGCAGGTATCGCGAATATCGATACGGGATTGCAGCTCAGGTATGAAATCAAAAGAGAGTTTGCTCCGTACATCGACTTCAATTATGTCGGCCTATTTGGAGAAACGAAGTCTCTCGCTGAAGCAGACAACAAAGATGCGAATGACTTTACAATTCGGCTGGGTGTCAGATTCTGGTTGAACTGACTTGTCAATACATTAGCAGAAAGACGCCCCGCGACCCTTCATCAGGTTGCGGGGCTTTCTGGTTTTAGCAAACTCAATTCTCGCGACTGTCGCCAACAGGAGAAAATCGGTAGGCCCAGACATACACGGCTGCGACGTACCATCCATAAGCAGTCAATTCGACAAATCCCATCACTAAGCCGACCGGCGACAGACTGAAGCCTGGCAAAAGAGGCGCCCAAACCTCGTGCATGGAGAATTGTGGAAAAAGTTGGTCGAACAACAAGCAAAGCACATAGCTGGTAACCAACACACTACTAAGAGCAAACCCTATACGGTTGATAGACATCTTGTTTGTTCCTTTTTGCCTCTGGAAAGAGAGCGTCCGGACGCCGAGCAAACGACGTCCGGTCGTCCATGCTTGCTAGTTACCCATACCCATGCCGCCTGAGTGCATCTTCTCCATGCATTGACGCATTTTCGCATGCATCTGAGTATGCATATCTGATCGATGACCCATGGCCGAGTGTGCTGGTGAACCTGCGCTCTCACGCTCACGCATCATTTTTGAGCAATGCGTCATGTTCTCCATCCCATCCATATTCATCATTGGGTCGCCCTGCATATGATGCCGGTTCTCGGCTGCGGGTGCAGGCTGGGTGGCGGGCCCTCCAGTTACATCAACTGTCTGTTGTCCGTGGCGCGGGCTCCTTGTGGATGCCGTTGACGGTGACAACATAGCAAGTCCTAAACTCAGAACTGCCACTCCGGTTACCAAGGTTCTAGTTATCTGTTTCATTTTTCCAACTCCTAAAAGACTTCGTATCTACACTCCAAGGTGAGCGCAGGATTAAGACGCCGGCCAGGTCTGCCCCGTTCCCGTTATTCACGGACTTGCAGCATCAAAGCCGGTGCCATAAGCGCTTAGGAGTTTTGGATTGGGGGATGAAGCAGGGTCGCAACAATCTGCGCGGAGGGACGACGAACAAGAGAGCGTTTTTTGCAGTCGAGAGCCATAGGCTCACACACCCGTGATTGCACAACGAGGATCGCAACACACATGCCGCTTGTTGAACAACACGCTCCGTCTGCAGGGCCGTGGTTTACCAGACCATCCTCATGTCCCAATACCCGAGTATCATCACCGTGTGCGCCTAAGTGCTGGACGTGCTCATGCGCTGTGGCGTCAGAGTGCACATGCGTGGCTGCACTTGCCACTCCTATTGGATGAAGTAGAAAGCTCGCTAAGATCGCGAAGGCGGCCATTCGAATACAGATCATCTAGAGCCTCAGGCACGTTAGATCGGTGATCTTCTGTTAGATTAGGTCCCGATCATCTGACCGGAAATGACACAAATCAAACAGCCGTCTTTCAGCTCTGGATTCTGAATTGGCCGCGCATTCCCGCTTCAAAGTGGCCAGGCACATTGCAGCCAAATTCCACCTTCTCGCCATCGGCAAATGTCCAGATAAGCTCAGCTGTTTCGCCAGGTGCTACCATCACAGCATTTTTTGAATGATGATTGTTCGCGTGACCGTCGGCGGTGCCCTCCATCATTTCCTGCATCTCCGCACGATGTGCCGCCTGTGTCTCGGCATCGCCAATGGTAAAGTCATGCTCCAGCTCACCATCGTTCCGGATCACAAACCGAACCGTTTCTCCAGGGCTTACCTGTATTTCGGCGGTGGAAAACTCAATGTCTCTGGCAATCACTTCGACGGTACGGATCGTTTCAGAACCAGGCGCTGCCGCATTGTGATGTGACCCAGCGCCATGATTGGGACTGGCAAGCGCGCCTTCAAGCGCTAGGAACGAAGTGACAACCCCGCCCAGCAGCGCGCTGTAGCGGTATGGACGTAAACTCATGATGTTCTCCTTTGTTTTGAGCGAAATTGCTCAAATGCAAGCGTTCGGCTTCCAGCAGGGGGAACGTCAAGGCCTAGAATCTCCTTCATACTGACCAAATCACCGCTTTACCTTCCAGTTGGTGGAAGGAATAACATTCTGGTTTGGCGCTCAAATTCCCTAGCTGAAGGCAACGCGATGCATACCCAGACGGCGACTACATCCCACATCGTGCGCGATCCAGTATGCGGCATGACTGTCGACCCAACTCGGCAAAGCCATAGCTCGGTACACGACGACCGAGAGTTCCACTTTTGTAGTGAACACTGCTCAAATCGTTTTGCTGCAGACCCAAGCCTGTTTCTTGAAGCCAAGGACCCTGTTTGCGGCATGACGGTGGACCGCGCTAGCGCTACTCATATGCATAACCACCTGGGTGACCGCTTCTATTTCTGCTCAACGGGATGCGAGTCAAAGTTTGTATCGGACCCCGACACTTATCTTGGTGACCGCCCCGCTCCTGAACCAATGCCGGAAGGCACCGAATTTACCTGCCCCATGCATCCGGAGATTGTTCAAGTTGGACCTGGAGATTGTCCCATCTGCGGCATGGCTCTAGAGCCGATGCAACCCAGCTTGGATAGCGGTCCAAATCCCGAGCTTGCAGATTTCACACGGCGCATGTGGGTTGGTACTCCCCTCGCGCTGGCCGTGCTCTTTCTTGAGATGGGTAACCATCTAGGTTTGCCTTTGTCGGAATGGATGGGCCCAACGCCATTCGTTTGGAGCCAAATGTTTCTGACAACGCCGATCATGGTTTGGATTGCCGCTCCCTTCTTTGTAAGAGGGTGGAGCTCTATCCTCAATCGATCGCCAAATATGTGGACCTTGATCTCGCTAGGAACGGGAGCCGCTTTTCTATACAGCATCGTCGCAGCCATGCTCCCCAACCTGTTCCCTCCGGCATTCCAGCTCGATGATGGAACGGTTCCGGTCTATTTTGAAGCAGCCGCTGTTATCATCATTCTCGTATTGCTGGGTCAGGTCATGGAACTGCGCGCGCGCGAAAGAACCGGTGACGCCATCAAAGCGCTTCTGAATCTGGCGCCGAAAACAGCACGGCGCGTAAACGCTGACGGCACCGAGACTGATGTCGCTCTGGACGATGTCCAACTTGGAGACCAGCTGCGAATCCGTCCGGGAGAGTCTATCCCTGTCGATGGAATTGTACTTGAAGGCTTGTCGTCAGTTGATGAGAGCATGTTAACCGGCGAACCGGTACCCGTTGAAAAGAGTGTAAGTGATCCACTGACCGGCGGAACCATAAATGGGACGGGGTCGCTCGTAATGGTTGCGGAGCGGATTGGAGCCGACACTCTCCTTTCCAAAATTGTCGAGATGGTTGCGTCCGCCCAGCGAAGCCGGGCGCCTATTCAAGGTCTCGCCGACAAAGTGGCGGGATACTTCGTCCCTGCCGTCGTCCTGATCGCGGCGGTTTCCTTTGCTGCTTGGTCAGCGTTCGGGCCCGCCCCTGCTTCGGCATACGCGCTGGTCGCTGCCGTCTCCGTTCTGATTATTGCGTGCCCTTGTGCTCTAGGCCTGGCGACACCGATGTCAATTATGGTGGCAACGGGCAAGGGCGCGATGAATGGTGTATTGATCAAAGATGCCGAAGCATTGGAAAGATTGAGCTCAGTCGACACACTCATTGTCGACAAAACCGGCACTTTGACCGAAGGCAAACCAAAACTAGTAGATGTTGTCTCTCTACCTCCGTTCACTGACGAGAAGATTCTCCAACTCGCCGCCAGCCTGGAGCGCAGCAGTGAACATCCGCTGGCGCGTGCGATCATCGACGGGGCTGAGCGGGAAGGGCTAGAGCTCCGATCTGTACAGAACTTCAATGCGGTTACGGGACAAGGTGTCACAGCGGACTTTGAAGGAGTATCAATCTCCCTTGGCAACGCTAAAATGATGCGGGCGGCAAGCATAGATATCGGCATCATCGAACGGGAGGTTGAGGAGCGGCAAACTCAGGGGCAAACAGTGATGTACCTGAGCTTTGGAACCCACCTAGCTGGCTTTGTTGCTGTCGAGGACCCGATCAAGGAAACGACCCCCGCTGCTATCCGCGCACTTCATGAACTTGGCATGAAAATCATCATGGCGACCGGTGATAATGCCCGTACCGCGAAAGCGGTGGCCGCCCGCCTCAACATTGATGAAATACGCGCAGATGTTATGCCAGAAGACAAAGCTGCGCTGGTCATGGAACTTAAGGCCCAGGGCAAATCTGTTGCAATGGCTGGTGACGGCGTGAACGATGCTCCGGCGCTTGCGGCCGCTGACGTTGGGATCGCAATGGGGACCGGCGCTGACGTTGCTGTAGAGAGCGCGGGCGTGACGCTTGTGAAAGGCGACCTCACTGGCACGGTGAGAGCAAAAGCCCTTGCAATGAAGACGATGCGCAACATACGCCAAAACCTATTTTTTGCGTTCGTCTACAATGCAGCTGGCGTCCCGATAGCAGCTGGTCTGCTTTACCCGTTTTTTGGAATTCTGCTTTCACCGATCCTAGCCGCAGTTGCAATGAGTCTTTCATCTGTCTCAGTAATCGGGAACGCCCTGAGATTACGGGGAGTGAAGCTTTGAATATCTCAAAAGCATCAGAATTGGTCGGCATCCCGGCAAAGACGATCCGGTACTATGAAGATATCGGGCTGATCACCTCTCATCGATCAGAGAATGGGTACCGCGTTTATGATGAGCGCGACCTTCATATGCTGAACTTTTTGGGGAGAGCAAGAAGCCTTGGCTTCACCATTGAGAGCTGTCGCTCTCTTTTGGCTCTATACCAGGACCCAAGCCGCGCCAGCAGCGATGTAAAAAAAGTAGCTCAACATCATATGGAAGAAATCGATTGCAAAATCGAAGAGCTTGAAGGGATGCGGGCCACTCTTTCTACACTGATGGATAAATGCAGCGGTGACGACCGACCGGACTGTCCGATCATTGAAGCCCTGTCTGAACTTCCCAGAAGCAACCCTTAGCAGGGGAGCTGGTTTGAAACAGGAATACGAGTCAAACAGTTTGTCGGTTACAAGCGCCGTGTCCATGGGGACCGGTGTGATGATAGGCGCTGGAATCTTCGCACTGACAGGGCAGGTTGCGGAGCTCGCAGGACCATACTTCCCACTGGCGTTCTTCGTTGCGGCAATTGTCACCGGCTTTAGCGCCTACTCTTACATCAAGATGTCCAATGCTTTTCCGTCAGCGGGCGGAATCGCGATGTATCTAGAAAAAGCTTACGGACGTGGAACAATCACGGGGGCAAGCGCAATCTTGATGGCCTTGTCCATGGTCATCAATGAAAGCCTCGTCGCTCGCACCTTCGGCACTTATACGCTCCAACTTTTTGATATCCCGGCAAGCTCAATGCTTGTTCCCACACTTGGCGTCGGGCTGATCCTTTTCGCATTTCTTGTGAACATAGCGGGGAACAGGTCCGTCGGCCTGTTTTCCCTAGCAATGGCAATCATCAAGGTAGTGGGCATCGCCCTATTTGCGCTTGCTAGTCTATGGATTGCTGGCGGTTTATCTCCGCCCGCCGATCCATCAGATATAGCCGACGCCGAGGCGCTTGGTTTCATCGCTGCGTTGGCGTTGACCATCCTTGCCTACAAGGGTTTCACAACAATCACCAATAGTGGCTCTGAACTTACAGACCCTCACAAAAACCTCGGCAGGGTTATCATCTACGCCATCGGCATCTGTTTTGTTACCTACATGCTGGTTTCGTTAGCCGTATATGCCAGTTTGCCACTAAGCCGGATAATCGAGGCACGTGATTTCGCGCTCGCGGAAGCAGCAAGGCCACTGCTCGGTAATTACGGGCTTTGGTTCACCGTAGTTTTGGCTATTGTCGCCACCGCATCCGGCCTGATCGCCAGCATCTTTGCGGTCTCACGGATGCTCACAATGCTAACGGATATGAAACTCATACCGCATAGTCACTTTGGCATGCCGGGCCACATCAGAAGCCATCTGCTGGTATATACGGTGGTTATCGCCATAGTCCTCACCATCTTTTTTGACCTAAGTAGGATCGCTGCGCTTGGCGCCATCTTCTATCTCGTGATGGATATTGCTGTTCACTGGGGCGTGTTTCGCCACTTGCGGCATGAGATTGGTGCATCTGCCGTAGTCCTACTGACCGCTATCTTCCTTGATGTATCAATCCTTGGAGCGTTCGTTTGGATGAGGCTGGAGTCTGACCCATTTATAGCGGTGATGGCGACCGCAGGCCTCGCGATCGTATTCGTGGGTGAGTGGGCCTACCTACGTTCACAAACGGACTCAGAGCAAGGTTCACTACACAAGCATTGAGCGGTTTCTTACCTGCTTGCAAATACGACCTCAGGTGGAGACCTAAATTTCGTTTAAATGCAGCAGCGGGTGAGGCGTGTTCCGAGTTCACCTCATCCGTTTAGCCACCTGCGTTCCAAAGCGAGAAGCCTATCGGCGGATCGTTTCATACGAAACCTCAATACCTCGCTCCGCCAGCATTTCCTCCACGTCTCGCAAACTCAGATTGAAGCGCGCATAAAGCCAAGCTACCCGCTGGACGAATGAAGGCAGCAAGTGGAAATTGCGATAGCTGATCTGAGTCATTTAACGATGTTAGCCCACCGAGCCGACAAACGGCGCTGCGTTTGTGACAAAGCCAGAGGAATAATTTAGCGCGGGGAACAATCGGGTGTCGTACGGACTAATTCAACAACCCTTCAACTACGTGTTGACGCACCAGCATAGGCATTGGCTGGCTCTCTCGCGATGGAAGGAAGTTCAATAATGCTGGGCTGGCCATATGGTGCATAGCATGTGACCTGCACCCCTAATTGTCCTCGTTTATGAGTTAGCTCTGTTCAGGTTTTGGTCCTCATGTGACCGGTTTGCGTATTCCCACGGGGTCAGCCCGTTGAGGCTGGTGTGGGGTCTGTGATGGTTGTAGTCGCTGCGCCATGCAGCGATCAAGCGGCGAGCATGGCGCAAGGTATCGAAGAGATGCTCATTTAGACATTCGTCCCGGAGGCGTCCGTTAAAACTCTCCACGAAGCCATTCTGCATTGGTTTGCCTGGCGCAATATAGTGCCATTCAATCTGGCGGTCCTGTTGCCATTTGAGGATCGCATTGGAGGTGAGCTCAGTGCCATTGTCACTGACCACCATATTTGGCAATCCTCTCATTTCTGCTATCTGATCTAGCTCTCTGGCAACCCGCACCCCCGAGAGCGAGTTGTCGACGATTGTCGCCAGACACTCCCGGCTGAAGTCATCAATGACACACAAAATGCGGAACTTGCGGCCGTCCACTAGTGTGTCGGAGACAAAATCCAGGCTCCACCTCTGGTTTGGCCCCTGTGGAACCGTCATAGGAGCTCGCGTCCCAAGAGCGCGTTTGCGGCCTCCACGCTTACGAACCATAAGTCCTTCCTCCTTGTAGAGCCGATAGAGCTTCTTCCAATTGAGATGGATGCCTTCTCGCCTCAGAAGGATGTGCAGACGCCGGTAGCCAAAGCGACGGCGTTCTGAGGCCAGTTCACGCAGTCTCTGCCGCACAGCGGTATCGTCCGACCGGATGGAGCGGTAGCGATAGACACGCGGATCAATGCCTGCGAGCGCACAAGCGCGTCTCTGTGAGTAGTTTTGTTCCTTCATGGCCCAGTCCACAGCTTTCCGTCTTGAACCAGGCTTTAGAAGTTTTTTCCGAGCATCTCTTTCAACGTCGAGACATCCATCATGGACTCCGCCAGAAGTTTCTTCAGTCGGGCATTCTCCGTCTCCAGGGCTTTCAGCTTCTTCGCATCCGACACTTCCATGCCGCCATACTTCGAGCGCCATTTATAGAACGTGGCATCACTGATGCCATGCGTACGGCACAAATCTCGCGCACTGGCACCTGCCTGGTGCTCTTTCAAAATCCCGATGATCTGTTCTTCTGTGAAACGTGATCGCTTCATTGTCTGTCTCCTTCGTCTGGGAACAGACTAACCTCTAAATGCGGATAATTGAGGGGTGCAGGTCACTATCGCTGCACGTCCAAACTCTCGTATCGGCCAATCTCTCGTATCGGCCGACCTGACGGCCTCAGCAATGGCAAACTTCGGCACCCTAACAATGATGCAACAAAGAGTCCCACCTTTTTCCTGGGGCAGAACCAATCCAGCTTCGCGCAAGTTGCGTGATGGTTTCGTGACAAAAGTTCAAAGGCGCCGGGCCCGTTTACCTAAACCTCAAAAAGTAACCTTCTCATGTGCGGATCGTTGTCATGAGCAACTACCACCGATAATATCACGCCAAATTAATGCGGTGTGGCGTTGGTCACGAACATCTCTCTGGTCAGTCCAAATACGGTTGAACCTAGCGTGGACTGCAAAGTCCGAATTGGAAAGATGACTGAGTTTATGAGTCAAGAACCTAACGGTGACCTGATCGACCTGCGACAGGTGATGTTGACACTACGCCGGAACATCAGACTGATCACCGCCATTGTGGTGTCTTTCACTGTCATCACTCTGGTTATTACGCTTCAACTTATACCGCTGTATACAGCGACCGCCAAAGTCCTCATTGACACACGACAATCAAACGTTGTCGATGTCGAAGCTGTACTTGCTGGATTGTCAGCAGATAGTTCAACAGTTGATAGTCAAGTTGAAATAATCAGGTCTCAGGCATTGGCATTTCGAGTAATCGATACCCTCGATCTGATGTCCGATCCAGAGTTTAATGAGGCATTACGGGAGAAGAGCTGGGTCTCTTCTCTTAACCCTATCGCGCTATTGCGGAGGATGTTTCCAGGCGCCGCCCCGAACGAAGAAGAAGTACGGCAGGCTGAGAGGATTTCTACGGTCACAAACTTCCTCAGTCGTTTGTCGGTGCGACGCACCGCACGGACTCAAGTTATCTCCATTGATTTTACGTCGGAAACGCCTCGCAAGGCTGAGCGTATCGCGAATGCGGTCGCTGATGCCTATCTGGTTGACCAGTTGGAAGCAAAATATGAGGCTGCACGGCGCGCCACTGAATGGCTCGATGAGCGCCTTGAAGACCTTCGAGAACAAGTCAAAACAACCGAACAAACCGCCGAGCTGTTTAGGGCTGCGCATGGATTGATTGATGCAGACGGATCGACACTCACCGAGCAGCAGCTTCGAGAAATTAACAGTCAACTTCTTCTCGCGCGCGCCGAGTTAGACGGCAGTCAAGCGCGACTCACGCGCGTCAGGGAGCTTGTAGCCCGTGGACGCAGTTTTGACTCTATCGCGGAAGTGCTGTCCTCAGAAGTTATTCGCGATCTTCGGCGCGAACAGTCTGAACTCATTCGAAAAGAAGCCCAACTTCGAGCGCGGTATGGAGAACGTCACCCCAGCATCATTGAGATCAAAGACGAGCGGCGAGATCTAGATCGGCAAATTCAATCCGAAGTCAGTCGCATCGTTGTAAGTTTAGAAAACGAGGTAGCTGTTGCTCGGACTCGCGTGCAGTCTCTTGAGCGCAGCCTGGCAGAAACAACGGCGACTGCTGGAGAGCGAGAACAAGACAGAGTTAGACTGCGAGAGCTGCAACGTGAAGCAACGTCGAATCGGACACTTTATGAGAGTTTTCTTGCTCGATTTAAGGAAACTCGCCAGCAGGAAGACTTGCAGGAAGCTGACGCTCGGATCATTTCAAGAGCGACGCTGCCGGTTGACCAAAGCTCGCCCCAAACTGCTTTGAACGTCGCGCTCGCGTTAGTTGGGTCGACTTTGCTGGGCATCGGCGCCGCATTTGTTCGTGAATATTTAGATGATCGATTTAGAACACCCCGTGAGCTTGAAGAACAGCTTGAATTGCCGGTGCTTGCAACCGTTCCACTATTGAAAGAAAAGGATCTCAGCGGCGCTCAGGCAGGCAAGAGCCCTCATCGCTTCGTAAAGGCGAAACCCCTATCTGCCTACTCGGAAAGTTTTCGAGAACTTCAAGCAGCGCTCGCACTATCTGACGTCGACAATCCTCCAAAGTCCATTTTGATTACGTCCGCATTGCCAAATGAAGGCAAAACGACAACAGCCGTTAGTTTCGCGACTTCATTGGTGCGGGCAGGTTTGAGTGTCGTTCTGGTGGATGCCGACCTAAGACGACCGTCAGTTCAGAAGATCATTGGCGCAGAACGAGCAGAATTCGACATGATCGATTTGCTTACACATTCTTGCTCCTTGGACGATGCGTTACATACAAGTCCTGAAGGAGGCTTTCATTACCTGGCAACAACACGCCAGCCCGCCAATCCCGCCGATCTGCTTGCCTCTGATGCAATGAAAGACCTGCTTGGGCAACTGCGTGAGAAGTTCGACATGGTTATTGTTGATTCACCACCCGTTTTGCCAGTCTCGGATTCAAAGTCTCTGTCTTCACAATTGGACAAAGTGATATTTGTCGTAAAGTGGCAGGATACGCCTCGGGCGGCGGCCGAACAATCGGTTGCCAAGTTGCGAGACTTCGGCGCTGATATCGCCGGAACCGTTTTCGAACAAATCGATATGGAAAAACAGACGCGCTATGGATACGGCGACTCGACTTACTACTATGGTCGCTACAGCGATTATTATTTGAGCTAACCTTGGGAAATTTGCGGCTCATCTCTTCGTCGATGCGTGCCAAGGGTGTTGGCCTTGGTGCCCTCGTATTGGGGTTTTTCATTGTCGCGCTGTCTATTCCACGTATCGGTGCGGCATTTACGTCCCTGTCCGCGCCCATCGCGATGTTTGATTTGGAGCAGGGACGGACACTAACGGCTGAACAGCTTGTTCAGATCGAAACAGATATCGACAGAGCACTTGAATATGACGTTGAGACGGCGTCTTTATACGGCGAGCGCAGTTATTTCTCTCTTCGGCGTGTGCTGGAAGATGACAATAACTCCTTAAGTCGGTCAGATCTAACTCAGGCGCTTGCGGACATCGAAGCGGCTCTAAAACGGCGCCCCCTAGATGCCTATTTGTGGACACGCTACACCCATGTTAGCTACCTACTCGATGGTCTCTCGCCATATACGCTGTCTGCCTTAGACCGATCATTTAGATATGGCTCGAAAGAACGCCAACTCTTTCAATTTCGCATGACCCTCTGCATGCGCGAATGGGATCGACTGCCTATCGCTTTGCAGCAGACTGTTCGTGAACAAATTACATTTGGGGCATCGCATCCCAGTATTTGGGGACATATTCTCGCAGATCTGCCTGACGCTGCGGGTGAGAGACTGTTGGGCTTCCTGGCGTCGACATCTGCTGATACCGCCAAGGCACAGCGGATAGCGAACGCACTTCGCATAAGACGTGGTGCCGACCAATAACTATCTGCGTCGCGAACTAAAAGATTGAGCGACCGCAATCCCCATCAGGTACATATAGGCAACCACAACAGCGGGGATCTGAAGACTGAAATCAACGAAGGCGTGCAAACCCACTAAAACGGTAGCAGCGAGCCCCATTGCAGGAAAATGGCGATCGCGCGACCGTCGAACAACACCCCTGCCGCACTGCCACGCCAGCAACCCGAGCGCGGATGTAAGACAAACAGCCGCCGGGATACCAAGCTCCAGTGCATTCTCCAAATAGCTGTTATGTGCGCTCGCTGTGTAGCCATGCCGGAGCACCTCCGTCTGTCGGTAGAGAGGGAAGATTTGGGGAAAGCTGCCGAGCCCAGATCCCATCAACGCATGGTCTTCTATGGCGCTCAAGGTTTGCTGATATACCTCCACGCGTTGTGGGTCACCGCCCATCGCAAACCGGTCGCCCAAATAACCTCCGCTATAGGTCGCTACACCGACGCCGAAAAGGCAAAGGAGCCCGGCCCCAACCAGCTGCGAGCGCATCGTCAAACGCCGGGCTCGCGTCAGTTGCCAGGCAAGAACCAAAACAGCGGCAAAAGTGCTGAGTACGCCAGCTCGTGACCCCGTCAACAACAAAGCCGTCACAGAAAGGAATAGGGACACATAAGCAAAACTGCTTTGGGCCACCGACCGAGAGAGTAGATCGTAGACTCCCTCTCTCGACCACGTAGGTGCCCGTTCAACCCTATTCCATGTGCTGAAAATGAGGCAAAGAGTTACAACAACCCCAAGGCCGGCAAAAGTCGCATAGGAGTTGCGGTTTACAAAGGTGCTGGTAACAGCTCCTTTGCCGGTCCATTTCTCGTACCATAATATGGTGTCGCCACCAGCGAAGAGCGCCACTACTCCATACAATGCGTAGGCAGCCGCAATCACGGAAAATGCACTAAAACCCATTTTGGCTGATGCGCGGTCTCTACCGAGTTGCAAAGCTAACCAGAAAACCGCTGCATAGGTAAGCCACCTCATCAGACCTGTCATGGTTCGATCAGGATCCAGCGTAATGCTCGCAGGTTGGTTGGAACCGAAGAATATGTTTAGCTCACTCCACGCGGGATGAGCCAAGCCGAAGGGGACGTTAGGAACTACCTGAATGAGCACCCAGAGACAGGCCAGCCCAAACAGGATGAGCGGCGCCCGTACACGTTTGATACTTACGGGCAGCGTTTGGGACGTCCAAATGTGGTGCGCTGACCATATGGCCCATAAGACACCGACCTCCAGTGCCAGAAGTGACCACGCCAGGGGTCTATTGCTGCCCAGTGGGAGAGGTGCGATCGCTACAATCGCAACAAGCGCCCAAAAGAAAAGTCTTGGCATTCACGCAGTCCACTTATGAGTGCTCATCAGCGCAATGAGCTTCTTTGGGCCTTCTGATGGCCCGGCGCCACCTCTCATAGAGCCTGTGCCGGGTTTTTCGTAGGCTATTCTACTGTGGCCAAGAGAGCCGACAAGCATTCATCCTGATTCACATTCAGACGTTTTTCCTTCGCAAATCTGGTCTAGAGTGCAGCGTTGTAAGAGTAGAGTAAATGCACGTCCTACCGCTCCAGATGACTCGGCTAGGCGGCCATAAGAATGAGATTAAGGAACTAACAGATGAAGATTGCCATGGTTGGCACAGGCTATGTAGGGCTGGTTTCCGGAGTGTGTTTTTCTGATTTTGGGCATGAGGTTGTTTGCGTCGAAAACGCTCCCGAAAAACTTAAGCGCCTGGAGGCAGGCGAAGTCCCGATTTATGAGCCGGGCCTTGAGGCCGTCATGGCGCGGAATGTCGCCGCTGGCAGACTGAGCTTCACCGATGATCTCAAGTCCGCCGTTGCCGGCGCCGGTGCGGTTTTCATCGCGGTTGGGACACCGACGCGCCGCGGCGACGGACATGCCGACCTGTCTTACGTCAATGCCGCCGCTGAGCAGATCGCGCACGCCCTCACCGACTATACCGTCGTTGTCACGAAATCGACCGTTCCCGTCGGCACCAATCGTGCGGTTGCCGAGATCATTCGCAAGACACACCCTGACTTGGACTTTGATATTGCGTCTAACCCAGAGTTCCTTCGGGAGGGTGCCGCTCTCGACGACTTTATGCGCCCGGACCGGATTGTGGTGGGCGCAGAGACCGATCGCGCTCGAGCCGTCATGGGTGATATCTATAAGCCGCTTTTCCTGCGTGACTTTCCGATTGTCTATACCTCTCTGGAAAGCGCCGAAATGATCAAATATGCCGCCAACGCATTTCTCGCGACAAAGATCAGTTTCATAAACGAGATTGCCGCCTTGTGCGAACGAACCGGCGCCAACGTCAAAGATGTCTCCAAGGGCATGGGCTTCGATCAGCGAATTGGAAACAAATTTCTTCATGCTGGGCCAGGCTATGGCGGCTCTTGCTTCCCCAAGGACACACGTGCTCTTGCGCGAATTGGTCAGGAATATGGGGCACCGCAGCGGATCACCGAAATGGTGATTGATGTGAACGAGGACGTCAAACGCCGGATGACAGAGAAAATAGTCGACCTATGCGACGGGTCGGTAAATGGAAAGACAGTGGGTGTATTAGGCGTCACGTTTAAACCCAATACCGACGACATGCGGGAGGCGCCGTCCCTCACCGTCGTCCCTGCTCTTGTCGGCGCTGGCGCAAATGTCAGGGTGACTGACCCCCAAGGAATACACGAAGGAGAAGCATTACTTCCAGGTGTGACCTGGTGCGATGACGCCTACGAAGCCGCAAGCGGTGCAGACGCGCTGATCATTCTCACAGAGTGGAATGAGTTTCGCGCGCTCGACCTGTCGCGACTTGCGACAGAAATGGCGACACCGCGCATGGCCGATTTACGGAATGTGTATCAACAGGACGAAGTGTTGGCGGCAGGGTTCGCAGCCTACATCGCTGTTGGCAGCGGTGATGTGGGCACACCAGAATGACGAAAGTCTTCATCACCGGGACGGCGGGGTTTATCGGATTTCACCTCGCGGAACTTCTCCTTAGAGAAGGTTTTACTGTCCACGGCTATGACGGCATGACCGATTACTACGATGTGACACTCAAGCGTCAGCGTCATCAACTGCTTTTGCAGAACAAGAACTTCTCAGCAACAGAAGGAATGCTTGAAGACACTTCACGACTTGTGACGACGGTCTCTGATTTCAAGCCCGAGGTGATCGTGCACCTTGCCGCGCAGGCGGGCGTTCGCTACAGCCTGGAAAATCCGCAGGCTTATATCGACACCAATCTGACCGGAACGTTCAATGTCATGGAGTGTGCGCGAGAGCACAAAGTAAACCACCTTCTTATGGCCTCCACCTCGTCTGTCTACGGAGCAAACAAGGAGATGCCCTTTAAGGAAACCGACAAAACGGATGTGCCGCTTACGATCTACGCCGCGACCAAAAAAGCGACGGAGGCCATGTCTCATTCCTATGCACATTTGTGGAACATACCAACAACCATGTTCCGGTTCTTTACCGTGTACGGCCCCTGGGGCAGGCCCGACATGGCGTACTTCAAGTTCGCAGAAGCGATCACAAATAACAGGCCTATCGATATCTATAATCATGGCGACATGTATCGAGATTTCACTTATGTCGAGGACCTCGCGCGCGGTATTCGGCTTCTATTTGATGCCGTCCCTGTTCGGCCTGAGCCAGATCAGGAAATTGCGCCGGGCGATAGCTTGAGCCCTGCGGCACCCTGGCGCGTCGTGAACATCGGGAACTCAGACAAAGTCCGGCTTCTCGACTTCATTGAAGTCCTTGAAGATGCGCTGGGGAAGAAAGCCATCCGGAACTACATGGATATGCAGCCGGGCGATGTCGCCGCCACCTGGGCGGACGCGAGCCTCCTGCGGTCGCTGACCGGATACCGCCCGGAAACTGACTTTCGTGAGGGTGTTGCCCGATTTGTCAGGTGGTATCGAGATTATAGAGCGTTGTAAGGCTCGCGGTGACCGCTAGGGTCAACACATGAGAAAAGACAGATTCCAGTGTGTCGATAGTGCGCGCCGCCGACGGATGCTAGGTGCCCAAATCTACTTCCAGCTTTGAGATAGCGTTCACAAAATTGTTCGGCGCCTGCACCCAATTGCCGGTGAACTTTATATTCGGGAATCGCGAGAGGATTTTCTCGTACGCCACTTCCAGCTGCATGTTCGCAACGCGCTGCCCCAGACACACGTGCGGCCCGGCGCCAAATGACAGGTGGTCGCCAGCATTTGCTCGCTCAATATCGAATTGATCTGGGTTTTCGAAAACAGACGGGTCGCGATTGGCGGCTCCGTAATACATGATGACTTTTTCGCCCTCAGAAATTTTTTGGCCGGCGATCTCTGCGTCAGCGAGCAGCGTCCGCCGCATAAAGATCACTGGCGATACCATCCGGATCGCTTCCGGTACCATCTGCTTGATCTTTGACGGATCATCCAGAAGTTTCTGTTTTTGCTCGGGAAACTCCGTCAGCAGTCTCATCGTACCCGACAGGGAATTTCTGGTGGTGTCATTGCCCGCAAAAATTATCAGCAACCAGGCACCGTCCAGGAATTCTTGGGAGAGAGGCTCGCCGTCAATCTCCGCCTGCGCGATCGCTGTTAGAAGATCATTGCGCGGATTCGCCCGACGGTCCTGAAGCACGCGTTCGCCATACCTGAACATCTGTCGAACATTCCACAGGAACTTCGCGAGAAAGACATAGCTAATTCTGCGACCCTGCGCCTGCTCCGTGATCATGTGCGATGCAAGCTCAAGGTAGTGCATCCAACGAACGATCTTGGGCCGATCTTTTTCATCGACCCCCAGCATCTCACACAGAGTGAAAAGCGGAAGCTGCTCAGAAAAGTTTGTCACCATGTCGACGACAGGGCCCTTACGCTCCATGTCATCGAGCAATTGATCGACTTTGACTTCTACCTTCTTCCGCAATTCGGCGATGTAGTCGGGTGTAAAGAAGGCTCGGTGCTGCATCCGCAGGGGTATGTGATAGGGACGGTCCAGGCTGATCAGCGTATTGAGTGCTGCGCCCGCGAGACGTTCATGCCCGCTGCCTCTTTCCGCAGTTGCCATGTTGATCCCGCCGCGTTGCGACGAAAAGGTATCTGGATCAAGCTCAATCCGCTTTACATCATCATAGCGCGTTATCGCCCAGTATCCGGCAGCCAATGGCACAGGTGTCCATGCCGCAGGTGCTTCTTCTCTCAACCTTTTGTAGTAGTCAAATGGTTGGCCGGAGGTGAAAGCATTGTTATCAGCGAGGTCAAATCCATCCGGCGTTTTGTACACAGGAGGGTTGGACGGGCCTGCATCTGGAACATCTACCAGTGCAGTTTCGCTTACCGGCTGCAGCATTTTTCAATCTCCACGTTTCAATGCGTAGAGAAAAGTACATCGGCAGGCCAAAGGGTCAATACACAGACACACGCGTGCCATTTTCCGTAGGGTCTGTCAGTCCCTAAAACCGCTTAAACATTACGACCCCAAAGCCATTTTCGAAGTTCGCTGTCACGGAAAGACTCGGATCGAATTTATCCGTTGTGAAGTACACAAATGTTTCGGCGATGACCGCACTCGCCAACACGTCTTCCCAGTGATGGCGATCTGCCGTCACGCGCCCGTAGGCGGTGACACCCGCTGCCAGGTAGGGGATCGAAGACGCGCGCCAGCATTCCCACTCCAGTTGGTAGCAACCATACCGCTTCTGCACATGCGCAGCCGCGAACCAGGCCTTCGCAACGTGGCCGGATGGAAAAGAATTTTGTCCATCACCCGGTTTGTAATTTGGTCGCTCGGCATCGATTTCATTCTTGAGCAATTCAGTGGTGCCTAGAGTCAACGCGCCGGCAAGCGTCAGCTGGACCAAACCTTCCAGGTCTTCTTGGTGTATTGAGTCAGCAAGAGCAAACCCCAACGGCACGTATTGTGAAACATCCGTCACATCTGCCCAGGAATCGCTGCCCGCCTGTGCGTCCGTCGACGTTACGACGGGCACGACAAAAGCCAGGGCAACCGCCCATGCGGTCACTACGGTTTTCATGGTTTCCCCTACCCAAACTAGTCCCCTCACTGAAGATTAGTCCAAATAAGCGGAACATTCGAGCGCCCATTCACAAAAAAAGGGAGCGACAATGCGCTCCCTTTCAAAACCTACTGCATTGGGGGTTAAAGGATCTTCAGATCCACTGCAGAGCTTTTGCCATTCCGTCCGGTCTCGAGCTCATATGAAATCTTCTGATTTTCATCGAGCCCAGCGAGTCCAGCACGTTCAACCGCAGAAATGTGTACGAATACATCCTGGCCGCCATCTTCCGGCTGGATGAAACCATACCCTTTTGTCGGGTTGAACCATTTGACTGTACCAGTCGCCATCTCATTCTCCTGTGCGGCGCCGTCGCGCCGGTCTTCAATCTCACACGAGCCCCGTGTGTAGGGTATCAAATCGTAATTGGAAACGCCGCATAGCCCTTCTTGAGGCAAGGCCGGGAGCCGTCACAATGCTCCAAGAAAAATTCGATAGGAATAAAATGGGGACTCTTGCCATCGTTGGCAAGAAAAAGAGTCTGGAACATGCCGAAATTCAAATCTACAGGTCGCTGGTCTTCGCAAATGCGAAATCTCGTTATCGCTTCGCCCGTTTCTGCGCGTCCGCCTTTTGGTCTTCGTAAAGCGCTGAAATAACGTCCATAAAAACGCCACGCCCCGCCGCAAAGTAAGGCGCAACATGGCTGAGCACATGATAGACGCCGCCATGGATAATGTCTGGACCTGACGCGTTGGGATGCCTAACCGCTTCGAAATTCAACCAATAGGTGAGTAACATCGTAAGGCGCGTGCTAACCTGCTCCGCCTCACCTTCCCTTATGTCCAACACGTTTCGGTCGGCCAGGCTTGTGAGCAACGCTTCGCAAGTCGCCTGCTTACGCTCTAATAGATCGTCGAAACGCGCATTGAGTTGAGGATAGCGTGTCAGGAGATCGGTGAGGTTTCGATAAAAAAAACGAAAGTCGAAAATCTCTTCAAAGACAATATAAAAGTAGAGCCAATTGTCTTCTGCTCTCAATGGGCTTTCGACTGGTGCGGTCAGAACAATGCGCATCTCTTCTTCGAAGGCGTCATAGAGGGCGGTGATCAGCGCATCCTTACCTTTAAAATGGTAGTAGAGGTTACCGGGTGAGATATCGACCTGATTGGCAATATCGACTGTCGATACATTTGTCTCCCCCTCTTCATTGAAGAGTTCAAGACTGGCTTTGAGGATGCGTTCACGCGTTTTCATCGCGGGCACCAACCGTTATCTTCGCACCGTTGGTTTCTTTTTGGCAGGCGCCTTTTTTCGAGCCGTCGTCTTTTTCTTCGCCGCAGACTTCTTTTTGGTTGCCACCTTTTTCTTTACTGCTGCCTTCTTGGCTGCTGGTTTAGAGACAGGATCGTTTATCTGCTCCAGGATCTGGTCCAGTTTGGCGCTAAGCGCCGCAACGTCAGCCGTGAGTTTGTCAACTTTCTCTTCAAAGCCGCTTCCGGAGGGCGCGAGCCCCAACATGTCCCGCATCCGTGACAGGCGATCCTCCAAAGACAAAGACATGTCCGCGCCTCGGCGCAAGCCCTCTGCCCTCATGTCAGCACTGATCTTGCCCAAGGCACCCATGTTTTTTTCGAGATCAGTACCGCGGGACACCAATTCCTCGAAGAACTTGGACGTATCTTGGCTCACTTGCGCCACGCGGCGGGTGACTTCCTGCTGCGTTTCATCGACAGCCTGGCCATAAGCGCCCACGCCCGCGAGCCAAATCTGGCGCGCAAGGTCGCTTGCTTTGTCGACGGGTGATTTTGCTTTTGCCGATTTACGGCCGCTGGAAGATTTGTCTGGCATCTGTTCCCCCATTCCGCCTCGTGGCCGAGGCCGTCAGTTAGTCTATGGTGATTAGACTGTGCTTGAGGGTTTGTCGCCAGTATAAACTCACATTGTGAGGGTATTGAGGGGCATAAAATGCACGAACGGCGCCGTGGCGAACCACGACACCGCTCGGCTACGCTCGTAAAGCTTGTTACGCAGCTTTACGGGCCGGGGTCTTGCGTGCCTTTGGCTTAGCAGCTGCTTTGCGGCTCAGGGCATTGACCTTTTTCGTCAGCGCCTCGACTTCGGTTTCCAGCTCACGAACGCGTGTAGATTTGAACTGCGGGAACTGGAGAAGCTCAGGCATCTCTGGGAGTTCTGGCATTTCAGGGAACTTTGGAAGCTCAGGAAGCGCGTCACGGAGCTTCTGGATACGCTCTTCAACGGTACCGCTTGTGTCGATGCGGACATCTTTCAGAGCTTTGCGGGTTTCGCTTTCAACAACGGTGCCGCGATCAACCAGTTCGTCAAAAAGCTTGTTGGCTTCTGTGCGAGCTGTCTCGGCACGCTCCATCGTCTCATCATAGATGCGGCCATAAAAGCCGAGGCCTGCCAGCCAAATGTCACGAGCAAGCGGGAGCTTTGCTTCAGGGGCTGCTTTCTTCGTTGTCTTACGTGTCTTCGTCGCCATGATCTTTCTCCTAGATTCCGGTCTTTTGGGTCTCTTGCTGCGGGCCCGGCTGGTTGGGGAAACTGACTGGCTGGGTCCCTCGTTGGGTGTGTGTTTAGGACCAGATGTCTAGAAAGCGCATACTAATTGGCCCGAACTCAAATAAATCGTTGATTTTCAAAGACTTAAAGCCCATACCGATAAAGCGGCCATGGGAACTGGCTGGACGGAATAGCTGTCTTTAGGATGAATGATTCCAGATTTGCCGAGGAGGGGCGCTCGCGTGACCAGTGCATATGAAGAACAGATCACCCATGAACAACCTGGCGGTCATCTGACGGTCACCGGCGAAAAGCCCACCGGCAAATCAGGCATGTTCGGCTGGTTTATCTATGACTGGGCACTCAACCCTTACTTCATTCTGATCAATATCTTCGTGTTTGCGCCCTATTTCTCAAGCGAGGTCGTCGGCGACGATGTTCGCGGTCAGGCCATATGGGGCTATGTGCAGGCGACCGCCGGTGTCTCTATTGCGCTCCTGAGTCCTTTCTTTGGGTCCCTCGCCGACGCAGCCGGGCCTCGCAAGCCCGGCATCTTTGTCTTTACGGTGTTCGCCTTTCTGGGCATGTCGGTTCTGTGGTTCGCCGCACCCGGTGAGCCCAGTTCAATCTTGCTGGTGGTTGTAGGGGTCGTCATTGCAGCCACAAGCCTCGAATTCGCGATCGTGTATCACAATGCGATGCTCCCGGCACTGGTGTCCAAAAAGCGCATTGGAACGCTGTCAGCCGTTGGATACGCCGTCGGATCCGTCGGTGCCATTCTGTCTTTTGCGGTGTGGCTCCTTATGTTCGGTCTCCCCGACGTGCCCTGGTTCGGGATCGACAAAACTGTCAGTGAACATAATCGCGTTGTCGGGCCTTTATCCGCGTTGTGGCTCCTCGTCTTCGCACTGCCTTTCTTCTTCATGACCCCGGACCAACCACGCACCGGCCTGAACCGCATGGAAGCCGCCAAAAAAGGCGTGGCCATGGTGGTCGGCACCATCAAGAAGCTGCCGCATTACAAGAACATTGCGACCTACCTGCTCGCACGGATGGTCTACTACGATGGCCAAGCCGCCGTTTTCATTTTCACCGGCGTCTATGCCAGAGGCGTCTTCGACTGGCCGACGACGCAGATCGGCTTTTACGGCCTCATTATTATCGTGATGCAGGTGCCCTTTACACTGCTCGGCGGCCTGGTAGACGACTATCTCGGCTCCAAGAAGACGATCATTGGGGCTGTTTCCTGTTTCGCGATCGGGCTCATGCTGCTGGTCGGGACAACGACCGACACGGCCGCCTTTGTGCTGTCTGCGAGCATGGAACCGATCGTCGCAACGACGGTCTTCGGCAACGCGCTGAACGGCATGGGTTTTGATACGAGTGCTGAACGGTGGTTCTTGTTCCTCGCGACCGCGACTGGTGTCTTCGCTGGACCGTCGCTGTCTTCAAGTCGCACCATGCTGGCCCGCATTGCCCCGCCTGCGATGATGGCCGAGTTCTATGGTCTCTATGCCCTTTGCGGCAAAGCCACGAGCTTCCTGGCACCGTTGACGGTCGCTATCGTGACACAAGCGACCAACAGTCAGCGGGTTGGGCTCGGCAGCGTGGTCATCTTCCTCATCGTCGGATTACTGCTGATGATCTTCGTGAAAGAAGAGCAATCGACTGCGCACGAGCATTAAACCAACACTATGCTGGGAGAGCCTTAGCTCTTTCCAGGCCATCGCCGAGGGTTCGGGCGGCAAGGAAGAAGTGCAATGAGCCCCAGAGGCCAAGCGGCGTCATCGCTAGAAGAGAATAGCGAAGAGACTCGACACCATAGGTGGGCTCGAGAAGGTCACTCACGATCCCGACCGCCTGTGGCCCAAGCCCCAGACCTATAATGTTCAGGATGAACAGGAGAAGAGCCGATGCCGCCGCCCGCATTTTGAGGCGGGCGAGCCCTTGTGTCATCGCCAAGCTTGGCCCGAGATAGAGGGCTCCAGCTGCGGCGGGCACAATGAAGAGGCCGAGCGTCCAGCTCAAATCCTCAGAGAGATACACGCTGAAACCAAATGGGAAGGCGACGACGCCTGCGATGGCGACAACCCACATGTACCAGCGGATATCCTTTTGGCCCATTCGGTCGGCCAGGAAGCCCGCACCATAGGTCCCGATACCGCCGGCAATGCCGATGATGAGAGAGAGGGCCAGACCGATATCGCCAACTTCCATGCCGTGCGACCTAACCAGGAACGGCGGCAGCCAGGCGACGGCACCGTAGCCGACGAAGGAGACGAGCGTCGCTCCTGCCGCGATGTGACAGAACGCAGGCTGCGTCAACAGAAAACGCAAAACCTCCATGATGTTTGGAGCGTCTTCTTTGTCGTCCTGGCCGGCACGCCCTTCAGAATGGCCTCGTGGCGGTTCTTTCAATGTGAAGTGCACAAGGAGGGCAAGCACCAAGCCGGGCAAACCGACAACCAAGAAGGCCATGCGCCAGCCATACCATTGTGCCACGAAGCCACCGACCAGAAAGCCAACAAAAATGCCGATATTGACACCCAGGGAGAAGATGGCCAGGGCCGTCGCGCGGGTCTTGGGTTCGAAAAGGTCTGCAATCATGGAATGCGAGGGTGGACTTGAGCCAGCTTCCCCGACGCCCACAAGGATGCGCGCAACCATCAATTGCCAAAAGCTTGTTACAGCGCCGCAGACAGCCGTCATGCCGGAGAAGATCGTCATGGACGCCGTAATCACATTTCGACGGTTCGTCCGGTCCGCCAACATGGCGATGGGCAGGCCTAAGGTCGCGTAGAAAATGCCGAAGGTCGTGAACAGGAGGCCCAGCTGGGTGTCACTCAAGGAGAGATCGATTTTAATCGGCTCCAGCAGGATCGACAGAATCTGGCGATCAACATAGTTCACCGTGTAAACAACCGTCAGAATGCCGAGTGCATAGCGACGGTAGGCTGGTGTGATGAAGCTGCCTGATGAACTCTCAGCGCTGGTCGTGTCTGCCATGGTTCCCCCACAAAACGAAGGGATTAGTCCCCTTCAGCAGGCCCAACCTAACAGGGGTTTCCACAATCCGGAAGCAGACAAAGAAAAGGCCGCTCACTCGAAGCGGCCTTTTCAAGATCAAGAATGACGCCGGATCACCATTCAATCCGTTCGATATTGTCGAAGGAGATTTCAGATCCATCCGCAAAGGTAATGGTCCCGGACGCATCTTCAGAGAGGTCATAAGAGCTCATATCACTGCTCTCAATTGAGCCGTCATCCAGCTCCAGCGTCCAATCCATGGTCACGGCACCGCCGCCATTGCCCTGCAACTGGATTGTGTCCGTCCAGCTGGAGCCGCTTCCGCCGTCAGCATAATCGGTGTCGCCATTACCGGATTCGAAGATGAAGAGGTCAGATCCATATTCGCCTTTCATCTCGTCGTCGCCGGCGCCGCCGAAGAGCACATCTTCGCCTTTGCCGCCTTTGAGCTCATCGTCGCCGGTGCCGCCGACGAGAATGTCATCGCCATCCTTACCTTCAAGCTTGTCATCGCCCGACCCGCCATAGAGCGTGTCGTCGCCGTCTTCGCCTTTCAGCTTGTCGTCGCCGCCGCGTCCGTAGAGTGTATCATTGCCATCATCGCCTTTAAGCTCGCCTTTCGTGTTGTCGTCGACGATGATGTCATTACCTTCTTCACCATCCAGCTTATTGTCACGGTCTGATCCATTGTAAACGATGACATCGTCGCCTGATGACCCGTCATAATCATCGTCGGTCGTGTAGGTCGCACCCGATAGGGTTGGCATCGCATCGCCTGGATCACTGATGTCATACAACGGTGTCTGCGAACCGTTCGCGACCACGCTGATGTCGTCTACCGAGAAGGTTTCGGAACCATCCGTCGTCTTAGCTTCGAACTCGATGACGAGCGTTGATCCGGTGCCAATATCCTGGAAATTGTAGGCGTCCTGGATGCCGGAGTCGCCGTTCTGGGTCATGAGTTCTGTGCGGACGCCATCAATCACAGCGAATGCCTTGAATGTGTCCTGCCAGCTGCCATTTTCTTCCATACTACCCGTTTCCGACAGGCGGAAGCTGAGATCCAGTTCCGATTGCCCGGAAATATCGATTGTCTCACTGCTCCAGACCACTTTGGACGTATTGTCGTCTTTTTCGTTCGTAACGCGGCCAAACTCGTAGGCGCCATCTTGTACGCTATGATTTCCAGTGATGTCTGAACCGGCATCAGTCGCGCTCCACGCCGTCGACCCAGTGTCTGAGGTCACACCATCGGAGAGACCGGAGAAGTCTTCGCTCCAGAGGGTCACGGGACCCTCATTCACATCGCCCACGGCAATGGTGAAGGTCTCAGAGTAAGTCGCACCTGAGCTGTCCGTCGTCGTCACTTCGACTGCGACAGACGATTCCGTCTCATGATCGAGAGAGATGCCGTCCTTGAGCTTCAGGTCACCATCGACCACCTCAAAGCGGGCATCGTCCACGCTATAGGTGTGGCTGTCGCCATCGTCTACATCCGTGGTGGACAGGGAACCAACCACAGCACCCGCCGCATTCTCATCGACCGATGCATTGGAGAGAGAGATGTCGGACGGGCCTTCATTCACATCGCCGACGGTAATGGTGAAGGTCTCGGAGTAGGTCGCACCTGAGCTATCTGTGGTCGTCACTTCGACCGCCACCGAGGACTCAGCTTCGTGGTTCAGGCTCACGCCATCCTTGAGCTTCAGATCCCCACCTACAACCTCAAAGCGGGCATCGTCCACTGTATAGGTGTGGGAGTCGCCATCGTCGACATCAGTCGTCGACAGGCTGCCGACCACGGCACCTGCCGCATTCTCATCGACCGATGCATTGCTGAGTGAGATGTCCGACGGGCCTTCGTTCACATCGCCAACCGCAATGGTGAAGGTCTCGGAGTAAGTCGCACCAGACGCATCGGTCGTGGTGACCTCAACAGCGACAGACGATTCCGTCTCATGATCCAGAGAGATGCCGTCCTTGAGCTTCAGGTCACCATCGACCACCTCAAAGCGGGCATCGTCCACTGTATAAGTATGGCTATCGCCATCGTCGACATCTGTTGTGCTTAGAGAGCCAACCACCGCGCCGGCACTGTTCTCGTCCACAGACGCATTGGAGAGAGAGATGTCGGACGGGCCTTCATTCACATCGCCGACGGTAATGGTGAAGGTCTCGGAATAGGTCGCGCCCGACGCATCGGTGGTCGTTACTTCGACCGCCACGGAGCTCTCAGCTTCGTGGTTCAGGCTCACGCCATCTTTAAGCTTCAGGTCGCCATCGACCACTTCGAAACGTGCATCATCAACAGAGTAAGTATGCGTATCGCCATCGTCGACGTCCGTCGTCGACAGGCTACCGACCACGGCGCCAGCCGCGTTCTCATCGACACTTGCGTTTGACAGGCTGATATCGCTTGGACCTTCGTTCACATCGCCGAAGGCAATATTGAAGGTCTCGGAGTAGGTCGCACCCGACGCATCGGTCGTGGTGACCTCAACAGCCACAGACGATTCCGTCTCATGATCAAGTGAGACACCGTCCTTGAGTTTCAGATCGCCATCGACCACCTCAAAGCGGGCATCGTCCACCGTATAAGTATGCGTATCGCCATCGTCGACATCAGTCGTCGACAGGGAGCCGACCACGGCACCGGCCGCATTCTCATCAACGGAGAGGTTGTCCAGGCTGATATCGCTCGGACCTTCGTTCACATCGCCGACGGCAATGGTGAAGGTCTCAGAGTAGGTGGCCCCGGATGCATCGGTCGTGGTGACCTCAACGGCCACAGAGGATTCCGTCTCATGATCCAGAGAGAACCCATCCTTGAGCTTCAGATCCCCGCCCACAACCTCGAACCGGGCATCATCAACACTGTAGGTGTGGCTATCGCCGTCATCAACGTCTGTCGTCGACAGGCTGCCAACGACAGCCCCAGCGGCATTCTCTTCGACCGACAGGTTGTCCAGGCTGATGTCGCTTGGGCCCTCGTTCACATCCCCGACCGCAATCGTGAAGGTCTCGGAATAGGTCGCGCCCGAGGCATCCGTGGTCGTTACTTCGACTGCGACAGAGCTCTCAGCTTCGTGGTTCAGGCTCACACCGTCCTTGAGCTTCAGATCGCCACCGACGACCTCGAAGCGGGCGTCATCTACGGTGTAGGAATGCGTGTCGCCATCGTCGACATCTGTGGTGGAGAGACTGCCAACAACGGCGCCGGCGGCATTCTCATCAACGGAGAGATTATCCAGGCTGATATCGCTCGGACCCTCGTTTACATCGCCAACGGCGATGATGAAGGTCTCAGAGTAGGTCGCGCCAGAGGCATCGGTGGTCGTCACTGTGACATCAACGGACGGATCGGCGTTGTAGTCCAGGCTCACACCGTCCTTGAGCTTCAGATCGCCACCGACAACCTCAAAGCGCGCATCGTCCACGCTGTAGCTATGCGTATCGCCATCATCTACGTCAGATGTCGACAGGCTGCCGACCACAGCACCCGCTGCGTTCTCATCCACAGAAAGGTTATCCAGGCTGATATCCGAAGGACCCTCGTTCACATCGCCGACGGCAATGGTGAAGGTCTCGGAGTAAGTAGCACCCGAGGCGTCGGTGGTCGTCACTTCGACCGCAACAGAGCTCTCAGCTTCATGGTTGAGAGAAACGCCATCCTTGAGCTTCAGATCGCCACCGACCACCTCAAAGCGGGCATCATCAACGCCATAGGTGTGGCTATCGCCATCGTCGACATCTGTCGTCGACAGAGAACCGACCACGGCACCGGCGGCATTCTCATCCACAGACAGGTTGTCCAGCGTGATATCGCTCGGATCCTCATTCACATCGCCGACCGCAATGGTGAAGGTCTCAGAGTAAGTGGCACCAGACGCATCTGTGGTCGTCACTTCGACTGCGACAGACGATTCCGTCTCATGATCGAGAGAGACACCATCCTTGAGCTTCAGATCACCATCAACCACCTCAAATCGGGCATCGTCCACCGTATAAGTGTGCGTGTCGCCATCATCCACGTCGGAGGTGGAGAGGGAACCAACCACTGCGCCGGCAGCGTTCTCATCGACCGACAGGTTGTCCAGCGTGATGTCGCTCGGACCCTCATTCACATCGCCGACCGCAATGGTGAAGGTTTCCGAGTAGGTTGCACCGCTCGCATCGGTCGTGGTGACCTCAACGGCCACAGAGGATTCCGTCTCATGATCGAGGGAGACACCGTCCTTGAGCTTCAGATCACCACCGACAACCTCAAAGCGCGCATCATCAACAGAGTATGAGTGTGTGTCGCCATCATCCACGTCTGTGGTGCTGAGCGAGCCAACAACCGCACCGGCGGCATTCTCATCCACAGAGAGGTTATCCAGGTTGATGTCGCTTGGACCTTCGTTCACATCGCCAACCGCAATCGTGAAGGTCTCAGAGTAGGTGGCCCCGCTCGCATCAGTCGTCGTCACCTCAACGGTCACAGACGATTCCGTCTCATGATCGAGGGAGACGCCATCTTTAAGCTTCAGATCACCGTCGACAACCTCGAAGCGGGCATCATCGACTGAGTAAGTGTGGCTATCGCCGTCATCAACGTCTGTCGTCGACAGGCTGCCAACGACAGCGCCGTCCGCGTTCTCGTCCACAGACGCATTGCTGAGAGAGATATCTGATGGACCCTCGTTCACATCCCCGACCGCAATCGTGAAGGTCTCCGAATAAGTCGCACCGGACGCATCCGTCGTGGTGACCTCGACCGCAACAGACGACTCCGTCTCATGATCCAGCGAGACGTCGTCTTTGAGCTTCAGGTCACCATCGACCACCTCAAAGCGCGCATCGTCCACGCTATAGGTGTGGCTGTCGCCATCGTCTACATCCGTGGTGGACAGGGAACCAACCACAGCACCCGCCGCATTCTCATCCAGCCCGTTCTGGCCAGATGCAGCCATGCGAATACTTTCCAAATCATGGTCAGCGAACACACGTACGCCTGGGGCGTCAATTGTGCCTTGGAAATCGCCTCCAATGTGGCCCTGAGCGTGGCCACCAATTCTTCCAACGCCAAGGTGGTTGCCACCATCCCAATCTCGGTCAGTCCATCCGGATTGCGATGCGGCGAGGCTGTTTTCCTCAGTCATCGCTCCAGGCGAAAGGTCGTCCGAGAGCAGCATTTTGAGGGAATCAGCGCCTTTATCGAGTTCAAGGGCAAAATTGTAGGAGGTGTTGGCATCAATAGGTGCGCTCAGTTCCAAGTTGTTGCCGCTGCCCGCAAACACTTTGATCTGACCATCTTCGATGGCAATATTCAGACCTGTCCCGCGGCCGCCGGTCTCAAATAAAGTCTGTGCGGCACTTATGTCATCGCCAGTTGTAAAGGAAATCGTGACAACAGCAGAGTCAGTTTCCAACCCACGATCGGAGATACTGTTACGGGACACATAGCCATCCACAGCCTGGAAATCTGATTCAACCAGGTCTGTCTGCATCAGAGAAATGTCCGACGGCGCTTCGTTCACATCGCCCACAGCAATGGTGAAGGTCTCGGAGTAAGTCGAGCCAGAGGCATCGGTGGTGGTTACTTCGACAGCAACGGAGCTCTCAGCTTCGTGGTTCAGGCTCACGCCATCCTTGAGCTTCAGATCACCGTCAACCACCTCAAAGCGGGCATCGTCCACTGTATAAGTGTGGGAGTCGCCATCGTCTACATCTGTTGTGCTTAGAGAGCCAACCACGGCACCAGCCGCGTTCTCATCCACAGACGCATTCGAGAGGGAGATATCGCTCGGACCCTCGTTTACATCACCAACAGCAATGGTGAAGGTCTCGGAATAGATGGCCCCAGACGCATCGGTGGTGGTGACCTCAACAGCGACAGAGCTCTCAGCTTCGTGGTTGAGCGAGACGCCATCCTTCAGCTTCAGATCGCCGTCGACCACTTCGAAACGTGCATCATCAACAGAGTAAGTATGTGTGTCGCCGTCGTCCACGTCTGTCGTCGACAGAGAACCAACCACGGCACCGGCGGCATTCTCGTCAACCGACGCATTGGAGAGAGAGATGTCCGACGGACCCTCATTCACATCCGTCGGTGAGACAGACACAGTGCGCGTTGCTGTTTCGCCGCCGGAGTCGGTGACAGTCACCGTAACCGGAACGCTTCCCTGTTCGGCATCAAGGCTTTCACCTTCTTTCAAGCGCAGTTCGGTGCGGCCATTTTGTTCGACGACCTCAAAGCGGTTGTCTGAAACGGTGTAGGTGAATGTCTCGCCATCGTCCGGATCCGTAACGTGAACGATGCCGACTGACGCGCCTTCAACATTTTCGTCGAACGGCAGCGGTGTCCAATCAACGGACTCCGGGCCTTCATTTACGTCGCCTACTGTCAGCGTAAAGTCTTGGGTGAAAGAGAGACCGCCGTCATCTGTGACAGTAACAGACAGGGAAACCGACGGCTCCGCTTCATGATTGAGGCTTAGGCCCGGCTTCAGCTTCAGGACGCCGTCCACAACTTCAAAACGTGCGTCGCTTACCTCATAGGTGTGCTCGCCTGTATCATTGGTTGAGAGGGAGCCGACGACAGCACCTGGCACGTTCTCATCGAAACTGGTGTTACTGAGTTCGATTTCTTCCGGAGCTTGATTGAGCGCAGAAAGCGGGACTTCGGGTTCCACGAAAGAAGAGCCTGCAGCGCCTGCAGCTTGAGCGCCTGCGCCATCCGAGATGGCAGCACCGTCCATGTCAGGCATTTTCATGTCCATCGTGGCCCGGTCCATTTCGGGCTCGTCGAGCAGACTCTCCGCGGCAGGCGATGGGTCCATCGACCCGTCGGCGTTCTCTTCCGTCAGGGAAGCAGGTGTGACATCGGCGACGACCAGGGGATCCCGACCAATCGTGGCGTCCCGACCTTCGCTTCCTGCTTGGGCGTCAGTATTCGAGGAGTGTGTGTCCGTCTCAGCTCCTGTAACGCCGCCCAGTGCTGCACCTTCAGGCAGCTCCGGATCGCTGCGCTCGATCCCCATGTGAATGTTGGGGTTGGTGACATCATCGGCGGCTCGCGCGCTGTCGAGGCCCGTTAGATCAGCCTCGGTTTCGTCCCGACGTTTCGTCGGATTGCCCGCCTCATCGAAAATGAAGAGATCATCGTTCTGCGATCCGTTACCGGCACCGCTCCTGACTTCGGTTTCGTCTTCACGCTTCGTTTCGTCAGCCATGTCTACCTTCCTACGCCACATCAAAGGCGGCCGAGTCTGCCTCGACCCAACACGAAACCCGTCGCAACACGGCGATGGGTTTTTCACTTGTTAGACAATTTGGCGGCCAGAAATTAACTCGCGGTCAAGAAGTCTGGTTAACGCCTTGTGACCATCATGAGGTATCTGCGCCGAAATACCGGATTTGGTCAAAACCCGCAGAAAACCGAGAAAATTTTATTAAAATGGTCATTTCTATCGACGCTAATCCGCCGAAAATTCGGCAAAAGGAAAAAATTAACCAAAAAACAAAAACTTCCGGGGATTCTGGATGAAAGAGGGCGGGCTTTTCCGTCCAATCTGTTCCTGGGACACGCACGTCGGCATGAGTAAACAGCAGCCAACTGATGGACCGCGCAATAAGATCCAGTCGGCGGTGGAGTCTCTTCGAGTCTTCATCTCCGGCGGGCGCGACGAACGGTTTGCCGGCTTCACCGCCAAGGGCGCCGGGCCATTGAGCCCGCCCATACTCATCGGATCCATTTCGATCAACTTTTTTGCGCTGGCAACCCCGTTGGCGCTGCTTCAGGTTTATGACCGGATCATCCCGAATCAGGCTGTCGAAACACTTACCATCATGGTGATGGGGCTTATCGGGATCATGTGCATTGATGCGGTGTTCCGCTATTCCCGATCCTGTCTGGTCATCTGGTACGCCGCCCAACTCGACCACGCGCTCAACGTCACGCTTGTCGACCGCTTCCTCGAAACACCGCCTCAGGAATTTGAGAAGGAAACACCCGGCGGCTATATGGACAAGCTTGGTGCGCTCGACACAATTCGGGACTTTGAAGGCGGACAATCACGGTTGCTGATGCTGGACCTGCCCTTTGTCGGCGCCTTCCTGGCTCTCATCTGGATTATCGGTGGCTCACTCGTTCTCGTGCCCATCGCTTTATTCGCGGTCCTGGTTGTCGTGACGGCGATCAGCGGCAGCGCACTCAGGAAGGTTTTGAGCGACCGCTGGGCGTTTGATGATCGCCGCTACAGCTTTGTCGTCGAAACGCTCAATGGCATTCCCGCCATCAAAAGCATGGCGATGGAGCCACAGATTCAGCGCCGCTATGAACGGCTGTTGCGTACCGGAGCATCCGCCACCTATCGAACCATCGAGCTCGGCGGCATCGCACAATCGTTTGGCGCCGTCTTTGCCGGGGTCACCATGGTCGCCGTCGTCTCAGTCGGCGCCCTGCTGGTCATTGATGGCAGTTTGACCATGGGGTCGCTTGCGGCCTGTACCCTGCTGTCTGGACGCACGATCCAGCCTTTGTTGAAGGGCCTTAGCCTTTGGACACAACTTCAGAGCGTCGATGTCGCCCGCGAGAAAGCCGCCAGCCTGCTGGATCTTCCGGGCGGTCAGGTGAGTGCAAGCCCCAACACCGTGCCCACGCTTGCCGGTCAGGTCGATCTGAAAACCGCCTCATTCCGGTACGGACCCGATCTTCCGGATGTGGTGAAGCAGGTCACGGCCAAGTTCAAACCCGGCGAAATGATTTCCATAACCGGGATCGACAATTCCGGCAAATCGACCCTTATCCGGCTCATTACCGGCGAAGCCAGCCCCACAGAGGGCCATGTGATGATTGACGGGATGGATGTTACCGGCCCCCATCAAAAGGCCCTGTCCAACTGGATTGCTTACATCCCGCCGAACCCCGTTCTGTTTCAGGGAACCATTTTGGAAAATCTCGCCATGTTCCGAACCGGCGAGGCCATTGACAATGCACGGCTCGCGGCACGCGCGATTGGTCTGGAAGAAGACATTCATCGCCTGCCGGAAGGATATGACACGCGCGTCAATCAGGGCATTGCGGAACAGCTTCCCGGGGGCTTTCTGCAGCGCATGACGATTGCCCGGGCGCTCGCGATGAAACCTCAGGTTCTTCTGTTTGACGAAGCCAACAATACGCTTGATCAGAAAGGCGATCAGAAAGTTCTGAAAGCATTGCAGGTCCTGAAAGGTGGTCCGACGATCATCGCGGTGACCCATCGTCCCTCACTCATGCGGATCGCTGATCGGCACTTCGAGATGAACAATGGCGTGCTGACTGAAGTCAGCCGCGCAGACGCCACACCCGCGTCAGCGCCCGCTGCAACGCCAGAACCCGTAGAGGCCGTATCATGAGCGTAACGTTCGATGATGCTGCAGAGGCGGCGATTTCACCCAAACCTGTGGACCCGAAAGGCCGGCCTCTTCTGTCGTCTCTGCTTCATGGCGGGGACATGGATCGCTTTGTCGGTGGCACGTCCGCAGGCGCCTGTCTCATGCCGCTTCTCACCCAACTTGGGTGGCGCGGCGAAGCACGGCACCTCGCCGAAGCTCTGCCTCACTTTGTCGACGATCTCGACTTTGATGATGTACGGACAATCCTGTCGAACCTGAACTATGCCACGACTGCTCGCCATATGCGGCTTTGCGACCTGGGTCCAAGCCAACTTCCCTGCCTCTTCTCTACAGATGGCGAGCATATTGGCGTCATCTATTCCCGCGAGGGCGACACGCTCTCGATCTTCGACGGCAAAATGAAAGCCGAAGGGACGATTAATGCCAGCAAAACAAAAGGCATTGCGTACCTCATCAACCATGAAGACACGATCGAAGCTGCGCCGATCCAAAAGGCGGCTGGGAGCTGGATCTGGAACGTCGTCGGTCGTTTCAAGAGACTTATTGCCCAGACATTCGCAATTAGTTTCATTACGAATGTGACCGCCCTTATGGTCCCGATCTTCATTATGGGCGTTTATGACCGTGTGATCGGGACGCGCTCGTCGGAGACGCTCGCCTATTTCGTCGCCGGGATATTACTCATCATTGGGGTCGAAGCCGCTTTACGGGTTATTCGCGGTCGTGCCCTGGCCTATATGGGGGCACGCATTGACGCTCAGGTTGGCGGTGCGTCGTTTCAGCAATTGCTCTATATGCCGGTTTCCATGACGGAGAATGCCCCGGTTGCCACACAGCTCAACCGGCTTCGCCAGTTCGAGGGCGTGCGGGAGATCTTCACCGGTCCGCTTGCGGCGGCGGCGTTCGATCTGCCCTTTGTCATCGTGTTTCTAGCAGCCATCTTCGTCATTGCGGGCACGATTGGATGGGTTCCGGTGGCGCTCATCGCGGCTTTCAGCATCTTCGGATTGGTCATGGCTCCGATTATGAAAAAGGCCATGGCTGAGTCTGCTGAGATTCGAAACACCCGCCAGAATTTCTTGATCGAGCTTGTCAGCAAGCAGCGCACGCTCAGGCAGTGTGCCGCAGAGGACATTTGGCGCGATCGTTTTTATAGCATCTCCGAACGCGCGGCCCTTTCAAACGCTCATACCGCCCGTATCAATATGTTCATTCAAACGGTCGCACAGACATTGATGACCATTGCAGGTGTGGCCACGCTTGCAATGGGTACGCTCTACGCAATGCAAGGCGACCTGACCGTCGGTGCGCTGATTGCCACCATGGCCTTTGTCTGGCGTGTTCTCGGGCCTATCCAGTCCATCTTCCTGAGCTTCAGCCGCATCAGCCAAGTCACCCAGAGTCTCCGGCAGATTGATGGTCTGATGAAAATCCCGTTGGAACGGGATGCCGGAAAGCTGCCCTCCTTCTTTCGCACATTTAAAGGCGGCATTACGCTCAACAATGTGTCGCTCCGGTTTTCGGCGGGCGCCGAACCAGCACTAATGGGCGCTGCCCTGAAGGTTGAACCCGGCGAGTTCATTGCCATCAATGGATCGAACGGGTCTGGCAAGTCGACCCTCCTTAAAGTGATCGCCGGGCTCTACAAACCGCAGGCGGGCTCCGTTGCACTCGACGGTCTCGACATTCGGCAGCTCAACTCCGGCGAGATGCGCAACTCCATCGCTTATCTCCCGCAGCATGCAACATTCTTCTACGGTACCATCGCGCAGAACCTGCGCCTCGCAGAGCCGACCGCGAGTGACCAGGACATAGAACAAGCCATCGCTGACGCCGGATTGATAGACTATGTGAAATCTCTCCCAGAGGGTGTTGAAACGCGTTTTTCGCAAGAAGACTTCGCCAATCTGGCTGGCGGCGTGCGCCAACGGCTGAACCTTGCTCGCGCCTATGTGAAGAACGCACCGATGTTGCTGTTGGATGAGCCCGCCTTCGGCTTGGACGACGCTGCAGATGCTGCATTGGTCGACAAATTGATGTCCCTTCGGGGCAAATCGACCATCCTCATGGTCACTCATCGCCCGAGCCATATGCGGTTGGCAGATCGTTTGGTCTATTTGGACCAAGGCCGTGTCGCGCTAGACGGCGCCCCCAGTGCCGTTTTGGACCGCCTAAACGGCTGAAATTAAGCCGCTTTTAAGGATATTCCGTCAGGATTTCCCTCAGTTCAGTTGGTACAGCCGCAGATTCTTCACGCTGCGGAACAACGTCCTAGGCCTGGCTTCTAGGGGACGAGTAGAAGGGTTACACCGTTGGCGCACGAGAAGACAGAGAGCTCAACGAACGAGAAGCAAAAAGCTCAGCTCTCGAAGAAGCTTGCGCTGCCTCTGACTCTCGAAGAATCCGGCCCGCCCCGCTTCTACCAAAATTTGATGATTGTCGGCGGCGTCTTTCTGGCGCTCGCCATTCTTTGGGGGTCTATCACCGAGATCAAAGAGCTGGCGCGGGCTGAAGGTGAAGTCACGCCCGCGGGCCGCGTGCAGCTGGTCCAACATCTTGAAGGTGGCATTGTCGCGGAGCTTTTGGTCAATGAAGGCGAGTTGGTCGAGAAGGGCCAGGCGCTCGCCCGCCTCCAACCCATCGCTGCTGAAGGTGATCTGGGACAGCTGACGGCACGCCAGATCGCACTGCAACTCAAGATCGAACGGCTCAGCGCCAATATCGATGCGCGTCCGATGGACCCGGCGTTTCAGGAGCTTGATGCAAACCTCTATGCAAACGAGTTGGCGCTCCTTGATGCTTCTCTCACCGCAGCCGATCGTCAGCGGGAAGGGTTCCTTGCGCGTATCGAACAACGTCAGAGCGACATCGCCTCGCTCACGGAACAGCGCACCAGTCTGAAAGAACAGGTGGAGCTGATGATGGAGCAGGTCGACCTGCGCGGCGGACTTCTGGAGAAGGGGTTGGTCTCGCGCATCGCCTATCTTGAAACCAAGCGCACTTATGAACAGACGCGCGTCCAGCTAATCTCAACGGCCGGCAATCTCGCGGCTACTCGAGAGTCCCTTCGCGAAGAAGAAGTGGGTCTGGAAGAGCTGGATGCGACGCTCATCAATGACGCACTGGCTGAGCGCTCCGCGGCGACAGCTGAACTTGACGAAACCGTCGCCGCTATCGGCAAGCTCACTGACAGAGTCGAACGGCTGACGGTTTCAGCGCCGGTGCGCGGCATTGTTCAAGACCTTCCGGCAAAAACCATCGGAGAAGTCATCGAGCCAGGCGGGCTGATTGCTCAGGTCGTGCCGATGGATGATGAACTGGTGGCAGAGGTTCGGGTGTTGCCTACGGACATCGGCCACATTCAGATCGGCGATCCGGCTAAGGTCAAGATCACGACATATGACACTGCCCGCTTCGGCGATATTGATGGCGAAGTTCGCCGCATTTCCGCCTCTACGTTCAGAGACGAAGAAGACGAGCCTTATTACAAGGTGATTATCGCGCTCTCGAAGGCACATGTGGGATTGGGCACTACCCACCACTCAATCCTGCCGGGCATGGTGGTGAATGCGGAGATCATTACCGGCTCCAAATCCCTGGTTCGCTACCTGCTGAAACCTGTTTTCCGCTCCCTGGATATCGCCTTTACGGAACGATGAGACCCGCCTGATTGGCTCCCCATCCATGTCCGAATCTGGCGAGTAATTTCCACGCATCCTGTCTATGCTGTGAGCATGGAAACTTGCTCACCATCATCATTCCCCTCGCCAGAGGCCTGCTATGCGGCGATTAAAGCCCGCGATACCCGCTTTGATGGCCGCTTCTTCACCGGCGTCACATCGACAGGCATCTACTGCCGTCCGGTCTGTCCGGCCCGGCTTCCTAAGAGGGAAAACTGTACCTTCTGGCCATCCGCCGCCGCAGCTGAACAGGCGGGCTTTCGCGCCTGCCTTAGATGCCGTCCAGAAGCCGCACCCGGGACCCCGGCGGCGCAAGGGTCCGCGGCGACGGTATCCCGTGCTCTTCGGCTCATCGGCGAAGGCGCACTTGATACAGGCAGCGTCTGCCAACTCGCAGATCGCCTCGGTCTGGGCGAACGCCAGGTCCGCCGCCTGTTCAACAAACATCTCGGCGCCAACCCGGAAGCCGTTGCGGCGACACGGCGCCTCCTGCTTGCAAACCAATTGTTGCGCGATACCAACCTGCCCGTTGCCGACATTGCCTTTGCTGCCGGCTTCTCGAGCCTTAGGCGGTTCAATGACGCGTTCGCCAAACGCTATGGAGAGCCGCCCACCGCCATACGCCGCGCGGCCCGGAAGAAAGGCCACCGAGCGACCAACAAAGACAATGCCCTCCCCTTCGACCTTCGGTTGCGTCTTGGTTTTCGCCCGCCCTTCGATTGGCAGATGATCCTCGACTATTTCCGCATGCGCGCGATCCCCGGCGTGGAGGCGATTGAGGGAAATCGGTATCGGCGCACGGTGCGGCTTGATGACAGCCATGCATTCATCGAAGCCGAGCCAGACAAAACCCGTGACATTCTGTGGGTGCGGGTCATGAGCGACCGGCCGTTTGCCCTTGCGGATCTCAATATGCGCCTGCGCCGTCTGTTTGACCTTGATGCGCAGCCACAAGCGATCGGCGCCCACTTCTCAGGTGACCCGCTGATTGGACCCCTTGTGGCGAAGCGTCCGGGCCTTCGCATCCCTGGCGCATTCGACGGGTTTGAACTCGCGGTTCGCGCCATCCTTGGTCAGCAGGTGTCTGTCAAAGGAGCGACCACCATCGCCGGACGACTGGTGGAAGCCTATGGCGACGCCGTGACACCCCCGGGCGAAAACTGGCCCTCCTATCTGTTTCCGGAACCTCAGACGCTGGTGAGAGACGATCTCGGGAAACTAGGGATGCCACGCTCGCGCGGCGAAACGCTGTCGACCATCGCCAAGGCTGTCGCCGACGGCGATGTCACGCTCCATCCCGGTGTCGACATTGCCGACATGGTCGTGACTCTCACATCGCTCAAAGGGATTGGGGACTGGACTGCCGCATACGTCGCTTTGCGCGCCCTCGGCGACCCGGATGCCTTCCCTTCCGGCGATCTCGGTCTTCAGAAAGCCGCCGCACCCTGCGGCGACAGACTTAGTGCCAAATCGCTCACCCAGACTGCCGAAAGCTGGCGCCCCTGGCGGGGCTACGCCGCCCTTCATCTCTGGTCGAGCCTTTCCTAGGAAAACATCATGCCCAAACCCTCTTTACCGCTTGCCGTCGCAACACTCGACACACCGATTGGTCCCATTCGCGTGGCCGCTCATAACTGCGGTCTCGCCCGCGTTCTGTTTGCTGCCCAAAAAGACGAAGTGCTCAACGAAGACCCCAATCCGTCAGCCGCCGCCAGGGCACATCTCAATGCTGCCCTCAAGGCTCTCGAAGAATACTTTGATGAAAAGCGAAAAAGTTTCGACGACCTGACGCTGGCGCCAGAAGGCACCGACTTTCAACTGAGTGTCTGGAAAGCACTGCAGAAAATTGGGTATGGCGACACCTGCGCCTATCGCGACATTGCAACGGAGATCGGCAACCCCAAAGCGGTCCGTGCAGTCGGTCTTGCGAACGGCAAAAACCCGATCCCCGTGATCGTGCCCTGCCATCGGGTCATTGGGGCAAACGGGACGCTTACCGGATTTGGCGGCGGGCTGCCCGCAAAAAAATGGCTTTTGGAGCATGAGGGCGCGCTCGCAGGCTCCCTCATTTAACGGTATCGTTGTCCTCTGATTCTTTTTAGGGGAGTTGCGTCACATGATTGATCTTCAGTTTAACGGCCTGTTCGGGCTGCTCATTCTGATCGCTGACATATATGCAATCGTGAAGACCGTGCAGAGCAACGCGGAGACACTCACCAAAGTCTTGTGGATTGTCGTGATCCTCTTCCTGCCCGTCCTCGGCCTCATCCTCTGGTACTTCTTCGGTCCGCGCGGCTAACTATTCAAAGAACCTTGTGAGATCAGGCGCATCCCCTTCGTCAAGGCGAGGTACGATGGCGATGGGAACATCGCCGGCGAAACGCGCCATGACCTCGGCTGTCTCTTCGACTGGTACCGGGTTCACCTCAGACGTAGAGATCACAATCAGTGCGGGTGTGAGGCCTCGTGCGTTCAGACTTTCAAGCGCGGTCAGCGTATGGCTGATGGTCCCTAGATAGGACCCAACCACCAGGACCGTTTTGAGATCGGTCCGCTCGTCGAGAGCGACCATCCAATCAGCCATGGTCGCTTGCCCGTTGATCGGCACCAGCACACCGCCGGCACCTTCCACCAGCACATAGTCCTGGTCTTTGGGCTCCAGACAAAAATCGATGAGCTTGTCGAGCTCCATCGTCACGCCAACGCGCTGTGCTGCCATATCCGGCGAGAGTGGCGGGTCAAACCGCCACGGTGTCATCGCCGCGATGGCGTCCTCAGTTACCTCCGCGCCCAAAGCGAGCAGCATCCTGCCCGAGTCTGTTTCTTCGAGCGGCACACCTTCAAGCCCACTTAGTACAGGCTTCAGCGCTCCTATCTTCTTCCCCTTGGCCAAAAACTGTCGGATCAGGATTTCACTGATCACTGTTTTGCCAATGTCAGTGCCTGACGCAGTAATAAACAGGTGGGTCATTCAGCAGCTCGTTTATTCAGAATTTGGGTGCGGACCAGATCCGCCAGCCGATCAATGTCTTCGTCCTTATGGAGAGCCGTAAACGTGAAGCGCAGACGCGCGGTGCCATGCGGCACTGTGGGCGGGCGAATGGCCGTCACCAGGAAGCCCTGGTCTTCCAGCAGGGTGGACGCCTGCAGGGTGGTTTCAGGATCGCCCAACACCAAAGGTACGATCGGACTCTCCGCCGCTGGGAGGTTCAGCGCTCTGGTAAAGCGGTTCGCTTTTTCGACGGGCAGGCTCGCGTAGTCGGGCTCTGATTCAATGATGTCGAGCGCCGCGATGGCGGCGGCGGCGCTCGCCGGTGGCAAGCCGGTGGAGTAAATGAGCGTGCGCGCCCTGGTGCGCAGGAGATCGATCACCGGCTGGCTCGCACATATATACCCGCCATAGGACCCGATGGCTTTTGACAAGGTCCCCATCTGAAGCGGCACATCTGCTTTGGTGCCTGTGACAAAACTCGACCCACGCCCCTCGCCGATCACGCCAATGCCATGGGCATCATCGGTCATCAGCCAGGCGTCATGCTTCTTGGCGAGTTCTGCCATCTGCGTGACAGGCGCCAGGTCACCATCCATGGAAAAGACGCCGTCTGTGACGATGAGACAGTTTTTGGCGTCCGCCCGATGGGAGACAAGCAGCTCCGTCAGGTGATCCAGATCGTTATGCCTGAACCGAAAGGATTTGGCACCTGAGAGATCGGTGCCCGACAGAAGACAGGAATGAGACAGTTCGTCCGCAAGGATTAGATCGCCCGGCCTCATTAATGTTGGAATGATGCCAAGATTGGCGAGATAGCCTGAGCCAAAGACCACACAATCATCGGTCTGTTTCAGGGCCGCCAGGCGACGCTCCAGCTCCGTAAAGATGGAATGGTTACCGGTTACCAGACGGGAGGCGCCGGAACTTGCGCCGCGCTCATCCAGCGCCTTTTTGGCAGCGTCCACTATGCGGGGGTCGTGGGCAAGATTGAGGTAATCGTTGCAGCAGAAAGACACGAGGGTGCGGCCGTCGCGCTGAACATAAGCGCCCGCCTCACGGTCGGTCTCTTTCAGGCGCCGGCGCAGGTTTCCGGCCTCCATTTCGGCCAGTTTTCTGAGCGCCATGTCGTCCAATGAGCTCATTTTGTGCGAATACCTTTTACTCGGCTCTGTGGGATTTGTGCCGGTTTCCCTTGCGACAGTCAGCTTCTGCCAAAATCGGCGGCAAACCTGCGCTTTGAACCCCTCCGAGTCAACCAAATCCGGTCCCTAAAGGCCCCGACTCTCTTGCTTGCAAACTGGCCCGTTCTGCCTATGCTCACGGTCGAAAAGTGCCCAATGGCGGCACGAAACCAGGGAAGAGTCCATGAATATCCAGACGCCCGTGTCCGAGCAGACCGCTGCCCCCGAGACCACTCCCCTCCGCCACGATTGGTCGCGCGAGGAAGTTGGGGCTCTGTTTGCACTTCCCTTCAACGATCTCATTTTCCGCGCTCAGACCGTCCACCGCGAGTGGTTCGATCCGAACGAGGTGCAAAAGAGCATGCTGCTGTCTGTAAAGACCGGCGGCTGCCCAGAAGATTGCGGCTATTGCTCTCAGAGTGCGAAATATGAAACAGGCCTCAGCGCGTCCAAACTGATGGAAGTCGAAAAGGTGCTGGAAGGTGCACGCCGCGCGAAAGAAGCCGGTGCGTCGCGCTATTGCATGGGCGCCGCCTGGCGCGAGCCCAAAGATCGGGACATGCCGGCCATCGTTGCCATGATCAAAGGTGTCAGGGAACTGGGCATGGAAACCTGCATGACCCTTGGCATGCTGAGCCCAGAACAAACGATCCAGCTCAAAGACGCCGGTCTCGACTACTACAATCACAATATCGACACGTCAGAAGAGTTCTATCCGTCGATCATCACGACGCGGACATTCCAGGATCGCATCGATACGCTGGAGCGGGTGCGCGAAGCGGGTATTAATGTCTGTTCCGGTGGCATTCTAGGTCTTGGCGAAGAGCGTCAGGACCGCGCAGGCATGCTGATGGCTCTCGCCAACCTTACTGAGCATCCGCAGTCTGTGCCGATCAATATGCTGATCCCGATTGAGGGCACGCCGCTTGGTGAGAATGCGAAGATTGATGCGATCGAGTTTGTGCGCACGATTGCTGTTGCCCGCATCATGATGCCGAAATCGATCGTCCGTCTGTCGGCGGGCCGTGAATGGATGTCAGATGAAACTCAGGCGCTCTGTTTCCTCGCAGGCGCCAATTCCATCTTTGTCGGCGACGAGTTGCTCACCACAAAGAACCCGGGTCAGGACAAAGACGAAGCCCTGTTCGATAAGCTGGGGCTTGAGCCCATGCCTGCGCACCGGTGCCCATCAGAAATCTGAGCACCTCACTTAGGTGACAATGATGTCCAGGATCATTGTCACCAGGTCGTCGTGGTACTTTTTGCGTTCTGTGCGGGATCCGCGTCCACGGGGGGCCACCTGAAAAAGGGATCCGTCCATCAACGTCGTGATGATCCGCGCCCTCTTCAACGCTTCGTCTTTGGATAGGCTAGGGCTGAGCTCTCGCACAAGCTCTGCGACCGCCTGATAGAATTGCCTGTAATGCCGTCTATGCAGATGCCGAAAACGCTCCTGATGCTGGGCCAGCATGACAGTGACGGCATAGATACGTCCCCCTGTCTCACTCCAGTCGTCCAATAGCTTATGAACCATCTGCGCCAGTCTGGTCTCAGCGTTTCCTAGGCCGGTGATGGCGTCACGGACGGTGTCCTGGCTACGCGCAAATTCCTGACGGACGATTTCTTCCAGCAAGTCTTCGCGCATGGGGAAGTAGTATTGGAGATTACCCAAAGTGATCTGCGCTTCTGCCGCGATGGTACGCAGCACGAAGGCATCATAGCCCTCCTCGATCAAGAGAGCGCGCCCAAGGGAGATGATTTCTGCCCGCCGTTTCTGGCCCTTGGTCAGTTTAACATCTTGATCAATTGCGGTGACTTGCACGCTCTTCTCCAGGTCAGGCCCTTGTATTTTTTAGGTCGATAACCTATTTTCTCTCGAAATTATGTCATTGACCTATTTTATCTGATGGACATGGGAGATCGCAATGGAAATCATCACCCCAGACCAGAACACAGCGCCCCAATATGCTGATCAGTTTCCTGATCTCGTGCATCAGACCGGCGCGGCGACCTATAATTTCCTGTTCGGGCAAGATCGGGTTCTCTTCGACGCCTTTATGAAAGAAAGCTGGGTTGCGCCGGATAACCTCTTTTCCCACACCCAAACGAGCGTGATCACCGATGGATCCACTCTGATGGGTATTGAGCTCGGCTATGGCGGCAGCGATTGGTACAAATTTCACAAGTCTGGCGGCGGCGTCATCGGCAAACTGTTTGAGTCCGGCCACCTGAATGAAGAAAGCGTGGTTGCTCTTGGAGAGCGATCAAGGCTGATGACCTATATGAACCCTCACATCCCCGACCACGCCTATTACATCACAGCGCTCTCGGTCACGTCGGCCGCCCGCGGCACAGGTCTTGGGGCCAAACTGCTCACCAATGCCATCGATCGCGCGCGGAAAGACGGGTACCAAGAACTCCACCTGGATGTTTTCTCCGACAATCCGGCGGTGAAATTCTATCAATCCATGGGCCTCACCTGCATGGCGGAAACGGTTGCCCCCGTTCCTTGTCGTGAGCACAATATCCCCATGGAAATGAGGATGGTGATCGGCTTATGACAGGTTCTGAGATGCGCTATGTGTTTGCAGACGCACAGACAAAACATCACCCGAAGTTCTTTCTTGCTAGTGGCGTCATCTCAGAGAGTGAAGAAGTCCCTGCCCGCGCGGACATCTTGGCGAAGGGGGCGGCGCAGGCGGGCCTCAAAAGGGTTGAACCGCAGGATCATGGCCTTGGGGTGATCAGCCGGTGCCACACGCCGGAATACATTCAATTTCTCAAACACATCTATGCCCGCTGGTCTCGGAAGCCCGGCGCTCCCGAAGAGGTGATCCCCAACATTCACCCGCAACGGCGGGACTTTGGCTATCCGGCGGCAGCAGATGGTCAGGTGGGGTATCACACGGCGGATACCTCTTCGCCGATCGGTGAACATACCTGGGAGAGCGCCTATTGGTCAGCGCAGACCGCGGCCCATGCTGCGGACCTCGTGCTTCAAGGGGACGAGAGCACCTATGCGCTCTGCCGACCGCCGGGGCATCACGCGATGCGGGAGATTGCTGGGGGCTTTTGTTATCTCAACAATGCGGGAGTCGCGGCTGAGGTCCTCCGTCAAGCCCATGAGCGTGTGGCCATTCTTGACGTTGATGTGCACCATGGGAACGGCACGCAAGATGTGTTTTATGAGCGACCCGATGTTCTGACCATCTCACTGCATGTCGACCCGGTGCGCTTCTATCCCTTCTTCTGGGGACATGCGGATGAGCGGGGCGACGGCCCGGGCCAAGGGTATAATCTCAACATCCCGCTGCCCCGCAAAACAGCGGATGACGCCTATCTTACTGCGCTTGATCAGGCGCTCGCGCGCATCGATGCCTTCGCGCCGGGCGCCCTTGTGGTTGCACTTGGATTGGATTCTTTTGAAGGTGATCCCTTTGAAGGTTTTTCCATCTCTACGCCAGGGTTTGCCCGCATTGCCGGCGCCATTGCCAACTTAGGTCTGCCGACGGTCATTGTTCAGGAAGGCGGCTATATCTGTCCGGAGCTTGGCGACAATCTCACGTCTTTTTTGACGGGTTTCACGGCCGGACGAACTTAGCGGCGATGCCGCACGTCAAAGCCAGGAAAAAGCTCTTATGAGATAGGCCTGGCCCTGTTCTTGTTGCCATTCCCCATGCGCCATGATGACTCGCTCAGTGGGCCAGGCCACCAGCCGCGCCTTGGCGGCTTTGGCGCGTCGGCGGAAGATAAACGACAGACGCCACTCCAGTGGCGCATAACCCCAGCCCTCCACAATCTTCCACCTGCGTGCTACCCACCGCGCCCACGGCTTCCAATGTTCCGCCAAAAACGCGTCACTGAAATTCTCCGACAGATCGGCCAGAATGGTCGTGGCAGAGGGCTTGTGATGAAAAACCACTTCATCCATGACCGGTGAGCCACGCATCCAGACCTGGTCAATTTCACCGGCCCAATCCGGTGGGGCCGCGTCCGTCAGCGGTTCCTGAAACTGAAGGTCCGGACATTTCTTTATCGTAGAGGCTGGGCCCCAAAGCTTCGCGGCCGGATAAGACAACGCCCATTCTTCCAAGAAGAGGTAGTGGATCTTATTGGGGCTCACGAGATGCCTGACCGGACCTAAGTCTTGGACAGCAGCTTTGAGAGCGCCGGTCAATTTGATCGGCGACCAGACCCACAAGCCGCCGTCCCCCAGACGCACAATGACGCTGCGCGTGGGATAGGGAAATCCATAGAAACTTACGCAGTCTCCCTCCGCAATCCAGATATTGTCGTCCACCGTCTCAAGCATCGGCATGGCCATCCGCTTTCGCTGTTTGGGCTTAGCCAAGGGAAATCATAGACCTTTCGCCCCTTACGTCGATGCGCTCGATCAAATGGGTCCATGCAGTCGGGTTAGGCCACTTTACCTATTGCACTGACGCCGCCGCGCCGCGACATTGCGGCCTCTGCATTCTCAGTGAGGTACCTCATGGCCAGCATCCCCCCAGCAAATCCCGCCTATCCCACCCCGCCTGGATGGCTCACGGACAGTGCGGCCCATGTCTGGCTGCCCTATGCGCAGATGCAAACCGTGCCGATGACGCTTCCGGCGGTCAAAACAGAGGGGGTGCGCATCACGCTGGAGGACGGACGCGAGCTGATCGACGGGGTCTCTTCCTGGTGGACGGCGGCCCACGGCTACAACCATCCGCATATTCGTGAGGCCGTCACGAAGCAGCTGGAGCAGATGCCCCATATCATGCTCGGCGGTTTTGCTCACGAGCCTGCTTTCCGGTTGGCCAAACGCCTCGCGGCCCTCCTTCCCGGCGATCTCAACCATACGTTCTTTTCTGAGTCAGGATCTGTCTCCGTTGAGATTGCGATGAAGATTGCCGTGCAATATTGGATCAATCAGGGGGTGCGCGGGCGTCATCACTTTGTCAGCTTCCGCGGCGGCTATCATGGGGACACGCTTGGAACCATGGCCGTGTGCGATCCGGACGAAGGCATGCACACGCTCTTCAAAGGGGTGATCCCGGAACATCTGCTGACGGATATTCCGCGCGGGGCCGAGGGTGAGGCTGCTTTTGATCAGTTCCTTGAGACCCATGCCCACGAAGTCGCCGCAGTGGTGATGGAGCCGCTTGTGCAAGGGGCGGGCGGCATGCTTTTCCATCCGCCTGAAACGCTTCAGATTATTCGGCGGTGTTGTGATCGTCACAATGTGCTTCTTATCGTTGATGAGATTTTCACAGGCTTTGGTCGGACGGGCACTCTCTTCGCCTGTCATCAGGCCGACATCGTTCCCGACATCATGACGCTCTCTAAAGCGCTTACAGGCGGCACCATGGCGCTCGCCACCACCACCGCGCGGTCTCATGTCTTTGAGGCATTCCTCAGCGATGACCCTGGCAAGGCTTTGATGCATGGCCCCACCTATACGGGCAATCCCTTGGCTTGTGCTGCCGCCAATGCGGCACTTGATCTGTTTGAGCAGGAACCTCGGCTCGACCAGGCCGGTCGCATAGAAACGCAGCTCAAGACGGAACTAGAGCCCGCCCGCGCAGTGCCCGGCGTTCAAGATGTTCGGGTTCTGGGTGCTATCGGGGTGATCGAGGTCGACACACTGAAAGACACGGAATGGCTGAAACGGCGCTTCATCGAAGAGGGCGTTTGGGTTCGTCCGTTTGCGAACATCATCTACACCACACCGCCGCTGGTGATCGATGAAGCCGACCTTAGGACACTCACTCAGGCAATGCTCCGTGTTCTATCGGAATGGGCGCAAAAATAGCCTGTTTGCCTGCGGATTTTCGCCCGAAACTGGCTTTTCGATGCCCTTGGGCCCGTCAGCGCTATTGAGGCCCTTCGGGGTAAAAGTTAATCTGACCCCCAAGCTGATTCGAGGGAATCAGCCGATTTTCGTGCCTCGCTGAGCCTTAGGTCATGACGGGACCCTAAGACCGGGCGCCAGGAGATTTCGGTCTCCAAATAACCCGTCAGTAAACAGGGGTACATGCGTTATGTACGTGATTGCGTTCGCGTCTCAAAAGGGCGGTTCAGGCAAAACCACCCTGGCCGGGCATATAGCGGTCGAAGCTGAACGGTCGGGGCTTGGCCCCGTTGTTTTAATGGACACGGACCCTCAGGGGAGCCTGTCACAATGGTGGAACGTTCGGGAGGCGGAAACGCCGGCCTTTGTTCGAACGTCCGAAAATGGTCTGGCGTCGGATTTGGCCGCGCTCAGAGCCGCAGGAACAGGACTGGTCGTGATTGATACACCGCCTGCCATCACATCGACCATCGGCCAGGTTATCGCCGAGGCTGATTTGGTTGTGATCCCGACCCGCCCAAGCCCCCATGACCTCCGGGCCGCGGGCGCTACCGTTCAGATATGCGAGGACGTCGACAAACCGTTGGTCTTTGCGATCAATGGGGCGAGCCCCAGAGCGCGCATTACGACTGAAGCCGCCATCGCACTTTCGCACCATGGTGCCGTCTCACCGGCCATTGTGCATCAACGGATCGACTTCGCGTCGGCGATGATTGATGGGCGTACCGTTATGGAACTCGGCGGCTCATCGCGCTCACCCGGCGAAATTGCCGAACTCTGGAATTTCTTGAAAAGCCGACTGACCGGCGAAACTGCTTCGCCCCTCCTGTCGCCCAACGAAACCACCCCAACAAAAGAACCGCTGTCACCGCTCGGTGATGGGTCTTCCCTACGAGGCGCCGCCTAAATGTCCAAGAAGCCTGCCCCGCTGACAAGCGATCTCCTGGTTCGGAAAGGTGAAGCCACTCCTTCCTCCATCGACCCGCAAGATCGCGCAACGGCGCCGGACGCGCCTGCACCGGAGGCAAGCACCGAACCGGAAGCACCGGTAATGCCGGAACCTGACATCGTCATTGCGGCGGATGAGACCGAAGACACCACGAACGGGTCCCGCCGTCGTCTCGCGGCGGTACTGGCATTGGTCGCAGTGGTCACAGCCGGTGTGCTGGCGGTCAGTATGTTCGGGACCGACACGACAACCACTGTCGCCCCTCTCGAAGACCCTGAAGCTCCGGTGGCAGCCGACACGCCGAGCGTCGCACCGATTATTGCGGCGCCCGGGCCTCAATCGGATGGCGCGCCTGTGCCGCCTGAAGCCGCTGAGCTACGCCTTGAGCCCGCAGAGGCGACGCCTGATCCCGTCGTTGCGGAAGAGCCGCCTGCGCCTGCGCCTGCGCCGCAGGAAACGCCGGCTGCTGAAGCACCGGCCGCACCACCACGGGAAGCCGCGACGATCACACCGCCCGCCTCTGAGACACCACCAGCCGAGCCTGAGCCTGTGGTCGAACCTGCACCGACAGCACCGGCTCCAACTGTCGCGGAAGCCGGCCAATATTTAATCCAGCTATTGTCCGTGCGGTCCGAGGCCGCCGCCACAACAGCCTGGTCCAATCTTCAGGCAGCTCATCCCGACCAATTGGCAGGAGAGACGCTGAACATCGAAGCTGCGGACTTAGGCGAGCGCGGGACCTTCTACCGGGTCCGCTTCGGTGCCTTTGATGCCAAAGCCGATGCCACAGCGGTCTGCTCTGCGCTGAAAGCACAAGGCCAGGATTGTCTGGTTAAACAGGCGCAATAATTCGCACCCACATCTCTCGCTCAGACGCCCACGCACTCTCGGACACGTTGAACGTGTCCGGACGAAATCATCTGTCTCGTCTTTAGGAGAAACATTTGCGTTTTGGGTCGGCTCAGGTAGGGTCCGGCATCAAAATTGGAGATATGACAGATGGTTCAGGCAGTGATTTGGGATTTTGGCGGCGTGCTTACCTCAAGCCCCTTCGAAGCATTTAATCGCTTCGAAGCGGAGCGCGGTTTACCTGCGGACTTCATCCGCAAAGTGAATTCAACCAATCCAGATACAAATGCCTGGGCATTGTTTGAGCGGAGCGACATCACGCTTGATGAGTTTGACGAGATGTTTGCTCAAGAAGCGACGGCCCTGGGCGGCAGCGTCACCGGCCGTGAAGTCGTGGCGCTTCTTTCCGGAGATATCCGGCCGGAAATGGTGACAGCGCTGAAGCGGTGCAAAGAGAAGTTTACGGTTGGGTGCATCACCAACAATGTAAGTGCCGGCGAAGGGGCCGGTATGGCACGGACCGAGAGCAAAGCCGCCGCCGTTGCGGAGGTCATGACCCTGTTCGATCATGTCATCGAGAGTTCTAAAATCGGCATCCGGAAACCGGATCCACGCATTTATGAAATGGCCTGCGAGACGCTCGGCGTCGAAGCATCCCAGTCAGTCTATCTGGATGATCTGGGCATCAACCTTAAGCCTGCAAAAGCGCTCGGCATGACAACCATCAAGGTCCTGAATGCGCCGCAAGCGCTTGAGGAGTTGGAAGCTGCGGTTGGTTTTTCACTTCGCTAAAAGGCACGCATGCAGATAGCAACAATAAGGCCGCCCCTATAGGCGGCCTTATTCGTTTTCGGCTTGAGGAAGCTTAGCCCTTGGCCGCCGCTTTTGCGGCTTCCGTGTCTTCGGCACTTAAGCCAAGCTCGGTAGCAACATGGTTGACCAAGTGCTCCTCAAACTTGTGGAGACTGCCGTCAGAGAGGGCGACCGACCAGAGCATCTTCAATAGGTCTTTCTTCTCTCCCTCATCGAAGCTGTTCGCCACAATGTTGATGAAGGCCATGTCGGAATAGTTTGCCTTCTGGCGCTTCTCAGCGACGTCCAAAAGATCTGCCGCCGCTTCGTCAGACAGGCCGAATTGTTCTTTTACCACACGTTCAATGGTGGCCCGCTCGCCATCATCAAACTCACGATCGAGGCGCGCCGCCTCAACCATCAGTGCCGCCGCCGCAACCTGTTTCGCATCGCCACTTGCGACTGTCGCCGCCGGTGGGGCCTTTGGTCCTTCTTGTAAAAGGCTCAGAATTTTATCGAGCATATGTGCCTCCGGTCTTCCCTGAACTGCCCGCTCCCGTGTCGGCCAGCATCTGTTGGCTCAAACTATAACGCCGTCGACGGACAATGTCCCTCGACGGCGCAATTTTTCTTTATCCCACTATCCTTAGTGCGCGAGCGCGCCTGAAGGCGCCTTCACAGGGCGTTTCCGTGGGAAGAGCATGTCCAGCACCACCGCAATCGACGGCAAGGTCGTGATAGCCATGATCATATTGATTGAGAACATGAAGGTCAGCAGAAGACCCATGTCCGCCTGGAATTTCAGGGCAGAGAAGGTCCAAGTCGACACACCTACGGCCATTGTGATGGCCGTAAACACAACCGCCATACCAGTCTCGAAGAGTGTCTGCTTATAGCTGTCCGTAATGTTCATGCCTTCCGCAAGGTGGAACTGAACGCGGTTATAGATATAGAACGCGTAGTCCACACCCAGACCCACAGCCAGCACCATCACCGGCAGCGTCGCCACGGTCAGCCCAATTTCGAGCAACTCCATGAACCAGTAGCCGAAGAAGGTGGCAAAGGTGAGCGGGATCGTACAGGCAATCGTTGCACGCCAGTCACGATAGGTCAGCACAACTAGGAGGACGATCGCCACATAAACCCAGAGCATCATGGGAAGCTCGGATGTTTCAATCTCCTGGTTCACAGCTGACTGAACACCCATATTGCCGGAGGCAAGACGGATCTTCACATCGTCGCGCTGGTTGGCGTCACGCCATGCCACCACTTCTTCCACCGCGCGCTCGATCGTCGTCGCCTTCGCATCTTCCAGGAAGATCAGGAGGGACATGACCGAACAGTTCTGGTTGAGGAGACCTGTGGACGGCGGCACCGGCCCCACAGCCTGCACAAGGGCAAACTGGTTACGCGGCAGCGCACGCCATTTGAGGTTCCCCTCGTTCCAACCCGCAGATGAGTTCTTCACCGCGTAAGGCAGGGAGAGCGCGAGAGACACGCCTTCAACATTTTCCATGTGCCACGTAAAGCGGTTCAGATAGCGCATCTGGTCATACTTAATACACGCTTCTGTCGGCGTTTCTGTCACCACAGTGAGCAGGTTCAGACCCAGAGAGAATTTCTCTGCGATGGTCGTACTGTCGAGATTGTAGCGCGCATCAGGGTGCAGCTCAGGAGACCCAGGGTGCAGCGCACCGACATGGCGATCCTGGCTTTCAACAACGGCAGCCACGAACAGGCTGGTTGAGACAACCAGTGTAACCACAGCCGTTTTCGGGTTCGCAATGTTGCCCAAGACCCGCATCACTTTCAGACGCGTTTCACGCGCCCGAGCAACACGATCGGCAAAGCCTTCGTCGAACGTGAAGTAGGACGCCATGATCGGCAGCATGATGAGGTTGGTCACGATTTTGAGTGCCACACCAATTGACGCAGTGATCGCCAGTTCCTGAATCATCTGAATAGGGATCAGGATCAAAGTGCCGAAACCAACAAGGTCGGTCACGAGAGCCATCGTACCGGGGATCAGAAGTCCGGAGAAACTTGTCCGGGCCGCTTCCTCTGACGTCGCGCCGTTTGAAATTTCCGCGGTAATCAGATTGATCTGCTGCACCCCGTGGCTCACCCCGATGGCGAAAACCAAGAACGGCACCAGGATCGCCAGCGGGTCCAGGCCGTAGCCCAGGAATGCCAACACGCCGAATTGCCAGACAACCGATACCAGCGAACAGAAAAGAGGCAGGAATGTCAGAATGATTGATCTTGCGTAGAGATAGACCGACAGGGTCGTGAGCAAGAACGCAATAAAGAAGAACTGAACCACCGAGCCGGCACCGTCAGCGATGTCGCCAATCAGTTTCGCAAACCCGATGATACGGACGGTGTAATTGCCGCCCTCTGTTTCATATTTGCCGCGAATCTCGGATTCGAGTTTTGCGGCGAGGTCGAAATAGTCCAGCCTCTCCTGGGTCTTTGGATTGTATTCCAAAAGCTCCGCGGTGATCATCGCCGCGCGGAAGTCTTCCGCCACAAGCCGTCCAACAAAGCCACCGCGGATCACATTGTTTTCGATCTGCGCAAGGGCTGCGTCGTTCATCGTTTCCGATGTCACTGTGCCCGGGATCACGTCGTCGGCACGAATGCCTTCTTCCGTAATTTCAAGGTAACGCGTGTTGGGCGTCCACAAGGAGGTCACAGTGTGACGAGCAACGCCAGGAAGGAAGAAGATATCGTCGGTTATATCTTTGTATTCCTGAAAGAACTCCTTGTTCCAGATCGTTCCTTCATTGGCTTCAAGCACAATGATCACACGGTTGGAACCGAAGAGCTTTTCTCGATACTCCTGAAAGGTCTGAATATATTCGTGCCCAGATGGCAACTGCTTATCGAACCCAGCGTCCATCTTCAGCTGTGTCGCGTAATACCCGGCGTAAAGCGTGAAGGCCGCGAGCCCCGCTAGAATGATGATGCGCGTCCTGAAAACTAGGGCTTCGAGTAACTTTACCATAGACCTTTTCCCGTCTCCCTGGCCGCCCCTCGGCGACCGTCAACACTAAACACAAATGACATCCGCCCTTCATCCATCATTGGAAAAGCGCGGCGCCTTTGCGCAAAACTATCTAGGGGGAAGATCCTAATAAATCGGTGAGGTCCGATTGGCACTCAACGAGAATCTTGTTGGTCAGAACTTTAAAACGGGGTCTTGCCCAGTTCGCTTGTTTGACCTCCACAAAACACGCCCTCAGCATGTCTCATGGCTTACCCCCTCCCAAGTCCCGCTTGCTGCGGGCCGTCGACATTTAATTGCCGATCACATTCTTAGTCTTCTATCTGGCTGGAGACTTAGAAGGTCAGCATCCAGCACCCCTTGTTGCCATCCGATCCACTTTGGGTAATTCACCCGAGTGTTTTACGTGCAACCCTTCTCCGATAGCACAGTTTTCTTTCCAATGTAACGGGAAAGGCGCGCCTCTTAGGGGGAATTGAACGGAAGAGATTAATGAGGCCCTCCTAGTTAATGAATAGGTCTCAATCCAAAATGGGCGGCCCAGGCCTGCCTCGCAGGCTTTGGCGATGCCACCTCTTGCCTTCACCCACATTCACAAACCGTTCAGCAAAGGTGACGGGGGTGTCATTTTCTTCTTGATAGACACCAATCTCCGCCCTATCTTTTGGTAGAAGACGAGTTTTTGGCTCTTTTACAGGGCTTTCTGGCGCGGAAACGACCCGTTTCACTTTGCAATGCGCCTTTTTGGAGGAACGAATGACCGAGATTCGGCAGATTACGAAGGACGAGGCCTATAACGCCTGCGCTCCTGACGATTTTCCAGCAATGATGGACGTTGACCGTTACGGCAACCGTTCCACCGCATTCGACAAGATCATTTCAGCAACCCATGACCATTTTTGGGATCCGCTAGACACCAAATATATCGATTTCTCTGAGCCGTTTGATACGGAAACGCAGATGATCATGCCGGAAGAGATGATCCCTGAGTTTCGCCTTCCCTGTTTCCAGGCACTCTCTGAGAAAGACAAGGTTCGCTTTGCCAACGAAACCGCTCGCTGGAGCCTCTCAGCGATCCTTCATGGGGAGCAAGGCGCACTCAATCTGTCAGCAAGCCTTTGTCATATCCTGCTTGACCCAGGCGCACAGGAATATGCGGCAAACCAGACCCGCGAAGAAGCGCGCCACGTCACGGCATTCGCGAAATATGTAGAGACACGCTTCGGCAAACCTTTGCCTGTCGGTGAAACGCTCGGAACCCTGCTCACCGATATTGTGAACTCTCCTGAAGTTTACAAAAAGATCGTCGGTATGCAGATGCTGGTTGAAGGCCTCGCAATGGGTGCGTTCGCAACGCTCTACACCAAGTCCAGCGATCCTCTGTTGGTCAAACTCACCCAACTCGTGATGACCGATGAAGCCTTCCACCATAAGTTTGGGAAAATCTGGGCAGACCGCACCATTCCGAGCTTGTCAGAAGAAGAACAGAACATCATTGAAGACTGGGCAGCCCACTGTTTCCAGACTCTTTTGTTCAATCTCGTCAATCCCGAGCAGAAAAAGGTGATCTATCCGCAGTTCGGTCTTGATTGGGAAACAGTCCAAGCGGAAATGCTGGAAGCGTTCACCGACGATGACCGCCGGGAGCAGATGAAAGAGGGCACGAATATTTTCCGTGTTCTTATCAAGACTCTCGTAAAAGCCGGGATTATCACCGACCGCACGAAGGACTTTTATGCGACCTATGTCGACATGGAAGAGCTCAAGAAAGAAGGCGATCGGATGATTGGCGACGATATCGCGGAAGACGGTATCAAATATCTCAAAACGATAAATTTCTCGACCAACGAGGATGCTCTCTCGGGCCTTACTGCTGCAGAGTAAATCCCCCCTCGCGAAACCCAGTTTCGCACCCCCTTATTCTGCTATGCAAAGGGCGGCTTTCCTCCAAGCCGCCCTTTCTTTTTGCCTGCTCTTTTTCGCTCATGTTTTTATCCGAAAACCGCACGCACTTTTCGGAAACATGCTCTCGGCACATGCCGCATTTTCGAACCACAAAAGTCCGCCAACTTTGTTGAAAGTGGTTTGGCTCTTCTTTTTTTGTGCATGTTTTTATCCGAAAACCACACGCACTTTTCGGAAACATGCACTAGCATCGCGCACATGAACCTTGCCAGCATCGAAGACCTCGTCCACACCACTTTGAATGCTCAAGGCGTTGCTGTGCCTGCCCCGCCCTGGCAGGAACTTGGGCAAGGTCTTTGGGGCATTGTCCATGATCTGGGTGACGGGTCTGTTCTCAAGCTGGTACGGAAGCGCGGTGGCCTCGGATCCGCCGCAGCGCTTATTCATCGAGAGGTAGCGGCGCTGGAAGCCCTCAGTGGGCGGCGATGTGGTGGGTTTAACATTCCCGAGCTGCTGGGCCATGGGGACATTGATCTGCCGGCCAATCCCTTCGTTGCGCCGCTTGAAGGATGGCTGCGTCTGTCGAAACTTGATGGTCAGCGCCTCGGCAACACAATCCCCGCAACACCTGATAAGCGCCAAAGGCTGGGCGAGGCACTCGGTGCTGCGCTGGCGGATTTTCATGCTGACGTCAGCCGTCTCACCAATGGGGCGGAGCTCCCGCAACAAGACCCAATTCTCAGAGCGATCAAACAGCTTCGCGACGCCCTGCCCAAACAAGAGGACAAGGCTCTTTGTGATGCCGTCAAGGACCGCTGGACATCAGTCGTCAACGCGACTTCTAGTTTGTTTCTGCACGGCGACGTGAACCTCAGCAATGTTCTTGTGACCGATGACGATCATTTTGGGCTGGTTGATTTCGCCGAGTGCGGCAAGGGTCCCGCCCATGCGGAGTTCCGGCATTTCGAAGAACGGCCAGAAATCAGAGACGCGATCTTTATGGGGTACCAAGCAGCCAGCGGCACGCCGATTGATCTGGATGTCTATTATCTCGCCGCTACGGTGAACGCGCTCGCCACACTGTATCACGGCGGTACTGTGCAACCTGGTGTCGCCGCCAATGATCCTCGCAAGGCCATGCGTCTTAGAGGCATGGTGCGGCATTGTGCGGAAAGAGCAGGCCTTGAGGTTGAACGTTCATGACCGACGATGACGCGCTCTCTCATGCAACAACCGATGGCCGTCAATCTCCCGTCGCGGCGGCTGTGCAGCGCGGCGTGTGCCGCCTTCTCATTCACATGGGGCATATGCCCATCACCGAACTCGGCCTCAAAAACGGGCGCCGGGTCGATGTCGCTTCTCTCGACAAAAAGGGCGACATCATCATTGTCGAGATCAAATCGTCGCTCGCCGACTTTCGCGTTGATCAGAAGTGGCACGAATATCTCGATTATTGCGACCTGTTTTTCTTTGCGGTCCCGCCTGACTTCCCACTGGAGGTGCTCCCGGAAGAAGACGCCGTCGGCGTCATTGTCGCTGACAAGTTCGGTGCCGAGGTCTTAAGAGAGCCCGAACGGGATGCCTTGGCGGCGGCGCGACGCAAGGCGGTCACGCTCTTGTTCGCACGCACGGCTGCAGCCCGCGTCCACCAAGCGCTCGACCCCGGTGTCACTGCGCTCATTGGGAACGAGGAGACGGATTAAGCGCTCTAGCGCGGTGCCCGCTTGGCCAGAATGCGCTGCAGGGTTCGGCGGTGCATGTTCAAGCGGCGCGCCGTCTCTGACACATTGCGATTACACAACTCATAGACCCGCTGAATATGTTCCCAACGAACACGGTCTGCGGACATGGGGTTCTCCGGTGGCGGTGCTTTCTCGCCCGGCTGTGCCATAAGTGCCGCTTCGACATCATCCGCATCTGCAGGTTTTGAGAGATAATCAACCGCGCCCAGCTTCACAGCCTCAACCGCTGTCGCAATATTGCCATATCCGGTGAGAACGATGACCCGCGCATCCTCTCTTACTGTGTGAAGCGCCGAGACGACCTCAAGGCCATTCCCGTCATCCAAACGCAGGTCGACGACGGCATAGTCGGGCTTAACTTCTTGCGCTAAGCGAACACCTTCTTTGACTGTCCCGGCTTGCGACACTGTGAAGCCCCGGCTTTCCATGGCACGCGCCAACCGCCCCAGGAAAGGCGCGTCATCATCTACAAGAAGAAGGCTGCGTTCTTCTTTTGCCGCTTCTGTTGGGTCATTCGCTTCGTCTGTCATGTTGCTCCTGCCGACCGCGAGGACAAGCGGCGAGACACCGCCGGTGATGGTTGGTGAATTTTACGCCGTTACGCACCTCACGCCAACTCATGATCGCTTATTTGATCCTGTGCGCCACCTATAGGAGGCGCTTCTATAGCCTCTCTGGGCCATTCCACAACAACGACAGCGCCGGTGCGACCATCTGTCCGGTTCATGAATGAAACCGTCGCCCCGCTTCGCTCAAGCAGGGTCTTCCCAATGAAGAAGCCAAGGCCCATTCCTTCGTGAGATCCATCCCTGACGGTTCTCACAGTCCCCCTAGCGCGGGTGGTGACATAGGGTTCACCTAACCTGTCCACCATATCCATAGGGAAACCAGGGCCATCATCCATGACCGAGATGCGCACCATATCCTTGTCGGATTCGCCGGTGACCGTGACCGTCCGCCGCGCAAAGTCCGAAGCATTTTCGACAAAGTTCCCAAGTCCATAAAGGATTTCCGGCCGCCTCACCAAAGAGGGGGCATCCCCCTCACCTGTGTTGGTCGCAAGATCAAAAGAGACATCCATATCCCGATGCGGCGCGACAATTTCATTGAGAAGCGCGTCGATTTCAATGCGCGCATAAAGCGCGTCGCGTGCATCTGGTTGATGGGTCAGCCGTGAGAGGATTTCCTTACACCGTTCCGCCTGAGAGCGTAGAAGATTGAGGTCTTCGTCCAGCTGATCGCCCGTCGGTTTATCTCGTTGCAACTCGCGGGCGACCAAGGCAATTGTGCCCAGCGGTGTTCCAAGCTCATGTGCTGCGGCAGCCGCCAATCCGTCAAGCGCCGACAATCTTTGTTCTCTGGCAAGCACGAGCTCCGTTGCCTCCAACGCGTTTGACATGCGGCGTGCTTCGTCGGCGATGCGATGCGCATAGACCGCAACGAACCCAAGGCCCAACAGAAGGCCCGTCCAAATGCCAGCTTGGTAAGTCCACGGCAAGACGAGCGGCGCGTCGGGCGTCCAGGGCAACGGCAGGTGGTAGACGCTCAAACCGGTGACGCAGATGAATGCGAGAAACAATAAAAGCCCCGTTGATTTCGGCGACAGCGTGGTCGCAGAAATCGTCACAGGAACCATAAACAGCAAAGTGAAAGGATTGCCCAGCCCGCCTGTCAGGTAGAGCAACGCTGCGAGCTGAAGCAGATCATAAGCGAGATATGCCGCCGCCTGATTGTCAGAAAGGCGTACAGGCGTTCTGTATCTTAGTGCCAAGAAAACATTGAGCCACGCCGACGCGGCGATGGCCGCCAAACAGAACCCCAGGGGCAGCGGAAACTGGAGCACAAAATAGACAAACAGAACGGCGCCCAATTGACCGGCAACCGCCAACCACCTCAGCAAGATAATGGTCTGCAGACGGATGCCCGCTTGATTGGAGATGAACGAGGAGTGCCGGTGTGCTTGGGCCATGGGTATCTCACCTAGAGCAATAGTGCGCCCTAAGGAAATAGCCGATCAGGCATTAGACGGCCAGCGCGCTTTAAGCGAGCGGCTCTCGCCGATCTTCATGATCCACACGGCCTCATCCGCCAAGCCGGCGGCTTTCCCGGCTGCGATAAATCGCTCTGGTGGCTCAAATGGCGGCTCTTGGGTGAGAACGACGGTCCCCCAATGCATGCCCACAAGCGTCTGAGCCCGCAAGTCCTGGCCCATCTGCACAGCCTCTTCCGGGGTTGCGTGGGATGCTTTCATCATTTCCCGCGGCGCATAGGCACCAATGCCAAGGAGCGCCGTATCGAACGGGCCGTAGCGTTCGCCCGTGTCTTTGAATACAGGCCCATAGCCAGAATCACCGCCAAAAAAGAGATGGTGATCCGGTCCTTTGAATGCAAAGCCGGCCCACAGCGACGTGTTGTGGTCAAAACCCACCCGCCTGGACCAGTGCACGACCGGAAGAGCGGTGACCTTTAAGTCGTTCACAATCAGTTCGTCGTACCAATCCATTTCCACCACGTGGGCAAAACCACGTTTGCGAAAGAAGTCTCCCAAGTTCAGAGGCACCAGGACCGTTGTTTGGTTCTTGTTCGGCAATTGCGCCAAAGCGCGCTCATCCAAATGGTCATAGTGATTGTGAGACACGGCCAGAATATCGATGGGGGGCAGATCGCGGATCGCGATACCACTTTTTACATATCGGCGCGGCCCAAATCCCGCGGGGCCCGCATAGGAGGTAAGATAGGGGTCGGTTAGAATAACCTTACCGGCAATGCGACATAAGAAAGACGCGTGTCCCAGCCAGGTAAGAAAATCGCCTGGCTGATCTAGATAGCTCCGCAGCGCACGTGTCGCCTGGTCGCGCGGCAATACATGCGATGTGGGCACCTCAATCTTATTGAAGCTGCGTCCAAACATCTCCGCGAAATAAGGCAAAGCCACCCGTAAGGGCACAGATTTCTTGGGGCTACCTTTTGGATTGCGAAACTTACCGTCTGGCAGATGATGCCAGGGCCGCTCCCTATCCTTAGAAACGTCTCTTTCGGGCGCCGTTTTCGTTTTGCTCATAGACTAGAAGATAGGGCGCGTTCACTTGCGATAAAAGGGCATCTATGGGGCAACTTCAGGTTTTGGACCGTCGCACTGCCTAGTAAGCGCCCGCTTCGCGGAGCATATCGGCGATAACGCGATCTCGACGCTGTTCAGCAATGCCGAGCGCGGTGCGACCGGTTAGGTCGGTCGCCTCATAGTCTGCGTCCCAATCCAAGAGAAGCCGCACCATGTCCGCCTGGCCTGCCCGAGCAGCGATAATGATCGCGGGCTCGCGGCTTGCACCCAGTCTGTCGGGGTCAGCTCCGGCTTGCAGAAGCGCCGCGCTCAAGTGCACCAGCTTGGTTCCAGCGAGCAGTGTCAGGAGCGTATCACCGGCTCTATCTTTCGCCCGGATGCGCGCTCCATTCTCTAGCAGGAAGTTAAATGCCTCATACTGGCTAAACTGTAGGGCGACAAAAAGCGCCGGCGACCCCAACTTGTCCCGCGCATCAAGAGATTCTCCACGCACCAACGCCGCTTGCAGTGCTTCCATGTCACCATCTCTAACGGCTTCGATGAAGGGCGTATCTGGCGTAACAACGGAGGGTTGTTGGATGCCAGCGGCTGAAACACTTCCAGGTGTTCCAACAACCACTGCGCCAGTGAAAAGTGCCGCGATCAGGGTGCGGATGGGTCCCTGCACCCCCCCGCTTCGCTCGTGTCTCAAACTCATGTTTTTCTTTGCCAAACCTACGCTGTGTGCCCTGCGACGAGAATCCACATTGTTGTACCTTGCTCGAATAGGGTACCTACTTCCGGATCGTACTCGCAGGCTGTATCCGGTCCAAGGCAAACTTGCATTTCCTCCAAAACCGACTTGCGGAAAATGCCGTTGGCCGCCTGAATACAAGATGAATGCACATATATGGAGCTCCCATGTCGCGATTAACCGTCTTTCTCGTTGCTATCGCAGGACTTGCAACTGTGACCGCCGGGATCTTGTATGTAACGCTTCCCGCTGATCAGGGTGACTATCCACAGCGCTCCAGCGGTGCCGCCCTTATCGGCGGACCTTTTGAACTCGTGATGCACGACGGCGCACCCGTCACAAATGAAACCTTCAAGGGTGAATTGATGCTGATCTATTTCGGCTTCACATTTTGCCCCGATGTTTGTCCAACCGAGCTTCAAATTATGAGTTCGGCCCTCGACTTAGTAGGCGACGACGCCGGCCAAGTTCGGCCGATCCTGATATCCATTGATCCAGAGCGCGACACGGTTGAGGCGATGGCTCAATATGTGAGCAATTTCCATCCACGCATGACCGGGCTTACGGGCACACCTGAACAGATTGCAAATGCCGCGAGTGCCTATCGTGTGTATTACGAGCGGGTGGTGGACCCCGCGTCAAACGCCGCCTACACCATGGATCATTCGTCGATTGTTTATCTCATGGGGAAAGACGGTGAATTCATCACCCACTTTGGTCCTGGGACGCGGCCTGAAAAGATGGCGGAGACTATTCGCAGCGTGTTAAACGATAGCTAGCTCGCGCAAGAGCATTGAGGTTTCCAGCGTCACTCAGTGGCAAATATCTGTGACTGGTCCCGAAACGCTTTGAATTCAAGAGCGTTCCCCGATGGGTCGCGAAAGAACAGTGTCGCCTGTTCCCCCGGCATGCCTTCGAACCGAACATGTGGCTCAATCAAGAATGTCGTGTTTGTCGCGCTCAGTCTGTCTGCCAGCGCTTCCCAGTCCTCCCATTCCAAGATCAGGCCAAAGTGAGGGACCGGAACATCATCCCCGTCGACGGGATTGCTGACGTCGTGCAAGGATTTGCCCTCGTCTAGATGCGCAACGATTTGATGACCAAACAAATCAAAATCAACCCACCGGGTGTCGCTGCGTCCGACGCCACACCCGAGGACCCCTTCGTAGAAGGACCGAGCCGCGCCGATATCATTCACAGAAAATGCGAGATGAAACCTAGGTATGCTTGACATGAACGCTCCTTAGCCGCTTTCTGGTGTCTGTTGTAGGCAGCACCGCTTCGTGTGATTCGTTAGAGTACAGTGCCCCCATGAAAAATACGTCACGTGCCTTGCACATGGATACGTTGTCGCTGCGCGGCGAACAGGTTCCCTTGGTCGTGCGACATAATCCTCGTGCGCGACGCTTAATTGTGAGGGTGGATATGACGACGGGCGCTGTCCACGTCACCACGCCCAACAAACGCAATGTCAAGGCGGCTATCTCGTTTGCCCATAGCCATGCAGATTGGTTGATTGAACAACGCAAACATGTCGCGCGTGCCGAGCCGTTTTGCGACGGCGCATTGGTGCCTGTCAGAGGAATAGTGCATCGCATTCGCCATGTTGCAGATCAGCGTTGCGCTGTCATACAGGTAGAGCTGGACGATAGCGACACGCCGGAGCTGCATGTCGGCGGAGATCTTTCCTTCCTGCCCCGCCGAGTGACCGACTGGCTGAAACAACAGGCCAAGCGCGATCTCAACCAATATGTTTTGTCGCACGCGACAAAGCTTAATGTCAGGCCTAGCCGCGTGACGGTGCGCGATCAATCCAGTCGTTGGGGATCTTGCTCATCAACGCGCGCGCTGTCGTTTTCCTGGCGTCTCATTTTCGCGCCGACGGATGTGCTCGACTATGTGGCCGCCCACGAAGTCGCCCACCTCATTCATATGAACCATGGCCCGCAATTTTGGCAGGTGGTGGAAACGCTCGTCCCCGCCTATTCACAGGCGGTGAGGTGGCTGGAAACCGAGGGCCCGGCGCTCCATAAATACGGCATCTCACCGCTTTCTGCGGAATAGGAACTCCCACACGCCTTGGTCTCGCCACACTTGGCCGTCAGCAATAGGGTGGGTACAGACGAAAACTGGGAGAGTGTGATGGTAAGCGATAGAACGGCTCCGACGTCAGGTGGCGGGTTTAGCGGTGGCATGGTTGCCGCAAGTTTTGTGGGCGCGCTCGGCGCGCTGATACTCGTGATCGGCGCCGAGGAGATCCTTGATACCGAGGTTGACACAAACACGGCGGGCGGCGCTTTCTCTCTCTCGGTTCCCGCGGACGGTGCTGAGGAAATGGTCACTATCGGCACGGCAGTGACATCGGCGATGCTTACCTTTGATGAAGCGGGTACCTACCGGATTGAACTGCGAGGACTGGACGGAACGTCAGATCCGGTGCTTGCTCTCTATGCAGCAAACAGCGACACAGCAACGATCACGAATGATGATACTGACGGCCTCGATGCCGTCGTGCCGGTCACCGTTGCAGAAGGTGCCAAGACTTGGCGTGTCGAGCTCACAAGCTATGGCGAGACGGGGGGTCCGGGTGTTTTAAGGGTCCTGTCGGCGCCTGCCGGTTTTGTTCCAAGCACGACATTGACTGAAGGGCCCGGCGGTTTTCCTGACGGAGACATCGCGGCGCTGGAGCTTGACGATTCCGCGACCAGTCGCCTGGACGCAGACGGGACTTGGTATCAGTTCAGCCCGACGCAATCTGGACGGCACGTGATTTCCGTGCGGGCCGCAGATGACAGCCTGGACACGGTCGCCCATCTGCTGCCCGTTCTGCCTGGCGCCGACACGCCCGCCGCCGGCACAGATATCACGACCATGACAGCGGCTTTCACCTCCGATGATGATGACGGCTTCAATCCGCGTTTTGAGCGTTACCTTCAGGAAGGCGCCACCTACTATCTCTTTGTCCGTGGCTTTGACGAAACGGCAGAAGGGTCCTTCGCGGTAACGGCGTCCTTTCTAGGCGACAATGTGACAGCAACGGAACCCGATGAACCCGCTATTGTCGAAGAGGACGCCGATGACGTTCCTGAGGATCAAGACCAACCCGGTGATCAGGGCGACTCAGGCAACAGCAACAAGAACTGAAAATAGAGGGCGCGCTCAGCGCCAGCCGGGACGCCCGGGCCGTATGTTCGGGCGTCTCTCTTCACCCGCTTCAGCATCGTCTGATCGTCCAAAGAGGCGGTCGAAGAAGCCGCGCTCCTCTTCCGGCTCGGCCGCTGGCTCATCATCGAATGGCCACGTCCCAATGGAGCCAGTCGCCGCCGTAACAGGTGTGTAGCTCCCCGGCAGTGCCGACACCTGGACCCCGCTTTGGGTGGTCTGCATGAAGTCGCGCCAAATGCTCGCAGGTACGCCGCCACCGGTCACCTCTTTCATTGGCGTACCGTCATCATTGCCGACCCACACACCGACGACAAGATCGGCGGTGTACCCAACAAACCAGGCATCCCTAAAGTCCTGGCTTGTGCCAGTCTTCCCGCCGCTAGGGCGACCGATGAGGGCCGCGCGTCGGCCGGTGCCCGAGCGGATGGTTTCTCCCAGCATGTGGTTCATCATGCCCAGCGTCTGTTGCGACATAATAGGCCCGAGACCGGCGCCCCGGCGTTGATACAACCGATTACCTGAAATGGTCTCGATACTGTCGATCCCATGGGGGATGACACTGGCGCCGCCATTTGCAAACGCTGCATAGGCTGATGTCAGCTCTAACAGAGTTACCTCAAATGTACCCAATGCGAGGGAGGGGTGCGGGGCCATGTCGCTGCGAATGCCAAGCCTGCGGGCTGTGCGGATGACACTTTCGCGGCCCACTTCTTCGGAGATCTGGACTGCGACCGTGTTGATCGATTTTGACAATGCCTGCGTCAGTGTCATCACGCCATCATGCGTTTCGGAATAGTTGCGCGGCGACCATCCATCCACGATAACCGGCGCGTCGACCCGCAGGGTGTCTGGTGTGAGGCCGCGCTCCAAAGCCGTCATGAAGACGACGGGCTTGAAAGCAGACCCCGGCTGACGTTCCGCATAGACGGCGCGGTTGAACTGGCTCTGGCGATAGGACCGTCCGCCCACCATGGCGCGAATGGCGCCATCCGGCGTCATCGCCACAAGGGCGGCCTGGGTTACGCCGAGGGCACGCTCATTCCGCGCCAATGCAGCATCAATCACCCGTTCCGCTGCCCTCTGGAGGTCGGTATCCAACGTCGCGCGCACGATCAAGCTCGAGTTGGGCCGCCCCGCATAGCCCGGCACCTGGTCCACGATCCAGTCTGCGAAATAGTTGGCTGACTGGGACCTGGCGGCGCCGCGCAAAACTGCCGGATTGTCAAAGGCCCACTGACCATCTGAATATTCAATGCGGTCGTCGCGCACCATGACAGCCAGGACTGTCGCCGCTCTTTCCTGCGCTCTTGCAAGATCATTCGTCGGTGCATAGCGCGAGGGTGCTTTCAGGAGGCCCGCCAACATCGCAGCTTCCGGCAGGGTGACATCCCGTGCCGACTTTCCGAAATACCGCTGCGATGCCGCTTCAATACCGTAGGCACCACCGCCGAGATAAACCCTGTTCAGGTAAAGCGTCAGAATCTCGTCTTTGGTGAACTGTGCTTCCAGCCAAAGTGCCAGCAAAGCTTCCTGCAATTTGCGGTCGAGGGTGCGCTCCGGGGTGAGAAAAATATTCTTTGCAAGCTGCTGGGTGATCGTTGACCCGCCCTGCACAACGCCGCCTGCCTTCAGATTGGCAACCATTGCCCGCGCCAGACCAATCGGATCAATGCCCAGATGGGAATAAAACCGTTTGTCCTCCGTTGCGATCACCGCATCCACCAGATAGGGCGGCAAGTCCACCAGACGGACCGCCGTGCCGTGGCGGCCGCCGCGAGTCGTAATTGGTGTGCCGTCGGTTGCGGCGATGGTGACACTCGGTGTCCCATCAATGTCCCAAAGATTGTCGGTGCTTGGCAGCGTTAAGGCGTAGTAGAGAACGGTCGCCCCGAGGGCGACGAGGCCCCAAAGACCCACAACGGTGGACCAATAGGCGATCCGGGGCCCTAATCCCTTTTCTTCACGGGAGGTCGATGTCGACCGGGACTTAGAGCCTGCTTTTCGAGGCTTCTTCTTTGGTCGTTCCAACTCAAGGCGCAGGGTGCCGACAAAGGGAAGACGACGCGACACAAGCTCGCGATTGCGGGTGCCGCCCGCGCCGCTTCTGCGTCCGCTATTTCGTCGCTCACTCATATGCCATCCGTCTCAAAGACTGTCCGGTCCGCAGTCCCATCATAGGGGCTGTTGGGGTCCTGTTCCTGTGTGCGTTAACAATCTATGAAGCGATGGTTAACGAGCGGTGAAGAGGCGCCGTCGCGTCTACCTCACGAGCGCGGGGTTTTGAGGGGGAAGTACGGCCACAAAATGGCGTGGAGCCTAGGTTTCAATTTTCACTTGTTTTTCAGGGGCTTGACGGCACTCCCGCTAGTCACTAGGTTCTCGCCCATGATGACGATGAGGACAGCTCTTCTACGACTTACCACCCCGGCCGCTTAAGCGCGCCGGTGGATGACCGCTTGCGGTCCCTGTCCCAAGACTTCGTCACAGTAGAAACCCCAACATCATGAACAGAATATCGAAGACAAGCCGCGGTATTTTCGCGCGGGCGCGTCACATGGATCGACTTCGAAGCTCCGTTTTCTAAACCCCGAAATCAAGCAGACTTTAGACCGGAGACTTTCCATGACCAATCCAAACAACAAACCATCGCCGATGCCGTTTCAGCGATACCGTCCCTATCAGACGATCAAGCTCGCGGATCGGACCTGGCCCGATGTGACCATTGAGCAAGCACCCGTCTGGTGTTCGGTGGATCTCAGAGATGGCAATCAGGCACTTATTGATCCGATGAGTGTCGATGAAAAGAAGCGCATGTTTCAGACCCTCTGCGACATCGGGTTCAAGGAAATCGAAGTTGGTTTTCCCGCAGCGTCGCAGACCGACTTTGACTTTGTCCGTGCGCTCATTGATGAGGGGCGCATTCCCGACGACGTCACAGTACAAGTCCTGACACAGGCACGCCCGGAACTTATTGAAGAGACCTTCCGGTCATTGAAGGGCGCACGCCGCGCCATTGTGCATCTCTACAATTCTACATCTGAGCTCCAACGCCGGGTGGTCTTCGGATTGGATAAGGCCGGGATCACGAAGATTGCAACGGACGGCGCAAAACTGGTCCGTTCGTTGGCGGAACAGGCGCCAGAAACCGATTGGGTGTTTCAATATTCGCCCGAAAGCTTCACTGGGACCGAGATGGATTTCGCGGTGGAGGTCTGTGAAGCGGTGATGGATGTCTGGGAGCCGACGCCCAGCAAGAAAATGATCGTGAACCTACCGGCCACGGTGGAAATGGCGACACCCAATATTTACGCGGACCAGATTGAGTGGTTTGCCCGCACGCTCAAAAACAGGGACAGCGTGGTCCTGTCTCTGCACACCCACAATGACCGGGGCACTGGCGTGGCCGCCAGCGAACTCGGTGTGATGGCCGGCGCCGACCGGGTTGAAGGCACGCTCTTCGGCAATGGGGAGCGCACGGGCAATGTCTGCGTGGTGACACTCGCGCTCAACATGATGAGCCAGGGCGTCGACCCGGAGCTTGATTTCTCCGACATTGATACGGTGGCGAAAGTCGCCGAAGACTGCACCAAGCTGCCGATCCCAGCGCGGCATCCTTATGTCGGCGAGCTGGTTTATACAGCGTTTTCGGGCTCGCACCAGGACGCTATCAAAAAGGGCTTTGCCGCGCTCAAGCAACGCAATGACGATTTGTGGGAAGTGCCCTATCTCCCCATCGACCCGAAAGATGTGGGTCGATCTTACGAAGCGGTGGTGCGGATCAACTCCCAGTCGGGCAAGGGCGGTGTCGCGCACATTCTCGCCGAACGCCACGGCCTCGATCTGCCGCGCCCCATGCAAGTGGACTTCTCCAATGTCATCCAAGAACTCGGCGACTCAACAGGCAAGGAAGTTGATGCGGCGACGATCTGGGCGGTGTTTCAGGACACCTATATCAACACGCCTGGCCCCGTGACCTTTCATACGTGCAAGGTGACATCCGGCGCCACCACGTGTCGCATTGAGGCGGAGGTCACCGTGAATGGCGAAAAGAAGGTGATCAAAGGCACCGGCACCGGACCGATTGACGCCTATCTCGTGGGCCTTGAGACAGACGCGGGCATCACCGCCTCCGTTCAGGCGTTTGACGAGCACGCGGTGGCAACCGGCTCGGGCGCCGAAGCGGCGGCTTTTGTGGAAGTCCGGGGACCGGCTGGTTCCGGGTATGGCGCCTGCATTGATGTGAACACGGTGACCGCGTCATTGAAAGCCGTGACGAACGCGGTCAACAGATCGCTTCAATAGGTCGCTGTAACCCCTCACCCTATCCTCGTTGGCACTCGGACATCCCTCTCCCCTTTTAAGGGGAGAGGGAAGCGAGCCGCAATGGCGGTGAGCGGGTGAGGGGCCATGCAAAGAGGGAATGCGTTCAAGCCAAACAGGATGTGCTAACCCGACTTGTTTCGCCGCGTTTTCGAACCATAAAAGTCTGCAACTTTTGTCGAAAACGCTTAAACGTCCAGATTGACGACGGAGAGCGCATTGTCCTGGATGAACTCCCTGCGCGGCTCAACAATGTCGCCCATGAGTTTGGCAAACAGGTCGTCCGCCTGGTCGAGTTCCCGAATACGCACCTGGAGGAGCGAGCGGACCTCGCTGTCCAGCGTGGTCTCCCAAAGCTGTTCGGGATTCATTTCGCCCAAGCCCTTATAGCGGCTGAGCGCCAGGCCCTTTGTGCCAGCATCAAAGACGGCCTTTAAGAGCTGGCTCGGCGAACGAATTTCGTGAGAAACATCTTTCCGCGTAAGTGTCCCCGCCTTCACATAGATCTCCTGAAGATGGGCGGCCATGCTGTCTAGGCGCCGTGCGTCGGAGCTCGCAATGAGAGGACCGTCAATGGTCACCTCTTCCATCACACCCCGCACTTCGCGTTCAAAGCGCAAGCCGCCATCCTGGGTTGGACGCCCGGTCCAGCCGCGTTCCGTCTCATCGGACAGGAGATCAAGACGCCGCGCGATATAGTCCGCAGCCCCACGCGCTGCTTCCGCTTCCGAAAGCAATTCCGGGTTCAAGGCGCCGGCAATGGCTGCCTGCTCGACCGCGAACTTTGGATATTTACTCGGCAAGCCGTTCAGAACCGCGTCCGCTTCCCTTGCCTTTTCAACAATGTCGCGAAGATCATCCCCGGCGCGTTGCGTGCCGTCGTGGACCGTGAAGACCATGTCCTCAAGCCCCGTCGCCACCAGATAGTCCTGCAGGCTCGGCTCGTCTTTCAGGTAGGTCTCGGACTGGCCCTTCCGTACTTTGTAGAGCGGCGGCTGGGCAATATAGAGATGGCCGCGCTCAATCAGTTCCGGCATCTGCCGATAAAAGAAGGTGAGCAGCAGGGTTCTGATATGCGCGCCGTCCACATCCGCATCGGTCATGATGATGATCTTGTGGTAGCGCAGTTTTTCAATATCGAAATCTTCGCGGCCGATGCCCGTCCCGAGGGCGGTGATGAGCGTCCCGATCTGGTCCGAACTCAACATCTTGTCGAAGCGGGCGCGCTCCACATTCAATATCTTGCCTCGCAGCGGCAGCACGGCCTGGCTCTTACGGTCCCGGCCCTGTTTGGCCGATCCGCCGGCGCTGTCGCCCTCGACGATAAAAAGTTCCGACTTTGCGGGATCTCTTTCCTGACAGTCCGCCAGTTTGCCCGGCAGGCTCGAGATATCAAGCGCGCCTTTGCGGCGCGTGAGTTCGCGGGCTTTGCGGGCTGCTTCACGGGCGGCGGCCGCTTCCACCACTTTGCTCACAATCGCTTTGGCTTCCCCCGGATGCTCTTCAAACCAGGTGGTGAGCGTTTCATTGACGCTGCTCTCCACGATGGGGCGCACTTCAGACGAGACAAGCTTGTCTTTTGTCTGGCTGGAGAATTTCGGGTCAGGCACTTTCACCGACAGGACACAGGTGAGGCCTTCACGGGCATCGTCCCCAGTGAGCGATACTTTTTCCTTCTTTGCAATGCCGGACGAGGTCGCATAGCCATTGATGACGCGGGTCAGCGCCCCCCGGAAGCCCGCCAGGTGCGTGCCGCCATCGCGCTGGGGAATATTATTTGTGAAGCACAGAACATTCTCGTGATAGCTGTCATTCCACCAGAGCGCCAGTTCCACCGTGACACCATCGCGCTCTTCGGAGAGTGTGATCGGATCATTGATGAGCGCATTTTTTGTGCGGTCAAGGAACTTCACAAAAGCCTTCAGGCCACCGTCGTACAGAAGCTCAATGGTTTTGGGTTCCGGATTGCGGGCGTCTGTGAGCGTGATACGGACACCTGAATTCAGGAAGGCAAGCTCGCGCAGGCGGTGCTCCAGTGTCGCGTAATCGTATTCCGTGGACGTGAAAATATCCGACGACGCATGGAAGGTGACTTGGGTGCCGCTTTTATTGCCCGCGTCGCCCACAACTTCCAGCGGCGCGACGGAGACACCGTTTTCAAAGCGGACGACATGTTCGTCGCCGTTCCGCCAAATGCGAAGTTCCAGCCAGTCGGAGAGTGCGTTCACCACCGAGACGCCCACACCGTGCAGACCACCAGAGACCTTGTAGGAGTTCTGGTCGAACTTCCCGCCCGCGTGGAGCTGGGTCATGATGACTTCAGCAGCGGAGATACCTTCTTCCGCGTGAATGTCCGTCGGGATGCCGCGCCCATTATCGGAGACGGAGACCGACCCGTCCGGATTGAGCGTGACAGCCACTGTATCGCAGTGACCTGCTAAGGCCTCGTCAATCGCATTGTCGACGACTTCGTAGACCATGTGATGCAGGCCAGAGCCATCATCGGTGTCGCCGATATACATGCCGGGACGCTTGCGTACAGCGTCAAGGCCTTTCAGAACCTTGATGCTGTCTGCGCCATAATCGGCGCCCATGTTGGCGTCATCCGCCATGCTCTCTCCTTGGGGTTCGCTCTTGCAGAAACTGACTTGGATCCGCTGACTGGGATCAAATGAGATCGCGCGCGACCTAAAGCGCCGCCGCCCGATCACCCATGTCCGGCCTTAGCTGAGCTCATCAACCGATGTAACGATTTTACTGACGACACCGTACTCAACGGCTTCCTCGGCACTCATCCAGAAGTCGCGGTTCGTGTCTTCCACGATCCTCTCGAGAGGCTGGCCGGTCGCCGCTGCAAAGATGTGATTGAGGCGTTCGCGCATCCGCAGCACTTCGCGTGCCTGAATGTCGATCTCGGATGCCGACCCGCCGACACCGCCGCGTGGTTCGTGCAGCAGGAAGCGCGTGTTCGGCAGACAGAAGCGATGCTCTTTATCCGCCGCGACAAAGATCAGTGCCCCGGCGCTTGCCACCCACCCGGTGCCGAGCACACGGACCGTCGGCTTAATGAACTTGATCATGTCGTGGATCATGTCGCCGGATTCCACATGGCCGCCCGGTGAGGAGACAACAACTGTAATTGGATCGTCGGACTCTCCGGCCATTGCCAGTAGACGCTCACTCGTTGCACGGGCGACGCGGTCATTAATTTCACCGGTGATGAGAATTGTACGGGACTTGAAAAGGCCGCTCTCCAGGAGAGGGTTGGCCATGTTTTTCAGAAGATCTGTCGGATCAGCGTCGTTCATCGAGTGAGACATTTTTCGGGGCTTCTTTTGCGTTTTAAAGTGATTCTTTGCAGCCCCAAATATAGGTTGAAAATCAAGAGGTTACAACGCAACCGCTCAGTTTTTTGGGGCCGGTTTTGAGCTTAAATTGCTAAGCGTTTTCAAGGCCTTAAAGGGGGGCTAATTCGGCTCGATTTTCGCGCACCACAAACCCTTGAGCGCGGGCTCCCAGAGATGAAAAAAGGCTCGCATCGGTGCCTGTCATCCAGGCCTGAATGCCCATCTCACAGAGCTCGTCAAAGAGCGCGGCGCGGCGATCACTGTCGAGATGCGCCGCCACCTCATCCAGCAAGAGGAGCGGTGATGTCCCTGTCGTGTGGGCAAGCAGGCGCGTGTTCGCCAACATGAGGCCCAACAGCAATGCCTTCTGTTCACCGGTTGAGCACGCTTTGGCTTCCATATCTTTCGGCGCATGGCGGACCAGCAGGTCAGTGCGGTGAGGCCCATCAAGGGTCCGGCCGGCGCCGCGGTCCCGAGGACGCATTTCCTCCAGTAGCGCGCGGTACGTATCTTCGGCGTCGGTTGCAGACGTGCCGTTCGCAACGGCACTTTCCAACTCCCCTTCGAGGGCCAGGATAGCCTTTGGGAAGGCGCTTTCCGCCGTTGCCTCAATGGCGCCCTTGAGCCGCGCAATGGTCTCGACACGGGCAGCTGCCATCGCCACGCCATATTCCGCCATCTGCTCTTCAATGGCGGCATACCACATGGCGTCCCGCACATCTTCGCTCAGTAATCTGTTGCGCTCCCTCAGTGCCTTTTCAAACGCGTTGGCGCGGGTCCCATGGCTTGGGTCGAAGCCCATGACCAGGCGGTCTAGAAACCGCCGCCGGCCCGTCGCGCCATCCAGAAAGAGACGGTCCTGCGCCGGTGTCAGCCAGAGCACACGCACATAGTCCCCCAACACACCCGCGCTCGACTGGGTCTCTCCATCAATCCGCACTGTCCGTGATCTGGGGGCCTCGCCTCGGCTTGGGTCCTGCCCCGTTCCGATAACGGTCTCATCACCGTCACTCGTGAGTGTCGCGGCGACCGCCCACCTGTGACGTGCCTCTGTTTCCCCGGGCGCCCGGTACCCCAATTCGGTGAAAGGCACCCCTCGAAGTCCTCGACCGGGCGAGAGAAGGGAAATGGCCTCTAGGAGGTTGGTTTTGCCGGCGCCATTGGGTCCTGTCAGAACGACCGGACGTCCGTCCAGCGCCAAGGCTGCGCGCTCATAAGACCGAAAATGGGTGACCACCAGACGTGACAAATAGACAGGGGGGATGTCTCCCGAAGTCATGCCATGACTTTCCGGTGCACCCGACATGTCCTGATCCTGTGATGGTGCGCTGCTCAAAACCCGCTAGACACGCATCGGCATCAGCACATAAAGCGCTGACTCATCGTCGACATCGCGGATGACCGTCGGCGACCCACTATCAGCCAGCGAGAAGACAGCCTTGTCACCATCAAGCTGTCCCGCAATGTCGAGCAGATAGCGGGCGTTAAATCCGATCTCCAAAGGATCTGAGCCATAGGCGACACCCAGTTCCTCCGTCGCGCTGCCACTATCTGGGTTGGTGACGGTCAGGATGAGCCGTCCTTCTTCCATGTTCAGCTTCACGGCGCGGGAGCGTTCCGTCGAGATGGTCGAGACACGGTCCACCGCTTCGGCAAACTTTTTGCCATCCACTTCCATGTCCTTGTCATTTCCTTCAGGAATGACCCGCGTATAGTCGGGGAAGGTGCCATCGATGAGTTTTGAGGTGAGGACGACGCCGCCAAACTCGAAGCGGATTTTTGTGTCTGACACACCAATGCGAACCGTGCCTTCTTCCTCTTCCACGAGCTTTTGAAGTTCCAGAACGGTTTTGCGCGGCACGATGACACCGGGCATGCCCGCAGCGCCTTCTGGCAGGGGGAAGTCTGCCTGGGCCAGACGGTGACCGTCGGTCGCAACGGCTCTCAGCATGGGCGCCCCATCGTCCACCATGTGCAGGTAGATGCCGTTTAGATAATAACGTGTCTCTTCTGTGGAGATCGCAAAACGCGTCTTGTCAATGAGCCGCGCCAAGGCTTCCGCCGGCATTTCAAACCGGTGTGGCAAATCGCCAGCCGACATGGCAGGGAAGTCTTCCTGCGGCAATGCCTGAAGTGCAAAGCGCGAGCGGCCTGCCTGGAGCGACAGCTTGCCATCTTCTCCGTCTGTGATTTCAACCTGGGCCCCATCGGGAAGTTTGCGCACAATGTCATAGAGCGTGTGCGCCGACGCGGTGGTGCCGCCTTCCTGCCCGATGTCGGCGGTGGTCCCTTCTACAACTTCAATATCTAGATCCGTCGCCGTCAGGCTCAGCTGGCCTTGGCCTGCGCGCATCAGGACATTGGACAGGATAGGAATCGTGTTGCGGCGTTCGACGACACTTTGCACATGATTGAGCGACTTTAAGAGTGCACCGCGTTCAATTGTGATCTTCATGGGTCCCCAAACTCTTCTTTCTTTTTCTCGGCGTCACAACCAGATTGGGGCACATCACGCAGACGGAGGCGTCCGCATTCTGCTCCACCAGCAGGCTCACTTATGGCTGAGCGGTGGGTCCGTACGATGGCGGCACCCCGAACGGCTTCAGCGCGTCCTAGTGTCCCGCACAATCGGCCCGCTGTCCCCAGCATAAGGAGGACAAATCGCCCGATAAGAGACCCTAACTATACCAGAGGTGACGCCAAGAGATAATGTTTTCCACCCGCTCCGCAGCAAGATTGGGTCGGGTCAGATGGGGACCAAGGCAGATTGGGATCGGGCAGATTGTCCTCATTTTCCGTGCGGCTTCCGCCGGAGGTCCAGGGCCGTTGGCCGCTACCCCAAATCGGGGCTCGTGCCTTCCAGCATCCGCTTAAGAAGATCCACATCTTCCTCCATGCCGCTGTCTTCCCGGCACAGTTCGTCGATCCGTCGCACCGCGTGGATCACGGTTGTATGGTCCCTCCCGCCAAACTTCCGGCCAATCTCCGGCAGCGAGCGCGTGGTGAGCTGCTTGGACAGGTACATGGCGATCTGGCGTGGCCGGGCCACCGTGCGCGCGCGCCGCGGCGAGAGCATGTCTGCCAGACGAATATTGTAATATTGCGCCACACGCCGCTGGATCTCCTCGATGGTGATCTTTGGCTCGTTGGACCGCAGCAGGTCGCGAAGAACTTCCTGCGCCATTTCGATCGAAATCGGACGCCCCACAAGAGAGGCATAGGCCACAACCCTTGTGAGCGCTCCTTCGAGTTCTCGAATGTTGCTGGTGATCCGTTGCGCCAACAATTCGAGAACGCCCGGCGGCAACTCAATAGCCCCGGCGCGCAGGGCGAGAGAATCAGCTTTTGCCTGAAGGATACCCAGACGCAGCTCGTAATCTGTTGCGTGAATGTCAGCGACCAGACCCCAGCCAAGGCGCGACTTGATGCGTTCCTCAATGCCTTCCAAATCCGATGGAGAGCGGTCCGCAGAAATGATGACTTGGTGATTATGGTCGATCAGGGCGTTGAACGTGTGAAAGAACTCTTCCTGCGTGGAATCTTTGCCGGAAATGAACTGCACATCGTCAATCATCAGCACATCCACGGTGCGGAACTGCTGCTTGAACGCCATGGTGTCTTTGAACCGCAAAGCGCGCACAAATTGATACATGAACTTCTCGGCAGAAAGGTAGAGCACTTTCCGGTCTGGATGCCTGCGGCGTATTTCCCAGGCAATCGCATGCATCAAATGGGTTTTGCCAAGCCCCACGCCCCCATAAAGGAAGAGGGGGTTGAACGTGACATCCGTCGCCTCTGCGACGCGGCGCGCGGCCGCGTGTGCCAGCTCGTTGGACTTACCAACGACAAAATTCTCAAAGGTAAAGCGTTCGTCCAGCGGCGCGCCCATGGCATCCGGCGCCGCATCATCATAGGTCGTGCGTTGCGGCGGTGTGCTGGGCGTGGAGGTGGTCGGTGCGTGCGGATTTTCCGTCGTCACAGTGACGGTCTCGTCGCCAGGCAGCGGCGCTTCCATGCCTGTTGCTCGGGTATCGGCGCTCACCAAAACTTCCACACGCTCAATGCTCGGGTCTTCGTCCTGCCACAAGAGAAGCAGGCGTTCAGATTGATGTGCGACGACCCAAGATCGAATGAAGCGTGTCGGCGCAGATACCATCACCTGCCCGTCGCCAATGCCGATGAGCTCAAGGGGCTTGACCCAACTGTTATAGGTCGCTTCCCCCAACTCGACAGACATGCGTGCCTTCACGCGCGCCCACTGGCTGGAGAGATCCTCTCCACCCATTACCGAGTCCTCGTTGGAATATTGATCCATTGAGAGGTCGCTGGACCCCGCCCGCAAGCCAAATTGTGTTTGATCGTCCTCATTGATCCCCTGTGTGACCCCTCGTGCCGCGTTTTCTCTGTTCGACATTCTTTTTTGCCTACACCCCTTTTTGACCGTTCGGTGCAGCAACCCCCAAATCGCACTGCACCTTCGGCCTCATCCTCTTATGTTTCGATGATCAAAATCATTGCTGCCACGATCTTGATCTAACCTCACTGCCCTTGTTGTCCAGGCATCACTTACATCTTTGGCGCGCAATCAGCTTTGCCGCCAGGGCAATCCCGCCGCTTTCCAACCGTTGGAGCGCCCTCGATGACGGTCCTCATCTAAGTCACCTTCAAATCCGCCGGCGACATTGTGTGCTGCGCGAAAGCCCATCTCCGTCATGGCAATCGCTGCTGATCGCGACCGCACCCCAGAGCGGCAGATAAAGAAAAGATTTGAGTCTTTCGACGCGCCGACATTCCCGACCGCCTGCTCAACCGTTTCGGCGAACGCCTCATTCACGTTCATCGTGGGATAGGTCTGCCATTCAATGCACAAAAGATCTTTGCCCAGAGCGGACGTGTCGGGGATACCAACATAGGACCATTCCGCGTTGGTCCGCACATCAATCAAAACCGAGTCATTGTCTTCAAGGAGAACGCGCCAGGTTTCGTCGACAGAAACATCACCGGCATAGTCTGAAGGCCGCGAGCCTTGAACCAATGCTGGTTGTGTTGATGTTTCGCTGCCGCCCATATGCTCCGCATCGCTCCCCTTAAGTTCAGGTCGACCAAACCTGCCACCGTTCCAGCACAACGGCGTCATTCGACTAAGCCCGATCTTGGGTCGGACTGTCGCCTCTAAAGTAAATACTTTGGACGTCTCGAATTTTGGAAAATGAATACTTTAAAATAGGTAATCATTACTTACAAACCAAGTAATCACTGCCGTCACCCGAGGCTGATAACCATACTTGGAGACGGCGGGAGTGGCAAGTAGCCTGTGGACGAATCCGTCAAAAAAAGTTTGCAAGAAACACAATGCAAGACGATTAACGCACAAGCTGTTGCAAAACGCACACGCCATGTCGCGAACAGGATAAAACTACACCTGTCTCAAATCGGCTTGCGGAAGCCGATTCATGACGATCACAAAATGTAGCAATTTGACGCAGCGCACACACTAGAGACATCATCGCGCTGCGTATGTGATCACCGCGCGTGCATTTGCACAAAACAAAACCCCGAAACCGTCGAAGGTATCGGGGTTGAATCTGTCCGAGCGAAGCGCTCTAGCCTTTATTTAACAGATACTTGGAGCGGATCCCTCAAGCACCGATGGCTTTGACACGTTGTGCCAGGCGCGACACTTTCCGCGACGCTGTGTTTTTGTGCAGGATGCCTTTTTGGGCACACCGCATAATTTCCGGCTGAGCTGCCTTCAGAGCCTCGCTCGCCGCTGACTTGTCGCCTGCCGCAATGGCCTCTTCCACTTTACGAACCTGCGAGCGCATCTGAGTGCGGCGGTTCTTGTTTACAGCGGTGCGGCGCGCAATCTGGCGGATCGCTTTTTTTGCCGATTTGGTGTTCGCCATCGGATGTGTCCGTTTCTCGCAAACGCTCCGTCTGCTGGCAGATCAGAGCTGGGTTCTGGGCGGTGAATTCATGTCTCACGGCCTGACACCTCAATAAAGCGCCCGGTCGCGAAAGAGCGGGCGTTATACAAGGGCGCTAATGGCCCGTCAACAGGCCATTTGCCGCCAAAATCTGCCAGTTTTTGGCGACAAAACCCGCTTTTATCTGTTTTTGAACTGCGGGCTGCGCTTGTCGACAAACGCGGCCATGCCTTCAGACTGGTCTTCGGTCGCGAAGAGCGAGTGAAAGACCCGCCGCTCGAACTGAATGCCTTCGTTCAAGGTCACCTCATAGGCGCGGTTGACGGCTTCCTTGGCCATCATCGCTACGGGCAGAGATTTGCCGGCAATGGTCTCTGCCGCTTTCAGCGCCTCGTCCAAAAGAGACTCCTTGGGCACCACTCGGCTCACCAGGCCTGAACGTTCCGCTTCGTCCGCTTCCATTATGCGGCCTGTCAGGCACATCTCCATGGCTTTGGACTTTCCCACAAAGCGGGTGAGGCGCTGGGTGCCGCCAATGCCGGGAATGACGCCTAGATTAATTTCCGGCTGCCCAAACCGCGCATTGTCTCCGGCCAGAATGAAGTCGCACATCATCGCAAGCTCGCACCCGCCGCCGAGAGCATAGCCGGAAACCGCAGCGATGGTTGGCGTGCGACAGTCTGCGATTTGGCCTGCCTTGGCGAAGAGGTCTTCCTTGTAGACATCCATATAAGACTTGGGCTGCATCTCCTTGATGTCAGCACCCGCAGCGAACGCTTTCTCTGAGCCGGTGATGACAATGCATCCGATGGCCTCGTCTCCATCAAAGGCCGTCACCGCCTCGACAAGCTCGTCCACCAATTGATTGTTGAGGGCGTTCAGCGCCTCTGGCCGATCCAGGGTAATGAGACCGACCTTGCCGTGTGTCTCTGTCTTGATCGTCTCATAGGCCATGGTGCCTACCCCTTTTCGTTTTATTTGATGCTTGTTTTAGCGCTGACAGGACGGGCAATAGAAACTCGACCGGCCGCTTTGCACGATGCGCGTCACCCTAGCTGTGCAGCCCTTTGTGAGACAAGCCTCCCCTTCACGTCCATAGACCTGAAACCGATGTTGAAAATAGCCAAGCTCGCCGTCGGCCTGCGCATAATCGCGGAGTGTCGAGCCCCCTGCCTCAATGGCTTCATTTATAACGTCGCGGATCATGGGCGCCAATCGTTCTGCCCGCAGCGCCGGCTTTGGCCCCTTGCCGGCGACGGTCGCTGCGGTCCGCCGGGGAGATATGTGCGCACGGTACAAGGCCTCGCAGACATAAATATTCCCTAGCCCCGCCACCACACGCTGATCCAACAGGGCCGACTTGATAGGCGTCTTTTTTCCGCGCAACGCGTCTGCAAGGCTTTGCGCCGAAAATGCGTTCCCATTGGGCTCTGGGCCTAGGGCTGATAGGTGCTTGGAGTGCGGGAGCGCCGCCTCCGCGATCAGGTCCATATATCCGAAGCGGCGGTGATCGGAATAGATGATGCGGGTGCCTTCCTCCATGTGGAAGACAACGTGGTCGTGTTTGCCTGTTCCGTCGGCTGCGGCGGTGGTGCCATCCTGTGTAAAGACGCCGGGCACATTTGTCGTGCCTTCAGGCGGGCAGATGGTGAAACGTCCTGACATGCCCAAATGGGACAGCACCACATCGCCGCTTGCCAGATGAATAAGCAAATATTTTGCCCGGCGGCTCAGGCTTATGACCTTTTGTCCGGACACTTTGCGCGTGAACCCTTTAGGGAAGGGAAAACGCAGATCTGGGCGGCGGACCTCCAATCGATCAATCACGCGCCCCGCCATGGAGGGTTCAAGGCCGCGGCGGACGGTTTCAACTTCAGGAAGTTCAGGCATGGGTCGTTCTAATAAGGAATTCCGCCAGTTCGCGGTGCCAGCGGACGCGTCGAAAGGGCACATTAAGAAAGAAGCGCTCAAAGTAGCGCGGTTCTGCGGCTTCCGCTATGGTCCGGCGCCAGGAACATTCCATGAAACAGAATGTTCCTGGTCATATTGTTATCGCCATTCCGGACGAAAAACCGGCCAATTTTGGTTTGGCACTTTTTCTGGAATGGCTCAGGCCGGAACGCTTTTATGACATCCAGCGACGCTGACAAATATGCTGATGACAGCCGCGCAAAACACTTCGGCTTTGCCCCGGTCTCCGAAGAGGAAAAAACGCGTCTGGTCTATTCCGTCTTCGAAAAGGTCGCGGGTCGCTATGACCTGATGAACGACCTAATGACGATGGGTCTGCACCGCGCCTGGAAACAGGCCATGGTGGATAAGTTGGCACCGCCGCGCAACGATCGCGCCTGGCACCTTATTGATGTCGCCGGCGGCACAGGGGATATCGCGTTTCGGGCGCTGGACCGCGCGGGCGCCAACGCCAAGGTCACCGTTTGCGACATTAACGATCACATGCTTGAGGTGGGCCGCACCCGCGCCGTCGAGCAGGGGTATGGCGACCGCACAGAATTTATCTGCGGGGACGCCGAGGCACTGCCCTTCCCTGACCGGCATTTTGACGCCTACTCCATCGCGTTGGGCATTCGCAACGTGACGCGAATGCAAAACGCGCTGCAGGACGCCTACCGAGTCCTCAAACCAGGCGGACGGTTTGTGGTGCTGGAGATGTCCCACATGATCACGCCGGAACTGCAGCAGGTGTATGACTTCCTGTCCTTCAACGCGATCCCGCCGATCGGGAAAGCTGTGACCGGCGATGCGGGCCCTTACCAATATCTGATCGAAAGCACACGCCAATTTCCGAAGCCCGACATTTTCAAGACCATGATCGAAGGCGCCGGTTTTGAGAATGTTCAGTATCAAACTTTAAGCGGCGGCATTGTAGCGCTTCACTGGGGTTGGCGGATCTAAGTCTATGGGCGCCCTTCGCAACATGACCCGACTTCTGCGCGCCGCCCGCGTGATGGCGCGGTATGACGCGTTGTTTCCGCCGGAGTTCGAAGACGATGTGCCCGCCTTTGTGAAACTTGGGCGCTCGCTGGCGGCGATCCGCTTGCCCTGGGAACCAAAACCCGATGCCAGCGATGATGATGCGGAGCGCCTATCCACCGCTCTGCAGGTGTTGGGACCTTCTTACATTAAGCTTGGTCAGTTTCTCGCCACCCGCGCTGACATTATAGGACCGGACCTCGCCGGTGACCTCGCGCTCCTTCGTGACAAGCTGCCACCGTTTGATCAGTCCGTTGCCATCAAAACCATTGAAACCGACCTCGGTCAGAAAGTTGGCGACCTGTTTGTGGATCTGGGCGACCCGGTTGCGGCCGCCTCCATTGCGCAAGTTCACAAAGCAACCATTGCAGATGCGGAACATTCCCACGGCGGTGGTCCAGACGGGCTTGTCTATCGCCCTGTCGCCGTCAAAGTGCTACGCCCGGATGTTGAGAAACGCTTTGCTACCGATCTGGAGAGTTTCTTCTGGGTGGCTCGCCTCATCGAGCGGGTACAACCTTCAGCGCGGCGTCTGCGACCCGTTGAGGTTGTGCAGACCCTGGCGGACAGCGTGGCGCTCGAGATGGACTTGCGCCTTGAGGCCGCCGCTATGTCTGAGATGGCGCAGAACACGGTGGGCGACAAACATTTCAGAGTGCCGACGATCGATTGGGAACGCACGTCACGGCGGGTGATGACCATGGAGTGGATTGACGGCATTCCAGCAAGCGATGCGGACGCCGTTGCAGCAGCCGGGCACAATATGTCGGAACTTGGCACACGGGTGATCCAGACCTTCCTGACCCATGCCCTTAGAGACGGCTTCTTTCACGCCGACATGCATGAGGGGAACCTTTTTATCGATAAGGATGGGTCTTTGGTTGCAGTCGATTTCGGCATTATGGGTCGGCTGGATCAACGGTCGCGGCGCTTCCTCGCCGAAATTCTTTTCGGCTTTTTGCGTCGCGATTATCGGCGCGTCGCGGAGATTCATTTCGAAGCCGGATATGTCCCCGAAGACAAGAACGTGGACACGTTCGCGCAAGCTTTGCGGTCGATCGGCGAACCAATTTTCGGAAAGGACGCCAAAGACGTCTCTATGGGACGGCTCCTGGCCCAACTCTTTCTTGTCACCGATCAGTTCGATATGGCAACGCGGCCTGAGCTGATCCTGCTCCAAAAGACCATGGTGGTTGTTGAGGGCGTCGCCCGTCATTTCGATCCCGAACACAATATCTGGGACAGTGCAGAACCGATCCTGGCGGCCTGGATGGCGGAGCGTCTTGGCCCGGAAGGGATGATCCAGGATGCGACCGACAGCGCTGCCGCGCTGGGCCGCGTGGTCACCCACCTGCCAGAATTTATTGACCGGGCGGAGAAGACCGCCCGGCTTGTGAGCGAAACCATTGACGGGGAAGGGATCAAGCTTCACCCAAGTACTGCTGATGCCATTGGCAAAGCTCAAGGCGCACCCGGCCGATGGCAACAGGGCGCCCTTTGGGTTGGCGCCGTGGCGCTCGCCGTTCTGGCATTGACGCAGGTTTTCTGAAGTTAAAATCTGTTCTGCGGCGCGCACTTGCGCTTCGTCGCGGCACCCCCCACGTCTTCTTTATCGGCAAGTTGGGCTTTTTCGATGAATTGGGTTGGGGCTTAACTTAGGAGGCTGAATGAAGGTCTTGATCCTGGGCGCCGGTGGCATGGGCGCCAAAGCTGCCGAAACCGTGGCCACTTTCGATGCCGTGACGCAACTCACGCTCGCGGACCTGGATGAGGAAGCCGCGCGACTTGTTGCCGACAAATGCGGTCCGAAGGCCACGCCCCTTAAACTGGATGTCACAGACGAAGCCGCCTTGCGCGGCGCGCTTGGGAATGCCGATGCGGTCTTAAACTGTGTGGGGCCGTTTTTCCGATTTGGCGTGCCCATCCTGATGGCGGCAATTGAGACCGGTACCCCTTATTTCGACATTTGCGACGATCCCGAGCCGACGCTTGAGATGTTGGCGTTGGATGAAAAAGCAAAAGCCAAGAATATGCTCGCCATTGTCGGGATCGGGGCCAGTCCCGGCATCTCCAATCTGCTCGCCGCCAAAACCTGTAACGCGCTCGACGACATCGATCATCTGATTACGGGCTGGAGTCTTGATGATGACGTTGATGGGACGATGGACGAGCTTGATCTGAGTGACGAAGGCGGGACCGCTGCCTTTGTCCATTGGATGGAACAATGTTCCGGCACCGTCAAAAGCTGGGTCGACGGTAAGCTCACGTCCGTAAAGCCGTTGCAGCCGCTTCCTGTCACCTATCCCGGCCTCGGCAAGCGTACACTCTGGACTGTCGGGCACCCCGAACCTGTCACGCTCCCTCTCACTTTCTCCCATGTCGCGAATGCATCCAACGCCATGGTTCTGAACCGTCTGGATGCGATCGGGCTGCAAGACCTTGCGCGTCGTATCGATGCAGGTCGCATCACAATCGATGAGGCGGCGGCAGAAATCGCGGGCTCCTTTGGTGAGGGCGGCGGATCTTCCCTGCAGGCATTCATCGGATGGGTGATGTCAAAACTCTCCGGCCCAAAATTTCCTTCCCTCTTTGCTCTTGCCGAAGGACAGCGAGACGGTAAAGCCGTTGTGGCCAGTGCCGCGATCACAGCACTCCCAAAGGACGGCATGGCGGGCAGCACCAGCGTGCCGCTCGCCGTGGCGCTTAAGCGCTTCATAGACGGCAAAATCACGGGCACTGGCGTCAAAGCGCCGGAAGCCGTGATCGACGCGGACCTCTTTTTTGAGGCGTTTCACCCCTATTGCGTGGTGCCGGGACCCGTTTTGCCCCAAAAACTGGTCTCATTTACCGTGACCTGACCCTTTTTCGGGCCCGTTCTCCTAACGGGAAATTGATCTACACAAAGTCTCCGTGAAACCCTATATTCTCCACCAACAGATTGCATTGAAGCGCTGATGTCCGGCGTGTCCGTGCTTTCCAGGAGTTTCACGTATGTCCTTACCGGATCGGAGTCTGAACGGTCGCCGCATCTTGCTGATCATTGGCGGCGGCATTGCCGCATACAAAAGCCTGGAGCTCATCCGGCGATTGCGGGAGCGGGGCGCCTCTGTCCGAGCGATCATGACCCAGGCGGCGGCTGAGTTCGTCACGCCCTTGTCTGTGTCCAGCCTGACAGAGGATGTGGTGTATCAGTCTCTGTTCGATCTCACCCAGGAAAGTGAGATGGGGCATATTCAACTCTCGCGGGATGCAGACCTGCTGGTTGTCGTGCCTGCCACGGCTGACCTGATGGCGAAGATGGCCGGTGGTCTTGCCTGCGACCTGGCCACGACAGCCCTTCTGGCGACAGACAAGCCGGTGCTTGTTGCCCCCGCCATGAATGTGCGCATGTGGGAGCATGCCGCGACGCAGCGCAATCTTGCGACGCTCAAGGGGGATGGCATCCACTTTATCGGTCCCAATGATGGCGATATGGCTTGTGGCGAATTCGGCCCCGGCCGGATGGCGGAACCCATGGAGATCGTCGACGCCATAGAAGCGCAGCTCGCGAACCCGGCAATCCGCCCATTGTCGGGCAAGACCGCTCTAGTTACGTCCGGTCCCACACATGAGCCAATTGATCCTGTGCGCTATATCGCGAACCGGTCATCGGGCAAGCAGGGTCATGCGATTGCAGCGGCACTGGCTCGGCTGGGCGCGGACACGACGCTCGTCGCAGGACCCACCACCCAAGCCGACCCTGTCGGCGTTCACGTGAAACATGTGGAGACGGCGCGCGAAATGCTGGCCGCCTGTGAAGCGGCGCTCCCGTCTGACATTGCCGTTTGCACGGCAGCGGTCGCGGATTGGCGTGTCGACCAAAGCGCCAACCAAAAGATGAAGAAGGATGGCAGCGGCGCACCGCCCGCCCTCACCCTCGTGGAAAACCCCGACATTCTGAAGACCATCTCCCAGCACGCGAGCCAGCGCCCGTCTCTGGTGATCGGCTTCGCCGCAGAGACAGAAAATGTGGTCGACTATGCCCAGGCCAAGCGGGCGCGCAAAGGGTGCGACTGGATTGTGGCCAATGATGTTTCGCCCGGCACGGGGATTATGGGCGGCGACATGAACGCCGTGCATTTGATTACCGCTGACACCCATGAAGACTGGCCCTCCATGTCGAAGGCCGATGTCGCCCAGCGTCTGGCGCTGCGCGTTGCTGACTACTTTTAAGGACTGACCATGAGTTTCACTGAAGTCGCCGTTCCCGTTCAACGCCTGCCGCATGGGCGCGATCTGCCGCTGCCGGAATATCAAACCGCAGGGGCCGCAGGGCTTGATCTGCAAGCCGCGATTGCGGACGGTGAAGAGGTGGTGCTTGCGCCGGGCACACGCGAAATGATCCCGACCGGTCTCGCCATAGCCCTCCCCCATGGATATGAGGCGCAGATCCGCCCCCGCTCCGGCCTTGCGGCCAAGAACGGGGTCACTGTGATCAACTCCCCCGGTACAGTCGATTGTGATTATCGCGGCGAGGTAAAAGTTGTGCTGATCAATCATGGGCAGGAAGCTCTGGTGATCACCCGAGGCATGCGCATCGCGCAGATGATCATCGCGCCGGTGACACGCGGTATTTTTGAAGAACATGAAAGCCTGTCGGAAACAGAACGTGGTGCTGGCGGCCATGGTTCGACAGGCACCGGCGGCGCTTGAGCGCGGCAAAAAGAAGGGCAGCGAACAGTGCGACTCTCGAAAAAAACACTTTTGGCTCTGGAAGCGGTTCTGGATGTGGCGGTGAACGCGCGTCCGGACCCGGTTCAGTCGAAGGACATCACCCGCCGCCAGGGCATCCCGCAGCGCTACCTGGAGCAGGTGATGCAGCAACTGGTGCATGCCAACATCCTAAAGGGCGTGCGCGGTCCGAAAGGCGGATACCGGCTGGCGCGGGAGCGCCGTCGCATCTCCATGGGTGACATTGTGCGGATCGTCGGCGCTATGGAGTTGGCGGACGAACCACGCGACACACCTTCGGTCTTGAGTCAGAAGGTCATCGGCCCAATATGGGATGGCATCCAATCGGACTTGATGGAAAAACTTGATTCTGTGACCATTGAAGATCTCTGCCGCAGCGCAGCGGAGGTCGGTGCCGATGGCGAAAGCAAGACCGACGCAGACTTTACGATCTAGAGTACCACCAGAACCCAGCACACATGAGGGAAGGCGCATGATCTTCCTCTACAGGGAGCAAGACTATGAACCAGGCAGACAATAAGCCAGGACGCGGCCGTATCTATGACAACATTACCGACACGATCGGCAACACGCCGCTGGTTCGGTTGAATAAGCTGGCGAAAGAAAGAAACGTCAAAGCGGACATTCTTCTGAAGCTTGAATTCTTCAACCCGCTGGCGAGCGTCAAAGACCGCATCGGCGTGGCCATGATTGAAGACTTGGAGACGCGTGGTCTCATTACGCCCGAGACGGTGATCGTTGAACCCACATCTGGGAACACTGGTATCGCCCTCGCCTTTGTGTGCGCGGCTAAAGGCTATCGCCTCATCCTCTGCATGCCGGAAAGCATGTCGATTGAACGGCGGAAAATGCTGGCGCTGCTGGGTGCAGAGCTCGAACTCACACCTGCGGACAAAGGCATGAAAGGCGCGCTTGCCCGGGCAGAAGAGCTGCTCGAAGAGTATCCCAACTCGGTCATGCCGCAGCAATTCGATAACCCGGCAAACCCTGCCATTCACCAACGCACCACAGCGGAGGAAATCTGGAACGACACGGATGGTGCCGTGGATGTTGTGATTTCCGGTGTGGGCACGGGCGGTACCTTTACCGGCGTGGGTGGCACATTGAAGGAGCGCAAACCCTCTTTCAAAATGATTGCGGTGGAGCCGGAAGACAGTCCGGTTCTTTCAGGCGGTGCGCCTGGGGCTCATAAGATCCAGGGGATTGGGGCCGGTTTTGTGCCCGGCAATCTCGACAGTGCGCTCATCGACGATGTGATCACCATCGGCAATGAGACCGCATTTGAGATGGCGCGCCGGGTGGCCAAAGAAGAAGGCGTGCCTGTCGGCATCTCTTCGGGGGCCGCCATCGCGGCTGCAATCGAAATCGGCAGCCGGGTCGACATGGAAGGCAAGACCATTGTCGTGATCATTCCGTCTTTCGCAGAGCGCTATCTCTCGACGGCGCTTTTCGACGGTCTCTAATTCCCGACCCTAATTTGTTTGGAGAACCAGGCGCCGTTTCAGCGGGCCTGGTTTTCTTTTGCGTCGAGAAAGCCCGGGCCAATTTCGACCGTCACGTCACGGGCATCCAGTTCCTCTCCAGTTTCCGAGCACACCATCTTGCCTCGCAGAATGTGCCCGTGTTTTTTGTGGCGCCGGATGATCGGCGCGCCGCGTTCATCAGCCATGTGCTTGTCACCCCACTGCACGATCGTCAGCATGACGGGGTAGAGATCAAACCCCCGCTCCGTCAGGCGATATTCTTCCCGCACGGGAGCCTCGCCATAGGGCACTTTCTTCAGCACCCCTTCTTCAACAAGCTTCTTTAGCCGATCCGCCAACACATGGCGGGTAATGCCGAGGCTCTCTTCAAATTGCTCGAACCTCCGTAGACCCACAAAACAGTCGCGCAGGATCATCAGGGTCCATCTGTCCCCGATCACCGACAGGGTCCGGGCCACTGAGCAGGGCTCATCTTTCAGGTCACGCCAGCGCATGAATTTCGTCCTTTTTTTCGTCTAACGCCGATTCTAGCTTGACAAGTTCCAAATTGGAACCCACTTTACGATTTAAGTTCTAAAAAAGAACTTATCAAGGCAGACGAAACAGCGGGAGAGAGAAAATGGCTGAAAAGAAAGCGATTCTGGTCATTGGCGCCGGTGACGCTACAGGCGGCGCCATCGCAAAACGCTTCGCCAGGGAAGGATTTGAAGCCTGTGTGGTGCGCCGAAATGGCGACCAGCTGGCCCCGCTGGTCGAGGAAATCACCGCCGCAGGCGGGAAAGCCCATGCCTTTGGCGTGGATGCCCGCAAGGAAGATCAGATGATCGATCTGGTCGAGAAGATCGAGACCGAGATCGCCCCGATTGAGGTGGCTGTCTTCAATATCGGCGCCAATGTGAATTTTCCCATCACCGAAACCACTTCCCGGGTCTATTTCAAAGTCTGGGAGATGGCCTGTTTCTCCGGCTTCCTGATGGGCCGGGAAGTCGCCAAGAAAATGCTGCCGCGCGAACGGGGCACGATGCTGTTCACCGGCGCGACGGCAAGCGTGCGGGGCGGCTCCGGCTTCTCTGCTTTTGCAGGTGCGAAACATGCGCTTCGTGCGCTGTCGCAAAGTCTCGCCCGCGAACTTGGACCGAAAGGCATTCATGTAGCGCACCCGATCCTGGACGGCGCCATCGACACCCAATGGATCGCTGAGAACTTTCCCGAACGCTATGCGCTGAAAGATCAGGACGGCATTCTGAAACCCGATCATATCGCTGACGCCTATTGGAACATTCACTGCCAGCCGCGCGACGTTTGGACCCATGAGATGGATCTGCGCCCGTGGATGGAAACTTTTTGATCAGCAGGAATTGGCCCCATGACAGGAACAGATATTACGGGTACGGAGAAAATCAGCTTTGAGGTGCGCGGTCACGTGGCCCTCATCGGCATCAACCGTCCCGACAAAATGAATGCGTTTGATGCGGACATGCTCGCAGGCATCGGGCGCGCCTATATGCACCTCCACACAAATGATGACCTGCGGGCTGGCGTGCTCCACGGTCATGGTAAAGCGTTTACCGCGGGGCTCGATCTCATGTCCCTCGCCGGATCTTTATCCGAGGAGGGGGACCCCCGGCCTGATGACCAACTTGACCCCTACGGTTTGGAAACCGAGCCTTGCGCCAAGCCCGTCGTGATGGCGGCGCATGGCCGGTGCTATACGCTGGGCATCGAGCTCGCTCTCGCGTCCGATATTTGCGTTGCTGCTGAAGGAACGGTCTTCGCGCAGCTTGAGGTCGCGCGGGGTATCTTTCCGTTCGCTGGTGCCAGCTGGCGATTTGCGGAACAATGCGGCTGGGGAAACGCAATGCGCTACATTCTCACCGCAGATCAGTTCGATGCCGACGAAGCCCACCGCATTGGGCTGGTGCAGGAGGTCACAGCGCCGGATCAGGTGCTTGATCGCGCCGTCGAGATCGCGACGCGTATTGCTGCCATGGCGCCTTTCGGCGTGCGGACAACACTCGCGCACGCGCGGATGGCCGCGACCCAAGGCGAGGCTGCTGCGTACAAAGATGTCGCGCCACAACGCGTGAAAGCATTCGCGAGCGAAGACGTACAAGAAGGTGTTGCCGCCATGATGGAACGGCGCGAGCCCAATTTTCAGGGACGATAAGCAGAGGGAAGAAGATGGGAAAAACAGTCGACTTTATTTTTGATTTCGGGAGCCCCAATGGGTACCTGAGCCACAAGCTGGTGCCGGGCATTGAAGAGCGGACAGGTGCCACCTTCAACTATTTCCCGGCGCTGTTGGGGGGCATTCACAAGCTTACCAATAATCAACCGCCCATGATCGCGTTTGGCGGCGTGAAAGGGAAACTTGAATATGAACAGCTGGAGACGCAGCGTTTCATCAAGAAACACGGACTGGACAAGTTCAAATTCAATCCGCACTTCCCGGTCATCACGCTTCTGATCATGCGGGGACTGATCGCTGCCGAGATGGATGGCGACAAGATGAAATATATCGAAGTGGTCTCCAAGGCCATGTGGGAGGACGAGCAAAAGATGGACGACCCGGAAGTGGTCGCCAAAGTGCTTGCCGCTGGTGGTCTGGACGCAGAGCGTTTGCTTGCACGGACCCAGGAGCAGGACGTCAAACAGAAACTCATCGAAAATACAGAAGCGGCCGCCAATAGAGGCGTGTTTGGCATTCCCCACTTCTTTGTCGGCGATGAAGGTTTCTTCGGCAAAGACCGGCTGTACCAGGTTGAAGAATTGCTGATGGAGGGCTGACGCCCCTGCGTCAGGCAGAAACAGCACAAGGTATTGCAAAAGCGGGCGGTTCATTGGAACTGCCCGCTTCTTATTTTGGTTCCAACAATCACGGCGCCTGAGGCTGGTACTGGCCTGTGTTTGTCCTTATGTAAACGCTCGCCTGCGTAAAAAGGAGATCGTCCATGAATGCGCCCACAAGTTCAGCTGTCTTCACGCCTGAAAATGGCAAGTGGCGACCGGCGCCTCAAAGCATGGGCCCTTTTGGCGGTATGCATGGAGGTGCCGTGTCGGGTCTGCTGACGGGCGAGTTGGAAACCCTCGCGAAAGAGGCCGGGCATGGTCCTGCCATTTCGGCGACGGTCTACCTGGTGCGGCCGGCGCCGGCGACACTTGTGGAAACGCGGCCTGTGGCTGTCCGCGAGGGCGGACGTGTTGCCGTCTTCGAAAACGAGCTCTGGGCCAATGACAAACTTCAAGCCAAAGCCTCCATGTGTTTTCTGAAAGGTGTGCCGCAAGGGTCGGAAATTTCTGGCATGCCGGACGCTATCCAGGGAAGCGAGCCCACCACACCTCTGCTCGATCCAAAGGACGTGGCCCCCTGGCAGTTTCCGCGAAAGCCCATGGCGGAATCTTTTCTGAACGCGGTCGACATCCGCGAAGAGGATGACGGCACCATTTGGATACGGGCGACCCGCCCCCTCTTTGAGGAAGCCACGCCCTTTGCCTCCACCATCAGTTTTGCTGATTTTTCGACGCTTTTTTCGGTGGTGGCGACGGGCGAGCGACCCAATGCAGGTGGTTGGCCCAATGCAGACCTTTCCATGCACCTCTCGCGCCTGCCGGTGGGCCCATGGATCGGCATCAAAACGCGCTCCGACTGGTTTGCCGATGGGCGCGGCATGACCGAGTCTGAACTCCACGATGTCTATGGACGGATCGGCCGGTCGACCCAGGCCGTTGTCCTGGCGCCCGCCCCCTGACCATCCGAGGCTCCGCGATTGACATTTGCTATGGTTCGTGGCCGATAGAGAAAGGCCCGAAGCCCGGAGAGATAGATGGCTTTCAATGATGACCAGCTGGAACGCTATGCGCGCCATATCGTGCTGAAAGAAATCGGCGGCGCCGGGCAGCAAAAGCTGATGCAGTCGAAGGTGCTGGTCGTGGGCGCGGGCGGTCTTGGCTCGCCCCTGCTGCTCTACCTCGCGGCCGCAGGCGTCGGCACTATCGGCATCATTGACGATGATCATGTTTCACTCTCGAACCTGCAGCGCCAGGTGGTGCATGGCACGGAAGATGTTGGCCGCGCCAAGGTTGAAAGCGCGGCAGACGCTATTCACCGCATCAATCCTGATGTGTCGGTGATCACCCATGAAGCGCGTCTCAACGCCACCAACGCGACGACGCTTGTTGGCCAGTATGATCTCGTCGCGGATGGCTGCGACAATTTCCAGACGCGGTTCCTCGTCAACGATGCCTGCTACTTCGCCCGGGTGCCGCTGGTGTCCGCCGCGGTCGGACGCTTTGACGGTCAGCTCAGCACCTATAAAGGATATGAGACGGACGCAGACGGCGTGCCGCTGCCCACCTATCGCGATTTTGTGCCGACCGCCCCTGCGGACGGGCTGGTGCCAACATGCGAAGAAGCGGGCGTGCTTGGGGCGCTCACCGGTGTGATGGGATCCATGCAGGCGCTAGAGGTCATCAAGGAGCTGACCGGGGCGGGCACGGGGCTTGTGGGCAAGCTCCTCATCTATGATGCCCTGGATGCACGGGTACGCACCATCACGCTGCGCCACGACCCCGCCAATCCGCTGACGGGTGACAATCCCACGATCACCGATCTATCCGCTCACGCGGGCTAGCCCGCATTTTCTTATCGCGTTTTCGAACCGCAAAAGTCTGCAACTTTTGCTGAAAACGCTTGGGTCACAAGATCGCCGGAATAACCCTGTCGGGCGGCTTGTGGCCATCAACCCAGGTGCGGATATTGATCAGCACTTTCTCACCCATTTCCAACCGGCCTTCGATCGTCGCTGATCCCATATGGGGCAGCAGCACGACTTTCCGGTGATTGATGAGGGACGGGTTCACAGCGGGCTCCTGCTCAAACACATCAAGGCCCGCGCCCGCGATCTCCTTGTTCTGCAAAGCCTCTACTAGGGCGTTCTCATCGATCACTTCGCCGCGCGCCGTGTTCACGATATAGGCGTCGGGCTTCATGAGCTTCAACCGTCTTGCGTTCAGCAGGTGATAGGTCGCCGGCGTGTGCGGGCAGTTGATCGACAAAATGTCGACCTGTCCCAGCATCCGATCGAGGCTCTCCCAATAGGTGGCACCGAGCTCTTCTTCGACCGCTGCGTTGACCGCTTGTCGATTGTGATAGTGGATCTCGAGGCCGAAGGCTTTTGCGCGACGGGCAACCGCCTGCCCGATGCGGCCCATGCCCAGTATGCCAAGCTTCTTGCCCCATATGCGATGCCCCAACATCCATGTCGGGGACCAGCCGGACCAGGTCGCCGCACGTTCCTGAAGGTAGTCAACCCCTTCTACCATGCGCCTCGGCACCGAGAGGATGAGCGCCATGGTCATGTCAGCCGTGTCTTCTGTCAAAACGCTCGGGGTATTGGTGACCGTGATCCCTCGTGAGATCGCACTTTCCACATCAATATTGTCGACGCCGGTGCCGAACTGAGCAATCAGCTTGAGCTTATCGCCTGCCTGCGCCAAAAGCCGGCCATCAATCCGGTCTGTCACGGTGGGAACCAGGACGTCCGCCTCGCGCATAGCACTCGCGAGCGCTGACTGGCTCATGGGTTCGTCGCTCTCATTCAGCCTGGTATCGAAGAGTTCGCCCAAACGCGTTTCGATGGCATCCGGTAATTTGCGGGTGACGATGACTAAGGGTTTTTCGGGCGTTGTGGCCATGTACTGAGGACGCCTTTCCAGTAAAGCGAGACCTCTTGTCTAGCAGAGCAGGGAAGCTGCCGCAAAGTCTGTCAGCCTGGTACGCCCTCGTCTTGACCCTTGGGTTCGGCGCTTGCATAAGGTTAAGGGTGATTCATTGTGCGGTCAGAAATGTGAGGGTTTCCCGTGCGCCTGGCAGAGCTTTGCCATTCCAGTCGACCGGCCGTTTGGGCCTGGGGCCTCTCCGTCGCCATTGCCCTGACGGCAATTAGCGGGTTGGAGATGCCCGCGCGCGCGGAAAGTCGCCCCGTCGGCATTGAAACGGGCCTGCCGCTGCCAAGGTTTGTGAGCTTGAAGGCCAACAAAGTGAATGTGCGTGTTGGCCCGAGCCGGTCCCACCCTGTTCGCTGGGTGTATCAGCGCAAAGGGTTGCCCATCGAAATATTGGCCGAGTTTGAACATTGGCGCCGGGTGCGCGATTCAGACGGCGATGTGGGCTGGGTGTATCACACGCTTCTGGATGGACGTCGCCACGCCCTTGTCAGACCCGCGAATGGCGATGAAACGGCGACACTCTATGACGGCCCTGGCGGCACCGGCGAGATCGTGGCCGCCGCAGAGCCCAATGTGGTTGTCGCACTTGACGCCTGCGGCGCGGACTGGTGCCGCGCCCAGGCCGGTGGATATAGAGGATGGATTGCGAAGCGCGATCTTTGGGGCGTCTATTCCGACGAGCGGTTTGAATAGTCCGCGTACCTAATCAGTCTAGATCACTGCTCAGCGCCGAACGCACCGTCGTCGAAAGGCCCGCAGCGTGGGCATAGTTTTCGTGTCCGATGCCGACCGATATGTCTGCGTCCCCGCTTTTGAACGCGTCTGCCTGCGCGTCCGTCAGGTCAAAGTGCAGGAAGTGAATGGATGATGTTTTGCCATCGTCCTTGGTGCGTTCCACATCGTCTTCTGCGCGCGCCATGATTTTTTCCTCGCCCACCTGAAGATAGCAGGTCCCTTCCACATGGGTGAGCTGGCGCAGCATGCGGTCGCGGCGCACTTCGTCATCAATCTCGAACATGAGCGTCGCCACCAAATCGCGGCCCTGCGGGATCAAGGGATTGTACGCCTCCAGCTCATCCTTCATCTGTTCGTCGCCGCCGCCCTCGATACGCAGCATCTCGTGAATCTGGTGCAGCATGGTGTCGTAATTCTCAAAATAGAAGGTTGCGCAGGGACCGATCTCTACGCGGCGATCGCGTTTGATGTCGCGCAGCCGCGCGCGTCTGTCATTGCGCTCACCCTCATAGGTTTGCATGTCGAGAATATCGTCGGGGGAAATGGATTTACGAGCAGCACTCATCAGTTCGTTCCAGCTAGAAAGGTTACTATGTGATTCAGGTTTGACCTTTAGTCGATCTCTATTTGGTCGCGTTTCCGGACGGAAAACCGCCAAGTCAGTCCTGGCCACTTTTCCTGGAAACGCTTTAGTTTATCAGGCCGTAGGCGCGGGCCATGATTTCAATCGGGTGTTGGGCTTGAGGCAGCGGCTTCGCGTCCGCGTCTCCGTTCAATGTCTCGACCTCATGCACCAAATGTTTGGCGGCGAGCGGGCAATCGGACGTCACATATTTATTTTCGGTTTTGGCGACATTGCGCGCGGCCGTTTTGCCGACCTTCATGGCGAGATCAAACGTCTCTTTCATCACACCGAACGTGCCGCCATGACCGGAACACCGCTCGACCACGTCGATCTTCGTATCGGGGATAAGCCGCATCATCTCGGCCGACTTAGGCCCCATATTTTGCGCACGCGCATGACAGGCCAGGTGCGCCGTGACACCGCCTTCGACTGGGACCATGCCTTCAGGCAGGCCTTCCTTCTTGGCAATGTCCACCACATATTCGTCCACGTCAAAGGTCGCCTCTGACAGAGCTTTGACGTTCTCGTCGTCGGGTAGGATCAGCGGCCACTCGAATTTGAGCATCAAGCCGCAGGACGCGGTGAGCGCAATGATGTCCATGCCTTGATCAATCAGCGGCCTCAGTTCCGAAGACACTTTCCGCGCCTGCTCTGCGACTTTTTCAATATTGCCGCTTTCCAGGTGAGGCATGCCGCAACAACCGGGATAGGCAGGCTGGGTGTCGACGCCAATATGCGCCAGAAGCTTGCGGGCGGCCTCGCCAACTGTCGGGTTGTTGTAATTCACAAAACAGGTGGCGAAGAGCGCCGCCTTACGGCCTTTGCCGGGTGCGTCTGCATTTACTGTGAGTGTGCCGGCTGCATCTTCCGCCTTGGCGCGCATCATGTAGGTCTTGCCCGCAAACTTTGGCAGTTCGGCACGGGCATCAATGCCGGCAACTTTCTCCAGCGCGGGCCGTGTTAATTTGTTGGAGCGTTTGGATCCCCAATTCGCCAGTCCTGAGACCGGGGCTGCGAGCTTGCCGTTGCGATCCATCTTTGCCAACTGGCCGGGCACGAAGGGCGGGCCGCCTGCGGCTTTGGTTTCGATGGCGCGGTAGCGCAGCATGAGGTGTGGGAAATCAAGATTGAATTCGTGGGGCGGCACATAAGGACACTTGGTCATGAAACACATGTCGCAAAGTGTGCAGGCATCTACCACCGGACCGAAGTCTTCGCTGGACACGCTGTCCAACTCACCCGAGTCACTGTCGTCGATCAGGTCGAAGAGACGCGGAAAACTATCGCAGAGATTAAAGCACCGCCGGCAGCCATGACAGATATCGAAGACCCGGCGAAGCTCTTCGTCCAGTTCTTCACGATTATAAAAGTCAGGGTTCTGCCAATCGATCGGATGCCGTATGGGGGCATCCAAGCTGCCTTCTCTGCTCATGCCGGACTCTCTCTGTTCGCTTTATCGGTGCGCTCTTTAGGGATTCACGGCGCAGCTAAAGAAGCGGGGCAAACAAGTAACTGCCTGCCCCGGTTCCGCGTCTTAATCGTCGAGATTGTCGAGGGCTTTTTGGAAACGGCCCGCATGGCTCTTTTCCGCTTTGGCAAGCGTTTCGAACCAGTCCGCAATTTCATCAAAGCCTTCATCCCGTGCGGTGCGTGCCATGCCCGGATACATGTCCGTATATTCATGGGTTTCGCCTGCGATGGCTGCTTTGAGGTTCAGCTCGGTGCTGCCGATGGGTTCGCCCGTTGCGGGGTCGCCTACAGCTTCGAGAAATTCTAGGTGGCCGTGCGCGTGGCCGGTTTCGCCTTCCGCGGTTGAGCGGAACACGGTTGCCACATCATTGTAGCCTTCTACGTCCGCTTTTTGGGCGAAGTAGAGATAGCGGCGGTTTGCCTGGCTTTCGCCTGCAAACGCATCTTTGAGATTACCTTCGGTCTTTGACCCTGCTAGCGACATTTGCGTTCTCCTCGCCTTTGCGCTTTTCCTCACGCCGCCCGGGGCCCCGGGGACGTTGTCGCAAAGAAATTAAGACGCGCCAACAGGTTCGTCAACTCTTTATAATTCTTCTAAAGAGAATGAGTTGCAAAAACAAGTCTGAAAAATCAGGAGCTGTTGCGCACCCGAACGACCACATCCACACGGGACAGTTCTGTCCCTTCGGGCACGTCCGGAAGACCCGCGACGTCGATCATCTTTCCAGAAATATCGGTGAGGCTGCCCTCATCTTCGTGGAAGATGTGGTGATGATCAGAGATGTTGGTATCGAAATAGGTCCGCGAACTGTCGACAACAACCTCCCGCAGCAATCCAACCTCTGTGAACTGATGCAGTGTGTTGTAGACCGTCGCAAGAGAGACAGAGACGCCGACTTCCTGCGCCTGCTCGTGCAGGCCCTCAGCGGTTACATGACAATCGCCTTCGTCAAAAAGCAGGCGCCCAAGCGCAAGGCGCTGGCGGGTGGGCCGAAGTCCGGCCTCACGGAGCCGGGCCAAAGTCTGACTATACGGACGATCTGTCATGTCCAACCTGTCTGTCTGACGCGTCCATGGCGAATACCTGCCAACAGATCGCGCTTCCTAGTTTGTAACGATTACAAACAATACTCTACCATGTGGGAATTACGAGCGTCTTGTCAAGTGGCGCCCTTCAACACCCGCGACCGGCCAGGCCCAGCCCAAATGGCATTCTTGCCATAAAAATCAAGGGTTTGCGGGACTTGCCGCGTATGTTACCAAGCGCTCAACAGATGCTGACCCGGTAAAACCCGGACGGACACTCACATGTCAGCAAATAAAGGGCGGGGTGATTGAACGGATATGGCTGAGCAAAAGTCGAGCTATTCATACGAAGACCTTCTGGCATGTGCGCACGGGGACCTGTTCGGGCCCGGCAACGCGCAGCTGCCGCTTCCGCCTATGCTGATGATGGACCGGATCACGCAGATTTCGGATACGGGTGGTGCGAACGATAAGGGCCTCATCCGCGCAGAATATGAGATCAACGAGGACCGCTGGTTCTTCCCCTGCCATTTTGAAGGCGATCCGATTATGCCGGGATGCCTGGGCCTTGACGGTATGTGGCAGCTGGTCGGCTTTTATCTGGGCTGGATGGGCGCACAGGGCAAGGGCCGTGCGATCGGTGTCGGTTCTGTCCGCTTCTCGGGCATGGTGACGCCCGAGGTCAAGAAAATCGAATATGAGATCGACTTGAAGCGGGTCATCAACCGCAAAATCGTGATGCTGACTGCCGATGGTATTTTGAAGGCAGACGGCGAGCCCATCTACAAAGCGGAAGACCTGCGCGTCGTGGTTGAAGGTCCGTCTGACTAAGTGTTGGACCGACTGAGGATTTTGGGGATTTGACCGAAAAGTCTTCAGTTGGATTGCAGTTTCTCACAAAAGCCACTTTCGGGTTACATAAGAGGTAACCGAAATTGATTGCGGGTCCCCCCGCCCAGCCATGGAGTAGAACCATGAGGCGTGTTGTCGTTACCGGAATGGGCATCGTGTCCAGCCTTGGCAATAATGTGCAGGAAGTTGTTTCCAGCCTTCGTGAAGCCAAATCTGGCATCGTCAAAGCAGACAAATATGAAGAACTGGGCTTTCGCAGCCAGGTCCATGGTTCGCTGAAGCTCGACCTGGAAGAGGTGCTTGATCGCAAGACGAGACGCTTCATGGGCGACGGGGCGATGTACACATATCTCGCGATGGAGCAGGCCATTCGCGACGCAGGCCTTGAGGAAAATGAGATCAGCAATGAGCGCACCGGCGCCATTCTGGGATCAGGCGGCCCATCCACCAAAGCGATCGTGGCTGCTGCAGACATTACCCGTGAAAAAGGTCCGAAACGGATCGGCCCCACCAGCGTGCCCAAAGCCATGTCGAGCACGGTTTCTGCCAACCTGTCGACCCTCTTCAAAATCAAAGGCCCGAGCTATTCCATCAGCTCAGCCTGCACGACCTCCACGCACTGTATCGGCAATGCCGTAGAGCAGATCCAGTGGGGCAAGCAGGACAGGATGTTTGCAGGTGGCGGCGAAGAATTGGACTGGTCGCTCTCCTCTCTCTTCGATGCGATGGGGGCGATGTCATCCAAATATAACGACACACCTGCGGAAGCGAGCCGCGCCTACGATGTGAACCGGGACGGCTTCGTGATTACCGGCGGCGGCGGCACGCTGGTGCTCGAAGAGCTGGAAACTGCCAAAGCGCGCGGCGCGAAAATCTATGCGGAAGTGGTGGGCTATGGCGCGACATCCGATGGCGCCGATATGGTCGCCCCGTCCGGCGAAGGCGCGGTGCGCGCCATGAAGCTGGCGCTCGACGGTGTTGGCGAAAAGATTGACTATATCAATCCGCATGCGACCTCGACGCCGGTGGGGGACATCCCTGAGATTACCGCAATTACCGAGGTCTTTGGCGATGATATGCCGCCCATCAGTGCGACCAAATCGCTCAGCGGCCACGCACAAGGGGCAGCGGGTGTCCATGAAGCGATCTACTCTCTCTTGATGATGGAGTCCGGTTTCATTGCTGAATCAGCCAACATCAAGGAAATCGACCCGGAAGTCGCCCACGCGAACATTGTCCGGGAACGGATCGACAATGCTGAGATCAATACCATTCTGTCCAACAGTTTCGGCTTTGGCGGAACCAACGGGTCTCTGGTTTTCCAGCGGTATAACGGATAAGCGGCTGGCGAGGGGCGACCCTTGTTGGCTCCGATTGTAAAGGGGCACAGGGCTTGCTCCTTCCTGTAGTTGAGTGACGAGAACGTCTCATTTCGGCACATCTATGCTCCATAGAGGCCGTAACAGAACATTTGAGGAGTGGCATCAGAGATGACACGCGGAAGTGCCTTTCAGTCGGGCGACCTGCTAGCGGGCCGAAAAGGCCTCATCATGGGCGTTGCAAACGACCATTCCATCGCCTGGGGCATTGCTAAGGCGGCGGCCGCCCATGGTGCGGAACTCGCCTTTACCTATCAGGGCGAAGCCTTTGGGCGCCGGGTGAAGCCGCTCGCAGAGTCCGTCGGATCGGACCTGCTGCTGCCGTGCGATGTCATGGATGAAGCGAGCCTCGATACGCTGTTCGATGCTCTTAAGGAAAAATGGGGCACCATCGACTTCGTCGTTCACGCCGTTGCCTATTCGGACAAGAGCGAGCTTAAAGGCCAATATGTCGATACGACCCGGGAGAATTTCCGGCAGACCATGGAAATCTCCTGCTACTCCTTTACCGACATTGCGCGTCGCGCTTCTGAAATGATGCCGAACGGCGGGTCTATGATCACACTCACCTATGCGGGCGCAGAGCGGGTCATGCCGAACTATAATGTCATGGGTGTGGCAAAAGCCGCCCTTGAAGCCAGCGTGCGCTATCTCTCTGTTGATCTCGGGCGCAAAGGTATCCGGGTGAACGCGCTCTCCGCCGGTCCGATGCGAACCCTTGCCGGTTCCGCCATCGGTTCCGCGCGCTATGTGTTTAAGTGGAACAAGTCGCACTCGCCGCTCAAAGAAACTGTCGAGCTTGACGATGTGGGGGGCTCCGCCCTTTACCTGCTGTCAGATCTCTCCAAACGGGTGACCGGTGAAGTCCATCATGTGGATTCAGGCTTCAATATTGTCGGCATGCCACAATGGGAAGACATCAAAGCAGATGAGGCGCCCGCACCGAAGAAAGACGCCGCAGAGTAAACGTTACGCTCTCGCAATTTCGTCGAGAACCCGCGCCAACCTTTCCGGCATAGAAAGGAAGGGCGAGTGAGCAGACGGAAGGCTCACTATTTGCGCGAAGGTTTGGCTGGCTTGCATACGCCGCTGCATGTGAATTGGGATGGCTTGATCATCCGCGCACTCAATATATGCAGCCGGTACGGTACCGAATTTGGCCGGACTGAGCTTCACTTTTGACATAAGGGGCTTCATCGGCTCCGGAACCAGCCGTGCGATGGCTTCCGTCTGAACGTCTTCGGGGCAGTCGTGATAAAAGAAGTCGGCCGCGCGTTCCGGCTTGACGGAATTGGTCCCCTCCAAAACATTGAACCGGGTGTTTCCAATTCTTTTGCGCATAACCTTGTCATTCAGTATCTGGGGAAACAGGCGGCCCTCGTTTTTGTTGGGCACAAAGGCTGTGAGAAAGATCAGCTGGCGAAACAGGTCCGGCCGCTGTTCCGCGGCGAGCGAAATAACGAAACCGGCCATGGAGTGTCCAACACAGAGCGGTGGTTTACCTTCAGACTCAATGATGTCTCTCGCCGCATCGTGAACCCGCCCGGCATATCTATCCATTGATCCTTTGAATGGTGAGACACGAGACCCCGGTTCATGGTCGGGCAGTGTCGGCGCGACGACCCTATGTCCTAGAGTTTCAAGTTCAGGCGCCAAAAGGCTCCAGGCGTGTGAATCGTGCCAAGCGCCATGCACTAAAAGGAATGTCGCCACGCGCCCTCCGAAATATTGGTTGATCGGCTTAGTCGGGTCTCTTCAATTCGAGTATATCGTAGGTGCTTTCCAGCACCGACCAGGGGAACACAACACGTAGCCTGCCGTCAGCCAATTGGCTCAAGACGCCTACCTTGTCCTGGCGCTGCGGATCGGTGATCCCACCTCCCGGGCCGGAATAGGCCCTTTGCGGTTCATCATTGTAGGTGGGCGCTGCCAGCAGCACCCGGCGGTCTGGCCCGTCCTGATAAAGCCGGCCCGAAAGCCGTTGCGACCCGGAGCGTTTCTCAAAGAATAAAAAACCGTCGCGCACGGTCACCTTGCAGTCGAACCAGCTGTAGACGATAAGGCCAGCAAACTTGCCGCCTACCTTAATCGTCCGACACGCCCACCATCCGAGAAGGTCTGCATCATTTACGGGCTTGGTCTCCGCATCCATCACTTTATGAAAAGCGGCGCGTTCGCGGATCGAGGCCGATGCCCCGTAGGACTCCTCATTGCCCAATGCAACAGCTTCATCCAAACGCGCCAGCCGGTCGCGGTCGAACACTGTTACCACATTGGTCCACAAATATTCCGGCGGAATGCCCTGATCTGCCTCTGCCTGGACGGTATCGACTTCCGGTACATCAGGCGTTGTGCCCTGCTGCGTTTCAGCACGTGCCGCAATCGAAAGAACCATTGCTGCGACCAACGCGGCCGCGAAACCGGATCTCATCCCCACATCCTTCTCAAACCCCGAGCCCCCTCCATTTTCCACCGTGAACCGTTTCCAAACTCTCTAGAAACTGGCCCTATCGGCAAAAAAAGGGCCCCCGAACGGGAGCCCTTTATCTTGTCGCGCCTTAGGCGGTTCGCCAAGACTTAATCGGATTTTTCTTCCGCAGGTTTCCGGCGGCGACGGCGGGGTTTGTCCCCATCGGACTTGTCACCCCCTTCAGCCTTGTCGCCTTCTTCGCGAGGAATTTCTTCCCCAGTTTCCTGATTGACGACTTTCATGGAGAGGCGCACCTTGCCGCGATCGTCAAATCCTAAGAGCTTCACGAAGACTTCGTCGCCTTCCTTCACCACGTCGGTCACCTGTGCCACTTTGCGCGGCTCAAGCTGCGAAATATGCACAAGACCGTCTTTTGGGCCGAAGAAGTTGACGAAGGCCCCAAAGTCCACCGTCTTCACGACCGTGCCTTTGTAGATCACGCCGACTTCCGGCTCGGCTGTAATGCCGGTGATCCAGTCAATCGCCGCTTTAATGCTTGCTGCATCAGAGGAGGACACTTTAACGATGCCTTCGTCGTTGATGTCGACCTTGGCGCCGGTTTCTTCGACGATCTGGCGGATCACTTTGCCGCCAGCCCCGATCACGTCCCGAATCTTGTCGGTCGGAACGGTCATGGTTTCGATGCGCGGCGCATATTCGCCAAGCTCTTCGCGGCCTTCGGAAATCGCTTTCGCCATCTCACCCAGAATATGCATCCGGCCGCCCTTCGCCTGGTCCAGCGCGGTCTGCATGATGTCTTTGGTGATGCCGGTGATCTTAATGTCCATCTGAAGGGAGGTGATGCCTTCTTCGGTGCCTGCGACCTTAAAGTCCATGTCGCCCAGGTGATCTTCATCCCCCAAAATGTCGGAGAGAACCGCCACACCGTCATCATCCTTGATGAGGCCCATGGCAATCCCTGCAACGGGACGCGCAAGCGGCACGCCTGCATCCATCATGGCGAGAGATGAGCCACAGACGGTCGCCATGGAAGATGAGCCGTTCGATTCCGTGATCTCGGAAACGAGACGGATTGTGTAGGGGAAATCTTCCTTGCTCGGCAGCACGGCCCTGAGCGCCCGCCAGGCGAGCTTGCCGTGGCCGACTTCGCGACGGCCGGTAAAGCCTACACGACCTGTTTCCCCTACAGAGTATGGAGGGAAGTTGTAGTGCAGCAGGAAGCTTTCTTTATAGGTGCCTTCAAGCGCGTCGATGAACTGCTCATCGTCGCCGGTACCCAACGTCGCAACCACAAGACCCTGTGTCTCCCCACGCGTGAAGAGCGCAGACCCGTGTGTGCGGGGCAGAACGCCCACTTCGGATACGATTGGGCGCACTGTGTCGAGGTCTCGGCCATCAATACGCTTGGAGGTTTTGATGATGGAGCCGCGAACGATTTTCTTTTCGACGCCTTTGAAAGACCCGCCCACCTTATTTGCTGGGTAGGCATTTTCGTCTTCCTCGTCAGCCAACTCGGCCAATGCTTTGTCGCGTGCTTCCGCAACCTTTGCCTGACGCTCCATCTTGTCTGCAATGGAGTATGCCGCTTCAAGGTCTGCTTCCACGAGACCGGCAACCTTGGCATCGAGCTCACTCGTGTCTTCTTCTTCGATAGCGCGAGGTTCTTTTGCCGCTTTCTCTGCGAGACGGATGATCATGTCGATCACAGGCTGGAAGTTCTCGTGGCCGAACATGACAGCGCCCAGCATGACGTCTTCCGACAGCTCTTTGGCTTCTGATTCCACCATCAGAACAGCGTCTTCGGTGCCCGCAACCACAAGATCAAGAGAGCTTTCAGGCAGCTCGTCGATCATCGGGTTCAGCGCATATTCGCCGTCAATATAGCCAACGCGCGCCGCGCCAATCGGTCCCATAAAAGGAATGCCGGAGATGGTAAGCGCCGCAGAGGTTGCAACCATGGCCACGACATCTGGATCGTTTTCCATGTCGTGGGAGATCACCGTTGTGATGATCTGTGTTTCGTTCTTGAAGCTCTTGTGGAAAAGCGGGCGGATCGGTCGGTCGATCAATCGGCTAACGAGTGTTTCCTTCTCACTCGGACGGCCTTCGCGCTTAAAGAAGCCACCGGGGATCTTACCGGCAGCATAGGTTTTTTCCTGGTAGTTCACCGTGAGCGGGAAGAAGTCCAGCCCAGGTTTGGGCTGACGATCAGCCACTGCGGTTGCGAGCACTGTCGTCTCGCCATACGTCACCATCACGGCGCCATCCGCCTGACGGGCTACCTTACCCGTTTCGATGATGAGGGGCCGTCCGCCCCATTCAATTTCCTCTCGGACAATATCAAACATTTCAGTTTCCTAATTTGCGCCTTCATTTCTCATATCGTCACATCCAGATCGGTTTTTTGCCGGATGCGTGGCGCGTCGGTTATGCCGCTTTCATTTCTGCGGCCGGATTGTGGACGGGGTCCTTCCAACGTTTCATTTGCCCAGATGCTCAAGAGACAAAAGCATGTCGGACATTGTCGGTTGGATCCGCGTCAAACGGACAGAGTCTCTTTCTTGCTCAAATCGGTACTACACTTGCGAAACACGAAAAGCGCTCGGCCCTGAATGGAGCGAACGCTGTTTCATGGTTCGAGAAGCCAAAGCCCCTCTCTTATCTCCGGATACCGAGGCGTTTAATCAACGCTTCGTACCGCGCCTGTTCCTTGCCCTTTACATAGTCGAGCAAACGACGGCGCTGGCTCACCATTTTCAAAAGCCCGCGGCGGGAGTGATTATCCTTGCCATGCGTTTTGAAGTGTTCCGTCAGATTGGTGATCCGTTCTGTCAGAATGGCAATCTGTACTTCCGGTGAACCGGTATCGCCCTCACCTTGGGCGAATTCTTTGATCAATTCTTGCTTGCGATCAGCTGTGATCGACATCGGCAACTCCTAATGATTGACCGGGAATTTCAAAGCCTGTCACCGGATGCCGCCTGCGGCGCCCGAGAAAAGCCCTGATCGGTCAGGTTAAACACGCGGACCGGCTTCAATTCGCCCCGGTCATACTCGACCAGGGCCACCGGCGTCCCACCCGCAACGGTGAGGGCTATTCCCTCCAGTACCGGTGCATCGCGGCCGCGCAACAAAATCGCCTGGCCTTGCTTCAATCGGGCTGCATCCTGATCGCTCACGGCCACCGCCGGGATGTCGTCCAGCGCGGTCTCAAGCGGATGAAGATGGGCCCACAAGGTCGGGCGAGCGGCGGCACTATTGCCGAACTCCTTCACTTTATCCAGCGAAATCGACAGCTCTTCGCCAAAAGGCCCGGTTGCGAGGCGCCTTAAGGCCACAACATGGCCAAAACAGCCCAAAACGGCACCCAAATCGCGCGCCAGAGACCGCACATAGGTCCCTTTTGAGCAGACAATCTCGAACTCGGCATGATCTGCGTCTGGGGTTTCCAGCAGGTTCGCCTCAAAAATGGTCACATTCCGGGATTTCAGCTCCACGGTCTCGCCATCCCGCGCGATGTCATAGGCCCGCTCACCATCCACCTTGATAGCTGAGAATTGGGGCGGCACCTGTGCAATCTCGCCGACAAACCCCTCAAGGGCAGACTCGATAGCTTTTTGGTCCGGTCGTTCATCACTAGTGTCGACAATGTCGCCTTCCGCGTCGTCGGTGGTCGTGGATGCGCCCCATTTGACCGTGAAGCGGTACACTTTCTCGCTGTCCACGACATAGGGAATGGTCTTGGTCGCTTCGCCAAGCGCAATCGGCAGAATGCCTTCGGCCAGCGGATCGAGAGTGCCGGCATGACCTGCCTTCTGGGCATTAAAAGCGCGGCGGACAGCGCCCACAACTTGTGTCGATGTCGGGCCGGCGGGCTTGTCGACAATCACCCACCCTGAGACAGGATCCCCCTTTTTTCGCCTTTTGCCCACTTTTGCTCCCTAGTCTCGACCATCCGTGACGGGCGCAGTACTAAGCCGCCCCAAAGGACAAGGCAAGGCCGTTCAGACAGTGGCGCAAGCCCGTTGGAGGAGGCCCATCATCAAAGATATGGCCAAAGTGGCCGCCACATCGACGGCAATGTACTTCCGTGCGGGTAATGAAGAAGCTGTTGTCTTCTTTGGTGCCAATCGCTCCGTCCAAGGCGGCATAGAAGCTCGGCCAACCGGTGCCGCTATCATATTTCGCTTCAGAGGAATAGACGGGAAGATCGCAGGCCGCGCAATGATAGGTGCCCTTGCGCTTTTCATTGAGGAGCGGACTGGTGTAGGGCGTTTCCGTCTTTTCTTCGCGCATGATGAGATATCGGTTCTCACCCAGAAGCGCCCGCCATTCTTGAGGTGTGCGGGTGATTTCGAACTCGCCCTCACCTGCTGAGCGTTGGCTTTGTGAGTAGGCAAAACCAAGAGCGCCAGTGCCAATAAGAGCAGTTGTCGTCCAGAGGAGACGTCGTCTCGTAAGCATTCTTTTATCCTTTTCAAAAACTGCACCGGCGGTCTTGGGGCTAGGGGTGACCGCCGATGCAGACTCACGCCAAAGTTACGCTTTTGGCAGGAGCACTTTGTCGATGACGTGAATGACGCCATTCGACTGGTCAACGTCAGCGATTGTCACGGTGGCGATGTTGCCGTTTTCGTCTTTGATCAGAAGATCACCGTTCTGCACGGTCGCTATGAGAGTACAACCGCCAAGCGTCTCAATGACGTGGGAGCCGCCTTCATTGGCAATCATGGCCTTGACCATTGACGACATGGCGTCTGTACCTACCACGTGGCAGGTTAGCACAGTCGTCAGAGTTCCCTTGTTCTCAGCTTTAAGAAGAGTTGGAACCGTGCCATCGGGCAATTCCTCGAATGCCGCATTTGTTGGCGCAAACACGGTGAAGGGACCGGGGCCTTGGAGCGTCTCGACGAGACCTGCCGCTTTAACTGCGGCAACCAGGGTTGTGTGATCTTTTGAATTAACGGCGTTTTCGATGATGTTCTTGCTTGCGAACATCGGGGCGCCCCCCACCATTGGATTGTCTGCAAGTGCAGACCCTGTACCCAAAGTGAGGGATGATGCGATCACGGCTGCAGAGGCAACCATGCGAATGAGGGGGAATTTCATCTGTCGTTCCTTTAAACGTGAGTTTCCATCTTTTGCCCGCGCGCTGCGGACATCAGAAGAAACGGGTCGACAGAGAAAAGAGTTTCAAAAAATGAAAAATTAAATTTCGGCGAGTCGCCCGGTCGCTATGACGGGGCCTGAGACCTCTCCCGTTGGCGACCCCCCTTCAGGCTCCAGACTCACTGCGAAGGTCGCGCCAGGGCGGACAAGCACGTGCAATTCCTCACGAATAGTGCGCTCCAGACGGCCAGAGCGCGGTAAAATGCCGAGGGACACAGGCGCGCCGGCCTCACGCACAAGCCAAAGCTCCGCATCGCTTCCATTGCCTGCCGGGGTGTCGAGTACGGTCACCCTTAGTGTGGACGACAACGGGTCATAAAGGACAACAGAGTTGAGACCGCCTTCCTCACTTTCAAGCACAGTTACCATTTGTACTGCAGGCGGCAGCGCCAATTCGTTCACCGTGACGGCAATGAGAATCACGAGAGCCGATGTCACGCCAAGCGCGAGCGACCGCCAAAAGGCCAGGTCGGACCACCATGAGGGGCCCTCCGTCCCATGGAGACGTTTCTCAATTTTTTGAAACAAGTGGTTTGGTGGTTGTACTGGCTCATACGCCTCGTCAAATGCAGAGAACTCATTGCGCCAAAAGGTGAGGCGCGCGGCAAAGTCAGGCTCTTGCGATGCCCGCCGTTCGACGGCTGCTCGGCCAGCCGGGTCAAGCAGGCCGAGGGCATATTCACCGGCCAGCACATCATCGGGTGTTTCGCCCTCTGAGGTATGTTTCTCTTCACCGCTCATCGCTGCAGACATTCTCTCAGCTGGATCAGGCTGCGCCGCAACCAGGTTCTCATCGTATTAAGAGGTACGCTATATCGCTCAGCAAGCTCCTTGTATGAATAACCCTCAATGTACGCTGCACGGACCGCACTCGCACGGTCTTGATCCAGTTCGCCGAGGCAGATTTCGATCTGTTTGGCGGTGGAACTTTGCATGGCAGATTGCTCAGGCGTTAATCCGCTGTCAGCGACCTCTGCAGCAGCTTCCAGCGTTTCGGTAGGAAGCTTTTTTGCGCGCCATCGATCAATAGCGTGATTTCGGGCAATCGCAATCAACCAGGAAATCGGGCTGTTTTCCCCAGGCCGGTAAGCTGAAGCATTTGCCCAGACTTTCACATAGATCTCCTGCAGCGCATCTTCTGACTGCCCCCGGTCCTTTAAGATACGGAGACACACGCCAAAAAGTTTTGCAGAAGTTGCAGTATAGAGCTCAGCGAAGGCGGCACGGTCTTGCAGCGCGGTCCGCGCGATGAGCTGATCGAGTGTCTGCGAAGCCAACCTATTGCCTACTTATCGTCGCCCCCTAAGTCCCGGGCCACCTCCGGGGAACTCAGCATAGCATCAACGTTCGCGGCATAGTCAAATGTGGTGTCCGCGGCGAAGACAAGGTCCGGCATGTGTTTCAGATCGACCGCCTTGGACACCTCACCCCTGAAAAATTTCTTTGCCTTGTTGAGGGCGTAGACCACTGACGCGGGGTCGTCATGGCCCAGAGGGACAACATAGGCGACAGCGTTTTTGAGATCGGGGCTTGCCCGCACCTCAGAGACCGTGATGATCGCGTCCTGCAGTACAGGATCACGCACGTCCCGGCGCGTGAAAATCTCTGCAAGTGCCGCCCGCAAGACCTCTCCGATGCGCAACTGACGCTGGCTTGGGGCTTTGCCGGACGGGTGTTTTTGATTGCCTCTGCGGCGCTGGCTCATGGTTCTCTACTTAAAAAGGGAGAAGACCGCCCGGCTTTAGCCGGACAGCCCTCACTCAACTTCAACCAATTTGGACTGGCTAGCCCTTTGTGGATTAATCCAGGGTTCGAGCAATCTCTTCGACGTCGAAACACTCGATCACATCGCCAGGACGCATGTCCTGATAGTTCTCGAAACTCATGCCGCATTCCTGCCCGTTGCCCACTTCCTTCACTTCATCCTTGAAGCGTTTCAGCGTGGACAGCGTGCCTTCGTGGATCACCACGTCGTCGCGAATGAGGCGGACCTTCGAGCCGCGCTTAACGCTGCCTTCCGTGATCTTACAGCCGGCAATACGACCCACTTTTGAGATGTTGAACACTTCGAGAATTTCGGCGTTGCCGTTGAATGTTTCTCGCACTTCCGGCGAGAGAAGGCCTGACATGGCGGCTTTCACATCGTCGACCAAGTCGTAGATCACCGAGTAGTACCGAATCTCAATGCCTGCGGCCCGTGCGGCTTCACGCGCCTGCGCGTTTGCCCGCACGTTGAAACCAATGACAGGCGCACCGGATGCATTTGCCAAGGTGACATCAGCTTCTGTAATCCCGCCAACGCCTGAATGGATGACCCGAGCCGACACTTCGTCGGTTCCCAGTTTCTCCATGGCTTGCACGATGGCTTCTGACGACCCCTGCACGTCAGACTTCACAACGATGGGCAGCTCTGCACGGTCAGCTTCCTTGAGCTGGGTCAGCATCTGGTCAAGCGACGTTCGTCCAGACCCGCCAACACGCTGGTCGCGTTGCATGCGTTGACGGTAATCCGCCACTTCGCGAGCACGGGCTTCGTTTTCAACAACGACAAAGACATCGCCTGCTTCCGGCGTGCCGTTCAAACCCAGAACTTCCACTGGCTGTGATGGCCCTGCGTTTTCAACACTTTCGCCACGATCATTGATCAGGGCGCGAACTTTACCCCACTCAGCACCCGCCACGAGGATATCACCCACGGCGAGTGTACCGCGCTGGACGAGCAGCGTGCCGACGGGACCCCGTCCCTTGTCGAGCTTGGCCTCAACGATCACGCCCTCGCCCGGTCGGTCAGCGTTCGCCTTCAGCTCTAGAATTTCTGCTTGAAGCACAATGGCCTCTTCGAGCTTGTCGAGACCTTCTTTCGTTTGAGCTGAGACTTCAACGGCCTGAATGTCGCCGCCCATGTCTTCAACAAAAATCTCATGTTGAAGAAGTTCGTTCTTTACGCGTTGTGGTTCAGCCGTCGGCTTATCGCACTTATTAATGGCCACGATGATCGGCACTTCCGCCGCCTTGGCGTGGTTGATCGCCTCAATCGTTTGGGGCATCACACCATCATCTGCCGCGACGACGAGGATCACGATGTCTGTCGACTTCGCGCCGCGTGCGCGCATGGAGGTAAAGGCCTCGTGGCCCGGCGTATCCAGGAACGTAATCTTGTCGCCGGATTCCATGTTCACTTGGTAAGCGCCAATGTGCTGCGTAATGCCGCCGGCTTCACCCGCCACGACATCTGTCTGGCGAAGAGCATCAAGCAGTGACGTTTTCCCGTGGTCAACGTGACCCATCACGGTCACAACAGGCGCACGCGGCTGTTTTACCTCATCTGCGTCATCATCGGTGACCAGGCCTTCTTCAACATCTGCCTCTGACACACGCTTCACGGTGTGTCCCAGCTCTTCCGCGATCAGCTGCGCGGTGTCGCTATCGATGACATCATTGATGGTGACCATCTCGCCCTGTTTCATCAGGATCTTAATCACGTCCACGGCGCGTTCAGCCATCCGGTTGGCGAGCTCCTGAACTGTGATCGCTTCCGGAATCACAACTTCACGGACAACCTTGGCCGCAGGGCCTGCCTGGCCCATTGCTTTCTTCTTTTCACGCTCCGCACGTCGGCGCATCGCCGCGAGAGATTTCTGACGATCACCGTCTGAGCCTCTAAGCGCACTGTCAATGGTGAGCTTGCCAGCACGACGTCGCGGCTCGCCGCGACGAGAAGGTGCCGGCGTCGGACGCGCGTCACCCGGGCGGCCTCTGGCTTTTTTGTCTTCAGTCTTCGCTTTTGGTGCTGTTTTGGTGACAGGTTTTGTCTCTTCGCCAGGCGGTGGGGGCGGCGTGGCATCGAGGCGCTTCTGTGCTTCGATTTCAGCCTGCCGCTTCGCCTCTTCCTCTTCCTTCAGGCGCTTGGCTTCTTCTGCCTCGCGCTTGTCTGCCTCGGCCTGCTCTTTTGCGCGGATTTTTTCTTCTTCTGCGCGGCGTGCGGCCTCGATTTCTGCCCGCTTGCGATCCTCTTCCTCGCGCACACGCGCCATATCCAACGCGCGACCGCGGGCTTTCTTTTCTTCCTCAGTCAGCGTGCGCAGGACCATGCCGCTGCGATCTTTTTTCGGCGCTGGCGCTGGTTCCTCTGCCTTCGCTGGCGCCGCCTTCGGTGCCGCAGGCTTTTTAATGACCGTCTTCGGCGTCGGCGTGGTCACCTTTTTCTCTTCGACGGCGCCCGCTGCCTTGCCGGTCGGCTTGATCGTGCGCTTCCGCTTTGTCTCAACGACAACCGATTTGGAACGGCCATGCGAGATGTTCTGGCGCACATGGCCAGAGTCCACGGTCCGCTTCAGGCTAAGGGTTTTCCCGCCTGCTGGTTTGCGTTCGCCGTCGTCCGTCTGATCGCTCATTCTATTCCTTTACGTCGCCTGGATCCGTCTGATCATTCCAGGCCGCCAGTCTGGCAAAGTCCGCCAGCACCTTTTCTTGCATACGTCCCGTTTTCAGGGCTGCATGTACCACATTTGACCGCCCCAATGCCAAGCCCATTTGGGCAGAACTGAGGCCTCGTACCACCGGCAGATCGTTCAAATCCGCCGCTTTTAGCTTTGCGCGGAGCCTCCGGGCGCCATCTCGACCCGCATCCACCGCTTCAACCATCAATGCGACCGGTTCCCGGTCGAGGGTCTCAAACGCGCGTTCGAGGCCCATGATCAATTCACCGGAACGCCGCGCTAACCCCAAGGTTTCTGCCGCCCGCGCTTCCAAAAGTTGTTCCACCAAGTCCGCCAGCCCCTCGGGGACAGTGACTTTCTGCTTCGCCGCCCGGCTAAACGCCTTTTTGGCGATTGCCTGCTCGAGGGCTTTTCTGGTCCCTGTGACCCAAATGCCGCGCCCGGGCAGCTTTTCTGCCAGATCCGGCCCAATCGTGCCGTCTGGCCCGATAGCGAACCGGATGAGGCCTGCTTTTGGCTGGCTTTCACCCGTCGCAATACACCGACGCTCCGGCACGCCGGTGGCATGCTCCCGTCCATCAGGGCGCTCCAAAGAGCTCTCGTTTGTTGAGGCTGCCGTCATGGCCGCGCCCCGCCCTTTCGACCCTACGCCTCTGCTTCCGGCGTCTCTTCGCCCTCGGCTGCTTCTCCGTCTTCTTCCTCTCCTTCAGCTTCTTCCGCCGCAGCTGCCGCCAACTCCTCTTCGGTAACCCAGCCGGCCTGAACGCGGGCCGCCATGATCATGGCTTGGGCTTCCTCGGCGCCCAGATCAAACCCGTCCAGAATGCCGTCCATCCGGGTGCGTTCGCCGTCGACATGCTCATACCAACCGATCAGGTCATCGGTTACGCACCCTGCAACGTCTTCCACGGTCTTAATGTCGTTTTCCCCAAAGGCCACCAACATTGCCGTTGTGACGCCAGGAACCTCTGTCACGGCATCCTCCACACCGAGCTCACGCCGCTTGGCATCGAATTCGGCATTCTGGCGATCGATAAAGTCGAGCGCGCGGTTTTGAATTTCCTGCGCCGTCTCATCGTCAAAGCCTTCGATCTCCGCAATTTCCTCAACCGGGACATAGGCGACTTCTTCCACTGTCGAGAAGCCTTCCGATGCCAACAGCTGTGCAATCACTTCATCCACATCAAATGCCTGGATGAAGGTTTCGGAGCGCTGCATGAACTCAGCCTGACGACGCTCGGATTCTTCCGCTTCTGTCAGAATGTCGATGTCCCAGCCCGTGAGCTGCGAGGCGAGACGCACGTTCTGGCCCCGGCGACCGATCGCCAGTGACAATTGTTCATCCGGCACCACAACTTCAATACGTTGCGCATCTTCATCCAACACAACTTTGACCACTTCGGCCGGTGCAAGGGCATTGACGATGAAACCCGCAAAATCGTCGGTCCATTGGATGATGTCGATTTTTTCACCCTGAAGCTCGTTCACCACAGCCTGCACACGGCTCCCGCGCATCCCCACGCAGGCGCCCACAGGATCGATCGAGTGGTCGTTTGAGGTCACCGCGATCTTCGCACGCGATCCCGGATCGCGCGCAACGGCGCGCACATCGATGATGCCGTCATAAATCTCAGGCACCTCTTGAGCGAAGAGCTGTGCCATGAATTGCGGATGTGTTCGGGACAGGAAGATCTGAGGTCCGCGTTGCTCACGACGCACATCGTAGATATATGCCCGAATACGGTCACCAGCACGGAAGGCTTCGCGCGGCAGGCCTTCATCGCGACGGACAATGCCTTCGCCACGACCTAAGTCGACAATCACGTTGCCATATTCAGCCCGCTTCACAATGCCGTGGACAATCTCGCCGATGCGATCCTTGTATTCTTCATACTGGCGCTCGCGCTCGGCATCTCGCACTTTTTGTACGATCACCTGCTTGGCTGTCTGAGCCGCGATCCGTCCGAAATCAACCGGCGGCAGTTCATCCTCGATCAGGTCACCCACGCGCGCCGCCGGATTGCGGCGCTGCGCATCTGTCACCGTTATTTCTGTTGCATCATTGTCGATCACTTCCACCACGTCGAGGAGACGCACGAGACGAATTTCGCCCGTGTTTGGATCGATCCGTGCACGGATTTCATTTTCCGCGCCATAGCGAGACTTGGCCGCCTTCTGAATTGCTTCCGCCATTGCTTCGAGAACCAGTTCGCGTTCGATCGATTTTTCCCGCGCGACCGCATCGGCAATCTGCAGAAGTTCCAATCTATTCGCGCTCACAGCCTGAGCCATTGTCTCGTCTCCATCTTAAGCCTCGGGACCCCATGATCCCGCTTTGAGGCATTCGTTATGTCCGTTTCACCTGTTCGCTTCGATCGGCGGTGTCAGGTGTCGGTTCCTGAGAACCTTTTTCCACTTTCTTCAATCAATGTGTCCGTCATCACCAACCGCGCATCGCTTACCAGCCGGAAGGGAAGACCCACGATCTGCGGTTCGTCGTGGCCTTCAATCTCCATGCGGAGCAGCACTTCTCCGTCTTCCATGCCCTGCAAGATGCCGCGGAACCTTTTCCGTCCCGCAAGCATTTCCGAAAGCTCCAGCTTGGCCTCAAAGCCTGCCCAGACATCGAAGTCTTTTTCTCGTGTCAGTGGCCGCCCAATGCCGGGGGACGACACCTCCAGCGTGTAATTGTTCTTAATCGGGTCTTCCACATCGAGGATCGCCGAGGCGGCACGGCTGACGCTCTCGCATCCCTCGACCTTCATCGTGCCATCTGGCTTTTCAGCCATGAGCTGCAGGACCGATCCGCCTTCGCCGGTGAGACGCACACGCACCAACTCAAAGCCCATATCCACAATCGTCGGCTCCACCAGATCGGCGATCCTGGTCGCAACAGCGCCGGGCGCAACCAAATGGCTGCGTTCGCTGGGTTTCTCGATGTTGTTTTCGCTTTGCACGAATTCAAATGGTCCCATAAGGCGCCGAAACCGGAGCCCAGATAACAAAAAAAGCGGGGCCCCGGTCTGGAGTTCCCACTTTCAACAATCAGGCGATGCCTGCTATGTGAAAATTCGAGAGGACATTACTCCCAGAAAGGCTGTCTTTTCAAGCTGTTTGTTGAGAGAGGACCTGTCTCTATTCGGCCGGCGCAGGACGCTTTTTCCGCCGGAAACTGAGGTAGACAGGGACGCGGCCTTCGCGGCCTGCTTTTGCCTCGTAGCGAGTGCCCGGCCAATCATCAGGACGGATCCGCCAATCATCGGCCGTTTCCGCCTGCCATTCGAAAACCCCATGGGCTCTCACCTCCCGCAAGGTCCACCGGCTGTAGTTCTTTATATCTGTCGCGACTCGAAACTCGGCGCCGTCCTTCATGATACGCGCCAGCTCATCCAACGTCTCCGCAGACACAAAACGGCGCTTATGGTGCCTTTTTTTGTGCCAGGGATCGGGGAAAAGCAGGAAAACCCGGTCCAATGAGGCATCTTCGAGCCGTTCCAACACATCACGCGCATCGTTGTGATGGATGCGGATATTTGTGAGCCCCTTCGCCTCCACCTCGGCCAAGAGCTTTGCCACACCATTGATGAAAGGTTCGCAGCCAATCAGTCCCACAAGCGGATTGGCCACCGCCTGGGCAACCAGATGTTCGCCGCCGCCAAAGCCTATTTCCAGCCAGACCTGCTCGACGGGTTGATCAAACAAGGTTGCAGGGGACAATTTGTGCTCATCGAGGGGCACCGCAAGTTGCGGCAACAGATTTTCCATCAAGCTCTCTTGATGGCTTCGCAGCTTATGGCCCTGACGGCGCCCGTAAAGAAGACGCCGCCGACCGGGTTTCTCGGCAGGCGGCGCTTGTTTGTCTGACATTGGATGGGGACCTGAATACTTTAAGGCAGTTCCGCTTTGATGGCGTCGACCAGGTCTGTTTTCTCCCAGGAGAAGCCGCCGTCTGCATCCGGCTCGCGGCCGAAGTGACCATAGGCCGCCGTGCGCGCATAGATCGGGCGCGACAGATTGAGATGCTCCCGAATGCCCCGTGGGCTCAAGTCCATTGCTTTGCCGATGGCTGTTTCCAGCGCCGCCTCGTCCACATTCCCGGTACCGTGCGTGTCGACATAAATGGACAGGGGCTTGGACACGCCAATTGCGTACGCAAGCTGGAGGGTACATTTGTCCGCCAAGCCGGCAGCCACCACATTTTTGGCCACATAGCGGGCGGCGTATGCCGCCGACCGGTCCACCTTGGTCGGGTCTTTCCCGGAGAAGGCACCCCCGCCATGGGGCGCCGCGCCGCCATAGGTGTCGACAATGATCTTACGACCAGTCAGGCCTGCGTCGCCGTCAGGTCCGCCAATCACAAAGAGACCGGTTGGGTTCACATAGAATTCGTCTTCCGGGCACATCCAACCGTCGGGCAGCACTTCTTCAACGACCGGGCGCACAAGCTCACGGATTGCTGCCTGGTCCAAGCCTTCGTCGTGCTGCGTGGAGACCACAACCGATGTCGCGCGAACCGGTTGGCCGTTTTCATATTTGAGTGTCACCTGGCTTTTTGAGTCAGGCCCAAAGCCTTTTACTTCACCACTATGCCGCAGGTCCGCCATGCGCTTCAGGATCAGGTGGGAGTAATAGATGGGCGCCGGCATCAGCACGGGCGTTTCTTTACAGGCGTACCCAAACATGATGCCCTGGTCGCCCGCACCTTCATCCTTGTTGCCCGACGCATCCACCCCTTGCGCGATATGGGCTGACTGGGCATGGAGGTGAACCGCGACATCGGCGTTTTTCCAGTGGAAACCGTCCTGTTCATAGCCAATATCTTTGACAGCTGCGCGTGCCACGTCCTCAATCTTCTGCGGCGTGATGCTCTCTGGGCCTCTTACTTCTCCTGCGAGCACGATTCGATTGGTCGTGGTCAGCGTCTCACAGGCGACACGTGAAAGCGGATCCGCTTCCAAAAAGAGATCCAAAACCGCATCGGAAATTCGGTCGCAGACTTTGTCTGGATGGCCTTCAGAAACCGATTCACTGGTAAACAAATAGTCTGATCGTGGCACGCTCGTACGTCTCCCATATATGCCTGCGCAGCGTTTTTTAGGCGGCTTGCTGCAGGCGCGCTTTCATGCGGTGGCTGTTCTGGCAAGGTTTTACGATGGGGTCAAGGTGAGACATGGCCCACCCAAATCCGTCATTGCTGGCCAGACGAATTCCGGGCCAACACTTTCACCAAATCAAGCACGCGTTTGCGAACATCCGCGTCCTCGATCGATGAAAACGCAGCAATTAGTGCCACACCTTCAGCCGTTGACAGAAAATCCAGGTTGAAATCCGCCGTCGATGTTTCTGAAAACCCTGGTGCAGACAGCTGGCCATTCGCCGCCAATCCATCATAAAAATAGTCAACGGCGACGTTCAGTGTCTGCGCGATCTGATAGAGCCTGCTTGCCCCAATTCGGTTCGACCCTTTTTCGTATTTTTGCACTTGCTGGAACGTGAGTCCCAATTGCTCTCCGAGCGCTTCCTGGCTCATGCCGACCAGCATGCGGCGCATCCGGACCCGGGATCCAACGTGGATATCGACAGGATTCGGTGTTTTTTGCGGCAATTCGGACCTCACACGTTCTTGTTTCCGAAACACTCGTCCTGAATCCGCCTAGTCAGGCGAGAAACAACCGATGGTCAAGAGCAAGTGCTCTTTGCCACAGACTATGAGGGCTTTGGCAAAACACGCATTGCACTTGTAATACAACCATAGGTTAAAGCGTTTTAGACTTAGCTAAAAGGCTTATTGTTGGATGTATATTATCCCTCGCTGGTGGGTTTCGTCCTGGCCAGCAACGCGGTCCCGCACAGCAGAATGAGAAAGAGCCAATCGCCTATGCGGGCATAGAGTGTCGGTGGCAGGGCTTCAGGGAGCCGCGTGTCGATGACGCCCTCTTCGTTCAGCGGCACATTGTCCAAAAGGCGGCCGACGGGGTCGATCATCGCAGAAATGCCGGTATTTGCAGACCGCGCGACGGGCAGGCCCTGCTCGACAGCGCGAAGCCTTGCCTGAGCCAAGTGCTGATAAGGCCCGGCAGAACTTCCAAACCAAGCATCGTTGGTCACATTAACCATCCACCCGGGGCGTTCCGCACCAACAACACCACTGGAAAAGATAATCTCGTAGCAAATCAGTGGACTTACTGCGGGCGCACCAGGAACCGCCAGCGTCCGGGGGCCTGGCCCGGATTGATACCCACCGCGAAGCTGGGTGAGCTGTCTCAACCCGATGGCTTCCAGCAAAGCTTGAAATGGAAGGTACTCACCAAAAGGCACCAGATGGGCTTTGTCATAGGTTTCCCTGATTTCGCCGTCCGGTCCGATGACATGCAATGAATTGAAAAACCGCCCAAGTTCCCGGACCGGTTTGGTTTCATCAGGCTCGCCGCGCACGGCGCCTAACAACAGCACACCGCCAGGTGCCAAGACCCGCGCAATTGCGGAGCGCAGGACCGGCTCACGATCGACAATAAAGGGCAGCGCAGATTCCGGCCAAACAATATGTGTTGGCGTGGCCCCAAGATCACCCGGCGCGTCGCTCATGCGCAAAAACTGGCCGACGATCTCCTGCCGATTTTCTGGTTTCCATTTTTCCCTCTGAGGCACGTTTGGCTGCACAAGCCGCAGGGTCACGCCCTCAACCCACGCCACGTCCGACGCCAACAGGCGAACCGCTCCGCCGAACCAAACGAGCCCCAAAACAGCGAAGGCCACTGCCGCCGGACGCCACACCCCCAACTCCCTCATGGTTCTATCGTCCCGCGGTTGTCGTCGTCGCGGATCGTAGGACGCGATGGTCAAGAACGTTCCAAGGATAAGAAGCGTCGCGCCATACGATCCAAACAGAGCCACGCTCTGCATCAGGGAGTCCGACACGGTGACGACATGGCCCGGCAGATTCCATGGCAACCCAGTCAGAACATGACCGCGCAGCCATTCTGCGACAGCCCATGTCACCGCCAATGTCAGTGTCCGCCTGTACCCCGGTGCCCAATGACAGCGGGCAGCTGCAAAGGCAGCGGCGGTAAACATCGCCAGTCCGGCAGGCAAGCCTGCCACCGCAAACGGCATGAGCCACCCGAACATCTCTGCTTCCACCAAGAAGGCTTCACCGATCCAGTAGAGACTTCCAAGAAAATACCCAAAGCCAAACCACCAGCCGATGGCGGCGGCCGCCCGCGCGGGCTTCCAATTCTCTCTGGTAGGGGTGTCGGTTCCATCAAGAAGCCAAACCACAGATGGCAGGGTGAAAAGCAAGATGGCGAACAGGTGGACGGGGGCGTGAGCGGCGACACTCAGCAATCCAAAAGCGAATGAAGCAGCGAAACGCTGCCACCCTGCAAGAGCCTGTAGGCGGCCCGCGACTTGCTCGAGGATCACAAACCCGCGGCCTGCAATGTCGGCAGCTGTATTTGCTTCAGGACTTTTCATTGAGATCGGGCGTCACTGCCGGCTCAACATGGGGGGCAATGTTCGTCGATGAAACCGCTGCATCGCTGCCGGGGTTGGCTTCTGGGCTATCTCCCGCTGCCGCGTGTGTCAGCGCAATTGTGTCTAGATGGATGTGCAAGCGCTTGATCCGGCGCGGGTCTGCATCGCGGACCTCAAACTCAATGCCCGCCGGATGCGAGATAAGCTCTCCGCGCTGAGGAACGCGCCCGACCAAGGAAAAGACCAAGCCGCCGAGCGTGTCTGTGTCATCGTCCTCAGCTCGGTCAACAAGCGTCAGCTGCAACATATCTTCCAGATCTTCGATGGGCGCCCTGGCCAGCGCATCGATAGACCCATCACTCAACCGAATAAGAGGCGCCCGTTCAGCAACATCGTGTTCGTCTTCAATATCGCCCACGATTTCTTCAACCAGGTCTTCAATCGACAAGAGACCGTCCGTGCCGCCATACTCGTCCACTACCAATGCCATGTGAATACGCGACGACTGCATCTTCAACAGAAGGTCGCGTGCCGGCATCGACGGCGGCACAAAAAGAACCTGACGACGGATCGTTCTTAAATCAAACGAGCCGCGGTTGTTTGGATTTGAGGCCATCCAGGCAAGCACGTCCTTGATGTGCACCATGCCGATGGGCTCATCGAGTGTTTCACGATAAACAGGAAGTCGTGAATGAGATTTTTCGCGGGTCAGGGACAACAGGTCGTCCAATGACGCCGAAATATCCACCGCGACAATGTCGGCACGCGGAACCATCACATCATCGACCCGTTGTTCGGCGAAACTCAGAATGTTCATCAGCATATGGCGCGCTTGAGGACCCAACTGTTCTGTAGCCTCATGGCCGCCAATGACTGTTTCGATGCTTTCACGCAAACTCTGGTCTTCTGAACGACCAGGCAGTTTTTTCACCACCCAGTTCACCAGGCGTGTCCAGGTGCTTGGCTGGCGCGCGAGCCCCGCATCGCTCACCTTCACCCGACCCTCTTTGCCGTCCGCCATATCGCTCATTTTTTCTTTTCCCGCAGCCTTTCATCAGGTTCAACGGAGTAGGGGTCTGTAATCCCATAAAGCGCCAAAAGCTTTCGCTCCCGATTTTCCATATTTTCAGCGTCTTTGTCGTCCATATGATCATAGCCCAAAAGATGCAGAACGCCGTGTACGACGAGATGCGCCAGATGATCATCAAAACTCTTTCGCTGTGTCTTCGCTTCCGCCCTCACGGTTTCATAGGCAAGCGCGATGTCTCCCAGCGAAGAGGGTTCGTCATGAAGGGCACTTGCCGGTGTGGGCGCATTAGGAAAAGACAAGACATTTGTCGGCGAGTCTTTTCCCCGGAACTTGCGGTTCAAAGATTGAACGAATGTGTCATCGGCCAACAGAACACTAAGTTCCGCAGAAGGCCCGTCACCTTCATGCTCGAAAACAGCCTGCGCCATCCGGAGTACAATTTCTTCAGCTGCAACATCCCATCCGCCGCCTGCCCGAGAAATCTCGACATTCAGGTATGGAGGACTGCTGTCCAATGTGGATTCCTTATTCGTGGTTTCCGCGCTCACGATCAGTCACCGGTCTTTTTGCCGTCACGAGAGAGCAGATCCTTTTCGTCGGATCCGTAGGCTTGAACGATGCGGGTCACCAATGGGTGGCGCACGACGTCGCGGGCGGTGAATTGTACAGTGGAGACCCCTTTCACATCTTTGAGAATGCGCAACGCATCTCCCAGTCCCGACTTTGCGCCTAACGGCAGATCAACCTGGCTTGGGTCGCCGGTGATAGCCATGCGGCTGTTCTCGCCGAGACGGGTGAGGAACATTTTCATCTGCACTGGCGTACAGTTTTGCGCCTCGTCCAGAATGACAAAAGAATTGGCAAGGGTTCGGCCGCGCATAAAGGCGAGCGGCGCCACCTCAATTTCGCCCGACTCAAGCCCAGCCATCACCTGCTCGCCGGGTAGGCTGTCATAGAGAGCGTCATAGAGAGGTCGCAAATACGGGTCGATCTTTTCGCGCATGTCGCCCGGCAAGAATCCAAGCCGTTCGCCCGCTTCCACGGCAGGCCGTGACAGGATGATGCGATCTACCTTCTTTTGGATCAACATAGAGACCGCCACAACAACCGCCAGATAGGTCTTGCCGGTGCCCGCAGGGCCGATGCCAAAGACAAGCTCATTATCCAGAAGCGACTGCAAATAGGTCCCTTGGGTTGGAGACCTCGGCGAGATCACCCGTTTGCGCGTTGTAATCTGCAGCTTTTTGTTCGATCCCGATCCTCGTTCCCGCTCTGCTTTTGGTGCGTTGGCCATGCGAATGGCGCCGTCCACCTCGCCGGGGGTGACTTCGAGTCCCGACTTCAGCCGCGCGTAAAGATCTTTGACGACGGCTTCCGCACGCTCGCGTGCATGCACTGTGCCGGTCAACACAAGCTCATTGCCGCGCGACGTTGCCATTACGCCGAGTTCCTGCTCCAGGCGCGCCAGGTGCCGATCATGCTCCCCAAACAATTCGCTCAACAGCCGGTTGTCATCAAAGTTGATAACGAGACTGCCCTTCTTTTCATCGGGGCGTCCTTCGGTCGATAAGGTCAAGTCCGGCTGGCTCCTTTATTGAGAGGGGTTGAAACGAGTGTCGCGGACAGGGAGTTCGCAAAACCCTGATCGATCATCACGTCTGCAAAATGCCCAAACGCGTCTTCTGGGGCATCCACATGAACGGACTGAAGATAAGGCGAGCGCCCGACCAGCTGGCCATCCTTTTTCCCTCGACGGTCAAGCAACACACTCATTGTGCGCCCTTCACAAGACTTATTGAAGGCCGCCTGGTCGATGTTCAATTGATCCTGAAGACGGGCAAGGCGTTCGGCTTTCACCGCCTCACCGACTTGCTCCGTCTCGCCTGCTGCTGGTGTCCCAGGCCGTTGGGAATACTTAAACGAGTAGGCTTGTGCGTATCCCACCTCCCTGACGAGAGACAGTGTGTCCTCGAAGTCCTGATCCGTCTCACCGGGGAACCCAACAATAAAGTCAGAGGACAGAGCAATATCCGGGCGGGCACTGCGGATGCGTTCGATCAAGCGGAGATAGGACGCGGCGTCATGCTGCCGGTTCATCGCGGCAAGTATATTGTTTGAACCCGACTGCACCGGCAGATGGAGATAGGGCATCAGCACATCCACGTCGCCATGGGCGCGAATGAGTTCGTCATCCATGTCCCGCGGGTGGCTGGTCGTGTAGCGCAGACGATCAATGCCTTCGATTTCCGCCAGGGCATAAATCAGACGTCCAAGAGACCAGTCTTTCCCGTCGGGTCCTTCCCCGTGGTAGGCATTCACATTCTGACCCAAGAGCGTGATTTCCCGAACGCCGCCTGCGACCAATTCCTTCGCTTCGCTGATGACTTTCCCAACAGGCCTTGAGAATTCTGCGCCGCGCGTATAGGGCACAACACAGAAGGCACAAAACTTGTCGCAGCCTTCCTGCACGGTCAGAAAAGCAGTGCGCCCGCGAGCGATGGTTTTTTTCTTTTCCGGCGAGGGAAGCGCATCAAACTTGTCTTCTACTGGGAAGTCGGTTTCGACGATGCCGCGCGCGCCATTGTCTGTTCGCTTTAGCAGTTCAGGCAGACGGTGATAGCTCTGGGGGCCAAACACGAGGTCCACGACAGGTGCGCGGCGCACCATCTCCTCACCTTCGGCCTGCGCGACGCATCCGGCAACACCGATGGTCATCGACCCGCCGTTGCGCTCGCGCTCTTCTTTTAGCGCGCGCAGGCGGCCAAGCTCCGAATAGACTTTTTCAGCGGCCTTTTCGCGGATGTGGCAGGTGTTCAGAATGACCAGATCGGCCGTCGCCGGGTCGAGCGTTTCCGCATAGCCCGACGGCGCCAGAACGTCCGCCATGCGATCGCTGTCGTAGACGTTCATCTGGCAACCATAGGTCTTGATGAAAACGGATTTCTTTTCGTCCCCTGCCGTGGACGGCGCGGCACCCTCGCCTTCTGTCAATGACGCCGTTTCCAGCTCTGACGCAGCCGGCATGGCTGGGGTCTCACTTAAATGCTCTGGCACTGTCGGCGTTTTTCACTCCGCTCAAAATTCTTCTGTCCCTGACTGCGCTGCACAGGACACGTCACTCTAAATCGGATCATATAGAGCCAATTAGGGAATATTACCATGTTGGAAGGGTTTTCGGCAGGCCTATTCGGCCGCCACCGTAGGACGGGGTTTTTCCTCAGAACTCCCTGTGGAGGCTGGTTTTTCAGCATTGGGTGCGTCAACGCCGGTCGGCACAAACCCTGCCAGCGCACGTTTCACGCCCCTGCTTGACTGCGCCTCACAATAGGCCGCGAGCTTTTTCCGATTGCCGTGGGTCTCGAGGGTGACCGGCTCATGGAACTCGACAACGACTTCAAATGGTCCCAGACCAAAGGCCTCCCAGAGGTGGGGGCCTAAGTCCATGTCCCCATACCAGGCGAAATAGGGGCGGAACTGGCGCCCCATCGGCATGCCGCAGAGCTTCGTGTAGGTAATGGAAACCGGTTGAACATGGACCTGCTTTGCTTCTTCACCATCGCCGACCGCCATTTGGGCCACGGCCATGAGCGCACTCTTGAAGGGCAGGACCCGATTGCCATCGCTCGAGGTGCCTTCAGGAAAGAGAACCAGCGTGTCGCCCCCTGCGATCCGGTCGTGAATTTCGTTCGCTGTGGCAGCTGCCTTGGTCCGGCGCTCGCGGTCGACAAAAACGGTCTCTTGCAGCCGGGCAAGCGTGCCAAAGAATGGCCAGGCGGCGACCTCTTTCTTTGCAACGAACGACATGGACGTGATCGAGCCCAGCACGGGAACATCCAGATAGGAATTATGGTTGGACGCGATTAGGCAGGGGCCGTCCTTGAAGGGTGTCCCACGCACGGTGACTTCGATGCCGATAATGCCGCAAAGCACCCGATGAAAACGAATGGGCAAGGTCTTGGCGTAAGGACGACCAAGTTTAACACCGAGCCATTGGACCGGCGTCACCATTAAAGCCGACATGACAAAGAGGAAGAGTTTGCTTCCAGCGCGAACATTCTTCACGAGCTCAATCCTCCCGTCCCGACACCGCGCGGTTTTGCCGCTTACTTGGTGCTGGGAGCCTTTTTTGAATCGGCGAGTGGAATGCCATAAAGCTCCAGCCGGTGATCCACCAGATTAAAGCCCAGCTCCCGCGCGACGATCTGTTGAAGCCGCTCGATCTCATCATTGTGAAATTCGACGACTTCCCCCGTCTGCAAATTGATCAAATGGTCATGATGCTCTTCCGTGACCTGCTCATAGCGTGAACGACCATCGCGGAAGTCATGACGCTCCAAAATGCCCGCTTCTTCGAAAAGACGAACCGTACGATAGACCGTGGCAATGGAAATCTTGCTGTCAACAGCCGCAGACCTTCGATAGACCTCTTCAACATCCGGGTGGTCATTTGCCATGGACAGAATGCGTGCAATCACGCGGCGCTGCTCTGTCATCCGCATGCCTTTTTTGACACACAGATCCTCAATGCGCTGCGGGTCATCATCTAGATGTTTGACACGTTCTGTTTCAGGCATCTCTGGTCGTTCCGGCCGCCACTGTTAAAACCTGTCAGAGTTTAGTCTTTCGGGCCTTCCTTGTCACCCAACGACGCATCTCATTGTGAGAGAATCGACCCGAGTACCATCTGCGCGTTTGTAGTAGGCCGACCGTCGCCCAACCACCTCAAAACCCTTCTTCTTATAGAGTTTCAACGCAGCCTCGTTATCCGCTGCCACGTCAAGAAAGACGGCCGACACAGGTTCGCGGAGCATTACCCCCAATAGATATGTGCCAATGCCAGCGCCGCGGCCTTCGGGGATCACGCCGATGGTGAGAATTTCCCCTTCGCCCGCAATCGACCGCATCAAGACAAAGCCAACAGGCTGGTCTGTGGCCTCATCTGTGGCGATCACACCCGCCATGCCGGGTGTGGAAAAGAGAGACGCCATGCTTTCAGGCGACCAGGCCTCGTCAAAACACTCTCCGTGCAGGGCGGACAAAATCTCCGCGTGCGCCACGCTCACCTTTTCTGTGCGCAGATGGTCGATCACTTGACCGCGCTCTGGGCGCCACTTGGCGAAGCCGTCAACGCCTTGGCGGGAAGCTTGGCATCCGGTGCCCTGAGATAAAGTGGGCCTGGAAGCTGGTCTTTGTCCGCCGGGCGATGCGCTGCAATCTCGGCGACCGCGCGTGCATCAGGAAGTGGGGGCGCCGCAGCAATGTTCACATCGTGGCCGTGCGCCGACAGCCGGTCGCGGACAAGGTCCGCCCCCGTTCCCACACAGAGCAAGGGCTGATCCGGCACGCGGGCGGAAACATCGTCCAGCGAGACGAGCGATGGCTCGGTGATGCCCTCACCCTCAGACGTGAAGCATTGCAGGTAGATTTCGTTTCGCCGTGCGTCGAACGCCGCAGCGATCGCCGTGCCGTTGGATGCCGCTTGCCGCGCGGGCCAGGCGATGGCCTCCAGCGTGGTGACCCCGATCAGCGGCTTGTCAGCGGCCACCGCGAGTCCGCGGGCGGTCGCCAACCCTACGCGCAGGCCGGTGAAGGTGCCGGGGCCGACAGTGACGGCAAAAGCATCAAGACCCTCGAACGTAAATTCTGTTTCCGCCTCGACCTCTTGGATCATCGGTACCAAAGCTTCCGCATGGCCCTTCGGCATGGCCTTAAGCCTATGCGCCACGATGGTGCCGTCCCGCCACAAGGCCACGGAGCAGGCGGCCTGTCCGGTATCAATGGCGAGAAGAGAGTTCATTTTCAGATCGAGATGCGGTGGTCAGACGATGGAACACGCATCGTCGAAGGCCAAGCGCGGCGAGCGCTCAAACAGCTCACGACTTGGATCCCCATAGCCGATATTGCAGATAAAGTTGGCTTTCACCTTTCCGTCCGGGAAGAACGTCTTGTTCACGGCCTCCGGGTCAAAGCCCGACATAGGACCACAATCGAGACCCAACGAACGGGCCGCAATCATGAAATAGGCGCCTTGCAGGCTTGAATTGCGAAAGGCGGTTTCCTGAATGAGCGGATCATTGCCCGCAAACCAGTTCCGCGCATCGGGGTTGTGCGGAAAGAGTTCGGGGATCTTTTCATAGAACTCGAGGTCATAGCCAATGATGGCGCAGGCTGGCGCTTCTTTGGTCTTGCCCTGATTTTGCGGCAGTAGTGCCGGCATCAGTTTTTCTTTGGCGTCGTCGGAGCGCACAAAGACGATCCGGGCCGGGGAACAATTGGCGCTGGTCGGCCCCATTTTCATGAGATCGTAGAGCTCTTTCAGAGTGTCATCGGAAACGGGTTTGTCCGTCCACGCATTAAATGATCTGGCGTCCCGGAAAATAGTATCCAGCGCCGCCCCGTCCAACGTCCCCATGGTCTATCCTTATCTTTATGTGGTCCGCGTTGCGCTTAGACAGCACGGACTTCTTCAATTTCCGGCACGAAATGCTTCAGCATGTTTTCAACGCCGTGCTTCAGTGTTTGGGTCGAGGCTGGGCAGCCGGCACAGGCGCCCACCATGTTCAGATAGACAATGCCTTTGTCAAAACCCTGGAAGGTGATGTCGCCGCCATCCTGCGCCACGACAGGGCGCACACGGGTGTCCAGCAGTTCCTTGATCTGTCCGACGATCTCAGAATCTTCTTCCGTGACCTCGTTCGGATCCGTGGTCTCGACACTGTCCGCCATCAAGGGCGCACCGGACGTGAAGTGCTGCATGATGACGCCCAGGAGCGCTGGCTTAATGTGCTGCCACTCAACGTCCCCTTTGGTAACGGTGATGAAGTCCGCCCCAAAGAACACACCACCGACACCGTCCACTTCAAAGAGGGCTTTCGCGAGCGGCGAGCGCTCAGCGGCGGTCGCATTCGGGAAGTCAGCCGCATGGCCCTCGCCCAGCACATCCTGGCCCGGCAGGAATTTGAGGGTTGCGGGGTTTGGCGTTGATTCCGTCTGAATAAACATGCGCCTGCTCCTTAACGTTGGGCGACCTCGATATCCCCTTGGTGAATAAGGGTTTTTCGGTCGTTTCTCACCACTAAATGGCTGAAATGGAGGGGGGATTCAAGCCCAAGTGGCCCGCTCAGGTATTTCTGTCACTGAATCCGCCCGAAAAGTCCGAAAACTCAGGCCAGGTCGTGGATTTCGTCTTCTGTGAGCGAGCCGGGGACCACGGTCACAGGGATGGAAAAACCCGTGCCGACACCGGCTGCTGCCATCTGCACCAGGGGGCCAGGACCCTCTTTGCCGGTACCGGCTGCGAGCACAAGGATGGAAATCGCCGGATCTTCCTTGATCATGGCCTTCACAATATCGGGCTTCTTGCCTTCGCGGATTTCAAGCTCTGGCATGAGGCCCGAGACTTCATTCACCCGGGCTGCGTGGCGGTGAAGAATACGCTCGGCTTCTTCGCGGGCCTCTTCCTTCATCAGGTTTTCGACACCCAACCAATGCTCAAAGCCACCGGGTTCCAATGCCGCCAGCAGGACGAGACCGCCCTTTGTATGGCGCGCGCGCCGCGCCGCGAAGTGGATCGCCACTTCGCATTCCGGCGTTTCATCAACGACGACGAGGAATTTCCGCCGCTTGATCGGCGTCGCACCCGTATCACGCGCCATTTCTGTGTCTTTGGCTGTCATGGAAGCCATGCTGCCACCCTTTCAGGCGGCCCGTCTACGGCCAAAAACGCACCAAAGCAGGCTTACTTCAGAAGAATATTGGTGATTTCGCGGAGCTGGGTGCGGGCGCGGAGCAGGTAGAAGCCTTGAGATGCCAGGTGGCTTGGCTGAATCTGAGCGTCCGGCGCACCGTTTACCACAACCCAAGGCGAGAGCATGGCGGCTTTGAGCATGCTGTCGAGCATCTGTTCCCAGGCGCTGTTCAGCTCGCGCTCGGTGATGAGCGCATCAAAGTCTTTGCCCAGGGCATCGAGCAGAAGGTAATACGCGTAGAGCTGGCCCTTCACATTGTAGAAGTGATCATCCGCCGACGTGTCGAGAAAGCTGCCGGAGTTTTCGACAACGGCGCGGTCCAACACGGCCGAAGAGGACCCGATGTCGAGGGCGATGCGATCGAGTGTCGCCATGAGATTGTCGCCGCGGCGCTCAAACACAGCTTGGCCCGCGGCCAATCGCTCATTGTACCTAAGCAAGGCGCTGCGGGCTTCCCGGTATTGCGCTTCCGAGGACGCGCGGGGCATCAAGGACACGGACGGGTCCCACACCCAAACGTCCCCTGCATATTGCAGCAGGCCAGACGCCGATTGCAGGTCCGGGTCCGCCTGACTGGACCCACGGGTCCGGCCCAGCTGGTCGGTGAGTTCAAATGAGAAACGCGCCAAAGCTGAGACCACGCCTTGCTGATAGTTCGGCATGTTGTCCAGGAAAGCGGACGGCACAAACCAGGGATCGTTGGACGTCCAGCGTTTGTCGTTCACCTCACGTTGGATCAAGGCGGCCGTCATGGAGACCGCATGGGAGCCGCCAGGCACGACATCCTCCGCCATCGGACGGAAATTCGGATCATCATCAATGTCGTTGATCCAGAGACCGCCGACCACATAGTAAAGAAACAGGAAGGCCAGAACGCCAATGCCGGTTTTGCGTGCGGCCCCGCCTTTGAAGAAACGCCCCAGGTTGCCGATCTTGAAGGACGGGAACGAGCCGCCTTTGCGGTACATCCAACGATGTTTCAGACGATCTGCGTAACCGCCGAGAGTATCGCGGACAGCCATTATTTTTCCCTTTTTACCCTATTGATAAGTGAAATGTGGGCGCTTTAACGCTGCCGTTCAAGCGCTGCCACCAAATGGTCAAAATGCGCGCCACCCGCACAAGCGGCTCAATTCCCATTCACAATGGGTTTGACCAGGTCGTCCACCGCTTTCACCTGGCCCAGAAGCTTCGGTAGGTCGTCGAAGGGCAACGCACTTGGGCCGTCGCACTTCGCATTGTCCGGATCTTCGTGCGCTTCGAGGAACAGAGCTGCGACGCCGACGGCAATGCCTGCCCGCGCCAGATCGTAAATCTGCTCTCGGCGGCCGCCGGACGCTTTTGACCCGGGGTCGCGGGTCTGCAGCGCGTGTGTCACGTCAAAAACGATCGGCACATTGTCGTTCTCGTTTTTGATAACGCCGAAGCCCAGCATGTCGACCACCAGGTTGTCGTAGCCAAAGCTGGACCCTCGTTCGCAGATCATGATCTGGTCGTTGCCGCAGGATTTGATCTTGTCGACAATGTTGGGGATCTGCTGAGGGCTTAAGAATTGCGGCTTCTTCACATTGATCGGTAGCCCCGCTTCCGCGATCGCGCGCACGAGATCCGTCTGGCGCGCGAGAAAGGCCGGGATCTGCAGCACATCCAGGACTTCAGCCGCGGGCTTTACCTGCTCGATTTCGTGAATGTCGGAGATGACCGGCACGCCGAAGGTTTCTTTGATCTCCTGAAAGACTTTGAGTCCTTCATCGAGGCCCGGCCCCCGAAAGGAATCCACAGATGAGCGGTTCGCTTTGTCAAAGGAGGCTTTGAAGATGTAGGGCAGTTCAAATTTGGTGGCCTGCTCGACATAGGTCTCTGCCGCCTTCAGGGCCATGTCGCGGGACTCGATGACATTCACCCCCCCAATCAGGGTGAGCGGCCTATCATTGCCGATCTCAATGCCGGCGACCGTGACTGACTTCATCTCACTACTCCCTTTCAGGAACCGACATTATACAAATCCGACAATTTCTTTCACCCGCGCCACGACCGGTTGGGCGATGGCATCGGCGCGTTCGCCGCCGCTTTTCAGAACAGAGTCGATGTAGGCCGGGTCTTCCATCAGCCGGGCCATCTCGCCAGTGATGGGCGAGAGCTTCTCGATCGCGAGATCCGCCAGCGCTGGCTTGAAGCTTGAGAATTGCGCGCCGCCATGTTCCTGCAGCACTTGTTCTTTGGTTGTACCGCCAAGCGCCGCATAGATGCCCACAAGATTGTCCGCTTCGGCACGCTCCTTCAGGCCCTCAAGCTCCGACGGGAGCGGCTCGGGATCGGTGCGGGCTTTACGGATCTTCTTTGCAATGTCGTCAGCTGAGTCAGTCAGGGTGATCCGGCTCATATCAGACGGATCAGATTTGGACATTTTCTTTGAGCCATCGCGGAGGCTCATGACCCGCGTTGCCGCACCCATGATCAACGGCTCCGGCAGCGGAAAGAAGTCTTCACCACCAAATGCGCCAAAGTCATTGTTGAACTTTTGGGCAATGTCGCGTGCCAGTTCCAGATGCTGTTTCTGATCGTCGCCGACCGGCACATGGGTGGCACGGTAGGCCAGAATGTCGGCGGCCATCAAAACTGGATAGTCGTAGAGACCCACGGAGGCGTTTTCGCGGTTCTTGCCCGCCTTTTCCTTGAACTGGGTCATGCGGTTCAGCCAGCCCATGCGAGCCACGCAGTTCAGCACCCACGTAAGTTCAGCATGGGCGGCCACTTTAGACTGGTTGAAGATCACCTGGTTCTCGCCGTCGACGCCGGCAGCGATATAGGCGGCGGCGACTTCACGGGTGTTGTGGGCCAGCTCCTTCGGGTCCTGCCAGACCGTGATCGCATGCATGTCGACGACGCAATAAATGCATTCATGGGTTTCCTGCAGTCCGACGAAATTGCGGATCGCACCAAGATAGTTTCCGAGATGCAGGTTTCCGGTGGGTTGAACCCCGGAAAACACACGATTGGTTGGCTGTTCCATAACTTAACTTCTCATCCTTGCTCTCTCTTCGCGCTTCCCGGGCGGCGAACCGCACACACTTCGCCTGGAAGCGCGCTGCTGCTGCCGCTTTGGACCACGACAAGCATTAGAGCGGTTCATGAGTTTTGGTTTGGCTTGATGAACCGCTCTATTTCTTTCTGGTCGCGTTTCCGAACTCTGAAGTCTGCAACTTCAGCTGGAAACGCTTTGGGAGGGTATGCGCTGCCCGGGCGGCCCATGCAATACCTGCGGCGGCCCTTTGCGCGCTTTTTCTGGCTGTTAACCGCGTTGGAACATGGATTTGAGTTCGCCCAACTGGGCCGTGCCCGTCGCAATGACAGCGAGGGCGAAGAGAAGTCCGCCGCCCGCGATAAGGGCGGCGAGCGCCACGATGCTTTCGAGGAACGAGGCTCCGAGGAAGGGAGCCGCAGCCATGGTCCCATACCAAAGGCCCCCGCCCATGGCAGCGGACGAGGCCAGCAGGCGCGGCAGTCGGGATTTCAACCGCGCATCCATCTGGTAGTGGCCGTCGCCCACCAAGCGCGCCCATAAGAGCCCCGCATTCACCCAGGCAGCGGCGGAGGTGGCAAGCGCAATGCCCACATAGCCTATCCAATAGAAGAGCACCAACGAGCCCGTAATGTTGACGGCGATGCCGATCGCCGCATAGCGCATGGGCGTCACCGTATCCTCGCGGGCGAAAAAGCCCGGCGAAAATACTTTGGTGAGCACGAAGGCGGGGAGGCCGATGGCGAAGGCGGAGAGGGCGAGGGCCGTGCCCTCTGTATCTGCCGCCGTAAAAGCGCCCCGCTCAAAGAGCACCTGAATAATAGGGGCCGGGATGACGGCGAGCGCCACGGCGGCCGGCACGGTGAGCAGCATGGCGAATTCGAAGGCACGGTTCTGCGCATTGTTCGCCCCACTCACATCTTCCGCCCGGAGCCGCCGCGACAGGTCCGGCAACAACACAATCCCAATGGCGATGCCCACCACGCCCAAGGGCAGCTGATAAATCCGGTCGGCGTAGTAGAGAAGCGACACCGCACCGTCCTCGAGGCTCGCGATGATGGAGCCGATCAGCAGATTGATCTGAGTGATGCCACCCGCGATCACACCGGGAATGCCCAGCGTGATGAGCCGCTTCACGCCGGGTGTCATACGGGGCCAGCGCAACCGAATGGAAAAACCGGCGCGCTTTACCGCAATCATCATAAGCGTAAACTGCGCTGCACCCGCGACCGCCACACCCCAGGAGAGGACCAGACCCGGGTTCTCGAAATAAGGTGCCACAAACCATATGGCGATGATGAGCACGATGTTGAGAAGGATGGGCGCGGCGGCGGCTGCCGTGAACCTTCCCACTGAGTTCAAGACGGCGGAGAGAAGCGCCACCAGCGACATGAACATGAGATAGGGAAAGGCAATCCGGGTGAAGAGGATGCCCATGTCGAACTTATCTGGCGTGTCGGCGAAGCCCGGTGCGATCACATACATGAGCCAGGGCATGGCGAGCTGCGCCACGAGGGTGAGCACAATGAGCGCCGTCAGCAGAACGGACAGCGCTTCTTCCGCAAAGCGTTTGGCGGACGCCTCCCCCTCACCTTCCAAGCGTTTGGCAAAGAGCGGCACAAAGGCGGAGTTGAACGCCCCTTCCGCAAAGAGGCGGCGGAACAGGTTCGGAAATTTGAAGGCCACAAAGAAAGCGTCGGCAATGGGGCCGGTTCCCAGAACGCCTGCAATAAAAATGTCGCGGATGAAGCCCAGCACCCGGCTGATCATGGTCATGCCGCCCACAGTCATGGCAGATCGAACAAGGTTCATGATCTTTTGAAGCCTATTTTGTTCGGCACAAACCTGGTCACGTTGATCATCACCTTGATGGATTATCCCGGCGTTTATTATGAAAATGCCGTTTTGACATTAGTGGATACATGCCCATAGGATGCCAATACTGCTTTACTTCGATCTATTCTGGGATTCGATTCTCTTGTCAGAGTCAAGAAAAAAGTTGACTTTTTGGTATGTTTTTCCTATTTTCTCTCCATACCCGCTGCCAGCGTGCTGGTAGCTCAAGGGCCGGTCTCAGCGAAAGCTGCGTCGGCCTTTGTTGTGTCTGATCACAGATCATGAGGGTATTTGTCTACGTTGATGGCTTCAACCTCTACTATCGTGCCCTTAAAGGCACCGCCAACAAATGGCTAGACTTACATGCCCTTGCCTCAAACCTTCTTGGGCAAAGCGACTCGATCGAGAAAATTCGGTACTTCACAGCGCGTGTAAAACCTAGGCCAGGATTCACGGACGCACCTAGAAAGCAACAAATCTATCTCAATGCGCTTACTACTCTGCCGAGCATTGAAATACACTACGGGCGTTTTCTTTCCAAAAAGACCTGGAGGCCCAAGGCTGACAACCCCACCGAATTCGTAAGGATCTTAGATTCTGAAGAGAAGGGTTCTGATGTCAATTTGGCGTCATACCTCATCCATGATGGCTGGAAGGGACAATATGACCTTGCACTCATTCTCTCTCAGGATACCGATTTGGTAGAGCCTATTCGGCTTGTAACAGAAGAACTGAAGCTGAAAGCGGGTTTGGCTTGGCTGGACAATGGAAAACCCAGCGCTCATTTGTCCAGGGTATCCACCTTCGTAAGACACTTCCGCAAACGCCACTTCAGAGATTCACAGTTTCCAGATCCAGTTGTTCTCAGCAGTGGAAAAGCCCTATCCAAACCGGCCGATTGGTAGGTCATGATGACCTTAAGCCGCTGCTTCCCGCTTTTGAGGGCGGGCCTTTTTGATCGGGTTTTCCAGGGCTTCGAGCAGCTGGCGCTCCACCGCCTTCTTCTTGTTGGCGTTGGTTACTTTCTGACCAATCAGATCTTTCACATAGAACACGTCCACCGCCCGCTCCCCGAAGGTCGCGATATGGGCAGAGCCGATGGTGAGGCCCAGATGGAAGAAGGTCCGCGTCAGCGCATGAAGCAGGCCCGGGCGGTCCAGACCGTTCACCTCGATGACGGTGAATTCGTCGGACGCTTCATTGTCGATATAGACATTGGGCGCGATGGTGAACGCATTAAGCCGCGTTGGGCGTTTGCTGCGTTCTTCGATCACGTCAGGCGGCAGTATTTCACCAGAGAGCACCTTGCGGATGGTTTCTTCCAAACGATCCAGGCGGCGGCGTTCGCGAAGAGCTGTCTTCAGATCGTCTTGGACAGATAGGGTATCGAGCGCCATGCCGTCGCGGGTGGTGAAGATCTTTGCATCTACAATCGTCACGCCACCCGCCGCGCACGCGCCCGCAAAGCGGGAGAAGAGGCCCGGGTGGTCCTGGGTAAAGAGAGTGATCTCGGTGACAGCGCGCTCGGGTTCCGGCCGCGCCTCCACGACCAGCGGCTCATCGCGACCTTCCCACATAAGCTCCGCATGGCGCTTATGGGTCTCGGCATCAAAGCCCAACCAATAGGCGGGCGTGTGCCGGCGGAGCTGATTTTCGATCCGGGTTTTCGGCCAGCCGTCTGCGAGCAGGGCGGACAGGGCTTCCTTCGCCGCTGCGATCCGGCTGTCACGGTTCACCTGCGTTTCACCGGACAAGACCGCTTCGGTTTCGAAATAGAGCTCGCGCAGCAATTGTGCTTTCCATCCGTTCCAGGTGCCGGGACCCACGGCCTTGATGTCGGCCACGGTGAGCACGAGCAGCAGTTTCAGCCGTTCTGGGCTTTGCACGACGTTTGCGAAATCCTGAATGGTCTTGGGATCAGAGAGATCGCGTTTCTGGGCAATGTCGCTCATGAGCAGATGGTTTTCGACCAGCCACGCGACAGTCTCCGTGTCACCTTTGCTCATGCCCAGCCGTGGACAGAGTTTGAGCGCGATGGCAGCACCCGCCTCTGAATGGTCTTCCGGGCGGCCTTTCGCAATGTCGTGGAGGAACATGGCAACGAAGAGCACGTCGCGCTTGCCGGTCTTTGACATGAGCTCATTGGCAAGCGGGTATTCCTCCGCCAGATCGCCGCGCTCAATTTCTGACAAGATGCCGATCGCCCGGATCAGATGTTCGTCGGCCGTGTAGTGGTGATACATATTGAATTGCATCAAGGCGACGATGCGGCCGAAGTCCGTCACGAAGCGTCCGAGCACACCGGCTTCATTCATTCGGCGGAGAGTCCGTTCAGGGTCTTTGCGTGAGGTCAGAATCTCCAGGAACAGGCGGTTGGCTTCTTCATTCTTGCGTAGTTTTGAGTCAATCAACTTCAGCGAGCGTGTGAGCAGTTGCAACGCGCTTGGGTGGATCATGAGTTCATGCTGGTCCACCACATGGAAGAGACGGAGAATGTTAACCGGGTCGTCTTCGAAGAAAGTTTCGCTCTTCACGGACAAGCGTCCGGCGGACACTTCAAACCCCTGCACGTCTTTCTTACGACGCATGGCCGCCATGAAACGGCCAATGCCCGGCTTTTTCTTGCGCTCCTGATCTTCGAGAATCGAACAGAGAATGCGGGTGAGATCGCCCACATCTTTCGCCACCAAGAAGTAGTGCTTCATGAAGCGTTCCACGCCGCGGAGGCCCCGGTGCTCCTGATAGCCGAGCAGTTCTGCCATCTCCGTTTGCACATCAAACGAGATGCGCTCTTCAGCGCGGCCCGTCACGAAGTGCAGCTCGCACCGTACCGCCCAGAGAAAGTCTTCCGCCTTGCGAAAGATGTTATATTCCTGGCGGGTGAAGACGCCCGCCTTCACCAGATCGCTCGGCTTTTTCACCCGGTAGACATATTTCGCGATCCAAAAGAGCGTGTGAAGATCGCGCAGGCCGCCTTTGCCCTCTTTGACATTCGGCTCCACGAGATAGCGCGACTTGCCGGTGCGATCATGCCGCTCATCGCGCTCGGCAAGCTTCGCCTCTACAAATTCATTCGCTGTGCCTTTCACCACATCCTTGTCAAACGCCACTTCCATGTCATCGAAGAGTTCTTTGTCGCCACAGAGAAAGCGGGACTCCAAAAGCGCTGTACGGATGGTCATGTCGTCTTTGGAGAGGCGAATACAGTCCGCAATGGAGCGCGTCGCATGCCCGACTTTGAGGCCCAGGTCCCAGAGCGCATAAAGCACGAACTCGGCGAGGCTTTCTCCCCAGGGGGTCTGCTTGTAGGGCAGCAAAAAGAGCAGATCGACATCTGAGCCAGGTGCCAGCGCACCCCGACCATAGCCGCCGGTCGCCACGATGGTGAGGCGCTCCGACGAGGTCGGGTTCGTCGCCCGAAACTGGGTCCGGGTGGCGAAGGCAAACAGTTCGCGGATGATGGTGTCCTGAAGGTAGGAGAGGCTTTCGGCACAGACGCGACCCCGATGGGCCCCCTGCTCCAGGCGTTCCCGTGCCTTCGCGCGCCCGTCGGCCTGCGCTGTTTTCAGGACCTCCATCATGGCCTGCCTGAGCGCGGTGTCATTGCCCCCATGGGCCTCATAGGCAGCGTCCAGCGCGCTGCGAATGGCGACAGGATCGGCAATCTCCAACATGCTCGGGAGGCTTCGGCCCATAGGTGCTCCTTTCAACCGGCGCCGCATCAGCGCCTTTGTTCAATCTCTCATGATCTATAGCAGGCTCTCACACCCGCCAAGCCGGTCTGTGCATTCAAACAACAGATTGGCTCAATTCGACTTAAATGAGTCAATAATACTGACCAATATTTATTCTTAAGTATCAATGCCTTATCGAATGTTTCAAATGTTCGCCGGTAGCAAATATTAACAGATATAAACCTTTAGCTTCTGTTAACCATGTTAAGTCCCTGACTCTGCTCGCGAATCTCGGAGTCGGTGAAGATAAGATTCTAGCGAATCTCTTTCGCCCAACCCTTTGATTCACTTATCTGAATCGGGAATTTTGCCTTTGAGCGCATAAATCAGCTCAAGAGCCGCCTTGGGCGTTAGATCATCCGGATTAAGGGCCGCCAGTTCCTGCTCCACCTCACTGGGGGTGCTGGAGGTGCCACTTTGAGGCCTGGGGGCTGCCGAGAAGAGCGGCAGGTCCTCGACCAGAGTGCCCGCGCCGCCGGTTTCAGACCCCTCTTCAAGGGCGCTTAGAACTTCATGCGCCCGCTCAATCACCGCGGGCGGCAGGCCCGCGAGCTTCGCCACCTGGATGCCGTAGGAGCGGTCGGCGGCGCCGGCCGCAACCTCGTGGAGGAAGACCACATCGCCCTGCCATTCCTTCACCTTCATGGTGGCGTTTGCCAGGTGGGGCAGCTTTTCATTGAGCGCGGTCAGCTCGTGATAGTGGGTCGCGAACAGAGCGCGGCACTTGTTGACTTCATGAAGGTGCTCAACAGCCGCCCAGGCGATGGACAGCCCATCGAAAGTCGCGGTGCCGCGGCCTATCTCATCCAGAATGACAAGCGCATGCGGGCCCGCCTGATTGAGGATCGCTGCGGTCTCAATCATCTCGACCATAAAGGTCGACCGGCCGCGTGCCAGATCGTCCGCCGCACCGACGCGGGAGAAGAGCCGGTCGACAATCCCAATGGAGGCGTAAGCCGCGGGCACATAGCTCCCCATCTGCGCCAGAATGGCGATCAAAGCGTTCTGTCTGAGGTAGGTCGACTTACCGGCCATGTTGGGACCGGTGAGCAACCAGAGACGCCGTGCATCTTCCGTGTCCGCGGAGAGGTCGCAATCATTCGCGACAAACGGACCGTCGCCAGCTTTTTCGAGAGCTGCCTCCACCACTGGATGGCGCGCGCCTTTGATATCAAACGCGAGCGACCCATCCACATGGGGCCGCGTCCAGCGTTGCTCTTCTGCAAGTTCGGCAAGGCCCGCGCCAACGTCGAGCACCGCCAGAGCGTCGGCGGCGGCGGCAATCACTTCTGTGTCTTCCAGCACACGGGCGGAAAGCTTCGCAAAAACTTCCAGTTCCATCTCGAGCGCCTGGGCGCCGGCGCGAGACAGTTTCTCCGCGAGTTCCGACAGCTCAACCGTTGTGAAGCGAACGGCATTCGCCATGGTCTGACGGTGAATGTAGGTCTCGTTCAGAGGCGCCGTCATCAGCGCATCGGCATGACGGGGCGCCACTTCGATGAAATAGCCCAGCACATTGTTGTGCTTGATCTTCATGGCCGAGATGGCGGTCTCTTCCGCATATTTGGATTGGAGCCCCGCTATCACACGCCGGCTTTCGTCGCGCAGCAGCCGTGTCTCATCCAACGGCGGGTGATAGCCCTTGGCGACAAAGCCGCCGTCCCGCGCCAACAAAGGAAGATCGACACCGAGTGCACGGGAGAGTTCGTCTTTCAGTGCGGCAGCGCAAGCCTCCAGCGCGCGGCGTGCAGACTCTGTTTCCTGCGGCAGGCCTTCAACACTGGTATCGCCAAGCTGAAGACGGGCCGCGATTTCATGGGCCTGAGCCAAGCCGTCGCGAATGGCGGCGAGATCTCTTGGACCCCCGCGCCCTACCGACAGACGGGATAGCGACCGCGCCATATCAGGGGCCGCGGCGAGGTCTCGACGCAGATGGTCTCTGAGCTCACGCGCTTCACTTAAAAAGCTGATCGCGTCCTGGCGCGCGCGGATGTCGGCAACATCCGTTAGGGGCGCCGCCAGCCGGCTTGCAAGCTCGCGCGCGCCGGCACCGGTGACCGTCCGGTCGATGGTGGCGAGCAGGGACCCCTGCTTGTCGCCGGCTAAAGTTTTGGTGAGTTCCAGATTGGCGCGGGTCGCCGCGTCCATCGCCATGGCGGTCCCCTGCCCCAGATGCGCAGGCGGCTTCAAAGCGGGCATCTGGCCCACTTGGGTCAGGTCCAGATAATCGACAAGGGCACCGGCGGCCCCAAGCTCGGCGCGGGTGAAGGTTCCGAAGGCATCGAGCGCGCCGACATTCAGCGTTTCTTTCAGGCGCCGCTCCGCGCGGGTTGAGTCAAAGCGCTCGCCCGGCAGCGGCGTCACAGCGCGCTGCGCCGACAAGGTGAAGGAGATTTTTTCGTCGGCCAGCAATGCCTGGGGCAGGATTAATTCGCTGGCATCGAGACGCGCCAGCTCGGCGCCCAGATTCTCAGAGGTCACTTCGGTGACGGAAAAGTCTCCGGTGGAGACGTCCGCATAAGCGAGACCCAGCACACCGCCGGCGGCCGTGCGCGACAGTGCCGCTAAGTAATTATGCGCGCGGGCATCAAGGAGCGTGTCTTCGGTGAGTGTGCCCGGTGTCACCAGCCGCACCACCTCTCGCCGCACGACGGCTTTCGAACCTCGCTTTTTCGCTTCTGCCGGGTCTTCCGTCTGTTCGCACACCGCGACCCGGAAGCCTTTGCGGATCAGCCGCTCCAGATAAGCATCCGCCGCATGCACCGGCACGCCACACATGGGGATGTCGTCGCCTAAATGCTTGCCGCGTTTCGTCAGCGTGATGTCGAGAGCCGCCGCGGCTTCAACCGCATCCTCAAAGAAGAGCTCGTAGAAATCGCCCATGCGGTAGAAGAGCAATGCGTCCTGCTGGCTTGCTTTCAGCTCCAGATATTGCGCCATCATCGGCGTCACAGCGTCGGCCGGTGTTGCGGACGGCTTCTTGTTTTTTTCGGGCGTGCTCATGGGGCCGGACGGTATCAGATACAGAAAAGATCTGAAACGAGGTCACCGGCAAAATCCTTATTCTGGTCATATTCAGCTTGTCTAACGGGCCTCATGAAAATCATGACCCTGACAATCGCCACCCTTTTGCCGACAACACTCTTCGCGGTGCCCGTGCACGCGGAAGAAACGTTCGCGACGCCGGGACCTGCCGCCCCCTTGGTTCTCGACCTCGAGACTACGACGCCTCTGGAGCATGACTCTAGATATTATGGTCTGACTCACGACGTGCCCGCCCCAGGCGATGCGCCTGAAGAGACCACAATTCTTCAGCGAAATGGTGTGGATCCGACCGTGAGTGCGGACGAAAACGGCGTCGGCGCGACACAACGCGTTGACCTTGGAGACCATCAAGCGGCAGACCAAGCCGTGAACATTCAGCCCTATCTGGAAATGGGTGCCGATATGGAAGCCCGCGAGGACCACCTCCTCAAAGGAGGCTCAGGTCTTACTGCTGATACAAACGCGTCACTCGGCGGCGGTACAATAGTCAATGTGAACGACCAGATCGATTTGCGGGTTGGCTATACGCGCAGAGAACCTGTCAGCGGGACCAATCGTGACCTAGAGGGTGAAGATAAAGTCGAGACCGGTGTGTCTATCAAGTTTTGATGTCGCTTTTCGGCGCACGCCAATATTGATAGCGATAGAGTTCGGTCTCATACCCAAGCTTTTGATAGGTCTTGAGCGCCGGTGTATTCGATGCCTCTACCTGTAAGCAGCTGAGGGATGCGCCTTGGTCTCGCGCCCAATCTACAAGTGTCCCAACCACCTTGCCTGCAATGCCTTTGCCGCGATGGTCGGGATCTGTGACGACGGACTCGATCACCAGAATGCCGTCGACAAGGGCACCGTAAGCAAGCGACACACCCTTCCCTTCGTTGCACAGACGGACGAAACGGGTAGGCACTGACAGGCGTGCGAGCATGGCGCGGTAGGCTGCTTCCTGTGGCTCGTCCATGGGGCTCAGGCGGAGCTTGTCTGCGATCCAGGTCGGCGACGGATTGGAGTGGGACTCTATATCGGCAGCTCGTTCTGATTTGGCTTGGCCGATTTCGGCCTCGAGCGTGCAGGTTTCTGCCTCCGCCTGAAACCCTCTCGCGGCGAGCGACTGCTCAACCTCGGGCATGAAGGAAAGAGTGCGGAACAGGAGCGGCTGGCTTCTTTCTCTGTAAAAGGCTATGGCAGGTTCCAGCACATCCTGAACGGCGCCAGCGGTCGGTGTCGCGTTGACGGAGTTGGTTCGCTTCGTCTCGCCGCCAGACACGCGGCAGAGCCAGCCGTCGATCAGCTTCTCCTCGGCCGACGGCCAGGCGGTCCAGCACGCGTTTTCAACGCGCCAGAGATGTTCGCTCACCATGTGGGATATCCTCAAAACCGGAGGATAAAGCGGCGCCCTCGCCTCAACAAGGCCGATTGCATCCAAAAAGCCCCACTTTCTGTCGGAATTTCGGAATCAGGGGTGGCTATCTCACGCAATATGAGGTACGGCTACGCGCCGTTTGAGTTCATTTATTGCGCGGAAGGCCCGAAATGGGAAAGAAAAGACAGCTTAGTGACGAAGAAGCCCTGCGATTCCACTCGCGTGGCAAGCCCGGCAAGCTGGAGGTCACCCCCACAAAACCCATGGCAACACAGCGCGACCTGTCGTTGGCCTATTCGCCGGGCGTGGCCGTTCCTGTTCGCTCCATCGCTGAGGCGCCGGACTGCGCCTATGACTATACGTCTAAGGGCAACATGGTCGCCGTCATCTCGAATGGGACCGCCATTCTGGGTCTCGGAGATCTGGGGGCGCTGGCGTCAAAGCCCGTCATGGAGGGCAAGGCGGTCCTATTCAAACGGTTCGCGGATGTGGATTCCATCGATCTCGAAGTCGACACCAAAGATGTCGACGAGTTTGTGAATGCGGTGCGCTATCTGGGCCCCACATTTGGCGGCATCAATCTCGAAGACATCAAAGCGCCGGACTGCTTCATCATTGAAGAGCGCCTGCGGGAGCTCATGAACATTCCGGTGTTCCACGATGATCAACACGGGACCGCCATCATCACGGCAGCAGGATTGATCAACGCCCTGCACCTCACCGGCCGGGACATTAAAGACATCAAGGTCGTGGTGAACGGCGCGGGCTCTGCGGGCATTGCCTGTCTTGAACTTATCAAAGCCATGGGGCTGCCTCAGGACAATGCGCTTCTCTGTGACACGAAAGGTGTGATCTATCAAGGCCGGTCGGAAGGCATGAACCAGTGGAAGAGTGCGCACGCTGCGGTCACCGATGACCGGACGCTCGAAGATGCGGTGCGTGGCGCGGATGTGTTCTTAGGTCTCTCGGTTCAAGGCGCGCTTACCGGCCCCATGGTTGAAAGCATGGCCGACCAGCCGATCATTTTTGCCATGGCAAACCCTGATCCGGAGATCACGCCGGAGGAAGTGGCCGCCATCCGTGACGACGCGATCGTTGCGACCGGTCGGTCCGACTATCCGAACCAGGTCAACAATGTGCTCGGCTTTCCTTACATCTTCCGCGGTGCGCTTGATGTGCGCGCCACCACCATCAATGACGAAATGAAGATTGCCTGCGCCGAAGCGCTCGCGGCACTCGCACGGGAAGATGTGCCGGACGAAGTCGCCGCCGCTTATCAGGGCGAACGGCCCCGTTTCGGACCGGGCTATATCATCCCCGTGCCGTTTGATCCGCGTCTCATTCGTGAAATTCCTCCGGCAGTGGCACGCGCCGCCATGGACAGCGGCGTCGCCCGCAAGCCCATCGTCGACATGGAAGGCTATAAACACGAATTGTCCGCCCGCCTTGATCCGACAGCGGGCTCTCTCCAGGTCATCCACGAACATGTGAGGCGGGATCCGAAGCGGGTGGTGTTTGCGGAAGGCGAAGAAGAGCGCGTCATCCGCGCGGCGCTCAGCTTCCGCGACAGTGGGCTCGGCACACCAATCCTGATCGGTCGAGACGAGGTCATTCGCACGACGATGAAGTCAATTGGACTTGACGCATCAACCGATCTTCAGATCATCAATTCGCGGCTGTCTGACAGGGCACCGGTCTATGGCGAGTTCCTCTACAAGAAGCTGCAACGCAAAGGCTATTTGCTGCGCGACTGCACCCGCATGGTGAACAATGACCGCAACGTGTTTGGGGCGGCGATGGTGGAGATGGGCGATGCGGACGCCATGGTCACCGGTGTCACAAGAAATTATGCGGTCGCTCTGTCGGAAGTTCGCCGGGTGATTGACCCACTGCCGGGCAAATGCGTCATGGGTCTGTCCATGATCATCTCCCGCGGCCGCACGGTGCTCATTGGCGACACCAATGTGCACGACATGCCCGAGGCGGAAGAGCTTGCCGATATTGCGGTCCAGTCCGCGGAGGTTGCGCGGCGCCTGGGCTACGAGCCTCGTGTTGCCATGCTTGCCTATTCGACCTTCGGTCATCCGACTGGTGAGCGCTCCACAAAGTGCCGGGAGGCTGTTGAAATCCTGGATGAGCGCAGCGTTGACTTTGAGTATGACGGTGAAATGGCCGCCGATGTGGCGCTCAATCGCGAGGCGCTTGCCATGTACCCGTTCTGCCGTCTGACAGAGCCGGCAAACGTTTTGATCATGCCGGCCATTCACTCCGCCTCCATCTCCACAAAGATGCTGCAGGAATTGGGCGGGGCCGACCTTGTGGGACCACTGCTCACCGGCCTCTCGAAGCCGGTGCAGATTGTGAATATGGGTGCGACCGTCTCAGACCTCGTCAACATGGCGGCCATCGCGGCCTACGACCTTGATCAGACAGCGAAAGTCGTTCGCTAAAACGGCTTGAGTTGTGTCAGCGCTTGCGGTGTCATGGGGACCCTGTTTCTGTTTTGAGGATGACCCGATGCGCCGACTTGTTGTTGCCACTGCCTTAGCATTCACTCTCTCGACGGGAGCGCTCGTCGCCGGCGAGACGCCGGCACCGGAGGGAGCAGAGGTCTATTTCATCGCGCCGAAAGATGGTGCGACGGTCTCCAGCCCCGTGCGGGTCGTTTTCGGCCTCAAGGGAATGGGCGTCGCACCTGCCGGCGTCGACAAGGAAAATACAGGTCACCATCACTTGCTGGTCAACACGCCAATGCTCGAGGGTGAAGATCTCGACTTTTCCATCCCAGCCGATGAGAACCATATTCACTTCGGCGGCGGACAGACGGAAACAAGCATTGAGCTTGAACCCGGCACACACACGTTGCAGTTGCTCGTGGGCGACCAAAACCACATTCCGCACGACCCACCCATTTATTCGGAAGTCGTGACGATCACGGTTGAGTAACGCGCTTAGAATTCGGTTCCGACAGAGAGTCTGAACTGAATTCTAGTATCTAAGGTGGCGCATTTCCGCCTTAAGTTCTGGGCGCTGAAGTCTGCAACTTCAGCTGGAAATGCTCAGGTCTTCTTGAACTTTGATGAATAGCGCTCGTTGATCTGGGAGACCGGAAACAGGATCAGCACATCCGTCGTACCGAACTGCTCGTCGACGACGGCGCCATCGCCGATGAAACAGCCCGCGCGAATGTAGCCTTTGATCATGGGCGGCATAGCGCGGAGCGCAGGGCGCAGTTCGACCTCTTCTTCCGGCAGACGTTTCATCTCGACATATTGTTCGTCGCGTGCCCGCACATACCACTCTTCCGGTGTCTTATGTTCGTAATAGAGGTAGGAGAGCGGCATATCGAGGGCTGTGGGGTCGGTCGTCTCGAAGGAAGCGCACCCCAACATCACATCCATATCGTAATGGGCGACATAGTGCATGATGCCGTGCCAAAGAAGTTCCACGGTTGGCTTGTTGCGATAGGGCTCTAGAACACAGGATCGCCCCAGTTCCAAAAAGCGCACTTCGGGACCGGCGCGTTTCAGCAATGGCTCGATGTCAAACTCACCTGCCGTGTAAAAGCCGCCATTTGCCTCCGCCACATCCTGGCGCAGCAACCGATAGCAGCCGACGACGGCATCAAGAGGGGGTGTTTCCTCCTGGCCCGCTGGCACGAGATTGTGGTCGATGACGAGGAGATGATCACAGAATGTGTCAAACCTGTCGGCATCCAGTTTTGTCGCTAGCGTCTCCGCGTCCGCTTCGGCGGACATCTCTTCATAGAAAACGTGATAGCGCAGCGCTTGCGCCGCTGTGATTTCTGCTTCGGTGCTCGCGAGACGCACTTCGAGATTTTTGCGGCGTCCGAAACTCAAAGGCCCTGCGGGAAAGCGGTCGCTTTCGCCCGCGCTTAACACGCCAGCCGCAGCGGTTGTTATTGGTTTTGTTGTGCTGTTCATCATGCCCGAGTCAGATTCCATTCGTCCCGCTGGGGACGTCCGATCCTTGTCGCCCAACAGCATCATCCTTGCCCCGTCACGGGCTGTTTCGCAAGCATCATCGCACTTGTGCGCCCGCATTATGACCACAGTGTGTCACATTCAACCTATTGATTTTCTTGCTATTTTCGACCTACAGCGAGTGGGTTTTCCCCATCGAGCAGTTTTTTGTGACCAAGCCAGGCGAGCAGAACAAGGCCCGGAACCGCAGCCAAAGCGGTCAGAATGAAAAACGGCACCCAGCCCACAGCCGCCGCGACAAAGCCCGCGCTCGCCGAGAGGACCGTTCGCCCGACAGCGGCAAGCGCCGACAGCAAGGCGAATTGGGTCGCGGTAAACTCCCTAGAGGCACACAAGCTGGAAATGTAGGCAACGAATATCACCGTGCCCATACCTCCCGTGAAAGCCTCAATCCCGACGGTGATCGCCAACGCTTCGGTCGCAGGGCCAACCCAGGCCAACCAGCAAAAAGCCAGATTGGAGATCATTTGCAGAATACCTCCGATCCATAAAGCATTCCGCATACTGATCATGCGTCCCAAAAATCCTCCGGCAAAACCGCCTAGCAGGGCAGCCGGTAATCCAACGCCGTTGGCCACATAGGCATAGACGGTTTTCTCAAATCCGATCCCGATCGCAAAGGGTGTGACCATGGCGCCCGCGAAGGCGTCGCCAAATTTGAACAAAAGAACAAACAACAGGATGAGCAACCACCCAGGCTTTTTCATGAAATCGACAAAAGGGCTGACCGTTGCGTGGTTGAACCGTTCTCCCCAGGAAAGCGCCGTTTGCTCATCTTCGATTTTTTCGCTGTCCTTTGGCTCGGTCGCGAACAAGGACGCCGCAAGACCGACGCCCATCAGGGTGGCCATCAGGCCATAGGCCCAAGACCAAAGGGTAGCGGCAGGGGCGCCAAGCGCTTCGAACACACCGAGGGCCGCGACCGCCCCCGCGCCTGCGACCAGCAGCGCAACACGGTAGGCAGCGACATAGTTGGCCATGCCCGCGGCATACTCACTTTCGTCGAGTGTCTCCACGCGAAACGCATCAATGACAATATCCTGGGTCGCGGATAGAAACGCGACGATCACGGCGGCGAGCGCCATCAATAAGGGTGCGCGCACCGGATCGACCAGACCCATGACCGCAATCGCCAGCGCCAAGGCCAGCTGCGTCGCGACAAGCCAGCCACGGCGACGCCCCAGCCATCTTGTAAACAAAGGCACAGGTGCTGCATCAATCAACGGCGCCCACAGGAACTTCAGTACGTAAGGCAGGCCGACAAGCGAGAAGAGACCTATCGTGCCGAGATCGACCCCTTCGTCGGCCATCCAGAGTGACAGTGTCGAGCCTGTCAGGGCGAGCGGGAGGCCTGATGAAAACCCGAGCAGCAGGATGATTAGCACGTTGCGTTCAGTGTAAACGCGCCATGCGGCAGCCAACCTGTTCGGCAAGGAGGGGCTCTCAAGATTTTGTGTCTGCTCGCTCAACGAATCGGCCTCTCACTGTCCGCCCCTATTTGCTACCATGAGCACCAAGGTGGCCCAACTTTATTGGACGATAGACAATGACAGGTTCGGTTTTCTTGCGCGCAGCCAGGCCGGAAGATGCGAGTACCCTCACGGCACTGGCACTCAGGTCCAAAGCCTATTGGGGCTATGACGACGCTTTTATGAAGGCCTGCGTCGCGGAACTGACGATCACGCCTGAGCGCATCGCCGAGGAAGACATGACGGTGGCGGAAGCAGGCGGCGTAATCGCCGGCATGGTGTCCTTGGCCGCCGGCGATACGCCCGACGTACGCGAGCTGGAAGACATGTTTGTCGATACGCCCTTCATCGGGACCGGCCTCGGGGCCCGGCTCATGGCCCATGCGGAAGAAACGGCACGGGCGCAGGGCGCCGCTCACATTGACGTCGACGCCGATCCCAACGCGCAAGGGTTCTATGAACGGTGCGGCTACAAGCTCACCGGCTCATCCCCGTCGGCCTCCATTCCAGGACGGACATTGCCCCGGCTAAGGCTGGACCTTTAGAACCGCAGTTCCGCCTGAAGTTTTAGGCGCCGAAGTCTGCACCGCTAGCAGGGCATTAGTTACGCGGCCTTATCGGATTTTTTGCCACGCCAGGTTTCAAGCATGGCGGCCAGGTCTGACGGATCAACCGGCTTGGCCAGATAATCGTCCATGCCAGCTTCCAGACAGGCCTGACGATCCTCCGCCATCACATTGGCGGTCAGCGCAACAATAGGCATGCCGCCTTTGGCCGGACCCAGCTCACGGATCCGGCGCGTGGCTTCATAGCCATCCATGAGCGGCATATGAAGATCCATGAACACAAGGTCGTAGGTGCCCGGTGCCGCTTCTTCCAGAGCCGCCAGGGCTTCGACACCACTCTCCACCATGTGCGGTACATGGCCGGCGCGTTCCACCATCATGCGGGTCAGTGTCGCGTTCAGCTCGTTGTCTTCAGCAACCAGTACGTCAAGCGTGCCGGCTTTGTCCGCGGAGGCAAGCTCATCATCGATCTCTGGCATTTCTATGTCGTTAGCCTCCTGAATTTGGGAGACTGTGTTGTCCGGAGCTGCGTATGCAGCATGCGCGTTCGGACGCGCATCCGGTTGTGGCGATGCAATCCGCGCAGCGAAGGATTCGGCTCTGACAGGCCGGACAAGGTAGCCTGCATAACCTGGGCCCAAGTCATCTGCCAGCGTGTCACCAGGCGCTGTGAGCAGGAAAACGGAGGTGCCTGTGACATTCAAGCTTTCCACCGCCAGTGAAGATTGCGTCACGATAACATCCGCCCGCGCCAATGGCGTGTCTGTGATTTTCACATTTGCGCCCATGTCTGTGAGCATGGACGCCACAGCCCGCCCCGTCATGGGTGTCGAGACAGTGACGCATGCTGTCTTGCCTTCGAGTAAGGCAGGCAACCGGGGTGTGTCATCTGTGACGGTCGCGAGGCTCACCGTCACCGAGAAACAAGAGCCCTGACCCAGCTTACTGCGCACGGTGACGTCGCCGCCCATGGCCTGAGCCAGGCGTTTGGTAATGCTGAGACCCAGGCCCGTTCCTTCAAACCTGCGCGCATGCCCCTGCTCGGCCTGGGCAAACTCAGCGAAGATGGACTGGCAGTCTTCGTCCGACAATCCAATGCCCGTGTCTTCCACATCAATGATGAGGGTTTCTACATCACCGTTTTGGTCTGTCGTTCCAACCCGCACCGCAACAAAGACGCCGCCTTCATCCGTAAACTTGACCGCGTTGCCGATCAGGTTGATCAGGATCTGGCGCAGCCGTGACTCATCGCCAATTACCATTGTTGGCACATCGGCATGCACGTAGCCCGCGATGTCGATGTTTTTCTCAAATGCGCGCGGCGTCATCAGTTCACACGCTTGTTCAATCAGAGCGTTGATGTCGAACGGCGCGGTCGCCAAGTCGAACGTGCCCGACTCAATTTTGGAGAAATCAAGAATGTCGTTGATGATGGTGAGCAAGGCTTCTGCAGAGCGTTGCACTGCACGGGCATGGGAGCGCTGTGACGGTGAGAGCTCCGTATCTAGAAGGAACCGGATCATGCCCAGAACGCCGTTCATCGGTGTCCGGATTTCATGGCTCATGGTCGCCAAGAACTGACCCTTGGATCGGTTTGCGGCTTCTGCCTGAACCAGGGCTTCGCCGAGACGTTCTTCCGTTTCCTTGCGATCTGTAATGTCCCGGCCGACAGTCTGCACCTCGCTTAGACGACCATCATCGTCGCGAATGGCAAACTCTTCCCAGATAAACCAGCGGGGGCCGCGCACCGTTTCGACACGTTGGTCATAACGCACCCGATAGGGCGGAAGGGCGAGCCCCGCGAAGTCCCCCAGCAGGCGCGGCTTCTCACCTTCCGGCAGTTTGGGTGTGAACGGATTTCCGAGAGCTTGCCCGCGCGTCGTCTCAAACGTGTCGCAAAACACCTGATTGACGAAGGTGAGCCGTCCATCGAGATCCTTGCGGAGGATAATGTCACCCTGATTGGCGACGAGATCGCGATAGCGTTCCGCGCTCTCTTTCAGTTCCCAGTTTGCGTCGTTGAGGAGCTCGACTTTTTCGAGAAGATGATCGACTTCGGCAGCGCGTTCTTTGAGACGTCGCCAGAGAAAAAGCGCGCACCCGATCGCCGCGCCGCCGAGGACCGCGGCAATAGCAAGCACAGGAAAAACGATCGAAGCGGCGAACATATCCGGTCCAGACAATCTGATTTAAACCGTTCGTTGATTGTCTGAGCCCAAGCTTGAGAAAGCGTTACCTCTGAGGCCTTACCTGTAGCAAAAAGGGCGCAGTTTTGGGCTTAAGCGGCGGCGCCGAGGGAGTTCCCAGATTGATTGCGATAGGAAAGCGCTTCAGCGATGTGAAGGCGCTCAACACCTGGCACCCGATCCAGGTCGGCGAGGGTCCGCGCCACCCTTAAAACCCGGTGATAGCCCCGCGCGGTAAGGCCCGCCCGGTCTGCTGCTTCCATCAGGAGATCCCGTCCTGCACTGCTTAAACTCACCGTGGTCTCAAGCAGGTCCCCATCTGCATGGGCATTGAGCAGAATGTCGGTTCCTTCATACCGTTCCTCCTGAAGCGCACGGGCAGCTGCCACCCGCGCCGCCACCTCAGCGCTTCCTTCTGCCGGCGGCGGCAGGGCCAGATCCCGCGCGCTCACCGGCGGCACGTCGATGTGGAGATCGATCCGGTCCACCAAGGGACCCGAGAGCTTGGCCTGATAATCCAGCACGCATTTTGGAAGCCGCGCGCAGGCACGTCCCGGATCGCCCGCCTGCCCGCACCGGCAGGGGTTCATGGCGGCGATCAGCTGAAAGCGCGCTGGAAACGTGATGTGGGCATTGGCGCGGGCGACGACTGCCTCGCCGGTTTCAATTGGCTGGCGCAGACTGTCGAGCACCTGTCTTGGGAATTCCGGTAGCTCGTCCAAAAAAAGAACACCGGAATGGGCGAGGGACACCTCGCCGGGGCGCACTCTGAGACCACCGCCGATCAAGGCCGCCATGGACGCGGAATGATGGGGCGCACGGTACGGTCTGCGCTGGGTGAGCCGCCCCTCCGACAGCTCCCCCGCGATGCTCGCAATCATGGAGGTGTCGAGCATTTCGCGGGGGCTCAGCGGCGGCAGGATGCCCGGCAGCCGCGCCGCCAACATGGACTTGCCAGCGCCGGGCGGCCCGACCATCAGCATGTTGTGGCCGCCTGCGGCGGCGACTTCGAGGGCGCGCTTTGCGCTTTCCTGGCCCTTAATATCTTTCATGTCAGGCAACGCATCGCCCAAAACAGCTTTCATGGGAACTGGCTCTGACAGCAGCTGGGCGCCCTTCAGATGGTTGATGAGCTGAATGATCGTGGTGGGTGCCAGCACGCCGGGATTGGTTTCATCAAAGCCCGCCCAGGCCGCTTCGGCCCCGCAGGCTGCCGGACAGATGAGACCTTTGTCACGGCTGTTCGCGGCCATCGCTGCCGGCAGGGTCCCGGCAACGGCCGTCAGTGTGCCATCGAGCGACAATTCTCCTAACACCACGAAGCGATCCAGATCGGCGCTTTGCACCACATCCATCGCAACCAGGAGCCCCAGCGCGATGGGCAGATCAAAATGGCTGCCTTCCTTCGGTAGGTCGGCCGGCGCCAGATTGACCGTAATCCTTTTCGGCGGCAGGCCGAGACCGATGGCGCTCAAGGCCGCGCGCACCCGTTCCCGGCTTTCCCCCACGGCCTTGTCGGGCAGACCCACAATGGTGAAGTTCGGTACGCCGCCAGAAATCTGTACCTGGACGTCGACCGGCTTTGCCTCCAGCCCCAGAAAGGCAACGGTTTCTATATGCGCGACCATGGGCGGCCCCTGCCTCTTTGTGATCCCCACACGAGCTCCACAGCCCGCCCCACAAAGCCTGTCCGAGTTCATGATTTCAGTCAAGAACAAAAGCGGAACGTGTATCCAGGATAGGAATTTCCACTTTTTTGAAGCGCCTGATGGCAGCGGTCGCCAAAACAACATATTGTGCCGGAACGAAACAAGTACACCAGCTATGCTCGACTCTTCCGCTTCCGTAGGGTTAATGTAGAAATGGCTCGCGGGTGTTTCCTAGCAGAGAGTCCCGAGAGCCATTTCACCATGTCATCCAACCTAGGAGGCAAAAGATGACGAAAAAAATCGGGCGCGATGCCCGCACGGGGCGTTTCATTCCCGTTAGAGAGGCGGAACGCCGCCCGTCAACCACCGTTGTTGAGACCCTTCCGGGCCGCAAAGGTGGCAAAAAATAAACCGATGTGACCCATGGCAATCCATTGGACCGGAACCATGGGTCACATCTCTTACTGCCAAGGAAGGAGGTGATCCCTCAATGGCATGCTCGCGAAAACCCCGCACCGTTAGGAGCGGGAACAAGCCAGGCCCAAAACCCGTAAGGGTTAGGTCCTACAAACGTTCTACGCCGAAGAAATGCGGCTAAAGCCGACTTATCTTCTTCAGAACATCATTTGGGCGGGGGCTCCGGCTCCCGTCCTTCTCTGTCCAGTCGGTTTCACCCACAACCAAATCCGCAGAATGAACTCCTATCCCGCTAACGTGGCAGGGTGAAGACAAATATCTTTTCGAAAACGGGAGATTCATCCGGACTCGCTACATCGAGCCCTTTACAATTTGGTCCGTTCTCGTAACGACACGGTGATTCGCCCGTCAAAGCATCGCCGTGCCCAACATAAACCTCGGGTCCACGAGGACTGGCGCGCCCGCTATGGGTGCCTTTTGGGGCTGGGTCGTTAAGCCCCACTTGCCAGTCTCATGACTATTCACTGCTTTGCGCCGAATTTACCTCCACTCCAGCGTATATATAGCTTACCAGCTATTTTCGGGATTTCGAGTTTAAACTCGACGAATAGCTCAAAATTGGACGGCAGTTACGGTAAAAAACCTCAATGCGTTGCGTTTCTGACTCACTTTGCAAGCTATTGCAAAATGCGGTTTTCCTCATCGCTGAACGCTTTCGGTTGTGAGCGGAATAGACTCGCTGTGCTGCCACCCGAAGTTTTTAAAGGTGCTTTCTCAATGCGATTACGCGTCCTTGCTTTGCTGAGCTTTCTCGGTTTTGCTCATCTTGTCCTACCTGCCAACGCAGAAGATGCGTGGGAAACCATCTCACCCGGCGGCGAGACCTCTTGTGCGCTGGGCACGCCCTACAGTTTCCACGCGCGCAAAGCCGATCCGGAAAAGCTGGTGGTGTTCTTCAATGGCGGCGGTGCCTGCTGGGCCGGGCAGACCTGCGACCCGTCCGTGGAACCCACCACTTACGTTCCGTCAGCGCAGATGGGCCACAATGATCCGCGCAATCACAAAGGCATTTTCGATCTTGGCAATCCGGCCAATCCTGTGGGTGATTGGAGCATGGTCTTCGTTTCCTATTGCACGGGCGACGTGCATCTGGGTGAAACCGACAAGACCTACGCAAAGCCCGATGGCAGCGACGTCACGATCCGCCATCGCGGACACGTCAATGCCCACGCCGCCCTTGCCTGGATGAAGGACAATATCGGCGATGCCAAGCAGGTGTTGGTTGCAGGCAGCAGCGCTGGGGCCATCGCCGCCCCTGTCTATGCGGGTGTGGTCTCGAAGGCATATCCCGACGCGCGAGTGCATCAGCTGGGGGATGGCGCCGGCGGATACAGCTCGCCGGAGATCGGGGGTCTGCTCTCCAATTGGGGTGTCGCTGACATCTTGCCGGACTGGCTGCCCCTCGAGCCCGCGACTGTTACCAGCTTCAATGCTCTTTATGAAGGCGCAGCAAAAGCCTTTCCAGAAGTGTCTTTCGCGCAATATGACGCCGCCCATGACGGGGTGCAGATTGGGTTTCAAGAGGCGCTTCAGGGGGGCACGTCTCTGCATGAGCAGATGGTCGCGAACCGCGCCGCACTCGCCGCATCCATTCCCGGATTTGCGTCCTACACGGCAGGGGGCGACGAACATACCATCCTCCGCGCGCCTTATCTTTATTCATACTCCGCCAACGGAGTATCTTTTGTGGAGTGGCTCGACACCCTTGTCAACGGCGAGACACTTGAAACAGTTGATTGCGCCGTTAGCAGCGACGGGTGCGACAACGCCCCTTCCTGACGGGCGTCAAGCGGGTTTCGCGAGCGCAATGCCGATCAGTGCCTCGCGGGTCACGAGCTCCGCAAGCTGGTCTTCGCTCCAACCTTCCGTGCCTTCCGGACGGCAGGGGATCACCATGTAGCGGGTTTCGGCACTCGTCTCCCATACGCGGATGGCAATGTCTTTTGAGAGATCAAGGCCCATCTCTTTCAGCACCTTGCGCGGCTCCCGCGCGACGCGCGCTCGATATTCAGGGCTCTTATACCAATCGGGCGGCAGACCCAAAACCGGCCATGCGGTGCAGGAGCATTGGGTGCAGACAATGACATTGTGGCGCTCGGGCTCATCTTCCAGGGCGACAATATATTCACCCTGAATGCCCGCATATCCCAGCTCTGCGCAGGCCGCAGTTGCATCTTCCAGCAAACGCTTCTTGAATTCCGGATCGAGCCAGGCGCGCGCAACAACGCGTGCCCCGTTTTTCGGATCCCAGTCTTCGGTTGCCGTGTGGATCACCGCATCGAGTGCTCCCTCCGGGATCAACCCTTTGTCTGAGAGAGCGCCGTGCAAAGCTTGCGTGCGGGCCTTGGGCGAGGCGACCGTTGTTTTGCCCGTCATGTGGCTGCTCCTTCCAGGTAGGAATCCCAGAGATCGACAACGACGCTTTCATTGTCTGCGCCGTCGTCAGCCCAAAGATCGGTCGAGGCAAACTCGACGTGATAGGTGTGCTCTTTCCGTCGCTCGCCCTGATGGGCGGCAGCATCAGGGAAAGAAAAGGCGGGTGCGACATGCAACACCGTGCCTGTTTTGCCGCGGCAGAAACGGGGCACGCGGGTGTGACCGCCGGGATGAATGTTTTTCACGGTGACGCGGTCGCCTTTTTTGAACCGCTGGACAGGCTGAGGCTCAAGCTCCGCCAAGGGCGCGTCTGCATTCGGATTGGCCAATGGAAACGCACCGCCAGCGCGTTCTTCCAGCTCTTCCTTGCTCACCACGCCCTTTTCCACAAAGAGCGTTGCCGCGCCTGTGAGCACGCGCTCGTAATAACAGGCCTGGAGGTAATGCACCGGCGGCATGCGCTCGATGGAATGCCGATACTCATCGGCGTTGTGATTGCGGAGCACGCCGATGCCCACAATATTTAGAGCAAACGCCGTTGCCTGCCAGGGCTCATGAAAGACAGGTTCGTTTTCTTCATAAGAAATGGCGCCGAAGCCCGCCATGCCACCCAGATCATGAATGCCGTCCATTTGGTCTCCCCCTCAGGCGTCCCGGCCTCAAAGTTTTTCTTCGATGGCATCCCAGATGAGGGCGGAGATATCTGCGCCGCCAAAGCGCGCGATCTCCTGAATGCCTGTGGGGCTCGTCACATTGATTTCCGTGAGATAATCCCCGATCACATCGATACCGACAAAGATCAGGCCGCGTTCTTTGAGCGCCGGGCCAATCTGCTCGCAGATTTCCTGCTCGCGTTTTGTGAGCTCCGATTTTTCCGGGCGGCCGCCGACATGCATGTTGGAGCGACTTTCGCCTTCAGCCGGCACCCTATTGAGCGCGCCCACCGGCTTGCCATCCACCAGAATGATGCGCTTGTCACCTTTGCGAACCTCTGGCAAATATTGCTGCACGATGAGCGGCTCCCGATAGAGATCGGTAAAGAGCTCCACCAAAGAATTAAGGTTCTCGTCGCCCGGCTGCAGCCGGAAAACACCGGCACCGCCATTGCCATAAAGCGGCTTCACGATGATGTCGCCATAGTCGTCGCGAAAGGCTTTGATCTCCGCTTCGTCGGACGTGATCAGGGTCGGTGGCATCACCCCATCGAATTCAGTCACAAAAATCTTCTCAGGTGCATTGCGCACATGGGCCGGGTCGTTCACCACCAGCGTTTGCCCATGCACTTTCTCAAGCAAGTGGGTGGCGGTGATGTAGCTCATATCAAAGGGCGGGTCCTGGCGCATCAACACCACATCTGTGTCAGCCAGATCGATCACCCGTTCTTCGCCAATGTCGACATGGTTGCCTACTTCGCGCCTTAGCGTGATGGGCTTTGTCTTGGCATAGACCCGTCCATCGCGCATCGAAAGGTGATGGGGTTCGTAGAAGCACAACGAATGCCCGCGGGCTTGGGCTTCCAGCGCCATGGCGAATGTTGAATCCCCATTAATGTCGATGGCATCCACCGGGTCCATCTGGATCGCGACGTCCAAGCTCATGAGAAACGCCCTCTGCTAGCTGTTTATTCTTGTTGGCATGCAAGATGGGGCGCGCGGGCGCGGATGACAAGCGCCAAGGGTGCCCCTGGCCGAGTGTTTTTCAGACCGACTGGTCTTGTTCAGGCGCTTTGATGCGCACGTAAGGCACGATGTTGCGCACCCCTGACACATTGCGTGCATGGTTGATCACGCGCTGCAATTCGCTTTCTGAGCGTGCAATGCCCAGCAGGTAGATCGTGCCGCGAACGGTCTCTATTGAATAGTTGATGGCGGAGATATCGCCGTCTCCCATCAGCCGGGCGCGAAGCTCTGTTGAAATGAAGATGTCCTTTGAGGCCTGCGCGATGCTGGCATCGCTCGCCACCCGGATCTCGTTGATGACTTCCGCGACACCGTCGACCGACCAAGCCAGGCGAGCAGCCGTAATCCGTATCTCTGGCTCTTCGACGACGCCGGTAAGCAAGACCCTACCGTCATGCACTTCTGTAGAGATCACCGTCAGGAGGTTTTCGTCCTCGTCAAAATAACGTCGCTTTATTTCGACATCGATCTGGAGATCATCAAGGGCGGTCTCAACACCGCGTTCTTCCGCTGCCGCTATCCCCGCCGTCGCACCAGCTCCAATGATCATGCCGGGCACCGAGCAGCCGGTCATGAGGCCAAACGCCGCCATTGCGAGCAATATCTGGCTCAGCCTGTTGAACCGCATCTCAACCCTCCGCCGCTTAAGAGGTCGAATCATCCGCTCTCCTATTGGTACCACGATGGGCACGAGGGCTTAAGGCCGCCATGCATCCTTGAGATGCCGGGGCCAGTATCCGGGGACCACCTGCACCAGATCAAAGCGGATCGTCGTATCTTCTGGCTCCCGCGACAGTAAAATTTCGGCTGCCCGCAGCAACCGCGCCCATTGTTTTGGTGAGACAGCTTCGGCGGCTTCACCAAGGGTTTGGCGCGCTTTCACCTCGACAATGACGAGCGTTTTGCCCTTGCGGGCGACAATGTCGACTTCACCTGCGCGGGTCTTCACCCGTTCGCCCACAATCCGATAGAGTTTGGCGCGAAGCAGCCAGCGTGCCCAGCGTTCCGCCGCTAACCCACGGTCATAGGCCTTAGCGCCTCTGTCCGTTCGCGACAGCTGGGGCCGGCGCGCCATGGGCGTCACACCTCGTCCTTGGTGAGATCAAGAGCGCGTGCATAGATTTCACGGCGTTTCAGGCCTGTGGCCCCGGTCACAGCCGCCACGGCGTCTTTCAGCGAGTGCTGCGCCAACGCTTTGCGCAGCATGTCATCAATCGACGCGTCATCCATTTCAGCCTCGCCCTCCGGCGGCCCCACGATGACAACCACCTCGCCCTTAGGAGCCCCCGCCTCGTCATAATGTGCGACGAGCTCGACCGCGCTGCCGCGGCGCACCTCTTCAAATTTCTTTGTGAGCTCGCGCGCAACAGAGACCTGCCGGTCGCCTAAAACCTTGGCGACATCTGCCAGCATCGCCGCGAGGCGCCTGGGGCTTTCCAGAAACACCAGGCTTGCTTTGAGGCTCTGCACCTCTTCCAGAGCTGCACGCCGCGCTGCTTGTTTGGGCGGTAGAAAGCCCGCGAAAAGAAACCGGTCCGTCGGCAGGCCTGCCAGTGTCAGCGCGGCCATCACAGAACTCGCACCAGGCAGGGTGGTCACGGCCAAGTTCTCGTCCAACAGGGCCTCCACCAGCTTGTACCCGGGGTCAGAAATCAGAGGCGTGCCCGCATCAGAGACAAGCGCAACCGCTGCTCCTTCGCGGATGCGTGTGATGACCTTCGGACGCTCCGCAGCGGCATTGTGTTCATGATAGGCCCGTAGCGGTGTTTTCAATCCATGGATGGCAAACAGCTTTGAGGTGACCCGGGTGTCTTCGCACAGCACAAGATCAGCAGCCTCTAGAACATCAAGGGCGCGAAGTGTGATGTCGCGGGCGTTCCCTATGGGGGTCGCAACGATATAGAGACCGGGTTCCATCTGTCTTTCTTGGTTTCCGTCTTGGTACTTTCGAGGCATCGGCGCCCGAGATGATGTTGCCAAAGTGCCGCGCTCAGGCCCTCTTTGTCTATGGGGGTGGTCCAGGTGCCACAAAAATGCCTTTTCCCCCGTGTCTCTGTCCTTTGTTTCTATATAAAGTCGGGCTTCATCTTGATATCGCCGCTGCTCAGCGAAGGCAGGCCATGTTCACGTTTACCGCACTCATGTTTTGCGCATTTAGGGAGATTTAGGTTGTCGATCCATCGTTCCGGTCGCCTCGCGCTCTTTCTAACCGTTGCCTTTGTCCTGGCGGCCTGCGCCTCCAATGATGCTCCGCCGATATCGCAAGCGCCCACGGAGACGCCGATTGCGGTGACGCCGCCGCCAATTGAGGATTTGGATCGCACCCTCTTTTTGCGTCCGCCCCATATGAGTGATCGCGAGCCCGTGCGTATTGCGGTGTTGTTGCCGTTGGGCGCGCGGCAACCGTCTGTTCGCGCCGTCGCCGACTCTCTGTTGAATGCCGCGCAGCTGGCTCTGTTCGAGTTTGGCAACCCCAACGTGCTTCTGATCCCCAAAGATACACGCGGTACCAATTCCGGTGCCGAGGGTGCCGCCCGTGAAGCGCTGCAGGAAGGCGCGGAACTTATTCTGGGGCCGCTTTTTGCCGGTTCGGTCACGGCGGTCCGTCCCATTGCGGCAGAACGGAACGTGCCCGTCATTGCCTTCTCGAGCGATAGCAGCGTTGCGGGGAACGGTGTCTATCTCTTGTCCTTCCTGCCCGAACAGGATGTTGATCGCGTTGTCGATTATGCCGGCCTGCAAGGGCTCACGGTCTTTGCGGGCATGGTGCCACAGAACAGTTATGGCAGCCTGATGCGTCAGGCGCTCACCAATGCGGTCACCGCCCGCGCTGGCGAAATCTACAGCATTGAAAGCTATCCGAACCGTGCTGAAGCTATGTTTGAGCCGGCCCGGCGGCTCGCCCTTTATGATGATCGCAAGCGGGCCCTGGCAGCGGAAAGAACCCGCCTTCAGGAACTGGGCGATGATCCTGAGGCAGAAGCTGCGCTGAAAGAGCTTGAGAACCGCGAGACCCTGGGCGATGTGCCCTATCAAGCCGTGTTTGTCCCGGCGGGCGGAACGGAGCTGCGATCTGTGGCGCCCCTGCTGCCTTATTTTGATGTTGATCCTCGCAATGTGCGGTTTCTCGGCACCGGTCAATGGGACGACGCCTCGCTTGGGCGGGAACCCAGCCTGGTCGGCGGATGGTTTGCGGCACCGCCCCGCGAAGCCCATCGCGCGTTCGAACAACGGTATGCGCGCGCTTTTGGGACGACACCGCCCCGCATTGCAAGCCTGGCCTATGACGCCACCAGTCTCGCGTCCGCCCTCGCGGCCCGTCCGCCAACCCAGCGGTTTAATGAGCAGATCCTTGGCAATCCAGACGGGTTTGCCGGTGTGGACGGCATTTTCCGGTTTCTGCCCGATGGCCGCAATGAGCGTGGGCTCGCCGTGTTGGAAGTTCGTCGCAACGGACCCGTTGTTGTCGACCCTGCGCCGCAAAGCTTTGTGCCGGAACCCACCTTCTAACCTCCGTACCAATCTGACTTACAAGCAGGCGTTGGCCCCGTTGACCTAACAGACGGGCGGGGCCACCCTTTGCGCGCCCTTACCGTTGCTGACAGGCCCTCGCATGACCTACCGACTTCACAATTCCTATGCCAATTCTGCCGGGCGCCGTGTCCGCATCGCGCTTCATCTTAAAGAGCTTCCGTTCGAATATGTGCCGGTCGATATTGCTCCGCCTGCGGAGGAACATTTAGGCGAGGCCTACGGGAAAATCAATCCGATGCGCCTGATCCCGGCGCTGGAACATGACGGACATGTTCTGATCGAGTCGCTGGCCATCATCGACTATCTCGAAGAGCGGCACCCGGAACCGTCGGTCTATCCGGCCGACCCGCTGGAGAAAGCGCGAGCGAAAGCCTTCGCGATGACAGTGGCGGCGGGCATGCACCCACTCCACAATATGCGGGTGATCAAATATCTGGGCCAGGAATTGGAGCTGGACCAGAAGGCCGTTGCGAAATGGTATGTCACCTGGGCGGACAAGGGGTTGTTCGCGCTGGAGACCTTGGTGTCGGAAAACCGCGCAGGCGGACCCTTTTGTTTTGGCGCGAGGCCCAGCGTCGCGGACATGTTTCTTGTGCCGCAATATGCCAACTATCAAAATCTCGGGCTTAATCTCACCGCCTATCCACACCTCGCGGCGATCGTCGATGCGTGCAACGCCCATCCCGCTTTCATCAAAGCGGCGCCGGAGAACCAACCAGATTTTCCGGGCGAGGGCTAAGCCAGCAACTCGCCCAGCAGCTTGTTGAGCACGAGGCGTCCCGACGGCGTTGCGCGGAGCCGGTCACCGTCCTGGGTCAGCAGACCGTCAGCTGCAAACTGAGCGATCCGGTCAGAGCGCACCGGCTGTCTCGCCAGGTCCGCATAGCGCGCCAAAGAAACCCCTTCGGTGAGACGCAATCCCATCAACATCAATTCTTCCGACGATTGGGCTGGTGTGATTTCGTTTGTTTCGATAAGCCCGTGACCCTTGTCGGTGACCGCTGCCAACCATTTGGCCGGTATGCGTTCGGTGACTGTCGCCGACTTCACGCCGTCGCTCGTCATGCGTCCATGCGCGCCGGGGCCGACGCCCACATAGTCGCCATAGCGCCAATAGGTCAGGTTATGACGGCACTCCACGCCCGGTTTGGCATGGTTCGAGACTTCATAGGCCCCAAAGCCTGCCGCCTCACATATGGATTGTGTTGCGTCATAGAGAGCTGCCGCGCGGTCTTCGCCCGGCACCGTGAAAGCGCCGCGGGCATGAAGGTCAAAGAACGGCGTGCCTTCTTCGATTGTGAGCTGGTAGAGCGACAGATGATCCACAGCGAAAGAGAGGGCGCGTTTAAGCTCTGCCTCCCAGGCTTCGACGGTTTGGGCGGGGCGCGCATAGATCAGGTCGAAGGACATGCGCTGGAAATGGGTCCGCGCCAATTCGATCGCGCCGAGTGCTTCGTCAACAGAGTGAAGTCGTCCCAAAAACTTCAGATCGGCATCGTTTAGTGACTGCACGCCTAGCGACACCCGGTTGACGCCGAGCGACGCCAGAGCTTTGAACTTTTCCGCCTCGACGCTGGTCGGGTTGGCTTCCAGCGAAATCTCCGTTCCCTGATGAATTCCCCAGAGACGGTTGATGGCATTGAGAACAGTTTCAACCGTTTTGGGTTCCATCAGCGACGGGGTACCGCCCCCAAAAAAGATGCTGGTGACCGGCTGGGGGTCACAGAGGCCCGCAGCATGTTCCAGCTCCTTGACCAACGCATCCGCATAGGCTGACTGGTCCACAGACCGCACAACATGAGAGTTGAAATCGCAATAGGGGCACTTGGCCTGGCAGAAGGGCCAATGCACATAGATGCCAAAGCCCGGATCGGGCCAAGTTTCCGCTGATGCCGTGGCGCTATTTGAGGATGACATCTGTCAATTGGCGGAACGCATCCGCCCTGTGGGAGATGGCATGCTTCTCATCCGGATCCATTTCCCCGAATGTGATGTCATAACCGTCCGCCACAAAGACCGGGTCATATCCGAAGCCCTTGTCACCGCGCGGCGGCCAAACGAGTGTGCCTTCCACACGGCCTTCGAAATAGTCCATCTCACCGTCTGGGGTCGCGAGCGCGAGGCCACAGATGAACGCAGCAGAGCGGTCCGTGCTGCCGGTCTCTTTCAGCGCTTGCTCGACCTTTTCCATGGCGAGAGCGAAGTCTTTTTCAGGCCCCGCCCAGCGTGCGGAATAAATACCGGGGTCGCCGTTCAAGGCAGTGACCGCAAGGCCGCTATCGTCTGCGAGTGCCAGAAGACCAGAGGCGTCCGCCGCCGCTCGCGCTTTGAGTTCGGCGTTTGCCTGGAAGGTGAGACCTGTCTCTTCGGGCTCCGGGAGGCCCAGCTCGCCGGCCGACACGGTCTCGATGCCAAAAGGCTCAAGTAGCGCGCCGATTTCCCGCACCTTGCCGGCATTGTGGCTCGCGACCACGAGTTTCTGTCCCTTCAGATCGCGCGCCATCGTTTCTACCGCACCGCTTCTTTCTGCATGTCGACCAGCTGACCGCAGGACTGTTTGGCAAGGCGCAGCAATTCGAGGAAGTTCTCCTCGGAGAAGGGTGTGCCTTCAGCCGTGCCCTGAATTTCCACAATGCCGCCTTTGCCGGTCAGCACAAAATTCGCGTCTGTGTCCGCATTGGAGTCTTCGGCATAGTCGAGGTCGGAGACTGGTGCGCCCTGATAGATGCCACAGGAAATCGCCGCGACGTGGTCCGTGAGTGGCGAGATATCGATCATGTTGCGCGCACGCATCCACTCAAAACATTGATGAAGGGCGACCCACGCACCCGTAATGGAGGCGGTGCGCGTGCCGCCATCGGCCTGAATGACGTCGCAATCGACAGTGATCTGTCGTTCGCCGAGCGCCTTCATATCGACAACGGCGCGGAGCGAGCGGCCGATCAGTCGCTGAATTTCCTGGGTCCGGCCTGACTGTTTGCCGGCGGAAGCCTCCCGGCGCATGCGCTCATTGGTAGAGCGTGGCAACATGCCATATTCCGCCGTCACCCAGCCTTCGCCACGACCCCGCAGGAAAGGCGGCACACGCTCTTCGAGGCTTGCGGTGCACAGAACATGAGTATCGCCGAACCGCACCATGCACGACCCTTCAGCGCTTTTCGAAAAACCAGGCTCAAAAGAGACGTTGCGCATTTCGTCAAAAGCGCGGCCAGATGGTCGGGTGGTGCTCACAGTGGAAACCTCGTTTACCGGAAAAATTGTGGGCCGGTCATACCCCGGCGCCCGTCAGGCGTCCAGTCTTTGGCTACCTTTGCTCGACTTTGGGGTGAAAACCGAACGGCAATTGACGATCCCCGCCGCCCTTCTCAGAGTAGCTCACCCTAGGCGCATCGAATGACCTGCTCTTAACTCTTGTTTTGTCGCGTTTCCGGACGCTGAAGTGCTTCAACTTCAGCTGGAAACGCTTTAAGTTTGAGAGGTTATTTGCGTCCAATTTCAGAGGGTTAGCGCATGCTGTGCCGTGCGGCGCCGACCCAGAGTGTAAGGCTTATGCCCGCCGTCAAAGACCTTAATGAGCGATCCAGGGCCATCCTGCAGCAGGTGGTTGAAACCTATCTGGAGACCGGTGCGCCTGTGGGCTCACGCTTCCTGTCCCAAAACCTACCGCTCACTCTCTCCGCAGCGACGGTGCGGAACGTCATGTCGGACCTTGAGGCGCTGGGCCTGCTGGCGGCCCCGCACACAAGCGCCGGGCGGCTTCCGACCGATGCCGGGTTGCGCCTTTTCGTGGATGGCTTGTTGGAAGTAGGCGACCTCTCAGAAGACGAACGCCGGGCGATTGAGACCCAGGTCACGCATTCCAAGACCGCGAGCACAGTGGAAGATGTGCTCCGGGATGCGTCGCAGCTTCTTTCGGGTCTCTCCCATTGCGCCGGGCTGGTATTGGCCCCAAAGGCGGAACAGGCGCTCAAACATATCGAGTTCGTCGCGGTCGACAGCGGCCGGGCGCTGGTGGTTCTCGTCTCTGAGGATGAAAGCGTCGAAAACCGTATGATTGATGTGCCGCGCGGGATCACACCCTCCGCGCTCATGGAAGCGACGAATTTTCTGAATGCACGGCTCAGGGGCCGCACCATGGCGGACGCAACCGCGGTCATCCAGGCAGAGATCGATGCGCAGAAGGCAGAGCTCTCCCAACTCACCCAGCGGGTGGTTGAAGCCGGACTTGCGGTTTGGTCCGGCGCCGATGGCGCCCCCGGTGCGGCCAGCGGCGAGGATCCGCTCAGCAGGTCTCTCATTGTCACGGGCCAGTCCAAACTGCTGGAAGATGTGAGCGCCATGGAGGATCTGGAGCGTGTGCGGCTTCTCTTCCAGGAATTGGAAAACAAGGCGGACCTGGTTCAGCTTCTGGACCTGGCCCAGGACGCAGAAGGGGTGCGGCTCTTTATTGGATCGGAGAACCAGCACTTTGCCCTCTCCGGCTCTTCTGTGATCGTGAGCCCCTTTATGGATGAGAGCCGAAGGGTTGTGGGTGTCCTGGGCGTTATTGGCCCGACCCGCCTTAACTATGCCCGGATTATTCCTATGGTGGATTATACGGCCCAGGTTGTCGGCCGGCTCTTGCGCTGAGAGTTGACTTCGGCGGGCTGACGGGTCATTTGTCCGCCTCACGAAAGTTTAGAGCAGCCGATGGCACATGTTGGCGCTTGCAGGGATTAGGTAGATATGAGCGATCAAGACAATTCAGCAAATGGCAATACGGGCGGCGAGGGTGATGCTCCCCGCAAACCAACGCCTGCCGAATTGAAGCAACAGGCAGATGATCTGCTGGCCGCCGCCGCCGCTGCCAATGATGATAGCGCTGACGCAGCTGACACGCCGGAAGAGGTTGATGAGCGCAGCGAAGAGGAAAAGATCGCCGACGCCATGGCAGCGCTTGCGGCTGAGAACGCCGATCTGAAAGACAAACTGCTGCGCGCCGCCGCCGAAGTTGAAAACATTCGCCGCCGCTCCGAACGCGAAAAAGCCGATGCAGGAAAATATGGCGCAACAAAATTCGCGCAATCCGTCCTCGCCGTTGCCGACAATCTGCGGCGCGCCATTGATGCGGTGCCGGACGATCGTAAAGACGGGTCTGATGAGGTGGTTCAATCCATCGTTGAGGGCATCGAGATGGTGGAAAAGTCCCTTCTAACTGCCTTCGAAGCGAATGGCATCGTGCCTGTGGACCCCGCCCCAGGCGACAAGTTCAACCCGAACCTGCATGAGGCGCTGTTTGAGGTGCCGGGTACGGGGCAGCCTGGCGGCACCATTGTTCAGGTCGTCGACACCGGCTTCATGATCTCAGATCGTCTGTTGCGTCCGGCGCGCGTTGGCGTTGCAAAAGCAGAAGACGGTCCGGCACCCGGCGGGTCGGTCGACACCACCGCTTAACGCGTGCCGCACATCTGCGTACAGCCTTTGTGCGCATGTGTTGCCGTAAACGCTTCCGCTGACGCCCATCTTCGTCCTAGAGTTTAGGTCTGCCTTGTATCAAGGCGGGCGGGTCTGGGAGGACGATCATATGACGCATCTTGTTGCCGCAGCCGCACTCTTCTTCGGTATCCACATACTGGTCTCGGGCACCCGGCTTCGCGGCACCATTGTCTCAGTCATTGGTGAATTGCCATATAAAGGCCTCTTCGCAGTGACCTCGCTTGGCGCGATTGTGTGGATGGCGATGAGCTACAATGAGGCCGTCGTCAGTGCCGATAATGCCATCCTCTGGCAAGCGCCGCTCAGCCTTCTGCAATCCGGCGGGATGATTATGCTGCTGGCAACGCTCTTCGCCGTTATTGGACTCACAGCCCCGAGCGCCACAAGTGATGGTGGCGACAAAGCCGTCGCAGAGGCCGACGATCCGGCGACACTCGTCAAAGGCATTCATACGATCACGCGACATCCGTTTTTGTGGGGCGCTATCATCTGGGCTGCCTTTCACATGGGCACCAATGGAGACCAGGCCAGCCTCATCTTCTTTGGGACGTTCTTAGGTGTCGCCTTCTTTGGCACCTTCGCCATTGATGGGAAACGCAAAGAGGCCCTTGGCGACAAGTGGGATGCTTATGCCGGGGCGTCATCCAATGTTCCCTTTGCCGCGCTTGCCACTGGTCGGGCGAAGTTTTCCGTCTCTGAACTTGGATGGTGGCGCCTCGTGCTGGCGCTGCTTGTGTGGGCCGGGCTGTTCGCCTCGCACGAATGGCTGTTTGCGGTCAGCCCTATCCCCGGTGCTTGAGGCCGACTAGGCGCTGGCCGCAATCGGCGGCGTCTCCGGTTCTTCTGCACGGGGCGCGCCGGCGCCGAATTTCAGGGGCAGTGTGATGCGGCAGCAGGTGCCCTCACCGACGGTGCTTTCTATGTCAAAGTCACCGCCGAGTTCGCGAACGAGCGACGTGACAATCGACAATCCAAGGCCGGTCCCTTCGGTTCCCGTGGTGCGCTGGTCATCTACCTGGAAGAAGGGATCACGTACATGAGCAAGTTTCTCCGGGGGGATGCCAATCCCACTGTCGTGCACCTCAATCTTCACACCAGCACTACCGGCAAAATCGATGCCCACACAAATCAGACCTCCGTCAGGCGTGAACTTCACAGCGTTGGACAATAGGTTGACCAAGACCTGACTAAGCGTGCATTCATCGGTCTCGATTTCAAATTTATATCTGCGGTCCCACTGGCTCAGCAGCAGTAAGTGCTTCTTTTCGGCCAACACGCCAACCACGCGTATCGCTGCAGTGACAATATCCGGCACCGAAATCCTCTCCGGATGCAGATCGCAGCCTTCCGACTCGAGCCGGGAATATTCCAGTATCTGAGTCACCAGAGTCAGCATGTGTTCGCCACTATGCCTGATATCGGCCACATACTCCTTTCTCTTACCCGAATTGTTGGCGATACCCTCATCACCCATTTCAAGGATCTGCGAAAAGCCGATGATGGCGTTGAGCGGTGTGCGCAATTCATGACTCATCGATGCTAAGAATGAGTCACGTGCTTTTGCTGCCATCTCCGCGGTTTTGAGCGCCTCCATGGCCTTTTTTCGATCTGCCTCTGCTGCTTGGGCACTCGCTTCCAGAAGTATTGCGTGTTCTTCTGACGCGGTTGCGCGGGCCGATTCAATGAGAGCGAGCTCGCGAAAGGAGGAGAGACCTCCAAGCAGGACCAAAACAGCCGCATTGGCAACCAAAAGTTGAACCAACGGACCTTCGCGAACATTCGCAATCAGGTCAATGCCCTGCACGAACATGAAGCTGCCTACAATGGAAAGCAGCGCACCAAATAGGATGGACGACAGAATGAACGCAACCCGCCGCGCGAGCGTGGCGAACAGACAAACCTCCATCACCAGAATCCAGACACTATGTTCGACAGCAATGGCAATGTCGCCGTCGAGATAAAGGGCAGTCGCAACGACCGAGAGCAGATGGAGGCTACCGATCCCAAATGTCATCCAGACCGCTGGTCGAAGCATTCGACCTCTGGAAATCAGAATGGCGGCAACCATACACAACAGAAAGACTGAAAGAGTTATGGTCGTATATTGGAAATTGCCATTTAACCGGTCGGTCGCCTGTAAATGCAAATATTCGTAAGCGGTAGCGCCGCTCGCCAGAAGACCAACGAGCGCCAGGTATATGACGACATTCCGCTGAGGAGATTGGGACAGTTTTTGATTGCCGCTCGCCATTCTTTTTGGCCTTGCTAAGGTTCAAACGCGTCTGTCCCGGACTTGTCTCGCGACGATAACAAAATAGTGCTTACTAAAACGATAATTCCAAATAATGTACAATTATAGTCTTGCGCAGCCCGACAACCGATTAGTGTCGGTCGGGCGACGCTCTCTGCCTCTCAACTCGGTTGGTGGCACCTCGTGCGGGTGCTTTTTGTGTGGTCGGCTTTGTGCGCCCGCAAGAATAGCTGTTTGCGGCGAGTCCGATACCAGGCGTCTGAGCTTAGGCTGACTTCATCTTCAAGAGTTCAGCTGCGGCTTCATTGTCTGAGAGCTCACTGCAATCGTCTGCCTTCTCAGTGGCCAACAGACCGGGTAGCAGGACCCGGCAGCAGGTGCCCGTGCCGACCGCGCTTTCAATCTCAAATTGTCCGCCCAGTCCGCGGACGAGCGTGCTGACAATCGACAGGCCCAGGCCCGTCCCACCCTCGCCGGCACAGCGTGCGTCGCCGATCTGAACAAACGGTCGGAAGACGTCTTGCAGTTTGTCGGCCGGAATGCCAATGCCGTTATCTTGAATTTCGATGCAGAGACCCCTGTCGCCATCCGTTTTGAGAACCAGCCAGACCTGACCGCCCTTGGGTGTAAACTTTACGGCGTTGGTCAGCAGGTTCACCAATATTTGGCTTAGCGCTTTTTCATCTGTTTCGACGCGGAAGTCGAAGCGCTGGTCCCAGTAACGCAGAAGTTGAACATCCTTCGCCGCAGCAATCACATCCACCATGCGCATGGCGCTCTCGGCAATCGGCGAGAGCATCTGTTCCGCAAGCTCAATGTCACAGCCTTCGGACTCAATTCTTGAAAACTCTAGAACCTGACCAACAAGACCCAGCATGTGCTCGCCACTCTTGCGAATGTCCCTGGCGTATTCCAACCGCTTCTCTTCTGATCTCGCGATGCCTGCGTTCCCCATTTCAAGAATCTGCGAGAAGCCAATGATCGCGTTAAGAGGCGTGCGCAATTCATGGCTCATTGATGCGAGGAAGGCTTCACGGGCGCGTGTCGCTTCCTCTGCTTTGTTCAAAGCGTGGATCGCCTTTTCCTGCTCTCTTTCTGCCTTCGCCGCTTCTTTCTTCAGAAGTGCTTCGTTTTCTTCCAGCGCCTTTACACGGGCGGACTCAACGGTCACAAGGTCGCGATAGGTCGCCAGCGCACCCAGCAACAAAAGGGCGGCCGCTTGAACAAACGCTGTTTGAACCAGCAGAGCTGCTTGTGCGTTTGTCACTGGGCTAATGCCCAATAGGATGAAATAGGCACAGATCACCGACACCGTAATCGCAAATAGCGAGCCAGCCAGAACATATGCAACGCTTCGTGAATGGGTTGCGAACAGACAGACCTGCAGTGGGATCATCCACATGACATTTTCAATGGCATGGAGATAGTCGGTCGCGACAAAAAGGCTGATCGCCATTTGGCTAACCAGATAAAGGCTTGCCATGCAAAAGACGGAGGCGACGACAGGTCGCAGCAGGCGCCCACGAGAAGCCAGGAGAATGGCGACGCTGACCAGAAAGTAAACTGTCGCGACGCTGATCACAAAGCTATTCTGCAGGCGTTCCTGGCCCAGGGTGGCGACACTATAAAACTCAAAAAGCGTCGCGGCGCAGACAATGATACCCACAAAAACCGCGGGCATCAGCATGGTGGCTGACGCAATGCCTTTCTGTTCTGTTTCATCCGCCACGTGCTGACGCCTCCAACAAGCATCTTGAATGCTGCGTTTCCGCCCGCTCAGTATGCGTCTCAGAGTTTTCCAAAGAGAAAATTTTTGTGGTTTAAGAAAGGTTACCGCGGCTCGGCTTTATTCGGCGGCCAAATCGAGCGTGGACCCAGAAACCCGCCTGCCCTGGGCGATTGGGAGCGCCAAATTGGCGATGGTGCCTGTCCCTTCTTCACTCTCAAGCGTAAAAGGTGTTGCCATTGCGTCAGCCAGAGCCGTGATGATGGCGAGACCCAAACCGGTACCCGTTTCGCTGGCGAGACTGGCATCGCCCAGCCGGACGAAGGGCTGGCAGACTTCTTGGAGTTTGTCTTCGGGAATGCCGGCGCCGGTGTCTATCACCTGCAGATTTACATGATTGCCGTCCGACAGGACTTTTATTTTTACGCTGCCGCCTGCCTCTGTGAACTTCAACGCATTGCCTACCAGGTTGAGACCTATTTGAACAACCGCCTGGCGATCCGCATGGACCTTAGTGCCAGGATCGACGTCTATCTCAATCCCCAGATCGATGTTTTTCACTTTTGCCGTCGACTGCGACATACGGTGAATGAATTGAACTACTTCTTCGATGCCGATGTCTCCTGGATTGAGGTCAAATGTTCCGGAGCGAATTCGCGAATATTCAAGAAGCTGATTGATCAGGCCCAGCACATGTTCGCCACTTTGATGAATGTCGGCTGCATAGGCTCGATATTGTTCTGTCGCAGAAGCACCGCCGCCCAACGCATCAGATTTCATGACCTCTGAAAACCCGATGATCGCGTTGAGCGGTGTGCGCAGTTCATGGCTCATGGTCGCAAGGAAGGTTTCGCGAAGTTTGATCGATTTTTCCGCTTCACGGCGGGCAATGTCAGATTGTTTGCGGGCCTCATCGGCCTCGTCCAGCGTGCGCTTCATCTCAGCGGCGTGTTCTTCCAACGCGTCCGAGCGTGCATGGAACTTAATCGCTGCTTCGCGAAACATGGCGAGCCCATCCAGAAGCACAAAGCCGACGATCAGTGCGAGGCAGAATAGAATGAGGTCCGCGCAACAGGGTTGGGTAAAGGGATTTGCGCCAATGCGCAGGATGTGTGCACCTACCATCAATACCATTGCGGCGACAAATGCCCCCCCCAACAAGCGGGCAAAAGACCGGCCAACCGTCAGGAAGGGAATGATAAGGGTCGCCATGATCCAGGGCGTGTAGCGCCCAACTGCCATGGGATTCTCAACTACAAAGAGAAGATTGCCAACGACGGTAATGAGAAACAGACTGATGAGCCCATAGATAAGACCAATGGTCAATCGGCTGGACGCGACCAGACCAAGCCAAGAGGCAAGAACAACAGACGTCAACAAGGTGATTAGAGCTGAGACTTGAATGAATTGGACGTAGGGCGTCTGACCGTTCAGCTCGCTTGCGAGGAAGTCATATGCGCTGGCAGCGATCGTAATGAGGCCGGCAAGGGTAATGGTGCGCACGACCTGGCGAACGCCCTGGTCACGCTCAGCCTGAGACTCAGCTGATATTGTACTCATGTCGCCTTTACCCTTTGTGCACCCGTCCTGGATTGCCGGGCCAGGATGGCAGAAAGGCTTTAAAAAATTATATCTTTCCGTCAGACACCTTCACCGACGGGCCGCTTCTTCCAACAACCAGTTTCGGAAGGCTTCGGCTTCCGGTCTCAGCGGTCGATCTGCTGGGTAGACCACATGATAGGCCGCGGCTGTTTCGAGTGTTAGGTCGAAAGGTCTTACAAGGCGGCCATCAGCCAGTGCCGCCGCCGCCAGGGCTTCGTCCGCCAGCGCCACGCCCTGTCCGGATGTTGCTGCCTCCAATGTGAGATGGGCATCATCAAAGATAGGGCCTTTGAGTGGGTCCACGGCAGTCGCTCCTGCCGCCTTCAACCAACCTGCCCAATCATCAAAACTGTCCTCATGAATGAGCGTGTAGGCCGCCAGATCATTGGGCTCTCGCAAGCCTTCGCCTCGCGCTATGAGTGTCGGGCTCACGACGGGAAAGGAGGCAGAGCCCAATAGTTTTTCGGCAATGAGACCCGGCCAGTCCGCCCGCCCATAGCGGATGGCGAGATCGGCGCCGCCATCCTCAAACTCCACAAAATCTGGCGTCGGGACCAAATGAAGCTGAACATCTGGGTGGGTGGCATAGAAGCGGTCGAGGCGCAGCACCAGCCAGCGGGCTGCGAAGGCAGGCTCCACGCTGACAAGAACAGGCCTTCGATCCTCCTTGTCGGATGCCGCTTGGGCTTCTGCGACCGCCTCGGCCATGATGTCCAATGCTCTGGTCAAAGGAGGCGCCAATAGCTCTCCCGCCGGGGTTAAATGGACTTTCCGTGCGGAGCGCACGAAGAGAGCGTCGCCGAGCCAATCTTCCAGACCGCGGATTTGATGGCTGACGGCGGAGTGTGTCACGCCGAGCTCATCCGCCGCCCGAGCGAAGCTCAAGTGCCGGGCTGCGGCTTCGAAAGCACGCAACATGGACAGGGGCGGAAGGTGGCGCGGGCTCATGGTTGAGTTTTTCTCATGATTCTGGTGAGAAAAGATCGTTTGTTATCGACATACCCCCATCATACATAGCGCTCAGGAGGATAATAGAGATTAAGACCCTGGAGATGAAGATGAATATTTTTCGTGGATATACAGATGGGCTTTCGGCCGGCTATCAGGTCGCAACCTACCAATCCGGCTCCTTCAGACCACAGACCGGGCGGAAATCAACCACGCGGTCCAGACGCCGCCGTTTCTCAACTGCCGTCGCCGCTCTGTTGGCCTTGTCGGCCAAGATTTTCAAACGTCGGGGCGGCACGTCTGCCCCGTCAGACCGATCGGATCTTTCAGGCAGATTTCCGCATCCGATTGCATTGCAAGGCTCCTAAACCCTACCGGTCAGGGTCTGTGACCCGGCGCAAGGTCAGGTTGAGACGGCCCCCTTTTTCAAGCAGTGTCGACGAGCCCGGCAAGATACGGTCGATCCCGTGAAAGCGGAGCCTGGACGGCCCGGCCAACATCATCACATCGCCAGACGCCAGCTTGAAGCTCTGGGTTGACCCTTTGCGGTCCAGCCCTCCCAGCCTGAAGACCGCCGTATCCCCCAAAGAAATGGACAAAACCGGCGCATCCAGAGGCTTTTCATCCCGATCCTGATGCAGGCCCATCTTCGCGTCTGGACCATAAAAGTTAACAAGACAAGCTTCTGGCGGGGCGCTGTAGCCCACCAGATCCCTCCAAAGGGCTAGCAACATGTCGGGGATCGGCGGCCAAGGCTTACCTGTCGTCGGGTGAGAGGCTTCGTAGCGATAGCCGGTGCGATCCGACACCCACCCAAGGGGTCCCAGATTTGTCATGGAAACCGAAAAGGGCTTGCCCGTCTTGGGCATGGTTGGCCTGTATAGCGGACTGTCTGAGATCGTTTCCCGCAGGCCGTCCACAAGTACCTTTTGAGACTGACGGGAGAGCAGGCCCGGCCAGATGTGGGTTCCGGGAACAGGCTCAAGGGGGTTCTGAGAGGCTATTTTGTCAGACATTTTAAGAGGCTTATCGGGGTTAACTATTGCGCCAGGTGTCGCATGCCGCTATTCAACCGCATCCCGCGACGGGCAGCCATTTTTGAGCAATCTAGAGGGCCGATCTGGCGCGGGTGGTCTTGCGACGTGCGAGGCTCAAACATATATATCTCCCAATCGGTTGCGACCGTTTTTAACCTGTTCACCCCATAGGGGGTCAGAGGGTTAAAGCAGAGTGATTTTGGTCACGGGGCTTAGTCACCGGATCTGGGCTCACATTGCTTCAACCATTGGGCGCTGAATTTTCAGGTCCGACTGGCCTGCCGCAGTCATAAAGAGGAAGACAATGGGTAAAGTTATTGGCATTGACCTCGGCACGACGAATTCGTGTGTCGCGGTAATGGAGGGCACCCAGCCCAAAGTTATTGAGAATGCAGAAGGTGTGCGCACCACACCCTCCATGGTGGCCTTTGCGGACGACAATGAGAAACTTGTCGGCCAGCCTGCCAAGCGCCAGGCCGTCACCAACCCCACCAACACACTCTTCGCGATCAAGCGCCTGATCGGCCGCTCTTTCGACGATCCCATGACCCAGAAAGACAAGGGCATGGTGCCGTACGAAATCATCAAAGCGGACAATGGCGACGCGTGGGTTGAAGCGCGCGGCGAAAAATATTCGCCGCAGCAGATCTCTGCTTTCATTCTCCAAAAAATGAAAGAGACCGCCGAAACCTTTACCGGCGAACCTGTGACCCAGGCCGTGATCACGGTACCGGCTTACTTTAATGACGCGCAGCGCCAGGCGACAAAAGACGCCGGCAAGATTGCAGGTCTGGAAGTTCTTCGCATCATCAACGAGCCGACTGCAGCTGCATTGGCGTATGGCCTCGACAAGTCTGACGGCCGCACCATCGCTGTTTATGACCTGGGTGGCGGAACGTTCGACGTCTCCGTCCTTGAGATTGGCGACGGTGTCTTTGAAGTGAAATCCACCAACGGGGACACATTCCTCGGCGGTGAAGACTTTGACCTTCGCATCATCGAATACTTAGCCGACGAGTTTAAGAAAGAGCAGGGCATTGACCTGCGGGATGACAAACTTGCGCTGCAGCGGCTGAAAGAGGCGGCTGAAAAAGCCAAGATTGAATTGTCGGCTGGTGCCCAGACGGAAGTGAACCTGCCCTTCATCACGGCGGATGCGTCGGGTCCTAAGCACCTGACCTTGAAGCTTACCCGCGCCAAGCTGGAAGCTCTGGTCGATGATCTTGTTCAACGCACGATCGAGCCCTGTAAGAAAGCCCTTCAGGATGCGGGCCTCAGCGCCGGCAGCATTGACGAGGTTGTTCTTGTTGGCGGCATGACCCGCATGCCGAAAGTGCAGGAAGCGGTGAAGAACTTCTTTGGCAAAGAACCACATCAGGGCGTGAACCCGGACGAAGTGGTTGCCATGGGTGCCGCCATTCAGGCTGGTGTTCTCCAGGGCGACGTGAAAGACGTGCTGCTTCTCGACGTAACGCCTCTGTCGCTCGGCATCGAAACATTGGGCGGCGTGTTCACCCGGCTGATCGAACGCAACACCACCATCCCGACCAAGAAAGCGCAGACCTTCTCAACGGCGGAAGACAATCAGTCCGCTGTGACGATCCGCGTCTTCCAGGGTGAGCGGGAAATGGCGGCTGACAATAAACTGCTCGGCCAGTTTGATCTGGTCGGCATTCCAGGCGCTCCGCGCGGCGTGCCGCAGATTGAAGTTGCCTTCGATATTGATGCGAACGGCATCGTGTCCGTGAACGCAAAAGACAAAGCGACCGGCAAGGAGCAATCGATCCGCATCCAAGCCTCTGGCGGTCTCTCCGATGACGAGATCGACAGCATGGTCAAAGACGCGGAAGCAAACGCGGACGAAGACAAGAAGCGTCGTGAGGCGGTTGAAGCCAAGAACCAGGCGGAAGCCATGGTACATGCCACCGAGAAGACGCTTGAAGAAGCCGGTGACAAGGTCAGCGAAGAGGTGAAAGCCCCGGTTGCTGCCGCAGTCGCCGAACTCAAGACAGCTCTTGAAGGCGACGACGCTGAGGAAATCAACGCCAAGGCCCAGGCTTTGACGGAGGTGTCCCTCAAGCTCGGTGAAGAGCTTTACAAAGCAGGCGTTGAAACAGCCGATGCTGAAGGTGCCGACGGCGAACCGAACGCATCGGATGACAGCAAGGCTCAGGATGATGTGGTCGACGCCGACTTCGAAGAAGTCGACGAAGACAATAAAAAGAAAGACGCATCCTAATCCCGCTCCCGTAGGTGTGAGCCTATGACACCCCTTTATCTGATCGGCAATCATCGAATTGCCGGTCAGGGCGCGGGGGTCGGAAAGGACCTGAAGTCTCGTGTCTAAGCCTGATTTTTATAGCCTGCTTGGCGTTGATCGTTCCGCGAGTGCGGACGAGCTCAAAAAAGCCTATCGCAAACTGGCGATGAAATATCACCCGGACAAAAACCCGGGCGATGAAGAAGCTGAGCGGAAATTCAAAGAAATCTCTGAAGCCTATGACGTGCTGAAAGATGATCAGCAGCGCGCAGCCTACGACCAATATGGCCATGCTGCCTTCGAAGGTGGCATGGGCGGCGGTCATCCCGGCGGTATGGGAGGCATGGGCGGCTCCATGTCCGACATTTTCGACGATCTGTTCGGCGAATTTATGGGTGGACGCCGTGGCCAGCGCAGCGATGGCGGGCGGGCCCGGGGTCAGGACCTGCGCTACAATATGCAGATCACGCTGGAAGAAGCCTATGAAGGCAAAAAGGCCCAGATTCATGTGCCAAGCTCCGTCACGTGCGAGACTTGTACGGGGTCAGGGGCTGCGCCCGGATCTCAGCCTGTCAACTGCACGACCTGTGGTGGCAGTGGTCGCGTGCGCGCGGCGCAGGGCTTCTTCTCTATTGAACGGACCTGCCCCGCTTGTCATGGGCGCGGTCAGGTGATCGAAAATCCGTGCTCTGACTGTCATGGGCAAGGCCGGGTTCAAAAAGAACGCACGCTTGCGGTCACCATCCCGCCTGGCGTTGAAGAAGGCACTCGCATTCGCCTCGCTGGCGAAGGGGAAGCGGGCATGCGCGGCGGACCTGCGGGCGATCTCTACATTTTCCTCTCCATCGAGCCCCATAAGCTCTTTGAGCGGGATGGCACGGAACTCTTTTGTGACGTGCCTGTGTCTTTGACGACGGCGGCGCTCGGTGGCGAAATGGAAGTGCCCACAGTGGGCGGCGGCAAAGTGAAGGTCAAAGTGCCGGAAGGCACCCAGACGGGCAAACAGTTCCGGGTGCGTGGCAAGGGCATGCCCGGTCTTCATGCGCGACGTCATGGGGATCTCTATATTCAGATCCATGTGGAAACGCCGGTGGGCCTCACCAAAGCACAGAAAGACCTGCTGAAACAGTTTGACGAGGCGTCGTCTGACAAGACCAATCCGGAAAGCGCCGGCTTCTTTGACAAGGTCAAAGAGTTCTTCAACGACACACCGGACTAAGCATTTTGGTGGCGCCGAGAGCAATCGGCTAGTGTCTTCTGATGATATTTCCGTCGCCGCGTTTTCGGACGGAAAACCGCTTACACGTTCGGCCTTGCCTTGAACCTGTGGCGGCTTCAGCCTCACCCTGAAAACGCTTTTCGGAAGAGACCAACCCATGTCCGATGCCCCCTTGCTTACCGAAATACGTGGCGCCGTCATGATCGTCACCATCAATGACGCGCCGTGGAATCGCATGTCTGCGGCTTTCATGGATGAGCTGGAGGCCCTTGTGGGCACCATCGCGCAAGATGAGAGCATTCGCGCCGTTGTGCTTACGGGCGCCGGCGACAAGAATTTTTCTGTCGGCATGAACCTCAAGGAAATCGGGACTGCTGTGCAGGCGAAGGGCGGCCAGGACGCGTTTTTCGATCAGCGCTGGAACGTGATCTCGGCAATCGAAAACATGGGCAAGCCGTGGGTGCCACCTTCTTCGGCAATTGCCTGGGCGGCGGGCTGGAACTCCCGCTTGGGTGCCATTTTCGTCTGGCTGCGGAGGAAGGGTGCCAGATCGGCCTGCCGGAGATGGATCTGGGGACTGTGCCTGCCTGGGGCGGCAGTGCGCGGCTTCCCCGTGTGGTCGGTCGCACGCATGCCATCGACATGATCCTGCGGGCCAAGAAAATCTCAGGCCCCGAAGCCTACCGAATTGGCCTCGCCAACGAAGTCTGGCCTTTGGCGGAACTCAAGGACCGGGCGATTGCACTGGCAGAGGAACTGGCAAGCCAACCGCGCCTCGCCGTTAAAGCGATGCTTGATGCACTCATGAGCAGCCCAACGAAGACTCTCGACGAATCCCTGGCCGATGAACGCGCCGCGGTCCACCTGACGTCGGGGACACCTGATGCGCGCGAGGGCATCATGGCCTTCCTGGAAAAACGTAAACCCGTGTTCAATCAAGGCTAAGGCGCACCCCGTCCTTCGGCTTAGTGCCTCTTCTTTGTGCCCAATGGGCAACAGTGGAGCGCTGTCATCTCACTGTCACATAAATGTAGCGGACCAGTCATGTGGGCCGCCTATTCGTCTCCTCGACCGGGGCAGATCCCTGAGTACACGAGGAGATACCTAATGATTAGACAAACACTGGTGGGTGGTGTCGCTGCGGCGGCGCTCTCCCTCAGCCTAACAGGGACGTCCTTTGCGGGTTACGATGTAAATTCGCGCATTGACGCTCTCGAGAACGAACTGCGTGAGCTGAAAGCTCAGATGCAGATGCGTGACAGCAAGCTCGCCGAGTTGGAATCCGCTTCAGAAGGTCTTGCAGACCTGCCGAAGTTCGATGCTCGCAAGCTGCAGATTTCCAGCCGTGACGGCCAGTGGTCCATCCGCTTTGGTGGCCGCCTGATGCTTGATGCCTTTGTTGCAGAGAGCGACATTGCAGGGGGCACCGACACAAGCGGTGCAGGCGCGGAAATTCGCCGGGCACGTTTCTTTGCCTCAGGTAAAGTGATGGGCGATTGGAAATACAAGTTGCAGGTTGATTTTGCTGGCGATTCCGTGTCGATCAAGACCGCGACAATCAGCCGGAAGATTGCCGGCCTCAACACGGTTTTTGGTAACGACAAAGAGCCCCAGGGTCTCGAAGAGCTGACGTCTTCCAAATACATCACGTTCATGGAACGCTCGATGGTCAACGAAGCTTTCGCTCCAGGCCGTAACCTGGGTGTGAGCGTTGGCACTGGTGGCGACAATTACAGCGTTCGTGCCGGTCTCTACACAGACGGCATCGACAATGGGTCTGACACAGCAACGACAGACTGGTCTCTGACAGGTCGTGTCACCTACGCACCGATCGCTGAGAAAACAGAAGTTGTTCACCTCGGTGTCTCTGGTTCTTACCGCGGTTTCGATGACAATAGCGGTCCTCGGATCCGTCTGCGGAACTTCCATAACGGCACACGCTATGTCGACACAGGCACAACGACCGCTGAGGGTCAAATGACGTTCGGTGCGGAAGCTGCCGCTGTGTTCGGTCCGTTTAGCGCACAAGGTGAGTTTTACACCTCAACACTCGAGGGTAACGGAGCCGGCTCTACCGACATCGACTATGACGGTTGGTATGTCATGGCCAGCTACTTCGTCACCGGTGAAAGCCGCGCTTACAAAGCCAAGGACGGTGAATTCGGTCGCGTAAAAGCTGAAGGCGCTATCGAAGTTGCCGCTCGCTATGAGATGATCGACATGGAAGACACCGGCTTCGGCACGGCTGCTTCCGAAACGACAGCTCTCACCCTTGGCGTCAACTACTACTTCAACCCCTATGTCCGCGCGATGTTGAACTACGGCACTGCCGAGTATGACTTCACGGCGGCAGCGGGTACTGCTGACACTGAGACTGACTTCATCGGCACACGTCTGCAGCTCGACTTCTAAGACACGAAAAGGCCGAGGCGCTTTCGGCGCCTCGGCAGTATTTTCTGCTGAAACTGTTCCTCGCAGTCAGCGTGACGGTCCGGCTCTCCCCCTAATGTGGGCCGGGCCGTTTTTTATGCCTATGCGGCTTTGACAGACTGAAGGAACATTTCGACTTCGCGGCGCAGCTCATCCGACTTATCAGACAGGTCGGACGCGAACTTGTTCACCTTTTTCGCCGCCTCCGTGCTCTCGCCGGTAACCGCATCTACTTCGGCAATGTTGGATGTCACCTCAGACGTGCCGCGGGCGGCTTCCTGAACGCTGCCTGCAATTTCCTGGGTTGCTGCTCCCTGCTCTTCGACAGCGGTGGAGATCGCGGTAGCAATCTCCGACATTTGCCCGATCATCCCATTGACCTCTTCAATGGCGCCAACCGCGTCCCTGGTTGAGTCCTGCATGCTTGAAATTTGGAGGCTGATCTCATCCGTTGCTTTTGCCGTCTGGTTCGCCAGCGACTTCACCTCGCCGGCGACAACAGCAAAGCCCTTACCCGCCTCGCCTGCACGGGCTGCTTCGATGGTCGCATTCAATGCCAGCAGGTTTGTTTGCTCTGCAATATCCTGGATGAGACTGATGACGGCGCCAATCTTTTCAGCGGCGTCCGCAAGCTCGCCCATGGTTGCGCCGGTCTGTTCTGCGGCGCGGGTGGTTTGACGGGAAATGTCCGTTGACTGGACGACCTGGCGGCCGATCTCCGCAATCGCACTGTGCAGCTCTTCCGCCGCGGAGGCGACCGTTTGGACGTTTGTCGACGCGGCATCGGCCGCGCTTGATGCCGCACTCGCGCGGTTGCTTGTCGCCTCAGCGGTTTGTGTCATCACACCTGCTGTATCATGGAGGTGCCCTGATGAGGCTGATACGGCATCCAAGAGCGCCGCGGATTTAGCGTCGAAGGAGGAAATCATTTCTTCCATGCGCTTGGTGCGCTCTTCACGCGCTGCCTGGCGTTCTGTCTGCTCCGCTTCCAGCTTTTGGCGCTCAACCGCATTACCGCGGAAGACCTCAACCGCCTGCGCCATTTCACCGATCTCGTTTCGGTCTTCAAGGTAAGGCACATCCATGTCGGTCTTCCCGTCGGCAAGAGCCGTCATTGTGGACGTGATCTGTTTCAAAGACTCTGTGATGCTGCGACCAACGGCCAAACCGAAGATTGAAACCACCGCCAGTGTCAGAAGCCCAACAGCTAGAAAGACCGCCTCCATAACAGATTTCGAGGCTTCCAGGGCCGCTTCAGCGGTCTCCAAACGAGATCTGGCAACCTCAATTGTGCGATCAAATGCAGGCACCATGTCAGCGAAGATGGTGCTGAGTTTCCGTGTTTCAGCGGCAACATTCAAAGACATATCCGCATAACGGCGCATGCCAGCCTGATACCTATCCATCAAGCCTGAAACTTCACGGCTAAAGCCTTCAGGAAGTCCTGTTGGTAGGGAAGCCTGCTCCACAACCGGTGTTGGCGCTGCAGTGACCTCCGGCGCTTCCTGAGCAGTGTCTTGCGACGCACCGTCTGACGGTGCAGCTGCATCGTCAGAAACGACAGGCGTATCAGCGACACCAGGAGCCGCGATGGCTTCCAGGGTCGGTTCTGGTGCAGCAGCAACCTGGGCTTGCTCCAGGTCTTGCAAGAGTGCATCGAACTCGGCGCGGCGCTCGTCGATGCGACCAATATATTTTTCGTCGCCGCGTAGCATGAAGTCCTTTTCATGCCGGCGCATCATCAACATCTTGATGGTCAAGTCTGCAAGCGCTGCTTCTTCCAGTTTCGTCTCTACAGCTTGAACAGCCGCACGCAACGCGCCCTGCACGCCCTGGTTTTCATCAAGGCCCAGTTGCTGAGACAGGCTGACAACAGACCTGAATTGTCCCATGTGAGCCGAGATGCCTTGCTCAATTGTTTCGATTTCTGCTTGCACCTCTGCGGCGGCCGATAGGCCCTTCATCGCATCAAGCGCGTCCAAAACATTCAAGGCAGATTCCTCGTATCGCTCGACATATTTCATGTCTTTGCGAAGCAGGAAGTCTTTTTCATTGCGCCGCATCTGTAGGGCGCCGACTTCAACGGACATTGTCAATTGCGCAAGCTGGGCGTTTTCCTGCTGGGCCGTGGATGCCGCGCCGGTGCTCAGCCCCCCGGCAAAGTGAGTTGCGCTAAGGATTGCCGCGCTCGCCACACCAAGAGCTGCAAGCATTCCTATGCGAACCGAAATTTTTAGAGAATTGAGGAAGCTAAGCATTCCCGTAAACCTGTCGGTCCCGCTACCGACACTTAATCGTTTCATCGCCCTCACCCAGCGTCTAATGAACTCACATACCCAATAGGTAGCCCCCACTTGAGCCCTATCAGAGCTAGCGGACAGCTCTTAAGATTTTCATAAATCCATTGATCAGGACGACGGTTTCTCAGACTTTTGGCTTAGCTCGGTTTGCGCTTGAGCAATGTTGCAGGCGAAACGGTGTTACGGCTTATTGGTGTATGTCTCCCTTTTCAAAATTGAATTTTTCACTATTTAGAAACACGCATTCCACCTTGTTTTCCGCATACTGAGTTTATGCTTTTCTACATTTTTACCTCTTAGGTTCTAGTCCTGTTTTGGCCGAGACGCCTGTCTGGCCAGGGGAATCGAAGACCAAGGGGAAATTATGAATCCGAACACATACGGTCGGAAAAATGGGTCGCTAAAGACACTCATGCGCTGCGCAACTGGCGCTGTGGTTGCGACAGGACTAACGCTTGTGACGACTGGAGCCTCGCTCGCAGGCTTTGACGTCAACTCACGCATCGATGCCCTTGAGCACGAACTGCGCGAGCTCAAAGCACAAGTCCAGGAACGCGATGGTAAGCTTGCAGAGCTGGAAGCAGCGTCAGCGAGCCTTGCCGACCTGCCAAAGTTTGACAGCCGCAAGCTTCAAATCAGCAGCCGAGATGGCAATTGGTCGATCCGTTTTGGCGGTCGTTTGATGCTTGACGCGTTCATTGCAGAGGCAAGCCGCACCGGCGCTGCTGACACAAGCGGTGGTGGCGCAGAGATCCGCCGCGCACGCGTTTTTGCTTCCGGTAAAGTCGCCGGCGACTGGAAATATAAACTGCAGGTCGACTTTGCAAGCAATGGTGTCTCCATCAAGGACGCTTACATCAGTACGAAGGTTGCAGGGCTGAAAGCTATTTTCGGGAACCACAAAGAGCCACAGGGCCTGGAACAGCAAACCTCGTCGAAATATGTGACCTTCATGGAACGCGCCATGGTGAGCGATACGTTCGCAGCCGGCCGCGAATTGGGTGTGAGCCTTGGGGCAAGCGGAGAGAACTTCACTCTTCGCGGTGGTATTTTCACCAACGGCATCGACAATGGCAGCGACACGACAACCACCGATCTTGCAGTCACTGCACGCGGCACCTATGCGCCGATTGTCGAAGACGGAAAACTCTTGCATGTGGGCATGTCTGGAACCTATCGCACCTTTGACGACAATTCGGGTCCGCGTATCCGTCTCCGCAACTTCCACAATGGAACGCGGTATGTCGATACAGGTACGACGGTCGCAGAAGGTCAGACAACTGTTGGCGCAGAAGCTGCTGTGGTCTTTGGCCCCTTCAGTGCCCAAGGCGAATATTACACGTCGACCCTTGAAGGAAATGGTGCTGGCGCCGCTGACATCGACTTCACCGGCTGGTACGCCATGGCAAGCTATTTCATCACAGGCGAAAGTCGCCCTTACGATACAAACAAGGGCGTTTTCGGGCGCGTGAAAGGTGACGGTGCGATCGAGGTCGCTGCGCGCTATGAGATGATCGATATGGAAGATGCCGGATTTGGAACCGCGGCGTCTGAAACGTCTGCGCTCACACTTGGTGTCAACTACTACTTCAACCCGTATGTACGGGCGATGCTGAACTATGGCTCCGCCGAATATGACTTCACGGCAGCCGCAGGCACAGCAGACACGGACGTTGATTATGTGGCGACCCGCCTACAGATCGACTTCTAACACTCACGGCCGAGGCGTTTTCAGCGCTCATTGAAAGCGCCTCGGACATCCTTACCTCCTCTGGCTGATCCTGTTCCTCGAAGCCAGCTTGACGGTCCGGCCTTCCCTCCTCGCGACGGTCGGACCGTTTTGGTTTTACTCAGCAGCCTGCATATCAAGGATGATCTTGCCGCGCTTGCCCCGTTCTTCCTGCCGCGCAAACGCTTTGGTGGCGTCCCGCAAGCTATAGGCGCTATCAACGATTGGCGCAAAGACGCCTGCTGCCATCAACTCTGACAGACGCTCCAGTCTTTTCTGGTCGGTGTCGCTTTCCAGTAAGAAGCCCCATCTACGCCGAGAGACGAGTGATCGGAGAAAACCTCCGACGTCCAGGTGCGGCATGGTCGTGACGTAGGTGCCCGAGGGTTTAAGAAACGGAAGCGCTTTCGAGAAGCTCATTGAGGGGGCGGCATCAAAGATCGTGTCGAACTGTTTTTCTTTTAGCGGAAACTCATTGGCGTCATAGGCAAGCGCATTGGTTGCACCCTGTTGACGCGCAAAGTCCGTCTGTGACGAGTGACAGATGGCGGTGACCTCAGCCCCCAAATGTTGGGCAAGTTGAAGGGCGGTGACGCCTACGCTCCCCGTGGCACCTGTCACCAGAAGCTTGTCTCCTGGTTTCGTCTTGGCGATCCGTTCCAGCGCTGCGATCGATGTCACCGCGCCGCCGACGAGGGCAGCAGCCCCTTCCGGTGTCATGCCCGTAGGCAGTTTTGCGATATTGGCTTCCTTCACGGTGACGAATTCGGCATGGAACCAAGGGCCTTTGAAGATGTTGGTATAGCCGTAGACCTGGTCCCCTTTCTTGATAGTTTTGCCATCGCTTTCGGCGACACCAGCCATCTCAATACCTGTGAGTACAGGATTGGTTTTCAGCCGCTTGTGCAGCGTCTTGTTTTGCTTTCCCGTCCAGGTTTCAAAATCACCATGATTGAGACCCGCATGGGTGATGCGGACCAGCACCTCGCCCTTTGCCGGCTTGGGCACGGGCGCATCGACGAGCTTTAGGGTCGGACGGCCCGCGCCTTGCGGCACATCGAAGCTGACGGCCTTCACGCCGCCCCCATCTGGTCTGCATGGTCCGCGACATAGGTCTCAATGGATCGCGGTTTTCGACCGAGCAAAAATTCGATGTCGTTCGACGGATTGAACGTGAACCCTTCGCGGACCGCAAAAGTCATTTCCGCATTCATGTCGGCGTACCACGTTTCCGCGCCCTGCTCGATCAACGCGTTCTTGAGGTCGTCTGGTGTTATCCCGACGAAGGGGATATCCCGACCAAGAGCAGCGCTGATGCGGTTGGCCGCGCCTTCAAACGTCATGGGGTCGGGACCGGTCAGTCGATAGACGCGGTGGGTGTGTCCGTCTTCTGTGAGCGCTTTGATCGCAATCTCGGCGACATCGCGCACGTCGACAAAGCTGGTCTTGCCCGGACCTGCTGGGAAGGCGACCATGCCCATGGCTACGAAGCCTGCAAAGTTCTGCATGAACCAGTCCGGGCGCAAAAAGGTCCAGGGCAGGTCCGCAGCCTTCACAATCTCTTCAAGCTCGCCGGTCCGGCGAACAAAAAACACGTCGCTGTCGGGATCGCATTCGGCGGAGAGCATGACCAATCGCTTCACGCCTGCCTTCTTCACCTGATCGGTCATGCGTGCAAGGGCCGATTTGAAGGCGTCGCTTTGATTGGTGACCATGTACACGGCGTCAACGCCCGCGAGCGCTTTGTCGAATGCATCAGCATCGCCGAAGTCGCCGAGGGCGATGTCGTAGCCGTCAGAGCCGATCATCTCTGCGGCTTTCGCCGCATCTCTCACGAAGATGCGGAAGGGTGTTTTGGCAGCGATGAGCTGGCGGGCGATTTCACTGCCGACATTGCCGGTGGCGCCGGTGACAAGGATCATGGTGTTTCCTTTCGAGGGAGATGGCGCGGGCTCAGCGAGCGAGCGGCGCGATGCTTGTTGTCAGAAGATGGGTAAGCGTGTCTTTGGCCGCGGCGTCACTGATCCGCCCGGCGGTCAGTTCCGCGCAGAGCGTGTTCGCGGCGGCGACAAGACCAACGAAGATCAGGTGAGCGCGCGGGTCTCCTGCTGCGAGGACGGGAGCAAAGGCTTCCGCGAACTGGTTTGCATGCAAGTCTCTTGAGGCGCGTCCTGCGTCGCAGGCATCGCCATTTGCCTCGATCGCAGCCGTGAGGGCCGCAGCTGCGGGACCAGCTTCGAGGGAGCAGGCGACATATGTTTCAGCGACGATTGCTGCAATGGCATCAACCGTCTCGGGTGCGGCTGCAATGCGGGCGCGGGCGACGCCTTCATAGTGGCGATCCGCGTCTTCCAGCAGCGCAAGCAAGAGGCCGGTGCGGGTCTCAAAATGATCGTAGGCCATGGGCTTTGAGACACCGGCCTTCTCCGCGACCAGGGCCAGCGTCAGGGCGTCGGCGCCCTGCTCTTCGATGAGGCTTCTCGCTACGTCCAACATCTGTTGTCGACGGTCTGCTCTGCTGAGGCGGGTGCGCGGTGCTGTTTCCGTTTGGCTCATGACTTAACCTACGATCAGTAACTTACTAATCGTAGGTAGTGGCTTTGGCGCGCGGCGTCAAGGGGTGAGGCGCTGAAGTGCTTCAACTTCGCCGCTAAATGCTCTATATCCCGCGGAGAATAAGCAGTCTGGACGTGTTTGGCCGACCAGCTTTGCGGAGAAAACACATGAGCGACAGCGACATTAAGATCGTCCTTCCCGGTGCTGCCGGGCGCATGGGCCGTACATTGATCGCGGAGATTGCTCAGAAGCCGGATCTCACACTTTCCGGCGCGACGGAGCCTGCCGGCTCTTCTTTGCTGGGGACAGATGCGGGAACCCTGGCAGGCCTTCCCGAACCCTTGGGCGTAGCGATCACGGAAGACCCGCTGCCCCTCGTCGCGGAAGCCGATGCGATTATCGATTTCACCGCGCCCGCGGCGACAGTCGAGTATGCGGCGCTCGCCGCCCAGGCCCGCATCGTTCATGTGATTGCGACCACCGGGTTTGATGCCGAGCAGGACGCGCAGATCGAAGCGGCTGCGCGTCACGCGACCATCATCAAGGCCGGCAATATGAGCCTTGGGGTCAATCTCCTGACGGCGCTCACACGCAAAGTGGCGCAGACACTGGACGCAGATTGGGACATCGAGATCCTGGAAATGCATCACCGTCACAAAGTGGATGCGCCGTCAGGCACAGCGCTTATGCTGGGCCAGGCTGCAGCAGAGGGTCGCGGCATCAATCATGATGTGGTCGCAGACCGCGGCCGCGACGGCATTACCGGGGAGCGCACACCTGGTGACATCGGCTATGCAGTGCTGCGCGGCGGCTCCGTCGTCGGCGAGCATTCAGCGATTTTCGCGGCCGAGAATGAGCGCATTGTTCTTTCCCACATTGCCGAGGACCGAGGTCTCTTTGCCCGTGGTGCTCTTGCCGCGGCGCGCTGGGGCCAAGGCAAAGGTCCCGGTCTCTTTTCAATGCTCGATGTGCTCGGGCTTTCAGACTTCTAAACAGTAGGAATATTTCAACGTGGCCAATCTTCTTGTGCTTGTCCGTCATGGGCAAAGTGAGTGGAACAAAAAGAACCTCTTCACCGGCTGGAAGGACCCGGACCTGACCGATCAAGGCCGCGCGGAAGCTGTTGAAGCGGGCCAGGCCCTTAAAGAGGGCGGCTATGAATTCGATGTCTCCTTCACCTCTGACTTGAGCCGCGCGCAGAAAACCAATGATGCGATCCTGAAAGAGCTCGGCCAGTCGGACCTGGAGATCGTCCGCGATCAGGCCCTCAACGAGCGGGACTATGGCGACCTTGCGGGGCTTAACAAAGATGATGCGCGGGAAAAATGGGGCGAAGAGCAGGTGCATATCTGGCGCCGCTCCTATGACACGCCGCCGCCCGGCGGCGAGAGCCTGAAAGACACGGCCGACCGGGTGCTGCCCTACTATCACGCGACCATCAAACCACGTGTGCTCAGTGGCGAGCGGGTGCTGATCGCCGCGCACGGCAATTCCCTTCGGGCTCTGGTGATGGACCTGGAGGGGCTCAGCCGGGAAGAAGTGCTGCAGCTCAACATCGCCACCGGCGCACCCATCGCCTATGAGCTGGACAATGAGGGCAAGGTGCTGTCAAAGAAAATGCTGATCGAGCGTGAGGCGCATTGATTGGAGTGAGACTCTAGTTTGACGGCGCCGGCGCAAAGCTGTTGCGCCGGCGACGGTCGAGCTCAAACCGCAAGGCTTCACCGAACTGCAACCGCTCCTCAGGCGAGAGGAACGCGCCCACAGTCAGGCGGCGGCCGTGAGACGTGATGTCGATGGCGACGTCTTCTTCCGCCTCTTTGTCATACTGCACCCGGGCCCAATAGGGCTGGGCGACCCAGGCTGTCTCATTACCTTTGGCGTCCACTTTCCGGATTTTCAATGTGTCGTCCGACAGCTGCACGGTTTCAAACGCGCGGGCGGCGCGATAGTTCCACCGGAAGGCCAAATAGATGGCCGCAACATCGAGCCCGAAAAAGCCGAATACCGGCCAGGCGCCCATCAGCGTGAACACGATGCCCGCCACAAAGCTCACCACGCCGATAAAGATCATGACGATCAAAAAGCCCCGGCTGCCGAGCGAGCGGTGCGGGGTCAACCGCGCATCAAAATGCAGGGCGGCCCCTGGGGGGGCTTCCAGCGGGCGTGTGTCGGTTACGCGTTCCATCTGTTCGAGCGCTTCTCATCTCAATTGGACCGCTCAAAGCGCTCCAACATATTTATTTCACGCATTTCCGAACCGCGAAAGCGAGGACATCGCTTTCGCTGGAAAAGCTTAGTCAAATTAGGCCGCCCATGCCGGTTCGGCAATGGATCGGCCTGCGTCAAATGGGTATGTTGCCCCCATGAAAATGAAGAAAAAAGACATTGAGCCGTTTTTCGAGATCCTCTCCGCCGACCTGCCGGAGCCCAAAACGGAGCTCGACTATAAGAACCCCTACACGCTCGTTGTCGCCGTCGCCCTGTCAGCGCAAGCGACTGACGTCGGGGTCAACAAAGCCACGAAGGACCTTTTCAAGAAAGTCGACACACCGGAAAAGATGGTGAAGCTCGGGGAAGCCAAGCTGCGCGATCAGATCAAAACCATCGGGCTCTATCGCAACAAGGCGAAAAATGTCATCGCGCTGTCCAAGATGCTGATTGAGGAGTTTAACAGCGAGGTTCCCCAAACCCGCGAAGAACTGGAACGCCTCCCCGGGGTCGGGCGCAAGACCGCCAATGTGGTGATGAACGAAGCCTTCGGTAAACCAACCATCGCGGTCGACACGCATATCTTCCGGGTGTCAAACCGTACGGGCCTCGCGCCGGGCAAAAACGTGCTGGAGGTGGAGCACGAACTTCTCAAGCGGGTGCCCAAGGATTATCTGCAGCATGCCCATCACTGGATCCTGCTGCACGGCCGCTATATCTGCAAAGCGCGAAAGCCGGACTGCCCCGCTTGCAAAGTCGCCGCCTATTGCACCTTCAAAGGAAAGACGGTCGCGGCCTAGTTGTTTCCTGTCGCGGAGACGGACGCAAACGCTTCGCGTTTCCTGTCTCCGCTTGGCCGCTACGTCTGCAAAGCGCGAAAGCCGGATTGCCCGGCTTGCAAAGTCGCCGCCTATTGCACCTTCAAAGGAAAAACGGTCGCGGTCTAGTTGTTTCCTGTCGCGGAGACGGACGCAAACGCTTCGCGTTTCCTGTCTCCGCTTGGCCGCTACGTCTGCAAAGCGCGAAAGCCGGATTGCCCATCCTGCAATGTCGCCGCTTATTGCACCTTCAAAGGAAAGACGGTCGCGGCCTAGTTGTTTCCTGTCGCGGAGACGGACGCAAACGCTTCGCGTTTCCTGTCTCCGCTTGGCCGCAACGTCTGCAAAGCGCGAAAGCCGGATTGCCCGGCTTGCAAAGTCGCCGCCTATTGCACGTTCAAAGGAAAGACGACCGCCGCGTAGTTCAAATTCATAAAGTCAGGCGTCAGTTGGCTTTCATCTACAAGCCTGCCATTTAGGCTCTAGTCAACGGCAACAACCCTGAAAACCGTCATGCCCGGACTTGTTCCGGGCATCCAGGGCCACAAGTTCAAGCCTATCAATTTATGTTTGGCAGTGCCGCGTGCTCAGTGTTGGTGGCATCGCGATTTCTTCAATCTTCCAGCATTCAGTCCTCGCCAGAGCACACTCACCCTGGACCCCCGGAACAGGTCCGGGGGTGACGTCTTTGGTGCGGAATGACAACAGCAGAAAAAGAAGCAACACCCCATCTAGTACCGGTAGGAACTCAATTGATGCGCCCGGTTCACGTCCGCGACACAAGGATCGACCGGCAATTCACCGCCTTCGCGGGCGCGCGCTTCAATGAAAGACGCGCGCATGATGTCGCTTTCATCTTCATAGAGATAGACAAAGAGCGTGCAGCCGTCGCCGGCATAGCGCCAGATCTCGGCATGGGCTTCGTTGCGCTGGAAGTCCGGCGAGCCAAAAGCATCGCGCAGGCCGTAGGCATCCAGGCCGATCAGGCTGCCGACGCTTGGGGCTGGTTTGAGCGCAGGCGGTGTGCGCCCTGGCGCTGAAACAGTTTGGGGCGACAGGCCTGCGCCGAAGTTAGCCCCGCTCCCTGCGCAGGCGGCGAGCACTGCTCCCATTGCCAAAACTGCCAAAACACGCACCACGCAACTCCCGACTTAAGCCGTCACTTTCTTATGCAGATGCACCATAAGGGCTGTCGCAAAAAAAGGGGTTAACAGGTTGACCACAGGGATGGAGGCGAGCGCTGCCGCGGCCACCCCCCCGGAAAAGACCCGGACGTTTTTCGAGCGCCGCAATGACCGAGCGTCCTCCGGCGTGTGGTGGCGGAGCGCCACAAGCTCAAAATATTCCCGGCCCAGCAGATAGCCGTTGAGCGCCCAATAGGCGACGACGTTAACCACAGGAATGAAGTAGAGAGGGAGCGCAAGGATGTTGAGGAAGATGAGCAAAGTAGTGAATTTTATGGCGATCCAGAGACCCTGGACGAAGGGTTGATCGCGTCCGGCGGTGTCGGTTGGGTAGTGACGGTCTTCAACAGCCGCCGCGACCTCTTCCAGAAAAATCCCGGCGAAGAGGGCGGAGACCGGCATGAGGAGCAGCACCAAAGCGACGACGACAAAAGCCCCAGAAAGCCAGTCAATCACTTCATCGATGATCGGCCAGCCCCAGTCCGCCCCAAATTCCGGGATGGCCTGAAGACCGTAAAATGCGCCAATGCCGGCCAACACCAGAAGGACCAGGGCGAGGCCCAGCGCACGCAACATGACCGCGCGCAGCGGTTTTGAAAATGTGTCGCTGAGCGCGGTCGATAGGGCTGAAAACATGGAATATCCCAGGAACAAGCGGCAACGTTCTAAGCGTGCCGAATTTCAATTCAACGGCAGATTACCGGCCCTCCGGGCTTTGTCCAGCGCGCCCCGCCCCTTATACTCCGCCCACATTTCCACACTGAGCCAAGCGAGCTTTCATGTCAGAACCCAAGTTTGATGTTGCCGGGATCGGCAATGCGATTGTTGATGTCATTTCGGAAGGGACTGACGATTTTCTTGTCGCCAACAAAGTCGAAAAAGGCGCCATGACGCTGATCGACGAAGATCGTGCGACGGAGCTTTACGGCGTCATGGGCTCAGCGATTGAGGTTTCGGGTGGTTCCTGCGGCAACACGATCGCTGGCCTCGCAGCGCTGGGCGGAACGGCGGCCTATATCGGCAAGGTGCGCGACGATCAGCTGGGCCAGGTCTTTACCCACGACATTAGGGCCCTCGGCGTCGACTTTACCACCGCGCCGGCAACAGACGGACCGGCCACCGCGCGCTGCCTGATCGTGGTGACCCCGGACGCGCAGCGTAGCATGAGCACCTATCTGGGGGCCGCCGGCGGTCTCTCACCCGACGACGTGCCGGAAGATCTGATCAAGGCGTCAGCCATCACCTATATGGAAGGCTATCTCTGGGACCCGCCGGGTGCGAAAGAAGCGTTCCTCAAAGCGGCAGGGATTGCGCACAGCGCGGGCCGCCTGGTCTCGCTCACTTTGTCTGACAGCTTTTGCGTCGATCGGTTCCGCACCGAGTTCCGCGAACTCGCAAAAGAAGAAGTCGACATCCTCTTTGCCAATGAAGATGAGATCATGTCGCTCTATGAAGTCGACACATTCGATGCCGCACTTCAGTCCGTCCGGAAGGACTGCAAGTTTGCCGCCCTCACCCGCTCGGAAGCGGGTTCCGTGATTGTCGCGGACGGTGAGGTGCATGTGGTGGATGCGGAGAAAGTCTCTCAGGTTCTCGATACGACCGGCGCGGGCGATCTTTATGCGGCAGGCTTCTTGTTCGGCCTTTCAAAAGGCGCCGACCCGGTGACCTGCGGTCGGCTGGGCTCCATCGCCGCGGCAGAAGCGATCAGCCATTATGGCGCGCGCCCACAGACGGACCTGAAAGCGCTCATCAAAGACAAGGGATTGGCTGTTTAGAAAACTCGGTTCATTGATGGTACGCGTCCGACTTAGTCTTTTCGCGTGCCATCCACTTGTCCAACCGTTCCTGGTCGGGTTGAGAGAAACCGAATTTCTCAAAAAGCCGTCGTGCCTGTGGATTGCTCGATGACAACCACCAGGCTGCAACAGCGTCCAGTTTCGGATGATCAATGATCGCTTGGATCAATTGATAGGCAACGCCCTGTTTGCGGGCAGAGGCGTCAACATACACATCATCAATCCAGGCGAAGGTCGCGTAGTCCGTTACCACCCTGGCAAACCCTACCTGCTTCCCGTCCAGAAACGCTCCTATACATAAGGAGTTTTCAAGAGCCCGCGTCAACGTCTGGGGACCAATTCCCTTCTGCCAATGTGCTTCTTCAGACAGGAACCTGTGCACCACGGCAAGATCCATCTCTTTCAGGTCATCGCTGATTTTGAGATCGCCCATAGGCCAACTCTGACGCGCCAACACCTGTTAGGCAATAGCCTCAAAAGCCTTAGAACCAGATCTAATCAAAGCTTGCGGAGATAGACGTCGCGGATCGCGTGATCCGTGCCTTTGCGCAGAACCAGGTCGGCACGCTCGCGGGTCGGTAGAATGTTCTTATGCAGGTTGGCGAGGTTGATGGATGTCCAGATGGAGGTCGCGACTTCAATCGCCTCTTCATCGTTCAGATTTGAGAAGCGGTGGAAATAGGCATCCGGGTCTTGAAACGATGTTGAGCGCAGGCCTAAAAAGCGGTCCACATACCAGTCTCGTACGATATTTTCGTCCGCATCCAGATAAATTGAGAAGTCGAAGAAATCCGACACGAAAGGTTGCGGGTCTTCGCCCTCTGCCGGTTTCCAGCTCTGCAACACATTCAGGCCTTCCACGATCAGCACATCCGGCTGATCCACCGTAATGGTCTCGCCCACAATGTCGTAGTGGAAGTGGGAATAGACCGGTGCCACCACCTGGCCCACCCCTGCTTTGATATCGGTCAGGAACGAGATCAGGCGTTTCACGTCAAAGCTTTCGGGGAAACCTTTCCGCTGCATCAGATCGCGGGCTTCAAGCTCCGCGTTCGGATAGAGGAATCCATCTGTCGTGATCAGATCCACTTTCGGGTGGTTTGGCCAGCGCTGCAGGAGTTCGTGCAGAATACGGGCGGTCGTGCTTTTCCCGACGGCGACGGAGCCGGCCACACCGATAATAAAGGGCGTCTTCGCCTGTTTGGTGCCAAGGAACTCCGAGGTCGCGCCATGCAGTTCCTGCGTGGCCGCCACGTAAAGATTGAGAAGACGCGATAGGGGAAGATAAATCTCTCGGACTTCTTCCAGGGACACATTTTCACCCCAACCACGTAGCGACTGAAGCTCATCTTCAGACAGGGTGAGCGGTGTGTCCGCGCGAAGCTTACCCCACTCGGCAGCGGTGAAGTGACGAAAGGGAGAAATCGATCGTGCGGTCGGCGACGCCGATTTCTTGCTGGCGCTGATGCTTACATTTTTTTCCGACTTCACTGTCGACATAGAACTTTTCCCTGCCGGTTCGCTAACCAGATCCTGGCCGTTTGCTGGTTCGTCTTCTTACTGTTCTTTTCGACTGGCTTTTTCGGTGTGACCAGAGGTTCCTTCGCGACGCGCGAGCTCTGCATAAACCTCACCAGGGTCAATGTCGAGGGCCGCCATCAGGACCAGCCAATGGTAGATCAGATCAGCGGATTCATTTACGACTGATTTTTTGTCGGAAGTGCCGCCTTCTATCGCGGCAATCACTGTCTCAACCGCTTCTTCGCCCAATTTTTGTGCGCAGGTGCTCACACCTTTCGCAAAAAGCGCGGCAGTGTAGGATTCTTTTGGATCCCCTCCCTTGCGATCAGAAATGACCGAAAAGAGTGCGTCGAGCTGCTGTGCATCGGTGGCCATAGCTTGGCCTCCCTGACTACGAAGAACGTACGAAACGGGCGTACAAACGAGCCACCGCTCGCACTTCTGGTCACGGGGGCGCGCTTTCCTATCAGATTTGTGGGCAAGACGCCAGCACTAGGAAAATCGCAGAAAAGCAACGTCTTTTGAGGGTTAACGGAGCACCCCGCTAGAGCCGGGTGACAATTCTCTCGTCAAGCGCACCCTGTTTGGTTCCATCGAGCAAGGTGCCGGAGGTGATGGCGCCACGCAGGTCGGTCCCGCGCAGGTCGGCCCCATCAAGCAAAGCGTCAACCAGGATGGCTTCCTTCATGTCGGCGCCGACAAGGAAAGTCTCACGCAGGTCGGTTTCGACCATAACAGCGCGTGTAAAGTTCGCACCCGGAAGAAAATGCCCTGCTAAGTTGAAGCGCGTGAGATCTGTCTCCGAAAAGTCTGCACGCTCGCCTTCAACTTTGTCGCTTTCGATCCAGAGCTTATGTTGCAACAGAATTTCCGCCAACACATCGCCTGTCGGTGGACGCCCTGCCCGCCGGGACCGCATCAAATTCGCCGATCCTTCCGTGGCTTCATCGATCGCGGTGCGGGTGAGATTGGCATCCAAAAGGTTGGCTCCCTGCATCTCAACAGAAGACAGGTTCGCGCCATCGAAACAACTGTCACGGAGATCGGCACCGGTCAGTTTCACGCGATCAAGACGGGCGCCTTGAAAATCGGCCCCGGTTAATTTGCAGGTATCCATGTCGGCTCTCAGCAGCGCCGCATCTTTGAACGAGCAAGACGGATCAAACAGAGCACGGCCTTCGTCGCCTTGCACTTCACCGCGACGCATGTCAGCGCCTTTCATGTTTGTGTTCGTGAGTATGGCACCTTCAAACTTCGCGCCTCGGAGGTCAGCCCTCTCCAAGTTGGCATTTGTGAGATCCGCCCCGTTCATCAACGCGCCAAACAAGTTGGCCCGCGCGAGGTTTGCATCTCTGAATATGGCATCGGTGAAATCGCAGGCGGGCAGGTCGGCGTCCGACAGGTTGATGCCGGCGAGATCAAGACCGCCGAGATCGCATGCTTTCAGGACGATGCGGCGGCCGCCTTTCATGCCACGCAGGTATCGTTCGTGATATTGGGCAAGCCTGGCAACAGCGGCGGCACTTAAACGTCGGCCGGATATCTCGGCAGCTTGCGTACCGGTTCCGATCGTTCGCCTTGCGGCGACGGATTTCAGAGCAGACATATCATTCCCTTGCGGTCGAGAGTCTTATTGCTGATCGCGCAATTTAGGCTGAAATGTCTTCAAGCCTCGCAAAGGAAAAGGGCGCGTTTTGAGTCCAATTCCTATCAAAGGTCGATAAAGTTTTATCGATCAAGCACGCCAGAATGGCTCTGCGCCTTGGAAAGCGGTCCATGTGGCTGACGCTTCATGCCAGTGGGCCTCAGCCTGTGCTCCATGCCAGCCTAAGACCCGGCCGCCACCTGTTGCGATCTTGAGTTGAGTGGCGTCGCCGTCTGATTTTTCAACCAGGGTTCGGACAATTTCTTCAGCGACCGCCAAGTCGTTCAAACTGCCGAACACATCCTGCAATGCGTTGAGCTTCTTGATCTTCTTCTCGACCCGTTTTTTGGGGAAGAGCGGCGCAAAGAAACCAACGGCATATTTCAGACTCTTCAAGCGCTTGCGCAATTCGTGTCGCTCATCGAGGCTGAGATGTTCAATTTTGTCACCCAATGACTTTGCTCTCTTGAGACGTTTTGTCAGCGCTCTTTCGGCAAACTGGCGGGCCGGCATGGCGAGCATCATGGCCATTGATGGGTCGCGGGCAGCCTCCCTGCGCCAACTTTTTTCTTCGATATGGAGCGCAAGCGTCAGACAGGTGCGGGTGAACTCGGCGGACGATACCGCGCGCAATCCCTCATCCCAGGCATTGATCTGCTGCAGCATCGCAGCGCGGTCGAGCAGTTTGACGGAATCGTCGCCAGTCTCTTTGAGCGGTGCAACAAGCTCGCCACGGAATACATCATAGTCTCGCGCAACACCAAGCAGGCCTGCCAGCCGACGCGCCTTGGCGTTCGTTTCCTGCATCATGCTTTTGTCGAGAACCGGTGCAAACACTGCGAGCGCGGCGCGTAAACGCCGGAGACCAACGCGCATCTGATGCAGAGCCTCTTCGTCGGCTGTCTCAACGAGCGCCGGTTCGTTGGCGACGATATGAGCGAGACAATGTCGCAGAACCTGATCGAGCGCTTCTTCGACCGTGGCTTTTTTGCGCAACTTGACCGTTTCGCCTTTGACCGACTTAGGCCCAAGGGCGTTTGCTAAGGCGTAGCCACGCTCGCCTTTTGAGCGGACACCGATACGCACCGGCACCGTGTCGACGAGGTTGAGGGCAACGCGATAAAGAGACGCCGGATTGCCTTTCTTCAGCTCAAGCTCAAGTTCGCTCACTCGCGTTTCTCGGCGGCCGGCACGAATGACACCGCGATCAAGCGCCAGTTCAATCGCGTCACCCGTGTCTGTTTTGAGCATGCCGATGGTACGGTCCACGTCGGTCTCAAAAAGAGGTTCGATCGTGTTGCCGTTGAGCAGTCGTTTGAGACCCTTTTTGAGGTCAGGCGGCAAACGGTTGAAGTCGGGCGTTTTGGACGTTTTGGGAATACGGCTCTCAAACTCCGCTCTGCCCGCGGCCAAACTGCCAAACGCCTTTTTGCCTTTCAGCGTTTGGATGAGGCGCCCATCTTCGTCTCGCAGACGAAGGACAACGCCTTTCTGACGGAGCGCGTTGGCGGCACTGTCGAAATAGGTGGCTTTGAGTCTTTTGGGCTCGTCGGATGCAAATTTGGCTTGTGCAAAGGGTGCGCAGGTTGGCAATTCCGCCAACGCTTTTTCATCCAGCGTGAGTTTTAGCTCTATCTCCTGGCCCACTGGCCCGCACCCGCCTGTGTTTTATCCGGTGCCGTCCGAGGTTCCCCCGCCCAGGTTCAGCCCGAAAAGTATTCCTCGGATAAGGAGCCTTGTAAATTGTTGAATCGTCGCATCCGTCCGATCCATAGGATCGGCGGTCGTCGTCCTGCAAGTGCGTGCGGTGGCGTGGAAGCCGCGAGAGACTAGAGACGAACTGGTATCTCTTTGGCTGCCATGTGGGCTTTTGCTTCGCCGATCGTATAGGTCCCGAAGTGAAAGATGGAGGCCGCGAGCACCGCGCTGGCATGGCCGTCGGTCACACCTTCGGCAAGATGGTCCAGCGTGCCGACGCCGCCGCTCGCGATCACCGGCACCTTCACGGCATCGGCAATGGTGCGGGTGAGCTCCGTGTCAAAACCTTCCTTCGTGCCGTCACGGTCCATGGAGGTGAGCAGGATCTCCCCTGCCCCGAGTTCGACCACCTTCTTCGCATATTCCACCGCATCGATGCCGGTCTCCTTTCGACCGCCATGGGTGAATACCTCCCAACGTGCTGGCTCCCCAGGTGCCGAGACCCGTTTGGCATCCACCGCCACAACGATGCATTGGGACCCGAACTTCTCAGCCGCTTCACGCACAAAGTCCGGATTGTGGACCGCCGCGGTCATAATGGAGACCTTGTCGGCGCCTGCGAGCAAGAGCTGGCGCACATCTTCGATGGTGCGCACGCCGCCGCCCACAGTGAGCGGCATAAAGCATTCTTCTGCGGTATGGCGCACCACATCAAACAGGATGGAGCGGTCTTCATGTGAGGCCGTGATGTCCAGAAAACAGAGCTCGTCGGCGCCCGCCGCGTCATAGGCGCGGGCGGCTTCCACCGGGTCGCCGGCGTCGACGAGGTCGACAAAGTTTACGCCTTTGACCACGCGGCCATCTTTCACATCAAGGCAGGGGATCACGCGGGCTTTGAGCATCAGGCCGCTCCTTTCAACAGCGCGATGGCTTCTTTCGGGTCCAGGCGGCCATCATAAAGCGCCCGGCCTGAAATCGCGCCTTCAAGGCCGGCACAGTCTGCCGCGATCAGGGCTTTGATGTCCTCAATGGAAGAGAGACCACCGCTCGCAATCACGGGGATTGAAATGGCGTTGGCAAGAGAGACTGTTGAGTCCAGGTTGAGACCTTCGAGCACACCATCCCGATCAATGTCCGTGTAGATGATGGCGGCGACGCCCACATCCTCAAACTGTTTGGCCATGTCGAGCACCGTGAGGTCAGAGACTTCGGCCCAGCCTTCCACCGCGACCTTGCCGCCTTTGGCATCGAGCCCCACGGCAATCCGGCCTGGAAAGCGTTTGCAGGCGTCTCGAACAAGGTCCGGGTCTTTCACCGCCGCCGTGCCGATGATGACGCGCGCAATCCCTTTGTCGAGCCACATTTCAATGGTGGCCAGGTCGCGGATGCCGCCGCCGAGCTGAGCCGGAATGGAGATCTCTTTCAGGATCGCCTCGACTGCACCGGCGTTCACCGGCTTACCTTCAAAGGCGCCGTTCAGGTCCACAAGGTGGAGATAGTCAAAGCCCGCATCTTCAAAGGCACGCGCCTGGGCCGCCGGATTGTCGTTGAAGACCGTCGCCTCTTCCATGAGCCCGCGCACCAGGCGCACGCATTCGCCATCTTTGAGGTCGATTGCGGGAAAGAGAGTGAGCGGTGCTTTTATCGAACTCATGGGGTTTACGGTGTCCATTGAAGAAAGTTGCGAATGAGAGCAAGGCCCAGCGCCTGGCTCTTTTCCGGGTGGAACTGGGTGCCCACCATGTTGTCGCGGGCAACCGCCGCGGTGACGGGTCCACCATAGTCCGTACGCGCAACAACGTCCGCCTCGTCAGCCGCCTGCAGTTGGTAGGAGTGGACGAAATAGGCATGCGCCACAGGCAGGTCCGCCAGCACTGGATGAACGCCCGTCAATTGCAGCTCGTTCCAGCCCATATGCGGGATTTTCAAACTCGGGTCGGTCGGCTTCATTTCCACCACATCGCCGGCGATCCACCCCAAGCCCTTATGCTCCCCGTGCTCCAGGCCGCGAGTTGCCATCAACTGCATGCCGACGCAGATGCCCAAAAAAGGACGCGCTTTCTCATGCACCATCTCTTCCAAGACGTCGGTCATGCCCGGGACGGCATCAAGCCCCCGCCGGCAATCGCCAAAAGCGCCGACGCCCGGGAGCACAATCCGGTCAGCGGCGCGCACGGCCTCGGCGTCGCCGCTCACTTCTATATCCATGGTGAGGTCGAGTTCCCGCACGGACCGCTCAAACGCCTTTTCAGCGGAGCGGAGATTTCCGGAGCCATAATCGATAATGACGGTCTTCATGGAGTGGGACTCTAGTTTCTACTCAAGTGCGTTATTTCAATGCTGGCGGTTTGGGAAAGAGACCCAGCACCTCTTCGTTCGGATGTGCCGCATGAGGCTCTTCGGTTTGATGTCGATCGGCGCGCTTTGGCCAAACCGGGCCCTTTGGCTGCGTATAGGTCGCAGTTGTACCCGTCCGCAGCCCCAGCCCAGATCCGCTCCTGTCCAGAACCGCACTGGTAACAGGATCAAGTGACGCTTCGGGTAGAGCCTGACTCCAATTTGCAAAGAAGCGGGCTTCGGCTTCTTCTTCATCGCTGCCATGAACAATCGCAACTGTCTGATAGCCTTTGCGGGCAAGCGCCAGGCGGCGGAGATCATTCGCCTCCATCGCCGCAAGAAGTTGAACGCCCAGACCCAAAAGCACCGTGATGTTCTCGTGGAGGCCCAGGCCGCCCCCTGCGAGTGCGATCAGGATCGAGAGGCCAAAATAGGCGGCCCCTTCCCACCACATGCGGTGATAGAGAAACCAGAGGAGCGGCGACAGGATGGCCCAGCGTGCCATGCCTTCTTTTACAAAGCGCACGTGATCTTCCGCTCGCGGGAGCGATGCATTGGCATGAACCGTAAAGGTGCGCATCGACGGCGTCCGTTTACCTGGTTGATCCGCATCTCAGCGGCAGAAACAGGAGGCCCGATCAGGAGCCTCCCTTCATGAGGGGTTCTTTAGTGCGTTTCCAGGATAAGTGGAAGCACTTATCCGTCCGGAAACGCAACCGCTCTCAAGGGGCCGCCAGCAAAAAGCCAGTGGGTCAGCTCCCAATAACGCCTTTGGTCGAAGGCACCACATCCGCGGTGCGGAGATCGATCTCCACCGCCGCACGGAGCGCCCGGGCGAGCGCCTTGTAGCAGCTCTCCACGATATGGTGGGTGTTCTCCCCATAGAGGTTTTCCATGTGGAGGGTAATGCCGGCGGCCTGGGCGAAAGCCTGGAACCACTCTTTAAAGAGCTCGGTGTCCATTTCCCCCAGTTTCGGGCGCTGAAGGTTCACCCGCCAGATGAGATAGGGTCGCCCTGAGACGTCAATGGCGCAGCGAGTCAGTGTCTCATCCATAGGGATCAAAGCGTTGGAATAACGCTTAATGCCTTTGAAATCGCCCAATGCCTGGCGCACGGCCTCGCCGATGACGATGCCACTGTCTTCCGTGGTGTGGTGCATATCAATGTGCAGGTCGCCGTCGACCCGGACTTTTAGATCAATCAGGGAGTGGCGCGACAGCTGTTCAAGCATGTGATCAAGAAAGCCGATCCCTGTATCAATGTCGTAAATGCCATTGCCATCCAGATCGAGCGACACAAAGACTTCCGTTTCTTTGGTCTTGCGCTCCACGGTGGCAACGCGGCCCTGAGCCTCAATAGACATAGGGGTAGACATGGGGTTCTTCCTCAATTGGTGCGGCGGGAGTGCCGCCATCGCGGGCGTTCTAACAGGTTCAGTCGGGCCCTGCCAGCCTGTCTAGCGGCCCGCCGGGGCCAACAGTAGAAAGCGTATGCTTAACAAGGGCTTAACGGGCGTTAACCGTTTTTGGTCTCAAAAGGGCTCTCCATTCTTGGTTTTGTCGCCTTTCCGGACCACAAATGTCTGCAACTTTTGTTGGAAAGGCTTCCGTCCGTTAACCCTACCCTGAAGTTAAAGCGACATGTCAGCTCTCTTGTCCAAGTCACTATAGTTAACCAATCGTGAATCCCTTCGTCAGATCGAAATTCGCCATGGACTCATGCGGTTAGGGTGGGTTTTTGAGACTTAGACGTTAAGGATTGAATCTTTCGTTCTGAGCTGATCAGGCCGTGAGCGCCCGCTGACACGCTTCACGGGCTTTGAGACGGCTCAGATAGGCGGCGGTTTTGGGATAGACATCTTCCAGCGGGTAGAGATGGCCAAGCAGGTCCAGGGAATACCCCGTCATGATGTCTGCCGCTGTGAATCCTGTGCCGACCAAAAACTCGCGATCGGCGAGTCCCTGCTCCACCGCCTCGAGCGCCGAACGCGCTTTCTTTTCGCCGTCGGCGATGATGGCGTCGGCGGCCCTTGCCCCCTCTTTCGCCAGCTTCATAGCTCGCACGAAGCCCAAAGGCCTCGACAGCGTCGCCTCCGCAAACCAGCACCATTGAAGATATTGGGCGCTTTCCGCCGTGCCCCGTTCCGGCCGCAAGCGTCCCTCGCCATAGCGGTCCAAAATAAATTCGATCATGGCGCCGGACTCAAACATGTTCACGTCGCCATCGGTGAGGGCCGGCACTTTTCCCGCAGGGCTAATAGAGCGCCACTCCAAAGTGTCGCGATAAGCGGGCGAATAATCGATGGTCACGATCTCCACATCGAGCCCCAATTCGAAGGCCAGCCAGATGGGCCTTACAGATCGGGTGCCCGGCACATGGTAGATTTTAAGCATCCGCTGGACCGCTCCTATTTCTTTCTGGGCCAGTCCGCGAGAAGTCGCTCGGCGGCATTTTTCGCATCCAGCGCAGGTTTGGAGGCCCCTTGAACCTGCGCCAGGGCAATGGCGCCCTCTTTGAGAAGCGTGAGCTCGCGGGCCAGCAGCCGCGGCTTCTTGAACCGCTCCAGCTCCGCGGCTGCCGCCACCATTTCAATGAAGGCCTGTTTCGCTTCTGCCGCGGCCACATGGACCGGATCCGTGGGATGGGGAAACTCTCCGGAGGCACGCACAAAAAGACAGCCGGAAAACTTGCCCAAGGGGGAGCGATCCTCAAACCACGCTTCTAGCGCGTCAAAAATCGCTAAAAGCCGCCCTTTTCCCTTGAGCTTAGGGTCCGCGAGTACCTCCCGGAACCAGCCATTGACCGCCTGTTCTCTTGCCTCCAACACGCCCAGGATGAGGGCGTCTTTGGAGGGGAAATGCCGATAGAGGGTCATTTTGGCGAGATTCCCTTCGCTCAGGATCCGTTCAATGCCCACGGCATGAAAGCCTTCGGCGTTAAAAAGTGTCTGGGCAGTCTCAATCAGGTCGTTGCGGCGCGAGGGACGCGGCATAACTCTCTCCTTCAGGTCGGCGGCCGGTGCTTATATGCGGCATGGGCCAGCCAAATGGTACAAAGCAGTCTGTCTGCTTGGAGCGAAACCGCGCAGAACGGCGTTTTCACAATGGACTCATTTTAGGCCAGGACCTGACGTCCTACGACGGTTAGCCTACCCTTCTTCCGGCTTCACGCGGTAGTGAAAATAGCGGACGTGCAAGTCTCTTTATCGCGTCGGATTGAGGGCTTATGTAGGGGCCTCCCCCAAGACGTCGGAGATTAAAGATGGAACCGCGCGGCACCGCCCAAATCACTCAGGATCTGGCCCAATTCATTGCCGAGCGCGACCATTTCTATTTTGCCTCTGCCTCAGCCAAGGGCGCGCCCTATCTGCAGCATCGCGGTGGCCCCCGCGGGTTTTTGAAGGTTTTGAGCGAAACGGAGCTCGGCTACGCGGATTTCGGTGGCAATCAGCAATATGTGACGCTTGGGAACCTTAAGGAAAATCCGGCGGCCTTTATCTTCCTGATTGATTATGTGAACCGGCGGCGCATCAAACTCTGGGGCGAGGCACGCGCCGTGGAGACCGACCCTGCCCTTACCCGCTCCCTCGCCCACCCCGGCTATCGCGCCCGGGTGGAGCGGGCGATCCTGTTCAAGGTGACCCGCTGGGACGTGAATTGTTCCGCCCATATCACGCCGCGTTATGCGCCGGATGTTCTGGAGCCTGCCTTTGATCGGCTGGAGAACCGGATCAAGGCGCTTGAGGCTCAGGTGCGCGAGCTGGGGGGCGATCCCGGCGAATTTGAGCATGTAGGTGGATAACGCGGGGGGCGAATCCTGTCTCTTTTCAGATTGCCGCCGCGCTCGATCCGCTTCTTCTTGACCATGAGCGCGATCCGGCCCACATGTACCCTGCTTTCCCATCAATCTTGAGGACCCTACGCGCATGAGCACTCCCCCTGTCTGGCACGGCACAACCATTCTTTCTGTCCGCAAGGGCGGCAAGGTCGTGGTCGCTGGCGACGGCCAGGTCTCCATGGGCGACACGGTTATCAAGAACAGCGCGCGTAAAGTGCGACCGCTCGCCGGCGGGACGGTGATTGGCGGTTTTGCGGGCGCCACCGCCGATGCGTTCACGCTCTTTGAGCGACTGGAAGCCAAACTCGAACAATATCCGGGCCAGCTGATGCGGGCTTGCGTGGAGCTCGCGAAAGACTGGCGGACCGACCGTTACCTTCGGCGTCTGGAAGCGATGATGATTGTCGCAGACAAGGAAACGACGCTGGTGCTCACCGGCACCGGCGACGTGCTCGAGCCGGAACATGGGGTCACCGGCATCGGGTCCGGTGGCAATTACGCTTTGTCGGCGGCCCGTGCACTGGTCGACATGGACATGGATGCCGAAGATATTGCCCGCAAAGCCATGGGCATCGCTGCGGACATCTGCGTCTATACCAACAGCTCTCTCACCGTCGAAACGCTGGACGCGGATGGCTAACGCCCTCAACGACGCGCCCTATCGCTTTGTCCCGCTGACCTACCAGCATCTGCCTCTGCTCCGTCGCTGGTTCGATGAACCGCACGTGCGGCAATGGTACAGCGACCCCTCGGCGCTCGAGGATATTGCCGATCACATTGAGGACCAGGATGTGCACCCCTTTCTGGTGCTGTGCGGGTCTATCCCCATCGCCTACCTGCAGTCCTATGACATAGACGGATCGCACCCTTATGCCGCATCCGCCCGCGGTGCCCTAGGCATTGATCAGTTCATCGGGCCCGCGGCCTTTCTCGGCCGCGGCCATGGAAGCGCCTTCATTCGCGCCTATCTTAAGAAGTGCGCAACCGAGGGCGTGGCCCACGTGATTGTCGACCCAAAACCCAACAATCACCGCGCCATCCGAGCCTATCGGAAAGCCGGTTTCGAAGATCTATGTTATGACCGCAGCCCGGAAGAAGGCGCGGTCTTGTTGTTGAGTGCGTGCCTGCCTTAAGACGCGCGACCGAAGAGACCAGTGAAAGAAGATTTGACCATGACTGCCTTTACCCCCCGCGAAATTGTCTCCGAGCTCGATCGCTACATTGTCGGTCAGGCGGATGCCAAACGGGCCGTTGCCATTGCGCTCCGCAACCGCTGGCGGCGTCAACAGTTGGGGGATGACCTGCGCGAAGAAGTGCTGCCGAAAAACATCCTGATGATCGGCCCCACCGGCGTGGGCAAGACAGAAATCTCGCGCCGGCTAGCGAAGCTTGCGCAGGCGCCCTTCATTAAAGTGGAAGCCACCAAGTTTACCGAAGTGGGCTATGTGGGCCGCGACGTCGAACAGATCGTGCGCGACCTGGTTGAAGCGTCCATTGGCCTTGTGCGCGAAACCAAACGCAAGGAAGTAGAAGCGAAAGCCTATAGCGCGGCGGAAGAGCGCGTCCTCGATGCACTCGTCGGCACAGAAGCGAGTGCCGCGACCCGCGAGTCCTTCCGCAAGAAACTCCGCGCCGGTGAAATGGACGACAAGGAAATTGAGATCCAAGTGGCCGACACCAGTAGCGGCATGCCCAGTTTTGATATTCCCGGCATGCCCGGTTCCCAGGTCGGCATGATCAATCTCAGCGACATTATGGGCAAAGCTTTTGGCGAGCGGACCAAGCCACGTCGGATGACGGTGAAAGACAGTTATGACCTGCTGATCGCTGAAGAGTCCGACAAGCTGCTGGACGACGATCAGGTCAATGCGGACGCGATCCACAAGGTTGAGAATAGCGGCATCGTGTTTCTGGATGAGGTCGACAAGATCTGCGCGCGATCTGACCGGCAGGGCGGGGATGTGAGCCGGGAAGGGGTGCAGCGCGACCTGCTGCCGCTCATCGAAGGCACGACGGTCGCCACGAAACATGGGCCGGTAAAGACCGATCATATCCTTTTCATCGCCTCGGGCGCGTTTCATCTGGCGAAACCCTCAGACCTCTTGCCGGAGCTTCAGGGTCGTCTGCCCATCCGGGTGGAGTTGAAGGCGCTGACGCGGGACGATTTCCGGCGCATTCTGACGGAGCCCGAAGCGAGCCTCATCAAACAATATAAAGGTCTCATGGCGACGGAAGATGTGACCCTTGAGGTGACGGAAGACGGGATTGATGCGCTCGCCGATATTGCGGCCGATGTAAACGCAACAGTGGAAAATATCGGGGCGCGGCGACTTCACACGATCATGGAGCGCGTGCTCGATGAGATCAGCTTCTCTGCGACCGACCGGGCAGGGGAGACCGTCACCGTTGACGCGGACTATGTGAAAGCGGAGCTCACCGACCTTGCCAGCAATGCCGATCTGTCAAAGTTCATCTTGTAAGCGGCAGGCAACCCTCTAAAAGTCTGCTCGGAACAAGAACTAAACAAAGCCGTCACCACCCGACCCACGGGTCCGGCTTCGCCGGCCCGAGGACAAGCGTGGAGGGTGGTCCAGGGCGACATCACAGCAGCCTCACCATGTAGCCCCTGGATTGCCCGATTTATTCCACTGTTGTCCGGTTAAACACCGATAGGATAACACCCCCTCATCCTGTCCTTCTCCCCCAAAGGGGAGAAGGGACGAAAATGTTGATGCACAGCGATAAACAATAACCTCTCCCCCAATTTGTTTGGGGGAGAGGTCGACCCGCCAGGGTCGGGTGAGGGGGAAAGCGGTGTTTGTGTCCCATGACCCAAAAACCACACGTGAGTCTTTGTCTAGTTGATGTTCTATCGCTGTGTTGAAACTTAACCCGACAACAGTGGAATAAATCGGGCAATGACATTGAGAGTGAGAGGACGGCTGATGACCGAAAAACAGATGGCAGCGGGACGCCTTTTCCACGGGCCTTTCTGGGCGTAGCGTTGCGGATTAGCGGTGACGGAGAAGTCTGCATCGAAGACCTCCGGCTCTCTATGCACACCTCATTATGGTTCACAAAGACTTAACGAAAGTGCGCGCTGTTGCAGATCCGTGACGATGTTTCGCGATGGGCGAGTCTTTGGCTTCAAAGTCCTTCGCCCGGGACTCATTTGAATGACCAAAACCTTGCCCCCTGTTCCACAACGACACAAAAACTGAATCTGGGTTCACCGCTTGATTCCGCTTTGATCAGCGCAATTTGGCGTCATTTAGGGGACGCAGAGCGTCTTTAGTCAGAAAGTTCGCTTAAAGCGATTCGAAGCCGAAACGATTAAGTCGCGCTGGACTCATCCTTGAGAAGAGCGAGCAAACGATCGAGCGCCGGACCCTTCAGAGTGCGGATATCCCGGGCCAGCCGGTTGGCGATCTCCGTGGCGCGGGGGTCGAGGCCGCCTGTTTCGACGGTCACTTTGGGATGAGAGAGGCGCGCGAGCTCCACAAGCTCCTCCGCATCGTCCCAAATGAGGCCCAAATGCCCAATAATCTTCTGGACCAGGTGAAATCCGGGCCGGCCACGGCGGCCATGTTCCAGTGCGGACAGATAGGCAGCGCTCACACCCACGGCGGCGGCCAGGCTTGAGAGACTTTCGCCTTTTTCTTCCCGCAGCTCGCGGAGCCGCTCACCAAAAGGGGTCATCGCATGCGCCTCAACCACAGATAAAGGGCGCCGCCGCCCCCATGTTTGGGGTGCGCCGGCTGAAATCCGGCGACATGGGTTCGGAACTGGGGTTCATTCAACCAGCGCGGGACCATATCTCTCAAAACCGAGCGGCGATCGGGATCTGCACGAAAATCGCGGCCGTGGAGCAGATGCCCTTGAGTGCCTTTACCGGTGATCACCAGAACGAGACGCTTCCCCTGGGCTCTCGCGGCCGCCACAAAGCGCAAAAGCTCCGGTTCGGCAGAGCGCCGGGTCGCACCATGCAGATCCAGGCGCGCTTCGGGCGTTAACTGTCCCCGAACCAGCTTTTTGGCGGTGCGATTGTCCAGGGCGTTGAGGGGTGGGGCCGCCGGACCCGGCTTGAGCGGCGGCGCCGGATGCGGCTTGTCCCGGTTAGACGGTTTGGCTTGTTTCGGAAATGGAACGTTTTTTTTCGGTGGGTTAGCGTCCGGGCCGGCAAGATTGGTCGCCTCGTCCTCTTGGCCCGGGCGCGGCGTGGCATCGGCCGTCACTTTGCGCCAGAGGGCCGCTTCGTCGGGCGTTAAGGTTCTGCGGCGTGATTTGGCCTTCCTGCGGCCATACCCTGTAGGGGCAGAGAAATCGGTCGGTTTTCGCGCCACCGGCCCTACCTCTGTCTTGCAGCCAATGCCGCCGGCAAAAGCACCCAGAACCGGCCATCGGATTTCATCTCGCCCGCTCTGGCTCCCGCAGCCACGCCTGAGCCCCAGAAATAATCTCCACGAATAGGTCCGCGAATGGCGGAGCCCGTGTCCTGAGCCACCATCAGCTTGCGGGTTGGCGCGCTGTCGCCGGGCAGAATGGCATCAAACCAGATGGGCGCGCCCAAGGCATGGGTGCGCCGATCAACGGCCAAGCTGCGGCCAGGGGTGAGCGGGACGCCTCCAGCTCCCACCGGCCCAAGGCCAGGATCGCTTACATCCCGGCGGGTGAAAAAGACGAAAGACTCGTTCGCTTCGAGGACGGATTGCACCTCATCAGGGTTCGCGGCCAGCCAATCGCGAATGCTCGCCATGGAGACATTTTCGCGCGTCAGAACCCCGCGCTCGATCAGGACCTTGCCAATGGCGGTATAGGGCCGACCATTTTTTTCCGCAAATCCGACCCGGGTGACCGACCCGTCTGGCAGTTTAAGCCGCGCAGACCCTTGGATATGGGTGAAAAAAGCATCCACAGGATCTCTCACCCAGGCCACTGCCAGCGCATCGGCATCAAGCGCGCCGCGATTGATGGCCGCGCGGTCCGGGTAGGGGACAAACTGGCCGCCTTCCAAACGGCCTCGAATGGTCTCACCTTTGAGGTTCGGATCGAATTCGCCCAGATCGAGTCTTTGCAGGTCGCTCGGTTTCGCCAGGAGCGGTGTCTGATAGGGGCCTTCCTGGACCAAACTCGCCTCGATCTCGGGCTCGTAGTAGCCCGTCATGAGACCGGTTGGTCCCTCTTCGGCCGTCACCGCAAAAGGTGTGAATCCGGTTTCAAAAAAGCTTCGTGGGTCGGCGGCTGCATCCGCGGAGACGGCCTCCCGACAGACAGGCTGCCAGTCCGCAACCGTTCCATAATTGACGGCGTCCCCCGTCTTACTATCAAGAGGCCTGGTCGCGGGTGCGCGAAGGATGCGGTCGCAGGACCGGCGGAAGGTATCCAGCGCCGCCCCCAGATCGTCTCCTTCCCAGCCGGGTAGGGCCGCAAAGCTGGTTTTCGACAAAGTAGGGCCAGATTGGTCGCTCACCTTGTCCTCCGTGCTTGTGTCCGGATCGACGCAGCCGACAAGGCCCAGAAACAAGCCAAAAACCAGGAGTGAAAATGAGTGTTTCGCGGTAGGGCCGCGCCCGAATTTGGGCGCTTTGGGGCCCTCAACCGTGCCTTCTTGGCCCAATCGACCATGCAAGGTCACAGACCCCGCGACCGATCACGCGCCGCCCGTGGCAACCAGATGCCAGTTCGGATCACGGCTGGTGATGTCACGCTCAAAGGTCCAGACATCGACCACCTCACGCACGGTGACCGGATCTCCCTCAATCACGACGCCTTCCTCGTTCTTGGTCGACGAGGTTTGTTCGCTCACAAACTTCACGGTGACGAGGGCCTGATTGCCGTTCACAAGCGCTTTGACGAAATCAGCTGATTTGAGGCCCACAAAGCTCATCTCAATGGTGTCGCCGCGGCCTTCGCGGGCATCAATGGCACCGTTGAAGCTTTCGAATACTTCCGGCGCGAGAAGCGGCTGCAGCGTTGCGCGGTCACCTGCGGCAAAGGCGGTGACAATCATCTCATAAGCCAGCTTCGCACCGCCTATGAACTCATCGCCATCGAAGCGCCGGTCGGCGAGCGACAATTCGGTCAATTGTTGCTCGATCTCGGACCCAGGTTCGACGCCGCGGATCTTGCGCGGTGCGGGCTCTGCAGCAGGTTCGCGGGCGGCATCCGGCGTGCGGGCGCCCGGCAGATTGATCACGTTATCCTTGTCATTCTCCTGCGACTGCTCATGGGCGGTGTAGGGGTCAAAAGGCCGACGCTCCTCACCCGTCCGGCGCCCCAGGACACTGCGGAGTTTGAGAAACACCACGACAGCGATCACCAGGAGGATCAGATTGATAATGCTAAAGTCGCTGCTCATCGAATGGTTGCTACCTGTCATTGGGGTCAGCGGCCAACTTCCGAATATCGGCGGACCCGCAAGGGGAGAGCGCCCCGCTTTTGGATCAAGTTCGTTTGAAACAATCTTGGGAGCACTTATCTGTTAGGGGTAATCTAGGGCAAACAGCGCCACATTGCCACTGATTGCCCGATCGAGCGGTCGTGTTTTGTTTGAAATCAACTGAACCGCTCGAAATAGGCCCTTTCCTGTCCGGCGGACGCGGACCGCACCGCTGTCCAGTGCCGCTCAGACTCGCCAATAGGACCCACATGCCCTTTGTTTTTCTCGCCTTCGTTCTTGTTCCTATCGCAGAGATTGCGGTCTTTATTGAAGTCGGTGGCTTGATCGGTCTGTGGCCCACCTTGGGGATTGTTATTCTCACCGCGCTCATCGGAACCAGCCTCCTTCGTGCCCAAGGGCTCGCCGCCTTTGGTCGTGCTCAGGCCGCCATGAATGAAGGCCGCTTGCCTGTTGAAGAAGTGATGCACGGGTTTTGTCTGGTGATCGCCGGGGCTCTTCTGTTGACGCCCGGGTTTTTAACTGACATTGCGGGCTTTCTGCTCTTCGTGCATCCCGTGCGCCTGTTGCTGGCACGCGCCGCCATGAAGTGGTTTGCCAAACATGGCACCGTGCATGTTCACACGAATGCGGGCTTTGCCCATCGTCCAGGCGACCCACGCAGCCCGGTTCACCCTGCAGACCCAACGATCGTCGAGGGCGAAGCAGAAGAAGTGCCGGGTCATCCGCAGGCAACCAACAATGATGACATGCCGAGGGATGACGCGCCGGGAGATGGCTCACCCTCCGGCTCTGGTCGCTGGGTGCCCCCAAAGGACTCCTAGCCCAAGCGCTTGTGAACCGCCCATATTCCGTGATAGCCACTGTCCGCAAATCAGAAGCGGCTGGGCGTGTTGCCCGGCAGAACGGGAGACGGCATGGCAGAGACAGATCAAACAGAAGCAGATGGCGCAGGCAGCGACGGTCAAGCTGGTCCGCAGCTTCGGGTGATCACTCAATATGTCCGCGACCTTTCTTTTGAAAGCCCGAACGTTCCCGGCAGCCTTGCGCCGCAGGACGACGCGCCTCAGATTGGCGTCAATGTGGACGTTGGTGTGAATCCGCTCGCTGAAACCGACTTCGAAGTCGTGTTGAAGCTGAAAGTCGATGCGAAGGTGAATGGCAAGCAGCTCTTTTTGACTGAGCTGGAATATGCCGGCGTCTTCAAAGTCGCAAACATTCCTCAGGAAAGCATGCAGGCGGTGCTGCTGATCGAATGCCCGCGCCTGATCTTCCCCTTTGCCCGGCGCATTGTTGCCGACGTCACGCGCGACGGCGGCTTCCCACCTTTGATGGTGGATCCGATCGACTTTGCACAGCTGTTCCGTCAGCAGATGCAGGCGCAACAGGAAGCGGGCGAGAAAGAGCGCCCCGACGCTTGATCTTTACCTAAAGTTTGGGTGATCACGTTAGGCGTGCTTTTTTGCTACTCCAGACTTTTTGTTGCTTGGAGACTTAGCGGCTTTATTACCGCGTTGACTCAAAACGCTAACCGCGTGTGCCTTCGCGGATTTTGCTGAGGTCTTGCGGGCAGCTTCCTTTGTTGACACCCATCGACCAGTCACTTTCTTTGGAACAGTTGTTTCTTTAAGACCAGCGCTTTCCCGAAGCACAGTATTGATCCGAGTCTGCCATCCTTTGCCTTCAGATTTGAAAGCTTCAATCACATCGGCATCCAAACGCAGCGTTACGGACTTTTTTGGATCACTGAGTTTGGGACGCCCGCGTTTTGCACCTTTTAGGCTAACGATTTCTCGAGCATCGGGATCCGCTTCAATTCCGGCTCTGATTGCGTCATCTTCCTTGTCACTAGGTATCCTGATTTTAGGTCGTTTGGACATACCGTCTCACCTCTCTTTTATTGGCTTTACGAAATGAGATCACGCGCACCTTTGTTGAGCGCTGTGTCCATACCAGCACGTAAAGCCGGTCTTCGATTGGGGCTATCGTCTCAAACCGCGTTTCATCGCCATGCTGCTGTTCAAGCGTAAGGGCATGCTCCCAATTGAGATCACGGACGCGGCTGAAATCAACGCCATGCTTCTTGGCATTGCTTTTGCGCTTTGCGTCATCCCACTCTATTTCCATATATTAAACGTATGTACGTTTAATGAAGATTTCAATGAGAGTATCGCTGCAAAAATACCGTATCTGCTCAGATGATGGGCTGCGGTCGCCTAGGTCTCCCTCCAGAGCGTCTCTTCGCCAAGGCTTGTGACAAAGGCCTGGTGGGCGGCGCGCTCTTCCTCTGTTACACGAGAGGGAAGCGGATTTGGTCGCGCCTTCCGCACCACATGAGAAACCTTGCCGCTGGCATCGGTTCCGCTGACGGCTTCCGCCGCAAGGCTCAGACCCGGTTCCCGACCGCCAATGAGTTCCAGATAGACTTCGGCCAGGAGTTCGCTGTCGAGCAATGCCCCGTGCTTCACGCGGTTTGAATTGTCCACGTTGAACCGGCGGCAAAGCGCATCGAGGCTGTTTTGTCCCCCGGGATATTTTTTGCGCGCCATGGCGAGCGTATCCACCGCCTGCGCGTCGGGCAGAAGCGGACGGTTTGCCATTTTCAGCTCGGCATTCAGAAAGCCCATATCGAAGGCCGCATTGTGAATGACGAGCGGCGCGTCTTTGACGAATGCTAGAAATTCATCCGCGACTTCATCGAATTTTGGTTTGTCGGAGAGGAACTCGTCCGACAGCCCGTGTACCTGGAAGGCGCCTTCCGACATTTCGCGTTCCGGGTTGATATAGACGTGATATGTCTCGCCCGTCGGCATGTGGTTTTCCAGTTCCACACATCCGATTTCAACGAGCCGGTGTCCTTCTTGCGGACTGATGCCCGTCGTTTCCGTATCCAGCACGATTTCGCGCATTCAAGTCCCCACATGCTTTTCGTGCATCTCCCCAGATACACACTTCTTTTTGTCGCATTTTCGAACCGCAAAAGTCTGCAACTTTTGCTGAAAATCCTCCAGCTCTCAGCCCAGAAGCTTTTTCAGGACCTCGCCCTCGCGGCCCTTCAAATCGGCGATGATATCTCGAACCTGCGCACGTGCATGATGCAGCCCCTTATCGCTTTCAACAATATAGTCGGCGCCGGCACGTTTGTCGGCATCGCTCACCTGCTTGGCGACAATTTCGTCAAACTTCTCTTCCGTCATGTCCGGCCGGGCCAGTACGCGTTCGCGTTGCAGCTCGTAGGGCGCGCTGACGACGACAATCACATCCACCCGTTCACGCCCGCCGGTTTCGAAGAGCAGCGGAATGTCGAGCAGCACCATCTCTGCGCCGTCTTTCGCGGCGTTTTCGAGAAAGGCGCGGTTCGCCTGACCGACCAGCGGATGGACAATGCTTTCGAGTTTTTTGAGCGCGTCCGGATTGCCGATGACCTGTTTGGAAAGAAGTGTGCGATCGACTGCACCATCTTTCACAACGCCGGGAAAGGCTTCTTCTAACGGCGCCACCGCCGCGCCGCCGACCGCATAGAGTTTGTGCACTTCTGCGTCCGCGTCGTAGACAGGCACACCTTCAGCCGCAAACATTTTTGCGGTTTCCGATTTGCCCATCCCGATGGAGCCTGTGAGGCCGATCAACAGCATTTAACTTTCCTTCAAGTCCTTTAGTACAAGTGCTCGCAGTTCGGGTGTCACCTCCGGCCGCACACCGAACCAGGCTTCAAAGCCCGGCACAGCTTGATGGAGAAGCATGCCCAGTCCATCCACAACCGGGTTGCCTCGAGTACGAGCGCGCGCCAGCAAGTCTGTTTCCAATGGCGAATAGACAATGTCCGTCACTAGAGTGTCTGCCGGCAGCTTTTCGAGCGGGAGGACAAGGGGGTCCATGCCTGTCATGCCCAAGGCCGATGTATTGACCAAAAGGCCAATGTCCTGAAGAGCGTCCGGCGCCGCGTCCCAAGGAAGCGCTGTCCCCTTTACATCAAGCTCAGTCAGAAGCGCGGTTGCTTTGTCCAAGGTGCGGTTCACAAGCTTGATTTCCGTCACACCTGCGTCAGCGAGCGCCACCAGGATCGCGCGCGCTGCGCCACCGGCTCCTAAAACCATTGCGGGCTTGGAGATAAAATCAACGTTGAGCGCACTGGCTTTTAAGTTCGCCATAAAGCCATAGCCGTCCGTGTTCCGGCCTTCAAAGTGAGCACCGCGATCGACAATCGTGTTCACTGCTTTCAACCGCTTGGCCGCGTCATCGTGATGATCAAGCAGGGCAAACACCGCTTCTTTGTGCGGCACGGTGACATTGGCGCCAATTACGCCTTCACTCCGGAAGGATGCAAGGGTTGCTTCTAGATCTTCCGGCGGAACCCCCTGCTTTTCATAGACAGCGTTTTCGATGCCCAGCGTTTTAATCCAATGGTTATGGATCAGGGGCGAGCGTGAGTGCGTCACCGGCCAGCCCAGCACCCAGACACGCGAGAGGTTTGTCATATCGGACCGTTCACGTTTGCTTGCTCATGTCTCTAAGGCGCCTTCCTTGCGCAGATAGTCAAAGAGCGGCAGGAGCGGCAGGCCCAGAATGGTGAAATAGTCGCCTTCAATGCGTTCGAACAATTGAACGCCAGGCCCCTCCAGCTGATAACACCCGACACTGGAGAGAATTTTTTCGCCCGTTCGTCTGATGTAATGGTCGAGATAATCGTCTGAGAATTCCCGCATGGTGAGATGCGCCTGGGTCACATGGCTCCAGGCAATCTCGCCGCTGCGCGCAACGGCCACCGCGCTATGAAGCGTGTGGGTTTTGCCTCGAAAGAAGGAGAGATTTTTGCGGGCTTCGTCCAGGTCTCTTGGTTTGTCGAACAGGCGCGCGTCACAGGTCAACACCTGGTCAGCGCCGATGACAAACTGATCTTTGGCTTCCGCGCTGACAGCCTGTGCTTTCAGCTTAGCGAGGTGCTCTGCGAGCGCTGTTCCATTTCCCTCAAACCCCATTTTTGCTTCTGCTTCGTCCACCGGCGAGACTTCCACGCGAAAAGAGACACAGGCGTTTTCGAGCAGCATGGCTCGCACGCCACTGCGCGACGCAAGTACCAAGGTTGGTGTTTCAGACATGTTGAGTCTCTCTCATGGGGGAACTTAGCTGTTTCATCTATTGGCGGCTGTAGAGATTGAGAATGGCGGCAGCGGTTTCCTCAACCGAGCGTCGGGTTACGTCGATCACCGGCCAACTATGTTTGTTGAAGAACCGCCGCGCGTCCGCGAGTTCCGCCGTGATCAGATCTTTATCCACATAGTCGGTTTCGGTCTGCTCATTCAAGGAGAGCAATCGGTTTTTCCGAATTTGTGAAAGACGATCGACGCTTGCAACCAATCCGACGATGAGCGGGCTGCTCGCCGTTTCCAAATCGGGCGGCAGGGGGGTGCCGGGAACGAAGGGGACGTTCGCCGCTTTGATGCCGCGGTTTGCGAGGTAAATACAGGTTGGTGTTTTGGAGGTGCGGCTGACACCCACAAGAATAATGTCGGCGTCGTCCAGATCACCGGCGGTTTGCCCATCATCATGGGCCATCGTGAAATTGAGGGCCGCAATGCGATCAAAATATTCCGCATTCATTTCATGCTGCACGCCGGGTTTGTGTGAAATCTCCCGGCCGAGATAAGTGCCCAGCGCGTTGATCACCGGATCCAGCACCGAGATGCAGGGAATATCCAGCTCACCGCAGCGTTCAAGCAGCTGGTCGCGCAGCTTCACATTCACCATCGTGAACATGACCAGGCCGGGCTCCCTCTCAATTTCGGCGATGGCCCGGTCCAGCTGCTTCGGACCGCGGACCAGGGCATAAATATGTTCCACCGGGCTTACATCTTCATATTGTGCGCAGGCCGCCCGGGCGACGGCATTGAGTGTTTCGCCTGTCGCGTCAGAGACGAGATGCAGATGAAAGAGGCGGCGACTTGTCATGAGGTCTGGATTTCCGGACGCTGTTCAGCGGCGTATCAGGATGGTGGGGCCTAAGCTTTTGCTCAAAAGCTGCTTAAAACTATCGAGGCTGGGACCCGATAGCTAGGCTTTCGTTAAATGCTTTCCGGCTTATCTATCGATTGGACAGACCTGTGGATGACTGTGGAAAACCGGCATAAGTCCCCGATTTTATTAAGGCCCTACCTGGCCATACCCGCCTTTCTTTTTTCATCGACGGTTCTGTTCTTCGTTAACAAAAGCCGTTTGAGGGCATGGGGAAAGTGGGGACAAGTAGGGCGGCGCGTCGACGTCGCGACTTATCCCCATGCTTCGACTTATCCACAATGGGGTTCTGCACAGAGCAAGTCTCCCTAACTCCACAGACTCTTTTTCTACCCACGAGAGTCGCTCACAACCGGTGAGCTGTGCACAAAGGCCAGGCAGCCGTGACAAAATGCCCCCAATTTCGGGGACAAAATTTGATCCCCAATCTCCACAGGCATCCACTATCCACTACATCCTTTTATAAGATTCTATATAAGGGGCGACACGCAGGATAAGTGTATGACGCACTGTCCTTGAAGGGACCCTATGCAGGGACCAAGAGCCTTAGAAAGTGTCATGACCAAGCCAGCTTCCGATAAAAAATTCCTGCGCGCACTCTCTGGCGACGTGTTCGATCATCCCCCTATTTGGCTCATGCGGCAGGCAGGTCGTTACCTTCCAGAATATCGCGAGACACGCGCTCAAGCCGGAAGCTTTCTCAATCTTTGCTACACGCCAGAGCTAGCCGTGGAAGTGACGCTCCAGCCCATCAGGCGATATGGGTTTGATGCGTCGATCCTTTTCTCAGACATTCTGGTGGTGCCTGATGCATTGGGCCAAAAGGTGTGGTTTGAGGAGGGCGTGGGCCCACGTCTTGATCCGATCACAGATGTCGAGGGGCTCAAGATCCTCGAGCGCGGCCGTGTTCTGGATCATTTGAAACCGGTTTTTGAAACAGTTCGCGGATTGCGGCAGGAGTTGCCGGCTGAGACGGCGCTTATTGGCTTTGCGGGCGCGCCCTGGACGGTGGCAACGTACATGGTGGGGGGGCGCGGCTCACCGGATCAGGGAGCCGCCAAGGCCTGGGCTTACAGTGACCTGGACGGCTTTCAATCGCTCATTGATCTCCTCACAGAGGTGACCGGCGATTATCTTGAAGCGCAGGTTAAGGCTGGCGCTGAAGTGCTGCAGATATTTGACACCTGGGCAGGATCGTTGCCGGCTGATCAGTTCCGACGGTTCTGTCTTGGTCCGATCAAAGACTTAAGGGCACGGCTCAGAAAATCCTGCCCAGACGTTCCGGTGATCGCTTTCCCGAAGGGCGCCGGGGCGGCCTATGAACCTTACTTTAGAGAGACGGGGGTGAGTGCCATCAGTGTCGATACGTCGGTTGATCCGACATGGGCGGCAAAGGTGCTGCAACCGATCGGTCCGGTTCAGGGCAATCTGGATCCTCTATTGCTCCTGGCAGGGGGCGCGGAGATGGATCGCGCGGTGGACCATCTGCTTGAGGCTCTCGGCCAGGGCCCGTGGGTGTTCAATCTCGGCCACGGCATCGTTCCTCAGGTGCCGCCGGAACATGTTGAGCGTCTGGTCAAACGGGTGCGGGGACAGTCATGAGCCAGGGTGAGCGTATTGCCATCGTGCTGTTCAATCTGGGCGGTCCAGACGGTCCAGAGGCGGTGAAGCCCTTTCTGTTCAATCTCTTCTCAGACAAGGCGATTATCAGTGTGCCCCAGCCCTTTCGCTGGCTGATCGCCAAGATCATCTCGTCGCGACGCGCGCCGGTTGCCCGAGAGATTTACGGTCATATTGGAGGTAGATCGCCGATTGTTCCGGAAACAGAACATCAGGCAGCGGCAATTGAGCGGGTCTTGCTAGACCTCGGTGAGGATGGGGGTGCGGTAAAGTGTTTCATCGCCATGCGCTATTGGCACCCGTTTGCCCGTGAGGCCGCGGCCCAAGTGGCGGCCTTCAACCCGGACAAGATCGTGCTCTTGCCCCTCTACCCGCAATATTCGACGACCACTACGGCCTCATCCCTTAAGGACTGGACAGCAGCGTGGAAAAGCCAAGTAGGGCCGGGTAGTACTTCATCTAAGCACATGGAAGTAAAAGAGATTTGCTGTTATCCAGAAGCGCCCGGGTGGATTGAAGCGCAGGCAGCACTCATCCGCCAAGGCATTGACCAGGTCGGCGGGCCTGACAATGTGCGGCTTCTCCTCTCCGCTCACGGGCTTCCCAAAAGGACCGTTGAAGCCGGCGATCCTTATCAGCGCCAGGTCGAGCGCACTTGTGCCGCCGTTGCAAAGCAATTGGACATTCCAAATCTCGATTGGGTGACGTGTTATCAGAGCCGGGTGGGGCCTCTGGAATGGATTGGCCCGTCAACGGACGATGAAATTGAGCGGGCTGGCAGAGATGGCCGGAAAATTGTCCTGGCGCCGATCGCGTTTGTTTCGGAACATTCCGAGACATTGGTGGAGCTCGATATTGAATATGGCGAACTTGCTAAGCATTCGGGCGTGGAGACCTATATTCGTGTGCCGGCGGTGGGTACCCATCCGGCCTTTATCCGGGAATTGGGGGATCAGATCCGCGCGGTCCTGACCAGCTACGATGTGATCTGTCCGGAGGAGGCTGCTGGCGGCGTTTGTCCGGGGAATCGCCCGTAAGGAAGCGCTAGTCTAACTTGTTTTGAGATCGAAATGACGGATTTTCTGCTGGACCATTACCTTTGGCTCAAAGCCTTTCACATCATTAGTGTGATTTTCTGGATGGCGGGCATGTATTATCTGCCGCGGCTCTACGTCTACCATACGGAGACGGAACCCGGCTCCGAGCTCTCTGAAAACTACAAGAAAATGGAAGAGCTGCTGCTCCGGCGGATCATCAACCCGGCGATGATCGCGGCCTGGGTGCTGGGGCTCACACTGGCCTGGCTCTTATGGGACTCCATCGGGTCGGACGGCTGGTTTCATGTGAAGCTTCTGCTGGTGACGGCAATGGCGGCCTATCACGGGTTTTTGTCGCGGTGGCGGAAAGCTTTTGCTCGGGATGAGCGGCCCTATACGTCCAGGCAAATGCGGATCTTGAATGAGGTGCCCCCGGTTCTCACGATCTTCATCGTCATTCTGGTGATTGTTCGGCCGTTCTGACATTTGATCTCACTCTTGCGGACAGGCTCCATGGCTCAAGTGTTTTTTGGCTTGTAGCCTCGGTCCCCAAGGGCTATATCATGGTCAACACCCGCCGGGATCCTCCCGGAGTGCGACCAAAAACGGGCGCCGGGCTGCCGACCTTCCCACGATGAAGATGTAATTCAAACGGCGCCTTTTGGGATTTTCATTTCCGCACCTCGAGATGCCATTCGGGGCTGCATTCCAGATTTCTCCTCAGCAAAGCTTGCTGATTGATAGACAGATCTCTCTGAATTCACCTGATTTCCAATTTTCAGACATTCAAGTCCCGAATTTTCTAATCAAAGACGTCGTTGTTCCTTCCCATCGCTTGCCGCCGTTCTGGGCCCGAGCGCATCACGAGAAAAAATATGAAGCAGATCAAACTGCAAGAACTGAAAGCCAAATCCCCCACAGAACTATTGGTGGTAGCGGAGGAGCTTGAGGTTGAAAACGCAAGCACGCTCCGCACCCAGGAACTGATGTTCGCGATCCTGAAGCAATATGCGGAACAGGGGACGGACATTATCGGCGAAGGCGTCGTCGAAGTACTGCAGGACGGGTTCGGGTTCCTGCGCTCGCCGGAAGCGAACTATCTGCCAGGCCCCGACGACATTTATGTGTCGCCTTCCCAGATCCGCCGCTTCTCGCTTCGCACCGGTGACACGGTGGAAGGGGATATTCGCAGTCCGAAAGAGGGCGAACGCTATTTCGCGCTCATCAAAGTCAATTCCATCAACTTCGCAGACCCGGAAGAGGCCCGACACAAAGTCCACTTCGACAATCTGACGCCGCTCTATCCGGACGCCAAACTGGAAATGGAGATCGACGATCCGACCCGGAAAGATACGTCGGGCCGCGTCATCGACATTGTGGCGCCGTTGGGTAAGGGACAGCGTGGTCTCATTGTGGCGCCGCCGCGGACCGGTAAGACCGTGCTTCTGCAGAACATCGCCCATTCCATTTCGGCCAACCACCCGGAAGCCTATCTGATCGTCCTTCTGATTGATGAGCGCCCGGAAGAAGTCACGGACATGAAGCGCTCGGTGAAGGGGGAGGTTGTCTCCTCCACTTTTGACGAGCCCGCGGTGCGGCACGTTCAGGTCGCCGAAATGGTGATCGAGAAAGCCAAGCGTTTGGTGGAGCATGGCCGCGATGTGGTGATCCTGCTCGATTCCATAACGCGCCTCGGCCGCGCCTATAACACGGTGGTGCCAAGCTCCGGCAAGGTGCTCACCGGCGGTGTGGACGCCAATGCCCTGCAACGGCCGAAACGCTTTTTTGGGGCGGCGCGGAACATTGAAGAGGGTGGCTCACTCACCATCATCTCAACGGCCCTTATTGATACGGGCAGCCGGATGGATGAAGTCATCTTCGAGGAATTCAAAGGCACCGGTAACTCGGAACTCGTGCTTGATCGCAAGGTGGCTGACAAGCGTGTGTTCCCGGCGATGGATATTCTGAAATCCGGCACCCGGAAAGAAGAGCTGCTGGTCGATAAGGTGGAGCTGCAGAAAATGTACGTGCTGCGGCGCATTCTCAATCCGATGGGCACCACGGATGCCATCGAGTTCCTGCTCGATAAGCTTAAACAAACCAAGAATAATGCTGAATTCTTTGACAGCATGAACACCTAAACATCTGTGTTTTGCGGTTTAGCGCGCGTCTGGATTTAACGCCTCATTAGCGCTGTGCGTGCGACGCTCCTCCACAATTCACGCTTTTTTGCTGGTTGAGTTTGGGGGACCCGTTGGGAGATCGATCTGCGCTATCGCCTCGTTGGGTGTCGACGTTTCTCAACCAACGTCATGTCGCGAACATTAAGGCCCGCGTACCGGAGCCCCGGCCAGATGTGCCCTATGAGGTTTCCGGTCATCGGCTGTCGCACGCGGCGCGGGAAATCCTGTGCTGGTGGTTGAGTGTCCGGGGCGATCGACCCATTCCCTCTGCGGATGATGTTGAGCTGCGCAGTCTCGTCGAGCTCATGCCCTATATCCGCTACATGAGCTGGGAGGGGGAAGAGTCTCTGGTCGTCCGTGTCTTTGGCAGTGCGCTTTGCGAGGCGGCGGGCATGGATCTGCGCGGCATTGATCTTTTCGCCTATGGTGAGCATGCCAATAGAGCCCGCGATATTGCCCGTCTCAAACTCCTGCCTAAACATCCCTGCGGTGTCATCACCTTTTGGACCATCACCGATCAGACGGGCACATTGCATCTCCTGGAAATGATGACATTGCCCATTGGCCCGGGCGCCGATGGCAAGGACCGGATCATCGGCACGGTGATGCCGACCCTGGCGCCAGAAGATATGCCTGATGTTTGGGATAAAACAATGGATATGGAGAAACATCTCGATTTCCATGATGCCCTCTTTGTCGATCTGGGCCACGGCGTGCCTTAAATGAGACTGATGACTCTTGTTTTAGGATGAGCGAACCGTTTCCCGTTGTCCTCAAAATGCTCTCATATTTTGTCGCATTTCCGGACGCTGAAGTGCTGCAACTTCAGCTGGAAATGCTCTAGGCTTCCTTCAACGCTATCTCAGGAGGAGCAGACCCTATGTCCGAAAAAATCGTTGATGGCCGTGCCACATTCAAAACCATGGCCGAGAGCAGCCAGGAAGAATGGGAGCTCATTGCCGCCAATAATGGAGAATTCTCCAAAGGGTTGGCCGATCGGGTGCTCGCGCATTTGAAGCTTCTGGACGGGGACTTCGGTGGCTTTGCTGTCGACCGTCTGGAACATTCGCTGCAATCGGCGACCCTCGCCCATCGTGCGGGGAAGGACGAAGAATATGTCGTCTGCGCGCTGCTCCACGATATTGGGGATACGCTCGGTACTTATAACCATGCGGAGATCGGCGCGGCGATCCTGAAACCCTTTGTCTCCGAAGACAATCATTGGATGCTGGAGCATCACGGCATTTTCCAGGGCTATTATTTCTTCCACCATATCGGGCTTGATCGCGATATGCGCGAACAGTTTCGTGGGCATCAGGCCTTTGAACACACGGCGCAATTCTGTCATTTGTTCGACCAGAACGCGTTTGATCCGGACTATGACACGATGCCGCTTGAGGCGTTTGAACCGATGGTTCAGCGGGTCATGGAGCGGCCGCGGGCCAGCATTTATAAAGGCTCGCCTGCCACGGCGGCTGAGTGAGGGTGACCTGACGCGTTATTCGAATTCCACGTCCGCCCAATAAGCCACGTGAACGCCCCGCGCCCTCGAAAACGTTTTCGATTTACACGAATTGACCCGGAGTTCTGGGCCGCTCCTGCTTTGGCATTTGAGGCGGCTCAGCTCTCCGTAGACCAATTGCTCTACCCCATCGACGCGTTGATCGGCGTCTATGACACAGACGCCTGACCCAAGCGTGACATTTTCGGGATCGTCTTCGCCTGCGTTTTCTGCAAGGTGGATAAAGACCTTAAACCCACCTTGGGTTGAGCGGTTCGAATTGACGATGGCATCGCCGCGCGCGCCCCTCAAATCCAGCGTGTCATCCACGTCGGACGGTTCTGTGCTGTAAGAGGCCGTCACTGTGTTCTCATTGTTTTGGCCTCTTTTGCCGGTATAGGAAGTGAGTTCCCTTCCGTCGGTTTTGAGAAACACGACGATGCGTAAGGAGTCGCCGGTATTCCGGGTCGGGAGTGTCGTTTTGGTGGTGCAGTCGCCGGCCTGGACAGCGGTCGATGAAAGGCCGATCAGTAAGGCTGCGGCGGATGCGCCCAAATATCTTGCGATTTTTCCCATGAAACTCTCCCTGGTGGCTCAATGCGTTTTTCCTTACGCAATCACCGGGCAAGTTTATTGGGTTTTCGGCGAAGGTCACCGGTCAAGTCCGCCGAATGAGACGCTGGTATAAACTTGCAGTCGCGTTGCGGCGCGTTTAGCCGATTGGGTCGTTCTACCCGGGCGGGCGCTTTGCCTTACTCGATCGGTGCGAGAAGTTCAGGTGCTGTCACGAGCTGCCGCACACCATGCGACTTGGTTTCATTGAAGACATTGCCGTCTTCTGCCCACCGGTTGAGGGAGGAAATATCGAGCTTCGCGCATTGCGGTCGCACACTCCAAGTTACCTTGAGCGGAGAGCATTGCGCCTGTGTGTAAGACGGTCCCGTGGTCGACCCGCCAAAGACGACAGGTGCGCCCGTGTCTGAAGGGAGGGAGCGTGCCTGGTGCAGACCGTCCACGATATTGCCGCCGTAAGTGAAGCCTGCGAAGTCGAGGGCGTCTGGATCATTCACCACCAGGAAGGCCTGTGCTTCCACGCGCAGGTTTGGGTTGGCGCATTTTTCACTGAGACAAGAACCAAGCCCTTCGCCCGGTGTGATATCACAGGATGTGTGAACCCAGTGGACTTCGATGGTATCACCGGGCTTCACACTTTTGAAAGCGCCCTGACCGTCCGCAGGGTCGGTGAGCTCTGCTTCCGTTAAATCGGCGGTGGCGTTGCACTGGTATCCGCCGTGATCGCCAGGGCCAGCTAATATAGAAAAGCCCGGCCCTTTATGTTCCGCATTCGTGTGGGTGTGAATGTTGCACAAGTTCATCTTGTCGGCAGGCGGGGACAGCGAGAAAAAACGGTCATTCAACCCATGGGCGCTGCCAATATCGCGGGGGGTCTGGGGCCCATATCCTGTGCAGATACCGGCCTCGGCATCGTCAATAGATGCCGATGTTGCACCACTCTCGGCGAGTGCGGGGCTGGCGGCGGAGAGCGACGTTAGGACGATGGCGGCGGATAGAGCGCGGTGCATAAGGACCTACCTTGGATATCTGTTGGACGACAGCTTGGTCTGAGTGTTCCGCAAGTATCCAAGACAGATCAAGACATATCCTTGGCCCGCGTAAGGTGATTAAGGGCCATCCGTCGATCTGACCTGATTACGGCTCGATGATGGTGGCGCCTGTTGTTTTTCTTCCCTGAATGTCGATGTGCGCCTGGGCGGCTTCGGCCAGCGCATAGCGTTGATTGATGTCGACCTTCACAGCGCCGCGGGCAACGACGTCGAACAGATCGGCTGTGGCTTCCGAGACCTGCTCGGGCGTCATCATGTAGTGCAACATGGTGGGCCGCGTCACATAAAGAGAGCCTTTGTTTTGGAGGGTGGTCAGATCGACGCCGGTGACAGGACCGGAGGCGTTGCCGAAGCTCACCAGCATGCCCCGGGGCCGCAGGCAGTCCAGAGACATCTCGAACGTGTCTTTCCCAACACCGTCATAGACGACAGGCACTTTCGCCCCGTTGGTAATGTCGGCCACGCGTTCCGGCACATTTTCCGTTGAATAGTTGATGACGTGCGCACAGCCATGAGCGCGGGCGAGCTCCGCCTTTTCTTCAGAGCTCACGGTGCCGATCATGGTCACGCCCAGCTCCTTTGCCCACTGGCAGGCGACAAGGCCACAGCCGCCGGCGGCGGCGTGGAAGAGAATGGTGTCACCGGCTTTCACCTTGTAGGTCTCTTTGAAGAGATAGCGGACGGTGAGCCCCTTCATCATGAGGGCCGCCGCTTCATCGTCCTTCACACCGTCCGGCAATTTGATCAGACCGGCGGCGAAACAATTCTGTGCTTCCGAATAGGCGCCGATGGGACCGGCGCCATAGGCGACCCGGTCGCCGGCAGTTACGTTCGTCACGCCCTCGCCGACTGCTTCCACCACGCCGGCCGCTTCAAGGCCAAGCCCTGAGGGCAGTGCAATCGGATAGAGCCCGGAGCGGTGATAGGTGTCGATATAGTTGAGCCCGATCGCGGTGTGTTTCACGCGCGCCTGACCGGGACCTGGGTCGGGTAAATCCACCTCTTCAAGCTTCATCACTTCGGGGCCACCGGTCTCGTGAATGCGAATTGCCTTTACCATGGGTGTTTCCTCCGGTTGTTTTTTTAAGTGCGTTTTGTTGCGGCGAGGCTGATACCGGCCGCAATCAACAGCGTGCCGGATATGCGATCGGTAACGCGCCTTGCCTTTGGGTGGGTAAGCCACTGTTTAGCGTTGGACGCGCCGAGCGCATAGGAAGAGTCGATAGCACCTGCGATTACAATGAATGTTGGACACATGATCGAAAGCTGAACTGCAGTGCTCAGCGCCGGATCAATGAATTGCGGAAAGAAGGCTGCGTAGAAAAGCAGTGTTTTTGGATTGGTTACACCGACCAAGAAACCGCGTTTGAAAGATCGCGGCAATCGACTCGGCTCCGAAATATTTGTGGGTTGGCGACTCTCTCGCCACGCGTTGATCCCAAGCCAAATCAGGTACAGCGCTCCAATCCACTTTAGCCAAAAAAACCATTCTCCAATGAATGCTAGCAGAGAAGACATGCCAAGCCCGACAATCGTCACATGGATAGCTAAGGCGGATGTACTCCCAGCGACCGCTTCCAACGCCGCACGTTTTCCATACCTCGCGCCCGTCGCCACTACGAGTGTGACAACAGGGCCGGGGATGGAAACCAAGATCGCGGTCGCGGCGATAAAACCGATGAAGAGTTCGATGTTCATATGGAAAGCCTAGCACGTTCTCCTGGAAACGAGTCTGGAGGCCGAAATATTTGATTCGGATACGGAACGTCTTTGTTGACGTGTTTCCGGACGCAAAACCGCCAAATCTGTTGAGGGCCCTTTTGCTGGAAACACTTAGATCCCTCAATCCTCTTCCATCAGAGGTTTGCTTTGAAGAACTCGAGGGTTCGGCCGTTAGCGAGATCCGCATCCGCCTGATCGAAATGCGCGCCACCGACACGTGCAAAGGCGTGGTCGCGTTCCGGGTAGTCGTGGAGCGTGACCTGGGCGTGGTCGTCCAGGCCTGCATGGATGGCAGCTTGTGCTTCGGCGGGCACGAATTCATCCTTGCCGGCGATGTGGAGCATGAGCGGTTTAGCAATGTTGCTCGCTTCCCCGGTCAGGTTCTGCAGGTTGACACCATAGAAGCCGACAGCCGCGTCGGCGTCGGTGCGGGCTGCGGTGAGGTAGGCAAGTTGGCCGCCAAGGCAATATCCGACTGCACCGACTTTGCCATTGGCACCGTCAAGCTTGCGCGCGGCATCAATGGTGGCCTGCACATCGACCATGCCTTTGTCCACATCGAAGGCGTTGAAAAGTTCGAAGGCCTTGGCCCATTCCTCTTCCGACTGGTCGGTAATGTCGATGCCGGGTTCAATGCGCCAGAAGAGGTCAGGGGAGAGAGCGAGATAGCCCTGTTTGGCGAGGTCATCGCAAATGCCGCGCATGACGGCGTTGACGCCGAAGATTTCCTGAATGACCACGATGGCTGGGAAGGGGCCGGCGCCGTCTGGCTTGGCGAGATAGCCGGAAAAGCTGCCGTCGGGACCATTGATGGTGATTGTTTCTGAGCTCATGAGGGGCCTCCTGTCAGAGAGTAGGTGGGGCGTGTTGTGTGTCACTGCCCGAATATTTTGGATGAATATTTTGGCGATAGCGTAACGGGCTCGCGCGCTTGTTGCGAGGGTGTTTCTTCACGGATCGGGGGCGAGGCGGCTGGCTTCAAGGGCGGCGCGAAGGTCGCCCGGATCGGTGACCGGTGCGGAACAGACGGGACCGGTGCAGACATAAGCCGTTGCCTTGCCATCCACCATGTTTTTGCCCTTGGCCGGATGCCCGTCGGGCAGATCGGTGCCAGCATCAAGATCCAGGAGCAGGCGGGTGGGGAGCGACAGGTCGAGGACCGTGTCTTTGAGTGTGGCGCGTCCGGCGTCGCCCTTTTCACCGATGAGGACGATCTGGGTGAGGTTGACGGCTGTGTCCAGGCTTGCGAGCCATGAGCCGTGCGGGAAGGCGTTTTTGGTGACGGCGCCCCCGAAGGCGATGATTAGCTGGTCCGCCCGGTCGCGATAATGTTCGTCGCCGGTGAGGGCATAGAGACGCACCAGGAGACCGGCGAGTGTGCCATTGGCGGCAGGTGTGGCATCGTCGGCGGCGGTCCGGGTGCGCACGAGGAGCGCCTCCGCATCGTCGGCGGTATAGAAATAGCCGCCATTAGCATCGTCCCAATAATGGGCATCAAGTTCTGAGATGAAGCCTTGCGCGTCGTCGACATACCTCCAGTCGGAGGTTGCTTCGAATAGGGCGAGGGCAGCGGCGCACATGTTCGCCAGACCGTCCGACATGGCGCGATGTTGCAGGCGGCCAGCGCGATAGGCGTGGTGCATGCGTCCGTCACGCTTCATGGATTCGGTCACGAAACGATAGGCGGTTTGACTCAAAGCTTTCCAGTCATCGCGCCTGAACACCAAGCCGGCATTGGCAATGGCGGCGATCGCCAATCCGTTCCAATCGAGCAGAACCTTGTCGTCGATGCCTGGCGCAATGCGCGTTGATCTTTTGTCGAAGAGTTTTTGACGAAGCGATTTGAGTTTCTCTTCTTCCTCTGAATTGAAGTCGCGGGTGGTGAGATGAAGGCGGTTGAGGATCGCTTTACCTTCCCAATTGCCGCCCTCGTGCACGTCATATTGTTCTCTGAACCAGGGGCCGTTGATGCCGAGCTCAGCGTCGACCTGGTCTGCCGTCCAGACATAGAACTTGCCTTCTTCCCCTTCACTGTCGGCATCGATACTGGCGGCGAAGGCGCCGTCGGGGGTTGTCATCTCGCGGGCGATCCAGGCGATGGTTTCTTCGATACGGAGCGCATAGAGAGGGTCTTTGGTTTCCTGCCAGGTCTCCGTCAAACGATCGATCAGAAGCGCGTTGTCGTAGAGCATCTTCTCGAAATGCGGGACCAACCAATCGGCATCGACAGAGTAGCGGGCGAAGCCGCCCCCCAAATGATCATAGATGCCCCCCTCGCACATGTGGGTGAGGGCGGTGGTGACCGCAGCGCGGTGCTCCTTGTTGCCCGTCGCAATATGGGCGCGCCAGAGGACATCCAGGAGACCGGTTTGCGGGAATTTGGGAGCGCCTTTGAGGCCGCCTTTGGCCATGTCCATGACGCCCATGAGCTGATTGGCGACGCCCAGCAGCATGTCGAGGGGCGGCTGGCCGCTGGTGTCTTCGACCCGCGCTAGGGCGCTTTTGAGGGCGTCCCGGTTGCCGTGTATTTTCTCGGGTTCATGCGAATAGAGACGGGCAATCTCTTCAAGTATTTGCGGGAAGCCCGGCCGGCCGTATTTTGGCGTCGGCGGGAAGTAAGTGCCGCCCCAGAAAGGTTCGCCGTCGGGCGTGAGAAACATGGTGAGCGGCCAGCCGCCCTGTTCGCCTAAAGCGTGTAGCGCGCTCATATATATCGTGTCTATGTCGGGACGTTCTTCGCGATCTACTTTGATGTTTACATAAAGACGGTTCATAACCTCCGCGATGGCGGGATCCTCAAAACTCTCATGGGCCATCACATGGCACCAGTGGCAGGCCGCGTATCCGACAGAGAGCAGAATGGGTTTGTTCTCAGCCTTGGCACGGGCGAGCGCTGCAGGGCCCCAGGGATGCCAATGGACCGGATTGTCCTTGTGCTGGAGCAGGTAAGGGCTGGTCTCGTCGGCAAGCAGGTTCGCGGGGCCGGGCTGGGTCATCAAAAGTCTTTCGAGGAAGCAGAGCGTCCTCAAGAGATAGCATGGATGTCGGCTGTCACAAGATGTGTCGGTGTGTAAGAGACAAGTTCATAGGAGTCGATTCGGATTGGAAACGATTTTTGCACCAGCAACACCGCGCGGCCGGGGTGGGGTTGCCGTCATTCGCATCTCAGGATTGCGCGCCGGCGCGGCCCTTGAGCTCCTGTCGGGCAGGGCACCGGGCCCCGCGCGGCTCGCTGAGCTCAGAGAGCTGAAGGATCTGCAGTCAAAGGAGATCCTCGATCAAGCGCTGGTTCTTTTCTTTCAGGCGCCGCACTCCTTCACGGGCGAGGATGTCGTAGAGCTCCATCTTCATGGAGGGCTCGCTGTGGTTGAGTCCGTCGTCGGGGCGCTTGGAAAGGTCGAGGGCGTTCGATTTGCTGAAGCAGGGGAGTTCAGCCGGCGGGCGGTGGAGAACGGGAAATTTGATCTCTCCGCGGCGGAAGGGATTGCCGATTTGATCGAAGCCGAGACGTCTGCGCAGCAGGCGCAGGCGTTACGGCAGATGAGAGGCGCCTTTGGGGCGCAGTGCGACGCCTGGCGCGATCGGTTGGTTCATGCGCTCGCTTATGTTGAAGCGGACATTGATTTTGCTGATGAGGATCTGCCGGAGGACCTGTCAGCGTCGGTGCTACCGGGGCTGACCGCAATTCATGAGGAGATGAAAGGGTTTTTGGCCGACCACAGAGGGGAGCAGATCCGGGACGGTATCTTTGTCGCCGTGGTAGGACCGCCCAATGCGGGTAAGTCGAGCCTGGTTAACGCTTTGGCAAGGCGAGATGCTGTCATTGTTTCGGAAGAGGCCGGCACGACGCGGGACGTGGTTGAGGTGCGGTTGCGGATGGCCGGGCTACCGGTGACGGTTTGTGACACAGCCGGCTTAAGAGACAGCGCCAATGCGGTCGAACAAGAAGGTATCCGGCGTGCCCGGAAGACGGCGGAAGAGGCGGATCTGAGGATTTGGATGCAGTCTGCCCAAGAAGCAAGCCCGGATCTGTTTGCGACTGCAGATGTACATGACCTCAAAGTTGTCAATAAGACCGATTTGGCCGGTGAGCAACTGAAAGCGCCAGATGTCTATCAGGTATCGATTGAGACGGGGGAGGGGCTGAGTGCTTTTGAAGCCGCGCTGGATGATCGCGTTGAGGCGCTTTTCGGTGTCGGCGAGGCGCCGGTTATCACCCGGGCCCGCCATCGCAATGAGCTCGAGTCCTGTGTTGCCGCTCTCGATGGGGCGATCTCTCTGCTTCGAGTCGGAGGCGAAACGGCCCTTATTGCGGAAGAGCTTCGGCATGCTGTGCGCGCGGTGGGGCGCATCACAGGCCGGGTGGATGTAGAAGAATTGCTGGACGTGGTGTTCAGGGATTTCTGTATCGGCAAGTAGTGTTTCACGTGAAACAGTTGAGTCCAAAAGGTTACATACAAGCGAATTGATTTTGACGCCGGGGCTTTTCCAGCCTAGATGTTAGCCTGGAATTTGAGCCGGGGTTTGATCCGGGAGATGCGGATGAGGCGTGATGGATCGCTTTGATGTCATCGTCATTGGGGGAGGCCATGCGGGCTGCGAGGCAGCTGCTGCATCAGCCCGGCTTGGCGCGTCCACGCTTCTGATCACCCACAAATGGGCGACCGTGGGAGAGATGTCCTGCAACCCGGCGATTGGCGGCCTTGGCAAGGGCCACCTGGTCCGGGAGATTGACGCCTTGGATGGGGTCATGGGGCGGGTGGCCGATGCGTCGGGGATCCAGTTTCGTCTGTTGAACCGGCGGAAGGGTCCGGCGGTGCGGGGCCCAAGGACCCAGAGTGATCGCAAGCTCTACCGGGAGGCCATGCAAAAGGCGATCACCGAACATGCGAACCTCAATGTCGAAGAGGGGGCGGTTGTCGACCTCCTGGTGCAAGGCGGGCTGGTCTGCGGCCTTGTCTGTGATGACGGGCGTGAGTTCGCGGCAGCCAAAATTATCCTTACGACTGGAACTTTTCTCAATGGTGAGATTCATTTAGGCCGCGAGCGGGTGCCCGCCGGCCGTGTCGGCGAAGCGCCAGCGCTAGGGCTCTCTGAGCGCCTATATGGGCTCGATCTCAAGATGGGGCGTCTTAAGACCGGTACACCGCCGCGGCTGGACGGCCGGACGATCAACTGGGACGTTCTGGAAGAACAATTCGCTGACCAGCCGCCGGTCCCGTTCTCCTTCCTGACAGGAGACGTGCCGCAGAGGCAGGTTTCCTGCCACATCACGCGGACCACACCTGAGACCCACGAGATCATTCGGGCTAATCTCGACGAGTCACCGGTTTACGGTGGTCGGATTGACGGTGTTGGGCCCCGGTATTGTCCGTCCGTGGAAGACAAGGTGGTCCGGTTTGCTGAGCGGCCCTCGCACCAGATATTTCTCGAGCCGGAAGGGCTGGACGATCACACGGTCTATCCCAACGGGATTTCGACGGCGCTGCCGGAAGAGGTGCAGAAGGCTTTTATTGAGACCATTCCCGGCCTCGAAGAGGCGGTCATTCTCCGGCCCGGCTATGCCATCGAGTATGATTATGTGGATCCAAGGGAGCTTTTGCCGACCCTTGAAACGAAGGCTCAGCCGGGGCTCTATCTGGCCGGCCAGATCAATGGCACCACGGGCTATGAAGAGGCAGCTGCGCAGGGTCTGATGGCCGGGTTGAATGCGGCTCTGGCGGTGCAGGGTGGGGAGCCGTTTATCCTGAACCGGGCGGATGCCTATATTGGGGTGATGATCGATGACTTGGTCACAAAGGGCGTTTCGGAACCGTATCGGATGTTCACCTCGCGTGCCGAATATCGCTTGAGCCTTCGGGCCGACAATGCAGACCAGCGTCTGACGCCGTTGGGCATGGCCGTGGGTTGTGTCGGGGCGGAGAGGGCCACCCATTTCTCACAGAAGCAGGAAAAACTGGCAGAGGCGCATCGCTTGGCGAAATCTCTGGCTGAAACGCCTGCCAAGCTTGCCAAGGCAGGATTCAAGATCAACCAAGACGGGGTTCGGCGTACAGCCTTCGACCTTCTCGCCTATGCAGAGATCGGTCTGAAGGACGTGGTGGCAGTCTGGCCGGAACTCCGGGAGCTCGAGGCTGAGATCGCGGAACAATTGGAGATTGACGCGACCTATGCGGTTTATCTGGAGCGCCAAGCGGCCGATGTGAAGGCCTTCCGGAAGGACGAGGCGTTGGTGATCCCAGCGGCGTTGGACTATCTGTCGGTTCCAGGCCTTTCCCAGGAAGTTCGTCAGAAGCTTGCTGATGCGCGACCGGCCACTCTCGGTCAAGCCTCAAGGGTGGAGGGGGTGACACCCGCAGCAATCACGACCCTCCTTCTCTTCGTAAAGCGCGGAAATCTGCGCCGTTCGGCCTGATCCTGTGGATAAAAGTCAGCAAGTCCTTGATGCGGAATCCTTTTTCGAGGTCGCACATGTTTCACGTGAAACAATGGACCGACTCACGGCATACGAGTCGCTCCTGAAAAAGTGGCAGAAGTCGATCAATCTTGTGTCCAAATCGACCCTGGACAATGTTTGGGGCCGTCATTTCTGGGATTCCGCCCAGCTTTGGCGCCTGGCCTCGGAGAAACACCTGAAATGGGCAGATTTCGGGAGCGGGGCAGGCTTTCCGGGGCTGGTTTTGGCCATCATGGCCCACGAGCGGCCGGGTTTTCAGATGAACCTCATAGAAAGTGACCAACGAAAGTCTGTTTTTCTGAGAGAAGTCATCCGGGAAACGGGGGCTCGGGCACAAGTCCATACGTCGCGCATTGAAGCCGAGGACACGATTGCAGCTATCGGGCCATGCGACGCGCTATCGGCGCGCGCTTGCGCCCCGCTTGACCGCCTTTTGAGCTGGTCTGCGCCCTATTTTGGACCTGAGACAGTGGCTTTTTTCCTAAAAGGGGTCCAGGCGGATGAAGAATTGACCGTGGCCTGGAAATCGTGGACATTTAAGGTTACTTCCTATCCGAGCCAGGCAGACCAACAAGGGTCTGTCCTCAAGGTGGAGCAACTTGCCCGTGTCTGACATTCCATCCTCTTCAGCTGAGCCCGCCTCTGAGGCGCCGACATCATCGTCGGACGCCGACCATCCCCATCCGCGGGTGCTGGTGTTGGCTAATCAGAAGGGCGGGGTTGGCAAAACGACTACCGCCATCAATCTGGGAACTGCGCTTGCGGCAGTGGGCGAGCGTGTTCTGGTAGTTGACCTTGATCCGCAAGGCAATGCCAGTACAGGGCTAGGGGTTGATCGTGCCGATCGCACACTTTCGACTTATGACGTCCTGATCGGTGCGGCGCTCATCGAAACGGCGATTGTGCCCACAAAGGTTCCCGGGCTTGATCTCGTGCCGTCGACTATGGACCTTCTAGGCGCCGAGCTTGAGCTCGCCAGTGTGCCGCGCCGGTCCCATCGGCTGCGCGATGCCTTGGCGCGGATGCCGGCTGCTGGGCGGGATTTGGAGGGTGTGCCGGAAGAGATGAACGTGCGCCCCTATTCCTACATTCTGATCGACTGTCCGCCGTCTCTTAATCTTCTGACCATTAATGCCATGACTGCCGCGGATTCCATTTTGGTGCCGTTGCAGTGTGAGTTTTTCGCGTTGGAAGGTCTCAGCCAGCTTCTGCGGACGGTGGAGCGTGTCCGAACCAGTCTCAATCCGCGGTTGGACATCCAGGGCATTGTGCTCACCATGTTCGATCAGCGAAACAATCTGTCCGGCCAAGTCGCTCAGGATGTGCGTGCGCATCTAGGTGACAAGGTTTACAAGACCGTTATCCCCCGCAATGTCCGTATTTCTGAAGCGCCTTCCTACGGCAAACCGGCTCTGGTGTATGACCATCAGTGTGCCGGCAGTCGGGCTTATATGAAGCTCGCCTCCGAGGTCATTCAGCGGGAGCGTGTGTTGCGGAGCCAAACGGCTGCATGATCTTAGTTTCAACGTGTTGTCTCGCGATCTTTGAGTCAGATCTCATGATTCTTAAGGTCGCTAATTAAGGTATTGAAAAGATTCATAAATGGCGCTACCGGGCCCTACTTTACGGGCTTGGCGGCCAAAAGCTAAGGTTTCGTGCGGATTAGCAGTTTCAGGCCGGCGAAACCAACGGACAGGGTCTCCAGGAATAGGCGCTGTTTTGTTAAGAAAGAAGGAGGCCGGCATGGTCGATGAGAGCGCTGGAAAGAACCGACTGGGCCGCGGCCTGGCTGCGTTGATCGGCGATGACGCGGCGGTGGCCTTGGGCGACGAGACAGCGCCAGCGCCCAAAGGGGTCAGAGAGGTCCCTATTGAGTATTTGCGCGCCAATCCTTTTCAGCCGCGGCAGATCTTTAAGGCGGGGGACCTGGACGACCTGACCGAGTCGATCCGGGAGAAAGGGATCTTGCAGCCCATCATGGTGCGGCCGGTTCCTGGCGGATCGGACAATGAGTTTGAAATTGTCGCCGGCGAGCGTCGCTGGCGGGCAGCCCAGGCGGCGCAGCTCCATGATGTGCCGATTGTCGTTAAAGAACTGACGGACAATGAATCGCTCGAGATTGCCATTATTGAGAATGTGCAGCGCGCCGATCTCAATCCGATTGAGGAAGCGGCCGGTTATCAACGTCTTGTGGATCAGTTCACCTATACCCAAGAGCAATTGTCCAAGATGATCGGGAAAAGCCGATCGCACGTTGCCAATACATTGCGGCTCCTCAGCCTGCCGGAGGGCGTTCAGGATCTGCTCTCCAACGGAGCGCTGAGTGCCGGTCACGCGCGGGCGCTGATTGGTCATCCCAAGGCAGATGCGCTGGCGAAAGAAATTGCCGATAAGGGTCTTTCGGTCCGTGAGGCCGAAGCCCTTACCCGGAAGCCGGAACCCAGCGCGCCAAAAGCCAAAGCGGGGTCGTCGTCAAGCACGAAAGATGCGGACACTGTGGCCTTGGAAAAAAACATCACCAATGCGCTGGGCCTCACCGTCTCCATCGATCATAAAGGGGAAAAGGGCGGGACAGTGAAGGTGGGCTACAGCTCTCTTGAGCAGCTTGATGAAATCTGCCGCCGCCTGTCGCGGGTTTAGCTCATCCGTTTACGGACGAGTCCGTTCCAGTTGACTCCAACGTCAAGCCTTACGCGTTGGGCCTTGGCTCGCGATCCCGGACGCAAAACCATTAATTTTGATCTGCGCACTTTTGCTGGTAACGCTTTTACCGTCGGCCTTCTGAGCGGGCGCCTTGTGCAACCCGCATTAGGGCTTGTGCGCAAATGGCGCGGTCAGGCAGGCCCGTTGTTTTGCATTGCCGGTCTGCGTCACCCAGAAGGCTGAGTGCACGCTCCAAGCGTTTGCGGTCCCAAAGCCCGCATTGCCTTTTCATAGAAGCAGATCGTTTGAAATGAACCGGTGGTCGTAAGGCTTTGATCGCTGCTTCCCGGTCGCTGCCAGCCTCCATACGCCCAAGGACCAAATGCAATTGCTGCACATGCCGGGTCATGGCGATCAGAATGGCGACGGGTGCTGTGTCGGCTTCGGCCGCCTTTGCCAAAGCAACATCCAATGCGCCAAAGTCACCGATCGCTGCCGCATCGACAATGTCGTCCAACCGAGTGGCGGCCGTGTCTCCAATGCAGGCGGTGACATCTGCGAGGCTGACGCTACCGGCTTCGGGTTCTGACTGCATGTAGAGGATGAGCTTGTCGAGCTCCTGCAGCGTCACACCACGATCGCTGCCTAGGTGGCTCGTCAGATAAGCAAAGGCGTCAGGGTCGGCCCGCAGACCTGCCTGCCGCAGCCGCTCTTCAATGACACGCTCAAGCGTGCGGGCATCGTCAGCGTAGCAGGGGAGGGCGGCGCCGTTTTTCGCTCCCTCAAGTGCTTTGCGCAGGCTCGAACGGGGTGTGAGCTCGCCGCCTTCCAGAAGGATGAGGGCATCACCTGCCGGTGCCTCTAGAAAAGAGGTCACGATTTTTGATAGGGAATCTCCAGCGTTCCTTACACGTACGACACGCCGGCCCCCCATCATGGAGATTGCCGCCGCTTCGTCGGCCAGGCGCGCTGGATCCTGTTTCAGATCGGTGTCGGCGAGGTCGGTTAGGCGAAAGGGATCGCTCAGGTCGTCGAGCACAGTTTTCGCCAGCCTGTTTGATCTTTCACGGACGAGGCCTTGGTCCGGTCCGAAGATAAGGATAACCTGGGCAGCCGGATTGGGGCTTGCAACAAACCGCTCGATTTCGCTTGCCCGAAGTTTCATTGATCCGCCCTAGGCCGCCCCGGCGACACACTCAACGCGTCTGTTGCCGCTCAAAATAGATCGCGAGCTTCGAGTGGATGTCCTCTGCAACCTGGTTTGCAACGCGCTCTTCTGCATCCCGTTCTGCGATGATGTTGGCAAACTCAGATGCGACACGGTTAAAGGCAACAATCCCAGAGGATCTCGCTTGATACAGCAGTTCATCTGTCTCAACATTCCGAAGGACAAACGTGGTTCTGAGTCTCAGGTTTTTTCGAGTGACTTCGGTGTCCTGTTGAATGGCGACATTTGCTTCGGTCAGCCGGGACTCCAAGAACACCCTGAATTGAGGCGCACCTGCAGCGTTTGAACGTAGTTTGTCTTCAAGCGCAATGCGCAATACCCGGTTGACGCGATCGTCGGGCGCTTGCACTGCAATAGCCGCCAGCTCAGACACGATGCTCTCGCTTTGGCCGCGGGTGGCGTAAAGCGGTGTGAAGCCGCACGCGCCCAAAAATAGGCTCAGCACCAAGGCTCCTGCGACGGCCTGTGTCCGCCGGCTACCCAATGACAACATTGACGATCTTGCCGGGGACGACAATGACTTTGCGAACGGTTGCCTCTCCAATGGCATGTTGCACTTTCTCCTGCGCCAGTGCTGCTTCTTCTACTGTCTGTTTATCTGCGTCGACAGCCACGGTGATTTCGTCCCGCCGCTTACCGTTCACCTGAACGGCAACCGTGACGGAGTGTTCCACGAGCAAGGCTGGCTCTGCAACCGGCCATGGCGCTTCAGCGATCAGCGTCTCATGGCCCAGCGCTGCCCAAGCTTCTTCTGCCAGATGTGGCATCATGGGAGCGACAAGTTGCGTCAGGATTTCAACAGCTTCGCGTCTCGCCCATTCGGCGGCGTTCTTGTCTCCTGACTTAAAGGCTGAGAGTGTGTTGCTGAGTTCATAAATCCTAGCGACCGCCCGGTTAAAGCCCAGCTGGTCCAGGTCTGCAGTGATCGCTTCCAGAGTTTTGTGAACAGCGCGGCGCAGCTCTTCTGACGGCGCGTCCAGCTCCGGCATGGGCGTCCCAACCGGCGCCAGGTCATCAAGTGTTGTCTGGATGAGGCGCCACAATCGTTGGGTGAAGCGCCATGCGCCCTCAACGCCTTCCTCGGTCCACTGGACATCGCGTTCTGGCGGACTGTCGGACAACATGAACCAGCGCGCGGTGTCCGCACCATATTGATCAATGATGGCAGACGGATCGACGGTGTTGCGTTTGGACTTCGACATTTTCTCGATGGCACCCACCGTCACCGGTGCGCGCTCGCCGGCCTCGTCCAGATAAGGCGTATCGCCTTCCCACACGAGTTCGTCCGGTGCAACCCAGCGCCCATCGGCGGCTTTGTAGGTTTCGTGGGTCACCATGCCCTGCGTGAACAGGCCTGCGAACGGCTCACGAATGTCCATATGGCCCGTGGCTTTCATGGCTCGGGAATAGAAACGCGAATAGAGCAAGTGAAGCACCGCGTGTTCCACTCCCCCAATATATTGATCGACCGGCAGCCATTGGTTGGCGCGCTCGGGAATGGTTGGATTTTCGGCCTCTGGCGCTGTGAAGCGGGCAAAATACCAGGAGGAATCCACGAAGGTGTCAAACGTGTCAGTTTCGCGTAGAGCATCTTTGCCGCATTTTGGGCAAGCAACATGTTTCCATGTCGCATGATGTTCCAGCGGATTGCCAGGTTTCTCGAACGTGACGTCCTGAGGCAGGACAACGGGGAGTTGGTCTCGGGGGACCGGTACCGTGCCACACGCCTCACAATGAATGACCGGAATTGGACAGCCCCAATAGCGCTGGCGAGAGATGCCCCAATCCCGCAAGCGGTAATTGATGGTTCCTTCACCCAGTCCCAGCGCCTCTAGCTTTTCGATTGCGGCACGTTTGGCAGCCTCGACTTCCAATCCGTTCAGAAACTCGGAGTTGACAGCGACTCCATCGCCGTCAAATGCTGTGTCGCTGGCATCCTGCTCTGCAATAAAGGCAGTGAGATCGTCGCCCTCGAGCTTCTTCGGGGCCACAACGGTGGTGACAGGCAAATTGTATTTGCGGGCAAAATCCAAGTCTCTCTGATCGTGGGCCGGACAGGCAAAAATGGCGCCCGTGCCATATTCCATGAGGACAAAGTTTGCCACGTAGACCGGCAGGGTCGCTCCCTCGATAAAGGGATGGCGGGCCTTCAGCCCCGTATCAAATCCGCGCTTCTCCGCCTTCTCGATGGCTTCTTCGCTGGTTCCCAGCTGTTCACATTCCCGCGCAAAGCTGGCCAACTCGCTATTTGTTTGCGCCAGTTCCTTGGTCAGAGGGTGGCCGGGCGACAGCGCGCAGAAGCTTGCGCCAAACAGCGTGTCGGGTCGCGTGGTGAAAACCTCAAGCGGCGCATCGCGCCCTTCAATCGCGAACTGAACATGAGCCCCTTCTGAGCGTCCGATCCAGTTGCGTTGCATCACGCGCACTTTGTCCGGCCACCGGTCCAGTTCATCGAGGCCCGCCAACAGATCATCCGCCATATCGGTGATTTTGAAGAACCACTGAGTCAGCTCGCGACGTTCAACGACGGCGCCTGACCGCCAGCCGCGACCATCAATCACCTGTTCGTTTGCCAGGACGGTCATGTCGACCGGGTCCCAATTCACCTGGGCTGTCTTCCGCGTCACAAGATCGGCGTCCAACATGTCCAGAAACAGCGCTTGTTCTTGGGCGTAGTAGCTTGGATCGCAGGTCGCGAATTCGCGGCTCCAATCAATAGAGAGACCCATCTGTTTCAGCTGGCCGCGCATGGCATCTATGTTCTTGTAGGTCCAGTCGCCGGGGTGAACCTTGTTCTCCATGGCGGCGTTTTCCGCCGGCATGCCAAACGCGTCCCACCCCATGGGGTGCAGTACGTCGTACCCTTGCGCTTTGCGGAAGCGCGCGATGACGTCCCCCATTGTGTAGTTGCGCACATGGCCCATGTGTATGCGCCCGGATGGGTAAGGGAACATCTCCAGGACGTAATATTTTCCGGCGCTTCCTTCCCGCGGCTGATCGGGCGCCTGGAAGGTTTGCTTTTCCTTCCAAACTTTCTGCCACTTTGTTTCTGTGGTTTTCGCGTTGTAGCGATCAGCAGACATGTGAGCTCTTCAAATTGGGAATACAGGAACGACACGGCTCAAGCGGAACAGTGCAGCGCAGCGTGTCTCTTTTGCATGGGAATGCGGTGAGGAGCAAGGTTCGCGTGGTCCGCATGCTCAAAACGAGCCGAAGAAACCTGCTGCGAAGAATGTGAGCAGAAGACCTTAGGCTGATCGTGGACGAAGGTGGCGCCGTTCGTGTCGGCTAGCCTTCATCCGCTTCCAAGGTGTTGACGCGAAGCTCTCTCGCTCTCATGAGGATCGCGTTTTCGAGCTGCACGCTGGTTGCGGCATTGGCGCCCGCGTCACGCCATTCGTCTCCAGCCCGTTCCTGACGGAAAACAGCTACTTTGAGGCCGTCCGCACGGAGCCGTTTATCCAAGATGTACACGGTGAGTTTGAAACGCTCAGTAGGTGCTGTCGGGTCGGAATACCACTCCGTAATGATTACGCCACCGAAAGGATCCGCAGAAGCCAATGGGACAAATGACACCGTGTCGAGGGATGCCCGCCACAAGAAGCTGTTCACCCCGATACCACCCCCGCCATTGGCGCCATCGCCGCCGCTGCCACCAAACAGAACCAGACCGTCCTCACCGAAAATGCTTTCGCGCTCAGCATTGGGATCTGGATTGGGATTGGTGGGGCCACGCTGGCCGGTCGTCGTCGGAAAGCTTGAGTCGCTCGGGCCGCATGCTGCCACCATCAGCGCAACGCAGGCTGCCGCCAGGACTTTCCTGATCGTGCCTGATTTCCCGGTCTCTTCAGCCGTCTTGTCGGTCGCCTGGGCAAATTTGGGTGAAAAACTCATTATTGACTTGGCCTCTAGCTTTCTGGGCGTTTCCCCGTGCACCTTCAGTCGAGGCGCCCGCCGCATTTCATCCTGCTCAACGTGACGGAAAGTCCCCTCATGAGCAAGTTTTCCCTCTGATTTCAGGCGTTTATATCGTTTAAAGGTGAATGCGTCTACGGCATAAGTAGCAAGGTAATTCAGCATTTTTCAAGGCGCAGTGCTCTTGGGTACCAGCTTCACCGCAGGGGCGGTCGAAGGTGGCGGCCGCGCTCAGCTGACTGCTCTGACAGACACCTGATGCAGATAGGCCACAACTCGGTCTGAGGCCGATCAGCCATTCGCAGATTCTCTTCTCATTTCAAGCCCATGAGTGGCGGTAGCACTTTGTTAACCATATGGAAACCACTTGTGACGTTTACGCAACATCGCGCCAGTTTTGAGGCAAAACTGGACTTCCTTTGCTTGACGGTTGCACACCATTCGGAATTAATCGGGGGTACGCGCTCGGGGGGGCATTAAAGTCGGCCCGGCGGTGAAGTGGACCAGAGCAGTGGTACTTTCGGATGAAAGTGGTTTCCGTTGATTTGGACATTTTGTAATTGAACAGCTAATTGCTGAACTGCGAGGAACAAATGAAAAAGACACTTCTTGGGACGACAGCTCTCGTCTCGGCTGGTCTGGTAGCCGGTCCGGCTCTTGCGAGCGACCCACTTTCCGTAACGGTTAGCGGCTCGATTGTTACGGGCTTCTATTTCGTTGACAACGACACCATCGGGACAACCGACTTCGACGACACGAAAGTGGCGCTCGTCGCACGTAACCTTGACGTCACTGCTTCCGGCACGCTCGACAATGGTCTGGTGGCTGGTGCTGTGCTGAAAATTCAGCTCGGTGACGACGAGGGTAACCCTGACGGTGGCGGTGACGCTGCCGCTACTGACGATGCAACCTTCTCCGAAGCCTATGCCTTCCTCGAAGGTGGTTTCGGTCGTTTGGAAATTGGTGCAACCGATGGTGCCGCATTCAAGAGCCACTACTCCTCACCTTGGTTCGTTCCAGGTAACGGCGTAGACTCACCAAACATCTACAATATCTCGATCACGGCTGGTGGCGCATCGTTCTCCGCTCGTACATCGACATATTCGCTGATGACGGAAGACACGAACAAGATTTCGTATTTCACACCACGTCTTGCTGGCTTCCAGCTTGGTGCGTCCTTCACGCCTGACGCAGGCACGGTTGACCCGGTTACTAACGGCTTTGGCGTGAGTGCACAGAACAGCGCAATCGAAGATGTCTTCGAAATCGCAGCAAACTATGCTGGTGAGCTCGGCGGCGCATCTGTTGGTGCTGACGTGTTCTACGTGTCAGGTGAAGCACCTGGTGCGGGCGCAACCGGTGACCCAACCGAATTCGGTGTTGGTGCAAGCGTTGGCTTCGGTGGGTTCACCGTTGGTGGTGCTTACACTGTCACGGAAGATCTTGCTGGTCAGAACGCTGTCGTAGCAGGCAACGAATCCACAACATGGACCGCTGGTATTTCTTACGGCACAGGCCCATGGACGGTTGGTGTTGCTTATCTTGACAGTGAAGTTGAAGCGACTGGTGTTGCCATCGACGCTGAAAACTCATTCCTGCAAGTCGGTGGCGGATACTCGCTCGGCGCAGGTGTTGATGTTGGTCTCGATGTTCAGTTCATCGAAGACACGGCAGCTGGCTCAACAACCGACGTAGAATCTACTTCTGCTGGTGTTGTTCTGGCGATTTCTTTCTAAGAAATCTTCAAGCCTAGTTTTGAGAGAGCGGGTTTCGGCCCGCTCTCTTTTTTATGCCGACTTATCGGTGCAGTGAGCTTTGTGCTAAAAGGCGCGTATCTAAAAACTCTCGCTCGTTTTGGAGGCCCTTATGGGCGGTATCATTTGGCTCGCGTCCTACCCAAAGTCCGGCAACACCTGGATGCGGTCCTTCCTGCACAATTTGCTACGCAATACGCAACAGCCCGTCGATATTAACGAGCTCGATCATTTCTGCCTGGGCGAGTCCAGCTCTGCTTGGTATCAGCATTATCTCAATGGGCCGCCGGAAACTGCTGACCATGAATTGATCGCTCGGGTGCGGGGTCATGTGCATAGGGACTTCACTAAAGTCTTTCCGGATTCAGTCTTTGTGAAGACCCATAATTTCCTGGGCGAGTGGCACGGCTATCCGCTCCACAATATGGACGTAACTGTGGGAGGTATCTATGTGCTGCGGAACCCATTGGATGTCGTTCTTTCAATGACTCACCATTATGGCATCGATATTGACCACGCCATTTACCGAATGGCGAATAAGGGCGCTTTGTCGGAGGCAGGTGAAAGCCACATTCCTGAGTTCCATTCCTCCTGGTCTCATCACGTCGCCAGTTGGACGACGCATCCTAATCCCCAGTTGCATGTCGTACGTTACGAGGACCTGAAAAGGAACCCGAGAAAGCACTTCAAGAAAGTGTCTTCCTTTCTCGGTTTGAAGCCTACGAAGGACCGCCTCGAAAGAGCGATCAAGCATTCATCGTTCAAGACCCTCAAGAAACAGGAAGAGTCTCAGGGCTTTAAGGAAAAGTCCGAGCATGCTCAGTCGTTCTTCCGGGAAGGCCGATCCGAACAGTGGCGCACCAAGCTCACTGAAGACCAGGTTAAAGAAATCATCTCGGTCCATGGCGAGCAGATGGAACGGTTCGACTACATCCCAAAAGGATATTAGAAGCCGCTTACCCCCGCCCAGCCGAACATGTTCGGCGTGCCGCGCAACCGTTTCAGTGATTTGTCCGACAGGCCACCCAGTGCATAAACAGGGATCCCGGCTCCGGTCGAAAGACGCGCAAATCGGACGGCCCCAAGGCATGGTGCACCGGCATGGCTGGCGGTTGGAAAAACAGGTGACAGCAGAGCTGCATCCACGCCAATTTTTGCGGCTGTTCGCAATTCGATTTCGTTGTGAGCTGCTGCCGTGATCAGCCAACCGGGTTTCCGCTGATGGCCCCAAACATCTCCGCGCCTCGCCATCCAAGACGGAAGGTGAAGGCCATCAGCGGCGACTTCCTGCGCCAAGCCGGCATCGCCAGCGATCAGAAGGCGGACATTCATTTTCCTTGTTGCTTTGCGAAGCGAGATGGCCAGCGCAAGCCGTTCGCGCTTGTCCAACTCATAGTGCCTTAAGATCACTGCGTCCCTCGCTCTTAAGGCTTTCAATTGATCAAATGGATCGCTGCCTCTTGCAGCGTCGGTCAATAGGAGGCGTTTGGGGAGCAGGCCGTGTTTGCTTTTCATGGGCACCGGTCGCACTTCCCATTTCGTTGCGTTCCCGAACGGTGAAGCGGTTCCCCTTCACCTGGAAACGCTCTAGTCTCCGCCCCATGTCTGATCTCCCATCCTCGACCTCCGAACGCCTTGCGTCGGTGACCCGGAGCATTGCCAACGCCGAAAAAGGCGCCGATCGTCCCGCGGGCGATGTGACGCTGGTCGCCGTTTCCAAAATGTTCAAAGCAGAAAACATTCGTGAAGCCCTCGAACAGGGACAGCGTGTGTTTGGAGAAAACCGGGTTCAGGAAGCGCATAAAAAGTGGCCGACGTTGCGGGAAGAGTTCTCAGATGTTGAGCTGCATCTTATCGGCCCGCTTCAGAGCAATAAAGTCGCTGAGGCTGTTTCGCTTTTTGATGTCATCGAAACCCTGGACCGGGTGAAGCTGGCACGCGTTTTAGCGGCTGAGCGCGAGAAGGGCCACGCTCTTCCGCAGCTATTTGTCCAAGTCAATACGGGCGCTGAACCTCAAAAAGCAGGTGTTTTGCCCCAAGACGCAGACGCGTTTATTTCGCTTTGCCGCGACCAGCTGAACTTACCGGTTGTGGGTCTCATGTGCATTCCGCCAGTCGAAGAAGAGCCCGCGCTTCATTTTGCGTTGCTCGAGAAGATCGCCCGGCGAAACGGATTATCACAGCTCAGCATGGGCATGAGCGGCGATTTTGAAACGGCTATTGAGTTTGGTGCGACACATGTTCGCATTGGCAGCGCGATTTTCGGCCCTAGAACACCTGCGTAGACCCTATCTCTGCAGGCCTATATCCATTGTGCTTCCGGGCCCGCAGTTCGTCAGAAGACGGATTATCTGGTCCTGAGGTAGGGCGATGCATCCTTCCGTTGCACACAGTTCCCCGTCTTTTTCTTTCGCGACATGAAAGAAAATCGCGCTTCCTTTATGAGGCATCACCGGGTCGTCATTGTGGCCCAGGATCACGCAGACATTGTAGAGCTCGTCTTCTCGCCAGAGGGTCTCGGCGCTGGCGGCGTAGGGTAGCTTGACCGGCCTGTTGTACTGAGGGTCAGATGGGTCATCGCACCAGCCGTCGGCGGGGTCGATGTTTTCGGTGGGCAGGCCAGAGGTGAGCTTACGCAGTCTGTCGGACCGAAACAGGATCCTGCGGAGTGGCCACACGCCCGCAGGTGTTGCCCCATCTCCTTCCTGCTTCGCGTCGTTGGAAATGATGCCGCTGCGGCCGATCGCACAGGGGATTGTCTCGCCATCAAACGAGAGCGTGCCTGTGGTGGCGCCTGGTTTTGCGCGGACAAGAATGTTCATGGCTCGAGTCTAAAAACCAAGTGCCGACGCCGCAAGCGGGCTCTGTTAGTAGGCTGGTTCGTCGACGAGCTTCAGCACTTCATACCGGTCCAGTGCCAATGCCATGGCTGCGGCGACCGCGTCTTGCGCGTCTTGTTCAGCATGTGCCGCGAAATGCTGTCGGGGGCGTGCGGCCGGCGCGTCATCTTCGGGCTTGGTCAAAAGAGCGTTGAAAGCCTCCGCGCTGAGACTTGGCGGGGGTGCGTTTGTCGATGTGCTCAAGGCGACGGTGTTCGCGGGAGCAGAAGGCGCTTCTGGTTCGGTGGCACTGGGGGCCACAGCGGCTACGGCCGGTGAAGGGGCCGATCCCTGAAGCATGGACATAACGTGTCCGCTGAGGTCGTCGCCAGTTGCCTGTTCTAGAACCGCCTCGGCAACTGAGATGCCGGCTCCTATGGGGCCCCCGTAAAGAGCGCCGCCCACAATTCGGGACGCTGGATCTATCTCGTCCCCAGTCATTTCGCGGTAGAGGGTCGACACCACGGGCAGATGCTGCAGGGGATTGATCATGTCGAGGAAATCATTGAACGAAAACCCATCATCGTCTGTGGTGGCCGCTGTCTCCTTTGCGATGTCCGCATCGGGAAGGGATCCGGTGATGAGGTTGTCGTCGTTTATGTCGGACTTTGTCGCCGTCGCCGCCTGGTCCGCCAGAAAGCGCTCCACCCTGAGCTCCATGACGGCCTTTGAGCCTTTGGTATAGCGGCTCATCTGTAAATAGAGCGGCAGGTCGGCAGCAACGGCTTCCATGATGAGGGTGTCTCCGATTGATTCTGTTCCTACCTTGCAAGAGGGAGGCCGGGTAAAACAGCAATACTTTCAATGCTTTAGGTCTATGCTGGTGTCCGTGGGCTGCAAAATTTGCCGGGTTTGCGTGTGTGGGCAGGGCAGCATCCGCCGGTTGGGCATTTGGGCCCGCTGTGGCAAACTGCGGTAAACATTTCGGCCTGCCGGTGCCGCGCGCACCGCCTCTCATCTTTCAGGATCTCATGACACAAAAGACTGCCGCCGCAACACCCCAGGATATGTTGCGCCAGGCCTTTCATCTCTTCGATCAAGGCCAAATTCACGAGGCGGCAAAGCTCGCGGAGGCCTTGCGCCAGCAAGCCCCCAACCATCCCGATGTGCTGCACCTAATGGGACTCATCTGTCTCAAAACTGGCAACCCACAAGAGGCCGAAAAGCTGATTGGCATGGCGGTCTCGGTCTTGCCCGACAAAGCGTTTTTGCGGGTCAATCTCGGCAACGCGCTCCGCCAGCTTGGCAAAGTCACGGAAGCACGGGCGGCCTATGACAAGGCAGAAGCACTCGACCCGGACTTTGCGGGCACCTACCTCAATCGGGGAACGCTGAATGCCGAAGAAGGCAATATCGGCGCCTGCACGAAGGATTTTCAAACGGTGATCCGATTGAGGCCCGATGATCCGCAGGGCTACCTCAATCTCGGCCAGTTTCAGTTGTCTCAGGGCGACTTTACTGAGGCCAAGGATACTTATCAGTCAGGCCTTCAGAAGCGGCCGAAGGGACCGATGTTGTTGCTTGGGTTGGCGAATGCCTTGGAGCGTCTAGGGGATCTGGATGGCGCTCTTGCCGCCGCAGAGCAGGTTCTCGAACAGTTACCGGACCTCCCCGGCGCCTTGCGCATCTGGTCCAGCGTCAAACGGCGCCAGGGCTCCGCGGAGGAAGCGCGGGACCGGCTTGAGCGCGTATCGGTTGCGAAGCTGCCGCCAGGTGGCCGGCGTCTCATTCACGGAGAGTTGGCGCAGGTCTATGACCGGTTGGGCGAAGCGGCGGACGCGTTCGATCACTTTGTGGCCCAAAATGCTGCTGCTGCCGAACAGCTGGCCGACAGTCCTTTCGATAAGTCCTCCTACATGACGCAGGTGATGGATCTCAAAGAGGCCTTCACCTCAGACTGGGTTGGCTCGTGGACACAGGTTGCAGAAAGTGACCTTGGTCCTGTGCCTGCGCCGGTCTTTCTGGTCGGCTTTCCCCGCTCCGGCACAACGCTGCTCGATCAGTTTCTGGATGCGCACAGCGATATTGACGTGATTGAGGAACTGCCGGTGCTTCTACCGCTGCGCGATAGGGTGAAGGACGCCGGGGGATATCCTCAAGGGCTGGCCGATTTGTCAGTCACCAAAATCAACGAGCTTCGCCGGATGTATCAGTCCGAGCTCACCCATGCCGGGTTTGATCCCGACATTAAAACTGTGATCAACAAGCTGCCGCTCAATATCATTCATGTGGGCCTCATCGCACGCGTGTTTCCGGAAGCCAAGATCATTCTCGCTCTGCGTCATCCGGCCGATGCGATGCTGTCCTGTTTTATGCAGGACTTCCAGCTCAACGCGTCGATGGCACACTTCCTGACGCTCAAAGACAGTGCAGCCCTCTATGAGGCCGTGATGTCGCTTTGGGGGCAATACAGAGACTTGCTGTCTCTAAACGTTGCCGAGGTTCGGTACGAAAACCTCATCAATGATCCGCAAGCGGCACTTGCCGACGTGATGTCCTTGTTGAACCTCACATGGGAAGAGGGACAAGGTGATCATGTTGCTCACGCTCAGGCGCGCGGGTCTATTCGTACACCGTCTTATGGGCAGGTGACCCAACCGCTCTATGACCGGGCGGCCGATCGGTGGCGTCGATATGAAACCCAAATGGAGGGTATTTTGCCCCGTTTGCAGCCGTTTGTTCGTGAGTTCGGGTATGATTAACCTGCTCACGGGGCGCTCAAATGGACGTGAGGCGTTCCGTGAGGTGGTTGGCAAGCGGGGGAGCGACGGCTACATGACCAGCAGCAACGGGGGCGGGGTACGCTTGTCCCGAGTATCAAGATGGTAGGACTGGGAGCTGACCCTAAGATGAGCACGATCAAAAAAATCCTGATTGTTGATGATGACGATGCGCTGCGCGAGTCCCTCGTAGAGCAGCTGGCATTGCATGAAGAGTTTACCTGTACGGCCACCACCTGCGCGGCAGAAGGCATTGAGCATGTCCGGGGCAATCACGTCGACATTGTTTTGCTGGATGTAGGTTTACCAGACATGGATGGCCGTGAAGCCTGTCGCCTGATGCGGAAGGGCGGGTTGAAGGCACCGGTGATCATGTTGACGGGTGCCGATAGCGACAGCGATACGATCCTCGGCCTTGAAGCGGGTGCCAATGACTATGTTACCAAGCCATTCCGCTTTGGCGTATTGCTTGCTCGCATTCGGGCGCACCTGCGCCAGCATGAGCAAAGCGAAGACGCAGTCTTTAAAATTGGTCCGTATACATTTAAACCTTCCGCCAAAATGCTGGTCGATGATGCAGACAAGAAAGTTCGTCTGACCGAAAAGGAAACAGCGATCCTCAAGTTTCTCTATCGCACCGGTGTTAAGACCGTCGGACGGGATGTCCTGCTGCATGAAGTCTGGGGCTATAATTCAGGCGTCACAACGCATACGCTGGAAACCCATATCTACCGGCTCCGCCAGAAGATTGAGCGGGACCCCTCCAATGCGGAACTGTTGGTGACGGAAGCAGGGGGCTACAAGCTTGTTCCCTGACGCACTTGATGTGACCTTGTCAGGCCCTGTGGATTGGGGCTGACAGGTAAATCACGACGCCCAGCATCACAAAGGCGCCGAAGAGCGCTGCGATGACGAGGGCCGTCACCCCAAAAAAGTAGGTCGCCAGCACCAAAAGCATCACGACGTTCGCCAAAAAGGCGAGCGTCTTAAGCGCTGTGTCTTGGTCCGGGTCAGGCGTGTTGGTGTAATCGGCCGACATGGGAACTCCTTGGGTTCACGCGCTCAAGGGGGTTGTGCGCGCCAGAGATTGCCGGCTTGATATCGTCCAGTGGCATCGTTTCCTCAACGTGGCAAACCGCCGCGCGTCATTTTTTGCCGCCCGTGCGGTCCTCTGGCACATCTGCCGTGAGTGCATAGGCGTCAATAAAGCTTTGCGGCATCCGCGAGGGTTTGCCCGACTTGATGTCGATGCAGACAAAGTCGGAGCGGCCTCTCAGCAGTGTTTTCCCCGTCTCGGCATTCACCATCTGAAAGCGCCGGCGGAGCCTGAGCCTACCGTCATTCCCGGTTATCCATGTCGCCACATCAATTTGTTCCCCCTCATGGGACGGGCTCAGATATTCCATCTCATGGGCACGAACGACCATGCCCTTCCCAATCTCTGCATAGGCACCAAAGTCGAGGCCGAGTGCTTTTGAATGGTCCCAGGCGACCTTGGCCATCCAGGTGAGATAGACCACATTATTCGTGTGCTGAAAGTCGTCGATATAGTCCGGTTTGACTGTTACGCGCACGATGAAGGGGTTCGGATGATCCCAGACGTCAGTTGGCAATTTACTCTCTGGCATGACCCATCCTCGTGAACTCGGCGCGCTTCAAACCGTCTCTTTAGGGGGTTTAACCCGACCTGCCAAGGGCTGCCCCGACACAGGCACTCGACGCCGGCTCAAGAACCGCCTAGTTTTCGCTTATGAGTTTACGCGATGCTGTTTCCCTTTTGGCGGCGACGCCCCTGTTTGAGGGGGTGGACCCAGTGCGTCTCGAGGTTCTGGCCTTTACCGGCACGCACCTGGCATTTGACGCCGGGGAAACGCTAGTTGAAGAGGGCGCAGAAGCTGACGGTGCTTTCCTGATGCTGTCTGGCGAGGCGATCATGCTGGCGACGGATGCAGATGGTCGCGGGAACGCGGCGCGGCTGGACCGTGGCGGTCTGGTTGGGGAGCAAGCCTTGACCCAGCCCGTCTGTTGGTCTGCGACCATTCGGGCAGCGCAACCGGTTGAGATATTAAAGCTTGAACGTGATGTGTTTCTGCGCTTGGTGGATGAATTTCCCGAAATCGCAGCCGGGTGCCTGCGAAGCGCAAGCGCTCAGGTGAATGCATTGGCGGATGACTTGCGAGATCTTGATCGGCGTTTGGCGTCCGCCCGGGACACGCGCCAAGCCATGAAGATCGCTCGCGAGGCGCGCAGACGGCAGGCACCCAAAACAACACCACCGGATCCATTACCCAAGTGAGACAATTTGATGAGTGAGAGTGCGACTGTTACGACATTGGAGCAGGCGAAAGGCAAAGGGTGGCCGCCCAACATTCAAGCGGCCTTTAAACGCATGTCCCCTGCCAGCCGCTATCTGGGGCTCGAGATCCTGGATGTCGATATGGAAAGGCTGACCGTGGACGTAGCCTTTAATGCATCTGAAGAGCTCTGCAATATGTGGGGTGGCATTCAGGGCGGCATGGTGGCTGCCATGCTGGATGATGTGATGAGTTTCGCGGTGGGTCTTGATCTCGATTGGGGGCAGATTTCGCCGACGCTGGAAATCAAGGTCTCCATGCTCGCGCCCGCGCGCCCTGGTCGCCTCTATGCGAGCGGTACCGTTATCAAACGCGGCAAGTCGGTCGGCTTCATTGAGAGCGAGCTGAAAGACGCGGACGGTAATGTGCTGGCGACAGGCTCGTCAACCGCGACATTTGTCACCCTGAAAAAGAAAGACTAGCGCGGAACCTGCCTCACTGCCTTTAGGCTTCGCGGGCGGCACGCAGCTCGTCATAATTTTCATAGGAATTTTTGACGATCGCGTGGTTGAGCATCACTTCAGCAACCTGGTGCTCGCCGGTCTTGTCGAAGATGCGGGTGCGCACCCAATAAGACTCCGTGCGCTTGCTCTCGGCAATGGCAGCGACTTCCCGGCGCAGAATATAGTCTTCGCCCACAAAGAGCGGCCCATCGATCATGCGGATTTCAAGATCGGCAAAAAGACCAACCGCCGGCCCTTTGGCCGGAAAACCCGCTTCGCGGTTTGAATATTCTGCGAGCACGCTCACCATCTCCGTGGGGATAATGGCGCGCCCCCAGGGTGAGGCTGACGCGTTTGCGTACCAGCGAGAGTTTTCCGTGATGGCGGCGAGCTTTTGTGTGAGGGAGAAGGGATAGAGGGCGCCCATATGCTGGTCGGCGTCCATTTTCACATGTTCATCCTTCGCGCCTTTCATGCCGACGCTCAGGTCTTCAAGAATGACGAGCTTGCCGGGCGGTGTGAGTTTGGCGCGGCGGGCCTCCAACAGCGTTTCCCCATGATCGGGACCTATGCTCGCGGTCGCCTCCAGCACCGGCGTGCCATCCGCCTTCTCTGCCCAGGCGCGGACAGATGTCGCGCCGTTCTTTGGCGTTTCCACAAAGGCGCGCACTTCTTCGCCTTCCACCACCATGTTTTTGAAGTGGGAGGAAATACAACCCCGCTCGAACCAGGCTTCGCCCCAGATCTGAAGCAGGAGCGGGTCGAATTGCGAGAAGTGTGTGGGGCCTTCAATGGGACCCGCCTGGAAGCCCAGCTTCTCCGCCATTGCGTCATCATGGATCGACGAGTGGCCGCCATATTCCTGTTCTGCCAACATTTGGCGCGGTTTACGAAGCGGGCCGGAGAGTGTCAGCGCTGTATCAAAGGTCATGGGCGTCTCGCGTGGTGGGTTTGAAGATTGGGATCAGACTTTAAAGGTAGCGATGACGGGCGCATGGTCTGAAGGCTTTTCCCAGCCGCGCGCGTCGGTCAGGACTTCCATGGATTTGGCGGCACCGTCCATCGCCGGTGTTACCCAGATGTGATCGAGACGGCGCCCTTTGTTTGCCGCCTTCCAGTCCTTCGCGCGGTAGCTCCACCAGGAATAGAGCTTCTCATCATGGGGCACGAATTCGCGCATGACATCAATCCATGAGTGGGACTTCTGCACGCGTTCCAGATGCTCCACTTCAATCGGCGTATGGCTCACGACCTTCAGGAGTTGTTTGTGCGACCAGACGTCATGTTCAAACGGCGCGATGTTGAGGTCACCGACCAGCACCATCTTGGAGGTCTTTTTGTTTTTGTGACCTTTGTACCAGGCTTCCATTTCATTCAGAAAATCGAGCTTGTGGGCGAACTTGTCGTTCTTCTCCGCGTCGGGCTCATCACCGCCCGCGGGCACATAAAAATTATGGATGCGAATGTCGCCTGCGTCCGGCACCGTCACCGCCACATGACGTGCGTCGCCCTTGTTGCAGAACTCCCGCATTTCGATTTTGGTGAGAGGCACCCGGCTTACGGTTGCCACGCCGTGATAGGCCTTCTGGCCATTGAGCGCGATGTGTTCGTAGCCAGCTTTCTTGAAGGCCTTCTCTGGAAACACATCATTGTGGCACTTGATCTCCTGCAGGCAGAGCACGTCCGGCTTCTGCTCCTTCAGGAACTTCTCAACACTATCGATGCGCAGGCGCACCGAGTTGATGTTCCAGGTGGCGACTTTCAGTGTTTTTAGTTTTGGCACAGGTGGCAGCCTCGCGAGAATGTCGTGCGACGGATCGTTAAGTCTAAGCTGAATAAGAAGAGACCGGTGATCAGAAGATGTTGAACGTAAGCCCTGCGACGCCGATGGGCCAGCGGCCTTGTTCGAAAAGTTTAAGCCGCAATAGGAAGGGGTGGTCTTCTTCGGCTCCGATGGCGGTGGCCAGCGCCGCCCCATGCACTGCTTGCATGGCGGCACCAGCCGCAGCGATGGCGATTTCCATGTCTTCCACGCCCCAGATGTTGGCGGCGGTCTCGGCGGCGGTGCGCACTGCTGGTTCCGCGACAGAGGCGGCGTAGGTGAAGCCGATCTCGAAGGCTTCTTCGCTTAGCACATTAAGGAGGTCGGTCGAGAGGGCGGCGCGGAGACCTTCTTCCGCTTCCCAGGCGCCGCCATTCCAGTCACCGCTTTCGGCGGCGATGGTTGCATCCTCCCAGCTGGATATGCGGGCCGGTCGCGCATCGGGGAACCCCAGCGCGTCCAAATAAGCCTGACCCACCTCCCGCGTTTCACGGCGGAGCGGCGTCCCCAGTTCCGTAAACCAGGAGATCTCGGCGACCTCGCGGCCAAAGTCTCGCAACAGCGCGAGCGCCGGCATTTCAAGGGCGAGCTCTTCCAGCTCTGCGTCAGAGAGGGGCTCTTGCCCCGAATAGTCCATGCTCATGTGGGCTCTTATATCGCGGGCGGCAGGTCACCTAAAGGGATGGTTTGGAGGGCAGACATGAAAACGCCCCGGCACGTTTCTGGCGCGCTTTCCGGGCGGAAAACCGCACACACTTTTCCTGAAAGCGCTTTTTCGGCGGGGCAGACATGAAAACGCCCCGCCTAAGGGGGGGCTGGCGGGGCGTTCATGCGCTTACTCTGCGCTGGCACCGAGAGGGGATAGATCGGTGCCGGGGTCGGGCGGAAGACCACTCACGAGGATCGTTTGGGGGGACGCTGTCCTCAGGTTTTCCGCCTGTCTGGGTTTATAGATAGGGCTCTGGTGGGGTGGGTTCAATGCAATCCGGTGAAAATCACTAACAGTTTATAAACGTGTGATGTGCTGTTAACCCTATGATTTTCAACCCGTTTCCGTGCCAATAGGCGGATCACCGCCAGTTTTTGCAAGTCCCCTTGCGCAGGCTTAATCCTCCGCAAGCCATAGTCCTTAAGGTGTGTTTTTGCTCCTTAACGACCGCTTTAGGCGACGCCCAGGCTCTCGGCTGTGAGGTCGAGAGCTTTTACGGCGAGGCCAAAAAGCTCATCGATTTCCGGCTTGGTAATCGAGAGCGGGGGCGACAGGACCATGGTATCGCCAATGGCGCGCATGATGAGACCGTTCTCAAAACAATGGTCGCGGCAGATGCCGCCCGTATTGCCGTCAAAGCGTTCACGGGTTTCTTTGTCTTTCACGATCTCCATGGCGCCGAGCAATCCCACGCCGCGTGTCTCGCCGATAAGGACATGATTGGAGAGCTCCGAGAGTTTCTTTTGAAAGTAGGCGCCGATCTCGCCGCCGGTTTTTTCCACCAGCTGTTCGCGCTCTATCACGTCAATGTTGGCAAGCGCGACGGCGCAGGCGACCGGGTGGCCGGAATAGGTGAAGCCGTGGGACCATTCTTCATCTGCGTTGAAAAGCGCGTCGCCCATGCGCGGACCGACGGCGACGGCGGAGAGCGGCTGATAGCCGGACGTCATGCCCTTGGCCATGGACATGCTGTCGGGCTCAATGTCGTACGTCTCCGAGCCGAACCATTTGCCGGTGCGGCCAAAGCCGCAGATCACTTCGTCGACATGAAGCAACACATCGTACTTCTTGCAGATGCGTTGGATTTCCGGCCAGTAGGTTTCCGGCGGGATGATGAGACCGCCAGCGCCCTGGACAGGTTCGGCAAAGAAGGCGGCAACATTGTCGGCGCCCAGTTCCAGGATTTTCGCTTCCAGCGCCTGGGCGACTTTCAGCCCAAACTCGGCCGGGTCGCTGTCACCGCCTTCTCCATACCAGTAGGGATAGTCAATATGGGTGAAGCCCGGCAGCGGCAGGTCGGCCTGCGGGTGCATGGAGGGAATGCCCGAGAGCGAGGCCGCCGTCATGGTGACGCCGTGATAGGCCTGTTTGCGGGCGATGATGGTTTTCTTTGTCTTCTTGCCCTGCAGATTCCAATAGAAGCGGATCATTTTGACCGCGCTGTCATTGGCCTCCGAGCCGGAATTGGCAAAGAAGAACTGATTGAGATTGCCGGGCGTCAGTGTACTGAGCTTTTCCGAGAGCTCGGCCACGTGAGGGTTCGTGGTCTGGAAGAAGTTGTTGTAGTAGGGCAGTTCGGTGAGCGCCTTGGCGCCTGCTTCCGCAATCTCTTTGCGGCCATAGCCCGCGTTCACACACCAGAGGCCCGCCATGCCGTCGATGAGGCGCTGGCCTTCGGAGTCATAGAGATAGACGCCGTCGGTCCGAGTGATAACGCGCGCGCCTTTCGCGGCGAGTTCATGATGGGTGGTGTAGGGATGCAGGTGATGGGCGGCATCCATTTCCTGCCAGCGTTTGGTCTGGTTTGAGAGTGTGGCTGCTTGAGACATGTTTGGCTCCATTGACGCTTTCCCGGACAGAAAACCGGTTCCCACTTTTCTTGGGAAAGCTCTGGCGCAAGATGTCAGATGAAAAGCGGGACGGGTCTGGTGGCATGATCGAACTGCGCGATCTGCCAAGGAGTCGCTTTAAGGATTGAAGCCGATACGCGCGCAGAGAACCAAGAGCTCGCCCTTGGTTTTACTGGGAATATGGCTGTGATCCTGTCTCATGGGAGTGAGCTTAGCGGGCGCGTCGGAATGGTTCAATGGGAGTGTTCTACTGAGAAGGCAAAGCACCGCCTGTCATTGCCCGATTTATTCGGGCAATGACAGGGGCGGTGGGTGTTTGTGTCAGATGGGTGTCGTAGAGACGCATTAAGAGAAGGTGGGCATGTGACTTCTTCCGCTGTCTGCGGGACCGATCCCCTCACCCGCTCACCGCGTGCGCGGTTCGGTGCCCTCTCCCCTTTTAAGGGGAGAGGGGTGTCCGAGTGTCCAAAAAAGAACCGGGGAGGACGGGGTGAGGGGTTGCATGTGTTGTGAGACGCGATCCTTCGAGACGAAGGCTTCGCCTTCTCCTCAGGATGAGGTCAAAACACAAGCCTCATGGTGAGGAGCGGTCGGAGACCGCGTCTCGAACCATGGACCCCGGATCAGGTCAGGGGTAAAACCTAAAGAAGTGCCTCACACATTCAGCAACAAGTGCTCGCGTTCCCAGGCGGAGATGACCTGTTGGTAGGCGTCGTGCTCCACCATTTTCACTTCCGTGTAGACGGTGACAAACTCCTGGCCCAGCACTTCCGCCAATTCCTTATTGGCGTTGAGTTTCAACAGGGCGTCGAGCAGATGTTTCGGCAGCGCGTGGGATTTGCTTTCATACGCATTGCCTTCTTTGGGCTTGGACGGCGTCAGCTTATTCACCATGCCGAGATAGCCGCAGGCGAGCGAGGCCGCGATGGCGATATAGGGATTGGCGTCGGCGCCGGCGACGCGGTTTTCAATCCGCCGGGCACTGCCTTCGGAGATCGGCACGCGAAGACCCACGGTCCTATTTTCCTCCGCCCAATGGGTGTTGATGGGCGCCGCATTCCAGATCACGAAGCGGCGATAGGAATTCACGTTGGGCGCAATGAGCGCCATGGCGGAAATCAAATGCTTCTGCAGGCCCGCAATGTGGGCGTGGAAGAGCTCCGTGTCCTCACCCTTCTTGTTCGCGAAAAGATTCTTGCCGGTCTTCGTGTCCACAATCGACTGATGCAGATGCATGGACGAGCCCGGGTGCCCACCATAGGGCTTCGCCATGAAGGTCGCATAAATGCCGTGGCGGATGGCCGCCTGACGCACGGTGCGTTTGAACAGGAACGCCTGGTCCGCAAGAGACAGCGGATCGCCGTGGTTGAAATTGATCTCGACCTGCGCGGGCCCGGCTTCATGGATGAGCGTGTCGACATCCAGTTCCTGGGCCTCGCAATAGTCGTACATGTCTTCAAAGACCGGATCGAATTCGTTCACCGCATCAATGCCGTAAGATTGGCGTCCCGTTTCCTGACGGCCGCTGGCGCCGATCGGCGGTTCCAGGGGATTGTCCGGGTCCAGGTTTTTGGCAGCGAGATAAAACTCAAGCTCCGGCGCGACGATGGGCTTCCAGCCTTTGGCTTCATAAAGCGCCAGTACGTTTTTCAACACGCCGCGGGGCGAGATGGGAACGGGCTTCCCTTCCCGCGTGTCCGCATCGCATATGACTTGGGCGGTGGGTTCCTCATACCAGGGCACCATGCGCAGCGTGCTTGGGTCCGGGTTCAGAATACAGTCTGGCTCGGTCCACTGGATGTAGTCGCTTTCGTCGATATAGTCGCCGGTGACCGTCTGCCCGAAGACGCTTTCAGGAATGCGCAGGCTGTCGCCATCCACGGCGGCCAGAAATTTCTCCGTAGGCAGAATTTTACCCCGCGCGATGCCGGACATATCCGGCACCATACACTCCACTTCCGTGACGCGCCGGTCGCGCAGCCATTTGGCGATCTTGGCTTTGGTATTGAGATTTGGGGCGTTGAGTTCCGGTTCGGCGGGCGCCGCAGCTTTCTTTTTAGCAGCGGGTTTCTTGGCTGTCGGTTTCTTCGGGGAGGCCTTCTTGGAGGCGGGCATGGGTCACCTAAGTGGTTCTATTTGAGGGTCTCGCGGACGGCATCTCCAAATGCCTGAAACAGTTTCTGCGAGTCCGGATTTTCCCAGAACTTCCATTCCGGGTGCCACTGAACGGCCAACGCAAAATTCTTCGCTGTCTTGTGCGACAGGGCTTCCGCGGTGCCGTCCGGGGCACGTCCTTCAATTGTCAGCACCTCCGCCGACTTTGCAATCCCCTGCCCGTGGAGAGAGTTAACCTGGATGGTTTCCGCGCCGAAGAGCGCCGCAAATTTGCCGTCGGGGGTGAGCGTCACCTCATGGGCGGGGCCATATTGAACCTCCAGCGGGTCGTCCTTGTCTTCGCGGTGGTCGAAGCGGGGTTCGAAGCCGTCGTCGGACGGAATTTCGTGAATATGGGGGTGGAGGGTGCCGCCATAGGCCACATTCATTTCCTGAAAGCCCCGGCAGACAGCCAAGAGCGGCACGGCACGGTCCACGGTCTGGCGAATAAGCTCCAGGGTCAGCGCATCGCGCTGGGTGTCGTGCAGGGTCCCTTCCCTCGACGGCTCTCCGCCATATTCGTTCGGGTGCACGTTCGACCAGGAACCGGTCAGGAAGATGCCGTCGACGGCGTCGAAAATCTCTTGCAAGTCCAGCGGGTCCGGTAGCACCGGGATCAGGAAAGGTGTGCAATCCGCGCCCTCCGCGATGGCTTTGATGTATTTTTCGCCCACCGCGTGGAACGGGTGCTCGCCCATCATCTTGATGTCACAGGGAATGCCGACGACCGGTCTTTTGGTGGGACGTTTGCGTGTTTTGGCCATGCATCTTGGCTATCACGGCTCCCCCCCTAAACGTCAAGGGGTGGTCAGGGCCGGCGGGGTCTGCGCGTCCAAGAGTGTTTAAGAACTCAAACGGGTGCGGGCACCCTTCGAGACGGACCTTTGGTCCTCCTCAGGGTGAGGTTCTTATATGGCCTCATGGTGAGGAGGCGCTTTAGCGCCGTCTCGAACCATATTGGGAGGTTCAGCGCCGGGCGCCGGGGCGTTGTTCGTCGCGTACCACGAAGAGCGCATTGTCGGCTTTGATGCCGCCTTCAATATTGCGCAGTGCAATCGTGGTTTGTAGCCCTTGCGCGTCGCGCACGATCCATTGCCGGAGCTGCAATTGCGGTTCGTCGAACACGAGGGTGATATCGCCCGGTGCTTCGCCGCTTGGGTCTGCAAGGGTCACGCGCAGCAGGCCCGGCTCCCGTTTCACTTCGCGCACATCGGAGGATCGCGCCAGGTCGACATCGGAGGCGAGCAACAGGTTGAGCGGTGTCGCGCCGATGGGATAGCGCTGTGCCGTATAGTCCTCTTCCTTGACGATCACCCAGGTGCCGTCTGCGACCACCACCAGCTCGGTGGGCGGCGCGTATTCAAAGCGCAGGCGTCCGGGACGGCGCAGATAAAACATGCCTTCGGTAATGGAACCGTCCGGTCCCACCTGCAGAAAGCCGCCCTGCAAATGTTCGATGGAATTGAGGTAGCCGGTGATGCGGTCAATATCCGCCCTCTCCTGGGGTCCGAGAGGCGCCGCCTGGGCACTCGCAAGCGGGGTCAGCAGCGCGAGCGCCAGAATGGCCACACCTGCGATGGCCGCCAGCACCAAGGTGCGGGCCCGCGCGTGTGCTGCCTTGCGGCGTTCTCGTCCAAAATCACTCATGGGTGCCAACATAAGAGACCTTTATGGCGGAATGAAGGAATGAAAAGGGCGGTGAAACGTTTGGGAAATGGACGCGAAATCAAGCTTCTTTCCTAACTGCTTCCAACCGAAATCCGTTGTATCTCCACAAAAATGCCGTGAAAGAAGCCAACAGCGGCGCAAGAAAGATCATAGTAAGTAGGACATTGGCGACGATTTCATTGCGAATTTGGCCACCGATGAGCGTTGGATCTATTGCCCAAAATGTTGCCGCCGTTGCAATTGGAACAATCCCTAATGCAACAAGATATGTTGACGCCAACATTACAAACAGGACCCTCAGCAGCTTTGGGTGATCTGTTCTTGGTGTGCCGAGCGATTTGCCCGTTTCTGGGTCGACAAAGGTCAACGCCTTACGCCAATAGTTTTTTCGCAAGGCGGAGTAGCACACCAGAGGGAAGATCATCAGATAGACGATGGTTGACTCGAAGAGAGAGAAACCGACGTTCCAATCCACGACAGACACCAAAAACAATGTGAGGAAAAACGACCGCCACCAGAGGAGCCAGTACATGGCGCCTCCGTCGAAATACTCAGTCTCCGACTGGCTTTGTGTCTGTTTCACGGCGCAGTACGAACGGTTTTTTGTTGCCGGGCAGCGTCTAATACCGGACGCCCTCGCCTGGCTCGCCAATCAGGACTTCGCGTTTGCCCGCATGGTTGGGACGGGAGATGACGCCCTCTTCTTCCATCTGTTCCACAATGCGTGCGGCGCGGTTGTAGCCGATCTGCAGTTTGCGCTGGATGTAGGATGTGGAGGCCCGCTTGTCGCGGCCGACAATGGCGACGGCCTGGTCATAGAGATCATCGCCGGATGATTGCGGCGTGCCGAGGCCCAGAATTTCATTCACATCGTCGTTCTCGGATTCTTCCGTGACCGCGTCGAGATATTCCGGTGTGCCCTGTTTCTTCAGGAACCTGACCACCTTCTCGACTTCATTGTCGGAGACAAACGGTCCGTGCACGCGGGAGATGCGCCCGCCGCCCGCCATATAGAGCATGTCGCCCTGCCCCAGCAGTTGTTCCGCCCCCTGCTCGCCCAGAATGGTGCGGCTGTCGATCTTGGAGGTGACCTGGAAGGAAATCCGGGTCGGGAAGTTCGCCTTGATGGTGCCGGTGATGACATCGACGGATGGGCGTTGGGTTGCGGTGATCATGTGGATGCCGGCGGCGCGGGCCATTTGGGCGAGGCGTTGAATGGCCGCTTCGATTTCCTTGCCGGCGACCATCATGAGGTCGGCCATTTCGTCGACGATCACGACAATGAACGGCATGCGTTCCAGGCTCAGCTCTTCATCTTCATAGATGGCCTCGCCCGTCTCGCGGTCATAGCCGGTCTGCACCGTGCGGACGATCTGCTCGTCATTCTCGATGGCTTCCGCGATCCGGGTGTTAAAGCCGTCAATGTTCCGTACACCGACTTTTGACATTTTGCGGTAGCGGTCTTCCATCTCTTTGACGACCCATTTCAGCGCAACAACCGCTTTTTTCGGGTCCGTCACGACGGGTGCCAGCAGGTGCGGAATGCCGTCATAGATGGAGAGTTCCAGCATCTTCGGATCGACCATGATCATTTTGCATTGATCCGGCCGCATCCGGTAAAGGAGTGACAGGATCATGGTGTTGATGCCGACGGACTTGCCTGAGCCGGTGGTCCCCGCAATGAGAAGATGCGGCATGCGGGCGAGGTCCGCGATGATGGGTTCGCCGCCAATATTCTTGCCGAGTGCGAGGGGAAGCGCGGAGCCCGACGCGTCATATTCCGACGACGACAAGATTTCTTTGAGGCCGACCATTTCGCGGCGCACGTTGGGTAGCTCAATGCCGATCGCATTGCGGCCGGGTACGACAGCGACGCGGGCTGAGACCGCGCTCATGGAGCGCGCGATGTCATCGGCAAGCGCAATCACACGAGAGGATTTGATGCCGGGGGCGGGCTCCAGCTCGTAGAGCGTCACGACGGGGCCGGGGCGGACATTGATGATCTCGCCTCTGATCCCGAAATCATCCAGCACACCCTCAAGCAGCCGCGCGTTTTGCTGCAGCGCTTCGTCCGACAGGCTTTCGTCTGCCGCTTGGCGTTTGATGGCGTTCAAGATAGAGAGTGCCGGCAGGTCGAAATCCTCTGCGGGCAGCAGGTCCAGCATGGGTTCGCGTTCGGCCTTGGCGCGCTTGCTGGGCTTTGATTTCTTCGACGAGCGTTTGACGGGGACGCGGCGTTGGCGGCGGCGCGGCTCCTCCGGCTCGTCGAGCATTTCGCGCTCTACGGCCAGCCGACGACGAGGGGCCACCCTGGGTTCTTCGATGAATTCGTCTTCGTCGTCTTCCCAGACGGGTTCCTTGCGGAAGCGCTCGATGAACCCAGTCACGCGGTCGCTGGTCTTGTACCAGAGGATACGCAGGCGGCTTGGTTCCGCATCGGCGTTGATTGCACGCTGTTCCGCGCGTGCGTCCGCCCAGTCGTAATAGGCATCGACAATCTGCCATCTGAGTTCCGAGACCTGATCAATGCTGATGTCGCTTGCGTAGCTCAGCAGAAAAAGCGCCAGACCAAGCGCCATGACGCCGACGAGAGCATGCGCTGGTGCGTCACCAATCAGGATGCCGAGATTGCCAGCGGTAAGGGCCGCGAGTGCATCGCCTATGACACCGCCAAAGCCGACGGTGAGCGGCCAGTTTGCGGTGGTGGGCAACACGCTAGCCAGCAGCGCCAGAACGCCAAGCGCCAACAGACCCACGAATGTGCGTCTGCGCACCTGATCCACAGGTGTGTGGGTGAGCAAGCGCCAGCCCCAGATGCCGGCGAGCGGCACCAGGAAAAGACCGGCGAGACCCAGAAGCTGGTAGCTCAGGTCGGCGGTGATGGCCCCGCTCGCCCCCATCCAGTTTTGAAGAGGTGCGCCCGTTGCCTGGTTCCAATTGGGATCGGCGGCGGACCAACTTGCGAATGCCAGTGCGAGAAACCCGGCCAGTGCCAAGAGCGACAGCCCGATGATCTCCGCCATGCGGTGGCGGACAAAGACGCGCACGCCCATCGGCAGATAGTTGACCGGGTTGGGAATGGATCGAACGAGGGCCATGGTGTTCCCCTTAGCTCAAAACGTTTGTGAGGCGGGTGAGGGCGTCTTCAATTGTTTTTTCGTCTTGCACCAGTGCCAGGCGGATGAAGCGTGCGCCGGGGTTGCCATCTGGAAGCGCCCCGTCGTCACGGGCGAGATATCCACCCGGCAGAACCTTGAGGCCTGCCTCCGCCCAAAGCTGTTTGGTCACCGCTACGCCGTTGCCGACGTCCAGCCACAGGAAGAAGCCGCCTGCCGGGCGATAAAAACCATAGCGATTGCCAAGGATGCGTTCGGCGATATCGTTTTTCACCTGATAGCGGGCGCGGTTCTCCGCCGCGTGGGCGTCGTCATTCCAGCACGCAGTTGCGGCGGCGAGGACGGGAAGGGGTGTCTGTGGGGCGGCAATGTTCCGAAACGCGCGGAAGCGATTGATCAATGCTTTGTCGCCGGCACAAAAGCCGGTGCGCAGACCCGGCAGGTTCGAGCGCTTGGAGAGGGAGTGGAACACCATGATGTTCTCAAACACATCCCCAGACTTTGGAACAGCCAGATCAAACGCGGCTTGGAGCCCGCCGGGCGGCTCCTCCTTGTCGTAGATGTCGGCATAGCATTCGTCGATCACCAGGGTGATGTCGTGCTCGCGGGCGAGCGAGATCAGCCGTTTGAGATATTCGAGCGGTGCGACGGTGCCTTGTGGATTGGCGGGTGAGCAGAAATAGATCATGGCCGTGCGCGCCAGCAATTCACTATCCAGTGCTTCAAAGTCAGGCAGGAATCCGTTTTCTTGCGTCGCCGCGATGTAGTGCGGCTCGGCGCCGGCTGCGAACGCTGCGGAGGCATAGCACTGATAAAACGGGTTCGGCATGAGCACCGCTGGTTGCTTGCCCGCCTTCTCTGTCGGGCAGGCAACTAGGGCCAAGTTAAAGAGCGCTTCGCGGGTCCCGTTCACCGGCAGGATGCGTGCATCGGGCTCTAGGACTTCCGGTGCCAGGTTGTAGCGCCGGGCGAGCCATCCAGCCGCCGCGTCGCGAAAGGGCGTTGTGCCGATGATGGGCGGATATTTGCCATAGTCTTTTTCATGGGTGCGCAGAACGTCAGACACGAAGTCCGGAAAGGCGTGCTGCGGCTCGCCGATGCTCAGCATGATCGGCTCCTGGCCGGGCTGTACGCCGTCCAACAGCGCGTTGAGCTGGGCGAAGGGCCCATCGGGCATATCTGCGAAACGGTCACTCATGGGGGTGATCTTAACCATGAGCTTAGCGCTGCGTCTAGAGTCGGAATTCCGAAAACCTGTTAAAAAGCATACGCTTAGCGCCGATTTTGGAAGGCTTTTGTTAACCGCTTATTAACCATGTTTGTTCAGATACGAAAAACGGGCACCTGATCGTCATCAGGTGCCCGCTCCCCTCATCTCCTCCCCAGAGGCGATTTCTAGATCAGCGAGGTGTGACCTCTGCTTCCGGGTTGGCGCCAATCTTGTGGATTGCGAGGTCGGCGCCGATGGTTTCTTCATCCTCGGAGAGCTTGATGCCCATGACCGCCTTCAGGGCGCCATAAACAATCAGACCCATGATGAACGCATAGCCCGCGCCCATGACAGAGCCCGCCAGTTGACCCATGAAGGTCACGCCGCCAAGGCCGCCCATGGCTTCGGTGCCGAACACGCCCGCTGCAACGGCGCCCCAGACACCGCAGAGCCCGTGGAGGGGCCACACGCCCAGCACGTCGTCGATCTTCCATTTGTTCTGACACATGTCGAAGAGCACCACGAAAATCACACCGGCACCCGCACCAACGGCGAGTGAGCCAATGGGATGCATAATGTCGGAACCGGCGCAGACAGCGACGAGGCCTGCCAGGGCGCCGTTATGGATGAAGCCTGGATCGTTTTTGCCAACGATCAACGCTGCGAGGATGCCGCCCGCCATGGCCAAGAGAGAGTTCATAGCCACAAGGCCGGAAATGCTTTCCAGCGATTGTGCGGACATGACGTTGAAGCCAAACCAACCGATGCAGAGCAACCAAGATCCCAATGCCAGCCAGGGAACGGATGAGGGCGGGAAGCCGATCAGTTTGCCGTCCGGCGTGTAGCGGCCTTTGCGGTGGCCGAGCATGAGCACAGCGCCAAGCGCAACCCAGCCGCCGATCCCGTGCACAACTATTGAGCCTGCAAAGTCATGCAGCGGCGCGCCGAACGTTGCTTCGATCCAGGCCTGGACGCCAAAATTGCCGTTCCAGATGATGCCTTCAAAGAAGGGATAGACGAAGCCCACGATGGCTGCTGTCGCGAATGCCTGTGGCCAGAACTTTGCGCGTTCTGCAATGCCGCCAGAAATAATGGCTGGGATCGCGGCTGCGAAGGTGAGCAGGAAGAAGAACTTCACAAGGCTCACACCCTGCGGCCCAAATTCGTAGCCTTCGGCCGTCGCATCGCCTTGCAGCACGGCGGCGCTCACCATGAAGTCGACGCCGTAGGCGACTGAGTAGCCGATAAAGAAATAAGTCAGGGTGGAGATGGCGAAGTCCACGATGATCTTGACCATCGCGTTCACCTGGCTCTTGTGGCGGACGGTCCCGACCTCAAGAAATGCGAACCCTGCATGCATTGCGAAGACGAGGATTGCCCCCATCAACAAGAAAAATACGTCACCACCAGCTGAAGCGGTTTCCATCAGATTGCCTCCGTTGCCACCCATGAAACCCGGTGCGAGCCCCATGTCCCCCAGAACGGGGAAGTCCGCCGTGCCCGTTTTTTTGGCATCCGGCGGACAAAAAAGTAGACGCGCGAGACCCCCTCACGCGTTAACTCATTGTTAACCCAATCAAACCTCATGCCATCTGTCGAGTATTTTGGGAATGCCTTCAGAATCAGCACCTTGGCGGTAAATCTGGCAAGTGCTGGATTTCTGGGCAGGCAGGAATATGCCTATGAATTGTGCGGAATGCTCTGTACGTACGCCCGAAAATTAGGCAGTCCAACAGTGGCGTTCTTCGATTTTGGAGGTGGAAAAGGCGCTGGCCGGGCCGTTGAAAAAGACACGGGCGGGGCTCTTCAGAGTGCGCCGCCGCTATAGGTGGCAGGCAGTTAGCGCGGTTGTCGCGCAAAAAAAGAGGGATCCAGATCGGGGGTGACCTGGATCCCAGTTAGACATCAATGCTGCGGGAGTTGGTGGCTGCAGCAATGACGCCCTAGCTTTGGGAGGAATGTCAGGACCACTGATACTCAAGTGGCCCCGACTGACTGCATGTACTCGTTGCAGTTTGTGTCAGATCCAGCGCGTTAGATGCGCTGTGATCCGGAACCGAACTCTGGATAGGCTTCCAGGCCAATCTCAGATTTATCGAGACCGATGACTTCTTCTTCTTGGCTTGCCCGCAGTCCGATGGTGAACTTCAGAGCCAGCCAGAAGGCGAGGCTTGCAAGCACCACGAAGGCACCAATCGAGACAACGCCTACACCCTGGGTGTAGAAGCTTGCGCCTGAATTGGTGAGCGGCACGGCCATTGTGCCCCAGATACCTGCGAACAGGTGAACCGGAATGGCGCCAACCACGTCATCGATTTTCAGCTTGTCGAGAAGCGGAACGGTCACAACCACGATCGCACCACCAACGGCACCAATCATTGCGGCAGAGCCGAGTGTTGGTGTCAGAGGCTCAGCCGTGATCGACACCAGACCGGCCAGCGCGCCGTTCAGCGCCATGGTGAGGTCTACCTTGGTGTAGAGCAGCTGTGTGAGGACCATCGCTGTGATAACGCCAGCGCCGGCTGCAATGTTCGTGTTGATGAAGATCTGCGACACGTCGACAGCGTTCGCTGCTGAGCCGAGTGCCAGCTGTGAACCGCCGTTGAAGCCGAACCAGCCGAGCCACAGGATGAATGTACCCAGTGTTGCGAGCGGCATGGACGAACCAGGCATCACATTGATTTCGCCGTTTTCACCGTACTTGCCATGACGTGCACCCAGAACGATGGCACCGACAAGAGCCGCCCAACCACCGGTTGAGTGAACGATTGTAGAACCAGCGAAGTCTGAGAAGCCCATTTCTGACAGCCAGCCGCCGCCCCACTGCCATGCACCCTGGATTGGGTAGATGAAGCCGGTCAGAACGACAACGAAAAGAAGGAAGGGCCAGAGTTTGATGCGCTCGGCGACTGTGCCGGAAACGATCGAAGCTGTTGCTGCCACGAACACCATCTGGAAGTACCAGTCGGAAGCGGCTGCATACCCACTGCCTTCGCCGAAGCTAGGTGCGTCAGCGAGAGCGGCGGAGTCATCTGGACCCCACAAGGCCAGCGATCCAATGTAGCCACCGTCAACGCCGTCATACATCAGGTTGTAGCCGACCAGGTAGTACATGATACCTGCGGCTGAGAAGAGCGAGATGTTCTTCGTACACTGGATTGCAACGTTCTTTGAACGCACCATCCCTGCTTCGAGCATGGCAAAACCAGCTGCCATGAACATGACCAGGAAGCCAGCCATCAAAAACAGAAGTGTGTTGAAGATGTAGGCTGCTTCGCCTGCCCTCAACGCTTCATCTTCTGCGAGGGCGGGCACACTCATGGCTGTCAGGCCAAGAAGAGCAGCTGCCCCAAGTTTCATTAGTTTGTTTATCATCAGCTCTCTCCTATAGAGCGTCCGCATCGGTTTCACCGGTGCGGATTCGCGTGACTTGATCTACTGGTGTGACAAAAATCTTGCCGTCGCCGATTTGGCCTGTTTTGGCGGCAGTGACGATGGTTTCGACGACCTTGTCCGATTGCTCGGACTTGACCACGACTTCAATCTTGAGCTTCGGAACGAAGCTCACGGCATATTCAGCACCGCGATAGATTTCCGTCTGGCCTTTTTGGCGACCGAAACCCTTCACCTCGCTGACGGTCAAACCTTCCACACCTTCAGCTGTGAGCGCTTCCCGCACAGCATCAAGGCGAAACGGCTTGATGATGGCCATTACGAGTTTCATCAGGTTCTTCCCCTTTGTTAGTAGGGCCCGCTTTCACGTGGCTCCTGTTCCCAGCCCCCGCTCATGATTTTGGGGAGCAATTTAGGTCCAGATTCCCCAAGCTTTTTTGGGGGTGCGGACTGGTCCGTGCGCATTGGGGAGTCAAGAAGCGTGCCGGTTTGTCAACTTTCTGTTAACTTGCTGTTTCTGCTTATGTTTTGAGCTTGACCTGACTCTGGAAGCATCAAGATAGGCTGGAATATGCACAAAATATAATCATATGTAGGCGGCTGCCTAATGATTGTGCATATCAAAAACGCCCCGCGATCGCTCGAATGCAGAGTCATACTCCGCATTTCCAGTTTGGGCGGATTGAGGTACACTTTCCGCCAATTCGGAGGAGGAAGAGCTGGTCCACAGCTCTCATCAAACAGATAGGGATGGAGACCGCATGTCGGACTTTTTGCGGGAGAAGTGGCCGGTTCTGGTGAACGGGGCTACGGGGGTACTTATTGCGGCTGTCGTTGTGATGCAGTTTGCGGGCGGCGGCGGCGAGGTGGATACCACGAGCCTGCCGGATGCGGCGCCGGTATCGGGGGGTGAGATTGCGGAAACACCTGCGGAGGAAGCGCCCGCGGCGGCAACAGAGCGCCCTGCGGGGGATATTGATGGCGCGCGGATCATCAATGCCGATAGCGAGCCCGGTAGCTGGCTGGCCCATGGACGCACCTATTCAGAGCAGCGCTATTCTCCTCTGACACAGATTAATGATCAGAATGCGAGTGAGCTTGGGCTTGCCTGGTCGTTCAGTACAGGGACGGTTCGCGGTCTGGAAGCAAGCCCCATTGTTGTCGATGGAAAGCTCTACACGACCGGCAATTGGGGCGTGGTCCACGCGCTTGATGCCAAGACCGGTGAAGAGATTTGGGATTTCGATCCTGAAGTTCCCGGCGAATGGGCTCGGTATGGCTGCTGCGATATTGTCAATCGCGGCGTGGCCGTCTGGAAAGGCCGTGTCTATGTCGCAAGCTTTGATGGGCGTTTGTTTGCGCTCAACGCAGAAGATGGATCTGTGCATTGGGAGGTGAACACGATTCCCGGTGCGCCCTACACGATCACCGGGGCGCCCCGCATTGTGAACGACAAGGTCATCATCGGTAACGGTGGTGGCGAGTTTGGTGTTCGGGGCTACATCACAGCTTATGACTCTGAGACCGGCGAACAGCTCTGGCGTTTCTACACGGTTCCCGGCAATCCGGCTGATGGTTTTGAACACCCGGAACTCGAGGTGGCGGTTGATACCTGGAAAGGCGGCCGCTGGTGGGAAGTCGGCGGCGGCGGCACGGCGTGGGACTCCATGGCGTATGATCCAGACCTCGACACTCTTTATGTGGGTGTCGGCAATGGATCGCCCTGGACGCGGGAAATTCGCTCACCAGGTGGCGGCGACAATCTCTACCTCTCGTCAATCCTTGCGCTCGACCCCAACACAGGTCGTCTGAAGTGGCATTACCAGACCACGCCTGGCGACAATTGGGACTACACAGCGACGCAGCACATTGTTCTGGCCGACCTGGAGATTGACGGAGAGGTCCGCCAGGTCCTGATGCAGGCACCTAAAAATGGCTTTTTCTATGTGATCGATCGGGTGACCGGCGAGCTTCTCTCTGCGGAGAAATACATCACGGTTACTTGGGCAAGCCATGTGGATCTGGAAACAGGCCGACCGGTGGAAAACCCGGCGCTTGGCTATGAAGGCTCAACACAGTTTGTGTTGCCGTCTGCCAATGGGGGCCATAACTGGCACCCAATGGCCTACAACCCTGATACGGGACTTGTTTACATTCCGACCATGGAGATCGCAGGCATTTACACGCTTGCGCGGGAATGGCGGGACGACAAGGACTTTACGGTGCGCACCAATTGGTGGAACACCGGCCTTGATTGGCAGGACTATATAGATGCCATCAACTCCCTTGAGGAGCTGCCCATCGACCGCGGTTATCTCAAAGCCTGGGACCCGATCGCGGGTGAAGAGCGGTGGGTGATTGAGATGCCCGCCAACCTCAATGGCGGTGTGCTGACGACCGCGGGCAATCTGGTGGCGCAAGGGACGGGTGACGGGCGCTTTGTTGTCTATAGCGCCGATAGTGGCACTGTCCTCTGGGAAGCCAATATTCAAACCGGCATTGTAGCGCCTCCCATTACTTATGAAGTCGACGGCGAACAATATCTCGCGGTGATGGCGGGCTGGGGCGGTGTTGCGCTTGCTTCCGGTGATGCGCGTACCTCGGCAGCAGCGAAATACTCCAATGATGGGCGGCTTCTGGTCTTCAAGGTCAATGGCACGGAGGAGCTGCCTGAGCTTGCGCTTCGCGATCTGACAATCCCGCCGCAGCCGGAAATTACGGCGACAGATGAGCAGATTGCCAATGGCGAAGTGCTGTTCATGGGCAGTTGTGCGCTCTGTCACGGCGCGTTGGCGGTGAGCGGCGGCGTGCTGCCGGACCTGCGCCGTATGTCCCCTGCTGTCCATGAGAACTTCAAGGCAATCGTGATTGACGGCATGTTGGCGGATAATGGGATGGCAAGCTTTGGTGACCTCTTCACCGAAAGCGAAGTCGACGACATCTATGCCTATATCGTGAAGCGCGCGACGGAGGATCGGGCGCTGCAGATCCCGACAGATTAAGTCTGTTTACGGATGATTAAGAGCTCCGGCACTCAAACGAGTGCCGGGGCTTTCTTATACTAGCAACTCTTCAACGTTGCGTCTTGGGCTTGGTCGCGCTGGTGAGGTTGAATAGCCCATTCGAAAACAAAAAGTGGTTTCGGACTTATTGTCTCCGGTAAGCGCGGCGAATCGGGTCGTTTCCTTTGCATCCCGGTTCAACTGCCGGTGCCGGTCGATCATTTCCACGGGTTGATTGAGCGGATGTAGATCAATTCCCCGCTGGGTCGCGGCGAGGTGCATATGCTGCCAGAAGCGGCCAGCCTTAATCGAGTCTCCAACAGTATAAAGACTTGGCACGGCGATCGCGCCGATGACCGGCGCAGTGGGCACGTGTCTATCTCTGGTCGCCGCAAGCCAATAGGCATGGCTTGTATGGGCATCGACCTTCGGCAGTATTTTGGACATGAGGAAGATCGGCGTCGTCAATCCCGCCGACTCCATGGTTACCCCATCGCGATGTGATTGAATTTCTTGCTTTGAGATGCGGGTCCAGCCGGCGCTGTCTTGGGTCATTTCTTCGTCGTCGATGATGGCTTCTGTGCTGGAGACGATCAGGTCATCAATCTCGCGACGGCTGTCGCCCTCTAACCAAAAATGTACGCCGACGCCGAAGTCGGCGGCACTGCGCTCTGCCCATGTCAGAAAGTCTTGCGGTACCGCCTTGTCGCGGATGTAAGGATAGCGGTTTGTGTGCCGTGAAGAGATGCTTGCCGCGAGGTTCAGCGGATCGTGCGCGCTTCCTTCAAGCGATAGCCTCGCGGCGACACTGGGTTTGTCTCTTTCACCAGCGAGCGAGAGCGGTGCCTCTACAATGTCAATCTTGAGGCTCCGACCGACGCCCGCGGCAAGCAGACGCGCATTTTCAATTGCGCATCCCAAGCCGGTATACATCTCGCGAAGAAAGGGATCCATACTGCCCAGGTGACGGCTGCGGTCGGCCCAGATGACGAGTGTTTTGTCTTCAAATGAGAAAAGCCACGGCTGCGTATTGTGAGGGTTGGCGGCGAGGATGGCAGCCTGGATCAACCGAGCTTCATCCAGGGTTCCGTCGGTTGCCAGGTTCCATGGGTCATAGGCCGGACCTTGCGCTATCGAGAAAAGCCCTTGCTCGTTGGCGCGCCACAGCCCAGTTGCTGCGAGCGCCGTACTCGCTGCAACGGATGATTTCAGGAACAAACGGCGTGATGGGTTTCTGCTCATACGAATGCCTCCCTAATTCTTGACTGACGACGATGCTGGCGCTGAAAAGCCGGCGATCATGGCGATCAGCGTGTCCTCTATGGTCGCCCACCCCTGATCGCTTTTGATATCAAGCGGACCGAATGATTTGATGGTCCGCCCACGGACGGCCAGATAGTGAATTGATGCAGTGATCAGAGTCGTCGCTCTATCGACCAGGTCCGGATCGGGATGGTCGGCAAAGTGAGGTCGGAGTTTCTCAGAGAGTTCCAGCGCCCGCTTTTTTCGGATGCGCTCCAGGGCGACAATCAGAGCGTTTCGCTCAATGGGCTCCCAGGCCAGCAACGCAAGGGTTTCCGGGTGCGTCCGCAAAAAATGTACCTGGCCTCGAATGACCCGCTCGAGCCACTCCTGAGGTGATCGAGGTTCGCGATCTCCAGCCAACAGATCCTCTGGGCGCCACCAGATGGAGGATTGGCTGACATAGGTCCGATACAACCCATCCAGATCGTCAAAATAGCGGTAGATCAGGGCTTTGTCGGATTTGGCCTCTCTTGCAATGGCATTGACGCCCACCGCCTTCAGGCCGTCGCGCACCAGCAGTGTGTGCAGGGCGTCCAGGAACCGCTGTTTTGTTTGGTGCTTATTACGTTCGCTCATTAAGACCGTCCCACAATCTATGTCACCGCTCGGTGATATATATCACCATACGGTGACTTTACAAGGGGCGTCGTCGAAATTTGGGTTTAGCCGTCAATCTAGGCTGGGAGCTGGCTGGCCTGGGGTGGGCCAATCATCATGCAGTGAGGGCCATTTCTATCGCGCGGCCAAGACGGAGAAGGAGCTCATCTTTGCCGGGGGCTGCCTGGATCATGAGGCCGACGGGCAGGCCGAGGGCGTCGGACCCGATGGGGAGGGTCAGCGCACACAGTCCCAGCTGATTGCCGAGGGTTGTGTTGCGGAGCGCCATATTGTTGGCCCTCCCATAAGCTTCATCATCAGCGATAAGCGGCTCTATCTCGGGCGGCGAGATGGCAACACTCGGCATCAAGACGGCGTCATAGCCTTCAGTCTCTTGTGCATAGCGCTTCTGAATTTCCGCACGCAGCAGGAGACCTGCGGCCAGGCGTGAGGCTGTGCCGTGCTTACCCATCATAAAGCGCGAGGCGACTGCGGCGAACATCTCGCTCTGCCGTATTTCGACTTGGTCTCCCCACAGGCCATAGGCCTCCGCGATTAAGATGCTGGCACCCTGCCAGGCGAGGCTCTGGATTTCATCCAGCGACGGCAGAGGTTTGTGGACGATCCGAAGACCCTTCGCGCCCAGGTCATGGATCGCCCGGTCGACGGTTTTGGCGATGCCGGCGTCGAGGCCGTCGAAGACCAGATTGTCTGGGACCAGAACCGCATGATCCTTCACAGCGACATTATGAATGTCGGCGCGTGCGCCGCTTAAAAGGGAAAAGAGCGTGGCTGCATCGGCGACGGTATGGGTAAGGGGTCCGATTGTGTCGAGCGACGGGGAGAGCGGCACAGTTCCGTCCAACGGCACCCGTCCCCAGCTTGTTTTGTGACCGACCAATCCGTTCCAGGCCGCGGGGATACGAACCGATCCGCCGGTATCGGATCCCAGCGCGGCGGCGGCGAGACCTTTTGCGACAGAGACTCCCGCGCCTGACGAGGAGCCACCTGGCGCGCGCGCGATCTCTGGGTCATGGGGGTTTGGGGGCGTGCCGAAGATGGGATTGATCCCGAGACCTGAGAAGGCGAGCTCTGTCATAGTTGTTTTGCCGAGCAAGACCGCGCCGGCGCGGGTCAGGCGGTCGACGGTTAGGGCGTCTTTTGTCGCGATATTGTCTTTAAGGAGATTGGAGCAGGCCGTCGATGGTTCGCCCACCACATCAAACAGTTCTTTCCAGGACAGAGGGACACCATCAAGGGGAGAGCGCCGAAAACCGGTTTTGGCGCGCTCAGCCGCGTCGGCTGCTTCTTGTTTTGCTCTTGTCTCCGTGACCCGGACATAGATCTCGCTGTTCGGGTCTTCCTCTGTGATCCGGTGCAGAAAATAGTCTGTCACCTCCCGCGGGTCTGCGCGGCCACTCTCGATCGCCGCCCCGAGCGCCAGGGCAGGCTGGTGCGCCCAATCTTCACTCATTCCTCAATCCGCCGATTTGTTTGTCGTCGCGTCTCCGGATGGAGACGCGGGTCGGTCAAAGCTTGACAGGCAATGTTTCAAAGCCGCGGAAGGAAGGCAAGTGTCGACGCTTGCCGGGTTTTTCACTCAAACGCACGTTAGGAAAGCGGGCCAGAAAGGCATTGATGCCGATTTGTGCTTCGAGACGCGCAAGCGGCGCACCGAGGCACATGTGAATGCCGCCGCCGAAGGACTGGTGGTGGGTGTCTTCCCGTTCAATATCGAACTTGTGGGGGTCGGGGTAGACGCTCGGATCATGGTTGGCAGCTGCGAGTGAGGTATAGGTGGTATAGCCCTGCTTCACCGGGCAGCCATCGATGACTTCGTCTGCAAAGGGTAGCCGCGCGCTGTCTGTGACCGGGCTGTCGAAGCGCAACATCTCTTCTACCGCATTGTCGATCATGGATGGATCGTCTTGCAGTTTTTTCATCTGATCAGGGTGGGTCATCAGCGCGTAGAGTCCGTTCCCGATCAGATCGGTGGTCGTCACATTGCCCGCGATCAGGAGCAGCGTGCACATGGACATGATCTCGTGATCTTTCAGGCTGTCTTCTTCTTCCTGCGCCCGAATGAGGTCGGAGATGAGGTCGTCCTTAGGCTCTGCCCTTCTTGCTGCAATTGTTTTGTCGAAGTAGCTCTGCATGGCTTCGCCGGACTCTTCGATGCGTTTGTTGGTTTCCTCATCACGGATCGGATCGAAACTGAAATTCAGATCATCGGACCAGCGTTTGAAGTGGTCGCGATCTTCAAGGGCGACGCCCAGCATTTCGGCAATCACGAGCGTTGGCAGGGGACCCGCGAAATCTGCGATCAGATCGATTTCGTCGCGGCCGTCGATTTCGTCAAGCAAGGCGTTGGTGATTTCTTCGGTCCGGTCGCGCATGGCTTCAATGGCGCGGGGATTGAACGCCTGGCTCACGAGCGCGCGGAGACGTTTGTGATCGGGATCGTCCAGGAAGAGCATGGAGGGCTGATAGTTCTCCATGCCTTCCGGTGTGTTGGTGCCTGTGATGAGGCGCACATAGGAGTCGGGACTGGATTTGCGTGGGTCGACTCCCCAGTCACGATTGCGCAGCAGGCCACGGACATCGTCGTGACGGGTGAGAATGATCCGTCCCAATTCCGTATCTTCATGCACAGGAGCTTCCGACCGCAGCCTGTCGAGGACGTCATGAATGTCTTCGCGATAGGTCTCGTCCAGCGCGGTTAGGGCGATGCCATTGGGCAGCGGCGCCCCGTTGCTTTGATGTTCGGCCACAAGCTCCTCCTCTTGATCGCAGAACTGACAAATTGTCACTAAAGCCTAACGGGCCCCGGGCGCGCGCGCAAGGGTCAAACGAACTGGTTCCTGCGTCACTATTTGGCTGCGTCACTGGCGCAACTGGACTTTTGGGCCAATCCGATAGACCTTTCGCCCATGAGTGGTGATCCAGCGAAATTTGATGTGATTATTGCCGGTGGTGGGCTGACGGGACTGCCGCTGGTCTTGGCTCTGGCGCAAGGCGGGTTCCAGGTCGCGGCGGTGGATACGCTTGATCCGGCTGTGGATGTGGACCCGGCCTTTGATGGCCGCGTTTCGTCGATTGCCGACGCGTCGCTCCGCATGCTTAGAGAGCTGGGTGTGGCGCAGCATCTCGACGGTCAGCTGCAGCCCATCAATGATATTGTTGTGACGGACGGGCGGCCGGGAGAAACGGCCGCGCCGCTTTTTCTCCACTTCGACCACAAAGAGATCGGCGATGCGCCGCTCGGCGTGATGGTTGAAAACCGCCATCTGCGCGTCGCGCTTCGCAAGGCACTGGCTGTTGCCGACGGGGTCACGTTGATGGCCCCGAACACAATCACTTCGTTTGAGGTGGCGTCCTCGCATGTTTCTGTAACGTTGGGATCTGACACGGTTCTGGAAGGGGCATTGCTGGTCGGCGCCGATGGCAGGCGGTCGCAAATTCGCGAACAAGCGGACATTCAGACGGTCGGGTGGTCTTACGGCCAATCAGGGATCGTCACCACGGTTGACCATGCGTTGCCCCATGATGGTGTGGCGCAGGAATATTTCCTCCCCAGTGGGCCCTTCGCGGTACTGCCCATGGTGGGTAATCGCGCGTCGCTTGTATGGACCGAAGAGACGGAGCTTGCGGACGCGTTGCTGGGTCTTGATGACGAGGGGTTTGCCGCTGAATGCGCGAAACGGTTTGGTCCCTATTTAGGTGAGATGAAGCCGGTCGGTCCCCGTTGGTCCTATCCGCTGTCCTTGCAGTTGGCGCGGGACTATGTCCGTCCCCGTATTGCGCTTGCGGGTGATGCGGCGCATGGCATTCATCCGCTTGCGGGGCAAGGTCTCAATCTTGGACTGCGCGATGTTGCGGCGCTTGCCGACGTTTTGGTGGATGCAAAACGCGTCGGTCTTGATATTGGGGCGCTGGCCACGCTTCATCGGTATGAGCGCTGGCGGCGGTTTGACAATGTCTCTCTTGCGGTGGCCTGCGATGGTCTCAACCGCCTCTTCTCGAATGACGTGGCGCCGCTTCGTCTTCTGCGCGATGTAGGACTTGGGATCGTTAATCGGATTGGTCCGGCGCGGCGGTTTTTCATGCGTCTGGCGGGTGGCGGTGTCGGCGACCTTCCCCGCCTGATGAAGGGCGAGCCGCTCTAGGCTGCGCCCTCTTCAGGGGTTGAGATCGGTATTTCCTGCAAATGCCTTACCTCGACCAAAGGTGTGAACCCGATCTCGTCGTCTTCATAGCCCAAGGTTGCCCGTGGGGATCCGGTGCCCACAACGAACCGTGCGATACCTTCTTCATCGGCGAGCGGCAGGGCAACATACTCAACAAGCACTTGGCGACCTTGTTCATTTTGTTCTACGCCCAACATCTGAATTCCGCAGGGTGTGTCGAGAACACGATCAAGGACGGAGAAAACCGGGCTCCGGTCAGGGTCTACCTCTGAACGCTTCAGCAGCGTACCGGTCAAATCAATGACACCCCGTTCCGCAAAATCTGTACCCAGCAGACGGAACCGATATGTGTCGACGTCAAGTCGTTCAATCAGAAAGACCGATGGGAGAGCGGCCGGGATGGCGATGGGATCAAATGCCGCCCGCGGTGGAATGCCACCCGCCGGTTCCGTCAGCCTGTTCCAGTAGGCGGTCAATTCTTGAGCCTGCCGGGAGGTGGGTGCGTGGTCGTTGTTGCGTGCGTCCTGCATGTGTCACTTTCGTTTCCCCCCGAAAGATTTTTCAGAAGCATGCGGCCTGCGCTAAGCGCAAAGCTGCATGCAGATTGCCACCCCGCGCATTGCAGCACGCGGTTTCTTCATGGCACGTACTCGGTGCCATTGCCTCCTCAGCCCTCTTCTGATGGGTTCATCCGGCGTCTTCGCGCGCGTGACGAACGGCGCTTTCTAGACGAAGATGGTAAACAATTGCGCTGTGGCAGACTGTCGCGGTGTCAAACATATTCACCGCGCTTAGGCAGCCATTTTGGGCCTTTGTTATCGCGCGAGGCCAGCTTCGGTAAGCCCGGCCAGGTATTCCGCCCATTTCCCGTGATATTCGCGGCCGAGTTCGTGGAGGTAGTCCCATGTGAACAGGCCACTGTCATGCCCGTCGCTGAACAAGAGGCGGGCGGCATAGTTGCCAACAGGTTCAATATTGGTGATAGCGACATCCTGCTTGTTGGGCACAATTTTCTTTTGCCCCGCTCCGTGTCCCTGGACTTCGGCGCTCGGGCTCTCCACGCGCAAATATTCCGCGCGAAGATCGAATTGGCTCCCGTCATTGAAGGACACCGTCAAAAGGCGACCCTCTTCGGACAAGCGCAGCTCAGTTGGCCAGGGGCGCTCCTGGTCAGGCCTGTCGCTTCGGTCGCTCATCCAATCTGCCGGGCTTCATCGGGCAGCATGATGGGGATGCCGTCTCGAATGGGATAGGCGAGGCCAGCGCCTTCAGACACGAGTTCCTGAGCCTCCCGGTCATAGTGCAGCGTTTCTTTGGTCACCGGACAAACCAAAATCTCCAGCAGTTTGGGATCAACAACGGGAGAAATGTTGGCGGGCGGCGTCGATTGTTTGTCGGTCATGATGTCTTGGTTCCGGCAAGAAAAGAGGTCGAAGACCTATTGAACGGTAGAGCCGCCCTCAGTGTTGTCGCGGGCGAGCGCTATCTCAGTCAGGGCGATCAACATCTGGTTTCGGTCTTCCAAGGTTTTGGCTTCCAGCAGCGCCTGTTTTTCCTCTGGCCCGTAGGGCGAAATCACGGAGAGAGAATTGACCAGGCTCTCGTTGGACGCATTCTTAATTGCTGACCAGTCTGCCGACAATCCATTGGTTTCGAGATATTGCTTTAATATTTCCAGGAGCCGTTCACGCGACACGTCGTCCTCGCCGAGTCCCGCCTTGAGGTCCCCTTCAAATTCCTCCGTCTCGACAAAACACTGGCGGTAAGGCGTGACAGTGTCTAGCTCTTCACGAATACGGAAACGGCAGACGCCTGTTAGGGTGATCAAGAAGCGGCCATCATCTGTCTCCATAAAAGACGTGATGCGTCCAACGGTGCCAATAGGATGGAGCGGCAGTTTTTCTTCGACAATCCCTGCATTGGTTGAAGCGCCTGATGCCGAGGGCTGGATCATGCCGATCAGGCGTTCAGCCCCCAAAGCGTCTTCAACCATCTGTAGGTAGCGCGGTTCAAAAATATTCAAGGGAACCTGCGTGCGCGGCAAGAGCAACGCGCCACTCAGCGGAAACACCGGAATGCGCGATGGGAGGTCGCTTGCTTTGAGATATTTTCCGCTCACCTTTTACTCATCACCTCGTTTATAGCGATGGCCGTTTGCCATCGGGGTTATCGGGCCTAGCTGAACAGGATAGACGACAGGCGCTTGCGCCCCTCTTTTGTGACGTCGTCTGTCGGCCCATAGGCGTCAAAAAATTCGAGCAGCTGTTTGCGGGCGGCTTCTTCGTTCCAAGCCCGGTCCACCGCAATGATTTCAAGGAGCTCGCTCACGGCACCTTCGCGATCCCCTGCACCGTTCAGCGCGAGTGCCAGATCAAAGCGGGCCTGATGGTCCTTTGGGTTGGCGTCCAGTTTGGCCCTTAACTCAGCAGTTTCACCCACGTCCCCCGACTTGGCGTCCAGGGCGATGGCTGCGCGGACGCTTGCGAGTTCTGGATCGTTCACTTTGTCCGGCGGCGCCAGTTCCAGTGTTTGGCTTGCGCGCTCTGCGTCGCCGCTCTGGAGGTAGCAAAGAGCGAGACCGGCAATGGCGCCAACATGCCCCGCTTCTTGCTGCAGGGCCTGGGCAAACATTTGCGCTGCTTCTTGCAGCTGACCCTGCGCGAAGGTCTCGCGCCCCATCTCTGTCAACTGATCCGCAGGTGACGGCCCGATTTCTCCGGCCAGTTTCTCGATGAATTGCTTGATCTGACTTTCTGGCAACGCGCCTTGAAAGGCATCGACCGGCTGGCCGTTCTTGAAGGCAAAGACGGCGGGGATTGATTGCACCCGCAATTGCTGCGCCACTTCCGGATGATCATCAATGTTCATCTTGACCAGGCGGACGGCACCTTGGGCCGCGTTGACGACTTTCTCAAGCACCGGCGTCAGCTGTTTGCATGGGCCGCACCACGGTGCCCAGAAATCCACAATGACCGGCACTTCTTGCGATGCTTCCACCACATCCGCCATGAAGGTCTCGGTAGTTGTGTCCTTGATGTAGTCGCCCGCGCCGGTCGGGGGTGTGGGCGTATCAGGGGTGCCTGCCAGATCTGACATGAGGTTCCTTCATTCTTCTGTCTGCAAAAAAGATAGGTCGATAGGCGCTGTTTAAAGGCCTGCCGCTGCTTCCAGATCGATAATAGTGGGTTCGTGGCCGCAATGGCGGATGAATTTCAAAAAGTCGGCTTTTGAGATGGTGGTGGTCGCCTCATTGGTCAACGGATGGTAGTTGAGCCAGTCGTGCTCCATCATCGGCGCGTCCAGGACCAGGCGGACTTTTTGAGATTTGTCGTTGATCAGCGCAAATGGGGTGACGGAGCCCGGACGCACACCCAGTTTTTCCCACAAAAGCTCAGGTTTCGCGAAGGAAAGCCGGGCTGAGCCGAGCGGCTTTGCCAGGCTGTTCAGGCGAATATTTCGTTCCTCTAGCGTAACGACAAGCCAAAGGGCGCCCTTTTTGTCTTTAAGGAATAGGTTCTTGCAGAAGCCGCCCTTTTGGTCGGGCAGATTGTCCGCGCGCCAGGCCTGGGCATCGTCAACCGCATGGAGCGGCGGGTGGTCGATGGTGGCGGCGGCAATATCCAGCTCCTGAAGAAGGGCGAGCAGCTGATCTTTGCCGAGCGGCTCCGTGACCGGGGCGGCGTTTGTTGTTTCGTTCTCTGTCGTCATGTCTTTCTCATGCCAGCTAGTCACGTCCTTGCCAAGGCCCGATAGAGCATCCGGCCTCACGTCGGTTTTGGTGGAAAAGTTAGGCGTAATAAGGGCTTGCAAAGGCAGCGCACATGGGCGATATACCCCCCTCGGCGGGCCCATTGCCCGCCCGGAGCGCGGGCGTAGCTCAGGGGTAGAGCACAACCTTGCCAAGGTTGGGGTCGTGAGTTCGAATCTCATCGCCCGCTCCAGTTTTCCCGATCTGAAATCACCTATGTGAACGTCGGCAGCTAAGTTCGAAGACCGCGCGTGTAAGTCTGTCAGTCCGGCTTTGAGGCTCGTCAACTGTCAACAAAGGGCATTCTGTGTGTCATAAGTTATCAAGCGCTCGTCGGCTAACTGAGCGCGACGTTTGATGGATGGATACAGGAGATCGGGTCACGCAGTGCTTTCCAGAAACCAACGACTTCAGCGCGACAGTGACTTTACGGGTGACAGACTCTCTACCTTCCGCGAGGTGTTTCTCCGCCATGGCCTTCCCGGCTTAATGCTCGCACTCATTTGCATCGGCATCCCCGGTCTGCAGATCGCATTCGGTGACAGTCTCCAGAGGGGTCTCAACAACCTCGATCTCTATGCGATCTCATTTGTCTTATTGGTAGTGGCATTGAATGCGCACGCCTGGTTTATAGACAAAGCCTGGAGTATCTCGAAACTTGGCTGGATCCTCTATCTCGGCGCCCTTTCCTTCTGGGAGGAGTGGGTGTTCCGCCTCGCCATTCCGCTGGTCCTGGAGGGTGTGGGGGCTTCTTTCTGGGTGGCGGCTGTTCTGAGTTCTCTTGTTTTTGGCGCCGCGCACTATTTCACCTTGCGTTGGAAGTGGCAGTGGTGCGCGTTGGCGTTTGTCGGTGGCCTCGCCTTAAGTCGACAGATGGAAGTGCAGGGCGATCTGTTGCTCATCACCGCCTTTCATTGGATCGCCACCTACCTCAATACGCCTCGTCCGCCGGGGCAGTCAGAGCAAGATAAGGGAAACGGCGATCCAGAAGTTTAAGCGGTCTTGGGTTCTGGCTTTACGCCCAGCTGCGTGATGAGGAGTGCCGCGCCGGTCAACGCAATTCCTTTCAAGAAATGCGCTTGCTGCATGACGCGCTCTGCTTCCGTCTCCGCATAGATCAGTTCATATCCGTGCACCGCAAAGGTCACAGGGACCATGAAGAGAACGATGAGCCAGCCGCCCAAGCGGGGCCGCCAATTGGCCAGGATCATCGCCGCGCCTGCGAGTTCAACCACGCCTGAAAGGTAGATCCAAAACAGCTGGAAAGGGATCTCCTCAGGCATGAGGTCGATGTAGTAGGGCACATTTGTGAAATGTGTGAGGCCTGACAAAAAGAAGAGCGACGTAAACAATGCACGGCCTGTGAGACCAAGCGATGGATGGTTTGGCAGGTGATCTTCTTCGAACATTCTCACGACCTTTTTGTTGAGGTGGTCTTGCGCCTTCCCGCATATTTTTCACTGGACTTTAATTGCGGATAAAATATATCCTAATTAAAGAATGAGTGATTGGGAAGGCAAAAATGAAACTGTTGAAAAAGGGTGTAATTGTTCTAACCGTGCTGGTCGTGTTGGGTGTCGGGGCGTTCGCCTATTTGGGTGTGCAGTCACGAAGTGGGGCCGCTTTGGGTCTCATCGATGGAAAGCTTGCCGCCTGTCCCGCGTCACCCAATTGCGTGTCCAGTGAAGCCGGTGCGCCAGCCGAAAAAAGCGTCGCGCCGCTAAGCAGGTCTGCGTGGAACCAAATCCCCGCGGTGCTTGGGAAGATGGGCGGCAAGGTGACCGTGAAGGACGATGCCTATCTGGCAGCTGAGTTCGGCTCCTCTCTTTTCGGATTTGTCGATGATGTGGAGTTCCGATTGACGGATACAGATGTGCAGGTGCGGTCCGCCTCCCGGGTCGGCTATTCTGATGCGGGCGTAAACGCTGCGCGCGTTGCGGCTCTGCGTGAAAAGTTGGGAGAGTAAAGAGGCTTGCCCATGAAGATAGGAAAAGGTGTTGAGTGGGCGGCGCACGCATGCGCGGTTCTTACATTGCTGCCAGCGGGGGCGGCGCTCTCGCGTGAATCGCTGGCGGATTATCTCGGCGTCCCGGCGCCTTACCTCGCCAAACAATTGCAGGCGCTGAGCCGGGCGGGGCTGGTGTTGACGCAGCGCGGTGTGGCGGGTGGCTACCGCCTTGCGCGCGAGGCGGACGCTATTTCTTTGTGGGATATCACGGCCGCGTTGGAAGGCACCACGCCAAGTTTTCGCTGCACCGAAATCCGCCGGAACGGGCCCTGCGGCGCGTCAGCGGCGGAATGTCCCGGTCCGTGCGACATTGCAGCGGCTTTTCGGCAGGCTGAAACTGTTTACCGGGACGCACTTGCCGCTGTACCGCTTACCCACATTGTCGTCGGCGCCACGGCGGTTGCCACCGAACGACGCAAAAAGCGAATTGGTGAGTGGATCCAGGAGAACGCGACGCATCTCGCGTGACGGTTTCCTGTGCATTCAATGGGTCGACGCGCCTAACTCATTGATGCGTCTGACAGCACGCGGGTGATCCACGCATCATCAACACCTTCTCCCATAACAATCACCCGGAAATAGAGCGCGCCGGCCAGGCGCGCTTCATTCACCCAGCGCATTTACGGATACGGATTTTTTGATCCACTTGCGAACCGCGCGATAGTTGGCGCTGTCCTTTTCACTTCGCCGCATTGTAATCCAGTAGCAAAGGTCCGATACAACTGCGGCATGCTGTAAAGCGACGAGTCCATCGGCGTATTCAGAATGATTCGCGATCCAATCGGGGAGCAGGGCAACGCCTGCGCCACCCTGGGCGGCGGCAACCGTGGCTTCGAGTGAATCGAAGTGCAGTAGCTTCGCTTCCTTCGCAAGCTCGACATCACTCGCCTTTTGAAATTTCGTCCACATGTCCGGTTGATACGACAAACAGAGCAAGGGGCCGTTGATCCTTCTTACGCTCGTCAACTCATTGGACTTGTTGCGTGCAACAACTGGCACGAAGGACACGTTGGACAGCCGCTCACACCACAGAGGTGATGGTGGTCTCGGGCTAAGCCGCACTCCGATGTCCGCCTCGTCATCTGCGATGTCGGCAACGTTATTGGTGCTCACGATCTCCAGATTTAGGTCCGGTTTTTGTTGCGTGAACTTGGCGATGTTTGGAAATAGAAACTGTGATGCAAACATGGGCGCGCACGAGACCCTAATTGGCCGTCCGCGTGCTTCATGAAGAAGGTCGGTCCATGTTGACGACATGCCATCAATTGCACGGCTGATGCTTTTCGCGAGGCGTGTCCCTGCGTCCGTAAGCTCAACGCCACTTCCAGTCCGATCGAAAAGTCTGATCCCCAATTCAGCTTCGAGCGTCCGCACACGATGGCTAATGGCGGAGGCGGTTACGCCGATCTCCTCGGCGGCGCGTTTGAAGCTCTGGTGTCGCGCAGCGGCCTCCATTGCTCTTAATCGTTCTAACGGCGGTAGCCTCACGGATCTGCCCCGATTAACACGAGATGAATTCAGTTCATTTCTAGCCGACCGTATTCGTTTGAACAAGACAGGCCCAAAAACCTATCTGACGTCTTGACCAAAATCGAGTTGGCTCGGTCTTGGGCGCAACGAATGTTCACCGAAAGGTAGGATGTGAAATGAGAAGGCGGCATTTTCTAAAAACAAGCGTTATGGCGGCGAGCTTCCTGTCCTTCGCAAAATCGCCTGTATCAGCAATAGAGGATTCTCCCATGTTTTATTTGGACCATGTTGTGTTGGCTGTTCGCGACCTTGAGGCAGCTGCTGTCTACCTCCGCGATCGTTTTGGCCTCGGGACCGTCGAGGGTGGCGATCATCCTGAATGGGGGACAGGCAACCTCATCGTGCCGCTTGGCAACCAGTTCATCGAAGTTGCCGGGATCACCGACATGGAGCGTGCGAAGACGAATCCTGTCGGCCAAATTTTCCTTCAGAAGACAGAAGATGGTGACAAATTCTTGGCCCCGGTCCTGGGCCTGCGCAACATGACGGAGGCGACGGAGAAACTTGGTCTTGTTTGGGCACCTGGGGAGCGCAAGACCCGGCACGGTGTTCTAGGATTTCGGTCGGCGGGCATTGAGCGGTCGCTTGTAGAAGGAGAAGGGTGGCCTTACTTTTTCGACTATGACGATGACGTCGCGCGTCTTGGGCACGGAGACCCCCAACACCATCACGAAATTCTAGGGATTGAGAAAGTTGTCGTCGCTCAGGACGAGGACAAGCTTAAAACCTACCTTAGCGAACCGGTAACCGGTTTGGAGATCACAGACGGACCACCAAGCGTCGTATATGTGCAGATCAGAACGTCTGATGGACCGATCACGCTGCCGGGGCGGTTATGAGGATTGTCAGGGCTGCTCTCCCTGTGCTCTGCCGCGGGCGCCAACAGCGACTCCCATGGCGCTCTACTTTTCTGATGGCCCCCAAAAATTTACCGGCCCTCAAATATGCTGTCGGCGCTTGAACCTGAGGAGATTGTGCGCGGCAAAGCAGCGGCGATCTCCTCAGGTCTCAACAGGCTGTCGGGAACAGCCTCAAGAGTCAGCGCTGGATGTCACTTTGTGCCCAGTATGAGCCGAATGGTGTCCCAGACGTCGAAGGCAAGTGAAATCGCCATCGTGGCTGACATGGCGATAGCCCAGATCCCATAGGGACTCAGCGGCTTTGCATTGGGTCCAAAAACATCGCGTGTCAGAAGATAATAGAGAACCGGTGGCCACAGAACGAGGTGGACGGCAGCGATCCAGTCAATGTTTCCCGTAACGTCTGTGATGACCGCGGACGCTGGCACATTGAGAAAGAGCATCATCCCAACGGCAAAACGGGCGCCCCAATGGCGGAAAATAAAGAGCAGGCCGGCGAAATAGACTACCCCCATAAATCGCAGCCACATATTGACCCAATCCGGCAGGTCCTGAGCTTGTTCCCTAAACTCTCTGAAAAACTCAAGTATGAATTCCATCAACATTTCCTCCAAATCAAACGATTGCTATCGTTCATGGTGTTGCGTTTTCTCAAGATCCAACGTGTAATAGGACAATTGCATTCGCTGCGAGCGCTGGGTGTGGGACCAAGCTTCTATCTCCGCTTTTCCAGTCCCGCGCGCCGTGCGAGGGCGCGGTCCAATGTCCGCGTGGGCAGCAGTCGTGGCAGGGTCCACCGACTGAACTTGTTTTTCAAAATCGGGTAGCGAGTCTTGGGCGACGCGTTGTTGAAAATCTCGACAATGAGGTCGCCGACCGCCTCCGGTTCCAGCCCACTCTTGCCAAGGTCCTGGGTGGACTTGGTGAGCCTGTCGAGGGCTGCGGCATATTCGGTGTTGGCGTAGCGGCTGAAGTCGAGCTCTTCCGTTTTCTCAAATATGGGCGTCTTCACCGGTCCGGGCTCAACGATCACGACGTCTACGCCATGGGGCCGCAGTTCCGCGCGCATGGCGTCCGATAGTGCCTCAACGGCATATTTCGACATGGAATAAGGCGCCATGAAAGGGACCGATACCCGACCCGATATGGAGCTTATGTTGATGATCTTGCCTGGTTTCCCGGTCCGATCGTGATCCGCGCCCAACATTGGCAGGAAGGTCTGGCTCACGCGAACGACGCCGTAGACATTGACGTCAAACTGCGACTCGAGATCGTCGATAGACACGTAGCGCATCGGCGCGGCGACCGCGATGCCGGCATTGTTGACGAGGCCATCGAGGGTTCTGCCAGCAAGGTACGCGCTGACCTGTTGGCCGGCGGCTTCGATTGCGGCTCCATCCGTCACGTCAAAGACTAGCGGGGTGAATGCGTCTCCCAGGTCTGCCCGCGCCGCATCGGCGTCGGCCTCCTTCCGCACGCTGCCAAAGACGTGCCAGCCGTCCTTGATCAGCTGCGCGCAGGTCGCGCGTCCGATGCCGGTGGAAACGCCGGTTACGACGGCTGTCCGTAGATGCGTGCTTATGGCGATCTCCTGTTTCTTATGGCCGCATTTTTCCGCGGCGGTCTAGTTTGCCGTTGGCGTTTGCACTTGGTCGATAACGCGCAGAAGGGCAGCTGAAATTTCTGTGGGCACCTCTTCCTGAAGGAAGTGGCCTGCTTCAGTTTCGGTCACCGACGCATCGGGGAAATTCTGCTGCATCCTGGGCAGCGCCGGGCCCAGGATCGGATCGTTCATGCCCCAGACAAGCTCAACAGGAAGGTCCAGTCCTGCCACATAGCGCTCAATTTCCCGCATTTGCACGGAACTGGGCTCGTCCGGGCTATAGGGAACCATGCGCATCATGGCTAACGGCGCCTTAGCGTTTCCGCTCTCGATAACGGGTCGACCATAGAGCTCCGTCACATCAGCCGGCATCGAGGCAGGGTCACCCTGGGTGGCGGGCAGGCGGTCGAAGATTGAAACCACCTGCTCAAACATGAGCTCGCCGAGTATCGGTGTCTTGGCGATATCATGCGCTGTCGACAGGCTGCCCGCCTCTGTTGGCGCATTGAAGCCGGTGTTCGCCAGCACGGCGCCTTTGAGCAGGCCAGGAGACAAGGACAACGCTCCCAGTCCAACAGCGCCGCCCCAATCCTGTCCCATATAGACGAGGTCGGTCAGCTGCAATTGAACAAGGGCTGCGTTGATCCACCGCATGTGGTTCTCCAGCGTATGCTGGCTGACGGGCACCTTGCTCGAGAAACCCAGACCCACCAGGGTCGGCATGATCAGCCGCAGTCGGTCGGTCGGGAGCTCGGCTGCCACCTTCCGGTAGAGAAAGCCCGATGTCGGATTGCCATGCATGAGAAACACCGGGTAGCCGGATCCGACCTCGAGCAGGTGAACCTTGATGCCCGGCTCCACTTCGATGAAGTAGCTCTTATAGTCGTCCGTGATGTGCTTGGCGGCATAGTCCGGGAGCTGGAAAGCTTCAAAGGTACCAGCGTCAAGGGCGACGGTCCCCTCCCCTTGAGGGGTCACCAGTTCTCCAGCGCGGGTCAAGGCGAATACAATGCCGCCGGCAACAAGGACGAGGAGGCTCAAGAATATCAAGATCGTTCTTTTCACGAGGTCAACCTTTCAAACGTGTCGCTTCAACTTGTTTCCTTGCGCATCTTACGCGGGCGCCGCGCTCTGGTTATCGTTCTGCTCATCTTTCTCCAGGCGCATTTGTTTCCAAAGATAGCGGAGCGCAATGAGCGCCGGGACGTAATAGAGACACACGAAAATGGCGATGAGACGGTTGGTGTTGCTCGCGAGATCGAAGAGCAACATCGTTGGCAGATCGACCAGGTCGGTGAAAAGCCGAATAAAGATCAGTATAAAGAGCATCGGTGCGCTCTTGAGCATGAATGCAATGATGAAGGCGATACCGACCGCGAGGTTTCGCGCGGTGTAAATATAGGTTGCCTGGTTGATCTCCTCGGCGCCCGGGCCGCCCAGAAAGCCTGGCAGATTGAGTGCCGCAACCGGACCGAGAAACATCGGCAAGACTTCCAGAATGATGATGAGCGTCAGCCACCAGGGAATGTGCGTCTTCATTTTTCACCTCCTGCAGGTCGTCGATCGCATGTTCTTCGATGGTCCGAAGGAGTGCCGTCTCTCTCCCTCTCCCTCTGGATAGAGTAGGTAATGGCAGTGATAGTGTCAATTTTTAGGGGCGGCTGCGCGGCTGGCGGGTGAATGCGGTGTCGCAAGCGTGAGGGCTCACCAACTTGATTGATTGGCGCTTCAGTATATGGTCAGTGTCAGGATGATAGACCCTGTCTCGCTTTCATACACCGTTGCGCAGATTGCAGGCGTGTTTATCGGGTTTGGCGCGCTGATCGCCTTCTCCGCGCCGCAATCCACCACCGAGGGCCAGCGTCAGGCGATGACAGGCTGTGTTATGGCCGGTCTCTTTATCCTGGTGGCTGCCCTTCTCCCCATTTTGTTGTTTGCTTACGGCATAGCACCAGAAACGGTCTGGTTTGTTTCTGCGGCCGTGATCCTGATCTGTGACTGGATCACAATCTGGCCGCAGCGAGCGCCCTTTATCGATACGTTCAAGCGGGGCAATCCGTTGGAGATCCTCTTCCTGTTTGGCGGTGAGGCCGGCGTCCAACTTCCGCTGGTTCTCATTCTTCTACCGGTCCTGAGTGATCAATCCGCGGCGCTCTATGCCACCATGTTGATTGTTTCCATATTCCAGGCCGCATATCTGATGATGCTGCTGGTGCTCGAGCTCACCGCCGACGACGTCTAGCGTTTTGCGATGTCGGCAAAGCGGTCGACCAATCTTTGAAGCGGGTCGGCATACAGTGTTTCGGGCCGGACTAGGCAGGCGCATTTCCACTTCAGCGTGAAAGAGGTGGGGATGATTTTCAGTTTCCCTTCTGCAATCGCACCTTCGAATAAGGACAGGGGGCCCGGCACGATGAGATCAACGTCCTGGGCCAGCGTCATGAGCGTCGCATAGTTTTCACAGCGCACGCCATGTTCCGCCAGGCCGCCGGCTCGATTGGGGGCGGTTTCCATTTGTCTGGTGACGCTGGCGGGTGAGTGCGGTGTCGCGAGCGGGAGACTTGTCACCTCTGTGAGGCTCCACTCTTTGTTTTCCTTGAACAGCGGATGGGCGGGTCGGGCGACATAGAAGAGAGGCTCTTCTGCAATGGAAAGCGCGTGCAAGCGGGGGTCGACTTCCGCCTCGTCAAAAGGTCCAGCCGCCAGATCGATCTCTCCTGAGAGTACCAAGTGTTGAAGGCGTTCCGCTGCTTCCGTGCGGACATCGATGCGGGTGAGAGGAAACTCCGTCAGGTGGTTCGTGAGGACTTTCGGCAGGAACAGGTGCTCCACAATGGGGCCGACACCCAATCGAATGGAAACGGGCCCCTGTTCGGTCATGGCTGAAATCTGCCGCTCGATTTTGGAGAGTTCAGTGACGATGCCGTTGGCGCTTCGAGCAACATAGGTGCCTGCCGGGGTCGGCGTCATGCCCCGTCGACTGCGATGAAACAGGGTGGTGCTGAGACGATCTTCCAGGCGCAAGACCATTTTGCTCAGCGTTGGCTGGGTCGTGTTCAGAACATCAGCGGCTTTTTTGATGCTGCCCGATTCAATGATGGCCGCAACGGCCCGGATTTCCGCGACATCCAGCATGCGATATTCCAAATTTTGGTATCATATCTAAAATTTATTCATTTTTAGAATACCACATGGGTGCCCATCTTGTCACCGGTAACGGGCCCGGTCCCCAACTAACTGGCGCGACCTAGCGGGCCCGACCTAGCTGAGAGGAGACACCATGATCAGATGCAGCTGTTTGATCCAGGCAGGCCAGATTGCTCAAGCGCAGCAAACCAATCTGGAAGCGGGCCTCGACAAAATCGCCCAGACCTATTTTTCAGACTCCGCCGAGGTTGGTTGGACGCAGATTGCCAAGGGATCGGGCTTCACCGATTCCAAACCATCCAAGAGCTCCATCATCTCGATGAATGTGCCGGCAGATACGGCCCAGGAAACCCGGGTCGATGTACTGCATGCAATCTGTGATCTCTGGACAGCAGAGACCGGTTGTCACGTCGATGATGTTGTCGCAACGGCCATGAGTGCCTGACGCCCAATTCTGATCTCGGGAGATATCCAATGCCGCTTTATGTTTGTTCAAGCCCAAAGAACCTGATTGCCGAAGAACGCAAACCTGCGATCGCCAAAGAGCTCACCCATATCCATTGCGATGTGACCGGCGCGCCGTCCTCATTCGTCCATATCTTTTTCGTCAATCCGGACGATGAAGGAGATGGCTCGGTCAATCTGTTCGGTTCCATTCGCGGTGGTCGGACGGATGATCAAAAGCAGGAGATCATTTCGCGGATGAGTGGCGCGGTTGCGCGGATCGCGGAACTTGATCCCGCCACTGTCACCATGGGGACAGTGGATGTTCCGGCAAAATGGGCCATGGAGGGTGGCGACATCATGCCGGAACCGGGGGAAGAGGATGCCTGGTTTGCCGCGCATGCCGCGAAGGCTGCTAAAGAAGCGAAAGCGGTTGCGTCCTGAGCAAGTTTCGTGTCCCCGGCATCTACATCGATGCCCCAAGGTGCGGCGAACATTAGATCGCCGCCCAAGATCTGAAACTCACCACTTAGCTCCGCAATCGATTATTCAGCAGGCTGAACGTTGGTATTGCGGTCCCATTTGCGGAATGGCTCCACAAGCTGCGCGCCGTACCCCACCGGGTAGTCGGGTCGTCCAGCGACCCCAAGGTCGCCGTCCCGGGGCTGGGGGCGATCCCTGATGAACGTGCCAAGCATATGATCCCAGATCATGGTGAACAGGCCGAAATTGACGTCGCCCTTGATCTTGTGGGCAAGGTGATGGTGCCGGTGGCCCGGCGCAACGGCCCAGAGATAGATCAGTGGCCCGACTCGCATGTCGGTGTTGGAGTGCTGAAGCAGAAGCTGGATTGCGGCTGCGAAGCCGAGCAGTGCGCCGATCTCCAGCGGCATGCCCATCAGCAAGAGCGGCGTTGTCCCGGCAGTGAGTTCGATCGTCTGATGCAAGGGGTGCTTCATCAAACCGTTAAACCCATACATCCGCTCGACGCTGTGGTGCACCGCATGCAACCGCCATAGGACTTCGAACATGTGGCTTGCATAGTGCGCCATGGTAATGCCGAAGTCTGCGATGAGGATCGTCATGACGAGCTGCGCCCAGAGTGGCCATTCGCTCGGCCAAACGTCAAAGCCATGGGTCATTGCGGCAAGGATCGGAATTGCGGCGATAGACGCGGCATTCGAAAATTCATTGATGATCGCGTGCAGAGTGTCGCGGGTGGTGTCGCCTTTTGAATGGTTCCACGCTTCTTCAAAGGGTGCGATCCGTTCGGCGAGGAACGACAAGGCGATCGCCGGCAGCAATAGGGCGGCGAGCCACAGTTTGCTTGCGCCATTCTCGACTATCCAAACGGCAAGCCCAATAAAACCAACAAAGAAAAGGGGTGCGTATCCATAACGTACGAAGAATCGAAATATGATCATAGGGTCGGTGTCCTCTCAACTTTTCCAAGAGATAGCGAACCACTAAGCATTTATCTTGAAAAAACCGGTTAAACCGACACTTGGCGGTCGATGTGAGTGCCTAGGTCTTCCCCGTGAGAGAGCGCGACGCCACGCTCGGCGTTATCCCCAACATACGCCGCATAGCACGTGAAAAATGCGCCTGGTCGGAAAACCCACCAGCCAAGGCTGCTTCGGCAAGACTGGCTCCAGCCGAGAGTGCTTTTGCAGAGCACTCTAGTTTTCGCCAGACGAGCCACGTCGACAGAGGCACGCCAAACTGTTCCCTGGCCAAGGTGCGCAAACGAGACTCTGAGATACCGCATCGGACCGCCGACTGGCTGATAGATATCAGACCAGGTTCCTCCCGAAGGTCAGATAGAGCCTGACGGAGTCGTGGATCAATCGCGGGCGGCGCGCTGACTGTCATGTTCCTGATTGCGTTCAGAAGCACCTCAGGCGCTGCGTTTACATCGAAAGGAAGCTCGTTAACGTCAAGCGCGTTGATATCGTCTGGATCTAGACGATCTGCAAGATTTAGCGCAAGCGCGGACTGCGGATCGAGATATATGAGTGTCAGTGGGCCATCGCTTCTTAACGCATGCGGCACGAGAGGCCTGATCAGGAGGCACGCGCCGCGGTGCTCTTTGCCAACTTCGTCCACAACAATAGCCTCTGCCTCAGCACGCAAAACGATCTGGTATACGGCGTGTTCGTGCAGGTCATTATGGTCTGCGGGGCCGCAATAGGCGGCGAATGCATCGCCAAAAATGAAGCGTCCATCCCAGGCCATCAAACAGGCTTCCATCCGGCATAGAGTGATATCGAGCCTGTTGGCGTTTGAGTGACGTTTAGCTCTTCAATACGCTCGAAACCGGCTTCGGCCATCAAAACGGGCAGCATGCCATCTTTATTTGGCTTCGTGTTCTCATAGCCGTCGATGGCTCGTACCTGCCTGAAGAGAAGCTGCATCATCAGGGTGCGCTGCTCGCCATAGTCGGAGATTAAAAGCCTGCCCCCCGGTTTGAGCAGGCGGTAGGCATTCGCCAATATCCCCCTCTTTGCACCCATTGGGCATTGATGGAGAACCAGTGAGCAGGTCACCGCGTCGACTGATCCATCCGAAACCGAACCGATCGCTTCATCGCCCATTGCGGTTATGAATTCGATCTGCCTGTCGCCCGCCTTTCTTTCTGCGATCGCGCGAACCTCAGGGTCCGGATCGACGGCGATCACGCGAGCGCTCGGTTGAGTGTCCTTTATGAGGATTGCGAAACTGCCTGTTCCCGATCCCAGATCGATAATTGTCTGGCTTTCCGCTGGGGATAGTGCTTTGAGCATATGGTCTCGCCACCGCCGCTCCCGTGTCATCACAGCCATGACACGGTCAAACTCCGCCGTGTGCTCATGGGATCCGAGCGCGGGCGTATAAGAGGTCGGCTCAATAGACATGGGGCTAATCCTACCCAAGTATGCGCCATCCATCTTGAACATATCGACTGTCTTGAGACGGCCTATGAATAGGACCGGTCCCAGCAATCGGGCCTTGCTCCAAAACGGGATGCCGAGTTTTGGCGATGTCTTGAACAAGGATCAGACGGACGCCATCCAATCCTTTCTGATCGAGCTCGCTTGGATGGCCTATAGCGGTCAGTCGACGGATAGGCAAGAGCCGACGATGACGAGCCAGTAGCCGGCCGCCCCAATGCGCTTAGCGCTTGTCGATTGTCTTGGCTGTCTGCACCACGTGGTTCAAGAACCGTGCGATGGTCTCCCGCTCGCTGTCCGAAAAGGGGTCGAGAAGGTCCTCATTGAGCTCCCTCGCGCCTGCCGCTGTGCGGGCGACCAGATCCGCCCCCTTTTCTTCCAGGAAGGTATTGTGCACCCGGCTGTCTGTCTCCGCCTTCTCCCGTCGCACCAAGCCTTTAGAGACCAAAGTGTCTACTAACCCCGTCAGTCGGGATTGAGACATGCCGGCGCGCTTGGCGATCTCCGCGCTTGGCAGCCCATCTTCCTGTGCGAGCACAAACAGAATGACCTGATGTGCGGTGGCGATGCCTTCCTGTGATTTTAGTTGCCGGTCCACTGCACTGAACAGGCGACTGTTCGCCTGCTGGATCATGTGGAAGATGCGCGGTGATTTTGCCATTGATTTTACTTCAAGGTTGAAATAAAAAACTTCAACCTTGAAATACCTGCTTCTGGCCTGGTTCGCAACAGGTCTTGTTCGGCCAGGTCCATCTCCCACAGGAGGCATCCATGATTGCAGCGTCCCTCTATGTTTTAACCCTGCTTGCCAGCGCGCTCTGGTTCACGGCGGCGCTCCGCTATTTTGGGTTTCAGCAGTTTGCCGCCGCGAAAGTGATGGTGGCCAAGAGCCAGCGACAGTCGCCACTCTATCCGACCATGGCCGCCGGTATTCGTTTCTTAGGCGGAATGAATGGCTCTTTGGCTCTTTTGTGCTGGTCGCTTCTCGTGATTGTCGCGCTGGACATCAACCTGTTCACGGACCCGCTTGAACGCGTCGTTATTCTGGTGGCTCTAGGCGCAGCCCACCTCTCCCAGTTTGCCCCGAACGTGCCCATTCACCGAAATGGTGGACGTCAGGCAGACGATTCCCTGTGGGATGTACGCTCAGGTCCCATGAATTTCATCTATCTGATGGATGCGGCGCAAATGACCCTGGCCTTCGCCGCAGCGATGGTGATCGTTCTGATCTAAGCGTGTTGCGCTTCAGCTCGACTTCGGAGCCAGCATTGCTGTAATGGCATCCGCGGTTACCTGCGCAACGCCTCTCAGCTTTTTGCGCGGCGTGCCGGCGCGGGCACGGGTTGCGAGGTTGAGCAGGGTGCCGGCGGCCAGTTCCGCGGCCGCGGCGACTTCTCTTTCGCTGGCGGTCGGCGCCCGTTCGGCGATGAGGCTTTTCACGGCTTCGTCCATGCCTGCAAGCTGTTCTTGCACCATTGCCTTGATTTCCGGTTCGTTGGTGGCCTCTGTCACCGCGGTGGTGAAAACAAGACAGCCTTGTCCCATTTCTTTGTCGGTGCCGAGGTAAATCTCCAGCGCTGCGTCATAGAAATTCATGAGCCCCGCCCGGAGATCCGGCCCGGTGGCGAGCGCGCTTACAGCTTCGCTGGCCATGCGCTGTCCGAAAACCTCCAGCGCCGCCAGATACATGGACAGCTTGTTGCCATAGGCGGCATAGAGGCTTGGGCGACTAAGGGATGTCGCCGCCGCTAAGTCATCAAGGGAAGTCCCGGCATAGCCCTTGGCCCAGAAAACCTCCACGATTTGGCTCAAAACCGCCGCCTTATTAAACTTGCGGGGCCGTCCTCTTGCGCTCTTTTGCGGGGCTGCATTTATCATTCTGTACTAACTCGCACAAATTTCTTGACCTGTCACCTAGAGACTGCATTAATATGCGAAACGGTACATAAATGGATCGCGGCCAGGAGGAACGCCAATGGGCTGGATTAAAGACGCGATGAGCATGATCGATGATCTGAACCGCACGTCGCCCTTCATGCGCATCTGGGGGCCGCTGCTCAACGCGCCCATGGTCCTGGGTGGACTGGTTTTTATGGGTCGTTTCGAAGCCGTTTTGATTCTTGTGACCTGCCTGGGGTCGGTGTTGGTCGCGGCGCAGATGCATAAACGGGCGCCTTTTACGCGGCTGACCAGTCTCGTTCACATTGTCTGGTTGCCCCTGTTTCCCTACCTCGTACACCTGCTGTTGGAACGCGGTGTCGGCGACGTCTACGGCGCCTGGCTTGCCTTTGTGACGGTCCTGATGGGGATCTGTCTTGTCCTCGATGGGCGCAATCTCGCGCTCTATTTCTCCAGCTCTCCCAACAATAAATATGAAGGAGCCGACAGATGACACTCGCTCAAGATCCCGGCCGTCTGGCAAAACCCACCGTCATCCGCCGCATTGTCGGCTCAGAATTGCGGGGACTTCGCCACAGGCTCGCGCTCAGCCTCGGCTTGAAGCGCCTGCGGGACGCTGTCCCGGAAGACTGGCAGGCTCCAGACAGCGCGCTTGCCAATGAGGCACGGGGCTATGCGGAAGCGCTTTGCTCGCCCATGCTGGTGGCACATTCGGAGCGTACCTATTGTTTCGGCGCTCTGCTGGCGGCCCGGGACGGGCTCAAGCTGGACAAGGAGCTCTTCTATCTCGGGTGCATTCTCCATGATCTGGGCTTAAGCGACGCTCATAAGGACGACCCAGGGTCATTCGAGTGGGTGGGCGCTGACCTTGCTAGAACGTTTTGTCTCAATAAAGGCCTCGCGCAAGAAAAAGCAGATATTGTGCATGACGCGGTCGCGCTTCATTCATCGGTCGGTGTGGTTCACAAATGCGCTCCGGAGCTTGCCTTTGTCCACTTTGGCGCCGGCCTCGACCTCTTGGGCTCGCGTCTGGAAGATGTGCCAAAAGCCGATCTTTCGGCCATTCTTGAGCGCTATTCGCGCGACAATTTCCACTCAGAGTTTGGCGCGTGTCTCCACCATCAGGCTGCCACCAAACCCGCTTGTCATATCGCCGGTCCGGTCGGGATCGGCTTTGTCGACCGCATAAGAGACCGCTTAGTCTAATACGATCCCTCAACCTTCCGAATTAACCCTAATATTTAGTTTGAGTCGCCCGATCGCCCGCCGCGCGCTAGGTTTTCCGTCTGTAAAACAGCGGCTTTCCAAAAGTGTACAAGAATGCCGCGGCGTATTGGGGGCGTAAAAAGTGTTAACGGGGCTGGCCCGCCATGTTGCGTTATGGGCCGTTTGTGCAGCGAGTATTGTCGTGTTCAACGGGTCGGCGTTTGCCGGCTCGGGTTTGGGTGCGGGTGCTACGCCCAACTGGGAGCCTTGGGTCGAGGCTGGCGGCTTCGTTTCCAATCGCAATGACCGGGCAGAAGCTGTTGGCTGGGCGCCCATCGCCCAAGACGAAGACCAGCTTCTGTTTGTTGAAGCTCGCGGCAAGCTGTTTCAGGGTGGCTCCGAAGAAGGCAATTTTGCACTGGGCTATCGCGAGATGCGGCCAAATGGCTGGAACCTTGGTGTCTGGGGCGGCTATGATGTCCGGACGTCAGAAAACAACAACACGTTTCACCAGATTGCCGGTGGTGTGGAAGCGCTCTCCAAAGATTGGGATGTGCGTCTGAACGGTTACTACCCGCTAGAGGATCGAAAAAGCGTTGGTTTTGCCTCATCAAGTGCGTCGTCAGCCACGGTGACAACGGGTCCCACGCTGGGCCTTGTCGGGTCGCAGCTTTTCTTTGCCCGGGGCGGCACCACCACCACAACAACGACAACAACGACCGCCGGGTTTGATCTTGCTGCCTGGGGCGTGGATGGTGAGGTCGGCCGTCGCGCACCCTTGGAAGAATGGTTCGATTGGGTGCAACCAGTTGATGAAGGTCTCGACCTTTTCGACAATGAGGCGCGCCTTTTCCTCGGTGGTTTCTACTTCGACAATTCACTCTTTCCGGAAGCGATTTGGGGACCGCGGGTGCGGGCGGAGTGGCGTCTTAATGATGTGATTGAGAGTTTGCCCGGGTCACGCCTGACGTTTGAAATGGAAGCGCAACATGATGATGTGCGCAAAGAGCAGATCGAGGTGGGTGTCCGGCTTCGCATTCCGCTGGGATCGCCGAACCGACGTACCGATACGCTGGTCTCTCAAACGGCGCGCATGATGGAAGCGCTGGAGCGCGACACCGACATTGTTACGCAGACCCGTTCCGGATCCACGGTCACGACGGTGACGAGCGTCGATCTGCCAACAACCCTAGAGCCGGTCAAAGACCCTGCAACAAATGTCGACCTTGACCAGGTCGTTTTCATCAACACGCCGGGCACCGCGCAATCATTGGTTACCGACGCTGCCGGTAACAGTCTCATCGTGCTTCAAGGCGACAATGGGACGTTTGGCCAAACCTTCCTCGAAGACAATCAATCCCTTGTGGGCGGAACCCAAGGTATTCTTGTCGAAGGTAGAAGTACCGGTGTGCAGGACACCTATGTTGCGCCGGGGTCTGCAGCCACGATCAACGTGGTCGCGGAAGCAGATGCCGTTCGGATGGGCAACAACACGCATATCACGGGGCTGACTATCAGCAGCAACGGCGCTCAGGTAACAGATGGCATCAACATCCCCGGAGCGACGACAAATGTCTATATCGACAACAATGTGCTGCAAAACCTTGGTGGCCGCGGCATAGAAGCAGATGCGAACTCACAATTCACGTTTACCAACAATTCAATTACCGACCACGGCACCTTCAGCGCTTTTGATATGGGAAGCGATGTCACCGCCGTCATAACCAACAACACCTTTACGAACATCTCCCGAACGACTTTGGACGTACGGCCAAATTCAACCCTGACCTATAGTGGCAATGACCACCAAGGCACGTCTGCGGCGGGCGGCGGGTCTGTGTTCAGTTTTGGTGGTGGCGCGGGTGCGACGACGATCGTCGATGGAAGCGGCAATCTCGACAATCTGACGAATGCGCCGACGCTTTGTCAGACAAATGGGGCGTCGTCGTTCACGGGCACGATCGACTTTGGGGGTGTGGCGCTCACCGACAATGTGCTGCCGTGCAACTGATTTGCCGCGCGTTCTGTTCTTGAAGGCCGGTCAGACTCTTTCGGGCAGAACGAATGTCAGCGATATCTGATCTGCTGCCTCTTCGATCTTATCGAGCTTTTCTGGGTCGGTGAGCAAGCCTCGCAGACAGAAGCGGGCGGTGGCACGCGCGCCCACATGCGGCGGTGTTTCGGCGGCGACGGCTTGCGCGATGATGCTTGTTTCAGTGAGTTGAAACACCTGCTCGGCCGATAAGGCGGGCAGCTCGCACAGGAAGGACCCTGCCTGCCGTCCCGCCTCAATGAGCGATCGATAGTGCGCCACCATGGTCGCGCGTGTCGCTTGGGCCGGTTCGAAACCGGGCTTAGCCAGTTCCGGTAAATAGAAGATGGCAGGGAAGTCGCGATCCGCAGATGCGACGGCCGTCACCTCCTCCATAATCGATTTAAACAGAGCGACTTCCGGCGAGAGGTTGAGTTTGGTGAGCTCCTCATAAAACACCATGGAGGGTGCCGCAGCGAATCCTAGCAACTCGTTCAAGAGGGCATCTTTCGTCGGAAAGAGATTGAACACGGAAGCCGGCGCTGCCTTCAGCTCAGCTGCGATCTTTCGAATACTGGTGCCGGCATAGCCGTCGCGGGCGATGTGTTTGGCCGCAACGAAAAACACGGCTTCCTTCGTGAGCTGTGGCTTCCCATCCGCCCTTGGGCGGCCTACAGGTCGTTTGGTTTTTTTTGCCGCCAAATTCTCTTGGATCTCAGACATGCCAGAATTTACCGCAGAAAACAGCCAATGTCTAATTTATTTCATCTGATAAAAAATAATTGACTCCAGACAAGCATGGACCTATGGTTCCCCGGATTTCATCGGCGGATGTGCCGCCTTCGAAGGGGAGGTTTTTCATGGCGACAGTTTTGATCACAGGATGTTCCAGGCCCACCGGCTTCGGGCAGCTGACAGCGAAAGCATTTGCTGCCGAAGGGCATACCGTGTTTGCGACCATGCGCGGCGCGGAGCGTGGGGAAAACCTCATAGCCTGGGCGCGAGAGGCGGGCCACGACCTCACGGTTCTGGAGCACAATGTGAACGATCCAATATCAAACCGCACTGTCGTCTCAGAGATCATTAAACGTTCAGGGCGACTGGATGTGCTGGTCAATAATGTGGGTATGAGTAGCTTTGGGGCTCTGGAAACACTGCACGACGCGCATATCCGCGAGACCATGGAGACGAATTTCTTCAGTGCCGTTGACCTCACCCGTGCGGCGTTGCCCGAAATGCGAAAGCAGCAAGGAGGGCGCATCCTGTTCGTGACGTCTATCGCAGGTGTCACAGGTATTCCTGGCGAGTCCGTCTATTGTGCCAGCAAATTTGCGCTTGAAGGCCTGGCCGAGTCTCTTGCCTTCGAAGTGGAGCGATTTGGCATTCATGTCAGCACGATCAGGCCTGCGTTCTTCAATACGGGCATGAGCATGCACAACACGGATGCGTCGGGCTTCTATGATACCGGCACTCCGTACGATGCATTTAACGAGCGGGTTGTGGCGTCAACATCAGAGGGCGAAGTGGCCGGTGAGGATCCGAAGATTGTTGCCGCGACGATTGTTGAAGCAGCGACCACTGCGTCGCCAAAACTTCGATGGGAGCCTGGTCAGTCCGCGCCTGAAATCAAAGCCGCACGGGCGGGCATGAGCGACGAGGAGTGGCGCGCTTATGTCATGGATGAGCTTGGTCTTTCTGACTGGCTCTTGCCGGCAGCTTAAGGAGACAGATTATGAACACACATTCTCTCACTTTGCCTGGCCTCTCCGCTGACGAATTAGCGCGTGTTTCGGCGCCGCTTGACAAAGCTTGGACACTGCCGCCAGCGGCTTACAAAGACCCCGACCTCTATGCGCTTGAAATAGAAAAGATCATGCGGAAGAGCTGGCTGCCTGTGGGGCGGGCGGACCAAGTGCCCAACCCTGGCGACTATATTTGTTTCACATTGTTTGATCAGCCCGTGATGTTGGTGCGCGGGACGGATGGTGAGGTTCGCGTTATGTCGCGGGTGTGCCTGCATCGCGCCGCACCTATCGCGGATGGGCGCGGTAATCGCAAACTCTTCTCCTGTCCCTATCATGCCTGGAGTTATGCAACAGACGGGCAACTCATTCGTGCGCCGCTCATGGAAGGCGCCGATGGGTTTGACGAAAAGTCCTGCAAACTTCCGGAGCTCAGAACAGAGATTTGGGAAGGCTTCGTTATGGTCAATTTTGACGATGACGCCGCACCCTTCGCGCCGCAAGTCGCGACGTACCAGTCTACATTCTCGAACTACAAGCTTGAGGACATGGTGATCGTCAAAACACTTGAGTTTGATAGCCCCTGGAACTGGAAGGTGCTGGTCGAGAACTTTATGGAGGCCTATCACCATATTGCGATCCATAAAACGACCTTCGAGCCAGTGTACCCAGCGAAGGAATCCAAAATCCCGGATGCCGACGGTCCTTATTCGATCCTTCATATGCCGGCAAAAGACGCCCATGTTGATGATCCAGATGGGCTTCCGCTGATTGAGGGGTTGGAAGACTGGCAGCGCGATGACCTGCTGGCGACGGTCTTGTTTCCCTACTTCCTGCTCGCCTTTCAGGGCACGTCGGCGACCTGGTACCAGGTGACGCCACTCGGTGCCGATCGCCTCCATCTGAAAATTCATTTCTTGGTGCCGAAGACTTCCGTCGAGCTTCCAAACATTGATGAAATCGCGGAAGGCGCGGGCGCGCTCCTGTCTGTGATCCACCATGAGGACATTGAGGCGAACGATATGGTTTGGGAAGGTTTGAAGGCACCGCTTACAACGCAGGGACGCCTCTCGCCGCTGGAACGCTCGATCTGGCAGCTGAACCAGTGGTGGTTGACCCAATTGTCGAAAGCGACTGCCTAATGTTGGGCGCGGATGTGATTGGTGCCGCAGGCGTCGCCTTGTTGCTTGGCGCGTTTGCCGGGAACCTGCTCGGCATCGTTCGTAAAGAGAGTTTGGTGTACCCGAGCGCCAATTTTGTTGGTGCGTCGCTTGCGACCTATGCCTCCTGGCTCATCGCTTATATGCCGTTTGTGGTGCTCGAGGGCGTTTGGGCTTGTGTCTCTCTGGTGGCTGTTTTGCGCATGGTCCGACAAGCGCGGCCTGCCCAGTAAGCGTTGGCCCGGCTTCAAGTCAGCTGGGTCTTGGAATGTGGTTCGCCTCTATGCGAATGCCGTCCGGGTCTTCGAACAGGCAGGAGTACATGCCGGGGAACCAGTCATCCTGCGCCGCGGGCTCGCGCACAATGCTGGCGCCTAAGCCTTTTGCAAAGTTGGCGAGGGCATCGACACCCTCCCGGCTTTCCATTGACAGGCAATAGTGATGCAGCCCGGCGCGGCCCTGGTCGAAAGGCACACCGGCATTGGCGCTGCTGCAAGCCTGGATGCCGATCGCGGTTCGTTTGCCCACGCAATAATAGTAGCCGTCGACGTTGATCATTTCTCTGAGACCAAGATGCGCAAATAGCTTTTCGTAGAAGGGAAAAGAGCGTTCAAAATTGCTGACGGTGAAATTGATGTGAGCAATGCCTTTAAGTGTCATGGCGCTTTGTTCCAGCAGGTTGTTTTTTCTTGATGAAAGTAACCAGTGGTTACATAAAGGCGATGCTGTATAAGATCAAGAGCTGTGGTTGGAATTTGCGCCGGAGGCAGGTTTGTTGGGGAATACCAAAGCGCCCTACCATCATGGAGACCTGAGGGAGGCGCTCTTGCGAGAAGCGCCAGCTTTCATTGCGGAGCAGGGGCTTGAGAAATTCACGTTGCGTGGCCTCGCGCGGGACCTCGGTGTCACCCATGGCGCGGTTTATCGGCATTTTGCCGACAAGCGCGAACTACTCGTGGCCCTCGCTTTGGTAGGTCATGAAGATTTTGCGCGCGTGCTCCGCGCAGCGGTCGTAATGAACAGCGATTTGGAACGTGCTATTAGAGATGTTGCGCGGGCCTATGTGCGTTGGTCACTGGCCCATGAAAGCATCTACCAGATTATGTTCGGCCCACGGCTCAACGAAGATGGACGTCACCCGGAACTGGAGCGTGCCATTGAAGCCACTTTCCGATCTGTGGATGTTCTATTCGACGGACGCGCGTCCTCCAAAGCGCAGTCTAGGCATCTGTCTGTTTCGCTCATGACCCAGTTGCATGGGTTCTGTGACCTTGTGCGGTTGCGGCGCATTCGTGTGCGTGGTGCGAAAGCTGCTGAAACCTATTTGATGCAATCAATCGGCCCACTCATCCGCGGCCTCGGTGCGGAACTGAACTAGCACCCACCGTTCGCACGCTTCTCGACAAATTGTCACAAAGTTTTTATCTCGGCGCTTAACTGCCAGTTTCTGTCAGGAGCTTGGCAATTGGCTCTGGCGTTTCGCTCTGAGTGCGGTACGGTCTGTTTATGAACCAGCCGGGTGCGATATTGCGATCTCGTTCGGTGCCGTGCAAATCCCATATGTGCCTGACCCTCTGAACGGGCGACTGGCGGGGAGGAGATAAGAGTGGCAGATCAAGAGACTGTACCCGGCGAAGCTGCACCAAGCGTCTTGCCTCCGGGCACCCGGACGGAAACCAGTTTTCAACACCCGCTCGCCTTCGTGGCCGCGGGCCAGAGAATCTCCGTCCTGCTGAACGGTGCCGCGATCGCCGACAGCGCAGACGTGATCATTGTCCATGAAAAGGGTCACACGCCGGTCCTCTATTTTCCGCGCGGTGATGTGGCCATGGACATGAGCCAACCGCTCGACCGCACCAGCCATTGTCCGCGTAAAGGCGACGCGTCTTATTTTGAGTTTTCGGGCGTCGATCAGGGCGAAGGGACCTCTGCGGTCGCCTGGTCATATGAAGACCCCATTCCTGAAGCGTCGGTCCTCAAAGACTATCTCGCCTTCTACCCCGACCATCTCGAGATCAAAAGAGAAGCCTGACATGACATCTCCTTCGTCGACCCCGCTCAAAGGGAGCGTGTCGATTGCGCTTGGCGATTATCCGCTCGTGCGATCTCAGTCGCTGGCTCTCACCGACCATTTGAGCGATGCGGAAGCGACCGTTCAGTCCATGGAAGATGCAAGTCCCGCCAAGTGGCATTTGGCGCATACAACATGGTTCTTCGAGACGTTCGTTCTTGTTCCCAGTGTGCCGGGCTATGCCGTCTTCGATGACAATTACTGTTATCTGTTCAACTCGTATTACGATGCGGTCGGCGAGCGGCATCCGCGCCCGCGGCGTGGCATGCTGGCACGTCCGTCTCTTGATGAGGTTCGCAGCTACCGTGCTCATGTAGATGATGCGATGGAAGCTTTGTTGGCGGGAAAGATCGACTCCGATCTTGCACAGCTGGTTGAGCTTGGGCTCCACCACGAGCAACAGCATCAGGAGCTCTTGCTTACCGATATTCTCCACCTGTTTGCGCAGAACCCCTTGCGCCCGGCGTTCGCGCCGGCCGTGCCGCTGGAAATGACGGAACCCAGTAATGACACCGTAGGCTGGGTATCATTTGACGGAGGGCAGGTCCGCCTTGGGGCGTCTGGTAACGGCTTCAAATTTGATTGCGAAGGGCCGCAGCACGACGTGTTGATACAACCCTTTGCGCTCGCGACCCGCGCGGTCACCAATCGGGAATGGATCGGCTTCATGGAGGCAGGCGGGTACCGCGATCCGCAATATTGGCTGTCGGACGGATTTGCGATTGCCACCGAGCACGGTTGGGATGCACCGCTCTACTGGTTTCGACGAGATGACGCTTGGTGGTCGCTTACCTTACGTGGCCCGCAGCCTGTCCATCTGGATGCGCCGGTCACCCATGTGAGTTTCTATGAAGCGGACGCCTATGCGACCTGGGCAGACGCACGGCTGCCATCGGAGGTTGAGTGGGAGCATGCGGCTGGGTCTCAAGAGGTTGCGGGAAATTTCGCGTCCTCCAATATGTTGCGACCGCGTCCGCAGGAGGCGCCCGACGGTGCGCTCGCGGGCCTTTTTGGAGATGTGTGGGAATGGACGGCCAGCCCCTTCACACCTTATCCAGGCTTCAAGCCGGCTCCCGGTGCGGTCGGCGAATATAACGGTAAATTCATGAGCGGCCAGATGGTGCTCCGCGGGGGATCCTGTGCCACGCCGGGCGGCCATATGCGCGCGACCTATCGTAACTTTTTTCATCCGGACAAGCGTTGGCAGTTTTCCGGTCTCAGACTCGCAAGGGATGCTTCTTAATGTTGGACACGCTCACGGCACCAGATGAGGAGTTTGAGACGGACGTTCTGTCCGGGCTTGGGCGTCCACAAAAGACGCTGCCCTGTCGGTGGCTCTATGACGAGCGCGGCTCCCAATTGTTCGAAGATATTACGGAGCTGCCGGAATACTATCCGACGCGCACAGAGACCAAGATTTTGGAGGCGAGTCGGGGGGAAATTGCTGCAGCTGCCGGTGCCGGTGCCACGCTGGTGGAATACGGGTCCGGTGCCTCGGTCAAAACACGCTTGTTGCTGGATACTTTCGATGCCCTTCATTGTTATGTGCCCATCGATGTATCTGCAACTTTTCTGGAAGATACGGCGGTGCGGTTGCGTCGCGATTACCCTGGCCTCTGCATCAGGTCTGTGGTGGGCGACTTTCTGTCGCCGATTGCTGTCCCGTCCGATGCGCGTGGCAGTGGGCGGACGGTCGGGTTTTTCCCCGGCTCAACGATCGGCAATCTGTCGAACGCGGAGATTTCAGACTTTTTCCAACGCGCTCGACAGGATTTGGGTGACTGTGCTGCCTTTGTCCTTGGAGCTGATCTCAAGAAGGATGTGGGTCGACTTATCCCGGCCTATGACGATGCGGCTGGCGTGACGGCTGAATTCAATCTCAATATTTTGAAGCGTATCAACCGCGAACTCGACGCCACTTTTGCGCTCGATCAGTTCTCCCACGAAGCCCGTTGGAACGAAGAGGCGTCGCGCATTGAAATGCATTTGGTGAGCCAAGCGGATCAGACGGTTACGGTTGGTGATACCAAGATTGGTTTCAAAGCCGGTGAGAGCATCCACACAGAGAACTCTCGCAAATTCGAGCTTGATGAGTTAGTTGACCTCGCTGCGGCGCAAGGCTGGCGCTTGTCCAAGGTCTGGATGGACGATGAAAAGCTTTTCAGTGTTTCGATGTTGGATGCGGTTTAAGACGGTATCTCAAACCCTTTAACGCTGAATACGTGGCCGTTCGATGCGGCTTTGCGGAAGGGTACTATTGCCTGATAAGCGTCTGAATTGTACCAGGTAGTGAGTTTCTCCTCCGAGGGGAAGCGGATGATGACGATCCGTCCCTTTGGGGCTTCGCCCTCAAAGACATTTGGCGCCTCATCGACGACAAGAATCTCTCCCTCGAAGGGGGCGAGGGCGTCCATGAACCCCACCTCGTATTTTGCGTATTCCTCCCGATCCTTAATCTCAACAAACGCCATGATGTAGGCCGTCATCGTCCTGCGCCTTCCTCTATTTTCTGCTGGATTTAGAGTGCCTTAGGCTGTGGGCGTGAGGGAAGAACCAATTTGCCGCCTCATTAATGAAAGAAAAGCCTTGAACAAATTGACCGCTGTTATTAAATAAAGAAAATACTTTATTAAAGGAGCTGGCCCATGTCGGAGCCCCGGTATGATCTGCTTGATGATGCCCTCGACCCTTTGAAGGAGTTGGGGCCGTCGCTGAAGAACGGATTTGTCAATCATGCGCCGATGGCGGCCGAGGCGCTGGTGGCGATGGGGCAGGGGGAGCTCGCAACAGGTTGGGTGCAAGCCAACCTTGACAACATTTTGCCAGCGAATGATAGCGTCGCGCCGCTTGCTCCTACAGAATTGGAAGAAGCGATCGGCGATGCCCGTCGCCAAGACGCTTGGCGGTCCTATTTCCACCAGCAACTGGCAAGCGGACCCTGGGAGCCTGTGTTGGATCAATGGGCAGACCGCTTGGCGCCGGGGCTCTTTGCGGCCGCGGCTCACGGCCTCATTCGAGCGGGTCATGCAGCGCGCGCGCTTCGCGCGGAAGACACGACCCTCCGTCGGCGGGAGCTGGCGGAAGGCTTGGCGCTCTGGGCGGGCTCCTATCAGCCGCTGGTCACAGAGTGGCAGAAAGACAGTCCGACCTTTTCTCCCAAAGACGCCCTGGCGCGGGTGCCTCTGGTGCCGAACGCACACCGCCGCAATGAGGGCGCCATCACCACGGCGCTGGAACAGTTGCTCCATGCGCAGGGCTTTGGTGAGGTGATCTCCCTTATCGACGTAACAGGGGATTTGCCGAGCCTTGCTCATGACATTGCTGCTGAATTCGCGCAGGTATTTCTCTATCGCGTCCACACCCCCCTCACCGCGATTGTCTTCACCCATGCGATCACTGGTGTGGCCGCTATTCTCAACATCGCGCCGCATGTGAATGACGCGACAGCGCGCAAGCTCGTCTCCTATGGCTGGCAGACGGCGGCGGGCCTGCATTCAGCCTATTCAGAGTTCCCCGCACCCGGACCCGGGTCGGTGCCTGCCGAAACACCGGATCAGATCGCCGCGCGGGCTGCGCGTCATGGCGACGACCATGTGATCAAACTGTCAGAGGCGTGCCTCACCTTTCATGCGGCGACGGGCGACGAGCGTTTTGTCATGGTGCCGCCCCACGCGCGCGCCATGCTTCCCGAAAACCCTGTTCCCGGCTCATAGGGGGAGTAGATGGTTGTCACCTATCCTTCCCTCATTCGGCTAGGCGCGATCGCTGCTCTTGTTGGCGGGACGCTTCGATTTGGCTCGAGTTTTATTCCGTGGGTGGAAGGTTCCGTGCCGCTGGAGAGTTTCTACTTCGTCATTGACGTCGCATTGCTCTTTGGGCTCATCACCATTTATCTTGCGTGCGCCGACCGACTGGGATGGCTGGGCCTCAGCGGCTTTGTCATTGCCGCGATCGGACAGGCGGCCATCATCGGGCCCGACCATGTGCCGTTCGGCATTGATGTTTATGTCGTTGGCGCGCAGGTCATCGTCATAGGACTCCTGCTCCTGAGCGCCGATATGTTGCGCAAAGGCGTCTACCCCGCTTGGGTGGCTGGCCTTTGGATCGCTGTCCCCATTGTCAGTCTTGGATTGGGCGTGCTCGATCCCACTCCCTATGGCTGGGGATATTTTCTTGGCGGCATGCTGTTCAGCCTCGGGTTTATTGCAGCCGGCCTCGCGCTTCTAAGTGACGCTGATTTGCCTAGAAGGTGATACGGATGCCTGCGGTTGCCTGCTGAGAGTGCCCGTCCCCTGACAAAGACATGCCGCCTTCAGCACGGGCGAAGAGAGAGAAGCCCTCTCCCAAATGCGCTGTGGCACCGGCACCGAATGTCGCCCGTGTATCATCTCTGTCGGTCGCAAAACTAACGCCGTTGGCCGTGATTGAGTTGCCACCCAGGAGGTCGTGTTCGATGCCGATCTCAGCGGAGAGGTTGAGAACACGGTTGCCTTTGAGATCGAGATCGAGCCCGCTGATCATGCCCGCTTCCAGAAGCATGCTGTCGCTTTCGACAAAGTCGACGGCCATGCCGGTTGCATCGGTGAAGCTGTCAATATCGCTGTCAATATAGGTGAGCGAAGCCCGCGGCGTGACGGTCCACTTGTCGGTATCGCCCGCGACTTCAAATTGATGACCGATCTGCAAACCCGCGCTGTATGTGACGGCGTCCGTATCGGCGACGCCCGCAATGCCGGGGCGATCAATATCAATGTTGTAATGGGTCAGCGTAGCAAGGGCTTCTGCAAACAGCCCCCCGTCCGTGGACCAATAGGCACTCACGCCTGCGCCATAGCCGTTTGCTTCGAAGTTGGAGCCATTGCCATTCGTCACAGACGTGTCCGTCGATGTATGTTGCAGGAGCCCGCCGATGCTCAAATGGCCCGGCAGGCCGGTATCATTCAGCACGAGATCGTAGCCCGCTTGAGCAAAGCGATCTCTGCTTTCATATTGATTGCCGCCAGTGAACTCTTCGGACCCACTCACATAACCGCCGCGCAGCCACGCGCCAGTCTTTGGCTGTTGAAGGCCCTCTACATGACCCCAGCGCTTCTGCGCCCAGGGCATCTGATCGCGGGCGAAGCCGGAGAGAGCCAAGGGCAGTGCCTGGTAAGCCGGGATCTGTGTGGCGAAGCTGGATGATTGCAGATACCAGTTTTGGCCGTCTGCTTGGTTCAACTCATACTCAAAGATGCCCCCGACGACGGGGCTCGCCAGCGTAAAGGCATCGCTCGCCGAGGTTGCTCCGCGCACCTCGACGACTCGAATGCCATCCGTCGCCCCGGTCCCGGTGAGCCCGCCGGCACCGCCGGCGTCGGTGACAGTGATGCTCGTGGCACCCCCCGCACCTGTCGTGACGGTGTCCAGAATGAGCACGTCTGTTGTGTCGACGGTGCCGTCATCCAGAAACGTATCGAGATGAAGCTCGCCGCCATTGGAAATGAAGTTGGATGTACCGCCCGCGCCTGGAACGTTGAGGCTGGTGATCGCCAGAACATCGCCCGCGACCGGGGTTGTGCCCCCTGTCTCTAAATCCGCCATCGTGAGCGTGCCGGAGTTGATAAAGGTCTCCAGGTCGACAATATGGCCCTGTTCGATACCTTCGTTCGTGATGGACAGCGCTGCTGACCCCGTCGCAAAGGTCTCGTTGGCGGTGTTGAAGGCGGTTGCGCCTGTCACCGTCGACACGCGGACCGTGCCGGTCGCCGCATTGTTAAATGTATCATTGCCAGCACCAAAGATGACGACGCCAATGGCTTCGGTATCGCGGGTGCCGTCGCCGTCAGAGTCAGTGAAGCGTCGCAGGTTGATGCTGTTGGATGACAGGTTGGTGATTGTGTCATCGCCGGTGGAGAGGGTAATGCGGCCTGTGATCGTCCCGCTATTGCTGATCGCTACCGCCCCTGGACCTGACACCTCAATGGCGTAATCCGACAGTGAGCCAACAGAGCCGCTGCTACTGACGGTAATATTTGTCGCCGAGCTGTAGTCGACGTCGATGCCCGCGCCAGACCCGGAGGTTGACCCGCCGAGCACCGCCCCGTTCACGGTGATGGTGGCCGTGCCGCCCGTCGTCACGCGGATCGCGTCATTGTCGACGCCGGTGGCGGTCACATTGTTCACGGTGATGGTGGCATTCCCGCCGAGCCCGGTGAACGCCTCGATGCCTTCGTCGCCTGAGGTGATCGTTCCGGTCGATGTGATGGTTACGCCGGACTGGCCATAGGTGTTGATCCCATCATCGATGGCCGTGATGTCGGTCGCTGTGATGGTCGAGCTACCGAAATAGGAATAGGCTTGAATGCCGTCTGACTCACCTGCACCGGTCGTCGTGACCGCACCATTGGCGGTGACGATGAGGTCCGCCCGGCTTCCCACCGTGATTGCGTCGCTGGCCGCGCCGGTTGATGTCACTGCGCCATTGGTTGTTACCGTGACGATGCCATTCAGATCACGAGCGGCAATTCCAACATTGCCTGCTGTAACATCGCCATTTGTAATGACCGTCGTTCCTGTACCGCCATAGGCATAGATGCCGTAGCCGGTGTCGGCGGTCACGTTGTTGACGGTCACGCCTACGCTGCCGCCGGTTGTGTAAGCATAGACACCAAGGCCGCCTGTATTGACCGTGCCGCTGTCTGTAATGCTCAGATTGCCGGTCGTTGCGCTGGTGACAATACCGGTAGACCCAGCACCGGTCGCTGATACGCCAGCGGAGTTTACTGTAACGTTTCCAGTTGTGCCGTTGCTCAGAATTGCGACTGCGCCGGCGCCGGTTGCGGTGACCGCCGCGCCGGCATTGATGATGGTGTTTCCAACTTGAGACGAGGCAATAATCCCGTAGGTCTGTCCCGAAACAGCGCCCGTCGTGGTGACGTTCACGGCGCCAGAGCCTGCACCACCGGAAGCCGCGAAAATGCCGTACCCGCTTGTTGACGTTACGCCGGATGCGGTGAGGTCAATCGAGCCTCCTGTGTTCTGGACATAGATACCCCTCGCGGCGCCGGTTACACTGACGGTTCCCACATTGATTGTGGTCGTACCTCCGGCATTGTTTACTGCGACACCATGCGAACCGGCTCCTGAAGTCGATATGCTGCCCGGTGCGGTGATTGAAATTGCGTTGCCGCCAATGGTCGACGCAACAATGCCGTAGGCTGTGGCACCGGTCGTGGTAATGCTTGTCGCGCCGCTGGCTGAGATGGTTACAGAACCATTGCTTGTTGCGGTGGCAATCCCGTGAGCACTGTCGCCTGTGGTGCTGATTGACACGGTCCCCTGGGTCGTGGTGCTTATGTTCCCCAGTGCCGATGCGGCAGCGCCATTGGCAACACCGATCGTGTTGTTGGCCGTCGTGCTGACGACAACCCCATCTTGCACGATGACGGTTGCGTCGTTGACGTCATAGTCGATGCCGGTCGTGAAATTGTTTCCGGCGGGTGTACAGGTGGCGGTGCCCCCTGCTGCAATAACACCGCATTCATTTGCCGCGCTAGCCGAGCGCAGATGTCCGTATGCGCCCATCGACAAGACCGATGTCGAGAGCATCAACGCAAAACGATGTCTGGAAAACCCGCGGCTTCTGCTACTCACTGCCACACCCCACAAAAAACCCAACTTGAAGACTCTGTGCCGCCGCCAGCCTCAGGTCTTGCCCCTCAAAATTCAGCTTTTATTAACCAGTAGGGACGGTCGTGAGTCAATTGGAGTCTGGGCAGATGTGTTGCCTGTGAGTCTCAATCTGCTTCGATAGTTAATGGATGGACCGAAAGGCTAGTCGGGATCCGCCATTGTCACCGTGCTGATAAATTCGGGCGCCAGTGGGCTCACCGCGAGAGGGCAGCGCACGTCGGGCAGCACGGCGATGTCGAAGAGCTCCTTAATGTCGCCCTCAAGGCGCAGCCATTCCACAACATTGCCGGTTGCCAGATCGATGATCTGAACACCGCACCAGGGGTCAGCGTCGCGCTTTTGCAACTCATCTTCAAGTTCAAGACCGGCGAAGGACTGATCGCGGGGCAGCGACAGGGTGACAATGGCGTGGTTGTTGTGGAACGCAAGGCCACGCACGAAGCCGGGCAGGAAAGCAATCTCCTCTGCCGCGCCGGTCTGGCGATCAATGCGCACCAGATGCCCGCGTCCGGAGTTCAGTGCGTAGAGCAGATTGTTGTGAAGCCGGGGTGAATGCGGCATGGACAATTTGTCCGTCAGTATACGGTCTTGTTCGACGTCGATGAGGATGCCGCCTTCGCCGCGGCGGTCGCGCCAGCCGGTGACGCTGTCGCTTCGGGAAACGGCGGTCACATATTTCGCCTTCCCTTTTTCCATTGCAAGGCCGTTTAGGTGACAGCGGTCTTCGGGAGCAAGCTTGGTGATAAAGGGCGGTTGCCACAGGGGCTTAAACCCATGAACGGGATCGACCGTTGCGAGACAAGAATAAGATGTGTTCACAAAGATGATGCGCCCTGACGGCTCGACGGCAATTTCGTGGGCGTCAACGTCGCCGGTTGTTTGGGCGTTTCTGGGCACGTAGCACACGTCATACTGGTTGTTGGCGAACTCGCCCTCGCGCAACATATTTTCCATGCGCCAGATCTGCGCGTGGGACGCTAGATAAATCCGCTGCCGCTGGGCGCAGAGCCCCATCGCCCGTGGGAACCCGGTTTGGTGAATAGAGAGACCGCCATTGGGCTGAACACCAACGAAATAGACAATGCCGGACTGGTAGGAGGTGAACACAAGACCGGCGCCGTTCCGCGCAAACCATCCCGCCAGGTTTCTGGAACAGGAAATCTGCGTTCCTGCAGGTGCTGGAGCCTGTTCATTCGGTGATTGCGGGCTGGGTGTCTCTGGGTCTACGGTCATGTTTCCTCCATAGCAGGTTTGCCGGAGGCGCAATAGCGGAGATCGCGGATATGGTAACCATCAGAGAGCATGGCATCCCGCAGCCGATGGATGATGTCAGCGGACCGCCGGTGAGCAATGTGTTGCGCGAGTTGCTGACGCCGCTTGAGTTTGCCAATCTAGCTCTGTTCTGGTGGCGTCTGCCGTTTCATCTGCGCGGGACCGGTCAGACCGTGCTGCTCTTGCCAGGGCTTGGTGGTGGCGAACGCTCCATGTCGGTCATTCGCGAATATTTGCGGGTGCTGGGGTATGACCCTCAAGACTGGGGGCTTGGCCGGAACGACGGCCGCGTCATGGAGAAGCTACCGCGTGTCAATGAGATGGTGCACACGCTCGCTCGGGATGCGGGCCAACCCATCATCCTTATCGGGTGGAGCCTTGGCGGGTATTTCGCCCGGGAAGCCGCGCGTGAAAACCCCTCCGCCGTCTCCCAAGTCATCACGCTCGGCAGTCCGCTGGTCGGCGGTCCAAAATATACGGCGACGGCGCGTTTCTTTGACCGCCGCGGATTGGACTATGACGCCATCGAGGCCCGCATCGCTGAGCGTTATCGCATACCTCTCAAGGTGCCGGTGACGTCGATCTATTCCAGGGGAGATGGCGTGGTTTCCTGGCAGGCGTCTGTCGATAAATGGAGCCCTCATGCCGAGAATATTGAGGTCTCCACCACGCATTTTGGATTTGGTATTTCGCGCGAGGTTCTGACCCTTATTGCGGAGCGCCTGGCGCTCGTTCAATCGCGATGAGCCAAAACTCCCAGATTTGAGCCATTTTCGGCGCGTCCATGTTCAATTTTGAAGGATACGGTGCGCGTGTGTGAACATCCAAAACGCTGTTTGCGGCGTAGAGAGTGCACATATAGTCGATGTTGCACTGCACAAAGGATACGTCATGCTGCACGAACCTGTTAAAGACCTGCCGCAGAAGCTTGAGGGCATCAAGGGCCCACGCATTTCCAATTCTCTCCGGGAAGTCCTGACGCCGCTTGAGCTTGCCAAGCTCTCCATCTTCTGGTGGCGTCTACCTACGCGCCATAGAGGTTATGGGAAGCCCGTCATCCTCCTGCCTGGGCTTGGCGCGGGCGAGCAGTCCATGATTGTGATCCGTGAGTATCTCCGGTTCCTGGGCTATCAACCTTTTGACTGGGGTCTCGGCCGCAATGGCGGTGAAGTTGAAGAGATGTTGGAGAACTTCTCGGACATTCTTGCTGACCGCCACGACGAGCTTGGTGAACCGGTTGCACTAGTCGGCTGGAGCCTTGGTGGGGTCGTCGCCCGAGAAGCAGCGCGCGACAATCCGGATGCGGTATCTCAGGTGATCACCATGGGCACACCATTGATCGGAGGACCGCAATATACAGCTCCTGGTCCGTTCCTTTATTCGGAAGAGCAGCGGGAAGAGATTGAGGCCATTGTGTCCGAACGCTATGCCGTCCCTCTCGAATTACCGGTCACGTCGATCTATTCCAAAAGAGACGGCATTGTCGCCTGGCAGGCTTCTGTAGACCGCTGGAGCCCCGATGTTGAAAACATCGAGGTCAACACCACACATTTCGGGTTTGGCTTTTCGGAAGAAGTGCTGCGGCTGGTGGCTGAGATATTGGGCGGCCACCGGCGCCGGTCATAGAGCCCAAAGGCTGACACCGCGCGCAATGCAGATGGCGCCAAGGGTCAAGATGATCCATTGGCTCCATTTGCGGAAGTTCGTTTCCGATATCCGGTCCAAGATTTTGGTTCCCAGCGTGGTCCCCAGCATCGCACAAGGGACAACCATTGCGTAAAGCCACCAGGGAAGTGTGGCGAGATCCCCATTCGCTTCGATGGCGACCTCTCGCACAAGAATGCCGAAATAAACCAGCTTCATAAGGTGACTTAACGTCTGTGTGACGGCCTTGGTGGCGACTATCTGATGTCGGGTGAGGTCTGATTTCACAAAAAAGGCGTCGAGCAACGGCCCTGCGACCCCAGCAACCAGATTAATCAGTGTAATGATGAACCCGCAAAAGACGGGCATGCCGGTCCGCGTGATGTCGAGCGCGAAGCGGGCGGGCAGGGCGGCAGCCGCAAAGGGAACAGCGCCGACACAAATGAACACCAGCGCCTTGTCTGGCACGAAGGAGATGGCGCTCAGGATCGCGAGGGACAGAACGGCACCGCCAATGTAGAAGGCGAAGACCGGCCAGACGATGTGATCCCTTGTCAGAAAGGCCCGATACCCGTTGGAGACCGCTTGGGTTGCGCCGTGCAGCATCATCGCAGAGCCCACGGGCAGGACGACCAGAAACATCCCCATCAAAACGATACCGCCCGCCATACCAAAAATGCCTGACAGGGTGGCGGTGGCGACGACAGTCGCTGCGATCAGGGCGGTAAGTCCGATAGTGACCATGGAACCTCTTGTGAGTATCTCGCGATGACTAGCTGCGACCTTCCCTTTATCCCCTTTATTTTGATGGATTCAAAACGACTTTTCCGTTTTCCTTATGTGAGATAAAATCACATATGCCCGACCGTCTCCCACAGAGCCTTCCGCCGCTTACGGCACTCCGCAGTTTTGAAGCGGCAGCCCGTCATGGCTCTTTCTCAAGGGCGGCCGACGAGCTTTGTGTGACCCATGGCGCCGTTAGTCGTCAGGTGAAGGTGCTGGAAGACTGGGCAGGTGTCGCGCTGTTTGAGCGGCGTGGCAAGCGCGTAACGCTCACGGGCTCCGGCCGCCGGTTCGCCGATAAGGTTGGTGTTGCGTTTGGTGATATCGCCGCGGCTGCCCGCATCCTGCAGTCTGAGGCAAGCACCGTCCGAGTGTTGACGCTCAATGTCCTTCCCACTTTCGCGATGCGGTGGCTTTTGCCCCGACTTGTGAAATTTCAACTTGCCCATCCTCAAATTGAGCTGCGTCTGGTGACCTCTGACCTGCCGCTGGACCGCGTTGCGCCCGGTCAGTTTGATATCGCAGTGCGCCGCGCTGGATCGTCTGCGCCGAATGGATTTCGCACGGATGTCATTTTTACGGAAGATGAACTGCCGGTCTGCAGCCCAGCGTTTGCGGCGGCAAACCCTGTTGGCGCACCGAGTGACCTCAGATCGCTGCCATTGCTGATCGCGGATACGAGGCCTGGTTCTTGGGACCGTTGGTTTGCAGCGGCGGGTGAGAGCAGCGTCGGCGATGACGTGGCGCTTCGGCGCTTCGATCATTTTTATCTGGCGCTTCAGGCAGCCATCGACGGATTGGGCTTTGCGCTCGGACCCCTGCCTCTCATCGAAGAGGATCTGGCGGAAGGCAGGTTGGTGGCACCTCTTTCCGGTCCGAAGCTCTCCGCAGCGCCATATTGCTGGGCCGTCTCGCCGCTTCACGATGACGATCCGGCGATCGCTCAGTTTTTGGTGTGGCTCGAAGACGAAGCCCGCACCTTCCGGCTCTCCCGGCAGGTAATTGAGTCTAAGACCTGAGGCGGTTTACCAGGGATTTTGCGGCTGCCCGGAGCGACCGTTTGCGGGCCTCCAGAAAAGACAGGAAGGCGAAACGGGCGGTCGATCCCCCCTGTTTGGCGTCGATCAGCATGTCCGCGATCTCAATGGTCTCGTTCCAAAAGGAGGTAATGAGATGGCCGGACACTGCGGAGGAATCGAGACGGTCGATCCAATCGTCTTCCAGGACGCTGCGGATCATGTCCTCTTCAAGCAGCAGGCCGGCGCTTTGGCCTTTATAGGCTTCATCATAGGCACACTTGATGGTGAAGCCCGTATCGCCCGATATTAGGGTTAGATTGACGGCGATCGGTGTGCCGTCGAGCCGCAGAACATCTGCCCGGGTAATGCCTTCGCCGTTGCCACTTCCGAAGGCCTGTTTTGCGAACGCCCGGGTCGCGTCCGTGCAATCGAGCGCGGTACCTCTTTCACCCTTCCAGCCGGACGCTTCAATTCTCAGAAAAGCGTCGACAGCGTCATCAAGTTCCGCTCCGTGGTCATGCACGGTCCAGGTAACCTCGCCCAGCTCGTCCAGACGTTTGCGGTTTCGCCGCAGATCCTTGCGGCGCTTCTTGGACACATGTTCTTTCATGTGATCTTCGAAGGTACCGCGTTTTACCAATACTGCCCGATCAAAACTATCGAAGCTTCTGGAGGGCAGGTTGCGGCTCGAAAGTTCGGCTCTTAACGCCGTCGTGACGGGTCCCTCTATGCTCATATTGGGCATCAGCCATAGATTGCTGCCGCTTGTAGGCGCGCTCAAGGCGTCCAGCAAGGCGGCCACGGCGTCGTCTATGTGATATTGATCGATCAGCGGGATCGATGTCGTCGTATAGTCTGTCGTCCAGGCCTTGTTCACTGTCATGAGCCCGCCCCAATGCAGACGATCGGCCACAAAGGGCATGAGCGCTATGAGGGTGTTGTTCTTCCAGACTGTAATGGCTTTAAGAGGGCGCTTCTCAATGTGCGTGAGGAGGGCTGTGCAATAGCCTCTGTGATAATACGCATTTTCTTCAAGCGCGTTTTCAACCAATCCTTCCCACTCTGGGCCCAAGGCAAGCAGCCCTGCGGCATCCAGAATACGGGTCATGGTGATGGATTTGGACCCGTCTTTTTCGGCTGCGAATGCCTTTGGTTTCAGCGCCATGTTCATGATGAGCCCTCAAGAACAGGTTTGCGCCTGGGCGACCAGAAAGCGATGTCGAGGCCCAGACGTTGTTTCACAAGGAAAGTCAGTATGAGGCTCCTGACCGCGACCGATGCGGCGGTGGCAATAGCGGCGCCAACGATCCCAAGGGTTGGGATCAGAGCGAAGTTCAGGCCCACATTGAGGATCAGCGCCGCAACGCAGGTCGCGGCGCAGGCGCGCTCTTCGCCCAACATGTTCAACAGATCTTCGCCCGGTCCTGCAAACGCCTGGGCGATAAGGCCCACCATCAGGATCGCAAGCACAGGCATCGCGCCATCAAAGCCTTCGCCAAACAGATCCAACAGGAAAGGCGCAGCAAGATAGATCACGATCGCTGCGCCCACCGACGCGATCAGGGTGAGGCGTGTCGTTGTGCGTGCCAGGAGGCTTAAGCCCGCTTCGTTGCCGTGGGCGTTGAGAGCCGTAAAGCGCTGCGCGGTCGCTGCAGTGGCGGCATACTGGACAAAGGCGACGAGTTGCAAAATGCGCGATGCGGCGAAATAGACCGCGATTGTTGCTGGTTCGACAAAGAGGCTGAGGATCAGGATGTCGGCATTTGAGAAAAGGATGAGCGTGCCGTCGACGAAGACAAGTGGGAAAGATGTCTTGAACCATTCCCCGAAGCGGTGTCTGCGTGGGCCCGCTGAAACAATCTTACGCAGCCGGATCCAGACAAAACCGATTTGGATCAACAAACTTACAAGCGTCGCGGCGAGGACGACTCCGATCGCCACACTGGCGGAAACAGGCATGCCCACCACGTAAACACTCAACACACCCGCGCCAATCAGGCCATGGCGGATGATGAAAGGCGGTGTAATTGCCACGACCGTCCAGTTAAAGGCACGGGCGATGTTCTCCACATAGTCCTGGAGAGCAAAGAGTGGGAACACAATCAGCGCGATTGCAAAAGGCAGGACGTAAACAGTTTCGATAAGGGGGGCAGCGAACCAAAGAATGGCTCCTCCAAATGCCGCTATCAGAAGCGCAGCACCGGCAACGAATAGAGCGCCGGTTTGAAGGAAGCCGCGCAACAGGTCCTTCTCGTTTCGTGCGCCATAGTGCGGTGCAAATCGGCAGACCGCCTGCGCAAACCCCAAGGGTGATAGATGACCGAGGACCAGAATCCAGACCCAGACGAGCGCGAAAATACCATAGTCTGTCTGCCCGAGAACGCGGGCGAGCAGCACCTGGCTCGCATAAGCCAATGCTGCACCGACGCATCGGATGATCAGAACCTTCAAGGCAGCGAACGCAGACTCCTGAGACTCCTGGTCTGATCCCACGCGGGCGCGCGCCATCCCGATCAGTCCAGCGACCGACAGTTTTGGTGTCGCTGTCTCGTTGGTGTTGACCGCGTCGCTCATGGTGAGCGTTACTCTGCTGCGCTTATGGAAAGAGGACTGATCCCGTCTTCAGCGTTTGGATTGACCCGGAAGCGCATGGTCCGTTTGAAGGACTGCTTTTTCTGCATGCCGGATTTGCGCCAAAAGGCAGTCAAAGCGACCTTGCCCCAAAAGGCCGGTCCGCTGATCGCACGGGACCGGGGCGTCCATCCCAATTCGTTCCGCAACACGCCATTGCCGTAATTCATGGCGTAGGACCGTCGAATGGGGCCCGTCCAGTGCTCCGTTGTCACAGAAACGTTCAGGCGGTTGCCGTTGGTCACGCGGTGCGGGCCGTTGAGAGGCCAATGCAGCATGTCGCCCGCTTTCAAATCATAAACTTCCGCATGGGCGTCATAGGTCGGGTCGTACCGAATTTCTTCCTCTGTCACACCACGAATGATGTTTTCCAGATCGGCAGGGCGCAGAAAAGGCTCGTTCGCAGGATAGATGCGAATCTGCTTTTCGCCTCGAACTTGCCAAAGCGACTGACCGGGGACATCAGCGTGATAAAAAACTTGTGCACCGGGTGAGGAAATTAGAAGACCTAAGGATTTGCGATGCGGCCTAAAGCCAGGGATCGCGGCTTCCAACTCTGCATACATGTCGTCGAGCAGCATTTCGAAGCGGTCGTCGTGCTCCTCAAGCTTTTGCATATTGATCCAGAGTCGGCCGCGCTTGATTGCCTCTAGGACTTCGTGTCCCGACAGGCCGCTGCGGTCGCAATAGGCCCAACTGGACGCATCGTGGCCAGAGCCGGCCATGGTGTTGATGGGGCTGATCGCTTGTGGCATGCGTTCAATGAGGCCTCCAAGGACGTCGTCCGAAAACAGGTTGGTGTCAGAAAGCGTGTGGCGTAGGTGGGCTGTTTCCTCGCCCCAGGTCTCGGCGACATCCTGACTTAGGTTCTCGATGATGTTTTGTTTCATTAAGACGCTTCCTCGATCAGCACATGGTTGCCTGCTGATTTCCGCAAGTTTTGTGCCGTCCCTTCTTCTTAGAGACTGGACGTCAAAGCCGCGTTAATCCCGCGATGGTGCAGGAGAATTCGATCCCCCTGTCCCATTTCGGGACAGGTATCAACCAGGCCGCAAAAAGAGCAAGAGAATGAGACGTTGCGGATTGGCACGGCGGATGCAGCGACTGGGCTAAGGGACGATTCTAGTCGATGGACTGACCGATCCCGGTCTGGTCCACGGGGAGTTTGGGTATGAGTTTTGTACAGGCGTATTCGCGGTGGCGCGGGGTGTCAGTTGTGATCCCCAGCGATATTGTGCGGTATGTGTATCTGGCGACAGCGGGCGTTGTGCTGTTGGGTGTATTGCGCGAGGTGTTTGTCTTTCAGGTTGGCACGGATACGGTCCTACAAGACCTCCGGCATTTCGCGCTAGATGCGGAACGCAATCTCGGCGCCTGGTACTCAAGTGCATTGATGGTGCTGATCGCCGCATGTGCGGCGGTGAATTGGCACAAAGACCGTATGCGCGATGGACTTATGTCCTACAGCTGGGTCTTTATCGCCGTTGTCTTCTTTTGTCTCTCGATAGATGAAACCGTCGGCTTCCACGAGACCGTCGATGTGCCGCTTCGTAATCATTTTGAATTGACCGGGATCTTTTATAATCCTTGGGTTTTCTTTGGCGCGGCGTTCGTTGCGGGATTTGTTGCTCTGCTCATCCCCTTCCTGCTTGATCTGCCACGGCACATTGCCATCCTCTTTGTGATCTCTGGCACTATTTATGTGGGCGGCGCTTTGGGCATGGAGCCGCTCGACGCCTTCTTTGAGCATGGCTACGGTGAAGGCCATCTCTATCAGGTCATTGCAACCAGTATCGAAGAAGCAATGGAGATGCTGGGGTTGACGCTCTTCCTGCACGCCAACTTCATCTTTATGGCGGAAGCTCGCACGAACGTGCTTGTCAGGCGGTCGGCTTAAGGTCGGCTGTTGGTCGGGCAAGCTTGTCCGGGTTGCGCATCACGTAGATCCAGCGAACGAGACCTTCTTTATTCGGCACGACGCTGATGACAATATCTGTCGTCTCATCCTCCCGCAATGAAGCAAGTGCAGGCCGACCGTTCGCGAATACCTCCCGGGGTGTGATCCGTTTCGAATTCTTCTTCCACAGAGCTGTAAAGACACTGGCGATGTCTTGTGGACCTACCAGCGGGCGATAGGCGGCGCGTACCTTGCCGCCGCCGTCTGAGAGCGCGAGAGCATCGGGCGCCAACAGGTCCAGGATATTCTGTTTGTTTTGTGATTGTGCCGCGTTCATGAAGCGGGTCAGCAGATCGCCGACCTCTGCACTCGACGCATCAAAGCGCGGGCTTTCTTCGCTGACGCGCTTTTTCGCGCGCGTTACGAGCTGCCGGCAGGCGGCTTCTGTTTTATCGAGTGTTTCGGCGATGTCCGAATAGTCCGCGTCAAACGCTTCTCTTAAGATAAATGCCGCACGCTCTTCGGGCGCCAACCGCTCCATCGCCCAGAGAAGAGCCAGTTGAACGTCTTGCGCCTGAGCGAGCGCATCTTCCGGCGTTGTTTGGGGTGCGTCTGTTGCTGACAGGATCGGTTCCGGCAGCCAGATGCCCGCATAGACCTCACGCTTGTGGCGCGCGCTTTTCAGGGCATCGATGGCCAGTCGGGTGGTGACCGTGGTCAGCCAAGCAGCGGGTGTCTTAATCTCGGTTTCGTCGGCGCCTGCCCAGCGCAGCCAGGCGTTCTGCACAACATCTTCGGCAGCCGCCCGCTCCCCCAGCATCCTGTATGCCAGGGAAGTCAGCCGACCGCGTTCCTGTTCAAACGTGGCGGTTGCTGTGTCGTTCATGCAGCCTTTTTTATCACGGTCTCCATTTGATCGCCGACTTTGATTTTTTGGCACGCGAGCCCATGCCCAAGACCTCGTTTAAGAACGGGATAGGTACGGCAAAAAGCGGTGGCAAATGCGAGCGCGATCATCGTGCGCTTTCCATATCGGTGTTCGATCTCGATTCGGTAGGTTTCGCTGTCGCTGTCCCCGGCAATGACCGCTTCTGCAAAGCGGAACCCAAGTGCGGCTTCTTCCCCCATGCCCTCGAAATCGCGCGCCAAAATCGCGCGCAGGAGCCGTGGATCCAAACCCTCGGCGACGCCATAATCCACCATCAATTGAACACAGGGTCCGCAATCTCCTTCCAGCACAGACGCGAGCGCTGCCCCAAACCAAAGCGGTTTCGGCGCGTCCTCTTTATGTTGCGAGAGCAAGGGGAGCAGAGCCAGCTTCAGCCCGGCCGATGTCGACATATCGATCACGTCGTGCATATAGCTCGCATCATAATCGGTCTTGCGTTCCATAGACCTTGTGCCGAGATGTAGAAGCCAACGGATCATCGGTTACTCCTTTGCGGGCGTGAGTTGGGTTGCGAAATAGAGACCTGCCCAGGCGGGGAGCTGAATGCCCACCAAATTGACCAGCGCGATTTCATCCACGGGGATACCGCGCGCCATCCAGATCTGAAGGTGGAAGAGGCTGTGCAGACAGGGCCAAATGGCACCCATGATGGCAATCTGAGGGGTGTTGTTCTTTATCGACCAGGCAAAGGCACCAGCGGCCACCAGGTAGATGAGGGCAATGTCGCGGACAAAATGCAGGTTGAAAGGGCCCATCATGGCGACACCCGGGGTGGTTTCGTACCAATACATGGAGGCGAACCACATGAGGGTGGCATTCACCAGGTAAATGAAAGCGATGATGCCGAGGACAATCTTGGCCATTTCAAGCTCCTATTGCAGCGGGTTGAGCCGCCTTGTGCTTATGACGAGACGGGGCAGGCTCCTGTGACAGAGCAGCGGAAGTTTCTGGAGCTTGAATACGTACCTGGCTTACGCAAAGAACCATATTCGCCGCCAGTTTCCAGCCAATTTTTTCCAGTGACACTCTCGGTCTCTGGATCACGGATATTTGTCCCTTTTTATTTGCAAGCCTCTTGCGTGGCGCTCAGCGGTGCTTATGTCCAAGAGCTCTGAGGCGAGCGGTGAGTGATTTGGGCAGGGTACAGAAGCAAGCCAGATGAATTGGGACGATTTACGATTATTTCTGGCCGCAGCAGATGCTGGCTCGATGAGGGCGGCGGCGAAGATCCTTCGCGTAAGTCATACGACGATTTCTCGCCGCATTGAGTCCCTGGAAGCAGATTTCGATACACGGTTATTTGAGCGCCGCAGCGACGGCTTTGACCTCACACCTGCGGGACAAGCACTGTTGCCCGTGGCGCAGTCGATGGAAAGCAATCTGCTTGGCGTTGAACGTCAGGTGCGCGGCGCTGATAAAGAGCTCGCCGGTCCTTTGATGGTGACGCTGCCGGACATGTTCGCCATGTACCTCATGGGGCCGATCCTATTTGAGTTTATGGAGGCCTATCCCTCGATCGATCTTGAGGTGAATGAAAGCTGGAGCGTCTTTGATCTCTCTAAGCGCGAAGCCGATGTGGCCATCCGTTTCACGAATGATCCGCCGGAGCATCTTATCGGACGCCAGCTCGGTGTCTTTCATGAAGCGGCCTATAGCACCGAAGCCTATCTCGCTGAACATGGGCCGCTGGAGACCAGCCAGACGGCACGATGGGTCGGCTATGGCGACGCAGCGCTCCGCGAGCAGTGGGTCGCTTCCAGTGCCTTCCCGCATCTGCCCACAGTTGGGCGGTTTGATCATGTGCCGATGCAGGTGGAAGCCGTGAAGGCAGGTTTCGGTATCGGCCTTATGCCCTGCTTTGCGGGCGATGCGGTCCCGGAGTTTGTTCGCCTGACCGATCCGTCGCCGCGCATCGCTGTCTGGCTGCTGTCGCATCGAGACCTACGTACAACAGCGCGAGTGAGTGCTTTCCGTCAGTTCATTATTGAGCGCCGCGACTATCTGAAATCACGACTCGAAGGCAGTCTTAAGCCGCTGATTCAATAATGGTTGCCGCCGCGACTTCATTGCGGAGCGGCGCGCCTTTCAAGAAAGCGGTGAGGTTCTCCAAAAAGAGATCCTGTGCCCTTAGCGGGGTTCCGTTGGACTTTGGCGACGCGTGAGGTGTTACGCGCACATTCGGATGGTCCCATAGTGGGCTCGCTTCAGGCAGCGGTTCGGTTTCGAAGACATCCAAAATCGCCACGCCCGGCGTGCCCTTATCGAGTGCTGCCACCAATTCCGCCTCGTTCACGAGCCCGCCGCGGCCGATGTTGACGAAAGTGGCGCCCTCTTTCATGGACGCGAAGAAGTCTGTGTTGCCCATATGATGGGTCTCATTGTTGAGGGGGCTGGTGAAGACCACAATGTCGCACTCGGGAAGCCGCGCCTTCATGTCTGCCGGGCGGATGGTCTCATGGGCCTCCGGGCTTTCCCCGCTGCGTTTCACGCCGATGACATGGGCATCAAACGCGCGGGCGCGCTTCGCTGTTTCGTTGCCGATATTGCCAATGCCCACAATCATCCAGTTTGTGCCTGCGATCTCGCTAAAACCGACACCCTTCCATTTCTTCTCGGCTTGGTTTTTGAGGCGGGCGCCCGGGTTTTGAAACTCCGCTAGGACCGCGCCTAAAACAAACTCGGCGATCGCAATGGCTTGGGCATCGGAATTGGTGAGACGGATGCCTTTCTTTGCAAGTTCCACAAAGAGTGGATTGTCAAAACCGGCTGCGGTCGACTGAATCCACTCAAGGGACGGCAAGTTCAAAAGATGGTCGACATAATCAAAGACACGTTTGGTGATGAGCACATCGAGGCTGAGCCACGCGCACTTTGGACTTACCTCATCTCGAGAAACGGAAACGCCGCCTCTGGTGAGCGATCCATCGCGCTGGAACAAAACAGGCGTGATGCCTTCAATTGATGAAAAGCGCGTGCCTAAGGCCTCAGCACCGTCTGCCGAAATAAGAATTTCCATACCTGCCCCGCCCTCTGTGTGATTTTGTTTGCATAAGCATATCGTTTGTCATGGGCCTTAAGTAAAGTCATGCCCACAAATTAAGTGTGAGGGGCAATGGCAGATTTGAGCGAAGAGAGGCATGTCGAACGGAATGCCGTTGGTGGGCCTGTGGCATCGCGGGCGGGACAGTTCAGCTGGGCGTTTTTTGATTGGGCCAATCAGCCCTATTTCACGCTGATCACCACCTTCATCTTTGCGCCTTATTTTGCGGCTGGATTTGTCGCGGACCCTGTCCAGGGTCAAGTGTTGTGGGGCTACACGCAATCAATAGCCGGTTTGGCCATTGCTTTTGGGTCCCCTTTGCTGGGGGCCGTGGCAGACCAGACAGGCGCACGCAAACCCTGGCTTGGGTTCTTCTCCCTCATTTTTGTTGTCGGGTCATTGATGCTGTGGACGGCGCTACCTGGCGCACCTGACGGTCCGACCTTCGTCATGGCGGCGGTTGTCTGCGCGGCCCTTGGCATGGAGTTCGCCCTCGTCTTCTACAATGCGATGCTGCCCACATTGGTGCCTGAAAAGAGGATGGGCACGCTTTCGGGTTTTGGCTGGGGCATTGGCTATGTGGGCGGCCTCGCCGCGCTGTTTTTTGTGCTTATGTTTTTGGTCGCCGACGCTGAGAGCGGCGTCACCATGATCGGCGTCGAGCCGCTCTTCGGCCTTGATCCTGTCATGCGTGAAGCCGAGCGCTTTACCGGACCGTTGGCGGCGCTCTGGTACACACTTTTCTCCCTGCCGATCTTCCTCCTCACACCGGATACTGAGCGAACACCCATCAGAGCTGCGGCGGCCATCCAAGCAGGCCTCGCACAGCTCAGGGCGACTTTCTTAAAGCTTCGTGCTTACAAAAATATCGGTCTCTTTCTCGTCGCCCGTATGACCTATTATGACGGTCTGTCGGCCATCTTCGCGTTTGGTGGCATTTATGCTGCCGGCACGTTCGGCTGGGAAATTCAGACGCTGGGTATTTTCGGGATTGTGCTGTCCATCTTCGCGGCGCTGGGCGCTTTCCTCGGTGGATGGATGGACGACCGGTTCGGGTCGAAGCGCACGATCTTGGTGGCAGTTGCGGGACTGGTTGTCGGTACACTCGCCTCCGTCTCCATTACGGCTGATACCATTTTCTTTGTGTATGATGTCCCGCCGCCGATCGCGGGCGCTGGTCCTTTCCAGAGCGTTGGGGAACAGGTCTATGTGTTGGCTGGTATCCTCATTGGGATCAGTGGCGGCCCAGCGCAGGCCGCCAGTCGAACTTTGATGGCGCGTTTGTCGCCCAAGGACATGATGACGGAATTTTTTGGGCTTTATGCGCTGTCGGGCAAGGCGACGAGTTTTGTCGCACCTTTCATGATTGCCCTGGCCACTGCCGCGGCGAACAGTCAACGCGCTGGCCTCTTTGTCGTTGTTGCCTTTCTCCTTGTGGGGCTTCTCTTGCTCTTGCCTGTGCGCGAAGAGCGGACCGCCAGCTGACAGAGGGTTTGCATCTGACGGCCGCCTCGCCCATGCTCAGGGCCACAAACGGGGGAGTGGCCTTTGAGTGACAGACAGGATGAACCGGTGCGTGTGCAGGTGCCGGGGGAGGTGAGTGCACAGCTCTTGTCGGCTGTAGGGGGCGAGCCTGCCGATACCAAGGGTCAGATTTCCTGGGCCACCTTTGAATGGGCGCGGAATCCCTACGTCATCCTGATCACGATCTATATTTTTGCGCCCTATTTCTCCACCCATGTCGTCGGCGATCCGGTGCGTGGTCAGGCGATCTGGGGGAACATCAATGCCATCGGTGGTTTTGTCATTGCGCTCTTAGGCCCGCTGCTTGGCGCGATTGCCGATAGTGGCGGGCGGCGAAAACCCTGGATCATTTCCTTTGTTGCGATCATGGCCTTCGCCACCTTCTCCATGTGGTTCGCTTTGCCGATGGATGGGGGCGTTGGTATTTTAGGCGCGGCGGTGCTTGTCATCCTTGCCAATGTGGCGTTTGAGTTTTCGGCGGTTTTTCACAACTCAATGCTGCCCTACGTTGCGCCCCACAAAAATGTCGCGGGCTTGTCAGGCCTAGGGTTGGCCCTCGGCAATCTGAGCTCTCTCCTTATTCTCATTTTCATGCTGATCGCATTCATGCTGCCGGGTGTTGTCGACTGGAGCTTTGTGCCCGCGGCAGCGCTCTTCGGGCTTGATGTTGCGGCCCATGAAAACAGCCGCATCTCCGGGCCCATCGCGGCGGTGTGGATGGTGCTCTTTTCGCTACCGCTTATTCTTTTCACGCCTGACACTACTGCGAGTGGTGCGAACGCCAAAGATGCTGTGCGGAACGGACTCAGCTCCGTTGTGCGCACGGTCAAAGGTCTAAAGCATTATCGGAATGTCGCTCTCTATCTGCTGGCACGCATGTTTTACAATGACGGCAAGACAGCCGTGCTCGTCTTTGGCGGTGTCTATGCGGCGGGTGTCTTTCAATGGGGGCCGCTCACCCTCACCATCTATGGCGTGGTGCTCTCAATTTTCGCCGTCGCTGGTGGCTTCCTAGGCGGTTGGCTCGACAACACATTCGGATCGCGCAATGCGATCCTCATCTCCATAGGCGGGACATCTCTTGGTCTTCTGCTTGCGGTCTCCATGACGCCCAATGAGATCTTCTTCGTGCCGTATGACACGGCGGCTGACGAACCTCTTTGGTCTCTGCCGTTCTTTGCGACTGTGCCGGAGATGGCCTATTTGAGTGTTGTGATCCTGATTGCGATCTTCATTACCGCGGCTTACGCGAACAGCCGCACCATGCTCGCGCGTATCGCGCCGCCGGAGAAGATGTCGGAGTTCTTCGGCTTGTACGCCCTGTCCGGAACGGCGACGGCCTTTCTGGGCCCGCTGCTTGTCGGGGTCGCGACGGCGCTTTCTGAAAGCCAGCGGGTCGGCTTTGGGTCGGTTCTTATTCTGTTGGTGGGCGGTATGGCGTTGATGCTGTTCGTTAAAGAAGAGCGCGCAGAACTCGCGGCAGAAGACAGGCGCGACTAGACTGCCTGATTGGGTCTTTCAGATAAGATGCCAGCCTTTGGAAATTACCCAAGTGATCTCCTTGGCGAGGTTGGGCGGGAAGGCGTAGTCGTTGATTCTGGCTGGGTCGGCCCACGCATACTCTGTATGCTCTTCCGACAGCGTGACCCTGTCTGTTTCCGCGGTGGCTAGAAAAGAGAGACCGATCACCAGGTTTTCCTGTTGCCCCGTGGACCAGGTTGTCAGCGGTCGAATGTGGGAAAGAGCCAGGTCAACTTCTTCGGAAGTCTCGCGTCTTATGCCCTGGTCGACGGTCTCCCCTTTATGCAGGCTGCCGCCGGGCACGTCCCAGAGACCCGGAAAGGGGTCAGAATCTGGTGCGCGCTTTATGATCAGAAGTCGACCATCCCGCCAGATCTGCGCCTTCACAACGATCCGATGGGTGAGGCCGACATTGTCCATATCGCTCAGCGTCCACTTGTCTAATGGCGGAAGTGGCGCATGCCGGTCATGACCATGGCGAGGCCTTTTTCGTCGGCCGCTGCGATCACTTCCTCATCGCGCATGGAGCCGCCAGGCTGGATGACACAGGTGGCGCCTGCTTCAGCCGCGGAGAGGAGCCCGTCTGCGAAGGGGAAGAAGGCATCGGAAGCAACGGCCGAGCCCTTGGTGAGCGGTTCGGTGAGGCCGGCTTCCGCTGCTGCATCCTCTGCTTTACGGGCGGCAATACGCGCTGAGTCGACCCGGCTCATTTGTCCTGCACCGATGCCAACCGTGGCGCCGTCTTTCACGTAGATGATGGCGTTTGACTTCACATGTTTGCAAACACGAAAGGCAAATTTGAGGTCGGCCAGTTCCTGCTCGCTTGGCGCGCGTTTGGTCACAACCTTGAGTTCGAGATCGTCAATCACCCCATTGTCTCGGGTCTGGGCGAGAAAGCCGCCGGCCACCGTTTTTACAAAGAGGCCGGGCGTGCGGGCGTTGGGTAGGCCGCCTGTTGTGAGGAGCCGCAGGTTCTTTTTGCCGCCGATTATCTTGCGGGCGTCTTCATCTGCATCGGGCGCGATGATGACTTCGGTGAAGATCTTTGCGATCTCTTCCGCGGTCTCGCCGTCCAGGGTCTGGTTCAATGCGATGATGCCGCCAAAGGCAGAAACCGGGTCGCAGGCGAGCGCCTTGCGATAGGCTTCAGCCAGACTGGCCGATGTCGCCACACCGCAGGGGTTGGCGTGTTTGATGATCGCAACGGCCGGCGCGATTTTCGGGTCGAACTCGCCGACCAGTTCAAAGGCTGCATCCGTGTCATTGATATTGTTGTAGGACAGTTCTTTGCCCTGCAATTGGGTGGCGGTTGCCACGCCTGGCCGGTTTTCGCCGGTCACATAGAAGCTTGCGGCCTGGTGCGGGTTTTCACCGTAGCGGAGCGTTTGCTTCAATGTGCCACCAAGCGCGCGATAGGCAGGTGCACCTTCGTCAATCTCGTTGGCGAACCAGTTGGAAATGGCGGCGTCATAGGCTGCGGTGCGCGCATAGGCTTTTTGAGCAAGCGCTTTACGGGTCTCCAGGCTGGTGCCCTTCTTTTCCCGTATCTCTTTGATGACACGTTCATAGTCGGCAACGTCGACAATCACATTCACATAGGCGTGGTTCTTGGAGGCTGCACGGATCATGGCGGGGCCACCAATATCGATGTTCTCGACACATGTATCGTAGTCAGCGCCCTTGGCGACGGTTTCCTCAAATGGATAGAGGTTGACGGCCAGGAGATCGATCGGGCCGATGCCATGTTCTTCCATGGAGGCGGTGTGACCTTCATCATCGCGCACGGCAAGCAGGCCGCCGTGGACCATCGGGTGAAGGGTTTTGACCCGGCCATCCATCATTTCTGGGAAGTTGGTGATGTCCGACACGTCTTTTACCGGAATGCCTGCATCCGCTATGGCCTTTGATGTGCCGCCGGTGGAGACAAGATCGACCCCTGCCTCGTGCAGCGCACGGGCGAAGTCGACAAGACCTGTTTTGTCGGAAACAGAAAGAAGGGCGCGGCGGACGGGCTGGATATCGGCGGGCATTGGTGGATCCTGAGATGAAAAAAGGGGCCTTAACTCCGCGCCGGATAGCACGAATGTGCAGGCTCTGGAAGGGAGAGGTGGGCCCTCGTCGCCTTATTCCGGCTTCTGTTGCCCAGATTGCTCAGATGCTTCGGTTTCGGTGTCCGCAGTGGCTTCGGTTGCCTCATCCGGAATGCCGGGGAGCTCGCCCGGGTGGGCCGGCAGCTCCGGTTCTTCCCCTTCCGATTTGCTTGCGTTGCCGGTCGTGGACAGACGGCGCCAGGCCCAATGCACCGTGGCTTCGTCACGGAAGGTTTCTCCGTTGACGACAATCTGTTCGCTCCGCCGCGTGCGATCTGCCGCGCCCAGATAGACGCTTTCTTCTAGCGTGATGTTGCTTTTTCCGTTCTCGACGCGGGCGCGGAACTGCCAGCCGTCCCCGTTGGGCAGGAGCACGAGAACGTTTGATTTGTCATGGGCGAGAGAGGCACGAGCATCCGGGTGCAGATGGAACCGGATCGCGAAAGCGGCCGGATCCGCGTCGTCTTGGACTTGTTTGAAGGGCACGAGGAGTTTCGAGGGTTCCTCGGGCGCGCGGGTCAGACTGTCTTCTCCGCGCAGGTCTTCGCCGCTTGTGCTCAGAAACAAGCGCCTGCGGTGAACAAAGCCAAACAGTTTCCGGTAGCCATCATGGGCGGCATCAAGCCAGATGCCGTCTTCGCTTTCGTTTCGCCTGCTTTCAACCCGGGCAGGCCCTTCCATAAGACGAGAGCCCAATAGAATGCGGGAGAGTGCGCCTTGTGTGAACCGCGCGGAGGAGGTGTCGTTCACCACCAGTGTTGAGTGAGCTGCCGTCGCGCGGCTTGCGGCATGCCAGTCGGCGCCCAGGATCCGTGTCGCCCCGCAATTGGTGACCAGGCGACAGCGTCCCACACTCATCTCGAAGGAGAGGCACCCTGCGTGGGCAGAGTGGGAATAGGCGCCCGGCGGTGGGGGGCCCGTGTCGACGGTCACATAGGTGGGCCCTGCCGACATGCGCTGATAGCCGGAATGGGGTGCAAAGCCGAAGGGTTTGCCCTTGGCATCGTCTTCCGCGAGGGCGGCGTCAACAGCCCCCTCTGGCCCTTCGTCGGCGCCGTTGAATAATGCGAGCTTGCCATCACCATGTTTGAAGAACCGCAACATGGGCATCATGCGGTCGACGGCGTTTCGAATGGGTTGGGGAACGCCGTGTCCCTGCGCGATGAGCGCGTCGCGGAGCGCGACGAGATCGAGCAGGATGGAAAGCTGGGCCGCAGGGTTTCGGCTGATGTGCCCACCGTCGGGCAATATCTGTTGCATCAGTTCCTGGCCCACCAGATCAAGGCCTTTGCGCAAGCGCTTCTTGCCTTCCGACAGGCAGAGGCCAGAGAAAGCAAGGCCGATGGCGGCGGTGAGACGCTGCTCTCCCGCCGGCGCCCACATGACTGTCCGCGCAAGATGCCGTGCTTGCTTCGCCATGTTGCGCAAGAGTGTCGAGCGATAGATGAGGTCGGACTCTTCCATCAGGAGGGCGCCGTTCGCTGCCCAAGACGTCAGGCGTCTGCCGATGACATGGGGTCGCCAGCCAATGTCATGCCACTGGCCGGAGGTCGCGATCCAGCTTTGCACAAGGCCTCTGGCGTGGGCGCGGGCAGCGTTGCCGCCCGCCGCCGAAAAATGCCGTACCCAGGAAAATCCGTGGAGTTCCTCGGTCCAGGTTTCGCTCGGCGCTTCCACCTCGAAGGGAGAAAGACCGTTTGTTCTCACCTGTCCGCCAGGCAGATCATAGCGCCCCTGAAAGAGCGCGTCGGCCTTGTCCACCCGCCCGGGGCGCAGGTCCTTCGGGTAATAGATAATGGTGTCGGGCATGGGCCCGCGCAAAGTCTGGCGATAAGGCCAGGTGCTGTAGATCGCCGTCAGGCTGAGATCAGCGGTTCGTCGGAGTGCTGCCAGGGAAAGATCGCTCAATCGGTTGCCTGGATTGAGAATATGCCGTTCTTGCCTGCGCGGGGCTGGGTGGGATGTTTGTGTTGGAGCGCTTATGGGCTTGGTCATGAGCGCGTGCCTTGTGTCGGGACGCGGTCCCGTTGGTCAGGGGAGGCGTCCCGCTTAGGGTCGCTTGCGGAGCTTTGCAATGTTCTCAGCATAGGCGGACACACCACCTTTGAATGTTGCAGTGCCGGCTACCAGAACATCAGCCCCTGCTGAAATGACTTTGGGGGCTGTGTCAAAGTTCACACCACCGTCGACTTCCAAGTCTATTTGCTTGCCCGTTTCTTCAATCCGTTTACGGATGATCTCGATTTTGCGCAACTGGCTTTCGATAAATGACTGTCCGCCAAACCCAGGGTTTACGCTCATCACGAGGACCAGATCGAGGTCTTCGAGAATTTCATCCAGGACACTGACAGGGGTTGCCGGGTTGAGAGACAGGCCGGCCTTGAGCCCGTGCGCCTTGATCATCTGAATGGTCCGATGGACATGGGCACCGGCTTCCGGATGGAAGGTAATGATGTCGGCGCCGGCATCTGCGAACGCATCCACATAGGGGTCCACAGGGGCGATCATCAGATGCACGTCAAACGGTTTGTCCGAGTGCGGCTTCAGGGCCTTCACTACGTCCGGCCCGATGGTGATATTGGGAACGAAGTGTCCGTCCATCACGTCTATGTGGATATAGTCGGCGCCCGCCTCTGAGACAGCGCTTACTTCTTCGCCCAGGCGGGCGAAATCGGCTGCCAGGATCGACGGCGCAATTTTTACAGGATTTGCCATAGGAGGATGCTTATCAGGTCAGTTTGTGTGGTGCAACGACAGCAACAGCGTGATTGGTTAGGGCTCTTTGGTAAGGCGGACTGCATAGAATCCGTCCATACCGCCCTGGTCGCCCAGGTGATAGGGCAAGGTACGTAGGTCGCCCTCCGGTGTGATGCATTCACTGAGACCCCCGATCTCTTGAGGCGTGATGGGGACCCGTTTGAACGCTGGATTGTTCTTGAGAAACAGGGCGGCCTGTGCCGGACCCTCCAGCGGCTCAAGAGAACAGGTGCAGTAGACGAGCGTGCCGCCAGGCTCTAACCAACCAGATGCTTGCGCGAGGAGCTTTGCCTGGACAGGGGCGAGGCTCGCAATGTCTTCGGCCTTCTTGGTGCGCAAAACGTCCGGGTGCCGTCTGACGGTGCCCGTGGCGGAACATGGGGCGTCCAGGAGGATTTTGTTCCACTTTCGGTCTGGGTCCCAGTCTGCGATGTCGGCCTTCACAATGGTTGCGGCGAGATGCGTGCGAGACAGGTTTTCCTTCAGGCGTTCGAGCCGGCCACCCGCCCGATCAACCGCAGTGACTTTGGCGCCCGCTGCCGCAAGGGCCAGCGTCTTCCCGCCCGGTGCAGCACAGAGGTCGAGGACCTCTTGCCCCGAGACATCGCCCAGGAGCTTGTGTGGCAGGGCGGCGGCGGCATCCTGCACCCACCACGCTCCGTCGGCATAGCCAGGGAGATCCTCAATGCGACCTGGATGGGAGAGCCGGATGCTCCCTGTGGGCAGGAGCGTGCCGCCCAGTGTCTTGGCCCACCCTTCGGCATCAGATTTCACAGATATATCGAGCGGTGGTTCGCCAATATGTGCATCTGCAATTGCCGCCGCGGCGTCGGCCCCGTAGGCAACTTCCCAGCTTCTCCAAGCCCAGTAGGGCGTATTGGTCATGCCCGCTTCGCCGGCGGCATCCTGTGCCTTTATGAGGTCGGGACCTTCACGGGTGATCCGCCGCAGAATGGCGTTCACCAGTCCCCGATAGGGGCGGGCATGCCGATTGGAATTGGTCAGCTCAACGGCGCAGTTCACGGCGGCGTGTGTAGCCGACCCCAGGAACAGGAGCTCCGCCGCGCCGACTCTGAGCAACGCCTGTGCGAAAGCAGCCTTGTCCGGTAGTGATTTGTCGAGCATGGCATCAAGAACCGCGTCGATCTGTCCAAGGCGCCTGAGGGCCGTCGTGGCAATGGCCCGGGCAAACGCGCGATCACTCACATGGTTTGCCAGGTCCTTGGCGCCTAATTCCCGGGTTAGCGCTGTTTCAAGCGTTTCACCCTTGCCCAGGACCGACAGGAGCACAGCCGCCGCCGCGCGCCGTGCGCCGGTTCCATCTGCTCTTGATCTCGCTGTTGTCTTAGATGCCATTGAGGTCCTGCTTCTGCCCGTGCTTAGACCATAGACCCGGTGGGGAGGCCAGCCCCTTGTCAGGGTCCTTGTGCCGTTTGGTCTGTGGATGGGCTTTGACGTTGAAGACGGTGGTGCTCAGAAGTTGCCAGAACCCGAATTTTTAGTATGGATTTACGGTCTATCGACTCAAGGTGTAGTTGAAACAAGTGTCCTAGGCTGACCTGAATAAGGAAGAGCATTAGGTGCCGCCCATGTCTTGCAACGATGAGTCGATTTTTCGGGATTTGTTTGACCACGCGTTTGACGCGCAGTGGATTCTGAGCGCGGATATGGTCATTGAGCATGCAAATGCGGCGGCGGCTGTGCTCACCGGTTATGAGATTGAGGATCTTGTCGGCCAACCCCTGTCCCTTTTGCTGCCCCCAAAGATTGCCGAGGCACACGACGGCTATGTGGCGCAATACCATAAGCATGGTGAGACGCAGGGGGTGTTGGGAAAACCCCGCCGGTTTGAAGTTCAGGCCCGTGACGGATCATTGATCCCTATTCAATTGAAAGCCTTCCGTCTTGGAAGGAGTGATGCAGAGTGCCGATTCGGCGCCACGATGGTCGATCTGCGTGCACAGGTGCGGCTTGAACAAGAACAGCTCCACACAATCTCTCAGCTGAAAAAACTTGCTCTGATCGATCCGCTTACGGAGCTCTGGAACCGGAGAGCTTTTGACGAAGCGTTGGATCGGCAAGCCGCACTGGTTGCCCGGCATTCCAACATGGCCGCGCTTGCCATGATCGACATTGATCACTTTAAGCAGGTTAATGATACCTATGGTCATGCGGCGGGTGACAAAGTGCTTCAACAACTGGCGTGGCACCTAAAGCAGAGCGTGCGCAAAGAAGATATGTGCGCGCGGCTTGGCGGAGAAGAGTTTGGTATTCTGATGCCCGCATGTGATCAAGAGTCGGCTGTTATTGTCATTGAGCGGGCGCTACAACGGGTCGCAACAGACCGGTTTGATCTGGATGATAGTCGCGCCATTTCCATCAGCTTCAGTGCCGGGATCACCGCGATCAAGACAGATGTGCCGCCGCCTGAGCTGTTAGAGCGGGCAGATGCGGCCATGTATCAGGCGAAACGGAATGGGCGTGCCCGGGTTGAACGGTGGGCACCTCAGCCGGAAGCCGAAGCCGCTAGCGCCTAACTCCAGGGGCCTTCGTTTCCCGTTCCACGGGTCATTGCCTTCAATTTAGCGACACGGTTTGCCGTCGCCGGGTGTGTCGAAAAGAGGCTGTCGCGCTTGTGGGCATGCAGCGGATTGATGATGAACATATGTGCAGTTGCTGGGTTCCGCTCAGCGGCATCATTGTCGATACGCGATGCGCCGCTTTCGATCCGCTGGAGGGCAGAGGCGAGCCACATCGGGCGTCCACAGATTTCCGCGCCCAACTGATCCGCACTGTACTCACGAGTGCGGCTGATGGCCATTTGCACGAGAGCCGCCGCCATCGGTGCCAGAATCATGATCGCAAGCGTGCCAATCAGTCCGCCTGCATTGCTCCGATTGTTCCCAAAGAAAAGGGCAAAGTTCGCCAACATGGATATGGCACCCGCGAGGGTCGCGGTGACCGTCATGGTAAGTGTGTCGCGGTTTTTGATGTGCGCGAGTTCGTGGGCCATGACGCCCGCCAGCTCTTCCGGTGTCAGCATGTTGAGCAAGCCGGTGGTTGCGGCGACTGCTGCATTTTCGGGATTGCGGCCTGTCGCGAAGGCATTCGGTTGCGCTGTTTCGATAATGTAGGTGCGCGGCATTGGGAGGTTTGCATTTTGAGCCAGACGCTGAACCAAACGCACATAGTTGGGTGCCTCTCTTTCGGTCACCTCGCGCGCGCCATGCATGCGCAACACCATTTTGTCGGAATTCCAATAGGCGAAGACATTCATCCCTGCCGCAATCAGGAATGCGATCGCCGCACCGCCCTCACCGCCAATCATGAACCCAATCCCCATAAAGAGCGCTGTTATGGCAGCGAGCAGGATGGCGGTTTTCGTCATGTTCATTCGCAAGTGTCCTTGTGGCAGTGTGTTGGTATTTGATGCCTCTGCCATATATGTAGAGGGATATAGACGGCTTCAATGCTGGCCTGACGGTGATTAAGGGATCCTGCGGATGACAGACGAGAAACAGCAAAAAACCCTAAGTGATGCTGCCCGGCGTGCCCTTGCCGAAGCGGACGCCCGTCGTGCGAATGCCCAGTCTGAGAAACCGCGGCCGCGTGAACTGCTTGGTCGTGAAGGCCCCGAGCCTACCCGCTACGGGGATTGGGAGCATAAAGGGCTAATCAGCGACTTTTAGCGCCGAAAACGCTTGCTCGCTATGCGTGTATCGAAGTAGAAATATACACGCAATGCGCGATATATCGAAAGTTTTCTCCGCATACGTGTGGGCGGCACTTTGGGCGATGACGGCTTCGGCGCCGGCCGTGGCGGCTGAAACGCTGCCTGGGCCTATACCGGCCACACTGGTTCGCGTGATTGATGGAGACACGGTCGAGGTGCGGGCTCGGGTCTGGCTTGGCCAGGACGTCACCGTTTCGGTCCGACTTATTGGGATTGATGCGCCGGAGCTTCGAGGCAAGTGTGAGGCAGAGCGGGTCCAAGCTGAAGCCGCAGCAGCCTACCTTCAGACGCTGGAAGGCACGCAGATATCGCTCACCAACATTACGAACGATAAGTTTGGCGGTCGGGTTCAGGCCAACATTCATCACTCCGAGACGGGTGCGTTGGGTGCTTCTTTAATGAATGCGGGGTTTGCTCGGCCTTATGATGGCGGGCCGCGTGGGAGCTGGTGTTCCGAACTCGTGGCTAGAGAGCAACGGTCTGCAGATCAACGAGACCTTGAAAGCTCTCCTCCAGCTTCAATGTGAGCGTCGCGTCGTCACCTGACGTTCGGGTGACGTGTGATAGAACGCACTCAGCTTCACCCTGCGCGTTTGCCCAGGGCAGCATGATTTGCTCGATCTCTAGAACCGGTCCCTCGTTGGTTTGCGAATGGTAGGCGGAGGTCAGCATCATCGGTCCACTGATTACCTGACAGAGGTGCTCAGTGATGAGTTTGCCAAAAGGCATGTGATCAAATGATGATGTCCTCACGCCGGTGAGGTCCACGCCCAGGCGCCGCACCATTTCAGTGCCGAAGAAACGAACAGTGAAGTCGCTCGACCCATGTTCGTAAATCACCATGTTTGAGAGGATTGGCGCGAGGTCGACAAGATCCAGGTTGGCAGTTGACGGCAAGCGCTGCTCGCCTTTTTGGCGCTGCCAATATGCAAGGAGCGTCCGTGCCCCTTCCGTTTTCAAATTCATACCTGGTCCCCGCGGGAATGCCCGCCCTCGTCTGACGGGGAAGATGCCAGAAACCTAAGTCTGAAACAGTAAAAACTCCGTGTTGGACTTTAAATAAAGTAAAATTTGCCCTCTATACAAGTTTGTCAGTGGGGCAGGCCGACGCCCGGAACAAGATCATCTTCAATCAAAGTATTGGTAAAACAGAACGTTCAAAATGCCCCATTTTTGGGGCAAACTATAGTTTTCTGAGCAATAGTTCTCGCCTTCGACCTGCACCGTGGGTCCACAAAGCCACGGCCAAAGTCGGATTGTGTCATATCTGATGGAAGTCACGGTCGGCTATCGAGTCGCGCATGATTCGCGATAGGTGTGAGCCTGGTTCGCAAATGCTCCGTGATCTGTAAGGCCGTTCTTGGCGTCTTTTCTTGGGGTCGCCCTGAGGTGTTCCAGCCGCCGGCGCGAGGAGGTTTGATCTCCGAAGCATGACTACGAATTTCCTCAATCCACGCGCGGCGCCGGGAATTTCCATCGGAAGTCGCAATACTCAAAGCCGTCCGCGATGGTTTGTGTTCTAACCAAATCAACGCCATATGCCTCTGCTGCGGCTAAGTCCAACCGACATGCCGCAAACGGCGTAAGTTCGGGAACGCCTTGGTCCTTGAAATAGTCGGCAAGCGGACAAACGGTCACGTCAAATGCGACCGCGACGCCCGCCTCCGGAGGTAGATGCCGGTGAATGAACGGAGGAGCGAAGAAATATCGGGTCATGAGTCCGAATAACCACTTGACCCTTGCGCCATGATTTGTGCTGCGTAGCCGCGAAACTCGAAACCACGTTGTCGGCAGAGGTCGATAAACTTCCAACCCGACCTTCTCGACCAGCGCTCCTGCCTCGTCGTGGTCAAGTCCATAGTCTTTTAACGCTCGATAGAGAGCACAGTTCCATTCCATTTGGCGCATCATCATATTGACCATTGCGCTATGGCGCGGGCGGCTGGGCGCCAACCGCGACTGCCAGTCGCATGTCATGTGCCAAACGCCGTCCCATTCATGCGGGAATCGCGCCTTGAGATATGGGATGGCGGCACGCTTAAACGCGACCTTAGGCGCCGTCAAATAGAGAATGAGGCCAATGCTCATAGCCGATCGTCCGTGCGGTTCAAGCATTCGCATTTTGCGGCTTTTCGCGCGCGCGTCCTTGAGTTGTATCAATTTGGCCGTACGCGGTTAGTGAGCCTCACTTTGGTGCCGCTGCGCTGAACGCGGCTACATGCCGAATCGTCTGTGTTATCGGTTTTGTCGGTTCTCGACGAGGTCTTCGACCACGCTCGGGTCCGCAAGCGTTGACGTGTCGCCCAAATTAGAGAACTCGTTCTCCGCAATTTTGCGAAGAATGCGGCGCATGATTTTGCCCGAGCGTGTTTTCGGAAGACCCGGCGCCCATTGGATGAGATCGGGGCTGGCGATCGGCCCGATCTCTTTGCGCACCCACTGTACGAGTTCTTTACGAAGCTCTTCGGACGGATCGTCGCCCGCGTTCAACGTGACATAGGCATAGATGCCTTGGCCCTTAATGTCGTGCGGGTAGCCGACGACCGCTGCTTCGGCAACTTTGGCATGGGCGACCAGCGCGCTCTCCACCTCCGCTGTTCCCATGCGGTGGCCGGAAACGTTCAGCACGTCGTCAACACGGCCTGTGATCCAGTAATAGCCATCCTCGTCTCGGCGGCAGCCATCACCGGTAAAATATTTGCCTGGGAATTGCACAAAGTAGGTGTTGGCGAAGCGCTCATGGTCGCCATAGACCGTGCGCATCTGACCGGGCCAGCTGTCGGCAATGCAAAGATTGCCTTCGGTGGCTCCGTCAAGCTCCTTGCCGTCATTGTCGACGATGATCGGGCGCACCCCAAAAAAGGGTTTGGTCGCAGATCCGGGTTTTTGGTCAATGGCGCCGGGAAGCGGTGTAATCAAGATGCCGCCTGTCTCCGTCTGCCACCATGTGTCGACAATGGGAGAGCGGCCGTCGCCGACAATGTCATGATACCAAAGCCAGGCCTCGGGATTGATCGGTTCGCCGACGGACCCAAGCAGTCTGAGCGAGGAGCGGCTGGTCGCTTTGACCGGTCCTTCGCCTTCAGCCATCAACGCGCGAATGGCGGTCGGGGCGGTGTAGAAGATGTTTACCTGATGCTTGTCGCATACCTGCCAGAAGCGTGATGCATCAGGATAGTTGGGTACGCCTTCAAACATGAGTGTTGTCGCACCGTTCGCCAGTGGTCCGTAGAGGATGTAGCTGTGGCCCGTCACCCAGCCCACATCAGCGGTGCACCAATAGACGTCTCCCTCATGATAGTCGAAGACATATTGATGCGTGATGGATGCATAGACCATGTAGCCGCCCGTGGTGTGCATGACGCCTTTGGGCTTTCCCGTTGAGCCGGACGTGTAAAGAATGAAAAGCGGGTCTTCCGCGTTCATCTCTTCGGGCGGGCAATCGTTGCTCACAGACGCGGCTGCCTCGTGATACCAAACGTCTCTGCCGTCGACCATGGGGACGCCGGACGCCGTGCGCTCGACGACGATGACAGATTTGACGCCAGGGCACTGCGCAACGGCTTCGTCAGTGTTTGCCTTTAGCGGAATCTTGCGGCCGCCGCGCACACCTTCATCTGCGGTGATGACACAGTTCGAGTCACAATCGATGATGCGCCCTGCGAGCGCGTCCGGGGAGAAGCCGCCAAACACGACCGAATGCACCGCGCCGATGCGGGCACAGGCCAGCATGGCATAGGCCGCTTCCACGATCATTGGCATGTAGATCGTAACCCGGTCGCCTTTTCCAACGCCCTGCGCTTTCAGAACATTTGAAAACTTACACACTTCCGCGTGCAGTTCGCGGTAAGTCACTTTCTTATCATCCGTGGGTTCGTCGCCTTCCCAGATGATGGCTGTCTGATCGCCTTTCGTCGCTAGGTGACGGTCAATGCAATTGACGCTCGCGTTCAGTGAGCCGTCCTCAAACCACTTAATGTTGAGGCTGTCTTTGTCATACGACACGTTTTTGACTTTTGAGTAGGGCTTGATCCAGTCGATGCGCTTACCGTGCTCGCCCCAGAACCCTTCCGGGTCGGCAATGCTGGCATCGTACATTTTCTGATATCCGGCGGCATCTACGTGCGCCCGGCCCGCCCATTCGGCGCTTACTGGGAAAAGTGTTTTGTCTGTCATTTTGGCCTCCTGAGCGGATGAGGCGGTTGGTGGCATCCGCAATTTTCTTTTCGGCACTATAGGCTGCAATTGGCTTGTTTGTGCCCTTTTTTGTGCATAGTGTTTATCGAGGTGACGCAATATTAACCCTACATTTTGAACCTTTCCCGGTCTGTTCCTCGATTCAAGCTTTTTTACGGGTTCGGTGCGCATTCTCTCGGTAACTCTGAGGAAATGCCGATGGGACGCCGCTTGCCGCGCCGAAAAAAACTGACAAGAACCGCCGTGCGGCGTGCTCGCGCGCGCGCAGAGTCGGTCGGGCAGACGGCAGAAGAGACTATCTTCGATGATGTTCAGTTTGCGAAGGCCGGCCTTGAGCTTGCCGAGCGCCAGGCGGGCTATGGCGCGTGGTTCTGGAACCTGCCGACAGACTCCTTCTATATGACACCCAACGCGTGCGCCGTCCTTGGCGTCGAAGAAGGCATCACTGAATTCGATAGCATCATGGCGGCCATTCATGAAGAAGACCGCGATGAAGTGACGACCAAAGTGCGTCAGCATCTGGACTCCCGCGAGAACTATGACCTTGCATGTCGCATCCGGCGTCCTAATGGGGAAGTACGATGGATCCGGGCTCGCGGGCATGTCTCGCTGGATGCTGCTGGTGCGCCGGTGATGTTTGCCGGTTCGATTGAGGACACGACCTATCAGGTCGAAACGCTCAACGAACTGCAACGCTCAGAAATGCGGTTTCGGTCTCTGATCGACAGTGCACCTTTCCCGGTCGTTATTACGCGGCCGAGCGACAAGACCCTGCGTTATGTCAATCAACGTGCTGTCGAGTTGTTGGACGAACTGGGGAAGCCATCCGATACGCTGAACGTGCCGGACCTTATGGCCGACAAAGAAACCTATGATCAGGTTCGTGAGCAACTTCTGACCCATGGGGTTACCGAGAATTTCGAGCTGGCGCTCAAACGCGTGGACGGAAGCCCTTTGTGGATATTGCTCAAAGGATTGATGATCGATTATGAAGGTGAGCCTTGCGCTTATCTGATCCTGCTGGATGTTACAGAGCGTCGCGAGCTTGAAAAGCAGTTGCGGACACAGGCGACGTCAGATCCGTTGACCGGAGTGGCGAACCGTACAGAACTCCTCTCCCAATTGGAGTTTGCCATTTCGGTGTCCAATCGCACGGATGAAGGCTTTGCCCTTCTCCTTCTCGATCTCGACAATTTCAAGATGGTGAATGACACGCGTGGCCATTCAATCGGTGACAAACTGTTGGTCGAGACCTCCAAACGGCTGAACGTGCTGCTACGCACGACTGACACGGTCGCCCGGATCGGCGGCGATGAGTTTGCCATTATTGCGCGCCATCTTGATCAGACCCGAGGCGTCACCGTTCTTGCTCAGAAGATCATCGACTCTCTTGCTGAACCCTTTGAGATTGATGGCGTGGTTGCCAATGTCGGGTGTTCCATTGGGATTGCGCACTATCCCTGGGACCAGGGTGACCCAGAACTTTTGATGCAGCATGCGGATCTCGCGCTCTACCGGGCAAAGGACGAAGGGCGCGGATGCTTTCATTTATTTGACGAAGAGCTCTCTCATGCTGTGCATGAGCGCATGGAATTGGAGCGTGACCTGCGCACGGCAGTAGCCACAGATCAGATCTTTGTGATGTACCAGCCGCGTTTCGACGCGAAGACACGCGAGCCGGTGGCTGGGGAGGCGCTCGCCCGGTGGCAGCATCCTGAGAAAGGTCTGGTATCGCCAGGCATCTTTATTCCGATCGCGGAAGAGACGGGCCTCGTCATTGAGGTCGGCCGTGTTGTGCTTGACCGGGTGGTGTCGGATATCGCGCGCTGGCGAGAGGCCGGTCTTGACGTGGGACCAATGTCTGTGAACATTTCTGCCGTGCATCTGGCGGCAGGGAGCGTGCTTGAAGACGTATTTGGCACCTTGAAGAAATATGATGTGCCCGCTGAATGCCTTCAGGTAGAGGTGACGGAGTCCACTATGATCACGGATGAAGAGTCGGCAAGTTCTCAGATTAAGGCGCTTGCGGATGCCGGTATCCATATTCTGATTGACGATTTCGGCACTGGGTATTCTTCGCTCTCTTATCTCCATCGCTTCCGGGCACATGAACTGAAGATCGACCGAAGCTTCGTGTCAAATGTTGGGGAGGCGACGAGCGCCATTCTTGCGCGGCAGATTGTGTCGATCGGGAAGTCGCTTGACCTTAAAATCGTTGCCGAAGGGGTAGAGACCGATGCACAGGCTGATTTTATGACAGCGATCGGTTGTGACGAGTTGCAGGGCTTCCTTCTGTCCAAACCGCTTGAATGCGCCGAGTTTGAAGACCTGATGCAGGACAAAGCCACCCGTGTGGCGGCGAAGGTCAACAAGGCTTAAGAGATCAAGTCGGCGATCTCTTCATCGGACAGTCCCGCTTCCCTCATGACTTCTTCCGTATGCTGCCCGAGCAGGGGTGCGTCGCGGCGTGTACTTGCCGGGCTTCCCTCATACTTCACTGGGTGTTTGAGACTCCAATAGGGTCCTTCGTGAGGATGGTTTCTTTTCTCAAAGAGCCCGACTGCGCTGAGATGGGGGTCATGACGCAGGTCGCTTAGTCTGTTCGCCCGAGCGTGAGGAATGTCATGTGCGTACAGCAGCTCCTCCCACTCCTCTGTTGTCTTTTGGACCGACACGTCTTCGACCATGGCATAGAGTTCGCGAATGTTTCGGGTGCGGTTTTCATAGGTCGCGAAACGTTCATCTGTTTCGAACAGGTCCGGTTTGCCGCCGAGCGCGAAGAAGTCCCGCCATTGTTTATCTGAATAGGGCAGGATCGCGATGTAGCCGTTTGCGGTTTTATAAGGTTTGCGATCGGGTGCTGTCACACGCACATATCCGATGGGGCCTGTCGGTGGGTCATACACTTCGCCGTATAGGTGTTCGGCGAGGAGGAACGAGACCATGCTTTCCATCATGGGCACTTCAACAAATTGACCGTCTCCGGTGCGTTCGCGATGGAAAAGCGCTGCGAGGATGGCGTTGGTCATGAAGAGACCGGTCGTCTTGTCGGCGACGAGAGTTGGGAAGAAGCGGGGGCGGGGATCGCCGTCCACCTCAGACATCATGGAAGCGATGCCTGAGGCCGCCTGGATCATGTCGTCATAGGCCGGGCGTCCGCCGTAGGGACCGTCTTCCCCGTAACCTGTGCCGATCACATAAACAATATCTGGTTTGACCGCTTTGACTTCTTCGTAGGAAAGCCCGAGGCGTTTTAGGCCGTCATAGCGGACATTCGCCGCAAAAACATCTGCGGTTGCAATAAGTTTCAGAAGCGCTTCCCGCGCCTTCGCTTGTTTGAGATCAAGCAGCACAGAGCGTTTGTTGCGGTTGATGGAGAGGAACATCGGTCCGAGGCCGGATGCGTCACCGGAGGGTGTGTCACCCGCCCAGCGCATGATGTCGCCCCCTTGGCCGTTTTTGGGGCTCGGACTTTCTACTTTGATGACGTCCGCGCCCATGTCACCCAACATGGCGGTGGCATACGCGCCCAGAACGACACTGGTGAGATCGATCACGCGGATCCCATCCAATGCGCCTTTGGGATTGGAGACATTGTTCTTTTCACTCACATCACAGTCCTTCAAGAGCTCTTTGTTGGCTGCCATACATACCTTAAGTCTGCGAGCCTTTCTTCATTTCTGCGTCCGTCCGTGCGTTCAGCCACTTCAAGGCCGTGGCGGGCATAAAACCTTTGAGCGCCCTTGTTTTGTTGGAATGTCCAAAGTTGAAAACCCGTAGGCGAGGTTGTTTTGGCCTGGCTCAGAAGGGCTGTTCCCAGGCCGCTATTTTGTGCCAGGGGATGAACGTAGAGGTGGTCGATCCAGTCTGGTGATATTGCCAAAAATGCAGCGACCCGCCCGTCAGCCCTCACAATCCAGGTTTCCTGCCTCGCGGGCATAGTGGAGAAATGATGCCACATGTCCCAGCCGTCATGGCGTCTCGGAAGAAAGCCGAGTTTGGCGGTTGCGGTCAGATAGACCGTGGCGACGCCAGCGCCATCGGTACTTGTTGCGCGGGTCATGTCGTGGTGCATCTTCTGGACTCCTCTTAGACCCCGTTTGATCCTAGAGCGGGATCAGGAAAAGTGTGTGCGGTTTTCCGTCCGATCCCGCTCTAACGTACTAAATACGATCACGTTTATCGTTTTAGGCTGATGCCACCTAAAACGATCGTGATCTAGAGCGCAGGAGAAAAGTCATGACCTTTCGCATTCGAGCGATCGAGCCCGATGACCGAGAGCGAGTCGAGACAGCGCTCAAAAAAGCCTGGGGCACGGTGCGGGTGGTGTCGCGGGGTAAGCTATGGAACCCGCTTGAGCTGCCGGGTTTTGTCGCGGAGCTTCAAGGAGAGCTTGTGGGCCTGGTCACCTACCGTCACGAGGATCACGCAACGGAAATTGTGACGCTTGATAGTTTTGCTGAAGGAGAAGGGATCGGCACTGCGCTCCTTCAGGCTGTTGCGGCGGTCGCCCGGGATGAGGGCAAGACTTATCTGTGGCTCATTACCACCAACGATAATATTCCGGCGATCCGCTTCTACCAACGGCGTGGCTGGGACATGGTGGCCCTCCATCATGGGGCGCTGGCGCGGTCGCGGAAGCTCAAGCCCGAAATTCCAAGCCATGGTCTTGATGGGGTGCCTATTGACCACGAAATAGAATTCCGACTGGCATTGTGAGGCGCTCTCCGCAACACTGGCCCATTGAAAGGACGTTTCATGCAATTGCACACATCCACCTGGCAGGAAGTTGAGGCCTATCTCACCCGCTCTAAGGGCATTGTCATTCCCATTGGGTCGACGGAGCAACATGGGCCCAACGGTTTGATTGGAACAGACGCCATTTGTCCTGAGGTCATTGCAGCGCACGCGGCGACAGACGCGGACATTCTGGTGGCTCCGACCTTCAATGTGGGCTGTGCGCAGCACCACATGGCCTTCCCGGGGTCCATGACGCTCCGGCCCTCCACCATGATCGCGGTGATTTATGATTGGTTGCTGTCGCTTGCGCGCCACGGCTTCGACCGGATCTATTTTTTCAATGGGCACGGCGGCAATGTCTCTACCATTCAGGCAGCCTTTGCAGAAATTTATGCGGACCGGTCTCTTGCTCGCGATGCGACCAATCGTGGTCCGGTGAAGTGCAAGCTTGCCAACTGGTGGGACTATAAGCCCGTCTACAAGTACTGCATGGATACCTATGGCAAATCCCATGGTGCCCATGCGACTCCGTCCGAAGTTGCTGTGACGCAATACGCCTATCCGGACGCGATCAAGGCTGCGGAGATGACGCCCAAGATAGCGCCGACTGCGCGCTATACGGACGCCGAAGATTACCGGGAGAAATTCCCCGATGGGCGGATCGGGTCGGACCCATCGCTCGCCAATCCGGTCGATGGCAAAAAACTTGTCGAGCTTTCGGCAAAAGGACTGGTTGAAGACTTCGCTGCCTTTGCCGCGAGCTGATTAGTCATCGTTTCCTTTTTCGGAAAGGTCTACGGTGAGCGGCCTATTTTGGATCAAGCGTGCTTTGTCCGATCCGTGGTTCTGTTCCAGACAATAGCCTTTGGATGTTCGCGCGATGGCGCACAATCACGTAAACGCTCCCAGCAACAACAAGCAGTTGATATGCCAGTGGGTGCTCGATTGCGAAGATGAGAATGAAGGCAACAAGCGCAGCCAGCATTGAGCTCATAGATGCAATCCGAGAAATAGCCAGCACCGCGCCAAAGGCTACCGCGGCTCCCAAGCCAACTGGCCAAGACATTGCCAACAAGATTCCAAGTCCTGTTGCCGCAGATTTTCCGCCGGTAAATTTCAACCAGACCGACCGGCTATGCCCCAACAGGGCGGCGAGTCCGGCCAAGCAAATTGCCCATGGCAGCCAGGCGTCTATATCAATGGGCATTTCTCCGTACGATGAAACTAGAGAGGGAGAATAGAGCCAGCGCACGCAGGAGATTGCCGCGGCCCCTTTTAGAACATCCACCAGAAGGACCACCAGTCCTGGCCTAGTTCCTAAGGTTCGCAATGCATTCGTGGCGCCGACGGACTTCGACCCATGCTCACGGATGTCGATACCTTTGAGCAGTCTTCCCGCGAGATAAGCCGTTGGAATAGAGCCGAAGAGATAAGCGGCCACCAAGCCTACCAAACATACAATCCAAAACATCATTGGGATCACTCCGGTAGACCAAATTCAAACAATTGATTTTGCCTTTTGGGCTTTCAAGCTATATCTGACTGTTTGTCGATGGCAATCATGCCACCAATAACCTGAATAGGAATGGCGACCAGGCTTTTCCCCGCGCAAGGACCGCTGGTGCAGTACCCATCCTCAAGGTTGAAGAGAGCCCCGTGGGTGGTGCACAAGATCTGATCTTTCTTGCGCGTTAGAAACTTGTCCGCAAAGGTCTCAAGAGGTGTGAAGGCGTGGGGACAGGCGTTGACGTAGGCGAGGCACACCTTTTCGGTTCTCACAACAAACATATCAAACCGCTCGCGACCCTCGCCGAAAGTGAAGCCCTTTGCTCCAGGGACTGCGATGTCTTCCAATGCACACAAGCGTGTGCCGGCGGGCGGCACTTTCGCCAGCCACTTTTCACGCCGTTGGGCGTCGCCATAGCTTTGAGGTGATGTGTTCACGTGCGCGACTATTTCTTCGCGGTGGGGATTTTTTTAAGGCCGCCCATTTTGCACACCCGTTTCCATTCATCGGTGGTGACGGGCTGTACAGACAAGCGCGAGTTGTTGACCAGCACCATGTCTTTCAGTTCCGGCGTGTCTTTCACGTCCTGGAGGGTCACAGGTGTCGGCAATGCCTCCACGGCCTCAATATCGACCATGCCGAAGCGTTCTTTCGGGTCGGTATGGTCTGGGTAGTGTTCCTTGATGACACGCACAATGCCGACGACCGATTTCTCATCTACGGAGTGATAGAAGAAACCCAGATCGCCAATCTTCATCGCCTTCATATTGTTGTTGGCCTGATAGTTCCGCACACCGTCCCAATGTTCGCCCTTGGACCCCCGTTTCACCTGGTCATCCCAGCCCCAGGTGTTCGGTTCCGATTTGAAAAGCCAATAAGCCATTTAGACCCCTCGGGTTTCGAGCCGTTTCGGTTTTGATGGTATCAAAACCGGGCTCTGATCTTTTGTTCGGCCGCATTTTTGAACCACACAAGTCTGCAACTTTTGTTGAAAATGCTCCTAGTCTTTAAGCAGCCATATCCAGGCGCGGAGTTCGCGCGAGCCGAAGACGCCGGCATTTACATACGGATCTTCATCCGCCAGTTTTTGTGCTGTCTCTCTATCGGCGACGTCGATCACCAACATGGAGCCTTCCAATCGCTCGCCATCGTCGGATGTGAATGGTCCGCCGAGTTTCACGGCGCCGGTGTCGGCCCAATGTTTCAGATGGGCTTCGCGGTTCGCCATGCGGAGTTCGAGACCATTTGGTTTGTCGATGCCGATGATACAAAAAAGCATATTTGGTCCTTCTTGGTCGAATTGGTTGTGCGTGAGCTTAGGCGGCGTTGGGTTGTTTGAACAGTCTCATGCTTCGGCCGTAAAGGGTCGCGCAAGGAGAGATGCAATGGCTTCGTCAACGGTCTGGACGCCGGAGACAATATCCGCGACAGCGTCACAGATGGGCATCTCCAGGTGCCGTTTTTCGCCCATGGCTTTGACGGCGGCGGCAGTATGAACGCCTTCCGCGACGGAGTTCCGGTCGCCCATGATGTCTTTCAATGACTTACCCTCGCCGAGGGCGACGCCCAATGACATGTTTCGGCTCTGGGTGCTGGCACAGGTGAGGATCAGGTCCCCCAGTCCGGAAAGACCGGTCATGGTCTCCGGTCTGGCACCGAGCCTTTTGCCAAGCCGCACCATCTCCGCAAAGCCACGGGCGGTCAGCGCGGCCCGGGCGCTTTCCCCAAGTTGTTTGCCATCAACAATTCCGCAAGCAATGGCGAGGACATTTTTGATCGCGCCGCCAATCTGGGTGCCGATTACATCCGAGGTCCAATAGGGTCGAAAGGTGGGCGTGCCGATGGCTGTCGCTAGTGCCTGGGCGGCGTCTTCCTCAGCGCACGCGAGGGTGACGGCCGCGGGCAAGCCGCGGGCCACGTCGGAGGCGAAGCTCGGGCCTGAAAGGACCGCCGGCACGGCGTCGGGCAAGGTCTCCTTCATGATCTCACTCATCAGTTTGCCTGAATTTTGTTCGATGCCTTTGGCGCAGATTGCGACCAGGGAACCTTTTTGCAGCACGTCATGGAGTTGTGTCGTCACGGCGCGCGCATGTTGGGCAGGGGGGACGAGCAGATAGGCATCGGTCCCAATCAGGTCGCCCATGTCATTGGTGGCTTTGATGGAGGGATCGAGTGCTATGCCGGGGAGGTAGGTTTTGTTCTCATGGCCCGTATTGATCTCCTCAGCGACTTCGACCTCATGCACCCAAAGCTGAACATCGCGGCCGGCGCGCTGCGCCACCATCGCCAGTGCTGTGCCCCAGGCGCCGCCGCCAATTACGCCAAGTGTTTCGATTGTTGTCATGCTGGCCTGATCCGGTTGTTTATTGCGGATCGCTCTCTTTCTCGCAGATGCGAAATATTGAACGATCTGTTGATTGTTCAGCGCAGGGCTCTAAACTCGGCTTCATGAGTGATGAGGTCTGCGAAAAAATTATCGAAGCTGCTGAAGAGCGCTTTACCCATTATGGCTACGGTAAGACGACAATGGCAGAGCTGGCCCGAGACTGCGATATGTCTTCGGGCAATCTCTATCGGTTTTTCCCAAGCAAACTGGATATCGCCGAAGAAATCTGTCGGCGGGCGTCGATCCAAACCGCCGATGCACTGACCGCTATTCTCGACACGCCCGGCAGGACTGCGGCCCAGCGGTTGAAGGATTTTTTGTTCCAAGACCTTCGGACGACATTTCACGCGCTGGAAAAGAACCACCGCATTGTCGAAATGGCGCAGCTGATCACAGCCGAAAGGCCTGAATTCCATAATGAAGGGCTCAAACGTGAACGGGATGTGCTTGCCCGTATCCTTAAGATGGGCGTTGAGGCGGGTGAATTTGATGTGGCCGACCCTGACTTCACGGCGGAAATGATCCAGGCGGCGACGCTCAAATTCTCCTATCCGCAGCTTTTCACCCGTCTCAGTCTGAAAAAATTGGAGCGGGAATTGGAGGGCGTGTACCAGCTGATCGTGCGTGGCCTGGCCCCTGCCAAGGTTGCCTAGCACAACCAGATAGCGCCTAAGCTTCTGATTCTCATGGTTTTTTTGCTGATCGCGAGTCTTTGGCTCTGTGCGTTTTCGCCCTGCGCCTTCGAATTTCGAGACCTGACGCCAATTGTGACCATTTTGTGAACAATGAATATTTTTGAAATCATTCATTGTTTTTCGTTCAGAGCTTCCTATATCGCTTGCATGGTCGCGTTCCTTGGGTGGGACCCTCAACCAACCCAGTGTTTTGGAGCGCGAGACTTAAGTGAACTGGAACGAGCCCATGAAATATGCTGCACAAAGATTGACCCTTGGTCCTCTTGCGCTCAGCACCCTTGCACTGACGTTGTACAGCGTTGGGCTCGTCATCCAGGTCGCTGGTCAATACTCCTTCTGATCCCCCGCACTTTAGATCCCTCACTAAAGCAATAGGTGTTCCCATGTTTGGCAACGGACTTTCTAATTTTCTCGACCGTTTCAGCACGACTGCTGTGACTGTTGTTCTTTCAGGCTATGGCGTTGTGCTCTTCGCACAGGCAACCAACCTGATCTAACGATCCTTCGTCCTGGCTCCCCTTCCCCTCCCTAGGGAGCCTGGATACTGCCCAAAGCGTCCCCCGCTTAAGGCATACTGAGACGCCGGACCCCCCTCCGGCGTCTCTTTTTTTATGTCACTCGTAGGTAGCGTCAACGGGTTGCTGACTTGTCGAGGGGCCAGCGGGCGCGAGGCTCTAGGTCCATCGGCGATGTTCGGCCTGCTCTTAAATGTTCCAGACCGGCCCAGGCGATCATCGCGCCATTGTCTGTGCAAAGACCCACAGGCGGCACTTCTAAGGTGAAGCCGTTCGCTTCGCAGGTCGCGGCTAATCTCTCTCTTAGTGCCTGGTTTGCGGCAACGCCACCGGCCACCACCAGACGCGGCCTGTCTCCGAGCTGGCCTTGCGTCTCATCCATGGCCCGGCTGACCCGGTTGTCGAGAACGTCCGCAACGGCGGCCTGAAAAGAGGCTGCAATGTCGGCTTTGTCTTGCTCCGCCAAATTGCCTTGCTCGCTCAGTTGAAGCACATGTTTTCGGACGGCTGTCTTCAGTCCGGAGAAAGAAAAGTCGCAGTTCTTTCGGTCCAGAAGTGGGCGGGGTAGATCGAACCGGGCGGGATCGCCTCCCGTCGCAATGGCCTCCAGGGCGGGGCCGCCAGGATAGGGCAGTCCCATCATTTTGGCGGTCTTGTCATAGGCTTCGCCGACGGCATCGTCGATTGTCGAGCCAAGACGCACATAGGCTCCAAGGCCTTTAACATGGAGCAGCTGGCAGTGCCCGCCAGACACGAGAAGAAGCAGATAGGGAAAAGACGTTTCGTTTGTCAGTCTGGTTGTGAGGGCATGTCCTTCGAGATGGTTCACGCCGACAAAAGGAAGTTCATGAACCAAGGCGATGGCCTTTGCCGTCATGAGGCCAACAATCACGCCTCCAATCAGTCCTGGGCCAGCAGTTGCCGCCACACCGTCCAGCTCTTTGAAGGTGACGTCTGCGTTTTGAAGAGCGCGCGTCACAAGTCCGTCCAGATGGACCAGATGGGAGCGTGCCGCGATTTCAGGCACAACACCCCCATAGGGGGCGTGGTCTTCAATCTGGCTCAACACTTCATTGGCCAACAGTTCGGGGCTTCTGCCTTCAGACTGGCGCACGATCGCGACGGCTGTCTCGTCGCAGCTGGTCTCAATGCCCATGACGGTGAGTGAGGTCAAGGTTTCACTGTTCCAATCGATTACGTTTCAGTCTCTCGGTTGCGTCCATTCGGCGCAGGCCTCCACAAACAGGGCTCGCGCCCGTCGCGAAACCCGGTATAAGAAGACCCACGCACGCTTACCACTTGGTTCCATTTCCATGCAACGACCCATTCGTATCGGCACTCGGGGCTCCGACCTTGCGCTCGCGCAGGCGAACACCGTCGCATCGCTGCTTGCCAAGGCACATCATCTTGAAGAGGGGGCCCTGGAGATTGTTCCAATCAAGACCTCCGGTGACCTTCTTCAGGAGCAGCGCCTGTCGGAAGTTGGGGGTAAGGGGCTCTTCACCAAAGAGATTGAAGAGGCGCTCTATGACAAGCGCATCGACATGGCCGTGCATTCCATGAAGGACATGCCGACGGAGCTGCCCCCGGGCCTTATTATTGACTGTGTGCTGGAACGGGAAGATCCGCGAGACGCTTTTATAAGCCCCGTGGCACGCTCGATTGAGACCCTGCCTCGGGGTGCAAAATTCGGGACGTCGTCGCTTAGACGTGCTGCCCAGCTGTTGGCCCAGCGGCCGGACCTTGAAATTGTTCAGTTTCGTGGAAATGTCGGTACGCGGCTGAAAAAGCTGGAAGATGGCGTTGCGTCTGCAACCCTGCTTGCGATGGCGGGCTTGAATCGATTGGGCATGCCGGATGCTGCCACCGATCCGATCCCAATTGAGAAGATGATCCCGGCAGTTGCCCAGGGCATTGTTGGCATTGAGCGCAGGGTGGAGGATGAGCAGATCGCTCATGTCCTGGCGCCTATTCATCATGTCGAAACCGCTATCGTGATGGCGGCAGAGCGGACGTTTCTGGCGGCGCTTGATGGATCGTGCCGCACGCCGCTTGCGGCGCACGCCGTCTACGACAAAGGCCGCATTTGGTTTCGTGGGCAAATTTTGACGCCCGATGGTAAGATCGTTCACACAGCCGAACGTGACGGGTCTCCCGCTTTATCTGCAGCGCTTGGCGCGGACGCGGCGACAGAGCTTAAGGCAAAAGGTGGTCCGGAGTTTTTCGCAACCTGGTAGTTCAGAAAGGTTGGTCTCATGCACCTTCTGGTGACCCGCCCGCAAAAAGATGCTGATGCTCTGGCGCAAGTGCTGCGGGCGCGCGGTCACAGCGTCACCTCTGACCCTCTTCTTTCCATTGAGCTCCATCCAGATACGCCACTCACCCGAACGGGCGTTCAGGCCTTGCTGATTACAAGTGCGAATGGTTTGAGGGCGATGATGGCTCGGGCTGATTTTTCTGAGTGGCTTAAACTGCCACTGGTGGCTGTGGGGCCGACGACGGCGGCGTTGGCCCATGAAGCCGGGTTCTCTCATGTCCACGAAGCGAAGGGTGACGTGGATTCGCTGGTTGATCTTGTCAAGCAGAGACTTGAACCGGACGGTGGACCGCTGCTCCATATAGCCGGAACGGTTGTGGCCGGCGACCTCAAGGGAGCTCTTGCAAGTGATGGCTTCTGGGTCGAGCGGGCGGTGCTTTACGAGGCCAAAACTGCCGATAGCCTGGCACCGCAGACGATAGACCAGCTGCGCGCGGGCTCTGTCGACGGGGTGCTGCTCTACTCAAAACGATCTGCAGAGACTTTTGTCGACCTGTGCCGGCTTGCCCGCCTCACGGACCACCTGTCTCACTTGAGTGCTTACTGCCTCTCCGCCAATGCTGCGCTTCCACTCCAGAATATTGGTTTGCGGGCAATCCATGTCGCCTCCGCCCCCAATGAATCGGATCTGCTTGCTCTGATCGATCCGGCAGAAGGGGCTGCAGGTTAGGCGAAAAAACAAAGGTGCGAGATTCCCTTTCCCGGTGTCCTTTCGCGTATACTTGTGTGGCGAGCGCTGGGCGGCGGTCAGGCCAAGGAAGTAACAAGGCAGTCGGGTAATGACAGATATGGACGGTTCCTCTTCGAATAAAACCGCGGGCAGCAAGTCCGCGGGTCCCGCGTCGCCGAATGATGGGACCGACAAGGGCGCATCCTCAGAGAGCCCGCAAACGATCGATGCGCGCGCTGTCGACGTGACCGGCAAGAACCGGTCTGTGGCGCTCGGCGCTGGACTGGCCGGTGGCCTCATTGGGGCGGCGGTCGTCGGGTTCGGCGTTTTATACGTCGCGCCGCAATCGACCAGCATCGATGATGGGCAGGTCGCCGCTTTGAACACGAGAGTAAGTGAGCTGGGCGACTTGTTTCAGACCCGCACGGACGGTCTCTTTACCCGACTCTCAAGTGTGGAGGAACTCGCCGCTCAACATTCTACACAAATTGGCTCGGCCCCCATCGCGGAACGATTGCAGGCGCTGGAGAGCCTCGCTGCTCAGACACAGGATGATGCAGCCAGGTTTGAAGACCGGTTGGCGGCGGTCGATCCAGAGCGGATAACATCGGAGCTTGCGCTCTTGGCGGAAACATTGCGCACGGTCTCTGAGGATGTGCGCGCCCTGGAAGAGGCACAACTCCCAGCTGACATTCCAGAGCGTGTGGGTCAAATCGCTCAAGGTGTGAATGCTGCAGCCGAACAGATCAATACTCTTACGCTTCAAGTCGGAGCTTTGGAGGAAGAGATCTCCCGCCCTGATCCAACTGCCGCAGCAGCGCTCGGCATCGCGCTTGCCAATCTCACCCGGGCAATTGATGCGGGCACGGCTTTTGATGCTGAGCTTGGCGCCATCGCGGCACTTGCACCTGAGGACCCTGCTGTTTTGGCTTTGTCAGATGTTGCGCCTGAGGGTGTTCGGTCGTTTGCCTCCCTCACCCAAGAATTTACCGGTCTTGTCGATCCGCTTCTGACAGCAGAGCGCCGGGCAGGCCGCGACACTTTCTATCAAAGGATCGTTGGTAGCGCGCTGTCGATTGTCACGGTGCGACGGGTGGGGGATGTCGAAGGTGACACCGTCGAAGCGATTGTCGCACGGATCGAAACCAGACTTGGGCAGGAAGACCTGTCGGGTGCATTGGAAGAGGCCCAGCTCCTAACGGGCCCTGCGGGTGAGGTTGCAGCACCCTGGATTGATGCCGTTCAGCAAAGGCAGTCGACCGATCTCCTTGTGCGCGAACTGTCGGCACGGGTTCTGGCTCATGTAGCGACGAGCGAGGAGTAAGCTTTATGTGGCGTGTGCTCGTTCCATTTACCGCGATTGCGATTTTGTGTGCTGCCGCAATCTGGCTCGCGGACCATCCCGGTGTGGTGACGGTCTATTGGCAAGGCTACGAGATCCGAACCAGTTTTGTGATGGGGCTGTTGGTGATCTCGCTGTCGACGATTATCGGCGTGTTGGGCTACCGGCTGTTCGCCACGTTTATGAAGAGTCCGGCCGGCTTCACATCCTTCCTTGCGGCGCGGAAGCGCAAGAAAGGCTATGACGCGCTGTCCAAAGGCATGGTGGCGATTGCAGCGGGCGATAGTCGCGAGGCCGATCTCTATGCCGCGCAGGCACACAAACTGCTTGATGAGCCATCGATGACGCTGCTTCTTGCCGCGCAAGCTGCGCAGATGAAAGGCGACAGTGCTGGGGCGACCCGTTTCTTTGAGGAGATGCGGGGGCATTCGGAAACCGAGTTCTTGGGACTGCGCGGTCTCTACGTCCAGGCCGGCCGCGTTGGCAATAAGAAGGCTGAGCGCACCTACGCGGAAAAGGCCTTCGCGCTGCGTCCCCATACGCCCTGGGCCGCCGATGCCGCTTTCACGGCACAGGCTGCGGCGGGCGACTTTGACGAGGCTGCAAAGACACTCGATAAGATGCTGCAGGTTAAGTTGGTGACAAGAGATGTCGCGCGGCGCCGCCGCGCTGTGTTGCTGACAGCCCATGCCATGAGTCTCGTCAACAATGGTGAACGAGAAGAAACACCGCATGCGGAGGCAGTTCGGCTTGCAACCGAAGCGGTTGAGCTCGAGCCTACCTTCGCGCCGTCTGTTGCGCTTGCCGCGCAGCTGATGGGAGAGACAGGGCAGACCCGGAAAGCCGGCCGCGTCATAGAGCGGGCCTGGGCGACTCATCCTCATCCGGATCTTGCGGATGTCTATTTGACCCTCATCGTAGACGAAAAACCTTTCGACCGGTTGCGCCGGGTGAAGGGTCTGGCCGCGCGGAACCCAGGTGCGGGCGAAAGTCAGATGGCGTTGGCGCGCGCGGCGCTGGCGGCCCGCGATTTTGAAACGGCACGAGAGGCCCTGGAGCCCCTTTTGGCGGGCGACCCTAGCCAACGCGTCTGTGAGCTGATGGGGGCGCTTGAAGGTGGTGAAGGTCATAGTGAACAGGCGCAGAGTTGGCTTGCCCGCGCGATCCATGCGCCTCTTGATGCATGCTGGGTGGCGGAGAAGTATCAATCTCACCTTTGGGTTGCTGTCGTGCCGGAAACGGGCGCGTTTGATGCGCTCAACTGGCAGGTGCCTGCGCAACGCGAAGGGGCGCGCGCGGCCTTGGTACCCCCCACGCCAATAGCTCCTCAGCCGCCGGCGTCCGAGACCGCTGAGGCGGATAGAATAGAGGACAGGGCGCTGCCGTCGGTCGAAAATGCGCCTGTCCCAGCCGAGGACGAGCCGGAAAAGACCAGCGCCGTGGACGAAACCGCGGGCCGTGATACGCTCCCAGAGCGCGTTGTGCCTGAGCATGTTGTTCTTGCGCCGGATGATCCGGGGCCGGAGGGTTCGGGCATTGACGACAATGGCCTCAAGGGGGAGACGGCAAAATGGTAGTTCGAATTCTGGGCGGACTGGTGGCACTTATGCTGGTGGCGTTTGGCGCGCTGTTTGTCATGTGGGGTGCGCTTGATAAATCCACCGAGGAGCTGCTGCCTAAATATGCCAGCGACGCGTCGACATTTCTGACACTGCCGTCCGGCGCGACCGTGCATTATCGCGACGAAGGCAATAGCGACGGTCCTGTGTTGCTGCTCGTGCATGGCTCCAACGCCTCCCTTCACACCTGGGAGCCGTGGGTAAAGCAGCTTGGCGACGCATATCGGGTGATCACGCTTGATCTTCCCGGGCACGGGCTCACGGGCACCCATGAGAGCGATGACTATACCCGCGCTGGCCAGGTCGCGTTTGTGAAGGAACTTGTGACCACGCTCAAGCTCGACAAGTTTGTGATGGGTGGCAATTCCATGGGTGGCGGCGTGACGCTGCAATATGCGGTGACCCACGGCGAAGATCTGCTCGGGATTATTCCCGTATCGTCTTCCGGCATGCCCCGCGACGTGGAGAACGCCTCGCCACCGCTCGCGTTTCGTTTGGCGTCCACGCCGGTGGTGAACCAGCTGATGCTTTTCATCACACCGCGCTCGATTGTTGAAAATGGTTTAAAGCATTCCATTGAGGATGACGCGCTGGTGACAGATGCCATGATAGACCGCTACTTTGACATGACACTTCATGACGGCAATCGTGGGGCGACGCGCACGCGTTTCCAGGGATATGCGAACAGAGGCGCGGCGGATGCTGCGCTTGCTGAAAAGATCCCGTCGATTGAGCTCCCGGCACTCATCATTTGGGGCGAGAATGACCCGCTGATTCCCGTCGCCAGTGCCCATGCGATGAAAGAAGCCCTCTCTCAGGCGAAGCTCGTGATCTATGAGAATGTGGCGCATATCGCCATGGAAGAAGTGCCGGAGGAAAGCGCCGCCGAGGTGCGCGCCTTTATGGAACAGGTGACGGCTGTCCCTCAGGCAGCGGTTCCGCCCATGATCTTGTGCGGTGAGGTGGGCGCCGTCGCCGAGGGTGCCGTGATCCCGGAACCCTTCAATTGCGGCGGGTGATACCGCCTAGGGCGGAAACCGTGCCCGTTCAACGTTTGTCAGGTTTTGACCTTTAATGAATGTGGACATGATCGGCGGTTCGGTTTAAGGAATTGCCGACTTCTTGTTTGTCGCATTTCCGGACGGTGAACTGCCAAATTGGTTCTAGGCGGCACGTCGCCTGGAAATGCTTTGTTGGGCCGCTTTAGCTCAGTTGGTAGAGCACATCATTCGTAATGATGGGGTCGGGTGTTCAAATCACCCAAGCGGCACCACTTCCCGCCCGTCAGTTTCTGACTTTGAACCTCTGCGCCGGCGATCTATATCGCTTTTGGGGATGCGCAGGAGGTATCTCGCCATGAAAAAGACGATCTCATTTATCCTGTTTCTGCTGGTCGTGACGGGCGGTGGCATTGCCATTGGGACACTCACCGTGCCGGGGGAATGGTATGCCGCGCTGGAGAAGCCGTTCTTCAACCCGCCCAATTGGGTGTTTGGGCCCGTATGGACGGTTCTTTACCTCATGATCGCCTTCGTTGGTTGGCGGGTGTGGCACCGTGACGAGACAGGGCCTCTTGTGGGCCTGTGGTTCTTCCAGATGGGGCTGAATTTCTTGTGGTCCCCCATTTTCTTTGCGGCTCAGGAACCAGTGTGGGCGCTCCTGGTGATCGTGGTCCTGTTCTTTACCCTTCTTCTGTTTATGCGGTCGGCGGCGATCCGGGACCGCCTGTCAGCGGTTCTGTTTGTCCCTTACGCAGCGTGGGTAGGCTTCGCAACGGTGCTGAACGGCGCGATTGTCGTTCTCAATTGATCCGCAGGAGCGTCAAAACCGACGGGCCGGTCGTCGTATTGACACCAACGACAGCTGGTTCTGTTCGCACCGCCCAAGAAAGGCATTTCTGCCGTGAGTGATTTAACCAGAACCGGCACCGCTTCCGGCACGCCAAGGGTCGTCCTGGTTTTGGGTGACCAGTTGTCGCGCAACAATCCCGCGTTGAATGCTGCAGACCCGAAGACAGATATCGTGCTTATGGCGGAGGTTGCGGAAGAAGCGACCTATGTCCCGCACCACAAAAAGAAAATCGCTTTCACCTTTGCAGCGATGCGCCATTTCGCTGCTGAATTGGAGGCGGCAGGATGGCGGGTTGAGTACACGCAATTGTCGGATCCGGCGAACACGGCCTCTTTGACGGGCGAAGTGAAACGGGCTCTTGAGCGCCATGGGGCCGAGCGGGTGATTGTGACCGAGCCCGGCGAATTTCGGTTGCGAACGGCGTTTGAGGCTTGGCCGGAAAAGCTTGGCGTCGATGTGGCGTGTCTGGAAGATACGCGGTTTCTTGCAACCCATGCAGAGTTTCGAGATTGGGCGCAGGGGCGAAAGCAACTGCGTATGGAATATTTCTATCGGGAAATGCGGAAGAAAACCGGTCTCCTGATGCGGGACGGTCAGCCGGAAGGGGGCAAATGGAACTTCGATGCAGAGAACCGTAAGCCCGCAAAAGGCGATCTGTTTCTGCCTCAGCCCCTTCGCCACGCACCAGATGCCATTACCGAAGAGGCGCTTGATCTGGTTGCTGCCGCGTTCCCTGAGAATTTCGGGGTGCTTCGGCCTTTTTGGTGTGCGGTCACTCGGGAAGACGCATGCGCCGCGCTCGAGAGTTTTGTTGCGACTGCCTTGCCCTCGTTCGGGGATTACCAGGACGCGATGCTCGACGGTGAACCTTTTCTCTATCACTCGATCTTGTCGCTCTACATCAATACCGGTCTGCTCGACCCGCTGGAAGTATGCCAGCGCGTTGAGCGTGCCTATTATGAGGGCCACGCACCGCTCAATGCGGTTGAGGGGTTTATCCGCCAGATCATCGGATGGCGGGAATATGTGCGCGGCATCTACTGGCTCAAAATGCCGGGCTACACTGATAAGAATTATCTAGGCGCGTCGCGCGCCTTACCGGCCTTTTACTGGACGGGCGAGACCGACATGGCGTGTATGGCGGCGGCCATCGGCCAGACCCGGGACGAGGCTTACGCCCATCACATTCAGCGCCTGATGGTGACGGGCAATTTCGCCATGCTGGCGGGCGTTGATCCCCACCAGGTCCATGAGTGGTACCTGGCGGTTTACTTCGACGCCTACGAATGGGTTGAGGCGCCCAATGTGATCGGCATGAGCCAGTTTGCGGACGGCGGCCTGTTGGGGTCGAAGCCTTATGCGGCGAGCGGCAACTATATCAACAAGATGTCGGACTATTGTCGCGGCTGCCGCTATGACGTGAAAGAAAAGACGGGCGACGATGCCTGTCCGTTCAACGCACTCTATTGGGATTTTCTGATCCGCAATAAGGAGAAGTTGCGCACCAACCCACGGTTGGGGCAAGTTTATCGCACCTGGGACAAGATGAGCGGCGAAAAACAGGCAGCTTATCGGACGAGCGCTCACGCGTTCCTCGAAGCGCTCTAACCCAGCACAAGTTTTTTCGCCGGAACGCGACCCCGGCACTTTCTTCTTACAATTTGTAACAGTCTTTTGCTGGAAGGCGCGCGCGTGCATTTTTATCCTGGTGCGGATGGGTCACGCGACCTGTCTTGGCTTTGGTACAGATAAAGGCCCGGCACATGACTTCCCTTAAGGCGTTCCCCAACTCTCCTCTCTTTTTCTGGGCACTCCTCGCGCTGCCGTCTGTGGGCATGATCAATGGGGCGCTATCCGGTCGGGACCTGGAAAGCCTTCTACATCCCACGGGCGAGTTTGCGGCGCGGTTCATGATCCTTGCGATGATGCTCACGCCGTTGCGCATGATGTTTCCGGGTGCGGCGTGGGTCCGCTGGCTGATGGCGCGCAGGCGGTACTTAGGCGTGGCGGCATTCGGCTATGCGGCGCTTCACACGCTCTATTATGTGATTGATCTCGGTACGTTCGATGCAGTCGTGGCCGACTTTACAAAGCTCGGCATCTGGACCGGCTGGGTGGCGTTCCTCATTTTTGTGCCGCTTGCGCTCACTTCCTGCCGCTGGCGGCTCTCGAAGCGTATCGCATTTGGAAGCTGCGGTTTGGCCCAGAGACAGGCCCGTCCCGCGCCGCGGGAGCCTGACCCCCGGTTCTGGCAGGCTCACTGCCCAATGCGCACACAAAACAGTCGCCTTGCCTGATGTGTGGGCGCATAGTTGGTGCCATGACACAGGCAGATCTCTTCAGGTTCGAGATTGGCCGGGTCTGGCTTGACCCGCCCGGCATTGCGGTCACGCGCGCGGTCGACGCTTTCACCAATATTGACGGGGACCTGCGGTTCTATCTTGGGGATAAGCTTTTTCTCCATGGCACGGTGTGTGTTGTGGAATTTGCTGCCGCGCTTGAGCGCTGGCGAAACGGCGGGCCTTCACGCACGTCCACCTTTCACTTTGCGTCCGCCGATGACGACGAACCAAACATCTTCTCATTTGAAATAAGCGATGACGGTGTGCGCATGTGGTCCGGCTGGCAGGAGTTTACGGCGGAGGAGATGCTCGGCGTCCAACCGTTCGAACAGACGTTGATGGATTTTGTGGAAGCGATTGTGGAGCGCTGCCAGGAAGACCTCTTTCTCGATGTCCGTCCTTGGCTCAATTAGACGATTGATCAGGGAAAGTGATGTTTTTTCTGGCTGAGCGACCATTATAACGGCTGGTCTAATTGGCTGTGCCGATGACCTTTCTCCCCCAGATCAACTTCCCCAATACGTTAGGCGGAGTCGATTTAGCATTGAAGCGACAATATTCACTCTGACTCAATTGGAGGAGCTGCCTTTAGCAAAGAAGGCGTTGTGATTTTCTGGTTCCTGAGCGCCTCGCGATTGATTGAATCGGTATTTCCAGCTTGTCAGGTGGACCAAATGATTCTGTTTTTCTGTGCGCAAAAGCTCCCGGCGAGCCTATCTAAGTGAAGCCACTTGTCTTGCCGCTTCGATAAAATTTGCGGCGAATGATCAGTAGCGAGAGAAAAGTAGTATTTCGAGCTTAGATGGGGATTGGGAGTATGCCCTTTAGAAAGATCGCTTGCGAACGATACCGACTTAGAGTGATGGTTTGATTTGCCAACATCGACCAGCTGCTGGAGGGAGTATGATGGAGAACAAGCAAGCAGATTCCAGACTTGTGCCAGTGTTCAAGTTCACGAACCTCATGCCGGGCGATGTCTTGTTGTCTACTGTTCGCCGGAGTGCTGTTTCGACAATGATACGTGTTGGTACTGCATCGCAGTACAGTCATGCTGCCATCTACTGGGGTAAGTTTAGTTTTCTAGAGGCGATAGATGAAGGCATTTCTAATTACAACATCTTAATCAAAGCAATAAACGACAAAAGCAACATCCGAGTGATGCGACTAGCAAAGGAGTTTGATGAAAATCGGAGTCTAGGGCAGCAAGCAGCTGGCGCCGCTGCTTCTTACATTGGACGAGAGTATTGGACTGCGGGAGCTATCAAGTCGCAGCTACGTAGGAATACCGTGCCTCAGGACGGCCGCATGTTCTGCTCGTATCTCGTAGCGCAAGCTTATGAGGACGTTGGTGTGAAACTATGTCCTGGAATAGAATCTCAATCAGTTACGCCTGGCGATCTGAGCAACTCCACCCTCTTCGATGACGTCACCGACGAAACAACTTATGCAGCTAAACCAATCGAACTCCATGAAAAAATGGCACTAGTCGACGGCAACAATGGAACATCGCCTCAAAAGGAATTCCGAACCGCCATCAATAGGATAATGGTTGATGTGCGGACCATCTTTCATAAGGCCGATCTGCAGACGCCTAGTTCGTTACACCAAGCTATGGAGTTGCTGATATGTTCAGGTGAATCGAGTGTACAGAAAGAGGTGGACGACAAGCTAGCGGATGTTCTTGATGTTCATGGGTACCAGGATTTTCCACACACCATAATGTTTCGTGAGATTTACATTGAACCATGGGAAGAACAGATACTCGAGGAGATTCCGCTGAAGAACGTCGAAGCAACACTGGCTACCAACAAGGCCCTATTGGCGGATTGGATGCATAGAAATGCTGATAGGAAAAAGGGGATCGACGCCTATCGGAGCCAGTATGGGAAAAGCCCGCCGTTCAAAACGGTTGAAATTCAAATGCGCCATGAAGAATCCCATTGGCGTGCGATGGAAGAATGCATTCTGGCGCTCGCTCGAAATATAGATCAGATTGAGGCGGTTTTTCACAGACGCAGATTGACGTGAGCAACCGATTGTCCATCGGTGTGTATCGCTTAACTTCTCTCTCTCAATATTGACTTAAGTAATTCTGTTGGGCCGTATCCAAGGGCGCGGGCATAATCCACAAACTCGCCAATATCTAGACGCCGTTCACAGCCTTCAATCTTTGCAACATAGGATTGCGGTTTTCCTAGCGCGTCAGCGACGTCCTGTTGTGTGAGGCCTGCGCTTTTGCGTGCCTCTATAAGACCTTCAATGAGGTCCGCATATTCCTGAGTGTGAAAGCTCTTCACCGCTTGCTCCAAGAGTCTTGAAGCACTGGAATAATCCTGTTTTCGGATTATCCCATTTTGGGATATTATGATTTCAGGCTGAAACGGGAGCGGGCGATGGAGGACTATAATTTCTGGGCGGATCTGTTCAGCACGGTTCGATCCACGGCGGATTGGGTGAAGGCGCTCTGGATTGTGATGTGGTCTGTCTTCTGGCTCGGTGTGGTGGCTCTCGTGTTGCAATACTGGCTGGCCCTGGCGCGGGTGAATGCGCCGCCGACCGGGCTCCCCGCGAATGACGATGAAGACAGGCAAGCGCGCTTCCGCCGAGTGTTTCGGGGGCGGTCGTGAGGGCGCTTCTCCTCTATTGCGTCATGCCCGGACTAGTTCCGGGCATCCAGGGTGAGCAATCTCAACTGGACGGCAAACATAAACGGCGAAAGGCTTTCACTAACTTCCTACTGTCGCGCTACCTTTCTATGGGCATCTGACACCAGTATCCGCCGCCCCTGGACCCCCGGAACAAGTCCGGGGGTGACATCTTCTGTTTAAGGCACTGAGGAACACCCTTCCACGCTGTCATCCTCGTGCTCGACACGAGGATCCATACGGCGTTGAACTACTGCATGGACCCTCGGGTCAAGCCCGAGGGTGACAGTAGAGTGCGGAAGGAGTTCTGCATGAAGATGCACGCCGTCTCGAACCAGGGCGGCACGTTACGAGATGTCGGGGACGTTGTTCCGAAACCACCGCGCGTCGATGATGAGGGTGAGTGCCGTAAAGAGGATCAAGATGACCGCCGTGCTCATGGGATCGTAGTGGGAGCCCATCACCGGGAAGAGCATCCAGCTTAGATTGCTCATGGCATGAAAAAGCGATGTCGCGAAAACGCTTCCGCCGCCTCTCGTATAGAGCCAGAGAATGATCATGCGGCGTGCGGCGGTGCCGACGGCCCACCAGGCAATCCAGTCCCAGCCTCTACCCGCCTGCAGCAGGGGGATCACATGCCAGATGACCGCCACCACGCCAATGATCAGTCCGGCGACGATCCACCCGCGCGCAGGCACGAGATGACGCGCGGCATAGCCGGTCCATCCGAGTTCTTCGGTGGTCGCCGCGATGAAAAAGACCGCGAACAGGATCGCTGTCTGACCCAGGCTGAACTGGAAAGCGGGGAGGTCTACGCCAACCGACATTTGATAGACCGCAGACAGCAGCATCACCGTGGGCATGGTTCCCAGCGCAACAACCCACGCCCAGGGTGCCATGCGCCTGAAATCCACCGCCCCGCCCAGGAATGATTTGAGACCGGATCCGCCCTCTGCGCGGACCACCAGCATGCCCGCCGCCACAACAGGCATGAGCGCCATGACGGCGCTCACCGGAAGGCCGGGCAGAAGTTCGCCACCGATCAGCGCGCCAAACAACCAGAAAGGCAGGGACATGAGGAACAACAGACCGAAGAAGGACCATATTTTGGGTTTCATCGTCCGCATTCTCCTCAACCGGCTTTCTTTGTCCGCTGTTCCTTTTGCACGTATGCAGGTCTCACGGGCTTTGCAAGTGTGAGGGGAAAACCGTGACGCGGTCGCCGGGCGTTCGCGGGCCGGTCGTGAGGGGCATCGCGAGGCTGGCTCGCCCTTCGAGACGCATCGCTGCGCCATGCTCCTTGAGGCATGAGGCGATTTGTCAAAACCTCATGGTGAGGAGGCCTGTCACTTAACAAAGTGACAGGCTGTCTCGAACCAGGGAGACAAGCGGAGAGGCTTTGAATTCTCTCTGGGCTTAGCTCCGCTGGGATACCATCGTTCCTTACCCTGGACCCCCGGGACAAGCCCGGGGGTGACGTCTGGACTTAATGGCGAGACCTACCCTTGTAATTTCATGTCTTAATAGCCCGCCGAATGTTCTATGCTCGCCGAAGCAAAAGAAAAGCAATTTAGGCGCATCATCCTGCCGGTCCTCGCACTGCTCCGGCCGGATGATGCCAAAAAGGGGGCGTAATGAGTCTGTGGCCACTAAACAATCTCCTGAACACGTTTGTGCAGAAGGGGCGTCTCACCGTTTATGACGTGGATGGGTCGCAACATGAGTTTGGGACAGCGGGTGAAGGCGACGAGGCGGTGCATGTGACCATGCGGCTTCATGACAGCGGCTTGAAGTGGAAGCTCTTTCTTAACCCCGAACTCATTGCGGCGGAAGCCTATATGGACGGTGGGCTCACCTTTGAGGATGGCTCAGGCTGCTACGACCTGCTCTTTCTCTTCTCGATCAATCGCGGACCGCTCGCGAGCCACAAGGTACAGGGTGGGCTTCGGCGTTTCTGGCGCTCCATGCGCCGGCGCCAACAGGCGAATGATGTGGACAATGCGAAGAAACAGGCACGCTCCCATTACGACCTCTCCACGGAGATGTATGAGCTCTTCCTAGATGAAGACCTGAACTATAGCTGCGGCTTTTACCGCTCGCCCGACGACACGCTGGAAGAAGCGCAGGCCGCGAAGCTCACCCGCGCGACGGCAAAGCTCGGTATCAAGCCCGGCATGAGTGTCTGCGAGATTGGCGGTGGCTGGGGCGGCTTTGCCATTCGGATCGCGAGGGAGGGTGCCCATGTCACGTCTCTCAATGTGTCGCCGGAACAGATTGCCATAGCGCGAAAGAAAGCGGATGAAGCGGGCGTCGGTGATCGGATCGAATTTGTGCAGAAGGACTACCGGGAGTTCGAAGGCCAGTTCGACCGGGTGGTCTCCGTCGGCATGATGGAGCATGTCGGCATCGGGCACTTTGACGAGTATTTCGGCAAGGTGCGCGATCTCTTAAAACCCGACGGCTATGCCTATATCCACTCCATCGGGCGGAGCACTCAGCCGGGCACGACGGGTCCCTTCTTCCGGAAATACATCTTCCCTGGCGGCTATGTGCCGGCGCTGTCGGAAACGTTTGAAGCGTTGGAGCGGCAGGGTCTTTGGGTGGACGATATGGAAGTTCTGCGCCTCCACTATTACTACACGCTCCGCGATTGGCGGGAGCGCTTCACGGCGAACCGGGAGAAGGCGGCGGAGCTCTACGACGAACGCTTCTGTCGCATGTGGGAGTTTTATCTGGGCGCCGCCGAGCTCGGCTTCCTGCACGGTTCCAATATGGTGTTCCAGCTGTTGCTGTCGCCGACGCGGGATGCGGTGCCACTTAACCGGAACTTTATCGTCGATGCGGAGCGGTCCATGCGCCGGGCGGAAGGCATCGGTGTTTGACGGGAGCCCCGAGAGCGCGCAGTGACGTACGAGCAATATAATAAGTTCTGCGGCAGCCTGCCGGCGACCACTTATGTGGTGCAGTGGGGCGGCTCCCATGTCTGGAAAGTGGGCGGCAAGGTGTTTGCCATTGGCGGCTGGGACCAGGGGCGCGCGGCTGTGACGTTCAAAGTCTCCAAGATCGCTTTTGAGATGCTGAAAGAAGAACCGGGGCTCAGGCCCGCGCCCTATCTTGCGTCCCGGGGCATGAGCTGGATCCAGAACTACGACAAGCCGGGCCTCTCAGACAAAGACCTCAAGGATTACATCAAAGAATCCCACCGCATCGTGTCGCTTGGACTTTCTAAGAAGAAACAGAAAGAGCTGGGGCTGAACCAAGAAGGTTGATGCGCGTCATTGGTGCAAAAACAAAAAAGCCGCCATCATTCACTGACAGCGGCTTCATGCATTGTGTGATGATTGCTTAGTCAACAACCGAAAGCTGTTCGGCGGAAGACTTGCCATTGCGGCCGACTTCCAGCTCGTAAGAAACCTTCTGGCCTTCGTTCAGCGTGGAGAGTCCTGCACGCTCAACAGCAGAGATATGCACGAATGCATCCTTGCCGCCATCTTCCGGCTCGATAAAGCCGTAGCCTTTGGTCGTGTTGAAAAATTTAACTGTGCCTGTAGGCATATTGATCTTCCTCTAACAGAGTGTGGGTCCATGATCACGCTGAGCGCGTGGACATGGGTTTTCAACGATCACATTGTCAGTGGATAGATAAGCTCGCCGGCGAACCGGAAATTCATTTAGCGCGCATCGAATGTAGAACGTATGCATTCGTTATAGAGGCTCGACCTTCCAAGTCAACGAAAGAGGCCTTGTGTACCCGCTTGTTGGGTTCTTTGGTGTGCTTTCACACCAAGCCAGTCTCTTTCTCCAGTGTTTCATTTTAAAACTATCAGTTTATCTTTAAGATCAAACCGCACTTAGAGCGTTAAAAACCCGATTGGTATTCCATGGTTTGGTGAAGGGATGGAGGAACGATGTTGACTAAGGAATTGGTTTTTCCGGGGCTGGTAAAGCAGGGTCAGCGGGGACACAATGTTCGTCGGATCCAGGAATGGCTTTGTCTCAACAACGAAGCCGTCGCAATAGACGGAGATTTTGGCCCCGCCACCAAAGCAGGTTTGAAAGCATTTCAGCACCGCGTGGGATTGGCCGATAGCGGCATCCTTACAAGCGCCACGTTTGCAGCACTGGTGAAGCCGATGACGCGCGCCATTGAGGCTCCTTCAAGCTTGCCAAAAGACTTGGGCGCGGCGGTTGTTCGGGTTGCTAAACTTCATCTCAAACAGCATCCACGGGAAGTTGGGGGCCAGAACTGCGGTCCTTGGGTCAGAATGTATATGGATGGAAACGAGGGATATCCGTGGCCTTGGTGTGCAGGATTTGTTTCCTTCATTATTCGTCAGACAAGTGTCGGTTTGAACAGATCAGTGCCGCTTCCCAAGACATATTCATGTGATGTCATGGCGCAAAACGCGAAAGCGCGCGGCCTTTTTCTTCCCGAAAAGAAAGCAAATAAAGACACCCTGAAACCTGGCTCAATCTTCCTCAAACGACGCGTCGCGAATGACTGGACCCATACCGGAATCGTCACACGTGCCTTTAGCGATTATTACGAGACGATTGAGGGCAATACGAACGACGAAGGCAGTCGCGAAGGATACGAGGTTTGCGCCCGTCGACGCGGGTACAAAAAATCTGACTTTGTGATTATCGGGTAATGCCAGGTATTGGTCCTCTCGGACCGACTGACGTGTTTGCCAAGTTGACGTCATTCGCGAGCGACAATCTTTCGGATCTGAGAGGGCGGAGATGTCAGCAATCGCCCTCAAATATTTGGCGTGGTGCAAACCGAGCTTATGAAATCGCTTCGTGTTCCCATGGGGAAAGAAATTGCAGTCCTTGATGTGCCGACCGAGATGGCGCAGACATTTCGAAAAGCGATGAATTGCGTTCGTCTTTAAGTTGAACAACCCGCGACGGGTGCCAAGGCATCAACTCGGTCGTCCACCACCTGGTCCTGACACGCGCCAGAACTCGCGGCGTGTTCTGGGTCCGTAGGTCTGGAAGCTTGGATTTGTGCAGCCTGCATAGTCGCGGCGCAAGTGTTGCACGCGATCGTTCGCCGCTTCTTTCAGGAAGGGCTCCGGATCCACCCCGTAAACCTCTGCCGCGTTTAATCCAAAGATGCGTGCCTTGACCTCTTTCGTGAGGGCGGGGTAGCCGAAGCGTGCCTGAAACGCTTCCGTGATTTCAAACGTGCGGAAGGTCTCGATCTGATCCTGCGGACTGCCCCACCAAATTGAATCCGTCCCCCAGCAAATGCGCTCCGGCCCGAAGGTCTTCAAGAGCTTGCCCATGGCATGGGCGGCGGCTTCGGGCTGTGTCATGTGTTCGCGCCAGATGCCGCCCATTTCGGCGTAGAGATTTCCTTCATTGGGGCGAAAGCCGTTTTCTTCATGGGCGCGAATGAGACGGTCAATGCCTTGGACATTATCCGGGTTGTAGGCGCCTTCCGGGTAATCGGGCTCGAAGCCCGAATGGTAGCAGATGAAAGTGAGGTCCGGATTGCCCGCCGCCGCGCGGGCGATATCGCTCGGGTGGGAATAGGCCGGGTCCAGCATCGGCAGCGGCAGGCCGCGATGGGAACAGATGGTGGTGATACCCAACTGGCGCGCCTTTTCATAAAAAGGGGCAGCCTGATCGGGATCGTCCATGTCGTAACCCACACCGTCGGGTCCCCATTGCGGATAAAGCTTCCAGGCGGCGACTTTGTGGACCTCGGCGAGCTCATCCATAAAGTCTTCCCAGCCAGGCTCGTTGGGGAAAACGCCGCCATGAATGAGACCGCGGGCTTTATTGTCGACTTCATTTACAAGGGTACGTGTTTCGGCCGCGTAGTCGATGGGTGTCGGGTTGTTCTCCCGCCCGCCCCAAAGAGCTGAAAGCACAGCGACGTCTGTATCGCTGTCGAGGAAAACCTCCTTGATCATGTTCTGTGCATCAAAACAATCAAAGTCGAACCAGCCACATTGGCGTGCGCCCTCTTCAAAGACGAAGTTGATGGCAATGGTCCATAGAAGCCCGTCCATGCCGGAGCGCCACGCGCCGGATGGGTCCACGCAGTGGGTCTGAATATCGAAGATGAATTCATCGCCCTTAATGCTCGCATCAGCGAGCTCTGTGTCTTCGGCTGCATCAAGAGCGACATTGAACGTGCCGCCGGTCGCGCCGGTGGCGGCCGCGGTTTCATTCAAGGCCAAAAGTGTGGCGGCGGTGCCCATGCTGCTTTTGAGAAAAGTGCGGCGGTCCGTGTTCAACCGTTTCACCGCGTCCGCCACCTTGTCAAAGGCAAGGGCTTTAGCGTGCTCTTCTTCTCGCGTCAGGGGCTGGGGCAGGTACTCGCCGTTAGAGGCGGTGTCGATCTTGACGGGCAGCCGTGTGCCTTCCGGGTCGAAATCACGCATGGGGCATCCTCCCTGGTCGCCACTCTGCCGAGTGCGCGTCCCAAGAGGCTAAACCATTGGCGGCGTCGGTCGGAATCAGTTTTTTGTGTCGGTGACGGGTTCGGTCGACATTTTCGCCTCGCAGAACTCCTTTAATCCCTTGTTCTCAGTCTCAAGCGTCCGCAGCGCCTGGCGTTTGGCGATGGGCCAGAGCAGGAAAGCGAGCACGCTTTTGAGTTCAAGTCCGAGCGTGTTGGTGCAGCCGGTTTCCGTTGGCGCGGTGTGGTGGGTGGCCTTGAAATGAATGCCGCGCATGTCCGTTTCCCAAACAAAGCCGCGCCCTTCATCAAAAGAAGTGACTGTCCAAATGGCTTCCGGCATGCCCGGCTGTTGCATGCGCGCGTAACTGCCGAGGCGAAAGGGGCCCTCGTCCTGGCGTTCCGCTTTTTCAACCGTCGGTGTCCAGTCCGGCCAATTGTTGACGTCTGCTGTTACCGCCCAAACGATTTCCGCGGGCGTGTTGATTTCAATCGTGTGTTCCACCTTCATGGAGCCCCTCCAGGTGCCGAAGTGTATCGCCGTCATATGGGCATTGCATTGGTGCACCGCAAACGCAGAGCCTATTTGGCTGAATAGCTGAATTCCTGCCTATCTTGTGAATAGGACCAAGAAGTCTTGAAAATCCTGATTGGGGTCTGAAACGACCCCTGCGATTAAGGCGATTAGCCCGCCAAGACCAATACCCAAAAATGAAAATAGACGTCGCACCGTGAAGGCTTTTTGTAGTTGGTCGGCGACGGTTGGATCTATTGCTTTCAATCTATCCAAGACGATGTTGTCCACTCGATAGATTGCTAGCATTGAGCCAAGGCCGACTATCAAAAATAGACCTTGTATGCTGATGGCAAGGTTGGACAGTAAATCATCTGTAAGTGTGTACAGGGATGCATTTCCCGTCCACCAGACGACAATAAGAAGGCCGAATCCTTTGGCGCTGTAGACTTTGGAGGGAAGGGAATCCCCGAAGTAGGCGAATGGGTTCGCGAACCAACTGTGCAACATTAAGCGAGACAGAGAGACTTGAAAGCTTGCACTGTCGCTGAGCTTGAGCATGTCACCTATGCGCAAAAAAACTTCAAGCGCGAACAAATTGATGAATATGTAAAAGAAGCAAGCGACGAAGAGTGCGTCCTCTCTCCGGATGGTCAGGCCCTCACTGCGGATAGTGGGTTCTCGCATAATTCCAGCCCACATGAATATGATAGCAACCAGTAATCCCCATTTTACGGCTGCGGCGACGGCATCCATATGACGATCTATGGAAACAGTCAGGTCGGATTGATTGTGGATTTCGTTTTGACGTAGGGACGGTGGCATCGTGTGATCTCCATATTTGATGGAATGCTTGTTTTATCAAATGTGGAAGCAGCAGCTAACGCGCCCGGCGGTTTCATCTGCGTTTCTACCAGTCAGCTAGCCACATCTTCACGCCCGTCTATCAGTCAGATAGCCGCGTTCTGCCCTGGCTCAGAGATCGGTTTTTTGTGCCCGCCACAAAGCTTCCGCTGGTGCCTACCCTTCTTGGCCACACCGTTGGGGGCACGCTGGTGCCGCCGTACGTCGAGATCCAGTCGTAGCGTCGGCTGCAGATAGGTGTGGGCGTCAGGCGTTGACGTTAGGCGTCTTGGGGGGCTTTGCCTTCTGCCATGTCTTCTATGAGTTCAATCACGGAATCCCAAAAGAAGAGGCCGTCCACATTTCCTGTGGCGGCAAGTTCCGCCGCCCGTAAGGTGGCGATCACAGCAGCATCATCGCCATACTGCGCCACTAGAGTGCGGGCCGTTTGGGTGATGTCGGGGTTTGTCTCGGTTGTATCTTCGTCAATAGCCATCCGCACGGAGTTAGCGCGGCCGGTTTGTATATCAAGGGTTCCGGGCAGAGGGGTCGGGGAAAATCACTCGGCGGACGTGGCCCTGGCCTTTTCGCGCCAGAGGAAAAAGATGACCAGGGCGACGGCGACCACGCTGTAGCCCAGCGAAATATGCGCGATCATGTTGGCGCCGAGTCCCGCATCAATTAGCCAGCCAAAGGTGACCGGCGCCAAGGCAGTGGCGAAAACCATCAATGACACGCTGAGCGAGCGAATGGCGCCCAGATGTTTGGTGCCATAGAGCTCGGGCCACAGCATTCCGCCAACCGCCATAGCGCCGCCGGTCGAAATCCCGGCCAGCGTGAAATAGAGGAAGATGCCATAGGTCGCGTCCACCGTACCCAGTGCGATCATGGAGAAGGCGAGGGGCACCATATAAAGCGCGGTCAGCGGCCTGAAGCCGAACCTGTCAGCGAAAGGGCCAGCGAGGAGTGAGGCCACCAATTTCACGATCGCGAAGACAGAGAAGCCGGCGGCGACCAGCTCGATCGGCCAGCCCTTTGATTGCGCGAGATAGCCTTGGTGCACAAAAAAGCCCGTCAAAATGAAGGCTGGGGCCATCATGGCGGGTATCAGTATGTAAAAGTGGGGATCGCGAATGACCTCTGCACGGGTCCAGTCTCTTTTGGCCGTGCGGTCCGCTGTGCCTCTTGCTTCTGCATGACCGCTTGTTGTTTCAGGGACGGGATCGGTGCGTACCAATCCATAGGTGAGTGGCAACAACACGAAGAACAGCAGTCCGGCATAGATCAACCAGCTTTCGCGCCACCCGACCAGTGCGATGAGGGCAACGGCGATGGCAGGAAAGACCGCTTCGCCAAGGCTATAGCCAGTGGAGGAGATGGTGACGGCTTTGCCGCGGTTCGCCGAAAAATACCGCCCCATGGCGGTCGACGACGTATGGGACATCAGCCCCTGTCCGAAGTGACGCAGGAAGAAGAGCCCAACGACAAATACCCAGAAAGAAGGGGCGAGGGCCATTGAAAGGGCTGCTAACGCGAGCACCAGGATGACTGCGGAGGAGAAGGCTCTCAGTCTGACCTGGTCGATCATCCGTCCGGTCCAGGGCAGGGCGGCGGCGCTTAGGAGTGTCACAAACGAAAACGCCCCGCCAAAGGCCGACGCAGAGAGGTCATACATTTCCCGAAGCGGCATCTGATACAGGCCAACGAAGAAAGACTGTCCGAAGCTCGACCCGAAGGTCATAAGAAGCCCGAAGATCAGGAGAGATTTGTGACCACGAATGAAACGCAGATAGGACAGGAGCGGCGCGAACATGCGCCCCTGCTACAATGGCCCTCCTCTTTGTGCAACTTGGTTTATGGGTCGCTAGGCGCCACGCCTGAAGGCGTCACTGATTTGTGATTGGTGATTGCGTGCAGCACCCCTAGATATGGTTCAACAGAGATCAGCGAGAGCGATGGGGAGGCGATCATGTCACTGACGGAACAACTTGAAGCGATGAGCGCGGGTTCCGCAAAGCGGATCCCGGAAGAAGCGCGGGCAGTTATGCAAAAGGCTGCAGAAGAGCTCGACGCACAAGGAATTGGCGACACAGCGCTCGGCGTGGGTGATCGGTTTCCGGACGCTGTGCTGCAGGGCCCTGATGGCGAAACGGTCAGTCTCTCGACGCTGCTGGCAAAGGGGTCCGTCCTCATCAATTTTTACCGTGGTGGCTGGTGTCCCTACTGCAATCTGGAGCTCAAAGCCTATCAGGATCAATTAGAGACCGTTCGGTCTCTAGGGGCAGAATTGGTCGCGATTTCACCGGAAACGCCTGATCGTGCCATGACGACCGCCGAAAAGAATGCCGTGACCTATCCGGTCCTGACCGACCCGCAAAACGCTCTTGCAGAGGCATTGGGGATCGTTTTCACCCTCCCTCCAGAACTGGCGACGCTCTACGAGACCTTTGGCAATAATCTGCCAGAGGCCCATGGCGAGGCCGGTTGGCGCCTGCCTATTCCGGCCACCTATGTGGTGGGTCCGGACGGTGTGATCACCTTTGCCCATGTTGCCCGTGACTACAGGACACGCGCGGAGCCAGGTGAGGCCATCGCCGTCCTGAAGGCACAACAGACGGCTGCCTGACCGAATTGGTTGGTCGTTACGGATCCGGATTGAATATATCCCTTCTGGGATCGAGCGTGATCCGATTTTGGGTGGCCCCCTGAAACAGAGCAGGTCTGCCCTCCGGTTAGGCGTTTTCCGCTCAAAAATATGGCTGGTCTTACGGCGGTTTGTCGCGGGAGCAGAAGTGCTTGAATCAGCCAAATATGCATGAAGGAATGGCGCGAAAATTCCTCATATTAACAATGTGTTAACGCCGCCAGATCGTGATTCTGTCCTCTCAGCGTGGCGACCGCTGTCGCCCGTGAAATATTAGCAAAATATTAACGACAGACCGTTCGATGCTCAATTGCGTGGCATATTTGCCATACCCGTCACGCAACCGTTACCTCATGTGCGACAATTTTGTCCAAATGCCTTGACTCACTTGGTCTTTCCCGGCGGGATGTACGCGAGGGATGCTGACTGGCCAGGGGGGACTAGTTTGCCTATGAGGGGACAAACGCCACCTCCCGATCCAGCTGCAATGTGTAAACGCATCGAGGATCGAGGAGGATCGTTCCATGATAACAAGCAGAGTGCGCTCTGCACTGTTAGGCAGCGCTGTTGGCGTGGGCCTGGTGGCTGCATCGACTACTGCGAACGCACTGGAGTATAATTTCGGCGGCGTTCAAGTCTTTTTTGACACAACAATCTCGGCGGGTGTCTCTGTTCGCGTGGCGGACACCAATGAAATTTTCTTGCCTGAAGGTAACGGTGGTCCACTGGATAACCGGGCGCTTCTCGGCGGCGTGGCGGGGACCGGTATTGGTGCCGGCGGTACTGTTGCCAGTCCGACAGCGGCGGCAAACCTGCCTGGTTCCTTGTTCGTGTCGGACTCCGGTTCAGACAATGACAATTTCGGCGGATCCGTTAACGGCGATGATGGCCGCTTGAACTTTGACTCAGGGGACTTGACGTCGGGCGTTGTGAAAATGACGAACGATATCCAGGCGAACTGGGAGAACTATAAGTTCTTCGCCCGTGTTAGTTCTTTCTATGACGCTGTGCTTGATGATGATGGTGCCTATGCGCGTTCAAGCATCAATAGCGGCGCTAAGGTAGATGCGGCCCGCGACATTGATCTTCTCGACTTCTATGTGTCGGGCGATTTCAATGTGGGCGAATTGCCGCTCAACATACGTCTGGGTAAACAGGTGGTGAACTGGGGTGAAGCGACCTTCATTCTCAATGGTATCAGCTCCTGGAACCCATTTGACGTAAACGCGTTCCGGCGTCCGGGCGCGGAAATTCGCGAAGGCTTGCTCCCGGTCTGGGGGGCCTACGCGTCATTGGGTCTGCCTTACGATCTGTCGCTGGAAGCCTTCTATCAGTTGGAATTCCAAGAGCTTCAGCTCGACCGTTCTGGTACACCGTTCGCCACCTCTGATGTTGCGAAGATCGGCAGCGAGTTCGGTGGTAATGTCGGCGGGGTTGCCTTTACATCCGGTTCGCAGCGGTCTGGTTCCTTTAAACGGAACTGTACAACGACGGCCGGTATCTCTCTGGATGGCATCTTGGGCGCAGGCTTCGATCCGGGCTGTGCGCAGGGTGATGGAAGCTTCATTGATTATCAGGATGACATTCCTTTCGGTATCAATGAGCAGGTTCGTTTGGCGAATGGAGACCTGACGGCGTTGGCGCGCGGCCAGGACCGCGAAGCAAAAGACACCGGCCAGTATGGTTTGGCGTTGCGCTGGTATTCAGAAGATCTGAATTCAACAGAATTCGGCTTCTATTTCATGAACTACCATTCGCGTCTGCCGCTCGTCAGCCAACGCACATTAGCGCCCGTCGTGAATGTGGGTGTGATCGGTTCTTCTGGTTCGGCTATCTCTCGTATGACGCTTCCAGCAGGCTGTGCCACATTCGGTGCGACCGGCGACTTTGGCGATCCACGTCTGGGTGGCCCAACAGGCGGCTTCGGCATTTTGGGAACAGCCGGTAACGGCTTCGACAATATCTCTGATCCGAACGGCCTTGTCGCAGCAGTGCGCGCTGCAGTGGGTGGTGCTGGCTTTACCGCACCGGTCGGCACGATTGCTGAGTTCGCCCAAGCCAACTGTATCCTGCTCGGCGCTGCCGCAGGTGCAAACCTGCTTGCCGCGACTGACGTTGGTACTGCAGCCGGTGGTGCTGCTGCAGGTGCAGTCTTTGTTCCCGGTCTTGAAACGACGCCAGACGGTGAGATCAATATCGCGGACGCTATCGCAAGTCTTGGTTTCTCACCGACCCTGGAAGGTGGCTTCCCATCTGGCGTGGGTGCCAACGGTGTTATTGACGATGTGCCGCTTCTGGTCACAGGTGCGGAATTCCTGGCTTTGGCTAACCGTTCGGAAGTCTTCCTGGAATATCCAGAAGACATCCAACTGTTTGGTTTCTCCTTCAACACGACAGTCGGCGACTGGGGTGTTCAGGGTGAAGTTGCCTATCGTCGAGATGCGCCATTGCAGCTCGACACCGACTCCGTCACGATTGCTGCTGCCGCTGCGAACTGTCTGTTCCCAGCCGGCGGCGACGTGACGGGTGTCAGCTTCGAGCCTCTGGTCAACCAAGACGTGTTCTGTGGTACTGGCCCGTTGGTTGGTCAGGAAATCACGGGCTTCACGCGTGAAGAGGTCATCAACTTCGATCTCGGTACGACAGCGACCTATACAAACTCGAATGAGTTTGTGGGCGCACTTGGCGCGGACATTGGTATCCTTTTGACCGAAGTTGGGGCTATGTGGGCACCTGACGCGCCAGCTCAAGGGGACTTTAGTGTTTCTCAGTGGGCCAATGTCTGTACCTCTGGTTCAGACCTGCCACTCGGTGGTCTGCTGGCTCTCGACAGCCGCTCCGGGTGTCGTCCAACCGAGTTCTCTTACGGTTATGTTCTGGTGGGTATTCTCCAGTACAACAATGCGTTCGGTACACCGATCACATTGAGCCCGCAGATTGCTTGGTCACATGATGTGAAGGGTAACTCACCTGCACCCATGTCCAACTTCCGCGAAGGTCGGAAGCGGGTTAGCCTTGCCGTGAATGGTACTTACCAGAACACGTGGCGCGGTGGTATCTCCTACGTCAATAACTTTGGCAACGAGAAGTACACCAACACAGGCGACCAGGACTTCGTGTCCATCAACCTGAGCTACTCGTTCTAATGCTTGGCTAAGATCCGGCTAAGGATCTAGTTGGAGCGCTCGCGCTCCGGACATTACGAAAATTTAAGGGCCTGGCAGCGATTTGCCGGGCCCTTTTCTTTGCGTCATGTGCCCTGACATTCTACAAGTGTGTCAGCTGTGGTGAGCGCCGGAAGAGCGACGCCCCTGTGTAACTAGAGAGGGTTTTTTTCATGAAAAAGACGACCGCCTTGGTCTCGCTTTTTGCTGCTGGCGCAATTGCGTCAGGCGCAATGGCAAAAGTCCCCGACGCTCAAGTGAGCCGTCTGGGCGCAGATCTCACACCCGTGGGGGCTGAAAAAGCCGGCAGTGGCGACATTCCTGCATGGACAGGAGGCCTGCCAGCCGTACCGAGCAGTGTTTCTTACACGCCAGGGGACAAGCTGCCCAATCCGTTTGCGAGTGATAGTGCGAAGTTCACGATCACTGCCGCGAACATGGGGCAGTATGACCAATATCTGACAGACGGATATCGGGCGCTCTTGAGCACCTATCCTTCCTACAAGATGGACGTCTATCCAACCCGCCGGTCATGTGCTTTTCCGGACAATGTTTACGCCGCGACCCGCTCCAATGCGGCAGTGGGTGAACTTGTCGGCGGGGGTAACGGTGTGGGTAAAGCCATCATGGGCTTTCCTTTCCCGATTCCAAACAACGCGCTTGAAATCATCTGGAACCACACGCTTCGGTTCCGTTCTTTCAAACTCACTCGGCAGTTTACGGCTGCTGCTGTGACGCGCTCGGGCGACTACACGCTCCAGACGGTCCAGGATGAAGCGATCCTGCAATGGTCGGATCCATCCAAAGCGGCTGCGGAGGATCTCGGCAACATCTCGATCTACTACATCGCAAACACCGTCGCGCCAGCGCGGTCTGCGGGTAACGTGATCCTGGTGCATGAGACTTTGGATCGGTCTATCGATCCCCGCAAAGCTTGGTCCTACAGCCCTGGTACGCGCCGGGTCCGTCGTGCACCAAATATCGCTTACGACAATCCAGGCACCAACTCTGACGGCTTGAGCACGTCGGATTCATTCGACGGCTATAATGGGGCCCCAGACCGCTACAATTGGAGCGTGCTCGGCAAAGAGACGAAGATCATTGCCTTCAACAATTATGATGCTGAAGCAACGCCTTACGACAACTTCATTGCGCCACTCCACATCAATCAGGATGTTGTTCGCTATGAAATGGCGCGCACATGGCGGATTGAAGCGACGCTTAAGCCAGGCAACCGCCACGTTTACGGCCGTCGTGTCAAAACGATCAACGAAGACAATTGGTCCATTTCTTCATCTGATATGTATGACGCCCGTGGCGAGCTGTGGCGCGTTCAGGAGCTGCAGCAGCTGCAGCGCTATCAGATTCCGCTTTGCGGAACTGCAGCGGAGATCGTCTATGACCTCCAGGCAGGTCGTTACCTTTCCTTGGCAATGACCAATGAAGAGCCGCAGATCAACTACTTTGCGGATGAGCTTGATGCAAACCGGTACACACCGGCTTCAATTCGTCAGCTTGGTGTTCGCTAAACGGCGACTTATGGGAGGCCTTTGGGTCTCTGAACACGATCAGCCCCGGAGCAAATTCGCTCCGGGGTTTTTTGTTACGAAGAATTAATAAATCCCCACACGGAATACGCGGCTTTCTGCCATTCCCGCCACCCAACATGACCAATCCGTAGGAACTATTCGTCTGCGGACTATGCTACGGTGACCGGCGTGGCATTGGTCGTAGCCCCACCTGGTGGGTTAAATCCCTTGAATGGATCGACTGGTGTCAAAGAGAAATGCGGGGGCATTTTGAGGAGGGAACTAATGAAAAACCTAACACTAGGGCTGGCATCCTGCCTGACCGCTGGCGTGCTTGCGACCAGCGCTATGGCTTCGGTTCCGGCTTCCCAGGCCGCTCGGCTTGGGGCTGATCTGACACCTATGGGGTCGGAAAAAGCCGGCAGCGGCGATATTCCAGCATGGTCCGGCGGATTGTCCAGTATTCCATCTGGCGTCACCGTCCAGGCTGGAGAGCATATTCCGAACCCATTCCCGGGCGATTCGGTCAAATTCACCATCACCGGCGCTAATATGGGCCAATATGCGGACCAGTTGACGGACGGATACAAGCTGCTTCTGTCGACATACCCGTCGTACAAAATGAACGTGTACCAGGGGCGCCGGACTTGCGCGTTCCCAGAATCGGTTTACGCGGCCACAAAGAACAACGCTGAAATCGGTGAGCTTGTTGGTGGCGGTAACGGTGTCGGCAAAGCCATCAATGGTTTCCCATTCCCGATCCCAAACAATGCGCTTGAGATTGTTTGGAACCACACACTGCGGTATCGCGATTATAAGATCACACGTCAGACCGCAAATGCCGCTGTTACACGCTCAGGTGACTATACCAATGTGATCTCGCAACAGGACGCCATTCTGCGTTGGTCTGATCCGAGCAAAACTGCCGCTGAAGAGCTCGACAATATCTCGATCTACTTCATCGCAAATACTGTTGCGCCTGCCCGTTCCGCTGGATCGGTGATCCTGGTGCACGAAACCTTGGACCGCTCGATCGATCCACGGAAAGCCTGGCAGTATAGCCCTGGTACACGTCGCGTGCGCCGTGCACCTAACATCTCTTATGACAATCCAGGTACGAACTCTGACGGCTTGAGCACATCGGACTCATTCGATGGCTACAATGGCGCGCCAGACCGCTATGACTGGACCGTTATTGGTAAGACCGCGAAATATATCGCAGAAAACTCTTATCAGTCGTTCCAAGTTCCGTACTCTGAGTTTATCAATCCGCTCCACCTCAACCAGGATCAGCTTCGTTATGAGCTGCGCCGTGTTTGGACGATTGAAGCAAACCTCAAGCCAGGCAATCGTCATGTGTACGCGCGTCGTGTGATGCACATGAACGAAGACAGCTGGACGCTTGCGGCTGCTGAAAACTATGACGGTCGTGGTGAGCTGTGGCGTGTGCAGGAGATGCACGGTGTACAACGGTATCACGTGCCGCTCTGCAACAAAGCTGCAGAAATCGTTTATGACCTGCAGGCTGGGCGTTACCTGGCACTGACCATGGAAAACGAAGAGCCGCCAACGAACTACAATGCTGATGAGCTTGATGCAAACCACTTTACGCCTGCATCAATTCGCCAGCTCGGTGTGCGTTGATCTAACGGCAAGTACAAAACATTCAAACGGCCGGCCTCCTGGGGCTGGCCGTTTTTTGTTTTGGGTTACCAAATATTAATAATTTGGAAGCGAATTTTTCGCTGTTTTCTCTCGATTCTTTACTGACATAACTGTTCGCATGCGGAGCTTTGAATCGCGGAGATGCGATTCTGACGGTATCCTTTTCTCATTAGGTAGGGGGATGCTCGTTTTGGCAGGCATGTTTGTATCCAGATGCCGAACGGTTTCCATCCAAACCTGCAATAACGAGACTGAAACCTCGTGGAGGGAACCATGAAAAAGACAACAGGACTAGTGACGCTTGTTGCCGCCAGTGCTTTGGCGACGAGCGCATTTGCGAGTGTGCCGGCTTCTCAGGTTAACCGACTGGGTGCCGATCTGACGCCGGTAGGCGCGGAGAAAGCTGGTGGTGGTGAGATTCCGGCGTGGACCGGCGGACTGCCAACAGTGCCGAGCAATGTTACCTATACGCCAGGTGACAAGTTGCAGAACCCATTTGCAAGCGACGGAATTAAGTTCACGATTACCGCAGCCAATATGGGCCAGTATTCAGACCAGTTGACCGATGGATATAAGGCACTGTTGACTGCCTATCCGTCATACAAGATGAACGTGTACCAATCACGTCGATCTTGTGCCTATCCAGACTCTGTCTATCAGGCGACCCGCCGTAACGCGGAAGTTGGCGAGCTTGCTGAGTCCGGGACCGGTGTGAGCCAGGCGATTATGGGCTTCCCATTCCCGATCCCGAATAACGCACTTGAAGTCATCTGGAACCACACGCTTCGTTTCCGGTCCTTTAAGGCGACCCGTCAATTTACCGCCGCGGCCGTAACACGCTCTGGCGAGTACACATTGCAAACGGTTCAAGATGAAGCGATTCTTCAATGGTCTGATCCGACCAAAGGCTCGGCTGAGGAACTCGACAACATCTCGATCTACTATATCGCCAACACGATCGCTCCGGCCCGCGCGGCTGGGAGTGTGATCCTCGTGCACGAGACACTCAATCGCGCGCTGGATCCTCGCAAAGCGTGGCAGTACAGCCCAGGTACGAGACGTGTTCGTCGTGCTCCCAACATCGCCTATGACAATCCGGGCACGAACTCGGATGGTCTCAGCACATCGGACTCCTTTGATGGCTACAATGGAGCGCCTGACCGCTATGACTGGACGGTGCTAGGCAAAACGAACAAATTCATTGCCTATAACGCCTATGATGCTGAAGCCTCGCCTTACGCGGACTTCATCAAGCCGCTTCACCTCAATCAGGATAAAATCCGTTACGAGCTGCATCGGGTTTGGCAGATCCAGGCCAGCCTGCGTCCAGATACACGGCATGTGTATGCAAGACGGGTTAAGATGCTGAATGAGGACAATTGGCAGATTGCCGGGTCTGAAATGTATGATGGCCGCGGTGAGCTTTGGCGCTATCAGGAGCTCCATTCACTGCAACGGTACAATGTGCCTCTTTGCGGATCTGCCGCTGAGATCGTTTACGACCTCCAGGCAGGCCGGTACCTGGCACTGGCCATGCAGAACGAGGAGCCGCCGGTGAACTATTTCGCCGATGAGCTGGATGTTAACCGCTATACACCATCCTCGATCCGCCAGCTTGGCGTTCGCTGAGTTAGCATATAGAATAGTCGGGCTGGCCCTTCACGGGGCCAGCCCATATTTTTTGCCGATTTTCGGGCTTTTTAGGGGTCCTATCCGGTCGCAAACCGGGTAAGGTCAGACACAATAAGGGGCACAAGTCCCGAACACCCGAAATACCGGCTTCTAGCGGGGAAACGCGAGTAACAGGTCATGAACGTAAATAAGATCACATCAACCGCGCGCCAATTGGGTCCGTGGGCATCTCGGTCCGTGTCAGCGACGCTGTTGGGCCTTTCGATGGTCGTCGGGACAGTGGGGGGCGCGCAGGCTGCGGAGAGTGCAGCTGCGTGCGAAGCTGCGGAGAGCAAGGCGAGCCCATCGGGCCTCGCGGCCGAGAAACTGCTTCTTGACGTAGCAAAAGCGAACGGTCGCCTTATTGCGGTCGGAGAGTTCGGTCATATTGTTTATTCGGACGATGAAGGCGCAAGCTGGAAACAAGCCGCTTGTGTCGCGACACAGGTGACGCTGACCTCGGTTTATTTCCCCACCAAAGAAGTGGGCTACGCCGTCGGTCATGACGCGGTCATTCTGAAAACAGACGATGGTGGCGAGAATTGGGCTGAGATCTATGAGGATTTTGATGCCGAAACGCCACTGATGAACGTGATCTTCAACTCGCCGTCTTATGGACTGGCAATGGGGGCGTTCGGCTATGTACTCGAAACAAAAGATGGCGGAGCTTCCTGGGCTCAGCGCCCGATCGTTGAAGGCGGTGAGGATGATTTTCATCTGAACGACTCGTTCCGCGCAAAAGATGGCTCGCTCTGGGTCGCAGCGGAGTTTGGAACGGTTTATCGATCCAACGATGAGGGCGCGACATTCGAACGTCTGCAGACGCCGTATGAAGGGTCTTTCTGGGGCGGTTTGGGCCTCAGCGATGGCTCGGTACTGATCTTCGGCATGCGCGGAAACGTCTTCCGGTCCGTGGATAGCGGTGCTAGCTGGACAAAGGTTGAAACTGGCGTCACCAAGTCCTTCGGCGGCGGTGTGGAACTCGCCAATGGCACTGTGGTCCTCGCAGGTTTGAATGGCGCCGTTGCTTATTCGGATGATTTGGGCAAGTCCTTCACCACCATTAGCCGGGCAGACCGCGAAGGGTATAATGCGGTCATCGGCGGTGCAGGCGACCAGATCGCTATTTTTGGCGAGTCCGGCGTGAAGATTATGCCGAATACCGCTGAAGCCGCGCTGGCCGCTGGCGGCAGCAGCAGCTAGGCGCCTGTCTGAGCTAATTTGATTTGGGGCTCCGGATTTCCGGGGCCCTTTTTCATGCGCCTGCGCTTCTAGCTACCTATCGTGCGCACTTCTAGGTTTTAATGTTCATGGCGGGACCTGATGGCCCCAACTCTAATGAGGTCGAGAATGTTGGATGAGGCAGAGCCGTTTGGCGACTTCACTTCTATCGCGCGCGAAGGCCGTGTCGCCGTCGTGACATTCGATCGGGGCGATGGCCTTAATGCGCTGTCGGTTGCCGCGATGAAAGAACTGACGGCTGTCGCGGACAGTTTCGAAGATGAATTAGACGTCTCAGCGATTGTTCTGACAGGGACCGACAAGGCTTTTTCGGCGGGCGCTGACCTTAAAGACCCGGCTCTTGCAGAACGCCCGTCCGGTCTGCTTCATCGACGCCACGCGCTCAAAACAGGTCCCAACATGTGTGCGGCATGGGAGCGGCTCGAGCAGGTGACCATTGCTGCCATTGAAGGGTTTTGTATCGGTGGAGGATCGGCTTTGGTCGCTGCATGCGACATTCGCGTCGCCGGGGCATCCGCCAGCTTCCGGCTTCCTGAAATTCCTTTGGGTATGAACATGAGCTGGCATTCCAATCCGCGCCTGGTCAACCTCATGGGGCCAGCTAAGGCGAAGCTCTTTACCATCCTGGGTGAGAGCCTTCCGGCGCCTGACGCGCTTGATTGGGGCTTGATCGAAAAGCTCGTCGACACAGGCGCTGCGCGTGCTGAAGCCATCGACCTGGCGAAACGGTTTGGCGCGCTGCCGCCCGTCGCTGTTCGGATGACCAAACAGTCGATTGATATGGCCGCAAAAGCGCTTAATCACGCGACGACATATATGGACCGCGACCAGTTTGCCCTTGCAGCAACGTCCAAAGATCAGAGCGAAGCGGTTGCTGCGTTTCTTGAGAAACGTGCGCCTCGGTTTACAGGCGAATAGATAGACGACAGCCATTTCATCGACGTCCTGTCTTGAATAGCTGGGCAGACTCATGTGTGTTTCTGGTCGAAGTCCGTTGACACTGATAAGCGGTGTTGCGTCCGTTCGGCTTCTGTGTGCAAGCTACAAGTTGATCTGTTCGCTGGGTGATGGAGTGGTTTCAGCGGTGACGCGTGTGCATTGTAATCAGACAGGAAACGCCAAATCTTCGACGGCACGGCGGTACATCGCCCTCGTCGGTTGCATGCTTCTGCTGGCCAGCACTTCTCAGGCTGAGGAGGAAGCGCCCTCGGCACCGATCGGCGCGGACGAAGCGATCGGCACGCAATACCATATTCGCGTCGAAGACCTGCCAGCTCCCTATGCGACAAAGTCCGTCGGCAACCGTCCGGTCGTTATCGATCGCCCAGCAGGTGCGCAGCTACGGGTCCCTGATGGGTTTGAGGTTTCGCTCTTTGCACATGGACTGCAGCACCCACGCGGGATGGTCGTGGCGCCAGATGGCGCGGTGTTTGTGACGGAACCAAATGTTGGGCAGGTCACTCGCCTGACCGATACCGATGGGGATGGCCGCATCGATCGTGCGACACCTTTTGCGCGTGACTTTCGTCTGCCCTCTGGCATCGCACTGCATAATGGGGATCTCTATGTCGCCGATGAGCGTGCTGTGTGGTGGCTTGGTGGTGTGGACGGGCGCGATACAGCGGAAGGAAGGCGTCCCATCACGCGGGCTGGCGCACTAGGAGATGCAGGAGGACACTGGACGCGGATGCTGAAATTCGCTCCAGATGGACAAAGTTTCTTCGTCTCGGTCGGAAGCGAGAGCAACGTGAGCGAGGAGCCGAAGCCGCGCGCTACTATTCAGCGATTTGATCTGGCGAGCGGCGAACAGATGCTTTACGCGTCCGGATTGCGCAATCCCGTCGGTCTTGAGTTTTATCCGGGTACAGACCGTCTTTTCACTGTTGTGAATGAACGCGATGGGCTGGGTGACGATTTGGTTCCCGATTTCCTGACCGAAGTTGCCGAGTCCGGCTTTTATGGTTGGCCCTACGCTTACCTTGGCTCGAACCCGGATCCTCAATACGGCGAGATACGGCCGGACCTTGTCGCTGCAACACTGGAGCCGGATGTACTTCTGGCTGCGCATTCAGCTGCGTTGGACCTCGTGTTCTACGACAGGGCGCAGTTTCCAAGCGCTTATCAAGGGGATGCTTTTGTCGCCCTTCACGGGTCCTGGAATGCCGCCGCTCCGACAGGGTATAAGGTGGTACGGATTCACTTCGATGAGGGAGATCCTGTCGGCTCATACGAGACATTTGTCGCCGGTTTCTGGACCGAGGGCACGACGCCTGCCAGGGTTTGGGGCCGGCCTGCAGGCTTGGCCTTAACACATGATGGGCATTTGCTTATTGCCGATGATGTGGGGGGCACCATCTGGCGGATTCGCTGGGCCGAAGGTTAGCTTGCTGGTGATATGACAAACGCCGCGGAGGTAACCGCGGCGTTTCTCTGTTTGGGTAATTTGGGTGCTCTATCCTTTCAGGGCTGCTTCGCGGGCTTTGCGGACGGATGCGTTGGTTTGATTGAACAGGAGTTTCCGCCGGGCTTCTTCCTGTTCCTTTGTGAGCTCCTGTTTGCCGAGTTCACCGCCTGCGGCCTGCCCGCGTTTTACCGCGTCACGAGACCCAACGTCGTCCACCCAGCGTTTGACGTTTGGATAGTCATCCCAGCCACCATCGCTCCCCTCAGGTGCTGACAGTCGGTTGAGAAACATGGCCCAGGGCCAGGTGATCATGTCTGCAATGGAATAGTCATCCCCTGCAAGGTAGCGATGGATCGAAAGCTGTGTGTCCATGACCCCAGCGAGTCGATCAACTTCGCCAATGAAGCGGCGCTGCCCGTATTCAAGCTTGCTTTCGTCATCGACGATGTTTTTTGCGTAGTTTTTGAAGTGGTTGGCGTTACCCATCATCGGGCCGAGGTTTGCCATCTGCCAGTGCACCCACTGCAGTGCAGCATATTTCCCGGCAGGGTCTTTCGGCAAAAACTTGCCGGACTTTTCCGCCAGATATTCCATGATAGCGCCGGACTCAAAAATTGAAATGGGATCGCCGCCGCCCAAAGGGTCATGGTCAATGATTGCGGGCATGCGGTTGTTCGGACAAATACGCAGAAATTCGGGCTTAAACTGATCGCCCCCGCCGATATCCACCGGTACAATCGTGTAAGGCATTTCGCACTCTTCGAGCATGATGGTGATCTTGCGACCGTTTGGTGTTGGCCAAAAATATACATCGATCATGTGTTGAACTCCCCGTTTGTGACATTGCTTCGAAGATAGGTCTTCCCGCCTCGTTTCGCCATATGTCGCACCATGAAATCGGTGTGATACCCTTTAGGTGTTGTTTCCGCTGAGCGCGAACAGATGCCGACCCGTGAGCCCAATCTGTGGCACCTGAAGTCGAACCTGAATGCGGGCTGAACGATCAGCAAAAATTCCCCAGGCTGCCGCAATTGGATGACTGTCTTTATACGAATGAACTCGCTATAAATATCGTCTACGTAGCGGTTGCGGATCTTGTTCGCGGCCGATAATTGACAAGAACTGGGAGGCACTTAAATGCCCAAATTTTTCGTAGCGCTCTGCGCTGCTCTCTTCTTTACGACAAGTGCGTTTGCGCAAGTCATCACGATCAAGTTTGAGCCTGCTGAGGGTGATGCTATTTCGTTTGCTTTCGACACGGAGGCAAATACATCAACCAACCTCGCGACTGGCGATACGGGTCCTTACACGTTTGACGAAGCTGCAAACAAGATCTGCGGCGCTGGCCCAGATGGCGCTGAAGTGTGCGCGACCTTTGAAGGCCCTTCTACCGAGCCAACGGTTGGTCAGAGCGGACCCTACACAACAAACACCGGCGCGTCCGGTACGGCCACAATCGTTTCGATTGAGTAGTCTGAGCGTTTGGCTCTTGCTGTTGGTTTAGCACTGGCCTTTAGTCCCACAAGAATGTTGGGGCGGTTGCGTAACTGCAGCCCCAATACCTCCCTCCGAAGTTGGCGCGCCCAAAAGCCCTCTAGCTTCAACTTTCTTCCCCAAATTGATCTCTAACAATGCATCGCTTTGCGTGCAGTTGGATGCTTGCCAACGCCTTGGGTCGATCGCACAATCATCTGTCTTCCATGAAATTGATCGCCCGGCGCTCGATCAACTGGGGAGGGTGATATGAGTGAGGCACCAACTCAAAAAACAACTTCCACGCTGCCGACAGTCAATGCATTGACTGCGCAGGATATCCGAGAATGTCTGCAGCTAGGGCTGTCGGATTTTGCACGTGCGCCCTTCATCGGCATGGTACTGGGGGCCATTTTTGCGGCGATTGGTCTTGTTATCGTTTTGAGCCTCTTCGCCTCAGACGCGCCGTGGCTTGCCTATCCGTTTGCTATTGGATTTCCTTTGGTTGGTCCGTTCGCCGCCGCCGGTATTTATGAGGTGAGCCGGTCACTGGAACGGGATGAAAAACCCACTCTTGTATCTGTTTTCTCAGCCATGTGGGCCCAACGGCGGCGTGAGCTCGGCTGGATGGCCTTCGTCATGCTCTTCGTTTTCTGGATTTGGATGTATCAGGTGCGACTGCTTATTGCGCTTTGCCTGGGACTGGTGTCTTTCGCCAGTCTGCAGGAGTTCCTGACCGTCATTCTTACGACGCAAGAAGGCTGGATATTCTTGAGTGTTGGGCACATTGTCGGTGCTGCGCTGGCGCTGATCCTTTTCTCCATCACGGTTTTGTCGATGCCACTCCTGATGGATAGGAGTCTGGATGTCGTCACCGCTATGATCACAAGCGTTAAAGGTGTTGTCGCTAGTCCGCGTGTGATGTTGATGTGGGGTGTAATTGTTACCCTCACCGTGTTGATTGCCTGTGTACCGTTCTTTCTTGGACTTTTGGTGGTGTTGCCGGTGCTCGGACACACAACCTGGCATCTCTATCGCCGTGCCGTAGAACCAGAGGGGCAAAGCTCATGAAAGCCTTGGTGCTCTTCTACTCCCGATCCGGTGCGACTCGCGGCGTTGCACGCGAGCTGGGGCACGCGCTTGACGCCGATCTTATGGAAATCACCTGCTCTCGGTATCGTCGTGGCCTTTTAGGATTTCTGCGGGCGGCTTTTGATAGTCTGCGGGGAAACCTGCCGCCTGTTGATGTGCCGCCGATCGATTTTTCGGTCTATGATCTGGTTCTAGTCGGTGCGCCCATCTGGACCAGCTACCCTGCTGTGCCTGTGCGCTCGTTTTTCTCGACCGCGTCTTCTCTCGGGCGAGAGACGGGGCTTTTCTTTACATCCGAGGGGCACTCGCCGGTTGAGGCGGCTGTTGATGAGGTGCGTCGTCTTTGGCCGCACCCCATTAAAGATGCCATAGCCATTAGCATGAAGGACCGCGATGCGTTGGCGCGAGCCAATGCCCTTCTTGATTTTACCGTGCGTCTGGGCGCAGAGCCGCCCGCCGACAAGACCTAGGGCACATGCCGGCGGGGACTTCTGTAAGACTTGGTTCTCTCTTAGTGTCCCTTGTTGGGCAGGATGATGTATTTCTCGCCCGTTCTTTTGGCCACGTAGTCCTGTACGGCCGTGGCTGACAATGCTTCTTCCAGCGACAGTTCGCCCGTATAGGCACTTGCAAAGGTCGTCTTGATTTCGTCTGCAACGCGCTTTTGCAGTTCGGCTGTTTTCTCCGGACCCACACGTCCGAGGAAAAGAGGCAGCAGCCATCCGCCGACGCTCCAGGACATGCCATAGCCACGGTTCAGAACCGTTGGGGACAGATCCAGGCCGCCATAGAGATAGACCTGCTTCATGGTCGACGAACCATAGGTGTTGAGACCGCTTGCGTCTCTGCTGGCGGCTCGCTCCATAGAGGCCAGGATCGTGTCCGCTAACGTACCGCCGCCGGTTGCGTCGAAGGCGATTGTCGCTCCGGTGGCTTCCAATGCGTCTGTTAGGTCGTCGGCGAAGCTGTCCTTTGATGAGTCGCAGACATATTTTGCGCCAAGTGATTTCAGGAGGTCGACTTGCTCTTGCTTGCGCACAATGTTCACAAGGTCGACCCCGTCCGCGAGGCAAATCTTGTTCAACATCTGACCGAGGTTTGAGGCTGCGGCTGTATGCACGAGGGCTTTATGTCCCTCGAGCTTCATTGTCTCGACCATGCCAAGCGCCGTCAGCGGATTGACGAAACTGGACGCTGCTTCAATTGCCGTCGTCCCGTCATTGTGCACGAGACAAGCCGCCGCGGGCATGCAGACATATTGGGCGTAGGAGGCGCCGGAGGTTGTGGAGACCACTTTGCCCATCAGAGCCTGTGCCGCCGCATCGTCGCCAGCGGCGATCACGGTTCCCGCACCTTCATTACCAACGGGCAGTGCCATGTCCAATCTGGACCGGACCATTCCGAGGCGTTCCTCTGGCACGGCTGCGGTAAAGGCAGGTTGCCCGTCAATGGTCGTTGCCTTGCCTTTGGTAATGGCGGCGGGTCCGAACATCGGTCCCATATCCGATGGGTTGATTGGCGCCGCTTCCATGCGGATGACGACCTGGTCTTTAGCGGGTGTCGGCACATCAACTTCGCTGAGGAAGAGTTCGAGCTCTCCCGCCTTGCTGATCTTCGACAGCATTTGCAGTCCTTTGGACATAATTTTCTCCCATGCTTTGACGCCGCCGGTTTGTTTTTCGCAGGGGCGGCTTGATTAGACTTGGGAGAACCTTAGCACGGCAAATGGGTGTGTGGGCCAATGCAGCGCTGCATGGGCCCACGGGTCTTGGAGGTCCCTTATTTACAAATTTCTCCGTGATATCGAACGATGCCAACAAGATTGTTCGGGTCGCGCAGATCAACCAGGCCGTATGATTTGAACTGGCCGGAATAGCCTTTCAATGTCCCGCGGGTGACGTCTTCCTGAATGTCATAGGTAATTTCGATCATGAAGCGACCGGGTTTGCCGGGCACTGCCGTCAAGATGCCGAGATCCTTTGTCCAAAAAGCCCCACCATCTTCGCCTCCAAAATAGTGCTCCATATCCATCTCCAGACCTGTGGCCGTTTCGCGTTGCGCCACGATTTTACCTGCCGCCATTTGCACACTACCGGTCAGGGCAGCAGAAATGATCATGGGGCGACCCTCGCCTTCTGGAAAGAAATTGGGGAGGCCAGCGCCGCCAATGGGCATGCAGGCGTTTTCAGCCGCCTGCGATGAAGGCGCTGAGGTAATCAGGATGGTTGCCACAAAAGCCAGGCCGTATAGGGCGTTCTTCAACATAGTTTTCTCCGTTGTCTCACGTGCCGTGGGTGAGGCTGTTTCAGCCACCGGCTACGGTCAGATTAAAAATATAACGAACGTTATAATTGCTATTTATATAGAGGTCGTTATATTTTCAAGGAGAAATTCGCGAGACCAAACGAACTGGAGCCTCGGATGGCCGAAAAACTGACAAAACGGGAGAGAACGCATCAAAAAATACTTGATGCAGCGGGGCGAAATTTCCGCCGCCACGGCTATGCAGGTGTCGGTGTTGACGGTATTGCCCAGGCCGCAGGGGTGACCTCTGGTGCGCTCTATGCGCATTTTGGCTCCAAGGATTGGGTCTTCGTCGCGGCTCTGGAACAGGGGCTAGATGAGGTGATTGACGCCATCCCCACCTTTCAACGCGATCATGGAAACCAGTGGGTCGTTGCCTTCACGGACTATTATCTGGGGGCTGCACATCGTGCGGATCTGGAGTGCGGATGTGCCATGACAACTCTTTCGCCGGAAGTTGTGCGGCGCGAGCCTTCCCTTCACGAAGTTTATGAGGAGAAAATGAATGTCATCGTCTCTTTGATCGCACGTGGTTTGTGTGCACCGTCAGGTGAGAATGAGCCCGATGACAGGGAGGAGCGCGCTTGGGCGTTGCTGGGGACTCTGATCGGTGGTCTGACGGTCTCGCGCGCAGTGGCGACATCCGATCTGGCGGCATCCATCGCCGAGGCAAATAAGCGCGCGGCTCTAGAGGTGGCAGGTGAGGTCGCCTCCGTCCCAGTCTGATAACCAGCCTGGGTGCTTTAGCTCACGCGTAAGACGGCGAGGCGGGTTCCCCTAATGTGTTTGATGGGCTGGGTTTGACCGAGTTCGTTGAGATACTTCCAGACACCGACGCAGGGGGGTGAATAGTCATGCCAGAACACCAGGCCGCCCGGCTTGGTCATCCTTATTGCCTTCTCGGTATCGCTTTTCACATAGGAATAGGCATGGCTGCCGTCGATGAAGACCAGATCGCAAGTTCCGGCCCAGGCCGTTTCATCGAACTCTTTGCTGTCGCCGAAGATCTGTTCGACCTTTTGTTCGACCGGTGTTCCTGAATAGTGGAAGTCGGTGAAGGTGCTTTCGTCTTTCGCTATTTGGGTCCAGCGGTCATTGTCCGGGTCGGCGCTCTCGGCGTGGTAGGTATCAACCGTGTCAGGTGTCAAAGTGATGGTACCCACGCGAGCATCGTCCGGTGCATTACGCGCAAGTAGATAGGTTGTCCGGCCAGTGCAGGTGCCGAACTCGAATATGGTTTTGGATCTCTTTGCCAAGGCGGCCAGGATCCAAACTTCGTCAATGGTGGTGGAGGCTTGTGATCCCTGTTCGCCAATGACGATTGCTTCTGCTGTCAGAGCTGTACCTGTCTCGCTTTCAGCAAATATATCGTCCACATCCTGGGGATTGACCTCAGGCAAGGCATTGCGGTCGAAGAGTGGCCGACCTTTGCGTCTTCGACGTTCCTTCAGACCGTATTTCAATGCCCAGGCAGCCAGAACAAGGCTCACGGCCACCAGCCCCAGAAGGGTGATTTCAAAGTTAGACATTGATGTTTCCCCAGTCCCTAGCCAGCGGCTAGTTGCAAGCTTCCTCAGCTGCATCTTCCTATAAGGACGCATGGGCGACAAGCTTCGCTGCGAAGATGAGGCGGGATCGAGGGGTATGCGAACTGGAAAACCGTGATAGAAAGCGGTTATCTTATCGGCGCAAGCAACATTAACGGCGGCGGACCTTATGCAATCTCTTCTTATCCTGATCTATCAGGTCATTAATCTGTACATTTACGTCGTCGTTGCCAGCGCGATCTTCAGCTGGCTCATTGCCTTTAATGTCGTAAATCCCCAAAACCGGTTTGTGTATACGGTCGTTGATATTCTCTATCGCCTGACGGAACCGGCGCTCCGGCCGATCCGCCGGGTCATGCCGGATCTTGGAGGTGTGGACATCTCGCCGGTCGTGCTGATTCTGGGTCTGATCTTCCTTCAAAATCTCATTATCGAACTGTTTGGCACGGTTCGGGCCGGGCTCTGAACGACGGTTCTAGACGGTGCGAGCTCTGTCGACCTGATTAACGACGTAGGCATGGATACCTGTTGAAGATGACTGAGGCGACACGGATAGAAGGCAAGGTTTTCTCCTCCCAGCTGCGGGAAAAAGTAGCTGGTCACGTGGCCAGGCTGCAGCAAGAACATGGGATCACGCCCGGCCTTGCCGTGGTTCTGGTAGGGGATGATCCGGCATCTGAGGTCTATGTCCGGAACAAAGGCATCGCCACGCGTGAAGCCGGCATGAACTCTATTGAGTTCCGTCTGCCCGCTGATGCGACCGAGGAGGAAGTGTTAGATCGTGTACGGGCACTCAATGCCGACGAGGATGTGCACGGCGTGCTGGTTCAGTTCCCCGTGCCCGATCAGATTTCGCAGCAGACTGTGATTGATACGATCGATCCGGCGAAGGATGTGGATGGACTTCATCCTCTAAACGCCGGGCGTTTGTCGTCGGGCCTGCCAGGACTTGTGTCCTGTACGCCGCTTGGCTGCCTCATCATGGCAAAGGCAAGTGTCGAAGGCGGGCTTTCGGGCAAACATGCGGTGGTGCTTGGTCGGTCCAATCTTGTTGGCAAGCCGGTGGCACAGTTGCTCCTCAACGAAAACTGTACGGTGACCATCGCCCATTCGCGGACCCAAAATCTGCCTGAGATTATCGGCCAGGCGGATGTTTTGGTTGCGGCTGTCGGGCGCCCGAAAATGGTTGAAGGCGCGTGGATCAAAGAAGGTGCGGTGGTGATTGATGTGGGGATCAACCGGGTCCCTGCGCCGGACAAGGGCGAAGGGAAGACGCGCCTGGTCGGCGATGTAGACTACCAAGCCGCCCTGTCCCGGGCATCGGCGATCACGCCTGTTCCCGGGGGTGTCGGCCTCATGACGGTCGCCTGTCTCATCCGCAACACCGTGGTTGCGGCCTGCATGCAAAACGGTATTGAACCGCCCGCTGACCTTTAAAAGGATTTTCCATGGAAACCCGCACGCTTGGATCTCTCTGGCCTGTCAGCGCCTTCACATTGGGCGGTGGCGGCCTCGGCCAGATCTGGGGTGAAACTACACGGGAGGAAGCCGTTGCGACCGTTCGGGCGGCAGCCGACGCTGGGATCAATCTATTCGACGCCGCGCCGATGTATGGGCGGGGCGAAGCGGAGATGGTTTTCGGGGAAGCGTTTGACGGTGCGCCGCCGGCGGACGCTCGATTTACCACCAAGTGCCAGCTGGGCTCACCACCGGCGGAAGAGGTTTATGAGAAGTTTGAACGCTCACTCGTCCGGTCGTTAAAAACCATGAAGATTGAGCGTGTGGATCTCTTTTTTCTGCACTCGAACATCTGTCCGGACGATTATAGCTATGCGCAAAATGCGGATGCGCAGCATCTCTTTGCGACCAATTGGTCGTTATACGAAAACACGGTCATACCGGCCTTTGAGAAGCTCAAAGAGAAGGGGCTGATTGCTGATTGGGGTATCACTGCGACAGGTCTGCCAAAGACGATTATGGACGCGCTTCGCGCCGACAAACGGCCTGCCGCAGCCCAGGTCGTGACCAACTTCATGGATAGCGCCGGGAGCATGCGCCGGTACGAAGAACCACCGGAGCCCCGCAACATTGCTCGCACGGCCGTGAACAATGGCGTCGGCGTTTTGGGCATCCGGGCTGTTCAGGCCGGCGCGCTGACGGGCGCACTCGACCGGGAGGCTGCACCAGAAGAACATGCAGACTTTGACAAGGCGGCGCCTTACCGGGCTCTGGCATCCGAACTTGGCGAAGATCCCGCCGTATTGGCGCATCGCTATGCGCTGGCCATGCCCGGCGTAGATAGCGTCATTCTGGGCGTAAAAAACCGCAAAGAGCTCAACGATCTTGTTGACGGTGCCAATAAGGGGCCACTTGATCCAGAGATCATTGAACGTATTGATGCGCTCCGTCTTAATTTTCAAATGCCGCGTATGCCTTTGGACTAAGGCGATAGCATGGGGACCAGGCACCAGGTGGAGACGTCCGTGCATCGAATGAAACTCTTTCTCTCGGGTGTCCTTTTGGCGGTCGCATGGTGTGTGCCGGCGCAGGCTGCGCTGCCCGGTGCTCAAGAGGGTGGTATGCTGAGTTGGCCGCGCGCAGAAATGGCGCAGGCGCTTTCTTTCTACCTGCCCAGGCGCATGGCGGAGGAAGATATCCGGGGCCTCTCCATCGCGGTCATTGCTGATGGACAGATCGTTTTTGAGCAAGGATACGGCGTGGCTGACATGTTCGGTTCCGAGCCCGTCACGGCTAACACATTGTTCGAAGCTGCGTCGCTCGGAAAACCGGTTGCGGCGGTCGGTGCTCTCTCCATGGCGCGGGACGGTACACTCGATTTGGATGCGCCGCTCGGCGCCAAACTCTCGGAGCCCTGGCTTGGCGATCGCGATGATCATGAACTCATCACGCTGCGTCATGTCCTCACACATACATCTGGCCTCACCAATTTTATTCGCTGCTGCAGCGACGAAAGCTGGACACGGCCGGGCGACGCCTTCTCCTATTCAGGCGTGGGCTTCATGTATATGGGCCATGTGATGTCGGTGGTTGAAGAGAAGCCGTTTGAAAGCGTCGTGCGCGCCCGTGTGTTGGAGCCGTTGGGTATGGCATCTTCCGGGTTTGGTCTTGCAGAGCCGCTGGTCCCCACGGTTGCGCGTGGATTTATTCCTTTTTATCAGATGCTGCTTGCGCTATTTGTGCCGCTTCTCCTTCTCTCTTCTGCGAGTGCGCTGATCACTTACCTGGTCGTGCGTTTCGGTTTCAACCGCTTGAAGCTTGAGCCGCTGGATTTTGCTCCTGCGACGTTTGTGTCGATAATTGGCACGATGGGACTCATCTGGTTGCTTCTTGGGGGATGGGCATTGCTGTTCATTCTTGCCAACGTGATGGTCTACCTCGTTCTGTTTTTTCTTGCAGCTCTTGTGCTGCTGACCGCTTTTGCCTTCCTAGGATTTTTGGGGCCGGCCGATGGAACACTGTCGCGGGGCGGCCAGCAGACCAACCCCGTTGCCGTCGCCGTCGCCATTGGTCTGGTGTTTGCGATGAGCCTTCTGTTCATGGAACGAAACACGCCGGTGCCCGCAACCGCGGGAGATGCGATCAACGCTGCGTCCTCGCTCAGAGCGAGCGCGCATGATCTTGGCCTGTTTGTCGAAGGGTTGATCAAGGGAGATGTGTTAGGAGCTGACCTACGCGATCGCATTCTGACAGAAAACGTCCCAATCGGCGGAGGGATAGGCTGGGGGTTGGGGCTCGGAACACGAGATGGTCGAACCGGTCTTAGCGGTTGGCAGTGGGGCTCAAATCCCGGCTTTCAATCTCTTATGGTGATTGATTTGCAGCGACGGGCGGGCATTGTTGTGCTTACCAACTCTTCGTCTGCCGGACCGCTGGTGCAGGAGATTGCAGGACATATCATGGGGGAAGCGCCGGGCTGGTCTTTGCCTTAAGGTGACTACCCCGCGGAGGAGGTTGCGATGCAATCATTCGATACGATTTACAAGCGCGCCTGCAAACGCCATGGCGGCGAGAAGGAAGTTACATCACAGCTTTCAAAGCCCAAATCAAAAGCCGCTCTGAAAAAGATTCCAGATGACCGCTGGTTGGCGGGCATGACAAGGGCCGTTTTTCAGGCGGGGTTTTCCTGGAAGGTTATCGACACCAAATGGCCGGGATTTGAAGAAGCGTTTGAGGGTTTTGTCCCGCAACGTGTTGCCTTCTACGCCGATGAAGACCTCGAGCGTCTTGTCTCCGACAAACGTATTGTTCGCAACGGTGCGAAGATTAAAGCCACAATTACAAACGCACGGTTGGTGACCGAGCTGGCGCAGGAGCATGGCAGCGCAGGTGCTTTCTTTGCGAACTCAAAACCAGAAAGCTATATCGACCTTCTTGAGGTGCTCAAAAAGCGGGGAAGCTTTCTGTCTGGCGGGTCCGCTCAATACTTCTTGCGGTTTTCTGGTGTCGACAGCTGGATTATGTCGGGCTCAGTTGTCGCAGCGTTGAAACAAGCAGGCGTTGTCGATAAGGCGCCGACGTCAAAGAAGGCGCTCAAGGCCACGCAGGAAGCCTTTAATCAATGGCGGGAAGAGAGTGGTCGTTCGCTCACTGAAATCAGCCGGGTGCTCGCGCTTTCGGCAGACGGATAAGATCAAATAGGTGATTCTAACGCAGTTTCACCGAAACTAAGATCATTGACTTGATCTTAGTTATTATCCAATATCATTTAAGATCAGAAAGGTGATCTTAAATGATCGAGATTTCAGAGCACGACATTCAGGACCGCATGCGGGTCGACAATCCCTGGTGGGAGACGGGCGAAACTCATTTCTATGTCAGTGATATGCGCCGACGGGCCTATTTTGACGCTTTCTCTGCTCTCGCCACTGATCATGAAGTGCAGCGGGCAGTTGTCTTAATGGGTCCCCGGCGCGTGGGTAAAACGGTGATGCTTTTCCACCTAGTGCAGAAGCTTCTTGCGTCGGGCGTGGACCCGACAGATATTCTTTACCTGTCTCTTGATACTCCTCTTTATAGCGGATTACCTTTGGATAGGCTTCTAACGCTCTTTCTGGAAAGTTCATCCGAAAAGTCCCAGCAGCCCAAGTACATATTGTTTGATGAAATACAGTATTTGAGGGACTGGGAGGTTCATCTTAAATCGCTTGTAGATACCTATCGGGACATTCGTTTCGTAGCTTCTGGATCTGCGGCTGCAGCATTAAAGATGAAAAGCCAAGAATCCGGCGCCGGGCGTTTCACAGACTTCTTGCTGCCGCCACTTACTTTCTCCGAATATTTGGATTTCCAAGGTTTAACAGACAGACTCATCCAAACAGAAGAGATCAGGCACCAATACACTGGAGACCCAGACACCCGCTACGTCAGCGATCATATAGAAGAACTCAATAGTGTTTTTCTGGAATACCTGTCCTACGGAGGTTATCCAGAAGTAGCTCTATCAGAAAGCGTAAGAAATAATGCAGAAAGGTACATAAGGTCGGACATCATAGATGCAGTTCTTTTGAGGGATATACCCAGTCTGTATGGCGTAGGTGACGTTCAAGAACTCAATCGCTTTTTCATGTCACTTGCCTATAACACAGGTCAGGAAGTGACTCTTGAAGCGTTGTCTAAATCTGCCAATGTTTCGAAGAACACGCTCAAAAAATACTTAGAATACTTGGAGGCAGCGTTTCTCATAAAGCGTCTTGATCGGGTTGATCGAAGCGCGCGTCGATTTCAGAGGGCAACCTCATTTAAGGTCTACCTCACAAACCCATCGCTTAGGGCTGCTCTTTTTGGAACCGTCATGGCTGACGACGAAATCATGGGCTCTATGGTTGAAACAGCTATTCTTTCACAGTGGTTTCATGATTTTCCTCATACTCGTTTGACTTATGCGAGATGGAGCGAAGGCGAAGTCGATCTCGTTCATGTTGATCCTGCTAAGCAAAAGCCTGATTGGTTGGTTGAAGTAAAATGGTCTGATGCACCTTTTAGGCGGCCATCTAGACTGAAGTCTCTTCTGCAGTTCGCAGCATTGCACGAAGAAAATCTGATGGAAACATCACTCTGCACCACCCGCACTCAAAAGGGGGCGAAGCGTATCGGCTCCGTTGAATTGCTGTTCGAGCCTGCTGCCACGTATTGTTACTCAGTAGGCAAAAACCGGATCGAAAACCTGACGGGCGAGATCAATCGGCAGAGACGACTCAATTTCAATACGAGCTGATGAATTTGGACTGGCACAAAAAAGCCGGCCCAGTTGGACCGGCTTTGGTTTTGTCTGCGGGGCCAAGCGGCCTATTTCTTCGCGGACTCGATGCCTTTGCGAATGAGGTCCATGGCTTCTTCGGCTGAGCCCCAGCGTTCGATCTTCACCCATTTGCCTTCTTCCAGATCTTTATAGTGATCGAAGAAGTGCGCAATCCGGTCGAGCAGGATTTTTGGCAGGTCGCGATAGGAAGATACTTCCTTGTAATAGGGGTTCAGCGCATCGACAGGCACGGCGAGGATTTTCTCGTCCTGTCCCGCTTCGTCTTCCATCAGGAGAACGCCGATGGGCCGCGAGCGAATGACAGCGCCCGGCACCACAGGAATGCGGCTCACAACCAGTACGTCAACCGGGTCGCCATCGTCTGACAGCGTATGAGGCACAAACCCATAGTTGCATGGATAGTTCATGGCAGTGTGCATGAAGCGGTCAACGAAAAGGGTGCCGGAGGCTTTGTCGAGTTCATACTTTACCGGCTGGCCACCATGGGGGACCTCAATGATGACATTGATGTCGTAAGGAGGGTTGGCGCCAATCGAAATTTCGTCAATACGCATTATTTGATCCGGTTGTTACGGGATTGGAGGAGACGCAGACGTAGGGCGTTCAGCTTAATAAAGCCTTGCGCGTCACGCTGGTCGTAGACCGTGTCCTCTTCAAACGTCACATGTTCTTCGGAGTACAGGGAATAGGGGGAAGAGCGGCCAACCACCGTTGCCGATCCTTTATAGAGTTTCATACGCACGGAGCCGGTGACGCATTCCTGACTGTTGTCGATCAGTGCCTGCAGCATTTCGCGCTCAGGGCTCCACCAGAAACCGTTATAGATGAGTTCCGCATAGCGTGGCATGAGTTCGTCTTTGAGGTGCGCCGCGCCCCGATCAAGCGTCAGGGACTCAATGCCTCTATGGGCGGCGAGCAGAATGGTCCCTCCGGGCGTTTCATAGACGCCGCGGGATTTCATGCCGACAAACCGGTTTTCTACGAGATCAAGACGCCCGATCCCATTGGCCCCGCCATACTCGTTCAGTCTGGTGAGCAGTGTTGCCGGACTCATCGCCACGCCGTCGATAGAGACCGCGTCGCCTTTTTCAAAACCGATTTCGATATAGGTTGGCGTGTCGGGCGCGTCTTCCGGCGCCACAGAGCGGCTGTAGATATATTCCGGTGCTTCTTCGGCCGGGTCTTCCAGCACTTTGCCTTCCGCCGAGATGTGCAGCAGGTTTGCATCGACAGAGAAGGGGGCTTCGCCGCGCTTGTCTTTCGCGATCGGGATCTGATGCTTCTCGGCATAGTCGATGAGCTTGGTCCGGGAATTCAGATCCCATTCCCGCCAGGGTGAGATGACCTTGATCTCCGGATTGAGCGCATAATAGCCAAGCTCGAACCGCACCTGATCGTTGCCCTTGCCAGTTGCGCCGTGACAGACAGCCTGCGCGCCGGTTTCGGCAGCGATTTCGATCTGACGTTTTGAGATGAGTGGCCGGGCGATGGACGTGCCCAGCAGATAGACGCCTTCATAGAGCGCGTTGGCCCGGAACATGGGGAAGACATAGTCGCGGACAAATTCTTCGCGCAGATCCTCGATGTAGATTTCCTTGATGCCCAGCATCTCTGCTTTCTTGCGGGCGGGCTCCAGCTCTTCGCCCTGGCCGAGGTCAGCCGTGAAGGTCACGACTTCGCACTGATAGACGTCCTGCAGCCATTTCAGAATGATCGAGGTGTCGAGGCCGCCTGAATAGGCGAGCACGACTTTGTTGATGTCGCTCATGATTTCCCCGCTTGTGGGTCCAGCCTTAAGGCCACGCTTAAGGGTCGTGATTTTCGCGCACTATAGGCAATTCAATCACCCCCGCAAGCGCTGTGACCATCGAAACTCCTGAGATTTAGGGGTCTATCTGGGTTCCGTGGCCGGGATCAGGTATCTAGGAGGCATGTCCGGTCTCTCTCCCATTAGAAATCCCACTTTTCGGCGGCTTTTCGCAGCGCAAGCTCTCGCCCTCATAGGGATGGGGCTCACGACCGTGGCTCTCGCGCTGCTGGTCTATGAACTCGATCCGGCGCAGGCCGGTCTGGTGCTGGGGGGCGCGCTGGGCTTGAAGATGGTGGTAAAGATGTTGGTGGCGCCGGTGGCAGGTGCCTATGCCAACCGGTTTCCCCGTAGGGCGCTGTTGGGGGGCATCGATCTTTTTCGCGCCTGTCTCATTGCGCTCTACCCGCTGATCGATGCGTCCTGGCAGGTTTATGTGCTGGTTGCGGTCATTGCGGCGGCAGAAGGCGCCTTTAATCCGATCTTTCAGGCCACGATACCCGATGTCTTGCCCGACGAAGAAGAGTATACGAAGGCACTGTCCTACAATCGGATTGCGTTTGAACTGGAGAATATTGCGAGCCCCTTGTTGGCTGCGTTCTTTTTGGGGTTCGCCGCCTTTGACCTCTTGTTTGAGCTGAACGCCCTCGCATTTGTCGTCTCAGCTTTGCTTCTGTTTGCGGGCCGTCTGCCGCAACCTGCCGTCAGTGCTGCGGCGGCCGAACAGAGACTCTTTGAAAAAGTCACCCGCGGCTTGCGACTCTATTTTGCCAATGCCGAATTGCGCGGTGTCTTTGTGCTCTATTTCGCGATCGCCGCGGGGAGTGCGACCGCGATTGTCGCCACCGTTCTTTATGTCAAAGATGGCCTAGGCTTGGCTGATGCGCAGGTTGCCTATGCGATGGCGGGGTTTGGTGCTGGGTCAATTCTTGCGGCGTTGGTACTGCCTGGTTTGCTTCGCGTCTTCACGGACTTGAATGCGATGCTGGCCGGCGGTCTGACGGTTGCATTGGCCCTGTTCCTTTCGATCGGGACACCGCCTTACGAATGGTTTGTTCTGGTCTGGGCGGTTCTTGGGTTCGGCACGGCGCTCGCAATGACGCCGGTTGGGCGGGTGATCACGCGAACGGGGGACGGTGCCGATCGCGCGGAGCTCTTTGCCGCACAATACGCGCTCTCCCACAGTTCCTGGCTGGTGCTCTACCCGCTTGTGGGTTTCCTGATGGGCGCTTTTGCTTTCGCCGGTGCGTTTGCGAGCCTTGCCTTGTTGGCGCTGCTAGCTACCGCTCTGACCTATGTCATTTGGCGCGGGTAAGGCGTCTTCGCACCTGTCGGACACCATAGTAGACAGCACCGATCACAAACGGGGCGGCGATCCCTGTGGCAAGCGTCGGGTCGAGGGGACTGCCCACCTTCGCGGCTGCTTTCAACATGTAATTCACGATGCCAAGCAGATAGTAGGAAATGGCGACGGCGGAGAGGCCTTCCACTGTTTCCTGAAGACGCGTCTGCATGCGGACCCGCGATTCCATGGACGCGAGCAGACTCTGGTTCTGCTCCTGTACCGCAATTTCGACTCGCGTCTGCAACAAACCAGATGCGCGGGATATGTGTTCTGAAAGTTTGTCCAAGCGACTGGCGACGGAAGCGCAGGTGCGCATAGCGGGGCTCAAACGACGCTCCATGAAGGTGGCCAGTTGCTGAATGCCCAGCAGCTTGGATTCGTCCAGGTCCGCAATGCGTTCTTCGACAAGGGCATGGTAGGCACGCGATGCAGAGAAGCGAAAGTCGGTGCGGGCGGTCATGGTTTCGATGCGTGCCGCGAGCGCCGTCAATTGGTTGAGCTGGCGTTGTTCGTCCTCGAGGCCGGTGATGTTGGTGGTGTCGCCGGCGATGGTGGCGAGTTCCTGCTCCATATCGGAAATCTCAGGTGCGATGGCGCGCGCCAAGGGAAACGCCATGAGGGCCATCATGCGATAGGTTTCTATCTCTAGGAGTCTCTGCACCAGGCGCCCCGTACGACCTGGCTTAAGGCTTTCATTTGCGACCAAGATCCGTGAACACCCTTGAACATCCAGCGTGAGGTCGGTCCAGGCGGCTGCCCCGCCACCTGCCAGAGAACCACCAACAAGCGTGTTGCCGCCAAAAACAGTTCCAAGAAGATCGTCGACCTGGTCTGCCGGTTGGGTGACAACCATTAGATTGATGGCAACCAGGAGTTCCCCTTTGATTTGTTCGCGCCATCTGTCGGGGATGCGCGCGACGGGGGCGTGGGCGAAACGATCTGCAATGTTTTCATCATCCTTCAGGTGTTCGAAGAACGTGTAGGTTGAGAATTCCGTATGCCGTTCCCAAGTGAGCTGAAAAGGGCCTAAGTCCAACGTCAGGTGATTGCCGAAAGTGTCAGGAATGGCGGCGCCAAACAGGCTCGCGAGAGACTTCAGCGAAACCTTTTCTCCGCATGACCGTTTTCGCCGGTCACAAATGCCAAATGTGAGCAGATGAGCGCACCGGGCACGTCCGCCGGTGGCCGTGAGTGGACTTCATCATTCAGCTTCTGGCGCTGCGGGTGCTCGGCGAATTGGCGGAGAGGGGGCATGGAGAGCTTTTTGCGATTCATCCATGGATGGAATCGCTTTCACCTTTTGTTGGTCGCATTTCCGAAGCGCTGAACCGGCATCCACTTCAGCTGGAAATGCTCAATCTGGTTTTACGAACCGCATTTGATAGAGTGGCGGACCACAAGAAACAAGCGTTCGCGTGAACGCGACAAGAAACAGGTAAAGACAAATGGCCGCAGTCGAATTTTGGTTTGAGTTTGCAAGCACTTATTCCTATCCGGCGGCGATGCGGGTTGAGAAGGTGGCGGCCGCGGCGGGCGTTGATGTGATTTGGCGCCCGTTTCTGCTGGGGCCCGTGTTCGGCAAGCAGGGGCTCACGGATTCCCCCTTCAATGTGTTTGAGCAGAAGGGCCGCTATATGTGGCGGGACCTGAAGCGCCTTTGCGATGCAGAGGGGATTGATTTCAACAAGCCGGATCTGTTTCCGCAGAATGGTCTCAAAGCCGCCCGCGTCGCATTGTTGGGTATGGAAGAAGGCTGGGGGCCGGACTTTGCGCGTTCGATTTATCAGGCCAATTTTGTCGATGGGCTGATCATTTCAGACGATGCCGTCATCGCAGATCGCCTGGCCGCTCTCGGTCAGGATCCGAGCGCTGTCACGGAGAAAGCCTACGCGCCTGTGAACAAGGAGCGCCTAAAGGCGCAGACAGACCGGGCCTGGGACCTTGGCCTTTTCGGTGCGCCGAGCTTTACAGTCGACGAAGAGCTTTTCTGGGGTAATGATCGCATGGAGACGGCGATGGCGTGGGCCGCCTCGCATTAGTCTCAGCCGAGCGTCACGGTGTCCCCTTCCGCTACGCGGCCGGGCTTTGAAATGTTGCAATAGATGGACAGGTTCTGGCTCGTATGGGCCACCATCGCTCGCATGATAGAGGCATCGCGGGGCAGGTCCCCTTGTGCCCGTGTTGTCATGATGCAGCGGGGGCATTCCATCACTGCATCAATGGTGGCATTACCGATCGTGACTGGGCGTCCCACCCATTTCGTTTCCTCAAGTCCGGTGATGTTGTCTCTGTCACTTAAGAGAATGTTGGGCCGGAAGCGGCGCACATCCAGCACAGCGTCAGGCGCGAGTGTCTGCAAATGACGGAGAGATGCTTCCGTCAGAATGTCGAGGGGGAAGGCGTCAAAGTAGGTACCCACCGGCGTTGCGAATTCCATCAGCTCAGCCAGTACCTCTGGCGGAAAGGCACTCAAGTCCGGTAAGGGCTCATCAGGTTCAAGCGCAAACATGGCGCGCATCTCTGCTTCCAGGTCTTCCGGCGGCTGCTTGGTCCGGTAGTGCTCTTTGTTGTCGGCAGGTTGAAGCGGCCACAGGGTTACCTCCTGACCGAACGCGTTTGAGAGCGTTTTGTGGACCTGGTCGTCGTCGGACCTGACCTTGTTGCCGTCCGGCAGAGTGATTTCAACATGCGGGACGGCGCCGGCGTTGGTACCGTCGATGTAGCGGGCAGAGCAGTTCAATAGGTCGCCAATCTTCTTTGCACCCACGATCGTCTGGCTTGCCTCATCCCTCACCGCCCAGCCGCGGTCGAGCGGCACACCGCCTGCCGTCAGAACGGTTTCGCTCAACCGTTCGCCTTGCATGGATTTCACGGGATAGCGCCAGATTTCTTTTACGGTGAAGAGCTGGCTCGACATGTGACATCCTTTGGTTCTGAGGCTCGGTGAAGCGCACTCTAATGCACTTTTGTTTTTCATACAATCTGTATGATTCTGGTTTTTGGAAGAACCAATTTGGTGGCGTGCACAGGGCCCCTCTTGATTGCGTCGCAATCGTCCTGATGTTTAAGCCACTCATTAGGGGAGATTCTAATGGCCGACCTCATTCTTCATTCGAGCGCGCTCAGTCTCTATCTGCGGATCGCGACCCTGGTCTGCGAGGAAAAGCAGGTGGTCTATCGGGTCGATGTGGGGGACGCTGTTGGAGAGGGGTACCGAGCCCTTCATCCGTTCCAGAAGATGCCGGTTCTGCAACACGGCGATGTCATAATCTATGAGACACTGGCGATTGTGGACTATGTGGACCGTGCGTTTGATGGTCCCTCTTTGTCGCCGATCGCACCGCAAGCGCACGCGCAGATGCTGACATGGATTAGTCTCACCAACGCTTATTTCTTTCCAACCATGATGGGTGGGATCGCGAAGCCTCTGCTGATGGCGCCGCTCCAGGGCGAACCGACAGATCATGATCTTGTCGCCAGGTCTCTGCCCGACCTCCACAAACAGATTGCATTACTCGAAGCAGGTTTGAAGCAGTCTCCTTATCTAGCCGGTGATAACCTGACTCTCGCCGACCTGTTTGTGCTGCCGAACCTCTTTTATGCAAGCCTGACGGACGAGGGTGCGCGGGCTCTTATCGAGGCGCCTAAAGTCCAGGATTGGATGAAAAGGCTAACCGCCCGGCCGAGTTTTGCAGCAACCGAGCAACGGCCCTAATTCAGTTTGGTTTGCGACTGCGGTTTCGCCTAAGCCGAAATCTGGCTTGCTTTGATTTTTTCGCTCGCGGATTTCAGCTGTCCACAGGCCGCCATAATGTCCCGTCCACGCGGTGTGCGGATGGGGCTCGCATATCCCGCCTTGTTCACAATGTCGGCGAACTTTTCGATCTGTTCCCAGTCTGAGCATTCATACGGCGCGCCGGGCCAGGCATTGAATGGGATCAGGTTGATCTTGGCCGGAATACCTTTCAACAGGCGCACAAGTTCTTTGGCGTCAGCTAGACTGTCATTTACGCCCTTCAGCATTACATATTCAAATGTGATGCGCCGTGCGTTGGAGACGCCCGGAAATTCCCGACATGCTTTCAGCAATTCATTCAACGAATATTTCTTGTTGATCGGCACCAGCTCGTCGCGGGTCGGATTGTTCACCGCATGGAGAGAAATGGCGAGCATGACGCCCATCTCATTTCCAACGCGCGCGATCTCCGGAACAATACCCGAGGTGGACAGCGTGATGCGCCGCTTGGAGATGGAAAGGCCGTCGCCGTCGGACACAATGTCCATGGCCTGCTTCACATTGTCGAAATTGTAGAGCGGCTCCCCCATGCCCATGAGCACCACGTTGGTGATCTTGCGGCCTTCCTGAGGGGTCGGCCATTCGTCTAAGGCGTCGCGGGCGATGAGGATCTGGGCCACAATCTCACCGGCCGTCAGATTGCGGACGAGCTTTTGTGTGCCGGTGTGGCAGAAGGTGCAGTTGAGCGTACAGCCGACCTGACTGGAAATGCAAAGCGTGCCGCGGGTCTCTTCCGGAATGTAAACGGCTTCTACCTCCGGCGTCGGCGCCCTTGGATCCGTCGAGCCGAGTCGGATCAACCATTTGCGGGTGCCGTCATTCGAAATCTGTTGGGTAACGATCTCCGGGCGGGCGAGAGAGAAGTGTTCCTCAAACCTGGCGCGCAGGTCTTTTGACAGGGTGGTGACGTTGATGAAATCCTGAGCTCCGTGGTGGTAGAGCGCATTCCACAATTGCCCCACACGCATGCGGATCTGTTTTTCTGTGACACCAGCCTGGCGAAGGGCGTCACCCAGCTCTTCGCGCGTGAGACCGATAAGTGACAAGGGACCTTCGGACACGGGGGAGCTGGAGACCAAAGCTTCCTGTTGTCTGTTGCCGGTGGTGTCGAGGACGGTTGCCATCAAGCTCTCTTTGCATGCGCCGTCGGCGCGATTGGAGACTGTCACTGACGCGCGTCATAGCACGGGCTGCGCCCGCCGCGCCATCCTCTCCATGAGACTGCGTTAAAGCGCTTTCTAAACCGCTGAAATCCGCTGGTTTTTAGCGGCAAGTCTCGTCGATTTTATTGAGTGCAGCGGTGACGCCGGACAAAGAATACCGGTCGGTTGTGAGTGTCCCGCGCTGTGACGTTCCCTTGATCGTCATGGAATTGCCACGGCGCATTGCGGTCGCCATACGGTCTTCGTCACTCGTGTCTTTCAGCCACGCCCAATAGCGGTTTTCACCGCCTTCGGTCACTCCGCTGAACATCTGAAACTTGTCTGATCCGATTTGAGCGAAGGGGCGGGAGCGGTCGGAGAAGGGATAGCCCGCGCGCATGGAGACTTCATTGGTCACGTTTTGGCCGGGACGGTGGGTGACCATCAGGAAGACGTCCCCACGGTTGGCGCCGCGCGGCCTCATCTCTTTTGGTTCTGACATGACATAGCAAATTCGGCTGGTGCCTGACCCGTAGCTATAGGCAGCCCAGTCTCTGTATTTGCCCAGGAGTTTAGGTTCCTCAGCCACCGCCGCGCTTGCGCCAAACCAGACGGCGACCAGTGTGGTGAAGAATAGTTTTGTAAGCTCAGAAAACCGCATCATTTTTCCATCTGTCTTGCCAGAGCCCCCCTAGCCAAAAGGCTGAGGGGAATCATACCGGGCCCGGCGGCGCAATGCCAGCGGCTTTGCTTGGCATGTTTTCAGCTTATGCCCCGTCTGTGTCGTCGGCTGCGCGATGAACGACCCGTTGTGGGAAGGGAATCTGGATGCCGGCTTCACGGAACAGGCGATCAATTTCAAACCGGAGTTTGGATGATGTTGTAATCCGCGAGGAAACGTCACTGGTAAAACACCGCAGCTGGAAATTAAGACTTGAGTCACCAAACTCGAGGAAGAGCACGTCAGGGCTTGGCCAGGTCACGATCTTGTCAACATTGGCGGCCGCTTGTTCAAGTGTTGTCCGCACGAGGTCCGTGTCCGAGCCATACGCGACGCCGACATTGATCTCGATCCGCGCCTTCCTGTCCGAGTGGGTCCAGTTGATGACCGAGGTGGATACGAGTTCTGAATTGGGGATCATCACCTCTGCGCGCTGGAAAGTTTCGACTTCCGTTCGGCGCACGTTGATGCGCGTGATGTGTCCGAACGTGTCTCCGATCTCAATCAGATCGCCGACCTTGATGGGCCGCTCGAACAAAAGGATCAGGCCGGAGATAAAGTTGTTGGCGATATTTTGAAGTCCAAAGCCAATCCCGACGGACAATGCGCCTGCAATGATGAGCAGGCTTTGAAACTCGACACCTAACGTCATGGCACCGAGCAACACAGCGGTCACGATGCCGACATAGCCGAAGATCGTTGCGATTGAGTATTGCGCGCCGGGATCAAGTCGTGTCTGAGGCAGCACCGTTTCGCGGAGCAGCTTCTTTATCAACCGGAAAACGATAAGGGTGACGATGAATACAAACAGGGCTTCGACGATGTCGGCGAAGGAGATGGTCACACCGCCAATGTCCACGCCGGTCAGGAAATTGTAGGTGATCGTCCAAATGTCATCGAGCGGCACGCCCCAAACCGCGCCGATGAGAGCGGCCCCTGCAACATAGACAGCGACCTGCATTAGGCTGATCAGCCAGAACGCCACCGTGCCGCTGCCATCTTCCGAAAGCGCCAGCCATTCGGCGGTTTGTTCCCGGCGCATGAGGATGCCGATCCACTCAGCAAACAATGCGCGTGCGAGAAAGAGAGCGCCCACGATCAGCGCGCTGCCAATCAGGTTGCCGATCAGATAGACGGACAGGGCTGTGTAGCCAATCCAGGCCGCAATTGCTGCCGTGAGAGCGATGAACCCGATAGCGATGCGAAGACCCTGCCAGGCTAGTTTTCGGCGCCTGTCAGTTGTTCTTGCGACGGGTGCAGCGTTCTCCTCGTCACCGCGGCCTGCGCTCCACTCGGGGTCTGGGCGCCACAATGCCGGTCGCAGCAGATCAATGATGAGCACGGCTTCCAGCGTCGCGGTTACGGCGCTGTAGAGAGACATGAATGCCGCGCTTTCCGGGGTGCTGGTAAAGCTCACAAATATGTCCGCGCCAAAGAGAACGCCCAATGCGCCAAGGCGTTGCGTGAGGTGTTGGGCGTATTTTGGTTTGATCGGAACAACGCGCCAACTGGGCAGCGACGGCGACAACGCTGCCCGGGGCAGTGACAGAGCAGCGATGGCGACCAGAAGTGCTGTCACAAATCCATTTATGAGATCGAGGAAAGGTCCTTCCTCAGCCTGGAAAGCGAAATTGAAGATGAGCCAGAGAAAGCCAGCGAAGAGTGCCGGGAGCAGGCCGTTGGCCAGCGCTTCCGTGCTTGCGCCCAAAAGTCTGCGGGTATAGCTCGGTTCAGAGATCCTCTCGTCGCGCCCCAGCCATCCAACCAATCGCCTCCGTCCAACAAGGGCGAGTGCGAGAACCAAGATCAGCGCGGCGAATGGCGCGAGGCGTTGAATTGGGCTCTGATTTTCGTTGGCGGGCGCTTGCAGCCCTTCGCGCAGTGTTCCCGAGAGGTGTGTCGCATAGGCAGCGGTGGCGATCGGGCTTTGACGGAGTGTTTCCCAGCCGAGCGGACTTGGCGTGCGCGTGAGAAGGGTCGCGACAGCCTGCCCTTGCTCAATGCCCGACAGGCGAACAGACAAGGTATCCACGCGGCGGATGATCAGCTGCGCCTGGGCGGCACGACCTCTGAAGTCAGCCACTTCAGCTTCGTATTGGCGGCGCTTTTGTTGAACGTCTTGGGCTTCTTCCGGCTCTCCTTCTTCGGGGCGGGCGCCGAGGGCGGTGAGGAGATCCCTGGAGTTGGCTGCGAATTCGTTGGCAGCTTCGCGGGCGCTGACAGCCTCTGACCTGATCTCGGTCAGAGTCTCGCGAATGCTTTCGTCGTCCTCCGCCTGTTGCTCCGGCTGGGCGAGCTCCGTTTCGATGGTGTCGAGCGAGCGGGACCAGGCGTTGAATGTGCGGTTGAACTTCCAGGCGGGTTCAGCGGTGTTCGCGACACCGGGCGTTGAGATTGCCAGAGAGGTAACCAGCAGGGCTGCCACCACCATGCTGAACCCCAGCAAGGACTTCATGACGCTGCTCATGCCTTCTCACTCTTATTGTCGCGTGGTTTGGTGGACCGGAGGAAGCGGCCTCCATGCTGATGGGCTTGCTTCTCTTCTGTCGGGGCGCCCGGCATCAGAGCCCGATCTGCGAAATTGCCCATCGACTTTACCCGGTCATACATGACAATCGCGCCAGCGATCTGCACGTTCAGACAAAAGGCCGTGGGGATCTTCACGATATGATCGCAGGCCGCGACCATTTCTCCTGACAGACTGCCGCGTTCGGGCCCAAGCACATAAGCTGCGTTGAGTGGATGGCGGAAGCTCGGCAGCTCGATGGCGTCTTCCGTTAGTTCAATGCCCACCAACTGACAGCCTTTGGGAAAGACCATGTCGCCCACGCTTTCCCATTCGTAATAAGGCAGATGGTTCGGCGTTTTTGAGGTATCCGACTTCGCGGCCCTGACGGTGTAGAAGGCGTTCACCGTGAAGACGAAACTCGCGCCAAAGGCGTGTGCCGAACGGATGATGTTGCCCATGTTCATGGGCTTGGAGATTTCTTCCGCTCCTATGCCGAAATAGCCGCGCACGGGGTCACCTGGTGGTCGTTGAAAAGCTTCCAAGGCTTAGTCAAAGCGGGCGCGGGGTGCAAGTTTCTGTGGGGGATCAGAAACGCAAACGGAGGTTTCCAGAGATGGAAGCCTCCGTGTCCCCTGCTTCGAACCGACGGTCATGAGGATCATCAACGGTCGGTTCTGCGCAATTCCCAGGTCGGTGTGAGCGGTGCTGATCGCTCAAATGCGCCTGATCCTGTCTAACCTGTTCATTGCGAAGTGCGTGCCAGCTTGGGAGCTGCCTATGCGGTCGGATTCTTGGCAAATCGAGCACATCTGGGCCGTAACCGGGTGTCGTTTTGAGACGGCCTGTCCCGTTTGAAGACAGGTGGGTCTAAACAAATCGACTAGGCGCTGCGATGGGTCCGAAGCTTTCCGCCAGCAAATGAGTTGCTTTCACCAGGTTCTGTGCCGTCAGATCAGGATTGGCTTCAACGCTGTCCTCTTTGCCACCCACTTGCCCAGGGCCCGCTTGTCCTTCCGTTCCGGCCAGGACGATCCGGGCAATCTGATCCAACTGTCCGAATGTCAGGTGGGGATGGCAGGGGCGAAGCAGACTGACGATCTCCTGTCTGAGCTCAGCATAGAACTCGTCTAGTTCCGCAGCCACCTGCGCGTTTCGGGCCGCCTCGGCCCAGAGGAGCGCCATGCAGGTCGTTTTCTCGGGATCTGTCCATCGGTTCACCAGGAAGGAGACGCGGTCCGCAAAGGCTGCCTGAGGGTCGGACGGGTCGGTGTTGTGGGTGGTTGTCAGAGACAGGCGTTCCTTGTTGATCAGGTGGCTGTAGAGGGCGCTCAGCAGGTCATCCAGCGTCGCATAATGATGCTGGAGGGACGAGAGACCCATGCCTGCGCGGGCCGCAATGCGTCTGAGGCCCACATCGGTCATGCCCTCTGCCAAGATCTGTGCGACCGCCGCCTCTAATATTTGCTGGCGGCGCTTTTCCGACTTGGTTGCCTGCTTGGTGCTGTTATGTCCGGTTTTGGGCATTTCCGGCCTTTTCTGGTGCCAAAGGTGACGTTGCGCCTCCGGTCAATTTTCGGTCAATTTTCGGTCATTTGACCGGTTTATTTGACTCCCGGTCGAATGACCGGTTATAGCCGACCCCTCGTTCATGTCCAGAAAATAGGAAAAACGCCATGACTGATCACCTGCTTGAGACATTTGCTGACGGTGTCGCGACTTTGACCATGAACCGCCCTGAGGCCCGAAACGCCTTTTCGACGGAGATGCTCACCGCCCTGTTGGAAGCTTTGCAACGGCACGCCACACGGAAAGAGACGCGGGCTTTGGTGCTGACCGGCGCTGCGGGCGCCTTCAGCGCAGGGGGAGATGTAAAAGGCTTTGCGCAGAACGCGACCGGCGGTCCGGACGCGGGAAAGGAGCTGAGCGGCGCTGATATCCGCGATTCCTTCGACCAGCAGCTCCACACTCTCCGGGCGGCCAACGAAGTCAGTGTTCTGCTGCACGAGATGCCGAAGCCGACACTGGCCGCGATTCCAGGCGCTGCAGCTGGTGCAGGGCTGTCGCTGGCGCTTGCCTGCGATATTCGGGTCGCCACGACGGATGCCAAGATCACAACCGCCTTCTCAAAGGTGGGGCTTTCGGGCGACTTTGGCGGATCGTATTTCCTCAGCCATCTGGTGGGCGCGGCGAAGGCCCGGGAACTCTATTTCACGGCAGAAATACTATCGGGCACAGACGCGGAGAAACTCGGGATCGTCAATCTCGCGGTGGATGAGCCTGATTTTGACAATACCGTTGCGGCTTATGCTGCCCGACTCGCCAGCCTGCCGACTGTCGCAGCGGGATATATGAAGCAAAATCTCAATACAGCGCTCAGAGGATCGCTCACGGATGTGCTCAATTCAGAGGCCATCCGCATGATCCGAACCTTCGAAACGGAGGACCACAAGGCCGCCGCTGTCGCTTTTGTTGAAAAACGTCCTCCCGTATTTGCGGGACGATGAGTAAGATGGCGGCAACGCAATCATAAGAACAGGGAGCAGCGGGCACATGAAAGCCGTCCTTTGCAAAGAATATGGTCCACCAGAGAGCCTGGTCATCGAAGACATACCCACGCCGGAGCCCGGCGAGGGGCAGGTGCTCATCGAAGTTCACGCAGCCTCGGTGAATTTTCCCGATGTTTTGATCATCGAGAACAAGTACCAATTCAAACCACCGCTCCCCTTTTCCCCAGGTGGCGAAGTTGCCGGTCGGGTCGCAAAAGTCGGTCCCGGTGTTACCAAGGTCAAAGAAGGGGACCGGGTCATTGGCTCCTGTGGCTGGGGCGGTTTTGTCGAAGAGATCGTCGTCGCCGAAGCGCAGTGCACGCCGATCCCCGATGAGATGGATTACAACACGGCGTCTGCCTTCTTGATGACCTACGGCACGTCGCATTTTGCGCTTCGCCGCCGCGCTAATATCCAGCCGGGCGAGAGCCTGTTGGTCATGGGTGCTGCAGGTGGGGTTGGCCTTGCGGCCGTTGAATTGGGCAAAGCGATGGACGCGCGGGTCATCGCAGCCGCATCGACGGAAGAGAAGCTTCAGGTCTGTCGCGACCATGGTGCCGATGACACCATCCTCTATCCGTCCGGCGAAATGAGCCGCGAGGAACAGAAAGCCTTCTCTGACAAAATCAAAGAGCTGACCGGTGGTCAGGGTGCCGATGTTGTCTATGACCCTGTCGGGGGTTCCTATTCAGAGCCGGCCATTCGCGCGACCGCATGGGAAGGGCGTTTTCTGGTGATCGGTTTTGCGGCAGGGCCCATCCCGAAAATCCCGCTCAATCTGGCGCTGCTTAAGAACTGTCAGATCGTCGGTGTTTTCTGGGGCGCTTATACAGGGCGTGAGCCTGCGGAGCACCAGGAGAACCTTGCGGAGCTGATGGACATGTTTAAGAAGGGGCAATTGAAGCCTCATATCTCGGCGACATATCCGCTCGAACAGGCCGCTGATGCCCTCACCGATATGGGCGGGCGTAAAGTGAAGGGCAAAGTTGTCCTCACCGTTCAGCGATAACGCATTACTTGGTCGCATTTTCGAACCGCAAAAGTCTGTCAACTTTTGCTGAAAATGCTCTGACACAAAGACAGAGAGGTAGCGGCAATGCGGGAGACATTTATTCGTCTCGGTATTGCTGCTGCCGTTCTGCTCGTCTTCCTTTTTGCGTTCCTGGTGTATGTGCTGCTGGCGTCCAGCAGCCCTGACTATTGGGCGGGTGAGATTGCGGAATTCGAGCGCCTAGACGTGTCCAATCCGCCGTCGAAGGGCGGCATCGTGTTTGTCGGTGGGCGGGACGTCCGTTTATGGGACACGCTGGAAAGCGATATGGCGCCGTTGCCGGTTTTGAATCGCGGCTTTGGCGGGGCGTATCTGGATCATCTCACATACTTTGCCGCGCGTATCATCAAGCCCTACGAACCGCGGGCAGTTGTGGTGATCGCCGGTTCTGAAGATTTGGCGGATGTGCAGGGACGCACACCGGAAGAATTGCTGGCAGGTTTTAAAGTCTTTTTGTCCGCAGTGAGAGCGCATGACGTGTCGGCGCCTATTGTGTTTGTCTCTATTCGCCCGGCGCCGATGCGGGCAGCCCGGTGGTTCGGGGCCAAAAGGGCGAATGGTCTTATCGAAGCATTTGCGGCGACGCGCGACGATGTGATCTATCTGGATGTTGCATCTCTCATGTTCACCGACGAAGAAGAAATGCGGGATGAGATTTTTCGCTGGGATGGCCTGTCGCTCTCGGAAGAGGGCTACATGCTTCTCACATCGCGGCTAAAGCCGCTTCTCTTGCGGCGTTTCATTTCTGTGGAGGAAACCAATGAGTAATTTCAAGACCATTGTCCCTGAAGCAATGAAGACCAACTATGATGTGTTTCACTTTGCTCCTGCCACGGTGATCGACAACCGGGTCTATGCGTCGGGCCAGATTGGTATTGGTCCCGACGGCAAGTCTCCCGAAAATCTTGATGAGCAATTCACGCTCGCCTTTGAAAGCGTTGGCCTTGTCCTCAAAGAAGCCGGTGCCACGTTTGACGATATTGTGGAGATGACGACTTTCCATATTGGGCTTCAATCGCACATTCAGGAATTTATCGGTGTCAAAGACCGGTATGTGAAAGAGCCTTACCCTGCCTGGACAGCTGTCGGCACGACAGAGCTTGCGATCCCGGGTGCAGTGGTTGAGATTAAGGTCATTGCACACATCTAAAATATAAGAACACAGAATAGAAAAACGGGAGAAACGGTATGGGCCTCACAACGATCAGTGAAAGCACGCCTGGCGGAACAGTCAGCGGCGTCTGCGACGAAAAGTTCGCAGGCGTGGTGGAGGCCTTTGTCGAGAACCTGACCTCTCGAGATGAAGTCGGTGCCAATGTGGCCATCACCATTGAAGGCGAAAAGGTCGTCGATCTCTGGGGTGGCAAGAAAGAGCGTGATGGTGCCGACTGGGAAGAAGACACCGTCTCCATCGTCTTCTCCTGCACCAAGGGTGCGACGGCGCTTTGCGCCAACATGCTCGTTGACCAGGGCAAGCTCGACCTGAATGCCAAGGTGTCAGACTATTGGCCCGAATATGCCTGTAACGGCAAAGAAGACACGACCGTTGCCATGATGCTCGATCATTCGGCAGGCGTGCCCCATGTGCGACCTCAGGTGAAAGAAGGCGGGTATAACGATTATGAGTACATGGTCGACCTGGTGCAGAACGAAGAAGCCTTCTGGGTGCCGGGCACCCGCAATGGCTATCACGGCGTCACGTTCGCGTGGACGGTTGGTGAGTTGGTGCATCGCGCGTCCGGCAAACGGCTCGGACAATATTTTGCAGATGAAGTGGCGGGGCCCTTGGGTCTCGATTTCTGGATCGGCACGCCGGAGAGTGTTGAGCCCCGTGTGGCGGACATGATTCCAACATTGCCGGATCCTGACGCCCCCCTCAGCAAATTCACGCAAGCCGTGATGACCGACCCAACCTCGCCTGCCTCATTATTCTTGCTCAATGGTGGCGGCTTCAACTTTAACTCCCGTGAAGCCCATGCGGCTGAAATCGGCTCGGCCAATGGCATCACCAATGGCCGCGGCCTGGCGGGTATGTATGCGCCGCTTGCCAATGGTGGTGAGCTCAATGGTGTCAAACTGATGGGACCCGATACGCTCGCGCGCATGGGACGCATTTCCATGGGGACTCACGAAGATGCCACACTTCTCATCGCGTCGCGCTTTGCGCTTGGTTTCATGAAGAGCATGGACAATCGCGACCTCAAAGATACGCCAGACTCGTCCGCGCTCCTCTCGGAGTCCGCCTTCGGACATGTGGGCATGGGTGGTTCCATCGGTTTTGCTGACCCGGAGAATGCAATGTCCTTCGGCTACAATATGAACCGTATGGGCGTCGGCATTCTCCTCAATGATCGCGGGCAGTCCCTGATTGATGCCGCCTATAAGGCACTCGGCTACCGGTCAAACGCCAGCGGCTGCTGGACAAAGTAGGCTTCGTTTTTTGCCGCATTTTCGAACCGGAAAAGTCTGCAACCTCTCCTGAAAATGCTCTACTTATCCTTCGAAAGCTTGTAGGTGACGGTGGCGTGGGCCACCGGCGTGCCAGCTTCATCGGTCACATCGACAGATCCGACGCAGATGGATCCGCCGCGCCGAATGACACGAGCATCGGCGGTGAGGGTTTGCGCGCGCCCGGCGTCGAGATAGTTGATCGAAAACCCGATCGTTGTGCCGCGGGGGTTTTTGGGTGGTTCCTTCAATGCCCAGAAGGCGCCGGTCGCCGCGACGTCGACGAGGGATGCGATGGCGCCGCCATGCACCATGTCGCCGACGGTTGTGATGTCGTTTTTGAACGGCATAGCAACAACCACATGGTCCTCTTCGAGGCTCACCGGTTCCATGCCGAGCAGCTTGCCATAGGGCGACAGAACAATGCCGTCGCGAAGCATGTTTTTGAGAGCGTCCTGCATCATGATCTCCTTTGTGCGTTTGCCAAGAAGGTTGGCTTTGAAACGCGCGCTCGCAAGACTAATCGGCAATGTTGTCACGGAACCAATTATGGGAGCCAATTTGCTTGACGACCTTGGGGCCCTTACATTTAAGGCGTGTCGCGGACCCATATTGGCTTCGTGAATAAAAGAAAGTCGCTCCGTGACAGAGGATGCACCCAACAGAGCGCGGGCCACCCAGGCCCGCTTTTTAGCGCTTTCGCCCAATGTGCAAGGGGCACTCTGGCTGTTGGCCTCGGCGGCTCTTTTCACCGTCGTTCAAGCGATCGCAAAACATTTGGGGCAGCGTCTTGATCCCTTTCAGGTCTCGTTTGCGCGGGCATTCTTTGGGTTGCTCGCCATTCTTCCCCTGTTGATGCGCGCCGGTTTTGGCGAGGGCGGCATCAAGACCAACGTTCTGCCGCTTCAGCTACTCAGAGGTGTTGTGGGCACTCTTGCCATGTTTTGTGGGTTTTACGCTGTCGCCAACATGCCGCTCGCCGATGCGCAGTCGCTCAATTTTGCGCGGGGCCTCTTTCTTGTGCCGCTCGCCATTCTCTTTCTGAAAGAGGTGGTCGGAGGCCGGCGCATCGCGGCGATGGTGGTAGGATTTCTGGGTGTGCTCATCATGTTGCGTCCCACCGGGGAGATCGAACCAGCAGCCTTGGTCGCGCTTGCGGGCGCTGCGCTGGTGGCGTTTGCAACGGTGCTGGTGAAAATCGTGTCGCGTCACGATAGCCCTGTCACGCTCATGTTCTACACAGGCGTTGTGGGCACACTTGTCGCCATTGTGCCCGCAGCCCTCAACTGGGTGCCACCAACGGCGTTTGAATATTTTCTGCTCGTGCTCGTTGGGGTGATCGGCGCGGCCGCGCATAACTGCTTTATTCGTGGATATGCGGTGGGGGAGACGACGGCGGTGGCGCCGTTCGAATATACGTCACTCATCTTCGCCGCCACGGCCGGCTTTTTCATCTTCGCCGACATTCCAGACATCTATACGGTGGTTGGAGCGCTCACGATTGTCGGTGCGTCGCTCTATATCGTGCGGCGCGAGGCACGGGCTAGCAAGGCGGATGCGGCGTCCGCCGGTGACCCTAAATCCGAAACACGGATGGGACCCGACGCTTAGTCTTCGTTCGGGTCGGGTTCCGGCAGGCCGAGGGCGCGGCGCGCCTGCTCGGCATGGCGTGGCTTGATGTGGGTTTGCACGATGCCGAGTGCCGTCAGAAGCACCGTTGCATCATCGGTGAACCCAACGGCCGCGATGAAATCGGGCACCACGTCGGCGGGTAGAACGAAATAAGCGAGCGCCGCCAGGAGGGTTGCGCGCACCCGTGTGGGTGTCCGCCTGTCGATGGCGCAGAAGTAAGCACTGGCGGCTTCTTCAGCAAACGGAATGCGACCGCCAACCTTCAGCATTTTCTTCCAGAAGCTGAAGCGGACCCGTTTCTCATTGCGCACCATGACGGCGGGCAGCTGGATTTCCCTCGATCCAAAATCGGGAACTGACGTGGTTTGGCCCTGTCTTTCAGTCATGGCCTCAAGATGGGTCGAAATTTTGGCAGATGCAAGGCAAGGGCGACCCTGCGTCAGGGATAATTTGCCCGTTAAATCCCGCTTCAGGGCTCGCTTTTGCGGGCAAAAACCTGTTACATCCGCCGCAGAATTTGATGATCTGCGCTAAATGACCGCTCTCGCAGATGGGGCGGCACCCGAACGGGGCAAACTGGCGCGAAACAGGGAGATAGCCCATGAAACTCGATTCTGGAATTAGTGCCGTCGTCACGGGTGGTGCGTCTGGTCTTGGTGAAGCCACGGCTCGCGCACTGGCAGCCGAAGGTGTCAAGATCGCCATCTTCGATATGAACGAAGAAAAAGGTGAAGCCGTTGCGAAAGAGCTTGGCGGTGTGTTCTGCAATGTGAACGTGACCGACGAAGCTGCGGTTGACGCGGGCTTCGAGAAGGCACGCGCTGCTGTTGGCCAGGAACGGATCCTGATCAACTGTGCCGGCACCGGTAATGCCATTAAGACGGCGAGCCGGAATAAAGAGACCGGTGAGATTTCTCACTTCCCGCTCGATGCTTTCAACCTCATCATCCAGATCAACCTGGTTGGCACATTCCGCTGCATTGCGAAGTCTGCCGCTGGCATGATGACCCTTGATCCGCTGGACGGTGGTGAGCGCGGTGCGATAGTGAATACGGCATCTGTTGCTGCTGAAGACGGTCAGATCGGTCAGGCTGCTTACTCAGCGTCCAAGGGCGGCGTTGTCGGCATGACGCTTCCCATCGCGCGTGACCTCTCCCGCGAAGGCATTCGGGTCAACACGATCCTGCCGGGTATCTTCAACACACCACTGCTTGCTGCGGCTCCTGAGCAGGTGAAGCAGGCGCTGGGCATGCAGGTGCCTTACCCGCCACGCCTGGGTGATCCAGACGAATATGCGGCACTTGCCAAGCTCATGGTAGAGAACAGCTACATGAACGGCGAAGACGTCCGTCTGGACGGCGCGATCCGGATGGCTCCACGCTGATCGCGATCAGTCGACAAAAGAAAAGCCCCGGCGTTTCCGCCGGGGCTTTTTTCGTTGTTAGATGCTTGTGTCGATCATCTTCCCGGTTCCGGGAGGAGGGGGTGGTGTTTCTGCTTCCGCCTCGTGGATCTCGCGGACCTGCTCTGTGAACTCTTGGCCGGACTTGTACGCTTTTTTCCGGACGGTACCTACTGCGGGCGTCGGGCCTACGGCTTTAGAGGCGGTAGAGCTTCGAATGGTGTCCATGGTTATCACCTGGTCGATGGTGCGCTGAATAATCAGTATACGATGTAATGTCTTAACTTTTTATTTACATAAACCCCGGGCTTTTAGGCCGTGACGTCGACGGTTTTGCCCGTCCCGTCCGCAGGCGGCGCCTTTTCTGCGGTTTCTTTAAGCGCAGACGCGAATTCCTGATCAGACTCAAAAGACTTTTTGAGTACGGTGGTGGAGATGGAGACCAGGGTTTGAGCCTGATTCAGTTCGGCACCTGCGATAGAACTCATGGGGATCCCTCGGTTGCTGGATTACCCATCGAGTTTAGATGTCTAGGTGTTGCCGGTTTGATGCTCGCGCCGCGTGGATTTGACTAAGATTTTAGCTCAGACGCTAATGTCTACGGCTTGGCCGGTGCCGGGCGGCGGGGCGCTGGCGGCGACTTCCTGGATGACGGAAATGAGTTCCTGGTCTGCTTTCGCGGCGTTCTTGAGGGCGAGGCCTTCAAGTGTGGTCTGGGTTTGTGCGGCTTGTTGCGCCACAGCTGCGCCAGCAATGCTCGATACGTCCATAATACTCGAAGGCCCCTTTTTACCCAGGCTTTCAAGGTAAATGGGGAGGCTTGAGAAAGGGTTTATCCCTTCACTTTGGCGCATATTCTTGTCCGAAAACCGATCACACTTTTCGGGAATATGCGCTAGCGCCCCGCTTTGCCGGCAAAGCGGTCCATGGTTTTGGCGAGCTTGATGTCCAGCTCCGTGATGCCGCCTGCGTCATGGGTGTTGAGGACCACGTTCACGGTTTTGTAGACGTTGAACCATTCGGGATGGTGATCCATTTTTTCCGCCACGATGGCGATCCGGGACATCCAGCCAAAGGCTTCCGCAAAGTCCGTGAACACGAAGCTTTTCTCGATCGCTTCTTTGCCACGCACCTTTTTCCAGCCTTTGAGGCTCGCAAGTGCTTTTTGACGGGCGGTGCCGGTCAGCTTGGTGGGGCGTGTTTCTGTCATGGCCATCCCTTTCTTGTTCGAAATTCTTATAACGCGAATCTTGTTGGAAAACTGCAGCATCGTGCGGAAAGCTACTTAAGATATAGAGTAACAGGTAAGGGAAGGAAGCAGTGGGGCAAGAGTGTCTGTTTCGACTACGAGGTAAAGCGTGACATCGGTGCTGTTTGTGTGTCTTGGAAATATCTGTCGGTCTCCAACAGCGGAAGCTGTGTTTCGGTCACGTGCGGGTGCCGCGGGTCTCAATCTCGAGATTGATTCAGCCGGCACCGGTGCCTGGCATGTGGGGGCCATGCCGGATGAGCGGGCGCAGGCAGCCGGAAAGCTGCGTGGCTACGATCTCACACCCATCCGAGCGCGGCAGGTGTCAGCCGGGGATTATGAGCGGTTTGATCTGGTCCTCGCGATGGACCACGACAATCTCAGCACATTGCAATCGCGGGCGCCCAAGGTTGCGCAAGACCGCATTCGTCTGTTCCTGGAGTTTGCGCCTGAATTGGGTCTCAATGCCGTGCCTGATCCCTATTACGGGGGCGATGACGGGTTTGAAGAGGTGCTCGACCTCATTGAAGCAGCGAGCGATGGGCTGATTGCCCATCTTAAAGGCTAGCGCTAGGCCGCAAATACCTGTTCTTCTAGGTCATAGGTGCGTTCCACCACATAGGGCCCGCCGCCTTTGCTGTTGCGGGCAGAGAAGAGGACGAAACGCGTGACCGGAAAGGGCAGGGTCGAAAACAGATTGCGGTGCTCAATGTAATGCATGACGTCGCAAGGGCTGGTTGTGCGCTTGTTGAGACGCGCGACGGTAACATGGGGCGTGTATTTCCGCGGCTCCGGCTTCAGCCCCAGCTTTTGCATCGCGGTTTCCTGCTTCGCTTGCAAGGCGCGCAAGGGCTCACTTTCAGCAACGCCCGCCCAAAGCGCGTGAGGTTTGGAATGGCCGAAGGAGCCTAGTCCGTCCAACTGCAGATCAAAGGGCGCTCCTTGGATCTGCGTCAGCGCTTCGTCTATCTCGAAGGCCATGTCTTCCGACACGTCACCGATAAAGCGGAGTGTGATGTGAAAATTTTCGGGGCTGATCCAGCGTGCGCCACGTAAGCCGGATTGAAGGGTGCAGAGGCGCTCCGCGGCACTGGCGGGCACTTCAAGGGCGGTGAAAAGGCGGATCATCTTGGGGCCTCTCGCCATTTGCAAATCACTACTTACACGAAAGAGAGTGGGCTGATTTGGCAATCAGCGCAATCCCTTCCATGAAAGATTCACATAAGCCGATCTGGTCGGCTCACGTCTCGTGCGAGCTGCCTCAAGGGCAGGGGCTTGTGCCCTATGGGCAGGGCCAAGTGCCTTATGGGCAAGGGCTGGGCTGCGCGTGGTGCACCGCGTCGATTTCTTTTTCCAATTCTTCCGACCATTCGACATCGACGGATGTCACCGCCAGCTTCAGCTGTTCCATGGTAGTTGCGCCGATGATGTTGGACGTGACGAACGGCCGGGTGGTCGCAAATTGGTTTGCCATTTGTGAGGGGTCGATGCCCCACTTCTTTGCGATCGCCAGGTACTGATCAATCGTTTCTTCAACACCTTCGCCTTCATAGCGTTGCAGACGATTGAAGAGCGCTTTTCGGGAGCCCTCCGGCAGGGCGCCTTTTTGATATTTGCCCGTGAGGTAGCCTTGCGCCAATGGTGAGTAGGCCAACAGACCAACCTGTTCGCGCATGGCGACCTCGGAAAGCCCCACCTCAAACGTTCTGTTGAGTAGGTTATAGGCATTCTGGATTGACTGAACACGGGGCAACCCATTCATCTCCGCATGGTGGAGGAACTTCATGGTGCCCCAGGCGCTTTCATTGGACAGTGCAATCCAGCGCACCTTGCCGCTTTTTACGATTACGTCCAGCGTTTCGAGAATGTCACCGATCTTGTTGATCTCGTCACCCATATGCTCATAACCGCCGCCGGGCTTCCCGCCGAACAATGAGATTGGCCGGTCTGGCCAGTGCAATTGGTAGAGGTCGATATAGTCTGTCTGCAATCGCTTCAGGCTGGCGTTCACTGCCTCGTTCAATTGTTCTTTCGTATGTTCGGTGTTCGACCCGTCTTCGCGCAGCCAGGTAAAGGGCGCGCGGCCTGCCGCCTTGGTCGCCAGGATCACCTTGTCGCGGTTGCCGTTCTTTTGAAACCAGGTGCCGATGATGCGTTCCGTGGAGCCTTGTGTCTCCGGCCGCGGCGGCACGGCATACATCTCAGCTGTGTCGAAGAAGTTGATGCCCATGGAGACGGCGTAATCCATCTGCTCATGGCCTTGCGTCTCAGTATTCTGTTCACCCCAGGTCATGGTGCCCAGGCAAATCTCACTCACTTCCTGGCCGGTACGGCCAAGCTCACGGTACTTCATAGGATCCCCCCAAATGTCGGTCAGGTTTTATAGTTGGCGAATTCGGATTTGTCAGTTGATCGCAGCGGTTTCTTCGCTCTGGCCAGTGATCAACTCTTCCACGGTTGGCAGAATGCGCTCGACAATGACGGCAACACCCTCTTCAGTCGGATGAATACCATCCGGCAGATTGAGATGCCGCTCTGCTGCGACCCCATCGAGGAAGAAGGGGTAAAGGAGCGTGTCATGCTTCTCAGCCAGCTCCGGGAAAATGGTGTTGAAGTCGGCGGCGTAATCATCCCCCATATTGGGCGGGGCCAGCATGCCGGCAATTAGCACCTTGATGCCTCGCTCAGACATCTGCTGAATGATCGAGTCAAGATTGGCTCGGGTCACTTCTGGCTCGATACCACGAAGTGCGTCGTTGGAGCCCAATTCAAGAATGAGCGCGTCGGTATCCGGGCCCACAGCCCAATCCAGGCGAGCAAGCCCCCCGGTGCTGGTATCGCCGGAAACGCCCGCATTCATCACGTTGACGTGATAGCCTTTTTTGGCGAGAGCCCGACCTAGTTGCTCAGGAAAGCCTGCACCAGGCGGCAGCAGATAGCCTGCTGAGAGACTGTCACCCAAGGCGACAATTTCGAATGGTTCGCTCTTGTCGCCCGTAGAAATGGGGGCTTCGCTCGCGTGGGCTGACCAGCCGAAGAAGCCCATTGCCGCTGCAATGATCCATATTTGGATACGGAACGTAATCTGTATGCGTCTCATATAAGTCCATATAGGCTTGTATGGGCCTTAGGAAAAGGCCATATCGGCTTGATCGCCTGTTTTCCCGCCCCTGCCGAAGGGCGCACAATCAAGAAGGACGCCTGCGCGCTCCCCATGTCAGATACGCCCAACGACCCAATTATCCGTCTCGACGATCTTAAACTAACGCTGCCAAGCGCCGCCGGAGAAGTGAACATTTTGCGAGGTCTTTCCCTCGCGGTTGAAAAAGGCGAAGCCGTGGGGCTTGTGGGACCGTCAGGGTCCGGAAAAAGCACGCTTCTTATGGTGTTGGCAGGCCTTGAAAAGCAGACGAGTGGCACCGTCACGGTTGCAGGCCAGAATTTTGCGGGCATGAACGAAGATGCCTTGGCGCTCTTCCGGCGCGATCATGTGGGGATTGTTTTTCAGTCATTTCACCTGGTGCCAACGATGACGGCGCTGGAGAATGTCGCGGTGCCGATGGAACTCGCCGGCCGGACAGATGCGTTTCAGCGGGCTGAAGAAGAGCTCGCCCATGTGGGTCTGTCTCACCGTCTGACCCACTATCCAGGTCAGCTCTCGGGCGGCGAACAACAACGCGTTGCGCTCGCTCGTGCGGTCGCCGGCGATCCCAAGATCCTTCTCGCCGATGAGCCGACGGGCAATCTTGACGGCACGACTGGCGAACAGATCATTGAGCTCATGTTCGACCTCCATGACAAGCGTGGGACAACGTTGGTCTTGATCACCCATGACCCCGAGCTCGCCGAAGCCTGTGACCGGGTGGTGCGGTTGAAAGACGGTTTGATTGAGTCGATTGAACCCGGACGTCGTGTTGGCCACGCGGCGGCAGCCCAATGAGCGTTGCGCCGTCATCGAAGCCGTCTCTTTCGCTTGCTCTGACTTTTGCGCGCCGGGAACTTCGCGGCGGCCTGAAAGGGTTTCGGGTGTTCCTTGCCTGTCTCACCCTTGGTGTGGCGGCGATTGCAGCGGTCGGTTCTGTGTCTTCGGCTCTGGTCGAAGGGCTTTCGGAAGAAGGTCAAACGATCCTCGGGGGTGATGTCGACTTCCGTCTTGTGCATCGAGAGGCAGGCGCAGAGGAACTCGCCTTCATCAGCGAGACGGCGACCATTTCCAAGTCGACGGAGATGCGCGCCATGGCTGCGGCGCCGCGCACCGATGAACGCACGCTTGTTGAATTAAAGGGCGTGGATGAACTCTATCCGCTCTATGGCCGTGTGACACTTATTCCTGAGATGGAACTTGCGGCGGCGCTGGAACCGCGTTCCGGTGTTTGGGGCACAGCCGTGGAGACAGCGCTTCTGGATCGTTTAAACGCCGAAGTGGGTGACACGCTCGATGTGGGCAATATCTCCGTTGAGATCCGCGCTGTGATCGAGCGCGAGCCGGACCGTGTGGCCGGTGGTTTTGCCCTTGGGCCTCGGCTCTTTCTGTCTGACGAGGCGATGGATGCGACGGGCCTTATTCGGCTTGGGTCGCTCATCAACTACCACTACCGGGCGCGACTGCCGGAGAACCAGCGCCTTAACGCGGATGTGGCAGCCTGGGTGGCGCAAGTCAATGAGCAGTTCCCCAATGCGGGATGGCGCATACAAGATCGCTCGGATAGCGCACCGGGTGTGCGGCGCTTTGTTGAGCGGGTCGCCTTGTTCCTGACATTGGTTGGGCTGACCGCACTGGTTGTCGGTGGGGTAGGCGTCGGCAATGCGGTGACCTCTTACCTCGATACAAAACGCGATGTGATTGCGACCTTTAAATGTATCGGCGCACCGGGCGGTTTTATCTTTAACGTCTATCTCATACAGGTGATGGCGCTGGCGCTTGTCGGTGTGGCGATAGGGCTGGTGGTCGGCGGTGTGACGCCCTTCCTGGTTCAGTGGGCCATTGAAGACATGTTGCCCATTCCCGCGCGCTTCGCGCTCTACATGTCGCCGCTCGTTCTGGCGGGTGCCTATGGCATTCTGGCGGCCCTCGCTTTTGCTGTCTGGCCTTTGGCCCGAGCACGGGAAATCCCCGCGACGGGTCTCTTTCGGGACATTGTGGCGCCGGCGCGCGCCTGGCCGCGTCCGGTCTATGTGATTGTGATGGCAGCCGCATTGCTGGCGCTCGCAGCACTCGCCATCGGCCTTGCGGACCGGCCGGACTTTGCGGCCTGGTTCATTGTGGGTGCGGTCGCAAGTTTCGTCGGACTGCGTCTCACCGCCGTGGGGCTGATGGCGCTCGCGCGCCGCGCACCGCGCTTCCGCAATCCGGAGCTGCGTCTCGCTCTCTCGAACCTCTACCGTCCGGGCTCGGCAACCGCGAGCGTCGTGCTGTCATTGGGTCTCGGTTTGACGCTGCTCGTGACCATCTCTCTTATTGACGGAAACATCGCGGATCAGATCAATGGTGAGCTGCCGGAGCGCGCACCATCCTTCTTCTTCGTCGATATCGGGCCTGATCAAGTCGAGAAGTTCGAAGAGATCGTGACGGGGACGGAAGGGGTTCGCGCCCTCAACCGTGTGCCGATGCTCAGGGGCCGCATCGAGTCCATCCAGGGCGTTGCGGCGGAGAATATCGTGGCTGCACCGGATGTTGCCTGGATGCTTCAAGGCGACCGCGGCATCACCTATTCGCAAGATTTGCCGGGTGGCTCTGAGCTCATTCAGGGGGAATGGTGGGCGCCGGATTATGCCGGGCCGCCGCTCATCTCCATCACCGAGGAAATGTCTCAGGGCTTTGGGATCGGGATCGGCGATGAAATCACGGTCAATGTGCTTGGCCGCAGTCTGACGGCGACGGTTGCCAACACCCGCGAGATTGATTGGGGCAATGTCGGCATCAATTTCATCTTTGTCTTCTCACCGTCTGCGCTGGCAGCCGCACCCCATACCCATTTGGCGACGCTCGCAATGGACGAGGCTGGCGAAATTGCGCTTCAGCGGGAAGTGTCGAAGGCGTTTCCCAACATCACCATTGTGCGGGTGAAGGAAGCCCTGGAGGCGGTGAACAAGCTGTTGGAAGACTTTGCCTTGGCGGTGCGGGCGACCTCCATCGTCACCCTCGCGTCGGGCATCATGGTGCTTGCAGGTGCCATGGCGGCCGGTCACCGACGGCGGGTTTATGATGCTGTGGTGCTGAAGGTCCTGGGGGCCACGCGGGGCAAGGTTTTGAAAGCCTATGTCTGGGAATATGCTTTGCTGGGCGTCGGGACCGCGACGGTCGCCGCTGCGGTGGGGTCTATCGCAGCCTGGCTGGTGGTGACACAGGTCATGCAGGCGCCGTGGGCGTTCCTTCCTGTGACACTCGGCTTAACGATCACAGGCGCTGCCGTCATCACTGTCGGCCTCGGTTTGCTGGGCACATGGAACGCCCTGTCGGCCAAAGCAGCCCCTGTCTTAAGGTCACAGTAACCAGAGCAATTTTAAGGATTAAGTCCTTATTTTTGTTAAGGTTTGGTCACATTCCGGGGCGCCGGTTCTGCTTGAAATTGGCGCCCAAACTGCCCATATTCGTTGTCAGAGTTTTCGATCAAAAGGATCATTAGAACGATGGCTGAATTTGACCAACAACGTATGGGCGCCGGTGTCGCCACCCGCGCTGCGGACCTTGATGAGGGTCTGCGCACATATATGTTGCGCGTCTATAACTACATGGCACTTGGCGTCGCCTTTACAGCAGGTGTGACCTTGTTCATGGGTGCGAACCCAGCACTGATGCAGGCAATCGCCCTTGGACCCATGAAATGGGTTCTGTTTGCTGGTGTGCTCGGCCTTGGCTGGTTTGCGCCTAAGCTGATTTTCTCGAATGCCGGGTCAACGGCCATGGCCCACGTCTGCTACTGGACCTATGCGGCTATGTGGGGCTTGCTCATCTCACCGATGATCTATGCCTTTATGAACATCCCGAACGGCCCTGGCATGATTGCTCAAGCCTTCCTGATCACATCGGTGATGTTTGGCGCGACAAGCCTCTATGGCTACACGACGAAGCGCGACCTTTCAGCCTTTGGCCGCTTCTTCTTCATGGCGTCGATTGGCCTCATCGTGGCGATGTTGGCGAATGTGTTCATTTTCCAGAGCATCGGCTTCAGCTTTATAATCTCCGCCATTGTGGTTCTGCTCTTCGCTGCTGTGACGGCTTATGAGACGCAGATGGTGAAAGAGATTTACAGCGGTGGCGACACGGGTGTCGTCTCCAACCAGAAGGCCATTTTCGGTGCTTTTGCCCTCTATGGCAGCTTCATCGTGATGTTCATTCACATCCTGAACCTGCTGGGCATTATGCGCTCCGAGTAGCTGTCAGAAACATATGATCTGAAAACCCCGGGCCTTTGAGGCGCCGGGGTTTTCTTTTGCGCTTGGTCAAAGCCTGAATAGCTTTCCTCACCTATTTTTGAGCTATGGAGATCTTTTTCGGCCTGTTGCTGTTGCTGCTGGCGACGCGCGTCATGGGGGAAGGCGCCATGCGCCTGTCGCTGCCCGCGTCGGTGGGGGAGATCAGTGTGGGCGTGCTGCTATCGGCTTTGTTTCTGCTGCTCGGTGGCACCTATCCCGGGATAGGGCGTCTTCTGCTCTCTGAAGAGCTTGAATTGATCGCCCAGGCGGGCATCTTCTTTCTGGTGCTCCAGGCCGGTATTGACATGAAACCGCGGGACATAGGGCGCCAATCCAAAGGCTCCTTTGTCGTCGCCCTAGGCGGCGCGATCGTACCCTTCTTGGCGGGGCTGGCGTTGGGTTTCGCCGTGCTGCCAGACGGTGAGCTCAAAGTCGCGCAGAGCTTTTTCATCGGCGTGGCGCTTTCGATCACCGCCATTCCCGCGACTGTCAAAATCCTTGAAGAGCAAGGTTTGCTTTCCAGTCCCATGGGCAAGACCATTGTCGCTGCCGCCATCTTTGATGATGTTGTCGGCCTGTTTCTGCTCGCCATTCTCACCAGCCTCATTTCCGATGGGGATGTCGTTAGCATTGACGGTTTGTTGCTTCTCATCGGCCAAATTGGGGTCTTTTTTGCGGTGACCGTGCTCCTTGGCGTGCATGTCTATCCGCGGGTTGCCGCCCAACTCAAAGTGCTGCAGCTCGCAGCGGCCGAGTTTACGACCCTCATGTTGGTGGCACTTGCCTACGGTTTGTTCGCGGATGTGCTCGGTCTTCATTGGATCATGGGGGCTTTTATGGCGGGCCTCTTCTTTGAGCCGGAACGGGTGGGCGTACGCGCTTACAACGAGATGCGGATCGTTGTCGTGGGCATCACGGGCGGCTTTTTGGGCCCGATCTTTTTTGCGACGATCGGGCTTCATATCGACTTTTCCGTCCTGCTCGCTGCGCCGCTTCTTGTATGTGTGCTGATTGCCATAGCCTTTGCGGGGAAACTTATTGGCGCTGGACTTCCGGCTTTGTGGATGGGGTTTGGCCGCCGGGAGGCGCTGGCGATCGGCACGGGTATGAGCGCGCGCGGCGCCGTTGAGTTGGTTGTGATCTCCATTGCGATTGATGCGGGCCTCTTTGCTCAGAACGGTCAGCCCTTTATCTCCGGTCTGATCATCACTGCGGTGGCGACCACGATGATGGTGCCGCTTTTATTGCAATGGGTGTTGCCGCAAAAAACCAGCGTGTGATGCCGCGGGTGTCAGTCGACCAGGCGCAGTTTCTTTTTGTCCAACACGCGGATCACCTGGGCGAGGTCATGGCCGCGTTTCAGGATGGCGCCGGTGGCGGCAATGACTTGATAGGCCCCCTGCTTGCGGGCGAGCTTCGGGTGTTTCTCAATCCGGTAGAGGGGGATCTCGCTGGAGCGTCGGAAGATAGAGAAGACAGCCTTGTCCCTTAATCCATCAATGGCATAGTCCCGCCATTCGCCAGCAGCCACTTTCCGTCCATAGAGATTCAAGATCGCGTCCAGCTCCCGCCGGTGCCAGGAAACCTCTGTCTGAGGTGCAGAGCGGCCCGCCTGATACCCGTTGCCGACAATGACAAGGCTGGTGGGATTTTGGCTGCTGGCTGGTTTCAAGCCTGTAGGAGATCGATCCATCGCCCAAATGATCGCGCGGCTCGGCCCATAAAACAAGGCGTTCTGCGGGTCTCGACGCCCATGTGTTGCGCAGAAATCACAATCTTGCCTTTTTTCAGCCGTGGACCGGACACAAGCGGCTCCTACCTTTCAATCGTTGCCTTACAGGCCCGGCCTTGAAAGTCTCCGGTTCTTTCAGCCCCCCAGCCCCACCGGATCATTCGGGGTCGGGCCACTTAGATCTCCTCGATACTTCCCCTGCTTGTTCTGGGAAATGTAGGGCAACGGACTGAAGGGTGGTGCTTCCTCTGTATCTCAGAAGCGGCTCACCCTTTTTTCTTTGGCACTTTCGTGCGCGCAAAAGTCTGCAACTTTTGCTGAAAGTGCTTTCTTTCTTGTCTGTTACACTCTCCCCAAAATGACATCAAAAAATGCGTGGGGAGAAAGAAATGCGTCTTCAAGACAGGGTGGCGATTGTCACCGGGGCAGCAAGTGGGATCGGTCGGGCGTCGGCAGAGATGTTCGCGGCCGAAGGCGCCAAGGTTCTGGCGGTCGACCTAGAGCCGTTCTCTTTGGATCATGAGCACATTCAAACGCTTGATCAGGATGTGAGCGCCAATGAGGCTGCTACCCGCATCATTGGCGGCGCGGTTGAGCGGTTCGGCAAGCTCGACATTCTCATGAATAATGCCGGTATTGGTGCCGGCGCCCCGGTTGAGGAGTTTCCCGATGAGCTTTGGGACAAGAACCTCGCGGTCAACCTCACGCCTCACTTCAAACTCTCGAAAGCGGCCATTCCCCACCTCAAAGAGAGCGTCGCCGGACGGATAATCAATGTGGCCTCGGTCATGGCGGATGGGACCGATTACGGCCTGGCGGCTTACAGTGCCGCGAAAGCAGGCGTCGCGGGTCTTACCCGCAACCTGGCACTCGAACTTGGCCGATATGGCATTACAGCAAACTACATTCTCCCGGGTGCCATTCGCACGGGCATGACGGTCAATTTCAAGGACCCAAAGATTGCGGAAATCTGGGCCAAGAAATCTCCCTTGAAGCGGTTGGGCGAACCGATCGATCTGGCCCGCGGCGCACTTTTTCTCGCGTCAGACGATGGGGGATTTGTGACCGGCCACGGACTAAATGTCGATGGTGGGTTGATGCTGCGCGTCTGAAGCATCACCTATCTGGCATCACTTAATCGATGGGAGAGAGCATGCAGGACATTGCAGGCAAGAATGCGGTGATCACAGGCGGCGGCGACGGGATCGGGCGCGCCCTTGCGCTTGAGCTGGCGAAGGCAGGTGCAAACGTCGCTGTGACGGATATCCGCGCTGATGCGGCGGAGGCCGTTGCTCAAGAAGCAAAAGCCTTGGGTGTGAAATCCGTGGGATTGGCCTGCGATGTTTCTGATGAAGCGTCGATTGAGGCAATGGCAGCTCAGGCGGTGGACGCTCTAGGCGCGATGCAGATCGTCTGGGCGAATGCGGGCCTCGGTATCGGACAAGGTTTCACCACGGCTCGGCGTGAAAATTTGCGCTGGATGTATCAGGTAAATGTGGACGGGGTGATCGACACCGTTCGGGCCTTCTCCGACAGTCTAAAAGAACAGGGCGGGTTTCGTGCCATCGGTGTGACTGCGTCCATGGCGAGCCTTACACACCCGGATGCGGGCACGCCCTCTTACTCGGCTTCCAAATATGCCGTGATGGGGGTCGCTGAGGGTCTCAAAACGGAGCTCGCGCCTGACGGCATCAGTGTGACGGCTCTGTGCCCGGGATTGGTCAATACGCGCATCTGGGACGGCGCTCGGGCACGACCCGACCGTTTTGGCGGCCCCCGGCACGCGCCAGAAGAGGCTGGAGAGCGGTGGCGTGAGGCAGGCATGTCCGTTGACGAGGTGGGCCGCTGGGGGGTCGACGCGCTCCGTGACAGCCGTTTTTTCGCGTTGATGCCGGATGATGAAGATCGCGCGAAGATCGTCGACGCCCGTCATCAGGAGATCATGGCCGGTATTCGCTATCCTGGCAGCTAGGGGTATTGAGTAACAGCCAACGGTCCTGCCAACTACTTCTAAGTCTCTGGCTTGTTTACGAAAATGACCGATTGTTCACGTGGTGACCCCTTGTCGCCGCGCCCGTCTGAATGGCATAAGAACGGGGGGCAAGGTGGGCGTTGTTTTATCGCGTTTCCGGACGGTGAACCGAGATCACTTCACCTGGAAACGCTAAAGACCCATCTGATCGGGAGATAAAGTCATTACGGCAAACGACCAGAGTTCATCCACAAGCGGCGGTTCTGCGGCAGCGATGATCGAAATTGATGGGCTTGTGAAGAAGTTCGGTCCCTTCACGGCGGTAGACGGGATCAGCTTCTCCGTGGCGCGCGGCGAAGTTTTGGGCTTCCTTGGGCCAAACGGCGCTGGCAAATCTACGACCATGAAGATGGTGACCGGGTTCCTAGCGCCGACCGCGGGGTATATCAGTGTCTGCGGTCATGTGGTGGGACCCGATACGTTGGCCGCGCAACGTATGATCGGCTATCTGCCGGAAGGGGCGCCGGCTTATGCGGATATGACACCGCTGCAGTTTTTGCGCTTCATTGCCGACGTCAGAGGTTTGAAAGGCCCTGCGGCCACCGCCGCCATCACACGGGCCGTGGACCGGACAGAGATTTCCGGCGTGATGGAGCAGCCGATCGAGACGCTCTCCAAGGGGTTTCGTCGCCGGGTGGGACTTGCACAATCCATCCTGCACGACCCGCCGGTACTCATCATGGACGAGCCAACAGACGGTCTCGATCCCAACCAGAAGTTTGCCGTGCGCAAGCTCATCGCAGAGATGGCGCCGACAAAAGCGATCATCATCTCAACTCATATCCTGGAAGAGGTTGATGCGATTTGCAGCCGCGCGCTCATCATTGATCGCGGAAAGATTGTTGCCGATGGAACGCCTGCAGAACTGACCGCTCGCTCACGCTACCACAATGCGGTGACCCTGACACTCGACGCTGCGGATGCGGATGCTGCTCGGCCGGCGCTTCAGGCCGTCGATGGTGTCGCTTCTATCGAAGAAGACGCGCGGGGTGCCGATCATTCCTTCACGCTCTTTGCAGCAAGTGCTGGTGAGGCTGATACAAGCCTTATAGATCGGGTCGGCAATCTCGCGCGAGAAAAATCCTGGAATGTGCGCACTCTCTATGGGGAGCCTGGGCGATTGGACGAAGTGTTCCGGTCTCTTACGCGGCCTGATACCGAACAACGCCAAGGGGACGCCGCATGAGAGAGACCCTTGCAATTTTCAAACGCGAACTAGCGGGCTATTTCGCCACGCCGCTCGCTTTTGTCTTCATGATCATCTTTCTGTTCTGCGTGGGTGGGTTCACCTTCTATCTCGGCGGCCACTTTGAAGCGGGTCAGGCGAACCTCAAAGGGTTCTTCCAGTTCCATCCCTGGCTCTACCTGTTTCTCATTCCAGCCATCGCGATGCGCCTTTGGGCGGAAGAGCGTCGGGTCGGCACCATTGAGCTGCTACTGTCGCTGCCGATCCCGCTCTGGTCTGCTGTGCTGGGCAAGTTTCTGGCCGCCTGGGTGTTTGCGGGTATCTCGCTGTCGCTGACGTTCCCTATGTGGCTCACCGTCGCTTATCTTGGGGATCCGGACCATGGCGTAATCCTGGCCGGCTATGTGGGATCGTTCTTGATGGCAGGTGGATACCTTGCCATCGGGTCGTGTATCTCCGCCGCGACACGCAATCAGGTTATTGCCTTTGTTGTGAGCGTCGTTGTCTGTTTTCTCTTCACCGTGTCCGGGCTGCCGATCGTGACGGATTTTGTGTCGGTCTGGGCGCCGCAAGCGGTTTTGACGACAATCGCATCGTTCAGTTTCCTCACGCACTTCGACGCGATTGTCGAAGGGGTCATTGATCTCCGCGACATTATCTATTTTGTCACGCTGATTGGCGTTTGGCTGGTGGCTTGCGGCATCGTCGTTGATATGAAGAAGGCGGGCTAGGTCATGGATAGACAGATTTCCCGACGCGCCATCTCCATTGCGACACTCGTGTTGCTCGCGGTCTTCTTTGTGGCGGTCAATCTCTTCTCCAACATTTCCTTCCGCACCAGCCGGATTGATTTGACCCAGAGCGCGCTGTTTACACTGTCAGACGGCACGCGGAATATGCTTCAAGAGATTGAAGAGCCGATTACGCTGCGCTTTTTCTTCTCGGAGTCGCTGGCGACAGATTATCCCCGCATTCGGACCTATGCCGGGCGCGTGCGCGATATCTTGGAAGAGATGCGGTCTTATGCCGGCGGTAACCTCGTGCTTGAGGTGATCGATCCAGAACCTTTTTCAGAGGAAGAAGATCGGGCGCAGTCCCTGGGGCTCAAAGGGGCCCCCACCACGGAAGGTGAAGTTATCTATTTCGGACTTGCCGGGACCAACCTGGTCGATGGGCTGGAAGCCATTCCGTTCTTCACCGACGAGCGGGAAGAATATCTGGAATATGATGTGGCGCGGCTCATTCAGAATTTGAAGCGTCCGGAAAAACCGGTGCTCGGCATTGTCACCAATATCCCGCTCGATACCGGAGCAGGCGGCCTGCAGGCGGCTATGCGCGGCGAGAGCCAGTCCTTCCTCATTTATGACGAGCTTCTGGATAGGTTCTCTCTCGAGTTTCTTGAGCAGGATTTTGAGTCCATTCCGAACTCAATCGACGTGGTGATGATTGCCCATCCAAAGCCTTTGGACGCGCAAACGACTTATGCGATCGACCAGTTCATGATGCGCGGTGGCCGTGCGCTGGTGTTTCTTGACCCCCACTCAGAGGTGAGTCTCACCGCCGGCCCCAACGGGCAACCGGTACAGGGTTATACGGAAGCCTCCAGCCTTGATCAGCTGATGGCGAGCTGGGGCGTCGACCTTGATCCAACACAAGTCATTGGTGACAGAGACAATGCGCAGCGTGTGCAGGCTGGCGGGAATGTGCGCCGCCAGCAGACGGACTATGTGGTCTGGATGGCGCTTGGTCCGGATGATGCCAACAGCGATGATGTGGTGACCGCGGATATTGACCGGCTCAATCTCGGGACCGTCGGCCATCTTGTGCAGAGAGAAGATGCGACGACAAGCTTCTCGCCGATCTTAAGTTCCTCAACCGACTCCATGCTGCTCGATCTGGAGTTTGTGAAAACAGGTCCTACGCCGGATGCGTTGCTGCGCGCCTTTGAGCCGACGGACGAATCTTATGTAATTGCGGCGCGTGTATCGGGACCTCTGAAGTCTGCCTTCCCGGACGGCCCACCGCCGCCAAGCGAAGATGTGCAGCCGGGTGCGTCGCCTAATCCTGAGGATTACCTCGCGGCTTCCACCGGAGATGCAAATCTCATCATCGTTGCCGACTCTGAGATTTTCGACGACCGATTCTGGGTCCAGGAACAAAGCTATCTGGGCGAGCGGATCGCCATTCCCATGGCAGACAATGCAACCTTTGTTCTGAACGCCGTCGATAATCTGATGGGCTCCAATGATCTTATCTCGTTGCGCGCCCGCGAGAAATCTGATCGCCCCTTCCTGGTGGTCGATGAGCTCCGCCGGGAAGCGGAAGCAACCTTCCTCGCGGAGGAAGAAGCGCTCCAGGCCAAAATTGCGGAGACGGAAGAGCGCCTTGCCGCTCTTCAGACCCGTGCGCCGCAGGGTGCGGATGTGGAAGAGTTTCTCTCTGAAGAAGAAGCGCTGGAAATACGCCGGTTCCGTGCCGAGCTCAGTGAAAGCCGGACGGCCCTTCGCGATGTTCAGCGCAATTTGCGGCGTGGCATTGAAGAGTTGGGCTCAACAGTGCGGTTTGTGAATGTGGCGCTCGTGCCGCTTCTGATTGCGGCGCTGGCACTGGTATTGGCGCTTCTTCGCGCGCAGCGGCGGAAACGCCGCGCTGGACTTTAAGGAGAGCGCCCATGAGCCAAATACTAGATATGCTCCGCACGCCCGGGCCGCTCCGCAATCTCTTGCTGCTGGCGGTGGTCACGCTGTTCTTTGTGGTTGCTGCTGCGGTTTCGCTCTCCACCCAACGCGAAGCCACATCTGTGCGTTTTGAGCCGGTTCCCTTCTTCCCGGACCTCAACGAAAAGGTCGGGCAGGCAACCCGTCTTGTCTACACCACCGGTCAGGGTATGCAGGGCACCGCCAACATTACCATCGAGCGGGACGATGACGGGGTTTGGCGGGTTCTGGAACGAGAGGGGTATCCGGCACGTGTCGACCGGGTTCGCAAGACCATTTTGGGCATGACGGAACTTGAGGCGTTTGAGCCACGCACTTCCAACCCTGAGTGGCATCGCAATCTTGGCCTGCTGGAGCCGGAGAACCTTGGGCGTGCGGTTCGGGTGCAATTGCTTGACAAGGACGGCAATGAGATTGCGGGTCTGCTGGCCGGCGAGGTCGTTGACGCCACCGCCGATCTACAGGGACGTGGGTTTCTCTATGTGCGCCGTGACGGCGAAGACCAGACCTGGCTCGCCCGTGGTGCGATCTCGCTCGATAAGGATGTCGCAAACTGGCTGGACACGAATGTCGTCGACCTGCCGCTGGAGCGCATTCGACAGGTCACACTTTGGGAGGGGTCTGCTACCCCCGTTGTGCTTTCGCGCTCCAAACCGGAACATCCGAACTTCATTATCGAGAATGTGCCCGAGGGCTTCGTCTCGCGCGGCGCACCCATCGTGAATGCGAGCGCCACCGCCTTTGCGGGCTTTGAGTTTCAGGATGCGGTGCCGGTGGAGTCCATCATTTTCAACGACCCTCCCGTCGCGGTGATTGAGACCTTCAATGGTCTGAAGCTCACACTCACCATCACGGGCGCGGGATCCGGCATGTGGTCTAAGATTGTGGCGTCTGTTGATCCCGCGCGGCTTGAAGAGGGCGCTGACAACTCCGCCGTTGAGGCAGAAGCCGCTGAGATCAATGATCGCATTGGTGACTGGGCTTATAAGCTTGAACAGAATGTTGGCCTGCGGCTCACTCAAACCATGAGCGAGCTTACCCGACCGATCACCGAACCGACGGCGCCTTAGTCTGCACCGCCTCTCCTGCTTTTGTCGTCATGCTCAGACCTGTCCCACTGTTGTCCGGTTAAACGCAGATACGATGGCACCCCCTCATCCTGTCCTTCTCCCCCAAAGGGGGAGAAGGGACGAAAAATGTTGATGCACAGCCATAAACATTAACCTCTCCCCCAATTTGCTGGGGGAGAGGTCGACCTGCTCGGGTCGGGTGAGGGGGACAGCGTTGTTCGTGTCTCATAAGCCCAAAACCACACGTGAGCCTTTGTCTCGTTGATGTTCTATCGATCGCTGGATTGAAACTTAACCGGAGACAAGTGGAACGAGTCCGGGCATGACATCGGTGTATATGAAGCAGAAAAAGTGGAACTTGTGCTCTTAGATTCTGAAAATCAAAGAGGCGTCTTTAAAGCCTATTCATGTCGAGGCGGGCGGCACCGAGGATCGGGCCGTTGCCACCTACCTGAAGGATGGCGGCACATCCGTCATAGCTTTGGCCGACCAGATCGCTCTTGGGCATGGTGAGGCTGATGGCGTCCCCTTTCCACATGCCGACCGGCACCATCTCCCGCACCACATTGGAATAGGTGATCGTTGTGCCGGCATTTTCACCCCGTTCGATGACAACAGGTGTCTCTTTCACATAGCGAACCAGCCAGAGCGTCGCTTCCTGATTGGTGGCGAGGGCGCCAACGTTCAGGCGGATGATGTCACCTTCCGCCACGAAGTCGATGGAGACATCTTCCTTCTTCATTTCGCGTCGAAGGTCGATGGCGCTGTTCACATGTCCTTGTCGGGAGCCGACCGCATCTTCCACACCGTCAATGACCATTTGTGGCGTGTAGACAGAACGGCCGCCCAGGTTCTGCACATAAGCGCGCTGACGGTCTGTGAAAGCCTGTTTCGCAAGCGTGTCGCGCCAGCCGAGATAGTCCCAGATGTTCACCGGCAGCGAGAGGGCCAGCACGTCTTCGCGTTTTGCTAGATCGTTCAGGAAGGCGTCTGCGGGCGGGCAGGAGGAGCAGCCCTGGCTCGTAAAGAGTTCCACAACGATGGGGCGTTCGCCTGCTTGGGCAGACGAGATCAGGGCGGTGAGACTCAACCCCAGAACAAACGCAGATTTGGCAACAAAGTTTTTCATGGCCCCAACATAGGTAGGGTCTGGTGCCCACGCGAGTAAATTTGAGGTGAGCCAATGTGAGTGCGTGCGTTTACCTTTTGTTGTCTTGTTTCCGGACTGCAAGAGTCTGCAACTTTTGCTGGAAATGCTCAGTTGTTCGTCGCATTTCCGGACGGAAAACCGCACGGCACTTTTCCTGGAAATGCTTTAGGCACAAAAAAGGGGCGCTCCAGCGAGCTGGAACGCCCTTATTCGTAAGTTGGTGGCCGCCTAGTCGGCTGCGAGGCCGCGCAGCACGTAGTGGAGAATGCCGCCATTGGCGTAATAATCCACTTCGTCCTGGGTATCGATCCGGCAGGTGAGATCAACCGACTTGGTCGAGCCGTCGGCGAATGTGATCACCGCCGTCACCTCGTCGCGCGGACCGATGTCTTCGAGACCCGTGATGGTCACGGTTTCGGATCCGTCGAGACCCAATTTCTCCCAGCTGTCCCCATCCTTGAACTGCAGAGGCGCCACGCCCATGCCGATCAGGTTGGAGCGGTGGATACGCTCGAAGCTTTCCGCCACGACCGCTTTGACGCCGAGCAGGAAGGTGCCTTTTGCGGCCCAGTCGCGGCTGGAGCCGGTGCCATACTCTTTACCCGCGAAGACAACCAGCGGGGTGCCCCGCTTCTTGTACTCCATGCAGGCATCGTAGATGGGCATTTCTGTGCCTTCCGGCTGGAGCTTGGTGACCCCGCCTTCGGTGCCCGGCACCATCTGGTTCTTGATGCGGATGTTGGCGAAGGTGCCGCGCATCATGACCTGGTGGTTTCCGCGGCGCGAGCCGTAGGAGTTGAAGTCCTGCACACCCACCTGGTTGCGGGTGAGGTAGGACCCGGCGGGGCTGTCGACTTTGATCGACCCGGCCGGTGAGATGTGGTCGGTTGTGATCGAGTCGGCGAAGAGACCCATGATGCGCGCATCATGGACGTCTTCCAGCGGTGCCGGTGTGTCCGACAGTTCTTCAAAGTAAGGCGGGTTCTGTACATAGGTGGAGTCGTCGTTCCAGCCGTAGGTTTCACCCTTGCTCGTTTTGATGGCCTGCCAGTTGTCGTCGCCTTTGAACACGTCCGCGTAGCGTTTGCGGAACATGGCCGGCGTCACGGCGGTGCGCACCGTGTCGGCGATTTCCTTGTTGGAGGGCCAGATGTCTTTCAGGTAGACGTCCTTGCCGTTTTTGTCCTGACCGATCGGTTCTGTGGTGAGGTTCTTGGTCACCGTGCCGGCCAGTGCGTAAGCCACAACCAGTGGCGGTGAGGCCAGGTAGTTGGTGCGCACGTCCGGGCTTACGCGGCCTTCAAAGTTCCGGTTGCCCGAAAGCACCGAAGACACGACCACGTCATTGTCAGCGATGGATTTCGAAATCGCTGGCGGCAGAGGACCGGAGTTCCCGATACAGGTGGTGCAGCCATAACCCACAAGATCGAAGCCCAGGGCGTCGAGATCTTCCTGTAGGCCGGCTTTTTCAAGATATTCCGTCACGACCTGGGAACCAGGGGCGAGGGATGTTTTCACCCATGGCTTCACTTCAAGGCCAAGGGCGCGGGCTTTCCGCGCCACAAGACCGGCCGCAACCAGCACGCTCGGATTAGAGGTGTTGGTGCAAGACGTGATCGCCGCAATGGTGACGTCGCCATGGCCGATGGTGAAGTTTTCGTCTTCCACATCGAAGCGCGTGTCGGCCTCTGCGGCTTTGCTGTACTCCCCTGAAAGTGTTGACGCGAAGCTCTCGGCAAGATCTGTGAGGTCCACCCGGTCCTGGGGACGCTTCGGTCCGGCAAGAGCGGGAACAACAGAGCCTAGATCCAGTTCCAGGGTTTCCGTGAAGACCGGATCAGGCGTGTCCGCATCGCGGAACATGCCTTGTGCTTTGGCATAGGCTTCCACGAGATCCACACGGGCTTTATCGCGACCGGTGGCGCGGAGATATTTGATGGTCTCCGCGTCGATCGGGAAGAAGCCGCAGGTGGCACCATATTCCGGTGCCATGTTGGCGATGGTTGCCTGGTCTTCCAGTGTGAGATGGTCGAGGCCGTTGCCGAAATATTCGACGAACTTGCCGACCACGCCGAGCTCGCGGAGCATTTCCACGACTTTCAGCACCAGGTCTGTAGCGGTCACGCCCTCGTTCAGCTTGCCGGTGAGTTTAAAGCCAACCACTTCTGGGATCAGCATGGTGACAGGCTGGCCGAGCATTGCGGCTTCCGCCTCAATGCCGCCCACACCCCAACCAAGGACCGACAGGCCGTTGATCATGGTGGTGTGGCTGTCTGTGCCGACGCAGGTGTCCGGGTAAGCCATTTCAACGGTTTTGGAGGCACCGTCTTTCTCGGTGCGGGTCCAAACGGCCTGTGCCAGATATTCCAGGTTCACCTGGTGGCAGATGCCGGTGCCGGGTGGCACTACGCGGAAATTGTCAAAGGCTTGGCTGCCCCAGCGCAGGAATTCATAGCGTTCCTGGTTGCGCTCATATTCCAAGTCGACGTTCTCTTTGAACGCAGTTGGTGTGCCGAACTTGTCCACCATCACAGAGTGGTCGATGACGAGATCGACGGGCACCTGCGGGTTGATCCGTTTCGGGTCACCGCCAAGCTTGGCGACCGCGTTCCGCATGGCGGCGAGGTCCACCACGGCAGGTACGCCGGTGAAGTCCTGCATCAGCACGCGGGCCGGACGGTACGCGATTTCACGGGTGGATTTACGCGTCTTCAGCCAGTCCTTGACGGCTGTGATGTCTGCTTTGTTGACGGTGCGGCCGTCTTCAAAACGCAGCAGGTTTTCCAGCAGCACTTTCAGGCTGAAGGGCAGGCTTGAAACACCGTCCAGGCCGTTTTCTTCTGCCTTTTTGAGGTCGTAGTAGACGTAATTCTTGCTGCCGACCTTGAGGGTCGAATAGGCGTCAAAGCTGTTGGTGCCCAGTGGCGTCAGATTTGCTTTTGGAGCTGCTTTCCGCGCTGGTGCTTTCTTGGCTGGTGCTTTCGCTTTTGGCGCCGTTTTGCGAGCGGTTGCCTTTTTCACCGGTGTTTTCTTTTTCGCAGGCGCTTTCTTTTTGGACGCTTTTTTTGCTGCCTTTTTCTTGGCGACTTTTTTCTTCGGCTTCACCGCAGACTTTTTGGCGGTTTTCTTTTTCGCTGTCTTCTTCGCTACTTTTTTCTTAGTTGCTTTTCGGGCAGCCTTTTTGGCCGCTTTCTTCGCTGTCTTTTTCCGCGCGGGCGCTTTTTTCTTGGAGGCGTTCTTCTTCGCTACCTTCTTTTTCGCAGCTTTTTTCTTCGCAGGAGATTTCTTCTTTGCAGAAGCTTTCTTCTTCGCGGCTACCTTCTTCTTAGTTGCTTTCTTTTTTGCCGCAGGCTTCTTCTTGGCCGCTTTTTTCGCGCTTGTTTTCTTTTTGGCAGGGGCTTTTTTCTTTGCCGGTTTCTTAGCCGATTTCTTAGCCGGTTTCTGGGCCATGGGGTCCGCTCTCCTCGAAAAATGTGGTGCTGCGCCAAATGGCGCGCCCGCGCCAATCGACGGGGCGGACTATAGTCAGAAACATCTAGGAAGGCTATGGCCGGAAGGGGGCAATATGACGGATAATGAGCAAAAATTTACAAGACTCGCCAGTGTTTTTCAGGTTGGTTTTGAGGCAATTAGGAACAGGTTTTGACATGGCTGTAAGAACAGAAAAAAACGGGCCCGTAACGACGATCATTCTCGACCGCGTGGATGTTCGAAATGCGGTTGACAGGACAACGGCGGAAGCGTTGGCCGAGGCCTTTCTTGCCTTTGAAAAGGATGATGACGCGTCCATCGGTGTTTTTGTCGGGGCAAACGGCACTTTTTGCGCTGGCGCCGACCTCAAAGCGGTGAGCAAGGGCGGTGGCAGCGGAAACAGCGTCTCTCCCGTCGGCACGGGCCTTCAGTTTGACCGACTGGCGGCTGATGGGCCCATGGGGCCTTCCCGGATGGTGTTGTCGAAACCTGTAATCGGAGCGATCTCGGGCTATGCGGTTGCCGGCGGCCTGGAGCTCGCTCTGTGGTGTGACATGAGGGTCGTGGAAGAAGATGCTGTCATGGGTGTCTTTTGCCGACGTTGGGGCGTGCCCCTGGTGGACGGTGGGACCGTTCGTCTGCCGCGCCTTATTGGCCACTCTCGGGCTATGGATTTAATCCTCACCGGGCGGCCGGTGGATGCCCAGGAGGCACTCAGTTTTGGGCTTGCCAATCGGGTGGTGCCCACTGGTGAAGGCCGTGCAGCCGCCGAGGCGCTCGCGGCGGATCTCGCACGGTTCCCGCAAAATTGCCTGCGAAGTGACCGGCTGTCGGCGTATGAGCAGTGGGACCTGCCTTACGATCAGGCAATGGCGGGCGAAACGATCCGAGGTCGTTCTGTGCTCGCGTCCGGAGAAACGCTTGCCGGCGCCACGCGCTTTGCGGGCGGCAAGGGACGAGGCGGCAATTTTGACGATATCTGAGACGCTGACCCGTCTCACGGTCACGAACCTTTCCTGCGTGCGTGGTGAGCGCCAGGTCTTCCGCGATCTGTCCTTTCAGGTGGCATCCGGTGAGATGCTGACACTTGTGGGTCCGAACGGTTCCGGCAAATCCAGCCTTTTACGGCAGCTCGGTGGCTTGCTGGAGATTTCGGGTGGCGACATTGTGCTGGAGGGGTTGGGCGACGATCAGACCATCGCAGATGTTGCGCTCTATGCAGGGCATCTGGATGCGGTGAAAGCCCCGCTCAGTGTCTTTGAGAATCTGTCCTTCTGGGCAGAGTTCTATGGTGTTGCTGCGACACGTGTCGACGCGGCTCTGGAAACCTTCAGCCTCGATCACCTCGGTCACCTGCCTGCAGGCGTGCTCTCTGCGGGGCAAAAGCGGCGGCTGGGCCTGTCGCGGCTGGCGCTCATTGAGCGGCCCCTCTGGCTTCTCGATGAGCCCACGGTGTCGCTGGATAAGGTGAGCATCGCGGCACTTGCGGACCTAATGCGGACCCATCTTGACCAAGGGGGCAGTATTGTTGCGGCGACCCATGTTGATCTCGGCATCGAGGGCACGCGCACCCTCGACATGGGGGAGATGGCATGAGCGCCTTCTTCGCCCTGGTGCGCCGGGATGTGCGGCTTGCGACCCGTGTCGGCGGTGGCGGCGGCATGGCGGTCTTTTTCTTTTTGATTGTGCTGTCCATCGTGCCCTTTGGGATCGGCCCCGATCTCAACCTTTTGACGCGTATTGCGCCGGGCATGTTGTGGGTGGCTCTTCTGCTGTCGGCGCTTTTGACGCTTGATCGTCTGTTTCAGGCCGACCAGGAAGACGGCACGCTGGATCTTCTGATCCTGGCGCCCCAACCGCTTGAGCTCACGGTGCTCGCGAAAGCGGTCAGCCATTGGCTGACGACCGGACTGCCGCTGGTGATCGCCGCGCCGATCCTGGGGCTCATGCTCAATCTGCCGCTCGACGGGATGCTGCCGCTGATGGGGGCCATGTTGATCGGGTCACCGGCCCTGTCGCTTTTGGGCGCTGTCGGGGCGGCGCTCGCGGTCGGCGTCCGGCGCGGCGGCCTCCTTATCTCCCTTCTCGTCCTGCCGTTTTATGTGCCTGTGCTGATCTTTGGTGTGAGCGCCAGCAGGGCGGCACTTGTGGCGGTTCCAGGCGAATTAGGCGGGCAATCCTTGCTTCTGCTGGGCGCTGTGAGCCTTGTCTCGCTGGTGGTTGGGCCTGTTGGCGGGGCGGCGGCTTTGAGAGTTGCGGTCAAATGAGGCGTTGGACCATGAAATACTGCGGCGACATGCCCTCAGAACGTGACTTGCTGACCCGCACAGAGCGGGCTACATCAGACTGATATGGCCTGGTCAATTCATACATATGCCAACCCCACGCGGTTCATGAATTTCTCCGCGACGGTGCTCCCTTATGTCTGGGCGCTGGCGGGCGCGGGCATTGGTATCGGGCTTTATCTCTCCTTCTTTGTGGCGCCGCCGGATTATCAGCAGGGCGACAGTGTGCGGATCATGTTTGTGCATGTGCCGGCGGCCTGGCTCTCCCAGTTCGGTTACGGGATCATGGTGGCGTCCAGCATTGTGGCGCTGATCTTCCGGCATCCGCTGGCAGATGTCGCGGCGAAGTCCGCGGCCCCTATCGGCGCTGTCTTCACATTTCTCGCGCTCGTTGCAGGTGGCCTCTGGGGCAAGCCCATGTGGGGCACTTATTGGGTGTGGGATGCACGGACCACCTCTACGCTGGTGCTGTTCTTCATTTATCTCGGCTACATGGCGCTCTGGGCGACCATCGAAGATCCAAATCGCGCGGCGCGTGTGGCCGCGGTTCTGGCCATCGTTGGTGCCGTCAATCTTCCGATCATCAGATTCTCCGTTGATTGGTGGAACACGCTTCATCAGCCCGCCAGCGTGTTTCGGCTGGATGGTCCGACGATCCACTCGTCGCTTCTCTGGCCGCTCTTTGTGGTGGCTCTTGGCTTCACCTTCTTCTTTATCGGCGTGATGATGGTGCGTATGCGTGCGGAAATTCTGCGGCGCAAAGTGCGCACGCTTCAGATGCAGCAGGCGGCGGCGTAAATCTCATGGAGAGTTGGGCGGAATTTTTTTATATGGGTGGGTACGGTCCCTATATCTGGTCTTCCTTCCTAATTGCGGCAGTTGTGATGTCGGGCTTGGCTCTTCAAAGTTGGTTCGATCTTAAGAAACAAAAACGGCTTGTCGCGGAACTCGAGGCGCGGGCGGAGCGCACGCGCGCATGAAGCTGTCGACGCTTCTTCCTATTGCCGGGTTTCTCGGACTTGCCGCTCTCTTCTATGTAGCGATCTTTGGCGGCGATCCGTCGGAGGTCCCGTCGGCACTGTTGGGCAAACCGGTTCCAGAGTTTGCTCTACCTGCGGTGGAAGATACGGGTGTACAGGGTTTCGCAACGGATGATCTGCTTCAGGGTGAGGTTACGGTCGTGAATGTCTGGGCATCTTGGTGTGTGCCCTGCCGACAGGAACACCCGTTGCTAGAAGCGCTGGCGCGTGAAAGCGGGGCGCCGATATTTGGCCTCAACTACAAAGATAGTGGGGATGCTGCGCAGAGGTTCCTCGCAACTCTGGGAAACCCGTTTGCGCGTGTTGGCGCGGACCGAGATGGTCGTGTCTCCATTGACTGGGGTGTCTATGGGGTGCCGGAAACATTTGTGGTCGACGGGGAGGGGAAGATCATCCTCAAACATGTCGGCGCCATAGATCCCCAAAGCCTCGTCCAGAAGATTCTGCCCGCCATTGAGCGCGCCCGCGCGGAACACTTGTCCCCAGCGTCCACCGACCCTCTTTAAGCGTTTGTTAGCCCTAACTGTTTAATAATTTCCAATATCCCAGGGTTTGGGCCAAATCGCGATTTTTCAGGGTTACTCTTTCGTAAATGAAACCGGTGGTCAGTGCAGCACAGATAGCCGCGCAAGCGTATGCGCAGAAAACCGTTGCGCCGCGCACTACTGCGCCGACCGGATTTGTTCTCGATCCCAAAGCGGCTCCGTCAAAGGGTGTGACGCCTGTCCGCCGGATTGCGGAAGAAACAGAAGCTTTCAAGATTGAGATCAGCGCGGAAGCGTTGGATGCGGCGAACCGCGACGGTGGACGCAGCGCCTACGCTGCTGAAACGCCCAGCGCTGAGGCGACCGACGACGCAACCAAAATTGCTTTTCAACCGGTCGACTCTGTTTCGGTAAGTGCCGGACGTCGCGAAGCGCCGTTTGCCCATGAGAAATTGGCTACGACAGATAATGCAACACCCCGTCTGCCCGGGTCTGTTTTGGATATCACGATCTAGATAATTGAGCGGTGATTGCTCAAACAAACGCCGGCAACCTGGGTCACCGGCGTCTTGCTGTTTTCGGGTGGGGACTATTTGCGCCGTGCCGCTCTCTTCCGAGCCGGTGTTTTCTTGCGAGCCGTCTTTTTGCGGGTCACGACCTTTTTCTTCGGCGCGGGTGCCGCTTCCTTCGCTTCGGTGACAGCGTCTGCAAGCAGGCTCAAGTTCTTTTTAAGGTCTTTTTGGACGGTTTTCGGGATCAGCGCGAGAAGTGCGGTCTCGGCCGCCTGTGCGCCGGGTTCTGCTGCTTTGAGCGCTCGCCGGCCGGCTGCTGATAGACGTACGGAGTTTGCACGCGCGTCTTCCTTGGTGCGCTTGCGCGTCAGGAGGCCGCGATCAATCATCCGTGCAACCATGTCGGCCAATGTTGATCGGTCGATGCCGGTGCGGTTCACCAGATCTGTCTGGCTAAGACCTTCTGCGTCGCCGACGGCGACGAGGACGACAAACTGTCGTGGTGTCAGGCCGCTATCGCTGACTGCCTGCGCGAACTGGTCATAAGCAAATTGTTGTGTTCGACGAAGCAGGTGGCTGAGGGAACCATCCAGGTCGAAACCTTTCGACTTACGAGTCGCCATTGTAACTCCTTTGGAACTCTTTGATTGTTCTGTTGCCGCAGTAAATCGCATATTTGGTTTCTTGCGCCAAGTATTGTTATGCAGATGGTGACGGCGGCGTTCAATTTCTTGTGTTAAATTAGCTTGAAATTGTCGGAAGGCGTCAAAATGTCGCCCTAATTTGATCAATCCGTAAGCGGATGAGGTGTGTGAGCGCGTTATGGGAAGCAAAGACCAAAAATCTGACACGGCGAAACCCGGTCTGCCCGCTCCAAGCGGCTTCAGCCACCGTATTCCCGATGGGGATAATTTTCCGCGTGCCGTGTGCGACACATGTGGTTTCATCAATTATGTAAATCCAAAGATCGTTGTCGGATCGGTTGTCACCCATGGCGATGCGTTTCTGCTTTGCCGTCGGGCCATTCAGCCGCGTCTGGGGTTCTGGACCTTGCCTGCCGGTTTCATGGAAGAGGGCGAAACCACTGAAGATGGTGCGCGCAGAGAAGCATTTGAAGAAGCCAACGCGAAGATAGAAATCAAGGACCTGCTTGCGGTCTACAACATTCCGCGTATTTCGCAGGTGCAACTGATGTATCGCGCGGAGTTACCCACACGTGAGTTTTCCGCCGGCGCTGAAAGCCTCGACGTAGGCCTGTTCACATGGGAAGAGATTCCCTGGGACGAACTTGCTTTTCCTAGCGTCCACTGGGCGCTCACTCAGTATCGATCGGTTCTAGGGCAGGAAACGATTGTTCCCTTCACCAACCCAGCAGGTGAATTGGGCAATCAGATGCCTGGAAAAGGCGAGGGTGGATGACCGCTCGGGAGCAGTTGGTCGACGCTTTCACCCTTCAGGCGGGCTTTTGTGAGAATTTGGGATCGCCCTTCACTGCGCGCGTCCTAAAGGTCTTGGCCGCAGATATTGCGTCTGATGGGATTTTGGCCGACTTGCTTGACGACTTTGCCGAAGAACCTGTTGCTGCTGCGCTCGCTCTCAGAGTGGCAGGAGCGCTTCACTTCAGAGCACTGGATGATCCCTCCGCGCCATTAGGTGAAATGTATGCGGCCGCCGGTGACGGTGGACCGGAAGATGATGTTTTGCAGTCCGTCCTAATTGAAGACATGCGGCAAAACCGGTCCCACTATGCGGCTTACCTTAAGGGACCACCTCAGACAAATGAAGTCGGACGCTCTGGTGTCATGATTGGCGGGTATCTATCTGTTGCCGACCAGACAAGGCTGCCTCTTCATGTCTTTGAGATCGGCGCCAGCGCCGGGCTGAACCTTGGCTTTGATCGGTTCTTCTATTCCTTTGGGAGTCAAACCTGGGGGAATAGGGCTTCGCCCGTTACGCTCACGCCGGATTGGCACGGTGGGATTCCCCCTCTCGATGCGCCTCTGACTGTTGAGCGACGATCGGGCTGTGACATTGCACCGGTCAATATTGGCGACCCAAAGAACCAGCGTCGTTTAGAATCCTACATTTGGCCGGATCAACCCGACCGGCTTGCGCGTCTTCGAGGTGCGGTTTCCATTGCCAAAGAACTTGGAACCCAGGTTGTCCAGGAAAGCGCGGATGTCTTTATTCAGAAAGCTCTCGAAGGTCCTGCACCTAACTCCGTTAGGGTCATTGCCCACACGATTATGTGGCAGTACATGCCGGAAGAGATGCAGGCAGATATTGAGCACACGATCAGAAGGGCCGGCAGTGATGCTTCTGAGACAAGTCCGATTGCCTGGCTTCGGTTGGAGCCAATAGACGTCAAAGACCCGCCCCGTCTTCGGCTCAATGTTTGGCCGGGTGGGGGGACGCAGGATCTCGCCATCGCCCATCCACATGGGGCGTCAGTGAAGTGGTACTAAAAACCTTTAGGCGTCTTTGGAAGCTTCTTCCGGTTTCACCAGTTGATGGTCAGACACAACTTTCACCTGGAACATGGCGAAGACGGCGGTGATCGGCATGATGCCGAAGACTTTGAAGCTCACCCAGAAATCTGTCGAGAAGTTGCGCCAGACGATCTCGTTTACGATCGCCAGGAAGATGAAGAAAGTGCCCCAGCGAAACGTCAGCTTTCGCCACCCCATTTCGTCGAGTTTAAACGCACCATCGAAAAGATACTTCATTGTTGGCTTGCCAAAAGCCAACCCGCCCAGCAAGCCCGTTGCAAACAGGATGTTTGTGATGGTGGGCTTGATCTTGATGAATTGCTCGTCTTGCAGAAGCACTGTTAGTCCGCCGAAGACGAGCACAAATCCGCCGGTTACCAGTGGCATCATCGGGATGGTTTTGTGCAGGGCATAGGTTGCCGTCAGCGAAATAGCCGTGGCGATCATAAAGCCGCCGGTCGCGTAAAAGATGTTTTGTTCTGGCGGATTGCCGAAGATATTGCCGGATTGAGAGTTCAGCAGGAAGAAGACGATAAGGGGCGCGAGCTCCAGGCTCATGCGGACCCATTGTTGGCCGCTCATTCCCTGGCCGCCACCGCCTTGCGACGTTTGGGGGGCCGCTTTGTCGGTTTTTTCCGCTATGTCGGTCATGTTACTCGCTATCTACCCGTTGAGCTTTGTCTGTTTACGTATGGAAAGGCTTGTCGGATCAGGCGCCTGTCAGGGCTTTTGCAAAGGCATCGGCCGAAAAGTCCTGAAGATCGTCAATTCCCTCCCCGACACCGATCATATGCACCGGCAGGCCATATTTGCGCGCTATGGCGACGAGAATGCCGCCTCTGGCTGTGCCATCCAGCTTGGTCATGACCAGGCCGGTGACGCCCGCCGTCTTTGTAAAGACCTCAACCTGATTGAGGGCGTTCTGACCGGTTGTGGCGTCGAGCACGAGTAAGGTGGCGTGGGGCGCTGTGTCGTCGAGCTTTCGAATAACGCGAATGATCTTTTCAAGCTCGGCCATCAGGTCCGCTTTGTTTTGCAGGCGCCCAGCGGTGTCGATCATCAGGAGGTCGGTCCCTTCCCGCCGGGCACGTTCGACAGCCTCAAAAGCGAGACCGGCGGCATCACCTCCGACCTTTGTCGTGACAACCGGCGCGCCAACCCGCTCACCCCAAACAGAGAGCTGTTCGATTGCGGCGGCGCGGAATGTGTCACCCGCGGCCAGCATGACAGACTTGCCTTCGGCTTTGGTCTTTGCGGCGATCTTGCCAATCGTCGTCGTCTTCCCTGCACCATTGACGCCGACGACCAGAGTGATGAAGGGTTTTTTCGCCGCATCCACGCGGAAGGGATATTCGACCGGTTTCAACACGCGGGCGACTTCGTCGGCCAGAATGGTGCGAACTTCCTCCGGCGAGACCTCTTTGTCGTAGCGATCTTTGGCAACCGCTTCGGTAATTTCCATCGCGACATCGAGGCCAAGGTCTGATGTAACAAGCAGGTCTTCTAGATCCTGCAAGGTGTCGCTGTCGAGTTTCCGCTTCGTGAAGATGCCAGTCACGCCATCCGACATGGCGCGGGTTGAGCGCGACAGCCCCTCCTTCATGCGTTTGAAGAGAGATTTTTTTTCCGGGGCTTCGGTGTTTTTGTTTTCTGTTTCGCTCACGCGCATGCCTCGCCGGTCAGCAGTCCGTTAGCGGCATCTGCAACTTTGGTCTTTATGATCTGACCTGGGTGGGCAGGCCCGGCCATGGTGATTTCCGCAAACTGTTCCGTCCGTCCCCGCGTGGCGGTTTCCATCAGGACATTTTCAGTCTGGCCGATGCGGCTGTTCAAGAACGCTTCGGTTCGTGTTGTGCCAGCGGTGCGCAATCGCCTGGCGCGTTCCTTGATGAGGCTTCCGTCGACCTGCGGCATGCGTGCGGCGGGTGTGCCGGGCCGGGCCGAGTAGGGGAAGACGTGCAACCAGGTGAGGTCACATTCTTCAACCAGGTGGAGTGAATTTTCGAACATCGCCTCAGTCTCGGTGGGGAACCCGGCGATAATGTCCGCACCAAAAACGATTTCCGGTCGCAAGCGTTTTGCTTCGCGGCAGAACGCGATGGCGTCTTCACGGGCATGGCGCCGTTTCATGCGCTTCAGCACTATATTGTCCCCTGCCTGCAGCGAAAGATGGAGGTGCGGCATGAGGCGTTCTTCGTCTGCAATCAGTCGCATCAGTTCTGGATCGGCCTCGATGCTGTCGATGGAGGAAAGGCGCAAGCGCTTAAGCTCCGGCACGAGCTTCAGAATGCGCGCGCATAGATTGCCCAGAGTTGGAGTGCCGGGCAGGTCGGACCCATAGGAGGTGATGTCGACCCCTGTGACCACGACTTCGCTGTACCCGTTCTCGACCAGTGCGCGGACCTGGGTGACGACCTCACCTGCCGGGACAGACCGTGAGTTGCCACGCCCATAAGGGATAATGCAAAAGGTGCAGCGATGATCGCATCCGTTTTGCACCTGAACAAAGGCACGGGCGCGCCCTTCAAAGCCCTCAACCAGATGCCCTGCAGTTTCTTTCACCGACATGATATCGTTGACGCGGATCCGCTCGGAGCCGATGCCTTCGATGGCTAGGCGCGCAAACGCCGCGGCATCTGTCTTTTCTTCATTGCCGATCACAAGATCGACTTCTTCCATGTCGCCAAACTGGGTGGGGTCAATCTGCGCAGCGCATCCCGTCACAATGATGCGGGCGGCATCATTGTCTCGGCGCGCTTTCCGGATCGCTTGGCGTGCCTGTCTCACCGCCTCGTTGGTCACAGCACAGGTGTTGAAGATGATCGCATTGTCGAGGCCCGCCTTGGTGGCGTGCGCCTTCATCACTTCGGACTCATAGCTGTTCAGCCGACATCCAAAGGTCACGATGTCGACGTCCTGCTTTGTTGGTGCCTTGCGCGACGGGGTCGACATCAGGCAGCCTCGAAAAAGCGGGCGTCCAATACGCTCTCATAGTCGAATGTGGCAGGGCCGGTCATCAACACATGGTCATCGCTCTCGCGCCACTCGAGTTGAAGGTCACCCCCTGGAAGCGTCACTGTGGCGCTCCGTTCCATCAGGCGCTTGCGTGCCCCTGCAACGGCTGCGGCGCAAGCGGCTGTTCCACAGGCTTGTGTGAGGCCGACGCCGCGCTCCCAAACTTTCAGATCCATATGTCCGCGGTCGGTCACATGGGCGAGCGAGATGTTGGCGCGCTCCGGAAACATTGGATGGTTTTCTAGGAGCGGTCCGACCTGGCTCAAGTCGATCGCTTCGATGTCATCCACAAAAAAGATCGCATGGGGATTGCCCATGTTAACCGCCGCCGGCGTGTGCAGGATTGGGGCGTCGATGGGCCCAATCTGCAGTTCAATGCCCCGCGTGTCGCGGATTTCTTCGGCCAGCGGGATTTGGTCCCACGCGAACTTCGGTGCGCCCATATCGACGGTGATGTCGCCGTTCTCTGCGCGCCATCCTTTGGTGATCGCGCCGATGGTCTCGACGGTGACTTCAGATTTGCCTGTTTCTTCGAGCATCAGCGCTGCCACACATCGGGCCGCGTTGCCGCAGGCCTCCACTTCGTCGCCGTCCGCATTGCGAATGCCCATAAAACAATCGCCGCCAGATCGCGGGTGTTCGATGAGAATGAATTGGTCGCACCCGATGCCTGTATCCCTGTCGGCGATGGCACGCACCACATCATTGGAAAATTCGACAGGATGCGCCCGCACGTCCACCACGACAAAATCATTGCCGAGGCCGTTCATTTTCCGGAATGGTATGGCGCCTAAGTCAGTCATAATGGGCGTTATATGGCCTTTTTGGCCCTCAATTGCCAGTATTTCAGAGGCGGCAATGGAGTGACCGGGGCAGGTGTCTGGGCTTTTCAGGTCGCTAAGTGATATGAAAGCGGGCAGGTTGATCAGAGAAAACTGCTGTTTTGACGCCTTCTATGGGCTGCACCTAAGGTTTGTATGAGCCGTTCTAAGCCACTATTGACCGAGATTTCAGAGCGTTTTCTGGCAGGGGACAAACAGTCTCGGAAGCTTCTCGTTAACGGCGCGCGTGATGTGGTGCTCAAGGGCTCCGGCCTTTTGGGCTTTCTTATCATGAACGCGGTCTTGGCTCGGGGTTTAGGTGTTGAGGCGTTCGGTCACTATGCGTTCGTATCATCGCTGATTCTCCTGCTTAGCATGGCGGCGCGCCAAGGTATGGATAGTGGCATCCTCCGCTTCGTCTCCGTCTACTCCGCCCAACAAAAGTGGGGACTTCTCAAGGGCGTCATTGTCTGGATGATGTCCCGTGTCGGTCTCGTTTCGATTGTCATGGCGGTCGTTGGTCTCTTGGGGCTCGCTTTATGGGGCCAACAGATCACCCCAGGATTGCGCGAAACAGGGTATTGGGGCCTCTTATGCTTGGTCCTTGTTTCACTTTCATACATGAATCAGTATGCCTTGCGAGGACGGCTTTGGATTGTCCGCGCGCAGATTGCCGATCTTGTCATTCGGCCATATGGCGTTGTGCTTGTTGTGTCTCTCTTACTCCTGGTCGGTGTATCCCTTGATGGTGCCGACGCGATGGCGATTACCGCTGCAACGGCTGCGATAGGCGTGGCTTCGGGGTGGATCTGGTTGCGACGCAGTCTGCCCGGGGATGTCTTATCTGCAAAGGCCGAACAAGAGCCCAAAGACTGGCGCAATGTGTCGACCCAACTCTTGTTGGTCTCAGGTGCAACTCTTGTTTTAACTCAGACAGACATAGTCATGCTTGGTCTGCTAACGACGACCGATCAATCGGGTCTTTATTCCGTCGCAAGCCGCCTGTCCGCTGTTGCCATTTTTGCGATTATCGCGCTCGGATCTATTGGGGCCCCGATGATCGCCAGTTTGCACGCAAACAATGATGTGGAGGGCTTGACGCGCATCGTAAAGTTGATGGCACGTGTCTCCCTTGCGACGCTTGTGCCGATGGGTGTGCTCTTCGCGATTTTTGGCCCCCTAATCTTGAGTGTGTTTGGCGAGCAGTTTGTGAGTGCTTATGTGCCTCTCCTGATACTCGTTGGTGGGCAGACGCTGGCAGCTTGTTTTGGGCCTGCAGCCATGTTGCTGACAATGACGTCTGGTGAAGATGCGGCTGCCCGAATTTTGCTTCTTAGCGTGGCGGCCAACCTCCTGCTCAACGGTTTGCTCATTCCGCCACTTGGCATGCTGGGTGCGTCAGTTGCGACGGCTTTGACGACGGCACTGCCGGCGGCAGCCATGTACCTCGCGGCCCGTCGGCGGCTGGGCATCAGCTCGGCCGCATTTTAATCTAAGGCCGCGGATTGTTCAGTGGCACCACGTTGCTCGCTGTTTTATGTGCGCCCTGTCGGAGAAACTCTTTGCTGTTGAAGTGCGCTGGTTCTTTCCGGCCGTACAAAAGGTGCTCGTAAATGGCATGAACCTCGGCTGCTGTGCGACGCACGTCGAACATCGTTTTGACGAGGCTTTGACCGTCCTTCGCCATCTTTTCCAATTTTGGCAAGTCATTCAGTGCACGGTTTATTGCGATTGCGACATTTTTTGGCGAGTCTTCGGTGATTGAAACGCCGCTAACCCCATCAATGACAACCTCTGGAATTCCGCCAACGCGATTTGTTAGAACCGGAACACCGGCGGCGAGCGGTTCCACCACACCGCCGCAGTTTTCTGTGCTCGGGATATGAACGACCAGATCGAATAGGGGCCAGGCATTCTGCGAGTTTTGAGGTGGAATAGCTCCCGGCATCTCGACGCGCATTGATGCGACTGCTTGCGTTGCTCTGCGCAGCCGCCTCTCATACGATATTCCTCCGCCCCATTGACCCCCGACAAGGAGGCCCGTCACATCATTGCGTAATTTTCCTAGGTGCGAGAACGCCTTGATCAAGATTTCGTGGCGCTTTAGTCCGCGCAATTGTCCTAAATAATATTTGGGCGGGTACATGTAGCTGATGCTGCCCACAACGCGCTGCTCTTCTGAGATGCCAAAGAGTTTCCGCATTTCTGTCCGCGCGGAGGATATTTCATCGCTGAGATAGTTTCCGTAGTAGCTCAGAAAGACTCGGTCCTGCGATGCCCCAGCGTCGTGATATAGGTTTTCGATGAAGTTACTGGACGCAATCCAATAGTCCTGGCTGTTGCTGGCGGCGAGTTCCCAATTGCGAAAGATTGCGTTTTCTAGATGAAGCGGTCCCGGCACTTGAAATATGCGCTTAATCGATCGGTCTTTGCGCAGCGCCGTCCGCATTGTCAACGTAGTGCTTACGAAATGGCTGTGGATCAGATCTGGCTGCACGCCTTCGACCAGGTTTCGAAACGCCGAAATGACAGACGGGAGGCGCCATGGTTCTCGCGCAGGGAATTCAATATCGACGATGTGGATCTTTGCGCCACTCTCCGCCCAGGCGTTGGCAAACCCACCCGCGAGGTTTGGAAGTGCCACATGCACCTCCATGCCCATTTTGCAAAGCTCCTGCACTTGCTCCAATGCCCAACGAGCACCATGGCTTGTTTTGACAAGTTGAAGAACGCGCATCTTTCCTCCGGTTGCCGGGCTAGAATATCGACGATTTTAGCTTTATGCGACCAGCATTTTTATAATGTGGTACGTCTTCAGTAAAAGTCTCGTGAAGGAAACGAAATATGGACGCCCTATTGCCATTCGCCCAAAAGGCTGCAGACCAATTGAAAACCCGTGGTGAGAAGATCGCCGTGAGTGAAAGTTCCGTCGGCGGGCTCGTTTCCGCGTCGCTGATTGCGCAGCCTGGGGCGTCGGCTTTCTTCCTTGGGGCTACAGTCATCTACACGCGTGAGGCTGGCCGTGTTTTGCGGGATCAATCGACCTTGAAACTTGACGGGCTGGAACCGCTCACGCCTGAGTTTGCTCAGGCGCTCGCCGATGGTTTTAAAGCTCAAATGGGCTCAGACTGGGCGACCAGCGAGATGGGGGCGGCGGGCCCTGCAGGCTCGCCCTATGGCCCTAAACCCGGAACCGCCGTCGTCGCTGTTTCAGGACCTGTTTCGAAGGCGCGGCTTGTTGAGACGGGCCTTGCGGATCGTTTTCAGAATATGCGTCTTTTCGGAATGGCGCAGCTCAAGCTGCTCATTGAATGCCTGGAAGAGGCTGGCGCCTAGGTCAGGCCAGAATATCGAGCGTCTCGCCTATCAGCCTATCAACGGTTTCGATGACCTTTGCGTTGGCGGCGTAGTTGGTTTCGGCCTGGCTCATCTGAACCACGGCTTTGACAATGCCGTCATTGGGTGCCGGCGGCGCAGTGCCGTTGCTTGTTACCTGCTCCACGGCATTTGACGCGGCCTTGGCGATTTGGGTCGCTGCCTGGTCGAAGCTTTGGAGGGCATTGTGGGCGCCCTGGGTCGCGGTGCCGAGTGCATCAATCATGGGGTGCACGGTATCCCCAGCCCGTTAACGCCTTGTTAGGAAACGGGGTTAATGGCCGCTAACGCTGTTTTTCCCGCAAAGTTTGACAGAATGCGCCTTTCTGCCTAGTTTGCGCGCTCTTTCGGAGCTGTTTTGTATGCTTCGGTCCTGACGAGGTCCTTGAGGGGGCCGGGATCACCACCTGTCGGCGAGGGTTCGCTCACAGGTGTTTTTGTGCTTTGCCATTTTCCGACGGAATTCCGTCGATAAAGGGTGCGATGTTTGAGAATTTAACAGATCGGCTTGGGTCCGTTTTTGATGGTCTGAGAGGCAAGGGCGCCCTCGGACCAAAAGACGTGGACGAGGCGCTGCGCGAAGTTCGCCGCGCGCTCCTGGAAGCTGACGTTGCACTCCCTGTTGCCAAGACCTTCATCGACAAGGTGCGCGAACGCGCCGTCGGTCAGGAAGTTCTGCGCTCTGTGACGCCGGGCCAGCAGGTCGTCAAGATCGTGCATGACGCGATGGTGGAGACGCTGGGTACCGAGCCTGCGCCCATTTCGCTTGCCGCCGCGGCGCCGGTCGTCATCATGATGGTCGGCCTTCAGGGGTCGGGTAAGACGACGTCCACAGCGAAGATTGCCAAGCGCCTGACGGCGAATGAGAAGAAAAAGGTTTTGATGGCGTCGCTCGACGTGCGCCGTCCGGCCGCCCAGGAACAGTTGAAGGTTCTGGGCGAGCAGACCGAGATTGCGACGCTTCCCATTATTGAAGGGCAGCAGCCTGTCGATATCACCAAGCGGGCCGTGCAGGCCGCGAAGCTTGGCGGCTTTGATGTGATCATGCTCGACACCGCGGGTCGCTTGCATGTGGACGAAGCGCTGATGGCCGAAATGTCGGACGTGCGCGCCGTCTCCGAACCTCATGAGACGCTGCTTGTTGCAGACAGCTTGACCGGGCAGGACGCCGTCAATGTGGCGGAGCAGTTTCATGAGCGCATCGGGCTCACCGGTATTGTGCTCACCCGAACGGATGGTGACGGCCGTGGCGGTGCAGCTCTGTCGATGCGCGCTGTCACCGGCGTTCCGATCAAACTGCTCGGCACCGGTGAAAAGCTCGATGAGTTAGAAGATTTCGCGCCGGACCGGGTTGCAGGCCGCATCCTAGGCATGGGTGACGTTGTCAGCCTGGTTGAGAAAGCCGCTGAGACCATCGACGCTGAAAAAGCGAACAAGATGGCGCGCAAGATGAAGAAGGGTCAGTTCGACCTGGATGATCTCGCAGAGCAGCTGAAGCAGATGGGCCGCATGGGCGGTATGGCCGGTGTGCTGGGCATGTTGCCGGGCATGGGCAAGATGAAGAAACAGATGAATGCGGCGGAGCTCGATGACAGCGTCATCAAACGCCAGAGCGCGATCATCTCGTCCATGACGAAAGCAGAACGCCGCAATCCGAAGATCCTGAATGCCAGCCGTAAAAAGCGGGTCGCTGCGGGGTCGGGGACGACGGTTCAGGAGATCAATCGCCTTCTTAAAATGCACCGTCAGATGGCGGACATGATGAAGAAGATGGCGAAGGGCGGGATGAAAGGCCTGGGCGGTCTTCTAGGTGGTGGCATGCCGGAAATGCCCGCCGACCTGCCCTCTGGAGGTTTGGGGGACATGCCGACAGACCCGCAAGAGATTCAGCGTCTGTTGGGAGATCAGGCTGGTGGCATGCCAGGGCTTCCGACGGGCTCCATCGCGGGCGGCGTCCCGGGACTGCCGGGCTTGGGCGGTGCGCCAGGGGGGCTTCCGGGATTGCCGACAGGGCGTTCCGGCGGTCGGGGCGGCAAGAAGGGCAAGAAAAAATGAGCCAGACTGATGACAGCGCACGGGCAACGGAAGTGCTTGGGAAACTTCGTTCCAGTATCGACAATATCGATGCCGCCCTCATTCATATGTTGGCGGAACGCTTCAAATGCACCCAAGCGGTTGGCGAGTTGAAAGCGCAGCATGATCTGCCGCCCGCCGATCCTGCGCGCGAAGAAAGACAGATTGCGCGCCTGCGCAAGCTCGCAGAAGACGCGGACCTGGATCCTGCCTTCGCAGAAAAGTTTCTCAATTTCCTCATTGAGGAAGTTATTCGTAATCACAAAGCAATTCGCGGCTAATGAGCCGCGTCCGCCTATCTTGAAGGAGAGATAAGATGGCATTGAAGATCAGACTGGCCCGGGGTGGCAGCAAGAAGCGTCCGTATTACCGGATCGTTGTTGCTGACATTCGTTCCCCACGAGATGGCCGCTTTATTGAAAAAGTGGGCAGCTACAATCCGCTGCTTCCAAAAGACCATGAAGACCGGGTGAAGCTGGAAGTTGAGCGCATTCAGCACTGGGTGTCCAATGGTGCGAAGCCCACAGACCGTGTGCTGCGCTTCATGGATGCTGCTGGTATTGCGAAGCGCCCGGCGCGTAACAACCCAAACAAGGGCAAGCCCGGTCAGAAGGCTCAGGAACGCCTGGAAGCCGAACGTCAGGCTGCGGAAGACGCAAAAGCTGCTGCTGAAGCACCCGCCGAAGAGGCACCCGCAGAAGAGGCCGCGGCTGAGGGCTAAACCCTTTTCCGCGTTTCTTTCATGGCCCGCGAAGCTGACCCAAAGACTGCCGATGTAATTGTTTTGGGCGTCGTCACCGGCGCTCACGGTGTCAGCGGGCGGCTTCGGGTCAAGCCCTTCACCGGGGAGCCGGACGCGATCGGCGATTATGGGCCGGTCATGGTCCGCGGTGTCTCCCGAGAAATCAAAGTCACAGGGGCCGGCAAGGGCCAGGTGACCATTGAGCTCGAAGGGATCAAGGATCGCAATGCCGCTGAGGCGCTCAAAGGTGCCGAGCTCTCGGTTACGCGGAAAGATCTGGGAGAGACGGAGCCAGAGGAAGACGGCTGGTTCCACGCCGATCTGGTGGGGCTCGCCGTCGAGGCCGCTGATGGTGAGGTTCTGGGGACGGTCTCGGGCGTTTTCGACTTTGGTGCTGGGGACATTCTGGAGATCGCGCCTGTGGGTGGCGGCAGTGACGTCATGATGGCCTTCACGGAAGAGAATGTGCCGAGCGTAGATGTGGCGGGCGGCAAATTGATTGCCGACCCCCCATTCGGGACGTTTGAGACTGAGGAAGAAAAGGCGAAGCCAAAGCGGCGGAAGCGCCGTCGGAGCCCCAAGGCCCGTGCCCGTGAAAATGCCCGCACCGGTCAAGAAACCGCAGGGAATGAGGGCGCCGATGGCTGACAGACAAGCTCAGGAGCCATGGGCGGCCAGCGTGCTGACGCTCTTTCCGGAGATGTTTCCGGGCTCTCTCGGGTTCTCCCTGGCGGGCAAGGCGCTGGACGAAGGCCGATGGTCCTTGGAGACCGTCAACATCCGGGACTTCGGCCAGGGGAAGTACTCTCAGGTCGACGATACCCCTTCAGGCGGTGGGGTTGGCATGGTGCTGAAAGCGGATGTGCTGGGCGACGCCATCAATGCGGCAAGCCCCGCAGGAGATGCCCGCCCGCGGCTCTATTTGAGCCCCAGGGGCGCGCCGCTCACCCAGGAACGTGTGCGGGAGCTAGCAGCCGGGCCGGGTGTGGTGCTCCTCTGTGGCCGGTTTGAGGGCATAGACGAGCGGGTGATTGAAGGGCGGGCCTTGGAAGAGGTGAGCCTTGGGGATTTTGTGCTGTCGGGCGGGGAGCCCGCGGCTTTGGCGCTTCTGGATGCGGTCGTTCGGCTGCTGCCGGGCGTTATGGGGGCAGACGCTTCCGGTGAAGATGAGAGTTTTGAAGGAGGCCTCCTGGAATATCCGCACTACACGCGGCCCGGGACCTGGGAGGGCAAGGAAATCCCTGCCGTTCTCACCTCCGGAGATCACGGAAAGGTCGCGGCGTGGCGCCGGGAGCAATCCGAGAGGTTAACAAAGGAGCGGCGGCCAGATTTGTGGCAAAAAATGCACAAAGAAGGTCGCACAACAGATTGATATGTGGTACTGACGCGCGCTTTCGGGGAATCCGTCCTGAAAACACGCCGTACGGCTTAAAAAGGTTTGAAGCGATGAACATCATCCAAGAGCTCGAAAAAGAGCAAATTGCGTCCCTGGACAAAGACATTCCGGTTTTCGATCCGGGTGACACGGTTCAGGTGAATGTGAAGGTGGTGGAAGGCACCCGCGAGCGTATTCAGGCGTTCGAAGGCGTGGTCATTTCGCGGTCCGGCGAAGGCGTGAATGAGAGCTTCACGGTTCGGAAGATTTCCTATGGCGAAGGTGTGGAACGTGTGTTCCCTGTCTACAGCCCGATGGTCGACAGCATTAAGGTCGTGCGTCGCGGGCGGGTTCGCCGCGCGAAGCTCTACTACCTACGGGGCCGTCGCGGTAAATCGGCCCGTATTGCAGAGCGTCAGGATAATAAGAAGTCCGCCGCTGCAAAATAAGAAGCCACTGCCTGAGATCAGGCTTTAAGGCACACAAAGAGCGGGCAAGGCCAAAAGGCCTTTCGCCCGTTTTTTAATTTCGGCACATATGACGTGCCCAGGAACTGAAATTGATCAAGTGAGATGTGTTCGCCACATACGAACACATGACATGAGGAGAAGTGAGAATGTCCGGTCCCCGTACGATGTATGACAAGATCTGGGATGCCCATCTGGTAGATGCTCAGGATGACGGAACTTGCCTTCTCTATATTGACCGCCACCTCGTCCATGAAGTGACAAGCCCGCAGGCTTTTGAGGGTCTGCGCATGTCTGGCCGTTCTGTCCGTGCGCCTGAGAAGACTCTTGCGGTCGCCGACCACAATGTGCCGACGGAAGGGCGCGCGAACGGCATCGCAGACGAAGAAAGCCGCATTCAGGTCGAGACGCTGGAGAAGAATGCGAAAGACTTCGGCGTGGAATATCTGGAGATGCTCGATATCCGTCAGGGTGTCGTGCATATCGTGGGCCCAGAGCAGGGTTTCACGCTGCCGGGCACAACGATCGTCTGTGGTGACAGCCACACCTCGACCCACGGGGCGTTCGGTGCATTGGCCCACGGTATCGGCACCTCGGAAGTGGAGCATGTGCTCGCGACCCAGACGCTCATCCAGTCCAAAGCCAAAAACATGAAGGTGGAAGTGAACGGCAAGCTGCCGGATCACGTGACGGCCAAAGATATCATCCTTGCCGTCATCGGTGAAATCGGCACCGCAGGCGGCACTGGCTATGTAATGGAATATACGGGCGAGGCCATTCGGGACCTTTCCATGGAAGGCCGCATGACCGTCTGCAACATGTCCATCGAAGGCGGTGCGCGCGCGGGCCTCATTGCGCCAGATGAAAAGACGTTCGAATATCTCAAGGGCCGTCCGCGGAGCCCGCAGGGCGCCGACTGGGACGCGGCTGTGGCCTATTGGAAGACGCTGCCCTCGGATGAAGGGGCAACCTACGACAAGGTTGTGACGCTCGATGCGTCCAACCTGCCGCCGACGCTCACTTGGGGCACGAGCCCGGAGAATGTTGTGTCCATTGAAGGCGCGGTGCCGGATCCATCTAAGATTGAAGACGAAGCCAAACGGACGGCGGTTGAACGGGCGCTGGCTTACATGGGGCTTGAGGCCAACACGCCGATGACGGACATCAAGATTGATCGTGCCTTTATCGGATCGTGCACCAACGGCCGGATCGAAGACATTCGGGAAGTTGCCCGTGTGGCCAAGGGAAAGAAGGTGGCGTCTCACGTCAGCGCCATGGTTGTGCCCGGCTCAGGTCTTGTGAAAGAGCAGGCGGAGCAGGAAGGCCTCGACAAGATCCTGATCGAAGCAGGGTTCGATTGGCGGGAGCCTGGCTGTTCCATGTGCCTCGCGATGAATGCAGACAAGTTGCAGGAAGGTGAGCGGTGCGCGTCTACCTCCAACCGGAATTTCGAAGGCCGTCAGGGCCGCGGCGGGCGTACACATCTTGTGTCGCCGGAAATGGCAGCGGCGGCCGCGATCGCCGGTCATTTTGTCGACGTGCGTAAGTTATAGGGAGTTGATTTAGACCCGATTCCCCTCCCCCTTGTGGGGAGGGGATAGGGGTGGGGGATGAAAAGTGAAACACAATGGCCGATGAGCGGGCGCGATGGTTGCGGCGCAACCAGACAGATTCAGAGAAACGTCTCTGGAGGGAGCTAAGAGGCCTCAGATCGTCCGACTTTCACTTTCGCAGGCAAGCGCCTCTCGGCCGGTACATTGTCGATTTCGTTTGTTTTGGTAGCAAGCTGGTCATTGAAGTCGATGGGGGACAACACAGCGAAGCAAAAGCGATCGAGCATGATGCGAAACGAACGGCATGGCTGGAGAGCGAAGGTTTCAAAGTTATTCGTTTTTGGAACAATGACGTGAATGAAAATTTGGAAGGGGTAATGCGATCTATCGCTACGCATCTTTGCATCGGCGACGATTGAGCACCCCACCCCAACCCCTCCCCATGAAGGGGAGGGGCTTGAAAGGTAGATGAGATGGAAAAATTTAAAAAAGTAGATGGCGTTGCTGCCCCCCTGCCGATCCTGAATGTCGACACGGACATGATCATTCCGAAGCAGTTCCTGAAGACCATCAAGCGAACAGGTCTCGGCAAGAACCTGTTTGATGAGATGCGTTACACGAAAGAAGGCGAGGAGATCGCGGACTTTGTTTTGAACAAGCCGCAATATCGCAATGCAGAGATCCTCGTCGCCGGGGATAATTTCGGCTGTGGCTCATCCCGCGAACATGCGCCTTGGGCGATTGCGGACTTTGGCATCAAGGTGATCATCTCCACTTCGTTCGCAGACATTTTTTATAACAACTGCTTCAAGAACGGCATTCTGCCCATCAAGCTTTCTCAAAGCGACGTAGACAAGCTGATGGATGATGCGGAGCGCGGCGCGAACGCGACCGTCTCTGTTGATCTTGAGCTCCAAGAGATCAAAGGCCCAGATGGCGGCACGATCTCCTTCGACATTGACCCCTTCCGCAAGCACTGCCTGCTGGAAGGTCTCGACGATGTGGGCCTCACCCTTCAGAAAGAAGAGAAGATCACGTCCTTTGAAGACAAGCGGGCGAGTGAACAACCCTGGCTCTAAGGTTTCACTTCTTTCGCACTTAACATGATCCCCGGTGGCTTCCGCTTCCGGGGATTTTTTTAGAAGCACGTGCTTACTTTCTTCTCAGCCGTCATCCCCGGGCTTGTCCCGGGGATCCAGGGCAAGGAAACGCAGGCCGTGCGAACTCGCCCCTGGATTGCCGGAACAAGTCCGGCAATGACATGAGTGGGTGACTTTCGTGTTTACGCGTGAAACGCTACGCTGAAACCTCCTCGGGGAATGGGAGGTCGCCATGGAGCTCGACACAAATCTGATTGCAACCATCGCTGCCTCGGCGCTCGCGCTGATGATGGGCTGGTTTGGGCTTACCATCATGGCGGAGCGGATCAAGGCGAAGGGGCTTGGGCCTTACAATCTCCAAGGCCTTGGGCTCGTCCTGTTGCTCCCGACCATCCTGATGCTGCTGGTCGTCAGCGACGACATGCCAACGGAGGTTATTGCGACGCTCTTGGGTGGGGTTGCCGGCTACATCTTTGGCCGCGGCGACGACAAGCCGCCGAAACCTCCGGCCTCGAAATAGATCCTCGCCAGTTTTGTGAAGCATCATCTTATCGATCCTCGCTCCGCTCCGGTCGGATGATGCTCTCATCCAGCTCAGATTCTTGTGATTCTGGGCGCTCAAGGGTGACACCAGGCCCAAAAGGCGGTAAGACCCTCGCGATTTCCGCATTTGATGAGGAAAAGTGCTACCCGCGCTCGACAGGGGTCTGAGCTGCTGTGGGTGGAAACCTCGGAGAATGCCAATAATATCAAAGGTTTAGTAGCGCTATGAGCAAGAACATTCTCATCGTTGCCGGTGACGGCATTGGCCCGGAAGTGATGGGCCAAGTCGAGCGCATTATTGCCTGGTTCAATGAGAACCGGGACTTTGACGGTGTCGTTGAGAACGAGCTCGTCGGGGGCTCCTGCTATGACGCCCATGGCGTTGCTGTGACCGATGAGACGGTGCAGAAAGCCAAGGCAGCAGATGCCGTCATGCTCGGCGCTGTCGGTGGGCCGAAATGGGACGATGTGCCCTTTGACGTGCGTCCAGAGGCGGGTCTCTTGCGTCTTCGAAAAGACCTCGGCCTGTTCGCAAACCTGCGCCCCGCCATCTGTTTCCCAGCCCTGGCGGAAGCCTCCTCGCTCAAGACGGAGCTGGTTCAAGGCCTCGACATTATGATCGTGCGGGAGCTTACCGGCGGCGTTTATTTCGGTGAGCCCAAAGGCATTGATGATCTGCCGAACGGTGAGCGTCGCGGCTATGACATGCAGGTTTATGACACCCACGAGATCCAGCGCATTGGACGCGTGGCGTTTGACCTTGCGAAGAAACGCGACAATCGCGTCATGTCTGTTGAGAAGCGGAACGTCATGCAGTCCGGCTTGTTCTGGTACCAGGAAATGGTGAAGCTTGGTGCTGAGGAATTCCCGGAAGTGCAGCTCGAGCACATGCTCGCCGACAATTGCGGCATGCAGCTGGTGAAGAACCCGAAGCAGTTCGACGTCATCGTGACCGACAACCTCTTCGGCGACATGCTGTCAGACGTGGCGGCCATGCTCACCGGTTCGCTCGGCATGCTGCCGTCAGCGTCGCTGGGCGCAAAGGATGAAAACGGCAGGGCGTGTGCCATGTATGAACCGGTGCACGGGTCCGCCCCGGACATTGCGGGCCAGGGGCTCGCCAATCCGATTGCGACGGTGCTCTCTTTTGCGATGGCGCTTCGATATACGTTTGATCTCGGCACAGATGCGGATTTGTTGGAAGGTGCTGTGGAAGACGTGCTTGCCGATGGCTATCGCACGGGCGACATCATGCAGCCGGGCAAAAAACAGGTTGGCACCGTAGAAATGGGCGACGCAATTCTTGCTGCGCTCACCAAACGGACCAGTTAGAGACTTTAACCGACCACCTGATATGCTCACGGATTGATCGCATCAGGCGGTCATCCGAAGAAGAGAACTCGTCGGCAAGACTGCACGAGTGGGCTCAAGGAGAAGTAAGATGGGTTTGAAAGTAGCCATCGTTGGCGCCACAGGTAATGTGGGCCATGAAATACTGAACATTCTGGACGAGCGGGACTTCCCGGCGACCGAGGTGGTCGCGCTTGCATCGCGTCGCAGCCAGGGAAAAGAAGTCTCCTTCGGTGACCGAACTTTGAAATGCCAGGCCCTTGAGAATTATGACTTCAGGGGCACCGATATTTGTCTCATGTCCGCGGGCGGCACCGTCTCTGGTGAATGGTCGCCGAAGATTGCGGCCGCAGGCTGCGTGGTGATTGATAATTCATCCAAATGGCGGACGGACCCGGACGTGCCGCTCATCGTGCCGGAAGTCAATCCGCAGGACATTGATCTCTTCTCTAAGAAGAACATCATCGCGAACCCGAATTGCTCAACGATGCAATTGATGGTGGCGCTCAAGCCTTTGCACGATGCGGCGAAGATTAAGCGGGTGGTTGTATCGACCTATCAGTCTGTCTCGGGTACGGGGAAGGCGGCGATGGATGAGCTCTTCAATCAGACGCGGGCGATCTTCGTCAACGACCCCATCGAGAAAGAAGTCTATCCCGCTCAGATCGCCTTCAACGTGATCCCCCATGGTGGCGACTTCATGGAAGATGGCGGTACGACGGAAGAATGGAAGATGATCGTCGAGACCAAGAAGATCCTGGATCCCAAGATCAAAGTCTCGGTCACGTGTGTGCGTGTCCCTGTCTTTGTTGGGCACTCGGAAGCCGTCAATATCGAGTTTGAAAACGAAATTGACGACAACCAGGCGCGTGAGCTGTTGCGCGAAGCGCCCGGTATTCTCGTGATCGATAAGCGGGAGGATGGTGGCTATATCACGCCGGTCGATTGCGTAGGCGACTATGCGACCTTCGTTAGCCGCATTCGGGTCGACCCGACACTTGAAAATGGTCTCAGCCTTTGGTGTGTCTCGGACAATCTCCGAAAGGGCGCAGCGCTTAATGCGATCCAGATTGCAGAGCTTTTGCTCGAACGCGGCCTGGTTAAAAAAGCGGCATAACGCTTAAACACAATTCACTCGTTAGGGCTCTGGCAAGAAACAGCCAGAGCCCTTTTTGTTTTCTGTGTTTGCACTGCAACATTTTCCTCAAATAAAGATTTTCTTTTTCTTAGCTTTAACGCTTTCAAGGCGACGATCCCTCCCGCGTCTCAAGGGCCAATGGTGGTCTGTGGTGTTGCTTGAGGGTTGAGTATGTCGCTTACGATTGATGCCGGATGGGTTGTGATCTGCACCGTGCTCGTGCTGCTAATGCAAGCAGGCTTTATCTGTTTGGAGACCGGACTTGTTCGCGCAAAAAACTCCATCAATGTTGCCCTCAAAAATGTCAGCGACTTTTGCATCGCGAGCCTTGTCTTCTGGGCCATCGGCTTTGGCTTTATGTTTGGGGCATCGGACAACGGCATCATCGGTGCGAGCGGCTTTTTTCCAGGTATCGGGATCAACCCCACCGCCGAAGACATTTGGTTGATCGCATTTTTCTTTTTCCAACTCGCTTTCTGCAGCACAGCCGTCACTATCTTCTCAGGTGCTGTTGCAGAACGCATGTCATTCAGAAGCTTCATTGTCGCGTCTGTTTTGCTCGCGGCGATCATCTATCCGGTTACGGGTCATTGGGCCTGGGCGAGCCTCCTCAACACAGAAGCTCAGGGCTGGCTTGAAGCAATGGGCTTTATTGACTTTGCCGGCTCGACGGTCGTCCATTCCGTTGGTGGGTGGGTTGCCCTTGCTGCGGTCCTTGTGCTGGGACCCCGCCTTGGTCGATTTGGGCCTGAAGGACGCGAGATCGAGCCCCACAATATGCCGATGGCCGCCCTTGGCATGTTTCTCATCTTTATCGGATGGTTTGGTTTCAATGGCGGATCGACGCTCTCCCTCGACGGCACTGTTCCGATTGTCCTCGTGAACACCCTCCTTGCTGCAGCTGCGGGGGGCGGCGCAGCGATCTTGCTTACGTGGATGAAACATGGTCGACCGCATCCAAGCGCGGTCTTAAATGGTGTGCTTGCCGGCCTCGTTGCGATCACGGCTTCCGCAAATATGGTTGCCGTGTCGGACGCGGTGTTGATCGGCGCAATCGGCGGGGTCGTTTGTTTCGCCGCCACGATGCAGCTTGAAATTTGGGAAGTGGACGATGCGATCGGTGCTGTGCCGGTTCATCTCGCCGCTGGCATCTGGGGGACGCTCGCGGTCAGCCTGTTCGCTGATCTCTCCTTCTTCGGGGAAGGTGTCGACCGGGTAGAACAGCTGGGCGTTCAACTGTTAGGTGTTATCGCCATCGGTGCCTATGCCTTTGGCGTTTCCTTTTCAGCCCTTGCCTTTGTCGATGCGTTCATCCCATTGCGGGTGAGTGCCCGGGCAGAGCGCGAGGGTCTCAATGTATCGGAGCACGGCGCGAGCTCTGCTCTGCTCAGCCTGTTGAGCATGATGGAAGACCAGAGCCGCAAAGGCGACTTCTCAAACCATGTGCCGGTAGAGAACTTCACCGAAGCCGGTGAGATTGCCGTGCGATACAACAAAGTCCTGGATAAGTTCTCCCAGCAGGTACTAGCGAACGACGCCGCCATTGCCCAGCTTGTCGACGCCCGCGACCGTGCGGAGCTTGCCAATGCGTCGAAGTCGGAATTCCTGGCCAATATGAGCCATGAACTCAGGACACCGCTCAATGCCATCATCGGCTTCTCCGAGATCATCAACAATGAACTCTTTGGACCGCTCGCAAATGACCAGTACAAGGAGTATGTGGGCGACATACACAATTCCAGCCGTCATTTGCTGAGCCTGATCAATGATATTCTGGATCTCTCAAAAATTGAGGCAAACCGTTTTGAGCTGGACGACGATGATCTGGACATTAACGATCTGTTTGACTCCTGTGCGTCGATGATTGGTCATCGCGCAGAAGAAGAGCTTGTGTCCTTTGAGATATCGGTCTCGCCGGATGTGCCGCTTGTCGTCGCAGATAAGCGTGCGATGCGGCAGATGGTGCTCAATCTTGTGTCGAACGCCATTAAATTCACGCCGGAAAAGGGCACCGTGCGGTTGTCAGCCTTCATTGAACCCGACGGCCGTGTCGCGCTTCAGGTAAGTGATACCGGCATTGGAATCGCACGTGACGATATGCCAAAAGCCCTTGAACCGTTCCGGCAGATTTCGACGGACGAAACGGTTTACTCTGCTGAAGGGACGGGTCTCGGGCTTCCATTGACCGTTGCTCTTGCCCGTCTGCATGATGCGACTTTTGTTATCAATTCGACGCCGGGTGAGGGCACGACAATCACGTTGCGCCTGCCGCTAGATCGAATTGTTCGGCCTGCGGCTGCTGCGTGAGTTCATGTTCCTTGACGGATTTCTTGTCTGCGTCGTTCAGGACCCTGTCGATCTCTGACATGAGAGACCTCAGCTCATAGGGTTTTGTTACATATCCGTTGATGCCAACGCGTGAAAACCGTTCACCCATATCCTCCATCACGTCTGCAGTCACAGCGACAATCGGCGTTTGAGCACCCGTCGCACGGATGGTTTCAGAGGCCTGAAGCCCATCCATGATAGGCATGTGAATATCCATCAGAACAATATCAAACCTGTCTGGATGAAATGCATCGACAGCTTCCGCTCCATTCACGGCGATGGTCAAATCAAACTCCAAGGCCGCGGCCAGACGTTTCAGGATTTCCTGGTTCATTGTGTTGTCTTCAGCCGCGAGAATTCTGAGACCTGCTTGAGATTCCAGTGTTTCTTTAGGTGATGCTTTCGACGCGGTGTCTGCGATGCGTGAGATACGCAGAGGCAGCTGTACGGTGAACTGGGTTCCCGCTCCCAAATCTGACTCAACGCGGATGTCGCCTTCCATCAGGTCGACGAGGGTCCGACATATGGAAAGGCCCAGCCCGACCCCTTCATGGCGACGCGTGCTTGATGGGTCAATTTGTTCAAATCTGTCGAATATGCGTTCAAGGTGATCCGGCGTCATGCCGTCGCCCGTGTCTTTTACGGAGATGATGAGGTCGCCGGTGGTCTCACATTCCGTTAGATGAATTTGGACATAGCCCGTGTCCGTGAACTTGATCGCATTGTCGCTCAGGTTGATGAGGATCTGTTGAATTCGCAAAGCGTCGCCCGTGACCGTACATTCGCCGAGATCACTATCAACTGTGAGGGCGAGAGACTTCTTTTCTGCCTTGGGTGCCAGCATGGCTGCCAATCTTGCGAGAAAGTCTGTGAGGGCGAACTCCTCTGGATTGATGGACAGCTTGGCGGCTTCAAGCTGTGAAAAGTCTAGTAGGTCATTGATCAGCGCCAATGCGGCGTAAGCAGCCTGCTTGGCCATGTCAACGCACTCGCTCTGTTGATCATCCAGAGTTGAGAATTCAAGGAGCGATAGCATTCCGAGAACACCGTTCAGGGGCGTGCGTGCTTCGTGACTCATGTTGGCCAGAAACGCAGACTTGGTTTCACTTGCGGCCTCGGCTTTTTCCTTTGCCGTTTCTAACTCGCTTGAGAGTTCTTGAAGGGAAAGCGCTTGCTGTTCGAACTGTGCGATGAGTTGCTGTTCTTTGGTGATGTCGACAAAGGTTCCAAAGACTGAAATGGGTTTTCCATCAGCGCCCAACTCACATTGCCCATTTGATCGGACATGACAAATGTCACCATTGGCTCGAACGAGCCGGGCCCGAAACTCAAAGCTCTCTCCCATGTTGATAGCGGCTTCGATGGAAGCGGCTACCGCGTCACGGTCTTCGCGATGATACTGATTGATTGCGTTTTCGATTGTTGGCTCAAATGTGTGAGGTTGCAGGCCGTGGATCTCGAAGACCTGGTCGGTCCATTCGAGTTCGCTTGTGAGGATGTTGAGCCGCCAGAGACCAACGCCCTGCAGCAGGTCAATGTTTCGATAGAGAAGTTCGGTCTTGTGACGTTCTTCTTTTAGTGCTTCGCCAGCTGACTGATCGGTAATGAGGCCGAGAAAGAATTTTTCATCCCCACTTCCGTTCAGCGAGAAGACGGTGATGGTAATGGGAAAAATGGTGCCGTCTTTTCTGCGACCATTGAGTGTCCGGTCTGGTGTCAGGGCCCGGCCGGTGGTGCCGACGGTCGACGCATCCAGATGCGCCTGGTGTTTTGCGCCTTCTTCGATCGGCATAAGGATGGCGACGTTCTGGTTCAGAAGTTCTGGCTTGGTGTACCCAAACATTTTTTCGATTGCTGGGTTTGCCGCAACGATGGCTCCTTGGGCATTGATGGTAACGAAACCATCCGAGAGCGAAGATGCAACGGCGCCGAATGACGATGCGAGATCCATGATCTACCTCATAGAATGTCAATCGCCACCGGCACCTACCATGGCAGACCACCAGTTTCACTATTGTTAATATGGCGCAGTTTTTGGGGCATCTTCTCGATTTTCCCGCATCCATCGCATATGCAATTTGTCTGCGTCATCCCCTTTCGTGCTTGGCACTTATGCGCTGGCTCACTAGTCTGCGGCCACGCAAAACTACCGCTTCACTGGAGACGCTTCATGACCTTAGCCGCCCGCCCACGCCGTTCTGTTCTGTATATGCCGGGGTCAAACGCACGCGCGTTAGAGAAGGCACGATCAATCCCAGCAGATGCTCTTATCCTCGACTTGGAGGATGCGGTGGCGCCCGATGCGAAGGCGGAGGCGCGCGCTCAAGTGTGTGAAGCGGTCCAACAGGGTGGGTACGGAAAGCGGGAGATTGTCATTCGGGTAAATGGTCTGGCGACGGAGTGGGGCCCTGCCGACATTGAAGCAGCAGTTGCTGCGGGACCCGACGCTATTCTTGTGCCGAAGATCAGTTCAGCTGAAGACGTCGTTGCGGCATCGACGCTGCTCGACAAGGCAGGTGCGGGAAAAGATCTGCAACTTTGGGCGATGATGGAGACGCCTTTGGCGATGTTGCAAGCGCAGGCGATCGCGGCTACGGCCCCTGACACCCGGATGACGACCTGGGTCATGGGCACAAACGACATTGCCAAGGAGCTTCGCTGCGCTCATACGCCCGACCGCATGCCGATGATGACATCTTTGGGTCTTTGTATGTTGGCGGCCCGCGCCTACGGGATCACCCTCCTTGATGGAGTCTATAATGACATCAAAGACGAGGCTGGTTTTGCTGCTGTCTGTGAACAAGGACGAGACCTCGGCCTTGACGGCAAAACCTTGATCCATCCGAGCCAGGTCGGTCCCTGCAACGCGATCTTTTCTCCCGATGCCGACGAAGTTGCTTTCTCGCGTCAGGTGATTGAGGCCTTTAAGCAGCCCGAGAATGCGGGCAAGGGCGTGCTCAAAGTGGAGGGGAAAATGGTTGAGTTGCTCCACGCAGAGATTGCAGAGCGGGTTGTCTCCATTGCGGACGCGATCGCCGATTTAGAAGCCGCTGGCTGAAGTCGTGTGTTCATGATATGTTCTGGCTGATGCGATTGGGCATCGTCAGCCGGGAGCGACATCATGAGTGAGACCAAGAAATCCAAAGCAGAGGACTATGTGATCCGGACGGCTGACTTGAAGCCGGCGGAGATTTATTCCTTCACGCATCCGCTCAACCCCAACTCGGCGATTTCTTTTGTGCCGCTGTCTGACCGCGTCGGCATGCAGCGCGCCCAGTTGGGCCTTGGCCGTATTCCGCCGGGGCGCGAGAGCTTCGTGCCGCATTCCCACAGTGCGCAGGAAGAGTTTGTTTTCATTCTCGAAGGCAAGGGTGAGATGGAGATCGACGATGTTCGCGTGGCAGTCGGGCCCGGAGACTATGTGGGCTTCCCCATCGATGGCGCGGTCCACCAGCTCTACAATACAGGGGAAGAGGATCTGGTTTATCTGATGGGTGGAGAGCGGACACCGACTGACATGGCTCGCTTTCCAACGATCGGAAAGATCGGCGTCTGGGCGGACGGGACCATGCGCTACATTGACGAAGACGCTGCGCAGCAGTTTGCGCCGGAAGACTTTGTGGAACCTCAAGGCTGAGCGGGTCAGGTTCGGCGCGTATACAGGCGCGCTTCAGGCTGATATAGGCTGCATTCGAGGGTGAGCAGTTTAGAGGCAGATCGGCGATGAGCGACAAAACGAACTCCGGCAATTTCTTTGAGGATTTCAGCGTAGGCCAGGTGCTGACCCACGCCACGCCGCGGACAATCACGGCGGGTGACGTTGCGGTCTATAGCAGCCTCTTCCCGATGCGGTTTGCGCTTCAGTCGTCAGATGCCTTTGCTCAGCAGGTTGGCTACGCCCAGGCCCCTGTGGACGACATGTTGGCCTTTCATTTTGTGTTTGGGAAAACGGTGCCGGACATTTCGCTCAATGCAGTGGCGAACCTCGGCTATGCAGATTGCCGTTTTCTGAAGCCGGTATTCCCGGGCGACACGATCACCACAGTGTCGAAGGTGATTGGGCTCAAAGAAAACTCCAACGGCAAGACCGGGGTCGTCTATGTGCGCTCCACGGGCTCCAACCAATCTGGAGAGAATGTGCTCGACTATGTGCGCTGGGTGATGGTGCGCAAGCGTGATGAAGCGTCACCAGCACCTGAAGAAGACGTGCCGAGCCTTCCGAAGGTGGTGGAGCCGGCGCATTTCGTTTTGCCGGAAGCGGCGGGGTTCGCAGATATCGACACGCACCTTTCCGGCTCCTCCCATCGCTGGGGCGACTATGAAATTGGGGAGAAGATCGATCATGTGGATGGGGTGACCATCGAAGAAGCCGAACACATGATGGCGACGCGCCTCTATCAGAACACGGCGAAAGTGCATTTCAACCAGTTCACGGAAGGCCAGGGGCGCTTTGGACGGCGTCTCATGTATGGCGGGCATGTGATCTCCATGGCGCGTGCGCTCACTTTCAATGGCCTTGGCAATGCATTTTTGATCGCGGCGATCAATGGCGGGCGACACGTGGCGCCCTGCTTTGGCGGTGATACGGTTTTCGCTTGGTCCGAGGTTCTGGACAGTGTGGAGCTTGATGGCCGAAGCGATCTGGGAGCGCTTCGGTTGCGGACCATTGCAACCAAAGACCTGCCCTGCGCCTCATTCCCTGGCCCGGCGGATAAGGGGTATGATGAGGGCGTCATCTTGGACCTCGATTATTGGGTTTTGATGCCTCGTTGATTGGAGCAATACTCCAATTCATGGTCGTGCAGACAGGAGATGATTCATGGGGCGTCTTGTTGGTTTAGGCGGCGCACTGGTTGTTATCGCCGTCGTGGGCCTGTTTCTTGGGTTTGGCGCTTATTTTGTTGAAGATAATGAGGGTACCGGCCAAGAGGGGGTACCCGCGGCGCCTCCTGAGGCAAAATTGGTGGATGTTGACCCTGCCTGCCTTTGGCCGGTCTTGGATGCGTCCTTTTCCCCTGACGCACCTTCGGCGCCAAACAGCGTTTCCCTCGAAGATTGCGCACCAGCCGACGCGGAAACGACGATCGACCGTAACTGGGCTAGAGTATCACTCCAGCGCGGCGACCCTGACGCGGGCGACTTTGAGCGCCGCTTTTCCGGTGCTCGCGTTGCTCATCTTGCCGATGACGGCCGGCTTACCATTGAGGCTTACGATAATTGGGGCGGATCCGGCGTGTTCAGCTCTCTTATCACCGGGGAGATCAGCGCTGACGGCACGGAAATGTCGGAAATTAAGGCCCATGGGTTTGGCGACCGGTGCAATGGAGGGCTTGCAGGCACCCATGCGGGCCCCGAAGGGCGTGTGATAGCTAGTGTGAACATGACGCCCTGGGACATCATGGTTGCGCCCTTTGCCGGGCAGTCCTTTGAGGCGCAGTGGGCAGCTGCGCAAGAAAGGTACGGCGCCGCCGTAGGAAATGCTCCTTCGTGTGCTGCCTGTTGTAGTGCGGTTACCCGTGAATACGAAGTTGCCGCCAACGGCACACTCGTCTCTATCGGCTTGCGGTACAGCCCTAGGCAGGCTGGACCCTCAGACGACCCGCTGTCCGTCTGCCTTGAACGCGCTGTTCGGGACGCTGGGGGCGAAGACGGGGTGGTTGCGGATGACGAACTTGGCGCTTTGTCCCTTTTGATTGATGGGTGCGCCAAAGTTCTATCGGAATAGAGTATCACTCCAGCCCGTCCAGGCTGCGTCCCCAGTACCCATTGCAGAGGGCCCCAGACCTTGCCCGGCTGATACTATGGGGTTCCGGCTTTCTAAGAAAGAAGGGCCCTTTTTGCCAGCTTTACCAGGCTTTCTATGTTTTCGCTGGGCGGCACTTTCGATTGTCCAGACAGCCAGGCCCGACACATGACCTGGGTCGGGCCCACGAGAGCCGCTAAAATTAGAGCAAGACTCCAATCTGCCAATTGTTCCTTGTCATCGAGATTGTTTTTCCAGTCCAGCAGCGTTTGCCCGAAGGCCTGATTCTCGGCTCTGATTTTCTTCAGAGCCTCGTTGCTCCAACTCGGATGATGGCCGTTGAACAGGATGCGGGCCCCTTTCGGGTCGTCTTCGATCCAAAGATTGTGGGCGCGAATGAAAGCCTCAATACCGTCCGCAGCCCGGCGGGTAGGTGCCAGTTTCTCGGCGATTTCTGACTGATAAGTGCGGACGAGGCTGACAAAAACTGCGACTGCGATGCCTTCCTTATTCTCGAAATGGTGGAAGAGGCTGCCGTTAGACATGCCGGCTTCGGCGCGGATTTCGGCGGTGGAGACTGCGTCGTAGCCCCGCTCTGAAAACAGGCGCTTCGCAGCGGCAACACCAGCTAGATAGGTTTTGCTTTCCTTTGGCATGGCTGATCTAGAGTAATACTCTAAAGGTGCTGGGTGCAAGTCTCATAGGCGCTAGATTGCATCATATTGACTTGCGAGCTTTCTCACCTGGGCATAAGCCGCATCGTCCGGCCCCTCATAGGCCATGAGGCAACAAATCGTGATCCCGGTCCGCGCAAAATGAAAGCAAGACGTACTGAAACCGGGACCGCCTCCATTGTGGCCATAGCTGACGCCATCCAGGTCTGTCATTACGCCGAGCCCATAGGCGGCGCGAGGGTAGGTCGGGCCGGCATTGGGCACGGGAGCCTTTCTCTCGGTAAGATGTGCGATGGCGCCGGTGTGCATAAACCGAGCTGTATCTTTTGCCGCGCCGCACACCAGGCCGTGCCAGACCCAGCCAGCTTCATAGGTGGGCAGCTGATCTGAAAAGATGCCGCTTGCCACCTGCAATGAAGGTGCGGCGAAAGCCCCGGCGATCCGGTTCGCGACCAGATCCGCGAAGCTGGCTCCGCTCTCCAGCTCACAGATGCGCTTCAGAAGCCAAAAGCCGGGATTTGAATAGGCCCAGCCTTCGCCCGGCTCAAACAGGAGAGGTTTTGTGAGCGTTTGGTCGGCAAAGTGCCGGTCGCTCCAGGGCTTTTCGCCGGCACTCACCGCCGCCTGGTAGGCTCCAAGCGCCCCATAATCGCGCAGCCCAGAGGTATGCGTCAGCAGGTGAAAGAGGTTCATCTCTTTGCCGCGCGAGACCCATTCGGGATCGAGCCAGTCACTTACGGGCCGCTCAATGTCGAGCTTCAGGTCCAGAACAAGGGTGGCGATGATTGTCTTTGTAATACTGTAGAGGGGATAGGGCCGATCAAGCCCCTCCGCCTGGAGTATTACTCCATTCTTGTCGAGGATGCAGAAAGACCGGCTCATTTGACCAGATTCCTCGTTTTTTAGCACCGTTTCAAGCTTCTGCTTCGCTGTGCGCCTGTTCCCCTAGGGCAGGCGGGGTCTTGTTGCGAAGCGCTCTCAAAAACCCCGCAAAAGGGCCAAAAACCGGCTCCAATCGGGGCCATGTTATTTGCCTTGGCCCCCTGGGTTCGTTAAACACTGGAGCTATATTCCCAACGGTGCTGCCTCCGGGCGGAGGGTCTGGATGGCACCTATCAAGGACAGAATTGATGGCAGAAACGTCTGTGAAGGCACCTGTGCGCGCTCGGCCGCTGTCGCCCCATCTGGGCATCTACCGGCCCATGCTCACCATGATGATGTCAATCGTACATCGTATCACCGGTGGAGCTCTCTATTTCGGCACGCTCCTGCTTGCCTGGTGGCTGATCGCCGCGGCAACGGGGCCTGAGGCTTATGGCTTGTTCACGGATGTCGCCACGTCCTGGTTCGGGCGGCTTGTCCTTTTCGGATACACCTGGGCACTGATCCATCATCTACTCGGTGGCATTCGCCATTTCATCTGGGACTTGGGGCACGGATTTGAGCTCGGCACGGTTGAGTGGATGGCACGCCTGTCACTGGCAGGTTCCATCATTTTGACGGTGATCGTTTGGGCCTTCGCCTATGCGATGGCAGGAGGGCTCTAAGATGGCTGATATGCGCACTCCCCTCTCCCGCGTTCGCGGTCACGGATCGGCAAAATCCGGCACAGATCACTTCTGGCTCCAGCGCCTGACGGCGGTGGCCAATGTGCCGCTGGTGGTATTTGCCCTGGCATCCGTTGTGGCGCTTGTCGGTGCGGACTATGCGACCGTCCAGGCTTATCTTTCGATGCCAGTGGTATCGATCCTGTTTCTGCTTCTCATCCTGTCGGGCGTCTATCACATGCGCATCGGCATGAAAGAGATCATTGAGGATTATGTGCATGGCGAGGGCACCAAGCTGCTCGCCGTCATCGGCAATAATTTTTTCGCGGCAGTGGTCGGCCTCGCCTGCATCTATGCAGTGCTGAAGCTTGGCTTTGGCGGCTGACCCAGTAGGAGACGGCGATGAGCGCCTCGACAGAATACGAGTTTACAGATCACACATTTGATGTGGTCGTGGTGGGTGCCGGCGGTGCTGGCCTTCGCGCGACCCTGGGCTGCGCGCAGGCGGGGCTGAAAACGGCGAACATCACCAAGGTCTTCCCAACGCGCTCGCACACGGTTGCGGCGCAGGGCGGCATTTCCGCGGCGCTTGGCAATATGGGCCAGGACGATTGGAAATGGCACATGTACGACACCGTGAAGGGGTCGGACTGGCTGGGCGACCAGGACGCGATTGAATATCTCTGCCGTAATGCGCCGGAAGCTGTGTATGAGCTGGAGCATTTCGGCGTGCCGTTCAGCCGGACGGAAGAAGGCAAGATCTATCAGCGCCCCTTCGGCGGCATGACCACCGAATATGGCAAGGGCATCGCTCAGCGTACCTGCGCGGCGGCCGACCGGACGGGTCACGCGATCTTGCACACGCTCTATGGTCAGTCGCTTCGCTATGACGCGGAGTTCTTTATCGAGTATTTCGCCATTGACCTCATCATGGATGATGAAGGCGCCTGTGTTGGCGTCGTGGCGCTTAAGATGGATGACGGCACGCTCCACCGTTTCCACAGCAATGAAACGATCCTGGCGACCGGCGGGTATGGCCGGGCTTATTTCTCGGCCACGTCCGCACATACCTGTACCGGCGACGGCAACGCCATGGCGCTCCGCGCCGGCCTGCCCCTCCAGGACATGGAGTTCGTGCAGTTCCACCCGACCGGCATTTACGGATCGGGGTGTCTCATCACAGAAGGTTCGCGCGGTGAAGGCGGGTATCTGGTGAACTCAGAGGGCGAGCGCTTTATGGAGCGCTATGCCCCGTCCGCCAAGGACCTCGCATCGCGCGATGTGGTATCCCGGTCCATGACCATGGAAATCCGTGAAGGCCGCGGTGTGGGCGCGGAGAATGATCACATCTTCCTGCATCTCGATCATCTCGATCCGGACATTCTGGCGGCCCGTCTGCCGGGCATTTCGGAGTCCGCGCGGATCTTTGCCGGCGTGGATGTCACCAAAGAGCCGATCCCGGTGATCCCGACCGTTCATTACAATATGGGCGGTATCCCCACGAACTATCATGGGGAAGTGATCGCGGGTGACGCGAACGACCCTGAAAAAACAGTACCGGGTCTCATGGCCATTGGTGAGGCGGCCTGCGTGTCGGTTCACGGGGCGAACCGTCTGGGCTCCAACTCGCTGATCGACCTTGTTGTGTTCGGCCGGGCAGCGGGCTTGCGCGCCGGCGAGAAGCTGACACCTGGCGGGCCCACCAAGCCACTGCCCAAAGATGCAGGTCAGAATTCGATTGAGCGTCTGGATCGCTTCCGCAATGCAAGCGGTGGCACGCCGACAGCCGAGCTTCGCGGACGCATGCAGCGTGTGATGCAGAACAACTGCGCTGTTTACCGGACCGGCGATGTTCTGGAAGAAGGCGTGAAGCTCATGGATGAGGTTCATGGCGGCATTGACGATATTGGCGTCACGGATCGCTCGCTCATTTGGAACTCTGACCTTATCGAAACGCTTGAGTTCGACAATCTCATCATCCAGGCGCGGGCCACGATGAATGGCGCGGACGCGCGGAAGGAAAGCCGCGGCGGTCATGCCCGGGAAGACTTCTCGGAGCGAGACGACGAGAACTGGATGAAGCACACGCTGTCCTGGATCGATGACGCGCGGAAGGTGACGCTCACCTATCGTCCGGTGCACACCTACACGATGACGAACGAAGTCGATTACATCCAGCCCAAAGAACGCGTTTACTAAGGCCAAGAGGAGAGAGACATGGTTGAACTAGCACTGCCTCAAGGCTCCAAGCCCACCAAAGGCAAAAAGTACAAAGCGCCGAAGGGTACTAAATGCAAAGATAAACGCTCTTTCAAAGTCTATCGCTATGACCCGGACACGCCGGACAACCCTCGGATCGATACCTATGAAGTTGACATGACGACCTGCGGTCCGATGGTGCTTGATGCGCTCATCAAGATCAAAAACGAAATCGACCCGACGCTCACCTTCCGCCGGTCTTGCCGCGAAGGTATTTGCGGGTCCTGCGCTATGAACATTGACGGCACCAACACGCTTGCCTGCACCAAGGGCATTGATGAGGTGAAGGGCGATGTGAAGATCTATCCGTTGCCAAGCATGGAAGTGGTGAAGGACCTGGTACCGGATCTCACAAACTTCTATGCGCAGCACGCGTCGATTGAGCCCTGGCTTCAGACGACAACGGTGCAGCCGGAAAAAGAGTGGAAACAGTCGACGGATGATCGCGAGAAACTCGACGGTCTTTATGAGTGCATTCTTTGTGCCTGTTGTTCTACGTCGTGCCCGTCCTATTGGTGGAATGGCGACCGCTATCTGGGCCCTGCTGTTCTGCTTCAGGCCTATCGCTGGCTCATTGACAGCCGCGATGAGGCGACCGGTGAACGTCTGGACAATCTGGAAGATCCATTCCGGCTTTATCGCTGCCACACGATCATGAATTGTGCGAAAGCCTGCCCGAAAGGTCTCTCACCCGCCAAAGCCATTGCCGAGATCAAGAAGATGATGGTCGAACGCCGCGTCTGATTGTTTGGCGCTTACTTTTCAAAGGCCGCTGCCTTTGATCGGGCGGCGGCTTTTTGTTCGAGCGTCGGCCATTCTCTCTAATGTCACCCTCGGGCTCGACCCGAGGGTCCATAGTGCATTTCGATTCTGTATGGATGCTCGGGTCAAGCCCGAGCATGACAGTGGGAGAGTGTAGTTGGGTGTCTTACGGTGCTTTCAACCCTGTTGTCATTGCCGGACTTGTTCCGGCAATCCAGGGGCTTGAGGCACGGCGGGCATTTCCTTGCCCTGGATACCCGGGACAAGCCCGGGTATGACGGAGGAGTGTGGCGGCAAACTGGAGTACCGCCCCGCGGACCTTGACGCCGCCTCCAGAATCGGGAGTCCTATTCAAAATACCCAGTTTGGATGGAGCCCATGGGCCTTCTCAGCGCCGCAGTCGAACTGATTGACGATCTTATCGCAGATGTGACACGCATCGCGCAGCAGGCTAGGCAATCACCTATTCCCTATCTGGGGTTTGGCTTTGGCGCAGTCATTGTCACGTGGCTGTTGTTGGGGCGCGTTCCGGGTTCTGAAGAAGACTTCCTATCCGTCACGTTTTGGAGCGACAACCCAGAAGGCATGCGCAACCTGCTCTGGTCGTTGGCGACCATTGCAGCTGGGGCCGCAGGTCTTTACGGTCTATCGCTTGCTGCGCGGCGGACTGCTGCGTTGGACACTCAGGCACGCATTGCGGAAGATAATCGAAAGCTTGCCGAGCAGGCTCAAATCACAGAGCGGTTCACGCGGGCAGTGGAGATGTTGGGGCACGATGACAGGTCGGTCCGGCTCGGTGCGATCTATGCTTTGGAGCGGATTGCGGAGGATAGCGAACGTGATTCTCACACAATTTTGGAAACGCTAGCTGCATATGTGCGCGAACAATCTCCTTGGCCTCCGATTTTAGACTTCGTCGATCGTAAGAAACCGCCGCTGGATGTTGTTGCGGCAATTGTAGTCTTGTGTCGGGCGCTACCAGGCGACCTGAGCTTTCGGTTGATGAGTAAAGCTGATCTTCGGCATACGGATCTGAGGGGTCTAGATTTGATTGAACCCGACTTCCGGTACTTTTTGCTAGATGGCGCAAGGTTTGACAATGCCAAGATACCTTTTGCCAGATTTGGAAACAGTGATCTTCAGAAAACAAGTTTTGAAGGTGCCGAATTGACCGGAGCTGATTTCACATACGCTTTTGTCTCTGCGACTAACTTCTTAAATGCGCAGGGAATGCACCCTGATCAGTTGCTAGATGCTGATATGTCGGAAGAGTTGCCCGTGTTCACGCCCGCGCATGTTGTGTTGCCGGAGTAGTGTCTGGTGTTCTGGGCGCAAACGCTTGAGCTTGATGGGTTCGCGACCCCAGCCCCGGGACTACACTTTTGGTCTCCGGGCGCTCCATACCCGGGACAAGCCCAGGTATGACGGCTGATTGTGCTGATGAAAAACCGCCATTCTCCGGGAAAAACATACCCTTAGCTTGCATGAGGGCTTGGGTGGAGTAGACTCATCGCAGATGGGGTACGCAACATAGGAGCAGGCTCAAGTGAACCAGATACAACGCCTTTTGGGGGCAGCAATCCTCATTCTTGGGAGCATGGGCGTCGCAACCATGCCAGCGCAGGCCGCAGAATATCTTGGGACGATCGAACCCAACGACATTTTGGAGATGCTCCGGGACAATGGATATGAAGACGCGCATATTGCGGACACGGACTATGAAGATCTGCCGATCCTGAATTTCAAGCTCGCGGACTCAAATGCCGTGATCTATTTCTATGAATGCGGGCGCACCGGCAAAGCATGTGAATTCCTGCAGCTCTATGTGGGCTGGTCCATGGACAACCGGCCGAGCTACAAAGAGATCAATGACTTCAATGCCGGCGAGCGCTTCAGTCAGGCATACATTGATGACGAGAACGATCCGGTGATCGAACAGTGGGTCACGTTGGAAGGCGGGATTTCCGATGTGAACTTCATCAATACGGTCGCGACCTTCGGTGAAGTGGTCGACAAATTTGAAGATCTGATTGAGTGGGACGGCTAGTTCTGACCCCATGACTTGATTTGAGCGACCCTCTCCTTGGGACGCAAGGGGAGGGTTTTTTTGCCCCGCGCGGTCATGGCATCTGCGCTCCAGGTGGCCACGGTCGCAAGAAACCTAGGTTTTTCGACAATCCAAGGATTTTGATGAGCCAGGGGTTGACTTCTCCTAATATTTCTATAATTATCAAAATATGGAAATGAATCATGCCATAGAAGCCCTTGGTGCGCTCGCACAAGAAACCCGGTTGGAAATCTTCCGGGCCCTCGTGCGCGCCCATTCCCCCAACGCTGAGGAGGCGGGTCTGCCCGCGGGTGGCCTCGCAGAGCAATTGGGTGTTGCCGCGCCCACGCTCTCCTTTCACTTGAAAGAGCTTACCCGGGCGGGCCTCGTGTCGGCGCGCCGTGACGGGCGCTCCATCATCTACACGGCCAACCTCAGCGGCATGCGGGCTTTGGCCGATTACCTATTGGAAGATTGTTGTCAGGGCGCCTGCGCGCCCGCATTGGAAGAGGCAGAAACATGAAAAGACTACATGTGAGCTTTGCAGTTGCAGATCTGGAGAAATCCGTTGCGTTCTATTCGACGCTCTTCGGGCAGGACCCCACCACCCGGAAGGACGACTATGCCAAATGGATGCTGGACGACCCCCGTGTGAACTTTGTGTTGGAAGCCTCGACAAGCGAGATCGGTTTCAACCATGCGGGCATTCAGGTGGAAAGCGAAGAAGAGCTTGAGCCCTTGTTTGCGCAGCTGAAGCAGGCTGAAGGCCCCTATCTTCCGGAAGGTGTCACCACGTGCTGCTATCACAAGTCGGAGAAAAGCTGGACGACGGACCCGGACGGCGTGATGTGGGAAGCGTTTCACACCCATCATCAGACCGAAGAGCGGGGAACGGGCCCGGTGGTTGCAGCCGATGAGACGCCAAAGCTCGGCGGATGCTGCATGTAACTGTCACGGGAACGTCAAATATCCATGAAACCGTCTGCGGATATATATCTGTTCCCTGAGGGAGGCACCATGTCGGGCCATTCCATGATCTATAATGTTCTGTTTTTATGCACCGGCAACTCCGCCCGCAGCCTGCTGGCGGAGGCCTATCTCAATTCGATTCCCGGAATTCCGTTTCGCGGCTATTCCGCCGGCAGCCAACCCACGGGCGCTCCCAATGAGTTTGCCCTTGAAACGCTGAAGACGGCGAAAGTGCCCGTCGATGGCTTGCGGTCGAAATCGTGGGATGAGTTCGCGGTGGACGGTGCGCCGACCATGAATTTCGTGTTCACCGTCTGTGACAATGCGGCCGGTGAAGTCTGTCCGATCTGGCCGGGGCAGCCCATGAGCGCCCATTGGCCGTTTGAAGACCCGGCCGCCTTTGAGGGGCGCGACGTGGAAAAGCGTGCCTTGTTTCTCGACGTATTTCGCCAGATCCGGGCGCGGATTGATATCTTCGTGAACCTGCCGCTGTCCAGCCTGGATGAATTGGCGCTGCAACGCGAGCTCAACAAGATCGGCGAAAGCACAGCCGATCAGAAGAACGAAAGCGCTTAAGCATTCCATGCAAGAAGATCATTTTGGACGCCGCCTTGTGGCCGAGGCGCTGGGAACCTTTTTTCTGCTCGCCACCGTTGTGGGCTCGGGCATCATGGGGGAGAGCCTCGCTGGCGGTAACACGGCGATTGCCCTCCTCGGCAACACGATTGCGACAGGGGCGATCCTCGCGGTTCTTATTCTGATCTTCGGGCCCATCTCCGGCGCCCACTTCAATCCTGCAGTGACGCTTGCCTTTGCCTTACGCCGTGAAATTGGATGGGGTCAGGGCGGCATTTATGTCGGCGTGCAGATCGTCGCGGCTGTTGCTGGGGCCGCGGTTGCCCACCTCATGTTTGATCAGTCGCTTATCCAAAGCTCGTCAAACGTCCGCACAGGCATGGGGCAATGGGCGGGTGAGATCGTCGCGACCTTCGGCCTGGTGGCCACCATTCTCGGATGCATCAAAGCCGCACCCCAGGCGGTTCCCTATGCCGTCGGTCTCTTCATTACCGCCGGTTATTGGTTCACCTCGTCGACCTCATTCGCCAACCCCGCAGTGACGATTGCCCGCACCTTTACCGACACGTTTTCAGGTATCCATCCGGACAATGCGGCTCTCTTTATCGCCGCGCAGCTTGCAGGCGCGGTTGCCGCAACGTTTATCATGGGTTGGCTGCTCCGGCGTCCCTGATTGCGCGCAAAAACCTGGCGAATATTTTCATCACCTTTGTCATCTGTCCCGCAGTGCGGGAGCTCTGACCCTTGCAGCAATCCTTCGCGAGCGCTATGGACTGAGGGAGACTAGGGAGCAGGTTTGAAAAAGGGAGACGCGCCCGGCAACGGGATGACGTAAATAATATGGCCAAGGAGCTGCATCACTTTATCAATGGCGAGAAGGTCGCTGGCACAAGCGGCCGGTCACTCGGTGTCTTCAATCCGAATACGGGTGAGGTCACCGCGCAGACTCCGCTTGCGAGCGCGGATGAAGTGCGTGCGGGCATAGCGGCAGCAGCAGCGGCTTTCCCAGGTTGGGCTGCAACAAACCCGCAGCGGCGGGCACGGGTGATGTTCGATTTCAAACGCCTGCTCGAAGACAATATGGATGAGCTGGCGGAGATGCTCTCCTCTGAACATGGCAAGGTGATCGCCGACAGTAAGGGTGACATTCAACGGGGGCTGGAGGTGATTGAGTTTGCCTGCGGCATTCCGCATCTCCAGAAAGGCGAGTTCACGGAAGGCGCCGGTCCTGACATTGACATGTATTCCATGCGCCAACCCTTGGGCGTGTGTGCTGGCATCACGCCGTTCAACTTCCCGGCCATGATCCCAATGTGGATGTTCGGTGTCGCCATTGCCTGCGGCAATACATTTGTTTGCAAACCGTCTGAGAAAGACCCGAGCGTGCCTCTCCGCCTGGGCGAGCTGTTGATGGAAGCGGGCGCGCCTGCCGGTGTGCTCAATGTCGTGAATGGCGACAAAGAAGCAGTCGACACGCTTTTGACTGACCCACGTGTTGAAGCGATCAGCTTTGTCGGATCGTCCGCTATTGCCGAATATATCTATGCGACCGGTGCGGCCCACGGCAAGCGGGTCCAGGCAATGGGCGGTGCGAAGAACCACGCCATCATCATGCCTGATGCCGATCTTGATCGGGTCGTGGATGATCTTATCGGTGCCGGCTATGGCTCGGCCGGTGAACGCTGCATGGCTTTGTCCGTAGCTGTACCTGTCGGCAAGGAGACCGGCGACCGGCTTGTCGAAAAACTCATTCCGCGTGTTGAAAGCCTGAAGGTGGGTCTCTCGACAGATTCGGATGCCGATTATGGCCCGATGGTCACAGCCGAACAGCGCGACAAGGTTGCTGGCTGGATTGATCGCGGTGTTGAGCAGGGCGCTGACCTGCTGGTCGATGGTCGCGGTTTCGAGCTTCAGGGGTATGAAGACGGCTTCTTCATCGGCGGGTCGCTCTTTGACAATGTGACGCCGGACATGGACATCTGGAAGGAAGAGATCTTCGGACCCGTCCTCTCCATTGTGCGCGCAGAGACGTTTGAAGAAGCAGCCAAGCTCCCGAGTGAGCACCAGTATGGCAACGGGGTTGCGATCTTTACCCGCGATGGCGACGCGGCGCGGAGCTTTGCATCCAATGTGAATGTCGGCATGGTCGGCATTAACGTGCCGATCCCGGTCCCGCTCGCCTACCATTCGTTTGGTGGCTGGAAACGCTCCGCCTTTGGCGACACGAACCAGCACGGGACAGAAGGCGTGAAATTCTACACCAAAGTGAAGACGGTAACGTCGCGCTGGCCGACAGGCGTGAAAGAAGGCTCCAGCTTCGTCATTCCAACGATGAAATAGGCCCCAAAGAATGAGTCGTGGGAACAAGGAGCCGTCGAAATCTCGAATTGGCTCTAGGTGTTGCGAGGGAGTGCTCCTACATAAGGGCACTCCTTTTTTCATGGTGATGCCCCATGTCCGAACCGCAAATCGATCTTGATGCCTATTTCGCCCGTATCGGCTATGAGGGCGACCGTGCACCGACACTGGAAAATCTGACCGCGATCCAGTTTGCCCATGCGACCGCTATTCCATTTGAGAACTTAAGCATTCTGTTCGGGCAGGGCGTTGAGCTTGACCTCGAGACCTTGCAGAAAAAGATCGTGGGTGGGTGCCGCGGCGGCTATTGCTTTGAGCAAAACGGGCTGGCTCTTGCTGTGCTTCAGCAACTAGGCTTCAAAGCGACGGGCCTGATCGGACGGGTGCGGTGGATGCTGGAGGACGATGTTCCAGCCCCGCTGACCCATATGCTGATCCGGGTCGACTTCGACGACGGTGCTTACATCTATGATGGCGGCTTTGGCGGCATTCGTCTGACGGGTGTGTTGAAGCTGGAGCCGGGCCTCGTTCAAAAGACGCGACATGAAGATCATCGCATTGTGAAGCATGGCGACAAGTACACGATACAGGCGGACCTCGGCGAGCGCTGGGCGAATGTGTGTGAGTTTACGCTCACGCCGCAGACGCCGGTCGATTACACGCTGTCGAGTTGGTACACCTCGACCCACCCGGAGTCGCTCTTCACCAACAATCTGATTGTTGAACGCCCGTCTGCTGATGCGCGGCGGATGATCTTTAACAACACATTTGTTGAGCGTCGCAAAGGTGAGGACCAGACCGTCCGCGAGATCACCGACATAGATGATCTGGTGGAGCTCCTCGACCAGCATTTCGATCTTCCGGTGGAAACCGACGAGCAGCGCGCCGTGCTCCAGAAGTTTCTTACGTCTGCGGCGGCATAAGCGTCCGAAAGTGGCCAGCGTGAAGTGACGCCGGTCCGATATCTAGGCTGAGACAGCAACAGAGGTATGTGCCATGAGCCAAAAAGAAAAAGCAGAACGTTTCAAAGCGCTTCATGAACAGGATAGGCCGCTGGTCATTCCCAATCCTTACGACCGCGGGACGGCACGCCTTCTTGAGGGTTTAGGGTTTGAGGCGCTGGCCTCCTCAAGTGCTGGCTATGCCTATTCCATGGGAACGCTCGATAATCGCGTCGGGCGGAACGCCATGCTGTCTCACATTGCCGACATCGTTGAGGCCACCTCTCTGCCGGTCAACGCAGACCTGGAAAACGGATGGGGCGATGCGCCGGACGACGTAGCGGAAACCATCAGGCTTGGTCTTGCCGCGGGGCTCGCCGGCGGCTCGATCGAAGATATGACCCCTGACCGCTTTCTCTATCCGCTCGACCGCGCCAAAGCACGGATTGAAGCGGCGGCGGAAGCCGCTCGCAGCGACGGCGCTTCTTTTGTGCTGACGGCGCGTGCTGAAAACTATGTTGTGGGTGACAGGGATTTCGGTGCTGTGATTGAACGTTTGCAGGCCTACCAGGAGGCAGGCGCTGACGTGCTTTATGCGCCTGGTCTCACGGACATTAATGAGATTGCAGAACTGGTGCGGTCCGTTGACCGTCCGGTGAATGTGCTGGCCGGTTTACCCGGACACACACTGACCGTCGATGAGCTGGGCGCAGCCGGGGTAAAGCGGATCAGTACCGGGAGTGCTCTTGCTGTTGCCGCGCTCGGCGGGTTTATAAAAGCCGCCAAAGAGATCAGGGACGAAGGCAGTTTCACGTTTCCCAGCGATGATCCACCTTATGGCGATATCACGACCCTGCTCGGCTAGTCGGTATCGGGGACATGTGCACCCGCATTTACGTCGAAGCGCCATTTGCTTCTGATCGCGGCCTCAAGATCGATACCGTGTTGATGCGCAAATAGCAGCACGTGGCCCAAGAGGTCCGCTGTTTCGTCTGACATCGCATGATGCAGGTCCGTTTCCGTCTTGCCTTTTCGGCGACCGTGCCCTGCCCATTTCATCCAAAGCTGTGTCAATTCTCCCAGCTCCTCCTGCATTTTGAGGGTGAACCATTCGTCGGTTCGCTCAATTCCATTGTCAGCGGCATATTTCTTTGATGCCTGTTCAAATCGTTCAGCGAGAGATAAGAGAGAGGTCACAGCATTTGCTCCTTTAGTGTTGAAGGTAGCAAAAGCGACGTGTTCTTGAAATGTTCTTTTTCGGAATTTGCACTCTTTATGACAGACGGCCCGGTTCAGAAATATCGCGCCCTAACCGATGGCGGGGAAATTGCCCATGACATCGCGCAGGAACGTGCCGTGCGTAACCTTCAACGGCTGCATGATGCACTCGGGGATTGGCGACCCGGGATGAAAACCGGAAGGCTTCGGTTTTTCGGGCTTGGGCGGCCGGTCAGCCCGCCGGAAGGCATCTATCTCTGGGGTGATGTGGGACGTGGCAAATCCATGTTGATGGATATGTTCTTCGAGACGGCCCCCGTTGCTCGAAAGCGCCGAGTCCACTTCCACGAATTCATGGCCGAAACCCATGAGCGCATTTTTGCCTGGCGCAAAAAGGAGAAGGCTGGTCAGGCGAAGGGTGATGATCCGATCTTGCCGGTTGCGTCTCAGATTGCTCGGGAAGCGACACTGCTCTGTTTTGATGAGTTTCAGGTTCATGACATTGCGGATGCCTCCATTCTGGGCCGGCTCTTCACCCGCCTGTTCGAGTTGGGTGTCGTCGTCGTCGCCACTTCCAACAGAGCGCCGTCGGGCCTTTATGAAGGCGGGCTCAATCGACACCGTTTTCTGCCCTTCATTGATATTGTTGAGGAGGCGATGGAAGTGGTGCCGCTGGACAGCGACACGGACTACCGGCTGGACCGGATGAATGGCATGCCGGTTTATTATGCGCCGCTGGATATGGGGGCGGACCGCAAAATGGATGCGTGTTTCGACAGCCTCACCAACAATGTCAAACCCAAGCCGCGCACGCTTGCCGTCAAAGGCCGCGCCGTCGACGTCCCTCAGGCGGTTCATGACGTTGCTCGGTTCGGTTTTGCAGACCTTTGCGCCAAACCTTTAGGGGCAGCGGACTATCTTAAAATTGCTGACTGTTTCAGCACGGTTTTCATTGACCATATCCCCGAACTCGGCGCCGCCAACCGCAACGAAGCCAAACGGTTTGTGACGCTCATCGATGCGCTTTATGAACGGAAAGTGCGTCTCATTGCTTCGGCTGCCGTTGAGCCACAGGATTTGTACCCGAGTGGCGACGGAAGTTTTGAGTTTGCGCGAACCGTCTCCCGCCTGATGGAAATGCAGAGCGCGGAATATCTGGACGCCCACAACCCCTAACCCAGCGGTCGCCTCTGCGGTCCCAATCGCAACAATTCAATTGGTTCCTTCGTCAAAACGTTTTTCGTGCAGGCTCGTCTCAACTTCATACAACCAGTATGGGAGAGCGACATGAGCGAGCGAACGATGAGCCTGCAACGGACAACAGCAGGGCCTTGGCGTCTGGTGCGTCTATCCAGCTATGTGATTGTCGCACTTGTGCTGTCGCTGGTGGTTGGCGGCATGGTGTATCAGCGTGTGGGCGAGATGCGGGCAGCGTCTCTCTATCCCTCACCCGGCGATTTGTACGACGTCGGAGATGTTTCTCTGCACCTGGTATGTCGAGGTGAGGGCAGTCAGACAGTCTTGTTGTCCTCGGGCATGGGCAACCCGGCGGCGAGCTGGCGTCCTCTTTCGCGCGCCTTGGAACCAGACTTCAGGGTCTGCTCCTACGACCGAGATGGATTGGGGTGGAGTGAAGACAGCGGCGGTCCTCGAGATGCGGGGCTCGCCAGTGGCCGACTGGCTCGCTTGTTGGATGTGGCGTCGATCGATGGGCCTTTGATCCTGGTAGGCCACTCCTATGGCGCGGTTGTCGCGCGCATTTTTGCGAAAGACAATCCTGCGCGGGTCAGCGCGTTGATCCTGCTGGATTCAAGTCATGAAGATATGGGCGAGCGCTTTCCTCCGCTTGCGCAGCAGGGCTTTCGAGACCTGTTGGACGGATGGCAGTTGGCGCCATGGCTCAATGTCTTCGGCCTTCCGCGCGCCTTTGATCTCTTTGCACCTGCGATCGATGGGCTTGAAGGGGCTGACTATGACCAGTCGCTCGCGCTTCTGAATTCGATCTCGCACATGCGTGGCACCGCAGAGGAAGCACGCGGTTGGGAACGATCAGCTGCCGCGGGACGGGAGGTCCTGCAGGTCGGATTGGGTGACTTGCCGCTGGATGTATTTGTTGCAGGCGATTGGCCTGACGAAATGCTGCCGAGCTGGCGTGAGATGCAAACCGAGCTGTCGGAGCTTTCTTCAGACGGGCGGTACTATTTCGTTGAAAGCGCCAATCATCCACAGATCGGCATGTCTGAGCGCTTTATCCCCTTGGTGGTCGAAGCGGTGCGTCGGCGCTCAGGGATGGTTTCAACTGAGTAGATATAAAAAAAGGCGGCCACGCCGCCTTTTCAAGTCAGTTCGTTTGCTCGATCAGTTGGCGACCGGTTCCGGTACAATGACCGCGCCGTCAGCACGCGTTGTCGGAAGAGGTTTTGGCTCCGCGCTCGCAAGCTGCTGAACTGTGCCGGACTGAGCAATCCGCGTCCCATCTCTGCGCGTGGTCAACTCATATGACCAAGACTGACCGTAGGACGCCTGAAGCATGCCGAACGATACAGGTTGTCTGGTTCGCTCTGCTGAGTCGGCATTCGCGGTTTCCAGGGAGAAGCGGTCGCGGGCAATTCCGCGATCTATGGGTGCAAAACCCAACGCGATCAGATCCGCTTCGTCCGCCGCGGTCCCGACGCCGGCGTCTGCGATGGTTGTCGTCGCGCTCTGACCGTCGTCAAAGAGCGCCATCACGCCCTCGAAATCGTTCTGCGTTGATGAATCGCTATGGTCAACGCAAAAATCTCTTTCCGGGCGCAGCATGGCTTCCAAGATCCTGCAGTCCTGACCAGTTGCGGCTGAGAGCGCATGTTCGGTCAGGTCCTGTCCAGACATGAAGGTCGAAACAAGGCCCGCAATTGATGCAACCTCGCCGATTGTCAGCGCACCGATGATGGGCGATGCGCATCCTGACAGCATCATGCTTGCAGCGAGTGTCGCTGCGATCCCTGACTTTCGGATCCGACTTTTATTGTGTGATGGTTTTTGGACTTCATGGTCCTCGGTGATTAGGCGTGGTGCCATATCACCGGTATGCGTATTTAACCCCTTTGGCATCTCTGCCTACCCCACTAACTCATGCCGCTGAACGCTGATGGGCGCCTCTAATACCCGTTGGCCTTCTGTTCAGCCGCTACTCCGCATCCTGTTTAAAGCGGTTACTCAAACCCTCAGTGCCGGATCAATCCTTGGCGGTTTTCCGCTCTCTTTCCCCGATCGATCCGCGTCCGGTCTTTCCGGACCCCAATAGATTGCGCCTTCAAACAGAGTGAGTCAAATCTTCAACCTTGATTTTATTAACGCTAAAAACCCGCAATACGGCTCTACATTCCATGAGTACCTAAGGCTAAGGCGGATGACCGGTAAGTTTCGTTCCGCTGATTATTGCCCCGGCACGAGATTCAGGTTACTAGGCACCTTAATAACTCGTTTCTTAACTTTAAAAGGCGGCGCTTCTTGCAGTGTCTGCCAATGCGATATCCCGGAGGCATCAAACATGGCACGCAAAAAAATTGCTCTTATCGGCGGTGGCCAGATTGGCGGAACCCTGGCTCATTTGGCCGGACTGAAGGAGCTTGGCGACGTTGTCATTTTTGACATTGTTGATGGCATCCCGCAGGGCAAGGCCCTGGACCTGGCGGAAAGCTCTCCGGTGGATGGGTTTGATGCCGCGCTAAAGGGAACCAGCTCCTACAAGGACATTAAGGGCGCGGATGTCGTGATTGTCACTGCCGGCGTCCCTCGCAAGCCGGGCATGAGCCGTGATGACCTCTTGGAGATCAACCTGAAGGTTATGCAGCAGGTTGGTGAAGGTATTGGCAAGCATGCGCCAGATGCGTTTGTCATCTGCATCACAAATCCGCTTGATGCGATGGTTTGGGCACTGCGTCAGTTCTCTGGCCTGCCGGCGAACAAGGTCGTTGGCATGGCGGGTGTTCTTGACTCTGCCCGGTTCCAGTACTTCCTGTCCGAAGAGTTCGATGTTTCCGTCAAAGACGTGAATGCGTTTGTTCTGGGTGGTCATGGTGACACGATGGTGCCGCTTGCGCGTTACTCAACGGTGGCGGGCATTCCTCTTCCTGATCTGGTCAAGATGGGCTGGACGACGAAAGAGAAGCTCGCTGAGATCATTCAGCGGACCCGCGATGGGGGTGCCGAAATCGTTGGTTTGTTGAAGACCGGTTCAGCCTATTACGCGCCTGCGGCGTCTGCCATTGCGATGGCCGAGAGTTACCTGAAGGACCAAAAGCGCGTGCTTCCATGTGCGGCGCACCTTAACGGCGAATTCGGTCTAAAAGACATGTATGTGGGCGTGCCCACAGTGATCGGTGCTGGTGGCATTGAGCGCATTGTCGAAATCAAACTCAATGCGACTGAGAAGAAGCAGTTCGACAAGTCTGTCGGCGCTGTGAAGGGTCTCGTCGACGCGTGTAAGAAGATCAACCCGGCGGTTGCCAAGCTTGCACCGGGCAAAGGACGCAAAAAGAAATAGACCAGAGTCTGTCTGGTTTAAAAACGGGGCCTTTTCGGCCCCGTTTTTTGTACCCAACGATTTTGCTTGAAGTTGGCACTGTTGGTGTCAATATTTTGATGGTTCTGTTAGAGATGGAGTTGGGCAATGAAACGCATTTTGCTGATTGGTCTAGGTGCTGTTGTTGGTCTTGTGGCACTGGTTGTGATTGGCCTCAGAGTTCCCGCTGTTCAGGACGCGTTTCTGGAGCGGGCGGTAACTTCGGTTATTACGGCAGAGCCCGTCGATCTCTCTGACCCGGACTCGATGACGCTTATCTTTTGCGGGACCGGTGGTCCGTTTCCCGACCCAGATAGAGCAGGTCCCTGCACGTTAGTTGCAGCGGGCGGTCGGGTGTTCCTCGTCGATAGCGGGTCGGGCGGACCGCAGCGATTGCAGCAGCTTCGGGTGCCGATGGGAGATATTGAGGGGGTGCTTTATACGCACCTGCACTCCGATCATATTTCCGGCCTTGGCGATCTAGGCCTGAACACATGGGCTGGAGGACGTAAAGAACCTCTCACCCTTTATGGCCCGCCAGGTGTCGAAGGTCTTGCAAATGGCACCTTTGATGCATTTGCGGTGGACAGTAAATCGCGGATTGACCACCACGGCGCGGAAATTTTTGACCCCAAGGCCCAGCCGATCAGTTCAAGGTCCTTTGTGGTCCCCAGCCGGGACGAAACCGTCACAGTACTTGATGAGGGGGATCTGAAGATCACCGCTTTCAAGGTCGACCATGTGCCGCTGGAAAATGCCTACGGCTACCGGGTCGAGTTTAAGGACCGTACCGTCGTGTTCTCCGGCGACACGGTGCGGGACCAGAACATGGTGCGTTTCGGGTCAGATGCTGATGTCATGGTCCATGAGGTCATGGGCATGGCCAATATCAATGTCTTCATCGACGTCCTTGGCGAGTCAGGGCGGCCTGCGCAGGCGAAAATCCTGACCGACGCCTCGGAGGTGCACACGTCACCAGTGGATGCTGCCGTCATCGCCAACGAAGCGGATGCGAGGCTTCTTATCTATAATCACATTGTGCCTCCCATGCCGATCGGCGTGATGGAAGACATCTTTATGCGCGGCGTGTCAGATGTCAGGCCAGAAGGAGTCATGCTTGGCTTTGATGGTATGCGGGTGCGGCTTCCGGCCGGCTCCGATGAGATCAAGGTTGACGGTCTTTAGTGCGCTTTTCTGCTAAGTAAAATGATCGATTCACTTTTATGTGATCAATTTTACATACTTTTTTGTAAGTGAGAAGGCGCGCGCCTCTTTCCAAAACTTCTTTTTGGACTATTTTCCAGCCCGGGAAAATGATGGCGGATGAGGGCGCTATGGGTAACGACGGCGATAAAGTGAGCGGTGATCAAGAGGAAGCGCGCGCAAAGGTCAGAAATGCTGTTTTTAAGCTTATGCACAATGATCGTCAGATTCCCGATCCACAGAACATTTCCGCAAAATCTGGTCTGCCGGTCTGTCAGATCAACGAGATGTACCCGACGATAGAAGACCTGGCCGTCGATATAACGAATGTTCTGGATGACAATCTCGCGTCAAAGTATGAGGCTTTTCCAGAGTCTGGAGATTTGCCGGACATGCTCGAAGAGCTCGTGGATATACGGATGCATCTCTATGAAGAGACTGCCTTTGTGCGGACCTATGGTGAGGTCTCCGAACATATGTTCCCCAGGCTTCGGGAAAAACGGGCCATCCGGGATGGCCTTTTCCGCGCGCGCATATTTGAAATGCTTCAGCCGCATTTTGGTCAAAAGACAGATGACATTGCGGCGCAAGTTGAAGCGCTCGTCAGCTGGGAATTCTGGCGGCACATGCGCAATATTCAGCGCTTGAGCGAGGAGCAGACCAGAAACATTATGGTTAAGCTCGTTCGGCAGGTGGCGCGGACGCCATAGCTATCGTTCATAACCGGAAGGCGTGTGCTTGGAACTCAGACCACTCTTTCGGGGGATTGACTGCGAAAACCCCTTGTGATCCGCTGGTTTTGAAGGGGTGTTGATGTCTACAAATCCTGAAAATAAGCGGTTTCAGAGTGCCGTACGGGACAGCATTCGGGATGCAGCTCTTAGCCTCGCTGCAAAAGACCGAGTCATTCCGACGCTTGATAGCCTGGTTGAAGAGACGGGTCTCTCTGCACAACAGATCCAGGCTCACTATCCCTCAATGGATGATGTGGCCAGTGAAATTAGGAAGTTTGCGCGAGACCTGTTTGCCGATCTGGAAGATGCGATGCCGAGTCCAGGCGCGCTGGTCCCTATGCTGGAAGAGTTGGCAGAATTGCGCGCCCGATACTATGAGGCGGCAGCAGAATTCAAGCATTTAGGTGATGCAGCGGGGCGCTTCCTTCCCTCAATCGCTACATCCCGTGCGATCCGCGAGGCGCAATACCGCGGGAACCTAACAGAGATGCTTGAACCCCACTGCCTCGGGAAGACGGCCGCTATGGTTGCGAAAGTAGAGCTGATTACCAGCTGGGATAGCTGGCGGCAACTTCGAGGCGTGCAGCGGCTCAGTTCGGACCAGGCTGTAGACCTGCTTAAGTCACTTCTGACTGCCGTTGCGTCAGAGGTGAATGACCACATGTTGGCAGAATAAAGCGCCTTTTGCTTTTCCTTGCCGGTTGATATGCAGACCTTGGGTGCTATAAACGGCCCGTCTTTTTCTCACCATTCCCGGCGCTGTTCTGTGCCGGTCCAGCCGGTGGTTGCCCATGAACATCCATGAATATCAAGCCAAGTCGGTGCTCGCGAAATATGGCGTGCCCGTTCCAAAGGGGAAACCCGCATTCAGCGTCGAAGAGGCTGTGAAAGCAGCCGAAGAATTGGGCGGGCCCGTCTGGGTCGTCAAAGCGCAGATTCACGCTGGTGGTCGCGGCAAAGGGGGCGGCGTCAAAGTCGTCAAATCGATTGACGAAGTTGCCCAAGAAGCTGAGCGGATGTTGGGGATGACCCTGGTCACCCACCAGACCGGTCCCGAAGGAAAGAAAGTCGGTCGCATCTATATCGAAGATGGGTCAGATATTGCCTCGGAACTTTATTTGTCTGCCCTCGTCGACCGGGCTAATTCTCGGGTTTCGTTCATTGCATCCACTGAAGGTGGCATGGACATCGAAGAAGTGGCGGCAAGCACGCCAGAGAAGATTCTCACGTTCGATATCGATCCGGCCAGCGGCATTTCAGGCTTCCATGGACGCAAGGTGGCTTACGCACTTGGTCTGTCAGGCGACACGGCAAAGCAGGCCGTTGCGCTCATCTCGAAGCTCTATGACGCCTTTATCGGCGAAGACATGAGCCTGCTAGAAATCAATCCGTTGGTGGTGACGGGCTCCGGTGATGTGATCTGTCTCGATGCCAAGATGAACTTCGATGACAACGCTCTCTACAGACATAAAGACGTTTTGGAGCTGCGCGATCTTGACGAAGAAGATGCACATGAGATTGAAGCGTCCAAATATGACCTCAACTATGTGACCCTTGACGGCACGATCGGCTGCATGGTGAACGGTGCGGGCCTTGCCATGGCCACCATGGACATCATCAAGCTATACGGCTCTGAGCCTGCCAACTTCCTTGACGTTGGCGGTGGGGCGACGACGGAGAAGGTGACGGCTGCTTTCAAAATCATTCTGTCGGACCCAAATGTCGAAGGCATTCTCGTGAATATTTTCGGCGGCATTATGCGCTGCGATGTGGTTGCAGAAGGCGTTGTCGCCGCCGCCAAAGAGGTGAAGCTGGATGTGCCCCTGGTGGTGCGCCTGGAAGGCACCAATGTGGAGCAGGGAAAAGAGATCATGGCCAAGTCTGGCCTGCCGATCATTTCCGCTTCTGATCTTGCCGACGCGGCAGACAAAATTGTTAAAGCCGTGAAGGAGGCCAAGTAATGGCTGTTCTCGTTGATGCAAACACCAAAGTGATCTGCCAGGGCTTTACCGGCAATCAGGGGACATTCCACTCCGAAGGCGCCATCGCCTATGGAACGAAAATGGTTGGTGGCGTGAGCCCGGGCAAAGGCGGTTCCACCCACCTTGATCTTCCGGTGTTCAACACGGTCGCTGAAGCGGTCGAACAGACCGGTGCGACGGCGTCGGCCATTTACGTGCCGCCACCGTTCGCAGCCGATGCGATTTTAGAAGCCATTGATGCGGGCATTGAGCTTGCCGTCTGTATCACAGAAGGCATTCCGGTTCTGGACATGGTGAAAGTGAAGCGGGCGCTCAGCGGATCGAAGACGCGTCTCGTCGGACCCAATTGCCCGGGCGTCATTACGCCAGGTGCGTGCAAGATCGGCATCATGCCAGGCCATATTCACCAGGCTGGGTCTGTGGGTATTGTGTCGCGGTCGGGCACGCTGACCTATGAAGCCGTGGCCCAGACAACAGCAACAGGCATGGGGCAGTCCACTTGTATTGGTATCGGTGGTGACCCGGTCAACGGAACGAACTTCATTGACTGTCTGGATATGTTCCTTGGCGACGATCAGACCGAATCCATCATCATGATCGGTGAGATTGGCGGCTCTGCGGAAGAAGAGGCAGCCGAGTTCCTCAAGGCATCCAAGGTGAAGAAGCCTGTGGTCGGCTTTATTGCCGGCGTTACGGCGCCTCCCGGACGCCGGATGGGCCATGCGGGCGCGATCATCGCTGGCGGCAAAGGCGGGGCTGAAGACAAGATGGAAGCCATGCGCTCTGCAGGCATCACCGTCTCGCCGTCGCCCGCAGCTCTGGGAACAACATTGGCGGATGTGCTCAAAGGTTAATCACCCCTTAACGCGCGTCCGGCTCTTCACTTTTTCTCGCGTGAGACTTGTGTTTCTGCCTCGCGATTTTAAATGGCTAGTTAACGACCTGCGTGGCACACTCAGGAAATTAACCATACGATCTCGCCCGGAAATCTGCTTCCTGAAGTCCTCGGCGAGGGTTTGAGAGGGGTGCGGGAAAGACCCGCACCAGCCATGATGAGCAAAAGCAGTTCAAACGAACAGCTTGAACGGACTTCGTTCCTGTTTGGTACCAACGCTCCCTTTGTTGAAGAGCTTTACACCCGTTTTCAGAACGACCCCCAATCTGTAGATGCAGAATGGCGAACCTTCTTTTCATCTCTTGGCGACGACAGCGCTGATGTGTTGAAAGAGGCCCAAGGCGCTTCCTGGGGACGCCAGGACTGGCCAATGCACGCCAATGGCGAGATGGTCAGTGCGCTCGATGGCAATTGGCCGGCAGCCGACGAAAAGGTGATCCGCACCAAATTGCAGGCACGCGCGCCTGATGCATCGGAGGAAAGCATTCGAGCGTCGACGCTCGATTCTGTTCGGGCGATCATGATGATCCGCGCCTACCGTATTCGTGGTCATCTGGATGCCGACCTTGATCCATTGGCTCTGCGCGAGGAGAGCCATCACCCCGAACTGCAGCCTGAAAGTTATGGGTTCGGACCTGAAGATCTCGATCGTCCCATTTTCCTCGACTACGTGTTGGGTTTGGAGACGGCGACAATCCGCGAGATGCTGGAGATCCTGCGCCGGACCTATTGTGGCACGTTTGCGGTCGAGTTCATGCATGTCTCCGATCCGGAGGAGAAGGCCTGGATCCAGGAGCGCATCGAAGGTCGCGACAAGGAAATCAGCTTTACCCGGGAAGGGCGCCTCGCCATTCTCGACAAACTAATCCATGCAGAGGGTTTCGAGAAATTCCTCGCGGTGAAATATACGGGCACGAAGCGTTTCGGCCTTGATGGTGCGGAGGCGACGATCCCGGCGCTGGAGCAGATCATCAAGCGGGGCGGTGCCCTCGGCGTTCAAGAGATTGTGGTGGGTATGCCTCACCGCGGCCGATTGAATGTTCTCACCAACGTTATGGGAAAACCCTATCAAGCAATCTTCCATGAATTCTATGGCGGCTCGGCCAATCCGGAAGATGTCGATGGATCAGGCGATGTGAAGTATCACTTGGGCGCTTCCTCCGACCGTGAGTTTGACGGCAACAAAGTCCACTTGTCGCTCACCGCTAATCCGTCTCACCTTGAAATCGTTGATCCGGTTGTGCTTGGCAAGGCGCGCGCCAAACAGGATCAGAAGCATGACCGTGAACGCGGATCGGTCATCCCGCTGCTGCTTCACGGGGACGCGGCGTTTGCGGGGCAGGGCGTTGTCGCCGAGTGCCTCGGGCTCTCAGGATTGAAAGGACACCGGACCGGCGGGTCAATCCACTTCATCGTCAATAATCAGATCGGCTTTACAACGGCACCGCACCACTCGAGATCGTCGCCTTATCCATCGGACATGGCAAAGATGGTTGGTGCGCCGATTTTCCATGTGAACGGTGATGATCCTGAAGCGGTGGTCCATGCGGCAAAGGTCGCAGTTGAGTTTCGCCAGCAGTTCAGCAAACCGGTTGTCATCGATATGTTCTGCTATCGACGGTTTGGGCACAATGAAGGCGACGATCCGTCTTTGACGCAGCCGCTCATGTACAAAAAGATCGGCGATCAATCCACAACGCTTGAGATTTATGCCAAGCGGCTGGTGGATGAAGGCCTTGTGACCCAAGCGGACGTGGATGAGAGGATCACCAGTTTCCGGGCACAGCTTGATGGCGACCTCGCGGCGGCTAAAGGCTTTCGCCCGAACAAAGCGGACTGGCTAGACGGCAAGTGGTCAGGTCTGTCTCAGGCCCAGGGCGATGCACGCCGGGGCGAGACTGCGGTGCCCATTGAGACTCTGGTTGAGATAGGCGAGAAGATCACGGTTGTTCCCGACGACTTTAATGCCCACAAAACGTTGCAACGGCTGCTTAAAAACCGTCGCAAAATGATTGAAACGCAAGCCGGTATCGATTGGGGGATGGCTGAGCATCTGGCGTTTGGTTCGCTGCTCAATGAAGGGACGGGCGTTCGTCTTGTTGGCCAGGACTCAGAACGTGGGACCTTTGTTCAGAGACATTCGGTTCTTAACGACCAGGTCAATGAAGATCGCTATATTCCGCTCAACAATCTGCCGACAGGCGACGCGGAGTTTGAAGTGATCAACTCCATGCTGTCCGAAAATGCGGTGCTCGGGTTTGAGTATGGCTACAGCCTTGCTGAACCGAACTCGCTCGTGCTGTGGGAAGCGCAATTCGGTGATTTTGCGAATGGAGCGCAGGTCGTTATTGACCAGTTTATCTCCAGCGGTGAGCGCAAATGGTTGCGCATGTGTGGTCTGGTGATGCTCTTACCGCATGGCTATGAAGGCCAGGGTCCGGAACACTCGTCGGCACGTCTGGAGCGCTACCTTCAGCTCTGTGCAGAAGACAATATGCAGGTCGCCAACTGCACGACGCCTGCGAACTATTTCCACATTCTTCGGCGCCAGATGCACCGGAATTTCCGGAAGCCCTTGATCATCATGACGCCCAAGTCATTGCTCCGTCACAAGCGGGCTGTCTCGGCCTTGAAAGAGTTTGGTCCGGACAGCTCGTTCCACCGCCTGTTGTGGGATGACGCTGAGCTTCTGCCTGATCAGAAGATCAAGCTGGTGGATGATAAGAAGATCCGCCGTGTCGTGCTGTGTACGGGTAAGGTTTATTACGATCTCTATGAGAAACGCGAAGAACACGGCATTGATGATGTGTACCTCCTGCGTGTCGAGCAGCTTTATCCGTTCCCGGCACGGGCGCTGATCAAAGAGCTTGGCCGGTTTGAGAACGCGGAATTCGTCTGGTGCCAGGAGGAGCCCAAAAATATGGGTGCCTGGTTCTTCGTTGAACCGAATATTGAATGGGTTTTGTCCCATGTCGGTGCGCGCAAACGCCGGGCGACCTATGCTGGGCGTCCCGCAGCGGCGTCGCCAGCCACGGGCCTCATGAGTAAACATCTACAAGAACTGAACCAGCTTCTATCTGAAGCATTGATCGTCGACTGAGAGAGAACGGCAGGAAATTATGAGCACTGAAATTCGCGTCCCCACGCTCGGTGAATCCGTCACAGAGGCAGAGGTGATCCAATGGTTCAAGCAGGCCGGTGACACGGTCGCGGTCGACGAACCTCTTGTTGAGTTGGAAACCGACAAGGTCACGATTGAGCTTCCCTCTCCTGCTGCAGGCGTTCTTGCGGAAATCACCGTCGAGACAGGCGAGACCGTCGAAGTGGATGCGTTGCTCGGCATGATTGGCGACGGTGACGGCGCGGTGGTGAAAGCGAAGCCCGCTGAGGTGAAGGAAGAAGTCAAGGCAGAGCCCGCGCCAGCGGCAGAACCCGCGCCCGCACCTGCTCCTGAGCCGGTTGCGGCTGCGGACAGCGCTGATCAGACCCTGTCGCCTGCGGTCAAAAAACTCATTGATGAGAACGGTCTTGATCCATCGACCATTTCCGGCAGCGGCAAAGACGGTCGCATTGTCAAAGGGGATGTCCTGGCTGTTCTAGAAGCCAAGGGCGCTGCCGCTCCGACGCCAGCCGCACCGGCTGCGCCCATCGCGGTACCTGCGGCGGCGAAACCCGCCAGCGCTCCGGCAGCTGATCAGGGGGCTCGCGAAGAGCGGGTCCGGATGACGCGCCTGCGCAAGACCATTGCGACGCGTCTCAAAGATGCACAGAACACAGCCGCCATGCTCACCACATTCAACGAGGTTGATCTTGGGGCAGTGATGGCAGCCCGGTCGCAATACAAGGAGCTCTTTGAGCAGAAGCACGGCGTGCGCCTTGGCTTTATGAGCTTTTTCGTGAAAGCCTGTATCACCGCGCTCAGAGATATTCCGGCGGTGAATGCGGAGATCGATGGCGACGAGCTCGTCTACAAGAATTTCTACAATATCGGTGTGGCCGTCGGCACGGATAAAGGCCTTGTTGTGCCGGTTGTGAAAGATGCGCAAGACCTCTCGCTCGCGGGCATTGAGAAAGCGATCAATGCTTATGGGCAGGCGGCGCGCGACGGCAGCCTGAAGATTGAGGACATGCAAGGCGGAACTTTCACCATCTCCAATGGCGGTGTCTACGGCTCGCTCATGTCGACGCCGATCCTCAATGCACCGCAGTCCGGCATTCTTGGCATGCACAAGATTCAAGAGCGGCCCATGGTGGTGAACGGCGAGATCAAGGTGCGCCCCATGATGTATCTGGCGCTCTCCTATGACCACCGCATTGTCGACGGCAAAGAGGCTGTGACCTTCCTTGTGCGGGTCAAGGAATGTCTCGAGGACCCACAGCGGTTGCTGCTCGATCTCTAAAACTCTTGGAGGCAGGTGTTGCCTGGGCGTGATGCCTGCCTCCAGTGCTGCTTAATGCGAAGGTAGGCTTCTCCCATGTCCGACACGTTCGATCTTATTGTTATTGGTGCTGGCCCTGGCGGCTATGAATGTGCGATCCGCGCTTCTCAACTGGGCATGAGCGTCGCGTGCGTTGAAAAACGAGATGCCCTTGGCGGTACCTGCCTCAATGTCGGTTGTATCCCGTCCAAAGCATTGCTGCACGCTTCAGAGCTTTTTGCCGAGACAGACCATTTTGAAAAGATGGGCATCAAAGTCGGCAAGCCCAAGCTCGACCTCAAAGCCATGCAGGGCTTTAAGCAGCAGGCCATTGACGGGAACACGCAAGGCATTGAATTCCTGTTCAAGAAAAACAAGATCGAATGGGTTAAAGGCACGGGAACGCTCAAAGGAGCAGGTGAAGTCGACGTCGCACTCACCGAGGGTGGCTCACGGACTTTGAAGGCTTCCGACATTGTGCTCGCAACTGGATCTGATGTGGCGCAGCTGCCGGGCATTGAGGTGGATGAAAAACAGATCGTCTCGTCAACAGGCGCGCTGGAGCTTGAAAAAGTACCTGGCAAGCTTGTGGTTGTTGGCGGCGGCGTCATTGGTCTGGAGCTCGGGTCGGTCTGGAGCCGTCTCGGGTCGGAAGTCACCGTTGTCGAGTTCCTCCCCGCAATTCTGCCTGGTATGGATGGCGAAGTCTCGAAGACCTTCCAGCGGGTGCTGAAGAAACAGAAATTTGCCTTCAAGCTAGGGTCCAAAGTCACGGGCGTCGAGAAAAGCGGGAAAGGTCTTAAGGTCTCCGTGGAGCCAGCCAAAGGCGGCGACACAGAAGTACTTGATGCAGATGTCGTTTTGGTCTGTATCGGCCGCGTCGCCTACACGGAAGGCCTCGGACTGGAGCAAGCGGGTGTCGCGGTCGATGACCGTGGTCGAATTGAAGTTGACGCACATCTCAAAACCAATGTGGATGGTGTCTATGCGATCGGAGATGCCATCACCGGTCCGATGCTGGCGCATAAAGCGATGGAAGAAGGTGTGGTGTTGGCGGAGCGCCTCGCCGGTCAATCGCCGCATATGAATTACGATGTCATTCCGGGCGTTGTGTACACACAACCGGAAGTTGCCAGCGTCGGGAAAACGGAAGAAGAATTGAAGGAAGCCGGTATCGAGTATCGAGCTGGCAAGTTCCCGTTCACGGCAAATGGTCGCGCGAAAGCCAACCAGCAGACGGACGGCTTCGTGAAGATTCTCGCCGACGTGAAAACCGACAAGGTTCTGGGTGTTCACATCATTGGCACCCAGGCTGGCGAGATGATCCATGAAGCGGTGACGATCATGGAATTTGGCGGTGCGGCGGAAGATATTGCGCGTACCTGTCATGCGCATCCGACGCTCTCTGAAGCAGTCAAAGAAGCGGCCCTCGCGGTTGATGGGCGCCCCCTCCACATGTGATTGCGGGAGTTCGCTTTCAGTCGGCCCTTGATCCTTTTTGGGCTGGGTGTGCCTTATCGTAAGTGTCTCTGAGGCGGTTCGCGTCGACTTCCGTATAGACCTGCGTTGATGACAGGCTTGCGTGGCCGAGCAGTTCCTGAATGGACCTGAGATCCCCGCCTGCACTTAGGAGGTGCGTTGCAAAGGAATGGCGCAGCGCATGAGGCGTTGCTGTATTGGGCAGGCCCAGGCGTGCCCTCAAGGTTGCCATCAGCTTCTGCACCTCCCTCGGATTAAGTCTTTTGCCGCGCACGCCAACGAACAGCGGATCGTCGCCGTCAAGCGGGTGGGGGCAAAGGGCACGGTATTGTTCAACCGCTTCGCGGGCCGCAGCGAGCACAGGCACAATGCGTTCCTTATTGCCTTTCCCCACAATGCGGAGTGTCTCGCCGAAGGGTGCATCGCTCTGATCAAGGGACAGCGCCTCGGCGATCCGTAGTCCGCAGGCATAAAGCAGAGTGACGATGCTTACATCCCGCGCGGCAACCCAGGGTTCGGCTGCGATCTGGCCGGCATCCTCGACCAGGTCGAGAGCTCCCGCAGCGGACACCGGTTTGGGAATGCTGTGGGGAATCTTCGGCGTCTTCAGGCGTTTGAGCGCATGGTTTATGGCAAGGCCTTCGCGTTCCAGGTGTCTGTAGAAACCGCGCAGCGTGGAGAGCGTGCGCGCAATGCTTTTTGCGGTTAGCCCATCACGTCGGCGATGCGCCAAGAAGGCGCGGAAGTCTCCAACCGTGAGCTGCCCTAAATCCTCAAGGCTTGCGTCGCCCTCCAGATGGTCGAACAGGAACTCGAAAAAGCGCATCAGATCGCGCGCATAGTTCTCAATTGTTTTGGGACTTGCCCGCTTTTCGCTGGTGAGAAATGTCAGATAGCTGGCCACTGCATCGACAGCGGAAGGGGTGCCCGCAATGAGCGCGGCAACTTCGTGGGGTGGGCCGCTGAGGCGGCCTTTTACTGACCTCTCGGCAGATCCAGCCATAGGCGCACCGCGCGTTCAATAACGCGGCCCATGAACTCAAGCAGGTCTGCTGCCTGGCTCGGGTGAAACTGTTCCGGATGGGCGGAGCCCAGAGCGAGAATGCCAGGTGGTGTGGATTTCGAGAATGTCAGGCGTACCAAAGCTTCCGATCTCACATGGGGGGCGGAGCCACCGTAAAGCCCGGGGTTGGAGTCGATCTCCGCGCTCAGACGAAAGGGTTCACCCGACCCAATGAGCGCATCAACACCGTTTGCTTCGAGAATGCGTAAGCCTCTGACGCCAAGTCCTGGAACATCCGCTTTGCTCTCAACAGCTAGGGCGACCGTATCAAGATCAAGTGCTGCGGCCAGGCCGGACGGTTCTGTGATGAAGGCGATAAGTTCTTCAAAGCTTTTTGCGTCCATGAGTTTGAGGACCGCCACAAGCACACGGTCGCGGGTGAGCGCGTTGATGGAGGCTGCATCAATAAGCTCGGCTTGAATGTCTCTGAGCTGATCAACCTGGTGTTGCAGTCGCTCAATCATGACGGACTGCAAATCGAGCACATTATCGCCGGTTGTGTTCCTCGGCGCGCTCATTGAGGCGATAAGGTCAATATCGTCCAATATGAAATCTGGATTTGCCAACAAGTATTGCTTCACCGCATGGGCAGTGAGCGCGCCGTCAGGCTGTCGTGACGGACTTTGTTGTTGGCTTGGGTCTATTGGACGCGACATTCGTTGAGATTTCCTGTTTGTGTCTTTTAGCCCGAGATCTTTTGCCCGGTTTTCTCCCAATCAGCGAGGAAGGCGGCAAGTCCCTTGTCGGTCAGCGGGTGCGCTATCAGGGTTCGCAGGACTGCCGGCGGAACCGTCACCACATCGGCGCCAATCAAGGCGGCATCTTTCACGTGATTTGGATTGCGGATGGACGCGACCAGAATTTCCGTTTCCAGCTTGTCGTAATTGTCGTAGATCGTGCGGATGTCTTCGATGAGTTCCATCCCATCCATGTGAATGTCATCGAGGCGGCCAACGAAGGGCGAGATGTAGGTGGCGCCTGCTTTTGCCGCGAGAAGAGCCTGGGTCGCGGAGAAACAGAGTGTCACGTTGGTCTTGATGCCCTCTGCGGTCAGCGCGCTACAGGCCTTCAAGCCTTCCCAGACGAGAGGCAGTTTGACAACGACATTGTCAGCCAGCGCCGCAAGTGTCTTGCCTTCCTTGACCATGCCGTCTGCATCAAGTGCGGTGACCTCTGCGCTCACAGGGCCATCGATCGTTGCGCAAATCTCTTTCACCACTTCAAAAAAGTCGCGGCCTGTTTTGGCCACAAGCGACGGGTTGGTGGTAACGCCATCGAGCAGACCTGTGTCGGCAAGGTCGCGAATCTCATCAATGTCTGCCGTATCGATAAAAAACTTCATGTCGTGTTGTGGCCTCTGATCCCCTTGCCCCGTTTTCGGGCTTCTTTTTTGTGCGAGCGGCATTGTCCACCGCCTTGACGAATTTGCCAAGGAGAGAAAGAGAGTTACTGCGCCGACCCTTGTTGAAGGGTTAAGGTTGATATATGCCGAGCGAATTTTCAGAGACAGATCTTTTTAAGGATGATGCGCCCCAGAAGCAGCGCGTTGTTTCTGTTCTGCTGCCGCTTGGGATTCCAGGACCCTATGATTACGCTGTGCCAGACACAGTTAGCGTTGGTGCAGGTGATTATGTGACTGTGCCTTTGGGGCCACGGGAAGTGCTCGGCGTCGTCTGGGGCGAAGGCAGTGGTGAAGTTGGTCATAACCGGCTGAAGGCAATTATCGATAAACTTGATGCGCCGCCTATGACCCGTGCGCTGCGCCAGTTCGTTGATTGGATAGCCGTCTATACCTTGTCGCCCCCTGGCGCTGTGCTGCGATTGGCGGTGCGGGTGCCGGGTGCGCTGGAACCGGCAGGGGTGCGGACTGTCTACCGGTTGGGCGGCCCGCCGCCTGCGCGCATTACACCCGGCCGCGAGAAAGTGCTGGCGCTTGCGGGAGATGGATTTGCGCGAACACCGCGCGAGCTCGCCGATGAGGCCGGCGTGTCCACGGCCGTGGTGCGGGGCCTTATTGATGCAGGCAGTTTTGAGGCGGTGGAGCTTCCCGCAGATGCGCCCTTTGACGCCCCCAATCTCGATCTCACGAGCGCCGACCTCTCTGATGATCAGCAGTTCGCGGCGGATCAGTTGACCGCCCGCATAGAGCAGGGTGGGTTCTCCGCACAGCTTTTGGACGGCGTGACGGGTTCGGGCAAAACGGAAGTCTATTTTGAGGCGGTGGCCGCGACGCTCGCCAAAGGGCGACAAGCCCTCATTTTGCTGCCCGAAATTGCGCTCACAGGCCAGTTTTTGCAGAGGTTTGAACAGCGCTTCGGCTGCCGTCCCGCGGAGTGGCATTCGGACCTCTCGTCCAAAGAACGCAAACGGGTGTGGCGGGCCGTGGCCGACGGTTCGGCCAGGGCGGTGGTCGGCGCGCGCTCGGCACTGTTCCTTCCTTATCAGGACCTTGGCCTCATCGTCGTCGATGAAGAGCATGAGAGCGCGTTTAAGCAGGAAGATGGTGTGTCCTACAATGCGCGGGACATGAGCGTGGTGCGGGCATCGCTCGGCGGCTTTCCAGTTGTGCTGGCATCTGCCACCCCGTCGCTTGAGACCATGGCGAATGTCTGGTCCGGAAAATACGACCATCTGGTTCTGCCGGAACGCCATGGACCGGCCGTGATGCCGGCCGTTGGGGCGATTGATATGCGGGCCCATCCGCCTGAAAAGGGTGAATGGATTTCGCCGCCCTTGTTTCGAGAGATGTCAGAAGCCTTGGCGCAGGGTGAGCAGTCGATGCTGTTCCTCAATCGGCGGGGCTATGCGCCGCTCACGCTCTGCAGGACGTGCGGCCATCGGATTGGGTGCCCGGAATGCGACAGCTGGTTGGTGGAGCACCGGTTCCGAAAGGAACTGACCTGTCACCATTGCGGTTTTTCGGCGCCGGTGCCGCGGGCCTGCCCGTCCTGCGGTGATGAGGACGCGCTCATTGCCTGCGGGCCGGGGGTGGAGAGGATAGCCGAGGAAGTGGTTCAAAAGTTCCCGCAGGCGCGGCTGGCGCTCTTGTCCTCCGACAGTCTGCGGGGGCCTGCGGCGCATGCGGAAGCCATCCGGCAAATTGCTGACCACGAAGTCGACGTGATCGTGGGTACGCAGATCGTCGCCAAGGGCCACAATTTTCCACTGCTGACAGTTGTCGGTGTGGTGGATGCGGATCTGGGTCTCGAAAACGGCGACCTCCGGGCCGGCGAGCGCACCTTCCAGTTGCTGCACCAGGTGGCGGGGCGGGCGGGCCGTGCTGATCGTCCGGGCCGTGTCTATCTGCAGACCTATATGCCGGAGCACCCTGTCATGCAGGCGCTTATTGAGGGTGAGAGAGACCGATTCCTGGAACGGGAAGCCTCTATGCGGGAGCGCACCGGCTACCCTCCTTACGGGCGCCTGGTGGGGATCGTTGTGTCCGGCCCCAACCCTAGCCAAGTCCATGGTGTGTCGCGGGAGCTGGCCCGCTCCCATGGTCCCCAAGAGGGAATCAGCGTCTTTGGACCGGCGCCTGCGCCTCTCGCCCTGCTCCGCGGCCGCCACCGGGTCCGCTTTTTGGTGAAAAGTACGCGAAACGTGCCCATTCAGGACTATGTTGCGGCGTGGTTGTCGCGGGTCAAAGTCCCCAATGCGGTCCGGGTTTCTGTGGATGTGGATCCCTATTCTTTCCTTTGATTGAATGGTTCCTGTGGACAAACGGGCAATGGTCCGTCTACGGGGCAAAAGTGCGACAAAAATGACGTCGAATTGCCGCACCTGCGCTATTTTCTGGCGCAATTTCTTGGTGGGGCATTGCACCTGCTATGCCTGCGTGGTACCACACGCGCGGTTTCGGGGGCGGTCACTTTGTGGGCTGTTCTTCTGTTGCTATAACTTCAATGTTTTCAGGAAGTTACCTGTTTCGTCCCGGCCTGATTGGGAATCTCGGGTGACTGTCCTAGACCAAGCGTTGCGAGCACACACGTGTCAGCTGATAACTCTCTCGCCACCGGCGTCGCCGGTCGCTATGCAACGGCTCTCTTCGAGCTGGCAGACCAGGCAAGCGCCCTTGATGCGGTCGCTGCAGACCTCAAAGGTCTCAATGGTCTGATCGATACGTCTGACGACCTGAAGCGGCTTGTGAGAAGCCCGGTCTTCTCCACCGAAGAACAGGCCGCCGCCATGTCAGCCATTCTTACGAAGGCCGGCGCTCAGACACTGACCCAGAATTTTCTCGGCGTGGTGATTGCCAACCGCCGAATTTTTGCCCTTCAGGACATGATCCGTACGTTCGGCCAGCTTCTGGCCCGCTCGCGCGGCGAAATTTCTGCTGATGTCACCAGCGCTCACCCGCTGGCTGATCCTCAGGTTGCGGCGCTGAAAGAAGCGCTCAATGCCGCCATGGGTCGTGACGTACAAATCGAAACACGGGTGGACAAGGAGCTGCTTGGCGGTCTCGTTGTCAAAGTGGGAAGCCGGATGATCGACTCCTCGCTGCGCACCAAACTCAATAACCTCAAATTTGCGATGAAAGAGGCTGGCTGATGGACATTCAGGCCGCGGAAATTTCTGCAATCCTTAAGGAACAGATCAAAGGTTTCGGTGACGAAGCTGAGGTCTCGGAAATCGGACAGGTGCTGTCCGTCGGTGACGGTATCGCCCGTATCTACGGACTCGATAACGTGCAGGCCGGTGAGATGGTTGAATTCCCAGGCGGAATTCGCGGCATGGCGCTGAACCTGGAAAACGACAATGTCGGTGCCGTGATTTTCGGTACTGACCGTGACATTAAAGAAGGCGACACCGTTAAGCGGACCGGCGCCATCGTGGACGTTCCCGTCGGTAAGGGTCTGCTCGGTCGTGTTGTTGACCCGCTCGGCAATCCGATTGACGGTAAGGGTCCCATCGAGGGCGTTGAGCGCCGTCGTGTGGACGTGAAGGCACCGGGCATCATCCCGCGTAAGTCTGTGCACGAGCCCATGCAGACCGGCCTGAAAGCCATTGACGCGCTGATCCCGATCGGTCGTGGCCAGCGTGAGCTCATCATTGGTGACCGCCAAACCGGTAAGACCGCTGTGGCGATCGACGCCATGCTCAACCAGAAGCCTCTGAATGATGGCGATGACGAGAGCAAGAAGCTGTACTGCGTGTACATTGCTGTCGGTCAGAAGCGCTCAACCGTTGCGCAGATCGTGAAGACGCTGGAAGAAAACGGCGCGCTTGAATATTCCGTGGTTGTTGCGGCAACGGCTTCCGAGCCTGCTCCGCTTCAGTTCCTGGCACCGTTTGCCGGTTGTGCGATTGGCGAATATTTCCGCGATAACGGCATGCACGCTCTGGCGGTTTATGATGACCTGTCCAAGCAGGCTGTTGCTTATCGCCAGATGTCTCTGCTGCTTCGTCGTCCTCCCGGGCGTGAAGCCTATCCTGGGGACGTTTTCTATCTTCACTCACGTCTGCTCGAACGGGCTGCGAAGCTCAACGAAGACAATGGCTCTGGCTCTCTGACGGCGCTGCCGATCATTGAAACCCAAGCGAACGACGTGTCCGCTTACATCCCGACCAACGTGATCTCGATCACCGACGGTCAGATCTTCCTGGAAACGGACCTCTTCTATCAAGGTATCCGCCCTGCGGTGAACGTGGGTCTGTCGGTGAGCCGTGTTGGTTCATCCGCTCAGGTTAAAGCGATGAAGCAGGTTGCCGGTAAGATTAAGGGTGAGCTTGCGCAGTATCGTGAAATGGCGGCGTTCGCGCAGTTCGGTTCTGACCTTGATGTAACCACGCAGCGTCTTCTCAATCGCGGCGAGCGTCTGACCGAGCTTCTGAAGCAGGGTCAGTTCTCACCGCTCAAAGTGGAAGAGCAGGTTGTGGTGATCTATGCCGGTGTGAACGGGTATCTCGACGATATCCCAACCGCTGATGTAGGCCGCTACGAAGAAGAGCTTCTGCGCACGGTGCGTGACAAGAACGCTGATCTTCTCGACACCATCCGTCAGGAGCTCGCTCTCTCTGATGCGACGGAAGCGAGCCTCAAAGAGGTTGTCGAGGGCTTCACCAAGGCGTTTGCCTGAGCATTGTTCTGACCAAGTAGGACTGATGGCGATATGGCCAGCCTTAAGGAACTAAGAAACCGGATCTCCAGCGTGAAAAACACGCAGAAGATCACGCGTGCCATGCAGATGGTGGCTGCTGCGAAACTGCGCCGGGCGCAGGACGCAGCGGAAGCCGCTCGCCCCTACGCTGCTCGGATGAGCGGCGTGTTGGCGAACCTGTCTGCGGGCATGGAAGGTCGCGACGGCGCTCCTGAATTGATGGTCGGCACCGGCAAAGACGATACGCATCTTCTGATCGTTGCGACATCAGAACGCGGTCTTTGTGGTGGTTTCAACTCATCGATCGTGCGTCTTGCGCGCGAGGAGATCATCCGCCTTCAAAACCAGGGCAAGACGGTCAAGATTTTGCCGGTTGGCAAAAAGGGCCGAGATCAGCTGAAGCGTCTCTACAGCGACCTTTTCGTCGATTTCGTGGACCTGTCTGAAGTGAAGCAGATTGCTTTCACCAATGCGGACGCGATTGCCGGCCAGGTCCTATCTCTGTTTGAGGCGGGTGAGTTTGATGTCTGCACACTCTTCTATGCTGAGTTTGAAAGCGTTGTGGCGCAGATCCCAACAGCGCTGCAGCTGATCCCGGCACGTATCGAAGCTGTTGAAGGCGCCGAGGATGACAGCGTCGATCTGGGTGGTGCGGCCTACGAATATGAGCCGGAAGAGGCTGACATCCTGAAAGAATTGCTACCGCGGAACATTGCGGTTCAGATCTTCCGGGGACTGCTTGAAAATTCTGCTTCTGAGCAGGGCGCGCGCATGTCCGCCATGGACAATGCAACGCGGAATGCGGGCGAGATGATCGATCAGCTGACGATCACCTATAACCGCTCCCGCCAGGCTCAGATTACGAAAGAACTGATTGAGATTATTTCGGGTGCTGAGGCGCTCTAAAATATTTTGTTGGACGCAAGCCTCGCGTTGAGGCTGCAACCGATCCGAGGAAAGACATATGACCAACACTGTCGGACGAGTTACCCAGGTTATTGGTGCTGTTGTTGACGTCGAGTTTGACGAACACCTGCCGGCTATTTTGAACGCACTTGAAACCAAGAATGGCGACAACCGCCTGGTTCTGGAAGTGGCGCAGCATCTGGGCCAGAACACGGTTCGCACCATTGCGATGGATGCGACGGAAGGTCTGGTGCGCGGCCAGGACGTGACTGACACGGGCGCCGCGATTGAAGTGCCGGTGGGGGATGAAACGCTGGGTCGGATCATGAACGTGATCGGCGAGCCGGTTGATGAAAAAGGCCCGGTTGTTACATCGGCGAAGCGCGCTATTCACCAGGAAGCCCCAGAGTTTTCTGAGCAGTCTACAGAAGCCGAAATGCTGGTCACCGGCATTAAGGTTGTGGACCTTCTCGCACCTTACGCGAAGGGCGGTAAGATTGGCCTCTTCGGCGGTGCGGGCGTTGGTAAGACCGTTCTTATTCAGGAACTGATCAACAACATCGCTAAGGCGCACGGTGGATACTCTGTGTTTGCTGGTGTCGGTGAGCGGACCCGTGAAGGGAACGACCTCTACTACGAAATGATCGAATCCGGCGTGAACAAAGAGGGCGGCGGCGAAGGTTCCAAATGTGCTCTCGTGTTCGGTCAGATGAACGAGCCTCCCGGAGCCCGTGCTCGTGTTGCTCTGACGGGTCTGACCGTTGCGGAGCATTTCCGTGATGAAGGCCAGGACGTGCTGTTCTTCGTGGACAACATTTTCCGCTTTACGCAGGCCGGTTCAGAAGTGTCCGCGCTTCTTGGCCGTATCCCATCCGCTGTAGGCTATCAGCCAACACTGGCTACCGACATGGGGACGCTACAAGAGCGCATCACCACAACGACCAAGGGTTCTGTGACCTCCGTGCAGGCGATTTACGTGCCTGCCGATGACCTGACTGACCCCGCTCCTGCGACGTCCTTCTCTCACTTGGATGCGACGACCGTGTTGAACCGTGCGATCTCCGAGAAGGGTATTTATCCTGCTGTGGACCCGCTTGACTCAACCAGCCGTATTCTCGAGCCCCGTGTTGTTGGCGAAGAGCATTACGAAACAGCGCGTCGCGTTCAGGAAATCCTGCAGAAGTACAAATCGCTTCAGGACATCATCGCCATTCTCGGCATGGATGAGCTTTCTGAAGAAGATAAGCTTGTTGTGGCCCGCGCGCGTAAGATCGAGCGTTTCCTGAGCCAGCCGTTCTTTGTGGCTGAAGTGTTCACCGGCAGCCCCGGCGTGCTGGTTGACGTTAAGGACACGATCAAAGGCTTTAAAGGCCTCTGCGATGGTGAATATGACCACCTTCCGGAAGCTGCCTTCTACATGGTCGGCACGATCGAAGATGCAATGAAGAAAGCGGAATCGCTCGCTGCGGAAGCTGCCTAATCTTCAAAGCACTTGTTGTTTTGACGCGTTTTCGGACGGATAACCGGTTCCAATTATCCTGAAAACGCTTAATCAGAGGTTTGCCTTATGGCTGACAAGCTGAAATTCGATCTGGTGGCTCCTGAGCGTCTTTTGATGTCGACGGAAGCTGACATGGTCATCGTCCCGGGCGCTGAAGGGGACTTTGGCGTGCTGGCGGGCCATGCACCGGTCATGTCGACGCTACGTGTTGGCGTGCTGGATGTGAGCGGCACCGACGGCCAGGACATGCGCATTTTCGTGCGCGGTGGCTTTGCTGAGGTAACGCCTGCTGGCCTGACCGTTCTTGCTGAGGAAGCGGTGCCCTTGTCTGAGCTGGACGGGGCAGCCTTAGATCAGCGGATCAAGGATGCGACGGAAGACGTGCAAGATGCGTCGAGCGACGAAGCAAAGTCCAAGGCACAAGCTCATCTGGACCAGCTCCAGGAACTGCGTTCCGCGCTCTAGTGCCGCGCAAAGTCCATACAAATCTAGGCGGTACTCTTAAGTGCCGCCTTTTTTTGTGGGCTTCCCTCCTGTGTTCTTGGGTCACATTCGCGCTTTCGGCGGTTAGGTCTATAATGATCTTTAAGCCTGCTTGAGCCTTTGAATGAAGGGAAGTCGCATGGATGAGCATTGGACATTAGACGATATCGCGTGGGATCAGTTTGACGCCACGAAGGTCGATCGTGATCTGTTAGCGGCCGTTAAAGCTGCGGCAATGGTCGAGTTCAATGCGGGTGATTATGTGACCTATCTCACCAATGTTTTTTCAGACCTGCCGAAGGTGCAGGAGACCATTCAGCAGTGGGGCCGCGAGGAAGAGCAGCATGGTGCTGCATTGGCGCGGTGGGCCGAGTTGGCGGATCCGGAGTTCTCCTTTGATGCGGCGTTCAAGCGTTTTCAGGAGATCTATCAGATCCCTGTTGATGCGACAGAGAGTGTGCGCGGATCGCGCGCAGGTGAGATGGTGGCGCGCTGCGTGGTGGAGAGCGGCACCTCCTCATTCTATACAGCAATCAAAGAAGCGACGGAGGAACCTGTGCTCCGGCAGATAGCGCAGCACATCGCCGCAGATGAATTCCGGCACTACAAGCTTTTCTATGACACGCTGAATGAGATTGATGAGCAGCCGTCTTTATTTGAAAAAGCAAAGGTCGCTCTGTTGCGGGTCAACGAAGCAGATGATGATGAATTGGCATCGGCTTACTTTGCCGCAAATACGCAGCCTGGTGACGGCGCAGCCTACAGCCGAGAGAAATATGCCGCCGCGTACGAAGCCCGCGCCTTGGTGCTTTACAAGCGGACGCATACCAACCGGCTTGTGTCCATGATTGCGAAGGCTGTTGGCATTGCGCCGCACGGGCGTTTTATGCGGATGATGGAGCCCATTGTCTGGAAGGTTTGGCAGCGTCGGATGCGGAAAGCGCAGGCACTGGCGGCCTAAGAGGCTTGGGCCTTGGCGAGCTTCTCTACTGTCTCGCGGAACTCTTCAACGACCCGAGAATAGACTTCCCGCTTGAAGGGAACGATCAGATCAATCAACTCATCAAGATCTGCCCAGCGCCAGCTCGAGAATTCTTGATGATCATCGGCGGCGATATCAATGTCGCCATCTTCACCGGTGAAGCGAAGCAGAAACCAGCGCTGCGTTTGACCCTTGTATTTCCCCTTAAGCGCTTTGCCGACAATTTCTTTGGGCAGATCGTACTTATACCAATGTGCTGACTCCTGGATGATCTCCGCCTTGGTCGTTCCGGCTTCTTCCGCAAGCTCACGCAGTGCCGCGGTGGCGGGCTTCTCACCCTTGTCGATGCCGCCCTGGGGCATCTGCCAGGCTGTGTCGTGGCTGTCGTCGGAATAGCCGATGCGATCGCCGATCCAGACTTTGCCCTCTTCGTTCACCAGCATGATGCCGACACAGGGGCGGTAGGGCAGGTTGGTCGCGTTTTCTGACATGGGCTTCCCGAGACGTATGCGCTATCCATCGATAGCTGTTGCGCTCACGGGTATCAGAACAATGTTGTCTTGCCCAAGGTTTTCTGTCCATTTCTGGATGCGTTCAATGGTCACTGGGAAGGCCGTGCCGAGGCCCACAACAACGCCGTTCTGACCAGCCTGCTGCTGCAGGGCAATAAGGGCCTCATCAATGGCGCGTGGCGTGCGGGTGGGGTCTACAGAGCGGTTCCCAGTGGTCCACGGCAGGCCCAGCTCCTTAGCCAATTCTGGGGCGGTGCTGCGGCGGCTGGTACCTGGGTCGACATACATGACGCCCCGGCTTTCGAGTGCTTCAAGAATGGGCTCCATCGCGGTTTTGTCAGCCGTGAATTTCGCGCCCTGATAAGAGGTCACGCCGACATAGCCGGTGAAGCGGCTCATCAGCCAGGAGAGACGATCCAGATTGTCCCCGGCGCTGAGCGAGGTCAGCAGGGTGTAAGGTCCGGGATCGTTGGCTGGGTAGTCGTAGGGTTCCATCGGTAGTTCAAGCAGGACCTCGTGGCCCGCGGCACGCGCTTTGTCGATCCAGCTTTGCAGATCGCGCCCATAAGGCGCAAAGGACAGGGTGACCTCAGGCGGCAGCTTCTCGATGGCGTTTCTGGTCGCCGTCTCGGAAATGCCCAGGCCACCAACCACCAAGGCAACACGTGGCAGGCGGACATTTGCCGTGGTGAGGCCGGATGGTCGGGCATAAGCCGTCGACGCGCGTTGTCCGGAGGATCCGATGACTGGCAAGGGACCATGAGGTCCATTTGCAATAAGGCCCGGCAGCGGTGCTGTGGGGAGCGCTTTGACCGTTGTTGAGGGTCTTTCCGGCAAACGCGGTGCTGCCTCTTGCGGAGGCTCAGTTGGTGTCTCGGGCGCGGGATTTAGAGACAGCGGTGGCGGCAAGGACACGCTGGTGTCTTCCATCGGTGAGGGCGCAATAGGATCGTCCGCTGTTCCGGACCTCAGAATATCAGGCGCTGGAATTGCAGGCTCTTCGGTCAGTTCAATGACTTTTTGTGGGCCGATATAGCTGGGGTTGCCGGTCGCCCATAGCCATAAGATGACGGCGCCGTAGGAGAGCGCAACGAGAAAGGCCCCGACCGCGAGTGGGCTTACCCGATTTGTCGGCATGTTGGGCAAGAGCCGCCGTTTGTCAGTGCTGGCAGTAGAACTGCTTGCCATTCACTCCGGTCCTTGTGGGCCGTTATCCGCTTCCAAAACCTAAGGCAGGGCCTCATGCCTCAAGTCACTCCAAAACCTCGCGGCATCAGCTTGCGTGTTCTGCCGCTCCGTCACCCTATCGCAGCCTGGTATCTGATTAGTTAGCAACCGTCGCGCTTTGATCGTCTGTGTTTGCCTTTACTTCATAGGTCCGAACACCGTTTAGGAGGTCCAGCGCATATTGCAGCTGCAGGTCGTCGGCGCGATCAGCAGGTACGAAAGAGGGTGAGCCCGCAGATTCTTCTTTGCCGTTCTCCGCCTCCAGGTGTCCGGGCAGGGCGGCTTCGCCGGTCACTCTGCGCTGACGCTCGTCGTCTACTTCCTGGTGCACCTCAATGTCGGGCTCGATGCCCGTCGCCTGAATGGAGGTGCCACTTGGCGTAAAGTAGCGCGCTGTGGTCAAGCGGATGGCGCCGTCGGATCCAAGAGGGATAATGGTTTGAACGGAACCTTTGCCGAATGACCTTGTGCCGAGCACCGTCGCCCGCTGATGGTCCTGCAAGGCCCCGGCGACGATTTCAGAGGCACTGGCGGAGCCACCATTGATCAGAATAATGATCGGCTTGCCGTCGATTTTGTCACCCCCGCGGGCGTTGTAGCGCTGTGTTTCTTCTGTCCGGCGTCCGCGTGTAGAAACAATCTCGCCTTTGTCGAGAAATGCGTCTGAGACCGCGATTGCTTGGTCCAACAAACCGCCAGGATTGTTCCTCAGGTCAAGCACGTATCCTTTCAACCGGTCTTCGCCGATCAGCTCTGACAGTTCTTCGATGGCGTCATCAAGGCCCGTTGACGTTTGCTCGTTGAAGCTCGTGATGCGGATATAGCCGATATCCTCTTCGCGCTGGAAGCGGACGGAGCGAATGGTGATGATGTCGCGGGTGACATTGACATCAAACGGCTCATCGACACCTTCACGCAAAACGGTCAGTGTGATGGTTGTGTCGACGGGTCCGCGCATCTTCTCAACAGATTCGCCCAAGGTGAGCCCTAAGATTGGTGTGTCATCCAGGTGAGTGATGAGGTCATTTGGCAGTAAGCCGGCTCTTTGCGCAGGCGTGTCGTCGATGGGGGTCACGACTTTGATCAAGCCATTCTCCATTGTGACCTCAATGCCCAGCCCGCCAAATTCGCCTCTGGTCTGCACCTGCATATCCCGGAAACTCTTTGGGTTCAGGTAGCTTGAATGCGGATCCAGCGAATGGAGCATGCCGTTGATCGCATTATCGATCAGCTCGGAGTCTTCTGTCGGTTCGACATAGTCGGCGCGTACGCGCTCAAAGACATCGCCAAACAAATTGAGCTGGCGATAGGTCTCTGAATTGGCTGCATTGGCCGCAGAGCCGTTGGTCAGTGGCTGTAGCGCAAAAATAGTGACGCCAGCTACCAGAGTACCAATAGCAAAACTTGCAATTACGGACCTATTCATCAGCCTCGGGCCTTCCTATCACTTGCGACAAACCAGGGTCTTGGGTCAACGGGGGTGCCGTTTCGCCTCAACTCAATGTAGAGCGCTGGCTTGTCGCCACCAGCGTCCGAAGACATGTCAGAGCGGGTCGGTCCCATGGCACCGATGGGCTCGCCCGCCAGCACATTTTGGCCGACAATCCCGTCGATTCGGGTCATGCCCGCAAGGAGCAGATGGTACCCCTCGCCGACCTCCAGGATCAAGAGTTGCCCATAGCGCCTGAACGGGCCCGCGAAGGCGATTCTGCCGTCAAATGGCGCAGTTACGGGCGCTTCTGGGCGTGTTTCGAGTGTTAACCCTTGTACCGTTCCGCCCGTCCCGTCGTCCGTTCCATAGCGTCCCAGGGCCACGCCCTCGACGGGCGGGCGAATTAGGCCTCTGGAGGCCGAAAAAAGGTGGCTCGGCGCGGCGCTGGGCGCCACGGCTGCGACCCGCCGACTCTCCCGTGCGGGCTCTTCTGTCGGTTGTGATGCCGGCTCTCTAAAGGTTGGACGGGGCGGCGGGGTTCTGCGCGCTGCGCGCGCTTCGAGCCTGGCGATCAGATCTTTCAGATCTTCCGCCTCACGAGAAAGTGTTGCCAGTGCCGCCGCTTCTTCCTCTGCCAGTGCCCGGGCCGCGGCCTCTGCGGTGACTTTAGCTTCAAGTAACTGGTTCAGCGTTTCGCGCTCTTCTGAGAGATCAAGCGAGGCTGAATCAAACGTCTCCTGTTCCGCTACCAGGTCTGCCTTCACTTTTTCCAATTCTTCCAGTCGGTCTCGGATCTCGCGGGCCTCGGACTCGAGTTTTGGCACGATGGTGGAAAGCAACAGGGCGCTGCGCATTGCGGACACAGCGTCATCGGGTCGCACAGCGAGCGCGGGGGGCGGATTCCTATCCACACGTTGGAGGGCGGCAAGCGTGTCCGTCAGTTCTGCGCGACGAGTTTCCAGTTGGGCGAGGAGGACCGCCTGCGCAGCTGCGAGACCCGCGAGCCTTGTCTCAGAGTCTGTCACGTCCCGTTCGCGGGCCTGCACCCGTGCTGCAGCATCAATCAGTTGCTGCCTAATCTCCGCTACTTCGTCGGCCAAGGCGTTGGCCTCCGCCTCCAGCTGTTGGCGGCGCTCTACCCTGTCTTCAATCTCGGTTTGCAGTTCCTGTAGGCGCGTCGGGTCAGTCTCGTTTGCGAGCGCTGTGCTGCTGAGCGTGACAAGCGCGCCCATGAGCGCAGTGCCGGCTAAGTGTGTGACGCCGTTAAACAGCCTCATGAGCCTCTGCCTCGTTGGAAACGAGAAGCGATGTTCCGGTCATTTCCTGGGGCACGGGTGCATCTAAAAGCGCAAGAAAAGTGGCTGCGACATCTTCAAGGCGGCCCGGTTTCAGTGCTGCGCCGGTCATTACGGCGGGCGGTCCATCGATGACGAGCGGCACCGCCGCGCGGGTGTTGCGCGCATTGGCCTTGCCGCCATCGCCTGGGCGCATGTCTTCCGCATTGCCGTGGGACGCTGTGATCATCAGAGTGCCGCCGCGCTTTTCCAGAATTGCGGTTATTTTGCCAAGTGCCTTGTCGACGATCTCGGCCGCTTTCTTCACCAGAGCCGGGTCACCGGTGCGGGCGGCAAGCCCCACATTTGGAAAGTGCACAATGATCGCGTCTGCATTTCCGGCTTTCACCGTTGCGACAATCTCGTTGGCTAGATCAAGCGCGGCAAGGTCAGGTCTTTTCTCAAACTGCTGACGTTTCGGACTTGGCAGTGCGATGTGCGTCTCGCCCTCGAAAGGTGCCGGCCTGCCGCCCAGCTGATAGGTGCCGAGCGCGTAGGGAGATGCTTCGTCACAGAGATAAAGCTGTCTTTTTCCTGCGGTCGCCAACGCTTCGCTCAAGGTGCCGTTCAATCGGGGCTCATCGAACAGAGACGGGACTTGGTCGCGCAACGGATAGGCAAGCGGGGTGAGGCTACAAACAGCCGAAAGTTCGACTGGGGACGTTATGTCATTTGATCCATCTGACGTTGCCGCCAACGCCCTTATGAGGGGCGCTGCGCCATCGGCGCGTAGGAGCGCAAGCAGGAGGGCATCATCCTGGCGCAGCCCGCCATAGCCGGTGAGGATTGCGGGTGGGATGTCCGCATCGCACAAACCCTTTTCGTAGCATTCGGCGACATAAGGCACGGCATAGTCGATAGAGACGGCCCCGGCCTCCGCCATGGCTTTCAACGCGAGGCCGGTCTGCCCTTCGCGTTGCAACCGGTCGAAGGCATAGCGGCGCCCCATAACCGAGGCAAGCTGGGCATTTTCGGCGCCTTCAATGTCATGAAGAAACTCGCCCAGACAATCAGCGCCGCTCTGGCTGTCTGTATCTTCGCCATCCAGGATCGCATGGATCCAGACCTGGACCCCTTCGTGACTCATGAGTGCGGCCAGCACTGCCAAATGATATTGATGTCCTTCGACGCCTGCCGGTGAAATCAAGCCAACGAGATGAATGGCACCTCCGACACTCCGCGCCTTCAGGATGAGGTCCTGCAGCTCTCGATTGTTGGCGATCGGTTCTGGCCCGTCGCCTGCAAAGGCCGCGTTCACGCGCACCGCAAACTGTTCTTCTACGCGGCCCGATCCGATCGCGCGGTGACCTGCTTCAACATTTCCAGGTTGGTCTGGCGCAAGTCCAACGGCTTCACCGCTTGCCGCCAACATGGTTCGCATGCCGCGGGCAGCTAGACGATCGAAGATAGGTGTCTTCGCATTTGCGATCACGTTGCCATCCGTGTCCGCGCGGTTTCCCCAGCCATCGATAATGGCGAGTACGACGGGTTCTATGCTTGTCGCGCGCGCCATTTACATGTCTCTCCTAAGATCTATTGGTCTATAACGCCGGCACAAAGACCAGGCGGAATCAAAAAGAATCGGTCTTTCCAGGTGCGGAGGGGCGACCCTACTGAGCGGGCCGATTCCTGTCTAGGGACGACCCGCTGACTACTCATCCCGGTGGTAGGGATGGCCTGCGAGTATGGTTGCTGTCCGATATAATTGTTCCGCTAACATAGCCCGTGCCATCATGTGGGGCCATGTTTGGCTCCCAAAGGAAAGCCTGTAATCCGCACGTTTTCTGACGTCGTCGCTTAAACCTCCCGCGCCGCCGATCACGAACGCACATGCAGGTGCGCCTTCGTCGCGCCACAGACTTAGCTTCTCAGAAAAAACTTTGCTTTTGAGAGATGTGCCACGTTCATCGAGAACGATGAGTTTGGCGCCCTTGGGGACCGCGCGCAGGATCCTTTCGCCTTCTCGAGACGCTAGTTCTGCGCGATCGAGATTTTTCTTTTCTTCGACTTCTGTCAGTGTCAGGGGCCCGAGACTTATCGCCTTGCCTTGGCTTTCAAACCGGTTGGCGAAAGTGTCGAAAAGGTCCTTCTCCGGGCCCGGTTTCATCCGGCCCACGGCAATTATCTCCACCCGCATCGCGGTCTAGCTGATGGCGATCCGCTCAGCCGTAACGTCGGCCGACCACATCTTTTCCAGCTTGTAAAACTCGCGAACCTCAGGCCGGAAGATGTGAACAATCACATCTCCACCATCGATTAGAACCCAATCAGCCTGAGCCAGGCCTTCCACACGCGCGCTGCCGAAGCCTTCTTCTTTCATGCGCCGAGTCAGATGGTCCGCCAATGCGCTGACGTGCCGCTGAGAGCGTCCGCTTGCGACGACCATGTGGTCGGCGATCGCAGATTTTCCCTCCAGGTCGATCGACACGATCTCCTCCGCCTTGTCATCATCAAGACAAGTCAGCACGAGTTCGAGCATGGCATCTGATTGGGAGTGGGTCGATTTCTCATCAGCCGATAGGACGGCATTGCGGTCCTCTGACTGAGATTGGACATTTGTGTCCAGATTTTGTGCGCTCAGGGATAACTCCTTGTCCCCGTTTCGGGGTCCCTATGCATGACGAAAGCAGTGGCTCTTGAACCGCTGCAAAGAACGCTGGTTACGTCCCTCAAGGGAAATATGACTGCTTGTCCGCGACAATTCAATGAAACCGCTTATTGATGATGGTTCTCATGAAATTCTCATAAATTTCAATGAGTTATGGGAGGTGTTATTCGGACCGGCTAGGTCTCCTGGCGGAGTTTCGTGGCGGAAATTGGATTCTGAGGACCCTCCAGGAAGCAGAGCGCTGGGGCCCTGAGTCGAGGCAGCAGCGCGGCATCAGACGGGTCCACCCAGGCGGGCCGGTAAGTCGTTGCCGCCAGAGACAGGCGTGCTTTCAGATTGAAGTCCGGTCGCGGATAGATGGCAACGGGCACGCTCTCTACAAGGTCCCGCCATTTCGCCCAGCGAGGCAGTTGGATCATATTGTCGGCCCCCATCAGCCAAACAAACTGAACCTGTTTGTATCGTCGATGAAGTGCGTCTATGGTATCGACGGTGAAGCGGGTGCGAAGGTCACTCTCAATATCGGTGACGATAATCCGAGGGTGAGCCGCCATCTGCTCTGCGCCTTCAATGCGCTCGCCAAGCGGCGCCATGTCGCTCGCTGCCTTCAGAGGGTTTTGTGGCGACACCAGCCACCAGATCTGATCCAGCTGCAATTGCCGGAGCGCCATCAGCGAGACGAGGCGATGACCCTCATGGGCGGGATTGAACGAGCCGCCCAAAAGGCCAACTTTCAGCCCCGGTGACGTTGTAAGAGGCAGGTTCACGGGCAACGGATTATGGACGGGTCTGGCCGCTACCACGAACCTGATATTTAAAGCTGGTGAGCTGTTCCAGTCCAACAGGTCCGCGTGCATGAAATTTGCCTGTAGCGATCCCTATCTCTGCCCCCATGCCAAACTCGCCGCCGTCCGCATATTGGGTCGAGGCGTTGTGCAGCACGATGGCGCTGTCGACTTCATTGAGAAACTGGACAGCCGTTTCTTCATTCTGCGTCACGATGCAGTCGGTGTGATCTGATCCATACTCACTGATGTGGCGCATGGCATCTTTCACATCGTCGACGACAGCGATGGATATAATTGCGTCCAAATACTCCGTTTCGTAGTCCTGGTTCGTTGCCGGTTTCACCCGCGCGTCAGCGGCCTGTGTGAGGTCGTCTCCCCGGACTTCACATCCGGCGTCAATCAAGCTTGCAACGATGGGGCCTAAGTTTTTGTCGGCTGCGCCCTTATCGACCAGGACGGTCTCCGCAGCACCGCAAATAGCGGTGCGGCGCATCTTGGCGTTCACGACAATTTCCTTGGCCATGGTGAGGTCGGCGTCCCGGTCCACATAGACGTGACACAGACCATCAAGATGGGCAAAGACGGGGACGCGGGCTTCGTTCTGGACACGCTCCACCAGGGATCGCCCACCGCGGGGGATGATGAGGTCCAGATTGCCATCCAAGCCTTTCAGCATTTCGCCAACAGCTGCGCGATCTGTCGTGGGCACAATTTGAACGGCGCCGTCTGGCAGGTTCGCCGCCGCCATGCCTTCTTCGAGACAGTCGAAGATGGCCCGGCTTGAATGATAGCTTTCGGAACCGCCACGCAGGATGGCGGCGTTGCCGGCCTTCAAGCAAAGGACCGCTGCATCTGCGGTGACATTGGGGCGGCTTTCATAGACGACGCCGATAACACCAAGGGGCACACGGACACGGGAAATGTTTAAGCCACTGGGCTGATCCCAATCCGCCATGACGTCGCCGACGGGGTCTTTGAGCGCCGCCACCTCTTCGATGCCTTTAGCGATCGCTTCAATGCGCGCGTCATCTAGCATGAGGCGATCCATCAAGGCACCAGACAGTCCTTTTGCACGACCGACTTCCATGTCTTTGGCGTTGGCTTCCAGAATGTCGCCGGCGTTGGCCCGGACCAGCATTGCGCTTGCCAAAAGAGCTGCATCTTTTTGTTTAGTCGGGATGGTGGCGAGCGTCTTCGCGGCGGCGCGAGCGCGCGCACCGATGTCTGCCATGATGGCTTCAATATCGTCATTGGCTGCATTCAGATCGGCGATGCTCATGGCCTTATCCCCACATCTACTTTGGGTTGGTGTCTTCTCTTCTGAGTGTTTTCTTAAGGACCAGGTCGTCCCGATGGATCATCTCAGATCGTCCACGATAGCCCAGAAGGGCCTCAATTTCACTGCTGTTATGACCGGCTATTTCCTTGGCATCTGCGCTGGAATAGGCAGACAGGCCGCGAGCCAGTTCGTCACCGGTTCCGTTTTTCACCAGAACCGCGTCACCCCGGTCGAATGTGCCTTCAATGCCGACCACGCCGGCGGGCAAAAGCGACCTGCCTTCGCCGAGCGCCTTGGCGGCGCCGGCGTCCACCAGGAGGGCGCCGGACGCCTGAAGCGCGGCTGCGATCCACCGCTTGCGTTCGGTGTTGGGGTCTGAATGCGCGTCAAACCAGGTGCATCGGGCGCCGTCCGACAAGGCCTTCAACGGGTGGGCGGTTCGGCCGTTAGTGATGACCATATGACAGCCGGCCTGCGTTGCGATCTGCGCTGCGGTGATCTTGGTTTTCATGCCGCCGCGCGACAGATCGGAACCGGCATCGCCTGCCATGGCTTCAATGTCGGCTGTGATATGCGCCACTTCGGGAATGTGTTTCGCTGTGGCACTGCCCGGTGGTGCAGAGTAAAGCCCGTCAATGTCCGACAGGAGCAAAAGGCAATCGGCGCTGATCATAGATGCAACGCGCGCGGCCAGCCGGTCATTGTCTCCGTAACGAATTTCCGCCGTGGCGACAGTGTCGTTTTCATTGATGACCGGCACAGCGCCAAGCTTCAAAAGCGTGGTGACTGTCGAGCGTGCGTTCAGATAGCGGCGGCGTTGTTCGGTGTCGTCGAGGGTCACGAGTACCTGAGCTGTCGACAGGCCGCGGTCCGCGAGCGATGCCTGGAAGGCGTGCGCTAAATGGATTTGCCCCGCGGCCGCTGCGGCCTGGCTTTCTTCCAGTTTCAAAGATCCGGCAGGCAGGCCGAGCGCGTGACGTCCGAGTGCGATGGCGCCTGACGAGACAATGACGACATCCTGCCCGTTTGTTCGCATGGCTGCGATGTCGTCCATCAGCGCGTCAAGCCAGGCACGGTTGAGCTTTCCGGTCTCCTCTTCAACCAGGAGCGATGAGCCTATTTTGACGACAATGCGCTTTGCGTGATCCAGGCGCGAAGTCATGGCTGCCATCCAGTGGAGGTGGAGGCCTCATCTTCTTCAGGTCGCGCCTCTTTCTTGCGATGCAGATTGATTTCTTTAAGCAGTTGATGAAGGACCGTGCGCACCCCGTCCCCAGACACGCCGGAGAGGATCATCACGTCCTGGCCCGACGCTTTTTCGAGTGCTGCTTTGCGTTCAGCGACAACATCTTCGGTCAAGGCGTCACACTTATTAAGGGCCACGACGACAGGCTTCTCCGCGAGGCCGTGTCCATAGGCTTCGAGCTCGCCTTTAATGGTGTGATAGGCGTCCGCGACATCTTCCTCTGTTCCATCCACGAGATGAAGAAGGATGTTGGTGCGCTCCACATGGCCCAGGAAACGATCGCCGAGACCTGCGCCTTCGTGGGCGCCTTCGATGAGGCCGGGTATATCAGCCAGCACAAAACTGTCGCCATCCAGATCAACGACCCCGAGGTTGGGATTAAGTGTGGTGAAGGGATAGTCCGCGATCTTAGGCTTCGCGCGAGAGACCGCCGCGAGGAATGTGCTCTTGCCGGCATTGGGAAGGCCGACGAGTCCTGCATCAGCAATGAGTTTCAGCCGCAGCCAAACCCACATCTCCTTGCCTTCCTGGCCAGGGTTCGCGTGCCGGGGAGCCTGGTTCGTGGCGGTCTTGAAGTGGGCGTTGCCAAAGCCGCCATTGCCGCCCTGCAGAAGAATGATGCGCTGACCCACCTCCGTCATGTCGGCGATCAGTGTTTCATTGTCTTCTTCAAAAACTTGCGTACCGACCGGCACCTTCAGGATGACGTCTTCGCCATTGGGGCCGGACCGGTCCCGGCCCATGCCATGGGTCCCGGTTTTGCCTTTGAAGTGCTGACGGTAGCGATAGTCGATGAGGGTGTTGAGGCCGTCGACACATTCCACAATCACATGGCCACCGCGTCCGCCATCGCCGCCATTGGGGCCGCCGAACTGGACATACTTCTCCCGCCGGAAGCTGATCGAGCCAGCGCCGCCATCGCCTGAGCGCACATAGATTTTTGCTTGGTCCAGGAACTTCATAACGGTCTCTTTTGAGCCTGCCAGCGGGTTCTGGTCAAGCGATACTCACGTTTGGGACATGTTTCCTGCCGCGCTTCGCTCCATCCCGATTTATCGCCGATAAATGCGAACCCAGCTTTCTCCAAAACGCGGGCGGATGCGTGGTTGTCAGCGAAGAGGTCTGTGAGGAGAAGGTTAATGCCCAGGGTGTTGAACCCATAGTCGAGGACTGCAGCGACGGCTTCGCTTGCATAGCCCTTTTGCCAATAATCCTTGCCGATCCAATACCCGATGCCGGTTGTATCATCGCCGCGATTTTCGATGTTGATGGATCCAATGAGAGCGTCACCTGCCCAAATGGCGAAGGTCAGGTCGGTCCCCTCAGCGGCGCATGTCGGGTGACTTCTTATCCAATCTTGCGCCAGAGAAAGAGGGTAGGGGTGGGGAACCGGTGCCATCATGCACGCGACGTCCCAGTCGCCGGCGAGCTTGCATACAGTGGCAGCGTCTTCTTCGGTGAACGCACGCAGTTTCAGCCGTTCTGTTGTCAGAACAGGTTGTGCATCCGATGCCATGTCGAAAACACGCTTCATGGGCTTACCAGCTTCCCTTCAGGTCTTCCCAGACATGGCGGTTGGTTGTGACGTCGTAGCGCTCGACCTCTTCGTCACGCGCAAGGCAGAAGACCTTGCTTTCGCCCGTAATTGTGAAGCCGCAACGTTCCAACACTACGCCCGATGCGGGATTGTCCTTAAAGAACGATGCCCCAAGATCGTGCATGGCTTCTTCTTCAAAGAGATAGGTGACCAGCGCACGGGCGGCTTCGGTCATGATGCCTTTGCCCCAATAAGGTCTGCCCAGCCAATAGCCAAACTCCAGTTCTTGGGCCACACACCCGGCGAAGGCGCCATCGATCTCGATGGCGCAGATGATGTCGGGGGAGGCGTCGTGGCTCGCGATCCAGGTCTCGGCCATCTCCCGCGTGTAAGGATGCGGCACGCGGGTGAGCTTGGAACAGACATCCCAATCGCCCACATATTCAGTCACGAGAGCCGCGTCATCGGGCTCGAAGGTGCGCAGGCGCAGACGCTCGGTGGTCAGTATTGTCGTCATCGCCTTGCCTCTTTTGCCGTCAGTTCCAACTCGATGCAGTCTACCTCTTCTCCCCGCGCGAGACAGAAGCGTGTTTCCTCACCAATCGGCAGAAAACCAAGCTTTGTCAGCACACGACCAGAGGCAGGGTTTTCTTTGAAGTATCCAGCCGTCAGGCGTTGCTCCCCCAATATGTCGAACGCAAATTCGACGGTTATCCTGGCAGCCTCCGTGGCAATGCCCCGGCCCCAATAAGGCTCTCCGACCCAATAGCCGATCTCGAAGGACCTGTTTTGCGTTTCGGATAGGCCAATCGTTCCCACAAGGCCGTCGTCAGTTTCAATGGCAAAGGGCCAATGATCTCCGGCGGCGCGGCGTTCATTGTGGCCGCTGATCCATTCTTCCGCTGCTCCATCTGGGTAGGGGTGGGGAATGCGGGCCACCATGGAGGCCACATTCCAGTTGCTGACCAGTCGCTGAACCCGGGGGGCGTCGTCCAGCGTGAAAGGTCTCAGCCTCAACCTGTCGCATGTAAGGTTCAATGTTTCCGCAATCATCAGATCCACCCCCTGGTGTCTCGTTTCAGGTTTCGTGAGAGGGAGATCAAAAAAAGAGAGAGATGGCGAACCATCTCTCTCTCGAAATCTTCAGGTCTGTTCGCCACCCGCAGGCGACGATGACACCTGCTATTTAGTCTGCTGCTTTCGCTGCCGGGACGTCCGACGACAGGACGGACACATAGGTGCGGCCGCCAGCACGAGTACGGAAATTCACCGTGCCTTCAACAGTTGCGTAAATTGTGTGGTCCTTGCCCATGCCGACATTTTCGCCCGGGTGCCATTTGGTGCCGCGCTGGCGAATGATGATGTTGCCTGGGATCACGCTCTGGCCGCCGGACTTCTTGACGCCAAGACGGCGGCCTTCACTGTCGCGACCGTTACGGGATGAACCGCCTGCTTTTTTATGAGCCATTTTTCTCTAACTCCTTAGGGACCGCGCCGATGTTAACCGGCAGCGATGTCCGTGATTTTCAGCAGAGTCTCATGCTGACGGTGGCCGGCTGTGCGGCGGTAGTTGTGGCGACGCTTCTTTTTGAAGACGGTGATCTTGCGCGACCGGCTCTGTTCGACGATTTCAGCTTTCACTGATGCGCCGCTGATCAGAGGAGCCCCCACTTTCGTGTCGGTGCCTTCGCCGCCAACCATCAGAACGTCCGTCAGGTCGACTTTGTCGCCGGCAGCGCCGTCGAGCTTCTCGACCTTGATTACGTCGTCTTTAGCGACCCGATATTGCTTACCGCCTGTGCGGACTACTGCGAACATCTTGAAATTCCATGCAAAACAAAAACCAGCGGCCTCCGGCAATCCTGACAGATTGGGAGAGACCGCTGCGAGTGGCGCGCACTATAGCCGTGGCGCGAGGGGTGTCAACTGGATTTGGGCGGATTCAGGCGCAAATAAGCGCCGTTTTTGCCGGTTTTTCAAGCATTTGGCCGTTATGCCTGCTTCTGCGCCGACCCGCTGTTCGAGACAGCCTCCAGGAGTTCGGCGGATCCAAAGGCCGAGCCTGAACTCTTGACGCCCAAGGCAAACTCAGGGGGCACGACTTCGGGCCCCTCGCCGGCTGGGAGCGGCGGCGTATAGTAGCCCAGCGCATACGACCCCATGGCGTATCCCAGGAGTGCCTGCAGCTCCGGATCGAAGTCCTTTGCGATCTCCGGCGGGCAGGAGAGATACTGGTTTTCTTCCTGTCGCAGCCATCCCAGCGTGTAGGTGATGTTGATGCCGGCCCGGTCACCATTGGATTTGTTGGCCCCGCCGCCGTGGAATACTGAGCCGGTATAGATCAAGACAGAGCCTGCGGACATTTCCGCATAGCCTATTTCGTGCGGCTCTGGCACCCGGTCATCGGGCCAGTCGATGGAGCCTGGAACGACCTGGGTTGCGCCATTTTCCTTGGTGAAGTCCGTTGCCGCCCAGATGGTGTTGAGCTGAGGCTCGATGCCCTGGAGGTATTTGCCCCAGGCCCAGCGATCCCGGTGGATCGCCTGTTCTGGCTGGCCGGGTTTGATGCGGATCACCTGTGTCAGGTGAAGCTGATAGGCCTCGCAGTTGGGCAGCAGGAAGTCCGCGACCGCACCGCGGATCGCGTCATTCATGACCATCTCCCGGCACATGGCCGAGCGGGCGACGAGGGCGCCGGTGCGGGTGGTATGACGACCCGTGAAGTCGTCTCTGCCTTCCTCGGTCGCGTCCACATAGGGGCCGATCTCAGCGTTGAGTTTTGCCACCTGCTCTGCGCTCAGCACGTCTTTCAGAATCACGGCGCCATCCCGATTGATGACCGCCATGATCTCGTCTTTGGTGGCGGTGGCGGGAAGTGTTTCGACTTTCGGTCCGGTCATAAGGGTTCCTCCAGGTTGATCGTGTCGCCCAACAAGGAGCGAAGCATGAGGCTTAGGTGGTCCAATTGTTTGCGGGCAGGCCAGCCATCCGGGTCGAGGGTCGCTCGCACCAAAATACCGTCGACGATGGCGATGATGGCGTCCGCCAACATGGTCAGTTGTTCTTCAGGTGCGTTCCCTACCGCGGACAGGCGCTCCACCAGGTTTGTCTGAAACTCGTCGTAATACTGCCGATGAATTTGGGCGAGTGTGTCGCTTGATAGCGCCTGGGCAAAAAAGGCGAGCCAGACCCGCGCGGCCAGCTGACCTTCCTCATCCAACGGCAGAAAGGCTGATGTGACATCGAGGATGCTGCTGCCCTCGACCCTTTTCCCCTGGCGGTGGGCGCGGGCGATCACCTCTTCAAGGGCCGCGGCGATGAGCTGGTCTTTATCGTTGAAATAGTGCGTGAGACTTCCGGTCGTCACGCCGGCCTCTCGGGCGACATCCACAAGACGCACCGCATCGAGTCCCTGCGTACCGATGATTTTGATGGCAGCCTGGGCAAACGCGTGGCGCCGTTCTCTGTGGTCGACCTTTTTTGGCATAATGGTGATTATATAAAAAATGACCGACGCCGCAAGACCTAAAAATTGACATCCGGGTTGATATCCGGCCTGCTCTACCCAAGTTCCTTTTTCGAACTCATGTTTCAGGGAATGCGCCCATGGCCGATCTTCGACTTTTCTCCTACCTGCCCAATCCGCGGATTTACAAGGCGACCGTCACGGCGCGCTTGTGCGATGTCGAGCTCGACGTGCGGGGCGCGAAACCGCGCGAACTTGCAGACTGGTTGTGGGATGCGGATGCACGTCCTTTGACGGACGCAGATAAAGCGCCGGGGTCTCCCACGAAGAGAGAGGCGAGAACCGGGTTTGCAGGTGTGTTGCACAAGACGGACGCGTTTCTTGAGGCGCATCCGTTTGGTACAGTGCCGGCGGCGTTCAGCGCCGATGGAAAGGTTGGGATCTTTGAGTCCAACAGCATTGGTCGGGCGGTCGCGCGGCTCTCAAAAAACGATCACCCGATCTATGGACGGGACGCGTATGAGGCATCCCGCATTGACAGTTTCTTGGATGTGAGCCTGGTCTTCGCCCGCGACACGCAGAAGTACCTTCTGGCGCTGCCAAGCAAGTCCCTGACGCCAGAGCTTTATGAGGCTACAGAGAAGGCCGTAGACACTTACCTCAATGGCATCGAGAACGCGCTCGATGGACGTACCTTCCTGGTCGGAGAAGATGTGTCCCTGGCGGACGTCTGCTTTGCGGCTGAGATGGTTGAGTTTGCTCTCTCACACTATAGCTGCGCGGTGGTTGAGGAAGCGGGTCTGAAACCGCTCTTTGATGAAAGCCTGAGGGATCGTTTTCCTCGAGCGATGGCGCACTTTGACAGATGCCGCGCCCATGAGGCTTTCGCGCCCGACCTTGGGGCGCACTACGAGCAAATCCTCGAGCGATCTCAATCCGGCAATCTGCGGGCGTGAGTTCGCCGGCCCGACTAGCGATGAGCATCCATCCTTAAGGGCGCGCGAATGGCAGCATGCGTTTCAGGACATCATCCTTGTCCCAGAAATGATGTTTCAGGGCCGCTGCTATGTGGAGGCCAATCAGGCCAGCGATCATCGCCGCTCCAATGTCGTGTGCCAGAAGCAAAGCGCCGTGAAAGTCCTGACCGACGAGCTGCCAGCTCGTGTAGTTCAGGTTCAGGCGCGCCACCGTGAACTCAACACTGGTTGTCGACGCCAGAAGAATGCCAACGCCGATCTGAAAGAAGATCAATGCGTAGAGGGCGATATGGGTACCCTTCGCCGTCAGCTTCTCCCAGGGTCGCATTGTGTTCGGCATAGCGGGTGCCGGGTGGGTGAGGCGCCATACCAGGCGAATGACCATTAAGACCAATATTGATGTTACCGACGTCGCGTGGTCGCCATACTGGATGAGTTTTTCCTGATCCGTGAGGCTCGCCATCCCCGGCGAGAAAATCAATGTCGCTCCAATATTGAGAGCGATGAGCCAATGAAGAATTTTATCAACTCTTCCATAGCCATTGGTGGGACGCGTCATTTTGCTTTGTTCGCTCACGATGCGACCGCGTCATGGCGAATGGTGTTGTTCGACGCATGGTTTCCCGCCAGCCAATTGGCCAATTCTTTATGGGGGGCGATCCGGCGTTCTGCAATTTCCTTTGCCGCATGGTCCGCGTCGACCGTGAGTTCCACAATCAAACCGTCAGGGTCGGTCATATAGAGCGATGAACAATATCCGTGGTCTATGACGAGCGCCTCTAGGCCTGCGGCTTCGGCGTTTTGGCGGACGCGGTCCTGGACGGTTTTGGTTGCGTTGATCGCAACATGAAAGAAGGGAGAGGTCGCGCGCGCTTTGAGATGTTCGGCACCGGCTGCGCTGTCGGCAAACTGAAAGAATGCTAGGCAGCTTCCGTCTTCGAGCTCGAAATAGGTATGGCAATAGGCGGCTTCACCTTCCCCTTCGCACCAGACAGTCACCAGGGGAAGGCCCACGATCTCTTCATAGAATTGGCGCGTGCGCTCCATGTCGCTAGAGACATAGGCGTGATGGTGAAGTCGGTTTGGTCGCTCGATTGATTGGATCATGAGGTTTGCCTCTGTTCACTAAGGGCGGAGAAAGACCGACAAGACGAGGTCGATATGCTTGTCGATCACTGTCTGATCGAAGGGATCGTTGCCTGTGATTTGTTTGAACTCTGTTCCAAACGCAAAGATCGACGTGGCCGCGGCAACGAAGAGGTAATGCAGATGCGAGGGGTCGCCTGACACGAAGATGCCTGCCTTCTGCGCTCTTTCGATCATGGTGAGATAAGAGAGTTTGGACGGCTTCAGCAGGTTTTCGATCAGCCAGCTCATCCGCTCATCGTTTTGGTTGGCTTGAAGCATAAAACGGTTGAGGGATGGGCAGTTCGCGCTGAACAACATGAACTCGCGAAACATGAGCCGCATATATTCCGCTTCGCTAACGCCTGTCAGACCTTCGGCTCGTTTTTCCAACCAGGCTTCCTGCTCCGCGAACACGAACCGTGCGGTCGCCTCCCACAAGTTTCGCTTGCTGCCAAAGTGATGCTGGATCGAGCAGTGATTTACGTCGGCCACCGCCGCGATGCGGCGGATGCTGGTGCCCTCAAACCCATTGTCTGCGAATTCCTTAAGGGACGCCTGCAGGATCAGATCCCTGGTTCGCAGGGCTCTGTCCTGCGTTTTGCGACCGTCCAGAACTTGAGAGGCTTCTGACATGTGCGATTTCCGCCAGGGTTGTGCTGTTGACTTAAACTATACAAACGTATAGTCAGAGTCAAGAAAAAAATACAATCGTATTGTTTTCCATTTGACCGAAGGGCGAAAACATGAAAATTGCGAATCTTGGAGGTCGGGCGCACATCGTGACGCCCAATGGCGGCATTGACGTTGCTGCGGCTTCGATGGGCCATTTCAGCAGCAGTCCCCGAAACCTGATGGGGCACCTGGCCGAGCTGACCGCGTGGTTTGAAGACGCGGATCCAGCGCTCAACCCAAGTCTGAACGCCACTGACCTGCAGGCCGACCTCTCAAAACTGGATGCGCCTATCGCTGATCCGACGCAGATATTCGCGATCGGCGTGAACTATCCCGGTCACGTCCAGGAGTCAGGCATGGAAGTGCCGGAGCACCCGATGGTGTTCACGAAGTTTCCATCATCCTTGGCGGGCCCTAGAGCCCATGTGCCCTTGCCCAGTGATACGGTGGATTGGGAAGTGGAGTTGGTCGCGGTCATTGGTGACCCTGGCCGCAACATCTCAAAAGACAAAGCGATGAAACATGTTGCCGGCTTTTGTGTCGGGCAGGACTATTCTGACCGCGTCAGTCAGTTCGTCTCCGACCCCGCCCAATTTTGTATGGCGAAAAGCTTTGAAGCTTTTTCGCCGACCGGGCCGTGGATCACCACGGCAGACGAAGTCGATGTGTCTTCGCTGCGCCTTACCTGCGCAAACAAAGAAGAGATGCTTCAGGACGGCAACACGGCAGATCTAATTTTCGATGTTCCTACCGTCATCGCCTATCTCTCCAGTGTCTGTGAGCTTCGGACGGGCGATCTGGTTTTCACGGGCACGCCGGAAGGTATCGGCGCTGTGCGCACGCCGCCAAAGTTTATCGAAGACGGTTGGCGCATTACCTCTTCGATAGAGGGTCTTGGATCGATCGAAAACACTTGTGGAGCGAGATGATGGCTTGGGGTCCCGACAATAGAAAAGCGGCGATCGCCGTTTCGTTCGACAATTTTGGTGAAGCCTTTGATGTGGAGCAGGGGGCCTGGCCGGACGATGTTCCAGTGGGCACACACTTCACGGCGACCAGCGTTCTTCCCAAGATGTTGCAGGATTTGGACAGGCACTCCATTCCTGCGACCTTCTTTGTTGAGGGGTGGAACGCAGAAATCTATCCGGCAGAGCTCAACGCAATGCAATCTACCGGGCATGAAGTGGGTCTTCATGGGTGGCGCCATGAGCTCTGGTTCGAACAAACAGAAGCTGAGCGGATCGAGCTTTTGGACCGTGGCGTTGCAGCCATGAAGGCGCTTGGTATCTCGCCCATCGGGTTCCGCCCTCCCGGCGGGCTATCGACCGACGACACAGACGATATCTTGAAGCGCGCCGGGCTGCGGTATGTCTCGGCCGCCGGAGAGGGAGTGAGTGCCGGGGGCGCGGTGGCTCAAGTGCCCTTTCGGTGGATTGATGTCGACGCCCTCTATCTCGAGCCTCAACTTGGCATTGTCCGCCAAGCCCTGTTTGGTTCAGATGATCTGCTTTCCCTGTCAGACTGGGTAGCGGCATTGAAAAAGCTGCAAACAGATGCGTTAGAGCAAGGCGCTTGCATCACGCTGATTTTCCATCCCTACCTCTTGGGCGAAGACGAAAAGCGGTATGAAGTTTTTGCAGATTTCCTAGAGCGCATATGCAATGCCGACGACATTTGGCTTGCCAGATGCGGCGATATTGCTGATTGGGCGGGGAAGAGCTGCCTTTGATCGCGCGTCGTCGGCGGTATGGAGGCCCAGAAAAGTAGTAGGCCGGAGGTGCTTGCGACTCCTCCGGCCCAACCTAATAAAACATAGACCCAAGGGGTGAGGATGCTGACCGGCCAGAAGGAAACTGTGCCGACAGGGGCCTAGTGTTCACCAGGTGTTGCCAAATGCGTTAGCAACTCGCTCACTCTATGTGGGAAAATTTCCCACGTCAAGAAAAATGTGGGTAGTTTTCCCACATATTTTCAGATAGTCTCAAAATATGGCGGAAAACCTGGAAAAAGATGGGCCATCGGGACCCTTTCTGAGGGCCGTGCGCACGGTGTTGCGGCCGCTCGTGCGTGGTTTGGTGCGCCGGGGCGTTCAGCTGCCGCAAATTGTTGAAGAACTGAAAGCGCTTTATGTCGATGCGGCGCGCCAAGAAGCAGCGAAGACGGGCCGCGTCACCCAGAGTGCGATCAGTGTCATGAGCGGCGTTCACCGGAAAGATGTGAAGCGTCTCTTGGAAAAAACGGACGACGCCCCTCGTCCCCCGAGCGCCGCATCGATGGGCTCGAAGCTGATCGGTATTTGGATGGGCCGCCCACCCTTTGCGCGGGAAGATGGCAGCCCACTTCCTCTGTTCGAAAAGCGATCAGACGGGCGCCCTAGTTTTGAAGAGCTTGTCGGCGAGGTGAGCCAAGACGTTCGATCGCGGGCTGTGTTGGATGATTGGTTGCGGCTGCACGTGATCTTCAGACGGGATGATGGTCTGATCGAACTGAATACGGAAGCGTTTGCGACACCTGAAGCTGAGGCGGAAGCGCTTCATTTTTTTGGTCGTAACTTGCGCGATCACGTATCTGCAGGGTTGCACAATCTCGACGGACACGATCCACGTTTTATCGATCGGGCAACTTTCTATTGGGGTCTGACAGACGCGTCGATCGAAAAACTGCGGTTGCTCGCTCGTGAGCTGGGGACTGAAGCTGTGCGCGAAGCGAACAAGCAGGCGTTGGAGCTCGCGACCCAGGACCGCGAAAGGGGCGACGGCCGCCAGCGGATGACGTTTGGCGTCTACTTCTATTCAGAAGATGAGGAAGCGGAGAGCAACGAGCAGGAGGGCAGAAGATGATCCGTATTCTGACCTTCCTGATAGCTGCATGCCTGGTTACAGGTTGTGCAGGCCTCGGACCTGTCGCGATGTCTTCCAGCGGTTCCTCGGCTGCCGACTACGGCATTGGGGGTACCGGCTATACGGATGACCCTGACGCTGATCGTGATCTGGATGAGGGTGTTGGTGGGACTGGCATTGTAACGGGTGTCACTCAGGCAAATGGTGGTGATGAAGGCGTAGGGGGTACGGGCATCTTCGGTGTCATCACTGCGTTTGGAAGTATCGTCGTTAACGGCGTGCATATTGATTATGAAGACGAGACTCCGGTTGTTGTAGATGGGGTTGCCGGTACGCCCGACGATTTCGCGATAGGTCAGGTTGTCGCTGTTGAAGCTCAGCCCATGGGTGAACGGTATCAAGCGCATTTGGTCGAAGTGCAACATGCAGCGTTGGGACCTGTCAGCGACGTTGACGAGACGGCGCGCACCATCACGGTGCTCGGCCAGACGATCGAGGTCGCAGAGACCGATCGGCTGCCCCTTCGCGATGAGTGGGTGCGAGTCAGCGGCCTTCGAGGTCCGGATGAACAGGTCGTTGCCACGCGGATCGACTCCGTTTCGCCTTCACGCGGCGCGTTTGTTCGCGGCGTTGCGCTTCCGACGGATGGGGACGCGTTGGCGCTCGGCGGATTAACTTTTGAACGTCCGCTCATCAATGGGCGCACGATAGAAGCGGGCGACGAAGTTCTGCTGCGCGGTATCATTGAGGCGCGCGGGTTCCAGGTGACTGACTTTGTCAGAGCACCGAGGGAACCTTTTGGCGGGCGCATGTCTGATCTTCTGGTTCAAGGGTTTGTCGCGTCCAATCTTGCCGGGCTGCGCTACGTGGCCGGGCATAACTGGACTTTGCCCGAGGGGCTGCCGCCTCGTTTTTCCGAACAAGGACTTCCGGCAACCCTGTTCAAAGGGCGATGGCTTGAGGGAGAAATATCTGTCAACTCGCTGCCGCCGATTCAGATACCCGGTCTCATGCAGAACATTCCATGGGCTTTAGGACCTGATGCGCTCAAAGCCGGAGAGATCCCGGATCTTTTGCGGAGCCAGCTAGAGGCGCGAGAATTTGACCCGCTCACGATTGATCCGACCTCGCTTCCCGATATGGAGCAGGTAAGAGCATTGATTGAAACTCAAGGGCTACCCCCGGGGCTCCTCAATGCGTCGCGACCGCTGACCGCTGATCAGCTTTCCGCTCTGATGGAATTGGGGGGAGCAGATGCGACAACTGGTGGCATGCGCCAGTTTGACCCGCAAAGGTTTGCGCTCTTCCTTGAACATCACGGTGCAATAAGCGATCTCATCGCGGAGGGGGATTTCGATCCGGGACAGGTTCCTCAATTCGAGATGATCCTGACGCGCCTCGAGGAGGTGGGCATTGATCCTGCGCAGCTTGTGGGCGCCCAACTTGAACTGGCTGCGGCTGCAGGGTTGCTCCGGCTTCGGCATGCAATTGAGCATGAAAATTTCGACCCTGCCTCGCTGCCGCCCGCTGCGCGTATGCATCTTCGGGACTTGATCATCGACCGCGGCGTTCCGGCGGTACCTGGGCGGGCAATTGAGCAAGAAGGCTTCGACCCGGCCTCACTGCCGCCACCGGCCCGCGCGCGCCTTAGAGATATGCTAATCGATCGCGGCGTCTTGCCGGCGCGCGGACCAGGGGCAGCGCCCTAGTCCTTGACGGGTGTCTTTGCGCTCGCGCCGTCGGTGACTTGTTGGAATGATCTGACTGCGCCAAAGCCCACAAAGTAGAGCGATGAAAAAATCCATGCGGCATAGGCGCCAGGCTCGCTCTGAAGAAGTGGCGCGTCTGTTTTTGCAATCAGGAGCCATATGCTGCTGAAGCCCCATGTTGCCGTCATGAAAATCGTGATCAGGCGCAGGCGTACCACTCTGAACGGATGAATGAACTTCAGCCGGGTGAAAGTTAGTATGCCGAGTAAGGCAATGATTGCAAGATTGGTCACCTGCCCGCTATCCACAAGAAAGAAACACAGCACAACGAGGTTCCAAGTCGCTGGAAATCCCTCGAAAAAATTGTCCTTGGTTTTCATGTCCCGATTGCCAAAGCAATAGAGGGCGGTGATCATGACGAAACTGGCGGCGGCAAAACCCCAACCGTCGGGCACGAGGTTGAGTTGCCAGATCATCAGAGCTGGGATGGCCGTGTAGGTCAGATAGTCGATGACGAGATCCAGGATAGCACCGTCGAAGCGCGGTGTGTAAGTCGTGACTTTGAAACGTCGCGCCAGCGGGCCGTCTAATCCGTCTATGATCAGAGCAACGCCCAACCAGAGTAGGGCCATGCGGCCATCGCCGGCGAAGGTTGCTTCTATCGCCAGGAAGCCGGGAATGACGCCGGAGGCAGTAAAAAGATGGATGGCCCAGGCACGCGCGCGCAGCAGCGGTTTATGTTGTTCGCGTTGCATGCGCTCAAACTAATGCCAATAAGAGAGCGCTGCCAATAGGCTTTTGTCTACCGTGTGGTTGCTATTCTATCCGATGGGCGAAGACCGGCGCTTAAGGCGCGGTCTATGAGCGCAATGCCTTGGGATACTTTCGCCCAGGACGCAGCCCCGACTTTTTCAACGAATTCTTCCTGCGCTCTTTCCCAATAGGGCGTCGCGTCTCTCAGGCGTTCGGCGCCTTTTGGCGTAAGCGAAAGGTTACGCACACGCGCATCTTTTTTGTCTGGAATGCTGTCAACCAGCCCGGCTTTGATTAGGGGCTTCAGGTTGCGGGTCAGGGTCGTTCGATCCATCACCAGCTCCTCCGCCAGGACATAGACCGGCACTTTGTGAAACCCGGAAATGGCATTCATCAATGTGAATTGGGTAATCCTCAAGCCCGCTTCCGAGAGATGATGGTCATAGAGCTGCGTCACCGCGCGCGTCATCTTACGAACTGCGAAGCAGGCGCAGGAGGATCCGACGTGGACGGCTTGCTCAGTTATTTTGTTCTGGGGTGACGTCATGGTGCTGGCCTCAGTTGATGTCGCCATAGGTGGGAAAGCAGTCCGCAAGCCGATGGAACAGGTCGCTCGGTCCGTCCAGTTTCATATGCCCGTCAGCAACGGCTTGGTCGAAATCGAACCCAGCTTCAAAGGCACCCATCCAAGTTTCAGCTTTGGTCTCAATTGTTAGGTCAGGGTCGCCGGTCAGTCCGAATTCAACTTCGATCCGTCTGTTTGCAATGACAATCGTGGCCTCCAGCGGCATGTCGCCGGTTAAGTGCAGGTGGTAGGTGGCGTTCAACCGTCCAGCTTTGCGTCGTTGAAAGGTGAGGGTGATGTTGAACAGATAGCTGAAAATATCGTTTGCGCCCACGTTCCAGCGCACCTGCTTCACCGACTTTGCAGGAAAGCGCGACGGGACCAGGCTTTCTGCATCTGAATTGGGCAGGACATAAATCGTTTCAGAGGTTTCCTGCAACGGCTTCACGTGACGCTCAGCAAATCCAACGCGGTCATCGAGATAGGGGCTGATGACATCTTCGCCTGCGGGGCAGACCGAGATGCAGTAGGCCGCTTTGTAGCTCGGCTTAAACGATAGGCTCTGCCACATGGAGACAACTTCGCCGGCTTCCACGCGGTCGCGGTAATCGTGCTTGTCTTTTGCGTCTGCGACCTGTTCTGTCCAATCGAGAAATCCGCCGAGGAACTCTCTGTAATTATGGGAGTAACAGGCTGAAAAGTTGAAACTCCCGTCGGGGCCGATCGCCTCCACCGGGCAGGCGGCAACACAGAGTTTGCATTCGACGCAGGGTGAATAATCGAGCGGCTTGCTGTCTTCGGTGACCTTACGGCCAATCAGAATGGTGTCGAGAAGAACGAAGTTTCCAAACTTGGGATGAATGACGTTGCGGTGAAATCCGATTTTGCCCATGCCTGCCGCTTCTGCGATGGGCTTATGAGATATGGGCCAGTTTTTTCCGGGGAAGTTCTGCACTTCCATGGGGAAGGCGGCGACCGTGTTGATCGCCGGAATGCCCATGGCTTCGAGCTCTTTGACAATATGGCGGCCGGCTTCGTTCACGGACTGGTAGGTCTCGTGGAATTCGTGGTTGGCGATGGACCGCGTGGCTGTTCGCACCGCATCCCGGTTCATGCGGGAGACGATGCTGATGATGGTCTGCGTCTCTGGAAGGATGGACAGGATATCCATTTTGTGATCGGCGATGTCAGGTCGATCGATGGAGATGAGACCGACATCATCGGCGCCAGCCCTTTTGCAGAGATCCTTTAGCCAGGCGGCGTCGAGGGGTTCTTCTTTGCTTGGTCGGCTACCGGCCGCCTTCACTTTTTGAACTGTTGGATGATCGTCTAAGCGCATGTCATGACCTTCTGCATTTCTGGATAGCCTGAATATAGATGTATATACATCTATTTCAAGAGCTTGATGTCTTGGGGCGAAAATGGCTCGGTTTTGCGCGGTTTTGTGACTGGAATGCCTTGTTTCAGGCGGGGCTTCTGCTACATTCCGCCGCCGAACGGTCAGCTCTGTCCTGACAGGGGTCTAGCAAGCCGTTCTGTTTGTTCTGACGCGTTTCCGGACGGTGAACCGGGTTCCACGTTCGACCTTGCCTCGAACCCATGGCGGCTTCGGTCTTACCCTGGAAACGCTTCGACCAGAGACTGTTTCTTCAGTCTCTTCGCGGAGAGGTGCCGGAGTGGTTGAACGGGGCGGTCTCGAAAACCGTTGTGCTGGCAACAGTACCGAGGGTTCGAATCCCTCTCTCTCCGCCACATTGTTTTTTCTTCAATTCCAGCTTTGAGAGTCGGCCTGTGAAACCCAATGACCGTCGGATCATGGATCAGGTCAGGGCGAGGGTGGCCGCTCAGTTTTGATGAGCTGCATCAGCGCGTCGATCATGTGGGCGGAGAGCACCTCTGGGGGATCGAATCTGTATCGGTCTAGGTTGACGGGCAGGGCGAGACTGCCGTGGATCGCCGCCCAAAAAGTCTGCGCCATGATATGCGGGTCAAATGATTTGAAGACCTTGCTTTCCTGACCTTCTCGAAAAGCCGCGCAGAGATTGCGGTAGAAAGTTTCTTCTTCCAGGTTCAATGGGTCTGCCGGGCGGGCGCTGTCGGGGCGCACCAGCAGGAAGGCGCTCCGAAAGAGCCGTTCATTGTCGAGCGCAAAGGTCACATAATGATCGAGCAAGAGCCGCACCTTCTCTGCTGGATCGCTCGCCGCGTCGACGCTCGCCTGCATTTCGGAACGAAGGTTGGCAACGGGTTCCGCCCACAATGTCTGAGCCAAATCCTCTCGGTTCTCGAAATATTTGTAGAAGGTGCCGATCGAGATCCCGGCTTCTTCGATGACGTCCCTGATCGTAATGTCATTCCAGGCCTGGGCATCGCCGGGCGCGATGTTGCGTTTGCGCACAAGGCTGACAACGGCCGCGCGCACATGGCTTCGCATTTTTTCGCGCTTTTCGGGCGTTATGGAGGGTCTGGCCACAGGAAATCGCCTTTGATCAAGGTCTCAAAGGAGTGGCATTTACGCGGCGCGCGCGCAAGGGACAGGCCTCTTTTTCGCGGACCTCTGCGGACCCCAACCGCGCGCTCAGCGCCCGGAGGGGGTTGACAGGTGGTTTCGCGAACAATAAAAAGAACATGTTCATTTAATTATTTGAGACGGGGTCATGAGGGCTCTGTCGGCCGTATGCCAGGGAAATCCTGGCTTTCGGCAAGCTACGGAGAGAGCGACATGGCACATGCTCAAACGCGACCACTGAACAACCGGACATTGCCGGCCCGTGCACGGACGGCCCGTTGGTTAGAGAAATGGATGGGAATGCCGTTCAACCTGCTTGAGTTGATCGGCGCATATTTGATCGTTCGCCCGATGAATTGGGCGCTGCGACATTTGGATGGATTGTCTTACCGGCTCGAAGGGACTTTGCTGCGGCGCGTCCTACAGCACACGATCTTTCCGGCTACGATTTGCGGCTCGCTCTATCTCGGGTTTGAGCTTGCAGAAGGCGGGGTGAGCCTGGACTCGCTGCTCACTTTGGCTCTGGTGCCCGTTGTCATCGGCCTCTTCGTCGCACCGCTCGAACGGTTGCTGCCGTTCAGCCGAAATTGGCTCGAAGGCGGAAACGATACGAGCGTTGATCTCATCATGTTTGTATCCGGCGCCTTCTGGAACGGGTTCGGAAAATATCTTCTGCAGGTGCTCTTCATCCTGAGCCTAGTCGAATTTCTGGAGCCCTACGGACATGGGCTTTGGCCATCTGAGCTACCCGGCGTTGCCCAAGTTTTCCTGCTGATCCTGATCAAGGATTTCTTCCGCTACTGGCTGCACCGCGCCATGCATGAAGTACCCTTTCTGTGGCGGTTCCATGCGGCGCACCATTCGGTGGAGCGGCTTTATTGGCTGAACGGCATTCGCAGCCACCCGGTTGAAGTCGTTGGCCAGGTGTTTCTCTACGCCCTGCCGTTCGCTTTGCTCCAGCCGTCAGCGGACATTGTGATGGTTGCCGTTCTGATGCAGCTCGGCATCGGCATCTTCCAGCATGCAAATCTCGATCTGAAGCTCAGGTTCTGGGAGTACATCTTCTCTATCGGTGACAATCACCGCTACCACCACTACCCAAACAAAGATGTGGGCGATTCCAACTATGGTGGTGAGTTCATCGTGTGGGACATTCTCTTTGGCACTTTCCACAATCCGGCGAACGAGCGTCCGCACGACAAGATTGGCATTGGTACTGCGCCTAATTATCCGATGACCGTCGCGGGTCTGATGATCGCGCCCTTCCTGCCGGACCAGAATGTCTTCGGGCCAGCGGCAGAGGCCTCTGAGGAGACGGTGCAAAGTGCATCCTTGGATGGGGCAATTTCCGGTGACCTTCGTTTATCCAACGAAGCTTCTACCTGAACCTTTATTCTCTTCCGCCGGGCTGGTCGCACCGGCCTGGTGGAAGAGGCTAGCGGCTCCCGCGCAGCAAATCGTCTGTGCCGGGGCCGAGCAGGGTCATCAGAATTTTTGCGGTCGCTTCCGGTGTCTCCTTCAAGCCGCGCTCTGCCCAGACGATGATGGTCCCACGAAAAGCGCCGCCGACGATCTGCGCCACATAACTATGTATTGTTCTTCAGTATTTTTCTTGTCTCACACAGCTCATGTTCGGCCAGTAAGATGCGTAAGAAGGGTCTGCGTGATCTGCGTATCTGTCTGGACATCGCAGTTTTCAGAAACAAAAGAGCGACACGCTCGCAATACTTCGTTTTCAGTGTGTTGATCCGAAACTATTGATCTAAACAAAAGGAGTCCTCGCATTGACATCACGACTTGGTTCAGCACGGCAGCGGGGTTCAACGCTGAGTTTGCCTTCGCCGCAAATCCGTTCGACCATATTAGCTCGCCGTCCTGCGTCCATCTGGCGAATGAATCCTGTAGGTCTTCCCGAAGCTTGACGTTTTCGGCGGCCGCAGTCGTCAGGCGAAGAGCTACCTGATTTTCGGGTGAGTTGAATATACCGTTCCAAAGAAAGTTGATTATGTCGTCTGTGGTCATTGGTTGGCGCACATTTGCTGCAGCGTCGAGCCTCTCGATCAGCCGTGCCCGCATGCGATTAAACGCGAGCTCTAAAATGCCTGCATAGAGTTTATTTTTTGTTGGGTAGTGGTGCTGCAAAGCACCTTTGGAGACGTCGGCTTTCTTTGCGATCGCCGCCGTGCTGGCAGCTTCAACACCTTTACTAAAAATGATTTCGACACCGGCCGCGCAAATCTTTAACTGAGTCGCTGAGGACCTTTCCGCCTGCGATCGCCTTTTAGATTTGGCTTTTTGTGTCGTCATGCCAGGTGTCCTTTTCGGCTGAATGTATGGCGAACGCATAGTCACCTAAGGAGTCCGGGCGGTAGCCAAAGCTGATTACAGTCCCCGATATGATGTTCATAGCTAGACACACAAGCTCTAACATACTCTGGGCCGCTGCGGAGACAGGTTGGTTCTAATGTGCCGGTCAGGCCGATGCCGTCATCACGGAGTCTATCGGATACAATAATCCTAGCTTGGTTGGATTGTACGTTGATATGGGCGCTTGTTTCGCAAGATGGATTGACGCGATCTACGCCTAAATAATCAGCGGCTTAGGTGTCGCACCGCTGCGTGAGAGTGTCCGAAGACTTCGATTGCGAAGAGGTACCGTTTCAGCTTGCCGGTCAGTACTCACAAATATCTATTTACAAACCGTCTAGACGGTTTGTAAATAGATATTTGTGAAAAGGAGTACAGGGTATGGAGACTGCTGGTGGCAAACAATTATCTGGAGATAGCCTTTTCGATCAAACCGACGCTATAGGATTGGCGGCAGCTGTTGCGCGACGAGATATCTCGCCACACGAACTTGTTAATGCTGCTATCGACCGCATTGAACGGGTTAATGATGAGCTGAACGCTGTCGTCATTGAGGGTTATGAAGAATCCCGAAGGGCCGCCCTTGAGCCGCTTGCGGACGGTCTGTTGTCGGGCGTTCCGATTGTTCTCAAGGATTTGTATGCGAACTGGTCGGGCTTGAAATCGGTTAATGGGAGTCGGTACTTCAAGGACTTTATTGTAACCGCAGATAATTTGAATATGAGCCGAATTCGTGCCGCTGGCATGCTTGTGGTCGGTAAGACGAACGTCCCAGAGAATGGAAATTGCGTCATAACAGACAACTTGGTATTCGGTCCTACTCTCAACCCGTGGCATGCTGGTTATTCACCGGGGGGATCAAGCGGCGGATCCGCGGCGCTGGTGGCTTCCCGCGCTCTTCCCTTAGCTCATGCCAGTGATGGCGGCGGCTCTATTCGTATTCCAGCTTCCAATAGTGGGGTGTTCGGTCTCAAGCCGTCGCGTGGGCGTGTATGCTGGGAACCGGATATGGTCGATCTTTGGTACGGTTCTGCACTAGAAAACAATGTCAGCCTGAGCGTCCGCGATAGCGCTGCGTTTCTGGATGTTATTTCCGGCGTGCCTTCATGGTCCCCCTATCGGGCTCCGCCTCCAGAAACGAGTTTCCTAGATGCCGTCGGTCGAGACACAGAACCCCTCAAAATCGGCGTTGTTACCGGATTCTCGGGCACGCCGACGCTTTCCTCAGATGTGGCGCGATCGATTAAGGCGATGGGCGCAATCTGTGAAGGTCTCGGTCATGCGCTGGAGCCTGCCACTCTCAGTATCGACGCGGATGATGTGTGGTCGACAATGGAACGGGTCGCCTCAGTCCTCTCGGCACGTTCCTACACTGCGATGATGGAAATGGGGCTTCCCGGCCCTACCGCTGAGACGCTCACGCGTGCGAGCTGGTGGATTTATCAGAATGGGAAAGCGTTTAGCGCGGAGCAGCACGCTGCGGACTACGAGCATCTGCGACGGCTCGGTCGGACGATCGCTATGGATATGGCGGGCTATGATCTCCTGATGCTTCCGGTGCAATTCGCGCCGCCGCCCAAGATTGGCGATGTAGATATGATGGGCGACGTGCAGACCTTCATGCGTGGTATGTCCGACCGCACCTGTTTTACACAGCCGTTTAACATCGCAGGGATGCCGTCCATGTCCATCCCCGGCCAGATGTCAGATAATGGCCTGCCAATCGGCGTTCAATTTGTCGCACCCATTTATGGTGAAGAGCGTCTCTATTCGGTCGCCGCTCAACTTGAAGCAGTTATTAACTGGGGCGCTCTTATTCCCAGCATCAATGCAATGTCTCAACAACGCAGTCCCTAAAGTCAGATTGGCCCCACCCGCCAGGTAACGGTGGAAATCTCATCATTGACCCGCTCAAAGCGGACGCGGTTAGTGATCGTTGGGTGCTCCAGAGTTGGGAGTCGCAAAGTGCTTGGGAATTTTGCAAATTCATCTGACGATGCATTGCCAAATCAGATATCCGGCAAGTGATGTGTTGGTATTGATTGAAAAAAACCAGTTCCCGTCAGCGATTTTTGAATCTGATAAGAAATTCTCGAAGAAAACTTTCGTCGAGAGTGTTGAAATATTCTCCTGCGATGTTTTCATTACACGTCGCGAATGTCATTGTTATAACAGATCGTCTATTCCGGGTCCGAGCAAGGTCATCAGAATTTTTGCGGCGGCCTCGGGTGTTTCCTTAAAGCCGCGCTCGGCCCAGATGATGATCGCGCCGCGAAACGCGCCGCCAATGATCTGCGCCACATATTCATGCACATGGGCGTTGAGCGGCGGTAACGCATTCACGCTCACGATCCGGTCCAGCAGCTGGGCGATGGCTTCGCCTGCGGGCTCCAAGAAGACTGCGCTCGGGCATTGGGTCGCGAGCAGGGCAACGGTTTCCATGTCGTCCGCCAGGTGCGAAAGAATGGACACCCCCACGCGGCTTTCAGCGACGGGCAGGGTCAGTGCATCGTCCTCCACTGAGCTGACCGCCCGCTGAAACAGACTCGCGGCGATATGTCGGACCACATCGTCCGGCGAGTGGAAGTGGGCATAGAAGGTTTTCCGGGTGAGGTCTGCGCGGGAAGCGATTGTCGAGACAGACAGGTCTTCCAGCTTTTGGCCTTCTCGCAATTCTGCCAGCAAAGCATCGCAAAGCTTTTGCCGTGAGCGCAGGATGCGGCGGTCAATAGGCTTTCCCGCCGTTTCTATCAATTCCCTGCTGGTCCCGATCTCAGTTTTCAACTGCTACTCCCTGCCTGACCTTGGGTCACTTATTACACATTTGACACCTTTCTTCAATTAAATATACATTTGTTACCTATTTTGGGGCGGTGCGGGCGTGATGCCCTGAGAGCCGCTCGCGCTTTGGGCGATTTGAAGGAGAAGAGGCATGGGAACTGTGCTCGCATCAAATGAGGCATCGTCGGTCGCAGAGACACCGCTTGACAAGATTGACGTCTCGCAGCCGCATCTCTTTCGCGATGACACGTGGGGACCCTGGTTTGAGCGCCTGCGCCGGGAAGATCCGGTCCATTACCTTGCCGATAGTCAGAATGGCGCCTTCTGGTCGGTGACCTCCCACGACCTGGTGATGGCGGTGGATACCAATCATCATGTCTTCTCCTCTGAAGTTGGCGGCATTGCCATTGTCGATGCGGACACCAGCGACGAACAGCAGGTGGCCACCGGCGCGTCCTTCATCTCCATGGACGAGCCCCGCCATGGGGAACAGCGGCGCACCGTTTCGCCGTCGGTGGCACCGCCGAACCTCGCTAATCTGGAGCCGCTCATCCGATCCCGCGCCGCGGACATTCTCGATCACCTGCCTGTTGGTGAAACCTTCAACTGGGTGGAGGAAGTCTCCGTGGAGCTTACAGCGCGGATGCTGGCGACACTGTTTGACTTCCCTTACGAGAACCGCCGCGATCTTATCCGCTGGTCGGACATCACGACGGCGGTGCCGGAAACCACCGGCGAGGAGATTGACATGCGCGCGCGCCATGATGCGTTGATGGAGTGCGCGGGCGTGTTCATGGGGCTGTGGCAGGAACGCGCGGCAGCGGAGCCCAAGTTCGATCTCATCTCCATGCTGGCGCATGGGGAGGCGACCAAGAATATTGAAGACGACCCGATCACCATGTTGGGGAACATTCTGTTGTTGATTGTGGGCGGCAACGACACGACCCGCAACAGCATCAGCGGCGGGCTCGTCGCGCTTAATCAGTATCCAGAGGAATATGAGAAGCTCCGAGGCGATCCGAGCCTCATTCCCAATATGGTGTCAGAGATGATCCGCTGGCAGACACCGGTCATTCATATGCGCCGCACGGCGCTTGAAGATATAGAGCTTGGGGGCAAGACCATCCGCAAAGGCGACAAGATCATCATGTGGTACCTGTCGGCCAATCGAGACGAAAAGGTGTTTGAAGATGCCGACCGGCTCATCATTGATCGGCCCAATGCGCGGCGGCATGTCTCTTTCGGCTTCGGCGTGCACCGCTGTATGGGGAACCGGCTTGCGGAAATGCAGCTGACCATCCTCTGGGAAGAGATTATGAAACGCTTCCGCAAAGTGGAGGTGGTGGGTCCTGTTGAACGGCTGCCCAACAATTTCATTCGCGGCATTGCCAATGTGCCGGTAAGGCTTCAGCCGCTATAGCGAGTGTTTCCTTGGGTGCGTTGGGGGTTTGAGTTATTGGCTATGTGCTAATTCCATGTGCAACATGATGATGCGGTCATCATTGGCCGCTCCGCATTGAGTCTTCACCGACGCTCGAGCGTGGTAACAAAGCTGTACCGCATGGGCATATTTCTGTCCCTTAGCTGCTCGGGGATTTCCTTGATGGTGATCTCAAGCGGCGGTGGCAAATGTCCATCCAAGAGCGCAATTTGAAGGTCTTCGTAGAACTTCAAGAGGTTATCAATACAAATTTCAAAAACCTCCAAAAGGTTCTGTGGTCGATCCATATCGAATCTTGGATGTTTGAATCTCCATGTTGGTAGGCGAATATTTCTGTTCGGTTCCAATGCAAAGTTTTGCGTTTCAATATTCTTTTCTTTAGTTGGATGCTCAATCGCAATGCGCATTGCAATCCAAGTTCCTATCCAGCGCTGGTCCGACGCTAACATTTGCGCCAATGGACTGTCTTTGCCTTGCGTCTTCTCTACCCATGCTTGTGCCTTGTGAAAGTGCCCGCGGCTGAAACGTTGATCGAAGGAGTCATCTTGCATGTCGAATTTTAGCGTCGACAAAATGGGAAATAGCTCAGAGATCGAATCCAAACAGCGCTTTACTTCGTTCACAAACGCGCGGAACTCAATGTCAAGATTATCTACGGGGGGTATGGGTTTGGGGCTTTGACCTTCAGTGTAGGTTGCCATGTTGGATGAGACCGTTTCTATTGTCTCGTTAATCTGTTTCTCGAGACGCTCTTTGACGAACCGAAGGGAAACCAACGAGTTCATCACCTCCCAACTGATGTCTGAAAGAAGCCGGAATTGCTCTGAGTCGGTAGGGAATAGGGTTTCAATCAGGCTATTTGTTTGGACGATTGTTCTGGCCACAACTGGATCAGCAGCCCCTAGAGACAAAAACAGACTCTGTTCCCAGGGCGCACCAGGGTGTTCCAAGATGGGATCAAGTTCATCGGGACTGCGAAGGCGAAGTATCTTCCTGTGACCTACCGCAAAAAGACTGCTTGCTCTTGAGACGAGTAGGACGACCCGATCATCGGCGTCCATGTCAAGCTCAACCTGAATAGCGCCATCACGCTTTCTCCGAAGTTCTTCTTTGTCCACGATTGTCTCTTTGGCCGAGGGATTTGAGAATCGTAAGCGCATCCTACAGCAAAACTAGAGTTTTTAGGTGGTGCGCAAAAAAGGGCGCTTCGTTAGAAGCGCCCTTTGTGTTTCTCAGCTTGAGAAGAAGTCTAGTTGAGTTCCAGGCCTTCCATTTCGCCGGCGCTCCGCCACTTGTCGAGGATCTCGAAATATTCGACCGAGCCGCCGCCATAAGGCGCGTTTTGGGCGGCGCGTTCTGACGCCTTGCCTTCATTGTTGTAGTAACCCGGTGTGCATTCTTCGAGGAACTTGAGGCGCATGACCGCTTTCTCCAGCACCTGGTCGACCCACGCGGCTTGACCTTCTTCCGAAGGCTCCACCGTTGAGGCCTGACGTTTGTCCGCTTCGTTGATCACCCAGGCAATATGGTTGCTCTGTTCTTCAAGCAGATGCGGGTAGTTGGCCGTGAAGCCCGCCTGGGCGCCACCCATGATGAAGACGTTCGGGAAGCCCCGCACATTCATGCCGTAAAGGGACTCAATGCCATCGGCCCATGTCTCCGTGAGCGACTTGCCGCCGCGGCCATAGAGTTCGTAGCCGGACCGGCGGGTGTAGTCAGTGCCCACCTCAAAGCCTGTCGCGTAGATCAGGCAATCGACTTCATACTCATCGCCATTGGCGATGATGGAGGTCTCGGTGATCTTGTCCACGCCCTGACCGTTGGTGTCAATTAGATGCACGTTCGGCTTGTTGAAGGCATCGAGATATTCGTCGTGGAAGCAGGGACGTTTACAGAACTGGCGGTACCAGGGCTTCAGCTTTTCGGCGAGCTCCGCGTCCTTGATCACTTCGTCCACGCGCGATCGGACCTGCTCCATCTTTTTGAAGTCCGCCAGTTCGGCGATCTCGGCAAGCTTCTCCGGCGACAGGTTTTTATTGTCGCCCTGGCTTGCGATAAAGAGCAGGTTCCGGATGATTTCCGTCCAGCCATCATTCACGAGATCTTCCGAGGCAAAGCCGCCGGACACGAGAATGTTGAAGTTCTCCATGCGGTGCTTGTGCCAGCCAGGCTCCAGGGTCTTCGCCCAGTCCCAGTCGGTCTCGCGATTGTTGCGCACGTCGATGGACGACGGTGTGCGCTGGAAGACGTAAAGCTCGTCGGCGCCCTCGGCGAGATGCGGCACGCATTGAACGGCGGTGGCGCCGGTTCCGATAATGCCGACGCGCTTGCCCTTAAGCTTTGTAAGGCCGCCAGCCGGGCTTCCCCCGGTATAGTCATAGTCCCAGCGGCTGGTGTGGAAGGTGTGACCTTTGAAGGTTTCAACGCCCGGAATGCCCGGCAGTTTTGGGCGATGAAGCGGTCCGTTCGACATAATGACGAACTTCGCCTTCATGGCGTCGCCGCGATTGGTCTTGATGATCCAGCGCGATAGGTCCTCGTCCCAGCGCACCTCTTCGACTTCCGTTTGGAGGGCCGCATTATTGTAGAGGTCGTACTTGTCCGCGATCCGCTTTGAATGCTCGAGTATCTCAGGGGCACGGGTGTACTTTTCCACCGGCATGAATCCGGTTTCTTCCAGCAGTGGCAGGTAGACATAGGATTCAATGTCGCAGGCTGCGCCCGGGTACCGGTTCCAGTACCAGGTGCCGCCAAATTCGCCGCCTTTTTCAATCATGCGCAGGTCTTTGACGCCGGCCTCGCGGAGACGGGCGCCTGCGAGCAGGCCGCCAAAGCCGCCACCGACAACAACCACATCGACCTCGTCCGTAAGCGGCTCACGCTCGATGCGCTCTTCGATGTAAGGGTCGTCGAGATAATGGGCATATTGCCCTTTGATCTCGACATATTGCTCATTTCCGTCTGCGCGCAGGCGTTTGTCGCGCTCTTCGCGGTATTTGTTGCGCAGGGCATCGGGATCGAAATCGATCGCGTCGTTCAGTGCTTGATCGCTCATGGCGACTCTCCCCAGATCAGTTCAGTTTTGACGCGGCTCTGGGCCGCTGTTCTTCAGTATCGATGGGGAAATTTTAGTGGCTCACCGGGCGTCTGTGAACAAAAAACTGACAAAAAGTCATGTTTTCAGAGTGGGCGTCGATTTGACGCCGGGTGACCTTGGTTTTCGGCGTGCACGCGTCAGTCGGTTTGTTCGAGGGCGGATCGAATGGAAACGATCCGCAGCAGGTCTTTGATTGCGATCACGCCCACCAGATCCTCGCGGTCCATCACCATGAGCAAGCTTGCGCCGGTCTCCTGCATGCGCGTCATGACCTCGGCCGCCGGGTTGCGCGGGTCGACGATTGTGTCCGCGCTTATGGGCTTCAGGATATCGCGGACCTGTGTTGCCCCATGTCGCTCCAAAGGGATGGTGCGTACCTGCTGCAGACTGACGCTGCCGACAACGCGCCCTCCATCCACAACCGGGAAATATTCAAAGTCATAATGGTAGATGTACTTCTCGACCAATTCGCCGACGGTGATGTCCGCTGAAACGGTGACCGGGTTCGGCGTCATGAAGTCGCGCACGGGCTTCTCAGCCAACACATTCTTGGTCTGTGCCTGGAAGTTTGAGCTATCGGCCGCAAAACGAACAAACATCCCCAGCACCACCCACCAGAGGCTCGCGAGACCTGCTCCGGTGAACAGGCCCATCAGTCCCACAGCGATAAGGCCTAAGCCAAAGACAGAACCCATGCGGGCAGCCGTCTTTGTCGCTGCCAGGTAATCCCCGGTACGCATCCAGATGATTGCGCGGGCAACCCGGCCACCGTCGAGCGGAAAGGCAGGCACCATATTGAACGCGGCCAGGATCAGGTTGAGGAGGCCGAGATAGCTCAAGACGGTGGCGATGGCTACAAAGGCGCCCAGGGCGCCGGCGCTCAACCAGAACAATGTGCCAAGGCAGACGCTCATGGCGGGACCGGCGATCGCCATCAGCAGTTCGACTTTTGGCGATGGGGGTTCGCCTTTCAGCTCGGCGATGCCCCCAAGCAACCAAAGCGTGATGCCGGTGATCTCCATGCCGTAGGCGCGGGCGACCAGCGAGTGCGCCAGCTCATGCAAAAGAATGGAGGCGAACAGGCCGAGGACCGCGACAATGCTCATCCACCAATAGGTGGCTTGCGGCAATTCTTCCTGCAGGGTGGGGAAGTAGCCCTCGGCCAGTCCCCAGGCCAGCAGCACGGCGATAAAGGCCCAGCTGATATTGACCCGGATTTTGATCCCAAAGATTTCGATTAGTGTGACGCTTGCACCCAGCATGATGACCACCTTCTAGAAACCAGGCCTGCCACGGCGTCTCCGCCGAATGCAGGCTGGAGGCGTCCGCGAACGGTCGCCCCTGCGCGTTTCTAAGAAGTGTGGTCGGAAAGCTGACGACCTGCCTTGATACGGATCAGTTGGTCAGAGCTTTTTAGTGGTGATGATCCTCAAGACGGCAGCCGCGGGCTTCCAGGATCGGCCGAAGCTCGCGAAAGGCAGCCTTATTGCGGTTCAGCGGCATGCCAGGATGCAGATGGTGGATGATGTGATCTTCCATCCCGAAGGCCACCAGATTGCCGAACTTATGGCTGAAGGACCGTGTGTTTCTGTAGCGTCCCATCTCTTTCATCGGGTGGTGGGGCCACCAGCTGAGGAACAGGGAGATATAGATTGTGCCCAACATGCGTGGGATCCACCACAGGAAGGCCGCTTCAAGCGCGTAGCCACTCCATGCCAGGGCGCAAAGGATGCCCCAATAGGCGAGAGACTGAACCATGCCTTCGAGCCCTGCGCGTTTCGCGGCGGGGTCGTCCGCATTCGCTGACAGGACTTCGCCATAGGAGTTGGGGAAGCCGGGTTGCATGCGGCGAATTGTTTTCAGAACGGCCTGCTGCCAGGTCGGTGCGTTCACCTCATAATCCGGGTCGAGCTTTGGATCATTTGTGTGCTTGTGATGCAGCATGTGTGTGTATCGGGCAATCTTGAAGGGGAGCACCAGCGGGATCGTCGAGAGATAGCCGATCAGCTCATTCAACCAACGCAGCGGCGTTCCCGGATTGGCGTAGTTGGAGTGCTGCGCTTCATGGGAGGGGAGATAGCAAAGCGCCACATTGGCGGTGGCGATGATGAATCCCGCCCAAAGCGGGATGACGTCAAAGATCACAAGGGGCCAAAGGGCGAACCAGCACACGAAGTTTGAAAACCCCCACAAAGCCATCACGACCGGAAAGGGACCGATATATTTTTTGGCGATCGCCATCTCCTCTCTGTAGAGGCGGCGCTCTTCGTCCTTGTCCAACTCTGCGGGACCCACTGCTTCTGCGACGCTCATATCCACCGTCCTCCGAATTTGGCGATAAGGCCCCAGCCGCCGCCCACGATGAGGCCGACCTGAGTCTCCGTGAGACCCAATGGCGCTGCGACGCCGAGATTGATCATGATTGCGGCGATGAGTGGTGCGAGAAACCCGATCCCAAAGAGGAACGGTCCCCATGGATAGATTGCTTTTAAGAGTTGCATGTTTTCCTCCTCGGCCTCTTGTTCTTAAGTGTTTGAGGCGCTTTGGTCCCCGCACAGGTCTGAACTGGGCGGGACCACAAGATTGATGATCTTTTCGGCGAGTTCGTCGAGGTCGCGACCTTCGAAAATGTCACTGCCTCTCCGGTTGGAGAGCATGTTGGCGGCCCCTGTTGCTGCTGCTGACGAGAACGCCAACAGAACCAAGGGATCCATGTCGGGGTGCCAGCCCGCAGCTTGGGCGTCCGCCGCGGCCAGGAGCACGATCTCCATATATTCCCGATGGCTCTTGATCAGCTCTTCATCCGCGGCCTGCGTGACGTCCGGATGGCTGAAGGTCGCGAAATAGGCGGGATGCGTAAGCGCGAACCGAATGACGGACCGGCCCATGGCATTGTACCGGGCGACGGGATCGCTGCCCGCTTGTTCTGCAGCCTGGGTCACGTGCGCGCTGAAGCGGGAATAGCCTTCCGTTGCGAGGCCGCTCAGCAGGGCTTTTCTGTCCCGGAAATGCCGGGCGGGTGCAGCGTGGGAGACGCCCACATCGCGGGCTAGCCCACGCAAGCTCAAGGCTTCAATGCCCTGCTCCGCGATCACTTCCGCCGCTCTGTCCAGCAGGGCCTGTCTCAAATTGCCATGATGGTAGGTCATGTCGCGATCCATGTTGTCGATGCCTACATATATAGCTCTCCGATCTAATGTTGTCAACAGCAACATTAGATCGTCTGCGAGGTGGTTGACGCATATCAAAGAAAATGACGCAGGCGTCACGTTAGGGTGCTGCCATTCACGTGATGGAAGGCCTTATTCCCGGCCATTCAGCGAGCCTCAGGAGCGGTGGTTGCATGACGAAAATCAAGTTTGTGGAGTTTGGCGGAACCGAACATGAGGTGGATGTCACCAATGGGCTGAGCCTCATGGAAGGGGCCATCAAATACACCGTTCCGGGCATTGATGGCGATTGTGGCGGCGCGTGCGCCTGCGCCACCTGCCACTGCTACATTCCTGAAGAATGGGCGGAAAAAGTCGGCCCCATCGACGAGCTTGAAAAGGACATGCTCGATTTTGCCTTTGATGTGAATGAGACCAGCCGCTTGAGCTGCCAGATCAAAGTGTCTGATGAACTGGAAGGCATGACGGTCCTGCTGCCTGAGCGCCAGTATTGACGCTTTGCCGCAAAAGAAAATGCGCTCATTTGATTCACGTCAAATCAGAAAAATGACGCAGGCGTCATTATTCATCCGTCGGCCGGGTAGTAGCGAGATCAACAGGCGCCCAAAGCGCGCAGGAGGAAAGAATGACTGCACCCAGTAATGCCAAGGTTGTCGAGAAGGGTGACTGGAAGGTCGCGATGAATCCCGACGACATTTACAAGAACCCGATGGATATCGCCTGGTCCTTTGCCTATGAGTTTGGCGAAGACAAGGTTGAGGACCTTTACAAGCGCGCGAAACAGAACCAGTGGGATTCCGACGAGCTGCTTCCGTGGGACCACGAAGTCGATCCGTCTAATCCGCTGATCGCCGATCGCTCGAGCGTCTATCACAAGATTCCGTTTTTCCAGAAACTCTCGAAGTCGCAGCAGGAAACGTTTACGGCGCACTCGACGGCGCAATTGCTGTCGCAGTTTTTGCATGGTGAACAGGGCGCGCTGATGACGGCCGCCTGCGTTACGCACTCTGTGCCGGATGCGGGTGCGAAACTCTATGCCGCGACGCAGACCATGGACGAAGCGCGCCATGTCGAGGTCTATGCGAAATATTGCGATAAGATCGCCATGACTTACCCCATGTCTCCCTGGCTCAAGCTGTTGATTGACTCGACGCTCAAGTCAGACCGGCATGAGAAAGTCATGATCGGCATGAACATGATTGTTGAGAGTCTCGCGCTAGGTGCCTTCAATAATATGTATCGCACGACCAACTGCCCGCTTCTCAAAAAGCTCACCTTTAATGTGATGCGGGACGAGTCACGGCATGTGTCATTCGGACATGTCTATCTCGGCCCGGTCTTCGCGAAGATGCACGAGGATGACCGCGAAGAATGTGCGCAGTTCGCGTTTGACGCAGTGAATGTCCTGGCCTCCGCACAGATGCAGGGCGGCTCGCTCGCCTCGCGCGCGGATCCCGGCTTCCTGATGGTGCTGGACAATTGCAACATTGATCAGGACGACTTCTTCAAAGGTATGGAAGAAGCTGAGGAGCAAGGCATTACGCAAGCGCTGCCACCTGGCCAAATCCATGCCCTGGAAGATCTGATGATGCCGGCCATTGCGCGTGTCGGTCTGGTGACCGAGCGCACACGTCCGCTTTACGAAGAAGCAGGTATTCCGATCAGCGAAGACCTGAGTGTTCTGGAAGCGATGGAAGGCGGCAACCCTGATGCTGACGCCGGCATGGCGGCAGCGGAGTAAGAAGCAACGTGCTCGTGGGCGTCAGTCCGCGGGCACACTCATTGCCTGATAACATTCAGGTAATGCAGGTCCTTAGAAGGTGAGGTGGTTGTGATGGATGGCGCGTTTTATGAGACCCTTGTTGCATCGCTTCCGGAAGCGATTGTGGTTTCCACACCTGAGGGCCGCATCGTTTATGTGAATGGTGCGCTGGAAGAACTGCTCGGCTACAAGGCTGCGGAGCTCGAAGGCGAAGAAATTCTCACGCTGGTACCGCGCCAGCCGGGACAACGGGCAGATCCGATGAAGTGGCTCGCGCGGTGGGCGGGCGAGGGACTGCAGAACCAATCCCGCTATCTTGACCTTACCGGCCGCACCAAAGACGGGCTCGAAATGCCTGTCGATGTGCGTGTCTCGGAAGCAGCGTTTAACGGCGAAAAACGTTTCATCATTTCGGTCCGGGATCACTCGGCGCGTCGAGATGAAATGGTCCGCACTAAAGAGAAACATCTTTTGATGTCGCGTATTCTCGCCGTGGCGGCGGATGCCATCATCTCCGTCGATGCGGCGCAGCACATCACCTTCTTCAATCTGACAGCTGAAAAAATGTTCGGCTATTCGGCCGAAGAGGTGATGGGTCAGCCGCTCAATACTCTTCTGCCGGACCGCTTTCGAATAAAGCATGGGCAAGACATCGAAGAGTTCGCCAAATCAAAGCAGGCGTCCCGCTTCATGAATGAGCGTGGCGCGGTTGTCGGTCTTCGCAAGGACGGAACCGAGTTTCCAGTCGAAGCCACGATCACAAAGGTGACGTCTGGCGGCAAGCCAACGTTCACTGCGCACATCCGGGAAAAGGTAGCCGGTCCTTGAGCAGCCAAGCCGGTCACGCGATCTGACAGAGATGTTATTGCGCGCACGTGCTCGTGATTAGAATTGTTCTAAACTATATGCGACACAGCCTCCGTTGCGGCATGTAAGCCGCTGGCCGGAAAACGGGGGAATAAATGACCCAACCGATTACAAAACTAGGTGCCGCACTCATGTTCGGCGCAACTCGGCTCGCCGCGACGTCTGCGCAGGCAGCTAAGGAAGGCTTCTATGTGGGAGCTGATATTGGATACAACTTTGCAGACGATCAGGACAGCACAGGTCCCAGCCGGAATGTCGATATCGAGTTCGATGATGACCTCTTCTATACGGGCAGCGTTGGCTATGCTTTTGCACCCGGCCAGTATGGTCAGCCGTCGGTTGAGCTCGAAGCGGCCTACCGCGAAAATGACGTGGATGCATTGACCTTCAATGGCACGGCGCAATCGCCGGTCGGTGACCAATCTGTCTTCAGTCTGCTTGTGAACGGCAAGTGGCACTTCACCCAGCTTTCAGACGACATCATACCTTTTGTGGGCGCTGGCATCGGCTTTGCCGACATTGATGCGTCTGTACGGTATGGACCGGTTGCCAACATCAATGATGATGACACGGTCTTTGCCTATCAGCTTCTCGCCGGGGCGGCTGTGCCGATCACGGAACAGCTTTCCATCGTTGGCACCGCGCGGTACTTCGATCTGGCCCAGGATCCGGAGCTCAATCGCTTTGGGGGTCCGGCACCGGTCAGCAATGTTGAACTGGACTCGGAATATTCCTCCTTTGGCCTGTCGCTCGGGCTGAAATACGCCTTCTGATATCGAGAGGCCACGTCAGGCCGGCGCAATATGCGTCGGCCTTTTCGCCTAAAGCAACGCTTGCGTGAGAACCGTTGAACTTCCTATCCTTTTGGAAACGGGGGACGACATGACACAGCAAGCGACGGCGCAACAGCCTTTAGCGGGCATTCGCATTATCGAATTGTCGACCATGGTGACGGCCTCGCTGTCCTCCATGATGTTGGCGGCGCAGGGCGCTGAGGTCATCAAGGTGGAGCCGGTCGGGATTGGTGACCCGATGCGGTTTATCGGCAGTCAGAAGAACGGCATCTCAGCCCTCTTTGCCAATTGTAACCGCGGCAAGCGCGCGCTTGCGGTCAATTTGAAAGACCCGAAGGGTCAGGACCTTCTTCAACGTCTTGCCGCCGATGCCGATGTGCTCGTGCATAATTACCGTGACGGCGTGATGCGGCGCTTGAACCTCGGCAGTGAAAAACTGCGCGCGGCCAATCCAAAACTCATCTATGCGGCAATCACGGGCTTTGGCAAAGAAGGGGCGATGGCCCATGACCCGGCCTATGACCATGTGATCCAGGCTCTGACCGGCTATACGGGCGTGCAGTCGGAAGGGGATGTCCCCCAGTTTATGAAGACCCTGGTGGGTGACAAAATCACCGCCTACACGATCGCGCAGGGGATCACGGCTGCGTTGCTTGCGCGCGCCACAACGGGCGAGGGTCAGCATATTGATCTGTCGATGCTGCAGGCCTGCCTCTTTTTCCTCTGGCCGGACGGGATGATGCGGCAGACGCTATTGGCCGACGATGTCACTGACTTTGCGCCCATGGCTGACTATTACCGCGTCACCGAAACCGCAGACGGATTTATTTCGATTGCAGCGGCAACGGATGATCATTGGAAGGGCGTCGCGGCGATTATCAATCGACCCGACATTCTTGAGGATGACCGCTTCAACTCTATCTTTGCGCGGAGCGCCAATGTGGCTCTTCTTCTGAAAGAGTTGGACGGTGCCTTTGCCCACCTCACGACGGAAGACGCTTTGGCGAAATTGAAGACATGTGATGTGCCCTGTGCGGCCTGCCTGTTTCCCGACGATGTGGTGGCCCATGAACAGGTCGCGGCGGTTGGGGCGTTGGGTCTTCAGGACCATCCCTCGTTGGGAGAGTTGCGGGTGGCAGAGCCGCCGCTGCAGTTCGGCGGTGTGCAAACGCATCTGGAGGGCCCCTGTCCGGCACACGGTCAACATTCCTCGGAGATTGCGCACGAGGCTGGATTAGATGATGCGGAGATCGCCGCCATGCAGGAGGCGGGCATCCTCACCGGCGGCTGATCAGACCTTGATGGTCTTCCAATATCCGCGGCGGAACCGTTCGGCGAGCAGAAGGCCCTTCACCAGATAGTCCAGCAGCAGCACCGACCAGACCAATTGGATCGAGCCGCCCCAATAGAGGGCAATGAGGATTGCCGGAAACACGCGGAAGATGAAGAGGCCGGTGAAGATCGCAAAGAGCGGGAAACGAGTGTCGCCCGCGCCGCGAAGCGCGCCGCAGATCACGAACTCGATGGCCATTAATGGCTGTGCAATACCCAATATCCAAATGAAGTCGACGGTAAGCGCAATGACCTCTGCATCGTCGATAAACCACCCTGCCAATATCGGCGCCATGGCAATGAGGGCAGCGCCCAACGCTCCCATGAAGATCATCGCGAGGCCGAGAGATCGCCAGCCCGAACGCATCGCGGCGTCAGGGTCTTTCGCGCCCAGGTGCTGGCCGACAAGGGTGGAGGCCGCGATGGAAAACCCATTGCCCGGCAGGAAGGAGATAGAGAGGATCTGAACGCCGATCTGATAGGCCGTGAACTCTGCCGTTCCGTAGACGCTCATGAGCGCCATGAAGCTCAAAATGCCGATCTGAAAGACCATGCCCTCGATGGACGCCGGATAGCCGATATGCAGGATGCGCCGGCTCATGCCCCAATCAAACCGGAAGCCTTTGAGGAGTGGCTTCAGGATCAGGAGACCGCGAGACCACATGATCCAATAGACGGCGAGCTGCACAAACATCGCAATGGCTGACGCCATGCCGGCACCGGCAACGCCCAAGGCTGGTGCCCCGAGATTGCCGTAGATCAGCACCCAGTTCAGAAACAGGTTCAGCAGGTTGGCCAGAATCCCGATGTAGAGCGGCATACGGGCATCGCCGGCGGCACGGAGCGCTGCGGCGAATATAAAGCCCAGAACAAACGGCACATTTCCAACCAGCAGCCAGAAGAGATAGTCGGTGCCATAGGCGATGACGCCATCGGTGACTCCCATAATGCCGATAATGGGCCCCAGAAAAGGAAGCACGATGAACCAGGAAACAAGACCGAAGACGATGCCCATGATGATCGACTGACGAAGCGCCTGGTCTGCCTCTTGGCGGTCGCCGCCGCCGATGGCGCGCGCGAGGATCGCGACCAGGCCGGTGGATAAAGCCATCACCAGAGTCTGGATCATCCAATAAATTTGCCCGGCGGCGCCGACCCCGGCGACGGCTTCGACGCCCAGATCGCCGACCATCATAAAGTCCGCCCAGCGCACCATTGTTTGCAATGCGGAGGCAACGATGGTGGGCCAGGCCAGTTCCCAAATGCCGAGAGACTGAGGTGTGGGTGCCAGAGCGCTGGGGCTGCGTTCGCGCAGATCGAGAAGCGGCGAGGCGATTTCTGGCCTCTCCTCCGCTGAACCTTTTTTGTTCTTATTTGGATTATCGTGCACGCGCGTCTCCCAGCCCAAGCTGCTCACTTAAGGCGGGAGATGTGCAAGCACAAGCATAGATTTGAACTGGCGCGACTGGCGCGGTGAGGCGTTAGCTGTTTCCCGCGATCCGTTTTTTGATCTCCGCGGCGACTAACCATAAACGGTCCTGGCCCCAGACAGTGAAGTCGGGCTCTGACCCTGGCCCCGACACCCGGAAACTTGGCACGCCCCAAAGCTGCATGTCTTTGGTCATGACCCGTTGGTTCTCTTCGATTTCTGCTTTCCAGTCGTCGGTGCCCAAATGGGGTTGAGCCTCTTTCCATGAAAGTCCGGCTGCCTCAACCACTTTGCGCAGACCTCTGTCTGTATCGACGCGCACGGCTTTTCTGAAAGCCGCATCAAGAAAGGCGCTCAATAGTTCCCGTCCCTTACCCTGGGATGCGGCCCACGGATAGAGCGAATAGCCGCGCCGAACAGGCTCGCCGATCGGGTCGTATACCGGACCGTAGCCGACACCCATGGCTTCCGCTTCTCGTTTTGTGTCGCTGAAAATATAGCGGCCCTTGTTCGGCGTTGCCGGGACACCGCGCATCACCATGGGAAGGACGGGGCGGATGACGAGCTTGACGCCTGATGCGTCAGCCAGCTCACAGGCTTTGTCGAAAATGATTGAGGTGTAGGGCGAGCGAAGTGAGGGGAACACTTCCAGGGTTATGGTGCCGGTGTCTTTGGTTGGTCCCCAATCAACGGGCGGACGAGGGGCAACTGATCCGGCGCCTTCCTTTTGCGCGCCTCTCTCCTGTAGGCGGGCTTCCAGATGATAGAGACGGTCAATGCCCCAGAACCATTCGCCGGCATATCGGAACGTGCCGCCTGAATAATGGCCCTCCTTCTGGAGCATTTCAGAATCCTGCGCCAGGCGGTTGATCGCTTCCTTTTCGCTGACGGTTCCAAGTTCCTCGGCCAGTGCCTGGAGCGCGGCGTGGTCTCCCACCCAAAGCAGGTCGCTAACGGGAGCGACGCGATCGACAAAGTCGGCCGGGCCTGCCGCCGCCAATATCCGCGCCGCTAGTAACCGGTCGTCTTCGCTGGGCACCGTGCCTGCATTGCCGGGGAAACTGACCCGGTAATGAGGGGCAACAGCTGCAGCGTCGCGCCGCGCGTAGTTGGCCAGATCTTCCGGATAGGGTTGGTTCTTGCCGCCCGTCGCGTTGATGAGGTGGGGGACAATTTCAATGTCATAGGTCGCTGCAAGGTCTGCCAGTTTCTGCGCACTCAAATGACTGTAGGGATCGTCAAGCTGGTGAAAGTACTCCACCCGGTGAGGGGCGCCTGACTTCTGTCGCTCTGCTTCAGCTGCATCCCGCTGTTTCTGCAGGCGCTTGGGGTCCATCATCCGGTTCATCAAGAATGACATCAGGACACGGACGGGTTTCGGTGGATCGACCGTCAATGACGGATTTGGATTGTCTTGTTTGCTTGGTTCCAGCATGGCGTCCTCCCTACCTGCGCTGCAATTAATGGCACTCTTCATGTCATTAGTCCAGTCGTGCCATGGGCCGCCTGCGCAATCTGCTCATGTCGTGATCGAAATTGAACGCTGCGAAGATGCTTTTGCGTTGTTAGGATACGTCATTCGCAATTTGACGGGTCTCTGCTGATAGGGGCTTGTCTACAGGGCCAGTGCGGCGCGTAAACCGCGCCTGCTGGATGGAGGAACCAAACGATGAGCGAAGCTACCGTTATGTCTGACGCGGTTTTAGACGATGTGTACTCACTGCCACTCGACAAAATCAATGTCAGTCAACCACGTCTCTTTAAAGAGAATGCGATCTGGCCCTATTTCGAACGACTGCGGAATGAGGCGCCCGTCCATTATTGCGCAGACAGTGACTACGGTCCGTATTGGTCGGTCACTAAGTACAATGACATTATGAAGGTTGATACCAATCACGGTATCTATTCGTCCGAGTCTGGGCTCGGCGGGATCACGATCCGCGATCCCATGGCCGATTTCCAATTGCCCATGTTTATCGCCATGGACCCACCCAAGCACGATGAGCAGCGCAAGACTGTGAGTCCAATCGTGGCGCCGGACAATCTTGCGATGCTTGAAGGTGTGATCCGGGAGCGCGCCGGAAAAATCCTGGATGGCTTGCCGAGGAACGAGACATTCAACTGGGTTGATCGCGTTTCAATCGAACTCACGACACAGATGCTGGCGACGTTGTTCGATTTTCCATGGGAAGATCGACGAAAGCTCACCTATTGGTCGGATGTCGCGACAGCCGACATTAACGGTCCTTTGATTTCTTCCGTGGAAGAGCGGCGTGATATTCTGTTGGAGTGTGCCCAGTACTTCACACGGCTTTGGAACGAGCGGGTAAATTCGCCAAAGCCCAACGGGGATCTCATCTCCATGTTGGCGCATGGGGAAGCAACCCGAGACATGGAGCCGATGGAATATCTCGGCAATGTCATTCTTCTAATCGTGGGTGGGAACGACACCACGCGCAATTCAATTACCGGCGGACTTCTGGCGCTCAACGAGCATCCGGAGCAATATGACAAGCTTCGTGCGGATCACAGTCTGATTGGGACGATGGTGCCGGAGATTATCCGTTGGCAGACACCCTTGGCACATATGCGTCGCACCGCTCTTGAAGACACAGAGCTTGGCGGTAAGCAGATTAAGAAGGGCGACAAGGTTGTGATGTGGTACGTGTCAGGCAACCGGGATGGAGACGTCATCGAGAACCCAGATCAGTTCATTATCGATCGCGAACGGCCCCGTCAGCATCTCTCGTTTGGATTCGGCATTCACAGATGTGTCGGCAACCGGCTCGCAGAGATGCAGTTGCGCGTTCTCTGGGAAGAAATCATGAAACGCTTTGACCGAATTGAAGTGGTTGGCGAACCCGTCCGCGTTCTTTCAAATTTCGTCAAAGGCTTTGAACAGCTTCCGGTTCAGATCAAAAGCTAGACAGGTCTTTGCTCTGATGGAAGCTGTGGCAGGGGCGCACAAGAGAGTTTGTGCGCCTCTTCTTTTTCCACGCCCAGCATGAGGAGGAGCAAGTAGGCGCAATTGTCGATCATGGTTTGATCAATGCCTTGGGTAAATCTTCCGCGAATGATACCGGTGATGGCGCCCAGCAGGAAAGGCTCCAGCGTCGCCTGGTCATGATCGATAAACCGACCTGTGGCTACACCCTTATCAATATCCCGCTTTGCACTCTCTCCGCTGGCTTCACGGATCTGATCCATCGGCAGCTCTGATTTGACCAGGAACCAGGTCCATAACGGGTCATTACAAATTTCCAACAACATGTGTCGGGCACTGACGGAAACCACATAGGCGGGGTCGGTCATGTCCTTTGTCAGTTCATCGAGGTGCTTGGTTACCTGGCGCGCTTTTGCGCGCACGATCGGCACAAGGACATCCATCTTGGTCTTGAAGTGGGTGTAGAAGGTGCCGTGCCCGACATCGGCGGCGTCTGTGATGTCCTGAATCTTCACCGCATCGAAGCCTCGTTCCCTCATCAGTTTTTCTGCCGCGTCCAATATGCGCGCTCGCGCCTGTTGCCGTTTTCGTGCCACGCGGCTGACCGGCGGGTGGTCGAGTTCCATAAGGTCCATCTTGGTCTCCGTGTCTGCTGCGCCTAGGCTTAGGCCTATCAGGACGTCAAAATCTGACTTGCTTCATTTTTGATAATATCATCATTCATGGTGAAAAAATCAAGATATCCGACCGCGGCAGCCAAGGTTTTTAATCAGGGTGTCTTTTTCCTTGGATTTGAGCGGTTTTTGGCGGCATGGCTGTACAAATTTGTTGAAGGGGCGATACGGACACGTTCGACCTGCTCGGTTATGGTCCCTGCGCACAAACACACGTGATCCGCATCAATCTGGTGAGGTCTGGGACATGATTGAGAAATGCATTGCCGATTGGCATGAATACATTATCGGCAAGAAGCCGGGTGGGCTTGAGGCTCTGATAGCCGATGAGTGTGTTTTTATCTCGCCGATCGTTTTCAAACCGCAGGTCGGCAAGGACCTGACGATGGCTTATTTGCGCGCCGCTGGCGGAACGCTCGGCGGTCAGGGAGTTCCCGGCGAAGACAAGCCGGCAGAGAATTCAGGCAAGTTCAAGTATACGAAAGAAATTCTCGCTGGAAATCAGGCCATGCTCGAGTTCGAAACCGAGATGGACGGCAAATATGTCAATGGAGTCGACATCATCACCTGCAATGACGAGGGAAAGATTATCGAATTCAAGGTCATGATCCGCCCACTGCAGGCCGTCAACGCGGTCCATGCGGCGATGGGCGCGATGCTTGAAAAGATGAGTGCTGCCTGAGGCTGCTTCGCCCGCGAAGCTGAAGAAGCCCGCATTCCTGCGGGTTTTTTTGTGCGCAAACAAGAATTGACACGGACCGTGCCAACTTCTAGTGTATTGGCAATGAAAACGTGCCGGGCCGCTGGGGCGACCTCGGCACAATGGGAGGTTTGCATGACGAATTCAACGACGCTCACTTTAATGGGCGCGCCGGGGTCCCCGTATACACGCAAGATGCTGGCGGTCATGCGCTACCGCCATTTGCCCTATCGCTTGTTCTTGAATCGCGACGGTCTGCCAGACGGATTCCCTGCGCCAAAGGTTGCTCTGTTACCGACCTTCTTTCTGCCGAATGCCTCAGGTGAGATGGAAGCTGTGGTCGATTCAACACCACTGATCCGGCGCTTCGAGAAAGAATTCGACGGGCGGTCCATCATTCCAACGGACCCTGCCATCGCTTTCCTCGACTATTTGCTTGAGGATTACGCCGACGAGTGGCTCACCAAGCCGATGTTCCACTATCGCTGGCACTTCCAGGCTGACATCGATAAAGCCGCGTCGATCCTGCCGCGCTGGACACTTAAGCCACAGCCGGAAGAGGAGGCATTGAAGCTTGGCAAGATTTTTGCCGACCGTCAGATTTCGCGCCTCCATGTTGTTGGTTCCAGTGATGAAACCGCACCTGTCATTGAGGCCAGCTACGAACGGTATCTCGGTGCCATGCGGGCGCACTTGGAAACATCCTCTTTTCTTTTTGGGGCACGGCCCGGCAGCAGTGATTTTGGAATGTATGGGCAGTTGACCCAACTTGCGACCTTTGATCCGACGCCGATGCAGCTGACGCTCGACAAGGCGCCGGCGGTCTATGCTTGGGTCGATATGGTGGACGACCTGAGTGGGCTGGACGCAGATGAAGGCGCCTGGACCAAGCGTGATGCGATCCCGCAAACGCTGATCAACCTCTTCAAAGAGGTGGGGGATTACTATGTGCCCGCCCTTCTTGCGAATGCGACGGCGTTGATGAATGGCGACGACTCGGTCGAAACCGAGATCGACGGTGCGCGGTGGGTGCAAAAGCCGTTTGCATATCAGGGCAAGTGCTTGCAGTGGCTCCGCGAGGAACACGGTGCGCTGGCGGACTCGGACCGGAAGTTCGTCGACGACGTACTGTCTGGGACAGGCTGTGAAAAGCTCTTCGCCTAAAGGAACGGTATGATGTCACTGCGATTGTTGGTTTGGATTGTTCCGGCTCTTCTCTATGGAGTCTTTTTCTTCTGGTACACGAGCTTTGGTGGACCGCTCACACAAGAAGAAGTCGAGCACTATGTTTCCGCGTTCGAAGACCGCGGCGCCGACTCAGAAGCGATAGCGCGGGTGCGGGCTTTTCTTGAATCGGACACCGGCGATGACTTCCTGATGGTGAATGTGTTGCACATGAAGGAGACGCCGGACCAGGTGGAGGGCGTTGAGCCGGGTGAAAGCTCCGAGGAGGTTATGGCGAAATATATGGAATATATGTGGCCGGCCCTGCTGCGCCGCGCGTGCCACCCTGTGATGGTAGGTCCAGCTGTGTCGACCGCACTGGATATCGTCGGCATTGAGGGCGCGCGGGTTTGGTCGCAGGGTGCGGCCATGCGCTACCGCTCGCGCCGCGACATGATGGAAATCACGACCAACCCTGCATTTGCGGGGCGACATGAATTTAAGGTCGCCGCGCTGGAAAAGACAATTGCCTATCCGATTGAAGATGGGCTTTCCCTGACCGATCCACGAATCCTGCTGTTTTTTGTTCTGCTGAGTGTTGCGGGCGTGCTGCACGCAATTGTTCGTCGCTAGTGATGTCTTCCCGGGAGATCAGAGATGTTAAAGAAAATTCTTGGCGGTGTTGGCGCTGCGCTGGTGGTTCTCATTGCCGTCAGTTGGATTTACCGGGTTGAGATCGCCGTCCGATTGCCGGGCCTTTTGCTGAGCTTTGTGCAGCCAGTTGGACCCAATCAGGACATCGTTTGGGCCAAGGGGCCAGATGTCGCGGCTGCACCTCCGTCCGAACGTCTGCCGAATATCATCTTCATCGTCACAGATGATATGGGTTTCAACGACATCAGTTTTTACGGTGGCGGCGCGTCGGGCTCAGACATGCAGACGCCCCACATTGATGCTTTGGGTCATGAAGGTGTTGCCTTCACCAATGGTTATGCTGGCACGGCTGTTTGCGCGCCCTCCCGGGCGATGATGATGACAGGTCGCTACGCCACCCGGTTCGGTTTCAACTTCACGCCGACACCGCCAGGTATGGGCGTGTTGATCAATTTTATCGCTGACAATAGCGGCATCGAACGGCCCCATCCTGGCATTCAGCTTGAGACGGATGTTGAGGTTCCGAGTTTTCAGGACCTTGGCATGCCGACAAGCGAGATTACCGTTGCCGAGATGCTGAAAGAGGCCGGCTACTACACCGCACATATCGGCAAGTGGCATATTGGCCAGACCAATGGCAGCAGTGCCAACGAACAAGGCTTTGATGACAGTCTGCTCATGGCGAGTGGGTTGTATCTGCCAGAAGACCATCCCGATGTGGTCAATTCCTATCAGGATTTCGACCCGATCGACCGGTTCCTCTGGCCGACCATGCAGTTTGCGGCCGCCTTTAATAATGGGCCACGCTTTGAGCCGCGCGGGTACATCACGGATTACTACACGGACGAAGCGGTCAAGGTGATTGAGAACAATCGCAATCAACCTTTTTTCCTCTACCTCGCTCATTGGGGCATTCACACACCGCTTCAGGCGCTGAAGTCCGATTATGAGGCGCTCTCTCATATTGAGGATCACCGCCTGCGCGTTTACACAGCGATGACCCGTGCTGTTGATCGCTCCGTCGGACGCGTCATGCAGGCGTTGAAAGACAATGGTTTGGATGAGAATACGCTTGTGATTTTCACGAGTGATAATGGGGGTGCAGGCTATGTGGGCCTCGACGATCTCAATACACCCTATCGCGGCTGGAAGATCACTCTGTTCGAAGGCGGCACCCACGTGCCTTTCTTTGCACGGTGGCCAAAACGCATTCCTGCTGGCACCGTTTATGACGAACCGGTCTCGCACATTGATCTGTTTGCAACGGCAGCAGGTGCCGCAGGTGGTGTGATACCCACTGATAGGGTGATGGATGGTGTCGACTTCGTGCCCTTCGTTACCGGTGAGAGTGAAGGTGCCCCACATGACGCCTTGTTCTGGACCGCGGGAGAGTACAGATCGATCCTCAAAGATGGCTGGAAGCTGAAAGTCTCTGGTCTGCAGGACAAAAAGTGGCTTTACCACCTCTCGGAAGACCCCAGCGAAACGACCAACCTTGTCGATGGAGAGCCCGCGAAGCTAGCGGAGCTGATGGCTTTGCTTGATGCTCATAAGGCCGAGCATGTTGAACCCCTTTGGCCGTCTGCAGGCGCGTTGCCGGTCTATGTTGACAAGACCCTGGCGGAGCCGCTTAAAGAGGATGATGAATTCGTCTATTGGCAAAACTAGTGCGATCGCGTTTAGCGCTGTCGTTCTGGGTGCGGCTTTATTCCTGATATGGACCGGGTCGGGCGATGATCGTCGGACTGTGAGTTGCGTGTCACCCGATAGTATCGCACCGAACGCATCCGGCATGGTGTTGATCCAGGGGGGTACCTTCGAGATGGGGGCCGGCGGCATCTATCCCGAAGAGGGTCCGGTTCGCCGCGAAAGCGTTGAGAGCTTCTGGATTGATGCAACCGAAGTCACCAATGCCCAGTTTGCCGAGTTTGTTGAGGCGACCGAATATGTGACGGTTGCCGAAGCGGGGATCGAAGGTGTCGTGCCGCCCGGGGCGGCTGTGTTTCAAGTCCCTGAAGCCAACGCTGAAGGCCGCTGGTCCTACGCCGAGACAGCGAACTGGCGTCAGCCGGAAGGGGCAGGAAGCACGATTGTTGGACGTGAGAATTTCCCCGTCGTTCAGATCGCTTACAAAGACGCGCTTGCCTATGCAGAGTGGAAAGGCCGGACACTGCCAACCGAAGTGCAGTGGGAATATGCGGCCCGCGGTGGCCTTGATGGCGCGACCTATGCCTGGGGTGAGGAACGGGAGCCTGGTGGTGTGTATCTTGCCAATAGCTGGCAAGGCTTCTTTCCTTTTCACGATGAGGGCGCGGACGGCTTTGTCGGCCGGGCGCCGGTTGGGTGTTACCCGCCGAATGGCTATGGCCTCTATGACATGATCGGCAATGTCTGGGAGTGGACAGCTGATCCCTATGCGCCGCAGAACGCCTCTGTTGGGCTGATGAAAGGGGGCTCCTACCTCTGTGCGCCCAATTATTGTCGCCGCTACCGCCCGGCTGCCCGACATCCCCAGGAGGTGGATTTGGGCACCGATCATATCGGGTTCCGGACGGTTTCTCTGACCAAACCTTAAGGCCTAGGCTGCCCCAAATTTGAAATTCAGCTGCGGAAGGGTTAGGTAGTCGCTCAATCCCCCTGTTTCGAGTGAGGCCTAATGCCGGATCTGCCCCCATCCAAAGATCATCTTTTCGACCTCCAGCCGACCCATAACCCCAATCGCTACTATTTACCTGTTGAGGACAAGCTGAGCGTGGGCCCTCCGGGCAAGCTCTTCCTCTTCGGGGGCGTGGGACTGGCTTCCTCAATCCGTGCCATCGAACAGACGACCGGACGTTCTACTGTGTGGGCAGCGGCGCAATATCTATCCTATGCACGGGTCGGCGAGACCGTTGATCTGGATGTGCTGGTCCCCGTGTCAGGCAAATACAACACCCAGGCGCGGGTTGTCGGGCATGTGGGTGACCGGGAAATCTTTACGGTCAATGCGGCGCTGGGCGAGCGGCTGAGCGAATATTCAGCACAATGGGCGGTGAAGCCTGAAGTGGTGCCGCCGGAAGACTGTGCGCCGGTCGATCATTGGCGAGAGGACCGGCAAGACCTTCATGGCCGTATTGATGTCCGCGTCGTCAAAGGCCGGTATGGCGAAGAGCGCAAAAAGGGCGGCTTAAGTGAAGATGGCCACGTCGTGCTTTGGGCGCGGATGCGGGAAGATCTGCCCACGACCACGAGCTCTCTGGCGGTGATGGCGGACTTTGTGCCGTCGGCCATCGGCAATGCGATCGGACGCAATGCGGGGGGCAACAGTCTGGACAATACGATCCGGGTTCGGCGCGTTGTCGAGACGGACTGGGTGCTGTGCGACATCCGCATTCATGGGGTCCACAATGGGTTTGCCCATGGGCGCATGCACCTCTTTGCGGAAAATGGTGAGTTGATGGCGAGCGCCAGTCAGTCGGTCATCCTCCGAATTCACGATTAAGTTTGTGTATCTGATCGTAGAACAATCTCAATCCAGTTTTTGACCTCGAGGGTACGGATGGTTTCATCCATCACGTCCTGGTCAATACCAAGTTTCCAGGCAATGTCTTTTCGGGCGGGGTCCTTATGCAGCGTTTCGAGGTCCGCGACAAAAGACTGCGCGGCATCGTGATCAACGAAATAGCCTGAGTCCAAGAGGCCATCCATGCGGAAGCGGGTGAGTGCCGCCAGTTCCCACAGATCATATTCGGGATGATACTGCATCGCCCAAAAGGAGGTTCCGTCATGCTCGACGATCGCGGCCTGTATGGGTGTGATGTTATTGCCCGCCAGATGGATGGCTCCAGCGGGCAAGCTTTCCACATCGTCAAAGTGGCTGGTAAAGGCATCAAAGACGGGTGCTTTCCCAGCATAAAGCGGATGGGCCCGGCCTTCAGGGGTGAGGGAGATCTTTCGCGCGATCCCAAACTCGCGACCGTTGGGGTTGAGGCGGCAGGTGCCGCCTGCGGCGAGCGCCGCGATCTGCAGGGCCCAGCAGCTTCCGAAGCTCGGCGTGCCCACCTTGAAGAGGGCGCGGGCCAGGTCAACCTGTCGCGTCACATCCGGTGTCTGGTGGTAGATGGTGAGGCTGGAGCCGGTCCAGAGCGCTGCATCGAAGTCTGAAAGTGCCGCTCCCGTCGGCAGGTCTTCATCGGCATCTGCGGGATGTAGGATTGTCACTCTCGCGTCCGGCAGGAAGCGTTTGACCATCCTTTCATAGAGCGTGCCTGCAAGCGTGCATCCGGCGCGACCCAGGTTTTCCCGACCGGTTCGGTCATAGCCGTCAATGACAAGCAGATTCTCGGTCATGCAATCTGTTAGACCGGCTTCTCGCCGTTCACCGTCACGCGGTACAGCAGCCGCTCATAGTCGACATAATCGTCCACCGCGTAATGCTGCACGCAGCGATTGTCCCACATGGTGACCATCTTTGGATCCCAAGGCACACGACAGCTGAACTCCGGCTTGGTGCAATGGGCAAAGAGATAGTCGAGAAGCGGCTTGCTTTCCTCCTCACTCATGTCTTCGAACCGGATCGTGAACATGGGATTCACATAAAGCGCTTTGCGCCCGGTATTGGGGTGGGTGCGCACCACCGGGTGGACAACTTCGTCATAGACAGTGTCGGAGCGTTTGTAGGTGATCGCGGTTTTGCCTTCGTACTTTTCCTCTGCCGTTTCCGACGTATAGGCATATTTGGCGGAGTGAACGGCGCGCAAACCATCGAGCATCCGCTTCATGCCGTCTGAAAGGCGCTCATAGGCCAGATATTGATTGGCAAAGAGTGTGTCTCCCCCATGGGGTGGCACAATGTGGCTATAGACAATGGAGCCCATGCTGGGTTCTTCAAAGAAGGAATTGTCGGTGTGCCAGCCGACACCGAAGCTCGCGGACTCGCCCGCAGGCTTCAGCATCTTGATCATTTCCGGTCGCTCGTCCATGCCGTTTACAATCGGATGGACTTCCAGATCACCGAAGCGCCGGGCAAAGGCGATATGTTCGTCGTGAGTGAGGTCCTGGTTTCGAAACACCAGAACAGAATGGTTGGCAAAGGCTGTACAGATATTGTCGAACTGTTCGTTGGATAGGTCGTTCAATTGCAGCCCTGAAACTTCCGCGCCGAGCGACCCTGTGATTTGTTGGATGTGAATGCCCATCGTACCTACCTGCTTCCGTTCCGCCTCACTCGTCGGCGATCTTGACGACGAGCTTCCCGAGATTTTCCCCTTCGAACAATTTGTTCACAGCCGTTGGTGCGCTTTCAAGCCCATCGACAATGGTCTCTTGGCTTTTGATCTTGCCCGTCGCCACCCAGGTGGCGAGTTCCATGGTCGCTTCGGCATATTTTTCCAAGAAGTCTGTCACGATGAAACCGCGCACATTGATCCGGCGCATCAGAATAGGCGAAAAGTCCGCGCGCATGGGCTCATCGGTATTGTAGCCGGAAATCATGCCGCAGAGGGGCATGCGGCTGAATAGGTTCATGCGTGCCATCACCGCTTCCATGATCTCCCCGCCGACATTTTCGAAATTCACATCAATCCCGTCTGGCGTCACGGCGGCGAGCTGGTCCCGCCAATCCGGCGCCTTATAGTCGATGGCCGCATCAAATCCGAGCTCTTCAACGATCCATTTGCATTTGTCGGGGCCGCCGGCGATGCCGACCGCGCGGCAGCCTTTGAGTTTTGCGATTTGTCCGACAACCGAACCGACGGCGCCGGCAGCTGCAGAAACAAGAACGGTCTCTCCCTCTTTGGGTTGTCCGAGTTCCAAAAGGCCGAAATAGGCAGTGAGGCCGGTTAGACCGCAGGCGCCCAACATGGTGGGCAGGCCGACTGGCAGCTCAGCGGGCAGCACGCCGACGGGAATTTCGTCGTTGGGACCGGCGACATAATAGTCCTGCCACCCAAGCAATCCGCTTACGGTATCCCCAACCTTGTAGGCATCGGAATTGGACGCGACGACCTTGCCAATGCCACCGCCCCGCATCACGGCGCCGATCTCAACTGGCGGCATGTATTGATCCATATCGGACATCCAAATGCGGTTGGTGGGGTCGAGGCTCAGATACAGATTGCGGATGACGGCTTCGCCGGGACCGGGTGTCGGAACCGGTTCTTCGACCAGATCAAAGTCGGTCGTTTTGATTTTGCCGACCGGGCGGCTTTTTAAGCGGAATTGGCGATTGACATTGCTGGACATGAGACCTCCCGGAGCACGATTTTTGTTGGCCTCATTCTTTCACAGGATGGACGTCCTGCCGAGTCTCATGGGGACCGGCTAGCGGTTTCCTTCAAGCTCTTCGCGCTTCATCTCAAGCTCGAGCCACTGTTCTTCCATCGCGGCAAGGGACGCCTCGGCTGTTTCGAGATCGTTGGCCGTTTTCTGAAAGCCTTCAGGGTCGCGGGTGAAAAAGTCTGCTTCCGCGAGGGCACTTTTCAACGTCGCAATGTGCTCTTCCAGTTTGCTCATTTCTTCGGGCAGTGTCTCGAGCGCGTGTTTGTCCTTGAACGAGAGTTTTGTGGCTGTGCGGGACGGTTTCGCTGGCTCGGGGCTGGCCTTCTTTGGTTTTGCTGCCATTGGCTCTGCTGTAGGCACTGCTGCCCGACGCTGGGTCACCATGTCGGAATAGCCGCCCGCATATTCCTGCCAAACGCCGTTTCCCTCTGCGTTGATGACGGACGTCACCAGTCGGTCGAGAAAATCGCGGTCGTGGGAGACGAGCAGAACCGTGCCCTGATAGGCGGCGATCATCTCCTGCAGCAGGTCAAGGGTTTCCAAATCGAGATCATTTGTCGGTTCATCCAGTATGAGCAGGTTTGATGGTTTCGCGAGTGCGCGGGCGAGCATTAGCCGGCCTTTCTCGCCACCGGAGAGTCCGTTGATGGGTGTCCCCGCCTGCTCTGGCGAGAAGAGGAAATCCTTCATGTATGAGATGACGTGGCGCTGTGTGTCGCCCACCATCACCATGTCTTTGCCGCCGCCGGTCAGCGCATCCTTCAAGCTGGTGTTAGGGTTCAAGCTTTCGCGCTTCTGGTCGAGGGTCACCGTTTCCAGGTTGGTTCCGATCCGTACCCACCCTCTGTCAGGCTCAAGTTTTCCGGTCAATAGGCTCAGAAGGGTTGTCTTCCCGGCGCCATTGGGGCCGACGATGCCGATCCGATCCCCGCGAAGAACGCGGGTTGAGAAATCCTTGACGATCAATCTCCCATCAAAGCTCTTTGAGATGTTTTCGGCTTCAAAGACCAGCTTGTCAGACAGGCGGCCTTCCTGTGCCGCCAGGTCGACTTTTGCGGTTCCGCGGCTGAAGTCGGTTCTTGCTTTTGCGGCATCTTCCCGCAATTGATGAAGGTCGCTCAGGCGCCGCACGTTGCGTTTGCGGCGTGCGGTGACACCATAGCGCAGCCAATGTTCTTCGCGGGCCACCTTGCGTTGCATTTTGTGGGCGTCCCGCTCTTCTTCCTCCAGAAGCTGATCACGCCAGGCTTCAAAGTCCCCAAATCCTTTCCCCAAGCGTTTGGTGGCGCCGCGATCAAGCCAAACGGTCGATCGTGAGAGGGTAGTGAGGAAGCGTCTGTCATGGCTGATCAGAATAAGCGCGGATCGGGTGCCCGTAAGTTCCGTCTCCAGCCATTCGATCGCGGGCAGATCCAAATGGTTGGTCGGTTCGTCCAGCATGAGAATGTCCGGTTCCGGCGCTAGCGCCTGCGCGAGAGCTGCACGTCTCGTTTCACCGCCGGAGAGGGTGGAAGGGTCTTCATTGCCAGAGAGACCCAGTTCATTCAGTAGGTATTGTGCACGAAAAGGGTCGTCACCTTCGGTCAGCCCCGCTTCGGCGAAGTCGAGAACAGTCTCAAAACCGGTGAAATCGGGCTCCTGCGCGAGGTATCTGATCGTTGTGCCGGGCTGAAGGAAACGTTGCCCGTCATCAGGTTCCACTAGTCCGGCCGCAGTTTTCAGAAGAGTCGATTTTCCTGATCCATTGCGCCCAACGAGGCAGAGACGTGCGCCCACCTCGATGGTCAGATCAGCGCCGTCCAAAAGGGGAGTACCGCCAAAAGTAAGGTGAACATCTTGAAGTGTGAGAAGGGGTGGAGCCATGGTCGCCCTATAGCCTTTCGGCCTCCTTTTTGTAAGGGCCAGGCGAATTTTCTTTATCTACATATAAATTGTGGTAATAAAAATAGATTACGCCCTTGAACTGTGATTTAAATCGGCGCATATAGTCAGCAGCAAGGCACCTGCAGAGTTTGCGAGGTGCTTTTGACGTTAGACCCTTTGTGATCAGGACCTGAATTAATGCGGGCGCTTACCCACCTCGAACGGCTAGAGGCCGAGAGTATTCATATCATCCGCGAAGTCGCTGCGGCATGTGAAAATCCGGTGATGTTGTATTCCATCGGCAAGGACTCGGCGGTGATGTTGCATTTAGCGATGAAAGCCTTCTACCCGTCGAAGCCCCCATTCCCTCTCATGCACGTGGACACGACCTGGAAGTTCCGGGAGATGATCGAATTCCGGGACAATCTCGCGGAAAAATATGGGTTGGATCTGATCGTTCATACCAACCAGGAAGGCGTCGCCCAGGGCGTTAATCCTTTCTCGCACGGGTCTCAGCTTCACACCCAGATCATGAAGACAGACGCGCTCAAGCAGGCGCTCGACAAATACAAGTTTGATGCAGCCTTCGGCGGCGCGCGCCGGGACGAAGAAAAGTCTCGCGCCAAAGAACGGATCTTCTCCTTCCGGTCAGAGCAGCATCGGTGGGATCCGAAGAACCAGCGGCCTGAGCTTTGGAACCTTTACAATACCCGCATGCATCCGGGTGAAAGCCTGCGGGTCTTTCCGATTTCGAATTGGACCGAGCTCGATATCTGGCAATACATCCATAAAGAACAAATCGACATTGTGCCTTTGTATTACTCAGCTAAACGTCCCGTCGTGGAGCGGGATGGCCAGTTGATCATGGTCGATGATGACCGAATGAAGCTTGCAGAAGGCGAAGTGCCCCAGATGAAATCCGTTCGGTTCCGCACGCTTGGCTGCTACCCGCTGACGGGCGCCGTTGAATCCGAAGCGGCAACGCTGCCGGAAATTATTCAGGAAATGTTGCTGACCACGTCGTCAGAGCGGCAAGGGCGAATGATTGACCATGACGCGGCAGCGTCCATGGAGAAGAAGAAGCAGGAGGGCTATTTCTGATGGCACATCAATCGGCTCTCATAGAAACAGATATCGAAGCCTATCTCGACGCGCAGGAGAATAAGAGTTTTCTGAGGTTCCTCACCTGCGGCAGCGTCGACGACGGCAAAAGCACCCTGATCGGCCGTCTTCTTTATGATTCAAAGCTGATCTTTGAAGATCAACTGGCGGCGCTGGAAGCTGATAGTAAGAAGCTTGGCACCCAGGGCGATGATTTCGACTTCGCTCTTCTCGTCGACGGTCTTGCGGCAGAGCGTGAGCAAGGCATCACGATCGATGTTGCCTACCGCTTCTTCTCGACGGATAAGCGCAAATTCATCGTCGCGGATACGCCGGGCCATGAGCAGTACACGCGCAACATGGCGACGGGCGCGTCAACAGCGGACGTGGCGATTATTCTCGTAGATGCGCGTAAAGGCATCCTCACGCAAACGCGGCGCCACTCCTATATCGCGTCACTGCTCGGCATCCGCCACGTGATCGTTGCGATCAACAAGATGGACCTTGTTGACTATTCAGAGGACACATTCAAAGAGATCGAAGCGGCTTATCGCGAATTTGCAGGCCAACTGAATTTTGCCTCTATCAAGTGCATTCCCGTCTCCGCCCTTAAAGGGACCAATGTGACGGTTCCGACGCCGGAAGATACGCCCTGGTATCACGGTCCGGCGCTTCTTCAGGAGCTTGAGGACATTGAGGTTGATGCGGAAACTGCCGATCAGGCTTTCCGTTTTCCCGTGCAGTGGGTGAACCGGCCCAATCTCGATTTCCGCGGGTTTAGCGGCACAATCGCTGGCGGCACCGTCAAAGTTGGTGATGAGGTGATTGTTATGCCTGCGGCTTCACGGAGCCGCGTTGCGCGGATCGTTACGGCGACAGGCGATCTCGATGAGGCGCAGACCGGTCAGTCGGTGACGCTTACGCTGGAAGATGAGGTGGACGTCAGTCGTGGCGACGTAATTTGTGGCGGACAAGCGCCTGCATTGATTTCCGATCAATTTGCAGCGCACCTGCTTTGGATGCGTGAAGAGGAAATGCTGCCCGGTCGGCAGTATTACTTAAAGATCCACAACAAACTTGTGTCGGCGTCAGTTTCTGAGCTGAAGCATAAAGTGAATGTCAATACGCTTGAGCATCAGGCCGGCAAGACGCTTGAGCTCAATGAGGTCGGTGTTTGCAATATCAGTTTGGATCAGCCGATTGCCTATGATGCCTATTCTGACATTAAGGATACAGGCAGCTTTATCCTGATCGACCGCCGCACCAACGAGACTGTTGGTGTGGGCATGCTCGACTTCTCACTTCGCCGCGCACAAAACGTTGTGTGGCAGGAGCTGAAGGTCGATAAAGCGACTCGCGCGGAACAGAAACACCAGAAACCTGCGGTGCTCTGGTTCACCGGCCTTAGTGGGTCGGGCAAGTCCACCATCGCCAATCTGGTGGAGCAGAAGCTGTATGATCGCGGGCGTCACACCTATACGCTTGATGGTGACAATGTCCGCCACGGTCTTAATAAGGATCTGGGCTTTACCGATGTCGATCGGGTCGAAAACATTCGGCGCGTTGGCGAAGCCTCCAAGCTGATGGTGGACGCAGGCCTTATTGTATTGGTGTCGTTCATTTCGCCCTTTATCAGCGAGCGTCGATTGGCGCGCCGGCTTGTTGAGGAGAATGAGTTCATCGAAATTTTCGTGAACACACCTCTGGAGCTCTGTGAGCAGCGCGACCCGAAAGGTCTCTATAAGAAGGCGCGGGCTGGTGAAATCACGAACTTCACCGGTATCGATTCAGATTATGAAGTGCCGGAAGCAGCTGAGATAGAAATCAAAACAGACGAGCTATCAGCTGAAGAAGCAGCAGATCAGATCATCCGTTATCTTGAGAGCAACGGATATCTCTCAGCCCAGTAAGCCTGATCTCAGATCGTGATCGTTTTGGAGCGGCGGCCTCTTTTGTGGGGCCGCCGTTTCTCGTTCCGCTCAGGCTGCCTCGGGATCGCCTGTTAGTCTCGCGAACACGTAGCCCGCAATAGCGCCGACGGCGATTTGTGACAGGAACCCGGCCGTGGATCTCGCGCCGGAGATGGGCATGATGCCGCCAAATACTGTCTGCAGGGTAACCAACGTCACGCCAACTGCGGTTCCACCGGCAACCAGGTAGACGAACCAGCGCAGGTTCGGCGCAAGTTTTGACACAAAGATTGCTGCAACGAAGGCGACCAAAAGCCCGGCCCCTATGATCGAACCGTAGAGAGGTGCGATGCCCACAATGTCCTGCAGTGTCATCGACACACGGTCGCCGAAGGGGATGTCGACGCCCAGGTCACTTAGGGCGGCGAGAACAAAATGGGTAGAAGCGATTGACCCCAGAATGATTGCGACAATGACTGCTGCAAAAAAACTGCCTATTGGGCGCACATAGCTCATGAACTCTCCCCCATCGTCTATTGATCTTTGGGGGAGTATGGCCACATGATCAGATAACGTAAAGAACAAGCTTGTTCATGATGAGAGGGGGACCCGCCATGAAGAGACGCTCACACCTGCAATTCCTGGCGACGACGGGGCTCGTCGCCCTGGTCGCGTTGCTGCCTGTCGGTGGCGGTGTTGCTCTTGCGGACTCGTCGGCATCTTATGAGATAGAAACCGTGGCTGAAGGGCTGGGGTTCCCCTGGAATGCCGCGTTTCTGGACGATGGCACTATTCTTGTGACGGAGCTTGATGGTCAATTGCGGGCGATCCGCGATGGCGCGCTAGACCCAACACCCATCGCTGGCGTACCAGACGTTTACCGGGCGGGCCAGGGCGGGCTGTTTGATGTGGTGCCACATCCGAACTATGCGGAAAACAAGCTGCTCTATCTCTCCTATGCTGCCGGTGAGCCGAGCGCCAACACCACAAGGGTTGCCCGTGCAGTTTTTGACGGGACGTCGCTCAGCGATCTGGAAGTGATCTATGATGTGACGCCGCTTAAAGACACGCCGGTTCACTACGGTGGACGGATTGCCTTCGCGCCGGATGGCACTTTGTTTCTCACCACGGGGGATGGGTTTAACTACCGCGAACAGGCGCAAATCCTGTCAAACACCCTCGGCAGTATTGTACGCATCAACGATGATGGAACGATCCCGTCTGACAATCCGTTTGTTGGACGGGAAGATGTTAGACCGGAAATCTTCTCCTATGGCCATCGCAGTCCCCAGGGTCTTTTGATCATGGATGATGGCACCGTCTACATGAATGAACATGGGCCCGCCGGTGGTGACGAGATCAACCTCATTGAAGTCGGCAAAAATTATGGCTGGCCCGTGATTGGATACGGTCTGGATTATACCGGCGCGCGCGTGTCGCCCTTCACTGAGATGGAGGGCATGGAGCAGCCGTTGAAATATTGGGTGCCCTCAATCGCCCCCGCAAACATGGACCTCTATACGGGTGACCTGTTCCCCGCGTGGCAGGGCGATTTCCTGATCGCGGGATTGGTCCCCGGCGATGTACGCCGCATCGACAGAGAAGGTGGTGAGATTGTCGGCGAGGAAATCCTCTTTGCAGACCTTGAAAGCCGCATTCGTGCGGTTCAGATGGCGCCGGACGGATCACTCTATCTCCTGACCGACGGTGCAGGCGGCAAGGTGTTGCGGGTGACGCCGAAGTAGCGCTTTCTGACTTACTGCCTCACACGCCATTCTTCGACGATCATGGTGAGGGAGGGCACGAGCAGGATGATCATGAGGCTGGCGACGATGATGCCGAAGGCGAGACTGATCGCCATGGGGATCAGGAACTGCGCTTGAACACTTGTCTCCAAGAGCATGGGCAAGAGCCCCAATGCCGTGGTGGTGGTTGTGAGCAGGATGGGCCTGAACCGGCGAACCGCTGCATCAACGACAGCCTGGCTTTCCTCGACCCCTTTTTCGATCAGCTTGTTGTAATAGTCGACCAGCACGATGCTGTCGTTCACGACTACGCCTGAGAGAGCCACCATCCCGAAGATGGATACAAATGAGAGGCCGTGACCCATGATCATGTGCCCAAGGATCGCGCCGAGAAACCCGAACGGGACGGCGGTGAGGATCACCAGCGGTTGAATATAGCTGCGCAGCTGGACTGCCAGCATGACGAAGATGATACCCAGCGCAATCAGGAGCCCCTGACCGAGCGCCGCAAGGTCTTCTGCCTGGCTGCGCGCATCGCCTTCTTTCGAATAGGAGAGACCCGGAATGTCTCTCATCATCCGCGGCATGATCTCGGCCTCAATTAGTGTGATGACGTCGTTGGGGGTGGTCTCGTTTTCATCAACTTCTGCCGTAACAGAGGCGATGCGACGTCCATCCACCCGCTGGATAGAGGAATATCCGCGCGTCTCATTCAGGGTTGCGACCGTGAGAAGCGGTGCCTCTGACCCATCCGCCAGTCGAATGCGCATGTCATAGACTTCCGACAGAGACTGACGTTCTGCGAGAGGGTATTTCACGAGGACTTTGATCTCGTCGCGGCCACGCTGTAGCCGCTCAATTTCCTCGCCATAGAAGGACTGACGTACCTGGCGCGCAAGATCGTTGGTGGTGAGGCCCGCAGCCAGGCCGGCGGCCGTCAACTGAAAATCAAGTTGCCGTTTACCGACGTCCAAATTGTCCTGAACCTCTGCGACGCCACTAATGGCTGTAAGCTCCCGTTTCAGACGCTCGGTCGCTAGCAAAACAGTGTCTTCATTTGCGTGACGCAATTGGATCTCGACCGGCGGATCGTTCGCAAACAGTGAGCTTTGGATGCCGAGATATTCTGCTCCGGGGATCTCACCGATTTCCTTGCGCCAGCGCTGTTCTAAGGCCCGCGCCGAGAGCACACGCGCGTCGCCGAGCGGCAGTTCCAGTATGACGCGGGAAATGTGGGAGCCGTTTGAGCTGCTGCCGCCGCCAGGTCCACCTGTGAAGGATTGCTGACCGACGGTTACGGAGGTTCTGGCGAGGATGCTGGGGGTACCGTCGGGCGTGGTGGCGTCAACTTCCCTGCGAATGCGTTCTGCTGCATCAATGATTTGTTGTGTGGCAGCTCGGGTCGTTGCGAAAGGCGTGCCTTCCGGCATTGTGAGCGATGCCGCGACCCGATCGCCTTCGAGGTGAGGGAAGAAAATGAAGCGCGCATAGCCCCCTTGAAACAGACCATACATAATCAGCAAAAGCCCGATGCTGCCTGCGAAGGTTGCATATTTGAACCGCACACAGGTTGTGACCGCCGGACGGACGAAACGTTCGGTGAAAGAGAGCAGGGCGCTCCCTGCTCGGTTCTGAATGCGTTGAAGAATACCGCGGCTCCACCGGGTGGAGTAGGAGAGGTGGGCCGGAAGGATAAAGAAAACTTCGAACAGGGACACCAGCAACACCGCGATCACAATAAGCGGTACTGGCGCCATGATCTGGCCCAGAACGCCTGTCGCAAAGAGAAGCGGGGCAAATGCGGCCATGGTGGTGGTCACGCCCACGGTGACAGGCGCTGCAATCCCGACGACGCCAGCAAGCGCGGCATTATGGTCTTTCAGACCGCCTTCCTGCGCCGCGAAAATATTCTCGCCCACGACAATGGCGTCGTCGACGACGATCCCCAAAACCACAATCAGTGCAAAGAGACTCACCATGGAAATGGTGACACCGAACATGGACGCTATCATCAGGCCGCCCAGGAAGGAGATCGGGATGCCGAGACTGGTCCAGAAGGCAAGTTTCAAATCGAGAAAGAGCACGAGCGACAGAAATACGAGCGCGAAGCCAAGGAGCGCATTGCGGACGAGAAGACTGATGCGGTCACGCAGAATATCCGTTTGGCTGTCTGAAATATCGATCTCCAGCCCAGCCGGGAGTGTAAGGGTCTGGAGATAGGCCTTGACCTTTTCTTCTATTTCTAGGGCGTCTTGATCGCCGGTCCTTGAGATATCGATCTTGGCGGCGGGCTGCCCGTTGAAAAGGCTTTCGAGTTCATCTTCGACGAAGCCATCAATGACCGTTGCGATGTCGCCGAGCCTTAGAAGTGATCCATCAATGTTGGACCGGATCACAACGTCTTCGAATTCGCGACCTGTAAAGCGCCTGCCGGCTGTTCTGAGCAGGATTTCTCCTGCGTCGGTTTTGATGGATCCTGCAGGCAGGTCAAGCGATGAATTGGATACAGCGCTCGCGATTTCTCGCAGTGTGAGACCATATCGCCTAAGCGTGTTTTCGCTTACCTCGATCGAGATTTCATAGCCACGCACGCCGCTCAAGGAAATGAGTGAAAGACCGCTGACTTGGAGAAGGTCGTCTCTAATCCGTTCCGCATTCTCGCGTATGGCCCTCTCGCCGCCGTCTCCGTAAACGACCAGAGACATTACCCCGGAGGTTCTGCTTGATTTGGAGATGGAGGGCTCTTCCGCGTCTTCAGGTGGAAAGTCCGAGAGGCGGTCTACTTCGTCTTTGATATCGTCAAGAACGGTGCTCGCATCGATGAAATCATCCAGCTCAGCCGTGATTGTGCCGACACCTTCTGACGCAGTTGAACGCACGCGGTCTATGCCCTCAATGCCGGAGATCGCTTCCTCTACCCGCCGGGTGATGCCATCTTCAACTTCGTTGGGGGTCGCGCCGGGATAGGCGACGGAAACTGTGATCGTTCGCAGATCAACCTGCGGGAAGACTTCCGCGCGCATATTGGAGACGGCAAGCAGACCAGCGGCGAGCAGAAAGATCATTAAGAGATTTGCCGCAACATGATTGTTCACGAACCAGGGAATGATGCCGCGTTGCTTTGTCTGAGATCGCTCTTGAAAGTCGCTTGGAATGTCGGTTGGCATTTTATCGCGCCTCGACTGTGTCAATGGCTGCAGGCGTTTGAGTCTCTGTGCGAACGGCCATATTTTCTACGGCCCCTGGCACATTGCTCAGCAATATCTCAGTACCGGACGGAAGCCCTCTGACCAGCGTTGTCGTTGGTCCCGTCTGAACAATATCAGGTTGGGCGGATCTCAGTCTGTCCGCGACGATGGTCCAGACTTTGCCGTTCTCCTGCACGGCCGCTGTTGGGACCGCGACGAGGTTATCCAATTCAGGACCGAGAAATGTGACCGTTACGAATACCCCCGGAACAAGAGGGATGTCATTCTCAGCTTCGCTATTCTCTCCCAGGGAGACGATGACTGACGCAAATCGTGTCTGGGCATCCAATTGTGCTGAGACCCGGGTTGCCCTGGCGCGGATTGTCCGATCTAGCCCCAGGTAGGAGGTTGTAATGACCGCCTCAATTCCCTCCAGGGGCTGAAGCCATTTCAAGTCTCTGTCGGCAAGTGGGACTTCGACTTCCAGACCATCAAGGGAATAGACCGTGCCGTAGGATTGGCCGGCGGCCATGAATTGGCCGAGTTCGACATTGCTGGAGACGATCCGCCCATTGAACGGCAGGGAGAAACTTGTGCGGTCAAGGTCGAGTTGTGCGCTCGCGAGCTGCGCTTGTGCCGATGCGAGGGCAGCGCGGCGGTCTCTGATTTGCGGTTTGCGCGCCACCAATGCAGGCACCGGTTCTCCAGGTGTGATCTCTTCCCACTCTCGGGTTGCCGCGAGACCCTCGGCCTCTTCCAGTTGCAGATTGGTTCTGGCACTTGCGACTTCTGCTCGCCGGCGTTCGACTTCCAGTTCGAAATCCTGTGCTTCAATCCGGAATAACACTTCGTCTTTCAGAAAGGCGCCGCCTGGACGCATGACAGCGCTTACCCAGTCCACCCGGCCCTGAACCTGCGGAACAACCTGCACATCCACCTGGCTGCTCACTGCGCCGCTGCCTGTGATCTCAATGCGTCGGGTGCTTGGCTCAACGATGGCGGAGCTGACCAATGGCGCGAATTCCTCATCATCTTTCAGCTTGGGCGTGCGGTCCGTGCCCGAGAGGAAGCTGGAGACAATGACAGCAAACAGGAAAAAAGAGACGACCAGGATCAACTGAAGGCGTCCTGTATGTTCAGCCCGCACGTATGGATCGGTGGGTCCGTTGGAAAAACGCGCTGTTATCAGATCAAGAATGCGCTTCATGCGTCCCACTCTCCTGTGAACTCGTTTCAAGCGAGCGTATATCCATAGAAGCCTGTGTGGGTGATGTGTCGAACCAATCACCTCCCAGCGCCAGCAGAAGATCAATGCGGGCGTTCCACTTGTTCTGCTGTTCAATCAATAGCGTTTGTTCCGCTGTCTGAAGTCGTCGCTGGGTCTCCAAGAGTCTTTCGTAGGATCCGATCCCGCGGCGGAAGCGATCGAACGAGCTCGTTTCCGCCAATCGGACTTCGCGAAGGGTGCTCTCCAATTGGACCAGCCGAGCCGCGGACTTACGTTCGGCCACAAGCGCATCTTCCACTTCTTTAATGGCGGTGAGAATATTGCCCGCATAGGCGGCCGCCTGTTCCGCCACTTGCGCCTCGCGCTGTCTCACTGTGGCCTGCCTCGCCCCTCCATCAAACAGAGGCTGGGCGATCTGAGCGACCAGGGAGCCCGCGAGGGTCGTCACGTCAAACAAATTGCCGACGGACGGATCTGTCGAACTGAGCGTGCCGGTAAGGGTGAGATTAGGATAGAGGTCTGCAATGGCGACGCCGACATTCTCTGTCGCCGCTTCCAGCCTGAATTCGGCCGCTCTGAGGTCTGGTCGGCGGTCAAGGAGCGCCGCCGGGACGCCGATGGGCACATCCTGCGGCGGCGGAACATTGGTCAATGCTTCCGTGTTGAAGGGCGTCTTTCCTGGGATGCGGCCGAGCAGCACATGCAGACTTGTGGTGGTTGCGGCAATGTCGTTTTCCAGCGACGGGATATCCGCTAGAGCGGATGTGTAGTTTTCACGGGCGCCGTGGAGGTCAACCGCATTGGTGCTCTCCAGGCCGGCCCGGTACCGGCGTTCGACGGCGTTTAGTGTCGCCAAGCGACTCTCTGCGATGGCTTGTGTCGCGGCGAGCCGTCGTTCCAACGTCGCCAGTGCCACCCGCGTGCGCACCAGTGTTGCGATTTGGGTGTGGATTAACCCCTGCCAATCGGCCTCGGCCGCGGCGAGGTTTGCGGCTTGCGCCCGTTCACTCCGCCGCAGCCGCCCGAACAGATCTGTCTGCCAGGACAGCGTCGTGCCGACCGAAAAACTGTTTGTGTAAACCCTGTCGCCGGCGGGGGTGGTCGTGAACGACCGGGTCGCGCTGGGGCCAAGGTCAAGGCTTGGCAGGCGGGTGCCGGCAATGTTTTCCAAGCTCGCTTGCGCCTGTTCCACTCGTGCAATTGAGACTGCTAGGTCTTTATTGTTGTCGAGCATTTCAGCGACAAGTGGCGCGAGGCTCGGGTCGCCAAGTCGCTCCCACCAATGGGAGATGTTCTGAGCCGCGGCAGCGGCAAGACGGGGTGCGGCGTCGAACTCTGTCGGATCAGCTGACGGCGCCTCCAGACCCAGAATAGATCCCAAGGAGCCTCCGCGCTCATAATCCGGCCCCAGGGTGCATGCTGACAGAAAGAGCGCGGCAGCTATAGGGAGCACTTTAGGGGAGATCATCTTTAGTGGCCTTACTTGAGACACGGGACGGCCGCTTTGCGGCAATCCTACATGACATATTGTACGCGGCAGGCGCGGAAAACGTTCACTTATGCGAATTATTCCTCAATCACAGGGGGTTGATTAACTATTCTGTGCCCTTGAGGGCACGGGTCATAAATGACTATGACCCCGCATAGACACCCCCCGGGCGTAAAGATACCTAACAACCTCATTTAAAGTGGTCATCAGGTTGAGGGTGAGCGCTGCGAAATAAATGGTGGTGACCAGTCTCTTTATCAAAGAAGGCTCCATCCCCTCACCTCAATGTCCCTAGTGCTTATGCCATCGGCCTTTAGAGGGTGTGTGTGGCAAAAAGCTCAGCCTCGCTTTGATTAACCAAAAGTTAACTTTGGTCCGACTCCGGCCGACAATCTTTTGTACAGTTCGGGCTTCGGGTAGATGCGTGAACCTGAGATTTTCCAACCATCCGGCGTTAATGGATGCGGAATTTGGGGGCGGCTGTGCGGAGTATCGCACTATTGTTTATCTCGCTGGTTGTGGCTGGTTGCAGCACATTTGCGCCTGGTCCGGCGCAGTACGAGGCGCCTGCGCAAGCAGTCGATGGTAGCAGCGACGCGGCGAGCATTGAGTTCAGCGCAATTTTGCTCGAACGCATGAGTGCGTTGCCAGAACCTTCTGCCGTTGACGACGCGACCCTTGAGGCAGCCGCGAGTCCCTACTTCAACAGGCCCGTATCGCTGGAGGAACTTCGGACCCTCGGAACAGAGATGGAAGCTATCTTTCGTGATGCGGGATACCCCTATGTGCGTGTTGTCTTGCCGCCGCAGGAAATTGCGAATGGCCGGGTAAGGTTTCAGATCATCGAGGGGTGGGTTGAAGGTGTCTCCGTGCTGGGGTCGTCCGCCATCGCTAAAGCTCAGACGGAAGCGCGGTTGTCTGCGTTGGATGGCAAGGGGCCGCTGGCGCTCGAGGATGTTGAGCGGACTGTCGCGCTCTTGAACGATGTTCCCGGCCTAGAGGCGCGCGTGTCTATTGCGCGCGGCAAACAAGGTCCTGGAGCCATGCGGCTTATTGCAGATGCGGAACGAAAAGATCCGAGGGTTCTTGTGAACGTTCAGAACTTCGGATCGAAGAGTCTTGGCCGCGAGGGGACGACGCTGTTTGCGCATATTCCTGGGTGGGCATCCTTAGGCGATGAGTTGGAACTCGCCGCCTTCAACACCTGGGAGTCGGGTGAGCAGGTGAGCGGCCAAATTGCCTATTCGCGGGGGTTAACAGTCGACGGATTGGCTGCGCGCGCCTGGGCGTCTTACGCTGAGGCTGAACCTGAGGGGGCGGTTGCGACGCTCGGCTCGACCTCGGAAAGCCTGACAGCGGGGATCGAAACGACCCACCCGATCTATCTGCGGCGCCAAGAATCTCTTTCAGGGTATGTCGGGTTTGAGGCGGCAAACCTCAAAGGCGAGCTGTTTCAGGGTGCGGTTCCGCTCAGCAAAGATGAGACGCGCACACTTTATGCGGGCCTGGACGGTGATGTTGCGGTCGACGATTGGAATTTCATCGGGAACGTGGAGGTGCGCCAAGGGGTTCGCTGGTTTCACGCGAGTGCCAGAGGTGATGCCAATCTCGCGCGGTCTGAAGCAGACCCTTTTACGCGGGTTGTTTCCGGTGAATTGCTGACGGAGACGCCGGAACTCTGGGGCATCAAGGCGGAGATTGACCTTCGAGGACAGTGGGCAAACCATCCGCTGATGGCCATCGAAGAATTCTCGTTCGGAAATTATACGATCGGCCGCGGATATGACCCTGGCGCCGCAGCTGGGGATAGTGCCATCGCTGCTGCAATTACTTTCAGCGGTTTCGAGCAACAGTTCTGGAATGACCGGATTGGCGCAGAACTGGTCGCCTTCTACGATATAGGCCGATATTGGAACGAGGACACGACGGGCACCCCTGCGCGGACATTGGCGTCGGCTGGCGGCGGTGTTCGGCTTCTGTTCAATAGCCTTGTGCGGGCCGACATCACCTATGCACAGCCGCTGGACCAACCGCGAGGTCTTGGCGAGTCGCGTCCTGGCGGACGGGTCTTATTCAACATCACGGCTGATGCGGTGCAGATCTGGGATGACGCCGCAACATTTATTGGAGGATTAGGTGCAGACCCGGACCTCTAGTCTATCGTGCCGTGTCAGGGCTCGACAGACATTGTCTGGTGGTCTGTTGAGCATTGCCGCGCTGTTGTGGACGATCGCGGCGGCTGAGGCTGAGCCGACCAACGGTACGATTGTCGCGGGCGGTGGTGTGGGCGCGTCCATCGGTTCTGTCGCGAATGTTGGCGGCGGGTTCGACGTCACGATCCAGCAAAATTCCGACAAGATGGTCATTGAGTGGGACGATTTTAATATCGATGCGAATGACCTTGTCGACTTCAATCAACCGTCCAGTTCGGCGATCGCCGTCAATAAGGTAATCGGCGGTCTTCTAACTCCGACCACCATTAACGGGACGTTGGCAAGTTCTGGCCATGTCTGGATCCTCGACCCCGCGGGTGTTGCTTTTGGTGCTGGTGCGGTCGTGGACGTTGGCGGCCTGCTTGCCACAACAAGTGCGCTGGATACAGCCGCTTTTATGGCGACGGATCCGGCGACCGGGACCTTCACGTTTACGGAGGATGGCACCGGCTCGATCACCAACGCTGCTGATCTTGAGGCCCAGGGGTTGATCGCGCTCGTGGCCCCCATGGTCACCAATTCAGCCTCTCTCACGTCGGACAATGGCGATGTTCTTCTGGGGGGCGCAAAAGCGTTCCGTCTCAGTTTTGCAGAGGTAGACCGGACCCCAGCGGGCGGCGGTGCGGTCTATCAGGAGCTTCTGGTCACAGACTTCATAATTGATACCGGCGTCGACAACGCAGTGGCGCCGGCTGAGACGATCCCCGTTACCCAGACAGCGGCCGGGAGTGCCAGCGGCAGCAACATCATCCTGTCTGCTGCATCGACAGGCGGCGGCGCTTTTTTGAATGTTGACGGTGTAGTCGAGGCGACGAATGTGGGCACAAGTTCTGGCGCCGTGATGTTGCTCGGTGGCGCGGACCTGGTGTCTGGCGCGGTGGCAGCCACAGGTACCGAGACAGTTCGGACTGCTGACTTGGGCGTCGATGCGGCGGGCGCTCTAACGGTACAAGCCAGTTCAGTTTCTATTGCGGCGAGTGCACAGGATATCACTGTTGGATCCGCGTCTATTGTCGCGGTGACGGGCGATGCCGCGGTCAATGATGCGATTGTCGCGACGGGTGCGATCGACATTACGGCCACTGCAGGATCTGTGGCGGCTGGAGCCCTAAATGCCAGCGCGATCGATATCACGGCGAACTCCGGGAACATCGATGTTGGGGCGACGACTGGGGGGTCGACCATCACGATGTCCGCTCAGGATATCGATCTGGCGGGTAAGGTGGATGCGACCACAACGGCCATGCTCACCGCCACGACAGGGGATGTGTCCTCGACGGGCGCGCTGGAAATTGAAGGTTCAGCGGTGACGGTGTCCGGTCCGGTGCTGGGCGGCACGTCCGCCACGATCACGGCGACGTCCAGCGATGCGACTCTGGATGCGGTGACCGCGACCACTGGCGCCATCAATATTACGGCCAATAGTGGGAACATCGATGTCGGTGCGGCGACAGCCGGGTCGACCATCACCATGGCGGCGCAGGATATCGATCTGGCTGGCAAGGTGGATGCCACCACGACAGCGATGCTGACGGCCACGACGGGGGATGTCTCATCCACAGGGGCTCTGGAGATTGAAGGCTCGGCGGTCACGGTCTCGGGCCCGATCCTGGCGGCGACCAATGCCACGATCACCGCGACCTCGGCTGATGCGACGCTCGATGCGGTAACCGCGACCACCGGTGCCATCGCGATCACGGCGAACTCCGGGAACATCGATGTTGGGGCGACGACAGCCGGGTCGACCATCACGATGTCCGCTCAGGATATCGATCTCGCGGGCAAAGTGGATGCCACCACGACGGCCATGCTCACCGCCACGACGGGGAATGTGTCGTCGACAGGCGCTCTGGAGATTGAAGGCTCGGCGGTGACGGTCTCAGGTCCGGTTCAGGGCGGGACATCGGCCACGATTACCGCCACCTCTTCGGACGCGACGCTCGACGCGGTGACCGCGACCACTGGCGCCATCGCTATCAATGCCGCGTCCGGGAACATTGATGTGGGCGCGACGACCGCTGGGTCGACTATCACCATGTCCGCTCAGGATATCGATCTGGCGGGTAAGGTGGATGCGACCACAACGGCCATGCTCACCGCCACGACAGGGGATGTGTCCTCGACGGGCGCGCTGGAGATTGAAGGTTCGGCGGTGACGGTCTCGGGTCCGGTGCTGGGCGGGACCAGTGCCACGATCACAGCAACTTCCGGTAATGCGACTCTCGATGCGGTGACCGCCACGACCGGTTCCATCGGGATCACGGCGAACTCAGGCAATATCGATGTTGGCGCGACGACCGCGGGGACGACCATCACGATGTTCGCCCAGGACATTGACCTGGCTGGCAAGGTGGATGCCACGACCACGGCTATGCTCACGGCGACGACGGGGAATGTGTCGTCGACAGGCGCTCTGGAGATTGAAGGTTCGGCGGTGACGGTCTCGGGTCCGGTGCTGGGCGGGACCAGTGCCACGATCACAGCCACAAGTGGCAATGCCACCCTGGATGCGGTGACGGCGACGACGGGGGCGATTGCTATCAATGCCGCGTCTGGGAACATCGATGTTGGGGCGACGACAGCCGGGTCGACCATCACCATGGCGGCGCAGGATATCGATCTGGCTGGCAAGGTGGATGCCACCACGACAGCGATGCTGACGGCCACCACAGGAGATGTCTCATCCACAGGCGCTCTGGAGATTGAGGGCTCGGCGGTCACGGTCTCGGGCCCGATCCGAGCCGCAACCAATGCGACGATCACGGCCACAAGTGGTAATGCCACCTTGGATGCGGTGACGGCGACCACCGGGGCCATCGGCATCACGGCGAACTCCGGCAATATTGACGTTGGTGCCACAACGGCTGGCACGACGATCACGATGGCGGCACAGGATATCGACCTGGCGGGTAAGGTGGATGCGACCACCACTGCCATGCTGACGGCCACCACAGGAGATGTCTCGTCCGCAGGCGCTCTGGAGATTGAGGGCTCGGCGGTGACGGTGTCGGGTCCGGTGCTGGGCGGTACGTCCGCCACGATCACCGCCACAAGTGGTAATGCCACCCTGGATGCGGTGACGGCGACGACGGGGGCGATTGCTATCAATGCCGCGTCTGGGAACATCGATGTGGGCGCCACGACCGCTGGCACCACCATTACGATGTCGGCGCAGGACATTGATCTGGCGGGTAAGGTGGATGCCACCACAACGGCCATGCTGACGGCCACGACGGGAGATGTGTCCTCGACGGGGGCGCTGGAGATTGAAGGCTCGGCGGTGACGGTCTCAGGTCCGGTGCTGGGCGGGACATCGGCCACGATTACCGCCACCTCTTCGGACGCGACTCTCGATGCGGTGACCGCAACGACTGGCGCCATCAATATTACGGCCAATAGTGGGAACATCGACGTCGGCGCAACCACCGCCGGTACATCGATCACTATGTCCGCTCAGGACATCGATTTGGCGGGCAAGGTGAATGCGACTACGTCGGCCATGCTGACGGCCACGACAGGGGACGTCTCATCAACCGGCATTCTGGAAATCGAGGCAGGCTCAATCTCCCTCATTGGTGCTGTCAAAGCAGCGACCGATATTGTGCTCACCGCTCTTACCGGCGGCATCTCGTCGACAGGGAGCCTCACCGCGACGCTGGGCGACATTGTAGCGAATGCGCCCAATGGGCCTATTTCCGTGAATGATCTGGTCGCTGCTGGAGATATAAGTCTCATTGGTGGTTCCGTATCGGTCACGGGCACGGGTACCGCCCATGGCAGTGCCTTTTTGCAGGCGGTCACAGGTAACGTGTCGGTCACAGGTGCCGTCGATGCCATTGGCGGCACACTGGTCCTGGATGCATCGAACGGCAGCGCTCTCCTTAATCGGATTGGCGCGTTGACAGACGTTACGCTGACGGTCTCCGACCTTGATCTCTCCGGGTCAATTTCTGCAGGCGATCAATTCATCCTGGAGACGGATCGCACAGGGCAGACGATCGTGCTCGGCGGCGATGGGACAACGGGCGACGTTACGCTGAGGCGGACCGCCGGGCTGATTATCGATGAATCCGAGCTCACCAAAATCTCTGCAGGGCGCTTCGACATTGACGGGGGCGCCAATGATGTTCTGCTGCTTGATGCGCGCCTGACAACGTCCAGTCTCGACACGATGATGATCGGGACGGATCAGTCATCCCGCATTATTGCCGCTGGAACCGTCACTGGGCTCACGTCTTTGCAGCTGGGTTATCAAACAACGAGCCTAGACCGGCGGCCAGAACTCATCCTGATTTCGGGTCAACTGGGGCTGGACACAAGCACGGGACGTCTCGGAACAGTCCGCCTTGAGTCTGCCGATGACATTGTGATTGGGACTGAACGGTTCCTAGAGGTTTTTGAATCTGAAGCTCTGTCTCTCCTTGGTCTCGCTTCCTTGCCGCTAAGTGTCGTGGGTGGCATAGACGATCATGTGTTCGTTGCCACGGAGCAGCTGCAGATTGAAGCGCCGGGGTCGGTCGTTCAGCTGAATACGGGACGCGGCGTGGAAGGGGCGGGACTTGTCTTCAACGTGCCGTCGACAGGAGACGGCGTCTTGTTTCCGTCAGGCACCGGACCAGAAGAGGTGCTGATTTTTGGCGAGGTCATTCGATCAGATGGGACGCGCGTCTCAGCCTTTAATGCCAGCCTTGAGCCGAACATCCTCTTTGGCGGCGGCACAACTTCGGCTGAGCCAGCGCTCACGCAGAATGATCAGTACTATATGAATTTCTGTCTGATCGGCGACCCGGTGAGCTGTTCAGCGGATTCTCTTCGTGAGATCGAACGCAATAATCGCTTTATCAATGGCGATCCCTCCGGCCTTGGGGGCGTCATCCCGGTTGTTTTTGAAACCGGCGAGAACGACGAGCGCGATCAGGAAGAGGACCTTGGGGGTGTTGCCGCAAGCGGCAACGAAGCCTTGTGGGATGCGGGGAGCAGATGACCGGTCGCTTCTTCGCCATGGTGCTCACCCTTTCGCTCCTCGCCGGTTGTGTGCAGGAGATGGGGTCGTCGTTGCCTGATGCACTCGATCTCGGCGAAAGCTCGGAGGGTGATGCCTGTCGCGCCGGCAAACGGTTAGATACCGAGGCGGTGGGCGCCCTGGCCAGATACGATGTGTTCTGCGGGAGCTGGCGGCGGGCCGCCGCGACGATAGATGTCTATCCCGGTGATCCGGGCCAAACTGCCGGATTATTGTCGGAATGTCGGGCCTCTTCCGAACCCAGCTTGTTGGCAGAAGGCGTTTTGACCTGCCCCGGTGCGCTGTCAGGCACATTATTGCAGGACCTCGCAGTCAGTGTTTCCGGGTCCGATACTCTGGTTCAAGCACGGGGCATTCCTGGAGCGCTTCCCGCCATGCGGCGCGGCGCTGCTGCGCTTGCGGACCTTGAAGCGCCGGTGGAACTCAGCGCCGATGAGATGGCAGGCCTGCCAGGTGTCGCCGCCCTTCAGGATCAGGAAGTGTTGCGACGGCGAGGGCACCGCCGAAATGTGTCCTTTCGGTTTTCGCTGGCGGCTGAAGATTATGCGCAGGCTGTCGCGATCCAGGATGGTCTGTTCGGGGGCGACCCTGTCCGTCGCGCGGATATTGCCCTGGACCTTGCGCTGAACCTGTCCAGTCAGGGACGGTTTGCTGAAGCGGAAGCGCTGCTTGACGACACCGCCGCCTCGGCAGGCGTTCAGACGACCTCGTGGCTTCGCGACAAGCTGATTAATTACAGAGCGGTTCATCAGCTCAATACGGGGAACTATCGGGAGGCTTTGGCGCTCGCCGAACAACCCTTCTCACCGGAAACGTTTGGGGCGTATGCATTTATATCCGGTGACAGTTCGGACAAGGTGATCACGCCGCGGGCTGCAGAGTTCGTCAACCATCGCAGCGGCAAGACGGTGCCGCCGATTTATTCGGACGCGGAACTGCGCCCAGGTGTCCGCGCCCTGATCCTTGAAGCCCATCGCGCCTATCTTCGCGCGTCTGCATTGCTTCTTTCGGGTAGAGAAGGGGCCGGCGATGCGCTTGATGCTGCGGCACGCCTGGTCGAACGCACGCCGCCAGGATCTGCCGGGTGGTTGGATGCGCTCATCGAAGAACGCCGCGCTGGCAATGATCTGGCGCAGGGCAACGTCAGCGCTGCACGCTCACGACTTTCAACCTTGGTCGCCAAATGGATCCAAGATCAACCTCAGTCGCTGTTGACTGCTCGGCTTCTCTCAAGTCTTGGCAAGGCTCAGATCACTGATGGCGATGTCGCGGCGGCGTTGGCGTCTTACAATCGATCCTTCGACCTCTATTCCAGCGTGGAGGGGTCTTTCGGCATTTCGCCTGACGTGGCCGGGGACTATCTGGGCGTTTTGTTGCGTGCGCAAGAGATGGAGCTTGGGGATCAGGCGGCGCTCACCCGTCGTTTCGTTGATGCCTTTGAAGGCATGGTGGAGCCGCGGGCGGCGGCGGCGATGGCGATGGCCGCGGCACGCGTCGCGAGCGAGGGCACGGCGGACGAAATCCGAGCCCTGCAGGATGCGGAGAGGCTTCTCCAAGAGGCCCGTGTGGCCTTACAGCAGGGCGCAAGCACGGATGATCCAGAAGAACTTGCAAGGCTGACCCAAGCTGCAGAAACGGCTGAAACTGCGGCTTTGGAAGCAGAAGTGATTGCGCGGCAGGCACAACCGCAATATATGCAGTTGGTGAATGGCGGTGCGGAGACGGCGGATCTGGTTTCCACGCTCGGCGAAGATGAGGCCTTTGTCGCGTTTGCGCCGACCCAGGCGGGTGGCTTTGGGTACGCGGTTTTCGCGGGCAAGGTGATGCCCTTCGGCACAGAACTCGGACGCGACGACGCCCGTCGGCTCGTGCGCCGGGTGCGTTCCACCTTGCGCGCGCGGGCTGGTGGTACGCCGCCCTTCGCCGCCGAGCAGGCATACACATTGTTTCAAGGTATTTTTGAGCCGGTCTATTCAGACCTTCTGGATGCCGGTGTTGAAACGCTGATCTTCGCGCCGCGTGGTGTGATTGGGTCGCTACCGCCGTCACTTCTGCTTTCTACGTTTGACGATGAGCTGAAGGCGCTCGCGCGGGCCCGCTCCTATTCTTCGTTTCCCTGGCTCGCCAATGACTTCGCCTTCATCAACACGCCGAGCGCTGCGAGCTTTGTCGCGGCCAGGGCAGCCGATGCACCGGAGGCCACATCAGGCATGACGGTTTTTGGCCCGCCCGTGCCGCCGAACAACACAGATGCCTGGATAGCTGACTTCACGGCTCGCATGACCGCTGAAGGCAGGCCGGCACGGTGTGGCCAGGTGTTTGCCGGTCAACCTAACCTGCAGCAGCCTCTGACGGCGCTCCGATCCTCGGTCGGACAATCCTTTGGCCGTCGCAATGTTACCGGCCGGTCCTTCACAGACCTTGGGACCATTGATGATGTGTCGCTCGCCGAGCAGCAGGTGCTGGTCTTTGTGACACATGGTTTCTTTGGCGATGGTTTTTGCATCGCTGAACCGTCTCTTCTTACCTCCCTGGATGAAGAGGGCGGGGACGGTATGCTGAGTGCGACTGAAATTCTTGACTTGAAACTCGATGCGACTCTCGTGGTTCTGGCGGCCTGTGATACGGCGCGGGCTGCGGAAGGGGTGGAGGGGGTTGCTGCGGTTTTTGATGGCGCGCAGCTTGATGGGCTGGTGCGCAGTTTTGTTTATGCGGGCGCCCGTTCTGTCCTCGCCACACACTGGGTTGCGGACGACGCCGCAGCCGATGCTGTCGTGCAGAAGTTCTTTATCGATGCGGCTGGCGCGCCGATGCATGAAGCATTGCGAGGCGCACAAAAAGCTCTCATTGCACAGGATAAGTTCTCACACCCTTATTTTTGGGCGCCTTACGTCATGATCGGCGACGCAGACCGCACGCTCACCAGCGGCTAATTTCCACCCCTCAGCGCGGGCAGAGCGCATCCGAGTCGCCCCCGCCGATGAGCGCAAGGGCGGCATCCCGATCAAGGCCGGAATCCCGTGCTCCGCTGATTTGCTGGGCGGCCTCATAGGACCAGACATAGGGGTCTTCAGCTGCGACACAGAAGGCCGCGAGCATGACGGCTGTGTCCTCCCCCATCCATGCAGGCACGGAGGGAGGCGATGTGACGGGTACTTCTTCGACCGCATCGAAGAAGGTCTGTCTGGTGCGTCCATAGGCGTCTTTCACAACGATCGTGTAGCGCCCTGGCGTGATGGTCCTTGCAGGAAGCGTTGTCGAGGTGTCAGACAGTGTCTGTGTTGCGAAAATACGATCGGTCGGATCCAGCACGAGCAGTTCATAAGGTGCTTGTCCGCCGGTCCAGCCTACCCACAGAGGACGGAAGCCGGATTTGATCTGTGCCGATTCTGTTTCCAGGTCGAGCAACCCAAAGCCGAATTCACCCCCGGAACGCGCCAAGCCCTGTCCGACCAGTCGGTCACCGAGCGGAAGCAGGCGACCTTCGATCAGTTCACTAAGCGACTGACTGCCGGTTGACGCGGGTCCGACGGTGTAGCTTTTGGGGCCACGAATTTCATTGGGGCCGGAGCTGCCCGCGATGCCGAGCACGACCCGGTCGCTTGCCGATTTCAGGCTCACGACGTCGCCTTCACATAGCGGTGCGAATACGGATAGAGAATCTTCTGCGCCGGCCCGCTTGATGCGGACGCTTTCTGCGCTGCCGTCGATCTGCTTCACAAAGGCAACGGTCGCCGACCCGCAAGCCGGGATGGCAGCGTCCGCGCTCGTCGTGGTTCCCCAAGCCGCCGCACCCATCGCCAGGGCAATTGCGGCGCTAATCGCTTTTCGTTTGGGCATTTCTCAAGCTTTCCATCAATTCTTCAAAATCTTCGCGGGCTTCATTAAGCGCTGCCGCGTAGGCAGGTGCGGCCAAACCAAGCCAAAGACCGTCATCCAAAAGGAAATAACTGGCACCAGCCCCAACCCAGAAAACCCCTATTCCGATCAATATCTTGATGATAACCGGATTGGTCAACAGATTGATAGGCGTACGGGCCACTCGCATGGCCCAATGCAGGTCGTCCATGGGTTTGAGGAAATCCCGCGCTTTGCGGCAATACCAGAAAGCCAGCACGATGAGCATCACAAATAGGGTTAACAGGAGGGCCTCCAGATACCAGGCCATCCGGCGGACTTCGCCGCCCGCTTCCACGCCTCTGATGATATTGGCGATCACCAGACTGCCGCCCATGGCGCCATATGCCGAAATATGGCGATCCCGCGCGGCCTGCGCCGCCGACCCGATAATCACGACGCCATCATTGGCCGACAGACCTGCGACCATGCCTGGTTGGACGATACCTGCGGGAATGACGAACATATCGGCGGCGGGGAGCTGCGGCTCCGGATCGTCTGCATCGCCGGCATGCAGGTTGTAATTGATGAGGCTCTGCTGCCCTTTGAAGGTCATGGCAGGACGCCCTGGAATGTTGACGTCAAATTCCACGTCATCCCAGGTGCCTGTGCAATAGGACCGCGGCCCGTCCATGGACATCTGCACGGTCTTAATCGCCTCACGCGGAGTGTCAGATTTGCGACCGACCGCAGCGTAGAAGGCGGTCGTGGGCGACGCTTCAACGCCCGTCGGCGTGTCAATGCAGAGGAAGTGGGTGAAGTAACGGGCACCCATCACTTCATCGCCGGTCAACTGCGCGCTCGCCCAGACAATATTGTCCTCGGGCGCGGACTCGATGATGGCATCTCTGTCTGAAGCGCGTGCCGCAGCAAGAGACTGTGGACGTCCATCTCCCTCGGTGACCTCTCTTTGGAGAATGAGCAATGGCGCTTCTGGGTCGCGCCCCCATTTTTTGAGGAGGGCGTCGATGCGCTGTTCGGCGGCTTCGTCCGGAGTGCGCCAGAAGAGGTCAATATCGACGATCACCACTTTCGGGCGGGGCATGCCGGGCGTTCCGTAGGCCGCTTCGATCATATCTGCGAGAACGGGCCGTGGTGCATAGGCGAGGGCAGGGCCGTCGGCCGTCGCTCCCTGCCAAACCGAGTCATCCAGATTGAGGAACAGGATTGGGTGCGAGCCAGGAAGCGTTTTGTTAACGCGCATCTCAAAGGCAATCTGCAGCGCTTCGCGGTCTGCTTCGCCTACAAAACTTCCCCAAACGACATCATTGCGAAGCCCGATCCACACGAGCATGGCCAGTGCCAATGAGATCAAAAAATTGACGTCGAAGGGGCCCTTCTCTGGTGTGATTTTGTCTGTGCTCTCTTCGCTCGTCACGGATCGTCCCCTGTCGCTCCCCCCAATCTCGTCGTGTAGAGCGAGGATACGGCGCGCCCGTTATCTTGCGCAACGACTTAGGTTGGTGGATCCGCCCGTTGCCTCGCGCAGTCCCCCGCCGGTGTTAGACGGGCAAGCCGCCAAGGGCGGAGTGGAGCGTACCCGTTTCTTTGAAGCCCTTAATGGTGCGCTCTGCAATACGCATTTGGTGGATTTGATCTGCCCCATCAGCGAAGCGCGCCCACCGTGCCTGTTGCGCCATGTGGGCCAAAGGTGTGTCGTGGGAGTATCCCAACGCACCATGAACCTGGATGGCCCGATCGATGATGCGGTTAAGCGAATTGGCGACAAAGTGTTTCGCCATAGAGACTTCAGAGCGGAAGTCTTCGCCATTGTCGATCTTGTAAGCGGCGTGCAGGACCATGAGCTTCGACTGATAAAGCTCCATCGTGCTGTCTGCGATCATCCATTGAATGCCCTGTTTCTCCGACAGATAAGAGCCATGGGAGAAACGTTTGGTGGAGCGATCGACCATCATTTCGAGTGCGGTCTCTGCCTGGCCGATCCAGCGCATGCAGTGGGCAAGGCGGGCCGGACCCAGTCGTGATTGACCGAGGCGATGGCCGTCTCCGCGTCCGCCGAGGCGGCGTGTATCGGGTACGCGCAGATTCTCGATCAGAATCTCGGAGTGGCCGGAGGACCCATGCATGGTGTGGATCTCGCGCACTTCGGACCACCCATCTGACGGCAGGTCGACGATGAAGGCGGTGTTCGCTGCCTGTGGTATCTTCGGGTCGTCCTCGGTCCGGGCGATAAGGATGGCAAAGTTTGCGCGATGGGCCCCTGAGATAAACCACTTGTGGCCATTGATGACCCATGTGTCGCCTTCAAGCTTGGCGTTTGTCCGAATAAGCGTTGGATCAGATCCGGCCACCTCGGGCTCCGTCATGGCGAAGCAGGAGAACTTTCTCCCCTCGCACATGGGGCGCAGATAGGTTTCTTTCTGTTCCTCTGTTCCCCATTTCATGAGCGTGTGCATGTTGCCTTCGTCGGGCGCTTGGCAGTTGATCGCAAAGGGTCCATAGCGGGACCGAGCTGCTTCCGCTGAGATCATAGCGAGTTCTACGTGCCCCAATTCCATGCCGCCCCATGCTTCGGGCATGTGGGGTAACCAGAGACCGCGTTCATAAGCCTCCGTGCGCATTTTGATGACACCTTCGCGCACAGATTGGCGGTCGTCTTCGTCCATCGCCTCTTCGATGGGCTTCACCACTTCATCAATGAAGTTGCGAATTGAGGTTCTGATCACCTCAACCTCTTCGGGAAAGCTGAAATCAATGGCCATGATGTTTCCTCCTCAATATTGATGGAGGAAGGCTAGCAGGCGGGCAGGGCCTGCAAAAGTGGCAACCGTGGATCGGCTTAGCGGTGGGTTCATTCGCGAAACCTATTGGCAAAATCGATGATCAACATTGCAGCTTTGAACGGCCGATCTTGTTGACTTTGCCCGGTGTTGGACGAAGTCTGTGCACAACACGTCAATGAAAGGCACCATGTCCCATGATTACCGTCCACCATCTCAACAATTCCCGCTCACAACGCATTCTCTGGATGCTGGAAGAGCTGGGCCTCGACTATGAGATCGTTCATTACCAGCGCGATAAAGAAACGAACCTGGCACCAGAGTCACTGAAAGAGGTTCACCCGCTGGGCAAATCGCCGGTGCTTACCGACGGGGACGTGAAAATCGCTGAGTCGGCTGCCATCATTGAGTATCTTGTCGACACCTATGGAAAGGGTGGCTGGAAGCCTGCCGCTGGTTCACCAGATGCGCTGCGTTACCTCGAATGGATGCACTATTCGGAAGGGTCCGCCATGGTCCCGCTTCTGCTGGCACTTTATGTCGGGCGCCTCGGCGACGGTGGCGCACCGCTCATGCCGCGGATCATGAGCGAAATGGTCAATCACTTCTCTTACATGAATGGCGCTCTTGCCGATCGGGATTGGTTTGCTGGCGATGAAATCTCTGCCTGCGATGTACAAATGAGCTTTCCGTTGGAAGCGGGTCAATCGACCGGTTTGCTTGCCGATTTTCCCAATTTGGCAGCATTTGTTGACCGGATTCAGGCCCGTCCTGCCTACAAAAAAGCCCTGGAAAAGGGCGGTCCTTACCAGCTTGGAAGTTAACCTTAGTAAGACAGTTTCTTGACGGTTTAACCCTCCTGTTTGTAGCCTTATTTGATTCGCGAACTGCGCTGGTGGGCGCAAGGCGAAAAAAATCGGGGGTATCCTCAGAATGGCAATGATGTCTGAGACGGTCGATCTCGACCGTCCACAGCTTCGCTGGCTCTATTTGGAAGTTGGGCGAACTGTGGCAGAGGTGGCGGCGCTGCCGCTCTTTCAGCAATTCCTGAAGCGGGCACCGATGGGTGACGGCCACCCAGTCATGGTGCTTCCGGGCTTTATGGCGGGGGATCGCAGCACTGGTGTGCTGCGGCGGTTTCTAACCTCGCGTGGGTATGAAGCCTATCCCTGGGAGCTCGGCCGAAATCTTGGCACTACAACGGTTGGGTTTGAAGGTGAGCGTATAGCTGAGCGCATCGAAGATATTGCGGCCAGCCATGAAGGTCAGAAGGTCAGTCTGGTCGGGTGGAGCCTTGGCGGTGTGCTGGCGCGGGAAGTCGCCAAACGCGCACCCGAAGCGGTTCGACAAGTGATCACTCTGGGCAGTCCCTTCTCAGGTACACCGGAGACAAGCCGCGCCTGGCCGCTCTACAAGCTCATGTCCAAAGGTGAGACCGATACGGAGCGGTTCCGGGAGGTCTTGGAGAGTATTGCTGTGCCGCCGAGTATTCCGACCACGTCCATTTATACGAAGACGGATGGCATTGTGCATTGGCGCAACTCTATCGAAGCGCAGGAAGATCATACGGACAATATTGAAGTCCGGACATCTCACTGCGGTCTTGGGTTCAATGCACCGACTATGTATGCAGTGGCCGACCGTCTTGCCCAGCCGCAAGATGATTGGCGGCCCTTCCATCGCGAAGGCTGGCGCGAGCTTGTCTATCCCTCAAGTGGACACTGACGCTTAGCCTGTCGATAGACACAAAAAAAGCGGGCCCCCAAGTCTTGGCTGGGCCCGCTTTTTCTTAATCTGATTTAGCCTAACCCGCCTTCTTCTCCAAAGGGGGTTCGCTTGGTTTTGCTTCAAGCTTCGCCGGAGCTTTCTTCTTTGCAGCAGTCTTTTTCTTAGCCGGTGCTTTTCGTTTAGGGGCTGCTTTTTTCCTTGCAGCTGTCTTTTTCTTGGCCGGTGCTTTCTTTTGGTTGGCGCCAAGGATCGCAAGCTCCAGTTCTTCATAACTGGACCTTAGGCATTCCGCATAGAATTCAGGGTCTGGCATCATCTCGCGGTCGGCGGTGATGGTGATGGTCACTTCTTTGTCGTAGCTCATCACCACATGGCCAAGCCCCAATCCGTCAAACAGACAGAGAAGACCGAAATACTTCACCATCTGTGCGCTGTTCATGTAGATCGGAATGGGCGGTCCCGGCACATTCGTCACGACGGTGTTAAAGAACGGCCGTGTGGAGTTCGCGAGCCCAAACTGGGTGTAGAGGCGGGCTGCAATGCCGGTGAATAGCGCGGGCGCGGTCTTGCTGAGTTCCGACATTTGGCGCGCACCCAGCGCGTTGGTCAGTGCTTTCTGTTCCTGTGTATGCTCCGCGATGGAAAGGATGCGTTCTTTCGGATCGGCAATGTCGCTGCCCAGCTGCACCATCATCGCAGACACCTGATTGCCAAGCGATCCTGACTCGTCATCTGTCCGCACCGACACTGGCGCCATCGCAACGAGCGTTGTTTCGGGCAGCTCCGCTTTTGACTCCAGATATTTCCGCATCGCGCCGCCGACAATGGTCAGCATCACGTCATTAACCTTGGCCCCTGGCACACCAGTTTTGATTTCTTTGATGCGGGCGAGATCAAAGGCCTCACCTTCAATGACACGGTGCGCCGATATCTTATTGTTGAACCGTGTGCGCGGCACGGACATGGCCTGTCCGAGGGAGAATTCTTTCGTCAGCAGGCCCTTTACTGTGCGTGCAAGGCCTGGCAGGGACTTGCCGGCCATTTCGACCCACTTGAACGGCTGGCGCACATTGCCGAGATAGCCCCGCACAGCCATTTCAACAGCAGTCGGTTTTTTTTCTGGCTTCCAGGAGTCTTCCAATGCCGGAAGGGCTTCTTCTGGACTGATCGTATGCAGGGCGTTCATGATGTCGACACCGGACATACCATCGATCGCGGAATGGTGAATTTTGGAAACGATCGCGTAGGATCCCTTCGGCACACCGGCCACGTTGTCGAGACCTTCAACAACCGTGAATTCCCAGAGGGGTTTTGTCAGATCAAGCGGGCGCGCCATGATGCGGGCCGCTTGAATACAGAGCTGTCGCCAGTCACCCGGTTTAGGGAGCGCCACGTGACGGACATGGTATTCCAGATTGAAGTCTTCGACTTCGATCCAGTACGGGTGGTCAATGCCAAAGGGAACGTTTGCCAGGCCACGCCGGAACGTGTTGGCAAGCGGCAATCTGTCTTCCACAAACTTCAGGATGTCTTTGTATCGGACGAAGCCGCCGGGCGCTGTCGACGGATCATAGATCGCGACGCTGCCTATGTGCATCGGCGAATTCTCTTGGTCCATATACAGGAATGCGGCGTCGAGGCCTGTGAGTTGTTCCATTGTGCACGATCCTCCCTATCGTTGACTTCAAGCGTAACAAGCTCCAGGCGCAGCTACCAACTGAATCCCGTCTGCAGGGTCGGAAATTGGTAAACTGGCGAAGCCTGCCGTCCATGTTGGCGGCTGATAGCGGAGAATTTCTAGGCAGCTCAATCTAATCGGACGATTTTACAGAAGCAGGCTTGTAAAAGTAGATTTCGATCATATCTGATGATAGTATCACTTTAAGTCAACAAAGCGACATATCGCATCCGACGATGTGTCCGATATCTGGGGAGAGACCAATGCGGCTCATTACGTTCACCGACGATAAATCCACGCGGATTGGGATTTTGCGGGATGACCGCATTGTCGATCTTTCGGTGGCGGCGCCGGATCTACCGCACGAAATGGTCGCTTTCCTGGAAGCAGGTGACGCGGCAATGGACGTTGCCAAGGCGGCAGCCGTCGCTGACGGAACGATTGACTTGTCTGATGTAACGCTTGAAAGCCCGGTATTGCGCCCGCCAAAAATTCTCGCCGTCGGTCTCAACTATCGTGAACACGTTGAAGAGACTGGGCGGGAACTTCCAAAGGTTCCGATCATTTTCAATAAGCAGTCCACCTCCGCCAACCGCCCCTTTGGGCCGATCCTGCGTCCTCATGAGAGCGTTGCGATGGATTATGAGGGCGAGATGGGCGTGGTGATCTCCAAGCGGTGCCGTCGTGTTCCGAAAGAAAGGTATGCGGAAGTGGTGGCGGGCTACACCGTGCTCAATGATGTGACGATCCGCGATTGGCAGATCCGTGCGCCCACCATGACCATGGGCAAGTCTTGGGACAGTCACTGTCCAATGGGCCCCGCCATTGTGACCCCAGACGAGGTGGATATTTCAAAACTGGAGCTTAAGACATTGGTCAATGGCGACGTGCGCCAGCATTCGGATACGAGCTACCTCATCTTCGATGTGCCGACGCTGATTGAGCATCTGTCGACGGCTTTCACCCTTGAACCAGGAGACGTGATTGCCACGGGTACCTGTGCAGGTGTCGCCGCTGCGATGGAGGGCCAGCCCTGGTTGAAAGATGGCGACGTTGTCCGCGTTGAGATTGAAACGCTCGGGGCTATCGAGAACCGGGTGGAAGACGACGCGGGTGGCGTAGTCATCGAGTGAGCGACTGCGTGCTCGCGTAAGCAGGAGATCTGACATGATCAAAGTCGAAGATATTGCCTATGTGCGATTTCGCGCGCCGGATCTGGATAAGATGGAAGCGTTTCTGATCGATTTCGGCATGCGGCGATTTGAGCGGACTGAAACCGCTCTCTATATGCGCGGCGCAGGACCTGACCCAGTCGTCCATGTGACGGAGCTTGGCGAGCCAGGCTTTGTCGGCCTGGCCTTTCAGGCAACGTCAGAGGCGGACCTCCAAGCGGTTGCTGACGCCAACGGGGCTTCGGTTGAGGAGCGAACAGAACCAGGCGGTGGCAAGCGGGTGCTTGTCCACGATCCTGATGGATTTCCCATTGAAGTGGTCCATGGCCTTGATCGGCTCGACATCCTTGATGTTCAGGCCATCGCCCCGTCAAACGAGCGTCTTGAGAAGCCCCGCCTTGGAACCGAAAAGCGGATGCAGTCTGGGCCCTCTCATGTGCACAGGCTGGGGCACGTAGTGCTCAATGTCACCGACTATCCGAAAAGCTTCACCTGGTATCACGAGCAGTTTGGCCTGGTGAAGTCAGATGAAGTCTATGTCGGCGATGAAGAAAAGGTGATTGGTGCCTTTACCAGATGTGATCAGGGCGAACGTTTTGTGGATCATCATACGCTGTTTCTGCTCGGCACGGGTAAGCCCGGTTTCAATCATGCCGCGTGGGAGGTCGCCGATTTCGACGACCTCATGCTCGGCCGCGACGCCCTATCAGCTGAAGGACACACAGCCGTGTGGGGGATTGGCCGGCATATTCTTGGAGCACAGATCTTCGACTATTGGCGCGACCCATGGGGACACATGGTCGAACACTGGACCGATGGGGACATGTTCAATGCGTCGACACCGCCCAACAAAGTCCCGATCGACGCGCTTCTGGGAACCCAATGGGGTGACAAAGCTCCTTCTGACATGGGCAGCTGAAACACGAGGCCGGAATGGCCGCGTAGGGAGATATACATGATCCTCACCGACGAACAAGTAACGACCGAAGAGGTCAAGTCCTGGAAAGGACTGCACCTGCTTCACTTTACGGGTAGCTCCTGCTCCCAAAAGGTCCGTACGCTGATGCGGGAGAAAGGCATCGATTACCTCTCTCATCATGTGAATTTGGTGAAGCACGAACATGCCTCACCCTGGTATCTGGGAATCAATCCTCGTGGCGTGGTGCCCGTGTTGGTGCATGACGGTGTCGTACATGTCGAGAGCAACGATGTCTTGGCTTATCTGGATACGCTTCCGTCGGACGCGCAATCCTATTTTCCGCAGACACCAGAGGAGCGGGCGATCGTGGATGCGTCGCTTGAGCTTGAAAATGATCTTCACTTCGCCCTGCGAGAGATCACTATGGGTTTCATTTTTCCCAAACGACTGGCGCAAAAGCCCGATGAGGTGCTTGCCAAGTACGAAAAGGAAGGTGCGGATGACCCGTCCCGGGCGAAAGAAATCGCATGGTGGCGCGCCTTTGCCAGAGATGGTGTGACAGAAGACCAGGCCCGCGCCGCCGTGAAGGCGCATAGGGACGCGTTCGACATTCTTGAAGAACGCCTGCAGGAAAACGAGTGGCTGATCGGCGATCGGATTTCGGTGCTTGAGCTCGCGTGGTTTATCACCATGAACCGTCTGCGCATGGGCGGATACCCGCTTGAAATCCACCCTCGTTTGTTTGCGCTCTACAACCGCCTGCTCGCGCGCCCCGCTTTTGCCATTGAGACGAAAACGCCCGCTGTTATTTCCAAGATATTGTTGCCAGCCGTTCGTGTTGGGCAGGTGTTACGCGGCAAGCGCATGACGGACGTCGCCGGCGATATTTTGGCTGCCTAGCGTTTCAATCTAGTTCGCCTACGCATCAAAAAAGCCGCCCGTTGCTCAGCAAGGGCGGCTTTTGCGGTTTATTGCGTCCCGTTTATTCGTGGTACCGGTAGCTTGAGATCTCACACACGTCGATTCTCTCGCGGACCAGAACGTCGCCATCTGCAAACACTGCCCGGAAGTCAAACAGGCAGTAGCCAGTTCCGTCATCAATATTGATCATGACGCTGTCGCCTGACGCCAGAACATCATAACCCAGGATATCCTCTTCCCAGTCGTTGGTTCCGACATTTGACGCGTAGAACTCGACCATCGTCCAGCTGGTTTCATTGATGATGCGAACGCGGCGATCTTCCGCCTGACTGGGTGCCGTGGTGACGACAACAAACAGACCTACAAGCGCTGCAATAGCTGCGGCGCGTGCCGCGTGGATTACCTTATTCATATTTCCCCACAGATATAAACGTACCCATGCGGAGTGTGGGGGATTGCCTACATCAAGTCAATGTGTGGACCAACGGGTGTCCAATATTGAACAGGGATTGTCTCATTTTCTGCCCAGATTGGGTTGGTGCTATCCTTTGTCCCCCTTACCATGCGCGCAAATAGGAACAGGCGGTTGGTGGGCTCTGCCCAGCCCCCTCGCGATAAAATGGAGTGCACCATGGCAGATCAAACAGCAGCAAATCTCTGGGTAAAACGAGACGATCTTCGTACAACAAAGGTGGTCGAAACTGAGGTGCCTGACGCTAAGTCGCTTCAGCCAGGCGAAGTTCTTTTTAAGGTGGATGATTTCGCCTTCACCGCAAACAACATCACCTACGCCGTTTTCGGCGAGGCGATGCAGTACTGGAATTTCTTTCCGGCCGACGAGGGGTGGGGTCGCGTCCCCGTTTGGGGGTTTGGCGATGTCTTGGCGTCGAACGCTGAAGGTGTTGCCGTCGGCGAACGCTTCTACGGATATTTCCCCATGTCGACACACTTTGTGGCGCAAGCCGTTCGAATTTCGGATGCGGGATTTTTCGATGGGGCGGCCCATCGTGCCGATCTGTCGCCGGTTTATAACAACTACCTTCGGGTGACAGCGGACGCCGGCTATGACGCCGCGCGGGAAGCTGAGCAGAGCCTATTGCGGCCGCTCTTCACGACGTCTCTCCTGATTGACGATTTTCTCGATGACAATGAGTTCTTTGGGGCGACAACGGTGGTGTTGTCGAGCGCGTCGAGTAAAACCTCTTTGGGCCTTGCCCAGGTACTTTCAAGTCGCACCAAAAACAAGCCCCGGGTTGTCGGCCTGACATCAAAGGGTAACAGAGGTTTTGTCGAAAGCGTCGGCTACTATGACGACGTTGTTGCGTATGAAGACATTACATCCATTGAAGTCGATGGCAATGTCGCGTTTGTGGATATGGCGGGGGACGCCAATGTCCGCGCGGCGATCCATAACCATTTCCAAGACCGGCTTACCTGCAGCTGCGCTGTCGGTGGCACCCATTGGGAACAAGGTGGCGGTGCCGACGATCTGCCAGGTGCGACGCCGACACTTTTCTTCGCACCGTCACAGATCCAGAAGCGTAACAAGGACTGGGGCGCAGAGGCGCTACAGGCAAAAATTGCGACGGCGTGGGCTTCGTTCCTTGGTTCCGTTGACGGGTGGATGAAAGTCGAACGGTCCGGCGGGCTCGAGGCGACGAAACAGATTTATCTCGATGTGCTGGAAGGCAAAGTGTCGCCGGAGAGTGGTAAGATCATCTCGCTCTGGGAAAATTAAGCCCAGTTTTTTTGGGGGGGACACGTCTGTGACGACAACAATTTATGGGGCGAAGCGGATCATCACGATGAACCCGTCGCGCCCCTTTGCAACGCATGTCGCCGTGCGCGATGGGCGTATCCTTTCTGTTGGGACGTTGGATGAGGTCAGTGCCTGGGGCGAGGGCACGATTGACGACCGGTTTGCTGACCAGATCATCATGCCGGGCCTGATCGAGGGGCACAGCCATCTGGTAGAAGGTGCGCTTTGGGATCACACCTATGTCGGCTATTACGACCGGACCGCACCAGACGGTCGCGTCTGGCCGGGGTTGAAATCTCTTGACGCGGTGGTCGAGCGACTTCAGGAAGCAGCTGCTGACATGAACGATCCGGACGCCGCGCTCATCGGCTGGGGATTTGATCCGATCTTCTTTGGTGAACAGCGCCTACATGCGCGGGATCTGGACCGGGTGTCCAATGGGCGCCGCATTGGTGTCTTTCACGCGAGCCTGCATTTTCTCAATGTCAACTCCGCGGTCATTGAAGAGTCCGATCTTGCCTTCTCGACTGACATGCAAGAGGTCATGACCGATCAGGATGGTGCGCCGACGGGCGAGCTGGCAGGCATGGTGGGCATGTATCTGGCGATGAAGTCGCTGAAGTACGACCTCGGGTCGCAGGCAACACACCCTCCGGCGCTCTGGAATTTTGCCAAAGTGTGTCAGTTGGCTGGTGTTACCACGGCGACCGATCTTCACAGCCCGCTTGATGATGAAATGGTCGGCCGCCTCACAGACGTGACTGACAAGCGAGACTTTCCACTTCGTATTGTATCGGCGTTCGGTGGCACGTTGATGCCTGCAGATAAAGGCACAGGACGGATTGGGGGGCTGGTCTCCAAGAGTACCGACAAGCACAAGATGGGTATTGTGAAACTGGTGCTGGACGGGTCGGTCCAGGGATTTACGGCGCGCCTCAAATGGCCCGGTCACTTTAATGGTGCGCCGAACGGGCTTTGGTACATCGCGCCGGATGAGTTCAAAACGCTCGTGTCCGCTTACAATGCGGCGGGGCACCAGTTGCACATTCACACGAACGGTGATGAAGCTACGGAACTTGCGTTAGACGCAATCGAGGAGGCTCTCAAGACCCACCCTCACCCGGATCATCGGCACACACTGCAGCACTGTCAGCTGGCGAGTGATGCACAGTATAGACGGATGGCAGCGCTCGGTGTCGGCGTGAACCTTTTCAGCAATCATGTCTACTATTGGGGCGACCAGCATTATGAGCTGACGCTAGGCCCTGACCGGGCGCACCGGATCGACAATGCCGGGAGCGCCGTGGAACATGGCGTAGATCTCGCGCTTCATTCCGACGCGCCGATCACGGCCATTGGCCCCCTGTTTACTGCCTGGTGTGCGGTGAACCGGGTGACTGCGACCGGCAAGCATCTGGGTGGTGATGCAGAGCGGCTGACTGTTGAAGAAGCGCTCTACACGATCACGATGGGCGGCGCGGTGTCCCTCAAGCTGGATGACGAAGTCGGCAGTATTGAAGTCGGCAAGCAGGCGGACTTCGCGATCTTGAATGAGGATCCGCTTGAGGTCGATGCTATGGCGCTTAAGGACATCGGTGTCTGGGGCACGGTCGTTGGGGGCGAGGTTTTTGAAGCGCCCAAGGTTTAGTGATGACTAACCAGCCTGCGATACCTGTTTCAATTGTTGGAGGGTTTCTGGGTGCCGGCAAGACGACGCTTCTGAACCGGTTGCTGCGGGAAAATGACGGACGGCGTCTCGGTGTGATCGTCAATGATTTTGGCGACATCAATATTGATGAGAAGCTGATCCTCACCCGCGACGAAGACATGGTGAGCCTGGCGAACGGTTGTATCTGTTGTTCGATCGGCAATGATTTTTTGCGCGCGCTTATTTCGCTCGTTACGCGACCCGACCCACCGGAACAAATCATCATTGAGGCGAGCGGTGTTGCCGACCCGCTGCGCATTGCTGCGATTGCCCGGGCGGATAAAGCGCTCCGGCTTCAGGGCGTCTTTGTTCTGGTCGATGTCACTCAGTATGAAGGCCAAACGGCAGATCATCTGCTGTCCGACACCGTTCAGGCGCAGGTTGCGGCGGCGGACCTGCTGTTGCTGACCAAGAAGGACATTGCCACCGAGGCCCAAGCCCGCGAGGTTGAAGCTCTACTGGAGCGCACGCGGCCTGGTGTTTTGAGAGTGGCAACTTCCACGGCTGAGGTGCCAGTTTCTCTCCTGTTTGACTTTTCTGGGGGTAATCTAAAGCCTGCGCCGCCTGAACATGACCCTCACGGCCTTTTCTGGACAGGGTCGGTTTCTTGTGCGGGCATGTGTGACGTGGATCGATTGAAGCAAGTTTTGTCGGACTGTCTTGGTCTGCTTCGATGCAAAGGGCTGGTGCGAACTGCACATGGAGACTGGCGCGTTGTTCAATGGAGCAGTGGTCGTTTGGAGACCATCCCGTTCGACGACGCGGCGGATGAAATGGCGTTGGTCTATATCGGTGTCGGCGACATCCCTGCTGACTTTGAACCGTCGCTTCAGCAATGTTTTGTGTGACGGTCACGAAAGTCTGTCGAGCTTTGCTTCAATCCTTGCCAAGCGTTCGTCCGTCGTATCGCTCGAGCTTGTGTTCTTCCTGAGCGCGCGCCAATAGGTGTGGCCGAGTTTCTTTGCGACCTCGGACACATCGAGCGTGCTGGTTCGTTTCTGCACGATTGCCGTCCAGGCGATGTGTTCCGCGCCGCCATAAATCATGTCTCGAACCATGTCGTCGCTCATCTCTGTCTCTATTGCATCAGAGGCCTGTAGGAGCACCGTGCGCAGGAGGCCGGTATAAGATCGGAATATCTCGCGGGAGGTTGAGGTGAGGTATGCGTCGGTTGCTCGGACTTCCCGTATCCACATCAGAAACAGTTCTGGCTGCTCCATGATCATGGCGATGTGTCGGTGGACCAACAGCGTAATCTGATCGCGGGGGTGGGCGAGGGCGCTCAGTGTTTGTTTCAGGTCTTCGGCTTGCGCCGAGAACCAGCGTTGGGCCACCCGGATGGCGAGCTCACGCTTGCTGGGCACGTAATTATAGAGGCTTCCCTCCGAGAGACCGGTGGCAGCTGCGACATCAGCCATGGTCATGCCGTCAAATCCGCGGGTTGTGATGAGTTCCCACGCTGCATCAAGGATTGATTGCTCTCGGTCGCCCCAGCGCCCGGACCGTTGTTTTGAGGATGCCGCCCCGGTCGAAATTTGAACTCTCCTCAGAAAAAAAGCTGGTTTTCGGGATTTTTGGCCACTTCTCTACAAGATATAAACCCAATATGGGGTTGATCGTCCAGCTAAATTTGAGTTAGCCTCAGAAAAAAGGGAGCGGACATGGAATTCAAGGATTATGAGACGCTGTCGTTCAGCTATGAAGGACGGGTGCTGACGGTTACGATCGACGGACCGGGGCCGGTGAACGCTGTGAATGCGCAGATGCATGAAGAGCTCGGCCGTGTCTTTACAGACCTACAAAGAGACGAAGACAGCGATCTAATCATCCTGACCGGGACGGGGCGGGCGTTCTGCGCGGGTGGCGACATGGACTGGTTCGACGAAATGATCGCCAACCCGGCGAAGTTCCGTGCCATCGCGCCTGAGGGCAAGCGCATTGTCACATCGCTCCTTGATCTGGAAAAACCGATTGTCTGCCGCCTCAATGGGGCCGCGGCGGGGCTTGGCGCCACCATCGCGCTGCTGTGCGATGTGATCATTGCTGCTGACAGTGCCGTCATCGGGGACCCTCACGTGAAGGTCGGTCTGGTGGCGGGTGATGGCGGTGCGGTGATCTGGCCTCAACTGATTGGTTTTGCGAAAGCCAAAGAGTTGTTGATGACCGGCGATATGCTCACCGGCCAACAGGCACTGGATCTGGGATTGATCAACTATTCCGTCCCTGCCGAAGAGCTCGATGCGAAAGTCGGCGAACTTGTCGCGAAAATCATGGGCAATCCTAAATGGGCGGTGCGCTGGACCAAGACGGCGGCCAATATCACGCTGCGGGAAATCGCGGTGAAGGTGATGGACGCGGCGATCGCCTACGAGGCGATTACCAATACGCTTGAAGACCGGAAAGAAGCGGTTGCCGCGTTCAAGGAAAAGCGCGCGGCCAACTTCACGGGGGAATAGCGTCCATGTATTTCACCGATGAACCAGAACATGTGACCATCCTGCGCGATACGATCAAACGTTTCGTCAAAGAGGAGATGCCGCGAGAGAAGCGGCGTCAACTCGACAAGGACCACACGTTTTGTCGTGACACGTTTCGGAAGCTTGCAGACCTCGGCGTCTGCGGTCTCACCATCCCGGAAGAATATGGCGGTCAGGGCGTCGACCTTGTCGCTGCTGTAGCGGTTCTGGATGAGCTTTGTCAGGTTGGGCCGTCCCTGGGAGGTCCCTTTATCCACGCGGCATTTTATGGCGGCGCGAACGTGGTCGAGAATGGCTCGGAAGCACAGAAACGAGAGCTGTTGCCGGAACTCGCCAAAGGGAACATTTGGTTTGCCTATGGGCTAAGTGAGCCGGATGTCGGTGGTGACCTTGCGACGGTCAAAACGCGCGCGCACCTGGAAGATGACGGCAAAACCGTGGTCATCAACGGCGCCAAGCGCTGGTGCACGGGTGCCGACTGGGCGGACTATATCTATTGCCTTGTGAACAGCGATGCCAAGGGAAAGAAGTACAAGAACCTTACGGTCCTTCTGATACCTACTGATGCTGCAGGTATTAGCATGCAGCCAATCGAGCACTCGAACCTTCGCTACACAACGTCCTGCGATGTTTTCTTTGATGATGTGCGCATTCCCGTCGACCAAGTGTTGGGGGGTCCTGAAGGCTGGAACAAAGGTTGGGGCATGCTTGCAGGCCGCACGCTGGACGTTGAGAAAATCGAGATCACAACCGTGGCGTATGGGGCCGCCCGTGCCGCGGTGGATGAAGCTTGGGCCTATGCACAGGAGCGGGTGCAGTTCGGCAAGCCTATTGCGGCGCACCAGGCCGTGCGGCATGCGCTCTCGGAAGCAAAGACCAAACTCCAGGCCTGCCAACACATGCTCTATCACGCGGTGCATCTGGCGCATGAAGGGAAGCCCTGTTCGGTTGAAACCAGTATGGCGAAGCTATTTGTCGCCGACACAGCCGTTGAGATTGTGCTCAGCTGTCAGCGGGTGATGGGGGCTTATGGTCTTTCCGACTCCTACGATATGGAACGCAATGTCCGCGATGTGTTGGGCATGCCGATCGTCGGGGGCTCTTCGAACATGCAGCGAAACAATATCGCGGCCCGCCTTGGCCTTCCTCAATAGAACCACCCCTCTTAATCGAACTACTGGGAGATTTGGCGATGACATCAATGGGAAACGCACTCCTCGACGCGGCTGAGGGTTTTGTACCTATGCTGCGCGACCGCGCGGACGAGATAGAAGAAGCGCGTCAGGTGCCGCAAGATATCGCCGATGCTTTGACTGAGGCAGGCTTCTATTCAGTCATGGTGCCGGAGGTCTATGGCGGGCTTGAGCTTGACCCACCTACCTTCCTGAAACTCATTCGAACGCTGGCCCGCGGTGACTCGTCAGTGGCCTGGTGCACCATGATCGGGGCGACCACTGGGCTGGGCTCTGCCTATATGCCAAAGGCCGACGCAGAAGATATATTCGGCGGCGGAAAGCGAACCATCACGGCTGGTGTCTTTGCACCGACAGGTAAGGCGATGCCAGAGGGAGACGGGTATCGGGTCTCGGGGCGGTGGCAGTGGGGTTCCGGCAGTCGGAATGCTTCGTGGATTTCCGGCGGGTGCTTTGTCATGAAAGACGGCAAGCCTGAAATGTCCAACACGGGCGTGCCCATCAGTCGGATGATGATGGTTCCCGCTGATGAAGTAACGCTTCTGGATACCTGGGATGTGTCCGGGCTTTGCGGGACGGGCAGCACGGACTTTGAGATGAAGGATGTATGGGTGCCGGAGAGCCGCGGCGTTGCCTTTGGTTATGACAAGCCCATGGAACGCCCGCTTTATGTTTTCCCTCTGTTTGCGCTTCTTGCGTCGGGCATTGCCGGCGTCGCGTTGGGCACGGCGCGGTCTGCTATTGACGAACTTGTGAGTTTTGCGTCGGCCAAAACACCGCAAGGTACATTGAAGCCTTTGGCGAAACGACCGGATACGCAAATGGGGGTAGCGCGCGCTGAGGCGTTGGTGCGCTCGGCTCAGACTTGGATGGACGATGCGTTTGCGGAAGCCTGGGAAGCGGCGCAAAAAGACGGTGTCATTAGTCTCGATCTTCGGCGGGACATGCGGCTTTCCATGGCGCATGCCACAACGTCGGCGGCTCAGGCGGTGGACATTGTCTACGATCTTGGCGGCGGGACCTCTGTCTATAAACGCTCACCGCTACAACGGTACTTCCGGGATGTACACGTGGCGACGCAGCACATGATGGTGGCCAAAGGTGTGCTTGAACAGGCAGGTCGTCTGTTTCTTGGTCTGGAGACGGATACGCGTCTCTTCTAATTCTCTTGTTGTCGCATTTCCGGACGAAAAACCGCCCACACTTTTTCTGGAAATGCTCTGGCCCTTCCCCTAGCCGTTCAAATGTCTCAGACTTCCTAAAAGTGGGGAGGAAGACATGAGCGTTATGGGGGCGGCCGGCGAAATTCAGTGCTCAGCGCTGGAGAAAGTTGTCTTTGGCAAACCAGCGGCTGAGGCATTAGCGGAACAGGCAGAAGCGCGAAACGCTGCCCGAGTTTTCCTGATTGCCAGTAAAACACTTTCCGATCAGACCGATGAGATTGACAAGGTGCGGCGCGCGCTTGGTGTCAGGCTCGCAGGCGTTTACACAGGCATGCCTGCGCATACGCCACGGCAAGCCGTCATTGAGGCCGCGGATGCCGCAAGAGCCGCTGACACTGATTTGCTTGTGACGCTGGGTGGCGGTTCCGTGACCGACGCCGGAAAGGTCGTACTCATCGCCCTCACTCATGACGTGAAAGACGCAGACGGTCTGGAGCCCTTCCATGTACGTGTCGAAAAAGATGGAACGGTTGTCCATCCAGAGTTTGGGGGCCCCGCCATTCGTTCCATCGCCATTCCGACGACGCTGTCCGGGGGCGAATTCAATCCGCTCGGCGGGGCAACGGACCTGCGTAAGAATCTGAAAGAAGGCTATGAGCATCGGGACCTCGCGCCGCACACTGTGATCCTTGATCCGGCGCTCACCCGCCATACGCCTGACTGGCTGTGGTTCTCCACCGGCGTGCGGGCGATGGATCATGCGATTGAGACGCTTGCGTCGCTCCAGTCGAACCCCTATTGCGATGGTCTTGCAGACAGTGCGTTGCGGCTGCTGGTTGATGGGTTGAGTCGTGTGAAGCAGGACCCAAACGATATAGACGCACGTCTCAACTGCCAGATTGGCATGTGGCAGTCCATGGTGCCGGTGGTCTCAGGCGTGCCCATGGGGGCAAGCCACGCCATTGGTCACGTGCTCGGGGGCGCTTGCGATGTACCGCACGGATATACGTCGTGTGTCATGTCTCCGTACGTCTTGGCCTTTAACGAACCGGTGAATGCCGATCGGCAGAAACGCATCAGTGCGTGCTTCGGCTCGCCTGAGCGGCGGGCATCAGACCTCGCCGACGAATTCATCTCATGGTTGGGTATGCCTCGGACATTGGCTGCGGTAGATGTTGGCGAAGACCGGTTTCAGGAAGTGGCAGAGAAAACCATGCATGACTTCTGGGCGAGAACAAACCCGCGGCCCGTGTCGGAGGCCGCGGATGTCATGCAGATACTACAATTGGCGAAGTAGCGCTCAGGCGTCCGCGAATTTGCCGGGGCGTTTCTCCATCGTCGACATGATGGACTCGATCTGATTGGCGGATCCAATAATCTCGTCTTGTTCTACAGACTCAGACAATAAGCCCGCACCGGCATCCACATAAGGTGCTGCGTTAAAGATGCGTTTGTTGGCGCGGATGGCGTCTGGGTTTTTGCTGGCAATTTCTCGCGCTGTTTCCAATGCAAGGGCCCGTGGATCGTCGACAACGCGGGTTGCAAACCCATATCCTTGCGCTTCTTCGCCTGAGAAGATACGGCCTGTATAGGTGAGTTCGCGGACGACATCTTCGCGGGCGAGGTGACGCATGAGTTGCGTCCCGGCCATGTCTGGCACCAGGCCCCATTTGATTTCCATGATCGACATTTTTGTGTCGGGGGCGACATAACGAATATCCGCACCCAGGCAGATTTGAAAACCGCCGCCAAAGGCTACACCATGCACCGCAGCGATTACGGGCACCGGCACTTCGCGCCATACCCAGGCTGCGTATTGTGCCCGGTTGGCAACGCCGTGTGTTCTGGGTGCGAGCGCGTTTCGCTTCTTGTTTGACTTGGCGCCCGTTGCATCGTCCCCCTCAGCCATCTTGCCAAAATTGCCCATGTCGAGCCCCGCACAGAAGGCGCGTCCTTCACCGGAGAGCACGACGGCACGAACACCTTTTTCGGTTTTCATGCGTTCGCCTGTGTCGATCAGCGCCTTGAACATCTGGTCGTCCAGCGCGTTCATCTTGTCGCTTCGAGTCAGGCGCACATCCGCAACACCGTCTTGAATGTCGACTGCAATACGTTCGCTCATAAGGGTCTCCCTCAAGGCCACATGGGCCAAATTTGTCAGTGTTCTGCAATTTGAAGTTGCGCTCAGTCTAAGCGCGGGCAAGGGGTCAAAGCAATTTGTTGGCCTTTACGTAGGGAATTCCTCGGCAAATTGTGGCCTTTGAAAGTGTGAAACTTGCGCGCCTAAAAGAGCGTTGAATCTCACGCGCGCTCGGCCCATCTTACGGCCAAATCGAACCGATATTTATGGTCAGACTCGTTACATAAAGAGGAAAAAGACATGGCAGAAGCTTATATCGTCTCCGCGTCCCGGACCGCTGGCGGTCGTCGCGATGGACGCCTGAAAGGTTGGCACCCGGCCGACATGGCGGGTGAAGTCCTGAAATCAGTTATCTCCAAGGCGAAGGCCGATCCCGAACGCGTCGACGACGTGATTATGGGATGTGTTGGTCAGGCCGGCGAACAAGCCGGTAACATTGCACGGAACGCCGTTCTTGCTGCGGGCATGCCGGAGAGTGTTCCGGCCACATCCGTCGATCGTCAGTGTGGTTCTTCCCAACAGGCATTGCACTTTGCCGCACAGGCCGTGATGTCGGGTTTCATGGATTGCGTAATTGCATCCGGTGTTGAGAGCATGACCCGTGTACCGATGGGCCTTCCCATGTCGCTTCCTGCGAAGAACGGTTTCGGTTTCTATGTGAGTCCGCACATGGCGGAACGGTATCCTGACGTTCAGTTCAGCCAGTTTACCGGCGCTGAGATGATGGCCAAGAAGTACGGCCTGTCGAAGGATGAGCTTGATCATTATGGGTATGGCAGCCACCAGAAAGCGATTGCAGCCACACAGGCGGGCGATTTCGATGATGAAATCGTTGGTCTTGAGGTCGAACTCGAAGACGGCACAAAGGAAGTTCACAAGGTCGATGAAGGCATTCGCTTCGATGCAAGCCTTGAAGGCATTCAGGGCGTAAAGCTGCTGGTTGAAGGTGGTGCGCTGACAGCGGCGACTTCAAGTCAGATATGTGATGGCGCCTCAGCCGTGATGGTTGTGAATGAAAAGGGCCTGAAGGACCTCGGTGTTGATCCGATTGCGCGTATTCACCACTTGACGGTGACCGGTGGCGATCCGGTGATCATGCTGGAGGCGCCTATTCCTGCGACCCAGGCTGCGCTCGAAAAGACCGGCATGAAGATTGATGACATTGATCTGTTCGAAGTGAACGAAGCATTTGCGTCTGTTCCGGCTGCCTGGCTGAAAGAGACCGGTGCCGATCCAGAACGCCTCAATGTGAACGGCGGTGCCATCGCTCTTGGGCACCCACTTGGCGGCTCCGGCACGAAGCTCATGACCACGTTGATCCACGCACTGCAGAAGAAGAACAAGCGTTATGGTCTGCAGACCATGTGTGAAGGTGGCGGGCTTGCCAATGTCTCGATCGTTGAACGGCTCTAGGGCGTTTGTCGATTTGAATTCGAAAGGCGGTGCTTCGGCGCCGCCTTTTTTATTGGGACAGGCAATCCGTCAGGCTGTCTGCAAGCGCTTTCAGAGTTGCTTCGTACTGCTCCGGCCCCGGGGCGAGCTCGCTTCCCAGCGGATCCAGAACCCCGAGCTTCACACCCTCGTCTTCCGTCAGACGCTCCAGAATGCGTGGTTCGAACTGAGGTTCTGCAAATACGCAGATTGCGGTGCTGCTTGCGTCCCTTAGATCCGCGATCCGTCTCGCGCCCGGGCGGACCTCCGGATTGGCCGTGACGGACCCAGCGGGCGACAGGTCGTAGCGTTCCTCAAAATACTGATAGGCATCGTGAAACACGATGTAAGGCCGGCTGCTGACTGGGGCGAGTTGCTCTTTGAGCTCTTCGTCCAACTCTAGCAACCTGTCGCGGAGATCTGACGCGTTTTCTGTAAACACAGGTGCCAGGTCCGGATAGGCTGTGCTCAAATGCTGTTCGATGGCGGCGACGACAGCGATTCCATTGCCAATATCGAGCCAGATATGGGGGTCGCGCGCGTGACCGGACGTCGCCTCGCCATGCTCTTCGTCGTGTCCATGATCATCCATATGTTCGTGATCGTCATCGTCGTGATGAGAGCTCCAGACGCCGCCTTGCCGTGCGTCCAGTAGGGTCACGCCCTCTGCAGTCAGAAGAGGCACAGATGCATTTTCTTTCGCGAGGTTTGCCATCGGATTGACGAGGAAACCCTCTACCGCAGGATCTACCCAAAAGATCAAATCAGCCTCGGTCAGTAGAGCGGCCTGGGAGGGTTTGAGCGAAAAAGTGTGGGGTGACGCCCCGCTCGTGACCAGCAACTCAGGACTGCCGGTCTCTCCCATGACCGCAGCGACCACGCTGTGAATAGGCTTAAGGCTCGCGACAACTTTCGGTGTGTCAGCGAGGGCCTGGGCCATGATGAAGAGACTTAAGAAGGAAGAAGCGACAGCAATACGCATAAAAAACCTGTGGAGAAGGGGGTGGGCGATCCTAACGATCCGACGCTTCGTGTAAAGCCATGGATTGGGGCGCCGCCCATACCCGTGCAGACGATAGGGGATTGGGCGGTTTCCGTGCTTGTGGTGATTGATGTTTCCCTTAAAGCTTGATACCCCGGTTGGGTACAAATTTGAGCGGGAGCCTGCGCCTTCAATGACCGCACGTAAGAAGCACTTCGAGACGATTTACCGGAACTTCAACGCATCTATTTCGGAGAAATATGATTGCGGCCAGTTTTGCGCACCTCTGAACAATGGCGACCCTGTTTGCTGCGATGTTGAGAACGCCATTCCTGCTGCCTCGCCGCCTGAGTGGAAGGTGATCAAGAAGCGCACAAAGCTCTGGAAGAAATACAAGCCCGACCCGGACGACAAGCACGCTGTTGCAGAAGTCAAGGACATCAACGAGACTTGCATTGCCTGTGTCTGCAAGGGCGCGGCGAAATGCGAACGGGACAATCGGTTGATGGCGTGCCGGTCCTTCCCCTTTTTCCCGTATCTCACGAAAGACGGTGACTTCATCGGACTGGGCTATTACTGGATATTTGAAGACCGCTGCTGGGTTATCTCCAACCTGCAGATTGTCGAACACGCCTTTGTCAAAGAATTCGTCGATGCCTATCAGATGCTCATTGATGTGGATGAGGGCGAGTTCGAAGCCTTTATGGAACAGTCTGCGCAGATGCGCCGTATCTTCTCGCGCCGGAACGAGATCATTCCAATCATCGACCGGGAGGGCGGCTACCTGAAAGTCTTGCCGAAATCCGGCGGCAAGGTTGAGACGGCGGACGTCAAAGAGTTTTCCAAGTTCGGGCCTTTTGTCTCCGACAAGGCCTACAAAAAAGAAGTCAAACGCATGGAAAAGATCTTCGCCGAGATCGATTGATCCAGCGGGTCGCATAGGGAGTTTGTTATGGGATTGATCGTTTATGGAGCAAACCTGTCTCCATTTGTCCGGAAAGCACGCGTGTTCCTTGCGGAGAAGGGCCTGGAATACACGCTGGAGAATGTGAACATCTTTCCGCCGCCCGACTGGTTTAAAGAAATTTCTCCGCTCAAACGCATTCCTGTTTTGAAGGACGAAGAGGCCGATCTGTTTCTCGCGGACTCATCGGCGATCTGCGGGTATCTGGAGAAGAAATGTCCGTCACCGGCTCTCTATCCCACTGACGCTGTGGACTATGGGCGGGCCCTCTGGTTCGAAGAATATGGAGATACAGAACTTGCCGGCCATATCGGCATGGGGACGTTCCGGCCCATGGTGGTGAGCCGATTGATGGGCAAAGAGGCGGATACGTCGACCGCCGATAAGACGTTCAACGAAAAACTGCCTTCCTATTTTGAATATCTGAACGCAGAGGTAGGGACCCGCGAATTCCTTGTCGGCGATGCGTTTTCCATCGCCGACATTGGGATCAGTACCCAGTTCGTCAATCTCGCTCATGCGGGCTTTGAGCCGGATGCCGGGACCTATCCGAACCTTTCGGCGTACCTCGCCCGTATCCATGCGCGACCGAGCTTTGCTGCATGCATCGCGGAAGAAACGGGCATGTTGGATGCATTGTTGAAGCGTGCCGGCTAAGCTATCGCTTGGCTTTCTGTCCTACCGGCGCTTAAATCGCTGAAAAGCAAAAGCCTTTCTGGAGGTCCTGATGACTGAGGAACACGCGATGGCGGCCGATTGGCCTGCCATGTCGGTAGCCGACGCCCACACACTTCTTACCTCGGCCCCTGACTCACCGTTTGAGATGACGGAGGAAGTCATTCGAGGTGTGACGCTGCGGGTATGGAAAAATGCTCCGTCGTCTTTGCGGGAGTTGTTTGAGCTCGGCCGGGCGCACGGTGATCTCGATTATCTTGTGTTTGAAGGCGAGCGCGTCTCTTACGAAACGCATTATCGGGCGGTCGCCAAGCTTGCGCATGAACTTGTCGCGCGGGGCATTGGCAAAGGCGACCGTGTAGCGATCGTCATGCGGAACTATCCGGAATGGTCGGTCGCCTTTTGGGCGACGGTGGTCATCGGTGCTGTCACGGTGCCGCTCAATGCCTGGCTGACAGGCCCAGAGCTTGAATATGGGCTTCAGGACTCCGGCTCCAAGGTTGCGATTATGGATGGCGAACGTGCCGAGCGGGTGCGCGATCACTTAGGCGCGTTGGGCGACCTCAAGTCTCTCATCGTTGTTCGGCCGGGCGGACCGCTGCCAGAGGGTACTTTGCATTGGGATGACCTTGTGGCCGCGCCGGATGCGCTTGCAGCCCTGCCCGACGTGGCTTTGCCGCAGGTTGATATTGTTCCGGAAGACGATGCGACGATTTTCTATACGTCGGGCACGACGGGTAAACCGAAAGGGGCGCTTGGCACCCATCGCAACATCCTGACCAATCTGGTGAGCCTTGGCATTGCGCCGACGCGGGCGTTTTTGCGCCGTGGCGAGATGCCACCTGCACCTGATCCGGATGCGCCCAAGCGCGCCTTCCTTCTGTCTGTGCCCTTCTTTCATGCGACCGGCTGCCATTCCATTCTGGTGCCGAACCTCGCCGCCGGGGGCAAAATTGTGATGATGTATAAGTGGGACCCGGAAGAAGCGCTGCGCCTCATTGAAAAGGAGAAAATTGCTGCCTTCGGTGGCGTGCCCGCGATGGTTTGGCAGGTTTTGGAGTCGCCCAATTTTGACCAGTTTGACCTGTCGAGCGTTGAGTCTGTGTCTTATGGGGGAGCGCCCAGTGCGCCGGAACTTGTGGCGCGGATCAAACAGGCCTTTCCCCAAGTCTCTCCCGGCAATGGCTATGGCCTGACCGAGACGTCATCCGTTACGACACAGAATTCAGCAGAGGATTATGTCAACCGTCCGTCTAGCGCCGGGCCTGCGGTGCCTGTCTGTGATCTCAAAGTGGTCGATACGGACAATAGGGAAGTCCCCATAGGTGAGGTTGGTGAACTGCTGATCCGTGGTCCCAATGTGGTGAAAGGTTATTGGAACAAGCCGGAGGCGACAGCCGAGGCGATTGATAAAGATGGCTGGTTTCGCTCCGGCGATCTCGTGCGCATGGATGAGGAGGGTTTCGTTTACATTCTGGATCGCGCCAAGGACATGTTGATCCGAGGGGGCGAAAACATTTATTGCGTCGAAATTGAAGATGTTCTCTATGCGCATCCGGATGTGATGGACGCTGCGATCATCGGCATACCGCATAAGGTTCTCGGTGAAGAGGTCGGCGCTGTGGTGCAAGTCACAGACGGCTCGACGGTCAGTGAAGAAGCGCTGCAGGGCCATGTGCGGGCGCAGTTAGCGGCGTTTAAAGTGCCGATCAAAATCGATATTCGACACGACCCTCTGCCACGCAACGCGAACGGCAAAATTCTGAAAACGCAGCTTCGGGAGGAGTTTCTGGCGGCGATGGGCTGAGGCGCAGTAGGAAATTTCTTGCGCGCCATGTCACGTGATAACATGGCCATGGTCAAAGACAGCGGATAAGTAAATCGACGTGGCGAGTGACACAGCAACGAGCGCCAGAACTGGCCTCAAAATGCGGGAGCTGGAGCAGGCAACGGGTGTTGGGCGCGAAACAATTCGCTTCTACATTCGAGAAGGCCTTTTGCCTGAGCCAGAGCGTCCGAAGCGGAACGTTGCGCGCTATAGCGACGTCCATATCGAGCGCCTGAAAGAAATCAAAAAACTTCAGCAGGAGCGCTTTCTGCCGCTCAATGTGATCAAGACCATCGTGAAGGCACAGGACGCCGGTGCGGCAGGCGGTATTGAAAGTTTTGTTGGCCTTGAGAATGCGCTTTATCCGCTCCTGGGCGACCCGGAGAAGCTGGCGCCGCGCCCCCTGGAAGATGTGGCAAAGGACGCGGGCTTCACCACGGCGGAGGTTGATGAGCTGATCTCTGTGGGGCTTCTCAATGTTGATGAGCGCGATGGTGAACGATGGCTTGATTCGCGAAACGCCCGGATTGTCGACCTATGGCGCGGCATCCGCGAAGCCGGGTTCACCGAAGACATTGGCTATACTGCGGAAACCTGGTCCATATACGGCACGTTCCTCAGCTGGTTGGTTCAGGAGGAGGTGAACTCCTTTTACAGCCTGTTGGCGGACCGGGTCGGACAGGCTGAAGCCGCGACATTAGCGGCAGAAGGCATTCGTATCATGAACGAGATCCTGCCGCTGATGCGGACTGATCGGATCATCCGGGCGGTAGAAGAAATCAGTGAGAGTGGCGAACTGCCCGGCGCCCGCGAGAACGACACCGGATCTGACGACGCCTGATCGGTCCTACTCGGCGAAGAGAAGCGTGTCTTCCGGGCGCCAGCTCACCCACACTGTCTCGCCCTGACCATATTCCGTCCCAACGCCGCGTTCCGCATTTGTGATCTCGGCGAGGACCGGGTCCGCCGCGCCCACATCGACATAGAGGTTCGAATAGCCGCCATAATAGGCAATGTCGGCAACCGTGCCTTGTGCTGACAAGAGGCTGCTGTCGGCGGGCTTTTCGCGGCTGACATTGACCTTTTCCGGTCGCACGGCAACGCAGACAGAGCCGGTCGCGGTTCCTTCCAGGACCTGGTCCGAGAGAGGGGCCGCGCTCACATTGACCTTACCGTCGCCCGCAGGCGAGGCGCTTCCGGTGAAGAGATTGATCTGCCCAATAAAATCTCCGACAAATCGGCTGGTTGGATGTTCGTAGAGTTCTGCGGGGCTTGCCACCTGACGCACAATGCCGGCTTCCATCACCGCGATACGATCCGCCATGGAAAGAGCTTCCGCCTGGTCATGGGTCACGATAACAAAGGTGATGCCCACCGTCTTTTGCAGGCGTACCAGTTCTAGCTGCATGGCTTCGCGAAGTTTGGCATCGAGCGCGGACAGGGGTTCGTCAAGCAGCAGCACGCTTGGGCGCTTAATGAGCGCGCGGGCCAGCGCTACGCGCTGCCGTTGACCGCCCGAGAGTTCGTCGGGCATGCGCGCGCCGAGGCCGCCCAGTTTTACAAGTTCCAGGGCCTCTTCGACGCGGGCGGCGATTTCCTTCTTCGCCACACCGTCGATCTTTAGTCCATAGCCAACGTTCTGCGCCACGGTCATATGCGGGAACACCGCGTAGGACTGAAACACCATATTGACGGGTCTTTTGTTGGCCTGAACTTCCGCCATGTCATCGCCGTCAATGATGACTTTGCCTTCTGTCGGTGTTTCGAAGCCGGCCAACATGCGAAGCAATGTCGTTTTGCCGCAGCCAGAGGGGCCCAGCAGCGCGAAGAACTCGCCGCGATTTACGCTGAGCGATACATTGTCTACGGCGCGTACATCGGAGCCATAGATCTTGGTGACGTCTTTGATCTCAATGATCGGTTCGTTGGATGAAGCGTCGCTCTGCATATCAACCTGCTTGCAGCATATTGTTTCGGTTCTGGAGCCTGAGCGCCAGGGCGGTAATGATGACGGTGATGACGATAAGAATTGTCGATGCCGCGTTCACCTCTGGTGTGACTGAGAAGCGGACCATTGAGTAGATCTTCACGGGGAATGTCAGCGTGTTTGGCCCTGAGGTGAAGAAGGTAATGACAAAATCGTCCAAAGAGAGGGTGAAGGCGAGCAGCGCGCCGGCAATCAGCCCGGGTTTCATATGCGGCACAATGATGTCTTTGAATACCTGGAATTCCGAGGCGCCCAGATCTTTCGCGCTTTCCGATAACTCCGTATTGAAGCTCTCAAGCCTCGCGCGAATGACAATGGCGGCAAAGGGAAAGCTGAAGGCGATATGAGCGATGGTGATTGCCGACAGGTTGAAGGGCCAGACCCATCCGCCTGTGTTGAAGCCGGTCCGCAGGAAGAACACCATCAGCGCCACGCCCATGCATATTTCGGGGATGACGACAGGAAGCGCCATGGCGCCCTCATAGGCGGAGCGCAGCGGAAAGCGGAAGCGCCAGAGCACATATGCCGTCAACGCCCCTAAGATCACGCTGACGATGGTGCTGACGAAGGCAATGGTGAGAGAGTTTACGAAGGCTTCGATCAACTCGGAATTGTTCATCGCCTTTTCGTAATATTTGAACGTGAAGCCCCGCCAGACGACATTGCGCTTGCTGTCGTTAAAACTGAACGCCATCAGTGTCATGATTGGCATGTAGAGGAAGATGAGTGTGAGCGCGACGGTTACACGCAGCCAAATCCGCCGGTGATAGTCGAGTGGGCCGATCTCACTGCGCGGTTTGCGCCGAAGGAGGTTCTGCAAAGCGCTCATCGTCGGTCTCCCATGCCTTCACGCCGCATCAGGACGGCGCGGAGCGCCAGGCCGAAGAAGGTGGCGTACATGAGGAGGAAGCTGAGAGCGGCGCCAAATGGCCAGTCATTTGCCGATTTGAACTGCCGTTCAATCACATTTGCAATCATCTGGCTGTCCGTTCCGCCCAACAGGTCTGGCGTGAGAAAGGATCCCAGCGTCGGGATGAACGTGATCACGACACCTGATGCAATTCCGGGAAGGGCTAGAGGCACTACAACAGACCAGAAGGTGCGGATATGGCCTGCCCCTAAGTCCAAGCTCGCCTCGATGAAGGAGCGGTCGAGGCGATCAAGCGCCGCATAGAGAGGCAGCACCATGAAGGGCAGGGCGACATAGACAAGTCCCACCACAACGGCTGTGTTGTTGTAGAGGAGCGCGAGCGGCTCAAAGCGTTCGCCGAGCAGGTTCAGATTTCCCAGGCCGATGAAAATGAGAAATCCGTTGGCGTTCTCCCAGATCCATTCGAGGGTGAAATTCACATGGCCGCGGGTGCGCAGGACAGCGATCAACGCGTAGGTGCGGATCAGCAGGTTTGTCCAGAAAGGGAGAATGACCAGCAAGAGGAGCCACATGCGCGCTTTTGGCGGCGCGAATACAATGGCAATGGCGACAGGAAAGGCCACCACGAGACAGATGAAGGTGGTGACACCTGCCATCCAAAGCGATTTTGCGAAAATGCCCAAGTAGAGAGGTTCGAGCGCGCGGGCGTATTGCTGGAACGTCCACGTGATGTCGATGTCAGTAATGCCGGTTTTGACGCCAAAACTGAAGGCCCAAATGAGTGACAGGGGGATCAGGAAGAATGCGAGCAACCACAAGGTTGGTGGCAGGAACGCCGCCCAAAATGCCTTTGGTGATTTTCGCCAATGATCCATCGTGAAAAGCGTCCCCAGCAGCTACACGGCAGAAATAGAGAGGGCGGGAAGTTTGTGGCTTCCCGCCCGGTTTGGTGTGTTACGCCGCGAAAATGCGGGTGCACATTTCGTCTAGCTTGGCGTTGTGATCTTCGCCCAAGTAGAGAGAGCTTTCCGATTTCGCCAAAACATCTTCCGGTGGGAAGATTGCGGGGTTCTTGCTGTAGCTTTCATCCATCGATTCCGCTGCCGTTTTGTTCGGCGTTGCATATTCGATGTACTCGGCGATGAGTGTGTTCACTTCTGGCTCATACACATAGTTGATGAAGGCGTGGGCGTTTTCCGGATGCGGTGCACCTTTCGGAATGCAAAGGGTGTCTTCCCAAACAAGACCGCCTTCCTTTGGTACGACATATCCAATGTCGTCGTCTTCGCTCATGAGCTGGGCGATGTCGCCGTTCCACTCCATGACAATGTCGACTTCGCCAGAAGCCAGCAGGTCCTGTCCATTGTCTTCATGGAAGGCCTTGATGTTGCCCTTCTGCTTGGTGATCAGCGCTTCAGCTGCCGCCAGTTCAGCATCGTCTTGTGAGTTGATGGAGTGTCCGAGATAGCGCAGGGCCATCTGGATCAGCGTCCCGCAGTCGGACATGAGCGATATCTTGCCGGCGAATTCATCTGAGTCGTAAAGGACGGCCCAACTGTCAGGTGGGGTCGCAACACGCGATTTCCGATAGCCGATGCCGATTGTGCCCCACATATAGGGAACGGAGTATTTCCGACCTGGGTCAAAGGCGACATTGTCCCCCAGGAAACGCGGGTAAAGATGCGACATGTTCGGAATTTTCGAATGATCGAGTTCTTCCAGCATGCCAGCGGCTGCCATTCGGGCGACGTAATCATTCGAGGGAACGATGACGTCGTATCCTGGATTGCCTTCGCGGAGTTTGGCGAAAAGTTCGTCATTGTCGGCGAACAGGTCCATCGTCACTTCAATGCCTGTTGCGGCTTTGAAGTCGTCGAGCGTGGTTTCGCCGATGTAGGTGTCCCAGTTGTAGAAGCTCAGCTTCTTTTCTTCTTCTGCGTTAGCGAACGTTGGCATGGCCGACACTGAAAGGCCGACAGCCGCTGCCCCCTGCATCATTTGACGGCGCGACAGAGCCTGAAGAAGCCCCGCCATCCCTCTATTGCGTTTCATCGATTGATCCTCCGATCGAGATAAAAAACTACCCCCTAGGCACAGTAAGCATGCCGTTTGTGCAAACCATCTGCCACCAATGGTCTACGACAAGAAGTGTTCATCCCTTTGACACAGAGTGCAAGAAGATAGGGGATGAAAGTGTTTAGCATTATGGACGCTTCGCATTTTGCGGCTTTAGACGAGGACCAGATTGCTGATTGGGGAGGCACTTTGCTGTCGGCCTTGCATTCGACGGGAGCAGTTCGGTGCTGTCAGAGACGGGACTCCGGCGCGTATGCGATTTCGGAATAATCTTGTGGCCGAGCAAAAATAAGCCCCTCTCCCCTTGGAATAATAATAATTCTTATTATTATTCTAATATATGATTTTCGAGGAGGTTGAAATGGGCGCTCATGGTCATGGACGGGATCTGGCGAAAACCGGGACATTTGCCGTGCTTCACTTTGGTGTCGGCTTTGGCGTTACCTATGCGCTGACGGGATCGGTCGCCATCGCCACCGGTGTGGCTCTTATTGAGCCGGCGGTGAATACGGTTGCCTTTTTCTTTCATGAGCGCGCCTGGGCGAGACTCCCAAGCGCTGCTTGACGGAAAGCTTATTTCCAGGCGAACACGGGTTGTTCTAGATGATCGACGCGCGTTGCCCTGCCATGGACGGCGACTTCATTGAATTGATGGATGACTGCAGCCGTCGGCGCATGAACTTGACTGTTCTGGAAATGGAGTCTGATCACGGGTCGGTCACTCTCTGCGATGGAAATGAATTCGACCGATTTGTCTCGCTGTAAATCGCTTAAGGGAATGTAGTGGAGAGAGGCAACTTCGTCCGGATTGAGGACTGGGGAGAGTGTTGGAGCGGCCCACATCACAATGGGTGAGATCAGATAGCCTGAGCGCGTTGGGTAATCGTCGAGCCGACCGAGTAATGTGATGTCGTCTGCGGGCACCCCTACCTCCTCGTGCAGCTCGCGCAGTGCGGCTTCTTCCACTGTTTCACCTGGATCAAGACGACCACCCGGCAGTGCCCATTGACCGGCATGGTTGTTGAGTTTCGAGGCGCGCCGCGTCAGCAGGAAGGAAGCCGTTCGCCTGTCGGGGGCGACGACGATGGCAACGGCAGCGCGTTTAAGATTTTCTGCTTTATCTTCCTGTCTCTGAAATGCGTCAAGATTCCCTGACAACGTATCTCGCAGGTTTTCATTATATTTCATGAACTCTTCACCGTTTCGACATCCTAATGTCGAGGCTCTTCTTGTTTAAAATATCAAACGAAAAATGCTCGCCGTGTCGTCCGAGCATTGCGTCTGTACCAGACCACTTTACACTTTCCTGACACATGGCAAGAGGCGGGCGGCCACAGAACCGCTCGAAATCGGAGAACGAGCAAATGCGGATCGGTGTTCCAAAAGAGGTCAAGGTGCATGAGTACCGTGTCGGGATGACGCCTGCCAGCGTTCGGGAAGCAGTTCACAATGGCCATCAGGTTGTCGTTGAAACCAATGCCGGTACGGCCATCGGGTTACCGGACGATACTTATATTGCTGCGGGTGCTGAAATTGCGCCGAGCGCGCAGGACGTGTTTGCGTCGGCAGAGATGATCGTAAAAGTGAAAGAGCCGCAGTTGAGCGAATGCGCAATGCTCCGAGAAGGACAACTTCTCTTCACCTATCTCCATCTTGCACCAGATCCAGATCAGGCAAAGGCACTGATGGAGTCCGGCTGTGTCGCGATCGCCTATGAGACTGTGACAGACCGTCGGGGTGGATTGCCCCTGTTGGCGCCTATGAGTGAGGTCGCAGGCCGTATGTCCATTCAGGCGGGGGCGCATTGCCTGGAGATGGAGCAGGGCGGGCGGGGCCAGTTGCTGGGCGGCGTGCCTGGCGTTCCGGCGGCCAAAGTTGTGGTGATCGGGGGCGGCGTCGCCGGCACTAATGCGGCGCGCATGGCCATGGGCCTTGAGGCACACGTCACGATCATCGATATCAATCTCGATCGGCTTTATGAACTGGATATGCAGTTTGGGCCAAAGCTCAACACGATCTTCTCAACGGTCGATACCATTGAGGAGCATGTTCTGGGGGCCGATCTGGTCGTTGGGGCCGTTCTGGTTCCCGGCGCCGCAGCGCCGAAGCTTGTCTCTCAAGAGATGATCTCGAAGATGAAACGCGGCGCGGTGCTTGTCGACGTGTCGATCGACCAGGGCGGGTGCTTTGCCACATCGCGTCCTACGACGCATGCTGACCCGACCTATGTCGTCGATGATGTGGTCCATTACTGTGTGGCGAATATGCCAGGCGCGGTCGCTCGAACCTCTACGTTTGCCCTCAACAATGCCACTCTGCCTTTTTTGTTGGCGCTTGCGAACAAGGGGTATCGCCGCGCTCTGGCCGATGATCCCCATTTGTTGGCAGGTCTCAACGTTCATCGTGGCGCCGTGACGTACGCGGCTGTGGCATCTGCCTTGGGCGAACCGTTTCATGATGCTGCAAGTGTGATTGCCGCCTAGCTGTCTCTCCTATCCGTGTGACTCGAATATAGAACAGGCCGGTGCAGGAATGCGCCGGTCTTTGCCGTTGAAGCTTCCTCTCTCCTCCCTATGTCTGAGCGGCTTGCAGTTCGCAATCCAACGTCCTGTCGATCAAGAGGAGGCAACCATGGCAATCAATGCGCGTTTGTTTGGCCTTCTTTGTCTCGCCGCGATTGCTGGCGTTGTGGTGGTGACGATTGTTGCCGACCGAGACCAAAGCAACCCTATTCCAATTCGTCCGCTCTCTTTCTTTGCGGCACCTGTGGCTGAAGGTGGACTTCTGTTTTCTGCGTTGCTGGATGGTGCCTCCGCATCGTCTCAACGGCCGGGCGCTACATTGGTCATCGACGAGATGATTACACCGGTGGTTGCCGGGCGCGTGCTGGCCATGTCCGATGCGGAGCTTGCCTTTGTCGAACTCGACAGTGTGGGCGGCGACGTTCAATCGTCCATTGACATTGCGCACCGACTCCGAGCCGCAGGCGCGCGGACGCATGTTGCGTCAGGGGGCAAATGTTTCAGCGCCTGCACAGTCATCTACCAGGGCGGGGTGGACCGCACGGCTGGTGAAGAGGCGCTGTTTCTTCTCCATTATGCCGTACAGATTTCGGAGGATCCCAATCATGCACGCGTCGGCAGCGTCTGGGGCACCGTCGCATTGATCGAAGCGATGATTGACCTGGGCGCTGACGTGTCGATCTACGATCAGATGCCCGGCTTTGGCGATTGGCTTCTCTCCAGCAGACAGGCGATTGATCTCGGGCTCGTCCAGCGTGTCCTGCCGAGTTCCCTGGCTGTCGAAGAAACCATCAAGCAAAAGGCGGGTGCTTGATGGTCGGTTTATTACGATCCCATGAATCTACTGCTCAATCCGCTTCAGCTCTCTTCCGGATTGTCAGCGTTTGCATGAGATTCGGCTGTCGCGATACGCCATTCAGCCATGTCGTAAGCCCACTCCGTCAGAACCCCAGTGGTTTCGCTGTAGGGCGTTTCTTCTCCGGTCTTTTCGTCGATAAGGCGCAACGCGACGGGATTGCCTGTGCGGTTGCTGATGTATTCGACGGGCGTTCGACCCTGCGGCTTCATGCGCCAGGTCCTGCCCCAGTCAGCCATGGCGAAAATCACCTGACGGAACGCTTCACCAGCCTCGGTTGGATGGTATTCATAGCGCGGCGGGTTCGATTGATAGGCCGTGCGGGTCAGCAATCCTTGCGCCGCGAGCTTATTAAGCCGATCTGTCAGGATGTTGGTCGCGATCCCGAGGGACCGCACAAGTTCGTCAAACCGTCGCAGTCCCATCAGCAGATCGCGGAGTATCAAGATGCTCCAGCGATCACCGACAACCGACACCGTCGCCGTGATTGGGCACTCGGTGCTTTCGTCCAATTTCGATCCGGCGCGCGCTTTTTTGGCGCTCGCCTTTTCGCCGGGGCTTGGGCGCCCCGCCTCCCCATCATGTTCCCTCATAAGCTCATTCTAGCAACTTTCGATACACAAGTGGATAGGGCCGCAGAACACTCATATTCAGTAACCTTGCAAAATAGTAACTTGCAAAATGCAAGTTACTGAAGAAATCTGCTGCAGATTACGAGGAATTTGGGCGAAACCCAGGAGATTTAGATGAGAACAGGATTATTTAGAGGAACGCAGGCCGCTTTGGCTGGTGGTGCTCTCGCCGCCATGGTGAGCGTGTCGGCGCTTGCTGCGGTTCCCGAAGAGGTAGCCAATCGGCTCGGTCAGGATCTGACGCCGACCGGCGCGGAGCGGGCAGGCAACAGTGATGGATCGATTCCGGCATGGACTGGTGGTCTGACCGCGCCGCCGCCGGGCCTTGGTTATAAAGCTGGCGAACACTATCTGGACCCGTTCGCTGACGACCAAGTGCAGTTCACCATCGATGGCACGAACTACACACAGTATCAGGACAATCTGACTGTGGGTCAGATCGAGATGCTGCGGACCTATCCCAGCTACAAGATGAATGTGTATCCAACCCGTCGGGCGTGCGCGAATACTGAGAGTGCCTACGCACAGGCGCGGCTCAATGCCGTCACAGGGCAGTTGGCTGCTGGCGGCAATGGCGTGGTTGATGCAGTACGGACGACACCATTTCCCATACCCAACAATGCGCTGGAAATTGTGTGGAACCACCTCCTGACCTTCCGGGCGTTCAAGCTTGCAGCCCAGACCGTCAACGCGGCTCCGACCCGTGATGGCACTTTCACGCCGACGGTGGTTCAGACCGATACGATCATCAATTATTCGAATCCCGCCATCACAAAGACTGAAGAACTCGACAATGTGTCGGTCTACATCATCTTCAATACGATCGCGCCAGCCCGAAGTGCCGGCAGTGTGTTGCTGGTACATGAGACGTTGAACCAGGCAGCAGGTGCGCGCCGTGCCTGGCAGTACAGCCCAGGTACGCGCCGTGTTCGTCGGGCACCAAACATTGCCTATGACAATCCGGGCAACAACTCAGATGGTCTTACTACGTCCGACAGTTTCGACATGTATAACGGCGCGCCTGATCGATATGACTGGACGGTTCTCGGAAAACGCGAAGTGTTTATCTCCGCGAACAATTACAAGGTTCAACAGGCCGACGTTAAGTACACAGATATCGTTAAGCCCGGTCACCCGGATCAGGATCTGGTGCGTTATGAACGCCGCCGCGTTTGGGAAATTCAGGCGGACCTGAAGCCACTCACCCGTCACGTTTATTCGCGGCGCCATATGGCACTCGATGAAGACGGCTGGCAGATCGCTGCGACGACTCTTTACGACGGTCGTGGAGAGCTGTGGCGCGTCCAGGAACGTTGGGCCGCTGTTGCCTACGATTATCCGCTCTGTAATGGCGCAGGCGACATTGTCTACGACCTGAATGCCGGGCGATATCTCGCAGGCGGGTTGCGGAGTGAAGAAGGCCCCATCAACTACAACGCTGCCGAACTCAGCCTGGATCGGTATACCCCGGCAACTATTCGTCAATTGGGTGTTCGGTAGGTTCCCTCTCTCAAGTATCGAACATTCTCCTTGGGGTCGCGTATCTGACGGGTGCGCGGCCCCTTTTTCGTGATCGGCGCGCCTCGCGCGTTAAGGATTTGGTGGCAATTTGCCTCTAACTTTATGTTTAGGTTAAAGGAATTCGCCCTTTGCGGGCTTTGAAGATGGAAGAGTGCCATGTTCGCACGCGCATTTATTATCGGTTTTTCTCTGGCTTTTGGCGCCACAGCCGCGCTGGCTGCGGAAGACAGCATGTTGCGCGATTACGATAGAGAGAGCCTCAACTTTCTGTTTGAACAAGCTCAAGGCGCAGGGCCTCTGTCAGGTATGTCAGAGGATGACATGCTGATCACAGGGTCCATTGGCAGTTCAGATAAAAAGGAAAGCCGTCCGCAGGGTGGCGGCGATCGCGTGCCCCAGGCGCGCCCCGCACGGTAGTCTCCTTCTATTTAGCGGCGTTGACGATGTCGATGATGGCCTGCACGACGGGAGCCGGATCGTCATAGGTAAGTCCCAGATAAACGACCACCATATCCAGTGACGGAATGACGACCACCACTTGAGCGCCAACGCCACGGGCCATAAAGGCGTCGGTCGGGATTTCGTCGGTTATGGCTGCCTGTCCGGTCTCGGGATTGACTCCGTTTAGCCAAAAGTGCGCGCCATATTCCCCTTTTGAATTGGGCGTTGGAAGCCGCGCGTGATCGGCCCAATGCTCGGGCAGGATCCGTGTCCCATCCCACATGCCGTCACGAAGATAGAGAAGCCCGAAGCGCGCCCAGTCCCTCCCGGTCATATGCAGGTAGGAGGATCCAATAAAGGTGTTTGCCGCGTCGAACTCTGGGATTGCCGACCTGATTCCTATGCGGCTGAAAAGGCTTTCTTCGATAAACGACCGGTACTCTTCGGCGCTCTCTGCGCCAATCGTGTCGCGTATAACGCCAGAGAGTATGTTCGATGTGCCGCTTGAATATTGCCAGTGGGTGCCGGGGTCTGCTTCCAGCAGGCCGCCAGCTGCGTATTCGGCTGTGTCCAGACGCCCCGTGCCAAACAACATCTGCAACACGTTTGAGTTTTCGGGGTCCGTATAATCCTCTGAGAAGGTCAGTCCGCTTTCCATGCGCAGAAGGTTCTCGACGGTGATCGCCTTGCGTGGATCATTGACCTTGCGGTTCCAGCGCGCGACGCGGGCCGGCTTGTAGATATCGATCTGGCCGTCTTTGATCAGGACTCCCAGAAGCGCGTGGATGACACTTTTTGCCATCGACCAGGATTGCAGGCGCGTGGTGGCGTCAATCCCTTCGCCATATCTTTCACCAATTAATTGACCGCCTTTGACAACGAGAATAGCACGCGTGTTTTTTGGTGTGCCCGGCGCTGTTCCAGCGATCGTCCGATCCAGAATCTGGTCCAGCACCGCAGGTGTTGGCGCGATCGGCCAGTCTTGCGTCGGCCAGTCGATCCCTGACGGCTGTTGTGGCAGTGGCGTCAGCGGTTCATCAGCAAGTGTCGGGGCCACCAGACCAATAGCCAAAAGGATGGATACAAAAAGCCGCATAAAGGTTCAAAATCGCAATAGACTTGTTTTTGTTGTTGGTACTCTAAAGCAAGCTTGTCCGTCAGGTCATCCTTGCTCGTGGACATACCACCTTTTTTGAATCTGGTTTCAACACGGGAAGGCGCGCTTGTGAACCTTAGATTTTTACTTATTGGTATTGTGCTCGCCGTGGGCATGGGCGTGGGGATGATCCAAGGTGAGAAGAAACTGGACGCGCTAACTGTTGTTGCGAACGCTGTGGCGAAAATCAATTGTTCCTGCGTTTTTGTTGCTGGCCGTGACTTGGCGGACTGTGTCAAAGAAGCGCCACCTGGGTTTGAGCTTGCGACGCCCTGGGTAGATGAAGAAACCCCAGGTGTGTCGAGTTCAATCTACTGGGTGGTCAGGGGCTCGGCTCGGTATCGCGACGGTATCGGCTGCAGCCTGGAATAGGGTACCGAATGACCGAGCTTTTTCCGGGAGAGGATCCGACCGTTCTGTATCAGCGGCTTGCGCTGGCGCTCGGCGTCGGCCTTGTCGTGGGACTTGAACGCGGGTGGCATGCGCGGGATACCGAAGCGGGATCCAATGCCGCTGGGGTGCGCACTTTTGGGCTTATGGGGTTGCTGGGAGGCCTTGCGGGCTTGGCAGGGCTGGTTGTAGGTGACCTCCTAACCCTCGCCATTTCGGTCGGCTTTTTCGCTTTTGTGATTGCAGCCTATGTGGTGGGTCTCCGACCTGTTGGGACGCGCGTGCCAGACAAAGGCATGACCACGGAGGTGGCAGCGCTCATCACCTACCTGCTCGGCCTCCTTGCTGTTCGCGGCGACATGACGCTAACCGCGGTCTGTGCGGTCGTCCTGGTTGCATTGCTTAATCTCAAGGAGCCTCTCCACAATGCGCTCAATCGCCTAAAGGCTTTCGAGCTAGAGGCGGCAATCAAGCTCTTACTGATCTCCGTTGTTGTTTTGCCTTTTTTGCCGAACAAAGGATATGGGCCAGGCGGAATATGGAATCCCTTTGAGTTCTGGTGGATGGTTGTCCTGATTTCCGCCCTGTCCTTCGGAGGATATTTTGCGATACGGATCGCGGGGCCGAAGAGGGGTCCGTTGGTTATGGGGGCTCTTGGGGGGCTCGCATCGTCGACAGCGCTGACAGTCTCAGCCTCGCGCCTTGTGTCCAGAATTCCGGATGCAGCCCCCGCGTTTGCCGGTGCCGTCGCACTCAGTGCGGCAATGAGCTTTGGGCGAACGGTTCTCTTGGCATCGGTCCTCTATCCGCCTGTGGTCATTAAGCTTGGCGTTCCACTCGCACTTGCTGGCCTTGCCGCCGTCGGCGCCGTGCTCGTGGTACAACGTGCCACACACGTACACAAAGAGGGCGACGAGTTGCTTTCCGAGATGGGGTCGCCGGATGACTTTGGCACCGCTCTTCAATTTGGTCTGTTGCTCGTCCTGGTGACAACCCTCTCCTATTTTGCAAATGAATGGCTAGGCCGAGACGGTCTCTACACGGTAGCCGCGCTTTCGGGTCTCGTGGACGTGGACGCCGTTACGCTTTCCATGTCCCGTCTTGCAGAGACGCCTGGCGGGCCAGCCATGCCCATCGTCGCGATGGCCATCCTTATCTCTGTAATTGTGAATACCGGCGTCAAAGTGGCTATCGGAGCGTATTTCGCAGGGCGAGGATTTGCATTGCGTCTCGCCAGCATCTTCCTGCCCGCGTTCGCGCTCGCCTTTGTGGGTTTTTTGCTTGTTTAGGGAGGATTCAGCGGCATCTTAGGTTGCGGCTATAGACGGCGTGGGTTCTTGGCTGTATAACGCGCTCTGAATTTGAGGCAGGGGCTCGTGCTGGGCCCCTCTATTCGTTTAACTCCCTGATTTCCTTGATGTTTTTCAGGGCGCACAGCAAGCGAGACCGAGATGGCTGTTCCAAAAAGTAAAATCAGCGGCTCCAAGCGTGGTATGCGGCGGTCTGCGGATGCGTTGAAGCGTCCGACCTATGTCGAAAACCCGGATTCGGGTGAGCTGCATCGTCCACACCATATTGACCTGAAAAGTGGTATGTATCGCGGCCGTCAGGTTCTTGAGCCAAAAGACGATATTTGACGTCTGCGCTCACGCAGGAGACCCAAAAAGCGCCGTTTACGGCGCTTTTTTTGTGCCGACCGCTCGAGATTCCACAACTTTGGGCCTAGTGCCGCAATTTGGCCGTAAAAAATCAGTCACCTGAACATCATGCTGAGCTAGCACGGTTGGCGTGCTACCCTCACGAGATTGAGGCCGGTTTTATCGTTTAAAGGGGAATTTATGTTTACCACTCTGCCTCTCATGGCCCTCGCGGTCATCGCTTACAATGTACTTGTTTTTCTCGGTGGGGGCGCCGCGATGGACAATGTGCTTACCGAGGTTCAACTCCTGTCTGGCGCGACCTGGTCGGTCACTGTCTCAGATGTCCTTCTTTCGTCAGCATTGGTTCTGTTGTTTTTTGAGCTGATCGGATCAACGCGGACCACGGGATCAAGCGTTCTCAATCATGGCTTGTCTCTGGCGGTCTTTATCGTTGCCTTGATCCAGTTCATCGTGCTTCCGCAATTCGGTACATCGACCTTCTTCCTGATCACCCTGTTCACGCTCTTGGACGTGGTCGCAGGATTTACGGTGACGATTGCCACAGCGCGTCGGGACTTCTCCGTCGGAGAGTGACGCGTCGGAATTTCTGTTTTGAGGCGGCGGGGCAATGCCCCGCCGTTTTGCTATCGTGGCGCCTCATCACACCTCACCTAGACATCTACAGGGAATGCCATGAGCAAGTCGCTTTTTGAAACACTGACGATCATCCTTGGCCTCGCTTTTACGCTGGCCTTTTTTGTTATCGTCGTCCCGCCCTTGTTGGTAGACGGAGACATTATCGGGGCCTTTGCGGCCGGGTTCGTGAACCCCTATTCGTCTGGCTACTCGCTCGATGTCATCATCACGGCTTTGATCTTCGTTGTGTGGGTTTTGTATGAGGGTCAGACACTGGGCGTGCGCTATGGCTGGGTCTGTATTGTCCTTTGCCTTGCGCCGGGCGTTGCGACCGGTTTCGCGCTCTATCTGGTGCTGCGTTCAAGAACCATCCAAAATTTGAGTTAAAGCCTCTGGGCAGACTGGTGCTCTAAACCTGGATCGATTGAAGCTCCGCTTGGTCCAAGGCGTCTGAGAGCTTGTCCTGTAGCACATGGATCTTAAGAGCACGTCCCTCAATGGAATGAAGTGGCTGCAGGCCGACGAGTGAGTTGGTCAGAAACGCGCTTTCGACATTCGCAAGTGTCGACGTCGTAATACTCTCTTCAAAAGCTGCAATACCTGTTGCCGCCGCGATTTCGAGAACCTTTCTGCGCACGGTCCCGTCCAGGCAGCCATCGCTGAGAGGTGGGGTGATGAGCGTGTTGCTGTCCCACAGGAAAAGATTGGCCACGGTTGCACAAGCCGCTTTGCCTTGCGTGTTCAGAAGGATCGCATCGTCGGCGTCAGCAATATCTGCTTCTCGTCGCGCGAGAATCTGATCGAGATAGGTGAGCGTCTTCAAGTTTGCTGTCGGAGACATTTCATTTCGCCGCCCAGTGGCGACAATCGCGCTGACGGATTCTTTGGCTGTGGGTGCTGGGGAACACGTGATCAAGACGGTCGGTTTGGCATCAGGCGACGGTACAATGCCGCGTGGCCCTGTGCCCCGTGTCAATGCGAGGCGAACCGCAGCCCGGCTCTGGCTTGCGTGGCCAGTCTCGCGAAGGAGCGATATGACCGCAGAGATTAGTTCGGGGATTGAGTAGGGCACTTTTATGCCGAGCGTGTCGGCGCCGCGTTTCAGACGCTGGAGGTGGAGGTCGGCAAAGACAATTTTTCCGTCACGTGCCGCCATGGTCTCGAAGACCCCGTCGCCGAGTAGGAAGCCTCGGTCAGCTGGATCAATCCGAGCGCGTTCTGCGTCCAGCACCTCTCCGTTGAGCCAGACGGTCACGCGCTCATGTCCGTCTGTCGCGGGACGTCGCCATGAGAAATGCCGGCAAGGTCAAGAAAATTTGCAAGCACTTGGTGCCCGTGATCCGTGAGCACAGATTCTGGGTGAAACTGAACACCAAAAATGGACATGGTCTCATGCGCCAGTCCCATCACATGTCCGTCGTCTGTGGCGTGAGCGACAATGTTGAGCGGGCCTCTGGGGCTGATCTCCGACACCAAAGAATGGTAGCGGGCGGCCGCGAAAGGGTTTGGCAGATGCCGGAAAAGCGGATGATTGTCGTGTTTGATCAAGGAGGTTTTACCGTGCCTCGGTGCATTTGCCCGAATGGTTTTGCCGCCGAAGACTTCCGCGATGCATTGATGACCAAGGCAGACACCCAGTAAAGGGATCTTGTGCGCTGCCGCTGCGTGAACCATGTCTTTGCTGACGCCAGCTTCTGCCGGTGTGCAGGGGCCGGGCGACAGGATAATGGCTTGCGGTGCGCGGTCGATCAACTCGTCTGTCGTTGCCACATCGTTGCGTACGACCTGCCGCTCGCAACCCAACTCACCGACATAACGGGCAAGGTTGTGAACGAAGCTGTCGTAATTATCGATAAGCAGGATCATGCGCTCGCTTGCCACTCATGCTTGTCTTTAGGTGCGATGCCGCGTATGGCGTGAGACAATGCAGCCGCTTTGTCCAACGTTTCATCATATTCGTGTGCAGGCTTGGAGTCTGCGACGATGCCGCCGCCGGCGCGGAAGGTGATATTGTCGCCGATACAGGTCATGGAACGGATCAGAATGTTGGTGTCCATAGCACCTGAAAAACTCAGAAAGCCAAGAGACCCGCAATAGGGACCACGTGCAGCGCCTTCAAGCTCTGCAATGATTTCCATGGCCCGAACCTTCGGCGCGCCGGTGATCGATCCGCCTGGAAAGCAAGCTTTTATGAGATCTACACTTGTGTTGTTGGGCCGCAGGTTCGATTTGATGGTCGAGACCAGGTGATGAACGGTCGCGAAACTCTCCAACTCGCACAGGCGGGTGACGCTGACGGACCCGTCTTCACTGACACGTGACAGATCATTTCGTAACAGGTCGACAATCATCACATTCTCAGCTCTGTCCTTTTCGCTGGTAATCAGCTCTTGTGCAAGCCCGTTATCTTGTTCCGGTGTTGTCCCCCGCGGACGCGTCCCCTTGATCGGTTTTGTCTCTACGATCTTGCCATCGGTTTTCAGAAAGCGCTCCGGGGATGAAGAGAGCAGGTACCCATTTTCAAAGTTGAAAAAGCCAGCGAACGGAGCAGGGCTTATCGTTCTCAATTTCCGGTAGAGCGTGAAAGCATCGTCGCCGTTCTGAAGCGTTGCATTAAATCGTTGCGACAGGTTGGCCTGAAAGATATCGCCCGCAAAAATATAGTCGATGACCCGCCGGACTTTTCCTTCATAGGTTTCGCGACGGTCTTCCGCGCGTATCGTACTTTCCGGCGCCGGAGATATCGGCCATTCCAGATGCGGCAGGGCCGGGTTGAGCGCTAGCCGCGCGCGCCACTTTGCAGCTCGTGCCTCGGCCCGCACGGCGCGCGACGTCGGGCTTGCTTCCGGCAGTCCGGTTGACACGATGAAGGCGCGACGATCCACGCAATCGAAGGCGAGGACGCAATCATACGCGCCGAGGGCGAGATCTGGTGGTGATGTGCCATCAGTTTGTTTAGGTGGCGTCGGCAGCTTTTCCAGCTCCTGGCCCAGCTCATATCCGAACATGCCGGCAAACCCACCTGTGAAAGAGGGCAGATGGTCTTCTTCGGGCCAATCCGGAGCCAGAGCAAGGGCAGCGGACTGTTGGCTCAGAAGGTCCAGAGCAGCGATGCTCTGCGGGATGCCGTTCAGACAGGTCTGTCCGGCACGCTTCGTCAATGTGGTGAAGGGGTCAGTGGCGATGTAGGTCCACCTGCCTTGTAGGGACGGATCACGCTGCGGTGCTGCGGTGGCCGAGTCCAGAAGCAGCGCAAAGGGTTCGCCAGCAACCGCCGCGAAAACCGAGAGCGGGTCGCAGAACGGGACTTCTTCGATCAGATGCCCTGCGTCATAGACGCGATGAAACAAAGGTCTATTCATTATCTTTGTGTTCTAGGCGCAGTGCCTGGTCTGCGGCAAGCCTAAAGCGGCGCCTCATCCATGTGGCATTGGCAATCCGCTGGTTCAAGCCGGGCGTCGGGTCCACGGGCTTTGCCACCAACGCCGCCTGAGGTCAGACGGATCCGGTTCGTTTCGACAAATGCCGCAAGGAGGCCGTTCAGCTTCTCGGCTTCCGCCAAGGGAACGAGATGATCGGTCCCCTCAAATGTGTGCAAGGTGGCGCCTGGCACCAGGGCGGTGATGCCCTCTGAATTCGCAAAAGGAACCACGTCATCTGCGGTGCCCCAGATGATCTGCACCGGCAGGTCGGTGGCGCCAATCGTCCTGTACGCCTCCTCAGCGTCCCAGAGTGGGTAATGTCTTATGGACGATAGAAGAGCCCGGTTATAACCATCGAAGCGTGCCTGTGCGTCGTGGTCGGCCAGATGGCGCTCAGGGTGAGCGCTCGCTTTGGCGGCATTCTCTGCGCTGCCGCGCCCCAACATATCGCCGACATAGTGGAAGATGATCTCGCCAATTCCAGAAACCGCAAGAAGGCCGGGGAGAAAAGTCTGCTCCCCTGTGCCCGCAGGCGCGATAAGGCTCAAGGAGCGGACTTTGTTTGGGTGGTTGGCGGCAAAAATCGTGGCGGTTGCGCCTCCCATTGAATAGCCAACCATATGAACGGGACGCGAAATGTTCAGATGATCCAGAAGCTCAACGATCAGACGGTCAGTTCGTTCCGCCGTGTAGTTTCCTTCCGGGCGGTCTGAAAACCCCCGTCCATAATTGTCGAAGGCCAGCACGCGATAGCCGGCATCCGCCAAAGGCTTTAGATGGTCTTTCCAAATGTAGGACGGCGTCCGAAAGCCATGGATGAGCAGCACGACGGGTCCCTGTTCCGGTCCTGCCAAGCGGTAGTGAACTGTACCTTCGCTTAATTCCGCAAAATTCTCTGCCTGGCCCTCCGCCAAGAGCTGTTCACGCGCCTCCGCCGTCAGGACGGGCTTGTCCTTGCCGACGAACCAAAAGCTGGTCACAACCAGCGCCATGAACAGCGAAAGAATAAGAAGCGTACTTTTCATGCGTTGGGCTCCTGCCATGCTTGCCCCAGTCTAGTCTGTCTGGCGCTATTGGACAAAAGCCGCAGCCGCTGACGTCCTGACATGCGTCCTTGCGTTTGGGGCAGTTTATCGGCTTACTACTGTGAAATTGATCACATTCAGGGAGCGACGATGATGGACAGCGCCTTTAAAGACCAACCGCTTAAGGGCAAGGTCGCCTTTATTGCGGGTGCATCAAGCGGGATTAATCTGGGCATTGCGCAACATTTTGCGGTCAATGGCGCGAAAGTGGCGATCATCAGCCGCAGTCATGAGAAAATCGTCGCTGCCGCTGAAACGGTTGACGGGGGCATCGGAATGGCCGCCGACGTGCGTGATTTCGAAAGTGTCGACAAAGCCCTTGCCACGACGGTCGAGCAGTTTGGCAAAGTCGACATTGTTGTTTCGGGTGCTGCAGGCAACTTTGTGGCCCCTGCATTGGGCATGTCGTCCAACGGGTTCAAGACGGTGGTGGATATTGACCTCATCGGCACCTTCAATGTGCTGCGTGCGTCGTTCCAATATCTGAACCGCCCTGGCGCCTCGCTCATGAGTATCACCGCCCCGCAGGCACATAACCCCTCAATGTTCCAGGCGCATGTGTGTGCGGCGAAAGCAGGCATCAACATGCTGACCCAATGCCTCGCCATGGAGTGGGGGCCGGCAGGCGTGCGGGTGAACGCGATATCCCCTGGTCCGATTGCGGAGACTGAAGGGATGGCGCGTCTTGCGCCGACACCGGAAATGGAAGAAGCCGTTAAAGGCAGTATTGCGCTCAGAGGGTATGGAGAAAAACGCGATATTGCTGACGTCGCCATGTATCTGGCGAGCGAAAATGCGCATTACATCACAGGTACCATTATCGATTGCGATGGCGGCGCCAAACTCGGGAACGCGACCGGTGATGCTCTTGGTGAGTTTGCCTGAGTAATGGACGAAAAAGACCTTGATGCCGCCCGCCGCAACCTGACGTCAGACCCCAAAGACGATCGACGCCTTTCTTCGCTTGAGCAACTCGCCTCGCTCGACAGTATGGAGGGCATTGCCCAGGCCGAGCCGACGCCGGTTCCGCCCTTTTTGCGGTATGTGCCGAAGGGTGCGCTCATTCATGCGGTCTATCCAGGTCTGCTCGTGGCCCTCACCATCGGTCTTGCGTCGACTTGGTTGTCGACGCGTTATGGGGCGCCGGTCATGTTGTTTGCGCTCTTGCTGGGGATGGCATTCCATTTCCTGCATGAAGAGGGTCGGTGCATTGCTGGGATCGAGTTTGCGGCGCGCAGTCTCTTACGGGTCGGTGTTGCCCTATTAGGTGTGCGGATCACCTTCGATCAAATTGCGGGTCTGGGGCTCGGTCCGGTCCTGACGGTCGTGGCGGGCGTTGCAACGACGATATTTTTCGGCTGGGCGCTTGCGAAGGCTTTGGGTCTCAGGTCGACATTGGGTGTGCTCTCTGGTGGCTCTGTCGCGATTTGTGGCGCGTCAGCGGCTCTCGCGATTTCATCGGTCCTGCCGCGCAATCCGGAGCTGGAGCGCGACACCATTTTGACGGTCGTGGCGGTCACAACCCTTTCGACCATTGCCATGGTGCTCTATCCGCTTTTTGTGGGGACCCTGGGGCTCAACTACACGGACGCTGGTATTTTTCTGGGCGGAACGATCCATGACGTCGCCCAGGTTGTTGGCGCTGGTTACATGGTGTCGCCTGAAACCGGTGATGTTTCGACTTACATCAAGCTCTTGCGGGTGGCGATGTTGCTCCCCGTTGTCTTCCTGATCGCATTCATCGTCACCCGCTCGAAGGGAAGCGGATCGGGTACCAAGGTGCCGCTGCCGATTTTTCTGCTTGGGTTTGCCGCGCTTGTCATTGTCAATAGCACCGGGTACCTGCCGACCTTCGCGACAGATAATCTCGCTGACATTTCCCGGTGGTGCCTGGTGACCGCCATAGCAGCTTTGGGGATGAAAACTTCCTTCAAAGAGCTGGCGGTCGTCGGCTGGCGTCCCGTTGCACTTGTCGTAGCGGAAACCGGGTGGATTGCGCTTCTGGTGCTCGCGGCTCTTTTCTTTGTGATCTGAGGGCCAGAAAACCGGGTGCCGTTTTGCGGGATTGGCTTTAGTGTTCTTCTCAAAACTTTGGGGAGGGCATCATGGCCCCGAAAATAGACCCGCGCGCGTTTGAGTGCGTTCTTTACAATGCAAGTGAACACGTGGCGACGATTACGCTTAATCGTCCTGAGCGGCGAAATGCGCTTAACCGTCGAGCTTACGACGAGGTAGAGGCGGCGTTCCGTGCGGTCTCCGCCGACCCGGAGGTGCGGTGTGTGATCGTGACGGGCACCGATCCCGCCTTCTGTTCTGGCGAAGATGTTAAAGAAATGATGACGGGCGAGGCCCATGAAGGCAGCATTCAACGGCTGACCCAGGTTCGCCCTGAACCGACGCCGGCTGCTGTTGCAGCGCTTGAATGTGATCGGCCGGTGATCGCCGCTGTCAATGGCGCCGCCGTCGGGTGGGGCATGGAACTGTCCTTGTTTGCAGATATTCGCATCGCATCGGACCGCGCGAGGTTCGGCGAAATATTCATCAAGCGGGGCCTTATTACAGATGTCGGCGGGCTATGGCGGCTTCCCGCCATTGTCGGCCAGGCACAGGCCGCTGAACTTTTGTTTACCGGGGACATTATTGATGCGGAGACCGCGCGGGAAATTGGTCTCGTCTCCCGGGTCGTTGCCCATGACGCATTGATGGCGGAGGCATATGGTCTCGCTGCCCGGATTGCGTGCAATGCACCGTTGGCGCTCCGCTATATGAAAGACGGTCTGCGCCGCACCAGTTATGGCGATCTGCGTGAGATCGGAAGTTGGGTAAGTTCGACGCTTGGCACGTTGTTTCAAACAGAAGACCACCGTGAAGGGGTGCAGAGCTTTCTTGAAAAGCGCGCGCCGGAATTCAAAGGACGATAGACCGGCACCCCATGGCTCTCTTTTTTGATCAAGACTGGTTTGACCAACAACTCAAATCACTCGGGCAGACGCAAGAAGATGTTGCCTCGCTCCTGCGCCTGTCTGCAGCGCAGGTGGCTGAAATTTGGAAAGACCAACGAGAGTTGCTGCCCCATGAGGTGAGCGCCTTGGCAAAGTTCCTCAATGCGACGCCGGCGGAGGTCGCCGACCATGCCGGAGTTTCAACGCCGGTTCCGCCAGCGTATGAGGGCACTGCCGACCTTGGCGTTCTCCTTGACCGGATTGAGGAGATGAACGGACGCCTTGCGCGGGTTGAGCGTGCATTGGTTGATCTGAAGTCTCTCGTCCTGGAACAGCGGGCTCCCAAGCAAGACGCCGATCAATAAAAGGATATCTGATGCGCGATATGCACTATCCAGGTCGTTCGACCGTTCACGCTATGAACGGTATGTGCGCAACCTCACAGCCTCTGGCAGCGGAAGCTGCGGTCAATATTTTGCGCCAAGGCGGCAATGCCGTTGACGCGGCTATTTGTGCGAGCGCGGTTCTTTGTGTCGTCGAACCCTATAATACCGGGATCGGCGGCGACTGTTTCGCGCTTCTGTCCAAAGGTGGCAGTGGTGAGGTCATTGGTCTTAACGGATCGGGCCGGGCGCCGAAGGCTGCCAGTGCTGAAAAGCTGCGAGACCAGGGGATCGAAGAGATTGGTCTGACCAGTGTTCACTCAGCAACTATCCCTGGTGCGGTCGATGCCTGGGCGCGCCTTCTGGAAGATCATGGAACGATGGGATTTGCCGAGGTGCTAGCGCCGGCGATCCGTTTTGCGGACGAAGGCTTTCCGGTGTCGCCTCGTGTTTCTCTGGAATGGCGGTATCTCACGGATCATCTCAAAAAGGATGAGGATGCGGCCGCGCATTATTTGACCAACGGTGCCGGGCCAGAGGTTGGGCAGGTGGTTCGGATGCCGGGTCTTGCTGCAACGTTGCGGCTTATTGCTGAGCAAGGTCGGGCGGGCTTCTATGAAGGCCCGGTCGCTGAAGATCTGGTTGCCAAACTGAAAAGTCTGGGCGGTGAACACACTCTGGAGGATTTCGCGGCAACATGTGCGGACTACGTTACGCCGACACGGACCGATTATCGCGGGCGGCAGGTGTTGGAGATCCCGCCGAATGGTCAGGGGATCACCGCGCAGATCGCGCTCAATGTTCTCGGGCATTTTGACCTGGGGACGCTCGACCCTCATGGGCCAGAGCGTTTCCATCTTGAGATGGAGGCCTGTCGCCTTGCCTACGACCTAAGAGATAGGTATGTCGCTGACCCAGCATTTGCAGCGGTTCCGGTGGAGGACCTGCTAAGTGCCGAAACGGCCGAGGCCCTTGCGGGCCGTATCGACCCGAACCGGGCGCTGGACGATGTCGCCGCCAATCGTGACCCTCTCAACCGGGATACGATCTATCTCACTGTTGTGGACAAAGACCGGAATGCGATCTCCTTTATCAACTCTCTGTACCAAGCCTTCGGCTCAGGTATTACCGGGCCAAAGAGTGCCGTGGTTATGCAGAACCGCGGCGCGGGGTTTGTTTTGACGGACGGTCATCCCAATTGCCTTGAAGGCGGTAAGCGACCTTTACACACCATTATTCCGGGGATGCTCGTTGAGAACGGCAAAGCGACCATGCCCTTCGGGGTGATGGGTGGTGCTTTTCAGCCGGTCGGGCACGTACACCTGATGACCAACTTTATCGACTTCGGGATGGATGTTCAGGAAGCCCTCGACAGTCCGCGTGCCTTTCCAGGTGCCGTCAGTATTGAGGCTGAAAAAGGTATTGATGATGCCGTGCGGGCGGGCTTGGAGGCGCGCGGTCATGCTGTGTCTAATGCGCTGCTGCCGCTGGGTGGTGGCCAGGCCATTTATCTTGATCCCGTAAATGGCGGCTTAATCGGGGGGTCGGACCCCCGCAAAGACGGGGCGGCCATCGGCTATTAGCGGACGCTAAGCCTTTCGGGTGATGAGCGGGGTGGATATTGCGCCGCTGTCTAGGTCGTTGCTCGCATCGTAAGCGCTTGCGGCATTCTGTCGGGCGCGCACGCGGGCACCTGGATCGCGGGGCCATTGCCAATGCTGGTCAACATATTGAGCGAGAAAGGCTGCGGTTGGGCCCTGCCGATTGGGAACACGGCGATCCGTTAATCGACGTTGAGGCGGGTCGACAAGCTTCGGCTTCTCTGTCGCGCCGGCGCCTGCTTTCCCTGCCTTTTCCTTCGGAGGGTAAGGATTGTGAGGGAAGCCTGTTCCACTTATGCGCGTAATGCGAGACATGGTCTCTAAGGAGCAAAAAACCGGCCAGCGAATCTGTGCCGGAATGAAACAGATCCGGAGCTTTAACCAATAATTTTAGTCGTTTCTTCGCGATGTTCCTTGGCCATTTCTTAACAGGCGCGGGCCAAAATTGATCTTGTATTACAGGCGTACCGCTAATTGGCGGATCTGACCGGAACCACCGGTTTATAAATGGGGTGTAGTGACGTGTTGCGTGATCGACGGAGTTGGCGCGGGCAGAACGCGGAGGCGGGTGAAAGCGCTGAGCAGACATCGGTAGTCGAAGATGTTGTGGTCAGCCCTTCCAAACTTACCTCCCTGGGTCTTGAGGCAATTGCAGAAGTGGGCGACGTTTTTTACGAATGGGCGCTCGACAAAGACAATCTCATCTGGGCTGACAACGTCTCTGCTGTTTTGGGTATCGAACAATCATCTGCGCTCTCCTCAGGTCGTGGCTATGCGTCCCGCCTTGTCGCAGACAAAGGTACGACGCGCTATGAGGCTATTGTTACGGAAGGCTTGCGTGACAATGGATCCGGTGTCCCCTATCAGATTGAATATGCGATCAGAAATGACAAGGGCGAAGAGCATTGGGTTGAGGATAGAGGGCGTTGGTTCGGTGATACTGAAGGACGCCCTGTTCGTGCCGTGGGCGTTGTGCGCATCATCACGGGGCGTCGACAGCGTGATGAAGAGCTGAACTTCCTTGTTACTTATGACGAGCTTACGGGTCACGTAAATCGTACGCGCCTGAAAGAACTACTTGGCGAAACCCTGGTGGACTTGCGACGAAATGAGAGACAAGGCGCCTATTTGGTGGCGGCCATTGATAATCTCGCACTCATTAATGAAGCGTACGGATTTGACGTTGCTGACCAGATGATTGTTGCGGTTGGCAACCGATTGCTCGGGGAACTGCGCGGAAGCGATGTCATCGGTCGCTGTTCCGGCAACAAATTCGGCATCATTCTGTCAAACTGCTCAGAGCAGCAAATGCATGCGACTGCGGAGCGGCTTTTGAGCGTTGTGAGAGACCTGGTTATTGAGATCGATGCGGGACCGGTAGCTTCTACCGTATCCATTGGGTGTGTTTCATTGCCCGCTAACGCCAAGACGCCGCAGGAGGCGATGATGCGCGCGGAAGAAGCGCTCACGGAAGCCAAGCATTCGCGCCGCGCTTCTTATGCGGCTTTTGAGCACAGTGCTGAGCGCGACCGCGCCCGTCGAAGCAATCTCAAGATTGCTGATGAGCTTCTTGCGGCGCTGAACGAGCGGCGGTTGACCCTCGCGTTTCAGCCACTTGTCTCTGCAGAAACGCTAGACCCAGTGCTTTATGAAACGCTCATCCGCCTCCGCCAGCGCGATGGTGAGGTGGTTCCAGCCGGGCGGTTTATTCCCATCGCAGAAAAGCTGGGACTTGTCCGCCTGATTGACCACCGCGTCCTTGAATTGGCGTTTGAGGAACTCGTTCATGAGAAGAAGCCACAGCTCGCGATAAACGTCTCGGGCTATACGATTACCGATACGGTTTGGCTCGATATGTTCATTGCGCTCACAAAATCAAATCCGGGTGCAGCTGAGCGTCTGGTGGTTGAGATTACGGAGACAGTTGCGATTGAAGAGATCGGTGAAAGCCAACAGTTCGTCAGTACTGTGCGTAATCAGGGGTCAAAGGTGGCGATTGACGATTTCGGCGCGGGCTACACATCGTTTCGAAACCTCAAATGTTTGGATGTCGACATGGTGAAAATCGACGGGTCCTTCGTTGAGGGACTGGTCGCTAAACCTGACAATCAGATGTTCCTAAAGAGCTTTGTCGACTTGGCGCGGAATTTTGGTCTCCCGACGGTGGCGGAATTTGTGACGTGCGAAGGGGAAATCGAATATCTACGTGAAATCGGCGTGGAGTATTTGCAAGGGTTCCACGTCGGCGAGCCGGTCTTGCTGCCGCCCTGGCGTGAAAGCGAAAAAGACAAAGCGGCCCTCCCGCAAGGCGGAGAGCGCGCGGCCTCTTAAGGTCCCTGTCTGTTGAGCGTCTAGAGAGGTATCTCTACTTCTCTTTATCTTTTGTCGGTTTTTCTTTTCCTGAAAGCGCTGCAAGCTCTTTCTGAATTTCCTTGAGCTGCTGCTTCACCGTCTCGAGGTCGTCACCATCTCCCAAGGCAGCCTTCTTTTGATCGTCTGACTTCTCTCCGCGATTGTTATCGGAGCGCAGGGCAAACGGGGAGAACATTCGGATGGCTTCTTCGAACATGGAGATGTTTTTACGGATCTGTTCTTCAAACTGATCGAACCGTTCTTTGCCGCCAAATGCTGAGGTCATTTTGTCGACCAGCTTGGAGCGTTCCTCGGCGAAGGTGTTCATGCTCATCTCGAGATAAGACGGCACAAAGCCCTGCAAACTGTCACCGTAGAAGCTAATCAGCTGTCGCAAAAACGGAACGGGCAAAAGGTTGTGACCCTTTTGTTCCTGCTCGAAAATGATCTGGGTAAGGACGGACCTTGTCAGGTCCTCTGATGTTTTGGCGTCGTGGACAAGAAAATCCTGGCCTTCGCGAACCATTGTCGCGAGGTCTTCCAGCGTCACGTAAGAGCTTGTTGCCGTGTTATAGAGCCGCCGATTTGCATATTTCTTGATCGTGATCGGTTCGCCGGCAACTGGTTTCTTCTTTGCCAATGATCGCCTCATTATTCTGGCCGTCCGGTGGTCCGGATATGGTCCTGTTTCTTGTCATTGTTGCGCGCCAGTGTTGCAATGCGCAAGCCTGTTGGTGCATCGCGGTAGATCAAAAGTACCAGCATCGGCGGCTTACAGCACTTTTTCAGCCCGTCCGCATATCTCTTGGTACGGACAAGGCCGCGTAGTCTGAGCTTCTAGAGCATCTTATTGTGCGGTGCAACAATTACTGATTGTTGAATATTGGCCGCAAAAGGACGGAATATCAGTCTTATCGGTTTGCGGCAGGATAGCTCTAGGTCTAGCGCCGTTTTCCGAGGGCAGCTCGTCGCTCAACTGACGCTATCGTCGCCTCGGCCGGGTGCGGGATAGACCCAGGTTCCCGGTGGGCCCACATCCAGATGTACGAAAGGACGGCTGGTAGGATAGTAGCCGGCGCCGCCCTTGCCCAAGGACTTTGCGACACGGTAAATCATGCCAACGTCATTGAAATCCTGCGTGAGGTCCATCGCCATCCCCTGCATATGGAAGCTGTTCTCGGCAACTCCTTCGGAGCGGGCAGCCAGCCGAGCGTTGGTCGCTGGCGAGCGATAGCCAGACATGGTGTAGAGAGGTGCCCGCGACGGGGTCAACTGATCGACCTCCCACATCAGGTCAAGCAGGTCGGTACTCATTTGGGTGGTGGTATTGTTTCTCAAATCCCGCATGAACCAGTTAATGGCGCCGAACGTTTCTGGCAGATGCTCGCCGTCGGCCCAATAGGTGATGGTCAGCCGCTCGCCGGAATTGAGGCTCTGCATGCGCAGCGTTCTCTTGTAGGGCGCGGACGCCTGCACAATCGCCGGTGTCACCAGGGCGCTTGCGGCTGCCAGGCTCCCTGCCAGGACGTGGCGCCGGTTAGGGGATTTGATGTCGCGTAACTTCGTCATAGGGCGGACCTTAGCGAATGATCGGTTGATGTCTCAAGAGTTGGAATTTCAACAAGTGTCCCTTCTCCTGACTTTGCTGGTCTAGGGTCGGTTTCCTTCGGCAGGTCGCGTTCGGGCACCATATGGGCGACCCGATAGCCTTCTGACCTTAAGCGCTGAAGGACGAAGGGAAGGGCAGCGGCGGTCCTCTGCTTGGTGTCGTGAAAGATAACAATCCCGCCGCTTTTTGAGCGGATATTGCGGACGGCGCGGTATACCACGGCACGCGACGAGATGTGTCTCCAGTCGTCGGTCCCGACGTCGCAGGAAAACGTGGAAATGTCACGGGCTGCAAGCCACCCGCGCAATGCGTTCGAATGGTTGAGGCCTGGAAAGCGGAAAAAAGGCGCCACGTCGATATCCGCCGTTTCCGGGGCTCCATCGAGGGCTTCCTGTATCTCCGCAATGCCCCGCGTGATCTGACGGGTTGCGCGGGTCCAGCTGAGGCGTCGCAGGTTGCTGGGATGCGAGTAGGAGTGGGATGCGATGGTGTGCCCCCGGAGCGCTGCCTCGCGGACAAGGTGGGGATAGCGTTCCGCCCGATGGCCGGTAAAGAAGAAGGTCGCTTTGACGCAGTATTTGTCGAGCGTGTCGAGGATGCTCGGGGTGACGTCCGGGTCTGGTCCATCATCAAAGGTTAGAACGACTTCTTTTGCTTCAATGGCAACGGTGCGCGCATATTGCATGGTGCCATAGCTTTGCACCGCGGCGGGAACAACGACAGTCCGGCTCGGGCCGCCGGCGTCGATGCATGCCTGAGACGACGGGCTGGCCTGGGCGGCTGAATGAAGCGCGAATGTGAACATGACCGCGCAGAAGCCCAACGATGTTTTTTTCATTTCCCCACCCCCCGTAGAGAAACTCTATGTGGTACCGGGCTGCCAACCTGGCGGTGCCAGTTCAAACCCCTCGAAGTCAAAGCCGGGTGCTACCGTGCAGCCGACAAGCGTCCAATCCCCCAATGGCTCAGCGGCTTGCCATTCGTCTTTTCGGACAATGCTCTGCGGCCGTTCGCCCGCCGGAATGTTAGGCCCTAGGGTGATATGCCGAGGCGCATCCTTGTCATCTGTGGCTACTGATAGACGAAGCGGATCGCCTGCATACCAATGCCAGACTTCCGTGGCGTCCACGCGGTGCCAGTGAGAGCGTTCGCCCGCCTGCAGGAGATAGTAAATCGCTGTAGAATGCGCCCGTCCTTTGTCCGCAGACGTATCATCCCGGAAGGTCTCACAAAAGTGCCCGCCTTCTGGATGCGGTTGAAGACCCAATTCCCTGATCAGCTGATCCGGCGTCATCTGTGTGCTTGACTGTTTGCTCATACTCAACTCCGCCACGACAGGTGACGCCTAGAAATTGTCTTTGCGCTGACGGACTTCGGTGAAAATTTCTGCGGCAGAGGCACCGCTCAGACCTACCGTCTTTTGTATTTCGTCGCTTGAGGGGCGCACGAACGGATTTGTTTTGCGTTCCAGGCCGATTGTGGTTGGCACTGTGGGTTCGCCACGTGCACGCAGTTTGTCGATTTCAGCAATCCGCGCGGTCAGATCCGCATTGCCCGGTTCAATTGTCGCGGCGAACTTAGCGTTGGCCTGTGTGTATTCGTGGGCGCAGTAGATTGTGGTGTCGTCAGGCAAAGCCATCAGCTTCTCCAGCGAGGACCACATTTGATCCGGCGTTCCTTCAAAAACACGGCCACAGCCGAGCGCGAAAAGCGCATCTCCCACAAAGGCGACGCCTTCATCTTCGAAATAGTAGGCAATGTGTCCGAGTGTGTGTCCTGGAACCCCAATCACGCGGACTTCATGTGTCCCGAACAAGAATGTATCGCCGTCTCCAACTTCCTTTTCGATGCCGGGTATTTTGTCTGCTTCATCGCGCGGACCAATAATCGCACAGCCGGTTTTTTCCTGAAGCTCCAGATTGCCGCCGGCATGATCATAATGATGGTGGGTGTTCAGAATGTGGGTCAATTCCCAGCCATGGGATCTCAGGGACGCCTCAATTGGCCCCACTTCAGGTGTGTCAATTGTTGCCGTTGTGTCGGCTTCCGGGTCATGAATGAGATAGCCGTAATTGTCGCTCAGGCAGGGTATCTGGTGGATGACAAGGTTGGACATAATTGCTCCGGACGCGGGATGATGATGTGAGTAGGGTAACGCCGATCTATGTCAAAATGAACAGGCTGCGTGGCTGTTTCGGCTTTTTCGGAAGGCGTGTTAACGCCGTTTTTCGCAAAATCTGGTAGTTTGAGCTCATGTATCCGGATGTTGTTGATCTCAGAAGCTTCTATACCAAACCGTTGGGCCGGGTTGCCCGGCGGCTGATCGGGCACCAGCTACGGAACGTCTGGCCAAACGTATCCGGCATGACGCTTGCCGGTTTTGGATACGCCACGCCGTATCTGAGTCCTTTTCTTGGAGAGGCGACGCGTGTCCTGGCATTGATGCCTGCAGAACAGGGTGTCGTGCGGTGGCCTTCGGATGGTCCGGGTCTTGTCGCTTTGGCAGAAGAAACGCATCTGCCATTGCCGGATGAGTGCGTCGACAGATTGGTCTTGGTCCACTCCGTCGAGAACAGCGAAGCTCTGCGTGCGCTGCTTCGGCAGGCATGGCAGGTATTGGCGCCTGGGGGTCGGTTGCTCATTGTTGCGCCCAATCGGCACGGCTTCTGGTCGCGTCGCGACAAGACACCTTTTGGCCATGGACGTCCCTTCACACGGATGCAGCTCACTGAATTGCTCCGAGGGGCGATGTTTACGCCCACGCTCTGGCGAACGTGCCTTTTTGTTCCGCCATTTGGTGTCCGGCCGTTTTTGCGTTCTGCGGTTGCCTGGGAGCGATTGGGCCGCATTGCAGGCGGTCGGTTTGCCGGCGTCATCCTTGTGGAAGCTGCAAAACAGATGTACGCAACGCCGCCGCTGGCTGTTGAGGCTGCTGTTCGACGCCGATTGGCAGCGCCGGTTGGGGGGCTCGCTGCTAGTAATGTCACAGGAAACGTGACAGGACGCGCAGGATCGGCCACGATGTCGGGCATTAACCACGAACCGGACTAGTTAAAGGTACGCCTCATGAAAATGATCGTCGCAATTGTGAAACCTGCAGTAACAGAGCCAGTTATGGACGCACTCGCAGAGATCGGCATTTCGGGCCTTACGGTCAGCGAAGTAAAGGGACATGGGCGCCAAAAGGGACAGACGGAGATCTATCGTGGCGCTGAATATCAGGTGACTTTGGTGCCTAAAGTGCGCTTTGAGATTGCCGTGGAGGACTCAGTCGTCGACAGCGTTGTAGATACAATTCGCAAAACCGCGTCCACCGGCAAAATTGGCGATGGAAAGGTGTTTGTGATGGACCTCGTCTCAGCTGTTCGGATTCGTACGGGCGAATTGGACTCCGAAGCAATCAGCGCATAAAGCGGCGGCGCGCTAGCGCCGCTTCAGCAAAAAGACCGCTTCTTCGGCGAACAAATTGTCGAAGAAGCCGGGGTCGCTTGCCTGCCTTACGCGCCCGCCAGACAGCATGAGACCTTGAACAACCTCTAAATCCAACTCATCACACAGGATCACAAAGTCCTTCACGGTGCAGAGGTGGATATTGGGGGTGTCGTACCATTTGTCGGACAAGGTATCTGTTTCAGGCATCCGCCCCAGAAGTCCGAGTTGAAACCTGATCTTCCAGTGTCCGAAGTTTGGGAATGAGACAATCACGTGGCGCCCAATGCGTCTCATCTGACGTAGTACTGCGCCTGGATTGCGTGTGGCCTGGATGGTCTTGCTCAAGATCACATAGTCGAATGCGTCTTTGGGATAGTCGCCCAGGTCCTGGTCGGCGTCTCCTTGAATCACAGATAATCCCCGCGTCACACAGGCATTCACTCCCTCCTGTGAGAGTTCGACACCCCGTCCATCCACATTGCGTTTGGTGGCCAAGATTTCCAAAAGCTCGCCTTCGCCGCAGCCGACATCGAGCACGCGGGAAGATGGCTCTACCAAGTCTGCGATGATGGAGAGGTCGCGCCGATTGTCGAGGGGCTTCAAGGCCATTAGGCGAGCCCCCGTCTTTCTGCCGCGCTATCGATGAAACCCCGGAGCGTGGAAAACATCTCTGGTTCATCGAGCAGGAACGCGTCATGCCCTTTGTCGGACTCGATTTCGACAAAGCTCACATTGGCCGCGACAGCGTTCAGGGCATGGACAATTTGCTTGTTGTACACCGTCGGGTAGTGCCAATCACTGGTGAACGAGACCACGCAAAAGCGCGTTTCCGTGTCTTTAAAGGCGTTGGCCAGCGAGTCGCCATGCCCGGCGGCTAGATCGAAATAATCCATCGCACGGGTGATATAGAGATAGGAATTCGCGTCGAAACGGTCGACGAAAGTCGACCCCTGGTGGCGCAAATAACTCTCAATCTGGAAGTCCGGTCCAAACCCATAGGTGAACTCGTCGCCGTCCTGAAGGTTGCGGTCAAACTTCTGGAAGAGCGAGCCCTCCGACATATAGGTGATGTGAGCCGCCATGCGGGCTACTGCAAGACCTTTGCGGGGCCTCGTGTCATGCTCGTAATAAGCGCCGTCATGCCATTGGGGGTCTGCTTGCACTGCCTGGCGTCCAACCTCATGGAAGGCAATGTTCTGCGCCGAATGGCGTGCAGCCGTCGCGATAGGGATCGCGGAGAAAACGCGGTCCCCATAGGCGCTCGCCCATTCCAGCGTCTGCATGCCGCCCATAGAGCCGCCTGCCACGCAGAAAAGCTTGTCGATGCCCAGATGGTCGATCAGCTGCACTTGGGCACGGACCATGTCGGCAATGGTGATTACAGGGAAATCGAGGCCATAAGGCTTGCCCGTCTCGGGGTTCACGGATTCCGGCCCGGTGGTCCCTTGGCAGCCGCCAATCACATTCGGACAAATGACGAAGAACCGGTCGGTGTCGATGGGTCGGCCGGGACCGATCATGCCTGTCCACCAGCCCTCCTTACCCGTTACAGGATGTTGGTTGGCTGCATGCTGATCAAGGGTAAGCGCGTGGCAGACCAGAACGGCGTTTGATTTGTCGGCGTTCAGGGTTCCATAAGTGTTATAGGCCTGGGTCACTGGGTACAGGTCGACACCACTGTCGAGCCGCAAAGGCTGGTCCGATTGAAACGTGACCATCTCAAACGCCATTGCGAAATCATTTTGGTTCCGGGACCGGTCGCCGGATATGTCTGCACTTGTACCCATGGTCCTGTCTCGCTCAGACATTGCCATTTGGCTAAGTCCGCGTAGCCTGTCCGTCTTTCAATAGCCTTGCAAAAAGGGTGCTTACCTAGAGGCGCAAGTCCCTGATTGTCAACGTTTTCTTTGATTTTAACCTTTGTGCCCCCTATGAATAGCCGCGCATTGCTCGTGGGCGGTAAACATTCTGCGACGGCGCTTTGAAGGACGGAATGATGACATCGTTAAAGCCAGCCTCCGGGCTTAAACCACAACCCGGCATTATGGACATCGTGCCTTATGTCGGTGGTCGCGAGACCGCCGAGGGAGCTGCGCGTGTGTTCAAGCTTTCCGCCAATGAGACTCCTTTGGGGCCGAGCCCAAAAGCCGTTGAGGCTTTTCGGGCAGTCGGAGACAGTTTGGAGATCTACCCAGACGGATCGGTCAGTGCGCTCAGGGAAGCCATTGCGGATCGATTTGGGCTGAATGCGGAGCGCATCGTCTGCGGCGCTGGCTCGGATGAAATTCTGCACCTGCTGGCGCAGTCCTACCTCGGCCCGGGCGACGAGGCGATTGTGAGCGAGCACGGCTTTCTGGTCTATCCGATCATCACGAACGCTGCCGGGGCGAAAGTGGTAACCGTCGCAGAGACCGACTTTACGGCAACGGTCGATGCGTTCCTGGCAGCGCAGACAGACGCGACACGGGTGGTCTTTCTGGCAAACCCGAACAATCCAACCGGTACTTACATTCCGAGCGATGAAGTACGGCGTCTTCGCGCGGGACTGCGTGACGATGTATTGCTGGTCCTGGACGCGGCTTACGCGGAGTATGTACGGCGCAATGACTATGAAGCCGGAATAGAGCTGGTCGCGACTCACGAAAATGTGGTGATGACCAGAACCTTCTCCAAAATTTACGGTCTGGCAGCGCTGCGTCTAGGGTGGGCCTACTGCCCTGACGCCGTGGCGGATGTGTTGAACAGGATTCGCGGGCCTTTCAACGTCAACACGCCCGCCTTGATGGCGGGGATCGCGGCCATGAAAGACCAGGCCCATGTGGAGCAGGCGGCTGATCATAATGAGAAATGGGCTGCTTGGCTCGCCCGCGAAATCTCTGCGCTTGGTCTTGATGTGTTGCCTGCGTCAGCAAACTTCCTGAGCATTCGTTTCCCAGATGTTGAGGGCAAACGGGCGTCGGACGCCGATGATTTCCTTATGAAACAGGGGCTCATACTGCGCGGTGTCGGTGCTTACGGCATGCCCGACTTCCTTCGGTTGAGTGTTGGCACGGAGGAAGCGAACCGGCTCGTGGTCGATGCCTTGACACGGTTTATGAGGGACGAGCGGTGAGGGAAGATACGCATTTTGAACGGGTCGCTCTCATTGGACTCGGGCTGATCGGGTCGTCTCTGGGACACGCGATGAAACGGGCAGGGCTCGCTGGCGAGATTGTTGGATCTGCGCGCTCAGAGGCGACACGCGCGCGGTCTCTTGAAATCGGCTTCATTGATAGAGCAGAGGCGAGTGCCGCTGATGCCGTAAAGGGTGCAGACCTCGTGGTGCTCTGCACGCCTGTCGGTGCTGTCGGCGCGGTTGCTGCGGAGATTGGTCCCCATCTTGCCAAGGGTGCGATCCTCACGGATGTGGGATCGGTCAAAGTATCGCTGATCGACGATGTAGGACCTCATGTTCCTGAAGGCGTGCACTTCATCCCCGGCCATCCGATTGCGGGGACGGAGCAGAGCGGACCGGATGCGGGCTTTCCAGAACTCTTCGACGGACGCTGGTGCATTCTGACGCCGCTTGAGGGAAATGACCCGGAAATGGTGGCGAAGCTCTCTCGCTTCTGGGAAGCCTGCGGCTCGAAGATCGACATGATGGATGCCAAACATCATGACCTGGTTCTGGCGATCACCAGCCACCTGCCTCATCTCATCGCCTACAATATTGTGGGCACCGCCGATGACCTGGAAACGGTGACGAAGTCGGAAGTGATCAAATATTCCGCTGGGGGCTTCCGCGACTTCACCCGGCTCGCTGCGTCTGATCCCACCATGTGGCGGGATGTGTGCCTGAATAATCGCGACGCTATTTTGGAGATGTTTGGACGTTTCTCGGAAGACCTGGCGGCGATGCAACGCGCCATTCGGTGGGGTGACGGGGACGCCTTGTTCGACCTCTTCACCCGCACGAGAGATATTCGCCGATCCATCGTGGATGCGGGACAGGAAATTGCGGCGCCCAACTTTGGCCGGGATCCTGCGAAGGAGGATTAGGCCTCCTTTTTGAACAGGCTCTAGTAGAGGGGCTCGAGTCGTGCTGCGGCGATAGGACCTAAGAACAATACGCCGTCCTTCATCGCCACAGGCAGTCGTACCCGGCCCGCTTCCTCGCCTTGCAGGCCTGATAGCGCGACCATGCCGGCAAAGGCGAGGCGGGCGCTCTGCTGCGATACAATCCCTGCAGTGACCAAGGCATCAATTAGACCATCAAGGTTTCCGACGCTTGTGCGGAACCGGCCTTCTGGGCGTCCAAGACTGTCTAGTTTCACTTCGCCTTCTCCGGTCATCTCAATGGGTCCCCATTCAAGGGCGAACTCCGAGATGGCCAGGGTTGTTCCAAGTGCTGCCGCATCCGGAAGAATGGTATCCAAAGCATTTGGAAAGTCGGGTGGCAGATCTCTCACGCGTGTTTGCGCTTCCAAATGCGTGATTTCGCTTCCCGCCCAGGTCGTCTCGCCGAGCTCTGCCCAAGAAATATCTTGGCCTCTCAGTGCAATATCAAAGGCCATGCCCTCGACCCCTTGCGACGGCCGTCCATGCATTTGCAGGCGGCCGGCGGCGGCTCCGCCAGCAAGAACCGGCCCGTCTTCAGTTTCGCGAGCTCTCACGGCAGACAGATTCTGGATGTCAGCTGACAGCCGCTGTTCTTCCGCGCCCTCATCGACATAGCTCGCCCAAAACACGTCGGACGTAAGGTTCAGGACGAACCGCTGGTCGGTTTCGTCCCGCTGCTCTGAATAATGCAGGCGTTGCTGGCCGGGAATATCTACGATGACGTGGTTCAGCCGGTATGCGAGTGTTTGCGCGCTTAGCTGGTCCGCTTCCCAGGCCCACGCGCGCGATGTCTCTGCGGCGTCTATACGCCCTCCTTCGACATCGACCTGTATTCTGTAGGGATAGCCACCAGTGTCGAGAGTATCCCAGCTAACTGTAATCCCGTTTGCGGCTTGATCTTCCTTCCATTTCAAAATGGCTGCTTCGACACGGTCTGCAACACTGAACCACCAGACCGAATAGGCAAGGGCGCCTAGCGCTACAAGCAGGAAGGGCAGAGTCAGCGACCAGCGGATGTTTTTCATCGGTTCAGGCAAACGGCTCATAGAGGTAACGACAATTTAGAAGCAGACGCGCATGCGCACCTACTTTGGGGCGAGAGGGAAGAGCTGATAGATTTCCCAGTGTTGAGATAAACAGTTAAGCAAGCGTAGCGACATAATGCAGGATTTATGGGTTTTTGGATATGGGTCGTTGATGTGGCGCCCGGGATTTCCTTTTGTCGCTCGATATGCCGCGCGTCTTCATGGGTATCACCGCTCTTTTTGTGTGTTTAGCCACGTCCATCGCGGAACCAAGGAGCGCCCTGGGCTGGTTTTCGGTCTTGACCGCGGCGGATCTTGTCGAGGGTTTGCCTACCAGGTCGCCTCTGAGCATGCGGATGCCACCCGCGCCTATCTGAAAGAACGTGAACAGGTGACGAGCGTCTACCTTGATGTCACTCGGCCGCTGACGCTGTTGGATGGGCCTCTGCCCAAAGTAGAGGCGCTTTGCTTCATTGTTGACCGGGACCATGAACAGTATGCACACAAGCTCGATTTCGAGCGGCAGGTGGAACTGATTGCGCGCGGTGAAGGACAATCGGGAAAAAACCCGGACTACCTTCAGAGCACAGTGGAACATCTTCAGGACATGAAGATCAGCGATCAGGGGTTGGAGATGCTGTGGCGCGCTGTAGAGCAGCGTCTAGGTCAAATGTCTCCGCGCCGGTGAATTTTGTGAGGCGCTTAAGAGCTTTTCGGAGGCCTTCTTCGCGGGCGCTACTTAGTTTCACGCCTTTTTCCAGCCAAAGACCCTTCACTTCGACCCTGCCTTCTTTGCGGTGGACCTTGACATCCGTTCTGCCGGTAAACTTGGTGCCCTCCAAAATGGGCAACACGTAGTAGCCATATTGGCGCTTCTTTTCAGGCACGAATATTTCCACACGATAGTCAAATCCGAAGAGCCGTTCGGCGCGTTTCCTGTCGCGCACGACGGGATCGAACGGGCTCAGCAAGCGAAGGCGTTTTGATGGCGATTTGAGAGATGAAAGTTCATCTTCGATAGACGCTAAGGCGACAGCCTTCCGCCAGGTGCCATCGCGGTCTTCAACCTCAACGGGTACCAGGTCTCGCCCTAAGTGTTTTGTCACCCACTCTGCTGCCTGTTTGCTGGACACACTTGCCCAATAGGCAGCAATCTCGCTATGGGTGGCTGCTCCCAACCGGGCCAATGCCTGGCGGCATTTCCAGTCAATGGTTTCCGCACGGCTCGGCCTTTCCTGCCGGTGGCACTCTTCAATGCAGCTCTCGGCCAAGTCGTAGACCTTCTGAAATCCTTCGCGTCGAACGATGGCGAGCTCGCCTGTGCGCCACAGATATTCCAGCGCTGTCTTTGAGGGCCCCCAACCCCACCAGGCACCTTCGCCTTTGTCGTCGAAGTCCCGGGACATGAGGGGACCTTCCTTCCGGATACGGGCTTTGACGGCCCTCACCACTTTGGGTCCGTTGGGGCCCAATCGCTTTTTCCAGTTTTCGCGATCGAGATGGGTCTTGGCATGGACAAACCGCTGATGCCAATAAGGGTAGAATTCGGTCGGAATCAGACAGGCATCATGGGTCCAATGCTCAAACAGGGTGCCTCGGTCTTCATGCAGTTCCTTGAGGTGTTTATGGCGGTATCCATCGGCTCTTGAGTGCAGGATCATGTGGTGCGCCCGCTCGACGGTATTGATGCTGTCGAGCTGCACATATCCCAGTTGTTTTATGAGGTCTTGTAGCCTGTCCGCGTTAAATCGACCGGTTGGTCTTTGACCAAGCCCCTGCTTGTTTAGAAGCAGCGATGTCGCGTCGGCATTTGAAATCTTGAGTGTCACCCTGTGGCTACCTCAAAGGGCTGGTAAACATATTCGAGTTTGAGTCCGTCCGGATCAGCAAAGAACACGGCGTAATATCCTTTTCCGTAGGCTGGATAGTCGGTCGGGGTATCGAGAATGGCGGCGCCAAAGTCCACCAACTTCTGGTGAAGGTCGTCGACATCCGCGCGGCTTTTCGCCGTCCAGGCAACATGGTGCAGGCCGGGTCGGAAGCGATCATGAGCCATCGGATCCTTCGCGCGGACGAGACCAATCGAGGCGAATCCCTGTTGGTCGGGACCTTTTTCAAAGTCCATGCCGTCCTCATAAATGCGTCGACACTGATATCCCATGTGACCCAGTACGCACTTATAAAAAGGCGCAGAGGTAGCGGGGTCTGTGACAGTCAGGTCGAGATGGTGGATCGTACCGTGGCTCATCCAGGCCACCTCGCCGTCAGCCGCACCGTGAATATCCGCACTCAGTGCAATTGTCGCAGCCTTCCTGCCGGATCAGCGACCGGTCGCCGCAACGGGGACAGCTGGCACGCTTCGGGCCGTTACCGTCCCCGGCGACCTTCTGTAGTGCTTCGGAGATGGGGCGTCCTTCATCTTTAGAGATGAAGCCGGTGTCGATCATATGTTGTTCGATCACCTCTCCGATGGCAGCGAGCAGGCTTGGTACATAGCGCCCGTCCACCCAGGCACCGCCGCGCGGATCAAACACTGCCTTTAGCTCTTCCACGACAAAGGTCACGTCTCCGCCGCGCCGGAAGACCGCTGAGATCATGCGCGTCAACGCAACCGTCCAGGCGTAGTGTTCCATGTTTTTTGAGTTGATGAAGATCTCGAACGGCCGCCGGCGTTGGTCCTGCAAAATGTCGTTCAGCGTTATGTAAATGGCGTGATCACTTTCGGGCCATTGCAGTTTGTAGGTGAAGCCCGGCAGTACGGCATCGCGTTCCAGCGGTGACGACATGTAGACGACGCCATCTTTTTCGACGGGCTCGAGAGCCGGTCTCGGCGCCTCCAACGGCAGGGCCGATTGGCTCTGAGAGGTTTGCTCCTCGACCTTCGGGCTTGTAGAGAGGACGGAGCCGCGAACGTCGTTCGGCCGATAGGTTGTGCAGCCCTTTAACCCCATCGCATAAGCATCGCGGTAAACGGACTTGAAATCTTCAAAGCTCAAATCTTCGGGACAGTTGATGGTTTTGGAGATTGAGCTATCGATGTATTTCTGCACCGCCGCCTGGACCTTCACATGGTCCTGTGGACTGAGATCTTCCGTGGTCACGAATGTGTCGGGCAGTGGGGCATCTTCTCCAAACAGTTCCCGATATTGGGAGACTGCGTAATCGACAACCTGCTCTTCGCGGCGTGTACCATCGGGCATCAACACTTTGCGGGTGTAGTCCAGGGCGAAGATGGGCTCAATGCCACTTGAGACATTCCCCGCAAAAAGAGAAATCGTGCCTGTGGGTGCGATCGATGTTAGGAGCGCGTTTCGAATGCCGTTTTTTTCAACGGCGCCACGGACATCTGGATCGAGACGTTTGACCGTTTCACCGACAAGGAAGGCGTCCTTGTCAAAAAGCGGAAACGCGCCTTTCTCAGCTGCCAGGTCCGCTGATGTGAGATAGGCAGCTCGTTGCAGCGCTTTCATCCATGTCTCGATCAGGTCGAGACTTTCATCGCTGCCATAGCGCGTCCCACACATGACCAGCGCATCTGCGAGACCGGTGACGCCGAGCCCAATGCGGCGTTTGGCTTTGGCTTCATGCTCCTGTTGCGGCAACGGAAAGCGCGAAATGTCGATGACATTGTCCATGCCGCGCACGGCGGTGCGCACCAATCTGTCCAGCTCTGCCAGATCGATATGGGCGTCGGTGCTGAAAGGCTCTTTGACCAATCGCGCCAGGTTGATGGAGCCGAGCAGGCAGGCCCCATAAGGCGGGAGCGGCTGCTCCCCGCAGGGGTTGGTAGCGTGAATGGTTTCGCAATAGGCAAGGTTGTTTTGCTTGTTGATGCGATCGATGAATATGACGCCAGGCTCGGCATAGCTGTAAGTGGCGTCCATGATCTTGTCCCACAGCGCACGCGCTTTGACCGTTCTGTAGGTCTTGCCGTTGAAGACAAGCGGCCAGTCTGCATCTGCGTCAACCGCTTCCATGAACGGGTCGGTGATCAGCACGGAGAGGTTGAACATGGTAAGCCGTCCGGCTTCCTGCTTTGCGTCGATAAACTCTTCAATGTCTGGGTGGCTGCAGGTCATGGTCGCCATCATGGCGCCGCGTCTGGATCCTGCGGACATGATGGTCTGGCACATGGCGTTCCAGACATCCATGAAGCTCAAAGGACCGGACGCGTCTGCGCCCACGCCTTTCACTTCGGCACCTTTGGGACGCAGGGTCGAAAAGTCATATCCGATGCCGCCGCCCTGCTGCATTGTCAGGGCCGCTTCTTTCAGAGCTTCGAAGATGCCGCCCATATTGTCCGGCACGTCGCCCATGACAAAACAGTTGAAGAGGGTAACAGAGCGCTCGGTTCCGGCGCCGGCAACGATGCGCCCTGCTGGCAAGAACTGAAACCCTTCCAGGGCCTGTTTAAACTCAGCCGACCAACGGGATTGCTCTGATGGCGCTTCTGCCTCTGCCAGCGCATTTGCAATGCGCGACCATGTGGCGTCTACGGTCTCATCCGCAGGCAGCCTGTCTGACCCGCTAAAACGGTACTTCATCCGCCAGATTTGGTCGGCAATCGGGATCAGGCGGTCAGGCTGCGTCATCAAAAGGTTTCCGGATGCAGGCGGTGAATTTCGGGGCTGTGATCTTGATGCGGATCGACGGCCGCGTCAACGAATGTTCTATTAATGTTCTCAATCATATAGGACACTCCTGACAAAATCAGGCGGCTCCCAGACCGGATCATGATTTGAGAAGATCAAGCCTTGCTGACCTCAGCAGCGATTGCCTGCTGTGCAGCCGCCAGATCAAAACCGGCCTCCACCAGCAATTTGTCCGTCGCCGTCTCAATGCGTGTTTCCAGCTCAGCCATGAACTCAGCGCGCTTGAGACCCGGCGCGATCGGGGGCAGAAATTCGATGATGATGGTGCCTGGTTTGCGTTCGAGTTTCCGTCGAGGCCAAAACAGGCCGGAGTTAAGCGCGACGGGCACGCAAGGCACATCCAGATGGCTATAGAGGCCGGCAACACCGGGCATATAAGGATTGCGCGCACCAGGCGCTGCTCTTGTGCCTTCTGGAAAGATGATCAGATGCCTGTCTTCCGATGCCGCATCTGACGCTTCCCGAAGCATTTTTCTGAGAGCTTTGGGACCATCAGAACGACGGATCGCGATCATCCGGGCTTTCTGTACATACCAGCCATAGAGCGGGATATAGAGAAGCTCCTGTTTCAAGACCAGTGCCGGGTCTTCCACGATGGCGAGGAGGCTTACCGTCTCCCACATGGACTGGTGTTTGGACGCGACGACGCAGGCTGTTTCAGGAACGTTCTCCAGGCCCCGGACTTCGTAGGTCGTGCCCGCGATGACCTTGAGCAGCCACATATTCCAGCGACCGACGGCCCGCATCAACCAAACAGCGTATCTTGGCGGACCGAGCAGGAGCGGCAAGCCGATTAGGGCTGCGATGACGGATGTGCCGTAGAACAGGATGTTGAACAGAACGGATCGAATTAAGAGCAAGTGACGTTCTCCTATTGGCCCCTTCCGGCCAGAACAGCCGGTATCAGGCGCCTTTGCGACGTTCACACTTCCTCCAGGCCGCCCAACCGCACCAGCGTTAGCAGAAATTTGGAGTATTCCGCAATGAGCAGTCGGCTGGTGCCGGAATAAAGCCACCATTCGTCCAGATGGACGCCATCGTGGAACACTGGGTGTCCACGAAGGTCGGTTCCAGGCATGGTGTGTCCCAGTTCGCGCAGCGCGCGCGGCAGGTGGTAAGCGCTGGTCACCACAAGAAGGCTTTGGAAGCCATTGGCTTCAACCCAGGCAGCGGTCTCTGCCGCATTGCCTATCGTGTCCTCTGCGCGCCAGTCCATATCAACGCAGCAGTCAAAAAGGGCTTTATCGGGGCTCAGAAGCTCGCTCAGCGCATCTTTTGTGACCTCAGGATGGACACCAGATACGAGAAGGCGTGCACCTCTGCCGCTTGTCAGCAGTTCCATGGCGGCGTCTATCCGCTCTGGCCCCCCGGTGAGCACAACAATGGCGTCTGCGGAGCGCTGCGGGCCTGCCGGATCGGCTCTCGGGATTTCACTCAGGAACCAGAGGAAGCCTCCCGCGTACCCGAGCAGCAGGACCGCCAGACCGGTTAAGGCCAGTCTCAGTCGGCGGGGCAGTTTTCCCCAGATGGACTTGAGTGTCGCGTACATCGTCGCCGGTCGCTCGTGTTCCCAGGAACGCCAGTTTAGCATGAGGATATGGGCAATATCGCCAATTTGCGGCGATTTTTGGCCTTAGATCATTCGGCCTAGAACGCGAAGAACGGTGATCCTGGCCGCGATCGTCGTGGTTAATGCCACAATTGCGGGCACCAGCAGCAGCCAGGGATAGTCTCCCAGCATTAGACCCGGCACTGGCAGAAGGAACGCTCCTCCCTCGGACCCAAGCCAGGTGATAGCTAGGAATGTAATGACCGCGGCAGCAAGACCGCTGGCGCCGCCTCGAAGGCCAAGTTGCAGGAAATGCCGTTGCACTTCGTTTGCAACAAACTCGTCCGGTGCGCCCACAAGATGCAGCACCTCGACGCTTTCATGATTGGCGGCCAAGCTGGCACGGGTCGCAAAGACGACGATGGCCACGGTGGTCAGTGTGATGAGAGCCAAAATGCCGATCGAAAGCCAGACGGCTGAGCGCGCGGCGCCCAGGAGTTCGCCCAGCCATTGCCGGTGTGTGTCGAGTTCGATGCCCGGTGCCGCCGCCGCAAGACGCTCGGCGAGGCGGCTCATATCGACAGTTGCATCTTCGCTCAGCTCTACGTCTATGAGCGACGGAAGGGGGAGATCCTCACTGTCTGTCGATTCACCCAGCCAAGGGTCGAGCAGTGCGCGAATGTCCTCGTCTGAAAGTGCGCTCGCGCGCTCTATTCCCTCTACATCATCTAGTACCGAAAGAGCGGCGCTGATTTGGTCCTCAATTGCGATGTCCGCATGAGGCTTCACCTGAATGGTGAGCGAGCCCTCAAGCTGTGACGTCCAGTCGTCGGCAGACCGGGTCACCGTCATCATTGCGCCAAATGCCAGACAGGCGAGATAGCACATAGCGGCGACAACTAGCACCAGCGTCGCGCCCGTCACATCCGCTGGTGGCATGATACCGGTGCGCGGTGTCCGCCCGACGATGACCGCAACTCCCTTCGATACGATGTTCGCGGCGGGCTGATTATTCGACTGCACATCACCCACGATAGGTCAGCTCCCCATTTTGGATGATAAGCTCAGGTGCGCGGCTCGCATCCACCAAGGCCCGGTCGTGCGTCGCGATCAGGACGGATGTGCCAAGTCGATTCAATTCAATGAAGAGCCGCAGCAGACGCTGGCCCATTTCCGGATCGACATTCCCGGTCGGCTCGTCGGCCAGCAACAAGGCGGGGCGGCCGACGACGGCGCGAGCGATGGCGGCGCGCTGTTGCTCCCCGCCTGACAGGGTTGAGGGGCGTGCCTGCATCCGGTCGCCTAGCCCTACCCAGGTGAGAAGTTCCTCAACATCGTCGCGGTATTCAGTCTCGTTACGTCCGGTCACCTTGAGCGGCAACGCTACGTTTTCATAGGTTGTAAGATGCTCGAGCAGTCGGAATTCCTGGAATACGACGCCGATGCGTCGGCGCAAGCCCGGCAAGTCTGCGCGCGAGGTTGTGGCGACGTCATGTCCGAACATTGAGATCAAACCGCGCGAGGGCTTATGGGCGAGAAACATGAGTTTCAGCAGAGATGTTTTTCCTGCTCCGGAGGGGCCGGTGAGGAAGTGCAAAGATCCCGGCTCCAAATGGAAGGAGACATCCCGCAGAATCTCCGGGCCCATCCCGTAGCGCATTCCGACATTTTCAAACCGCACCATCTACGCCGCTCTTCTTCGCTTTGCCGTGACATTCATCGCCACAAAATCTTGTCTTTTACCCGCAGATTAACTCAGCTTTAACCACGTTTACGCGTTTAATAGTGGGCGCAAGCCACCCTTGCACGGAAAATCTCATAGGGCTGCATTCTTGATGGCATCCGTAGCGATTTTCGGGGGCGTTCTGGGGACCGATTCCCATTGGTCGCTTGAGTTGCGCGGGAGGCCTGTGCAAAGTGATGACGATCAAATTTGATTCAGAAAAGACCTGATTCGTATGATTATTTCCTGCCCATCGTGCACAACCAAGTATCAAGTTGAGGCAGCTGGCTTCATGCCAAAGGGCCGCAAGGTACGATGTGCGAAGTGCGGCGAAACCTGGCATCAGGACCCACCCAAAGACGTTCCGAAAACACTTGATGAAACCGACGAAATACCCGTCGAGGCGAAAGACACTGCCCCTCCACCTCCAGCTGGGGAGGGTGATGCAGCGGCAAAGAAGCCTGCTCCCGCAAGTGCCGGATCAGAAGCGGTTGCTGCGCGTCGGATGGCGGATTTCCGCAAGACTCTCACACGGTGGCGCCTCGGTCAGGTCGCAGGATTTGCGGGCCTTGGACTGTTTGTTGGACTTACGCTCCTTGCGCTTTACAGCTTCAAGGATGAACTCGTCGCGGCATGGCCTGCGACGGCCTCGCTCTATGCGGTGCTTAATGAGCCGGTGAACCCTCAGCGTATGGAATTCCAAAACGTTTCCTACGAACATCAGTATGAAAATGGCCTGCCGGTTCTCTCTATCACCGGCGAAGTCGTGAATGTTGGCGATGCTCGCTTGTCTGTTCCAAGGGTCCGCGTTGGTTTGCGCGACGAAGGACAGAACGAACTTTATGCGTGGACCTTTGCGCTGCCGGAGCCCGCTTTGGAACCAAGCGAGACAGCGGAGTTTGTGACACGCCTCTCCAGTCCGCCGATTGATGCGCGGGATTTGGAAATTCGTTTTCTTGATCAGACTGAAGAGATGAATCCCTGAACGGGCACCATCTTCAATCATATTAGAAGCGGCGCAAGAGACGCTCCAGATATTCCAGTTCTTGTTCTGGGCGGCCGAGCTCAGCCGCTCGTTTGCGCAGCTCTTCGAGAATTTGTCGTGCCCGCTGGAGGTCCAGTTCATCAGGCAATCTGACGGAATCAGAATTGCTGGTGCCATTGGACGTCAACGGACGTCCTAACGGGTCTGTCTGATCACCGCCGGCGTTCACGCCAGACTGCTCTCCGCCCGAGCCCATTGAGTCGAACATAGCGTCTGCCAGCGCTTGTGCCCCTGAGCGGAGTTGGTCGATGGCTTGTCCTTGAGCGCCAGCTGCCGAATCCGGTCTGCCTTGAGACAGTCTGTCTTCTGCGCGTTCCATAGAGCGAGCAGCCTGCTCCAAGTCGCCAGGAACCGGCTGTCCGTTTTCACCGAGCTGACCCATCAGATCTTCCAAGCGCTGGCGAAGGCCGTCCTGCTGTTGCTGCAGCTCTTCGAGAGGCGGGGCGCCGTTTTGCCCCTGGGTCCCGCTTTCGCCTTCACCTGACCCGGCTGCGGCGCCCTGCCCATGCTGGAATGTCTCGTCCATAAGGTTGCGCTGTTGGCTGATGATCTCACCCATTTCTCCGATGGCATCAGCGAGCTCGGAATCACCTTCGGCGGGTTGTTGTTGCTGGTCTGTGTTGAGGTTTTCCAAAATGTCATCGAGTTGAGACAGGAGATCCTGCGCCTGGTCGCGGGCACCCGTCTTCGCCAAATCACCTATGGCGTCGAGCATCTTTTCGAGATCGGAGCGCTCCAGCATCTGGCCGTCGCCGGGCGGCTGGAGCAGAGGGTCAATTTCGGCCGTGGCGTTCCCGGCGAGTTCGTCGAGATACCTGGACAGTGCGGACTTGAGCTCCTGCATGAGCTGTTCGATCTCGTTTGGAGAAGCGCCCTCGGCGAGCGCTTGCGCAAGCGCTTCGCGGGCCGCCCGCAGGTCGCGCTCGGCCATTGACAAGTCCCCGTCCTCAATATGGAGCGCGAGGTCCCACAGGAGTTTCGACACGCCTGCGAGGTCGCCTGGGCGTTTGGCGCTGACCAACCGCCAGTAAGCGGCGCGGAGACCCAGATAGACCGACGCATCATCGATGTGTTTTTCGCCTTCAAGAGAAAACGCATTCAAGAAACCGGCAACACTTCCTCTGTTGAGGGGCGACATGGCAAGGCGTTGGCGCTGTTCCACCAAAGCTGCCGCAAGAGGTTTGGTGAAACGTCTCGCGGGTAGCGCCATATTGATCGTTCGGCTGGCGCTTGTTTGCTCTGCATCGTCACTTACTTTCAGGGTCAGCATCACCGGCAGCCCTGCCCACGGGTGTGACAAAAGATCTTTGTAAGCCGTGTTTGTCGCATCCGTTGGACGAATGCCCGGTAAAGGTAGGTCAATCTCCTTCGCGACTTTCTCGGCAACAAATCCATCAACCAGTGGGCTGAATCCATCTCGTGACACATGTTCGTCACCCAGCTGAAAGATCTGTTTGTCTTCCATTACAAAAATGGGGTCGAGGGCCAGGTCCATATGCAGCCCGACAACTCCATAATCGTCGGTCACTTCGTAGATCAGTTTGAGTGTTTGTCGGGCTGTGGCGCTCGCTTCCACCAGCCGCACAAACGGCGCTTCATCTGGGGTGACCGCGATCGGCCAGGTTCCCTGGTCCCGCCCGCCTTGGGTAATTGCAAGCGTTGTATCCGTATCTAAGATCGCTCTGGTTTCGTAAGCCTGTTCGCCACGTTCGTTGCTTTCCGTGAGCGCTAGGGGCTCTGGCCCAAGCGTGACCTGGGGACGGCTGCCGCCAAAGACATTCGCGGTAACCTCGCTGCCTTCCGGGACTTCCAGTGACTCGGATGTGGTGTGGGTCAGAAAGACGGGGGCACGACCGGTATATTCAGGTGGTGTGATCCAGGCATCGACCTGGCCCACGGACCCCGTTCCAGTAAACCCCGGAAAAAAGGCCTGTGCCAGCCGACTACCTGCAAAGGGTCCGGCAATCGCAAAAGCGGCGACCAGACACACGACCAACGCACTACGAAGTGCGAAGGGGTCATGTGCTGCAAGTCCGGGTGATGGCCATCTTGAGCGCAACGCCACGAGGCGCGCCTTTAGCCATGCCCGGTGCGCCGCCCACAGCTCGTCGCTGCCCGAGCCCAGTGCTGCCTGATCCTCGTAGGTAGAGAGCGGCCTGTGGGGCAAGCCGTTCATCTCCTCCAGTCGGCGCAGACCTTGGGCCTGCGTTGGAATTGCAAGCCAGCTAAAGTCCTGAGACAGCAGGTATGCGGCAATGCCGAGTGTCGCAAGCAATGCAGCCCAGGCGGCCAGGAGCGACCAGGTCTCGAAGGTTCCAATGAGTGCCAATGTTGCATATGCGCCCAAGACACCCACTGACGGCCAAAGCGCGGGCCAGGCCCGTTCCCACCAGAGCGCTGCGCGCGCGATTTGAACGCGTGAGGACACAGCTCTTGGCAGCGTGGCGCCTTTTGCTTCGCTTTCTGATGCAGTCTTAGATGTCTGCGGCTGTGTCACGCGGGTCCCGTTGTCCTCTTAAGATGCGGGGCGTCTCCCGCTACCTAGTGAGCCAGTCAGGCAGTCTATCCTGTTCCAGCATTGCGTCATAACTTGGACGGGGCCGGATCACGGTGAATTGTGATCCGTTCACCATCACTTCTGGCACGAGGGGCCGCGTATTGTAAGTGGATGCCTGAACCGCGCCATAGGCCCCGGCGGACAGCACTGCCAGCAGGTCCCCCGGCTTTTGGGCAGTTATGGGGCGTCCTTTGGCGAAAAAGTCGCCGGTTTCGCAGATTGGACCCACAATATCGTAGGTAATCCGAGGTTCTCCCGGGGCCGTTTCGGTCACGGGCAGGATCTCGTGATAGGCGTCGTATAGTGTCGGACGGATAAGATCATTCATCGCGCCATCGATGATCAGGAACGATCTGTCTTCGCCGTGCTTCTCAAAGATGACATTGACCACAAGAATGCCCGCATTTCCGGCAATCATGCGGCCAGGCTCAAACATCAGCTGACAATCCAGATGCCCCACGGTGCGCTTCACCATGGCCGCATAGTCCGCTGGTGGTGGCGGCACATCATTGGTCCCGCGATAGGGAATGCCGAGCCCGCCGCCCAGATCCAACCGCGTGATATCATGGCCAGCAGCACGCAGCTCTTCGACCATCGACGCAACCCGTGTGAAGGCTTCTTCAAACGGGGCGAGATCGGTTAGCTGGCTGCCAATGTGTACATCGACACCTGCAACCCTGATGCCCGGCAGTTCCGCCGCGCGGGCATAGACGCGCGGTGCCTGAAGCCAGGAAATGCCGAACTTGTTCTCGGCCTTGCCGGTTGTGATTTTCTCGTGGGTCTTGGCATCCACGTCCGGATTGACGCGGAGTGCAATGGCCGCCTCTTTTCCCATGCTGCTCGCGATCTGGGAGAGGAGTTCCAGCTCCGGCTCTGATTCTACGTTGAATTGATGGATGCCTGTCTCAAGCGCGAAAGCGAGTTCCTGTGCTTGCTTACCGACACCGGAGAATACAATTCGCTCAGGCGGGATCCCGGCTGCGAGTGCACGGCGCAGTTCGCCTTCCGATACAATGTCGGCGCCAGAGCCCAGGTCGCCGAGAGTTTTGATCACGGCAAGGTTCGAGTTTGCTTTCACGGAATAGCAGACAAGCGTGTCCGTACCTTCGAACGCCTCTGCAAAGACACGATAGTGTCGTTCCAGTGTCGCGGTCGAATAGCAATAGAAGGGTGTCCCGACCTCAGCCGCGATGTCCTTCAGAGAGATATCCTCGGCATGGAGAATTCCCTCTTTGTAATGAAAGTGGTGCACAGGTTTATCCGCGTGAGAGGGACGACCTAACTTGTCTGCTCTTGGTCTGTTGGTTGCGGTTTGACAGGTGGCGCTTTGATCCCACAGGCCGCAAGGCCAAAGCTGGCAATCAAGGTCAGAGCAAGGATGGCTCGGATCATTTTGTTTCTCCTTCTGCCGCCAGGGCCTTACGCCAGCGCGCCGCCTCAGCGCGCACATTAGACGGTGCTGTTCCGCCAAGACTCGTTCTGCTGGCGACGGAACTCTCGACGCTCAGGACAGTATATATGTCATTTGTGATCGCGGGATCGACCCCTTGCATCTCTTCCAGGGTCAATTCATGGAGGTCGATGCCCTTTTCTTCTGCTTTGGCGACCAGAGTCCCGGTGACATGGTGTGCCTGCCGGAAGGGCATATCTGCCACCCGCACCAGCCAGTCGGCGAGGTCGGTGGCTGTCGAAAAACCGCCGCCTGCGGCTTTCGCCATGGCCTCTTTATTGGCGGTCAAGGACCCCGCCATAGCCGTCATAGCCGCGAGACAGAGCGATAGGGCATCGACGGCGTCAAACAAGGCCTCTTTGTCTTCCTGCATGTCCTTTGAATAGGCGAGCGGAAGTCCTTTCATCACGACGCTAAGCGATGTGAAGGCGGCGATGATGCGGCCCGACTTGGCGCGTACGAGCTCCGCTGCGTCCGGATTCCGTTTTTGCGGCATGATGGACGACCCGGTCGTCAGGCTGTCGGGGAGGTCGATGAATTTAAAGCCCGCAGACATCCAGACCACAATCTCTTCAGCGAAACGCGAAAGATGGGTCGCCGTGATTGCCGCCGCCGCCAGTGTTTCGAGCGCGAAGTCTCGATCCGACACGCTGTCGAGCGAGTTTCTTGTCGGGCCCTCAAAGCCCAAGGCAGCCGCCGTCTGTTCCCGATCAATCGGAAACGAAGTACCGGCGAGGGCTGCGGCGCCGAGCGGGCTTTGGTTTAGCCGCTTGCGAGCATCGGCAAACCGACCCCGGTCCCGCGCCAGCATCTCAACATAGGCAAGGCAATGGTGACCAAACGTCACCGGTTGTGCGGTCTGCAAATGTGTGAAGCCCGGCATAACCGTGTCTGCATGTGTTTCGGCTTGCGTGACAAAGGCGGCCTGAAGCGCTGCCAACTGACTGTCCAGGTGATCGATCGTGTCACGCACATAGAGCTTAAAGTCTGTCGCAACCTGATCATTCCGGGAGCGCGCGGTGTGAAGCCGTCCTGCGGCCGGGCCCACGATTTCAGACAGCCGGTTCTCCACATTCATATGAATGTCTTCGAGCGCGCGCGAAAAGGTGAACTGGCCTGCCTCTATTTCTCGCGCGATTGTGTTGAGACCTTCGATGATTTGATCTGCATCGCCCTTTGAAATAATACCCTTGTCGGCCAACATGGCACAGTGCGCCTGCGAGCCCCGGATGTCCTGGGCTGCGAAACGCTGGTCGAAGCCGATGGAGGCATTAATTTCCTCCATTATTTCATCTGGGCCATCGCCGAACCGGCCGCCCCACATTTTATTGCTCATCGTTCTCGCTCCGGCGCTTCGTCCGGGGTGATGGTGAGCAAGGAGAGAAGTCCCATGCGTCACCACAGTCCAGCATTTGTCGCCGTCGCCGCTTTGGCGACTGCGCTTGTCCTTGCGGGCATATACGTGACTTTTCAGGGTGAAAGCAATGTTCAGGGTGGAATTTCGGCGGAAAACCTAAATAACGACTTGAAGGCCTTTACCGTCGGCGAGATGGCCAATTTCGCGGTTTTTGAGGCCCCGGAACGCCCTGACGCGGTTCGATTTCTTGATGGCGGCGGTCAGCCAAGGTCTTTCGATGACTGGAAGGGCAAGGTGGTGCTGGTCAACTTGTGGGCGACCTGGTGCGGACCGTGCCGCCATGAAATGCCGGCCCTGGATCGATTACAAGCCGAGCTCGGCGGCGATGAGTTTGAAGTGCTGGCGGTGAGCCTTGATCGGTCCGGGCTCGACCTGCCCAAGGTGTTCTATGAAGAAAACGGAATTCAGCACCTTGGCCTTTACAATGATGCCAGTGCCCGCACAGGCGTAGCGCTGGGTGTGTTCGGCATGCCCACAACCGTTCTTCTCGACCGCGAAGGCAGGCTTCTTGGACGGCTTGTCGGACCTGCTGAATGGGACGCACCAGAGGCGATCGCGCTTATGAAGGCAGCGATTGGAGAAGGCTTGTAGGTTCGCTCGCTTTTGTCTCGACCTCAATCAGACCTATGATCTGAACGACGTCGTTACCCGAAATATCTGCGAGCGGTATGGCGCAGGTGTGAATAATGTGATGGTTTCTGTATGGGTCGCTGCGCGTGCCAATTGAGAACACAGGCTTCCTGCGATCATGGGCGCGTTGACAGGTCGTTTCCCACCGTCTGATGGCCTCCGCGCGGGTGGAGGAAATCATGCCATCGCCGATGTCCTCCACGTAAAAACCTGTCCTGTCTTCGCCCACAAGTTCTGATAGTGCCGTCCCAAAAAGTCGAATTTTGAAACGAAGCTCTGCACCTTGCTCAATATCGACGATGCTGATGTTGGGAAGCAGGTTTGGGATTTCCACGGGGTCTATCGCACTCCGGCGCGGGATTTCGTCTGTGATGCGTTTCGAACTCCAATACTCATATAGAGCGGTGGTTCGTGGATGGGTCGGCGAAGCGCAAAAATGGAAATCACCCACTGGCAATCGACAAGAGGCTTTGTCAGGTCTGCTCCCGAGCACACGCACGTCTATTCTCCCTACTCTCACCCAGTTCTTTTGGATCTATGGGTATCAGCAGGGGGTTAACGACTGGTGAGATGAAGCATTTTTTTGCCGGATGGGCGGGCCGGGCTCACCTGGTCGGCACCGGCGTGTCTCCGGAATAGTCGTAGAAGCCGCGCTTGGTTTTACGGCCAAGCCATCCGGCTTCGACATATTTCACCAGGAGCGGACAGGGGCGGTATTTTGTATCAGCCAGGCCGTCATAGAGCACTTGCATGATCGCGAGACAGGTATCAAGACCGATAAAGTCGGCGAGCTGAAGCGGTCCCATCCGGTGGTTCGCACCCAGATGCATGGCTTTATCTATGCCTTCGACGGTGCCGACGCCTTCATAGAGGGTGTACACCGCCTCGTTGATCATGGGCACCAGAATGCGGTTCACGATGAAGGCGGGGAAGTCTTCTGCGGTGGAGGATTGTTTGCCCAGACGGTCAACCAATGCCCGCATTGCCTCAAAAGTCTCATCATTGGTGGCAATGCCGCGCACCAATTCGACCAGCTCCATCACCGGTACCGGGTTCATGAAGTGCACCCCCATGAACCGCTCCGGCCTGTCTGTGGCGGCGGCAAGCCTCGTAATGGAGATCGAGGACGTATTTGTCGCAAGGAAGGTGTGGTCGGCGAGATAAGGCGTCACACTTTCAAAGATCTTGCTCTTAATCTCTTCCTTCTCTGTCGCGGACTCAATGATCAGGTCTGCCGTCCCGACTTCTTCCAATGTTATAGCCGGGTTGATGCGATCGAGAGCTGTTTCACGTTGTTCTTCCGTAATGCGCCCGCTGGATATCTGCCTGGTCATATTTCCGGTGATGGTGGCGATGCCGGAATCGATCCGGTCCGACGACACATCGTGCAAGAGAATGTCATGGCCCGCGAGGGCGCAGACATGAGCAATCCCATTGCCCATTTGGCCAGCACCGATGACAGCGATTTTTTGAATGCTCATGAACTATCTCATCCTGATTACGCGAGAGTTTCTTTGAGACTAGAGTAAACAAAAAACGGCGCCGCTGGAATCCCAGGGCGCCGTCTTGGTGTTTTTATTGAAGAGGCTTAGAGGCCGATTTTGCCAAGCTCTTCTTCGAATTCAGGTACAGCGGTGAATAGGTCAGCAACCAGGCCATAATCCGCGACCTGGAAGATTGGGGCTTCTTCATCCTTGTTGATGGCCACAATCACCTTACTGTCTTTCATGCCCGCCAGGTGCTGGATGGCACCGGAGATACCGACGGCGATGTAGAGCTCAGGTGCGACGACCTTGCCGGTCTGACCGACCTGGTAATCGTTTGGCACGAAGCCTGCGTCAACAGCGGCGCGTGACGCGCCAACGCCTGCGCCGAGCTTGTCCGCAATCTTCTCCAGCATTGGGAAGTTGTCGCCCGACTGCATGCCACGGCCACCGGAGATGATAACCTTAGCAGCGGTGAGCTCCGGCCGATCGGACTGGGTAAGCTCTTCGCTCACATATTCAGACAGACCTGGATTGTCGGACGATACGTCTTCGATTGAGGCAGAGCCACCGTCGCCCGCAGCCGCGAAGGCTGTCGTGCGGACGGTGAAGACCTTCTTCGCGTCGGAAGACTTCACTGTCTGAATGGCGTTGCCCGCGTAGATCGGACGCTCAAATGTGTTGGCGTCGATGACGGCTGTGATCTCCGAGATCTGCATCACGTCGAGCAGTGCCGCGATCCGTGGAGCAACATTCTTACCGCGTGTTGTGGCTGGCGCCAGGATGGCGTCATAACCACCGGCCAGGCTCACCACGAGGGCAGCAATTGGCTCGGCAAGGCCGTGATCATATTGCGCATCATCAGCCTTGAGGACTTTTGCCACGCCATCAATCTTTGCGGCGGCTTCCGCAGCCGCGCCACAGTCGGCGCCTGCAACGAGAACATGTACGTCACCACCAAGGGCAGCCGCAGCCGTGACCGTCTTCGCGGTTGCATCTGACAGGTCTGAGTTTGTGTGTTCAGCGATTACAAGATTGGTCATCCGATCACTCCTGCTTCCTTGAGCTTGGCGACCAGTTCAGCGGCCGATTCCACTTTAATGCCAGCCTGGCGTTCTTCCGGTTCTGCAACCTTCACAACTTCCAAGCGCGGGCTGACGTCGACACCAATATCCGCGATTGCCTTTTCATCGATTGGCTTCTTCTTGGCCTTCATGATGTTTGGCAGTGACGCGTAGCGCGGCTCGTTGAGGCGCAGGTCGCAGGTGACGATGGCCGGCGCGTTCAGGCGCACAGTTTGCAGGCCACCATCGATTTCGCGGGTGACGTTAATCTTGTCGCCATCGAGTTCGACCTTGGAAGCGAATGTGCCCTGCGGCCAACCCAGAAGGGCGGCGAGCATCTGACCGGTCTGATTGCTGTCGTCGTCAATGGCTTGTTTGCCGACGATGACGAGACCAGGCTGTTCTTCGTCTACGATGGCTTTGAGAATTTTGGCAACGCCAAGAGGCTCAACGTCATCATCTGTTTTGACGAGAATTCCGCGGTCTGCGCCCATAGCGAGTGCGGTACGAATAGTTTCCTGTGCCTGCTGTGGGCCGATCGAGACAACAACGACTTCCGTTGCTGTGCCGGCTTCTTTGAGGCGAACCGCTTCTTCGACGGAAATTTCGTCAAATGGGTTCATGGACATTTTCACGTTAGCGAGTTCGACACCCGTCTGATCGGATTTGACCCGGATCTTGACGTTGTAGTCGACCACTCGCTTGACGGGAACGAGCACTTTCATTGAGGTGAACTCCTGCGCGTTGCCTGGCGTTTGCCTCAAGACTTATGGTTGGTCTTAAGGTTTGGGCGTTGGCCTAAAAAATTGATGGCCTCACTCACCCGGAAAGAGCCCAGCGCAACGCACTGCGTTTCTTGTCTCTCCGGCAGAGGAAACCTGCTGTTTCCGGCGATTTTTGAGGTCGCCGTCTTTGCGGTGCGGCAACCTAGTCCGAGGCCTTGGGACTGTCAATTGGGCGGCCATGCACCAAACGACGCATCTGCCAACTTCATGAAACTATTACTGTTTTTTACTTTGTAAGACTGGTAATTTCAGGAATAGACAAAGAACTTCTGATCATTACTTGTGGGTGGTATATTTTTGCACCTGATGGTGCGACTCGGAGCGCAGGCATTATCTGCGGTCGCCCCGGCTTCTGGGAGGATGCTATGGGAGCTTTGGCACATGATATGGAGGGCGTGTTGTCTCCTCGCCTTGAGGAAGAGCTTCAGCGCCTGCAACCGGTGGATTTTCGGTTGGCCGCTCTGCTCGTCGTCGGAGGTGCTGGCGAACCCCATCAGATCGTGTATGCGACCCGACAGTTTTGTGAGATGACCGGGTATGAGGGGCCAGACCTTGTCGGCCACCCAATCGACTGGCTTTCAGGACCAGACACAGATCCAATCGCTCTTTCTGATTTCCAGGCGGCGCTCAACAATGAAGAAGCCATTGAACTTGATATGCTCGCTTACACCAAGGCTGGTGTCTCCTTCTGGGGGCATCTGCAGGTTCAACCGGTGAACCGCGCGGACGGCGTGACAGAAGGGTTTGCGATCTATCTCACCCATGCAGAGAAAACACGCGCCAGCTATCTCAGCGAGGTCTGGCAGCAGATCGAAGATGCCTGGTCAGACGACACGCGCAACAGCAGCTAGTTTTCGCCTGTCCTCAATGGCGACGGGCCTATCGATTGGCGCCGGGCGTCCAGAGCACGTCGGCGCGTCCCTTGTCGTTGCACCATCGTGCGGCAACGAAGAGAAAGTCTGACAGTCGGTTGAGGTATTTCAACACGGCCTCGCTCACTTTGCCTGGCTCTGCCTCGCCAAGCGCAACACACAGACGTTCAGCTCTGCGCGACACCGTTCGGGCATGATGAAGGTGGGCTGCTAACGGTGAGCCCCCCGGCAAGATAAAGGAGTTCAGAGGTTCCAAGTCGCCGTTCAGGCGGTCAATCTCCACTTCCAGCCAATCGACCTGCGCATCGGTCACACGCAGGGGCTCATACTCAAGCGGCTCATCGCTTTCTGGAAAGCACAGATCGGCTCCAAGATCGAAGAGATCGTTTTGTATGCGGCCGAGCGCGGCATCGATCTCGGGCAGATCGCCTGTGTGCAGGCGCGCGAGCCCCAGCACCGAATTCACTTCGTCCGTGGTGCCGTAGGTTTCAACGCGCACGTCATGCTTCGCGACGCGGTCGCCGGTGCCAAGGGCTGTCGTGCCCTTGTCGCCTGTGCGGGTGTAGATTTTGTTCAGAACAACCATAGGGCTGTTCTAGCCCATTTGCTTAGACCCTGCCATAGGGCAGCATGCGTTTGAGCACTGTGTCTTTCTGCACGAAATGGTGATAGAGCGCGGCGCCCAGATGCAGCAGCACTAAGGCGATGAGGATCTGAGCATTGATCTCATGGAGCTCATGGAAGATCTCGTGGAGGCTCTCGTCGGCCCCTACATTGACGCTGAAGGCGCCATAGGGGCGTACGTCAAAGTCCGCAAACATGGACTGGCCGATGCCGAACAGCGGTTGAAGGAAGGTGAAGAAGTAAAGTGCGCCGTGGTTGAGCTTCGATGCGGTCACCTGCCATCCCGGCATGTGGTCGGGCAGAGCGGGTGGTGGGTTGGTCCGGCGCCAGTAGAGCCGGATAAACATCAGAATGAAAACAGACAGGCCCAAACTGGAATGGATGACCAAGGTTTGTACTTTTTCATCCTGAGGCAGATCGCCTAACGTCCACCCAGCGGACAACATGACAATCATGAGGAGCGCTACAATCCAATGCAGCGTCTTAGCGACGCCATCATATTTGATTTTTTCGCTCGCGTTTTCGTCTGACATCTGACCCTCCCATTTCCGATGTAAGAAACAGGATGATCGCATCTTTTTTAGCGATCAAGCCGCTTTTAAAAGGACCTGCGATTCCGCCTTTTTTAGTCGGTAGCCGATAATGCCACAGGCGAGAATTCCAATGTTCCCGGCAAAATCCAATAACATCCAGTCTGTGAATATCTCCGCAACATAATAGAAATAATAATTGAATATGAAGAACGGCACCGATCCGATGAGCCCGAAGATCAAGAAAGTGTTTTGCCTGAATTCCGATGTTGCGATGATAGTGCCGCCAAGTACGGCCTGCGCGCCGAAACATCCTATCAATAGAGCACTTGTTGTATTGAGCATCTGATACTCTGGTCGAAATCCCAAGGCCTCGACCATGTGCGGTGTGATCAGGCACCACCCGCCGAGCACCAGAAAAATTGACGCTAATAAGTACTGAATGTGTTTCGCACGCATCTTCCATCCCTCGCGCCGTTGCATGCGAACCTTATGCGTTAAGGGGGCTCGGGATCACTGAGGCAGACGGTCGCGGTCCAATGTTTCGAGTGGCCGCTAGCAATTTCGGTTGCCTCGACAGAGCTCGCGATTGCTCGTTTCTCTCCCGTTTTCGTCGTAGACGGTGCAGTTGGAGGCGGAGTCGCACCATCTTTCTGCGGCGCGTTCCCGCGCTTCCTTGGTGCATGCCACCAGCATACCGACCAAAAATACTGGCAGGAGGAGAGCCCGCATTATCTGTCCTTTTCGTCGTTCAGAGGAGTGAATGTCAACAGGTCGGCGGGTTGGCACTGGAGCGCCTCGCAGATGGCGGCAAGGGTCTCAAACCGTACCCCTTTGACCTTGCCCGACTTCAGTAGCGAGAGATTGGCTTCTGTGATGCCAATGCGCGCGGCTAGGTCTTTCGATCGCATTTTCCGTTTGGCGAGCATGACATCAAGGGTGACCGTAATGGGCATGGCGCTCTGCCTAAACGATCTGCGCGTTGTCTTTTGAGATCTCAACCGCTTCAGCCATGACCCAGGAGACAATGATGACGGCGCCGCCAAGGGTCAGCAGGGCGATGTCGTTGCTGGAGATGCTGATGGCGAGGGATCTTTCACCGGCCGGTTGGTCGAAAGAGAGCCACACGGACAGCGCTGCCTTATAGAGAACGCTTACGGGTGCTGAGATCAGCAACGCCCAGCCCATTTTGGAGAAGCAGTCGACATTCTCTCGCTCAAAAAAGCTGCCGGCCGCATAGACCCTGAACATACGCTGCAGCTGGCCCAGTGCGTAGAGGAAGATGAAGAGGGGAAGGGCGGTGATGGCGATGGCGCCGAGCCTCTCCCCTGTCGTCAGGGGTCCATAGGCGGCGAGCGGCCCGGCGACCTCCAGTTCTTCCAAGCTCAATGTCATCCAAAGGAAGACCAACGCAAGCGGCAGGGCGATGCGCAGCGCTGCGATCAGCCATTGAAATCGTCCGCTGATCCGCTTGATGTGGTTGCTGCGTTCTTCTGGGGCCATGGTTCATTCTCCTGTCCAAACCGGAAAGAAGCCAAACCATGACCCAATAATTATTGTCAAACAATAATTATTTTCTGCGGAATGAAATTAGGAGATGTTTTTCCGCCAACCGGCAATTGCCTCACCGATCTCGTGGGGGCTGTCTTCCTGGATAAAGTGAGAGCCTTTCACGGTTACCTCATGTTGGTTCTTCCAGCTGCGACAGAATTCGCGCTGCGCCCCGATCAGGATTGCCCCGGGTTCGGCATTGATGAAGAGCTTTGGCAACTCGTTCTCGGCCATCCAATCCGCGTAGTCTCGCACGATGGCAACGACATCTTCTGGTTCGCCGCCCAGCGGGATCTGTCGCGGCCAGGTGAGGGTGGGTCTGCGGTCTTCCCCTGCATTGACGAAGGGGCGGCGATAGACGGCCATTTCGGGTTCCGTCAGGCCTCTCAGAACCGAGCCGGGCAGAACCGTGTCCACAAAGATGTTCTTTTCGAGCACCATCTCCTCGCCTGCAGGTGACCGGAACCCCTGGAAGACGGCAGTCGCTTCTTTGCTCCACTCAGACCATTCAATGGGTCGCACGATGCCTTCCATGTAGGCGATCCCCTTCACCGCGTCGCGGTGGCGGTTTGCCCAATCAAAGCCGAGGGCAGAACCCCAATCGTGAATGATGAGGGTGACATTATCGGTGACGCCCAATGCTTCAAGAAGACCATCGAGATATTCCCTGTGCTCAACAAAGCGGTAGCTGTCCGGTCCTGGATTGTTGAGCTTTTCGCTGTCTCCCATGCCGATCAGGTCCGGCGCAATGCAGCGACCCTGGCCTTTGAGATGCGGCATGATGTTTCGCCAAAGATAAGATGATGTGGGGTTGCCGTGGAGAAAGACGATGGGGTCACCTTCGCCCATCTCCACATAGGTCATCTTCTTGCCTTTGACCGTCACAGATTTTTTTGGGTGTTCTTCAACTGAGATGTCAGCGCTCATGTGTTTGATCCTGTTCCTGTTGGGGGTCACGCGCCAGTGAAGTGAGGCGCACGTTTTTCCAGAAAAGCATTGATGCCTTCCTGTCCGTCTGGAGAGGCAGCCTGGGCTGCGATGGTACGGCTTTCGATTTCCATTTGCTTTTCGAGGCCGTTGTCAAACGTCTCCGCGAGCAGGTGCTTGATCTTTCCAAAGGCGCGGGTGGGCCCATTGGCGAGTGTTCTTGCGACCGCGTCTGCTTTGGTCATCAGATCGTCGTCGGCCACAACGCGGGTGAGCAGCCCCCACTCGAGCGCCTCAGTCGCCGACAGTCGGCGATTTGTCAGCATGAGTTCCTGCGTGCGGCGAAGACCTATCAAGCGAGGCAGAAAATATGAGGAGCTGCCATCAGGTGTCAGGCCCGCGCCCGTATAGGCCATGGTGTATTTCGAGCTTGCCGCGCCTAAGACAATGTCGCCGACCATAGCGAGGCTGAGGCCGCCGCCGGCGGCCATCCCGTTCACGGCGACAATGACAGGTTTTTCCATGCGGGCCAGTCGCGACACCGCTGCGTGCAGCATGGTCGCCATCTCTGACAGGCCGTCTCGAACCTTGTCGCCGAGCGCCGAAAACGAGTTCAGATCGCCACCAGCCGAGAACATTTTTCCGTTGCCGGTAAGGATAACGGCTCGGATCGAAGCATCACCGTCGCAGACAGTCGTCGCCTGCAACAGATCCTGCATCATCGCCAGGGTCATGCCATTCGCCGCGTCTGGCCGATTGAGGCGAATGGTCGCCACGCCATCGCTGACGGTAACGTCTATGTTCTCAAAACTCGGGACAGTCATTCTCTCTCGTCTTTCTTAGTGTGAACTTCTTGGCCGAATGCTCTGGCCGCCTTCAAGACTTCGTTGGAAAGTTTTGGGCTGTCGACGGCGCGGGCGAGCGCCATGCCGCCCACACAAAGCGACAGCACGCCCATGGCTGTCTGTCTGGCGTTGTCTTCCTCTTCGAGCAGCTCAATTAGCCTTTCGATGGAGATGCCGAGTTCATCCTCAAACACAGCTGGCAACTCGCCGCCGGCTTGTGCGAATTCGCGGGCGAGCGATGCAAATGCGCAGCCAGCCTCCGGTGTGTCGCGGTGTTTGGGCGTCAGATAGGTATTCAACAGATGGGACAGGCGCTCCTCTGTCGAGCGTTTGCGCGCGGACCCAATCCATTTTTCCCGATGATCAAAGGCTTCATGAAATGCAGCCTCGATCAACTCGTTCTTGTCTTCGAAGTGCGCATAGAAAGCGCCGTGGGTCAGCCCAGCGGCTGCCATGACGTCCGCCACTTTGAGACCCGCAATGCCCTCTCGCCGGATCAGCCTGCTGGCTGCCGCGACAATGCGCTGGCGGGTTTCCTGTTTTTCGTCTGATCTCTTGCCCATTTTCGGAAGGTGCCCGGTGTCGGGCCTTGAGTCAAGTTTCGTATGATGATCATCATACGAAATGGCCAAAAGAAAACGGGGCCGAAGCCCCGTTCTTTAGCTCAACAAGTGGTATGGATCAGAACTGATACCCGTACCGAACGCCCACGTTGGTGATGCCTGCATTTTCAGAACACAGGTCCGCATTGGAAATATGTTCGAAGGTGAGCATCAATCGATGGGCTTCGGTGAGCTCATAGCCAAGTGATGCTGATTCGTGGAAGTTCCAGGTGCAACCAAGCTGTGCGCTACTGGTTGATTTGCCTGTTTCGCCATCATGCAGCGCAAATCCAAATGCACCTTCCACAAACATCGGACCCCAGAAATTGTAGTCCCATACAAGACCGGTATAGATGAAGCTTGTTGCATCATCGTGGGTAGCGATTGTTGCGCCGATATGGGGACGTGGTGCCCAGGCCCACTCCAACCAATCTGGGCTGTCGAACAGAACTTCCACATTTATATCGACGCCATCTTCCAGTGTGGAGTTCCTAAGTAGAGACATCTCGTGGTTCATCACACCTACGCGCACTTCATTAAAGATGCTGTCGTCTGCCTGTGCCGTGGAGGCGAAGGTGATGGCAAGTGCCGCGGATAAAAGACCGCTCATAAGCGTTGTTATTGTTTTCACTGGAACCCCCGTGGATGCCCTCAAGCTCAGCTGGACGCTGGTACTCTTAGTTTTCTTCGTCCAAATGACAATATCGGCGAATAAATTTCAATGCGTAAATTATAGGTGTTGGATCGCTTCTTTACCGTCCCAGGCGGCACATCGTTCTCTAATTTTGCGAAAAAGTTGCCCTTTTGCACCACTGATCTCCGACAATTCGATTACGGACCCTGGGTGGCTCTCGGCGGTGAAGTAAACAAACCTGCCGTCAGGGCTCCCGGAATAGCCGGATTGACCGATGATGAGACCGCGCGTTTCTGCGGCCGCCAGGTCATTGTCAAAGCTCTCGGTCCAGTACGCGACATGCTGCAGGCCGGTGTGCCCTGATTCGACAAAATCCCGATACATGGACGGAGCATCGTTGCGCTGCTGGATGAGTTCTATTTGAAGTGGTCCGGCATTGGCGAGCGCGATTGAAACATCAATTTCCGAGGGTATGCCTTTGTAACAAAAGTCTTTGATCGGCGCTCGCTCGAGGTAGAGCCAGGGTCCAACGCCCATCGTGGTCGCCCAATAGTCGATTGCGGCTTCAATGTCTGGGACAACGTACCCATTTTGACGGATGTCTCCGAAGAAGCGGCTCATGTTTCAGTTTGACGTGAGATAGAAGGCGGCCATGACAACCACGATCGCCGCAAACTGCAGACCGACCCGCCACCGCATCAATGTTTGAGACCGGCCGGCGGATCCGCCGCGCATCATGTTCCACAAGCCTGCAAGCAGGACGAGAACAACGGCCACGAGAGAAATAGGAATAAGGAAGGTAAAGAATAACTCGATCATGCAGTGTCCTTAACTCTTCTTGGGTTTCGCCGCTAGCCGTGACGCCTGCGTCAGAGCGACGCGAGGAATTGATCTACCTGGTTCATCACTTCCTCTTGGTTCAAGAGAACCGCCTTTCCGTGGCTTCCCCAGCCGCCTGCGTCGATGAGCACAGGATGGTCCGACGGCGGTTGCGGCAGGACATGATAGGTGATGTTGGCGTTATTTGCGGCCAATTCTTCCGAATATCTCTTCTGGGTTACAGGGTCGCCAGGGTCCTGAATAATAAGAACTGGCAGCGAAAGACCTTTGCCTGTCTCTAAAGGCCGCGGCCCGTCTCCGCTTAAGCCAAACAGGGTGGTTGCACTCCAAAGCGTGGGACCCAGCAAGGCCCCGGGTAGGCCTAAGATCGCCTGCATGCCGCCCCGCGTGGCGCTCCGCGGATCAAGCAGGGGGTCGATGAGGATCAGTGCTTCCATGCGATTGTCTCGCGCTGCCGCTTCGATGAGTGTTGCACCACCCATCGAGACGCCCGATCCGACAATGGGTAGGCCGGGCGCAAGTTCCGCAATCATGTCCAGCGCGGCGAGCACATCCCGATGTTCTTCTGCGCCGAAAGTCAGCCGACCGTCCTCGGTTCGATCAGAACTCCCATGGTTGCGAAGGTCAATGGCCATCACATGGTGGCCCCGCTTTACGAGCTCCGTGTAATAGACAAGGCCACCGGTGTGGAATTCTTCTTTGTTGCCGTTGGCCCCGTGAACGTAAAGAACGACGGAGCGCGCATTCTCAGCGGGCATCCACCAGGCGCTGAGAGACAGGTCGTCAGATGCGACGGGTATTGAAACGTGGTCATAGTCGAGGCCGACATCAGCAGGACCGGCCGTAAAGGGTGTGGCTTGCGCTTGCACCAATTGGGCAGGCAGGAGCCACATGAAAATGGCCGCCCAAATCACTGCTAGAAACCCGACGACCCCAAGGACGATCTTTTTCATAAGCGCTCCCCAACCGATCAGGCCTGCACAATGGGGGATGCGATGTGACGATCCAAGGAAAAACCTGCCACAAATGCAGCCGGTTCCGGCAAATGGCCCTACAGACTAATCAGTTCGCAGTGTCCAAAACCCGCCTGGCAATGACTTGCGCCTGAATTTCGGCAGCGCCTTCAAAGATATTGAGGATACGTGCATCGTTCATGACCCGGCTCACGGGGTATTCCAGGGCGAAGCCATTGCCACCATGGATTTGCAGCGCATTGTCTGCGGCGGCCCAGGCGACGCGTGCGGCGAGGAGCTTTGCCATGCCTGCTTCCAGGTCACAGCGGCGCCCTTCATCTTTCTCGCGCGCTGCGAAGTAAGTGAGCTGTCGCGCGACCATGATCTCGATCGCCATCGATGCTATTTTTCCGAACACCCGTGGGAAACTCATGATGGGTTTGCCGAACTGAATGCGCTCCTGTGCATAGCGCAGACCCAGATCCATCGCGCACTGAGCGACGCCGACGGCACGGGCCGCTGTTTGGATGCGCGCAGATTCAAATGTCTGCATGAGCTGTTTGAAGCCTTGACCTTCAGCACCGCCAAGCAAGTTTTCCGCTTTCACTTCGAAATTGTCGAAGCCGATCTCATATTCCTTCATGCCGCGATAGCCGAGGACTTCGATTTCCCCGCCGGTCATGCCTTCCACTGGGAAAGGTTCATTGTCATTGCCGCGTGGTTTTTCCGCCAGCAGCATCGACAAACCTTTGTAGCCGGGTTCGTCATTGGTCCGGCAAAGCAGTGTCATGACGTCAGCACGGGCTGCATGGGTGATCCAGGTTTTATTGCCGGTGATCTTGTACACATCGCCTTCGAGACGGCCACGTGTGCGCAGACTAGCCAGGTCAGAGCCTGTGTTCGGTTCCGTGAACACCGCCGTGGGAAGGATTTCCCCGCTTGCGATTTTGGGCAGCCAGTTGTTTTTTTGTTCATCCGTGCCGCCGCCGAGAATAAGTTCCGCCGCAATCTCGGACCGCGTGCCTAAGGACCCCACGCCGATATAGCCGCGCGAAAGCTCTTCCGACACAACGCACATGCTTTCTTTGCCGAGACCCAGTCCGCCAAACTCTTCCGGAATGGTGAGGCCAAAGACACCGAGCTCCGCCATCTGGGAGAGCACGTCCAACGGAATGTATTCATTCTTCAGGTGCCACTCATGGGCGTGCGGCGTTACCTGTTCTTCTGCAAAGCGGCGCATTTGGTCGCGCACAGCGGTGAGCGTTTCATCAAGACCGCTGTCCCCATAGGTCGCGGCGCCATCGGCCTCCGTGATCAACTCTGCGATGCGGGCGCGGACCGCTGCCGTGTTTCCCAATTCACAGAGAGTCTGAACGGCGGGGACCATGAGCATGCGCTGGTCATCTTGGGTGAGACCCAAATCCTGCGGACGCAATATCTCGCCCTGGCTCATGGGGATGCCGCCATACATCTGCCAGAGATATTCGCCGAAGGCCGCTTGTACGAGCAGAGCTTCCAGCTCGCCAAATCTGCCCTCTTGAGACATGCGGTCTGCGTAAGCATGCAGTTGGCGCAGCGCTTCAACATAGGTCGCCATCCAGGCGAGGCCGTGGCCTGCGAATTGATCCTGTTCGAGCAGGTCTGCTTTAACCTTCCCGTCTGCGCTCACTTGATCCCGCACGGCAGCCGCAGCGCGCGCCATCAATGCGTCGGCAGCGCCCACACCCTCGGCCGTTAGGCCGGTCAGATTGTCGAGAAGGAGGGTCGTGGGAGTTGCTTCTGCAAGGCTCATTCAGGTCACCGAAATTAGGAAGGGCGAAATACTTAAAATTCGGGCGCAGTTTAACGCTTCAGGGGTGGAATTACGACTCGCTGGGAAAAAAGCAAGGTCCCACATAGGTGTGGCGTGTCAATCGGTCGCATATCTGTCAGACTTCCCGGCGATTTGATGGAATGATCTTTGGGGGGACCATGAAACGTCCGAATTCGAGCCAGCGCTTCCGCCTTCAGCGCCGATCTGTTGTTGCCGGACTTGGGGGTCTTGCCGCGCTTGGGCCGGTGCGGCTCGCGCGTGCCACGACAAACCCGAAGGTCGTGGTTGTCGGAGCCGGGGTTGCTGGGCTCTCAGCATCTAAGACTTTGAGTGCCGAGGGTGTCGACCATGTGGTGATCGAAGCGGGGAGCAGAATTGGTGGGCGCGCTTTCACAGAAAGCAGCACGTTTGGCACCCCCTGCGATGTCGGTGCCCATTGGCTCCACAATGCGGAGAGCAACCCGCTTGCCTCTTTTGCTCGGCGGTCCGGCATCAATGTCTATGAAGCGGGAGAGGTGGAAGGATTGTTTGCCTATGGCGAATGGCTGGAAGGGGATGATGAAGACGAGGTTTGGGACGAAGTTGAGGATGCGGAACGCGCGATCGAGCGCGCTGTCGACCGAAACCTTGATGTCTCTCTGCGCTCGGTCATGGACAGCGCCACGAGCCCGCTCGCTGCTTTTCTTGTTGGGGCCTATGAACACGCCGCATCAGTGGGGTCTCTTTCGACGCTTGATTGGGATCGGCAGGAAGAAGGAACAGACATGTTCCCTGAAGGGGCTCTGGGAAACATTGTCGCGGCTTGGGGGGCTGGTGTGCCGGTCCAGTTCAACACGGCCGCAACACGAATTGACCGGTCCGGTCGTGGCGTCCGGGTTGAGACAAGCTCTGGCGCCATTGAAGCTGAAGCGGCTATCATTACCGTGCCGACGTCGGTGCTTGCCAAAGGCGCTATTCGATTTGGTCCCGATCTGCCGCAAAAAACTGAGCAGGCCATCAATGATCTGCCTTTGGGGTCCTATAATCACATTGTGTTGCAGATGACGGGTAATCCGTTCGAAGTCGCACAAGACACGATGCTTTGCTATGCGGGCAATGGCGGCACAGCGGGTCTGCTCGTGAATGCGGGCGGCTCGGGCCTTACCTATTTCGATGTCGCCGGAGATTTTGGTGCTGGTCTCGTTCGTCAAGGTGAGGGGGCAATGGTCGAGTTTGCGCGCGCCGCGTTAAAGGACATGCTGGGTGGGGAGGGTCCAGCCAGCCTCAAACAAGCGAAAGCGTTCCCATGGGAGGCCAACCCGCTTGCCGGCGGTGCCTACAGTGCGGCGCGGCCTGGTCGGTCACGGGCTCGGGAGCGTTTGAAGGATCCTGTTGCGGACCGCCTCTTCTTTGCAGGGGAGGCGACCAGTATCTCCAAACCCGCCACATTGGACGGCGCGATAAAGGAAGGTGCCCGTGCCGCGCGTCTTGCGGCGGACGAAGTGACATAAGCGACCGAGTCACGCAGCAGCCATCTTAACACGTTATTCCGCCGCCTGTAGGTGTTTGGGATGGCGGGCGGCATTGGAGGTGAAGTTCTTCATCTCAGACAGGATCCACTCTTTAAAGACGCGGACTTTTTCTAGCGCAGCATCTTCAGGGCGGTGGGCGAGAAAATAAGCGGTGCTGCCACGCCCGTCGTTCGGAAAGGGCTCAACGAGTTGTGAGCCGGCGAGCGAGCGTTCCGCCAGTGGGGACATGGAAAGAGCGACGCCCTGTCCTAGGAGTGCGGCTTCAAGGCCGCCCGGGATGGTATCGACCCACAGATCGTTGACTGGGCGAAAATCTTCAACACCCTGCAGTTTCAACCAATCACGCCATCCGTTTGGCCGCGGCGTGCAATGGATAAGTGTCTGCTTCTCCAAGTCGGCGATAGACGTCACCTGCGCGGCAATTTCCCGCGCACAAAGGAGGATGGGTTTGGTGTCGAGCAGTTTGACCACGCCGGGCCCCGTCGGTTCGATCCGCATGTTACGAATGCCCATGTCGACCTCGTCTGTCTCGAAATTGGCCACCTCATGTTCCGTGGTGATGGAGACGTCTATGTGAGGATATTTTCTTCGGAATTTCGGGAGAAGCGGGATGAGCACCGCACTGGCAAATAATGGCAAGACGGAGAGTCGCAATGTTGTTGCCTCCGGCGTACACCGAACCTTGGCGGTGGCCGCCGCGAGCTCTGTGAACACGGAGTCGACCGTGGTCTTATAGGCATGGCCCGCTTCTGTGAGTGCGAGTGCGCGCGTCTGGCGACGGAAGAGGGGCGTGCCCAAGGAGTGCTCCAGAGCTTTGATCCGGTGGCTCACGGCTGAGGGCGTGAGATTGAGGACTTCTGCTGCTTGTTTGAAGCTTAAAGTCCTGGCCGCATGATGAAACGCATGCAGGCTCATCAGCGGCGGCAGTTCCGATCTATGCGGCATGGTGGGGCTCCTTTGACAGCCTCTCAATTTAAGATCGCTATGGCTGAACCTCATTCACCCATCTTTGCAAATGGCGCTGCAAATATTGGAAACACAGGTTTTTTTGAATGCATGAAACCTTTTCACGCTGGGTGCAAAGGCTGCGTTTGTCGGCGTTGCGCACGCGTGAGAGTCTTCTGGCAACGATCTTAGAAAACCGGAGACGTCATGCGCCAGTTAACCTTTATCGAGCCCGGGAAACTCGAATGGTGGGATGTGCCTGCCCCGAAGATCGCGGCGGACACGGATGCGATTGTCCGCCCCCTTGCTGTGGCGCGGTGTGACTTGGACTATGCGACCATCATCGGCACCGGTTTGCAGGGCGGCCCGTTTGCGTTTGGTCATGAGACGGCGGGCGAAGTTGTTGCGGTCGGCGACAAGGTCACCTCGGTCAAAGTCGGGGACAAGGTGATTGTCCCCTTCCAGATTTCCTGTGGCACCTGCGACAATTGCCGTCAGGGGTGGACTAATGCTTGTAAGTCGGTGACGCGCGGCGCGGTCTACGGCATGAAGCCGATTTGCGGCGAAGAGTTTGGCGGCGCACTTTCCGAGTTTATGCACGTGCCCTTTGCCGATCACATGTTGGTGCCGTTGCCAGAAGAAGTGCGGCCTGAAGTGCTTGCCGGCGGCTCAGACAATATTGCCGATGCGTGGCGCACCGTTGCTCCTTATATCGACAAGTATGAAAACGCGTCCGTCCTTGTGATCGGCAGCGGACGGGGTGTCAGCATTTATGCGGTCCAGGTGGCGATCGCGCGCGGTGCGGGTCGGGTGGTTTATGCGGAGATCGGCAAAGGAAGTGAGGCCATGCGCCTCGCCCAGGAGATGGGGGCTGAGGCGCAGCTTGTTCCATCACCCGCCGATGTTAAGTCGCTTGGATCTTTCAATATCACGGTGGATTCCTCCGGTGATCTTGAAGCCATGAAACTCGCGGTGCGCTCAACAGGTGCGAACGGCACGTGCACGAGCATCTCCGTCTTCTTCGATAATGCGGTGCCATTCCCGATGACAGCCATGTACACCAAGGGCATCAGCTTCCACACGTCCCGGGTTCAGGGGCGTGCGCTTCTCCCCCAGATCGTGGACGAAGTAAAGTGTGGCCATTTCCATCCCGAGAAAGTCACCTCTCGGGAAGTGCCGTTCTCAGACGCGGCGGAAGCGATGGATGATCCGGCGCCTAAGATCGTGTTCACCAACGATTGGGTGTGACGCGGGTCCGCGGCTGGTCTGTTAACTTGTTACGAGCTCTGTAGCCTCACTTTGCGGCGCGGCGGCGGGTGTGGTAGTCGAGCCTCAGTAAAAGTGAGAGACTGAGGCTCATGAGCGACCAAAAACCGTTTCAACACGACAAAGACCGGCCCTGGATTTTCCGCACCTATGCGGGACATTCCACCGCAGCTGCGTCCAATGCGCTCTATCGGGACAATCTGTCCAAAGGGCAGACCGGTCTCTCCGTCGCCTTCGATCTGCCCACCCAAACCGGCTATGACGCGGATCATGTGCTGGCGCGCGGCGAAGTGGGCAAGGTGGGCGTGCCCATCAGTCATCTAGGTGACATGCGCCAGCTCTTCGATCAGATCCCGCTCGAACAGATGAACACGTCCATGACGATCAATGCGACAGCGGCCTGGCTGCTGGCGCTCTACATCGCCGCGGCGGATGAGCAGGGGGCGGATCGCAAGAAGCTTACGGGCACCGTGCAGAACGACATCATCAAGGAATATCTGTCACGCGGGACGTATGTCTTTCCGCCGGACCCCTCTTTACGTCTCATCTCAGACATCATTTCTTACACCTACCGGGAGATCCCCAAGTGGAACCCGACCAATGTCTGCTCCTACCATTTGCAGGAAGCAGGTGCCACGCCGGTACAGGAATTGGCCTTTGCTTTGGCGACGGCGCAAGAAGTACTGGACCGGGTGAAAGCCAGTGGTCAGGTACCGGATGCTGACTTCGCCCGTGTGGTGGGCCGTATTTCTTTCTTTGTGAATGCCGGTGTGCGCTTTGTCACCGAGATCGCGAAGATGCGCGCCTTCGTGGATATGTGGGACGAGATCTGCGCCACGCGCTATGGCGTGGAAGATCCGAAGCTTCGCCGCTTCCGTTATGGGGTGCAGGTGAATTCTCTGGGCCTCACCGAGCAACAACCTGAGAACAATGTATACCGCATACTGATCGAGATGCTGGCGGTGACGCTGTCGAAAGATGCGCGCGCCCGCGCGGTGCAGCTGCCTGCCTGGAATGAAGCGCTTGGTCTACCGCGTCCCTGGGATCAGCAATGGTCATTGCGGGCTCAGCAAATCCTCGCCTTTGAAACAGACCTTCTCGAGTACGAAGATCTGTTCGAGGGCTCCACCGTCATGCAGGCGAAGGTCGATCAGCTCAAAGCAGATGCGCTGGAAGAATTGAGCGCGATTGAGAAGATGGGCGGCGCCGTGGCGGCCATTGAGAGCGCTTATATGAAACAGGCACTCGTTGAGTCAAACGCGGAACGGTTGGGCCGCATTGAAAGTGGCGACATGGCGGTGATCGGTGTGAACAAGCAGCTGGAAACGGCGGCGTCGCCGCTGGGGACCGGCGATGAAGCCATCATGGTTGTACCCCCGGAAGTGGAGCAGGCACAGATTGCCAATCTGGAAGCATGGCGTGCGGCGCGGGATGATGATGCCGTGAAAGAGGCGCTTGCGGATCTGCGGTCTGCGGCAAAAGAAGGCCGCAATATCATGGAGCCGTCGATTGCGTGCGCGAAAGCTGGGGTCACGACAGGTGAATGGGGCGAAGTGCTCCGCGGCACGTTCGGCGAATATCGCGCCCCGACAGGTGTTGGTACGAACGCGCGGAACGATGTGTCCGGGCTCGATCCCATTCGGGCGGAAGTGGATGCGGTCTCGGCCAAGCTTGGACGGCGACTGAAGTTTCTTGTCGGCAAGCCCGGTCTTGATGGGCATTCCAACGGCGCAGAGCAGATCGCGGTGCGGGCCCGGGACTGCGGCATGGATATTGTCTATGACGGCATTCGTCTGACGCCGGAACAGATCGTCCAAGACGCGATCGACGGCAAGGTCCATGTGATTGGCCTTTCCATCCTGTCCGGCTCCCATGTGCCCCTTGTGAAAGAAGTTATGACGCGCCTCAATGATGCGGGGCGGATGGATGTGCCTGTCGTAGTCGGTGGCATCATTCCGCCGGAAGATGAAGAAGCGCTAAAAGCGTCGGGCGTCTCAGGCGTCTATACGCCCAAGGATTTTGATCTCAACAAGATCATGAGCGACATCGTCCGAATCGTGGATACGGACAGCGCGGCTTAGAGGCCCGCTTGCCACCCAAATAGGCAGAACACTGAATTTAGATTGTGCAATCGCCAGTTGTGCACCCGTCACTAATGGCCGGGCTCACTGAAAAGTTAGCGTTAACACACTTTCGCCCCATTTCAGGGCTGGTTTCGCCGCAAAGCTTGAGCAAAACTTAAGGCCTGGATCTTCGATTTGTGCGGCGTACGGGGATTTGGAGGGGAATTGCTGCTTTGCTCTGATCGCTGCCTTTCCCGTTCTGCAATGTAAGAGAGGTGCGCCATGAGCTGGGGGCAGGAGAACCACAAACGGGATGAAGAGCTGCGAGCTGCGGCGGAATATGGACGCCGCGCCGAACCTCTTCCAGATATCCATATGCATTCGGTTTTGACCCAGGCTGACGCCGACTATGGCGACGAGCTTCGGGATCGCCGCGCTCGCCAGGAGCACCTGGAGCGCGAGATAGTGGCCCTCGGGCGCCGCCTTGCAGCGCCCATCAAAGACGAGGATGAGAAGCCCCGCCGTGGCTGGTTTCGTCGCGGCGCCCGGGGCGCTAAGGCAGGGGAGGCGTAACGCCATGAAATTCGTTTCTTCTTCCCTCGTGAGCGACGATCAGCGTCACAAGATCAATGAGAACTTCATCGCCAGCCAACGCGATGCTCGGTACCGACCCTTTTATTTCGGTGCCATCCTTTTCACGATGCTCGTCGCGGCCAGTGCACTCTTTGTGGATTACATGATCGTCACGGAGTTTTGGACGCGGGCGCTTGCCAATGAGTTCTTGGAGTTGCCGGGATCGCTTGCGAGTTCGGTTGCGTTCAAGAGTCTGCAGGTCCTGTTCGCGACCCTTGCCGCTCACATATTTATCGAGCATATGGGCGTCTTCGGGCGGGCTGTCTTTGTCCGGGTCCTGTTTTTGCTAGCACTCACGATGCTGGCAGGCGTTGGCTTTTTGTTGGCACTTATGTCGTTGCCTGCCGGTCTCGCGGATGCGGGTCTTGGTGGCAACGGGGCCTCTCTTGGGTCAGCCCTGTCGAGCCTTGGTATCGAGACCGAAGCGGCCCGCGAAGCCGCCGCCGCCCAAACCGGTCTTGATGAAGCGCGCGCCTATCAGCCCGTGCTTTGGATGGCCTCTCTTGGCGTGATCTTCCTGGTTGTGACGGGTGTTGCAGCACTGTTCCTACACTACGCTCTTATCAATCTAAAAAAGCTCTTTGAAACTCGTGACTTTGGCGAGCGCAAAGCAGACATGAGCCGTCTTGCCGCTCTGGAAGCTGAATATGCCCGCAACCGCGAGACGCTGATTGACATGGAGCGGATAGACCATCGCCGCAACATGCTCTGGACCCGCCTTATGGACTCTTGCCGCGCTTATGAGCGCGGTCTTGAAGGGACCCGAACCAATTATCTCACGGGCCGCAAAGTGCGCGCGCTTCCGGCACCTAGTCGCAAGCGTCAGGAGCAGGCGGCTGCAGAAGAGCGCAGCGCGCAGCTCAAGGCGTGTGCCGACAGTCAGCAGATCGCGCGCTATGAAGCAATCTTTGAAGATTGGTGGTCGCGCCGTCAGCGCATGTCCGTCAACGATGGTGCTGCGCGCGAAGCGGTTGGCGAGGTCCTACCACCGGTCAATACGGGCCGCCGGGTTCCGATCAATAAGGCGGCGGAGTAAATCACATGAAGCGGTTTGGTGGCGTTGTTGCCGGTGTTTTGGTGAGTGGTGCACTGGCGCTGGGCTTTCTGTCGGGCAGTGCCGATGCCGCCTTGTCCAATGAAGCCGCCGCGCCGACCCATCTTGTGATCGGTCTCGATCTCTCTAAATCCAATCCGCTGGTGATGAGTGATGTATTCGCTGCTCAGGTTGCGGACCGTCTTGCCGAAGAGATCCGGGAGCTGCCAGTTCGTTCCAAAGTGACCGTGCGTTCCTTCGGTGTCTACGACACAGGCTCGAATCCACTTCGTATTGACCAGGTGATTTCAGCCCGCGCGCGTCCCGGCGATGTCGCCGATGGCATTCGGGCACTGGTCTCGAACCTCCCGCGTCTGGTGGCCGAAGGACGCCTCGAAGCGCAGATGAAAACCAACATCGTGCCCTTTCTGGAGACCATGGCGGGTGGCATCGATTGCACCAAACCCACCAAAATCGTACTGCTCACGGACGGCGCGGAAGATAGCGAACTCGGACGATTGACCCGGTCTGGCGGTCAGCTCCCGCCCGCTCAGGCCGGATCCTTTTCCGGCTGCGGCGAATTGCTGATGCTCGGTCTCGGCCGCGGCTTTGACAGTCCAAGTACGACGGCGCGCTTCCGTACGGCCTGGACGGAGTGGTCCGACGCGGCCGGCTTCGAGCGCTTTGTCGGTCTCTATGACTGGTGATGGGTCGCTTTGATCAGTAGGCGCGTTTTCGAACCGCAAAAGCCGTGCAACTTTTGCTGAAAACGCTTCGGCGGTTCCCGCAATAAAACCCTTCGAATTTTGTTGAAAAGGCTTTAGCTTGCCGCCCGCGCGGGTCGCGATTGTCTTTGCCCGCTTAAGCGGGGTTCTTCATGGAAGCGGCGCAGCTCGTTCTGCCAATCTTTTTCATCATTGCTGTTGGCTATTTTGCCGGTCGCACGAAGTTTCTGAGCGAAGAAGCGATCGATGGGATCGATAAATATGCCTTCACATTTGCGATCCCCGCGCTGCTCTTTCGCGCGCTGGCGAATACCGAGCTTCCCGAAGCACTGCCCTGGGGGCTTTGGATTTCCTACTATGGGGGCGTGATGATTGTCTGGGCGATTGGCGGATTGCTCGCGCTCACAATCCTGCGCCGGTCACCCGCGGACAGTGTGATTGTCGGTTTTGGCGGGGGGTTTTCCAATACGGTGATGCTTGGAATCCCCATCATCCTCACGGCCTATGGAGAAGAGGCCGGCATTCCCCTTTTCTTTATTCTCGCGTTCCACGGTCTCACGCTTTTCACTGTTGCGACCTTTTTGCTTGAGACCACAAAGCCGCGCGACGGCGCGACTTTGTCGACCGGTCAGATCTTGATTGAAAGCGGCCGCGGCATGATTAAGAACCCGGTGATTATTGCGCTGGGGTCGGGCATCGCCTTTGGGCAGACCGGCATCGGCATTCCTGGTCCTTTTGACGTCACGCTCGAAATGTTGGGACGGTCGGCTATTCCCTGTGCTCTCTTTGTGTTGGGAGCGACGCTGGTGCGCTACGAGATCAAGCGTTCTATCGGCGCTGCGTCACTCATCGCGATGGTGAAGCTGGTGCTGCATCCGATCGTCGTGTTTGGGCTGTCCATGTATGTGTTCGCGCTACCGGAGCTTTGGATCAAGGTCCTGGTGACCATGGCTGCAATGCCCACAGGTGTTTATTGCTTCATCCTGGCTAATCGGTACCAGGCTGCACCCGGCGCCGCTTCCTCGGCGGTGGTGCTGGTGACTGGCCTCAGCCTTGTCACCCTCACTGTTGTGCTCAACATTTTTCTGTGAGGCTCAGGCCTTTGCGGGCATGAGGGCCGGTTCCTGCTTCAACCGGAACATTTCCGGCCGGATGAAGAGGAACGCCAATGGTGTCTTCTCGATCAGCTTGAAGCCGATGAGTGGCGCGGCGACAGCGATGATCGTTGCGGTGAGGGCAATCAGGTCGGCGTTTTCGATGATGCCGGTCTTGGCGAAGCCAATTCGAACCACCGCGCCCGGCAGGAAGAAGGCGAGATAGACATAGAGTGAGCGTTGGCCGACATAGGCTAACCATTTAAGGCGGCCACGATCTGCCGCGACGCTCAGAAGGGCAATGACTGCGGCTCCCCCACCGAACGCTGCCAGAAGACCAAAGAGCGGCTTGGCTGCGATGCCTGCTTCCACAAAGAAGTAGACCATGAAAAAGGCACCGATGGAGCCTGCGAAAACACGGAGAGCATTTTCTCGGGCGAACTCAGCGAGGCTGAAGAAATATTGGGCGCCCAGATAGCCTGCAACAAAGAACACATAGCGGTCGGCGAACTCATCAATAGCGCCCCAGCCTGTATGGACGGGCGACGCGTAAAGAATGACGGCAGCGCTCATGAGGATGATGGGCGGCACATTCTCGAGAAGACGGGTTACCATGAAAAAGATAGCGAGCGCGTGAATAAACCAAAGCGTAGAGATCGGCTCAATGGGCAAGAGCAAGACATCATTCAGGCTGAAGGAATGGTTGCCATAGCCTGAGAAACCGACTTTGACCGCCAGCTGGATCGCGGCCCAGAGGAAATAGAAATAGACAAAATGGAAAAGCTTCGCGTCGACGAATTTGGCGCGATTCCACTGCAGCGATCGGCTAACGAACAGGCCTGCAATCATAAAAAAGAGGGGCACGCGGAAGGGACCCGCGAACTCGACAATATCGACCATCCACATGTGGGTGACGCCCATGCTCTCCATCGTGCCGAGCGAAATGTGCATTTGCGCGACCAGAATGATGGTCACGCCCTTCACATAGTCGATCCACTCGATGCGCGAGGGGGGTGTTGCAGATTGAGGCGCAGTTTGGGTCACGTCAGTCATGGGGGTCACGTCCGTTGAGCGTTTTCGCTGTTTTGTCCCAAAACGGCACAGAATTGTGCGCGCGCGGGACGGGTGACAGCTGATTACCCCCGTCGGAGCAGGAACCAGGCCATATTTGTCGACGCGCTTTCGGACGGAAAACCGCCAGGTCGGACTTGGCACTTTTCCTGAAAGCGCTCTTTGACCTTATATACCCACCATTCTTTTGATGTCGGTGGGTGTCTTGCCCGCCTCGCGCAGGTCCTTCAGGCCCATATCTTTGGCGCTTTTGGAGAGGCGGCGGCCTGTCTCATCTTCAATCAGGCGATGATGACAATAGCGGGGTTGGGGTAGGTCTAGCAGCACTTGCAGCAAGCGATGGATGTATGTCGCTGGGTAGAGATCGCGGCCGCGGGTGACGCGGGTGATGTTCTGGAGTGCATCGTCGACCACTACCGATAGGTGGTAGGACGTTGGCACGTCCTTCCGTGCGATCACCACATCGCCGAAGAGTGCAGGTTCGATCTGTTGGACGCCGGTGTCGCCTAAGGGACTGCCTTCTTCTTCCAAAAACGTGATCGGACCAGCTGATTTCTCTATGGCCAGCTCCGTGGCTTTCTCTGTATCAAGACGCCAGGCATAGGTGCGCCCCTCCCACATCAGCCGGGATCGTTCTTTTGTGCTGATATCTTTGTAGATGCCGGGATAGAGAAGCGCGCCGTCGGGATCCCGGGGCCAGCGCTCAAGTTCAATGCCACTTTCAGCAATCGTTCGCTCAATCTCGCGGCGGGTCGCAAAGCAGGGATAGACCACGTTCATATCCCGCAATTGCTTCAAGGCCGTTTCATAATCTGAGAAATGTTCTGACTGTCGGCGAACAGGCGTCTCCCAAGTGAGCCCAAGCCATTCAAGATCCTCATAGATGCCGTCGACGAACTCTGGCCGACACCGGCCCACGTCAATGTCTTCGATCCTAAGCAGGAACCGCCCGCCGAGCTCCGCCGCCTTTCCGGCAGCGTACAAGGCAGAATAGGCGTGGCCCAGGTGGAGCCGTCCGTTCGGGCTTGGGGCGAATCGGATGATGGGGTTGGGTGTGTGCATCAGCGTCTTTGTACGTGAAATCTCATGCGCGGTGGATTTTTGACCGAATTGACGCAGGGTAACTAGTTGCGGCTTCACACCAGCGTCGCACTAGATATAGTATTTTCCCAACAACAATCGACGCGAAGTTGAGTCCCGGTAAGTTTAGACGATTCCAGGAGGACGTGACGGTGCAGGGTGAGTTTGCGACACCAGATGGGTGTCCGGCGTTGGTCCTAAACGCGGATTTTAGGCCGCTCAGTTACTACCCCTTATCGCTATGGTCCTGGCAGGATGCGATTAAGGCGGTGTTTCTGGACCGCGTGAACATCGTTTCCAATTACGACGTGGCAGTGCACAGCCCAAGTTTTGAGATGCAGTTGCCGTCTGTGGTCTCGCTCAAGACATATCTGAAACCTGCGCAATATCCCGCATTCACGCGGTTTAACCTCTTCCTGCGGGACAGCTTCAATTGCCAATATTGCGGCAACCCGAATGAGCTGACGTTTGACCATGTCATTCCGCGTCGTCTCGGCGGACAAACAACCTGGGAAAATGTCATCACGGCCTGTGCGCCCTGCAACTTGCGCAAAGGCGGCAAGTTGCCAAAAGAAGCGGGCATGATCCCGCGGCAAAAGCCGTTTCGGCCAACGGTGAACGAGCTGCATAAGAACGGACGGCGCTTCCCGCCGAACTATCTGCACGAGAGCTGGCGTGATTATCTCTACTGGGATAGTGAGCTGGAAGCTTAAAGCGGGCAGCTGCTCAGGCTTTTTCCGAGGCGCGGATGGCCGCGCGGCAAATGGTCTGGATGACATTCGATAGGACCGGGTAACCAGGCGCCTCCTCGGCCCCACTCTCCAGCGCTTCCTGCTTGTGGGCTAGCTCTTCTTCCCGAAACTGAATGATCGTTTCTTTGAGGTCTTCTTCTGTATCGAGAGCTGAGAGTTCGTCGATCTGGCTTTGATAGTGCTCATCGATCACGGACTCCACCGCGACCGTACAAGCATGGGCTGCTTTCTCCCCCATCAAGGCTGTTGCAGCCCCCATAGCAAAGCCGCCAATGTGCCAAAGCGGATTTAGGGCTGTTGGGCGTACCTGTCGCTCGTTCACAAGTTTATTGAAGCGGTCGAGATGCTCCCCTTCTTCGGCTGCCATGCGCGTGAGGCTTTCGGTGATCTCTTTCTTGTGGGGCAGATGGCGAAAGACGGCCAGCTGGCCTTCGTAAATGCGAACCGCTCCATATTCTCCGGCATGGTCTACGCGGATCATCTCTTTGATCCGGTCGGCTGTTGAGGGGCGCCCAGGATGATCGGTCGCAGCGCTGAAGGAGCTTTTGGTCATCTTACTCTTCCTCCAATCCTGTCATGGTCCAAAATCGCGCAAGGGCCACAGCACCGAGTGCCGTCAGCAGCAGCGAAATCAGAAAGTTATACCCGGCCATAGAGATGCCGAAGAGGCTCCACGGAACTTCATCACAGCGCGGAACCTTGACGCCTTCCAATTGTTGTCTGAACTCTTCCAGATTGCCCGGCACCAGGTTCACGCCGGTGCAGCCTTGCGGGCCTTCCCACCACTTGAATTCAACACCTGCGTGATAGCCCGCCAGAACGACATTCGCCGCTGCGGCCAGGGTGCAGAGGGCGATCAAAACAACCGGTGCTAGTCCTAAGTTGGTTTCTCGCGATAAGACACCGGCGGCGAAAGAGGCGGGGATCAGAAAGTAGTAAGCATAGCGTTGCTGCAGGCAGAGGGAGCAGGGTTCAAGACCGCCGATATGCTCGAATGCGAGTGCTCCGCCCAGCGTCACCAGGGAAATGCCGAAGACTGCCCAGGGGATCTGGCGGTTCGCGATGGGAAGTGTGGTGAGCAGCGACATGTGCTGATCTTACAGGATCAGGCCCACCAGGAGGAAGCCGCCGATCAGGAGTGCGACAAAAAGGATCGACAAGAGCCCGAAATACTTGTCGATGAAGGTGCGGATGGGCTCGCCAAACCACCACAAAAGCCCTGCAACCGCGAAAAACCGGGCGCCGCGGGCGACGAGGCTTGCGGCCATGAAGACCAGGAAATTAAGGTCTGTTGCGCCGCTGGCGATGGTGATGACCTTGTAGGGGAAGGGGGTCAAACCGGCGATGAGCACGATCCAGACGCCATACTCATTATATCGTTCGGCAAAGCTCGCGAACTGCTCTGTGTAGCCATAGAAGGCCAGAATGGGCTCGCCCAATTGAACAAAAAAGAAGAAGCCGATCGCGTATCCGGCCACCCCTCCCAACACAGACGCGATGGTGCAGATGAACGCGTAAACCCAGGCGAGGGCGCGTTTCGCCAATACCATCGGGATTAACGCGACATCAGGTGGGATGGGAAAGAAAGAACTCTCGGCGAACGAGACAAGCGCCAGACCCCACCGCGCATGGCGGTGGGCAGCAAGGTTCATTGTCCAATCATAGAGGCCACGCAACATGGGCTCCCTGATAACAGGGCGTGCGTTTTCTGTCTATCTTGCGCTCTTTCCCTTTGACGTGGGCCTCGTCCTGCCTATCATGGCGCCGCTTGACGGGCGGTCTTTGCCCGTCGGGGCCCCTGTGGCGGAATTGGTAGACGCGGTAGATTCAAAATCTGCTGTCCGTACGGGCGTGCTGGTTCGAGTCCGGCCAGGGGCACCACATTCAAATCGCACTCACCTGATTGGTTGAAGAGATCAGGTCCACCTAGTCCCAAGCGCACAGAATTGCTTCTTGGGGTGCCACCTTGGCGTCCAGCAGGCGTCTATAGCTCGCTTCAATAGCGTCGATCCCGGCCACGTGTTGTGTCTCAATCCACCCGGACGCCCAAGGTGTGAACGCATGCCATGCATCGGCGAATTGCTGGTGCGCTGTCTCAAACCCTATGTCTGCTGCGCGGTCTTCGGAAACTGTCGGGATAAAGAAGAGTTCTGGCACAGGTCCAGGCATGGGCAGCGACTCGTCACCGGGTGTTCGGTGTGTGGCGCCCAGGGCGACTGACTCGACGAGCTTGTCACCGAGCGCGGCGTGGATCCCTGACGCCAATGCGGCATTCCCGGCTACATTCACGAAAATGGCTGTCCCTGAACCATTGTCTATCTTTAAGTCGTCATAAGCTTGAACTTCGTCATAGATGCCAAGTCCCTCAACGAAGCTTTTGTTGCTTTTGGACGTGAGGCCGATGCTGCGCGCGCCACTCTTCTGGTGCTTGAGAGACCAGGTAAGTGACAAGGCTGTTTTGCTCGAAGCGCTCGATATGTAGAGGGCGTCTGCCGCACCGCCGATCTTTTCCGCGAGCATCCACCCAGTCATGAATAGAGGCCATAGGACCGGTTGCACGTCTGCGCTTTCGTGAGTGAGTACAGGGTCTGCTGCACTTCGGAAATATCTGTTGTACCACCTGAAAAGACTGGACCGATGATCCGTGCCATCGATGAAGGCGGTGTCATCGATTTGGGTTGGTTTGAGAACCAGATGTGAGGCGAGTGGCAAAAACCCAAATACCTCTTCGCCCACTGCAATGTCCTGGCATCGGCTTTCAACCACTTTGGCAAATCCCCAGACAGGGATACATCCCCAAGGCTCAGACTCCGGATAGAAGTTCCAATAGCCTAGGCCGGCGCCTGCGAAGGCATAGGTGACGTTGTTTGTCGTCAGAGCAAATCTGGTCACTTCAAGACGCACTTCACCTTCATCAAGCGGTTCGCCAACGAGGTCCGAAACCTTCTGGGTGGATTCCAGGTTTGTCTTGTCGACGAGGATCTTTTTGATATCGGCCACCCTGTGTTCCTCTACTTCTTTTTTGGTTCTCTAGACCCGCTGGCAAGTGCGTGCCTGGCGTTCGCTACTCTACACGCTGCCCATAAGCATAAGCCAGACGAGGCCATCGCGAATGTCAAACGTGAAGGCGACGGCGTAGACGAAGAGCATGAGGCTGGCCCAGACCCCATAGGCTGAGTTGACGCGTATGTCGGATTGGTTCGACAAGAGGGCGATGAGGCCCGGTGTCCAGAAGATGACGTGGAGGAGAGACACCAGTCCGGCCCTCAAGACCATGCCGTCGGTGTTCTCAATGGCGATGGTGGCGACATGGCTCCCGATAAAGCTCGCCAGCAGAGTGGGACGCCATTAAATAAGGGGCGTATTGCTCTGTTGAGCTAGACAGAGTTGCAGCAACCAGATGGTAAGGCACTGGACGCTTTCGTTGGCGGGCGCCTTTTTTGTCTAAATCTGTATACAGATGAAAAAAGATTAGAGGGGAGAACGCTATAGAACCTACGTTAGAGCTCTTTTCTCTGCAGATGGCCGACGTGAGAAGGATTGCATATGAAGGACTTGATTCTATTGAGTAGTTCCAGCAACGATGAAGGATAGTTCCTTTCCGTGGCTGCTGGAACTGCCCGTTACCAAAGTCACCGCCTGCTTCATCCCTGCCATCCCAGTGTTGTTCTCAATAGTACTTCAAACTCCTCAAACGTGCTCGAATGAATTGCTTGAGACGCCAATTGCGCATCGTCGCCTACTGGCCATCGTAGTCTGGCTTTGTCAGTGTTGAGAGCTTGCATTATTGTCTCTACAACGAGTTCTGGAGGCGCCCCTTCTCCGCCCAAGTCGCCCATTTCATACGCTCTCTGCCAGGCATCCCACCCTTGGCTGTAAGGCCCATCCGGGTCGAAGCGACCATTTGTCAGTAGCTTTTCGCGTATCGGAGTATTGATCCTGCCAGGCTGTATGCTGATTACTCGAATGTCGAAGGGTTTCAGTTCATAGTAAAGCTGTTCGGTCAATCCCTCTAATGCACGCTTGGTCGCGCCGTAAAGACCCTCAAACGGTTGAGACATCTCGCCTGCCATCGACGAGATATTTACAATCGTGCCTGCTCTTCTGGCACGCATTTCCGGCACCACATGCCGGATCAACCTGAGCGGTGAAAACACGTTTATCTCAAACAATTGAGTTGTGGTCAGGTCATCTGAATTTTCGACTGAGCCAATTGCCGCAACGCCGGCGTTGTTGATTAATGCGTCTATAGGTCCGCGAGAAAGGATTTCTTGCACCATTGATTCGACTTCTTCTGCTTTTGCAAGATCTGCGTGGACTGTCTCAATTTCGAGTCCTTCTGTTTTGAACCGCTCTTCTAAGATCTCCGCGCTTTGGGCATTTCGAACTGCGCCGATCGTTCTCTTTCCTTGCAATGCAAACTGCCGGGCGGTTTCAAAACCTATTCCCGAACCAGCTCCGGTAACAAAAACCGATGTCATATCGCGATCCACCCTAATCTAATTGTTTGACATTCCAAAAATTGTACAATAAAAAAAATGAACCGTAAAGGCATTGGACGGAGAGCAAGAGTTATGAAAACGGCCTTGGTGACCGGCGGAAATATCGGGCTTGGCTATGAGTGCGCATTGGAGCTCGCGCGCAAATACGATTACCGGGTCGTTTTGGCTTGCCGAGATGCGGCCAAAGCGTCAGTCGCTGCTGAGAGAATAAAGCGCAAAGTCAAGAATGCGCAGATCGAATGCGTCCCCCTCGATCTATCTTCTTTTCAATCCATTCGTTCATGCGTTGACGCGATAAGAGAGCGAGAGCTAGGCCCGATTGATTTGCTATTTTGCAACGCGGGAATTCAAATAGTGAATGGTCTGAATACGTCGCCCTCGGGTGTCGAATTGACATTCGCCACAAACCATCTTGGTCATTTTCTGCTCTCGAACCTTTGTCTGACAGAGATGTCCAAGAAGGGTGTGATTGTGTTCACCGCCAGTGGTACTCACGATCCGGCTCAAAAAACAGGAATTCCGGCGCCGCAATTTGCAACAGCAGAGCTTGTCGCATTTCCGGACAAGGACCGACGCGACCATGGTGATACTAAAGTTCAAGCAGGGCAGCGACGCTATTCCACGTCAAAATTGTGCAATGTCATGTGTGCTTATGAGATGTCCCGTCGGCTCCGGGCGATAGATCCGCAGTCTGGCTTGAGAGTCCTCGCATTTGACCCTGGAATGATGCCGGGCACCGGTCTGGCCCGGACTTATCCGCCGATTATCCGTTTTCTGTGGTCGCGCGTGTTACCGGTCATGACCCTTTGGGGCCGCAACGTCAATACGCCCAGAACCTCAGGACGTCGGTTGGCCCGTTTGGGTGCTGACCCCGCATTTCAGCATTCGGATGGTGGATATTATGAGGGACTGGCGCCGATCAAATCCTCGAAGGCGTCTTACGATCAAGTCGCCTGGGCAGACCTGTGGGAGGTGAGTGAGCGCCTCGTTGGACTGCAACCAGCAGACAGTATCCTTCATACGAAGAGTCTCAGCACTTTGCAGGCGGCTCAATAACAATCTGCTTTGACGTATTTGGTAGGAGGGATCAATGAGTGCGACTCAACTTGCTGGACAACAGTACATTGGAATACCCGACAACTATTTAAACGGCGCTTTCGCGCCGGTGAAAGAAGAGACGACGGCGTTTGGGCTTGAAGTAACCGGTCACATTCCTGGTGAACTGAATGGCTTATACGTACGTAATGGAGGTAATCCGCCGCCGGTTCCCTATGTGGGGCATTACCATTGGTTTCTCCCTGACGGAATGTTGAATGGCATCGATTTTTCTGATGGAAGGGCAAACTGGTTTCGCAGCCGATGGGTGCGCACGACCGCTCTGACGGAAAAGCTTCCCTTGGCAAGTTCAGGCGGACCGGCAGATGTTGGTTTCTATAACCCTTCTAACACAAGCATCGTCGCGCATGCCGGCAAATTGCTCTCACTTTGTGAATTCGGACTGCCCTATGAAGTGAATCGGAACCTTGAAACAGTTGGTCGTTATGACTTTGGCGGTCATCTTAAAGCGCCAATGTTTGCTCATCCCAAAATTGATCCAGTCACAAATGATATGTTTTTTCTCAATGGAGCTGGAGAAGCACCATACGGCCAGCTTCATCATGTCGACCCCGAAGGCAAATATCTCGGCGCATGCCCGCTAGACTTGAACGGGCCGACGCTAATTCATGATATGGGCATGACGGAAAACTATGTCATTGCCTTCGACTTTCCTGTCGTGTTCGACGCCGAGTATATGGAGGAAGAGGGCTTTCCCTTCCTGTGGCGTGACGACTATCCGACCCGCTTTGGCGTGATGCAGAAAACAGGCGAACAGAGAGTCCATTGGTTTGAAGTTCCACCAGTCTTTTTTATTCATCTTGTGAATTCATTTGAGGAAGGTGATGAGATCGTTCTCGATGCGCCGGCTGTTGATCGTTTCCTCGAGCGTGGCCGCTCTGACGTTCTGCAGCAAGGGACTTTGCCGACGCTGAGGCGTTGGAGACTCAATATGAAAACAGGAAAGTCAACTGTCCAGACGGTGAGTGACCTGGGGTTTGAACTGCCAAGAGTTGATGATCGTCAGTTAGGGCGGGCATATGCAACGGGATGTGGAGTGACAGTTGAAGATGTCGACGGTCGAACAACCTTTAGCAAACTAGTGAAGTACAATGTGAACACAGGCGCGGTAGAGATTCACGATACAGGTCCGGGAAGCGCGCCCGCAGAAGGCCTCTTTGTTCCGCGAGATGAAGATGCTCCGTACGGCGAGGGATGGATCCTCTCGTATGTTTACAAGCCGGATAGAGATGCGACGGACCTTTATATCCTCAACGCTTCTGATTTCTCGGGAGAGCCTGCTGCCATCGTCCACCTTCCCGCCAGGGTTCCTTTGGGTTTTCACGGCACGTTTGTGAAACGGTAATGAACCTTGGAGCGATCAAGACATAGGGTAATAGAGAAACGAAAAAGAGGTGATTTGATATGAATCTGATACGCAAATACGGGATATCGGTGGCCGTCTTCCTCACGTCTTTAGGGTTCGGTGCGGCAGGTATTATGAAACTCGCTGGGGCGACGGAACCGCTAGAGGCATTCGCCCGTTTCGGCTTGCCAGTCGAATTTGCGTATTTTGTTGGCGCTTGCGAAGTCGCTGGGGCCGTTGGATTGTACATCCGGCCATTGACACCGCTGGCAGCCGCCTGCCTTGCCCTGTTGATGCTGGGAGCGGTTACACTTCACCTTGCCTACGATCCCCTACTGATGGCCTTGCCGGCTGCTGGCTTGCTTTTCAACTCGGTGCTCATCTTCTATGCGCGTCGCAATGAAGCCTTTTGGGCAGGCTAGTCTGATGAAAATAGCCTACGGTATGTACCGTGATCGACCAAAATCAGATGGTGCTGAAAACAGTCTTCGCGTGTTTCGCATAGAAGACTCGCGAGCCGTCGATCTAAGCACTGCTATGCCGCAAAAGAGAATCACCGAAATTTTGTGTGCGACAGAAGACCACAACGCTCTTCGATCACCGGGTGCAGAGTGTGATCTGTCCGAGATTGTCTTGATGCGGCCAATTGATGATGGAACGCGAGTGCTCTGTGCTGGCATGAACTTTCTCTCCCATGCAAAAGAAGTAGGACGTGAGCCCTCGGAGCATCCAAATTTCTTTATTCGGTTTCCCTCAAGTTTGGTGGGACCAGGTGAGGACATTCAGAAACCAACCTGTTCGGAAACACTCGACTGGGAAGGGGAAGTGGCTTTAGCTATCGGCAAAATGGGGCGGCATATCCATCCTGATGAAGCGATGACCTATGTTGCCGGGTACACACTTTTTGGCGACCATGCTGTACGCGAATATCAGTTGCACGGAACCCAGGCGACCGCGGGGAAAAACTTCGACCGGTCAGGCGCTATCGGTCCCTGGTGGACCACCTCGGATGAAGTTTCAGAACCCGCAGATCTTGCATACGACGTCCGGCTTAACGGTGATTTGGTACAGATGGGAAGTCTTTCTGACCTCATCCACGGGATTCAGAAACTAATTTCTTATCTCTCGACACATATGTGTCTTGTGCCTGGCGATGTCATCGCGCTTGGTTCCCCACCTGGAGTAGGCGCTTTGAGACAACCTCCGAGATTTCTTAAAGACGGTGATGTTATTGAGATTATCAGCCCTATTCTCGGAACTCTCACCAACACCGTTTGCGCCGAAATTGTTTAACGGGAGGTAGCATAAATGACTATTGAAGATCACATTCACCTGGTCGACCACCGGTTGCAACCAAGCTATGAGCAAGAGCTTTGGCCCGCGATGGTCGTTCGCAGCGGCGAAATCAAAACCGCACAAGAGAGCTTAATGCATGGCGGTGTTGGAGCAGATGGACGTCGTGAGTTTTCACTTGTCCATCCAAGAAGTGCCAAACATGAGCGCGCGATTGCACCCACGATAGATGTGCGTTTTGGCGTAATTCTGCCAGGCGAGAAAACAATCGTGAGGCGGACCAACGCTTCCTCGTTTAATTTTGCGCTATCGGGGCGCGGATTAGCGGTGATCGGTGACACTCGGCTCGATGTTGAAAACAGAGACGGGTGGACCGTGCCGGCTATGCAGCCGGAGGTGCTGGAGAATGCCGGTGAGGAACCGTTCCACTATGTAAGCTACTCAAACGATGTTTTTTTGAAACGACTTGAGGCGTTGTATGTCGATTATCAGCCGGAGCCCATGGATGCATTCGCGAATACGCTAGCTGCGGGTGCCGACGTAATTGATTCAGCGAAGGAGCTCGCGGGTGGTGCGGTTCCACTCGGGCATGGCAAGGGCGCGCTTCTGCCATATGAGCATTTAGTCGATCCTGAATTTGTTGATAACCCGCCCTTAATTTGGCCTTGGCGAGACGTTGCGCCTCATATGGGTTTGGTTCGTTCAATTGGTAAAAATTACAATGGGCGACCGCTTTGGGTTTATTACAACCCAGCAACGGGGCGACGCAATGGGACCACATTTTCATTTTTCGCAACAATGACGTCAGCGCCCGCTGATGCTGTTGGGCCAGTTCATCGCCATATGTCCGCTGCGGTCAACTTCATCCTCGAGGGGTCTGGTTGGTCGGTAGTAGACGGCGAAAGAATTGAATGGGGCGCTGGCGACATTATGCTTGCGGCGCCGAGTTGGGCCCCACATGGGCACGCGACTGGGCCCGATGGCGCTCTCATTTTGACCATTCAAGATCATCCTTTGCATATCGGGACCGAGTCGCTGGTGTGGCAGGAGGATCTGAATGACGGTCCTATTTTAACCCTCGGCGCGCAAGCGGGCTTTCAGACCAACCTGGCAGCTGCACAAAGGTCTTAAGCGCACAAAGCGTGGCCCACAGCGATCGAACAGATGAGGCAACTTATATGAAAGTCTCAGACAAAACAGCCGTCATTATCGGTGGCGGTGCAGGTATTGGCGCAGCTATCGCGCGTGAACTTGGTCGGCACGCGTGTCGTGTCGTGGTCGCTGATATAGATGGTGGCAAAGCCGAAAATACAGCACGCGACGTATCGGCATGTGGAGGGCAGGGATATCCATTCGTATGCGATCTAGGTGATCCGGCCAGCCTTGACGGTTTATTGGAGTTTGTCGACGCAAATTTTGCGGCGCGATTAGACCTTCTGTTCAACCATGCAGGAGTCTCGGCTGCCGGCCTGTTAGAGGCTATCCCGGATGACGCCTGGAATCGCGTCCTTTCAACAAACGTCACTGGATTCGCCGGTGCGATATCAAGGTTTTTGCCTCTAATGGGAAGCGATAACCCGGGATGGATTGTCAATACCTCTTCCAGTCTGGGTCTGTTCCACGATATCCCATTTGCGGCACCCTATATCGCATCCAAGGCTGCGATTATTGCGTATTCCAGGGCGCTGGCCACCTATGTGTCAGGGCGGAACCTGGGCGTGTCCGTTTTATGTCCTGACATTACCGACACGCAGTTTGCGACGTCGCCGGTGCTTTATGGGATCGATCCGGCCATCGCTGAAGCCGCGCGTCCAACAAGCATGCAGTCGCCCGAAGAGGTTGCGCAGGCAGCGATTGGGGGAATTGAAAAAGAGCAGTTTCTCATTAGCCTCTCAGCTAACGCAGAAGAGCGGCTTGCGAGCATGGCGGCGGCAAACCTAGACCCCGGTTCAGATCGATTGGCAGCTGATAATGCGGCCGATGGCATTTTGCAAATCGGCACCTTGCGCCTTGCTAGAGACAAACGTGAAAAGGCGCTGTCTGCTTTGGTGGAGATGGCAGGCAAGTCGAGGCAGGAAACGGGATGTATGGACTACTTGTTTAGCGTAGACCCTGAAGATGATCTGCTTGTGCACCTGCGGGAAATCTGGGTCGACCAGCAAGCAATGGATGCGCATGCGGGGATGCCGCACACGAGAGATTTCATGGAGATTGTTGGCAGCCTGGGTCTGTCAGATTTTTCGACTTCTTCCTGGCCAATCGCTACATAAAATTTTGATGCTGCAACTCCTCATATGGGCCGATAGGCATTTTTCGACATTGCAGGAATATCGTGCCTACCTTTGATTTGACGACAATAGATCCGCGCCAGGCATATGGCTACTTGACGAGTGTGATCGGTCCGCGCCCGATTGCATTTGTGAGCTCCATCAACGCCAGAGGAATGATCAATTTGAGTGCGTTTTCCTATTTTAATATGGTCAGCGCATTGCCGCCCATGGTGATCTTTTCGGTGTCGAATCCGGTTCTCCGGCAAACACCAAAAGATACGCTTGCCAACGTTCGTGAAGTCCCGGAAGTGGTGATCAATCTGGTCAACCGGGACATCGTGGACCAGATGAACTTGGCTAGTTCTTATTTTCCGCCGGAGGTGAATGAGTTCGAAATGTCAATGCTCACACCCATCGACTCTTTGTGCGTTTCGCCTCCTCGCGTTGAGGAATCTCTTGTTCAGCTTGAGTGCAGTGTCGAAGAAGTTAAGTCTCTCGGCGATCAACCCGGTGCCGGAAACCTTGTTATTTGCCGTGTATTGATGCTACACGCTCGCGAGCACGTTTTTGCCGACAATGGATCTATAGATCCTTCCCGTATGGATATGGTTGCCCGGCTGGGCGGCGACTTTTACACTCATGTATCGGGTAAAAGCCTTTTCGAACTACCGCACCCAGCGCAAACAGCGGCGATGGGTGCGTCGGTGGTTTCCGAAATCCTCGGTCCGAAATCAGGACTGAACAAGGTTGAACTGAGTCGCCTTGGCTTGGCCGAAACTGTCCCAAACAAAAAAGAGATTGAAGAATTCACCCGGTCCGATGCCTATCGTTTATTGCAGGACAATGCTCACAAGAGTGGGCACGACCTCCCTGTGTTTCTGGTTCAGTCGGCGAAGGCAGCACTGGAGGGGTTTGATATTGACTTGGCATGGCGCGCTTTGTTGTCCGCACAGCTCATCGAAAGCCAACGATGAGGATAGATCAATCCAGGCCAGCGACGATTGTATTAATGGCAGAAAGAAAGTTTTTACGGTCAGCGGCACTTAATTTCCGCAACATCTCTTCACAATGACTATCTTGTTCCGCTATGACTTTTTTTGCTACGCGCTCTCCGTCAGCCGAACAGGTAAGCTGGACGATGCGGCGATTTTCCTCCGTTCGTCCTCTCAATATCAAGCCCCTGCGTACAAGGCGATCAATAAGCGCTGACGTTGTTGTTGGCGATGTTCCAAGGAAGTGGCTTACGTCGTTGGAGATGCAGTGTGGATTTTTTGAAATATAGAGAAGCGCTTGTACGTCTGGCGGATTCAGTTTCGGGATACTGGGGTCGACTTTTAGTGAGTCTGTAATCTTGAAGACGCGTACAAGGGCATCGATCGCAAGACGGAGCGATTCAATTTGAGTGTGAGATACCTTTGACATCAACGTACACTACAAATAATGCACCATACGTCAAGTGGTCTATCTTGATATGCCTAGGATTATCCCAACTAAGCGGCGTCAAAAATTTCTGACGTGCTACTGATGTCCAAGCTAGTCTATGTTTGTCTGAGCTTACCCGCCTAGGCAGGCTGCTGCCGCAATGTCAATTGGATGCCTTTGCTAATAGGTTCCATCATTGGGTCAACCACCCTGGACGTGGGGCATTCAGTCTGCGGAACAGATAGGCAATGGTCATAGGATAGCGATTCCTGAACGTATCGCGGTGCGACGTGGCGCTCCAAAATTGAAGATAAGTGTTATGCTGCGTAACACTGTCGTTCGGGCATTGAAACCTATTAGGTTGCAAGGACAATGTACGTTCAGTCCGGCGGACCACTAGCGAATAGAACAGCCTATCTGTTGCGCGGTTTGGTTTTAAAAAGTTGGCGGTGATTGGTGCGTCTGCAGTCCTTCTTCAGACGATCGGCAGTGAAACCAATCGATGCAGACGAGCATGCCGAACATATCGTGTCCCATCCTGGTCAGCGAACTGTGAAATAAAACGTTTAAATTAGTAATACTGCATATAAGTAATTTCTTAAACAATAGCCTTTATATCTAATTTTCGACCTTTGGCGGGTCAAAATTAAAACTGGGTATTTATTTAGGCAGTCATATCGGCGAGGCCGTTGCCCTCGACCGAAGTTGATGCCGCAGGACATCATAAGGGTGGGTTATGAGCATTTCATCAGAAGAGGTTGAAGTCACTCCGGAGAAAGTCGCCTCAAAGCGCAAGTCAATTTTTAATTTCTCCGATTGGAAGACGAAATCCAAAGTGCTGATCGGCGTATGTGCGCCGTTGGTTCTTCTTGTGGCCCTTGGGTCAGTTGCAATTCTCAATATCAACAAGATCACTGACACTACAAAATGGGTCGATCATACATGGGGTGTATTGGCGGATGCAGACTCTATTGTTGCAGCTGCTGTTGACATGGAGACGGGCATGCGCGGCTTCCTGTTGGCGGGAAAGGATGAATTTCTCGATCCGTATCGGTCCGGGCAGGCAGCTGTTTACGCCGGTATCGACCAGTTGCAAAAAACCGTTAGCGACAATCCCGGCCAAGTTGCCCGGCTTGATGAGGTTCGGCAGGTTCTAAAGGACTGGCAGTCGAACGTGACCGAGCCGCAAATCGAGATGCGGCGACAAATTGCAGGGACCTCCACGGCGCGCCATTTCGGTGGCCGCATTGGCGGCGCGCCAACCATGGATGACATGGCAGCGATTGTGGCAGAGGCGCGCGGCAAGCAATATTTCGACAAATTCAGGCAGCTGATGGCTGATTTTCAGGCAGAAGAAAGAGCTTTGAAGGCCCAACGCCAGGAAAGTAATACCAACACTGTGAGCACGACGTTTACGCTGATCATAGCTTGTATGGTCGGCGGTTTGGTGATTGGTGTGGGGCTTGCTTGGTTCATTGGCCGCTCAATTGCCGGGCCAATTGGACGGATGACGCAGGCAATGCAGAAGTTGGCATCCGGCGATACAAGCGTCGAAATTTCTGATCAAGACCGGGCGGATGAAGTCGGCGAGATGGCGCAGGCCACTCAGGTGTTTAAGGAAAACGCCATCGAAACGGACCGTTTGCGCAAAGAGCAGGCCGCCCTTGAGGAGCGGCAAGTTCAAGAGAAGCGTGAGCAAATGCAAGAACTCGCTTCATCATTTGAAGAGAGCGTGGGAACCATCATCGCGACGGTTTCATCCTCTGCCGGCGAACTGAAGGACACGGCCCAGACCATGGCGGGAACTGCCGAACAGACGAGCGGCCAAGCGCGTTCTGTCTCTCTCGCGTCTGAAGAAGCATCAGCCAATGTCCAGACTGTGGCCGCGGCCACAGAAGAAATGACGGCGTCGATCTCCGAAATCAGCGGACAGATCACGGAGTCTAACACGATCTCGCAGAAGGCAATCACCGACGCCGAAGCAACCAATAAGGCCGTCAAGGGGCTTGCAGATACAACCCAGGAAATTGGCAATATCGTTAGCCTTATTCAGGACATTGCGGAGCAGACAAATCTGCTGGCATTGAACGCGACGATCGAAGCCGCTCGGGCCGGTGATGCCGGCAAGGGGTTTGCCGTGGTTGCTAGCGAAGTTAAGTCTCTTGCAGAGCAAACGGCCAAAGCCACCGAAGAGATTTCTGTTCAAGTCAACGCTATTCAGCAGTCTTCCTCCTCTACCGTAGGCGCTATTGAAGGCATAACGGGCGTGATCAAACAGATTGGTGAACGGTCGACGCAGATCGCCGCTGCGGTTGAAGAACAGAATGTCTCGACGCAGGAAATTTCCCGAAATGTCCAAGAAGCTGCCGCTGGTACAGAGAAAGTGAATGGCACAATCTCTGAAGTACAGACAGCTGCCGAAACCACCGGCGCGGCCGCATCACAGGTGCTGTCCAGTTCCGATGAAATGGCGCAACAATTTGGAACGCTCCGTGAGGAAGTGAAGAAATTCCTAGACGGGTTGCGAGCCGCCTAATTGCGAAGAGCAGTTAGGTGAACCTATGCGGGTCCGGCCATTGATCGGCCGGACCCCATCCCCCCGCAAAGAAGAAAACGCGTTGTATTCGAACACCTGAAATCCGTCATCAAGAGCGATGGCATGGGTGGAAGTGCGCGCACTGGTTGTTTTTGAAAGTGGAGAAAAGACGATGAAATTCCTTGAGAAGAAAGTGTCTGTCTTTGGGGCGGCCTTAATCGCAACAAGTATGTGTTTGACGCCTGCAAGTGCAGATACTGTCGAAGAATTGAAAGGGCAAATAGAAGAGCTGCGCCAGGCAATTGATGACCTTCAGGCTGCACAGGTGGCTCAGCAGAATGTCCGTGCAGAGGGTGCTGGCGCCCCCAGTTTTTCAGGCGCCGGTTTCGAAAACTTCAAGGTTCGTGGACGCATTCAGGCAGATTTTGGCGCCGTTGAAGGTCAAAGCCGTTTCAATGATCCAGGTCTCGGCACGACCAGCGAAGTGCGCCGTGTTCGGATTGGTGCCCAGGGAGAATTCGACGATTTTTTCTATGTGGTCGAAGTGGACTTTGCCGATAACGGTGTCAGTGTCGAAGACGCCTTCCTTGTTTGGGATACGGATCCAGTCGATGTCATTATTGGCCATCACAAACCCTGGGTTTCTCTTGAGGAGCAAAGCGATGATCTGCTGGTGCCCTTTATGGAGCGGGCGGCGTTCACCAACGCATTCCAGTTTGGCTACGATCTGGGCGTCAGTGTCGCGAAAGTGGGTGACAATTATAGCTTGCGCGCTGGTGTTTTACATGCCGGTGATCTCAGTGGTGATGATGAGGCTGAGGGTTTTATTCCCAGTGCCCGTGTTACCTACAGCCCGGAGATTGGCGATGCGACGCGGCTTCACCTCGGCGCCTCAGTTCGGCATCGCGAAGATCCAACCTCGAATGGGATGGTTCAGTATAGCCGCCGCCCGCAGGTTCACACGACCGATACGCGATTTGTTGATACCGGCCTAATCGCGGTGGATGCAGATACTTTTTATGGTGCAGAGATCGGCATATTCTCAGGTCCGTTCTATGCCACCGCCGAATGGGGAGCGCTCCATGTCAATACCACAACGCCTGGTGTCGATAGTGCAGACTTTGGTGGCGGCTATGTCGGCGCCGGTTATGTTCTGACCGGCGAGACCATGCCTTACGACCCTGGCTCAGGGACGATCGGCCGCGTATCGCCCGCCTCGCCCGTTCATAAAGACGGTTTTGGTGCTCTCGTCGCGAATGCGCGCTTTGACTATATTGACCTGACCGATTCCGGAGCGGGGATTAATGGTGGCGAACAGTCGGCATGGATGGCAGGCCTTACCTGGATACCGCATGACCATGTTCGGTTCCTGCTCAACTATTCGCTTGTGACCGTTGATGGTGGACCCTTTGGTGCGATTGCCAATCCTGGCAACCCATCGGACGATAGTTTCTCTTCCAACGTGGTTGGGTTTCGCGCGCAGGTCGACTGGTAGTCGTTACTCGGGCAAAAAGACAAAAACAAAAGGAAATGCAATGAGCGAGATTCCCCCTTGTTTCCCGGCAAGCTCCTTCATTGCTGACTGGGGAACCGCTAGTCCCGGCGGCGGTTCCCCACCCTTTCTTCTTCAAATGTCCATTCTCTCGCGGCAGGTGCTGAGTTGGTTTGCTACTACGCCAAGTATTTCTGGCTTATATCCAAGGCCGCTAGGTAATGACACGGTCTCGATTGCTTGAGTGAGATCTGACAGAACCTGTTTAATCATAGACTCGGTTTCGTTGGACTTTAAACCTAGTGATGTTGAGGCTCTGATAAAATCTGCCTTCTTTAATCTGCTGTCTTTGCCGTTGAGTTTCATGGCCATTCGGTCATGGCTGAGGCCGGGAAAAACAACAGTCGTCACGGCGTCATAGAGGGGCGCCATTCGGATGTTGCGGAATGTACTTTCGCCAGGCATGGCGGTTTTGAGCACGGCTAAATTTTTCAGATGCATGTCGCCATCGGCTATAAGCCAGGCAAACAGAGCGCGCTTAAGAAGCGTGCGTAGCTCCGACTCAGGCTCTGTTGAGAGGCTCAGCAAAACGCGCCCTGCTTCTTCTATGGTGCCGTGATATTTTTCTTCTGGGGTCAGATCAAGCAGCGAACAAAAGTCTTCCATCGCCATCCGTCTCTTATCACTTTCGGATGTGCGGATGTCGAAACGCTCGATAAGCAAAGCTGGGATCATATTGTCCGGCATGGGAATGAGCGCAAAGTCCGGTACGTCAAAACCTGCAAGACGGCCTAAACTTAAGCTCATCCATTCCACGAGGGGCAGGGCTTCAAATCCCCCTGTGCCTGCGGGCTTGAGAATATGTGTAAAAGGCTTAGTTGTACTGGGCACCAGCGAGCCGTTGCTTTCAAGATACATAGGCGCTTTGATCTGGACACCTGACAGTCTGGGAGTGCCGCTTTGCTGATAGAGCTGCGCGAGGTTTTGCTCAAAACTTTTTTCCAATGCTGATGGGCGAGGGCCTTCGTAACCGCCGATGAAAACACCATCTTTGGTGAACGCTTTTAGGCGTGTATGCAGAATATCGTTCGGCAGGGCATCGGATTTTTCTCCCTGTTTAATGATGGTAATGTTTGACATGTAGCGCTTACCACTGCGCAGCGCGAAGCGCTCATTCCCACTGTTCAGGACTTTCTCGAGCCAGCCTTCCGGTAAAAGAGAGCTGATGAAAGGCGGTAACTTCCCAGGTACAGTTTGACGAACGAGAGGCAGATTAAAGGTGTCGTCAGGTGTCCAGCGCCATTCAAACCCGTCATGGCTCAGGGTGCCAATTGGTTCTTGGTGCCAGGCCACAATGAATTTGAGCACGGTCCTGTTTTCGACCTTTGTGACGTTCAGGCCATGGTGGAGATAGCGGTCCGCTTTCTCTCCTTCTTTAAGCCAGTCATTGTTTCGGGCAAGCGCCCAAGTTGCTTCTGCGGCTTTAGACGGCGATCCATATTCCTTGATAAGTCGCTCGGCTAATTTGCGTTGCATAGGATCATCAATGGCCGCAGCATGTTCGCTGCGCATGCGAAAGGATTCCAGAAATCGTTGGCGGACGGAGGAAACGTTTGCCGTGAATGTACCTATAGGGTCTTCGATTATGGCGGTAACCACTGATGGGCGTTCTGAGCTTCTATTCTGAACGATCTCGAGTGCCCGCAGGTGCACACGGTTGTTTCTGGAGCCGCTTATGTAGAGTTTGCCGCTATCAGTTGGATGGAGTAAATCGGCGCTGACCGACGACAGATATGCACGGGGGTAGAGAAATTTGGCGATACGTACGGCGTGGGCGAGGACAATTTCATCAACATTGTCGCTAGCCTCGACATAGATGCCTCTCATCAACTGAATTAGATCGCCCTTTTGAGCTCGATAGTGAGCTTGGGCCTTTTCTATGGTTTCTCCAACTAAATAGAGCATTTTCTAACTTTCACGCATCTCATATGCTCGAAAGTTATCATATTTACGTTTTGTTCTCAAGAATTATAACCTTTCCGTATTTCAGGTTCTTAAAAGTTATAATTTGATACCCTTATGGATTGGTGGCGGTCCGGTAGCCGGATCCCTCAGGTGTTAGCAAAAGTTCGTGGGAGCGCTGCTGGCTTTACTTAAATAAAACGCGGTTCACATAATAGAATTTTAGTTTTATTTTGTCATAATTAATAGGTCTTTGGATATACATATTTTTAAACAGTTTAGATTTCAATGGAGAAACAATTTGTTTTGGGGGCTCCATGAAACTCAGCTTAAAGACCTACCTCATCGTTGGATCGGTGCTCTTTTTTTCGATTGGCGCCAACTGGATTGTTTTGCGCGCATCTGTCTTGCCGAGCTTCGAGCAATTGGAGACAGAGGCAGTCACCAGAGATGTTAATCGGGCGTATGCACGTGTTCTCACAGAGGGGCAAGCTCTGTTAACGGCCGCCAGCGATTGGTCAGTGTGGGATGAGACCTATAACTACGCTCTTGGCACAAATGATCAGTATGCCGAAAATAATTTTTATGATGATGCTTGGAGCACGCTGGACGTCGAGTTTGCCTATTTCATTCGCCAGGACGGAACCATCGCATTTGGCGTCGTTTATCAGGATTTGGAGAATGGCATTAAGACTCAACTGACAGAATTCGATCAAGCCGTTAAGGCGCGTACCCATCCTATCCTAACACCGCTTAATACCTCAGAAGGGGCGATTGGTGTGATTGAAACGGAATTTGGGAGGATTCTTGTTGCGACCAGTCCGATTGTTCGTAACGACGGTTCGGGCCCGGTTGCCGGAATTGTTGCGTTCGGTCGTCTTCTGACAGAAGAGAGGGTTGATGCACTTCGCGCCGAAACGGGTGTTGATTTTGCGATCTCCAAATACGAGCCCCACGAGTGGGAGGTTCGGAAAACAGAAATGCAGGTGCTCTCAGACAAGATTCTTATAGATAGTCCGGGAAAAGCTGAGGCGCGGATTGGGATGGCTAAGTTTATTGGTTTAAGCGGGAACCCAGAACTACTCATCACCTCCCGAACGCCCTCCGACATTACATTGCTCGGTAACAACACCGTATGGGCAAGTCTGGCTGCCTTGGCTCTCGTAGGTCTGGCAACGATCCTCGTCGTTGCACTTGGACTTAACAGGGCGATCGTTGCGCCGTTGAAAAGTCTTGCCAGTACCATGGACCATGTTGCCAGAACCGGTGAACTGAGCCACCAAACTGGTATGAAGAGAGAGGACGAAATTGGCATTGTCTCCAAGTCGTTCGATCAAATGCTTTCTGACCTGCGGGAGGCTCGCCAGCGCCTCTTGGATCAGTCATTCTACGCCGGTCAAGCCGACCAGGCAGCCGGTGCGCTCCACAATATACGTAATGCGATGAACCCGTTAGGGGTAGGCATGTGGAAGTTGCGTCAGTTGATGAAGGAACCGCTGGACGAAAAGTTGGCCAAGGCAGCGACTCTGGTCAGCGATCAGGATGCTGCCAACGAAAAATTGGTCGCATACCTCAGAGACCTTTCCGCCAAAATGTCTCGGGAACGGGCCGCTTTTGCGGACGAGGCCAACATTCTCGTATCACAGAGCCGGGAATTGGAAAAAATCGTCGAAGACTCTCTAATCGCCGCGCCATCAACCACATATGTTGACTGTGTCGATCTGTCTATGGTGTTGGCAGAGGTTAGGGAAGCGGCTACCTCCCGCGCTGGAATGGATATTAGCCTTCGCATTGAGCCGACGGATGTTGAGGTCAGTGCCAATCGGACAATTCTCTCGCAGATAGTGAGCAATTTGCTCACTAATGCGCGTGAAAGCATCGAGGCCTGCAACCGGCCTGCAGGCACCATTTCGGTCAAAACCGAAACTGTGACAGAGGGCAAAAACGCATTTGCGGTTGTGCATTTTGTTGACGACGGGGAAGGCTTTGATCAAGGCGACCACAAACGGCTATTCGGTCGTGGCTACAGTACCCGGAAAGAAAAATCAGGTGGGCTCGGGTTGCACTGGTGCGCAAACAGCGTTCATGCCATGGGGGGCCGTATCGAGAGTCAGAGCGATGGGCCCGGCCAGGGCGCTTGTTTTTCATTGTTTTTGCCTGTGCATCCCAAGTCTGACACTTCTCGGGCAGCTTAACTGGAGGAGATGGTCCCGTGTCCAACGGACAACGATACCGCATTCTGGCTGTCGACGACGAGCCTCACATATTGGCGGCTTATCAAGATATCTTCCGGCAGCAGAAGAAAGGTAGCGATGATGAGTTTGAGGAGCTGGAGGCAGAACTATTCGGGGCGCCGTCAAACGCTGACCAAGCGCCGGAAAACTATTTTGCCTTTGAGCTGTCAACAGCGTCTCAGGGAACCGACGCAGTCGCAGCGGTCCGTGAGTCACTAGAAGCAAGGGATCAATATTCTGTCATCTTTATGGATGTCAGAATGCCTCCGGGCATAAATGGTGTGGACGCCGCCGCCCAAATTCGTGAGCTCGATCCAGACGTGAACATCGTGTTCGTCACTGGTTATTCTGACGTTTCGCCTGAAGACATCCGCGGGGCTGTGCCGCCGATCGAAAACATGTTCTATGTCTCAAAACCAATACAACCGGCGGAGATTGAACAATTTGCGGCGGCACTAGCCTGCAAGTGGGTTTCGAGTCGGGACTTAAGCGACGCCAATGCGCTGCTCGAAGAAAAATGTAATGAACTGGAGATGATGGGCTTTGACCTGTTGCGAGCCCGCGACGGAGCGGAGACCGCCAACAAAGCCAAGGGCGTTTTCCTGGCTAACATGAGCCATGAGTTGCGGACGCCCTTAAACGCGATACTAGGCTTCTCTGAAATCATGAAGAGTGAGATGTTGGGTCCAATTGAAGCGGAATATAAGGACTATATCCAAAACATCTTTGACGCCGGGCACCATCTGCTGAGCATCGTGGATGATGTTCTCGATCTCGCAAAAGTTGAAGCCGGAAAGATAGAGCTGAGGGAAGAAATTTTAGATGTCAGCGATCTGGTTCGGTCCTGTTTTGACGTGGTGTCTGTAAATGCTCAAGCGAAAGGCGTGATGCTCAAAAACGAAGTCAGCGGAAATCTGCCAACGATTGTTGCCGATAGAAGACTGCTACAGCAGGTGTTTTTGAATTTGATGTCTAATGCAATTAAATTCACGGAAAGCGGCGGCAGCATTTCCCTTGGTAGCGCCCGGGATGCGAACACCGACGGTATCGTCTTTTGGGTGCAAGACACTGGAAAAGGGATTTCAGAAGCCGATCTGGAACAGGTATTTTCGCGCTTTGGTCAGGCAAAAAATGCAGCGGCGACTGCTGTGGGGGGAACCGGTTTGGGGCTCAATCTGGCAAGATCTTTTGTTGAGCTGCATGGTGGTCATTTGGACCTGACTAGCGAACTGGGTTCTGGTACTTGTGTGAAGTTCACGTTGCCACACACGCGTATTGTGGAACAGGGTGCTGCATCACAAACACAAGCCAATATATGATCATAACCAGCCTTCGCTGATCCACCGGCCTCATCACATCGTTTCATCTACTAACGCGATCTTATTGATTTGACCGTGCCACGGTGGTGCGAACTGCGCTGGAAATCTATTGCCAAACGCTGCGCCGGCTTCACGTTCATGAGATTTGATGAAGAAGGACGACATCGGTTCGGTCTGTCCTCATCGTCTTAAGGCATGAGACAGGTGCAAACTGTGTAAACGGCGTCATTTAGCCTAAGGCAGCATGGTGCAGATTGTGGACTTGCTGGGAGGTTGGCAAAAACCCAAATACCTCTTCACCCACTTCAATGTCTTGGCATCGGCTTTCAACAAATTTGGCAAACCCCCAGACAGGGATACATCCCCATGGGTCGGGTTCTGGATAGAAGTTCCAGTAGCCGAGACCAGACCCTGCGAAGGCATAGGTGACGTTGTTTGTCGTCAGAGCAAACCGCGTCACTTCAAGACGCACTTCGCCTTCATCAAGCGCTTCACCAACGAGGTCCGAAACCTTCTGGGTGGACTCCAGGTTCGTCTTGTCGACGAGGATCTTTTTGATATCAGCCACCCTATGCTCCTCTGCTTCTTTTGTTGCTCCCTAGACACTGCTGGAAAGTGCGTGCTCGGAATTCGCGACTTTACACTCCGCCCATGAACATAAGCCAGACAATGCTGTCACGAATATCAAAGGTGAAGGCGACGGCGTAGACGAAGAGCATGAGGCTGGCCCAGACCCCATAGGCTGAGTTGAACCGGATGTCGGATTGGTTCGACAGGAGGGCGATGAGACCCGGTGTCCAGAAGATGACGTGGAGGAGAGACACAAGCCCAGCGCGCAAGACCATGCCCTCGGTGCTCTCAATGGCGATGGTGGCGACGTGGCTCCCGATGAAGCTCGCCAGCACCCAACGGGCGGGTACGAGGTTCCGGGCAAAAATGATTGACGACAAAAATGTGAGCGCCAGGAAGCCGAGCCAGATCATCAGCCATAGGGGCAGGCTGGTCCGGGATTCATTGTTCCACAGTTCGAGGGCCGGTGACCCGCCGATACCTGATACCGCCAGAAAGATGCCGGCCCCTGCGACAAGGCAGAACACCAAACCCAGCTTGGTCTGCAATATGTGCATGGTCGTCCCCTCATGTCTTAGTTATTATGATGTTCATCAATTATGATGTTATTATCATTTTAAGAAGCTAATTGGGTTTAAGGGTGCTTACAAGCTGTTTGTCGGCGGCGCAGACGATCACGTTTCTCCGTCCTTTGTGAGGAACGCGGACGTGTACGGGGTCCTTGGATAAACACATGGTCTTCACTACTCTCATTTGGCCAATGACCAGATACGGAGGATGCCATGCAGTCTTCTACGCAGTCCGTCACCCAAAACGCAGACGTGCGATATCTGGGCAACCTGCTGGGCGATGTCATCCGATCATATGGTGGGGACTCACTCTTCGAGCGCATCGAGCGCGTTCGATCTGTTTCCGTTGACCAGCATCGCGGTCTTGTCGACGCAGAAGATGTGGGACGAGAACTGGAAGCGCTTGGGCTGGACGATGCCCTCCACTTTGTGCGGGCTTTCATGCTTTTCTCCATGCTGGCCAACCTTGCGGAAGACCGGCAGAGCTCTGCGCTGGAGGGTGTGACAGGACTGAAGGAAGTTTTGGCGCGTCTAAAAGACTCCGGCGTTGGTCTTGCCCAAGTACAAGACGCGCTTTCCGACATGCTTGTGATGCCGGTGCTCACGGCCCATCCCACGGAAGTTCGGCGCAAGAGTGTCATCGACCATCTCACAAAGATTGGTGACCTGCTTGGCCTTAAGGATGCCGGCCAAAAAGAGACGACTGCGGGCACTGCGATTGACGCCGCCATCCGGCAAGAAATTGCTTTGCTCTGGCAGACGCGGTTGCTGCGACACCAAAGGCTGACTGTGCTTGATGAGGTGGAGATCGAGCTTGACTATCTTCGAGAGGTCTTTCTTCCGGCCTTGCCCGCTGAATATTCCCGTTGGGAACAGTTGCTGGGTGAGGGATGCCCCAGCTTTTTGAGAGTTGGAAGCTGGATTGGCGGGGATCGCGATGGCAATCCCAACGTGGACGCAAACTGTGTCGAGCATTCCGTTTCACGCGCTTCTGAGTCTGTTCTGGAATATTACCTGGAGCGGGTACACGCTCTTGGCGCAACGCTGTCCATATCTTCAGAGCATGCTCAAGTTGCGGCTGAGGTGCAGACGCTTGCGGAAGCTAGCGGTGATGAAAGCGCCACGCGTCGCGATGAACCTTATCGTCGCGCGCTGAGCGGCATCTATGCGCGTTTGGCGGCAACCTTTGAGAACCTCATCGGGCGCGCGCCTCCTCGGAGGAGTTCACTCGATGGGGACGCTTACACCGACGCGCAGGCCTTTCGGGACGACCTGTTGATATTAGAGCGTGGACTGAAGGCTCCGAATGGTCGGTTGGCCGATCACGGAGAGCTCAAACAATTGCTTCGGACGGTTGAGACATTTGGTTTTCATCTGACCACGCTGGATTTCCGACAGAATTCTGATGTGCATGAGCGCGTCGTCGCGGAGTTGCTGGCTGGTGGTTCGGTCGAAAGCGACTACCTCGGCCTTGATGAAGAGGCGCGGGTTGCCTTGCTGCGGCAGGAGCTCTCAAATGCGCGCCCCTTATCATCCGCGTTTCTAGACTATTCAGCAGAGACAAATTCAGAGCTGGCGCTTTTCAGGGCTGCCGCGCGTGTCCATAGTCGGTATGGGAGCGGTGGCATCTCAACATACATTGTGTCGAAGGCAGACAGTGTGTCTGATTTGCTGGAGGTGTATCTTCTCCTCAAGGAAGTGGGGCTCTACCAACCGGGCGATACCCCTTCCTCAGCATTGATGGTCGTACCCCTGTTTGAAACGATCGGCGACCTCGAAAACGCAAAGTCGATCATGCGGGATTGGTTTTCCTTGCCGGAGATGCGGGCCCTCTCGGCATCGCGCGGCTTTCAGGAAGTAATGATTGGGTATTCCGACTCTAATAAGGACGGCGGATACCTGTCGTCTGTGTGGTGCTTGCATGACGCCTCCCGCAAGCTGGTGTCCATATTCGAAGCCGCCGACACGAAAATGCAGCTCTTCCATGGTCGTGGCGGCGCGGTTGGTCGTGGCGGTGGACCTGCCTTTGAAGCTATTCGTGCGCAACCGTCAGGAAGCGTTCAGGGCCGTATTCGGATTACCGAGCAGGGCGAGGTTATTGCGGCCAAATATGGCACCCAGGAAAAAGCCGCAAAGAATCTGGAAGCCATGGCGTCGGCCACTCTTTTGGCAACGATTGAGCCCGATCAACTTTCATCGACGGACAAGACTCGTTTCAGCGCGGCAATGGCGGCGTTGTCGGCAGGCGCCTTCCGTCATTACCGTGCGCTGGTTTATGAGACAGATGGATTCCAAAAATTCTTCCGGCAAATGACTCCGATCGCGGAGATTGCGGGTCTCAAGATCGGGTCGCGGCCGGCGAGCCGCACGACCTCGGAGCGAATTGAGGACTTGCGGGCCATTCCCTGGGTCTTCAGTTGGGCTCAGTCCAGGGTCATGCTCCCCGGTTGGTTTGGGGTGGGGACGGCCCTCGCCAACTGCAAGGACCAGACTCTCTTGAAGGAAATGGCTGCCGAATGGCCCTTCTTTCACACGACCCTCACCAATATGGAAATGGTGCTTGCGAAAACAGACATGGATGTCGCCCAACGTTATGTGACGCTTGTGGAAGACAGAGCGCTTGCGGACGATGTTTTTGGCAAAATCCGATCTGAATGGTCGAGAGCCAATGAATTCCTTCTCGAGATCACCGGACAGTCCCGCCTCCTGGAAAACAGTCACGCGACCGAAAATGCTCTGCGGTTGCGTCTGCCTTATGTTGAACCGCTTAACCTGCTGCAGGTTGAACTGATCAAACGCCACCGGTCAGGTGACACGGATACGCGTATTGAACAAGGTATTCAGCTCTCCATCAGTGCGATCGCGACGGCGCTCAGAAACAGCGGTTGAGGGGCAAGCGTTGCTGCTTCCGCCGATCATGCAACGCGGATGTATCCCGCGAGGCCCGTCTTTTGATGTTCGATCACGTGGCAATGAAACGCCCAATCGCCTGGATTGTCTGCCACAAGCGCAATATCCAGAGTTTCTTCCTTGAGCAGCAATGCTGTGTCTGTCCAGTTTGGGAGAACCTGTCGCTTGTTTGAGCGCACTGGCTTGAAGACAAGCCCATGTAAGTGGATGGGGTGAGCGTTGGGGCTCTCATTGCGCAGGCGCAGAATGTAACTGCCGCCTTGCTTCAATGTCGCCAGTGGGCCGGTTCCTGATGCGTCCCCGGGCCAGGGGGTGCGTTGAATACACTGGGAATAGGCAAACGGGTCAGATGAGGACACCTGGGTGGAACAGGTCACGTCCTTTGAAAGAACACTTAACCACAATGGTTAGCGAAAAATCCAACTTCTACTGATTATTAGGTCTAAGTCTTTGATTTCTATTTTTCATTGATCTAGATCAAAAGAATTGGAAAATAAAACTTTTAGGGTATAAATTAGAATTTTGTTAACCAATAAACGTTTTAGTTCGTAATTAGTAGATCGCTCGTGGCGGGTCGATTAGGACGATATGGAAGATCAATTGTGGGATCACACAATCGAATAGGTGAGCCGAAACTCAAAACAATAATGGCTCTGTGTCTGTTGGGGACTGCGACTTATTCATTCATCCATTTTGACTCTTTTGAATCCTGGCGCATCGATACCTCTCTCTATGAGAATTGGCAGATCGCTGAGCTTTTGACCATCGCCAGTGTTGTACTGCTCATCGGGATGATGCTTGCGGCACGCCATATCTTTGTTCAGAAAATGTCGCATACGAACCTTGAGAAGGCGGCATCCGTACTCGCGGATCCTGCGACCAGTCAGCTTCAACAGGAGAAAATGTCAGCGCTCGGCAGCGTCGCAGGTGGTATGGCACACGAAATAAGCAACGCACTACAACCGGCGATTGGACTGGGCGAACTGGTGCGTGATGGCCTGAAGCAAAATGGCAACAAAGATCACTATGATTACATGAACATAATCCTGGGCAGTGCAATGCACGCGCAGGCGATCGTCGAGAGTATTCTCAATTTCACAAGGGAGAAAGATATTGAATTTTCAGAACATGACGCCTTCGAGGTGTTGTCTGATTCAATAGAATTCGCGATGTCCCTTCTGCCATCAATGATTGTTCTCGACATCTCTAGCCAAAAAGAGGCGACTGATGAACCTCTTACGCTGGAATGCAACAAAACAAGCTTGATGCAGATATTCGTCAATATCCTCAAAAACGCTGAACATGCGATGGGCGGACAGGGCGAAGTGCATATTTGTGTTGAGCGTTGCTCAATGCCGGACAAACCTAGTCAAGCAGCGCTCTCTATAAGCATCCAAGATTGGGGTGCTGGTATGAGTGAGGAAGTTGCATCGAAAATTTTTTACCCGTTTTTTACGACGAAAGATGTCAGCGAGGGGACGGGGTTGGGCCTAGCGACTGTTCAAGGTTTAGTTCTTTCACATAATGGGCAAATTTCCGTATCAAGCGAGCTGGGCTACGGAACAGTGTTCACACTCTATTTTCCCGTAAAACTCAATAAGGAAGACTCTCACCAAGGGCGATGAGATCTTGACAAGCAAGGGCGGTTGCAATGTCGGTATTACTAGTTGAAGACGATTTCAATGTGCGTTCAACAATCCAAGCGATGCTTCGCGAGATTGGACTGTCTGACATCGAAGGCGTTTCAAACGGCGCAGACGCACTGAAATATTTTGACGATGAGGCTGACGACGTTGTCCTTATCGTCTGCGACTGGAATATGCCGCAAAAAACCGGGATCGAGTTCTTGAGAGAAGTGCGACAGTCTCACCCGGATTTGCCGTTTCTCTTAGTTACGGCGCGCGCTGATCAAGAGTCCATATTGTCGGCAAAAACCGCAGGTGTCACCGCCTACCTTCGTAAGCCCTTTACACTATCTGATCTCAAGGGCCGAGTGACCTCACTCCTGGGCCTTACTCAAACTGGGGAAATGATACCGCTACACGCCGAAAAAGATCGCGGCGAGTCGCATGAGTGGTGACCATGTGCGTAACAAAGCATTGATGAAGAGTAAATCGTAAAATGAACGTGCTGATACAGCACAATGTCAAGATGGGGGATATAAGGTTATGACCAAAAATGACGGGTTAGAGGGATGGCGCGCAAGAAGGAAGAAAGAGAAGTCAGAGGATATTTATGCGGCAGCGATCAGGTGCTTTGAGAGCACTGGTTTCTACGGCACTTCTGTGGTTGATATTGCAGAAGCAGCGAACGTCTCGACAGCTACTATCTACAACCACTTTAAATCCAAAGAAGATCTGTTTGCGGCTTGCATTGACCGTGTTCGGACTGACGGGCGTTGTTCAAGCGCTGCAAGCGACTTCCTTGGCCTTATCACTAGTAAAGATTTAGCGGCAATAAGAGTCCCTCAAGAGTGCGTTACGGCGCGAAGCACCATCTCGAAATATGTCGAGGCAGGAAGGCATCTTAATATAGAGAACTCTGGCAGAGACCTTGCGTGACGGGCCACTGGTTTGGCTGTCGAGTAGAACATTCAAAATCTGCTTTCCGTAGGCCCTGCTGGTCTAAGTCCGGCCAAGGGCACCAGGTTACCGTTGCTAATGTCATGGCGCTCGAATAGCTCGGCTGGTTTGCCTCATGCAACGCGGATGTATCCCGCGAGGCCCGTCTTTTGATGTTCGATCACGTGGCAATGAAACGCCCAATCGCCTGGATTGTCTGCCACAAGAGCAATATCCAGAGTCTCTTCCTTGAGCAGCAATGCTGTGTCTGTCCAGTTTGGGAGAACCTGTCGCTTGTTTGAGCGCACTGGTTTGAAGACAAGCCCATGTAAGTGGATGGGGTGAGCGTTGGGGCTCTCATTGCGCAGGCGCAGAATGTAACTTCCGCCTTGCTTCAATGTCGCCAGTGGGCCGGTTCCTGATGCGTCCCCGGGCCAGGGTGCGCGGTTAATCGACCAGAATGTATAGCCGAGGGTACCGCAAAAGCCGTTGTTCGGCAGATCGCCCGACGGAGACCAACCGAAGACGAACTCTCGCACTTCCGCAGTCTCCAGGATTGGGTTCGGAATCTGGTTGGGTGGCAGCGGCGTCAGATCGGCGAGTGTGCGGCTTGCAGATGGCCCCTCCGATTTCAGTCTTGCGAGACTTCTGGCGCGTCCCCCGATCTGCGCCATCAGGCTGATTTCGTTGTCCTCCTCGTCCGGCATTTCGACGGCGAGATCGGCCCGTTGCCCAGGCGATAAGATCAAGGGATTTTCTTGGGTAGGCCAAGGAAGAGGTGTTACCAGGGGATGACCATCCATCGCGATGATCCGTCCGCGCGTGTTTGGGAGATGGAGTTTGTAGATCCGGGTGATGTCAGTCGCGATGACCCGCACGCGCGCCAGCCCTCCGGCCTTCGCTGGATAGACCGGGTCCTGCTCCCAATTTGTAGTGAGGACATTGCCGTGGGTGCCTGCTCGCGCGGCGCCTCTCGGTGTAAAGAGATCCTTGAACTGTCCGTCATTGCCTAGACGAAAATCGCGAAGGTTCAGAACGATGTCAGTGTCGAAGCCCGGATCATCCGCCTCCTCGACGATCAAGGCGCCAGTCAGGCCCAGCGCCATCATTTCCATGGTCATACAATGCGGGTGGTACCAGTAGGTCCCGGCATCCTGCGGCGTGAATGTGTAGGTGAAGCTTTCGTCCTTTCCCACCGGGAACTGGGTTAGATAGGGAACGCCATCCATGTCGTTCGGCAGGCGGATGCCGTGCCAATGCATGGTCGTATAGTCACTCAGCCGGTTTGTTATGGTCGCTGTGAAAGGCTCACCCTGCTTAGCGCGCAAGACAGGAGGCGCCGCATTTGGCGACAGGCTCACCATATTGTTGGTGAGCAGGTCCGGCATCAGAGTGTATTGCGCTTTCTGTATCTCCAGATCAGTCTTGGGTGTCTGGATGAGCTCGAGAGGATCACAGGCAGACAATCCTGATGCGGCCGCCGTCGCGGCGGCGCTTTGCAGGAATTGACGGCGCTGAAGCATCAAGAAGCTTTTCGGTGGTTAGATGAGCGTTCACCACAGCAAACCCGAAGTCGCCTGACAAGTGACTTTGGTGAGGACATGTCGTCGCGGCGGTAGTCGAACGTGTTAGCGTTGATCCGTGGAGAAGCCGTCAGGAAGTGAATAGGCGCCCAGCATCTCGCCCAGCCATTTTCTGAACCTGCGCGGCGCATCCGCATCGTCTCCGAAACCGCAGGCTTCATAGAAGTAGTCGCCCACGACGGCTTCACCGAAGGCAGCGTTTGCAATGAGAAGGACCAGGAACATGGTTTGCTCGCGATCGGGATGGGGCAAACCTTCGCTGTCTGCGAGTTTGCAGCGCGCCGCATGCCCTCGGTCCGCGATCTCAGTCATCACGCCTGTCGTTGGATTGCCTTCAGGGTTGGCGTCAGTCAGAAGCATCCAAGACAGGAGTTTGGCTGTGCCCTGATCGCTCAGCGCTTCGAACGTGTTGTTCACGAGGCTTGGCATCTGCGACTCGATTTTTGAGTCTTCCTCCCCCTCCAGGACACCGAGGAGTTTTTCCTTGAGCTGAGAGGTTGTCCGATCGACTAGGGCGTTGACGAGACCGGCTCGACTTTCAAAGTGATGCAGGATGGCGGGATGCGAGATGCCAACATCGCGGGCAATGTCTTGCAGACGAATGCCCTCCGGACCTTGTTCCGCAAGCCGTTTGGCGGCGGCATCCAAAATCACACGGCGGGATTCCTCGGCTGATCGTCGGATACGTTTGGTGGGCGCAGCTTTGTTCTCGACCGCCAGCTCTTCGAGTATTTTGCTCATACCGCTCTTCTGCCCCATCCCCAATCTCAAATATCTATAGAGCCATCATACTGACCTTGGCTCCTCGTTAAAGTACGGAGATGCACTCCACAAAACACAAAGCGTGTGTTTTACCGCCGAATCCCCTCAGAATGGCGTCGTTAAGCACTCGGAGGCGCGATGATTAAGGTAAATGGGTTGAAATCCTGCGATACGTGCAAGAAGGCTCTGAAATGGCTGACAGCAGAAGGTCTGGAGCACGCATTCCGCGATGTGCGGGCCGATGCGGTCACGCTGTCGGAGGTAAGGCGCTGGGGCAAAGCTGTCGGCTGGGACCGGCTCGTCAATAAGTCCAGCACAACATGGCGTGGTCTATCCGACGCAGAAAAGGGCGCGGCAGCGGGTGCAGGGGCCGCTCAGCTCTTGGTGGATAATCCAACTCTGATCAAGCGCCCGATTTTTGAGATGGGAGACGCAGTTCTGGTTGGTTTCAAATCCGACCAGCAGGCAGCGCTCAAAGCGGGTTGAAGACAGCCGAGATGCTCTCCCTCCCCATAGAAACAGAGCGATTGCGCCTTCGAGAGTTCTCCGGGACAGACATTGACGCGATGCATGCTTATGCATCACTTGAAGAGGCGACGCGGTACCTGACCTGGGGACCGAATGACCGGGCGGCGAGCGAAAGACAGCTTTCGACATTTGTTGAAGCAGCTGAAGCAGTGCCACGTCGCATCTATGAGCTAGCCCTCACCTCGAAAGCGGACGGGCGTCTCATTGGGGCCCTCTGCCTTTATCTCGATCGTTGCGACACCGCGAATCCCCAAAGCGCTGAACTCGGTTTTGTTCTGCATCCCGACTTTTGGGGCAGGGGATTGGTGACAGAGGCGGCGGTGTCGCTCCTGTCATGCGGCATGTCTGATCTTGGGTTGAGCCGCATATGGGCCACTTGTGACGTACGGAATCAGGCCTCTGTCCGCGTCCTGCAGAAAATCGGTATGACTCTAGAAGCAACGGTAAAGGGTGCCCGCGAAACCCCCGATGGGCCGACGGATGAGCTCCGATTTGCTGTCACCGCGCCTGGTCACGCCTAAGCTTTGTTAGCCCCGCATTTGATCCGAAACATCAGAACACGGTCTTCCTGCGTGCTTTCTACAAGCTCATGTCCACTTTCCTGGCAGAAGTGCGGAAAGTCGATGGCGGCGATGGGGTCAGTCGCCAAGACTGTGAGGACGGTGCCGGGCGCAAGTTCCCTCAGTCTTTTTTGAGCGCGCAACACCGGCAGCGGACAGGTCAGTCCGGTCACGTCGAGAAGAAGATTCTGATTTTCTGTCATCTCGCCTCAATGCCGTCTGGCATGCTCGATTTTGTCTAAAACCCTACCCGGAACAGGGTATCGGACACAGCGGAGCCGGTTCTGCTTGACCCCCAATTTTTGTGACGGTTACATATCATTTCTGACCAAAAAGAAAAACGGGAGGTGGGCCCTATGGGTCTGATTCAATCAATAAGCAATGAAGTGACCTTTGCGCGCGCCGCCATGCGTTCCCTGAAGAAGGTGAATGCCATCTACGCCGATGAGACTCGCACTTTTGCAGACACCATTGAAGAGTTTGCGCGGACGAAGCCAAAGAACATTGCCATCGTTTCCGACAAGGGGACCATGACTTATGCGGAGCTCGATGCAGCCGCCAATCAGTATGCGCGGTGGGCAAAGGCCCAAGGCGTCGGGCCGGATGTCTCTGTCGCCTTGCTTATGGAAAACAGGCAGGAGTACTTGGTCGCCTGGATCGGAATCATTAAGGCTGGGGGTGCTGCCGCACTGATCAACACAAACCTGACAGGCGGCCCGCTGGTGCACTCCTTGTCTATTTCGGGCGCGGACCATCTGGTGCTTGGCTCAGAGTTGGCGGAGAATTTCTCAACGGCCGTCGACAGTCTCGAACGTCCGATGAAAGTCTGGGCAACGGGCGGCCCGGTACAGGGTACTGAAGATCTTGATGCAGCGTTGGAGGAACAATCGCCGGATCCGCTTCCTGCCGACTACCGTGAAGGCCTGACGACTGACAATGTTGCCCTCTACATCTACACCAGTGGCACGACGGGCAATCCGAAAGCGGCTAAGATTCCTCATGTCCGCTTGCAGATCATGATGGGTGGGTTTGCGGCTGCGCTGAATTCGACCGAAAAAGATCGGATGTATTGCTGTCTGCCACTCTACCATTCGGCGGGCGGGGTTTGTGCTGTTGGCATTGCGCTGACGGTTGGCGGTTCCGTTATCGTCAAACGGCGCTTCTCCGCCAGCGAGTTCTGGGACGATGTGGTCGATAATAAAGCAACGCTCTTTCAGTATATTGGCGAGCTCTGCCGCTATATGTTGAATACGGATAAGCATCCGAAGGAGCGCAAGCACAAGCTGCGTGCAGTGGTCGGTAACGGGTTGCGCCCGGAGATTTGGCCCGCGTTTCAGCAACGCTTCAAGATTCCAAAAGTGCTTGAGTTCTATGGTGCCACTGAAGGCAATGTGGCGTTGATGAATTATGATGGGACCGTAGGGTCAATCGGCCGGATTCCGAGTTGGGCGAAGTCCAAATATAATGTTGAGATCGTCAAGTTTGACGTGGAAAGCGAAGAGCCTGTTCGTGGCGCCAATGGCCTGTGTTCAGCTTGCGAGCCAGGAGAGGTTGGCGAAGCCTTGGGTAAAATTGACTCCAGTCTTCCAACGGGGCGTTTTGATGGGTATGCCGACAAAGCGGCAACCAGCAAAAAGATCCTCCACGATGTGTTCGAAAAGGGGGATGCCTGGTTCCGGACCGGTGATCTGCTGAAGCAGGACGCCAAGGGGTATTTTTACTTCGTCGACCGTATTGGCGACACGTTCCGCTGGAAAGGTGAGAACGTGGCAACCTCTGAGGTCGCCGAAGCGATCTCCGTGTTTGATGGCATTAAGGAAGCCAATGTCTACGGTGTCCACGTTCCTGGCGCCGATGGGCGCGCCGGCATGGCCTCCATTGTCTCGGAAAAAGAGGTGGATCTGCCGAAGCTGCGGTCACACCTGGAAAAAGAGCTCGCAGCCTATGCGCAGCCGCTTTTCATCCGGGTTCAGCCGGAGATTGAGATTACGGGTACCTTTAAACACCGTAAGGTGGAACTTGTCAAAGAAGGGTTTGATCCGGAAAACGTGAGTGATCCGATCTACTTTAATGATGCGGCGGCCAAAGCCTTCGTGCCTCTTGATAAAGCGCTCTATGAGAAGATCAATGGGGGCGGGGTTCGGCTCTGACCCTCATTAGAAGTCAAAAAAAGGCGGCTCCGGGTGACCGGGCCGCCTTTTTGCTTGAGGATTGAGCTACTCTGCGGCGTCAGTCGCCTGACCCGCTGCGGCAGCGGCCAGAATGTCCGGGCTGATATTCTCAGTTCCCTTCTCTTCGATATGTTTGGCGATCCGTGTTCCGACAGCCGTGATGGCCGCACCCATGAAAGTTTCGTGATTGTCGCGTGCCCAAGCATAGGACTGCTCACGATTGGTGTTCAGCCCCTGGAACTTCGGCATCACATAGCGCGCCATCAGTTCATAGGAGTTTTTTGTTCTTTCGAAGTTGGCCCAATTGTGTGCCATGAAGAGGAAGGCACCATAGCCACCCGATTGAGCTTCCAGGCGGTCGAGCTGTGCGATGGCATCTTCCGGGGTGCCGATGACAGCGAGACCTGAATCGATCAATGCATCCACTGGGTCGCCGGCGTCATCGGGGGCCAGCGGAAGGGCGGCCACTTCGCGGAAATAGCCGAGCCAGTTTTTCAGACCAAATTCGACGTCTGCACGCGCCTGCTCTCGCGTTTCTGCAATGTGCATAGGGCCGACCAAGCGCCAGCCGGACCGATCCATGACGTTGCCGCATTCTTTGGCTTTTTCCTCGGCGATCGCCCAGTTGGACGCGAGCGCATTGAAGCCACCTGACGACGTAGCGCCGAGAGATAGAAGGCTGAGGCCCAGACGCCCAGCAGCCGTCGCACCCGTTGGGGAGACCTGGCTTGCGGTTGCGATCTCAACAGAGGGCCTTGAGTAGGGCGTCATCTGCAGGTGGGCATCCTTCAGTTCAAACCAGTCAGACTTGTGGGTGACGGTTTCACCGCGCAGGAGCGGCACCAACACTTCGAGCGCTTCGTCCATTTTGTCGCGCTGGGTCTGCACGTCGATGCCCATCATGAAGGCATCAGACGGTAATGAACCTGGCCCGACGCCAAACATGACGCGCCCTCGGGTCATATGATCCAACTGGTTGATGCGATCTGCGAGCATGAGCGGGTGATGATAGGGGAGCGAGGACACGCCAGTACCGAAGCGAATGTTTTTTGTGCGTTCGGCCGCCGCAGCGATAAACAGTTCCGGGCTCGCAATCACTTCAAAAGCGGCGGAGTGGTGCTCCCCGATCCAGGCTTCGTCATAGCCAAGCTTGTCCATCCATTCGACCAGTTCCATGTCGCGATGAATGGCGAGAGACGGGTTCTCGTCGAGTGCATGGAAAGGGGCAATAAACGCGCCAAAGCGCAATTTCGGTCCGGGCATGTCTGTTTCCTCTTGGTTTTAGTTTTGTTCGCGGGTTTGTTGTTAGTTCTTTAGTCCGTTTAGCATGATGTCCAGCAGGTCTTCGCCGGCGGATTGAGGGATGTCATTCCGATTGGAGCTCCAGGCAGAAATGAATGACCCCCAGCTTGCGACAAGTGCTGCGGCGACGAGCTCTGGCGCTACTTTGGTACCGAACTCACGCGCGCGCTGGCCGTCTTTGACGATGTCTGTAATCAGGTCAAGGAGGCCCGCATTCGCTTCGCTTGCGGCCTCCGGGAGAGACGGCTGGTCCAGGAATTCCCGAACCATCTTCCGCATGATCACCGCGTTCTTCTCCCAATCATCGACCAGGGCGCTCACCATGAAGCGAAGCTTATCTTCGGCACTGCCGGACACGTCGTTCAGGCGTTCTTGAAGGTTTGCGGTGAGCCGCTCATTGAACTCTGTCAGAAGGGCCGCTTTGTTCGGGAAATGAAGAAAAAAGGTGGCCTTTGCGACATCTGCCTGGTCGCAGATGTCTTCTATTGTGACCGCGTCATAGTCGCGCTCGGCGAAGAGTTTCATGGCGGCTGCGAATATGCCCCGCCTTGTTTGCTCCTTTTTGCGCGATCTACGTGATGGCTGCTCAGCAACCGCCAAGTTTTCGGATACGCCCACTTTTTCGGCCTTTCTTGCCTCTCAAAAACTAGACCGAAGTCTAGTTTTGCGAAATTACTTAGTCAAACAAGGCCCAACGGAGGTGATGCGTTGAGGTGGCCATCATTCGAATAAAGTGAAACAATAATTTTGTTAATCATAAAGAGGATGGAATGATGGATGATTGTTTATCGCGCTTAGGCAGAACTGTCATCGGCGCCTTGATGGTTTCCTGTCTGGCGACGCCGGCGGCTCATGCATCGGGCGATCCCTTAGGACAGGATGTGAATGTCTTTTGGACAGAGATTTCTGGATCTGATGCCTATTACGCAGGGGAGTCTGTGGCGACTAGTTGCCCAGAGCCAGGTGAGGTGCGGCAAATGCCAAACCCGAACCCCATTTATAGAGCGCCTTATGTGCCTCCTTGCTACGTTGATGAAACAGCTCCTGGAACGCGGACCAGCTATTTTGATCGGTTGAACCAGTCGATTGCGTCTGCCGAAGTCCTCAACAGATGGATGCGCGATGCGGCAGTAGAGCAGTGCGCAAAAACACCCTGTCGGTAACGATATGGCTCCCTGCCGTTCATAAATGCCCCCAGCGGCAGCCGCCAGCAATTTTCGAGAGCCAAAATATCCAGACGCGTTTAAGCTCCCGGCATCAAAAAACCAAAAAAGGGAGTGAAGCATGGGACGACTCGAAAACAAGGTGGCATTGGTGACGGGTGGTGGCAGCGGCATCGGACAAGGTGCGGCCATAGCTATGGCTGCAGAGGGTGCAAAGATCCTTGTCACCGATATTGATGTTGAAGGCGGTGAAGACACAGTCGCCAAAATTAAGGACGCCGGTGGGACCGCCAAGTTTGCGCCTCAGGATGTCACCGATGAAGCAAGGTGGGGTGAAGTTGTTTCCCTTGCAGTTGAGAGCTTTGGCGGTCTCCACGTATTGCTCAACAATGCAGGCATTGCTATCGGAGCGCCGGTCACCGAAATGAGCCTTGAGGATTGGCGAGTGCAGACCGCTATCAATATTGATGGGGTCTTTCTTGGCTGCAAATACGCAATCCCAGCAATGACCGAGAGTGGGAGCGGCTCAATTATCAATGTCTCGTCCGTCGCGGGTCTCGGCGGCGCGCCGGGTCTCTCGGGCTATTGCGCCACCAAGGGCGCGGTGCGTTTGTTTTCCAAAGCGGTTGCGCTTGAATGTGCTCAAGCTGGCATTAATGTGCGCAGCAATTCCGTTCACCCGGGGATTATCGATACAGCGATTTGGACCAAGTCGATCATTGACAATGACACGTTTGGCAACTCCGAGGCGATCATCGAAGGTGCAAATGCCATTGATCCTGACACGCTAGCGTCACTCAGCGTGCCGGTTGGTAAGGCTGGGCAGGTGACGGATATTGCGGCCGGCGTTGTGTTCCTCGCGTCTGACGAGTCGCGCTATATGACGGGCTCTGAGCTCGTCATTGATGGCGGCATTACGGCCCGTTAAGTGTTGAGCCGAAGGCTGTGGGTTGCGTCCGGCTCCCGGACAGGGCTGAAGCCATAGCGCTCATAGAACGCCGCCGCCTCCGCGCTGTTGGTGCGGAGGCGCACGCGGTGGAAATAACTCCCAGCCTGCGAAAGCAACGTGTCGACCAAGGCGCGTCCAACGCCGCTCCGCCGATGCGCCGCCGAGACATAAATGTGTCTGAGCCGCCCCGTCGTTGCTTCTATGGCGTAAGGATCCTTGTTGAGCCCTCCAATGGCGATGAGCTTGTCGCCTTGGCTAACGCCGACAACATATTCGCCGGGAGCGGCAAAGCGATTTTTGCCCGACTCCCACTCGGTTTGCATCCTCTTCAGAAAGTCATGTCCTTCTGCCGATGCCGCTGCTTCGAGCGTGGCAAAGCCCTCGTAAGGCAATGTTAGAAGGCTGGTCTTAAACCCGTCATTCATGGGCGCGCTAGTTATCCCGCCTTCATCACCAAGAACCCGGCCCGCGGGAAATGGACGACAACATCACCAACACGGGGGTCGTTTCGCTTGATGGCGACGTGTTGCGCCGACGAAGAGACGAGTTCGCCACCAATCGGGTCGCGGCCGTAATCATCTGCCATCACCTGCACCTGATCGCCCGGCATCAATCCGTTGGGCTCACCCTGATCAGCGGTTTCTGTTTCGGTGCTGGTCGCGTCTCTCGCAATGTCCAAAGCTTCTTCCCGGCCCAGTTCCTGCCTGTCTCCATGACCGATCTCCTGGATGCGTTTCTCCCAAGCAACCACATTGCTGAACGCATCAATGACAGCGGCCCCGGCGGGCGCGATCCAGCGGATGAAGGCAAGATTGTAGTAGGCGTTGACGTCTGCGATGCCGGCGTCTGCTCCCATTAGAAAGGCGCGCCCGTCTGATAGCTGTTCTTCCAGCCAATCAAGCTGTGCGCGCAGCTGTTCCATCAACATTGGCGCACCGGCCTTCATTTCATTCGGATCGAACGAGCGGCCCATGAGCTTTTCCCGGTCTTTCAGGAAAGCTTCGTCAGCAAAACCTTCCGTTGTGCCGAAAATCACAGCGACGGCTGCCTGGAAAAGAACTCTATCGGTCCATAGTCCCATGCCCCAGCCGAGCGCTTTGTCGCCGCCGACAAAGAGAGAAGATGTCGGATAGCGCTTCTCGAGTTCGCGCAGGATGATCTGGGTGTCGCAGTAAATGTCGGCACCGATTTGCATGACCGGAATTTTCCGATAGCCGCCGGTCAGCGCCGTGAGCTCGGGCTTCGGCATGATGACCGGCTGATCGACGGCATACCAGGTGAGTCCCTTGATCCCAAACGCCACCCGCACTTTCTCAGAGAAGGGCGAAATGTCGTATTGATGGAAGAGAATGGCGTTCTGCATATCGGTCATGGTGTGCTCTTGAAGTTGGGTTGTTCAGGAAAAGTCGTTTGAAAATCTAATGTTCTTTTTTTGAAGGCCTTTGGCGACCACGTCGAGACCGGCCGTCTTCACCATCCATTCAAGGCGGTGGTCGCGGTACTCGCGTTTGAAAAGACCCTGATCGACCACGTCGGCCACCATCGTCATGCCTTCGATACTGGCGGCGGCTTCTTTCGCGGTCAGGGCGACGGCGTCGCGCGCATTGGTGCGTGCGGCCCAGGCTTCGAGCTTCGAGCCTGCGGGTGGCGTATTGCCGAAGGAAGCTGATCCATTGATATAGGGGATGACGGCGAGGTCGCCCCACCCGAAATGATCTCCATTGAACCAGTCCGCGTCGCCCAACTGGGCTTCCAGCCAGGCGAAATATCCCTGAGTCTGGTCGGCGGCTTTGGCAAAGATCGCCTCTGCCTCCGCACCTTTCGCGCGCTTGAAGTAGGCGACTTCCCCCAAGCCCCAATTGATGGCTTCAAAATGAGTGTCCATCACATCTTCGATCATGCGGACGCGGGCGCGGTCAGCAGCGCTTTGCGGCAGAAGGGGAGGGGTCGGCCATTTGTCTTCGAGATATTCAAGGATGATGGTGCTGTCGAAGATGGCAAACCCATCGTCGATGAGCGCGGGGACTTCGCCTCTTGGGTTGGCTTGCAGGAAGTCGCCACTGGTGTCGCCGGACCCGATTGCGTCGGGCGTCGCGAGCTCAAACTCAATGCCCTTTTCGCGCAAGGCGATTTTGTTCTTCTGCGCGTAGGGTGAGAGTGGATGTTCGTAGAGCGTCAGCATGGCGGTTCCCATCTTTGCCAAAAAGCTAGCTCAGCGCCGGTCTTTGGCAAGCTCAGCCATCTGGCCGAAAAGGGTGGGGATGTCGGGTTCCGTCTCGTCGCCGGAAAACTCCCGGTAGAGCGTTGTGACATTGATGATGATGCGCTCGCCATCTCCCCAACTATCGTAGTCGGAGAAGTTGATGTCGCGACAGGCATCCATCGCGCTCAGGCCCGCATCGAAGCGTTTCTTGGCTTCGTCACGGGTGTAGATGAGATAGTCCTGCACCGCCTTCACGCCACGTTTATCGGTGATGGGGCCGTGGCCCGGGACGACCGTCTCCACATCCATCGCCATAATGGCGTTGCACGCGTCGATCCAGTTTTGGACAGGCCCTTCCCACATGATGGGATGCCCTTCGATGAACAAGATGTCGCCGGTGTAGACAGTTTTGTCGGACGGCACATGCGCAATGATATCGCCCGGAGAATGGGCAGGCCCAACGTGGGTAAGGTGCACCTTTTTGTCGCCCACCTTGCGTGTGAGTTCCGTCTCGAAGGTCGTGGTCGGTAGGGTCTGGGTGACACTCTTAAAGTCAAAGGCACCGAAGCTTCGCGTGATAAAGTCACCGAGGTCACCCAGGTCAGGCGCCATATCGAGAAAGCCAGCGAGGAGTGCCGGTGGTTCTTTCAGCATGGCTTCTGCCGCCAGTTTGTGGGCAATGATTTCGGCCCCTTCGCAGCATTCATTGCCGTTGCAGTGATCCCCATTGTGATGAGTATTCACAAGGGTATGGATGTTGTTCGCAGCCTTCGGCTCGGCCGCGCGCATCGCTGCCAGCATTTCCTTAGTGAGTGGTACATCGAACAAAGTGTCGACCAACAAGGCCTCATCGCCATCGACGATTAGCCCCGCGTTGGACCAGCCCCATCCCCCGTCGGGTTGCAGATAGGCATAGCCCCCATTTCCCAGGTCGTGCAGGCCTTTTGTGTAGCTGAATTGCGGTAGTCCAAGTGACATAAGAAGTTCTCCAGATTGGCTTCAGCGGATATGTTAGCTCCCGCCGCTGAGCGTCTTGACGCTCGCTTCGATTTCTTCCAGGCCTGAGCCATCAATGTCAGTCTCTTCAAGCTCGATTTCGAGTGTTTCCAGAAAGCGGCAGACCATAAGATAGGTCCCAACAATGATGGTGAGCTCGACCATTTGTGGGGCCGAGAGATGCGCCTTTGTTGAGGCGAATGTTGGGTCGCTCACTTTGACGTTGGCGACCTGCTCGTCCGTGAAAGCCAAGGCGGCATTTTCCGCGTCGTTGAACAGGTTGTTGGGAAGCGTGCCTTTCACCGCCTGAATGCGCTCTTCCGACATGCCGAGTGTCCGTGAAACGCGTTCGTGCTGATGTACTTCATAGATTGACCCGCATAGGTGTCCCACGCGCAAGATCACGAGTTCCCGAAGTTCAGGGTTGAGAACACCTTCATTGAGATAGGCGCTGATGAACTGCATGAAAGGCGCGAATGAAGCGCCCGCTCCGGACATCATCCGGAAGACATTGAGTGGTGGCAGCGTTGCCATCAAGTCCCTGTTCTCAGGGGACAGGTCTTTTGGGTCCGGGTAGGGGAGACGTGCCACTTATCGTCGCTCCAATGACTTAACATCCACTTCGGCGGTGTTGTCTTCATCCTCAATATCGACATCGAAGGTTTCAAGGAAGCGCGACACCATCATGTAGTATCCGATGGTCAGCGTAAGCTCCTGCATCTCCTGGTGACTTAGATATTTTGCAAGTGGGTCGAAGGTAGCGTCACTGGCCCGGACATTGAGCACAACATCGTCCGTAAACTTCATCACCAGGCGTTGAAGGTTGTCGAATGCGGTTGCGTCTGGTCCTTCATGGATCGCCGCAAGGAGGTCTTCGGACATGCCGAGCTGACGGCCGATGCCCATATGCTGATGCACTTCATATGATGCTTTTGAAAGCACACCAACGCGGATGATCGCGATTTCGCGGAGCACCGCATCCAGCTTTGATCGACCAAGGATGTGGGTGCCAAGCCCCGTGAACTTGCCAAGCAGGTCGCCGGAATGGGCCATCATGCGGAATATGTTCAGACCGGGCAGTTTCTCGATGGTCTCTTTCAGTCGTCCCTCAGCGTTTGCCGGGTCAAAATATGGTATGCGCGCCATGGTTCCCCCTGTTCTCGTCTCTGCGACTTTTCGTCGTCTGAACGGTTATCCTAGTAGGGCTTACGTAACTTGTCGCGCTAGACTTCTTCGCAGCGCGATTTTGATGGGAGAACACCACATGAGTGTGACGCCAACGAGTGTCATCGCCTTCTGGATGGAAGCGGGTCCGGAGAAATGGTTCACCAAGGACGTGGCTTTCGATCAGACAATTGCCGCCCGTTTCGGCGCCACTGTTGATCAAGCACTGTCCGGTGGCCACGACGACTGGTCCGATACGCCTTCTGGTCTGCTCGCCCTTGTTCTGGTGCTGGATCAGTTCACGCGGAATATCTGGCGGGATGATGCGCGCGCTTTTTCAGGCGATGAGAAAGCACTCAAGATCGCGGAACGAGCCATCGAAAATGGCCAGGACATGCTGGTTTCGTCGGACCTTCGCAAATGGGTCTATATGCCCTTTATGCATTCAGAGCGGTTGGATGTTCAGGAGCAAGGCCTGGTCTATTTCAAGGACCGCCTGGACGACGCCTATACATATGATTATGCGGTCCTTCATCGTGACATCATCAAGCGCTTTGGACGATTCCCGCACAGGAATGGTGTCTTTGGTCGTGAGACCACACCGGAAGAGAAGGCTTTTCTGGACGAGGGCGGCTTCCAAGGCTGACGCTACGACAACGCGACTTGGAGTTTTGAGGATTGTTGAACCTTATTGCTCCGCCGCCCAAGCTTCGCAATACTCCCCTCATAAAAATCAAACGGGGTATTGAAGAATGACACTTGATCCACAGGTGAAAGCGCTGCTTGACGGGCTGGCGGAGGCCGACGGTCCTCCCATGTCGGAGATGTCGCCAGCGGATGCGCGGGCCATGTATGTCGCATTGAAAGACCCGATTGATGTTCCGATCGGGAAGGTGGAGGACCAGACGTTTCCAGGACCTGGTCGTGATGTGCCTGTGAGGCTCTATACGCCGGTGGCGTCGGGTGGCGGTGCGTTGCCTGCTATCGTCTTCTTTCACGGCGGTGGTTGGGTGATTGGTGATCTCGATACCCATGATGCGCTTTGCCGGACGCTGGCGAACGAAAGCGGTTGCAAAGTGGTTGCCGTCGATTATCGGTTGGCGCCGGAACATCATTGTCCTGCTGCTGTCGACGATTGCTATGCGGCGGTTGAGTGGGTCGAAAAGAACGGCGCCAGTCTCGGGATTGATGTGAACGGTATTGGCGTCGCGGGGGACAGCGCGGGTGGGAATCTTGCCGCGGTTGTGTGTCAGCTCGCCAAAAAGCGAAAAGGCCCGGCGATCCATCACCAATTGCTGATCTACCCTGTGACAGATACGAAAACCGATACGGCAACCTATCAATCTTTCGCCGAAGGGTTCTTTCTGGAGAAAGCCACCATGGAGTGGTTCATCGATCATTACGCCGGACCGGACTTTGATCGCGCTGATCCGTCGATCGCACCGCTGCAGGAAACAGACCTCGCAGGCTTGCCGCCCGCTTATGTCATCACGGCGGGGCATGATGTGTTGAAAGCGGAAGGGGCGGCTTATGCGGATGCGCTTAAGGCTGCCGGTGTCGACGTCACCTATATCGACTATCCCGAGATGATCCACGGCTTCTTCAACCTGCAGGGCATGGTGGATGCGAGCAGGCCGGCGGTGGTTGAGGCGGCAGCGGCTGCGGGCAAGGTTCTTGCCTAGCCCAGGAGTTTGCCCGGGTTCATGATGCCCTTGGGGTCCAGTTCGGCTTTGAGCGTTTTCAGAACGGTCATACCTGTCGCTCCTTTTTCTTCTTGCATCCATGGTGTGTGGTCGGTGCCCACACCATGGTGATGGGAGATGGTGCCGCCGTTGGCCGCAATGGCATCCGAGGCGGCGCGCTTTATGCGTTGCCATTGGCCGACTTCGTCTTTCAGATCGCGCGGAAAAACAAAAGTGAAGTAGAGGCTCGCGCCGTCCGGATAGGAATGGCTCACGTGACCCATCACGATGCCCTTCTGACCGGGCTCGGCCATGTTCTCATCGAGTGCTGTTTGAATGGCGCCGATCATTTTTTCATGGAGGTTGAGAATGTTGGACCAGGATGTCGCGGTCTCCAGTGTGTCGACACCAATGCCGCGATCCATCATCGGATCCCGGCTGTAGGGTGATGAAAAGCGACCGTGATACCAGCGGTCTCCAGCACTTGATCCGATCGCCAGCGCCCCTGCTTTTTTACAGATCGCGCTGGTGCGCTCCTTCGCCCACTCGACGGTCCCCTTGTCACCTTCCAGGCCAATCAGCATGAGGCAGGGGTCTTTGACGAAGCCTTTCCATTTTAGATAGGCGGTCTGCAATTTGGATTTGAGCCCGCCTGATCCGCTTGAGCCAAAGGTTTGAAAGAAATAGGTCTCTGCGGCATCGGACAGACGGACCATGGCAACGGGAATATCTGCATGGTTGATGGTACGGGCGACTTCTACGCCTGCTTCGAACGTTTTGAACAAATACCCGCGATAGTCCTTTGCTTGCGGTTTTTCGTGGATTTTCACGGTGGCATCGCAGATGACGCCAAGCGTGCCTTCGGAGCCGGCGACCAACTGGTTGAGATTGGGGCCTGCGGCGGATGCTGGGAATTCTTCCGTCGTCCAGGGGCCCTTGGGTGTCGCAAGCCGTGCTGAGACCACCCACTTTTCGGCTTTGCCGTAACGGTTGGATTGCTGGCCGGCACCGCGCGCGGCGATCCATCCTCCCAGTGTCGAATATTCGAAACTCTGCGGGTAGTGGCCCAGCGTAAGGCCTTGAGCGTTCAGCTTTTCCTCCAGATGAGGCCCATAAATGCCAGCGTCGATGCGTGCGGTCATGGCCACCTTGTCCACATCATGGACGCCGTCCATCAGGGTGAGATCAAGGGTGATCACTTTGTCCGATGCAGAGCGTGCGGTTGCGTTGACACCGCCGACCACACTTGAGCCGCCGCCAAAAGGCACTACCGTCAGGTCATGTTCAGAACAGTATGACAAGACAGATTGCACCTCTGCGGCTGCACGTGGGTAGACCACAGCATCGGGCGCGACATCCAGGTCCCCTGCGCGTACATAAAGCAGGTCGTGATAGCTCTTGCCGCGGGCATGGAAGGCGCGTTCATAATCGTCGGTTCGAACCTGGTTCTCCCCGACAATCTCTTCCAGAGCCTTGATGTCTGCGGCGTCCAAATGGCAGGGAGGCAGCGCGATGTCCGATAGCCGTTTGGCCGGCGTGGAGGGCAGGACTGCCATGCCCAATGTTTCCTTGATCCAGGCCCATTGCGGCGCGCCGTCGGGCAACGGGTTTTCCTGTTTTGTTGGGCCCCAGCCGTTCCAACGAAGTGTCTGGCGATCAATGGTCACGTGCTTTTTCCTTTGGTCTGTCGTCTTAGTGCCGCTTTAGCATCTAAGTGTGAGGGCGCCGGGCAAAATATCAAAACGCGCGGGGAGTTTGCCGGGCGCTTCGCCGTCAATGTCGAGAAGGACGGGTGCGGCATCAACGGGCTCAGCCTCAACCCAGCGTGTTCGCGTCACGATTACCTTTTCGTTTTCGATGTGGGTCCCGTCATAAAGAGAACCGGAATCTTTGAAAAGGTCGCCCACACTTGTGTCACGCATGATGACGAGATCGAACGCGCCGTCATCAGGGGCCGCGTCGGGTGCCATCATCATGCCGCCACCAAAGAAGCGCCCATTGGCAACCGCCGCCGTGCCGACATTGATGACTTCGTCCCAGCCGCTTTCGGTTCGGATACGAACAGCTTGGGGCCGGTACCTGAGCGCCGTTGAAAGCGTTGCCCAGAGATAGGTGAACGAGCCGCCGAACATTTTGGAGAAACGGGCACGGTTCACCGCGCGATCGACCGCGCCGGACATGCCGAAGCTCGCGATGTTGTTGAAGTGGCGCGTCAGAGGTTGGTTGTCATCGGCACTGAAAGAGAGACGCCCAATGTCGATGGCCCGTGCACTGCCACTTGCGAGCCGTTCAATGCACGCGTCCAGATCGGCCGGCAGGTCGAAGGTCTTTCGAAAATCTCCGCCGGTGCCGGTATTGAGCAGGCCGAGCGGCGCGGGGGCGTGTTCATCTGACGTGTCGTGAAACAGACCGTTGATGGTCTCGTTGATCGTGCCGTCGCCACCCACAGCGACGATAAGTTCGGCGCCTTTGTTTACTGCTTCACGCGCGAGATTGGCTGCGGGCAGATGCACGGGTGTGGCTGGCCCAGCGGTGAAGAGGGGAGAAACAGGCCCCAGCGCTGCTTCGAGTTTTTTCTGGACGGCTGGCCAGTCGCGACCGGTCCGGCCCCCGCCGGAGGCTGGATTGATGATGGCATAGGTGCCGCCGGTCACGCGGCCCCGTCGAGCGTCTTATAGCTCGCTTCTGCTTTTTCGATTTGCCGGGTGCGCTCGTCGGCGTCCCAGCCGAGCTCTCGAGCCATGAGATCGGCGGTGCGGGTGAGCGCGCCCTCACCCGGATGGACGAGGGTACCGAGTCCCGTGCGGCGGAGCAAAACATCCTCGAGGGTTACGGCCATCTCGTGACGCACGGCGTGGACTATTTGAGCCCCGATATCATTTGTGTCCGCGGACAGAGGCTCCAGCAATTCCGGCGCCTCGCCTTGCCGCTCATTGGCCGTGGCCAGCACATCTTCATAGCGGGCACCATAATAGCGCGTCAGGTTGCGGATCACGTCTGCTGGCAGATCGTCATGCGCGCGGATGGCCTTGTCTGTGAAGGGCAGGAAACGACCGGTGTCGCCGCCATAAAGGGGCACGTCTTCCGTGCTGCATTTGGAATTCTTACCCAGTTTTTTCAGGGCGCTGTCGACGACCTTTTCGGCCAGGTGTCTGGATGTTGTCCATTTGCCGCCCATGGCTGACAGGAAGCCGTCAATGCCGTCTACCTCGGCATGGTCAACGATTTCTGCGGCCCGGCTCGCATTGTAGCTGTCAGAATCGTCTTCCTCGTCCTGGGGCGTTGTGTCCACCAAAGGCCTGATGCCGACATAGAAGTTCTCAACGTCTTCGCGCTTGAGGTTAAGACCGGGGAGGCCGTCATTCACCACAAGCAGAAAGTCTTCGATGTCCTTTTCCGTGACGCCCACTTTGTCCGGTGCCTCATCGAACACAGTGTCCGTCGTGCCGAGGATTGTCTTTCCCCGCCATGGCAGGACAAAGAAATGACCGCCGATCGATGACTGGACCGCCAACGCGTTCTCACCGGAGAGATCACGGGTGATCAGATGGATGCCTTTCGAGCGAATGAGGCGGCGGGAGGGTTTCCCGTCGTCGGTGAGACCCATCAAAATGTCCGCCCAGGGACCGGCCGCGTTGATGGTGAGCTTGCCCTTAATCGTGTGGGTGTCGCCGGTCAGCTCGTCTTTGACGGTGACGCCGGTGATGCGGCCATTAGCAGTGCCTGTGTCTTCCTTTTCAAAGCCCGTGACCTTGGCGTAGTTCGCCGCGTCGGCGCCTTTTTCGACAGCGCCGAGCACAAATTCCAGGCAAAGGCGTTCTGGCGCAAACATCTGGCAGTCATAGTAGATCTTGGCGCCGGTGAGCCCATCAGGATTAAGCGATGGCATGAGCCGGAGCGCTTCTTCGCGCGAAATGCTTTTGTAGCCGGGTAGTTTCTTATCCGGATCATCGAGGCGGTTTCGATCATAGGCCAACAGGTCATACATGGTGAGGCCGATGGAGAGCACCAGCGAGCCTTTCATGCCTCGCCCATAGGTGGGGATGATGAAGGGCAGGGGATCCACCAGATGGGGGGCGTTTTGCTCCCAGACGCGCCGTTCGCGGAGTGATTCACGCACCAGACCAATTTCGCCGTTCACCAGATAACGCAATCCCCCATGAATGAGTTTGGAGGACCCCGCCGTCGTGGCATGGGCAAAATCATCCTTCTCCAGAAGTGCCACCCTCAAGCCGCGCAGCGCTGCATCCCATGCTATTGAGCATCCGGATATGCCGCCGCCAACGACAATCAGGTCGTATTCGGTCTGGCTCATGGCGGAAAGGTCGCGTTGCATGGAAGTCCTTGTACTCCGGGGTGCTGGATGAGGGGTTTTCGCGCCTTATGACCGCTCTTGCAAGCCGTTTTGTTTCATCCGCCAGATGAGGTGATCGAGGCGGTCCTGGCCGAAAAAAGGCTCGCCCTCAAAGACCATCAGAGGCACACCCCAATGGCCTGCAGCGGCTTGATCGGCCTCATTTTGAGTGATGATATCATCATAGTGGCTCACGTTAGCGCCGACTTTGGCCTCGAGAGCGTCCAGGTCCAGTCCAGCGCGGGCCGTTGCTTCTTTCAGATGATCGCCCTCGTGCCAATCTTTCACGCCGCCAAAGATGATGCTGCTCACTTCGTCGAGAAAGGCGAGCCCCTTACCCTCTTCCGTCGCAGCGCAGCCCAGACGGGTTAGGCGATGGATATAGGGCTGTTCTTTGGGTACCTCGCCGGATGCCATATCCATGACGACCGGGTCGGGCGAGGGCCAGCTATAGGCAAGGCCTTCCATTTCGGCGACGCGAGCGGTGTCTTTCAGCAGATAAGGCGGCCACATGGGGTTCACCGTCTTGAAAAACCCGTCCATGCGTACGGCTATTGGGTAGACCGGCCGCACATTCACCCTCACGTCATAGGTCTTCTCAATGGCCACCAGCCGTTTGGTGGCGAGGTAGGAATAGGGCGAGCGAAATGACCAGAAAACATCGAATTCTAGGGTTTTTGTGGCTGACATGCGTGACTCCCTGGGCCGCTTAGCGTGTGGTTCTGATTGGGCCCAACGTCCGGCTTTTGCGCTGGCTTTGCAACCCCTGCTAAGCTTCACTCAATTGACATAAACGACGACGAAGGGGCGCGACGTGGCGCAAATTTCAGCGAACGGAATAGATATCGAATATGAGCGGTTTGGGCCGGAAGACCGGGAAACTGTACTGCTCATTATGGGATTGTCGGCTCAGCTAACACTATGGCCGGTGGAACTTTGCGATGAGCTGGTGTCCCGGGGGTATCATGTGATCCGCTTTGACAATCGGGACATCGGACTTTCGACAAAGTTCGAAGAGGCTGGGACACCAGATATGGCTGCGCTCGTCGGTGCCTTGCTGATGGGGAACAAACCGAAAGCGCCCTATTCGCTTGATGACATGGCGGCGGATGCGGTGGGGCTGCTGGATGCACTGGATATTGAGAAAGCGCATATCGTTGGGGCGTCGATGGGGGGCATGATTGCTCAGCTTGTCGCCACCAATCATCCGGGTAAGACACTCAGCCTCACCTCGATCATGTCAACGACAGGTAATCCTGGTTTGCCCCAGGCGAAACCTGAAGCCATGGCGGCACTTGCGGCGCCAGCGCCGGACCCGAATGACCTTGAAGCGGTAGTCGCGCGGGGCGTTCATACCTGGAACACAATCGGCAGTCCCGGTTACCGGACGGATGAAGCGCAGCTCCGCGAGTGGGTGCTTCGCGATTTCCATCGGTCCTTCTATCCTCAGGGTATTCTCAGACAGATGGCAGCGATCGTGTCCAATGGAGACAGGCGTGAGAAACTGACAAGCGTCACTGCGCCCACCGTGGTCGTCCACGGCACAGACGATCCTCTGGTCCCTGTTGAAGGGGGGCGGGACACCGCAGCGAGCATTCCAGGTGCGGAGTTGATCGAAATTCCTGGTATGGGCCACGATTTCCCGCTGGTTCTCGTCAACACAATCGCCGACGCGATCACCAAGGCCGCGTCCCGATCCTCATCCCAAGCTGCAGCGGAGTAACCCCATGCAAGTGAGAGCAAACAATCATTCCATCGAAGTAGAGCGCTTCGGACCAGAAGACCGGGAAACCGTTCTTCTTGTAATGGGTCTTGGTGGGCAAATGACGCTGTGGCCGCAGGAATTGGTCGACGAGCTGGTGGCTCGCGGGTATCACGTTGTGCGCTTTGACAATCGCGATGTGGGTCTCTCGGCGAAGTTCGATCATCTTGGCAACCCGAGCATGCTTCGCCTGATTATCGCTGACGCGTTGGGATTCAAACCTAAAGTGCCCTACCTGTTGGATGACATGGCTGAGGATGCTGTTGGCGTACTGGACGCACTTGGCATCGCGAAAGCCCATATCGTTGGAGTCTCGATGGGTGGCATGATTGCGCAATTGATCGCGGCTCATCACGGCGACCGCGTCTTGAGCCTCACGTCGATCATGTCGACGACCGGCCACAAGTCACTGTCGAAACCGTCAAAACAAGCGAGAGCCGCTCTGCTCACACCGCCGCCGAAAGATCCCTCCGACATGAACGCTGTGTTTGAGCGGATGCTGAATACGTTTTCTGTTATTGGAAGCCCGGGGTATCCGGCGAGCGAAGAAGAGCGCCGGACTTTGATGAAAGAACAGTTGGAGCGGAGTTATCACCCAACTGGCCTCGTACGTCAGATTGCTGCCATCGTTGCTAGCGGCCACCGTCGCGATGCGCTGAAGAAGGTTGTTGCCCCGACCGTTGTGCTTCATGGCGAAGATGATCCGCTTGTGCCCTTGGACGGCGGCAAGGACACGGCCCTTCATATTGCCGGTGCCGAACTCGTCACAGTTCCGGGTATGGGTCATGACATGCCGAAACAGCTGGTGCCGAAGATCGCAGACGCAATAGAACAGGCAGCCAAGAAAGCCGCAGGGACACCCGCCGCTGCACAGGCAGCGGAGTAGCGCCCATGCAAGTAAAAGCGAATGGCATTGCCATCGAGGTTGAAGATATGGGTCCGAAAGACGGTCCGACGATCCTTTTGGTCAATGGCTATACGTCCCAGCTTATCAACTGGCCGGCCCCGCTTCTTGATGGATTGGTGGCGCAAGGCTTTCGGGTCGTGCGCTACGACAATCGGGATGTGGGGCTTTCTCAAAAATTTGAGGGTGCACCGGATCCTTCCCAAACGCTTAAAGATTTGCTTGAGGGTCGCACACCAGACATTCCTTATGTCATGGCGGACATGGCGGCGGACGGAATCGGGGTGCTGGACGCGCTCGGGATCGACAAAGCGCATGTTGTCGGCGTGTCGATGGGCGGCATGATCGTGCAGCTTATGGCTATCAATCATTCGGACTGGTTGCACTCCATGACGTCTATCATGTCATCGACGGGTAATCCGGATGTGCCGCGTGCGACGCCAGAAGCCCAACAAGCTTTGAACGAACCTGCGCCGAGTCAGGAGCGGGCTGATGTGATTGCTCATTCCATCAAAGGGCGCCGGACCTATGAAAGCCCGGCCTATAAAAAAACCGATGCGGAATATGAAGTGCTCATCGGCGAAGCCTATGACCGGATGTTCTACCCGGAAGGCTATATGCGCCAATATTGCGCGATTGTGGCGGACGGCAGCCGGGTGACACGTTTGTCAAAGGTGACGGTCCCGACGCTGGTCATTCACGGCAAGGATGACAATCTGGTGCGTGTCGAAGGCGGCGTCGATACGGCGAAGTCTGTTCCCGGGGCGCAGCTCGAACTAATTGAGGGCATGGGCCACGATCTGCCCGAAGCGCTGTGCCCGCGATTTGTCGAGCTAATCGCCGGTCATGCGCGCGGTGCGCTCGCGGCAGTGGCGGCTGATTAGTCAGACCGATTGATAAAGAAAAGGCGGGAACCCGGTATTGGGTCCCGCCTTTTTTTGTCTGTCTCCGGCAGATTACATGCCGCCGCCAACCTGGCTCGCGCCGCCGTCGCAGGGGACGCAAGTACCAGTGGTGTAGGCGCTGGCACGTGAGGCGAGGAAGATCGCGACACCGGCAATATCTTCTGGCTGACCGATCCGCTTCCGTGGATTGGCACCCGCAATCTCATCGCCAAGGGTGGCCAGTGTCGCCGCCATCATGTGGCTCTGGAAGGGACCAGGTGCAATGCAGTTGACCAGGATGTCGTCGCTGGCCAGACGCTGGGCAAGATGGCGGGTCAGCATGATCATGCCGGCCTTCGAAGCTGAATAGGCATAGGTCTCCAGCATGGGCGGATTGATGCCGTTGATAGAGGCCGTATTGATGATCCGCGCCGGCGCTTCATAGGTCGATGCTTTTTTCAGGAGCGGCAACAGCTTCTGAATAAGGAAGAAAGGCCCTTTGATGTTGATATCAAAAACCTTGTCCCAGCCGCTTTCCGGATAGCCTTCGAGGGGCTCGCCCCAGGCTGCGCCCGCATTGTTCACCAGGATGTCCACCTTCTCTTCACGTTTCGCAATTTCTTCAGCGAATTTCGTGACGCCCTCAACGGTGGAGAGATCGCCCGGAATAGAAATGCACGTACCGATTTCGCTCAAGCGTGCAGCGGTGTTGTCGCAAGCCTCAGCTTTCCGCGCGGTGATGTATACCTTGGCGCCGTTTTCGACGAAGCCCTGGGCGATCATTTCGCCAATCCCGCGCGAACCGCCGGTAACGATGGCGACCTTGCCGCTAATGTCGAAGAGGTTTTTCATGTTTGTTCCCTGTCACTTTTTGTGCGTGTTTCCGGACGGAAAACCGGTTCCCACTTTTCCTGGAAACACTTGAATGCTTACCGCCTTCCTGATTTTGATGGCCGGCACGCTATCACGAAGGGGGAACCAAGCGAAATGTGAATTGTGTGCGTCAGGTCAGATTGTCTTCAACAAATCTGATCGTGTCATCTATGCGCTCAATAGCCCATATGAATATGGCAGGACGCTCGTCTTGCCCGTCCAGCATTTCTAGCTGGGACAGTAGGTCAATGATGCGCGATAGTGACTGCCAATTTTTCGGTAAGGGTCCTGCGGCGGCTTCGTAGGCGCTCACGAAAGCGACATCAAACTCGGGCGGTTGAAAAGCCCTGGTGCGGAGCATGTTCGCTATGTCAGTGAGCCGATTGCCGGCATGGGCATATTCCCAGTCCATGACGGCAGTGATGCGGCCGTCCTGCACCATCAGATTCGGTGGGTTGAAGTCGCTGTGCACCAGGCAGGGTTGGACGGAATGTCTGTCCAGGTGTGGAGCGGCCCAGTGGATGAACTCGCGCAGCCGGGCGAGACGCTCCGCGCCAAGACGCTCTCCTGCCCGACCAGCCAAGGCAGGACCTGCGAAGGAACGGAGTCCTGCTGCACCCATATTGACGGGCTCCGTCACCTGTAGGCTGTCGCCCAGAAACCCTGCATCGGCGAATGTGTGGGTGTGAATGGCGGCAAGAACGTTGCCGATGTCAGTCGCCAGTGATGGTGTCGTGTTACTTCCCTTGCGCAGGACGTGGTCCAGTGTCTGTCCTTCGACCCAGCTGAGCACGAGGTAGGGGAGATCCTGGTGTGATCTATCCAACAAAACCTTTGGAACGGGAACAGCGCCTTCCAACATCTGAAGGATTTGGCTTTCCAGCCGACACGGCACGCGCCCTCGCGCATAGACGCGCAGGACGGCTTTGGAAGGTTGGGTGCGCAGGGTGAGTGCGTAGTTTGAGTTCACCCGACCGCCGCTCAACGGTTGAGCGTTCTCCAAGGCATTGGACCCAAAGGTCGGAGAAATGAGATCGCTGATCTCTGAGAGCGAAAGGTCAATGAATTCGAGGCGCCGCTCGAACGGGAGCTCGGTGCTCACGGCGCCGTTCGCTTGTTCATCAGCATATGGCCTGTCGGAGCGAACCCCCGGCGCTCATAGATCTGGCGGGCGCGGGTGTTCGTATCGGTAACCTCCAGGTGAAGGTAGGCCAGGCCCAGCTCTTTCGCTTGAGCATCAGCAAAGCGCATGATCTCGGCACCACCGCCTTGTCCTCGGTATTCTTCTTTGAGAAAGAGCTCGTCGATGAAGCCGTCTTTGCCGCCGTAATACATGGAGAAACCGATGGTGAGGATGAGATAGCCAGCGGCCTCGCCCTTTGCCTCAACGATCCAGATTTTCACCGCTGGATCGCCCTCAACCAGTTGGTCCAAGGCTGGCCCGTGAAGAGAGGCGTCATAGGTGAGACCATCGAAGGCATAATAGGCGCGGACCAGCTCCTCAATAAGCTCTCGGTCTGAAGGTGCTATGGGCCTAAAAGTGAATTTCATGGTCGCGCAGCGTAAAGAGCGAGCATCTGATACGCGATGGTCGCGCCCGCAAGCGCTGTGATCTCGCTGATATCGTAGGCGGGAGCCACCTCAACAACATCCATGCCCACAAGGTTGATGCCTTCAAGGCTTCTCAGAATGTCGAGTGCCTGCCGTGTCGTAAGACCGCCCGCGCAGGGGGTCCCAGTGCCTGGCGCATAGGCCGGGTCGAGGCAATCTATATCGAAAGTGAGATAGACCGGCGTGTCGCCGACGGTCTTTTTGATCTGTTGGGCAATGACCTCAGCCTCGGTTCTGCACACTTCAGATGCGTCGAGGATATTGAAGCCGTGGGTTTTGGGATTGTGGGTTCTGATGCCCACCTGAACCGAGGTCTCCGGCACAATGAGTCCCTGCTCCTTGGCATGATAAAACATGGTGCCGTGATCGATGCGGCCGTCTGCATCTTCCCAGGTATCCGAATGGGCGTCGAAGTGGATGAGCGACAGGGCTCCGTGTTTTGCTGCGTGGGCTTTGATCATGGGGTAGGAGATGAAGTGATCGCCGCCCAGCGTCAGCATGGCGGTATCCGTCTCTAGAATGGCGGCTGCATGGGCCTCCAGCCGTTCGATCCAGGTTTCGGGCCGGCCTGGGTCAAAGGTGCAGTCGCCCCAGTCAGCGACTTTGAGTTTGTCCAACGGGTTGAAATCCCACCCTTGCGGTTGATCCCAGGCGAGGTTTACAGACGCCTCGCGGACGGCGCGCGGTCCAAGCCGGGCGCCAGGACGACCGGTCGTTGCGAGATCAAAAGGGACGCCGGAGACGGCGACGTTGAAATCCGAAAGGTTACGGGTGTACCGGCATCGCAAAAAGCTTGTGGCGCCCGCATAGGTGGCCTCATAGGACCCCCCGTGAGGAGAGGTGCGTGTGAAGGCCGCGTCGCCTGTGTCCTCGCCTATCTGAGATGGATCATAATCAGCCATGGGTTTCTCCTCTGAGCACAGCATGAGACATGCGGATGCTTCAGGGAAGGGGCAAGGAAGTCTCAGGCAGATTTCTGATCCAAATTTTCAACACTCGGCACGCCCAAGCCCAGATCGATGAAAACTCGTTTTTCGAGCTCCCGCGCGAGATTCAAGTCTTCCGAGCTTGCTTCGTTCCCATGCTTGATTGTTTCGATCATGTGGTTCACTGACACGAGTTTCGGTAAACCGCCGCTTTCCGCTGCGATCGGCAAGCTGAGTGTTTCCAAGCGCGCAATCTTTCCCGATGGGTGCTGACTGTGAACAACATAGTGTACGCCGCAGGGTGTGCCTTGCATGGATTTGAAGTCTTGCAGAATGTTTACGCTCTGGTGGGCTGGCATAACCGTCGTCAGATCGACGCCTGTAATATCTGTTTTCATACGGGACACGACCGCGGTTCCCGCCATGCGGCAGATAATTCGTCCGTCTGGATGCAGGTCCCAATATGTGATGTCCGGAAGTGCAGACGGGATCATCAGAAAATCAAATTGCCGCGCCGTCGGCGCGCCGTCTTTAGCCACTGATTGCCAGTAGGCGAGGACTTGCTCGAAATTGGGGGAAGTAAACGTCGACAAAAATATACCCGGACATCTCAAGAAGATTGCGGGTCAGTATGCGAGCCTAAATCTTGCCAGAAGACAAACAAAAGCCCCGATGTCACCATCGGGGCTTTTGAAATCATGTCATTTCTTCCGAATTTAGACGGAAGGTATTAGGCGACAAAGGCGTCTTGCTCGAGCTTCATCAGATCATCAGCCCCGAGTTCAATACGCTCAAGGTAGGCGGCAGTGTTTGGTACTTCCCGTTCCAGCCAGAACTTAGCCAGCACGAGCTTGCGGTTGTAGAAGTCCGCATTGCCTTCACCGGCGGCAAGTTTAGCGAGGGAGACCTTCGCCATTTCGGCCCACATCCAGCCAAGGGATACGACACCAAACAGGTTCAGCATCTCGTAAGAAGCAGCACCTGCATTGTCGAAGTTTTTCGGTGCGTTTTCCATGAGCCAGCCTGCAGCCTTGCCGAGACGCTCATACCCAACCTTAAGCGGTTCGATATATGGCTTCATAGCCTCATCACCTTCATTCTCTTTAATGAAGGCTTCGATTTTGCCGAAGAAGGCCATGGTGGCGCGGCCGCCATTGGCGGTCATTTTCCGACCAACAAGGTCAAGTGCCTGAACACCATTTGCGCCCTCATAGACCTGGTTGATACGCGCGTCACGAACGAACTGTTCCATACCGTGATCGCGAACATAGCCATGTCCACCAAACACCTGCATGGAGGAGTTCGCAGCGTCAAAGCCTTTGTCTGTGAAGTAGGCTTTGATGACTGGTGTCAGAAGCTGGCTCAGATCGCTTGCTTCTTCCCGCTCTTTCTCATCGGCCGAGTTGCCTTGCACCGTAAAGAGCATGGACACGTACATGGCGAGTGCGCGGGCACCTTCCACAAACGAGCGGGACTGCAGGAGCAGGCGACGCACGTCGGGGTGCACGATGATCGGGTCGGCTGACTGATCAGGGTTTTTTGCGCCCGTGAGCGAGCGCCCGGCGGTGCGTTCCAGTGTATAGGCCGCGCCATTCTGCACGGCGACTTCGCCGACGGCGATGCCTTGAATGCCGACGCCCATGCGGGCCGCATTCATCATGCCGAACATGCCGGCCATGCCGGACGACTTGGATTTTACTTCCTTGCCGTCTGCGTCCTTCTTCACCTTCTTTGGTGACCCGCCGAGCTTGTAAGCGACGGCATCGTCGAAGTTCAGCACACAGGTTGCGTTGCCTTTAATGCCCATCTTCTTCTCGATGGAACCTGTGGAAACACCATTGCGCTGTCCCAGTTCACCGGTTTCCGGATCAACGATGAATTTCGGCACCATGAAAAAGTTCACAGTCGACAGATCGTTCGCAAGCTTCCCATTCTCGTCAGGAATTTTCGCGATGACCATGTGGACAATGTTGTCGGTCATGTCGTGATCGCCACCGGAGATGAAGATCTTCGTGCCGTTCAAACGGTAGGTGCCGTCTTCCTGCTCAACGGCGTTGGTGCGCATGAGCTTCAGGTCCGTACCGCAATGCGGTTCGGTCAGACACATGGTGCCGGTCCACTCACCAGCGACCATTTTCGGCACAACATGCTCCTTCATCCAGGGTTCGCCGGTTGCCTGCAGCGCGCCGTAGGCAGCGTTGGTGAGGCCTGGGTACATGGTGAAAGCCTGGTTGGCTGACGATCCCATTTCGGAGAAGGCGAAGGTGACGACGGATGGCAGTCCTGCGCCGCCCATTTCTTCAGAAGCACCGAGACGATTCCAGCCATCGTCGCAATATTGCTGGAAGGCTTCTTTAAAACCTGGAGGTGTGCGGACAACACCGTTCTCCAGAACGCAGCCGTGTTCATCGCCGATCTGATTCAGGGGCTGCAGAACTTCTTCACAGAATTTCGCGCCGCCTTCGAGGATGGCTCCAGTCATGTCGGGGGTTAGGTCTTCGAAACCTGGCAAGTCGGAACGCTTGTCGATTTCAAGAAGGTCATGGAAGAGGAACATGAAGTCCTCAACAGGCGCCTTATAAGTTGGCATGGCGTCGTGTCCTCAATTTTCAATATTGTCAGTAAGCGGTCCGAATTCTATTCGTCCGGATTCATTTGTCGAGCAGATTCGACGCTTTATTGCCCTCAAGAGTCCAGCAAAATCCGTTGGTTTCCCCACGAAAATCAGGGGTATTCACCAATTGTGATCTCAAGCAATCAGGTATTTTGGTAATTCGGTGCCCGTTTCCCCAAAAAAGCGCTGATCCCCTCACGAAAATCATCCGTCTGGGCGCAGAGGATCTGATTGCGGTCTTCCATTGCGACGGCGGCTTCAAGACTGCCTGCATCAACGCTCATGTTGAGGCATTCCTTGGTAAGCCTCAGACCCAGAGGTGTCGTCGTGAGCATTTCCTCAAGGTAAGGCTGCACGGCTTCGTTCAGTTGATCGTCAGGCACAACCTCAGAGACAAGACCGACGCGTTCTGCCCGCGCTGCATTAATGAAGCGTCCGGTCATCATGAGTTCGCTCGCGACAGAGACGCCGACAAGGCGCGGCAGAAAATAGCTCACGCCAATATCGCAGGCCGAGAGGCCAATACGAATGAAGGCGGCGTTCATGCGCGCGCTTTCGCCGGCTATGCGAATGTCGCTCGCAAGCGCGAGGGCAAAGCCGCCGCCGCAGGCGGGGCCGTGCACCAAAGAAATGATCGGCTGGGGCGCGCGGCGCATGCGCATGACGATCTCACTGATCCGGCGTTGTCCGACGAGACCTGCTTGCGGACTGGACGTCGTGTCGGTCTCTGGTGTGTTGGATCGATCCTTAAGGTCGAGACCTGCGCAGAAGGCCCGGCCGGCGCCGCGAAGCACAACAACCCGGACGCTGTGGTCCATATAGAGGTTTCCGAAATAGTCGAGCAGATCGGTCACGAGTTCCGGGTTCATGGCGTTTAGTGCGTCCGGGCGGTTCATGGTCACCCAGTCGACCGCGCCGTCTTTCTCAATCTTCAATGTCTTGTAGCTGCTCATGACGGTGTCCTCCCAGTCTCGGTTTTATTGATTGATAATTAGTGTCAGCGATGCCGTGCGACGTGATCCAGTTCGCGCTGAAGGTCCGCGTCCATATGAAGCCATCTCAGAGCCGTTCGGCCGTCCTTTTCCTGACGGACAATGTCTGCCTGGAAAGATGTGAGGTGTTCAGAGCCCGACCAGCCAACCAGTCCGGTGACAAGGCTGCCCATGGGGCCATTGCTGTGGAAGTGATTGATGGCCGCGCCGCCCACCGACCAGTTGTGAACGATATAGGCAAAGCCTTCTGTTTCGACCCTAAGCCAGGGCTGGCTGGCGCGCAGATGGATCCGACGTTCCTCCTGAAGGCGGCGTGCCCAGGACAAGGCCGCGGTTTCACTCGACATCTGTCATTCCTAGAGTTTTCGGGCCTAGAGTTTTCGGGCCCAGAGATTTCACGTCAGTCCGACCGGTTCGCTGGACTTATATTTACACGTCTGGCCCGGCTTCGAAATGATCATATTTGGGGCTGTGCGCCTCTCCCAAGTTCCTCTATAAAGCGGCCTTCCGAGAGCAAATCCTCTCCAGACTGAAGCGAGAAGCACATGGCCGAAGCGCAACCCATCATGATTGAAGTAGGGGCAGGTGAACTGATCGATAAGATCACCATCCTCACCATCAAATCCGAACGGATGAGCGACGAAGCCAAGCTGAAAAACGTTCGCTATGAACTGGACGTGTTGAGTGCCGCGCGCGACGCAGCACTTGAGGATACAGACGAGCTTCAAAAACTCACCGGCGCACTCAAAGAAGTGAATGAAGCGCTTTGGGTCATCGAAGATGATATTCGTGAGTGTGAGCGCGACAAGAATTTCGGAGAGAAGTTTGTCGAGCTGGCGCGCGCCGTTTACGTCACGAACGACAAGCGCGCCGCCATCAAGAAAGACATCAATCTGGCGACCGGCGCGCAGATTATCGAAGAGAAGTCCTACACGGAGTTTGATTGAGCGGTGAGGCGGTCGGTCACCGCTTTGTAGACCTGCTCAACGGGCAGCTCATTCAGATCGGCCACCTCAATGGCGTCAAACCGGTCTGTTCTGATGCCGGTTTTTTCGACGCTTGTGTGCGACCCAAAAAGCGCAAGCCCTGGTTTGCCCATGTGTGCGGCGAGGTGCGACGGGCCCGTATCGTTGCCCACAATAAAGCCGGCGGATTTCACAACGCCTGCAAGATCAAACCAGTCGAGGAAAGTGCCGCCCGTCAGTGTGACGCCGGGGATTTTCGCGCAGAGATCCAACTCATCGGGGCCCGGTACTGTGGCCACCTGATACCCATCCGCGATGAGTCTGGTCGCCAGGTCGGCATAGTAGGGCCACCGCTTGTGGGGGAGCGCCGCGGAGGATCCCGGTACGAGCAGAATGAAGCCGGGTTGGAGGTCTGCCTCCTCCAACAGCTCGGTCACATCGTTCGACATCCACGAGACATCTGGGTGCAGTGTGTGCTTACAGGTCAGGCCAGCGTCTGTGAGCTGGCCCTCCAGACGCTGGAGGCTATGCATGGATTTAGGGTTTTCGGCCTTATGAGGGTGGGAGCATCCTGGCGCCGTGCCCGACCATTCTGTATCTGGAAATATCCAGCGATAGTAGTCAGTGGTGCGTGACGAGTTTTGCAAATCGTAGACGCGGTCGATGTTCAGCGCCTGCAGCTCCCGCCGGAGCGCCCACATTTTATCGAGCCGCCAACGCGGCGCCCGAGGATCGCGCACGACCTGATCCACCCAGGGGCAGCGGTCCATGATCTTTGCGTACGCGGGTTCCGTTAGGACGGTGACCTGGTCATCGGGATGATGGTCACGGATGTCATGAAGCGCGCCTTCGCTCTGCATCACGTCGCCAAAGGCGCCATGCTTGATGATCAGGATGTTTTTGGTCGTGCCCATGGGGCCTGTCATAGCAACCTGTGCGGGCTCGCGAAACCTAGAAGACGCCTGGTATCACTCTCGTGCGCACGCGGGACATATAGTCCGCATAGCCATCCAATTCGCGTTTGAGCTGCCGTTCTTCGATCAATATGCGGGGCAGAAGGAAAAGAAGTGTCGCGGGCGCCGCGATCAACGCGGCGGCGGTCGATTCCAGAAACAGGCTTACTCCGATGAAAAAGAGAATAAAGCTTGTGTACATGGGATGGCGCACGCGTGCGTAGGGTCCGGTATCGACGACATATTGCTCCCGCTCATGGGTCTTCACGATATTGGCGGCGAAAGTGTTGGTTCTCATGGTGCGCCAGATCATGAAACATCCGCCGAGGAAAAAGGCAATCCCTCCCCAATAGCCGACAGGATCGGGAAGGGCCGGTAGTAAGCGCAAGCTGTGTACGTCCCAAGGGATGAAAAGGAACCAGGCAATGATGAAACCAACGAGAAGCGCGGTGGCCAGTTTGTCGGCTATGGGTTGTTCTCCGGCAAGGGAGGTTCTGTCTCTCAGTAAGTCGGGGTCGGTCCGTGCAAGCCACAGAGTGGCGACCAGATAAACAGGTATCAGAAGGAAAATAAACTCCCAGCCTCGAGGCCAATCGAATCCTCCGGTCAGCACCCAGGTCGGGGCGAAAAGCATGAGTGTGTAGAAGAGGATCGCGAATGCCGATCCAACAAGCCCCCTCAGAAAGACCACCATCTGCGCCCCCTTTGCATTGCTGAAAAGCGTAGCAAGGCACCGTTTCTTGGGAAAGTTCGGAACTGACCTTTGTTGCGCATAGGGGTAGCGTTGCGGCCCGCCTCTCGCGCCCCTTGCATTCCGCCATCGTCTCGCTTAAATTGATGAAAATGTCATATATGATACATACATCAATTTGGAGTTGGCATGACCCATCAGAATGACTTTGTGCGCCTTGTTAAGCGTCCCGACGGCGCCCCATCTCCCAACATTTTCGAGGTCTTGAGTGCACCGGTAGATGATCTCAGGGACGGCGAATTTCTCGTTCGAAACAATTATCTGTCGATGGATCCGGCGCTGGTCCAGCGCCTCCGCGATGAAGACAATTACACGGACAAGATCGAGCCCGGTGAGGTGATGCATGCCTACGCGATCGGCCAGGTTGTCGAGTCGCGGTGCTCGTCAGTGCCAGTCGGCGAAGTGCGCCTGGGACGTTTTGACATGCAGACCTATGCGATCAGCAACGATCCAGAAGGGTCCCGCGTCATTGATGCGGCTCTGGTGCCGCCGACCTGGTATCTGGGTGTCATTGGCACAACAGGGGCGACGGCGTCGCTTGCTTTGAGTGAGATTCTCGAGCCTCAAGCAGGCGAAACCATTGTGATTTCTGCAGGTGCCAGTTCCGTCGGGTGGATTGCCGCGCAGCTGGCGAAACGAGCTGGGTGTCGCACGGTCGGTATCGTGAGCACAGACGAGAAAGCGGCCGCACTTGCGGCTGATGACGCTTATGACGCTGCGGTCAGTTATCGGGGAAAAAGTGTTGACGCGCTTGCGGCCGATCTCGCGAAGGTCTGCCCAGACGGTGTCGATACCTATTTCGACAATACGTCGGGCGACATCTCAAGTGCGCTAATCGATCTCTACAATGAGCGGGCGCGGATCGCTGTCATCGGTCGGCTTGCGCTGTCGCATCTCAAACACTCTCACGACGATATCGGGCGGCGGGACAGCAATGTCATTCTTGCCAAGCGGATCAAGAAGCAGGGGATGGTTCTGTTTGATTATCAAGACCGGCTCCGGGATGTGGGCATTGAGCTTGCCGGCCTGGTGCTGTCCGGCGACCTGCGGTTCAAAGAGGATATTGTGGAGGGGATTGAAAATGCGCCCGCAGCCTTCTTCCGCATGCTGGATGGGAAAAATGATGGAAAGCAGTTGGTCAAGCTTGCCGACATCGAAACTGAAGCGGAGCGTGCTTGAGGCGCGGGCCGCTGACGTTTCAGTCCACAAGATCCCAATAGGGTGCGTCGCCGAACCGGTCATAGATGAACTCCACCAATAGCCGCACCCGTGTCGCCAGGTGTCGGTTGGGCGGGTAGAGCAGACATAGTTGCAGCGCCGTTGGTTTCCAGTCAGGAAGCAGTGTTACGAGGCGTCCTGCCTGAAGCTCTTTACCGACAATGAATGTTGGGAGCATGGCAATGCCAAGGCCAGCCACGGCCCCGTCGCGCAACACCTCGCCATTGTTGGAGCAAAGAGTGCCTTGGGTCCGGACGGTCTCGGCTCGTTCCCCATTGTGCAGTTCCCAGGTATCGCCTGCAGTCAGATTCCCATAATGCAAACAGGGTAGCTGAGTGAGGTCGTGAGGCACCTCGGGGGCGCCGATATCTTTCAAAAAGCTGGGCGACGCACACAGCACCCGTTTCATCTCAACGATTTCATGATCGATCAACGAAGGAATTGGGTTTGGCGCTCCGATGCGGACAGTGATGTCATAGCCCTCACTCACGGGGTCAATGAAACGATCACTCAGTTCCAGCTCGGTCGTGATGTCCGGATAGCGTTTCATGAAGTCGATGAGTGCGGGCCCCAAATGAGCCATACCGAACGAAAGCGGGGCGTTGATCTTAAGCCTGCCGGCGGGTCTGTCGCTTGTATCCTTGAGACTGCGTTCCGCCTCTGACAGATCGTCCAAGATAGCTCTGCACTTCTCGTAGAAGGCCTGGCCGCTCGGTGTGGGCGACACCCGACGTGTGGTGCGCTGGAGCAGTTGGACGCCTAAATCATCTTCCAGATTAATCACGGCTTTGTTGATCTGGGATCGAGAAGCGCCGAGCGTGCGCGCCGCGGCTGCAAAGCCGCTTTGCTCCACCACGGAGGCAAACGCTGTGATTGCCGCAAACTTATCCATGAGGCTCTTATTGTCGCTAATTTCACGACATTATGTAGAAAAAATTCCCAATAGTAAATCTAAGAGAGACGATTATCTTCTTCAGCAAGAAACCTTCAAGGAGATGGAAAGATGATGAAAATCAGAAAGGCAGATGATCGCGGCAACGTAAACATTGGCTGGCTCTCCTCCGACCACACGTTTTCCTTTGGTCATTATTATGACCCGGATCACATGGGGTTTGGTCCATTGCGGGTCATCAATGAGGACCGGGTCCGTCCAGGCGCTGGGTTTGATACCCACGGCCACCAGAACATGGAAATCATCACCTACGTTCTGGACGGCGCCTTGGAACATAAGGACTCGCTCGGAACAGGGTCCGTGATCCGGCCTGGCGATGTGCAGTTCATGTCTGCCGGTAGTGGTATCCGACATAGTGAGTACAACCATTCGTCGGACGACCCGGTTCACTTTCTGCAGATCTGGGTCATGCCTGAAGAAGGCGGTGGTACGCCTTCTTATGACCAGAAGCGCTTTTTCGAGAGTGATGAAGACGCGCAAGGCTTCAAACTTGTGGCGTCCGGCAGTGGCCGGAATGGCTCATTGAAGATCGGCCAGGATGTCGATCTCTATGCCGGACGGTTCAAAGCGGGTGAGCAGTTTTCACACACTGCAGAAGCAGGACGCCTGCTTTGGCTGCAGGTAGTCGAAGGAACACTGACCGTCGCCGGTGAAACCCTTAAAACGGGTGACGGATTGGCGGTGGCGAATGAAGATGTTCTTTCACTGGACATTGTCCAAGATGCGCATCTGCTGCTGTTCGATATGGTGCCTTAAATGATGTGCCAGGCCTTGAAATCGAGGCCTGGCATTTATTTTATTTTAAGATCACTGCTTGAGGAGGAACCGCACATGACTTTCCAGAAAAGTGAAACGCCAACCTGCGCAGAGGTTGAGGGATGTGACTCTGTGGAGGTTGTGATCACGCCTAAGACCAAAGATCTCGGTGGTTTTGATGTGCGCCGTGTGCTGCCGGCGATTGAAAAGCGGAGTGTTGGACCGTTTGTCTTCTTTGATCAGATGGGTCCTGCGGTTTTTGCACCAGGAGACGGGATCGGTGTGCGCCCGCATCCCCATATCGGTCTATCGACACTGACCTGGCTCTTCGAAGGCGAGATCATGCATCGCGACAGTCTTGGGTATGTGCAGCCAATCCGGCCCGGCGAGGTAAATTGGATGACCGCCGGCTCCGGCATTGTGCATTCCGAGCGCGCGCCGGAAGAGACGCTAGATCAGGAACGGCCGCTGTTTGGGCTGCAGGTCTGGATTGCGCTGCCAAAAGACCTCGAAGAAACGGATCCCAGCTTCCAGCATGTTTCGGCGACGGATATCCCTTCCTTCGAACAGGATGGGATCACACTCTCCCTGGTTGCGGGCCAGGGGTGGGGTCTTGCCTCACCGGTGAAAGTCCATAGCGAGACGCTCTACGCAGATGTGGAAGCTGCGGCAGAGGCTGTGCTCACCATTCCGGCGGATCATGAAGAGCGCGCGGTTTATCCCGTTCGCGGCGCTGTCGAGATTGACGGTGTCAGGTTTGACGCGAGCTCCATGGTGGTTTTGAAGGCCGGCGTCCCGGTCGATGTTGTTGCGCCGGGCGGTGCCCATTATGTCGTCGTGGGTGGCGCGCCGATTGATGGTCCTCGGCACCTCTACTGGAATTTTGTGTCCAGCCGTAAAGAGCGGATTGAACAGGCGAAAGAAGATTGGCGCGAGGGGCGGTTTGCACCGGTCCCGGGTGACGATGAGTTCATTCCGCTCCCTGATTAAGCCTTAGGCGGCTTGCGCCGCAAGACGCCGTACGCCTGCGATCTGACCGCAAGCGAAAGTCGCCACCCCGATGGCGATCAGGACCATTGCGGCGATACCTGCCGATGTCAGCATGCCGGATACAAAGGGCAGCAGTGCGATAGACCCCGCGACCCATCCAATGTCGAGGGCGATGATGACCCAGGCGAGGCGGGTTGAGATGTTCTGTCGTGTGGCAATCCAGACAATGGCCGCCGCGAAGATCAGGAGCTGAACACCAAGTCCCGGCAGGAAGGTCGGGTCGGGGATACCGAACTCTTGGGTCAAAGGGACAGCGTCCACGAGGCACAGGGTTCCTGTGAGTGTCGAGAAGGTCGCATTGCCTAAAAGGAACCGCCGCAACAATCGGCTTTCCGGATCGAATAGGCCTTCGCTCTTCCAGGCATCAATTAGAAACATTTACCTCTCCTTTTGCTTGGGGTGCTGCCCAAACATGGCATGAGGGAGAGTTAGGCCCAATTCCCTCAGACGTAAGCGCCGTCGCCCGCGGTTCCAAACAAGGTCAGCCAATTGTCCCGGCTCTCTTTATCCGCCGGCAGGAAGGTCTCGATGCGAATTTCCTGCAAGGTCACGTCCTGGGCTGTGCCAAGCGTCGTGATGGTGGTGATCAGGCGGATCGTTTTGTCTCCAATTTCAAGGATCACGGGGACCAGCGGCGGTTGCTGTGCGCCAATGTCGATGACTTTCCATTGCGGCGGCAGGTCATAGGTCTGCATCAACTCGTCGAGAAGATCTCTTGTTGCCGTCTCGTTGCGAGTGAGCTCTGCAATGGCTTCGCGATGGAGCCGCTGCACAATCGGGTAGGCGACATCATCCCAGTTGGTCACGAAGTCGCGAAATCCACCCGGCGCAAACATTCGGGTGAGCAGATTGGGTTGCGGACAGGCGGGGTCCGGTTCACCACCAGTTGTCGCCCAGTAGGTTTGGTTGGCGCTTAAAATGTTCCAATGACGGTCGATGGCGGCGGCGCAGAAGGGCTCGTTGGCGTGCAACATGAGATCGACGAGGTTCCGGATTTCGGTCATTTCCGGGCCGTCATAGTCGGACTCCGCAAAGGCGGCTGGAAACCCGGCAGCAATGAGAAGTGCATTTTGATCGCGCAAGGGCACGTCAAGCGTTTCTGCCAGCGTCAAAATCATCTCGCGGCTTGGCTGCGCCCGACCGGTTTCAACAAAGCTCAGATGCCGCGGCGAAATGTCGGCGTCGCAAGCAAGAGCAAGCTGGCTCAAACCTCTGGCGGCTCGCCATTCCTTGAGCATGACACCGACGGCGCTTTGGGTATGGGCTGTTTGCACGGGCATTGACCTTCCTCCTGTGACTTCAGACTTAAGAAGAAACTGGCGTGCATGAGGAGCCAATTATTGGGCCGGTGAGGGGGCCACTATTACTGGTCCTTACTTACGCGGCAGAGAATTGGCTGCTCTGTAGGCTTTTGGAACGCTTGGCACTCTTAACCACGTTCAAAGAGGAACCCCCATGACCAAGCCCATCCTGACTACCACAGAGCTTTCCAGCTACGGAAAAACGGCGCGCCTCATCCTTGCGGAGAAGGGTGTTGACTATGATCTCAACAAGGTCGAGTTCTCGAGCTTGCCCGAGACTGCCTACCGATCCGCCCACCACCCCTGCGCCAAAGTCCCGTCCTTTCGGCATGGTGACGTGCACCTTTATGAGACGACCGCGATCGCCCAATATGTGGACGAGGTCTTTGCCGGACCCTCCCTTCAGCCGACTGAGCCGGTCGCGCGCGCACAGATGCGGAAATGGATCTGTGTGGCCGATGCCTATGTCTATCCAGCGGTCATTACCGGGCTCATTATGGAACGGGTCGTCGCGCCGATGAATGGCGGCGATGCCAATGAAGAGCTCATTGCCGCGTCACTTCCAGAAATCACCCGCGTGCTTGAGGTGATTGAGCAGGAACTTGACCACCAGGAGTATCTGGCTGGCGCCCTTTCGCTCGCAGACTTTTTCAGCGCCACCATGCTGAGCTTTCTCCCGCTTGCGCCAGAGGGAGCGGATCTTATGAAAGGCAAAGATAATGTCGCTGCTTGGATCGAGCGGATGACCGCGCGGGACAGTTTTGCGCAAGCTGCTTGAGCAAGGAAAGGTGCCTGCGGGCACCTTTCCAGACTTGGATGAGACCGCGTGTCTATCGCGCGTAATATTCCACCATGGGTTCCCGGGTCCCGCCGATATATTGAATGGTGTCATACACGTCGAACACAAGAGAGATCGCGATCGTTGCCGTCGCCACGTAGAGCCACGCGCGAAAGTAAGGACGTCCATCGGTCTCTGCCTTGCCGGTATAGATCCTGTAGAGGAAGTACACAAAGGCGACGGCCCAGAAAATGTGACCCAGGCCGAAGAGCTTCGTGATCATGTTTCCCTGGACGGTGTAGATGTAGAAACCGACCACGAAATTGAGGACCTGTGCCACAATCAGGACCTGGGCTTCTCTCCGCTTGATGAAGATAAAAGGCAGCAGGATGAGCAGCGTCTGCATCCAGGTGAGCCACCATTGATGCCACACGGGGAATTGCGCAATCTGCGCGTTCATTTCATTAAAAGCATCCATTGCCGTCCGTCCTTCTCATTCAAGGTGAGCGGCAAGGTACGTGCAGCGCGGATCAGCGCCAATTACGCGCGGCGTAGGTGAGGCCAGGTGTCAGGTAGAGCGCCATCGGGGTGACATTTAGGTTCGTCTTGGTCGAATCGCGGTGATTTGCTATTGTGCGCTCGTAGCCCGGCTGGCCCTGGTCTTCAACAGCCAGACAACCCACCCGGCGTGCTGCTGCTCAGTGGCCTTGGAACAGCGTGGACAACGTCCGACGGACCTTCTGTGCCGTGTCTCTTCAAAGGAGTTGAACATTGAGCGAAGCATGATCGCTAACGCTTCTAGAACGTTGGTGACGCATGCTGGCCGATTGCCCCCAACGGCGGTTGATAACCGTTGGACTGGAGTACTTGGTTTGGACCCCAGTGGTCGGGACCGGTTCTGACCGGAGGGTTATCGATGACCTTTTCGGTACATCTGAGAGTTGACGTGGCGAGTTGCCTTTGGGCTCTGGCTGCCATTGTCTCTCTCGTTTAAAATTGGCGGGTGACGTTTCGGCGTCACTCGTTTTTTCGTGCAGCTCGGCTCAGGTGTTTCGACAACTTCAACGTACATCGTTGCAGGGGTATGGTTCAGCATGAGCATTTGGAAAGCACTATTAGGCCCAGCTATATGGTTCGTCAGCGTCTTGGTCGGTGGCCAACTTTTGACCTGGCTGGATTCCCGACGCCTTAATCCTGTAGACCATGCGGTCGCCTACATTGGCGCTTGGCTGCCCAGTGATCAGATGTTCTGGATCGGGTTTACCCCCGGGCTGATTCTCGGCATGTCGGTCGGTGCATCTGCGATTGCCGCTTTTGCTTATATGAGAGGCTGGAAACCGCACTTTTGGCCTTTTGGCAGTCGGCTGATGACCATCAGTGACGCTGGACGCAGCCTTTACAATCGGGCGAACAAAGACGGGCGAGAGGTTATTAAGCGCTTCAGCAACTCCATGACCGACCGGGGCGTCGCCTATGACATTGAGGACTATGGGAAGCAGTACATGCTTACGATGGCAGAGAACGGCACTATATGCATGTATGGACGGTTGGGTGATGATCTGGCGCTTGATTTAATACCACAGAGCGAGTTGGAATCACTTTGGGTGCATGACGGAGATACACTGCGACCGTTAAGCGGCCACAACGACTCATACGTTGATGTGCAGGTTGAACGCAGAGCTATAAACCTAGCGTTGGCTGAGGTTGAAGCCTTTCGCGCAGAGCTCAATAGGTCTTAACTGCGGTGATCCACATAACCTATTGGCAGTAGATCAGCACCCTTACCCAGCCGGGCATCTTTGATGTCGACGCTAATGACGGTTTGCGTTCTGTCGCGGGTGTCGCGCCTGCCAGTGCCAATTACGCGCGGCGTAGGTGGATCACTGGATCAGATTGCATTGCCGGGAATGGGGCAATTGTTGCACGTCCCAACAGAACAAAAGCGACAGATCCTGTGCTTTGCCATCTCTGTCTCTGGGAGGTTGGTCAGGACTTTTGCGAGCAATTCGCCAAACCGGGTCCGCTCATCAGCCGTCAGGCCCTCTAGGCCTGCTTCCAGAACATCCAGACGGCGATCCATTAGCTGTTGACGCAGCTTGCTGCCCTTTCGTGTCAGATGCAGCGCGACTGCGCGGCCATCGGCTGCCTCTCGTCGCTCCACAAGGCCGTCCTCTTCCAGACGATCGATAAGGCGCACAGTGCCTGGATGTGATCGATCGAGAACTTGGCGAAGAATATCGATGGACAAACCAGGCGCGTATCCAAGAACGATGACAGCCGCGGCTGATTCACCTGAGCGGTCAAACGCTTCTTTCATGCCCGACGCGATCCGGTCGGTAAGTGCGAGCGCAAGGGCGCCCATCAGGTTTGTCGTGCGATCCATGTCGGCAATGTATGCGCGTTGCATAATTTCTGCAATTCGCCGATTGACATAAATATATGCGGTATGCATATATTTATACGGCGTGATTAACCAGGGGACTGTTGCGATGCAGAAGGAGGGGCTGGGCGATGAGTGAGCAGACTGAAGGAAATTCGACTGCACTGATGACAGCAGCTGAAACGCAACACACGCCAGATGTTCGTGACCGCGTTTTCTGCGGGTCTGACCACCCCATTTTGCATCACGTCTGCCTGTTCGTTCCCGATATGGCAGCGTCCGTAGAGTTCTATAGGTCAGGGCTTGGGCTTGCTTTGCGCGAAGAGTTCGATGACATCATTGGCATCCGGCCGTCTGGAAAATTTCCGTTTGGGCTGGCGAGCGCGTTTCTGCAAGCGGGAGATGGGCGGTATGTCGAGCTGCACCCAGCTGGCGACGGGGAGATGTCGCAACCGGGTTTTCCTCTAAACCACCTTGCGTTTGCCGTGCCGGATGTTGATGCGGCCTATGATCGCGCGCTTGCCGCCGGGGGCGCAGTCTTCGGTTTTACAATTCAAGGGGAAGAGTGGGACGGTTCGCCACTCGATGTTGTTATGTCTGGCGAGCGACCTGAGCCTATGCGCATGGCCTTCCTCCAAGGGCCCAGCGGCGAGCTGATCGAGCTTTATCAGCGGCACTAGCCAATAGCCCTACCATGACTTACCGACTTAGAGGAGATCGCGATGCTAGACGTTTTGAAAGCCAATGAGGCCAACTGGGACGCGGACAGCCCACCTGGTCTTGAGTTCCTGTTTGAAGCGCGCGTGCAGCTCCACCTGCCAGCGATTGATGTGGGGTCGATGTCTGACGGCAATCGCACGATCTTCCTCGTAAAGGGGGGCACGTTCGATGGGCCCCATCTGCGCGGACGGGTGGTGCCAGATTCAGGCGCTGACTGGATCCGCATTCGCCCGAACGGGACGGGCATGCTGGACGTACGCTTTTGTCTCGAGACCCATGACAATGCGTTGCTTTATCTTCACTGGCAGGGCCGCTTCTTCTCAGCGCCGGAAGACGCAGACTATGCGCTTGATGTTGAAAAGCCGGATGATCCAGCGGGTGCCTGGCGATACTATTTCCGCGCGGCGCCCCAATTCGAAACCAGCGATCCGCGGTATGCCTGGCTCAACAACATCATTGCCGTCACCAAGTCGAGAACGGGGGACGGTGGTCCCATTCATAGGTTCTTTGCGGTGATGTAAGATGGGCGGCATGCGCCATCACAATGCAGATTCCGAGGTGCACTTCGCGCTGTTCCCGACCGGGATCGGCGGATGCGGCATTGCGTGGTCCGGTGAGTTGATTGTCGCGACCTTCCTACCGGAAAAAACCTCGGCTGAGACGACGGCACGTCTCACTGCCCGAACCGGCGCGACAAAGGGCGCTCCTCCTCAATTCATTCAGCGGGCTGTCCAGGCGATCACTGCCTTGCTTGAGGGAGATAAAACGGACCTCTCTTTCATCGCCTGTGACTTCTCTGGAGTCGACACATTTTCGGCGCGCGTCTATGCCGCGACGCGCGCGATCCCTGCAGGCGAGACGCGCACCTACGGGGATGTCGCCTCTCAGGTTGGCAATAAACAGTTCGCTCAAAGGGTGGGACAGGCCTTGGGGCGCAATCCCTTTCCGATCATTGTGCCGTGTCACCGCGTGGTTGGCGCGAGCGGCCGCCTCACCGGCTTCTCCGCTCCAGGTGGAGTCGAGACCAAGCTCAGGCTTCTTGAGATCGAAGGAGCACTAATTGGAGAGCCGTCGGGATTGTTCGATCACTTGCCCATGGCTGTAAAACCGCAATGTTGAGACCGCTCCAAAACGTCACCTGACCGTTCTGGTCACGACCCACTTGTGCTTTCCGATCTGCCGTGATCGCGTGAAACCGTGCCGCTCGAACATGGACAGGGCGCCGTTGAAAAGAAATGCGGGTGAGGCTTTTCGGCCCTCCGTGTTTTCCGGGAAGGCTTCAACGGAACCGCCGCCCAGTTTTCTGATTTGCTCGATCGCGCCATTCAATGCGGCGGATGCGACGCCGCAACCGCGATGTCCTTTGCCGGAGAAAAAGCAGGTAATGCGCCAATCGGGCAATTTTGGGTCAGTCTTTTGATAGGCGCGCTGATTATGGATCCGCGGCAGTTCTTCCGGCGACCCAAACTGACACCAGCCAACGCAATCGTCGCCCTCGAACACAAGCGACGCATGTGCTCTGCCTTCGCGCACAAGACACTCTTTTGCTTTGCGCTTCGCGGCGGGAGTGTCGTCCGCAGATGCATCTTTTCCATGATACCACATGCACCAGCATCCGCCCCAGACGCCATTGTTCGCCTCGACGAGACGGGCAAAATCCGGCCAGGTTCTTTCATCAAGCGGCCTGGTTTTATACATGGGCTCACCCTTACGTTTGCGCGGTCGCTTCCAATTGTATGCGATATGCATATATTTGTGTCAACTAGGACCTGAACGGTTTTGGACGGGAGCGCCGTTTCGTTTCAATGTTTTCCCTAACGTCATCGGCAAATGGTTCGTGTGGCAAATTGGCGCGTTTAGTTAGAAGGCGGTTCGCACCTAGTCCATCAAAGTCCAACACTATTCTTGTCTGGATTTGCTCTTGTGTTTGAGCGCGTGGCAATCAACCGACAGCTTTGTTCGTAGCGCGAATGGTGACCCCGGGTGGATTCGAACCACCGACCCTCAGATTAGGAATCTGATGCTCTATCCTGCTGAGCTACGGGGCCACAGATAGTGCATTTGCGCGTGTATAGCAGAGAGCCGCTGTGGCCGGTAGGTGGTTGCCGTCCCTATCGATTCCCATGCGGCAGCAGCCTTCGGCGTGGCGACATTTTGATCATTGGAGTGGTCGCGCAGCGTTTAATTTTGGGCGACGCTGTTGGCGTTGGATGCAGTTGTTTTGACTGTATTGGGGGGTTGATATCTGTATGCCGGCTCAACGATATTTCCGATTACAACAGAAACAAGTATTGTACGTCGCAGAGTATCCGGAAACCTAGGTGCATAAAGGGATCGAAGACAGTTTGAATGACGCTAGCGTCATTGTCGCTGGCTACAGTCTGTTCTATAATCTTCGGATTATAAACTTTTCTATTGGACTTCTGTTCCTCGTTTAGCAGCAGAATGTCGAGCTTGGCGGGTCGGCAATCATGGACTTTGGAGGCGCAGTGCGCAGGTCGGGGGACTAAGCGTCATGAAATTGGTTGTGGTGAGTGAGCACCCATGTTGCCGAATTGGGTTAGCGACTATTTTGGCGGGTGTGGACGCTGAGGCGGAGATTGTTGAGGTCGCCAATATTGATGCGCTGATCGATGAAATGGGGCAGGGCGGCTCGGTCGATCTGGTCTTATTGGAAGGTGCTGCGCAGATCGGGCGCGAAATGACCGCCATCTCCAGACTGCAGGAGACCGAAGGGGTTGGTTCAGTGATTTTGCTTCATGAACAGGATCAACCAGAGATTGTTCGCCGCTATCTTGATATGGGTGTTCAGGGTGTTGTGCCTAAAACCACTGAAGCGGCGGTTCTTGTCGGGGCGGTTAGACTTGTGCTGTCAGGCGGGCGGTACGTTCCGGAGTCAATTCTGTCGAAGGAAAGCAGCGGGTTTGGCGAGCCAAACTATTCGTTCGATGCGGCGGGTCTCGACCGTTTGACACGACGCCAGATGGATGTGCTGAAGGAATTGGGCCGTGGTGCCTCCAACCAGGAGATCGGCACCCAATTGGGCATCGCACTGGCGACGGTCAAGCTCCACGTTAATGCAATTTTGAATACGCTCGGTGTTCGTAACAGAACCGAGGCGGCGATCATTGCTTACAAGGCTGGCCTTACCGACCTGAACGTGCAGGCATAAGATCTTCAATCGGTCTTCCTTATTAGAAAAAGCTTCCTACCAGATACTCTGGGCTTTTCTGCTTCTTTGCGTTTCTCCGGCTGTCGCGATCGCACTGCCATCCTGTGACCTTGCGCCGGGAGAGACCAGCAGGGTCGTGTCGGTTGTGGATGGTGACACTGTTGCGCTGGAGGATGGTCGAGAAGTTCGCCTTGTTGGTCTTCAAGCGCCCAAGCTTGCACTGGGACGTCGGAACTTCGACGACTGGCCATTGGCCGCGGATGCACGCAGGCGGTTGGCATCCCTGGTTCTCCATCAAGATGTTCACCTCTCCTATGGCGGGCGCCGCGAAGATAGATACGGTCGGGTGCTCGCTCACCTGCACTTGGCGGACGGCAGTTGGATTCAAGGTGCCATGATCGCTGAGGGCATGGCGCGCGTTTATTCATTCCCCGACAATCGGAATTGCGTACATGAATTGCTGGCCCTGGAAGCGCGGGCCCGCGATGCGCGAGATGCCATCTGGAACCATCCATATTACGCTGTTCTCTCGGCGCATTTGCCAGAGAGGCTGCTTACTCACATTGACAGTTTTCAACTCGTCGAGGGTACCGTCCAACGTGCGGCACTTGTGAGGGGGCGCCTCTATCTCAATTTTGGCGACGATTGGCGAGACGATTTCACAGTGACGATTGCGCCGAGCCATCTCCGTCAATTTTCTGACGATCTTGAAGTCTATCGTAATGCGCGGATTCGAGTGCGGGGGTGGATCAAATCGTATAATGGCCCTGAAATTGTGGTTACTCACCCCGAGCAGATCGAGTTTCTGGACGGGCCGGGCCGAGCGTCTTGATATGACCCTACGACTTCAGGCAGGCTGAGCGTTGAGCTCAAAGTCACGATCTAGGGGTTCAGTGATTGAACAATAATTTGTTTTCATGTCCCGCCGGACCTCCCGGGTGCACAAGGGGTGGGTTCGGACGGAAGGCCTTTGTGCTCGTGGCCCTCTCAATTTTGCTGTCAGGGTGTACGTTCAACCAAGGGCGCACGCCTGTTCTTAGTTCAGCGTCAATTCCTGGCGCGGAACAGAGCGCGATCAGCGCCCATGAGCGTATTCTTCAATCCTATGGCGGTGTTTATAAAGATGAGGCGCTCTCAGCCTATGTGAAGAGCGTGATCGAACGGCTTGGTCGTCATGAGGATTTGTCGGAGAGAACCTATGCGCTGACCGTCCTCAACAGCCCTTTGGCGAACGCCATGGCCTTGTCTGATGGGCGGATTTACCTCACCCGCGGCATGCTTGCCCATTTGAATGATGAGGCTGAGCTTGCGGCCGTGCTTGCTCATGAGATGGCTCATGTCAGCGCGCAACATATTGCTAGTCGGCGGGATGTCGCATCAGACATCGCACTGCTCGACAGTTTGGTCGGTGATCTTGTTGGCTGGGAAGATCGCGCGGGCTTGCTGTCTCGCAGTGGATTGCTAGCGGGATATTCACGCCTGCAGGAAAACGATGCAGACCGATTGGCCGTGATCTATCTTGAGGCGGCTGGGTACGACCCGCTAGCGGTGAGTGATGTCCTTGCCGCGATGAATGCCTATTCCAAGTATCGCGCTTCACAGATTGGTGCCGCCCTCTGGGTGTCTTCGTCAAATTGGCTTGCCAATCACCCTGACCCTGAGGATCGCGCTCAGAAGACGGCTGAGCGAGCCCTCGCTCTACGTCTATCAGATCAGCCGAAGCAGCGAGGGCGAGCGCGCTACATGGCGGCAATCGACGGTCTTCTTTATGGCATGCCGTCAGATCAGGGGTTTGTGCGTGGCCAACGTTTTGTACACCCGATTGAGGAGTTTCGTTTTCAGGTACCCGATACCTTCCGGCTCTACAATGCTGGTGATGTTGTGTGGGCCCTTGGGCCTGACAAGGTGATTGTGAAGTTTGATCGCCTATCCGAAGAAACGCAGACGGCCCCTCTAGACTATCTCACTAACGATTGGGCTGGCTCACTTGCGCTAAGGGATGTGCAGTCGTTTGAAGTGAACGGGCTGTCTGGCGCGTCTGCTTGGATGCGATTCCAAGGCCTCAATACCTATGCGGCTGTGATTATGCGTCCTTCGACGCAGATCTATCGCTTTCTTATTGGCGTGCCGCCACAGGTCGGAGACCAGTACAATGATGATATCCAGGACATTGTTGCTAGCTTTGGATTGATCAACGAGGGAGCCATGCGTGCGGGCCCTCGGAAGATAAGAGTTCTGCAAACGTCAGAAGCAGAGCGGCTGAAGGACATTGCCGCTCGGTTGCGCATAAGTCCGGAGATGGAGGCAGAGTTTTTTCTGATAAATGGCCGCAGCGAGTCAGAGCTCGTGCCGGCGGGCACTCTGCTCAAGGTGATCGACGAAGATCTTGTCCGTTAGGCCGACAGAAAAGTAGCCGCGACGGGGTCGTCGATTTTTTCTGTTATCGCCGCTTTCATTTTTTCAAGGGCGCGGTTTTCGATCTGCCGAACGCGTTCCTTGGAAATGCCAAATTTTGTGCCCAGCTGTTCCAATGTGACCGATTGTTCGCTCAGTCGACGTTCCGAAATGATGGCGCGCTCCCGCGGATTCAGGTGCTCAAATGCGCCCTCGATCCACTCTCTCACCCGTTCGTTTTTGTTGTTCTCTTCGACCAATTCGGATGGGGTTGGCGCGTCACACACAAGGAGTTCCTGCCAGGTCGATCCGCCTTCTTCCTCTTGCCCGCCTGGTACGACGTTCAACGAACGGTCGCTGGCGGAGAGTCTTGTTTCCATTTTTTCGACGTCGATGACATTGACGCCCAGGGTATCGGCAATGGACTGACGATCGTCCGGCGTTAGCGTATCTCTTGTGCCGTTTGCGATCCGGGCTTTAAGGCGGCGCAGATTGAAAAACAGCGATTTGTGAGCTGCTGTTGTGCCTGTGCGGACAATGGACCAGTTCCGAAGGACAAAGTCCTGTATGGCGGCTCTGATCCACCAGCCTGCATAGGTCGAGAACCGCACATTGCGATCGGGATCAAAACGCGCTGCAGCTTGCATGAGGCCGACATTGCCCTCTTGGACCAGATCGCTCACCGGCAGGCCGTAGTTCCGGAACCGCGTGGCCATGGAGACGACAAGGCGAATGTAAGCGCCTGTAAGTTCATGAAGGGCGTTTACGTCCTGATGGTCGCGCCAGCGGCGTGCCAGCTCGCGTTCGTGTTCTTCGGACAGAAGCGGCCGCGTCATCACCTTCTTGATAAAACGCCGATTGGCGCGCTGTGTCTCAGGCGTGTCGATAAAGGCTGTAGATACCATAACCGTTCCTTATCCCCTCCCTTGAGGCCTGAGCGACGGACTTCAAGGGTTTTTGGTTTCATGGGGTATACGGAACGGCTCGACGGCTGGATCACAAAAAAAGCCCGTTTCAAACGGGTTTTTTTTATCGACTTAAGATCTATTGCTGATTCAGGTCTCTTCAGCTTCATCTGCCGTAGCGTCTGCTTCAGCTTTTTTCTCTGCTTTGCCCGCTGCGGTCACCAGAACGGACTCGAGCCGGGCGATTGCGGCCTCATCATCCATATTGTCCGCAGCGGCTACTTCCCGGGCCATCCGGTCAATTGCAGCCTCAAATAGCTGGCGTTCTGAGTAGGATTGTTCTGGTTGTTTGTCTGAGCGGAACAGGTCACGCACCACTTCAGCAATCGAGATCAGATCTCCAGAGTTAATCTTGGCTTCATACTCCTGGGCGCGCCTGCTCCACATGGTGCGCTTAACCTTCGCTTTACCTTTCAGCGTATCGATCGCCTGGGTGATCACTTTTGGTTCGGACAGCTTCCGCATGCCAACAGCATCAGACTTGTTGGTCGGTACCCGCAGCGTCATCTTGTCTTTTGCAAAGGTGATCACATAAAGCTCAAGCTCGTGACCGGCCACTTCCTGCCGCTCAACGGATGTGATCTGTCCCACTCCATGGGAAGGATAGACCACGAATTCTTTGTTTTTGAAAGCAAGTTTACTTGGCCTTGGCTCTGGTTCTGCAGTGACCTTGGGCTCTGCCTTTGGAATAGGGCGGATCGACGCCGGCTCCGGAATATCGGCCTTCGCCGGTCGCGCAATGATGGGCTTCGTTCTTGGCGCCTTTTTCTCGACGACAGCCTCAAGCTTGGCCGCCTTTTTGGCTGTGGCTTTTTTTGCAGCAGTCTTTGGTGCTGCTTTCTTTGCAGCCGTTTTTGACGCAGCTTTCTTGGCGGCAGGCTTTTTCGCAGCCGCCTTCTTTGCTGCTGGCTTTTTAGGCGCTGCCTTTTTTGCCGCGGGTTTTTTAGGTGCCGCCTTCTTTGCTGCTGTTTTCTTGACTGTTTTCTTCGCTGCAGTCTTTTTCGCAGCCGGTTTCTTGGCCGTTGCTTTTTTTGCTGCGGCTTTAGGCTTGGCCTTTGAGGGCGATTTTTTGGCTTTGGCGGGCGAGGTTTTCTTTGCCGCAATCTTCTTTGCGGCTGCTTTCACTTTGGATTTTGCTTTGGCTTTCGGTTTCGCCTTGGCTTTGGCCGCGGGCTTTGTCGCCTTCTTTGCGCCGGTCTTCGGTTTTTTTGTGGCCTTGGCTGCCATGGTCGCTCCGTCTGCTTACTGGTCCTGCCAGCATGTGGTTTCAGGCATTAGGGCGGGGCTGACATCAAACAGACCGCGAGAGCGGTTCTGTTATTCCGCTGCTGATCGTCCAATTTATCCGTGTGCGTGAAGAGATCGCTGGAAGTTGCCCCATCACAAAAGCGAGGCGAGGTCAGCTCGTCTTCGGATCCCCTATCTCATCATCTGGGTTGATCCAGATAAGGACCTACACCGGCGGCAAGCCTGTTGCCAAACCCTACCGCCCAAATTGGTGCCCTAATTTCCCGGTCATCCCTGAACCGGGGCCTAGTTGAATTGCTTATTTATTAGTATATCACAAAAGTCGCTCAAAATAAAGAACGAGCGCGGAAAGCACAGCAAAATCAGATGCCTAGACAGATCGGGGTCAATCCCCTTCGCCAGGCTCCGCGCTGAAGTGTTCTTCGAACTTATTGGGCTTGCCGTCCCACTCTTCTGCGTCGGCCGGCTGCTCGCCTTTCATGGTGATATTGGGCCATTTCGACGCGTATTCCGTGTTGACCTCAAGCCACTTCTCCAAACCCGGCTCCGTATCTGCCTTAATGGCTTCTGCTGGACACTCTGGCTCGCAGACACCGCAATCGATGCACTCGTCGGGATGAATGACGAGCATGTTCTCGCCTTCGTAGAAACAGTCGACCGGGCAGACCTCAACGCAGTCCATGTATTTGCACTTGATGCAATTGTCGGTCACCAAATAGGTCATAATCTACTCCGAATTCCGCAGCGGTCGGCGCGGACGATGTTTGTGGTCTAGGCTTCCAGGCCCTAGTTCTCGATACCGAGCCGGGTGAGAACCCGCTTCCTCGCAAGGCCTGCCTCGCGGTCGGGAACGTATATCAAGCCTGCCACCCGTCGCAACAGGCTCGCTTCATAGTCGTGCAATTCGCCATCGGCGTAGACGACTTCCCAGAGCTGTTCAATAAGCCGGGCGCGTTCTTCGACCTCGTAGGCGTCTTTCAAGGTTTGTGTCCAACGATGAAGGCCCACAGCGCGTTGTTCCTCGCTCTCAGCCAGGGAAATCAGCTCCTCTGTTTCGTCCTCAGGCAGCTCAAAAAAATCCCTCAAAACCTCGCGGATTTTGGCTTGTTCGGTCTGGCCATAAACTTCGTCCATGGTTGCCGCGCACACCAGCAAGGCTGCTGCTGCAACTTTTACGTCGTCGAAAGTGTTTTCCTCAGTTTCCTCAGCGGGGCTGTGAAACAGGGCCTGAATGCGTTTGAGCATGGGTTCGCCATCTGTTGGGTTGATTTTACTTATAGTTTCGCGAGAAATATTTCAACCACATAAATATAATGTGATTTCACTCCTGTCCCTTTTTGAGGGCGGTTATCTGACGTCGCTCCCGCTTTGTCGGTCTGCCGGTGCCGGCGTCTCTTTCAGCAACTTTTTGCTCACTTTTAGCGGCATTTCGCGGCTGTGGCGGTGCTTGATCCTCGTAGAGCGCCTGCGCTTCCGGTGCCGGGCCACGCCGGCTCCCCAGATCCAGAATTTTGATGACCCTGACCTGTCTGGCAGCGGGAAAAGTGAGAATATCGCCCGCTTTCACCGCGTGGCTCGGTTTTCCGACCCGCTCGGCGTTTACCCGGACCTTTCCGGCGCTGACGATGTTTGCGGCCAGTGTCCGGCTCTTGAAGAACCGCGCAAACCACAGCCACCGGTCAAGCCGTTGACTCGTTTTGAGGGGCGCCTCCGCTGCCATCAGTCCTTCGGCGGCGGATTTTTGAGGGCCATGAGGGCCGCAAAGGGTGAATCCGGGTCAATGGGCTTGTCTTTGGCGCGCGGTTTGTGCTGCGCACCTTTGCTTCGATGATCCTGTTTGGTGCCTTTGCCAGACGCTTTCTGCCTGCGATTGCCGCGTGCCTGTTTGTCTCCGCCAGCGTTTTGCTGGTTTTTGCCGCGTTGGCGGTGGGGCCTGTTGCCGTGCTGGCGGCGTTGGGGGCGCCAGATTTGCAGCTCTGTGTCGGCAGGAGTTTCTGTTTCTTCCTCTATCGGCGCAGCTTCCGTTGTTGGGTCGGTGGTGTTTGCCGAAGGTTCGGAAATGGCGGCCTCTACCTCATTGGCCGGCTCTGTCTCCGCTGTAGCGGGTTGCTCTGGATCCGTTTGTGTCGCGGTCGGTTCCGAGTCAGGCGTTGCTGGGGTGCTTGCTGCAGGTGGCTGCGTTTCAGTAATGTCCTCGGCAGCTGCTTCGGGCGCCGCCACAGCTGATGCTTCCGCAGCTGGCGCGTCGGCCGCGGGAGGTTGCGGCTTGTGGGCTTCAGTTGACGCGATCTTTTTCGGCGCTTTTGCCGCTGCGGTCAGTCGTTCGGCTTCTGCCAGTTCTTCCGCCGTGAACTTTTCCGTTCCGACGCGATAGCCCAAGCCCTTCAGAATGCCCGCCATTTCTTCGGCGGAACACCCCATGAGCGACATCATGTCTGGATCGATCACGAAGCCACCTTTGTAGCGCCGCTCCGATATTACAGGCCGGATCACGTCTGCAAGCCGTTCCAGCATGTCTCGGCGCACAGCTCGGGGTCCGCTTACCCGAAAGCCAATGGCTTCATAGAATTCCGGCAGCGCGCCTGCGGGCACCGTCATCGAGGTGAGCCCTGGTGCCGGGGCTGGCGGAAGATCGTCAAACGGATTGGCATCTTTGTCGTCCATTGGACGGTTCAATGTCCAAAGCGTCAAAATAAGATTAGCGGCTGCGGGTTTCAGCAAGATGGGCATGAAGATGGAGTAGGCGCCGAACCGCACGCCTTTCTTACGCAGCTGCCCGCGGGCGTCCTGATCGAGCGCTTTGACATCATCGGCGATCCGTTCGCGGTTGATCGCGCCCAGGTTCTCGACAAGCTGGAACGCCACACCGCGAGCAAGACCGGTGAGATCTTCGCCAGAGGACAGAGTGATCAGGGGTTCCAGAACTTTGGCGATGTGGACCTTGATCCAGCTTTCCAACCGTTCCTGTACCTTTTCCCGGTCCGGACCGGTCAGTTGTTCGCTTGCGATCAGCTCGACCCGGGGGGCGAGGGGGCTGTCTCCAGCGATAAGGTGTCCGACGGCATGTCCCGCCCAAATGAACCGTCCTTGATCACCCAGTTCGATTTCGCTTGCTGGGGCGCGCGAAAATTTTTCGGCCCGAGCAGAAATTTCGCCGGCCAGCGCTTTGTCAGATGCTGCCCGCAGCGCTTTGCCATGCACGCCGGTTGCGCGCTCATCGGGTACGAAGACAAAGCCTTGCAGCTTGCCGACGAATTCCCCTTCGACGAGTACATCGCCCTCTTGATTTACCGACGCCATCAATTCCTCGCGTTCTCGCAAGCGCTTCATCAAAACACTGGTCCGTCTGTCGACAAACCTCTGGGTTAAGCGCTCATGGAGCGCATCAGACAGCCTATCCTCTACAGCGCGCGTGCGCTCTTGCCAATGGGCTGAATCGTCCAACCACCCAGCTCGATTGCTCACATAGGTCCATGTACGCATGTGCGCAATGCGATTAGACAATGTATCTATGTCGCCATCAGTCCGTTCGTGGCGTTTTATCTGCGTATCCAGCCACGTTTCAGACAAACGTCCCTCGACTGACATTAAGCTGGCATAAATGCGGGCCAGCAGGCTGGCATGCTCGCTGGCGAGCGTCTTTCGGAAGTCCGGGATTTGGGCCACATCCCAAAGGAGACCGATTGCCGCGGGACCTGAAGCCATCGCAGCCGTTTCTTCATCACGGGAGAGAAGGGTGAGCACTTCCAGATCTGTCGCCATCGGAGCGCGCGTAAGGCCGCGCCGGGACGGCGACACTTCAAGCGATCGGATGAGGTCTTTAAGGGTGGAATAATCGAGGTCACTGCTCCGCCAATAGAAGACTTGTTCGGCATCAAACCGATGATCTTCAATGCGCTCGATGGTTTCCGGATCAAAGATCGGTGCTTCGCCTGTGGTGCCGAAGCTTCCATCATTCATGTGGCGCCCGGCGCGCCCGGCAATTTGCGCAAGCTCGGCGACCCGAAGCGGGCGGTGACGGGCGCCATCAAACTTAGAGGTGCTGGCAAAGGCCACATGATCGACATCCATGTTGAGGCCCATGCCGATGGCGTCTGTCGCGATCAGATAATCCACGTCGCCATTCTGATAGAGGGCAACCTGCGCGTTGCGGGTCCTTGGGCTGAGCGCACCCATAACGACGGCCGCGCCACCCCGTTGGCGCCGGATCAATTCCGCAATCGCGTAAACCCGGTCAGCGGAAAAGTCTACGATCGCCGTGCGGCGTGGCAGCTTGGTGAGTTTCTTTTGGCCCGCATGGGACAGGATCGAGAAACGGGGGCGGTTTGTGATGCTTGCGTCAGGCAGGAGCCGTGAGATCAGAGGCCGTGCGGTTTCCGAGCCCAAGAACATGGTCTCTTCTTCGCCGCGCGCGCGGAGCAGGCGATCTGTGAAGACGTGTCCGCGTTCTGGGTCGGCGGCCAGTTGAATTTCATCGACCGCCAGAAAGTCGACGGTCTTGTCGAGCGGCATGGATTCCGTTGTGCAGACGAAATAGCGGGCATGGGGCGGCACTATTTTCTCTTCGCCAGTCATCAAAGCGACTTCGGACGGAGAAACGCGTTTGCGCATGCGGTCATAGACCTCGCGTGCCAGCAGCCTCAGTGGCTGGCCGATCATGCCGGTCTTGTGGCCGAGCATGCGCTCGACCGCAAGGTGCGTTTTGCCGGTATTTGTCGGGCCCAGAACGGCGGTGATGGTGCTGCCGTCAGGGGCGGGAAAGGCGCGGGGAAGGTCCATATCGGCGCGCACCTTCGCGGCTCTCGAGCCGGATTGCAAGGCCTTGAAATCCCCGAATTGGCTGCCAAGAAGCGGCGTTATGGACGTTAATATTTAGCTTGTTAACTTTCGGATCATTGTGAGAACGAATCACGTCCGAATCGATGACTCGGATGTTTTCCCGATCCGTTCACGGCTAAATCTGGTGTTTGATCGAGGGTGAAGGCGGACAGGCGTTAAGAAAATCTGTGGATAAGTCATGTGCCTTACGTAACGTCCTATCTGGTGTGGTCTGCCTCAGCCTCTATAGTCGATCTCATCAAAATCAGCCCAACAAACGACATCCGGGGAGGATGGCTATGGATTTCGAGATTCCACAAAAGCTGCGCGAATATTTGCTCGTGCTTGACGATTTCATTGAGAAAGAGATCAAACCGCTTGAGAACAGCGACGACAATATTCGGTTCTTTGACCATCGGCGCGAGCACGCCCGCACGGACTGGGACAATGACGGTTTGCCGCGGGAAGAGTGGGAGGAACTCTTGCGCGAAATGCGTCGCCGGGCGGATGCCGCCGGGCATCTGCGCTATGCGTTGCCAGAAGAGTATGGCGGGCAGAACGGCACCAATCTCGACATGGCGGTGATCCGGGAACATCTCGCGACCAAGGGTCTTGGTCTTCACAATGATCTCCAGAATGAGAGCTCGATTGTAGGCAACATGCCGCAGGTTCTGATGTTCCGGGATTTCGGGACGCCAGAACAGAAGGATGAATTTATCGGGGGCATGCTTGCAGGCACCCATCGCGTGGCCTTTGGCCTCACCGAACCGGATCACGGATCAGACGCGACCTGGATGGAGACTCGTGCTGTTCCTGAAAAACGCGACGGCGTTGATGGTTGGCTCATCAACGGCTCGAAAATGTGGAACACGGGTCTGCATGTTGCCAATTACGACATGATCTTCGCGCGCACGGCAGGTGACGATGGCGCGGCCCGCGGCATTACCTGTTTCCTCGTACCGACCGACGCAGATGGGTTTAAGATTGAAGAATATCTTTGGACCTTCAACATGCCGACGGATCATCCGCGGATTTCGCTTACGAATGTCTGGGTGCCGGACAGCGCTATTTTGGGGCCGCGCGAAAATGGTCTGGCCCTTGCCCAGCACTTTGTGCACGAAAATCGCATTCGCCAGGCGGCGTCGGGCGTCGGTGCGGCGCAGTTCTGCATTAATGAGAGCGTGCAATATGCCAAGGACCGGAAGCCGTTCGGCAAGCCACTGGCGGCCAATCAGGCGATCCAGTTTCCGCTGGTGGAGGCGCATACGGAATGCGAGATGATCCGGAACCTTGTCTACAAGACGGCCTGGCAGATGGATCAAATGACCAAACCGGAAGTGGCGATCCACCTCTCCGACAAAGTCTCCATGTGTAACTACCGGGCAAACCGTTTGGTTTGTGAAGCGGCGGACCTTGCCATGCAGGTTCATGGCGGGATTGGCTACTCGCGGCACAAGCCGTTTGAACATATCTACCGGCACCACCGGCGCTACCGCATTACTGAAGGCGCCGAGGAGATTCAGATCCGCAAAGTGGGTGGCCATTTGTTCAACTACATCAACAAAAACGCCGCGCCTAAGCAGGCAGCGGAATAATTGAAGGGGGCGGGTCTGAGCCATGTCTAAGACCCGCCTCTATCTTGTTCGCCACGCGGTTGCCGCCCCGCATCCGGATATTGCGGAGCCGGAGTGGCCGCTGACAGTTGAGGGGCACGTTCAAGCCCGCAGCCTTGCGACGTCGCTTCTCAGCGAGCCTATCGAGGCGATCTGGAGCAGCCCTTATCAGCGGTCACTCGACACAGTCGCGCCCCTGTCTGATCACCTGGCGCGCCAAATAAACACTCATGACGGCTTGAGGGAAAGGCGCTGGTCGGATGCCTGGCTGGAGAGTTTCCTTCCTCATCTTGAGCGCTCGTTTAGGGAACCGGATTTCAAACTTCCTGGTGGCGAAAGTGCTCGCGAGGCGCTTTACCGGTTTGAGGCGGCGCTGATTGAAATCGCTGTCTCTGCCGATGGTGCGCCGACCGCCGTTGGCACCCACGGCAATGTCCTCAGTCTTTTTCTTAGATCATTGGACTCCCGAGTGGATTTCCAATTCTGGAAAAACCTGCCTTATGCGTCCGTTTTTCGCGTGGATTGGGACGGGCACTTTCGCTGGCGGGATTGACGTTTAGGGGACCATCTCTCCTGCGCCATGAAATCTGCCCTCAATTCGGAGATCAGCTGTTGACGGCAAAATCTTAGTTATATAACAATATTGTTATGGAACAAATTGGTTATATAAAGGCCGAGCCAAATCTGGATGCCGTGTTCTCAGCACTCGCGGACCCGACGCGGCGCGCGATTCTCTCGCGGCTGGCGGACGGCCAGGCCTCCGTGAATGAGCTTGCCGCGCCTTTTGAGATCAGCCAGCCAGCCATATCCCGGCATTTGAAAGTTCTGGAGAAAGCCGGGCTTGTGGAGCGCGATGTGGATGAGCAGCGCCGTCCTGCCAGGTTAAAGGCGGAGACGATGGCGGCGGCCGTCGATTGGCTGTCTGAGTTTCAAGAGTTCTGGGGCAAGAGTTTCGATCAGCTCGATGATCTCCTGGTCCAACTGAAACAATCCCATAAGAAGGAAACACCCAATGAGTGACTTGCCTGAATTTGTGACGGTTCGCGAATTTGATGCCCCTCGCGAATTGGTCTGGCGCGCCTGGACCGATCCTGAATTGCTTGCGCGGTGGTACGGACCGAACATCGAGACAATCATTCACAAGTTTGACCTGAAACCAGGCGGCGTGTGGCTCAACGAAATGAAAATGAAGTCTATGTCGGATCGCAGCATCATGACGTTTAAAGAAATTGTGCCGGAGGAAAAGCTCGTATGGCACCACACGTCAGCGGATGAGGATTGGAACCCTGTCGCCAACCCCATGATGCCCGACTGGCCGCGTGTCCTGTTGACGACTGTGACGTTTGATGCGGCCGGTGAGAAAACGCAGGTGCGTCTTGTTTGGACGCCTCATGAAGCGACGGAAGCCGAACTCACCTGTTTTGCCCAAGCGATGGAAGGCTTTGGAAGTGGCTGGGGCGCTGGCTTCACCATCATGGACGACATTCTCAAAGAACTTCAGGCTTAAGTGATCGCGCGTCCGGCAATGCTGGCTGCGGGCTCATGCGCTTTCGAATGAGCCCCGGTCTGTTGCCAGTACCAGCCGGTGCGGCGGGAAGGTAAAGCTGACGGTTGTGCCCACGCCTTCCTCGCTTTCCAGGCCGAAGGAGCCGTTGTGCATGTCCACCAGGTGTTTGGTGATCGACAACCCCAGACCAGTTCCGTGATGTTTGCCGGTCATCGAGCTTTCGACCTGAACAAAGGGTTCGAGTGTTTCGCGAACGCGATCCGGTGGAATGCCAATGCCTGTGTCGGTCACCGACACGGTTAAACCGTCTTCGTCGTGAACAATGGCGCTGACTGTGATAGAGCCGCCGGCTTCCGTGAACTTCACAGCATTGGAGAGCAGGTTCAGGAGTACCTGGCGCAAAGCGCGCTTGTCGGCATAGACCAACGGTAGATCCTCCGGCACATCCAACTTCAACTGCAGGTCACCCTCAGCTAGTTTGGGCCGGATGAGTTCCGCAGACCAGCGGATGACATCATCTATTTCGATATCCCGTTCTTCCAGGTTATAGCGCCCGGCTTCGATCTTGGAGAGGTCTAAAATGTCGTCAATCATGCTGAGCAGATGGCGGCCACTAATCAGAATGTCTTTGGTGTAGTCGCGGTAACGGTCATTGCCGAGAGCGCCGAACATTTCCTGCTGCATGACTTCAGAGAAACCAATGATCGCATTCAACGGCGTTCGTAGTTCGTGGCTCATGGTTGCCAGGAATCGCGACTTGGCCCGGTTGGCCATTTCGGCGCTTTCACTGGCATCACGCAATTGGCGTTCTTGTGTTCGGCGATCAACCGCGATGCCTGCAAGGTGGGCCGCGCCATCAATATAGATGGTCTCTGCGTCGCTCGGTGTCATTATTTCATCGTAGAAAGTGGCAAGCGTACCGAGAATGTGTCCATCGCGAGAGAAGATTGGTTGAGACCAACAAGCGGCATATCCAATTTCGCCAAGGATATCCCGATAGTCTCTTTCAAGAGGATCGGTTTCGACATTGGAAACGATCACCCGTTTGCCACTCGCGATCGCGGCGCCGCAGCATCCGTCCGTCGGATCGAGCGTGACACCGACGACAGCGTCTCGCAAGCGCCGGTCCACGCCCGGGCCTACTGCGTCTGTTACGCAATTCTCGCTGTCGACCAGGAAGATAACGGAGCGACCACCACTGCCCATCTCGTCAACACGGGTGGCGATCTTTGCGAGAATTTCGTTGATCCCGATGCCGCGGGCGAGGGCGTTCAACACTTCAAGGTGACTGCGCATCTCATCGTCAGCGCGTTTGCGTTCGGTGACGTCCCTGATATTCAACACCATGCCGCCTACCGCCTCGGTGCCACGGAGATCGGTAACAGAGGCTTCGATCCAGGCATCATTGCCGCGAGGTGTTGTGATGTGTTCCTTGAACTCTCTGATGCTGCCCTGCGTCTCGTCTTCGATCAGGAAGGTCTTGAGCTGGCTATTTTCGTCGTAGGGCGTCAGTAGATCAGAAAGACGTCTGCCGATTGCTTCGTTCGGCGAAATGTCGAATTGTCTGACGGACGGGGCGGCATAGCGAACGAAGCCGGTTTCGTCTGTAAGCATGATTGTGTCATAGGCATTTTCGACCAGTGCGCGAAACAGCTCTTCTCGTTCGCGGGCGTTCAGGTTTGCCTGTTCTGCGCGAATGCGTGCTTGATCAGACGATTGTTTTTCCTGCGCCAGGTCGGCGATCAGCTCTTCGTTCCGAAAACGAACGCGGTACGTGTCGACGTTCTGAAACTGTGCCGACCGGGCGACGGATGCCAGAAAAGCATAGAAGGCAATCATCAAGATGCCCATGACCGGGTAAACCGGGCCACCAGCGAGAATGCATCCGGCAACGACTGCGACAATTGGCGGGACGCTGTTTGAGAAAAAGACTGTGAAATTCCGGAAGGAGATCGCAGTGACCGTCACGATATGGCAGATCAGAACAAGGAACAGGAGCATGTTCTGGGTTTCGTTCGCGGGGTTCCAGAAGATCGGGAGGAATAAGATCCAGTTGAGGTTCACCACCCAATAGGTCGCCGCATATTTCCGGATCCATTTGTCTGGTTTGGCGGCAGCATTTGGTGAGCGGAAGTAGTATTCCTGCAGCACAGTCTTTGCGGTGTAGGTCGCGAACACCATAGCTAGCCATGTCAGCGTCAGGACTTCTGAGTATTGGCTCTCAAAGAAGCTGTATAGAGCCACGCCGACCCCGCACATTAGGATCGGTGCTGCGCGGTATGCCCGTACGATTGCATCAAATTGGTTTGCTTTGATGCGTCGGATGTGATCGGGCGCGAGTGTGCTGGTGACAAACGGACCGTACCAGGCGGTCCTCGCCAAATCCTTCAGCATTTGCCAGCTTTGTTGCACCACACACGCTCCCAGCGTCCAGGTGGCAGCACTCCCGCACCCAGGACGTTTGATCCTTAGTTCTATTGTCGGGCGTGCCAGGAAAAATTGTCTAAATAACCGGAGAGAACCGGGCCAAGACATCATCAAAGTCGAGATCGTCCTTAACCCTTCGTTACCAATCGCTCATCACATACTCGTGCGCGCCTGTGTTTTGTCTCTCTTTGGAACATGCGGAAAAATGGGCCTGCGCACGAAGGACTCCCAGCCTGAGTGCGCATTGGTCTGGTGCGGCGCCCCCTAGGTACACCCCTAAGCGCTGATGCTCCGGATCGCGGCGGCGGGTTTGCGTACCCTATGGCCCGTCGCCGCATTTCTGGGCGTCTTGCCCCAGCGTTTTCGTGCGTTTTTGGCTGAATTTCGGGCTTTGTTGACCGGGGGACGCCGTTCCACGATACTCCGCGCCAACTTCTGACCGGTTAGGAATGTGGACGCATGGGCAGTGATAACACCCCAATAGAGACCTGGCGCGCTTTGGCTGAAAAGCAGATGAAGGGCCGCTCTGTGGAAAGTTTGACGTGGGAGACCCCGGAAGGGATTGACGTCAAAGCGCTCTATACGGCTGCCGACCTGGAAGCGATTGCGGCAGAGGGCTATGACGCCAACTCCATGCCTGGGATGGCGCCGTTTGTCCGCGGACCACAGGCGACCATGTATGCGGGACGCCCCTGGACCATTCGGCAATATGCAGGCTTCTCCACGGCAGAAGAATCCAACGCGTTTTATCGGCGAAACCTGGCGGCGGGTCAGAAGGGGCTGTCTGTCGCGTTCGATCTGGCGACGCACCGTGGCTATGACAGCGATCATGAACGGGTTGTGGGGGATGTCGGCAAGGCAGGCGTCGCCATCGACAGCGTGGAAGACACGAAGATTCTGTTTGATCAGATACCGCTCGATGAGATGTCGGTGTCAATGACTATGAACGGTGCTGTGATCCCGAACCTCGCCAATTATATCGTTGCAGCTGAGGAGCAGGGGGTCACCCCTGACAAGCTCGCGGGCACCATTCAGAACGACATTCTGAAAGAGTTCATGGTTCGCAACACCTATATTTACCCGCCTGCGCCTTCCATGCGGATCATCGCCGACATTATCGCCTATTGCTCCAAGAACATGCCGAAGTTCAACACGATCTCGATCTCCGGCTATCATATGCAAGAGGCGGGTGCCACGCAGGTGCAAGAGCTTGCGTTTACGTTGGCCGACGGCATGGAATATGTGCGGGCAGCGCAAGGCGCCGGTCTTGATGTTGACCAATTTGCGCCAAGGCTGTCTTTCTTTTTCGCTATCGGCATGAACTTTTTCATGGAAGTGGCAAAGCTTCGGGCGGCGCGGCTTCTGTGGCATCGCATTATGTCGGATTTTGGCGCAAAGAATCCGAAATCCCTGATGCTGCGGACCCATTGTCAGACATCCGGTGTGTCGCTTACGGAAAAAGACCCCTACAACAATGTGATGCGCACGACGCTCGAGGCGTTGGCGGCGGTGTTGGGCGGCACGCAGAGCCTGCACACCAACGCGCTTGACGAAGCGATTGCGTTGCCGACGGACTTCTCCGCTCGCATCGCGCGTAACACCCAGCTTGTCATCCAGGAAGAGAGCGGCATTACCAATGTGATCGACCCACTGGGTGGCTCCTACTATGTGGAAACGCTGACCCACTCGCTGGCATCGGCGGCCTGGGCGAAAATCCAGGAGGTTGAAGCGCTCGGCGGTATGACGAAAGCCGTGGAAAGCGGGATGCCCAAACTTGAGATTGAAGAGGCAGCGGCGCGCAAGCAGGCACGGATCGATAAGGTCGAGGAAGTTGTCGTTGGCGTGAACAAGTACAAGCTGGAAAACGAAGACGACATCGACATTCTGGAAGTCGACAATGCCAAAGTCCGTGAAGCGCAGATCGCGCGTTTAAAGCAGATCAAAGCGACCCGCGATGAAGCGAAGACCCAAGAGACGCTGAAAGCATTGACTGAGGGGGCACGCGGTGACGGGAACCTGTTGGCATTGGCGGTCGATGCCGCACGGGCCAGGGCAACTGTTGGCGAGATTTCCGATGCCATGGAGGAAGTCTTTGGGCGTCATCGGGCGGAGGTGAAAACAGTGTCAGGTGTATATTCGCAGGCCTATGAAGGTGACGGCGGTTTTGAAAAAATAAAAACTGAGATCGAAGAGTTCGCAGCGGAAGAGGGGCGGCGCCCCCGTATGCTGGTTGTAAAGGTCGGGCAGGACGGCCACGATCGCGGAGCGAAAGTTGTGGCGACCGCGTTTGCCGATCTTGGCTTTGATGTGGATGTCGGACCCTTGTTTCAGACACCTGCAGAAGCTGCGCGGGACGCGATCGAAAACGATGTTCATGTGATCGGCATTTCCAGCCTGGCGGCTGGACACAAGACCTTGGTACCGGAAATTGTGAAAGCGTTGGAGGCCGAAGGTGCGGGTGATGTGGTTGTGATCTGCGGCGGTGTCATTCCTGCGCAGGACTATGACTTCCTCTATAAAGCAGGCGCGTCTGCGATCTTCGGACCAGGCTCGAACATTATTGAATGCGCTGCAGACGTATTGCGCCTCATCCGGGAGAAGCGCTCCGCTTAAGTGCCCTTAATTAATCGCGGGTTGAATAAGCGCTTTGCCGTCCACCTCGGCGGTCGTCAGGTGTGCGATGGCGTTGACGATGGGTGTTTCAAACAACATGCGAACCGGTAGAACCAGGGGCTGGGTGCCGCTTGGCCCCATCTGATCATCGAACCGAGCCAGCCAGATGGTGAAGGGGGGCAGCGGGTTTTTCGCACGCTCGACGAGGAATTCCCGTGTGAAGCCGGCCACTGGATCATAGGCGACGCTGCACCGCCATGCCGGGCCGGCATAGGCCCCTGCGCCGAGGGGCTGAAGCTCGGTCTCGTCCAATTCCTTGAACTTCAGGTTGAATATCCGGCGGCCATCAAAAACGGGAATGGTCTGAGCACAAGGTGCCGCAGTGGCATTGATCGCAGTGAAGATCGATGCGGTGAGCGGATCGACTTTCCCGCGAACGGCAGATGCTGAAAAGCCTTGTTTATGGATCCCGTCTGCAGGCTCGGCGGCCACGTTGTACCGACCGCTTTCGTCCAGCGCCATGGTGATGGAGCGCTCGCCAAAACGGCCATCATATTCCTGCGAGTAATTGAGAAGTCGCGGCCCGGCGGGGGTCAAAACCCCGGTAGCCGTGCTTGAGCCGCGTCCATTGAAGAAGGTGTCCGCCACGCCTTCGGTCTGAAACTGTGCCGCAATTTCGTATCGCTTGGGCGTGAGGGTTGCCTGGGTGCCAAATGAGATGACATGCAGCCCCCCGCCATAAACTTCGAATGTGAGATCGACCTCTTGTGCGCTCTCGTCTGCATTGTCTGTGATGGGCGTCGCCTCTGTGGCGCTCGCCGCAGTCGCGTAAAGCGGCGCGATACATAAGGCAAACCCCGCGATTAGAACGGCCTGAAGTGATGGTCTTGCGAATGAAGTCATGCGGTCCTCGTATCTCAGAGCCGGACGATGAAAAATATCATCTCTCTTTCACGATACGTGGGCAAGAGCCTAGTCGATCACTTTTTTTCTTTGCTCATTTCTCTGAGGCTCTATTCCGCCGACGCCATTTCTTCGGCAGAGGCGACTTCAAATCGGGTGGCGCGCATGACGGCACCGCCAAAGGGCGTGCGGAGCGTCAAGCGGACCGGGACCCAAACATCGCTGCCCTCGAGGGGGGCGAGCCAAACCCGGATGGAGTCCTCCCGCGCCAGCAGTTTAATCAATGTTTTGCGCTCGTAACCCGCGACCGGCAACATGCCGACGGTGCAACGCAGGGCGGGGCCGGTATAGGCGCTTTCTTCCCCGTTTATCTCAGTCATCCCGTCCTCGCGAAGTTGCAGATCGTATCTGCGTCGGCCGTCAAAAAGGGGTAGGGATCGATCGCACGGCGACGCAGTGGCGCTCCTTGTCGGCAGCAGCAGTGCGCTGACGGGGTCCTGGGTCATCAGAACATCATTTAATTGCACGTGAGGTCCAAACCCATCGCCGTAAGCAGGCTCGGCTGCCATCACGGGTGCGCCGCGATTTGGATAGGTCAGTTCGACCCGGCGCGAGGAATCTGCGTCATGATAGGTCGACACAAAGCGGGCAGGCTTCACGCGATTGCCGGAAAAGACACCCTGGCTTTCCAGCGCAAACGTTGTTTCAAAAAACTGCTCCGCGATGCCCTCTGTCTTGATGAAAGCATCAAGCTCATAAGCACCATCGTCGATTTTTGCTTCAACATCGGCGGTGCCCAAGTCAAAGCCGCCGAGAGCGATGGCGTAGTCGACTTTGAGGTTTGTGGCGTTCGTGTCAGCGGCGGACGCTATTGAGGCCGCACCTGCCAACAAGCAGGACGTCGCAATCAGCGTCGCTGCCAGTTGAGAGACTTTCAGTTGAGTTTTGTTTTGTGTCATGGGCCTATTTTGGTCCCCTCAAATGAACCCTGTCTGAACGGGAATCGCTCAGAACCGGGAAACCAGCGTCAAATTCGGCCAAAAAACTAGATTGGGCCCGCGCGCTCCGGTATGCAAACGGGATGGTAAATTCGTCAACAGAATCGCGGAAAACTGGGCGCGCAGGACGAACGGACCCGTCTGTTCTGGCGGCCGGCATCCGTGCCGGCGAACGGGCGGCCCTGGCTCGTGGCATTACGCTGGTGGAATCAAGCCGCGCAGACCATCAGGAAGCAGCGCAGGAGCTTCTCGCCCAGGTGCTGGACTTGAGTGGCAAAGCTGTCCGGATCGGCCTCTCCGGCGCCCCAGGGGTGGGTAAATCCACCTTTACCGAAGCTTTTGGCCGCTACCTCATCGGCCAGGGTCTCAAAGTGGCGGTGCTCGCCGTTGATCCGTCATCCGCTCGGACCGGCGGCTCCATTCTGGGTGATAAAACCCGCATGGAGTTTTTGGCGCGGGACCCGTCAGCCTTTATTCGTCCTTCGCCGTCTGGGGGTACGCTGGGCGGTGTTGCCAGACGTACACGGGAAGCGATGCTGCTCGCAGAAGCGGCTGGCTACGATGTCGTCATCATTGAGACGGTTGGTGTCGGTCAGTCCGAGACGGCCGTGGCAGATATGGTCGACATGTTTTTGCTGCTCCTGTCGCCCGGTGGAGGTGATGAGCTGCAAGGCATCAAGCGCGGCATTATGGAACTAGCGGACCTGGTGGTCGTGAACAAGGCAGACGGCGACCTGAAAGCTGCCGCGCGTCGGGCTGCGGCTGAATATGGTGCTGCGCTTCATCTGATGCGACCCAAAAGTCCTAATTGGATCCCCGGCGTGATGCTTGCCTCTGCCTTGAAGAGTGAAGGTCTGGAAGAGATCTGGGCCTCAATTCAGGATTTCAGAGAGAAAATGCAGGGCTCTGGCGAGCTGGAGAGCCGCCGGGCCGACCAGGCCAAAACTTGGATGTGGACGGAGCTGCGGGAGGGCCTTCTCTCCCAGCTACACCTGCACGCAGACGCCAGTCAGCTTGTCGGCGAGCTTGAACGCGAGGTTGCAGCGGGCGGGCTCACACCGACCGCTGCCGCCAACCGGCTTTTGGCCCTTCTGTTGCCGGATAGGCAAGCTTAAGTCACTGGGATTACAGGGAAAAAATGCCTCTAGTTTGCGGGGTCTCCAGGCTTGACGAGAGACGCCACCGGCTCTATACCTCCCCGCTCACGAGAGGCGCGGGGGCAACCCCGGGCGCCTCTTTAGCCAAGTGTTTTCAAGCGAACCCTTTGCGCTGATCCGGTCCTGTCCAGGGCCCCGCTGCGATGGGTGTTTAAGATGGGATGAAGCTATGTCGCGCCGCTGCGAGCTGACTGGAAAAGCAGTCATGACAGGCAACAATGTGAGCCACGCGAACAACAAGACGCGTCGCCGGTTCCTGCCAAATCTCTGCAACGTGACCCTGATGAGCGAAAAGCTCGGGCGTCAGTACAAGCTGAAGATCAGTGCCCATGCGCTTCGCTCTGTTGAGCACCGCGGCGGTCTTGATGGGTATCTGCGCAAAGCGCGCGACTCAGAGCTTTCTACGAAGGCACAGCGCATCAAGCGCGAGATCGCAAAAGCGGAAGTTGCTGCTGGCTAAGCCAATACCGCTTTCTTAAAAAGAATGGGCTTCTCATCACGAGAGGCCCTTTTTTGTTGCGATGTGCCTGTCAATTGAGCATGTGACGATCGATCGCGCCGCCCGTTTACGATGTTTTGTGAACTGGGGCCGCTTCCGCTAGGCGATGGTCCTCACCTCCGCTAACATTCCTGCTGATACTTGTGGGCAAGTCCGTCCAGGGGTTTGATGAGAAAATATCCCAATTGTCGGGCATTGCGTTGACACTCATTCGGCGGGGTTGTGAGTGATGCGCGCTTTTTTCAACGCGCTAGGAAGAATGATCTTACCGGTCGGAGCTTTGTTTGGCGTGTTTGCGCTCGCCTATCTCGGCTCAACACGGTTTGTCACCCAGTTCGACGTATTCCCGCCTGATCAATGGTTTCTCAATCCGGGGTATTGGCTGACTTATGGGCATATGGCTCTGCCGCTCATCTTCCTGGTCCTCAACCTAGTGAACCGCAAATATGGACCCGGAACGACCATTGCATCGGTCATTGCGACATGGGCCGCGGCGGCGGGTGTTTTGATCTGGGCGGTCACTACCTATGGACTGGGCGCGGTGGAAGGTCGTGTAGCATCGCTTGGAGTGATGGCGACCTTCTTTGGGGCGCTCTTCGCCGGCCAGCTTGTGTCGATCTATGTCTTTGATCAGGTGAGGGGGATTCCCTGGTGGCGAGCCCCGTTTTATGGCGCTCTGTTTGGTGGGCTGATTTTTGCCGGGTTTTTCTACGGCCAAATGGCCTATGGCGCCGAAGAGCCATGGGCGAACCGGCTGGCCGTCATGGCGGGCATCTATGCCAGTGCGGCCTTTATAAATGTGTTCATCTATTGGGCGCTTCGAGGATTGATCCGTCCGTTGCCGGGATTTGGCGGTGCTTGACGACTACCCGTCGAGGGCAAATACCAGAAGCAGTGTGCGCTGCGCTGAATTGAAATTATCATCCGAAATAATGTAGAGCAGGGTGCGTCCGGTATCGTCCTGGCGCACGGACAACCCTTCCATATTGTCGATGGAACGGGTGTGGTTCGCCTCAACAAGCACCTCGCCATCAAGTGGCTCATCTTTCTCAATATCTTCCGCAGGAATGCGCCGCATCATCATCGAGACACCGGCCAGCCGGCTGTAGTGGCGCTCCAGCGTAATCAGGTCGCCGTTGGGAAGCAGATCCATATCCGTCAGCGCATAGGGTAGATGCTGCTTCAACCGGACCGGGGTCGCGGCGGTGCCTGTCAGGCGAGCGCCAATCATATGGCCGTCTTCGTCAAAGGTTGCTTCTGAAATGGCCAGCAGCGAACCGTCTGGTAGGTAGGTGATTGCTTCGAGGCCTCCATTGTTTTCCAGACCATCGAAGGCGCCAAAGTCTTCAACTGGCGTTGCGGCGGCATCAAAACCAAGGCTTGTCAGGTCGTAGCTTAACAGTCGGTGGTTTCGTTCAAATCCGACCAGTGTCGGAGACGTTCGTGGGTCCGTTCCATCAGCAACGGTCAGGCTCTCGGCATCTGTATGGCGCTTGCCTGCAAGGGGCTTGCCGTCTGCGCCCATAAGTGGCGCTATGATTGCGTCTCCCAAGCCCGTCAGACGGTTTTCATCAAAAGCCAGGTTCGCAGTGACCCAGTTGCCTTGGTCCGTAACAGCGATCAGTGCGTCGCCGGTTTGCCCAACGATCAACCCAGAGAGGCCCCCAAAGTCTGGATGATCCGATGTGAGTTCCAGTCCCCCGATGTAGGTCAGGGCGCCTGCATTCGTATCTCTAGGATTCTCTGGGTCCCAGGCGACTGATAATGCGCTGATTTCAATGGAGACGGGCCCTGCGAGCGCAGGCTTCGAACCGGTCAGCCAATAGATGCTCGCCAGCGCCACCATAAGGATGAGTCCGGCTGCTGACAGGACAGTGAGAGGCGAGTTAAGGCGCGGCATGCTTCTTTCTCCGACGAGATTGTGCGAAGAGTTTAGCAGGCCTTAGGTGACAAGTTTACCCGCGGCGTGCGGCGGCGACGTCTTGGAAGCTGGTTCTGCTCAAAGAGCTGGGGCCGCTGCCGGGAGGCGTTTTGGACGTGTTTTGACGGTCTGTCTTGCGACCCTGTGGGCCGGTTTTCTCGTCAAACAGTTCCGCAAGCTTGTCGGTCATGGCACCGCCCAGCTGTTCCGCATCGATAATCGTGACCGCGCGCTCGTAGTAGCGCGTCACGTCATGGCCGATGCCGATGGCGATCAGCTCGACGGGCGAGCGGGTCTCAATATCCTCGATCACCTGGCGGAGATGACGTTCCAGGTAATTGCCGGCGTTAACCGACAACGTGCTGTCATCCACCGGTGCCCCGTCAGAGATCACCATCATGATCCTACGATGTTCCGGACGCGCCAGCAGTCGGTTGTGGGCCCAAATGAGCGCTTCCCCGTCGATATTCTCTTTCAGAAGGCCTTCACGCATCATCAGGCCCAGATTGCGGCGCGCACGGCGCCAAGGGCTGTCAGCAGCCTTGTAGATGATGTGACGTAGATCGTTGAGACGGCCTGGATTGCCGGGCTTGCCTTCCGCGAGCCATTTTTCGCGGGCCTGGCCACCTTTCCAGGCGCGGGTTGTGAAGCCCAGGATTTCCACCTTCACGCCGCACCGCTCCAGTGTCCGGGCCAGAATATCTGCGCAGAGTGCCGCCACCGTTATCGGGCGTCCACGCATGGAGCCTGAATTGTCGAGCAGGAGGGTCACGACTGTGTCGCGGAACTCAGTGTCGTTCTCCATCTTGTAGGCGAGCGGCATCATCGGGTCTGTAATGGCGCGGGTGAGACGCGCGGCATCCAGAATGCCTTCCTCCAGATCGAACTCCCAGGTCCGGTTCTGTTTGGCCATCAAGCGGCGCTGGAGCCGGTTCGCCAAACGAGAGACAACGCCATGCAACTGGTGCAGCTGTTGATCAAGATATTGGCGAAGGCGTGTGAGCTCTTCGAGGTCACAAAGGTCCTCTGCCCCAATGACTTCGTCGTATGTCTGCGTGAAAACCTTGTAAGATGGGCCGCGGGAAGCTTCTTCCATGCCGTCCGGACGCCAGGGCTGATTGCCGTCGCCCATATCTTCCATGTCTTCGGCGTCCGCGGGCATATCGTCCGCGTCGACCTCGACCATTTGTTCTTCGCCTTCTTCGCCGTCGCCTTCCGCGAGCTCGGCCTGTTCGGCGCTGGCGCCTTCAGGCTGTTCGGCTTCACCGGCCTGGGCGTCGTCATCCGGCTGATCCTCACCGCCTTCTTCGCCCTCTTGCTCGTCGTCGGCGTCTTCGGGGCTGTCGCCTAGCTCATCCCCCATTTCAAGGTCGGTCAGAACATCGCGCATGACCTTGGCAAATGCTTCCTGGTCTTCCAGAACGTCACAAAGGCGGTCGAGATCGCCTGAGGCTTTTTCTTCAATCCAGGGGCGCCAGAAATCGACCAGGTTCTGGGCGGCGGCGGGCACTTGCGCACCCGTCAGTTTTTCGCGGGCCATCATGGCGACGGCTTCTGCGAGCGGTGCTTCATCCTTGTTGGTGATCTTGTCGTAGCCGCGGGCCCTGCAGCGCTTTTCAAGTGCCGCGGTCAGGTTGTCGCCCATGCCTGCCATTTGGGTCGCCCCAATGGCCTCGCAACGGGCCTGCTCAACTGCGTCAAAGATCGCGCGGGCATTGCTGCCGTCGGGCGCGAGGCGCGCGTCGACCTCGGCATCATGATGGGCCAGGCGGAGTGCATAGGCATCCGAGAAGCCACGGACTTCCGCAACTTCGCCAGCTTCCAAATCCCGGCTCGGCAAGGGCAGGCGTGCGCGCAAACCCCGAAGACCTGGCGGCTCCGTGCCAAAGGTCACGGCAAGCTCTTCCTGCTCGGCGATGGTCTTCATGGCCGCCGTCAAAGCACGCTTGAACGGTTCGACCGGACCTTCCTTGTTTTGCATGGACGCGATCCTTCGGTCCTGAAGATTCGACTACTTAAGCGACCATCACGGTTGCGGCACTGTCCGGCAGGTCTTCCCCGAAGCAGCGCTGGTAGAACTCGGCGACTGTCGCCCGCTCGAGTTCATCGCACTTGTTGAGGAAGGTCACCCGGAAGGCAAAGCCGACATCATCAAAAATTTCCGCATTCTCCGCCCAGGTGAGCACTGTCCGCGGGCTCATCACTGTTGAGATGTCGCCCTGAATAAAAGCGGCCCGGGTGAGATCTGCAACACGCACCATGGAGGACACCGTCGCTTTACCTTCTTCCGTCTTGGCGTAGCTCTGCGCTTTCGCAAGAATGATGTCGGTTTCCGCGTCGTGCTCCAGATAGTTGAGGACAGTCACGATGTTCCAGCGGTCCATCTGACCCTGGTTGATTTGCTGGGTGCCGTGATAGAGGCCGCTCGTGTCGCCAAGACCGATTGTGTTGGCGGTCGCAAAAAGACGGAAGTGATCGTTTGGACGGATCACCTTGTTCTGGTCGAGTAGGGTGAGTTTACCCTGAACTTCCAGGACACGCTGGATCACAAACATCACGTCCGGACGACCAGCGTCATATTCATCGAATACGAGTGCAACCGGGTGCTGCAACGCCCATGGAAGCAGGCCCTCACGGAATTCGGTTATCTGCTTGCCATCTTTGATAACGATGGCGTCCTTGCCGATCAGGTCGATCCGGCTGATGTGGCTGTCCAGGTTCACGCGGATGCAGGGCCAGTTGAGGCGCGCAGCGACCTGCTCGATATGGGTCGATTTCCCAGTACCGTGATATCCCTGGACCATGACACGGCGGTTAAAGGCAAAGCCCGCAAGAATGGCGAGGGTCGTTTCGCGATCGAAGAGATAGTTCTCATCGAAATCGGGCACATATTCGCTGCGCTCAGAAAATGCGGGCACTTCCATATCGATATCAATGCCGAAAGCCTCGCGGACTTTCACCGTTGTGTCCGGGCCATCAACTGACAAATTGCCCTGTACTTCCGCTTCCATTCTGCTCTTCTCTCTTTCCCAATATCTGGCCCGACATAAACTAGGGCCAGCCGGTAGTATCTCACCTTCTTACCCGCGCACCCTACCTTGCAAATTGGCAATGCAGGCTGCGCCGGAGCCTGTTTTGAGACAGGCTTGGCTTTTCTTTCTTCTCGCGTTTCCTGACTGCGAGGCCCAAAGCCTCCTCACCTGTCAACGCTGCTGCGGTATGATCGTAATGATCTAGAACCGCGCCCTTCGAAAGCGCGGCAGGAGACTAGCAGAAGCCACTCTTTTTCAGGTAGTCGTGGGCTTGGATGACTTTCTGGAGCCGGTCTTCCGCAGCTCTGTCGCCCCCGTTTGTATCGGGGTGAAATTTCTTCACAAGCTCTTTGTAGCGGGTCTTTATGTCGTCCATCGTGGCGGTCTCGTCAAGACCAAGCTCCAGCAAGGCTTTTTTCTCCGCATTGCGGGGTAGGCGCTTTCGCTTACCGCCGGAATTGTCCCGGTAGGGGTCATTTTCCTGAAAAAACCCAAAAGTGTCCGCGAACGCAGGGTCAGCCTGGAACCTGCCGCCTCCCGATCCTTCCGGATTCATGCCCATTTTCCAGGTTGGGCGGTGGCCGGTGCGGTTTTGCTCCTGATATCCGCGGATCTCTTCCTCGCTCATATTGGCGAAGAAATTGTAGTTTTTGTTGTATTCGCGGATGTGGCTCTCACAAAACCATGCATATTGGCCCTCGGAATTGCGGCCTTTGGGCGCGCGGTGAGGGGCTTTTGCGGTGCAATCCGGCCATTCGCACGGGCGATTGGCTGTTTTCGCTTTTTTCTTCTTCTGAGGTGCGATCCGGATCGAATCGAAATATTTGGACGTAGAATTCAAAGGAACAGCTCTCGTTTCAAAAATTTCGGACTAAATCTGTACCAGACCGATGCCAGCACAGAGTTAAGAGGGTGGATGACTATAGCAGAACAAATCGAGGAAATCGTTAGTGAAGCACTTCAGCCGGTGAGGCTCGAGGTCGCAGACAAATCTCATCTTCATGCCGGTCACGCTGGGGCGCGGCCAGAAGGGGAGACCCATTTCCATCTAACAATCGTCTCCTCCGTGTTTGAAGGGGAAACCCGAGTGGCGCGACATCGCCGGGTCAATGCGCTGCTGGCGGAACTGCTGGCCGACAGAGTTCACGCGATGCAACTCAAAACACTCACACCTGATGAGGACCAAGACTAAACGGGGGCCACCGTCTTGACGGGTCGCACGCGCAGCTTGGTGAGCTGATTGCGTTGTTTCTCTTCTATCGTGAAGCGAAAGCCGTGAAAGGTGAAGGCTTGGCCCTTTTCGGGGATGGTCTGAGCTTCATGGATGACGAGGCCGGCAATGGTGGTGGCTTCCTCATCCGGCAGAGACCAATCCATGTTTCGATTGAGATCGCGAATGGTGACCGTCCCATCTACGAGCACGGAGCCGTCGGCTTCTCGATTGACGTCAATAAAGTCGATGTCGTGTTCGTCAGCAATATCGCCAACAATCTCTTCGAGAATATCCTCCAGGGTCACCAGTCCCATTAGGCCGCCATATTCGTCCACGACAAGTGCGAAGTGGGTCTTCTTGCGCAAGAAGGCATTGAGCTGGCGCTGCACGCTCGTTGTTTCCGGCACAAACCAAGGTTTCGTCGCCAACTCTAAGATGTCGAGTGTGTCGGGGTCAGCTTCGTCGCCGGCAATGGCCCGCAGCAAGTCTTTGGCGTGAAGTACGCCGACAATGTTTTCCGGCTCGCCCTGCCAGAGAGGAATGCGGGTATGCGGGCTTTGCATCACTTCGCGAATAATGTCGATGGCCGGCTGATCTGCGTCCACCATGATCATATTTTTTCGGTGAACCATGATCTCTTCGACCTCAAGATCGCTGAGATCCAGAATGCCGCCCAGCATGTCCTTGTCGCGCTTGATCACCTGCCCTTCCTGATGGTGCAGGTTGATGGCACCGCGCAGTTCGTCATGTGCCGAGAGCGCATGGTCGGCGCCGTCTGTCGACACGCCGAAGAGCCCAAGGGTACGTTGAACGATAAAGGCAATCGTCGTCGTCACAGGCGCAAAGACGCGCACGACAATTCCGATCAGCGGGGCAACTGCGAGCGCCATCCGGTCCGTATGAGAGATGGCATAGGTCTTCGGCATGACTTCCGCAAAAATCAAGACCAGTAGGGTCATGACCAGCGTTGCATAGACAACGCCCGCGTCCCCGAAGAAGAAGATGAGCACGCTTGTCGCTAGTGCCGACGCGAGGATATTCACCAGATTGTTGCCGAGGAGAATGGCACCAATCAGCCGTTCGCGATCTTCCGTCAGGTTTTGTACCCGCTTTGCCCGCTTGTTACCGGTTTCGGTCAGATGGTGCATGCGCGCGCGAGACGCCGCCGTGAGCGCCGTCTCCGAACCGGAAAAGAAGCCGGAGAGGCACAGCAACACGAAGATGCTGATGATTGTCAGAACGAGATCGATGGTTTCCATCAGACGGCCTTTTGGTCAGTCATGAATTCAAGCAGGTCTCTGTTATTTACATCGCGGGTAATGAAGGCGCTGCCAATGCCTCTCGCCAGAATGAAGGTGAGGGTGCCATCGACAACCTTCTTGTCCTGGCTCATCAGGTCGATCAGTCGCTCGGGACCCGGCAGGTCTCCTGGAATATCGGAAAGCTTTGTGGGAAGCCCCGCGGCTTCTAGGTGGCGCGCGGCGCGGGTGGCGTCCTGGCCTGAACAAAGGCCCAGTTTCGCCGACAGATTGAAGGCCAGCACCATGCCGATCGCAACGCCTTCACCATGGATCAGGCGGTCAGAGAAACCAGCGGCTGCTTCTAAAGCGTGACCAAATGTATGTCCTAGGTTCAACAGTGCGCGCACGCCGCCTTCGCGTTCGTCTTGCGCCACAATGCGCGCCTTGGATTGACAGCTTTTGACGATGGCATGGGTAAGAGCTTCCGAGTCCCCCGCCATCAATCTGTCGACGTTGGCTTCCAACCAATTGAAGAAGGGAGCATCATCAATCAGCCCGTATTTCACGACCTCAGCGTAGCCCGCACGTAGTTCGCGTTGCGGGAGTGTTTTAAGGGCGGAGATGTCAGCCAGGACCAGTTTTGGTTGGTGGAAGGCGCCGATAAGGTTTTTGCCCTGCGGCACATTGATACCGGTTTTGCCCCCAACGGAACTATCAACCTGCGCCAGAAGGCTGGTCGGGATCTGCGCGAAGTCCACGCCGCGGCGGAGCACGCTGGCTGCGAAACCGGTGAGGTCACCGATCACACCGCCACCCAGCGCGATGATTAGATCGCCACGTTCGACATCTGCGTCGAGCAGGTCTCCCAGCAGAGATTGTAGTTGGTTAAAATTCTTTGTTTGCTCGCCCGGCGGCAGGACGACGGCTTTTGACTTGATGTTTTTGGCATCGAGAGCCTTTTCAAGGATGTCTAGATGTCGTGCGGCGACGTTCTCGTCGGTCACAATGACGACTCGGCCCCGCTTCAAGAGCGGTGCGATGTGGGTGCCTGCGTTAGCAATCAGGCCTGGTCCCACAAGAATGTCGTATGCGCGATCGCCCAGGTCGACCGTGACTTTGTCTACTGTGAAGCTTGTCATCTGTCTTATGTCTCCGTCCCGCCGCTTTTTAGCTCGACGGCGAGCGCATGGACAATTTCGTCGACGACCGCGTCATGAGGACCTTCTTTACTTTCGATCGTGAGATCGGCCGTCGCATATATGGGGTAGCGCTCGTCAATCAAGCGTTTCATGACCGCTGCGGGATCATCGTTTTGCAGGAGCGGACGGTGGGAGCGGCGCGAAACGCGTTTCATGAGCACGTCCAAGTCTGCCTTTAACCAGACAGATATTCCGTTGCCTTTCGCGGCTTCTCGGGTCTTTGGGTTCATAAATGCGCCACCGCCGGTGGCAAGGACTTGCGGGCCATCGTTCAGCAAACGCTGGATTACGCGCTGTTCGCCATCGCGGAAATGCGCTTCGCCAAACTCCTTAAATATGTCCGCGATGCTGGACCCCGCCGCTTTTTCGATTTCCGTGTCGGCGTCTACAAAAGGCAGGTCCAGGCGGTTGGCGAGCCTGCGCCCTACTGTGGTTTTGCCGGCCCCCATGAGGCCAACAAGCACGATTGACCTGCTCCCAAGCGCGCTGGCGACGGAAGTGGCTTCCTGAGATTTCCGCGCAGCGTCAGTCGCTGGCGGGTTGCTTTTCAGCGGCTGGGTGCCGCCCATGTCATCACCTGTTGCTTGCAACCTGCTGCGCTGAAAGGCGCCGGTTGTGACTGTTTCGGTCTGTCGAAAACAGACCATTTGGGCCATCTTACTGCACTCTTGCGCACGTTTCAGCCTTCTTTGCCATATGCCCTAATTTGGTCAAATGTGCACAATAAGCCAAGGTGGCCGCAGGTTTTGACAGGCCAGACGAATGGCACCGGTATCTGTCAGGGCTTTGACGATCGGTTGGAGATGAGTGCGCCATGAAGAGATTTATTCGGGGGGTGGTGGTGCTAACGATCCTGGTGGGTGCAGGGTTCGCGGGCATTGTGTATCTCGCTCAGTCCGACGCGCCGACGCCGAGACCTGTGGAGACGACAATCTCCAATGATACGTTCCCCCGTTAGGCGGCATCTGTAATGAGACAAACATGGCAGCCAGTGGCGTCCGGCGTCCTTTTCCTTGTGTCCTTTATGGGAACCAGTCTGGCAGAAGAAGCTTCTAGCGATTGGCCGTTCGATCGCAACCCACCGCAGGAACAGAGTTGGCCGTTCAACCGTGACTCTGCCGCAGCATCTGAGAGCATGAGCCCGGTGGCGGAGCCGGGTGACCTTGTTTTGGAGGCACCGGCTGACTGGGAAGCGACTGGTAGTACCGGTTTTGATGGCACGCTTGCCAACCCGCAGGTGCAGTCTGGTCCAATCCGCATCCTGCCGCCGAGCGTCGGTACAGGCGGTGATGGTAGCGACAGCTTCGATGCACCGGGAGATGATCCTGTCCCGCTCTTCCCATCAGGCCCAAGTGCCAGCGGCACAAGCGATCTTCCAACACGGGCTCTTACCGCGCGTCCGGGTGAAGCGGGCACAGGTATCGAAATTGGATCCCTGGGGCAGGTCGACGAGGCAAGTGTTGGCCTTCTTAATGGGGACAATGGAGGGCTTGGGCCTGCCATATGGGCCGGTACTGATCGCCGCGTGGTTGAGCAGTTGATTGTTGACGTGCCGGGGGCGACGTCGTCACCGATTTTGGGAGAGCTCTCAAGACAATTGCTGCTCACCAGTGCACGACCGCCGCAGGGCAGCAGTGGTGAGATCTCTCTACTTGCCCTTCGGCTCCAGAAATTAAATGAAGCGGGGCGCGCAGATGATGTTGCGCGCCTGTACGCACGGGCTGGCGTGTCGCAGCCGAGCCCCGCTGCAGCCTTGGAATTTGCAAAAGCCGCGCTTGCTACCGGCGACAGAGACATGGCCTGCAATCTACTCGGCGGCTTGCCGGTCGGTGGCGATCCCGGGACCGACCCCATTGCAGCTTTTGCTCTTAAGCTCTCGATCTTTTGTCAGATTTCAGGTGGGCTTTCGGCGGCGGCGAACCTCACCGTTGATCTCGCGCGGGAGCAGGGACTTGATGCGCCATTGTTCTTTTCATTGGCTGCGGCCGCAACAGATGGCTTGTCCTTGGATGCGCCGGAGCCTCGCACCATTGATCCGCTGATCTACCGGATGATGGGCCTGGCCGGGCGGGATCTGCCGGGCGATGTTGCAGACCGCCTGGCGCCGTCGCTGCTTGTCCCGGTTGCCGAAGATGGTGCGCTCGACCCTGAACTGCGGATTGCCGCCGCGGAACGTGCCGCTGTTCTCGGCCTGATTGATGGCGATCAGATGGCCGCTGCTTACTTGGCGGTGTCTTATACCCGCGAAGATGTAGCTGGTGTGCGCGTCGGCGTTGAACCGGCATCCCCATACCGCAGGCGTGCGTTGTTTCACCAGGCGGTTTTGGATGAGCGTGTTCCCGCAGGGCGGGCTGATCTATTGGCGATGCTCTTTTTTCGGGAGAGAGAGGGCGACGCCTACGCCGCCACGATTGCGGCCCACCGTGGGTCTCTCGCCAGCGTTCCTCCCTCGAGTGTTTTGACATCCTTTGCGCCGCTTGCGGCCCGCGCCTTTATCGAGCTGGATGATCGGGTCCGCGCTGGCATGTGGCTCTCGGTGCTTGAGGGGTCGGCTGCCAATTCACGGCAGGTACGTGAGTTGCAGGCTGTGCTGCGATTGATAGATCCCAGCACCATTGTTGGGTCCTCCCTGCCTCAGGTAGCAGACGCAACCGCAGATGCCATACCGGCGGCTCCCATTCCGGCATTTTTGCAACCGGCGCTGAACGACCTTTCGGCAGGTGGAGAGGTCCGAGAGTTTGCTGCGCTGGAAATCGTACTTTTGGACGCCCTTGGCTTGTCCCTGCCCGCATCTGTCTGGGATGCTTTATTGGTGTCTGGCGGATTACCTGAGGGCGACGTGGCCCCTGTCGCTGTTTCACAGCGCTTGAAACTTGCGAGCAATCAGAATCGGGTGGGTGAAACTGTGTTGCTGGTGCTTGTGGCACTGTCAGAGAGCGGACCGGCACAGGCCCATCCGCAAACGCTGTCTGAGGCCGTGCGGGCGCTTCGCATTGTGGGCCTTGAGCAAGAAGCCCGCAGGCTTGCGGCTGAAGCTCTGATGGCTCGCGTCAGCGACGGGACTTAAAACAGATGTCGAGGCGTGGACGAGGCGTACACCGACCCGACCTCCCTGCCGACGCGTTCAGGCTAGATGCGTTTCTCGAAATGCTGAGTGCTGAACGAGGCGCTTCGCAGAACACGCTTGATGCGTATGCCAGGGATCTCAGAGATTTCGGGGCGCTGGTGGCTGCAAGGGGTAAAGTTTTCTCCTCATTTGAAAGCGTCGATGTACGGGCTTATCTCGTCTCAATGGAACAGACTGGATTGGCCGCATCGACAGCGGCACGACGCCTTTCTGCCATTCGCCAGTTCGCTCAGTTTCTTATGAGCGATGATGTGAGGGGCGATGATCCTTGCGCGATCATTGAAGGCCCGAAGCTTTCGAGGCCATTACCTAAGACATTAAGCGTCGAAGAAGTAGACTTGCTGCTACGCGCATCTGAGACCTATGGGGCGATGATTGCCGATCCTGTGAAAAAAACATATCGGCAGGCGCGCGCCCATTGCCTGATGCAAGTGCTCTATGCGACCGGCCTTCGCGTGAGCGAGCTTGTTGGTCTTCCCGTGGCAGCAGTTGGTGGGGTTGATCGTATGCTCGGCGTCAAGGGAAAAGGCGGGCGCGAAAGGTTGGTGCCGCTGAGTTCGCCCGCGGCGGACGCGATTGCACACTATCTTGTGTGCCGGAAAGAGGCACTGGGAGATGCAAAAAGTCCGTTTCTGTTTCCGTCGCGGGGGAAATCAGGCCATCTCACCCGGCACCGGTTCGCTCAGATGCTGAAGGAGTTGGCGGAGATTGCGCAGATCGATCCTTCCCGCCTCTCTCCGCACACGCTTCGGCATGCATTTGCCAGCCATCTTCTCGCAAACGGGGCTGACCTTAGGTCCGTGCAGCAATTACTGGGGCACGCGGATATTTCTACAACTCAGATTTACACCCATGTTCTTGAGGAACGGCTTAAGGAGCTGGTGAGCGACCATCACCCGCTTGGCAAGAGATAGGTGGGCTGGTATCGCGATGGTTTTCCTCACTTTCCGGCATTAACCGCCATTTTGCGTCATGGTTGACAAGCGGTAGGTGGCGGGCCAGTGTGCCGCCGCAAATCGACATCTAGGCGTTAAGTAAACTTAAGAGCGCATGCACACATATCTCGAATTTGAAAAACCGATTGCCGAGCTAGAGGGCAAAGTTCAGGAGTTGAAACTCCTGGCGCAGGAAGACCCAACTGCCGGCATTTCTGATGAAGTTTCAAAGCTCGAAGCAAAGGCTGCTCAGCTCTTAAAAGACATGTACGCCAATCTGGATACCTGGCAGAAGACGCAGGTAGCCCGGCACCCCAATCGCCCTCACTTTCTCGATTATACAAATGCACTGATCGAAGACTTTACGCCCCTGGCAGGCGACCGAAGCTTTGGCGAAGACGAAGCCATTGTGGGTGGTCTCGGCCGCTTTCGGGGTCGCTCAGTCGTCATCATGGGTCACGAAAAAGGAAACGACGTCGAGACCCGAATGAAGCACAATTTTGGGATGGCACAGCCGGAAGGGTATCGCAAGGCCGTCCGCCTGATGGAAATGGCGGATAAGTTCTCCATGCCGGTGATCAGTTTGATTGACACCGCGGGTGCTTTTCCCGGGCGTGAAGGTGAAGAGCGAGGTCAGGCGGAAGCCATTGCACGCTCCATAGACACCTGCCTCAATATCCAGGTGCCTTTTGTCTCATTGGTCATCGGCGAAGGTGGTTCGGGAGGTGCGCTTGCGATCGCAACAGCCAGCAGGGTGCTGATGTTGGAGCATTCGATTTACACCGTTGCCTCGCCGGAAGCCTCGGCGTCCATATTGTGGCGCAATTCAGATAAGGCAAAAGATGCTGCGGCGGCCATGAAGGTGACTGCCCAAAGTCTGCTGCAGCTCGGCGTGATTGATCGGATACTGCCGGAGCCAGTGGGTGGCGCCCATCGCGAGCGGGCACAGATGATGGCCGACGCGGGTGACGCTCTTGAACATGAATTGCGGGACCTCTCAGGGCTCGATGGTGCGTCGCTGCGGCGTCAGCGCCAGGAGAAATTTATGGCGATGGGCCGCGGCGACCTTTCCTGAGCGATCCGGCCCGAAGTGGTTTGCCCTTTTTAGCCGCAGCGTAGTTCATTTTGAACTCATTGTTTTTATTGGCATTTTTCGCACTTGTCCTTGCTTTGAGTAAGTCTAAACCTATTTCCTTCAGTCTAGGTTTGTCCTTTGTGTGGCTGCGGAGCGAAATGCCTTGCCGGAATTCCGGAATGAAGACAGCAAAACCGTCTATGACTATTGGATGAGTCTGCGCGATGGTGCCATGCCCGCGTTTCGGGACTGGGATCCGATCCGTGTTCCGAAGCAAATGCCGTGGTGTACCATCGTTGAACGGGGCGGACCCACCGGATACCGCCTGAGGTTTGCCGGAACTTCGATCTGTGAGTTCTACAATGAAGAAATGACCGGACAGGCGATCGGATACCGGATGGATGATGAGGCGCGGGCGTTTTACTTCGCACAAGTTGAGGAAACGCTGACACGGCCCTGCGGCATGTTTTTTACGACTCACGCACGATCCGATACTGGACGTGATTGTCTGTTTGAAACACTGGCACTCCCGCTCGCCGATGAAGAGGGCGCCGGTGTTCGACTACTCATGCACCAGGTCATTGTCGAAGAAGTCACATACGGCGACCCATCCAGCAAATTCTCAATGCCTGAAAAGATGCAATGGATCGACCTGGGTGCTGGTGTCCCTGCTGGCGACGTCTTGGATCTTGTTCAAAGCAACTGAGCGAAGGCGTCGCGGACGTCATCGGCAAACAGTTCTGGCTCCTCCATCGCGGCAAAATGGCCGCCCTTTTCTATGACCTGGAACTGTTTCAGGTTGTAGCTGCGCTCAGCCCATGAACGCGGCGTTATGGGCAATGTGTCCATGGGGTATTCCGAGTAGGCGGTTGGTACGGAGACTTTCTGCCCGGGCTTCAGAAGTGCGGAGCCTTCGGCTGGCCCCGCCTTGTAGAGTGTATTGGCTGAGTTGATTGTGCCCGTAAACCAGTAGATGGATAGCTGCGTGAGGATTGTGTCCATTGGGAAGCGGGCCTCCATGCCTTCCCAGGTGTGTGATTTGTTCGTGTCACCCAGTCGGTAGTATTTGTCGGCGAGCCATCCGGCAAGGCCTGCAGGTGAGTCCATTACAGCGAAGGCTAACGCCATTGGCTTGGTCGATTGAATAGAACGATAGCCCTCCTCGCCGGCCCACCATGCTTTCATTTCCGCTATCCACTTAGCTTCTTCGTCAGACACGGGTGGTTGAGACACGTGCCGAAGATCGGGCCTGAGCGGCAGCATGGTGAGATGGATCGCGCGCACGGCGTCTTCATGCTGCAAAGCTAAACGGGAGGTGACGAAGCTTCCCCAATCTCCTGCTTGCGCGCAATAGGTGTCGTAGCCCAACACGTCGGTCATCAGCTGATGCCAAAGATCGGCCATTACGGCGGGCCCGATGGGCTGACGTGGCAGTGACGAAAAGCCATAGCCAATCAGCGATGGCACGATGACGTCGAAGGCAGGGCCTGATCTCCCATAGTTTTCGGGGTGGGCGAGGCGATCGACAACATTGAGAAACTCTCGAAAGGTGGACGGCCAGCCGTGGGTCATGATGAGGGGGATGGGGTTTTCACCCGACCCTTTCTCGTAGACGAAATGTACCTCGTGGTCTTGATCGGTTTCGTCGGTGAGGGTCACCTTGAATTGGGGAAAAGAATTCAGCCACGCTTCCTGTTTGCGCCAATCGAAGTCGTCGCGCCAATAGGAGATTAGCCTCTCCATGTAAGAGAGGCTCGTTCCATAATCCCAATGCTCGTTACCGTCTGGCTCATTGGGCAGGCGCGTTTGTTCCAGTCTGTGTTTCAGGTCCGCGATTTCATGGTCGGGCACGTGAATTTTAAATGGATCGGCTGGAATGACGGGACGCGTCATGGCTTATCCTTTCACCTGTTTTGCGAAGGCACGAACATCATCGGCAAACACGGGGCCGGTTTCCAAAGCAGCGAAATGCCCACCCTTCTCCGGTTCAGTCCAGTGAACGATATTGAAGCCTTTTTCCGCAAGCGAGCGCGGTGGAATAGAAATGAACTTTCCTTCTTCCGGCATGCGCATGAAACCGGTTGGAATCTCGAGTGTGTCCCCTGGGGCCATGTTGGTGCCACCCTCCTCGAACATGCCCCGATAAAACCAAGTGGCCGTGTTGAAGGTGCCGGTGACAAGGTAGATCATGATGTTGGTGAGCAGCTGATCTTTGGTGTAGGCGTTTTCGATATGGGCGCCGCCGTCGCCTCTTGTATCGGACCAGCCATTGAATTTTTCCGTGATCCAGGCGGCGGCGCCCACTGGACTGTCCATCATTGCGTAGGAGAGAGACTGGGGCTTGGTCATCTGAAGTCGTAGGTAAGCGCCCTCCATCTCAAAGTCGAAACCTGCTGCTGCGGCCCAAGCCTTTTCTTCTTCAGTTTCCGGTTTGGTGTCCGATCGAAGGCCCCACATGTTCAAATGGACGGCTTTGCAACCGCCCCCTTTGTTGGTTCCATGATTGTAGGCAATAAAGCCGGAGACAATGGAGCCCCAGTCGCCGCCCTGGGCGATATAGGTATCGTACCCAAGTGTGTCGCGCATTAGCTTGTCCCAAAGCTCAGCGGTCCGTTTTGGCCCAAGCGGCTTTTTGGGTTTGCCTGAAAATCCGTAGCCCGGAAGAGAGGGAATGACCAGCGTCAGACCATCTTCCGCATCGCCTCCATGTTTTTCAGGGTGCGCAAGGAGATCGATAACCTTCAGGAATTCGAACACGGAGCCTGGCCACCCATGGGTGAGGATCATGGGCTGCGGCGCGCTGCCTGATCCTTCTACGTGATAGAAGTGGATTTCCTGGTCCTCGACGGTCGCCTTGAATTGCGGATAGGCGTTGAGCTTGGCCTCTGCCGCGCGCCAATCGAAACTTTCCACCCAATATGCACACAGCTCCTTCATGTATTCCATGTCGGCGCCGTAGACCCAGCGATCTGCACCGGGCTCAATCTCAGGCATTTCATGCCATTCGTATGCCTTTACCTTGGACAGGATGGCGTCGATGGTGGATTGTTTTATGTCCACCTGAAAGGGGGTCGGAGTACTCATCATCTCTCCCTGATTTTGTTTTTCTCCATTATGGCAGGGCACTGGCGTCACGCAACAAAGCCGTTTGCGGAATTGCTTTGCTGCGTCGGCATGTCGCCGGTAGGGTGCGTACAAAGAACTTCACTCCTGGGGGGAGACATGGCCACACATGCAGTCGCGGATGCGACCGAATTTTCAATGTCTAAGGCATATAGACGATACGCACTGGGTATTTTGCTGCTCGCGTATATTTCCAGCTATGTCGACCGCCAGATTATGGGCGTGGTCCTGCCGGCCGTTAAGGAAGAGTTCCTGCTGGCGGATTGGCAGCTTGGATTTTTGTCCGGTATCGCCTTTGCGATTTTCTACGCGACACTGGGCATGCCGATTGCTTTTCTGGCAGACCGATCCAATCGACGGAATATCATTGCCGCGGCAGTCTCCATCTGGAGCCTAATGACGGCGGCATGTGCGTTCGTATCCGGGTTCGGGACGCTCGCGCTGGCTCGGATCGGTGTGGGTATCGGTGAGGCGGGCTCCAGCCCACCGTCGCATTCGATGATCGCGGATATGTATCCGCCAGAGGAACGCAGCGGGGCACTCGCCATCTACGCGCTCGGTGTTTATCTGGGCACCATGATCGCTTTTGCGGTTGGGGCTTTTGTCGTGGCGCAATATGGGTGGCGCGCGGCATTCCTCCTTGTCGGGCTGCCTGGGCTGATCATTGCGTTGCTTGTGCGATACACACTGAAGGAGCCGCCACGCGGTTTCTCCGAAGGGCGCGAGGCGCCGGAGCCCGGTCCGGTTGACTGGAGTGCAGCCCGAACGCAGATCGCAGCAGGCTTCAGACATATCTGGACAGACCGGGCCTCTTTCCACACCGTGATGGGCGTCACGATTGTCTCCTTCGTCGGGTATGGTGGAGCAGTATGGGGGTTCTCGTTCTTTATCCGCAGCTTCCAGATGAGCTACGAAGAAACGGGGATATTTCTTGCGTTGACGGTCGGTATCTTTGGCGCACTCGGCGCCATTGTTGGCGGAAAGCTCGCGGATCGCATGGGTGCGAAAGATGTACGCTGGACGCCCTGGATTGTGGCGGTCGCCAAAGTGGTTGCCGCCCCCATCATTCTCGCATTCTTTCTTGTCGAGAAAGACCTGGCGCTCTGGCTTTACGTGCCGATGACCATTCTTGGCGCGTTCTACCTTGGGCCCAGCTTCGCGCTTATTCAAAGCCGGGCACCGCTCCATATGCGCACGACGATCTCGTCCATCATGTTATTCATCCTCAATATTATCGGTCTGGGATTTGGGCCGCAGCTTGTGGGTATTCTGAGCGATGTTTTGGAACCAACATATGGAATTGAGTCGCTGCGCTACGCGCTTCTGCTCACAAGCTTCATCGCTCTCTGGGGTGCATATCATTACTACTTGGCCGGCAAGGCGCTGGGCGAAGAGGTAAGTGACCGCTAATGCCCGATACGAGGCTCTATGGGCCGGCCTATAGCGCCTATACGCGGATTGTCAGAATGGTCCTTGAAGAGAAGGCCGTGCCCTACGCGTTAGAGGAAGTGGATTTCATCTCTGCTGGCATGCCGACTGCGCAAAAAGAACGCCACCCGTTCGGCATGGTGCCGGCCCTTAAACATGATGGGCATACCTTCTTCGAAGCAGGCCCGATTTGCCGCTACCTGGAGGATATTGCGCCGGAGCCTGCGCTTGTTCCTTGGGACCCGGTCGCCCGCGCTCGGATGGGAGCGACGATATCCGTGCTGGACAATTACATCTGGCCCGATCTGCGTGAGCTGGTGACACAGACATTGTTCACGTCGCTGGTCGGCGGCTGGCCGGATGATTCGATCAAGGAACGGATGGTCAAGCGCTTGAGGCAATCCCTGGCAATACTAGAAAACAGGTTCGTGGCAACTGGCTTCCTCAATAGCGCAAAAGTGACACTTGCCGATCTTCATGCTGCGCCGATGATTTCCTATCTGGCGGAGACTGTTGACGGTCAGCTTCTGCTGCAGGATTTGCCTGGCCTGACGGGTTGGTGGCAGGAAATGAAGGGACGGGCCTCTCTCACAGCGACTGCGTTTGATCTCACGACCTATCCATGGGCGCAGAGGGGCGAGGACTGATCTGTGGCGCAAATCCGTGGGTACATTGCCGCGAGTCTGGACGGTTTTATCGCCGATGTTGACCATGGCGTGGGGTGGCTCGATGACTTTGACGGGGCAGATTTCGGCTATGAGCGGTTTATTGCGGATATCGGATGTGTCGTGATGGGTCGAAAGAGCTTCGACTTTGTCGATGCTTACGACGGCGATTGGCCCTATCCCGGCAAAGACACGGTGTTGGTGACCCACCGAGAGGTCGCTCACCCTCCGCCGCAGACGCGCCGTTGGGCGGGCGAGAATATCCAGCCGTTAATTGACGACCTCAGGGAGTTTGACGGCGGTGACGTTTGGGTCGTGGGTGGATCAGACCTCCTGCATCAGTTTCGTAAAGCAGGCGGATTGGATTCCCTTGAAGTCTTCACGATGCCTGTTTTGCTTGGGGCTGGCGTCCCGCTCTGGCTTCCTGGGCCGGAAACACAAATGGCGACACTGGTTGAAAGTGCCGCCATGGATCTGGGTGTCGTTCGATCTCTATATCGGTTCTAGACCAGCGCCCCATGGCAATGCTTGTATTTCTTGCCAGACCCGCACGGGCAGGGTGCATTGCGTGCGATCTTTCCCCAGGTTGACGGATCGTTGGGGTTCATGGCCACGTCGCTTTGTCTGTTGCGCACCGTGCGCGGGCGCTCGGCCACTGCGACATCACCGTCAGCTTCCGCCATCTCGTCCCTGCCTGTCAGCGGGTCGACATGGTGTGCCTGCATTTCTGGCAGGTCGGGTTCGTTTAGTTCCGGCGGTTGTTCCGTCACAAATTGAAGCGTCATCAACTGACGCGTCACATCTTCTCTTAGACGTGTGAGCAGGCTTTCGAAGAGAGAAAAGGCTTCCGTCTTGTATTCATTCAGCGGGTCGCGTTGCCCATAGCCGCGCAGGCCCACGGATTGGCGCAAGTGATCCAGCATCTGAAGGTGCTCACGCCAGCGCTGGTCGATGGTCTGTAAGAGGATTGCCTTTTCGATTTGCCTGAAAGTATCGGCGCCAACATCCGCTACTTTTTTTGCCATGGCGGCATCACCGGCCTGATAGATGCGGTCTTGAATTTCCTCTTCAGCGATACCCTCTTCTTCGGCCCAAGCCTCCAGAGGCAAGTCGAGACCAAAAGTTTTCACGGTCTCTTCTTTAAGGCCTGCAATGTCCCATTGCTCCACGTAAGCCTTTTCGGGAATGTGCGCACGGATGAGATCGTCAATGCATTCATGGCGCATGTCGCGGACGTCGTCGGACACATCTTCTGCGCGCATCAGGTCGATGCGTTGTTCGAAGATCGCTTTGCGCTGATCGTTCATCACGTTATCGAATTTAAGCAGGTTTTTTCGGATGTCGAAGTTGCGCGCTTCGACCTTCTGTTGCGCTTTTTCGAGTGCCTTGTTGATCCACGGGTGGATGATGGCTTCGCCTTCTTCCAGACCGAGCTTCTGCAGCATGCCGTCCATGCGATCCGTGCCGAAAATACGCATCAGATCGTCTTCGAGGCTCAAATAGAATTTTGAGCGGCCGGGGTCTCCCTGACGGCCGGCACGTCCGCGCAGCTGATTGTCGATGCGGCGGCTTTCGTGGCGCTCGGTCCCGATGATATAGAGCCCGCCTGCATCCAGTGCTTGCTGTTTCTTCGCCGCAATGTCGGCTTCGATCTCCGCAATGCGTTTGGCGCGTGTTTCTTCGTCCAGGCTTTCGTCGATTTCATCGGCGATGCGCATTTCCAGATTGCCACCCAACTGAATGTCGGTGCCGCGACCGGCCATGTTGGTTGCGATGGTGACCGCACCGGGCACGCCGGCCTGCGCGATGATGTGCGCTTCCTGCTCATGGTAGCGCGCATTCAGCACATTGTGTTTGACCTTCTTCTTTTTCAGGAGCGCCGCTAGATATTCCGACTTCTCAATCGAGGTGGTGCCGACCAGGACCGGTTGTCCGCGTTTGGCGCAATCCTCGAGCTCCAGAATTATGCCGTCAAACTTTTCGCGGGCGGTTCTGTAGACTTCATCGTCTTCGTCGATCCGCGCAATGCCGACATTGGTTGGGATTTCCAGAACATCGAGTCCATAGATGTCCATAAACTCTTCTGCTTCGGTGAGCGCCGTTCCGGTCATGCCCGCGAGCTTTTCGTAGAGTCGGAAGTAATTCTGGAATGTCACTGATGCGAGCGTCTGGTTCTCCGGTTGGATCTCAACCTGTTCTTTGGCTTCCAGCGCCTGATGCAATCCTTCCGAATAGCGGCGCCCTTCCATCATGCGGCCGGTAAACTCATCGATGATGACGACCTTGCCGCCTTTGACAATGTAGTCCTTGTCTTTCTGGAAGAGCTTGTGAGCTTTCAGTGCGCAGTTCGCATGGTGCACGAGAGAGATATTCTCAACATCATAGAGCGTGCCACCTTCCATAATGCCGGCTTCGCGCAGCAGCTCTTCGACATGTTCATTGCCTTCGTCGGTCAGGTTTGCCGTGCGGGCCTTTTCATCAAGCTCATAATCCTCTTCCACGAGGGATGGGATGATTTTATCAACCGTCACGTAGAGCTCTGAATTGTCTTCCAGCGGGCCCGAGATGATCAGCGGTGTCCGCGCTTCGTCCACCAAGATCGAGTCTACCTCGTCGACGATCGCGAAATGATGGCTGCGTTGGACCATGGCATCCAGCTGATACTTCATATTGTCGCGGAGATAATCGAAGCCCAGCTCATTGTTGGTGCCATAGGTGATGTCTGCCGCATAGGCGGCACGGCGTTCTTCGTCGCTGAGGCCATGCAGAATGACCCCGGTGGTGAGTCCCAAAACCTCATAGACCTGTCCCATCCACGCCGCGTCGCGGCTGGCGAGATAGTCGTTCACGGTGACGACATGGACGCCCTTGGCAGGCAAAGCATTGAGGTAAGCTGCCAGGGTCGCAACAAGGGTCTTCCCCTCACCGGTTTTCATTTCTGAGATCCGGCCCTCGTGAAGCGCCATGCCGCCGATCAGCTGTACATCATAGTGACGTTGGCCAAGGCTTCGCTTCGCACCCTCGCGCACGGTGGCAAAGGCCTCCGGCAGCAAATCGTCCAGCGTTTCGCCGGCCTCAAGCCTCTCTCTGAATTCCTGCGTCTTGGCTCGCAGGGCTTCGTCCGACAAGGCCTCCATTTCGGGTTCGAGCGCATTGATTGCGTTCACCCGTGTGGTGAGGGATTTAATCTTGCGGTCGTTGCTGGAGCCAAAGATCCGCTTGGCAATTGCGCCAAAGCTAGCCATCAGGGTATGTCACCTTGTTGGGGCAATCAGTCCGCTTGCAGAGTGCCTGCGGTGATGCCCGGTTATTGTGTCAGGAGAAGCCCTTTTTCTCCGAAAAAGCGCGCAACCGAACCCAATTGATGTAAGGGGGGGCTTTGTGCTTGTCAACGCTTCCCCGGGGCCCTCGGGCTTGTGCTGGAGAGGGCTGCGATATTCGTTAATGTCTTGCATTCATTGCGAAATCTTAATGGCGCTCACCCTTGTGTGAACATTAATGACCCCTCACTATAGGGTCTCACCTGAAGCCCGGATGAACCGGGCTTCGATGTTTTCTTCAAGGTCCTCTTCCTATGATGTTTTCGATGACTTCTCTGGCCGCGCGGATGCCGGTCTGGTCCCTCGTTGTTGCCTTGGTTATGGCGGTTTCTCTCAGCATTTCGCTGCCTGCATTGGGGGCAGATGAGGATGACGCCGTCGTTGCACGGGTTAATGGGGTGGAAATCCGTTTCTCTGACCTTTTGTTAGCAGAAGAGGAAACGGCTCAGGCGCTAGCCAATGTGCCGGAAGACGTGAAGTTTGAGTATCTGCTGAGTTTACTCATCGACCGCGTAATCGTGTCGAGCGATGCTCGCGCGAAAGGCCTTACAGATGATCCGGGCGTTCAACGTCGTATGGCCTATTACGAGAATAAGGCGCTTCGGGATGTCTATTGGACGCAGCTTGTCGCATCCCGGATTTCGGATGAGGCGGCGAAGGAATTTTATGATGCCCAGGTGGGCTCCATCGAGCCTCAGGAAGAGATTAAAGCCCGACATATTCTTGTGGCCACGGAAGAAGAAGCTCTGGCGATAACCGATGCATTGGAGGCTGGCGGTGATTTCGAAGCGCTGGCGAAAGAACATTCCACAGGTCCAAGCGGCGCTGATGGCGGTGATCTAGGCTACTTCACGGCAGGGACGATGGTGGAAGAATTCAATGACGCGGCTTTTGCGCTTCAGGCTGGTGAGACATCTACCCCCGTGAAAACCAAGTTCGGTTGGCACGTGATCAAGGTGGAGGATCGACGCGTTCAGGAGGTGCCTGGATTTGACTTGGTCAAGGATCAGGTGATCGAGGCGCTGGCCCAGCAAGAAGGTCGGACAATGATGGAAGAAATGCGGGCCGCTGCCACGATTGAAATTGTTGGGGCAGAAGGCGAAGGCACGCGGCCGTTGATTGCGCCTCAAGAATAGGTCATATGAATTAAGTCGCGGTTTTTCAGACCGCGCGGCTCAAATTTGTATCGAGCCTGATTTGATTTAGGGGTGCTTCTTCATGACCAAGCCATCTGCAAAAGCTGCTAAAGGCGTCTCCAAGTCAAGCGTCGTAGCATCGCCAAAAAAGGCGGCGAAGAAGAAAGCCTCGAAAAAGACTGCAAGCAAGAGTGGTGCGGAGCCGGTTTCACCTCTCGCCCCTAAGAAACTCGCTGAGCTCCCACCCTTGGCCGGGGTGGACCTCGCGACCACAAACAGCCGCACCAAATACAAAAGTCGAGACGACCTTCTTGTGGTCCGGATGGCGGAAGGCACACAGGTTGGCGGTGTTTTTACAACCTCCAAGACCGCCGCGGCGCCGGTCACCTGGTGCCAGAATTCGCTGGAAGGCGGATTGGCAAGAGCCTTGGTTGTAAATGCCGGGAATGCGAATGCGTTCACAGGGAAGGCAGGCTTGCAAACAGTTCGGCAGACCGCATCTGTTGCTGCCGCCATCGCTGGGTGTCGTCAGAAAGACGTCTTTATCGCCTCCACCGGTGTGATCGGCGAGGTGCTGGATGGGGATGCGATCGGAACTGCTCTGACAAAGGCAGTCGATGGGGGCGACCCAGGCTGGGAAGCTGCTGCCCGCGCGATCATGACAACAGACACGTTCCCTAAGCTTGCTACGAAAACCGTGAAGATCGGCGATGTGGATGTCCGGATCAATGGCATCGCAAAAGGATCGGGTATGATCCAGCCGGACCTTGCCACGATGCTTGTGTTTCTGTTTACGGATGCGGCGCTTCCTGCATCTGTGCTTCAAACGCTGCTGATGCTCGGAGTGCGGGATAGTTTCAATTCGATCACCGTTGATAGCGATACGTCGACGAGCGATACCGTTCTCTTTTTTGCGACAGGCGGTGCTATGGCGGCAGCAGAGGCTGAAGGGGAAACACTTCCTAAGATTTCCCGAGCGGGGGATCCGCGGCTGCGGGATTTTCGGGATGCCTTGAATGACCTGATGCTCGACCTGGCGCATCAGGTTGTCAAAGACGGCGAAGGCGCTTCGAAATTCATCGAAGTGAAGGTGACCGGGGCGGCGAGCTACAAAGCCGCCCGCACAATTGCTCTGTCTGTGGCCAATTCTCCCTTGGTGAAAACTGCGATTGCGGGCGAAGACGCCAATTGGGGCCGGATTGTCATGGCTGTCGGCAAAGCGGGCGAAGAGGCCGACAGAGACCGGCTCAAAATCGACATTGGGGGCATCAGCGTCGCCAAGAATGGTGTTGCCGTTGAAGGTTTCGATGAAAAACCCGTCGCTCGACACATGAGAGGCAAAGACATCAAGATCGCCGTTGATGTTGGCGTGGGCCGCGCCGAAGCGACAGTATGGACCTGTGACCTTACCCATGAGTACATTCGCATCAATGCAGATTACCGCAGTTGATCTGATCGGCAGCGCGTTGGGACGGGCCAGAACTTGACACAGCACTCAGCCAAAAACGAACACACAGGCGCCGCCGGATTGCTTGGCGGTGGGCTGGGCGCACGGGCCCTTTTTGCGCCCCGCTTGTCCCTTCGTTGGATAGCGGCAAACGATGCAGAAGACTTAAGCGCATTTGCAGGCGACCCTCTTCTGTTGCAGAGAACCGAAACGATCCCTCACCCGTATGATGTTCCCGCCGCTCTTCAATGGATTGAGGAAGCCAATACTCTCAGAGGGTCCGGCCGGGCGTTTCGATTTGCAATTGAAAGCCGCTCACATCGGGCGCTTGTAGGCGTCTCTGCCTTGACGATGCTTGACGGAGAAAGTGCTGAGCTCGGGTACTGGCTTGGTCGTGATTATTGGGGACGGGGCTTTGGCCGTGAGGCGGTTGCGGCGACTGTCGCGTTTGGCGCCGACATTTTGAAGCTGAGGTCGATCCAGGCGGTGGTCTATTCAGAGAATACAGCGTCGGTGGCTGTGCTGCGGGGCTTAGATTTCGAAGAACATGCTTTTGAAACCATTAATGTGCCCGACCGGGGCGGCGCGCGCCTGGTCCGGCGGTTTGTTTCTGATCTCACTAAAGAGACCAAATCTTCAAAGGTGATCCCTCTGGGCGACAAGGTTGCGTAATGGACGATCCTAACCTGCCGATTGTCCTCGTTGCCGCCTGCGCGCTGGTGGATATTGAAGGGCGGGTGCTTCTCGCCCAGCGTCCAGAAGGTAAGTCAATGGCGGGACTGTGGGAGTTTCCCGGCGGCAAGGTTGAGCCTGGGGAGGCTCCAGAGGTCGCGCTGATCCGGGAGCTAAAGGAAGAACTTGAGATAGATGTAACAGCCTCCTGTCTCGCCCCGTTTACCTTTGCCAGTCATACTTATGAGAAATTTCACCTATTGATGCCACTTTTTGTCTGTCGGAAGTGGCAGGGTATTCCAAGGCCGGTTGAGGGTCAGACTCTAAAATGGGTGCGCCCCTTGCGGATGGCTGATTACCCAATGCCGCCTGCGGATGAACCATTGGTCGCTATGCTGAGGGACTTTCTGTGACTTTAGGAGTGTCAGCTCATTGTTCGGGAGAGCCGCGCTTAGCTGCCGCGAGCTTTCTCGCGGACACCCGTGGCTCAACCGCCATTGACTATGCGCTGATCGCTTCTGTTGTTGCCGGCGTCATTGCCGGAGCAGTCTTCACGTTGGGTGGCAATGTCTTCGATCTTTTTCAAAGTGTTGGCACTGTCTGGCCGAGCTAAGGCCGTTTAGAATTTCGGCCCTTTTGGTCCAGGCGCTTTCTCTCCGGTACTTATCTCTTCCGTTTTTAACGCGTCAGCGAGCCGCATGGCCGCCGTGCCGGGGCGCATCGGTTTCTGCTGACTCTCATGAGGTGCCCAACCGGTGGCGTACAAAATCTCAAACGTTGCACGAATGCGGCCGTCCGGGTCCGCATGTTTCTCCTGGTAGAGCTCGGCTGCCCGCATCAGGGTTGTCCGCCTCAAGGGCACTTTTCTGCGTTCGGAAATCGCATTTGTTTCGCCCATTGCCCGCAGATCGGATAGCAGGTTGAAGAGACTGTCGTACCGCACAATGATCTGGTCGGCATCGACGACGGGAAGTGCGAAGCGGCTGCGCTGCAAAAGGCTGCCGAGATCTCGAACATCGGCGAAAGGGGAAACGCGCGGCGACACGCCGCCCTCACATTCAGCCTCTGCCTGCATCAGGACATCACGCAATTCGTGCAAGGTCTCCCCGCCAAAAAGCGCAATGAGCAGGAGCCCATCGGGCTTGAGCGCTTTCCTCGCTTGCAGCAAAGCGCCCGGCAGGTCGTTCACCCAGTGAAGGGAGAGGGCGCTGGTCACGAGATCAAGAGATCCTGGCCGGATTGGGAGAAATTCCTCGTCCGCGACAATACGGGGAGTGGGTGCCTTGTTCGCCATGGCTGGTGATAGGTCGGCAGAGATGACGGTTTTGATCCCAAGCGGTGTAAGAACCTCGCGGGCCAGCAGGCCATCGTGGCACCCAAGATCCAGTGCGGTGTTGAAGGACCGGTTTGTGGTTTGCAAGCGTCCGCCAATTTCCTCAGCTGCGCGCCGGACCAGAAAGTCAGCTGATGCGAAGTCTGTCGCGGCACGCTCGCGGTGGCGGGCGACAAGATGGCGGTCAAAAGGGGCGGCGGCGGAAGTCATGTCGGGCACTATGGCAATTTGCGCTGCACGCGCAAGTTGGTTTCGTGGTGGCCTGTTCTCAGCCTATCCTTGCCCCATGCCAACGTTTAGGTCGCAGATTAATGAACCGGGTCAGACTGTCCGTGGTGCCATCCGCTGGACAGCTAATCTGTTTTTGCCGCCACGCTGTATTTCCTGTGCTGCGCCCCTTTGGGGGGAAACACAGGTATGCGGTTTCTGTTGGAAAGACCTCACGTTCATTGAAGCACCTTTGTGCGGCGTTAGTGGCATTCCTTTTCCTTTTGACCCTGGACCCGGCGCCTTGAGTGCCGAAGTGCTGGCGCGCAAGCCCGCTTACGGTCGGGCCCGGGCTGCGCTCAGATATGACAATGTCAGCGGTCGGCTGATTTCGCGTCTGAAATATGGAGATCGGTTGGAGGCTGTGCCTTTGTTTGCAAAATGGATGAGGCGCGCCGGTGCTGAATTGCTTGCGGATGCTGACCTGATTGTGCCCGTTCCATTGCACCGAACCCGCCTTTTCCAGCGCCGCTTTAATCAATCGGCTGAAATAGCCCGGACGCTTTCACGGCTCTCGGGTGTGCCTTGTGCTCCCGAATTGTTGATCCGCACGCGCGCGACACGGGCGCAGGTCGGGCTTTCGGCCTCTGCCCGGCGCCGGAACGTCTCAGGCGCTTTTGCGCTGACGCCCGGAAAGGGCGAAAAAGTCGAGGGAAAGCGGCTTTTGCTGGTGGATGATGTGCTCACAACTGGTGCGACCGTAGAGGCCTGTGCGAAACGCCTCGCCGCAGAGGGCGCTCTAGGTGTCGATGTCCTCACCCTCGCTCGGGTTGTTCCGCAGGACCAAGCCCCTATATGATCCCGCGCAACCAGCAAGTGTGCTCAGGAGTGATCCAATGGCTGATGTGACCATTTACACCACGATGATGTGCCCCTACTGCCATCAGGCCAAAAGGCTGCTAGCGCAGAAAGGCGCTGACTATAAGGAAATCGACGTGGGCATGGACCCCGATCTCCGTCGCGAGATGATGTCACGCTCTGGCGGTGGTCACACGGTGCCGCAGATCTTTATTGGCGATACCCATGTGGGTGGGTGCGACGACCTTTATGCGCTTGACTCAAAGGGTGCGCTTGATCCCATTCTTGCGGGTTGATCCATGACGGCCGACGCAGACAGGTTTACTGCTGCCTGCGTCCAGATGCGGACTGGCGTCGATATTGACCAAAATGTTGAAGATGCGACTGCGCTCATCCGAGAGGCTTCGCGGGGTGGCGCGCAGTTCATCGCGACACCTGAGACGACCGCCTTGATGGAGCTGGGGGCGAAACGACTCTTCGCCAATATTGTTGCGGAAGAAGAAGACAGAGCGCTTAAAGCCTTTCAAGGACTTGCGGCAGAGCTAGGCATCCATCTTCTCATCGGGTCGCTGGCCGTTAAGGTGTCGGACGATAAAGCGGCGAATAGGTCTTTTCTGCTGTCTCCAGACGGAACGATCGCAGCCCGCTACGACAAGATCCATATGTTTGATGTGGATCTGGGAAATGGTGAAGCGTACCGAGAGTCCAAGAATTACCAGGCTGGCGAGACGTCTGTCCTGGCGGACCTTCCCTGGGGGCAGCTGGGCATGACGGTTTGTTATGATTTGCGTTTCCCCCAGCTTTACCGACAGCTCGCTCATGCAGGTGCGCGGTATCTGACGGTCCCGTCAGCATTCACGAAGCCCACGGGCGAAGCGCACTGGCATGTGCTGCTGCGTGCCCGGGCGATCGAAAGCGGATGCTTTGTTTTTGCACCCGCGCAGGGTGGCTCCCATGAGAACGGGAGAGTCACCTATGGTCATTCGCTGATTATTGATCCATGGGGCGAGGTATTGGCTGAAGCGGGGACTGACCCTTGCGTCATTCTCGCGGAGATTAACCCTGCGAAAATAGATGAGGCTCGGTCGCGAATTCCCAGTCTTAGCCATGATCGTGCTATCATCGCGTCCGAATAAACAGAAGACGCGCAAGACATGATTAAGTATCGCCTTATCTGTGAACAGGATCACGAGTTTGACGGCTGGTTTGCCGGGTCGGACGCGTTCGATGATCAGATCGCTCAGGGTGCGCTGGCCTGTCCCTATTGCGAAACCACAAAGGTGCAGAAGGCGTTGATGGCGCCGTCTGTTGTGACCTCAAAACAGAAAAAGCGTGCGGGAACATCTCCTACGGAGGCGGTAGAGCAGGTTCAGATGTTCATGAGCAAAGTGCGCGAACATGTTGAAACCAATTTTGATTATGTGGGCGCCCAATTTGCCGATGAAGCCCGTCGTATTCACTATGGCGAGGCGGATGAACGCGAAATCTACGGCGAAGCCACGCTCGATGAGGCAAAAGATCTTATTGAAGAGGGCGTGTCTGTGGCACCTCTTCCCGGTGAGGATAAGAGCAAAGCCAACTAGCGTTAGGCGCCCTGCGTAAAGACCGGCCAGCTGTCGGTGATCTTGCCGCCATCAAAGACCTGAATGTCGCCAAACTGCAGAAAGACAAATTCACTCTGGGCCGGGCGCAGGACCACGATGTCGTTGGGAGCGAGACCAATCAGGTCCGATCCGTTTAGCATCTCCTGGTTGCTGGAACGCCCAAAAACACCGTTGGTGCGAAGACCCGGGGGTGACACAGGTTCTGCCAACCAGTTTCCGCCACAGATGAAAAAGGTCTGCGCGGTGTTTCTGTCCCAGAGGCGGGTTGGGCCCGTGAGTGCTTCAAGTCCCGGAATATCGGTGCGGTTTACGGCCTTCACAACCGGCGTGGTTATGAAGCTTGCGGGGATGTGGTCGCTGAGTGTCGAGACATCGAAATGGGTTGGTTTTACAAGGGCGGAACCCACGGCCACTTCATTGGCGTGGACGGTCTCATTGTGCATTTGATAGGTGGGGCTGCCGGCGGTGTTGAATGTCAGGTCTTCCGGCTTCCATTTGTCCCCATAGTGCTGCGCCGCTGCTTCAACAAACGCTTTGTAGGTGCCCATTGAGGTTTCAATGGCGCTGTCCTGCCATCCCAGGATATCCGGTACCGAAGCTAGGTGAGGGTCATACCCCATAAAGCCCGAAAAGGTGAGCAGGGGGTCGGCATCAATGGTTTCGAGAATAGATTTCAAGCTTGCCGGGTCGGTGAGTCCCCCTCGATGGAGGCCTACATCGATCTCAAGGTTGATGCGCATTGCCTGACTGCGCGTGTTGGCCAGGCCCTGATATTCAGCTAGGCGCTCAGGTGTATCGATAAGCCATTGAAGCTGCCGGGCTGGCTCAAACGATGTGGTGCCCAGCTCGTCATAGAAGCGTGCAGCGGCGGCCACCGGCATGGGTTTTCCCAAAAGGACGTCGGCCACTGGTTCTTGCGCGGCGACTAGATTGAGGAAAGGCTGATGAAACAGCATCAGCTTGTTTGTGTCGGTCGCAGCCATGACATGGCGGATGAGTGGAAGCGAAGGCAGGGACTTGGCGACAATGCGGTACCCCATTCCCGGCCTGAGGTGTGATTTCATCACCTCGATATTCTGGTCCAGGCGCGCTAGATCAATCACCAGCGTCGGGCGGGCTAAGCCTTCGTCTGTGACTGCTTTTCCCAGCTTTTCGTAATAAGGGTCGACGGGACCCCCTTCTTTTGCAGGTCGGGACAGAGCCAGCAGACCAAGTGCTGTGAGGCCCCCGCCGCCGAGTACCAGCGACCGTCTGCTCAGATTGGAGAAGCGAGACGTCAAATGATTGAGGAGATCACGCAATGCCGAACACCTCCCTCAAATGATCGTTGAGGAATATGCCGTTAGGGTCCATCGCTTCGCGGACGGTCTGGAAGTCTTTCCAGTTGGGGTAGAGCGCAGCAAAGTCGGGCGCTTTAAGTGTATGGAGCTTGCCCCAATGCGGGCGCCCCCCATGCTTTTGCAGGATGGGTTCGACTGCTGAGAAAAGCGGTCGATAATCCTCTTCGTAATATCTGTGGATCGCAATCGAACAACTCTCTCGTCCCTGGAATGGGGAGAGCCAGATATCATCAGATTTCACATATCGAAACTCCCAGGGGAAGAAGAGATCGAGGTTCTCGCCCTCTACAAGGGAGCGAATTTCCTTCAACGCTTGAAGCGCGTTCTCGCGGGGCAAGTGGTATTCCATCTCGTTGAAGCGCACGTTGCGATCACTCGGATAGACCTTCCAGGACGTGTCCACGAAGGTTTCATCGGGCAAATCTTCCAACGCAGAGCGAATGAAATATTCACGGAGTGACGGCGCCCAGCCGAGATAGTCGGCCAGCGCTTTCAGGGTCATGACACCCTCATTGTCCTCAGCGGTAGACGGGGCGAGCGGTTCGTCGGTCTCATTGTGACTGATGCCCATGCACATGGATGAGAAGGGAATGTAAAAGAACTCAAAGTTCCTGTTCTCCGCCGCAAGGGTATCGGCCTGGTCGACCATGTCATCAAAGGTTGCGACCCAGGTACGCTTGTTGATGCGATGGGGTGTCCGGTTTTGCAGGCGCACCTTTGTCACGATGCCCAGTGCCCCCAGCGATACACGTGCCGCTTGGAATAGGTCGGCTTGCGTATCTTTGTCACACCAAACGGTTTCGCCACCGGCTGTGACAAGTTCAAGGCCGGTCACATAGCTCGAAAGAGACCCGAAGTCTTCGCCGGTGCCATGGGTTGATGTGGCAATCGACCCTGCCAGGGTCTGGCGGTTGATGTCAGGCATGTTGATGAGCGCCTGGCCGTTTTCTTCGAGTGGGGCGCCCAAGTCGCCGAGCTTGCTGCCGGCACCAACGGTGGCCTCCATGGTTTCGTTGTTGATGTCCAAGACACCGCTTAAGCGGTCCAGGGAGATAATTGTGCCGTCTGTCGGCACAAGGGCGGAGAAAGAATGTCCGGTGCCGACAGGTCGAATGGATTGGGGACTTGAGGTGATGATCTCTGCGACTTCGGCGGCGCCCGCTGGCGCGAGCCGTGCTTCCGGAAGGCAGCTTTGACCGCCTGACCAGTTTTGCCATTTGATCCGGCGTTCTTGCGTTTTGGCCGGCGTTTCCGCGAAGGCCGCAAAAGGTTTGCCGGTGGCCAGTGCCGCCACCGCGGCGCCCTGCATCATCATCTCACGTCGGCTGAGGCTCATGTCTTGTCTCCTGCCAGAAAGGAAATCAGTTTCTCAAAATCATCCATGCTGCAATCAGGGCAGGCGCCGAGCGGCGGCATGCCTTCAAACCCATTTAGGGTGCTCTGGAGAAGGCCTTCGGCACCCCGCGCATCGAACCTCGGCGTCCAGGCTCGCACGTCTCCAGAGAGCGGCGCGCCATTGTCGGGGTCGGCATGGCAGGCCAGGCAGGCTCGGACATATTTTTCCGCGAGGACCGTATCTACCGGCACTCGGGTTTCTGCCGCGGCAACGATGGCTGCTCGTTCTTCAGGGGTTTGTGGGTCTTCGCCGCATGCGGCAAGGCCTAGCACGCTTGCAAGCAGCAGAAATTGAGCGGTTAGATTGCCGAGCGTCATGGTGGGTCCCCCGTCGCGCTTGTCCACGCATCACATAAGACCCAGTTTCCCTCATGAGGTCAACAAAATAATAGTTATAACTATTATTTTGAGCTTGAGATGATCTCCTGCCAGTAAGCTGTGATGGCAGTGGTGGCTTCGCGGAGCACTGTTTCAGACGAAATCTGGGGCTCCTCCATCGCCATTTCGATGGCGGCATATCCGATATCCACGGTCAGGCGCGCTTTGATCCAGAGATCAGCCTTGGGGATCTTGGGGAAGAGCGCACTCAGATGTTCGACCCATTCATCGGTGACCTGATGGTGGGACGCCAGTCGGACTTGCTGCAGCGTCGGCACGGCGCGAAGGGCGCGCATGATGGAGAGTCCGCCTGGATGTTGCTCCGTTACTCGGAGGGTCTCCATAAGGTTTTCATAGGTTCCTTCGATCTGTGCCTCGATGCTGTCACCAGCGTCGGCCAGAAACCTCTCGAATATCTCATTCTGTTCCTGCATGAGCCGGTCGCCGAGGGCGCGGAGGACGGCGTATTTGTTGGGGAAGTAGCGATAAAGCGTGGGCGGGGTAACGTCCGCCTTCTCCGCGATGAGGTTCGTGGAGATGCGCTCAACGCCTTCTTCCTCCAGCAGGCGAGCGGCGACGTCCAGCACGCGCTCATAGGTTTCTATGGCGCGTTTCTGACGCGGTTTGTTCTTCGGCTCCAGATCAATATTGGGGTCGGTCATGTGGCTGGCTTTGGTTTGGTTGCCACCATCATATAGTTGACGCCCATGTCGGTTGAAAGCGACCAGCGATCGGTCAGTGGGTTGTATGTGACGCCGGTTTCCTCGGTCACTTCGAGGCCCGTGCGCTCAATGCTTTTGAAGAGCTCAGCGGGGGTGATGAACTTGTTCCAATCATGGGTGCCTCTGGGAAGCCATCGTAGAATGTACTCTGCCCCCACGATGGCAAGGCCGAAGGCTTTCAGTGACCTGTTGAGGGTTGCGCAGAACATGATGCCGCCAGGCTTCAGCATTTGGGCACAGGACACCAAGAAATCATTAGGGTCCGCCACATGCTCAATCACTTCCATATTCAAAATGACGTCGAATTGAGCACCGCTTGCCGCCAGTTCTTCAGCGGTGGTCACACGATAATCAATATTGAGGCCCTGTTCTTCCGCGTGGACATGTGCGGTTTTGATATTTGCTTCGCCGGCATCGGCCCCGATCACGTTCGCCCCAAGCCGGGTCATGGGTTCGCTCAGGAGCCCTCCGCCGCAGCCAATGTCTAGCAAAGTGAGCCCGTCGAATGGTGCGGATTTTGCAGAATCCAGTCCAAAATGAGCGATCACGCGCTCTCTTACGAAAGACAGTCGTGTCGGATTGAACTTATGCAGTGGCGCGAATTTGCCCTTCGGGTCCCACCATTCCGCTGCCATCGCGGAAAAACGGGCAATTTCGTCGTCATCAACGCTGGAACGGCCGCTTTGGGCAACGTTAGTCACTTAGATGCTCCTTTTGGGCGCCGATGGTGTTGCCCATGTTGCGGATGAGGGGCCATCCGAGTATGTATGGCCCCGCAAAAGCGGATGAGTTGATGGGGCCCTTGCCTCAGAAGCGCACCGCTTTTGTTTATGTATATGTGCATGGCCTGATCACTTGGTCCAGTTTACTGCGCCAATCTACAGGTTATGGGCCCATTGCGTGAAGGTTAGGGATTATGGCCCGTTTGGTCATGAAATTCGGTGGTACGTCTGTTGCTGATCTAGAGCGGATTCGCAATGTGGCGACCCATGTGAAACGCGAAGTTGAAGCGGGCCATCAGGTTGCCGTCGTTGTATCTGCGATGGCGGGCACGACCAACCAGCTCGTCTCATGGACCAAAGAAGCGGCTGCCCTTCACGACGCGCGGGAATATGACGCAGTTGTGTCTGCGGGCGAACAGATATCGGTCGGGCTTTTGGCGATTACACTTCAGGAGATGGGGGTTTCTGCACGCTCCTGGCTTGGCTGGCAGATCCCGATCCAGACAGATGATGCGCATGGCGCGGCACGGATTGCGGATATTGACGCGGCGAAGCTTGGCGAACGGATCGACCAAGGTCAGGTGGCCGTTATCGCCGGGTTCCAGGGGATCAGCCCGGATGGGCGTATTGCAACGCTTGGACGGGGCGGGTCGGACACGAGCGCGGTCGCGGTGGCGGCGGCGCTCAATGCGGAACGCTGCGACATCTACACCGATGTAGATGGCGTCTATACGACCGACCCAAGAATCGTGTCGAAGGCTCAGAAGCTCGACAAAATCAGTTATGAAGAGATGCTCGAAATGGCATCTCTCGGGGCCAAGGTTTTGCAGACGCGGTCTGTGGAACTGGCCATGGTGCACGATGTGCGCCTGCAGGTGCGTTCAAGTTTTGACGCGCCTGATTCACCTCAAGGAACCGGAAGCGGATCGTCCTATGTTGGTCCGGGGACACTTGTCTGTGGCGAGGAAGAGATTGTGGAACAAGAAGTCGTAAGCGGCATTGCCTATACGAAAGACGAAGCGAAAATCACGTTGATCAAGGTCGCTGATCAGCCGGGTGTCGCAGCGCGCATCTTTGGCCCGCTGGCGGATGCTGCCATCAATGTTGATATGATTGTGCAGAACGTTTCTGAAGATGGCGAACGCACGGATTTGACCTTCACAGTGCCGGTCGCTGATCTCGAGCGTGCCGTCTCTGTCATCGAGGGTGCCTGTGATACGATTGGTTATGAACAGATCTTGAGTGATACCGATGTGGTCAAAGTATCCGTCATTGGGATCGGCATGCGCTCGCATGCCGGGGTTGCTCAAAAAATGTTTCAGACGCTTGCCGATAAAGGCATCAATCTTCAGGTGATTTCTACATCTGAAATCAAGGTGAGTGTTCTGATTTCGGCAGAATATACGGAGCTCGCGGTGCGGGCCCTCCATTCGGCCTATGGTCTTGACGACGAAGCTGCGGCATAAAACGGCACGTTTAAATAAGAAAGACAAGATGTCGATTACGAAGGCGCATATTGATGCAGCCCGTTTTGCGGGTGTGCATTTGTTCTCTCGGGGGCGCACCTGATGGCGGCGACCCAGGGTCCGCGCGTCCTCCTCCGCCGGTTGCGTGAAGCAATGGCAGAGGTGAGCGAGTCTCAAGCACGCCTTGATCAGGTGGCGCATCTGATCGCTCAGAACATGGTCGCTGAAGTATGTTCGATCTACCTGATGCGCCCGGGTGATGATCTTGAACTCTATGCTACGGAAGGCTTGAAACCTTCGGCGGTTCATAAGACGCGCCTTAAAGTGGGAACCGGTCTGGTCGGGGACATCGCCGCTCACGCTCGGCCGCTCAATCTCTCGGACGCACAAGCGCATCCCAACTTCGCCTACCGGCCAGAGACTGGCGAAGAGATCTACAAATCGCTGATGGGGGTGCCCATTCTTCGGTCGGGTCGCGTGGTTGGCGTATTGGTGGTTCAAAATCGCACCATGCGCCATTATTCGGAAGAGGAAGTTGAAGCGCTTGAAACCATTGCGATGGTCCTGGCAGAGCTCGCTGCTGCATCCGATCTGATTACGTTTGACGATGATGACCGCGATGCCGCTGCGCAGGAGCCGCTTTACCTAGAAGGGACCACACTGTCTGCAGGTCTTGCACTTGGACATGCTGTTCTCCACGAACCACGCGTCCACGTTACACGTCTGATTGCGGAGAATGTCGAAGTGGAATCGGAACGGCTCGAAAAAGCCGTTTATGAGCTTCGCTCATCCATTGATCGGATGCTGACGACGTCGGACCTGAGTCACGCTGGCGAGCACCGCGAGGTTCTGCAGGCCTATCGCATGTTTGCAAATGATCGGGGCTGGCTGAAACGCATGCTTGAGGCGGTGAAGACAGGCCTGACGGCAGAGGCTGCGGTCGAACGCGTTCAAAATGACACACGCGCCAGAATGATGCGGCAGACAGATCCTTACCTCCGGGATCGTCTTCACGATCTGGATGATCTTGCCAACCGTCTGCTTCGTCACCTCACGGGCGTTGCCCTCTCATCGGCGAGCGGCGATCTGCCCGAAGATGCGATCATTATCGCGCGCAATATGGGTCCAGCTGAGCTGCTTGACTATGATAAGGACCGGTTGCGTGGTCTCGTACTCGAAGAAGGCTCGGCCAACGCGCATGTGGCAATCGTGGCGCGGGCGCTCGGTATTGCGGCGATTGGCCGTGCACAGGGCATTCCTGAGCGGGTCGAAGATGGTGATCCGCTCATTGTCGATGGCGATACCGGTGAACTCTATGTCCGGCCGAGCCAGGACATTGTCGACGCCTATTCGGAAAAAGCGCGCTTCCGGGCGCGGCGACAGGCTCAGTACAAGGCCATTCGCCATGAGCCGTCCGTAACGCGCGATGGTGTAAAAGTTGCGCTCAACGTCAATGCCGGCCTGCTGGTTGACCTGCCGCATCTCGACGAAAGCGGCGCTGACGGGATTGGCCTCTTCCGCACCGAGCTTCAATTCATGATCGCATCGAAACTTCCTAGTCAACGTGAGCAAGTTGAGCTCTACAGTGATGTGATGGCGAGTGCCGGTGACCTGCCCGTCGTGTTTCGCACGCTCGATATTGGCGGTGACAAGATGCTGCCTTACATGCAGCAAGCGGATGAGGAAAACCCGGCGCTTGGATGGCGGGCGATCCGCATTGCTCTCGACCGGCCAGCCTTGCTTCGCCACCAGGTGAGGGCCCTGCTGACAGCCGCCGTCGGCCGCGATCTTCGGATCATGTTCCCTATGGTGGCCGATGTCGCAGAATATGAACGGGCCCGGGCGTTGGTGGACAAGGAGCTTGTTCGGCTGGAACAGCATGGCCGGGACAAGCCCCGCTCCGTTGCAGTTGGCACGATGCTGGAGGTCCCGGCACTTTTCTGGCAGATGGAGGCCTTGCTTCCGAAAGTCGATTTCGTATCGATTGGCAGTAATGACCTGATTCAGTTTTTGTTTGCCAGTGATCGCGGGAATCCCAGGGTCGCGAACCGGTATGACCTTCTGAGCCCGGGCGCCCTCAATTTCCTTCGGCAGGTTGTGCTGGTTTGCGAGCGTCACAAGGTGCCGCTCTCGCTCTGTGGGGAAATGGCCGGAAACCCTCTGGAGGCGATGGCGCTGCTGGGGCTCGGCCTTCGCACTATCTCTATGTCGCCGGCGGCCATTGGTCCTGTGAAGATGATGGTCCGGTCTCTCGACGTGGCCGATCTTGAAGGTTTCATGGAGGGTCTTTACGGCCTTCCCGACGCCAGTGTCCGGGATGCCCTTCGCAACTACGCCGACGCCCAAGGAATTGCAATTTAAGAAGAATTTGCCGTATGCAGAGCAACTCTTTGTTTGCAGGGACGCACGTCTTTTGATTTATTTAACCATCGGAAGGGCACAATTGGACATCAGTACTGTGCTGCGTCATTTTTCTGACGAGATGGTGGCGCATATGATGTCTCCGGATGAGGGGAAATCCACGTCAAAATAGCTGGCAAATGGCTGTTTTCTTGGATTCTGCCGACCCCGCATTGGCAATTCAACGCGGGACTCATTCAGGGAAGGAAACAATGGACTGGGCGGCGATCGCCTGGAAACGACGAGAAACTCGCAGCTGTTCGCGAGACCGGGAAGGCCGATGAGTTCGGAAACTGAAATGACGAATGTGACAAGATTTTCTGCCGCCGCCGAGGGGGGCGAAGAAGGTCGGCGCATTCATCTGCGTGATATCACCGCGGACACGCCTTTGGATGGCGAAGAAGCTGGAACGGTCCTCCGCAAAGCACGACTGAAGACTGGCGAAGATCTCAAGTCCGTTTCCGATAAGCTGCGGATCCGCCGTCCCTATCTGGAAGCCCTAGAAGAGAGCCGTCATGACGACCTGCCGGGTCGTGCTTATGCCATAGGGTTTGTTCGTACCTATGCGGTGTATCTCGGGCTGGATGCGGCAGAACTGGTTGCGCTCTACAAATCAGAGACGGAAGTTGAGACGGACGAGTCGAATCTTGCCGAATTTGCCTATCAGGAGGTCCGGCATGATGCGCGGCTGCCAAAAGGCTCTCTGTTCATTCTGGCTATCCTACTTGGCGCCGGTGTCTACGGCGCCTGGCTGTTGTCCGTGTCAGCCGACCGTATGGTGACCGAGCGTGTGCCGCCCGTGCCAGAGCGTCTGGGGCTTGCGTCGACGACAGTGACGCAGCCTCCGGTGACCGCCGGTGATGCTGCCGCTGAACCGGTCACGAGCCTAGCTGGCGACAGCGCGTCGGCTGCAGGCAGCTCGCGCGATATTCCAGCAGTCAATCAGCCAATTGTCAGTGCGCCGGCGGTCGACGCCGCCGCGCTTGCGCCCGATGCTGATCCCACTGCCGCTCCAGCGGCCGATGCCGTTGATAGTCCTGCGGACGCCATTGATGTGGCTGCTTTGACACCGGTAACACCGGCTAGCGAAGAGCCAGCGGTAGTCATAGCTGATGACCTAGCGCTGGCTGTAGGCGGTGCGAGAGTTTACGGCCTTGAAAATGAAGGTGCCCGAGTAACGGTGCGCGCGGTGAAACAGGCTTGGCTTCGTATCGAAGCTGGAGATGGCTCTGTGCTTCTTAATCAGACGTTGGCTGAGGGTGAAATGTATAGGGCCCCGCTTGATGCTGGCGCCATTTTGGTGGCGCGGGATGCTGGTGCCTTTGAGGTATTTGTGGATGGCGCGCTTTTGGGAGCCGCCGGCCCGTCAGGCTTAGTTCTGACCGGCAAATCGCTTAATCCGGACGATTTGCTGCGTCGCTAAATCCATTGAGGCTTTGAGGATTATCTTCGCAAGCGTCGCTAATGAGCGGTTCCGCGCCGTCAGCGGCCGTGTCACACACTTTTCCTGAAAACGGCGCTGGCATTTGCTATAGAAGCGCAGTCCTTCTTAAATGGTGAAATGGCACACTGACATGAGTATTCGTCCCTGGCGTGATATTGAGCGGCGGAAATGCCGTCAGATCCATGTCGGCCCCGTTGCGATCGGGGGCGATGCGCCAATTGCTGTTCAATCGATGACGAATACGCCGACATCCGATGCCGGTGCCACCATTGATCAGATACGCCAGCTCGAAGAGGCGGGCGCTGATATCGTTCGGGTTTCGTGTCCGGACGAACCTTCGACCGCGGCCTTAAAAGAGATCGTGCGGGCGGCAAATGTGCCGATCGTCGCGGATATTCATTTCCACTATAAGCGGGCTTTGGAAGCGGCAGAAGCAGGCGCGGCGTGTCTGCGGATCAACCCAGGCAATATCGGCTCCGCCGAACGAGTCCGCGAAGTGGTGCAGGCTGCGAAAGATCATGGCTGTTCCATTCGCATTGGGGTGAATGCGGGGTCGCTTGAGCGGCACCTTCTGGAAAAATACGGGGAACCTTGTCCAGATGCGATGGTCGAGAGCGCCTTGGAACATGCACGGTTGCTCGAAGAGAATGATTTCCGCGAATACAAAATCAGTGTGAAAGCATCCGATGTTTTTATGACGGTCGCCGCCTATCAAGGGCTGGCTGAGGCTGTGGACTGCCCGCTTCATCTGGGTATCACGGAAGCCGGCGGACTGATGAGCGGGACCGTTAAGTCTGCGATCGGCATGGGCTCACTCCTGTGGGCAGGCATCGGCGACACGATCCGTGTATCGCTGTCAGCTGATCCGGTTGAGGAAATCAAAGCGGGCTTTGAAATTCTCAAGTCGCTCAACCTGCGCCACCGCGGCGTGACCATCATTTCCTGTCCGTCCTGCGCACGCCAGGGCTTCAATGTGATTGAGACGGTTTCCATTCTTGAGGAGCGTCTCGCGCATGTTTCCACTTCTATGACATTGTCGGTCATCGGCTGTGTTGTGAACGGGCCAGGTGAAGCCTCTCAGACAGATATCGGATTCACCGGCGGCGGCGCCGGCTCCGGCATGGTCTATCTTCGGGGCGTTCCTGACCACAAGATGGCCAACGACAAGATGATCGATCATCTCGTGGAACTTGTGGAAGAGAAAGCAGCTGAGATTGAGGCTGCGCGTGCGGCCGAAGCTGCTGAGACAGAGGGCACAAAGGCGGTCCTGGCAGGGGATTAGCTGGGGACAACGTCTCTTCGAATCTCTTCTTCTCTGCATTGGCTTCCTCCTCCATGATTCCCCACGAAAAACTCGCAAAAGTTCTTGATCGTTTCGATGCCGTTCAGGCGGAGATGAATGCTGACGTCTCGCCGGATCGCTTCGTCGCTCTCTCCAAGGAGTTCGCTGAGTTGCAGCCGGTCGCCGAAGCGGCGCGGGGTCTGGAGGAAGCCCGGCAGGCCGAGGCGGATGCAAAAGAGATGCTGAACGACCCTGAAATGGCGGAGATGGCTCGCGAGGAGCTGGACGCTCTTGCCGAAACACTGCCTGCGCTTGAGCTGGAAATGCAGATCTTGCTGCTGCCGAAGGATGCCGCAGACGATCTCAATGTGATCCTGGAAGTGCGCGCGGGAACTGGTGGCGACGAGGCGGCTCTCTTTGCAGGTGACCTTTACCGCATGTATGAGCGCTATGCCCAGTCCCAAGGCTGGAAGGTCGAGCCCGTGTCGATTTCTGCCGGAGATGTCGGCGGGTTTAAGGAGATCACGGCTTCCATTAGTGGTAAGGGTGTCTTTGCCAAGCTCAAGTTTGAGTCCGGTGTTCATCGGGTTCAACGTGTGCCGACGACCGAATCCGGTGGGCGCATTCATACGTCTGCAGCAACGGTCGCGGTGCTTCCTGAACCTGAGGAAGTCGATATTGAACTTGAAGATAAAGACATTCGCATCGATGTGTTCCGCGCAAGTGGCGCGGGCGGGCAGCATGTGAACACAACCGATAGTGCGGTGCGCATTACGCACCTTCCAACCGGTCTTGTGGTGCAGCAGCAAGATGAAAAGTCGCAGCACAAAAACAAGGCAAAGGCGCTGAAGATATTGCGTGCCCGGTTGTTTGACGCGGAGCGGGAACGAGCGGCGAAAGAACGTGCCGATGATCGGAAGGGCCAGGTGGGGTCCGGGGATAGATCGGAGCGCATTCGGACTTATAACTTCCCGCAAGGACGTGTGACCGACCACCGGATTAATCTCACGCTGCACAAGCTCGACAAGATTATTGAAGGCGACGGCGTCGCTGAGTTGATTGATGCGCTTATTTCAGAAGACCAGGCTGCGCGTCTCGCCGCGCTCGGAGAAGAGACGGACGCGTGAGTACTTCCGCGAATCCTGATGCCCTGACACGTGGTATCATTTACCGCGATCTCCTTGCGCAATTTCGGCACGCCGGCCTTCCGACCGCCGATCTCGATGCGCGGGTGCTCATGGCGGCGGCGACGCGGGTTGACGAGGTGGCGCTGATTGCTGACCCAGAACAGTTGGTTGCTGCCGGCGATCTTGAATTGTTGCAGCTTTATGCCCGTCGTCGTCTTTCGGGCGAGCCTGTATCTCGTATTTTGGGGACACGTGAGTTCTGGGGTCTTTCATTCTCTCTAAATGGCGCAACGCTCGATCCGCGTCCGGACAGTGAGGCGCTCGTCGAGGCTGTTCTCTCTCACGTGATGGACAGAGAGACTTCTCTCCAGATACTGGATTTGGGAACCGGTAGTGGATGTTTGCTGTTGGCCGTTCTATCCGAACTGCCGCAGGCCCGAGGTATTGGGATCGATTGTAGCTCTGACGCGGTCGATGCAGCGCGCGCCAATGCAGAACGCCTTGGCCTCGGCGGCAGCGCGACTTTCACTGTTAGCAATTGGGCTGAAGGGTTTGATGGGCCCTTCGATGTGGTGATTTCAAATCCGCCCTACATCCCGTCTTCTGACATTGCTGGTTTATCTCAAGAAGTGAGGATGCATGACCCGCTTGTAGCTCTTGATGGGGGTGTAGATGGTTTGGTCGCCTACCGCGCTATTGCAGAAGAAACGCGGCGCCTTCTTGCGCCAAACGGTGCTGCCTTTTGGGAGTTGGGGATAGGTCAGTCGGACGATGTGTCTGCGATTGCGTCTGATGCAGGTCTGGAGGTTTGCGGGGTTGTGCCAGACCTCGCAGGCCTTCCCAGGGTCCTCAAGGTAAAACAAGCAATTTGATGGCGCAAAAAAACATTTGGACATGGGGCGCTCAGAGGGTAGGTTCCTTGAAGAGATTCAAGCCTCTAGAGACATTTCGCCGCCGGGAGGGACCGGAGGCTGGAGATGAGGAGGCAGGGGCAGGATATGGTGGCATGCCCCATTGGACGTCATCTAGCTGTGAAATTGTAGCTTGTGCGTCCGTAACATTCTTCATGACTTCTGCTCTGTCTAATGATGGGGCGTGTTGGGCATGGGTTGGGTCGGTGTGTAGGCCATAAAATGGGCACACATAGAAGGGCAATCGCTTAGTCCTGGCGAGTTTTAGTCTCGTGGCTATGTCTGCAGAAGTGCAGAAACGAGCCGCTAGGTCGCTATGGACGGTATTTTTCAACTGGTAGACAGAGCCGGAGTGATATGAGGCAGGGCCAAAACCAGAAGCGCTCGCGCGGGCGCGGACGTAAACCACAAAACCCCCTTAGCCGGAGTATGGAAAGCAATGGGCCGGACGTAAAAATCCGTGGCACCGCGAGCCATATTTACGAGAAGTATCAGGCGCTGGCACGCGATGCTCAGTCGTCTGGAGATCGCATTGCGTCGGAAAGCTATTTCCAGCATGCCGAGCACTATCATCGACTGATTGTCGCTGCTCAGGCGCAGCAGGAGCAGAATCGCCAGGAAAATCAGGGCCGCCAAGAGAACCAAGGACGCGGCGGTAATGGCCGTGCCAACGGCGAAGATGGCAGTGCAGACGAACAGCAAGAGGCGGAGTTGGCTGAAACGCCTGCCGAAGAAGCTGCCACCGCGGATAGCGATGCCGCTGATGGTGAGGCGGACGAAAAACCCGCGCCGCGTCGTCGTGCTCCGCGGCGTCGTCGCGCGCCATCAAAGGCCAAATCGGACGGTGGCGATGACAAGCCTGCATCAGAAGACGTACCAGCTTAGGGATTGGCCCGCTTAAACGCTGACCTGATTAAGCACTGATTGGTCATTTTCGCCCGATTTCAGCGCTATTTTCTGCATTTTGTTGAGGCTTCCTCTTGTGTTGCCCAGATGCAACATCCATATGTTTCAAGTCGATGCTTCCCGAACGGGATAGGAAAAGTGCGATCAGGTCGAGCTGCCTAATATTGGGGCTCAGCGCAGCGGTTTTCCGGCTAATCCCGTTCGCTCTTTAGGAGCGATCACATTTATGAATTTGGGACTTTTCGTCCAAATTCATTGTGATCTTGGAAGGTCGTCAACGGTTTGTGCGGCATACTTGTATCTGTGCAATCGCGTTTGGTCTTGATCTAAGCCATGTCGCTGTTTCGACGCTGAGTGCAGTGTTGGGACGGTAAAACGGCTGAGGCGTGCGTTTGTGGCCGGTGACGGAGCAAGCGGTGCGTGCTTGAAATGGGGGTCCAGATGGATCTTGAGAAATACACAGACCGAAGCCGCGGCTTCGTTCAGTCAGCGCAGGGGCTGGCACTCCGTTCCGGACATCAGCGGTTCACGCCGGAGCATCTCCTCAAAGTTCTCCTAGATGATGAAGAAGGCCTCGCGGCCAATCTCATCCGTGCAGCCGGTGGCCGGCCGGATGCTGCGCTTGAGGCGGTTGAGCTTGAGCTCGGCAAAATGCCAAAAGTCGAAGGCGGCGGTGCGGGCCAGATTTACCTGGCACCGGAAACAGCCCGTGTGTTCGACCAGGCGGAACAAGTCGCAAAAAAGGCTGGCGATTCCTATGTGACGGCAGAGCGGCTGTTGTTGGCGCTGGCTATCGAACAAGGTGCCGCGTCCGCCGGTATTCTGAAAAATGCGGGCGTGACCGCCCAGGCCCTCAATGAGGCGATCAATTCAGTGCGCAAAGGACGGACAGCCGACAGCGCGTCGGCAGAAGACGCCTATGATGCGCTCAACAAATACGCACGTGATCTGACGGAGGATGCGGAGAACGGCAAGCTTGATCCGGTGATTGGGCGGGATGAAGAAATCCGTCGTTCAGTTCAGGTGTTGTCGCGGCGTACAAAAAACAATCCGGTGCTCATCGGTGAGCCAGGTGTTGGTAAGACTGCCATCGCGGAAGGCTTGGCGCTTCGGATCGTCAATGGCGACGTGCCTGAGAGCCTTAAAGACAAGAAGCTTTTGGCGCTTGATATGGGCGCTTTGATCGCCGGCGCGAAGTATCGCGGCGAGTTCGAAGAACGTTTGAAAGCAGTCCTGAACGAAGTGAGTGCGGCTGACGGCGGTATCATTCTCTTCATCGATGAGATGCACACACTCGTGGGCGCTGGCAAGACGGATGGGGCAATGGACGCCTCTAATCTGCTCAAGCCTGCATTGGCTCGTGGTGAGCTCCACTGCGTGGGGGCCACGACGCTCGATGAATATCGCAAGCATGTCGAAAAAGATGCGGCCCTCGCCCGGCGGTTCCAGCCTGTCATGGTGGAAGAACCTACGGTGGAAGACACGATTTCCATTTTGCGTGGACTGAAAGAGAAATACGAACTCCATCACGGTGTCCGTATTTCAGATGCGGCGCTCGTGTCTGCAGCAACACTGTCGGACCGTTACATCTCCGACCGCTTCCTGCCGGACAAGGCGATCGACTTGATGGACGAAGCCGGCAGTCGGTTGCGTATGCAGGTGGACAGTAAGCCTGAAGAATTGGACGAATTGGATCGGCGGATCATTCAGCTCAAGATTGAGCGTGAGGCGCTGAAAAAAGAGACGGATAGTGCCAGCAAGGACCGCCTTGAAAAGCTTGAGTCGGACCTGGCGGACCTTGAGTCCAAGTCGGCGTCTGTCACATCAGTCTGGCAGCGGGATAAGGAGAAACTCGGTCGCGCGCAAAAAGTTCAAGAAGAGCTGGATGCCGCACGTAACGAGCTTGTTCAAGCGCAGCGGAGCGGCAATCTGGAGCGGGCGAGTGAGCTCTCTTACGGCGTGATCCCTGAGCTTGAAAAACAGCTGTCAGAAAGTGAAGACGCGGATGGTGGCGACGGCATGGTCGAAGAGACGGTGACCGCCCAACATGTGGCGCAGGTCGTCTCGCGCTGGACCGGCATTCCTGTCGACAAGATGCTGGAGGGCGAGCGTGAGAAGCTTTTGCAGATGGAAACGGAATTGTCGGCTCGGGTGATCGGCCAGGCGGAAGCTGTGAGCGCCGTGTCGCGGGCGGTCCGACGGTCGCGCGCTGGGCTTCAGGACCCGTCTCGGCCCATCGGCTCCTTCATGTTCCTTGGGCCCACGGGTGTGGGTAAGACTGAGCTCACCAAGACGCTTGCGGATTTCCTCTTCGATGATGATCAGGCAATCTGTCGTCTCGACATGTCCGAATATATGGAGAAGCATTCCGTCTCGCGGCTGATAGGTGCGCCTCCTGGCTATGTCGGGTATGAAGAAGGTGGTGCGCTTACCGAAGCGGTCCGGCGTCGGCCTTATCAGGTGGTCTTGTTCGACGAGATCGAGAAAGCCCATCCGGATGTCTTCAACGTGTTGTTGCAGGTGCTGGATGATGGCCGTCTGACAGACGGGCAGGGTCGGACGGTCGATTTCAAGAACACGCTCATCATCATGACGTCCAACCTAGGCGCTGAATTTCTCGCCGAACAGAAAGAAGGCGAAGATACGGAAGCGGTTCGGGATCAAGTCATGGATGTGGTGCGGATGCGCTTCCGTCCGGAATTCCTGAACCGGCTCGATGAGATCCTGCTCTTCCACCGGCTCACGCGGGAACAGATGGATGGCATTGTCGATATTCAGATGCAGCGTCTGCTCGCGTTGCTTGAAGACCGGAAGATTGTGCTTGAGCTCGATGAGTCCGCGCGAAGCTGGCTGGCGGATAAAGGCTATGACCCGGTCTATGGGGCGCGGCCGTTGAAGCGGGTCATTCAACGCAACGTTCAAGACCCCTTGGCAGACCTGCTGCTTGAGGGGGCTATTTTGGACGGTGAGACGGTGCCGGTTTCTGCTGGGCCCGATGGTCTGGTCATCAATGGCCGAGCAGTTGAGGTGCAGGCCGCTGAATAGGCTCTCTGTCCAATGACAATGTTGAAGGGCTGCGCCTAGCGCGGCCCTTATTTACTTACCTGAGCGGTACGTAGATATCCGTGATCAGGTCTGAGGGCGCCGTTGTCTTGGGGTCATTCTGATTGATCTCAAAGATGGGCGCGCCATTGCGGGCCTCTCCTGAGGTGGGCAGCCAATTGTTGAAAAGTTCAGCGTAAGTCTTTTCAAGTTCCGTGTAAGGGCCGATGTGCCGTGCGATAGCGTGTGGCCCGCCGGGGATCGTGTAGGTGCGCGTTCCCTCGCCTGGCGTTTTTCCCTCAGGGCGCGGGATCGCAGCGAGGGACGTCAACTCTTCTGGTGCCTTCTCTGTCGGGTTGTCGAAGAAAATGGCGATGCCTTTTGTCTCCTGCGTGATCATGCCCTCTGTTGTGACCGCCCAGGCAAACAGTCGATCAAAGGTCCGGCCAATTTCGTAATGCGGTCCTTGATGGTCCATGCCAATAAGGTCGATCGGGTCTATCGTCCGTTTTTCAATGTTTGCCATGTGCGTGTCCTTTCCCTTGGCGCGGTATTGAGCCGGAGAGGTTCCGTACTCGCTTGCAAACGCTCGGGTGAAGGCGGCTACGCTGCCATAATGGGCCTCGTTTGCGATTTCCTCGATGTTTTTAGGCGAGTGCAGAAGCTGGCGGGCGGCGCGCCAAAGACGTCGGCGGCGGACTGTCTGCGAAGCCGTCTCGCCCATGATCTCTCGATAGATGCGATGCCAATGGTGGGGCGAGAGGCAGGCGATCTCGGCAAGTGTCTCCATGTCGAGTGGGGTGTCCAGGTTTTCATGAATGTAGGCCACGACCCGATCTATGCGTTCTTTGTGTGCCAACAATTTCCCTTCTTCAGACATGAACCCCTCTCGGCTGAGCTTGGAGTGTAGCTCAGGCCTATTTGATCAAACTTGCGAAATTTTGGGAGTACAAGCACCGCGGATAGGCTGACTTTTAGGTTCCGTCGATCTGCTTGTCCTGGAGTTTTCGAAAAAGACCGATGGTCACAAAGGCGCCAATGAGGGCGAGCCCCATGTCTTTTTGGGCATCCCAGATGTCCCCCTGCATGCCGAGAAACTCTCTGGCGCCGTCGCCAAAGAGCTCTGCAGCGATCCACTCAACCAACTCGCACCCCGCGCTTACGCCGAGCGTGGCGAGGATGATCAAAAGGAAAAGCGTGGCGCTGCGCCGTACCTCAATGGTCCTCCGGGTCATTTCGCGCGCAAAGAGTGCTACCGTTACGCCCTGCAGAAAATGGCTGACGCGGTCATAATGATTGCGAGTGAGGTCGAATTGGTCTTTCAGCCAATCAAAGGGCGGGACCCCTGAATAGGTGTAGTGGGCGCCGACCACCATCATGAGAAGCAGTGCATATATGGCCCAGGTCGTGATCCGCGTTAGGGGGAAGGGACGCTGCGTCGCGACAAGTACGACGAACAGAATGATTGCGGGAACGGCTTCAAGCCACCAGGTGAATTCGTCCGCTGGACCCACTGCAGACCAGCCAGTGACGCCAATAAAGACAAGCCCGAGCGCCGCTCTTTCAAGCGACACCGGGGGCGTTCTAACGTCAGTTATCAATGTCCGCTTCGGCGAGACGGGTCATCGACGGAGCCTCTGCCATCAGCGTGTTGATATTGGTTCGGGCTTCCTGGAACGCGGCCAGCTGCTCGCCGGACAGCGTCCGTCCTGTTGGGACGCGGATGCGCTGCGGGTTCACTTTGTTGCCGTTCCGGATGACCTCGTAGTGCAGGTGTGGTCCGGTTGAGCGACCGGTGCTGCCGACATATCCGATGACCTGGCCTTGGCGCACGCGCACACCTTTGCGAATGCCACGTCCGTAGCGGCTCATGTGGGCATAAGCCGTCTGATAGCCATTGGCGTGCCGGATGCGGACATATTTGCCGTAGCCGCCATTCCGCTGAGCCATCTCAATAGTGCCATTCCCAGCTGCGTAGATGGGTGTGCCTGTCGGCGCCGCGAAGTCCGTACCAGCGTGCAGACGTGTGTATCCAAGAATGGGATGGCGACGATTTCCAAAGCCCGACGAGATGCGCGCACCGTCAATAGGTGTCTTCATCAGGAACTTCCGCATGGAGCGCCCCTGTTCGTCGAAGTAATCCCAGTTGCCGCCATCGGTTGGTTCATGGCGCCATAGCCGCCGTTCTTTGCCGCGCACATTCATCGACGCGTAGAGGACATCGCCTTC